>CAWIVQ010000003.1:0-3712325 GCA_963839575.1 uncultured Actinomycetes bacterium | reverse complement strand
ATTCCTCGACGATGTAGTCGATGTTCGTGAGCACGCAGTACGCCGCGAGCTCACGCTCGCTCAACCGGATCAGCGGCTTCACTTTGCGGACGAATCCGGGCGCGGCGGGAAGCACGGGGTGCTGGCGGCCGAGGTACTCGGTCTCCCAGCGCAGGACGTTTCCGAACAACACGGCCGCTTCGTCGTCGAGATTGTGGCCGGTGGCGACCACGTCGTACCCGCCCTGCGATCGCGGCCTCGTTGAAGAGGTGCCGCTTCGACAGGCCGCACGCCGAGCAGGGTGCGCGCTTGGCCGCCCGCGAGCCGGTCTCGATGTCGAATCCGTACTCCTCGGCGAGGTCGATCGTCACCAACGGCCAGCCACGGTCGTCGGCGAACGCGCGCGCGTACCGGCCGGATTCGTCGGAGTAGTCGCCGATGCCCAGACCGACGTAGAGGCCGTCGGCTTCGTAGCCCTGCTCCCGCAGTAGCTGCCACAGACCGAGGGAGTCCTTGCCGCCCGACACCGCGACCAGGACACGGTCGCCGGGCTCGATCATCGCGAAGTGGTCGATCGCCCGCCGGACCTGCTCGCCGCAATGGCGGACGAAGCAGTCGCGGCAGTACCCGGCGTTGTGGCGCCGCACCTCGATCACGGCCGGGCCACGACAACGGCCGCACTTCATACCGCGCCCCCCGACATGACCGGCCGGATCTCGACGACGTCGTCGTCGGCCAAGCGCTCGTCGTGCGTGGCCAGGGTGTTGTTGCGGATGACGATCACCGACTCGGCAACGATGTCGAGGTCGTGTAACAGCCGACCCACGTTGCGGGGCGCCGGGACGTCGATCTCGCGCTTCGGATTCCGCAAGACCACTCTCATGTTGCGACCTTCATGGATACGCCAGCGTACCGGCGGTCGGGCCGGCTACCGCTTCGAGCGGGCAACGACCTCGAACACGTCGCCGGCCTTGACGGCCGTCCGGTAGAGGACCTCCTCCTCGTCGCGCGCGATGTAGCGCAACACGCGGAGGCCCGCGGCGACCGTCCCGACCAGGAGCCAGGGGGTGGAGCCCGACATGCCCTTGCGGAGGCCGTTCGTGGTCAAGCGGCGGAGGAGCGACGCGTACACGTCAGATCCGACGGATCTCGAGGACCATCTGGCGCTTCTTACCCTTGCGCTTGCCGAACCAGTACGCCGCCACGACGGTGAGCACGACCGCGCCGACGGCGACCGCGATGGCGGGAACCTTGGCGGCCTGCGTGCGGTCGTCGACCTCTCCTCGTAGCTCGCCGAGCTTGGCTTCGATGTCGGCGCGGGTGATGGGTTCCTTCGGCTTCTCGGGCGCCTTCGACTTCGGGCTCATGACTTCTTCCTCTTCTTCGTCCCTACCGTCCACGAGAGCCCGGCGATCGCCAAGGCACCCACGACGACGATCCCGTACGGCGCCCACGACCAGTTGCCGGTGAAGTGCGGGCCGCGGTGGTCGCCCTGCAGCGCGCGCAGCGCGCCGATCGCGAGGAACATGATCCCGGTCCCGAGGAGCAACGCTCCGGCCACGCCGAACGCGACGTAGCGACCGAGACCCTTGAGCGGGTCGACCGTTTCCTGCTTCGCGTAGGCGATGACGAGCTCCTTGAGCTCGCGAATCGTCTGTTGCGGATTATCGGCCACGCACAACCTTTCGAGGATGAGCGGTGCAGTTTCGCCGTCGAGCGCCACCCGGTGCAAGGCGCAGTCGGCGCTGCGGCAGGGCTCATGGCGGCGGTACGAGGTCGGTCGGCGCCCGGAGATCCGGGGTGGAGGCCACCGCGCTCGCCACGTCGGCCTGCAATTGCTCGCCCCTCGCGGTCGAGAAGTTTCCGTTCGCGACGAAGGCGAAGTGGAGCTGGTCGGGACGGTCGATGACGCCGACCAGGCCGACCACGCCGTCGAGCGAACCGGTCTTGGCTCGGAGCTTGCCCGCGAGCGCGCCGCCGCCGAAACGCGCGGCGAGCGTTCCCGTCTGCTGCGGCGATCGGGAGCCCCCGGTCGATGGCCGCGTACTTCGGCCGCGACGAGAGCTCGACGACCCGCAGCAAGACCTCGCACGTGACGCGGTCGGTCGGTGCGAGCCCGGAACCGTCGTGCAGCACGACTCCGGTCGTCGGGATGCCGAGGCGTACGAGCTCCTGGCGCACGAGGGCGGTGCCCATGGCGGTCGTCGCGGGCGCGGTGCCCGCGCTGCCGACGGCAATGTCCCGTAGTAGTTCCTCGGCGGTGTAGTTGTCGCTGCTCGTGAGCATCTCGCCGACGATCGCGAAGAGCGGAACCGAATCGACGTGCGCGATCTCGTGCGCGTCGGCCGACGCGGCGGCGCGTCGTACGCCGCGCTCGACGGTGACGCCCCGGGCTGCGAGGAGGGTCTCGAGCCGCTGACCGGTGGTCACCGCGGGATCGCCGGCGGGCGTCTGGTCGCGCGCGTCGGCCCAACCGCCGTCGACCGTCAGCGCGCCGAGCGAACCGATGTCACCCTCGGTCGTGTAGACGGGCTTCCACACAGGAAGGAAGCGCAGCGTCTCGTGGAGGTGGTCGTCGACCGCGATCGAACCGGAGACGTGGCGCACTCCCGCGGCCACGATGGCATCCGCGAGTTGCGAGAGCGGCGTGAAGGGTGCTGTCGCGAATTGTCGCTGCGCATGTTGGTACGCGATGTGCTCGGGCGTCGCCAGCAGCGGGTCGCCCGCGCCGACGATGTCGAGGTCACCGTCTTCGTCCATGAACGCCCTGGTGGTGAAGCGGTGGTCGGCGCCGAGGCGATCGATCGCAGTCGTCGCCGTCAGGAGTTTCAGCGTCGACGCCGGCGCGAGGGCGACGTCGGCGTCGACGCGTGCGAGGACGCCGGGCGGGCCGTCGACGGCGACGCAGCCTCGCACGGGCGCGACGATGGTCGCGAGGCGCTGCGTCAGTTCGACCCGGGCGCGCGCCAGTGTCGTGCTCTCGACGGCACGCGCGAGGAACGTCGGCGCCCGGCGGGCCGACCACAACGGCGTGCGCAGCGGCGCGACGTTCGTCGCGGCGACGGCCGCGGCCGGCGGCGAGCTGTTCGCCGGGCGCAGGCCGGAGACGAGGACGACGGCGCCTGTCGCGGACGCGAGGGCAACGATCACGAGGCTCGTGAGCGTGCGCCGCTTCACGTCACAGGCCGCGTGCCCGGCGAAAGTGCGCGTCGTGCCAGAGGTGGGCCAGCGCGACCACGGCCCGGTTCGCGCTGGAATAACAGACCCGGCCCGTTGCTCGCACGGCCGCCGGACCGGGGTTGTCGGGCGCCGCGACGGCGAGCTCGGTGGCGGTGAGGATCGGCTTGCCGGTCGCGTCCGAGATCTCCGCGGCTGCTTGTGCGAAGCGGATGTCTTGGCGTTCGTGATAGGCGACGATGCGCTCCAGCCCGTGGTCGGGATAGAACGCCCCGGACCGCAGCAACCGGGCTTGGTTCGACTGGATCCCGAGGCCGAGGTACACGATCGCGTCGATGTCGGGGTGGCGCGCGACGAGCTCCATCACCTCGGGGATCGTGTCGCGCGTCTCGCCTCCCGCGAGGTCGATGGGGTTGTTCCGGCTCCAACGGGGCGGGAGCTTCCCGTCGATCGCGGCGCGTAGGTCGTCGGGCAGTACCGCCAGCTCGAGACCCGGCGCGCGTGCGATCGCGTCGGCGGTGACGACTCCCCATCCGCCCGCGGTCGTGAGCACCGCGGTGCGCGGACCGCGCGGCGGGGGCTGGGTCGCGAACGTGGCCGCGGCCTCGAACGCTTCTTCGACGGTCACGGTGCGGGTGATGCCGGCCTGGCGACACATGCCGTCGAAGATGCGATCGTCGGCCGCGAGACTGCCCGTGTGACTCGCGGCCAGCGCGTTGGCCGCTCGCGGTCGTGCCACCCTTCACGAGTACGACGGGTTTGCGCCGGGCAACGGCCGCGAGCCGGTCGAAGAGCGCCCGGCCGTCGTCGACGCCTTCGACGTACGCCAAGCTGACCGCGGTCGCGGGGTCGTCGGCATACCAGTCGAGGTAGTCGGCGACCGAGACGGCCGCCGCGTTCCCCGCGGAAACCGCCCGGCTGACACCCACTCCCGTCTGCACCGCCCAGTTCTCGAACGAGGAGACGAAATTGCCGGACTGGCTCGCGATCGCGATCCGGCCGGCGGGTGGATACGGCGCCACGATCTCCGCGCACAACTGCACCGGGGTCGAGACGACGCCTTGACCGTTCGGGCCCGCCAACAAGATGCCGAGCTCGTCGGCCAGCGCGACGAGCTCGCGTTGGGCGCGCACGCCTTCGGCCCCCGCCTCGCCGTAGCCCGCGCTCGGTGAGAAACGCGGCGCGTACGCCGCGGCGCGCGCACGCGCGGAGCAGTTCCGCATTGGCTCCCGCGGGCGTGCAGACGAACACGAGATCCCACGGTCCGTCGGGCAGCTCGTCGACCGTTCGGGCGGTCTCCACACCGAGCACGGGTGTGGCTTCGAGGTTCGTCGCCCCGACCCGGCCGCCGTAGCCCGACGTGAGGATGTTGTGCAGTGCGACGAAGCCGAACTTGGCGGGATGGGTCGACGCGCCCGCGACGATCACGCCCCGGGGCTCGAACAGCGCACGGAAGCCCTCGTCGTCGGGGCGGGCGCGCGGCGCCGGTCGCTCCGGGGCCGGACCGTCGGTCAGTTCGACGAGCGCGTCGACCGCGACGGGCTTGCCTTCGACGACGATGAGGGGATTGAGGTCGACCGAGGCGACGTCGGGCCGTTCCTGCGCGAGCCGCGAGAGACCGGTGAGGGTGGCGGCCACCGCGGCGCGATCGACCGCCGGCTCGCCGCGGAACGGACCGAGCAGCTTCTGGGTCGCGAGATCGTCGAGTATCTCGTCGGCGTCGAATGCGTCGAGCGGTACCGACCGGAAGGCGACGTCGCCCAGTGCCTCGGCCAGCACTCCGCCGACGCCGAACATCACGCACGGGCCGAACTGCGGGTCGCGGACGAGCCCGGCGATGAGTTCCCGCGCGCCGTGCACCATGGGTGCGATCAGCAGCTCGACGGGTCCGTCCTCGGGCCGGGCGGCCGCGAGCAGCTCGGTCGCCGCCGCCCGGACCGCTGCCTCGCCGCCCAGGCCGAGCCGGACGAGACCGCGCTCGGTCTTGTGCGCGATCGCGTCTCCGCAGAGCTTGACGACCACGGGGAAGCCGAGGGTGGCCGCGGCCGCCACCGCGCCTTCGACGTCGGGCGCAGTGCGTTCGTCGAGCACGACGACTCCGAATTGCGCAAGGAGCTGCTTCGACGCGGCTTCGGAGAGGGTCGGCACGGCGGCCGAGGCTACCGGCGGGGCCGGCCGGGCAGGCGACGGGTCGATCAGGTCGCTAGGCGCCGAAGCTCGTCACGCTGCCGCGGTCGTCGAACTGCATTCCGGGCGCCCACGCGACCTCCCAGCGGTTGCCTTCGGGGTCGGCGAAGTAGCCGGAACGTCCACCCCAGTCGCGGTCGACGGGTTCCATGACCACCGTGGCGCCGGCCGCGACCGCGGCCGCGAACGCGAGGTCGACGTCATCGCGGGTGTCGCAGTTGCACGCGAGCGTCACGCCCGTCCACTCGCCGGGGACCGGCGCTCCCGGCGCGGCCTCCGCCGCCAGGAGCTCGAGCGGCCACAGCGCGAGCACGACGCCTCCGAGCAGGAACGACGTCAGGTCACCGGCGATGTCGACACCGACGGGCCATCCGAGCGCCATGTAGAAGGCGCGCATGCGTGCGTGGTCGCGCGTCCCGATGGTGATCAAGCTGAGGCGGGCCGGGATCGACGCGCTCATACGGCGGAGTCGCGGTCGCGCCAGTACTCGTCTCGCAGGACCCGTTTGAGCAACTTGCCGGAGTCGGTGCGGGGCAACTCCCGGCGCACCTCGTAGGCGCGCGGTTGTTTGTAGCGAGCGAGCCGCGACTCTGCGAACGCCCGTATCTCGTCGAGGTCGATGGTCTCACCGGCCTTCGGCTGCACGATCGCGTACACGCTCTCACCCCACTCGTCGTCGGGGACGCCGAACACTGCGACGTCGAGGATCTCCGCGTGCGCGTGCAACACTGCTTCGATCTCCGCCGGATAGATGTTGACCCCGCCGGAGATGATCATGTCCTTCTTGCGGTCGCAGATGAAGACGTAGCCCTCGTCGTCGACGTACGCGATGTCGCCGACGGACTTCCACTGGTCGTCGGCGAGCTCGGTGAGCTGTTCGTCGCTGTGGTGATAGCCGTCCATCGCCAGGCCGGTCCGGACGAAGAGCTCGCCCGCCTCCCCCACTCCCGCGATCTCGCCGTCGTCCTTCACGATCCGGATCTGGATGCCGCCGTAGGGCTTGCCGCACGATCCCGGCTTGCGGAGCTGATCCTCGGGCGGCAGGACGGTGTCGACGCCGAGCTCCGTGGAGCCGTACACCTCGAACAAGAACCCGTCGCCGAGCTTGTCGATGATCTCCTGCTTGAGCGCGTACGGCACCGGCGCGGCATTCGCGATGAGACAGATCATCGACGACATGTCGGCCCGGTCGAGCTCCGCGTCGGGCAGCGACACGATGCGCTTGAGCTGGGTCGGAGCCGAGAACGTGTTGGTGACACGGTGCTCCTTGACGAGGCCGATCCAGCGCACCGGGTCGAACTTGCGGAGCACGACGACGGGCGCGCCCAGCGTGTGGGCGATCGACGCGAACGCGAGTGGCCCCGAGTGGTACAGCGGGCCGGTGGTGAGGTGGACCGAGTTCTCGTGCAGGAGCCGCAGCGAGTCGAGCAGCGCGAACACGATCTGGCGGTCGGTGCGCGTCCGCAACGCTCCCTTGGGCTTTCCCGTGGTACCCGACGTGTAGATCATCGCCGCGCCCGCTTCGCTGGTGGGGGCGATGTCGGGCTCACCGCTCGGCTGGCCGGAGCACACGTCGTCCCACGCCAAGAAGCCGCTCCCGGGCGGCACCGCGCCGCCGAACACGACGACCGCCTTCAGCTTGGGCAGCTGATCGCGCACGGAGGCGACGAGCGCCGCCTCCTCGGCGTCGACGACGACCACCGTCGCGTCGGAGTTGTCGATGACGTACTGCATCTCCTCGCGCGTTGAATCGATACGACAGCGGCACCGCGACGAGATTGCACTTGCCGCGCCGCGTGGATCGTCGTGATGACCTCGAGCGAGTTCGGCCCGCACCACACCAGACGCTCGCCGGAACGGGCGCCGGCCGCGAGGAGCCCGTGGCCGAGCCGGTTCACCTCCGCGTTCAGATCGGCGAACGTGGTCGTCGACGGCGTGGCGCCGCCGCTCGCGTCGACCACGACGGCGACCTTGTCGGGCATGTTCTGCGCGTGAACGGCGAGGGCGTCGAGCTGAGAGATCATGGATCGGAGCGTACGCGGCGCCGATAGTGTCGTGCTCGTGCTGCGCTCGTTCGCTGTGCGCGGCGTCGTCGAAGGCTTCTACGGGACGCCGTGGTCGCACGACGCGCGCCTCGAGATCATCTCGTTCCTGGCGGCACGCGGCATGAACGCCTATGCCTACGCGCCCAAGGACGACGTCCGGCATCGGGCCGAGTGGCGCGTGCCGTACGACCCGATCGAGCTCGAGCGCTTCCGCGCGCTCGCGGCGCACAGCGCCGGGCTCGGAGTGCGGTTCGGGTTCGCGATCTCGCCCGGACTCGACATCGACTACGGATCGCCGACCGATCGCCGGACGTTGCTGGCGAAGCTGCGGCCGCTGCGCGACGCGGGCGTCGTCTGGTTCTTGCTCCTGCTCGACGACATCCCGATGCAGCCCGGGCTCGCCCCGCGCCAGGCCGCGCTCGTCACGTGGCTGTATTCGGCGCTCGACGGCGCCGCGCTCACGATGTGCCCGACGGAATACGTGGGCACGCACCCGTCGCCGTACCTTTCGGAGCTCGGGCCGCGGAATGCCGCCCGAGGTCGACGTGATGTGGACGGGGCCGACGGTCTGCTCGCCCGAACTGCGAGCATCCGACGCACGAGGCTGGACCGAGGCATTGGGTGAGCGGCGGGTGATCGTGTGGGACAACTTCCCCGTGAACGACGCGCTGATGACGAGCTCGCTCCACCTCGGCCCGTACCAGGGCCGTGATCCCGATCTGGCCGACATCGTCGGCGGCGTCCTCTGCAACCCGATGACGCAGGCCTACGCGTCGCAGGTTCCCCTCGCGACCGCGATGGAGTTCCTGGACGCACCCGACACGTACGACCGCGACGCGTCGTGGTCGCGCGCGCTGACCGCGGTCGGCGGTGATCGCGCCGACGCGCTGACGGCGCTGGCGCGTGCGTGCGCCGACAGCCCGATCGCCGAACCCGGCACGCTGCGTCTGGCCGTCCTGGCCGACGCGCTCGCAGCCGCGCTCGCCGGACCCGATTGGGCCTCGCCGGTGGCAGAGCTCCGGGCCGAGCTGACCGCGGCCCGCGACGCCGTCGACGCGTTCGCCGGGAGCGCGCCGGACGGCGATCATCTCGCCGGCGAGGTCGGGCCCTGGGCGCTCGCGGCCCGCCGCGCCGCCGATGCCGGCCTGGCCGCACTCCGCCTCGTCCAGAGCGCCCACCCGGTCGCGGCGGTCGATTCCTCGGGCCGGGGGCGGGCCGTCGCTCCCGATCCGGAACCCGCGATGCACGCGGCTTTCGCCGTTCTCTATGTCTGGAAGGGTGCGCGTACCGATGAGAGGGTCGTGTTCGGACCCCGCTTCGCCATCTACACCCCGGTCGTCCAGATGGCCGACGGCTCGCCCGCGCTCGAACGCCCGCGCCGCGGTGCGGGAGGACGACAACGCGATCGACCGCCTGTGCCGGCTCGCGCTGCAGGCCTACGACGATTGGCGTACGAGTGCCGCCGGCGCACCGTTGCGTGTGTTCGTCGACGGCGACGAGCGCGCGGTCGCGCCCGACGGAACCTTCGACGGTCGCGCCCTCGGCCGCACGCGCCCGGTCGTCACGGTCCGCCAGGGTCCGTTGAGCACGCACGTCACGCCCGGCGCCCCGCTGCCCTTCTCCGACCGGCGCCTCGCATGAGCGCGCCGCGCGTCTCGGTGGTCATGCCGGCGTACAACGAGGCCGAGATCCTCGCCTCGTCGGTCACCAGCGTGGTGACCGGTCTGCGCGCCCGGGGCGAGGCGTTCGAGGTGCTCGTCGTCGAGAACGGCTCGACCGACGGGACCTTCGCGCTCGCGCAGCAGCTCGCGGCCGGCATGCCCGAAATTCGAGTCGAGCACCGTGACCAGGCCGACTACGGGCGTGCGCTGCGCTCGGGTCTGCTCGACGCCCGGGGTGAAGCCGTCGTCAACTTCGACACCGACTACTTCGACCTCGACTTCCTCGATGCCGCGGTCGGACAGGTACTGGCCGACGGCGGTCCGGCAATCGTCGTGGGCTCCAAGCGGGGGGCGGGCGCCACCGACAATCGCGACCCGATCCGCAAGCTCGCGACCACGGTCTTCTCGACGATCCTGCGCGTCGTCTTCTCGCTGCGGGTCTCCGACACGCACGGGATCAAGGCCATGCGGCGAGCGGCGGTGGAGCCCTACGCGCAGATCTGCACGTTCGGTCAGGATCTCTTCGATACGGAGCTGATCCTGCGGGTGGAGCGCGCGGGGCTGCGGACCGCCGAGATCCCGGTGGAGGTACGCGAGCTCCGCCAGGCCCGCAGCACGTTCATCACACGGGTCCCGCGTACGCTGCGCGGACTGTGGAAGCTCAGGTGGGCGTTGTGGAAGGAATCCCGGAATCGCTGACGCTGCAGTGCGCCCGCGTCGTCAACGGCGAGGGCGGGCAGTCGGCGAGCCCGGCCTGGGTCACCGTCGCGGGCGGCCGGATCGTCGCCACCGGTTCCGGCGACGCGCCCGCGGGCGCCGCGATCTCGGTGACGTTCTGCTCGCTCCCGGATTCATCGATCTCCAGGTCAACGGCGCCGGCGCGGTCGACTTCGCCGGCGCGTCGGTCGAGCAGATCGTCGGGGCCGTCGACGCGCTCGTCGCGGCGCGGCACGACGGGCTTGCTGCTCACGGTCTGCAGCGCGCCGCTCGACGCGTACGACGTGGTGTTGGAACGGGCGGCCCGCGTGCGCACCGCGCGTCCGGACGCGGTCCTCGGCGTACACCTCGAGGGCCCTTTCCTGGGGCGGGCTCCCGGCGCGCACCCACCGGAGGTGCTGCGCACCGTCGACCTCGAGTTCTTGCGCCACGTCGTGGACACCTACGGCGACCTGGTGCGCCTCGTCACGCTCGCGCCCGAGGCCGATCCCGGATTCGCGGCGACGCGCAGCGCTCGCGGAGTCGGGCGTCGTCGTGTCGCTGGGCCACTCGACCGTCGACTACGAAGGCGCGCTCGCCGCGGCCGACGCCGGCGCGCGCATGGTGACGCACCTCTTCAACGGCATGGGTCCGCTGCATCACCGCGCGCCCGGGCTCGCGGGTGCGGCCCTCGACGACGTGCGTCTCGTCCCGTCGCTCATCGCGGATTTCGTCCATGTGCACCCGGGTCATGGTGAAGGTCGCGCTCGCCGACGCGCACCGACGCGGTGCTGGTGACCGACGCGGTCGCGACCGAACCGCCCGTCGTCGAACGCGACGGCGCCGCCTTCCTCGGTGACGGCACGCTCGCAGGTTCGACCCTGACGATGGACGTGGCACTGCGCAACATCGCGTCGATCGGAGTGCCCGTTCCCCGGGCCGTTCGCCACGCCGCGGCCAACCCGGCCCGGGTGCTCGATCTGCACGACCGCGGGCGGATCTCGCCGGGCGCTCGCGCCGATCTCGTCGCCCTCGACCCGGAGTCGCTCGCGGTCCGGGGCGTCTGGGTCGCCGGTGTGCCCGTGTAACGTCGATCGATGCCGAAGGTCGCTCTGTTCGTCACCTGCGTGGCCGATCAGGTCTTCCCGGACACGGCCGAGGCGACGGTGCGCGTGCTCGAGGCCGCGGGTGTCGAGGTCGTGTTCCCGGCTCAGCAGACGTGTTGCGGTCAACCCGCGCTCACCGCGGGCGAACCCGAGGCCGCGGTCCGTCTCGCCCGCCACCACCTCGACGTCTTCGCGTCGGGTGATTTCGACGCGATCGTCACGCCGTCGGGTTCGTGCGCGGCGATGGTGTGTCATCACTATCCGCATCTGGTCGACGACCGGAGGGTCGACGCGGTGGCGACCCGCACGTACGAGCTCTCGCAGTATCTCGTCGACGTCCTCGGGGTCGACGACATCGGTTCCCGACTCGACGCGACCGTCACCGTGCACGACGCATGCCACGGCCTGCGCAATCTCGGGCTCGGGCACCAGACCCGCCGGCTGCTCGCCGCCGCGGGGGCGACGCTCGTCGAGATGTCCGAGCCCGACACGTGCTGCGGCTTCGGCGGCGTGTTCTCCTTCGGTTTCCCGGAGGTCTCGACCCGCCTGGCCGACGCCAAGCTCGGGCACGCGGCCACGACGTCGGCGCGGTATCTCGTGAGCGGCGACCTCGCGTGCCTGATGCACCTCGACGGCCGGCGCCGCAAGATCGGGCCGGTCACCGTGCCCCAGCCGATCCATCTCGCCGACCTGCTCGCGTCCGGACTCCCGGGCCGATGAGCGATCACCAGCCCGGCGTCGGGCGGCCACGGCATCGTCACGCCCGGCGCCGACTTCCATGCGCGCACCGCGACCGCGGTTGCCGATCCGCAGTTGCAGCAGGCGCTGCACAACCTCGACCGTCGCCTGCGAACCGCGGGCGACGCGGCCGCGGCCCATCCCGATTGGAAGGATGCCGCCGCCGCGATCCGGCGCGAGACCCTGCTCGATCTCGACGGATGGCTCGATCGCCTCGAGCGCTCGCTCACGAACCGCGGCGTGCAGGTGCATCGAGCCGCGACCCCGGCCGAGGCGCGGCGTGTCATCGTCGACCTCGCCCGCGAACGCGGCGCGCGGACGGTCGTGAAGAGCAAGTCGATGGCCACCGAGGAGATCGACCTCGGCAACGCGCTCGCGGACGCGGGCCTGACGAGCGTCGAGACGGATCTCGGCGAGTACATCGTGCAACTCGCCGGTGAGCGGCCTTCGCACATGATCACGCCGGCGATTCACAAGACGCTCCCGCAGATCCGCGACGTTCTCGCTCGCGAAGCGGGTACCGATCTGGCCGTCGACCGCGAGGCGCTCACGGCGTGGGCGCGCGAGCGGCTCCGGGGCGAGTTCCTGCGCGCCGACATCGGCATCACCGGTGTGAACTTCGCTGCGGCCGACACCGGGACGCTCGTGCTCGTGACGAACGAGGGAAACGGCCGGTTGTGCACCACGCTGCCGCGCGTGCACGTCGCCGTGATGCCGGTCGAGAAGGTGATCCCCCGGCTCGCCGACGTCGGGATCCTCCTGCCGCTGTTGACGACGCACGCGACCGGGCAGGCCCTGTCGAACTACGTGACGATGATCAGCGGCCCGCGCCGTGCCGGCGAGGTCGACGGGCCCGAGGAGCTGCACGTCGTGTTCCTCGACAACCGGCGGCGCACGCTGCTCGGTACGAAATACGAAGAGATGCTCGCGTGCATCCGGTGCGGTGCATGCCTCAACGTGTGCCCGGTGTACCGCAACGTCAGTGGTCACGCGTACGACTCCGTGTACTCGGGGCCGATGGGCAAGGTGCTCACGCCGCTCCTGTCGGGAGGCGCGGAGGGCGCCGATCTGCCCTACGGCTCGACCCTGTGCCACGCGTGCAGCGACGCGTGCCCGGTCAAGATCCCTCTCGGCGACATGATCTTGTCGCTGCGCGCCGACGTCCCCGACGCGCACACCGCGATGCGCCGGCGCCGCCGCGTGTTCTGGGCGGTGTGGGCGCGAACCTGGTCGACGCCGCGGGGCTATCGCCTCACGACCGCACTGGGCCGCGTGACGCGCGGCCGGGTGCCCGGGCTCCGCGCGTGGACCGCCACCCGCGAGCTGCCCCGGCCCGCCCGCGAGCCGTTCCGCGACCGCTGGGCCAAGGAGCATCCGTGATCGACACGCTGATCGCGGCGCTACGAGCCAACACGTGCACGGTGTCGGGCCCGATGAGCATCGACGACGCCGCGCACGGCAATCGTCGAGCGGATCGGCAGGAGTGCCGTCGTCGCGTGCAACGACGACGTGCCGATCCCCGGGCTCGTCGACGCGCTGACCGCGCGCGGCGTCGAAGTGCTGTTGCCGGGAGATCCATCGTGGTCGCAGCGACTGGCCGACGTCGAGGTCGGCGTCACCGGCGCACGCGGCGCCGTCGTCGCCCCGGCCGCCATCGCGTTGGTCGCCGCGCCGGGTTCGCCCCGGGCCACGAGCCTCGTTCCGCCGGAGCACGTGTGTGTCCTGCGCGTCGCCGACGTGGCGGGCACGCTCGCCGAGGCGATGCGCGAGATCGCGGCGGGCGAGTTGCCGAGCGCGCTCAGCTGGATCGGCGGCCCGAGCCGCACCGGCGACCTCGAGATGATCACGACGCTCGGCGTCCACGGTCCCCGGTCGGTAGAGGTCGTGTTGGTGACCTAGCGGCCCCGCCGTCCGGTCCGTCGGCGCGCGGCCGGCGGGTAAGGTCCGCGGCCATGGAGATCGTCGCCGCCCTCTTCGTCGAAGCCATCGACTTCCGTCAGGTCGCCGGTCCGGCGACCCGCATCGACATCACGGGCGCGTTCTTCTCCACCGCGGTTCCCGCGTATCCCGCGCAGCTGACCCCACATCTCGTGGTGCTCGTGCGCGCCGCGCCGGGTACCGACGGCAACGCCACGCTCGAGACGGTCTTCGTGCGCGACGACGGCGAGGAGATCGGGCGCAACCGCCAGAGCTTCTTCGTGGAGCCGGGCAAGTTCGGCTACCGGTTGGTACGGGGCGAGCTCGAGTTCCCCGGGCCGGGGACGGTCGAGGCCCGTTGTGCGATCGTCGAGAGCGGATCGGCGGTCACGGTCCCGTTGACCGCGCTCCCGCCGACCTGAAGCCCAGGTCGCGCTCAACCCGACCCCTTTCGGCGTCGACCCTCGGAGAGAATGGATCTCGTGAACCGGTACGCGTCCGCGCTCTCGCTGCACCCAACTCCGGTCGAGGCCGTGGGCGAGGTCGCGGGCGAGATTCTCGAAGCCTTCGACGGTGCTCGCCCTGACCTGCTCGTTTGCTTCACCTCGCCGCACCACGCCGGGGCGTTCGAGGACGTCATGGGCGGTCTGCGCAAGCTGCTCGAGCCCGAGACCTCGATCGGCGCCACGATGGTCGGGGTCGCCGGCGGCGGACTCGAGGTGGAGGACGCGCCCGGGCTCTCGGTGTTCGCGGCCTCGTTCGGCGCCGGCCGCATCGATCCGATCGCGCTGGAGACTCGGGAGACCGACGACGGCTACGAGATCGCGGGCTGGCCCGATTGGGTGCCGGCGCGCGGAACGATGCTGATGGTCGCCGAGCCGTACTCGTTTCCGGTCGGCGACTTCTTGGAGATCTGCAACAGCCGGCTCCCCGGTGTGACCGTGATGGGCGGGATGGCCTCGGCGGGCACGCGTGCCGGCGCGAATCGTCTCGCGCTCGATGACCGCATTCTCGACCACGGCGCCGTCGCGTTGCTGTGCTCCGAGGACGTGCCGGTGCGCCCGGTCGTCTCGCAGGGTTGTCGGCCCATCGGCACACCGTTCACCGTTACCGCCGCGGAGCGCAACCTCGTGTACGAGCTCGCCGGGCAACCCGCGATGGCGCGACTCCAAGAGCTCGTGCAGGCGGCGACCGATCCCGAACGCGAGCTGATGCGTAACGGATTGCACCTCGGAGTGGTCGTCGACGAACACAAGCTCGACTTCGCCCGGGGCGACTTCTTGATCCGCAACGTGCTCGGTGCCGACCGGCGCAACGGCGCCATCGCGATCGGTGATCGCGTCGAGGTGGGCACGAGCGTGCAATTCCAGGTGCGTGACGCCGAGTCGGCCGACGAGGACCTGCGCGCGCTGCTGTCGGGGGTGGGAGGCGACGCGGCTTTGCTGTTCACGTGTAACGGGCGGGGCCGCCACCTGTTTCCCGAGCCGAATCACGACGCGGGCGCGGTCGAGGAGCTCCTCGGTCCCGTACCGCTCGCGGGGGCCTTCTGCGCCGGTGAGATCGGCCCGATCGGAGGCCGGAACTTCCTGCACAGCTTCACGGCCGGAGTGGCCGTGTTCGAGCGCTGACGCCCCGCCCTCGAGCGGGTAGACCTCGCGGGCAATGACGCGGGGCCGCGGTGTGGGTACCCCTAGGCTGCCGAGCGGGTGACGAAAGGGGCCGATGTGGCTGACGAGCTGGAACAACGCGGGATCAACGTGATCCGCGGTCTGGCGATGGACGCGGTTCAACAGGCGAACTCGGGGCATCCCGGAACGCCGATGGCGCTCGCCCCCCTCGCGCACGTGCTCTGGACGCGCATCATGAAGTACGACGCGACCGAGCCCGACTGGGCGGACCGCGACCGGTTCGTCCTCTCCGCCGGCCACGCGTCGATGCTCCTCTACGCAATGCTCTATCTCACCGGGTACGGCCTCGAGCTCGATGACATCCGACAGTTCCGCCAGTGGGGTTCGCGTACTCCCGGTCACCCGGAGTACGGCCACACCAAGGGTGTCGAGATCACGACCGGCCCCCTCGGCCAGGGTTTCGCCAACGCGGTGGGATTCGCGATCAACGAGAAGCACCTGCGCGAGCGCTTCGGCGCCGATCTCTGCGACCACCGCATCTTCGGGATCTGCAGCGACGGCGACTTGATGGAAGGCGTCAGCCACGAAGCCGCGTCGCTGGCCGGGCACCTGCGCCTCGGGCGGATGGTCTTCGTCTACGACGACAACCACATCACGATCGACGGCGCGACCGAACTCGCCTACACCGACGACGTCCCGAAGCGGTTCGAAGCGTACGGCTGGCATGTCGTGCAGCTCGGCGAGGCCGCGAACGACCTCGACGCGTTGGAGGCGGGGCTCCGCGCCGGCATCGCCGAGGAGACGAAGCCCACGCTGGTCGTCCTCCGTTCGCACATCGGTTACCCGTCGCCGAAGGTGCAGGACACGTCCGCCGCGCACGGGAGCCCGCTCGGCGCCGACGAAGTCGCCAAGGTAAAGCAGATCCTCGGCCTGCCGCCGGAGGACTTCTTCGTCCCCGACGACGTACTCCTGTCGTACCGCGAAGCGGGTACGCGCGGCGCGGCGGCGCGGGCCGTGTGGGACGCGCGCTCGAAGCCGGACGAGTACGAAGCGTGTCTCTCGGGCGCGGGCCTCCACGGTTGGGAGCAGAAGCTCCCGATCTGGCAGGCGGGCGCTTCGGTCGCCACCCGCAACGCCATCGAGGACGTGCTCGCCGCGGTGGCCGATCTCGTACCGGGCCTGTTCACCGGGTCGGGCGACCTCACGGGTAACACCGGTATGGGTGTGAAGAGCCTCGGCACGTTCACTTCCGACGACGCGACCGGCCGACTGATCCACTTCGGGATCCGCGAGCACGCGATGGGTTCGGTTGCCAACGCGATGGCGGCCGCCGGACTCGTGCCGTGCGTCGGCACGTTCTTCGTGTTCAGTGACTACATGCGCCCGGCCGTCCGGCTGGCCGCGCTCATGCAGACGAAGGTGTGTTTCGTGTGGACGCACGACTCGGTCGGCGTCGGCGAGGACGGCCCGACCCACGAACCGGTGGAGCAGCTCGCGTCGTTGCGGGCGATGCCGGGTCTGCGGGTCGTTCGCCCTGCCGACGCCAACGAGGTCGCGGCCGCGTGGAAGGTGCACCTCGACGGCGACGGCCCGACCGCGCTCATCCTCACGCGTCAGAAGGTCCCGGTGCTCGAAGGTACGGCCGAACGCGCGCCGGCCGGCGTGGCCGCGGGCGCGTACGTCCTCGCGCCGGAGAACCGTGACCGGCCCGACGTGGTCCTGATCGGGACCGGTTCCGAGGTGCAGGTGTGCGTGGCGGCCCGCGAGCAGCTCGCGGCTCAGGGCATCGCGGCGCGGGTCGTCTCCATGCCGTCGTGGTCCCTGTTCGAGCGCCAACCCGCCGAGTACTGCCTGGACGTGTTGCCACCCGGCGTCCCCACGGTCGCGGTCGAGGCCGGGGTGCGGTTCGGCTGGGAGCGTTATGCCGACGACGTCGTGAGCATCGATCGCTTCGGCGCGTCGGCTCCCGGCGAAGTGGTGATGAGAGAGCTCGGGATCACGCCCGAGCACACGGTCGCGCGCGCGCTCGCGCTGCTCGACGCCGTCGGAACGGGAGGAAGCTGAATATGGCGAGTGCCATTCCCCGGTTGGTCGACTTCGGTCAGAGCCCGTGGTACGACAACCTCACCCGGGCGATCGCGACCGGCGGCTTGCAGAAGTTGATCGACGACCACGGCATCCGCGGGGTCACCTCGAACCCCACCATCTTCGAAAAGGCGATGGCCGAGGGGGACGACTACGACGCGGAGTTGCGGTCGGTGACGCGCTCGGGCGCGGCGACGGCGGACGCGTACTGGGACCTCGTCACGAATGACATCGAGCACGCGGCGGACGTGTTGCGCCCCATCTACGACCGTCTCGAAGGCGGCGACGGCTACGTGTCGGTCGAGGTATCGCCCGACCTCGCGCGCGATACCGCGGCGACGATCCACCAGGCCAAGGAGCTGTGGGATCGCCTCTCGCGCCCGAACGTGATGATCAAGATCCCGGCGACGCTCGAGGGACTCCCGGCGATCACCGCGACGCTTGCGGCCGGGATCAACGTCAACGTGACGCTGATCTTCAGCCTCGATCGGTACGCCCAGGTCATCGAGGCGTTCCTGAGTGGGCTCGAGCAGCGGGCCGCCGCGGGTGGCGATCTCAGCCGGCTCGCCTCGGTCGCGTCGTTCTTCGTGAGCCGCGTCGACACCGAGACCGACAAGCGCCTGCCCGAGGGCCACCCCTTGCGGGGGAAAGCGGCGGTGGCCAACGCCAAGCTTGCCTATCAGATGTTCCGCACCGAGGTGTCGGGCCCCCGCTGGGAGAAGCTCGCCGCGCGCGGCGCCCTGGTGCAGCGCCCGCTGTGGGCGTCGACCTCGACCAAGAACGCGGCGTACTCCCCCACGCTCTACGTCGACGAGCTCGTCGGCGCCGACACCGTGAACACCTTGGCGCAGGCGTCGGTCGATGTGCTCGCCACCGGCGACGAGCGCCTGCACGCCGATGCGATCTCCGAGGACGCGCCGGGCGCGCGGCAGGTCATCGCCGATCTCGGCGGCGCGGGTGTCGACTTCGCCGACGTGACCGCCACGCTCGAACATGAAGGCGTGGCGTCGTTCGCGAAGTCGTTCCACGACGCGCTCGCAACGCTCGAGAAGAAGGCCGCCGGGTTCGCGTAGGCCCGGAGGTTCACGGCGCCGCCGACGCCTCGACGACCGTGCGGAGGTGCTCGACGAAGTCGGCCGGTTTCGCATGCGCGTTCAGGCCGCTGGTGTTGGGCATCACGTAGGTGCGCGCACCGCCGAACCCGTCGGGCTGCCAGCCGAGTCGCGCGGTCTTGTCGACGGCAACGCGGTACCCGGTCACGCCGACGAAGCACACGCACTTCGGCTGCAACCAGCGCACGAGCCGTTCGAGGCGGTGCCTTCCGTCGAGGTACTCCTCGCGGGCGAGCTCGTCGGCACGCGCAGTGGCGCGGCGCACGATGTTCGTCATGCCGATCCGGTCCACCCGGAAGGCGTGAAAGGGGTCGAGGGTCCGCGACACCAGGCCCGATGCGAGGGCCGCCGGCCAGAACCGGTTGCCGGGCCGGGCGAAGCCGACGCCCCGATCGGCCGACATCAGGCCGGGATTCAAGCCCACCATGAGCACGCCCATCCCGGGCCCGACCGTATCCGCCAACATCGGGGCCCGTGTCGCCTCGACGTCGATCCATTCGTCGCCGTCGTCGACTGACCTCGTCGGCGGTGAACCCCCCGCCCTCGACCACGTCGCGCAGCCGCTCGAGGGGCCACTGCGAGAAGTGCCGGTTCGCGAACATCTCGTCGTCGGACGGCTGGTGACGGACCGACGTCACCCGCAGATGCACGGCCCCGCCGACTGCGACCGAGCGGTGCAGCTCGGCCAGCGCCATCGGCAGCCGCTCGGCCTCGATGTGCATGTACGACTTGTGCGCCCACGCGCCGGTGAGCGCGCCGCGGCGGAACGGGAGGTACTCGAGATCGGCGACGACCGGCCACGCCCCCGGCGCGAACGCGCGTACCTGCGCCGCCATCGCCGGTGCGGCGTCGAGCGCGACGACGGGCGTGCCGAGGTCGCTGCTGTGCCAGCCGGGTCCGCAACCGATGTCGGCCCGTACGCCCGGGGGAACGCGGGCGGCGAACCCGCCGATCGACGGTGGCCGATCCCGCCGCCGGCGCTCGATCCACTCGTCGACGTTCGTCTCGTAGACGTTGACGGTCGCTCGATCCATGCGTCGGGAAGAATGGCAGACATGGAGCTTCCCGGGCAGGTTCGCATCGTCGACGACGTTCCCCGTGCGTTCGCGCGGCTGGTTGCGGAGCTCGCGCCCGCGTCGATCGCGCTCTCGGGCGGCACGCTCGCACAGCGCTGTTACGCGGCGCTGGGGCGAGAGAACGTCGGATGGTCGGGCATCGACGTGTACTTCGGTGACGACCGGGTCGTCCCGGTCGACTCGGACGACTCGAACGAGGGCATGGCCCGGCGCATCCTGCTCGACGGCGCCGGTCCCCGCTGCGTGCACTCGATGGTCGGCGCCGGCGCCGAGGCGTACGACGCGCTCGTGCGCAGCGCGCCGCCGATCGACATCGTTCACCTGGGCCTGGGCCCCGACGGACATACGGCGTCGCTGTTTCCGGGATCGCCGGCGCTCGAGGAGCGGGAGCGGTTCGTCGTCGAGTGCGGCGACGACGCCCATCCGCATCCCCGGCTGACGTTCACCTTTCCGGCGATCGCGCGTTGCACGCTCGCGGTCGTGACCGTCGAGGGCGAGGAGAAGCGCGACCCGATCCGTCGCATCCGGGCCGGCGAGGACCTTCCGGGCGCGCACATTCGAGCCGGGCAGGTGCTGTGGATCGGAGACCGGGTCGCGCTGGGCGCCGACTAGGGTCGCCGGATGCTCAGCGCTTCGTCGTTCCGGGAGCTGATCGACGCACCCCCGACCGAGCTGATGCCGCAAGCCGCGGCGATCCGGGATGCCCGTACCGGCGCCCGGATCACCTACTCGCCGAAGGTGTTCGTCCCGCTCACGATGCTGTGCCGCGACCGCTGCGGCTACTGCACGTTCGCCAAGCCGCCCGCTCGTCTCGACACTCCGTATCTCGGCGAGGAACAGGTGCTCGAGCTCGCGTCGCGTGGCGCCGCACTCGGTTGCTTCGAGGCGCTGTTCACGCTGGGCGAAGCGCCCGAATCGCGCTACTCGCAGGCGGCCGACTGGCTGCGCGATCACTCCTATGAGAACACGGTCGACTACCTCGCGTCGGTAGCAGCGCGGGTACTCACCGAGACCGGCCTCCTCCCCCACGCCAACGCGGGCGCTCTGTCCGAGGCGGAGTTGACCCGCTTGCGCGCCGTGAGCCCGTCACAGGGGATGATGATCGAGACGCTTGCCGATCGGCTGCACGAACCGGGCGGCGCGCACTTCGGCGCGCCCGACAAGACCGCGGCGCGCCGGCTCGCCACGCTGGACGCGGCCGGCCGGGCGCGCGTTCCGTTCACCACCGGGATCCTCGTCGGCATCGGCGAGACACGCGCGGAACGGATCGACGCGCTGGTCGCGATCGCGAACGCGCACCTCGAGCACGGCCACGTGCAAGAGGTCATCGTGCAGAACTTCCTGCCCAAGCTCGGCACCGCGATGCACCGGGCCGAGCCGTGTCCTGCCGACGAGTTCCTCTGGTCGATCGCGGCCGCGCGGATGATCTTGCCCGCGGACATCCATCTGCAGGCTCCACCAAATCTGAGCGACGACCTCGCGCCGCTGCTGGCCGCCGGGATCGACGACTGGGGTGGCGTGTCGCCGCTCACGATCGATCACGTGAACCCGGAGCGGCCGTGGCCCGCTCTCGACCGGTTGCGCGCGGCGACCGAGGCCGCCGGCTTCGTGCTCGCACCGCGCCTCACGGTCTATCCCGAGTACGTGCAGCGGCCCGACGAGTGGCTGCACCCCGACGTTCGCACCGCGGTGCAGGTCGTCTCCGACCTCGAAGGTCTGGCGCGCGACACCGTGTGGTCGCCGGGGCGCGACGATCTCGAGCCGCCGCTCCTGGTGCCGGCCGCGGGCGCGAACGCGGGTGGCCGCGTGGGTGAGGTCCTCGCGGGTGTGCTGGCCGGCCAGGAGGTCGGCATCGACGAGATCGTGACGCTGCTCGGTGCGCGCGGTCCGGAGGTCGTGCGGGTCGCCGAGGTCGCCGACCAACTCCGGCGCGAGATCGTGGGCGACGAAGTGACCTTCGTTCGCAACCGCAACATCAACTACACGAACGTCTGCACGTTCAAGTGCCGGTTCTGCGCGTTCTCCAAGGGCCCGCTCTCGCTCAACCTCCGGGGCAAGCCGTATCTCGTCGAGATGCAGGAGATGCAGCGCCGCGTGGTCGAAGCGGTCGAGTGCGGCGCCACCGAGGTCTGCCTGCAGGGCGGCATCCACCCCGACTTCGACGGCGACTACTACGTCGACGTCGCCCGCTCGGTCAAGGAGGTCGCGCCGTCGATTCACGTCCACGGCTTCACGGCGTTGGAGGTGACCGAGGGCGCCCGGCGGCTCGACATGCCGTTGCACGACTACCTGATCCGCTTGAAGGAAGCCGGCCTCGCCACGCTGCCGGGAACCGCGGCCGAGATCCTCGACGACGAGGTGCGGGCGATCATCTGCCCCGACAAGGTGAACACCGAGGAGTGGTTGTTCGCGCATCGCACCGCGCACGAGGTGGGCTTGAAGTCGAACGTCACGATCATGCACGGCACCGTCGAGCGACCGGTGCACGTGGCCCGGCATCTCGTGCGCACGCGCGATCTGCAAAAGGAGACGGGCGGATTCACCGAGTTCGTGCCGTTGCCCTTCGTGCACATGGCCACCCCCATCTTCATCCAGGGCAAGGCCCGGCGCGGGCCGACGTTTCGCGAGGTGCTCCTGATGCACGCGGTCGGTCGCATCGCGTACCGCGAGACGATCCCGAACGTGCAGGCCTCGTGGGTGAAGTGCGGCATCGTGGGCACCCGTCAGATCCTGCAGGCGGGCGCGAACGACCTCGGCGGCACGTTGATGGACGAGAACATCTCGCGCGCGGCGGGTGCGAGCCACGGTCAGGAGCTCGACGAGGCGGAGTTCCGTTCGATCGTCGAGCCCATCGGGCGCACGCTCGCGCAACGCACGACGCTCTACGGCCGCAAGCAGACCGTCGGCCGGCGGCTGCGTCCTGTCGAAGAACATCCGGTGACCGTCGAAGCGGAGCCGGTCGTGCTCACCATGGGAGTGAAGAAGTGAGTCGTTTCGATGTGCTGGCCATGGGCAACGCGTTGGTCGACGTGCTGGTGCACGCCGACGACGACTTCGTCGCCCGCACCGGCGTCGAGCCGGGCGCGATGACGATGATCGACGCGGCCCGCGCCGACGCCATCTACGCGGAGATGGGACCGGCGATCGAGATCTCCGGTGGATCCGCGGCCAACACCGCGGCCGGGGTCGCGTCGTTCGGGGGTAGGTCCGCGTACATCGGTCGGGTGTCCGACGACACGTTCGGCAAGGTGTTCGCCCACGATCTGCGCAGCGTCGGCGTCCACTTCGATGCCCCGCTCGCGGCGACCGGTGCACCGACGGGTCGGTGCCTCGTCATCGTCACCCCTGACGCGGATCGAACGATGTGCACGTTCCTCGGCGTGGGCGCGGAGCTCGACGAGAGCTACGTCGACGAGGCGCTCGTCGAGAGCGCGGCGGTGACCTACCTCGAGGGTTACGTGTGGGATCCGCCCCCGGCCAAGAAGGCGGTGCGGCGGGCCGCGGCGATCGCGCACCGCTCCGACCAGCGGGTCGCGCTGACGCTCTCGGACCCGTTCTGCGTCGAACGGCACCGGGAGGAATTCCTCGAGCTCATCGAGGGCAGCATCGACATCCTCTTCGCGAACGAGGACGAGATCACGAGCTTGTACGAGGTCGAGACCTTCGACGAGGCACTGCACCACGTGCGAGGCCACTGCGAGATCGCGGCGCTCACGCGGGGTGCCGCGGGCTCGGTCATCGTGGCCGGCGACGACGTCCACGTGATCGACGCGCGACCGGCCGACGTGGTCGACACGACGGGCGCGGGCGACCTCTTCGCCGCCGGCTTCCTCTACGGGCTTACCCACGGCTACGACCTCGCCACGTGCGGGCAGCTCGGATCGCTCGGTGCGGCCGAGGTGATCTCGCATCTGGGGGCCCGGCCGGCGGTCGGGCTCGCCGAGCTCGCGCAGCCGATTCTCGGAGCCTGACCGGTCAGTGGCACGCCTCCCCCGGTATCGCACCGGCGACGCCGACATCGATCAGGACATCGACGAGCTGATCACGAAGATCGGTGACGTCAACGACGCCGACCTCGTCTTCGAGCTCATCGTTTCCGCGGTCCGCCTTGCGCGCGACCGCGCGACGCGCGGCGATCTCAAGATCGCCAACGCAGCACTGAAGGAGATGCGCTACGCGTTCGCGGTGTTCGAGCCGTACCGCGCCGCCCGCAAGGCGGCCATCTTCGGCTCGGCCCGCACGCGGCGCGACGATCCGCTCTACGCGCAGACCGCCGAGCTGGCGCGTCAGTTGGCCGAGGTCGACTGGATGGTGATCACGGGCGCCGGACCCGGGATCATGGAAGCGGGAATCGAGGGCGCGGGCGCCGCCAACTCGTTCGGCGTGAGCATCCGGCTGCCGTTCGAGGCCGCCACCACCCAGTTCCTCGCCGACGATCCGAAGCTCGTCAACTTCCGCTACTTCTTCACCCGCAAGGTCACCTTCGTCAAAGAAGCGCACGCCTTCGTGCTGTTGCCGGGCGGCTTCGGCACCCTCGACGAGGGCTTCGAGCTGTTGACGCTGGTGCAGACGGGCAAGGCCCCGCCGGCTCCGATCGTGCTCCTCGACGTTCCGGGCGGGACGTTCTGGCTGACCTGGATGCAGTTCGTCGAGCGGGAGTTGCGCGCTCGCGGGTACATCTCCCCCGAAGACGTGGGCCTGGTGACGATCACCGACGATGCGTCGGTGGCCCTGGCCGAGATCACCGGCTTCTACCGCAACTATCACTCCCTGCGTTTCGTCGACGGCAATCTCGTGTTGCGCATGCAGCAGCTCCCGGACGCGGCCCGGCTCGCGGACCTCAACGCCGAGTTCGCCGACATCCTCGCGAGCGGGACGATCGAACCGACGACGGCGAGCAAGGCCGAGATCTCCGACGACGACGTCCCCGATCTCGCCCGGTTGCGCATGCGGTTCGACCGCCGGTCGCACTCGCGGTTGCGCGAGATGATCAACCGGATCAACGAGCCCGGCTAGGTCCTAGCCGAGCCCCGACAGCCGTAGTGCGCCGTGATGGACCCACCGGACGAGGTCGGGCGCGGCGAGCTCCGCCACCCGCTTGTCGTACCGGGCGAGGTCGGCGTCGCTCAGCAGGTCGTGCCACTGTCCTGTCGTGCCGCGGTGGAAGAAGGATCGGTTGTCGGTCCAGATCGCGTGGGTCGTGTCGGGCGCGATCGTGTCCGCGTGGTCGCGCATGCTCTCGAACGTCGCCGCTTCGACGAGCTCGGGCCAGCGGTCGTCGGCGACGGTGATGCCCAGGCGCGCCGCCAACCGGCGCATCTCGCCTTCGAGGTCGTGCTGCAAGTCGTCGTAGTGCACCATCGCGATGTTGGGCTGATCGCGCACCTCCCAGAACGACTGCAGATGGTGCAGGGTCGAGTGCAGGCTCACCGTCTCGGTGACCGGAGCCGGGTTGTCGACCCACAGCCAGAAACGGTCGATCTCGAGCTCGGCTCGCGGTGGCGGCCCCTGCGTGAGCTGCTCCGTGACGTCGTCGAGCCCGACCGCCTTCTCGCGGGCTGCGAGGACCGCCGGCAGGTTCATGTTGGCCCAGTGGTTGTCCCACGATCGGCCGATGTCGCGCGGATCCCGACCGACGCAGATATAGGTGACGTCGGGGTCGTGGGGCAGCCCGTCGTAGGGGGTGTGCGTCTTGAGCACCCGGCGATGGGTCTGGGCGTCGAGATCGGCGCGCACCGACGCGAGGTCGCGGGTGAGCATGTCGACCCACGGCGAGATGAGGTCGAGCGGCCGGTCGAAGGTCGGGGTCTGGAAGATCAGCAGTGCGCAGATCATCTGCGTCCACGTCGTTCCCGACTTCGGCGGCGTGCTGATGACGATGTCGTCCGCGCGGAAGTCGAAGCCTTCCCAACGATCGCTGTCGAAGACGAGCGTGTGATAGCGGCGACGTTGCATCGGGGGTTCCTAGTCTTCGGCGGCGGGCGGCGCCAACGCACCGATCGCCTTCGCGATCGCGCGCCGGGCCTGCAGGAGGCGTTTCTCCTGCCGGGCCGCGGTGATGGCCTCGTCGCTGTCGGGCGATCGGGCCACGACGGTCAGGCGTTCGTAGGCGAGATCGCGCAGCTCTTCCTCGATGGCGACGAGTCGCTCGGTGATGTGCTCGTACCGATCAGTCATGCCTGGTCTCCGTGGTCGGGTCGACCGTTGTCGGGGCGACCGTTGTCGGGGCGACCGTTGTCGGGTCCTGCGCGATCAGGGCCTGCGCGATCAGATCCGCGGGATGGCGGGCGTCGATGCCGGCGCCGCGAAGTTGCACCATGCAACCGGGATTCGCAGACGCGACGACGGGACGGGCGTTCCCGGCCGCGGCGCGCAACGCTTCGGTCTTGCGCGCCAGAATCCGTTGGGACAGCTCCCGTTGGGTGACGGAGTACGCGCCGCCGGCGCCGCAGCACAGTCCGTCGTCGGCGGTCTCGAGCAGGTCGTACGCGGGCGCGAGGACCGTGCGTACCGCGCCGTGGACCTTCTGTACGTGGCGCAGGTGACACGGATCTTGGACGACGACGGATCGGCCCGTCGTCGCGCAGTCGGAGCGCGGGATGGCGTGACAGCCACTCCGAGAAATCGTCGACGCGTGCGCTGAACGCCTGGGCCTGGGGCGTGCCGAGGAGCGTGGCGTATTCCTTCATCGCCGCGCCGCAGCCCGCGCTGTCGACGACGACGCGCGCGTCGCCCGGCATGGAGTCGATGACGCGTTGCGCAAGGATTCGGGCCTCGGCGTCGCGACCCGCGTGGAGGTGTAACGCGCCGCAACACGCGGCCATCGCGGGTGGTCGGGCCACGCGCGCTCCGGTGGCGCCCATGACCCGCGCCGCCGAACGGTGGGTGTCGCGGAGCCACGCGTCCATGACGCAGCCCGTGAACAGCCACGCGTCGGGCGTGCCTCCGACCGGGAGGTCGAGCGGCCGGGCCAGCGAACGGGCCGAGATCCGGGGCAGGCCGGCGCGAGCCGGGAGCAGGTGCAGGCGTTGGCCGATCCACGCGACCCACGTGGTCGCGAGCAGCAGCCCGTGCCGCGGCAGGAGCACGCGATAGCCGAGCCACTCCGCCGCGCGCCGCACACGCGATCGCGCCGGCGGGAGCGCGGCGCGTGTCGTCTCCATCAGCACGCCGAAGTGCACCCCCGACGGACACGCGGCTTCGCAGCCCCGGCACGACACGCACTCCTCCATGGCCGCGCGGAACGCGTCGTCGATCGGGGCGGCGCCGGCTTCGACGTTGCGCATGGCCGCGATGCGGCCTCGGGGTGACGCGATCTCACGTCCGGTCACGCGGTAGGTCGGGCAATGCGGGAGGCACAGTCCGCACGACACGCACGCGTTGAGCGTGTCGGCGTCGAGGTGCAGGGGCCCGCTCACGCCGGGACCGCCGCCGGCAGCGGTATCCGGCCGGGATTGCATCTCCCCTGCGGATCGAACGCCGATTTGATGCGCAGCATCACCGCAAGGTTCGGGAGCGGGCGGCCGTAACCGTCGTCGTCGTCGCCGCCGCCGGCCTCGCGCAGCATCCAACCGCCGTGCGCGTGCGCGACCTTCCGGGCCGCGGTGAAGGCGACGAGGTCGTCGGTGGCGACGTGAATGGTTCCGACACCGAGTTCCGCGCACCAGCGCACCTCGGCGCCGAGTGCGGCGGCGCACGCGCGCGCTCGGCCCGGCGCGACCGAGATCCGGCCGCGGTGGCGACCGTCGGGCAGCGCGGGCGGATCCTCGAGCGGCTCGAGGTCGCGGCCCTGGGCGTCGACGTCGACGCGCGCGCCCTCGAGCAGCACGGCAACGCGGTGCCCGTCCCAGAGGTGCGCCGACGGTCGGTACGGCGGGGACGACCGGGACGGCGGAAAGGAGAACCAGCGCGAGTGCGCGCCGCGCGGCCGGCAGCGCAGTGTTGCTTGGTGCAGCACGCCGAGCGTGCCGAACGAGCCTACGAACAGGCGCGGCAGGTCGTAACCGGTGACGTTCTTGACCGTGGGCCCGCCGCCTTTGACGAGGTGCCCGTCGCCCGTTTCGAAGCGCACTTCGAGCACGTGGTCGCGTACCGGCCCGTGGCGCAGTCGCCGGATTCCCGAGAGCCCGCACGCGAGAATGCCGCCGATCGTCGCGTCGCGCGAACGGGGGTCGAGGGCGCATTCCTGGCCGTGTTCCGCCAGCAGCCGGTCGACGGCATCGAAGGGTGTGCCGGCGCCGACGGTGATCGTCATGTCGGCGGGCTCGTACGCGATGACGCCGGCGGGTGCTGCGATCTCGACCGCGCCGCCCGGAGGGGGTCCGCCCACCTCCCACTGGGTCCGCGCCCCGACGGGCGCGATGGCCCGACCGGGTGCCGTGCGGTCCGGCGTCAGATCCATGCTCCCTCCGGAACATGTTGCAGCTCGCCGCACCGGCTGCCACGCGGCAGAACCTTCTGCGGGTTGGCGACGCCGTCGGGATCGAACGCATCGCGCAGCCGTGCCTGCGCGTCGAGGTCGTCGGGCGAGAACATGCGCGCCATGAGGTCACGCTTTTCGATTCCCACGCCGTGTTCGCCGGTGAGCACTCCCCCGGCGTCGAGGCACGCGTCGAGGATCTCGGTGCCGGCCGCGTGTACCCGGCCCCAGATCCCGGGTTCACGGCGATCGAAGACGAGCAAGGGATGCAGGTTGCCGTCGCCGGCGTGGAAGACGTTCATCACGATCAGTTCGTGCGCGTCGGCGATCTCGTAGACGCGTCGCAGCACCTCGACCAGCTTGGTGCGCGGGACGACCGCGTCGTGCAGGTAGTAGTCGGGAGCGATCCGCGCGATCGCTCCGAATGCCGATTTGCGACCCTTCCAAAGCAGTGCACGCTCCGACTCGTCGGCCGCGACGCGCACCAGCGTGGCTCCGTTCGCCGTGGCCACCGCCGTGATCGCCGCGACCGACTCCGCCACCCCGCCCGCGAGCCCGTCGACCTCCGCGAGCAAGACGGCTTGCGCATCGCGCGGGTACCCCGCCCCGACGAAGTCTTCGACCGCACGGGTGATGCGAGCGTCCATCATCTCGAGCGCGGCGGGAAGCACGCCGGCCGCGATCACACCGCTCACCGTCGCCGCCGCGGCGTCGACCGTGTCGAACGCGCACAACATGGTCGCGACGCACGGCGGATCGGGAGTGAGGCGGACCGCGATGCGGGTGGCGATGCCCATCGTTCCTTCCGACCCGACGAAGCATCCCCGCAGGTCGTAGCCCGGTGCATCGGGCTCGAGACCGCCGAGGCGGGTCGCGGTGCCGTCGGCGAGCACGACATCGACCGCCAGGACGTGCGCCGAGGTCACTCCCTCGGCCAGGCAGTGCGGGCCGCCGGCATTCGTGCCGACGTTCCCGCCGATGGTGCAGGCCTGCTGCGACGACGGATCGGGCGCGTAGTGGAGCGCGAGATGACCGACCACGCGGGAGAGGTCGAGGTTCAACACGCCGGGCTCGACCCAGGCGACCCGGGCGTCGGCGTCGACCTCCACGACCCGGTTCATCTGCGTCGTGACGATGACGACGGGATCGTCGAGCGGGGTCGCGCCGCCGGCGAGCCCGGTGCCGCTGCCGCGTGCGACGAACGGGCGGTGGTGAGCACGCGCGACGCGGACCGCGGCCTCGACCTCCGAGCCGGTGCGCGGAAAGCACACGGCCTCGGCCCGGCCGACCGTGACCCCGGCGTCGCGCGCGTACAGCGCGAGTTCGAGCGGCTCGGCACTCGCACGATCCGGACCGACGGCGGCTCGGAGATCGGCAAGCAGGTGGTCGTGGGACGAATCGGAGTGCGCGATGCGGCTGATGGTACCGACTAGCGTCGAGCGTCATGGTTGGACCGACACGCGAATGGATCACGATCCCGGTACCGGGCAAGGAACGCAAGCAGTGGCAGATCGACGTCACCTTCTTGGCGTCGTCGTGGCATTGCATCTTCGGGCAGGGATGCCAGGGTGTGCTCACCGAGCCCGCGCCCGAGATGGTCCAGGGCTGTTGTTCCTACGGCGCCTACGAGTCGGAGAAGAAGGTCAAGGAGAAGGTCGAGAAGCTGGCCAAGCGCCTGGGCGACGACGAGTGGCAGTTCAAACAGATCGGCCTGAAGAAGGGCGTCTGGGCGAGCGCAGGCAAAGACGAGTGGCGCACCCGCCTGCACGACGACGCGTGTGTGTTCCTCAATCGCCCGGGTTTCGAAGCCGGTCCCGGTTGCGCGCTGCACCTGCACGCGATGAACACGGGCAAGCACTTCAGCGACACCAAGCCAACGGTGTGCTGGCAGCTGCCGTTGCGCGCCGTCGACCGCGACGAAGAGGACGAATCGGTCACTTCCGTGCTCACCGAGTTCGGTCGCGACGGCTGGGGCGAAGGCGGCGAAGAGTTCGCGTGGTGGTGCACCGAGGCCAAGGAGGCCTTCACCGGGGGCGAGCCCGTCTACAAGTCGATGGAAGCGGAGCTGCGCAAGATGCTCGGCGACGCGGTGTACGAAGAGGTGTCCAAGTACATGGACGTGCGGCTCACCTCGGGTCCGCCGCCGATGCCGCATCCGGCGGAGGTCCCGGTTTCGCTCGGCCGGACGCGCGTCCGCCGTCCGTGACCGACGTCGCCGAGCTCGTCGGCGATCTCGAAGCCGAACAGCTCGACCTCCAGTCGCTGGTGGCCCGTATCGACGCAGACGCGTGGTTCGCGCCCACGCCCGCGTGGAGCTGGGACGTGCGCGACACGATCGCCCATCTGGCCGACACCGACGAGATGGCGATCGACACCGCGACCGGCGGTCCGTACGCGATCAACGATGTCGCGGCGCGCGCCGCGTCGGGCGCCGACGTGACGTACCAGGGCGTCCTGAAGGGACGCGCGCAGCCCGGCGCGGCCGTCGGCGAGTGGTGGCGGCGCACGTCGGAGGCGGAGCGGGCGATGCTGCGGTCGTTGGCCCCGGACGCGCGGGTGCCGTGGGGCATCGGGATGCGCACGCCGTCGTTCGTCACCGCCCGTCTCATGGAGACCTGGGCGCACGGCGTCGATGTACGCGCCGCGCTCGGGGTCCCGGCGGTCGATACCGATCGGCTCGCGCACGTCGCTTGGCTCGCGACCCGGGCTCTTCCGTACGCGTTCTCCGTCGCCGGGCGCGAGCCGGCGGCGGATCCGATCCGAGTCGAGCTCACGCTCCCCTCGGGTGCGTTGTGGGTCAACGGCCCCGAAGCCGCCCCCGACCGCATCACGGGCTCGGCCGGCGATTACTGCCGGGTATTCGTGCAGCGGCTCCGGTATGCCGATACCAGTCTCGTGATCGAAGGCGACGCCGCCCGGGCCGCGATCGCGGTCGCCCGCGCGTTCCTCTAGAAGGGGCCACCACCATGCCGCTCTTTTCGTTCGAGGGCCTGACTCCGCAGGTGCATCCGGGCGCGTTCGTGGCGCCGACCGCGACGCTCGTCGGCGACGTCATCGTGGAGGACGGCGCGTCGATCTGGTACGGCGCCGTCATCCGGGCCGACTACGCGCCCGTGATCGTCCGCCGCGGTGCGAACGTGCAGGACAACGCGGTGATCCACGGGCCGCCCGGCCTGACGACCGACATCGGATCGGGCGCGACGGTCGGCCACAACTGTGTCGTGCACGGTGCGATCCTCGAAGCGGAGTGCCTCGTCGCGAACGGCAGCGTGATCCTCGACGGCGTCACGGTCGGCGCCAAGGCGCTGGTCGCCGCGGGTTCCGTCGTCGCCGCGGGCACGACGGTTCCAGCCGGCATGTTGTACGCGGGCGCGCCCGCCACGTTGAAGCGTCCGGTCAAGGGCACCGGTGCGGAGATCTGGGTCGAGACGAACCCGGAGGCCTACGCCGAGCTCGCCCGCCGCCACCGCGCCGGCATCCGCTACGTCGATCCCACCGACGACGACGAATAGGCGTGTAGGCGGGGTAGGCGCGCCGGGGATCTAGGCCGAGCGGGTGCTGACGCCGGCGCCGCCGTCGACGACGAGGACCTCGCCCGTAAGCCACGACGACGCGTCGGAGATCAAGAAGAGCGCGCCCGAGGCGATGTCGTCGGGGACACCGAGCCGGCCGAGCGCGTGCGTGCGGGCCATTGCCTCCTCGTTGGGTTCCCACAGGGCGCGTGCCATGTCGGTCTTCACGAGCGCGGGCGCGATTGCATTCACGCGGACGTTCGGCGCCAGCTCCTGCGCGAGCTGGCGTGTGAGGTGGATGAGCGCGGCTTTCGACACGTTGTACGCGCCGATGAAGGGCCCGGGGCGCAGACCGCCGACCGAGACGACGTTCAGTATCACGCCGCCGTGCTCGGACATGTACTGGTGCCACGCCGCGCGGGTGAAGCGCAGCGGTCCGGTGACGTTCGCGTCGAACACCTTCGCCACCGCGGCGAGATCGGCGTCCATGAGCGGCCCGAAGACGGGATTGACGGCCGCGTTGTTGACCACCACGTCGCAGCGGCCGAGCTGTTCGATCATGGCCCGCACCGCGGACTGGGCGACTTCGGGATCGCCCACGGATCCGGCGACGGTCACCACCTGCGCACCGAGCGCCGCGAGCGCGGCGGCCGTCTCCTCGAGCTCGGCGGGCTTACGCGCCACGACACAGACGTTGGCGCCGGCCGCGGCGCTCGCTTCGGCGATCGCGCGCCCGATGCCGCGTGTGCCGCCGGTGATCAGGACCGCCCGGCCGTCGATCCGCAGCGCGGTCGCGGGATCGATCACAGGTAGAGCCCCGTGCCGCCTTCGCTGCGGGGTGAGGCGACGGCGTGCACGTCGCGTTCGCGCAAGATGAGGTACTCCTCGCCCTGGATCTCGACCTCGAAGCCCGTGTCGGGAGAGAACAGCACCGTGTCGCCGGCCTCGACCGTCCGCACGGTCGGACCGACCGCGGCGACCTCCGCCCATACGAGGCGGCGGGAGACGTCGGCGGTGGCGGGGATCAAGATGCCGGCGCGCGACTTGCGCTCGCCCGCCTCCTTCGATTCCACGACCAGCAGGCGGTCCGCGACCATCCGGATCGAGTGTTTCTCATCGGTGCCGTCGGCCATCGCGCGCAGGCTAGCGGTGAGGCCCGGCACCCGGTCCACAGGGGCCGGATCGCCCGGACGACACCGAACCTTCGATGCCGGGTCGAGCCGTCACCCGCAGCTAGCCTGCGGACGCTCGTTTCCGAGGATGGCGCTCCGAGGAGGCCCGGACTTGTCTCGCCGCAGCAATCCACGCGTGCCGCTGACCGCCGTGGTGGCGTTCGGTCTCCTGTTGGCCGCCTGTGGAGGCGGCGGGAGCACCTCGAACGAGACCAAGACTGCCGTCGGCGGCAAGATCGACGTGAACGCGTCCGATCCGTTCAACTACGACGTCAAGACGATCAACGCGACGGCCGGCCCGCTCACCATCACCTTGCACGAAAAGGGCGGCCAAACGCACACCTTCACGATCGGCGACCCGAAGTTCGAGATCTCGGTCACCCCGGCGCATCCCGAAGCGACCGGGACGGTCACCCTCAAGGCCGGGACCTATCCGTTCAAGTGCTCGTACGACGGTCACGCCGCCGCGGGCATGGTCGGCAAGATCGTGGTCGGTTGATCCGGATGCCGGGCCGATAGATTCGCCTCACCCGATGCTGCAGTCCACGATCCCCCTCGAAGTCCGGCCCCGCCCGCTGCTCTCGACCGTCGGCGCGTACGTGCGGCTCACCAAGCCGCGCGTGATCGAGCTGTTGTTGGTCACCGCGGTTCCGCCGATGATCCTTGCCCAGCAAGGCATGCCCGCGATCGGCTTGATCGCCGCAGTGGTGATCGGCGGCGCGCTCGCCGCGGGCGGCGCGAACACCATCAACTGCTGGATCGAACGTGACCGCGACCAGCTGATGAAGCGCACGCACGGCCGCCCGCTGCCCCAGGGCGAGATCGTCCCCGCTCGTGCCCTCGCGTTCGGGATCATCTTGAACGTCGTCGCGTTCGTCCTGCTCGCGAGCGTCGCCAACCTGCTCTCGGCGGTCCTGACGCTGTCCGCGACGCTGTTCTACGTCTTCGTGTACACGTTGTGGCTGAAGCCGCGCACCGTGCAGAACATCGTGATCGGTGGCGCGGCGGGTGCGGTCCCGGCCTTGGTGGGCTGGGCCGCGGTGCGCAACGGCCTCGGCGCTCCCGCCTGGCTCCTGTTCGCGGTCGTCTTCTTCTGGACGCCGGCGCACTTCTGGGCGCTGGCGATGAAGTACCGCGACGACTACGCCGCGGCCGGCGTTCCGATGTTCCCCGTCGTGCACGGACCGGAGCTGACCACCCGCCGGATCGCGGCCTACGCCACGATCACGGTGGCCCTGACGTTCGCCATGACCCTCACGAGCAGCGTCGGGCGGGTCTACGCCGTCGCCGTCTTCGCGCTCGGCGCCGTCTTCGTGACCCGGGCGTTCGCGCTGGTGCGCGAACCGTCGCCCAAGCGGGCGATCCAGTTCTTCGGCTGGTCGAACGTCTATCTCATGTTGGTGTTCGTCGCCGTTGCCGTCGACGCCCTCGTCCGCTGACGCCGCGCCGCCTCGCCACCTGTCGCGGGCGGCCCTCGTCGCGCTGATCGTCGTCTCCGTCGCCATCCCGGCCGCCGCGCTCGCGTTGATCCTGCACGGCCGCAGCTCGTCGAAGGTCGACGCCACCAACGGCACGCTGCTCACACCGAAGAAGGCGAAGATCGGGGGGGTCGCGCCCGACTTCACGCTGCCCGGCCTCGACGGGAAACCAGTGACCCTCTCGGGCTTGCGGGGCAAGGCCGTGGTGTTGACGTTCTTCGCGTCGTGGTGTCATCCGTGCGAGCAGGACATGCCGATCCTCGAGCGCGCCCAGCACGACGCCGGCGACCGCGTCGCGGTCATCGGCGTGAACTACGAGGACTTCCCGCAGGACACCCGCGACTTCGTCCGGCGCCTCGGGGTGACGTTCCCGGCCCTCATCGAGGACTCGTCCGACGAACCCCGTCGCGGCCCGCTACGACGTGCACGCGATGCCCGACACGGTGTTCATCGACGCGCAGGGCATCGTCCGTGACCGGCTCTTCGGCCCGACGAGCTCCCACGATCTCGAGGCCGCGGTGAAGCGACTCCTCGGCGCGAGGTGAGTGCTACTCCTCCCAGCGGAAGTAGCGCGCGGCGAGCAGGGGGGCGGCGACGGCCCAGGCGATGAGCACCGCGAGCTCGCCGGTCGGGAATGCCTGCGCGGAGAGCACGGACCGAACCGTCTCCGACAAGGCGGCTGCCGGGCAGGGCCTTCGCGAAGTCCTGCATGGCGGTCGGGAGCTTGGCGAGCGGGTACGCCATACCGCCGAGGAACAACAGCACGAGGAACAGCCCGTTGGCGGCCGCGAGGTTCGCCTCGGCGCGCAACGTCCCCGCCATCAACATGCCGATGCCGGCGAAGGCAACGGTGCCGACGAGCAGCAGGCCGACCGCGGGAACGATGCCGGCAGGCACGTGCCAGCCGATCGCGATGCCGACGGCCACCACGAGCAGGATCTGCAGGATCTCGAGGCCGAGCACCGTGGCGGTCTTGGCGACGAGCAGGCCGCCGCGCGACAACGGCGTGGAGCCGAGCCGCTTCAGCACGCCGTAGCGGCGTTCGAAGCCCGTTGCGATGCCGAGCGAGACCATGGCCGCGGCCATGACCGCGAGCGACAGCACTCCGGGGACGAGGAAGTCGACGGGGTGGGCGAAGTCGGTGGAGATCGCGTCGACCTTGGCGAAGAACACGAGGATGCCGAGCGGGATCGCGAGCGTGACGATGAGGTTCTCCCCGCGCCGCAGCTGCAGCACGGTCTCCGCGCGCGCCTGCGCGAGCAGTGCCCGGCGCCGCACGCTAGCGAGCCTCCTCTGCGGTGATCTGCAAGAAGACCTCCTCGAGCGAACGCCGGCCCGCTTGTAGCGCCGCGAGCGTGACGTCGGCGTCGCGCAGGAAGCACGCGAGATCGGCGATGCGCCCCGGAGTGCCGGACGCGCGCACGACGTACTCCCCCGCGCGGTCCTCGACCACGCCGCCCTCGGGGAGGCCGAGTGCGCGCCCGATGGCCGATACGTCGAGTCCCGGAGCGGATGCGAACCAGATCTCGTCGGCGACCGCGTGCTGGGTGAGCTCGGCCGGCGAGCCGAGTGCGGCGAGCTTGCCGCCGGTGACGATCGCGACGCGGTCGCACAGATGCTCGGCTTCGTCCATCGCGTGGGTCGTGAGCAACACCGTGACGCCGCGCGCACGCAGGTCGCGGACGAGCTGCCACGTGGTGGCACGCGCGTGCGGGTCCATGCCCGCGGTCGGTTCGTCGAGGAACACGACCTCGGGCTTGCCGATGAGCGCGCACGCGAGCGAGAGCCGCTGGCGCTGGCCGCCGGAGAGTCGCCGCACCGCGGTGCGCGCGGCGTCACGCAGACCGACGAGGTCGAGCAACGCGTGCGGCGACTCGGCGTCGTCGTAGTAGGCCGCGAAGAGTTGCAGGAGCTCGAGCGGCTTCAACCCGGGATAGAGGCCGCCTTCTTGGAGCATGACGCCGATGCGCGGGCGCAGCGCGGGCCGCGTCGCGGACGGGATCGAGCCCGAGGACCCGGACCGTGCCGGCATCAGGGGCTCGGTAGCCCTCGAGGGTCTCGACCGTCGTGGTCTTGCCCGCGCCGTTCGGACCGAGCAGGCCGAACACCTCGCCGCGCGCCACGTCGAACGACAGGCCGTCGACCGCCCGGGTCGACCCGTAGTGCTTTGCGAGCCCGGCGACGGAAATGGCCGGGTCGGAGGCAGCAGCGGTCATGGCGACGGGAGTCTACGAGCGACCGTGGGAGTGGCCGCTATCGGTCTCGCCAGGCCACATAGGCGGCCAACTCGTCGAGCCAGGTGCGCGCGGTATCGGCCAGCGGGGCGTTGCCCAACGCGTCGCGGGCCTCGGCGACGAGCCGTTCGATATCCGCCTCGACCTGGTCGAGCGCGCCCGTGCGCACGAATACGTTCTGGAGTTCGCCGACCTCGGCGGCCGTCAGCTCGGGGTCGCCGAGGTGTTCGAGAAGCTCACGGTCGGCGGCGCCGGCCACGGCGAACGCCAGCGCGACGAGCGGCGTCGGCTTGCCCTCGCGCAGGTCGTCGCCGACGGGCTTGCCGGTGACCTCGGCATCGCCGAAGACGCCGAGTACGTCGTCGCGCAGTTGGAACGCATGCCCGAGGGGCAGGCCGATCGCCGAGAGCGACGGGCCGAGCTCGGCGAGGCCGCCCGCCAGGGCCGCTCCGAGGTGCAGGGGACGTTCCACGGTGTACTTGCCCGACTTGTAGACCGCGATCCGGTTCGCGAGCTCGGTCTCGGTGCTCGCCGACGCCGTGCCGGCGAGATCGAGCGATTGGCCGACGCACAGCTCGACGCGCAGCTCGTCGAACACGACGTACGCGGCGGCGGGCATGCCACGCATGAGGATGTCGGCGTAGGTGAACGCAAAATCGCCGACGAGGATCGCCATGCCCTCGCCGAAACGGCGGGGTTCGCCGCGCCAGCCGGCACGCGCGTGGCGGCGGGCGAAGCGGGTGTGCACGGAGTCGTCGCCGCGCCGCATCTCCGAACCGTCCATCACGTCGTCGTGTGCCAGGGCGAACGTGTGCACGAGCTCGAGCGCCGCCGCGGCGTCGACGACACGCGGGTCGCCGCCGTCGCCGTTCGCGCCGACGAAGGCGCAGTAGCAGAACGCGGGGCGCAAGCGTTTGCCGCCCGTCGCGACGAAGTCCCGCAAGGCTTCGATCGGATCCGCCAGCCGGTCGTCGACGGCGCGCCAGCGGGCGAGCTCCCCGCTCAGCAGGTCGTCGATGCGGTGTTCCACCCGCGCCGCGAACGGGACGAGCGCGGTGGGGAACACCGCTTCCTTCGGCCCGGTCGAGGTCATCCCGGGACGGTAGTCGGACCCGGGCGCCAGGATCCGAACGCGTCCCGCCTACGCTGCGACGGTGCCCGAGTTCCTGTCGGAGATGTGGCTGACGGAGCTCGATCGGGCCGTCCGCGGGGCGGTCGGCGCGTCTGCGCTCGCTCCGATCGTGATCGAACAGGTCGTGCACGGTGTCCCGGGGCGCGGCGAGGTGCGCTACCAGTTCCGGGTGGACGCGGACGGGGCTCGCGTCACTGAGTGCGTGCCGGCGGAACCACCCGATGTGCGGCTTACTACCGATTATGCAACGGCGGTGGCCATCGCCCTCGGTACGGAGAACGCGCAGATCGCACTGTCGCGTGGGCGCCTGCGCCTCGGGGGCGACATCGACACACTCGTGCGCAGCGCCGGTGCCCTCAGCGCGCTCGACGACGCCACCACCGCGCTGCGGAGCGCCACGACCTACCCGTCGCCGTAGGATCCGCGGACCATGTACGGCGAGGTCACACCCGCGGAACGACTGCGTTCGGTCACCCGCCGAAACGTCGCCGACGAACGGCTCGCGGCCGCCGCGGCCGACGCGCTCGCGGGCTTCGCCGACGAGCCGGCGTCGCTCGTCGTCGCGTGCCGGCGCGTGCTCGCGCACCATCGGGCGCACGGGCAGCTGTGGTGGGTGTGCTCGCGCATCCTCGCCGCGGCCGACGCCGCGGCCGCGGCCCACACCGCGGTGCACGAGCTGGAATCGGATCGCACCGCCGAGCGCTTGGGAGCCACACTGCCCCTCCTCGACGAGGGAGAGATCGTGGCCGTTGTCGGCTACTCGGCCACCATCGACGACGCGCTCGCCGATCGGCTCGATCTCGAGTGCGTCGCGGTGCGAGTCGACGGCGACGACCCCGTCGCGGCCCTGCGGCGCCGCCGCAGCGATCCTGCCGTGCGCATCGTCGACGAATGGAATCCCGTGCTCGAACACACGTCGCGCCTGTTGGTGTCGGCCGCCGCGATCGGCGCGGAGCGGGCACTGGTCCCGGTCGGTACGACCGAGGTGGTGCAGACGATCGGTGCCGGCGCGCGGGAGCGCTGGCTGGTGGGCGGAGTCGGGCGAGTGCTCCCGGCCCGTGTGTACGAGATGATCGTCTCGTCCATGCCCGCCGATTCCGCGTTCGAAGAGATCTCGGTGCAGCTCTTCGATCGGATCGCGGGGCCGCGTGGGCTCGAACGCCCGGCCGACGCCACCGCGCGTATCGACTCCCCGGTGGTCCCCGAACTTCTGCGCCCGCTGGGTTAGCGTCGGCGCCCGTGGGCGATCGTGCACATGCGGACGGGGACGTCAGGAGACCGGTCGCGGCAACGGCACCGACACTCGCGCCGCGGCAATGCGACCTGTCGGTGACGTGTTTCGTGTGCGGCTCGGAGATGCGACCGGAACACGCGCACTACCGCTGTCCGTCGTGCGGCTGGCGCGACTCTTGCTGCGACGGCCCCTACTAGCTCGCGTCGACGCGGCGGTCGGATCGTCGTAGCCGGCGACGTGGGATCATCGGAGGGTGGACGCTGTGGAGTTGGTACGCCCCCCGCTCGCGGTGGGGGTCATGGGTTCTGCGAGTGGTTCGCTCGATCCCGACGCGGTCGCGCGGGTGCGACGATTGGGGGCCGTGATCGCCGAGTCGGGATGCACGCTCGTGACGGGGGCGTGTCCGGGGTTCTCGTATGTCGCGGTCGAGGGCGCGAAGAGCGCGGGTGGCTTGGTGGTCGGAATATCGCCGGCGCTGTCGGAGACCGAGCACGTCCAACGCTTCGGGTCGCCGGTCCTCGGCTTCGACGTGGTGGTCTATACCGGCTCGGGGCTGATGGGCCGCGAAGTGGTGAACATCCGTACGTCCGACATCGTCGTGATCGTGGGCGGCCGCTCCGGCACCCTGGGTGAGTTTGCGATCGCGTATGACGAGGGTCGACTCATCGGGGTGCTCACCGGCACGGGCGGCGTGGCGGACATGATCGACGAGCTCGTCACGCGGATGAACAAGGATACGGGCGCGCACGTGATCTACGACGATGACCCCGAACGTCTCGTCGAGCTGCTCGTCGACTACTACCGCACCGAGCATTTCCGGCGTCCGAGCACCCTGGACGACATCTTGGGGGTCGGTACCGAATGAAGGTGAAGGAGCTGCCACCGCTGTTGTCCTTCCTCGGAGCAACCGGGACGGTGACGGGGAGCCGCTTTCTGCTCGAGACCGCGCACGCGCGTGTGCTCGTCGACGTCGGGATGTTCCAAGGGCTGAAGCATCTGCGCCTGCGCAACCGCGCGAGGTTTCCCGTCGACCCCGCGTCGATCGACGCGGTTGTCGTGACGCACGCGCATCTCGATCACATCGGCTATGCCCCCGCGCTCGTTGCCGACGGCTTCCGCGGCGCGATCCATCTGACGGCACGCACCGCCCAGCTCGGTGAGATCGTGCTGAACGACTCGGCCCGGCTCCAAGAAGAAGAGGCCGATTACGCGAACCGGCACGGCTTCTCGAAGCACCATCCGGCGTTGCCGCTATACACCGAGGCGGACGCGCGAGAGGCCGTCGAGCGATTTCGCCCGACGGCTTTCGACGTCCCGGTCGAGATCGCGCCCGGAGTACACGCGCGGTTTCAGCGCGCCGGTCACATCCTCGGGTCGTCGGGCGTGTTGCTCGAAGCGGACGGCGCCGCGACCCGCCGGGTGTTCGTGAGCGGCGACGTCGGGCGCCCCGACCATCCGGTATTGCGCGCGCCGGCTGCACCTCCCGCGGCTGATGCGCTCCTCGTCGAGTCGACCTATGGCGATCGCCGCCACGAGGATCCCGATGCCGCCTTGGACCGGTTCGCCCAAGCGATTACCCGTACCGCCGAGCGGGGAGGCATGGTCGTCATCCCGTCCTTTGCCGTCGACCGGACCGAGATCATCCTGCTCGCACTGAAGGAGCTCGTTCAGAGTTCGCGGATCCCCGCGCTTCCCGTCTACGCGGACAGTCCGATGGCCCTCGAGGTGCTCGGGGTGTATCGCGCCGCGATCGCCGCCGGCGACGACGACGTTCGGCTCGGTCGTGGCGTCGGCGACCCGTTCGACCCCGGGATGCTCCACGAGGCGCGAACGCGCGACGAGTCGATCGCGCTCAACAGCTTGCACGTTCCGTCGATCATCATCTCGGCGTCGGGCATGGTTACCGGGGGGCGCGTCGTGCATCATCTCGCGCGGCTGTTGCCGGACCCTCGCAATACCGTCGTGCTCGCTGGATTCCAAGCCGAGGCCACGCGCGGGCGCCTGCTCGCGAATCATGTCCCGTCGCTCAAGATGCTCGGCCGCTATGTCCCCGTGCGCGCCGAGATCGTGGTCATCGACGCGTTCTCCGCGCATGCCGACGCCGACGATCTGATCGCGTGGCTCGGCGAGGCGCCCACACCGCCCGACACCACCTACGTCATACACGGCGAGCACGACGCGAGCGTCTCGATGTCGACGCGGATCATCAACACCCTCGGATGGAACGCCGTCGTGCCCCACGACGGCGAGCGCGTCCTCGTCCGGTAGCGAGCGCGGATCGGCCGGGACGAGTGTGCGTGCCTACCCCTCCGGTCGACCCGGGACCCGGAGACCCGGAACGAGGCGGCGGCTCGCATTATTGGTCGCGGACGCGCTCGATGACCGGTGCGAACGACTCGATGTCGCGCACGCTGAAGTAGGTGATCCCCCATCGCTCGCGACAGGCCAGCAGGTGCTCGGCGATCTCGTCGTGCGTGCCGATCGCGAGGAACGGCGTCGCCAGCGCGTCGTCGAGCGTCGGGACCCAACCTTGGCGAACGAGCTCTGATGCGGCCCGGTCGCGCTGATCGGTGACGATGATCGCTTGGACGAGCGTGTGCAACTCGGGCGGTCGGACTCGATGATCGCGCGCGTGTTCGTCGATGAAGGTGACGGTGCGATCGAGGCGGTCTGCCTCCCACCGGGTTTCGTGACGCTGCCCATCGGCGAGCGTGCGGCCCAGCATCGTGAGCCCAATGATGTCAGCGTGCAGCGCGGCGTGGGCGAGCGCAGCACGACCGTTCACGCCGACGAGAAGCGGAAGATGGTCCTGTCGTGACCTCTGGGTCCGGGCCTCGACCAGCTGATAGTGCCGACCGGAGAAGGACACGGCTTCACCGTCGAGCAGCCGGCGCAGGATCTCGACCGCTTCGGCCAGACGCGCCTTGCGGACGGCGGGCGGATCGAGTGTCGCGCCGATCGCGTCGTATTCGGTGAACGCATGACCCGCGCCGATGCCGAGCTCGACGCGTCCGCCCGTCAGGTGGTCGAGCGCCGCGATCTCGCGAGCGAGGTGCACGGGGTGGCGAAAGTCGTTGTTGACCACCAACGGGCACAGGCGGACGCGTTGCGTCACGGACGCCATCGCCATCAATGGAACCAGCGGCGACCAGCCATCGTCGACGTGATCGCACGTGTGGATCACATCGAACCCGGCGGCCTCGGCGCCGGCCGCGGCTGCACACAACGTGTCGGCGTCACCCGGCCCGACCTGGTAGCCGAAACGGAACGCGGTCATGCGCCGATGGTACGAAACGCGGGGTTCGGTCCGCTCGGATCGTCTGATCGTGGAGCCGACCAGGCCCCGAGGTTGTCGCCGACGGCGATCAAGGCTTCGTCGTGGCACCGACGACGATCGCACCCACCGCGATGACCAACGCGGCCGCGGGGTCGGTCCACCACCAGCCGAACGCGTGCGCGGCCGAGATTCCGACGAGCGTGACCGCGGCGAGGGCGGCGCCGACGGCGCTCAGGTTGCCATCGGCGTGGAGCGCGGGACTCGGCAAGCGCGCGGCCAGTTGTCGCTTCCGCAGCGCGAGCGCCGTGAGGACGACGAAGGAGGCCGCCGCGAGGATGATGCTGGTCTGGGCGGAGTCGCCCGCTGCGTCGTGGTTGTAGAGGTGCAAGACACTGACGACGGCGGTGACGGATCCCATGGCGAGAAGTCCGGCGGCCACGACTTGTAGCACCAGACGCTCCAAGTGCTCGGCGGCAGCTCCGGCGCGGAAGTGAATGACGAGCACGACGTCAGCGGCGAAGTCGAACAGCTGAACCACGCCGAACGCCACCAGGGCAAGGCTCTTGTCGGCGAGACCGAGGACGATCGCGGCGATACTCGCGGTCAGCGTCCACGCCGCGCTCGTCGCGGAGACGCGAAGGGCACGGTCGACAACGGTGGGCATAGTTCAACTCCGTAGCCGACCAGGCTTCCCGGCGCACCGTCGCAGATCAGATGTCGTACGCAGTTTACCGCGGGACGCCAACCGGTTCGCCGTGTTCACCGCGGTCGGGATGGGGCCGCGTCCTGGCCGGAGAGACCGGTTCCGGGTGAGCTGACTCGCCGGCTACGGCTCGCGCTCACACGTCGATGATGTCGGGCGGCCCGTCGATGTGGCCGTGTCCGGGACCACCCAGGTACGTGATGCGGCCCTGGAATCGGCGTTTCACCGTGCCACGCGGCGAGTACGCGCGTCGGTGGGAACAGCAAGAGGAGGCCGAGGGCGCCCGTGACGAACCCCGGAACGACGAGCAGCACTCCGCCGGTGACGACGAGGCCGCCGTCGATCAGATCATTCGTCGGCATCTGACCCGCGGCCACCTGCCGACGTATGCGGGAGACAACGCCGAAACCCACGTACTTCGTGAGCCATGCGCCCGCGATGGAGATCAGCAGTAGCAGCCCGATGGTGTTCGAAGGTCCGATCACGTGCGCCACCTGCACGGCGACGTAGATCTCGACCAGCGGAACGACGACGAACACGAGCGCGAAGACCGCCACGGGTCGATGCTAGCGACGGCCGCGGTCGCAACGGTCGCAGGTGTGCCGCGCCCCGTATCGCGTCCCTCAGCGCGCGACGAAGCCGCCGTCGACCGCGAGGGTCTGGCCCGTCACGAAGCTCGCCCGGTCGGAGCACAACCACACGACCGCGTCGGCGACCTCGTCGGGCGTACCGAGGCGCCCGATGGGTTCGGTCTCTCGTAGCTGGGCGGCGGCGCCGGCGTCGCCGTGCGTGAAGCGGGTGATCATCTCCGTCTCGATGACTCCCGGGCAGACCGCATTCACGCGAATGCCCTGGGTCGCGTACTCGAGCGCAGTGCACTTCGTGAGGCCGGCGACGCCGTGCTTCGACGCCGTGTACGCGGGTATGCCGGCGAATCCCACAAGGCCGGCGACCGACGAGTTGTTGACGATCGCTCCTCCACCCGTCGCGAGCATGCGCGGGATCTCCTCCCGCATGCACAAGAAGACGCCGGTGAGGTTGACGGCGAGGGTGCGGCTCCAGTTCTCGAGTGTGCATTCGGCCGTGGGCATCGACGTGCCCTCGATGCCGGCATTGTTGAACGCGTAGTCGAGGCGACCGAAATGCTCGACGGCATGGGTCACGAGCGCGGCGACGTCGTCGGGATCGGAGACGTCGGTCCGGACGAACGTGGCCGAGCCGCCGAGCGCTTCGATCTCGGTGACCGTTCCCTCGCCCCGGTCGACGTCGATGTCGGCAACGACGACCGACGCCCCTTCCCGGCTGAACGCGAGTGCGCCGGCGCGACCGATACCCGCACTCGCGCCCGTGACGATCGCGACCTTCGACTGCATGGTGCTCACGTGGAGCCTCCTCGATCGTGGATGGCTTCGTCCGGCCGCACCGAACGGCCGCCGCTAGAACGCGCCACCGTCGACCCCGATCCGTTGGCCGGTGAGATACGACGCCGCGCTCCGACACGACGAAGCGTACGGCGTCGGCCACCTCCTCGGGCGAGCAGACATGGCCGAACGGACTGGTGGCGTCCATGGAGTGGATGTCGTCCACGCCCATCGCCCCTTTCACGAGGCGTCGGCCCATCTCGGTGTCGACGAGCCCGGGCGCGACCACGTTGACGTGGATGCCGTTGCGGCGTTCTTCTTTGGCCAAGGTGGCCGCCAGGGCTTCCACCGCGGCCTTCGCCATGTTGTACGGCGCCGAGTTGGCCGCCATGTACAGCGTCGCCGCGCTCGAGATCATCACGATGTCGCCGCGAGGTCGGGCTCGCATCGAGGCCAAGACGAGTTTGCTCAACGACCAGGCGCCGAACGCATGCGTGCGCACGACCCGTTCGAGCTCGGCCGGGTCGGTGTCGGCGACCGTCCGGCCGCGCGACGCGTTGCCGGCGTTGTTCACGAGTATGTCGACGTAGCCGAAGTCGGCGATCGCCGCACCGACCATCGCCTCGCACTGTGCGAAGTCGTCGACCGAGGCCGCGTACGCACGCGCCCGCCGACCGAGCCTTTCGATCTCCGCGACCGTCTCTCCGGCCGAAGTCTCGTCCTTGCGGTAGTTGATCGCGACGTCGGCGCCGTCGGTCGCGAGTCCGAGCGCGATCGCCTTACCGATCCCCCGGCCGCCTCCCGTCACCAATGCGACGCGTCCTTCGAGCATCCTCGGCTCCTCGATCCTGTCCATGGGCGAACTTTGCCTATCCGTCGGTGAACCGGGCCGGTCGCTTCTGTGCGAACGCGGCCATTGCCTCGGTGAGATCGCCGGTGAAGCTCGACAGCACCTGGGTCCGGTTCTCGAGATCGATGCCGGCTTGGAGGCTGCCGATCTCGAGCTGGCTCCACATGACCTCCTTGGTCATGCGCACGCCGAACGGGCTATTGGCGACGATCAACTCCGCGGTCTCCAACGCCGACGACACGACATCCGCGTCGGCGAACAACCCGTGTGACGAGACCGATGCGGTCGGCTTCGTCCGCATCGATCAGCCGGCCGGTCAAGAGCAACTCGAATGCACGCGACGCACCGATGAGTCGCGGCAACATCCACGACACTCCGATATCGCAACCCGACAGGCCCACCCGGATGAACGCGACATTGAACCGAGCAGATTGCGCGGCGATGCGCACGTCGCTGGCGAGCGCCAGCGCGAGCCCGCCGCCCGACGCGGCTCCGTTCACCGCGGCGATGACCGGCTGTGGGACGGAACGCATCTTGGGCACCAGCCCGGCGATCAGCTTCTGCACGGCCATGCCCGCCTGCGCGCGGCCGAGACCGGCGGCCGAGGGTGGGCTCGCGCCCTCCGTCAGGTCGAGACCGGCACAGAATCCGCGCCCCGCTCCCGTCAACACGATCACGCGGCAGCTGTGGTCGTCGGCCAGCTCGTCGAACGCGTCGTACAACCCGCGCACCAACTCGTAGTTCATCGCGTTGAGCCGTTCGGGCCGGTTGAGGGTGAGCACCACGATCCCGGGTCGTACGTGGTCGATCAACACTGCATCGCTCATGCGCCGCTTCCTCTCTGCGCCGCGAGCTTGTTCGCGCGCTCGACGAGTCTCGGTGATCCGAACCGAACGGACCAATCGCCCAGCTCGGGCTGCGGCCCTCGCCACTGCCAGTCGTCGACGACACCGACGTCGGCGTCGAGGCGCAGGGTCGCGATCTCCTTGAAGCGCGCCGCGACCGTTCGGCCCGCCGTGAGCGTGGCGGCGAGTCGCTCGACGCCGCGCACGGCGGGAACATCCCATTCCTTCGGGTCGGCGGGGATGGCCTCGATGTGGCCGAAGCGCGCGAGCAGGGCGGCCGCGGTCTTGGCGCCGAAACCCGGGAGGCCGGGAAAGCCGTCGGCCGAGTCCCCCACCAACGCCAACCAGTCGGGAATCGATGCGGGCGGCACGCCGAACTTCTCGCGCACGCCCTCGGCATCGAGCAAGACGTCGCGTCGGCGGTCGAGTTGGAAGACCTTGCCGCCGACGCACTGACCGAGGTCCTTGTCCGGCGTACAGATGATCACCTGTTCCACCCGGTCATCGGCCGCGGCCACCGCAGCCGCGGTGCCGAGCGCGTCGTCGGCTTCGAGGTCGACCATCGGCCAAACGGCGACTCCGAGCGCCACCAGGGCGTCTTCGAGGAGGGGGAACTGTGCCATCAGGACGGGGTCGATACCCGAACCGTCCTTGTAGGTCTCCCAGAGGTCGTTGCGGAACGACTCGATCACGTGGTCGGTCGCAACCCCCAGATGGGTCGCTCCGTCCTCGAGCATGGTCAGCATCGAAGCCACCACCGCGCGGACGCCGCCGACCTCGACGCCGTCGTCGTCGAGATGGCCGGGACGGGGCGCGAGGTGCTGGCGGAAGAGCTCGTAGGTTCCGTCGACGAGGTGGACTCGCACGGTCCGAGCCTGTCATATGTGACGAAGGCCACGCCCGAGGTGGGTGGCGGCCGTCACAGGCGGTTTACCCATGGCCTCCGGACGCCGAGAACCTGAACTGTGAGCCGCGGGCAGAGGTCGACGGAATCGGGAGTGGATCGCGCCGCATTGGCGTACAGCCTGTTGCCGGTCCGCTTCGCCGACGCGGTGAACGACCATCTCACCATCACCGAGCGTCAGCGGCTGCGGGAGGGCATCGCCCGGGTCCGGGAGGCCAGCGACAAGGCTCGGGTCGAGGCGATCAGAGACCTCGTCGCCGCGGTTCGACGCGGCGTCGTCTTCCCCCGCCCGGCCGCGCATGATGACAAGGACTGTCCGTTCCACCCCATTGCCGAGCATCCGATCCCCGCGTGGTCGACGTGCTCGAGCGGGTGGCGCGGCGAGATGCGCTCGAGGTCGTCGTCACCCTGTGTCACCTGCCCGAGACGGTGCGCCAGGACCTCTGGAACGGTTTGTACACCGATACCCGTGCACTGCTGACGCCGAGGCTCGAAGAGGTGCATCTGATGAGCCCGGCGCGCACGCGCGAATACGCCCGCGACATGAATGCCCGGCTCACGCGTTCCGCCCGGCAGGGCGTCACCCATCGCCGCACCTCGTAGGGGCGCCTAGCGCGCGACCGCGACGTCGTAGATCTCCGTCGCGTTCCCGATCCCGGCGGCGGGTGGATCGCCCGCGACGCGTAGCTCCAACACGAGCTGTTGCACGCACGCGAAGACGCACACCGCGCCGAACACGTGGAAGCCCACCAGCACGGCGGGGATGTGGTTGAAGTACTGCACGTAGCCGAGCACTCCTTGCGCGGCCATCACCACGACGGTGAGCGAAGCGACATTCAGCACGCGCCGGGGACCTCGCGCCCGAGCGAGCACGACGACGAGCGCCAGTGTGAGCGCGACGAGCACGTCGACCGACGCGCCGTGGACGCGCGCGATGTCGCCGAGCGGGTACCCGAGCCGGCGCGCTTGCGCGTCGCCGCCGTGCGGGCCCGCGGCCGTGACGAGCGTGCCCGCGACGACCACCCAGATCGTCAGCGCGTAGACCGCGCGGGCGAGCAACAACGTGGCCGGCGAGACCGTCAGCCGGCGGGGGGCCTCGGTGGCGCGGGCGCGGTAGTGCATGACGAGCGCGACACCGATCAGCGCGATCGCGAGGAGGAAGTGGCCGGTGACGCTCACCCACGCCAAACGCACCTTCACCGAGATGCCGCCCAGGACGGCCTCGGCCCAGAAGAGGCCGAAGAGCACCCACGCCAGCCGGACCAGGTCGGCGCGCTTGGGCCGCAGCCGGTACGCACCGAGCAGCGCGAGGGCGATCGGCACGCCGATGGCCCCGGAGAAGATCCGGTTGAGCTGCTCGATCGCGGCATGGTGCGTCGAGACGTCGACGAGCTTGGTCGCACTGCAGTTCGGCCAGTCGGCACAGCCGAGGCCGGAGTTCGTCAGGCGCACGACCGCACCACTGACGATCAGCGCCGCGAGCAGGACCACGTTGACGAGGGTCAGGCGGCGCATCGCAGCGGACGACAGGAGGGGCCCGCGCATCGGGAGCAAGTGTACGAAGGCCTGGTCCGGTTGCACCGACCGGGCGGGCTGGAGTCGACTGGTCCCCATGTCCAGCACCCCGGTATACGACGAGTTCGCGCTCTTCTCCGAGAACGCCGAGGAATTCGGCATCCCATGGACGGGATCGCCGACGGTGCGGCGGGTCACCGCCGAGACGTCGGGCGGGACGATCAGCGCGCTCGCGTGGGGCACCGGGAGTCCTGAGCTGATCCTGGTGCACGGCGGCGCGCAGAACGCGCACACCTGGGACACCGTTGCCCTCGCACTCGATCGCCCGCTGCTCGCGATCGATCTTCCCGGTCACGGCCATTCCTCGCACCGTGACGACCACGCGTACTGGCCTGCGGAAAACGCGGTCGCGCTCGAAGAGGCCGTGCGCCGGCTGGCACCCGACGCGCGGGTCGTCGTCGGTATGTCGCTCGGCGGGCTGAGCGCGCTCGCGCTCACCGACCGGGCTCCCGACCTCGTGCGCGCGCTCGTGCTCGTCGACGTGACTCCCGGCGTGAACCGCGAGAAGTCGTCGGCGATCGCGCAGTTCATCGACGGACCCGAGTACTTCGAGAGCTTCGGCGAGATCCTCGATCGCACGATCCAGTTCAATCCCACCCGGAGCGAGTCGTCGCTGCGGCGCGGAGTGCTGCACAACGCGATCGAGACGGGCGACGGCCGGTGGCGTTGGCGCTACGACCTTCCGAGACGCGGTTCGGGCGACGGCGAGGACGGGCAGGTGCTCCCCGGTCTCGACGACCTGTGGGACGCGGTCGCCCGGGTGCAGGTGCCGTTCGTGTTGGTACGCGGCGGGACCTCTCCCGTCGTGGACGATGCCGATGTCGTCGAGGTGTTGCGGAAAAACCCGGAGGCCCGGATCCTCGTGGTCGAGGGCGCGGGTCACAGTGTCCAGGGGGACAAACCGCTGGAGCTTGCGGAGATCCTCGCCGGCTTGCTCTAAGGTCCGCCGATGCTCGCACCGCTGCCCGATGCTTTCGTCGCGGCCCACGCGGGGCTGCACGCACTGGCCGAGCATGTGCTCGCGCCGTCGCGGTATCGCATCGACGGGCACATCGGTTTGGTACCGACGACGGGCGGCTTCGGCACTCCGCTCCTGGGCGACGGCGAACGCGTGCGCGTCGACGGTGTGGAGCTCGTGCACGAGCGTCCCGGCACCAGCACGCGCGTCCGCATCACGACGCTCGGCGCCGCGGCGCAATTCGTCGACGTTCCTCTCGGCGCGCCGGCCAACCTCTACACACCGGTCACCCCGTGCACGCCGGATGCGTCGCTCGGGGTCGACGCGCAGTCCGCGGGCGTGCTCGCGGCGTGGATCGCGCTGGCCGATGCGTTGCTGTCGGATCTGCGGGAGACCTACGCCGCGCACGATCCGAGCCCGGCGACGCTCTGGCCCGAGCACTTCGATCTCGCCTGCGAGCTCGGGAACGCCGACGCGCTCACGCGGGCAATTACGGCGCGTCGCCGGGCGACGGCGTGATCGCGGAGCCGTACCTCTACGTGGCGCCCTGGGAGGCCGAGAGGCGGACGGGAACGCTCGCGGCGTACCCGTGGGGCGCGGCGATCACGTACTCGGAGCTACAGGCGGCCGGCGACGCGAAAGGTCAGGGCATGGACTTCTTCTTGGAGGGTGCGGCGCTCTTGGTCGGCCAGCCCTGACCTCGGCCCTGATCTACGCTGTGGGCATGACTCAGACCTTCACGCGCATGGACGAGTCGACGGCCGAGCAGTGGGCGGTGATCGGCAAGGAGACCTTCGAGCATCAAGAGCGGGTCGCCCAGAGCGTTCTCGATCTCCTGCGTTCGCTGGCTGCGATCACCGACGGCTTCGCCGTCGACCAGCTGACGCATTCGCTGCAGACCGCGACCCGGGCCGAACGGGCCGGCGCCGACGACGAGATCGTGTTCGCGTCGTTGCTGCACGACATCGGCAAGGCCGTGAGCGTGCCGAACCACCCGGAGATCGCGGCCGCGATCATCAAGCCCTACGTACGTTCCGACGTCTACAACATGATCCGCGCGCACCAAGACTTTCAGGGCCGCCACTACTACCACCACTTCGGGGGCAATCCCGACGCCCGCGCGCAGTACGAGGGTGAGCCGTGGTTCGACCTGGCCGCGCAGTTCGCCGACGAGTGGGATCAGGTCGCGTTCGATCCCGATTACGACACCTTGCCGCTCGAGCACTTCGAATCGCTCGTACGCGCCCGCTGCGCCCAGCCGAAGTTCTGATCCCACCCGCGGGTGTCCCGCTCGAGGCGCGTGCCTCAGGCGTCGTCGTTTTCGGAACCGCCGTCGGCCCGATACCGGTAGGCCGCGCGTTCGTGGCGCAGCTGTACCGGGCGATGATCCATGGGAATGCCCGCCCGCGGGAAGACCACCGGTTGCGGATCCCCGGGCTTCGTCCGCATGCCCGTCGCACGATCCGCGGAGCTCTCGCTGTCGAGACCCGCGCGGGAGGCCGCAGTGTCGTCGACGACGATGCCCTGGACCGCCGAAACGCTCTTGGCGCCGGCCGCCTGAACTCCGCTCACGATCATGGGTCACTCCGACCGCCCACCCATGGCATCGGCATCGGTCGGCTCCGGGCTTGAGCGCCGCCGACCGGCCGTGACGCCCGTCACCTCCCACGACGGCCCGGCGCGGCCCCGGGCGTCCCGCCCAGGTTGCGCCGGCCGCGGTTCGCTGACTCTGATGGGCGGATGCTGCTGCAGGACAAAGTTGTCATCGTGTCCGGAGTCGGGCCGGGCCTCGGCCAGGCGAATGCCCGCGCGCTCGCCCGCGAAGGCGCGACCGTCGTGCTCGCGGCCCGGAATGCCGAGTACCTCGCGCAGGTCCAGGCGGAGATCGAGGGCGCCGGCGGTCGGGCCCTGGCGATCCCCACCAACCTGATCGATCCCGAGCAGGTTCAGGCGTTGGTCGACGGCACGATCGACGCCTTCGGACGGCTCGACGGCCTCGTCAACAACGCGTTCCGCATGGACACCTTCGAGCCGTTCGAGGCGGTCGACCTCGGGAAGTGGCGCAAGATCTTCGAGGTCAACGTGTGGGGCGCGCTCGGCCTCACCCAGGCGTGCCTCCCCCATCTGAAGACGGCCGCGGCCCGAGACGGCGACGCCTCGGTCGTATTCATCATCTCGATGAGCATGCGCAACATCCGCGCGCTCGAAGGCGGGTATTCGTCGTCCAAGGCTGCGATCCAGACCGCGGCCAAGACGATGGCGGTCGAGCTCGGACCCACGGGTGTGCGCGTGAATTGCGTCGCGCCGGGCTGGATCGGCGGCCCCAACGTCGAGACGTTCATCGGCTGGGAATCCGAGGCGCGCGGCATCTCCCGCGACGACGTGCGCGCCGAGATCGAAGCGCGCATCCCGTTGCGCATCATCCCCCCGCAGGACGACATCGCCAACAGCGTCGTGTTCTTCGTCTCGCCGTGGTCGCGAGTGGTCACCGGACAGACCCTCGACGTCAACGGCGGTGAGTTCCTTGGCGCCTGAGGCGCCCACACCCGCGCCGGCGCGCATCGCAGTGGTCACAGGGGCGTCGGCGGGTATTGGCCGCGCCATCGCGGTCGCGCTCGGCGCATTGGGCTGGACGGTCGCGCTCGGAGCGCGCCGGGTCGCGCAGTTGGAAGAGACTGCCGGGCTCGTCGCCGGCGCGGGGGGTACGCCCCTCGTGCACCCGCTCGACGTCACCGACTCGGCGTCGATCGACGCGTTCTGCACCTACGTGCGAGCTCACGCGGGGACGATCCAGGTCTTGGTCAACAACGCGGGCACGGCGCTTCCGGGCGCGATCCACGACATGACCGACGAGGACCACCGCCGCATCGTCGAGACGAACCTGCTCGGTCCGATCCTGCTCTCGCAGCGCGTCGTCGGGCAGTTGCGCGCCGAGGAGTCACCCGGCGACGTCGTGTTCATCTCGTCCGACGCGACCGTGAACAAGCGCCCGAGCCTCGCGACGTACCTCTCGACGAAGGCCGGCGTCGAAGCGTTCGCGCAAACGCTCGCGCTCGAGTCGGAAGGCGCCGGCGTGCGCTCGTCGGTCGTTCGGGTCGGGCCGACGTTGACGGGCTTCGCCGACGAATGGGACCTGGCCATCTTCGAAGAGCTCATGCCCCGCTGGCAGCGTTTCGGCATCCAACGGCACTTCAACACGATGGTCCCCGAAGACGTGGCGCGAGCGGTCGTGAGCGTCGTCACCGCGCCCGCGCACATGTGGATCCCGATCGTCGAGGTACAGCCGAATCCGCCGCTCGACTCCGGGGCCGAGCGCGCCTACTTGATCGCGACGGGCACTACCGGCGCGCCGACCGCGCCGGTGAGCGGCAACGGCGGCGCGACGAGCAGGAAGTCGTATTGGCCGTCGGTCGCGCAGTCGGCCGCGAGGTCGTCGAGGTACCAGTTCTGACCCTGGGCGAGGCCCATGTCGCGCAGCTGGATCATGTGTACCGGCATGAAGACCGTCGGGTCCTCGCAGGGGTAGCACTCGAACGTCATCGTGTCGGTGGCGACCGCGGCCACGTCGTGATCACGCAGCCATTGGATCGACTGGGTCGACAGTCCGGGCGACGGCATCGAGTAACGCTGCTTGTCGCCGGCCCGGAGAAAGTGCATTTGCCCGGTGCGTACGACGAGCGCGTCCCCCGGTTCGACCGTGACGCCCGCCGCGTTTGCCGCGGCGTCGAGATCGGCGCCGGTGATGGCGTGCGCGTCGTCGAAGTACTCGACGCCATGGACCCGCGGATGTCGAGCAGCACGCCGCGAGTCGCGACCGGGCCGAAGTGCTCGATGCCGAGCCGCGCGGCCCCGCCCTCGGCGCGAACGACGTTGTTCGGTACGTCGTTGTAGAGCTTTCCGTCGTATCCGACATGGGCGATGGCGTCCCAGTGCGTGACCGCTTGCGATCCCATGCGGAAGGAGTCGTCGCTCGTCGTGAAATCGCGCGAGTCGCCGGTGAAGGCAACGTTGACGGTATGGGTGCGCAACTCGGGGTTGGTGCGTTCGGGCATGTGCACGTTGTCCCACTGCGGCCCGGTCTGGTCGAACGGCACGGCGAGCGAGAACACCCGGCCGTGGCGCGCCGCGGCGACGCCACGCTGGACGGCGGCGGTCGTGACCAGATTCAGCGTTCCGCGCTGGTCGTCGGCGCCCCACCGACCCCAGTTCGAAACGCGCGCGGCCAACTGCTCGAGATCGGCGGTGAGCGGCATGAGCGCACGCTAGCTTGCCGTCGTGTCGCTTCCCGTGGGATCGCGCATGCCTTCCGAGACCGAGCCGCACCGGCGCACGCTCATGGCGTGGCCGCCCGATGTGGAGCAGTGCATCTTCACTCCCGACCAGTTGGAGCCCGCCCGGGCCGCGTACGCGCAGATCGTCCGGGTGATCGCCGCGTACGAGCCGGTCACGCTCGTCGTCGGGCCCGACGACGTCGCCGGCGCGGCGCGTGCCGTCGGCGACGCGGCCGACCTCCTCCCCGTGCCGATCGATGATGCCTGGATTCGCGATGACGGCCCGATCGGTGTCCGGGCCCCGGACGGCACGATCCACGCCGTGCACTTCCGCTTCAACGCGTGGGGCGAAAAGCAGATCCATGGCGCCGACGCGGTCGTGGGCGCCGTCGTAGCCCGTGCTCTCGGGCTCGCGGTGCACGAAGCTCCCCTCGTCCTGGAAGGAGGCTCGGTCGCGGTCGATGGCCGGGGCACGCTCGTCACGACCGAGCGGTGTCTCCTCCATACCAACCGCAATCCCGATCGCGACCGCGCCGGCATCGAGGCCGCGTTGTGTGTGTTCCTCGGCGTCGATCGCGTCGTCTGGCTCGCCGACGCGATCGCGGAAGACACCGGTACCGACGGACACGTCGACAACGTGGTCGCGTTCACGCCCGATGGGGCGGCGCTCGTGCAGGGGTGCGACGATCCGGCGAATCCGAACGCCGCCATCGCCGCCGACAACGTCACGCGGCTGCGCGCCGCGGGCGTGGAGGTGACCGAGGTGCCCGTGCTCCCCTACGTCGAATATGGCGGCCGGAATCTGGCCGTGCCCTACGTCAACCTCTACCCCGGCAACGGTTTCGTCGCGGTTCCCGTGAGCGGCCATGCCTTCGACGACGATGCGCTCGGGTTGATCGCCGCGCACTATCCAGGTCGTGACGTCGTACCCGTGCCGGGAATCGTGCTCGCGTACGGCGGTGGCGGCGTGCACTGCATCACCCAGCAGGTGCCGGCATGATCGTCACGACCGCCTTCGACGTGCTCCCTTCACCGGCACGCGTGCGAGAACCGACGCGCGCGCCGTTGCGAATCGGGCTCGTGCAGCTCGCGTGGGATCCCGATCCCGCCGCGCACGACCGCGCGATCGTTGCCGGGGTTGGCGCGGCCGCGGGTGAGGGCGCCCGCCTCGTGTGCCTGCCCGAGCTCACGCGTTCGCGGTATTTCGCAGTCGAGCCACGCGATCCCGGGAATCCTCGGGCCGAGCCGGAGGCATTGCCGGGTGGACCGACCTTCGCGCTCGCCGCTCGTTGCGCGGAGGAGACCGGCGCGTTCGTGCACGCATCGTGTTACGAGGCCGTGGGCGACGGCGGGCTCGGCTACAACACCGCATTCGTCGTCGCGCCCGACGGCACGGTCGCGGCCCGCACCCGCAAGACCCACCTGCCGGTCACTGCGGGCTACTACGAGGACACGTGGTTCCGGCCCGGCGATTCCGGCTGGCCCGTCACCACGATCGAGACGGCAGCGTTCGGGTTCCCGACGTGTTGGGACCAGTGGTTCCCCGAAACGTCGCGCGCGTTCGCGCTCGGGGGCGCCGAGGTGCTCGTGTATCCGACCGCGATCGGATCCGAGCCCGATCATCCCGGCTTCGACACCGAGCCGATCTGGGAGCAGGTCATCCGGGCCCAGGGCGTCATGAACGGCACGTTCATGGTCGTGGTCAATCGCACCGGAATCGAAGGACCGCTGGGCTTCTACGGATCGTCATTCGTGAGCGACCCGTACGGACGCGTCCTCGTGCAGGCGCCCCGTTCCGAGGCGGCGGTTCTCGTTGCCGATCTCGATCTCGACCAGTCGCGCGACTGGCTCGATTTGTTCCCCTTGCTCGGTACCCGCCGCCCCGCGACCTACCGACCGCTGATCGAGCCGCGCTGAGGGCTACGGTCGAGTCGTGGCCATCGCCGAACGCATCGACTGTATGGAGTGTGGCGGGACCGCGTATCTCGCGCAGCCCATCGGACCTGACGACGTGTTCGAGGCCGGTGACAGCGTCGTCTACCTCTGCGGCGAGTGCGCGCAACGCTGGGACGTCGTGGTCGACGAAGACGATCTCATCGACTGAAGCGACTCCGCGGCGCGCGGATCACCGATGCCGATGCCGGGCGCGCGCCGCACTTCGACGATCTTGCTCGTACGAAACGACGCGACGCGCACCGCGAACGCCGACGCGAGCCGGCCACCTCCGTTGCGGTCGAAGAAGGTCGTGAGTGGACCCTCCTGCTCGTACGAATCGGCATCGTCTACGACGGTTGTCGTGTCGTCTTCGAAGTGCACCGTGAAACCCATGATGCGATCGTACGACGAGCCGTCTGTGGATCGATAGAGGGATCAACCTGTGGACGACGTCGACGATGTTGTGGACACCGGGAACGTGACGTACTCGTCGATGAGCAGCTCACCCAGTGCGCGGTCGCGCGTGACATCGCCGGTGACGCGGTCGCGCGACCGGAGGTCGTCGATCAGCCGATCGAGGATCGCGTCGAGGGTCAGGTCGTCGCGATGGGCGCGCCAGGTGTCGCGTTCGTGCTCGTCGCGGAAGCAGTACGCCTTCCACGACACGGAGAACCGGAGCTCATCCCAGCGATAGCGCGCGATCTCCGTGCCGTCGGCGGCGCGCAACGCCCAGCAGTCGTCGGCGGTGTGCTCGAGCGTGGTCCCGGGGCGAAGTCGGGGCAGATCCTCGGCCGCGACCGCGGCGACACGGTCGACGCCGTGGAAGACCGTGTCGGTGTCGAGCACCAGCGTGGTGTTGTACCCGACGTCGTGACGCCGCGCCGGTCGGGACGCGCCGTCGGGCCAGTACGCGAGCTCGCCGCCGTCGCAGTCGTTCAGCCAGACGATGCCCGTCGCGATCGGCATCCGGTACTCGTCGAACAATCCGCAGTGGTGCATGACGACGAGCAACCACTGCGGCACGACCTTGCGATTCGCGCCGCGGAACTCGGGGACGTCGGTGTGAACGGCGAGCTCTTGGCCCGGAATCATCAGGTTGGCGTAGGCGATTGCGGGTTCTACGACGGGCCGACCGTGAATCGCCTGCGCGGCCGTGACGAACGGCTCGTGGTAGAGGAACGGCCCGATGCCGTCGATACGTTCGTCACGTCCGTACGCGTATTCCTCGCGGAAGTAGCTCGTCCGCACCCCGAGCGCGCCCCGGGGTTCCTGGGCCCGAGCGAGTCCACCGGTGCGCAGGAAGTGCATGAGCGCGTCGTGGCGCGGGGCAAGGCCGCGGCCGATCTCGGTGTCGATCGGCTCGAGCTCGGCGTACATGCGGTAGCGCCCGAAGCGCGCGCAGAGCTCGACCAGCGCGGCCGCGTCGGGGGCCGTGAAGCAGGGATCGAGCGCGATGACGGACGCAGTCACGCCGCGAACGCTAACGCGGCCGGCAACCGGTGCGCGCGGCGCGTTCGTGCTCTGCGCGCCGGTGCTCGGTCGCGCACAGTCCGCGCAGTGGCGCCGGCGGAATGGCGGCACCAGACTGGCGGCGTGCGCTTCCGTGCCCGGCACGACTTCCTCGCGGTCCCCGACGTGGTGGCCGGCCTCCTGTGCGACCCGGCCTTCCACCTGGCGCTCGACCTTCCCGACCTGAGCCGCCCGGAGGTGGTCGAGCACTCCATCGACGGCTGCGTGCGGCGATTGCGGTTGCGGTACGAGTTCACGGGTCACCTCGACCCGATCGCGCGCCGGGTCGTCGCGGGCCGGCGGCTGACCTGGCTTCAGGACCTCCGCCTCGACGTGTCGAGCGGCGTCGGCGAGCTGTCGTTCAGGGCGGAGGCCGAAGCCGAACGGCTCTACGGCTCGGCCTCGGTCACGCTCGTTGCCGGTGACGGTGGAGGCACCCGCCGGGAGGTCGCCGGCGAACTGTTCGTCAAGGTGCCGGTCGTGGGTGGGACCGCGGAACGGCGCATCGTTCCCGGACTCCTGCGCCGCCTCGACGTCGAAGCCGACGCTTTGTGCGCCGGCCTCATCCGAGACGCGTGATCGCCTTACGGGCGCGCGGCGCGCGCCGTCGTAGGCGTCATTGCGCCATGAACTCCTCGGCGACGTAGATCGAGCCCGACGCGTACGCGACGCCCACGCCCATCGAGGTAACCCGACCGTTCAGAATGTTCGCGGCGTGCGGCGCCGATTGCTCGAAGGCGCTGATGACACCGGCGACGTTCGACTGGGGCGAGGCCGATCCGACGTTCTCCTCGAGCAGTGTCCACGAGACCGAGATGCCACTCGTGAGGTTGGAGTGGCAGATGTTGGGCTTGCCGTTGGCCCCGCGACCACAGTTGCCCGCGGCCATCCACGCGGCCCACGACTCGGCCTTTTGTTGCAGGTTCGGCTGCACCGCGAGCGTGCCGAGACCGTGCACGGCGCGGAACTCGTTCATCGCACCCGCGATCTGACGCTCGACCGCGCTCGGTACCGCCACAGCGGCACGCGCCGAACTGTGCGATGCGGCCGAGACCGCCGCTCGTTGCGCGGCCGTGCAGCCCCCGAGGGCTCCGGCAACAGTCAGGGTGGCAGCTACGGCCGCGCACCGTCGAAAAAGGGATCCGCTCCGCTCGGACATGGGCGACAGTCTTACTCGTCCCGAGCATGGGCGTGCGGACCGTGGATATGGGCAGGTCAGAGGCGTGAGGGTCCGACAGCTTTCAGTAATGCCTCGTTGGGTGGTTGCGGCAACACATCGAGCGGACGGGCCAGTTCGCCGACCGTCGGGCCGAACTCGGCCGCGAGTGGAGCCAGCGCGTCGAGGGAGAAGTCATAGAGCCGTGCCGCGTTGGCGCCCAGCAGTTGCGCCAGCTCGGTCGGTTCGGTGTCGTGGAAGAGCTGGCGCAAGTGCTCGCGCGTGTACGGCCAGGTCCCCTCGTCGTGCGGGTAGTCGCTCCCCCACATGAACTTGTCGACGCCGATGACGTCGCGGGCTCGCGCATCGTCGGGGCCCGGTTGGCTGACCCCCACCCAGCAGTTCTGGCGGAAGTAGTCGCTCGCGAGCTGCGGCAACTTGTGCTCGTCGGTGTACCGGAGCTCGCCGGTGGCACCGGTCGCGTTGATCTTCTTGATGAGCTGGTCGAAACGGTCGAGGAGCGGCGGGAGCCACGCGCACCCCATCTCCGTCATCACGAACTGCAGGCGCGGATGGCGCTCGAAGACACCGGACAGCAGCATCTGGACGAACGGGCGCTGCGAGTAGAACGACACCTCGGTGATGTACAAGAGGTCGGCGACCGCGTACTTGCCGTAGTTGGGCAGGCCGGTCCCGCCGTGGCTGTTGACCTTGACGCCGAGGTCTTCGCAGGCCGACCAGAGCCGGTCGTAGATCGGATCGTAGAGCGGCTTCACGTAGTCGACGTCGGGCGGGATCGCGGAGATCAAGACCCCGCCCCGTAGCCCGTGCTCGCTGATCCAGGTCACGTCTTCGATCGCGTCGTCGACGTCGTTCAAGAAGATCTGGCCGATACCCGCCCGCCGCTGCGGAAATCGCGCGCACCAATCCGCGAGCCAGCGGTTGTGCGCGTGGATGCCGGCCCGGCGGTGCTCGTATTCGTCCGGTCGGGGCGGGCGGGCGAAGAGCACGAAGCTCGGGAAGAACGGCGGCACCGTGTTCGGGAAGACGACCTCACCGACGATGCCGTCGGCCTCCAGCTGCGAGTTGCGCAACTCGTCGTCCCAGTTCCGCAGGCGACGGTTGCCGCGCAGGTCGGAGAACGGGTTGCGGTATTTCCCTCGCCAGGCGTCGAAATCGGCGAGATATCCGGGGTCGAGGTACTCGCGGTACGTCTCGTGACTGGCGCCCGCGTGACAATCGGACGAGATGATCGTGTAGTGGTCGGTGCTCGACATCTGCGCGTGGGTTCCGGACATTGGTACCTCCTCGGGGCAACGTCGTCGGGGCAACGTTCTCGGGGGCCTACGTCCTCCGGCGGCCTCGCTCGACGTACCTGCCGCGCAGGGTACCCGGGGGTGACGTTTGCATCGCGGCCGGGCGCGGGAGACTGGTCTTCATGACGCTTCGCAGAATCTCGATGCTGTCGGCCGCGCTCTCGCTCGTGCTGGTGGCCGGGGCCGCGCCGGCCGGCGCCGGTTCGACCTGGCCCGTGTACAACGGCAACGCCCAGCGCACCGGCAACGATACGACCGAACCGGCACTGCTCCCGGTCCACACGGCGTGGTCGCACCATCTCGACGGCGCGGTGTACGCGCAGCCGTTGGTGTTCAACGGGCGGGTCTTCGCGGCCACCGAGAACAACACCGTGTACGCCCTCGACGCACACGACGGCGCGATCCTCTGGTCGCGACACGTCGGGGCGCCGATGACCAACGTCGCGTCGCAGGCGGGCTGTGGCGACGTCGATCCGCTCGGCATCCTTTCGACCCCGGTGATCGACACCGCGGCGCACACGATCTACGTCGTGGCCACGATCCAGGACTCGGTGAATCACATTCACCACCAGCTCATCGGTCTGGACACGCTCACCGGCGCGCCGAAGGTGTCGGCGAACGCGGATCCGGGGGCGCCGCAGAACTCCCTGAACATCCAACAGCGCGCCGGCCTCGCGCTCGGGAACGGTCGTGTCTACATCGGCTACGGCGGGTACTACGGCGATTGCGGCCCGTATCACGGGTGGTTGGTGTCGCTCGACGAGGCCGGCCACGGCAAGGTCGCGTTCAACGTCACACCGACCTCGGGCCTCGGTGCGATCTGGGCGACGGGCGGGGCAACCATCGACACGCTCGGCAACGTGTACGTGGCGACGGGGAACCCCGACCCCGACAACAATGGCAACTTCGGCGAAAGTGTCCTCAAGTTCGACAGTACGTCGGGCATGAATCGCAGCGGTGCGTTCACGACGTTCCCCGGCGGCGACCGCGACATCTCGTCGGTGGCGCCGTCGATCCTGCCGAACAACATGCTGTTCCAGATCGGCAAACAACAGACGGGCTTCCTGATCAACAGCACGAACATGACGCAGCTCCAGTCGCTGCACATGTGCAACGGCGCGGAGGCATTCGGGGCCAACGCGTTCGACGGTTCGCACCTGTACGTGCCGTGTTCGAATCACATCCAACAAGTCGACGTCGACGTGACGCACCGCACGATGTCACTCGGTTGGGTCGGCCCCGCGGTCGGCGCGGCCGGGTCACCGATACTGGCCGGTGGGAGTCTCTGGTCGGTCGACGCCGCTTCGGGTGTGCTGTACGTGCTCGACCCGGCCAGCGGCGCGGTGCGCACGACCGTTTCGGTCGGGCCGGTCGCGCACTTCGCGGCTCCGTCGGCGGCGCTCGGACTCGTGCTCGTGCCGACGCGGTCGGGTATCACCGCCCTCGCCGGGCCGTCGGGAGTTCCGCCGCACGCGCCCGACGCGTGTCTCGCCCAGCACCAGCACAACGGCTACTGGATCGCGGGGACCGACGGAAACGTCGTCCCGTTCGGCGATGCACCCAGCTGCGGATCGCTCGCCGGAGTGCCGTTGGCCAAGCCGATCGTCGGCATGGCCGGTCGATCGTCGCCGGGCTACTGGATGGTCGCTCGCGACGGTGGGATCTTCGCATTCGGCAACGCGAGGTTTTTCGGCTCGATGGGCGGCCTTCACCTGAACCAGCCAATCGTCGGTATGGCCCCGTCGCCGTCGGGTAACGGCTACTGGTTGGTCGCGTCGGACGGCGGCATCTTCTCCTTCGGCGACGCGCAGTTCCACGGTTCGACCGGTGCGATCCGCCTGAACCAGCCCATTGTCGGCATGGCACCGACTCCCACCGGAAACGGCTACTGGTTGGTCGCGTCGGACGGCGGGATCTTCGCGTTCGGCGACGCCCGGTTCCGCGGCTCGATGGGCGGCCAACGGCTGAACCGGCCGGTGGTGGGGATGGCCACCACCGCGACCGGCAAGGGGTACTGGCTGGTGGCGTCGGACGGCGGGGTCTTCTCCTTCGGCGACGCTCGCTTCAAGGGTTCCACGGGCAGCATCCAGCTGGTCTCCCCCATCGTCGGCATCGAGGCGCAGGCGGCGGGCTACCGGTTCGTGGCCGGAGACGGGGGCGTGTTCGCATTCGGATTGCCGTTCCGTGGTTCCGCAGCCGGGCTGATGAGCGGCGCGCCCGCGGTGGCCATCGCGCACGACTGAGCGGCCGCACCAGCCGGGCGCCCGCGCGCGGCCGCGGTCTAGAGCGGTGGACCCGTGACGAGTCGCACTGCAGCGGTGCCGGGCAGTCCGGTGGTGGTCGTCCAATACAACTGCACCACATCGCCGGGCCGGCGCTGATCCAGCGCGGCGTCGAGGTCGGCGACGGAGGAGACATCGACGCCGTCGACCGCGACGATGACATCGCCGGCGCGAAGCCCCGCCGCGCGCGCCGGGCCGTTGTTGTCGGCGAGCCCGACGACGGCGCCGTGCACGAGGTCGACGCCCGGTATCGACTGCGTCGTCTTGATCGCGACGCCGAGCACCGCGCGCGGCCCGACGTGCACCGCGGCGGTGCTCCTCCCCGCGCTGATGGTCCGGGCGATCGCGGTGGCGCGGTCGATCGGGATGGCGAAGCCGCCGATCGCCGTCGCGTCTCGGGAGCGGGCGCCGGTCGAGGTCGCGGCGATGAGGCCGATGACGCGGCCGTCCGCGTCGACGAGTGGCCCGCCGGAATCTCCGGGTTGCACCGTGGCCGACACTTCGATGGTGTCGGGGAGCGTCTCGCCGTCGAAGCCGGCGCGGTTGGTTGCCGCGACGCGCTGCCCCAGCGCGACGACGTGGCCGGCCGCGGCGTGCGGGATGCCGCCCAATCCGCGCGCGTTGCCGACCGCGACCATCGCGTCGCCCACCCGCACCGTCGCGGGGTCGCCGATCGGCGCGGGAACGAGGTCCGCCGCTCCGTCGAGCCGCAACACCGCGATGTCATCGGTCACGTCGTAGCCCGTCACAACGGCGACGTAGCGGCGACCCGTCCCCCCGACCCGGGCACTGATCGTGGTCGCGCCCGCGATCACGTGGTTGTTCGTGAGCACGGTGCCCGTCGCCGACAGCACGATCCCCGTCGCGGCGACGTGCCCGCGCGCGCCGCTCAAGGCTGTCGAGATGTCGACGACCGACCGGTCGATGACGCGGCCGATCGCGGCCGCGTCGATCCGGGCTATGGCGCCCGGGTCACGGGTGGAGTTGCCCGACACCCCGATGACCGCCGCCGAGACCAACACGCCGAGCACGATCGCGACGATGACGAACACGAGACGGGCGGAGCTCCTCCGGTCGACAGGTGCTCGCACGCCGGGATCTTGCACACCGGGATTGTGCCCGCTACCGGTGTCCCGAACGACGCGGGTAGCGGTTGTTCGCGTTGCGGCCAGTGTTCCGAACCGCTACGAATGGCGCCGTGAGCGACTCCGCGCGGTATGAGCTCGACGGTCATGTTGCGACGATCACGTACAACCGGCCCGAGGCGTTGAACGCGATCAACGGTGAGATGCGGCGCGATCTCAACGAAGCGTTCAGCCGCTTCCGTGACGACGAGGACGCGTGGGTCGGGATCGTGACCGGCGCGGGCACGGCGTTCTGTGTCGGCGCCGACCTACGCGATGGCGCCGGTTCGGCCGGCGACTTCCCCGGGACATTCTGGGAGAAGCCCACCGTCAATTCGTTCGAGAGCGGCTGGGAGATCTTCAAGCCGGTGATCGCGGCGGTGAACGGCTACTGCCTCGGTTACGGCCTCACCCTCGTGACGTGGTGCGACTTCGTCATCGCGAGTGAACGAGCCGAGTTCGGATTTCCCGAAGTTCGCCTAGGTGTGCCGACGATCGTCGGCGCGATCCGACTTCCCCAGCGGCTCGGGTGGCACGACGCGATGGAGTTGCTGTTGACGGGCGAACGCATCAGTGCGGCGCGGGCCCGTGACATCGGCCTCGTCGGCTCGGTCGTGGCGCACGAAGACCTCATGGCCGCGGCCCGCCGGCTGGCCGATCGGCTGTTGCAGGGCGCGCCGCTCGCCCAGCGGGCCATCAAGGAGGTCGCGGTGCGCTCGCAACATCTCCCGGCCCTCGAAGCGATCCGATTCGGCGAGACCATGCGCAAGGTCGCCGCCGCGACCGACGACGCCGCGGAGGGGAGCCGGGCTTTCGCCGAGGGCCGGGCACCGGAGTGGCGAGGCCGCTGAGTCGCGCGCCACACCCGGGTCGGCTCGGACCTCAGGGCGTGACGTAGCCCGTGGCGGTGATCAGGGGCAGGTCGGTGTACCGCGCGATCCCGGGTGCAGCCGCGCAGACGGCGGGGATGGCCTGCACGGCCGGCATCGCGGTCATGATCATGCCCAGACCCATGTAGTCGGGTTCGCTCCAGTCGTCGGGCGGGAGGATCTGGAAGCGACTCCGGACCTTCGGCTCGCCGTCGATCTCGACGAAATAGCCGTGCCGCAACGGCCAGTCGGGCTCCATCGCCCATCCCATCTTCCAGCGGTAGGAACACTCGATCACGTGCCGTGTCGCGGTCGCGCCGAACCACGTTCCGCTGATGCCCGCCACGGTGCCCACCGGGATCGTCATGAAGCCGAGATCCATGGTCTCGGTCGCGCGCGCGTATTGCGCGGTGAAGCCGATCTCGTGGAGCTCGATGCCGAGCGCGTCGGCCATCGAGCGCGACCGCGTCGCCGAACACGGCCGACGCGCGTTCGGTGCGCTCCGAGGTGTCGGGATCGTCAGGATCGTGCGCGAATCCCACCGACATCTGCGTCTCCGCCGACGCGTAGCCGGTCGCATCGACCGACTCCAACACGCGGATCTGATCGACGCGATCGCAGATACCCGCGCTGACGAGCCCGAACAGGTTGAGGAACCCGGGATTGACGCCGGAGCCGAACAGCGTCGCGCCGCCCGCCTCGGCCGCGGCGCGCAGGCGTTCGACCGCGACGGGTCCGAGCGCGCGTCCCGTGATGAATGCCGCGGTCGACACGATGTTCACCCCCGCGTCGAGGATGGCGGCCATCTCGTCGACGTCGGGCCACATCGGGTTGTAGATGACGCAATCCGGTCGCAGCGCGAGCAGTGATTGCACGTCGTTCGTGGCCGCGACGCCCACGGGATCGAGCCCGACCAGTGTCCCGACGTCGACGCCCACCTTGTTCTCGGACCACGCGTAGCAGCCCACGAGCTCGAGCTCCGGGTTACGCACGACGGCGCGCACCGATCGCCGCCCGACGTTGCCGGTGGTCCATTGCACGACCCGAATCGTCATCGCGAGAACGTAACCGGCCGGCGCTGCGGCCGGTGACGGATCTCGTGACATCCGCCACGCTTGGACGGTGGGCCTTCCCGGGCCGACCGCGAGGGGGGAAGATGGCCGTTATGAGCGGCGGGCACCCCGATATCTCGGAAAAGTACAGCGTGAGCCCGCTCGCGCGATCATGACCGGGCGGTCCAGACTGCAAAGGCGCTCCTGCTGCTCGAGGTCGCGCGGGCTTCGATCAACTTCGAACTGCGCCGCCAGCACGGCTTCACCGAAGGTGAAGCGGCCAAGGTGATCCGGGAAGCCGCCGCGCTCGTGCCGCGGCCGCCGAAGGCGCTTCCCACTCGTCGCCGTTCGCGCTGATCGCGCCCGTGCCGCGAACCCTCCGAACGAGCGGTGCCGGCGCGGTGGATCGAGAGATCCGTCACACTGCGCGGGCGCGTCTCGACCACGACCGCGCCGGGGCCGATGATCGGTACGGCGTCGTGAGCACAGCCGCACGACGCCGGGCATTGAACGGATGTGACCGGGAGAGGTCCTCGCCCCCGCCAAGTGGCGAGGACCTCACTCGGACATGTCGGTTCCCACGACCGGTGGCGCGGCATCGTGACGCAAGCACCAGGTCTCGAGCGTCGCGCTGCTGCATCCGCGCCCGCGGTCGTCCGGCGTGGTCAGCCGTTGAGCAAGCTCGCGATGACGTTGACCATGACCGCGAGGATGACCGCGCCGAACAGGTACGCGAGGAGCGCGTGACGCAGGACGGTTCGCCGGATCCGGCGGGCCTGGATGTCGGTGTCGGAGACCTGAAAGGTCATGCCGACGGTGAAGGCCACGTAGGCGAAGTCCTGATAGTCGGGCTGTTCGTCCTTCGTCTTGAAGTCGATCCCGCCGACCGGTGCCGTGTAGTACTCGTGTGCGTACCGCAGCGCGAAGACCGTCTGGACGAGTGCCCACGACAGCGCGACCGTCAGCACGCCGATCGCGCTCGAACGCCACGCGGCCCGCGGTGTGCGCCTGGTTGGCCTTGATCAGATCGAAGGCCGTCCCGACGAGGCTCGCGACGCTCGCGCTCAGCAACAAGACCGATGTCGCGACCCGGCTGGTGTCCTCCCGGGTCGCGTGGTCGCGGCTCTCGTCCGGGCTGAAGCGACCCACCGCGAACCAGACCGAGGCGACGTAGGTGACTGCCGCCGCGTCCCATCCCGCGAGCGTCGACAACTGCCACGGCGCAACGAGTGCGGCGGCGGTCGCGACCGCCACGCCCAGGACCATCACCACGACGAGTCGAGCCAGGGCCGATGATGTCTGCATTGCCGCCGGTGGCGTTCCTCTCCGTGCGGAGCCGTGAGTGTCCGGTCCAAACGTAGGGTGCGCAGCGCCACGGTGTGAGCTCTGCGCAGATCCCCGGGCCGCGGGAGGCCGGCTCGTCTCAAGATCACCCCGGAACCGTCCGACCCATAGTTGTGTCCGATTTGGGAGTTCCCGCGCGCTCGCGCCACGCCGCCGCACCGATGGCCCCGCCTCGGTCGGTTTCTCCGGCGCCGGACGCGACCCGGATACCGGAATCGGCTCCGTCCGCCGTCGAGGCCCCGACGGGATCGCCGCAGGGCGGCCGGCAGGTCTTCGGGGTGCTCCTGCGGGCGCACGCTCGCGGCGGCGTGTACGACATCGTCGCCTATCAGGATGCGATCCTCTTGTCGCGTGCCACGGGTACCGACCCGGCGCTGATCGGCGCGCTGATCGGGCTGATCGTCGTCCCGATCGTCGGCGCGATCGCGGGCGCGCTGATCGGGGAGCGCATCGCACGCAGCGATGCGATCAACCGGGTACAGGAGCTGTTCTACGCCCCGCCGGAGTACGTGTTCGGGCGGGACCGGCGGAACCGTTTCATTCGTGCCGCGCACGTCAGCCGCGCGCGGTTGTGGGAGTACGGCGCGCGTCAGCGCGTCCTCGAGCTCCAGCTGCGCGACGGCTCGACCCGCCGGCTGCAATTCGACGCCCGGTTCCAATCGAACTCCTTCGCGCCCGAGACGCTGCGCATCGCCCTCGGGCCGAGCCTGGAGATCGAGCACCGGCGCTTCCGTCCGCTGTCGGTCGCAGTCGGTGCCATCGTGGGTCTGGTCGGGATCGCGACCGTCACGATGGTCGTGGTCGCCGTCGTGGGCGCGTAGCCTCACCGCGTCGAGATCTGGGCCGGCCCCGCTCGTAACATCGGGGCGTGGGCAGCAGATGACAGCGAACGGCACGACGGCGAGCGCCGAGGCCGATCGACCGGCGGTCAAGCCGCGGCTGCGGGGCGTCTCCCACGAGATCGCAGCAGTCGCGTTCCCGGTGCTCGGCCTGGTGCTCTTCGCGCTCGCGTCGACCGCATCGGTGCGCTGGGCGGTCGTGGTGTACACGCTCGGTCTCACCTTGATGTACACCGCGAGCGTGGCGTACCACCGCGGCAATTGGACTGCGCCGGTCCGGCTCCGGCTTCGCCGGCTCGATCACTCGATGATCATGGTCGCCATCGCCGCCACCTACACACCGGTCGCGGTGGCCGCGCTCGGCGCGCACACCGCCCGCGTGCTGCTCGGCCTCGTGTGGTCGCTGGCCGCGGTCGGGGTCGTGCTGCAGATCCTCTGGTTGCACGCGCCGCGATGGCTCGTCGCCGCCCTCTATATCGCCATTGGCTGGACGGCGGTCGCGTTCGCGCCGACGCTGTGGCGCGACCTCGGAGCGATCTCGTTCTTCTTGCTGGTATTGGGCGGCGTCGTGTACTCGGTCGGCGCGGTCGTGTACGCGACTCGGCGGCCCGATCCCGCGCCCGCGGTCTTCGGCTATCACGAGGTGTTCCATGCACTCGTGATCGCGGCCGGACTGCTCTTTTACGCCGCGATCATCCGTATCGTCATCACGAGCTGAGGGACCTCGACCTCGAGCCTCGGCGAAATGTCGGCGTCAGCCCCCGTTCGCGGAGAAGTGTTGGTAGTCGGGTGCGCCGGTCCAGCGGCCTCCCCATTGCCAGCCGATGCTCGCGAAAGCCCGGTTGAGCACGCCACCGGGTTCGGCCATGCCGGGGCGCACCCGGCCCCGATCGACGAACGCGCCCGCGTTCGGCGGCTGCACCGCGCCGCCTTCCACGTAGGGGTTCTCGACCGTGTTCACGTCGATGGCCGTGCCGTACGCGTGCGCCGACCACTTCGGCGGCCCGGGCGCCACCGCGTTGCGGCAGTTGAATCCCGACGTGTTGTCGGCGGCCATCGATGCCGGATCGCTCCCGCCGAACGCGTCTACGGGCGCCATGCTGCGAATCGGAAAGCGCGCCGCGTACAGGAGCCGGAACACCGACACGACCTGGGTCGACACCGACGCGGCGACCACGATGCGCCCGGTGTGGGGTCGGTCGTCGAAGCCCCAGTACGTCAGGTGCAGCATGCGAAGTTGGGCCGGAGTCACGGGGCAACCCGGCCGATAGGTGGAGACGAGGTCGGCGGCAGTGACGGTGGTGACCGAAGCGCGGAACACGGTCGCAATCGGGACCGTCGTGCTCGTCGTGTCGTTGTGCTCGTTGTGCTCGTTGTGCTCGTCGGGCCGGCTGTCGAGGTCGTCACTTCGACGGCCGTGCGTCCGCCGGCCGGCGCCCCGGATTGCGACGCCCCGGATTGCGACGCCACAGATTGCGACCTCCCGGGCGAGGACGCGCAACCGGAGAGAACCGCCAGCGCGACGGCGATCGCCGAGCCGGGCGTTGCTCCCCGCGACCGGTGCATCGTCCTTAGGCTACCGACGGTGCGGCGATTCCTTCTCGTAGGTACCTTCCCCGTCGTGGCACTGGTGGGCTGCGGTGGCGCGAGCGCGCGACGCCCGGCGGCCGGACCGCCAATTCTCGCGACCACGACGACCTCGATGGCCGCGGCACCGTCGACGGCCGGACCGAAACGAACGCCGGCCGCACCCTCGACCGCGCCGGTCACGACCGCACCGGTCACGACCACGGCGAGGGCGGCCGTCCCGGCGCCGACGGTCCCGGCGACCGCGGCGCCGCCCCCGCCGACCACGATCCAACCGCCGCCGACGGGTCCGGTGCGGGCGCAGCTGATCGTCGTCGGCGCCTCCGGCTACGACCAGAGCGTCGCGACCTTCGACGCATACGAGCAGACGAGCACCGGCTGGGTCCGGCGTTTCGGGCCATGGTCGGCGCGCATCGGGCGCAATGGGTTCGCGCCCGCCGGCGTGAAGCGTGAAGGCGACGGCCGGACACCGTCGGGCTCGTACGGCTTCTCGTTCTTCTTCGGCATCGCCGCCGACCCCGGCGTGCGGTATCCGTATCGACGGGTCACGAGCTCGGCCCTCGTCTGGGACGACGATCCCAACAGCGCGAACTACAACGAGTGGATCGACACGCGTGTCGCCGACGCGGGCGTGAGACCCGAGCCGATGTACGACGCGCCCTATTACGACTACGGGGCCGTCATCGCGTACAACGCCGGTCGCACCCCCGGACTCGGGAGTGCGATCTTCCTGCACGTCTCGAACGGCACGTCGACCGCGGGATGTGTCGCGCTCCCCGTCTCCGAATTGCTCGACGTGCTGCGGTGGTTGAACCCGTCCGCCAATCCGCAGATCCGGTTGGGCGTCGACGTGGCGCCGCCGGCGTAGTCGTCCGCCGCGGTCAACCGGAGCGGGCCACGATTCCGACGATCGGCGGGCCGGACACGCGATCGGCGAGGCTGCCGACGAACGCCTTGTCGGAGAAGTCGAACACGCCGCCGTCGGAAGCGACCATCAGATACCCGTTGCCGTAGGCGACGATCCCGTCGACCGGCTGGTTCAGGACCATTCCACCGAGCGACCCGCGGAACGGCGCGTCGAACGCGAAGACGCCCCCGTCGGACGCGACCAACCAGTAGCCGTGGTTGTCGGGCGTCGGCGAGAGGCCGACAATCGGCCGGTTGAGGTGGGTGGCGCCCATCGAGCCGTGAAACGCCGCGTCACCGAAGGCGAACACTCCGCCGTCGGTGCCGATCATGTAGTAGCCGTGCCCGGTCGGCGTCGCCGCCGAGGCGACGACGGGACCGTTCAGCTGCACGGCGCGCATGTCGCCGTAGAAGTGCGCGTCGCCGTGCGGGAACACGCGACCGAAATCGGTGAAGATCCAGTAGCCGTTCCCACTGGGGGTCGCGGAGATCGTCGAAACGTGCTCGTGGGCGAGGAGCGCCGGACTCCCGGAATCGGCGTGGGCCGCTCCGAAGGCGGTGACGGTGCCGATGTCGGTCGTGATCCAGTAGCCGAGTCCGTCGGGACGCGCCGCCATCGCAACCGCGCCGTTGGTGGTGCTGCCGAAGTACTTCGCACTCCCGAACGCGTACACGTGGCCGTCACTGCCCAGCATCCAGTAGCCGGCATGCGCCGTGCTCGACGCGGCGGCGGGAACGAACACGTTGGAAGGACTCGACGCCGCGCTGGTACCCGCGGCATTCGTGGCGGTGACGGTGCACGTGTACGACCGACCGTTCGTGAGGCCGGCCACGGTGGCGGGACTCGCGGCCGCGGCCGCCGTCCTCGTCACCCCGCCGTTCGACGACGAGCACCGCACCGAGTAGAGCGTCACCGGCGCACCGTTGCCGGCGGCCGCGGCCCAGGTGACCGTGGCGGCGGCGGGGATCGGGACCGCCGCGACTGCGGTGGGGGCGGTCGGCACCCCGGCCGGCACCACGACGCTCGACGCGGCGGAACTGGCGCTGGTTCCGATCCCGTTCGTCGCCGTTACCGTGCACGTGTACTGCTTGCCGTTCGTGAGCCCGCCGACCGTGAGGGGGCTCGACGGGGCGGTTCCCGTCCGCGTGACCCCCCCGTTGGTCGACGTGCATTGCGCGTCGAAGTGCAAGACGGCGCTGCCGCCGTTCGCCGACTCGGTGAACGCGAGCGCGATCGACTGGGTGCCCGGCGTTGCGCCCGTGATGACCGGGGCGTGGGGTTCTGTGACGGGAACGACGGGGTTCGACGCGCTCGAGATTGCGCTCGCTCCGACCGCGTTCGTCGCGCTCACCACGCACGTGTACGTCGCGCCGCCGGTCAGGCCCGACACGACGATGGGCGTCGCGACGCCGACGGCCGATCCGGTGGCGCCACCGTTGCCCGACGTGCAGGTCGCGGCGAAGCTCGTCACCGCGCTCCCGCCGTCGGCGCCGGCGGTGAACGCGACGACGGCGGACGCGTTCGCTCCGGTGGCCACGCCAATGGCGGGTGCGTCGGGGAGCCTCGCGGGCACGAACCCACCGGACGGAATCGAGGCGGGGCCGGCCCCGATCGCGTTGGTAGCCGTCACGGTGCAGGTGTACGACTTGCCGTTCGACAGGCCGGAGACGGTGATGGGCGAGGAGGTGCCGAGACCCGCCGTTGCCGCACCGCCGTTCGACGACGTGCACGCAGCCGTGTACCCGGTGATCGCGCGGCCTCCGTCATTCGTCGAAGGAGCGAAGGCGACGGCCGCCGAGCTGTCGCCGCGGGTGACGGTACCGATGGCCGGCGCGTTCGGAACGGTGGTGACGGTGACGGTGCCGAAGTTGACGTCGGCGCGGTGCGCGGCGAGGACGATCGAGCCTCGGCTCAGGTCGCCACTGGCCTGCACCAGCCACGTCGACGGTTCGGCCGTGCCCGTCTTCCAGATCTTGAACCTGAAGTCGCTTCCACCGACGGCATTGTCGGTTACCCGCGCCTTGAACGTGTACGCCTGACCGAGCGTCATGTGCATGCCGGTGGTATCGGCAGCCAGGGCCGTTTCGGGATGCGCGTCGGTGTTGGCGTAGATCTGCGCTCCCGCCGATTGACCTTGCCCGTTGCCGTACAAGAACGCGGCCGGGAACGGATGGCCGAGACGCGGCTGATCGGGCGTGACGACCCCGTGGAGATCCGACGTCGCTCCCTTCCAGCCCGCGACGATCCCGACCGCGGCACCATCGGGATCCAACGCGTTGATCGTGACCTGCGCGGTGACTTCGTACTGCGCCCAGGTACTCGCCTGACCGATCGTTACCAGCCGGTCGTAACCGAAATCGGTGTTGTGGATCGTGCCGTCGGGCTGGATCACCCAGTGGCCGTCGGCGACCTGCGCGACGCTGTTGATGTTGCCACCCGCTTGCGACCAATCCGCGGTGTACGGCAACGGCCACGGCCCGCCATTCACCTTGGTCACCGTGACATCCGCGGTCGACGCGTTGCCCACATTGTCAATCGCCCGCAGGTGCACAACGTTCGCACCCACCACAAGCGACGCGGCATCGACCTCGACGTTGAACTCGCCCGGCTCCACGAGCCGCACCGGGTTCTCCCCCAACGACAACGCGTTCGCGGTCCCACCATTGAGCGTGTACGTCAAGCTCGCGATGCCGCTCGGATCGGAGACATCACCGAGAACGTTCACCCACTGCTGCGGCTGACCATTCGCACCGAACGTCTGCTGCGACCCATACCACACACTGATCACCGGACCCGCCGGCGCGACCGGCCACGCAACACCATCCTCGGTCGCAGGCGGCGCCAACGAGTTCACGAAGTAATCGACCTTCGTCACGAACCCCGGCGACGACGAACCCCCAAAATTCCCGCCGAACACCCCGACCTGAGCAGGAGCAAGGGCGGACACGAGGGACGCCGCGGCGGTCCAGTGCCGGCCATCGAACGAATACCCGAACGAGAACGCGGCACCCGAACGTGCGACACGTAAGACGATCGACGGCTTGTTGTAGATCTCGACATTCGTGTTCGTCGTGACCGTCGCCCCCGAAACCGAAGTCACGACGAGCGCGGTCTGGTACCAGTTCTGCACAACCGCGACATACACATAATGCGTCGCGTCCTGCTCGACGATCATCCCCTGCTCCTGGAACTGCAGCGACACCTGCGAATCGAACTTCGCATCCACACTGAAGTCACCGTTGGCAATCGGCTGCATCAACCGCGGCGCACCGACACCACCCCCACCCGGATCATGCGACGAACCCGCAGGCACAGTGATCACCGCGTGCTGACCATCCATCGACTGCGCCGCACCACCACCCGGATTCACAAAACCCCACGTCGCCGCGTTCAACGACGCCCCACTGAAATCGTCGTTCGCCGCGAAGACCGGCGTGTCCACGTCGCTATGGAAGTAGTCGACGGTCGACGTCCACGCCGGCGCCGGAGATCCGGAGTTCCCCGCGTACGGACCCAGGTCGGCGACACTCAGCGCGAACGTGAAGGATCCTGCCGTCGACCAAACAGTTCCGTCCTCGGAGTACGTGTAGAGCCACGAGTCACCGACACGCCGCACCCGGAGCCAGATCGGCTGCTGCGCGCTTGCGAGTGTCTCCGAGACCTTCACCGACGCGGTCGCGCCGGACACCGATGCCGCGAACAAGGTGATCGAGGATCCGTCGGAGAACACGTCGAAGCGCAGGAGGTTCGTGGCGTCCTGCTCGACGACGATCCCCTGGTCCTGGAATCGAGACGAACCCAAGGAGTCGAACTTGGCTTCGACGTCGAAGTCGGTGTTGGAGACAGGTTGGACCACCCGGAGCACGTTCACGTCGCCCGACCACAGGTCGTGGCCGGAACCGGCCGGCACCGACAACGCCAGCGCCTGGCCGGTCAGCGACACCGAACCGTCGCCGGCCGGGTTCTCGATCGACCACACCGACGAGTTCAGGGTCGGAGTGTTGAAATCGTCCGATACCGGACCCGAGCCCGAGGCGCCCGCAGGCGCGACCGGCAACAGGGCAAACAGGGCACATACCCCGATCGCGACCGCTCCGACCGAGCGAAACCCAAGCATGATCCTCTCAGCCCCGCTCCATAGTCCGGCTGGACCATCGTACTGGCGGGATCACCCAGAGTGAAGCTGAATGTTGTTGTCTGCCACATTCGGCGCGAGATTCCGGATGACGGGGACTTCATCTCGTCGGGCGAATGTCGGGTCGCGTTCCGGCCGGCACCCTGGGCGCGGAGGTACCTGCGCCCTCAGGACCGCCGGTACCGTAGTTGCCTCATGTCCGCACGATCGCGCCGCTGAGGAGTGCCCATCAGCCCGAACTCGCACGACCGCGATCTCTACCGTTGGCAGCTCGACGCGCTCGTCAGCTGGCTACGGTGCGGTCGCCGAGGAGTGATCGAAGCGGTGACGGGCTCGGGTAAGACCGACGTCGCGATCGCAGCCGCGTCCGACGCGTTGCGCCGGGGGCGCTTCGTGCTCGTGGTCGTTCCGTCGCGCGTGCTGATGGAGCAATGGCACGGCCGCCTCACCGCGGCGATGCCCGACGCCCGCATCGGGCGGCTCGGTGACAGCGGCAAGGACGACGCGGCATCGTGTGACGTGCTCGTCGCCACCCGCCACTCGGCCGCGGCGTACAAGCCGACTCCCCCGGTAACGCGCGGCGGCCTCCTCATCGCCGACGAGTGTCACGGGCTCGGGGGCGGGATCCTGCGCCGCGCGTTACTTCCCCAGTACGAGGAGCGGCTCGGGCTCACCGCGACCCTGGAGCGCTCCGACGACGCGGTCACCGACCTGCTGCTCCCGTATTTCGGCGGCGTCTGTCATCGCTACGGCTTCGCGGCGGCCATCGCCGATGGCGTGTGCGCGCGCCCGCGCGTTGCGTTCGTCGGTGTCGCGCTGACGGTCGACGAGCGGGCCGAGTACATCGCGACCGAACAGCAGCTCGTGGGCGCGCGTCATCATCTTCGTTCGGTTCCCGGGATGCCGCTCGAGCCGTTCGGCGAGTTCCTCGCCGCGGTCGCGCACCTGGCCGAACGCGACGCCGGCGCCGACGGCCGGGCCGCGCGCGAGTATCTCGACGCGTTCTCGAAGCGGCGACAGATCGTGGCGCAGACGAGCGGCAAGTACGACCTCCTCGGCAGCCTGGCACCTGCGATCAAGTCTGCCGACGGCGCACTCGTGTTCACCGAGACCGTGCGGGCCGCGAACCACGCGATCAACCGGCTGGATCCGTTCGTGTCGATCGAGCTCATCACGGGATCGACGGCGCGCCGCCAGCGCAAGGAGATCCTCGACGACCTGCGCGTTCGCAAGCTCGACGCGGTCGCAGCGCCACGTGTGCTCGACGAGGGCATCGACGTTCCCGACGCGAACCTCGGGATCGTCATGAGTGCGAGCCGGACCCGGCGCCAGATGATCCAGCGGATGGGTCGCATCCTGCGCCGGAAACGGCCGGGCGTCGCGGCACGATTCGTGATCATGTTCGCCAAGGACACGTTGGAGGATCCCGCGAACCGCGTCGAACGCGACGGTTTCCTCGACGAGATCGAACGCATCTCCGAGGCGACGGGGATCTTCGACGGTGAGCAGTTCGAGGCGCTCGAAGGCTTCCTCGCCGCGCCCGGGCCGGACGTCGTACCGGATCCCGAACATCTGGAGCCGTACGAGCGAGCAGCTTCCGATTTCGCGGCCGTCGGGTCCGGGGCGGCGGTCACCGACACCGCGGTGGACGCGCTCGCCGCTGGTCTCGGTGCGGAGCGGGCGTACGCGTTCTTGAGCTTCGGGCGCTCCCCCGAGTCCGGTGCGCGGCGCGACGCTGCGATCCGCCGGATCGGCGCGCAGCTCCCCCGCCCGGCGGTTGCCGCGTCCCGGACCGGCGCACCCGAGACCGGCCCTCGCAAGGCCGACCCGCGGAAGTCCGGTGTGTCGCCATACCTCGATCTCGAGATCACGAACCTCCCGGCCATTGCCAAGCCGCGTGTCGAAGCCAAGCGATTGTCCACCGGGCAAGCACCGCTCGAGATCGCCCGCGTCGGGTCCGCATGGCGGATCAGCTGCAGCGCATGCGGGGAGTCGTCACCGCTGGTCGAGTTCCGGTGGCAGGTCTTCGACCAGACGGTCGCATGCCGCTGCAGCTGAGCGCGCCGGCAGTGATCGCACCGGGGTCCCCGTGACATGTTCGCGAAGCGTCGGCGTTTCGGCTGCGACCGCTAGCGTCCATGGATCCGCGCCCCCGGCGAAAGACGACACATGCAACGCGACGAGCTCCGCGCCCTCCAAGATCCGTTGAAGCAGCAATACCGCGACGACCCGGCCGGCGCGCTCGTCACGCTCTCGGCCGAGGGCACGCTCGGCGAGGGAATCGCATGTTCCGTCGCGACGGGCCGGGCGATCGCCGAGGCCGGGCTGCATCCCGCCACTGGCGGAGACGGGACATTGCTGTGCTCGGGCGACATGCTGCTCGAGGCTCTTGCCGCGTGCGCCGGGGTCACCTTACCGCGCGGTTGCGACGTCGCTGGACGTTCCCGTCGCGGGCGGGAAGGTCCGCGTCGAAGGCGATCTCGACTTCCGTGGAACGCTCTCGGTCGCCAAGGAGGCGTCGGTCGGCTTCACCGCGATCCGCGTCACGTTCGATCTCGATACCGACGCCACCGACGAGCAACTCGACACGCTGATTCGTCTCACCGAGCGCTATTGCGTCGTCCTGCAGACGCTCGCCCGCTCTCCCGAACTCTCGTTCACGCGCTGAGGCGACTGCGGGCCGGCTCGTTCGCCCGGCCACCCGTACAGTGCTGCACATGCAAGCAGTCCGAATCGGAGTCCTCGGCGCGGCCCGCATCGCGCCCGTGGCCGTGATCAAGCCGGCCCGAAAGAGCGACGAAGCCCGGATCACCGCGATCGCCGCGCGGGATCGAGCACGCGCCGCGGCGTTCGCGTCGAAGCACGGCGTCCCGATCGTGCACAATTCCTATGCGGCGCTCGTCGCCGATCCCGAGATCGACGCGATCTACAACCCGTTGCCCAACGGGTTGCACGCGCAGTGGACGATCGCCGCGCTCGAGGCGGGCAAGCACGTGTTGTGCGAGAAGCCCTTCACCGCCAATGCCGCGGAGGCCGAAGCGGTGGCCGCGGTCGCGCAGCGCACAGGCCTCGTGGTGATGGAGGCGTTCCACTATCGCTATCACCCACTTGCACGCCGCATGCGCGAGATCGTCGAGAGCGGCGAGCTCGGCGCCATCCGACGGGTGGAGACCGCGCTCTGCTTCCCGCTCCCCAGGTTTTCCGACATCCGCTATCAGTACGACCTCGCCGGCGGCGCCACCATGGACGTCGGCACCTACACCGTGCACATGGCGCGGTTGCTCGGACTCGAAGAGCCGACCGTCGCTTCGGCCGCTGCCAGGCTGCGCACGCCTGACGTCGACCGCGCGATGCAGGCCGAGCTCCGCTTCCCGGGTGGCCATTCCGGTCGCATCACGTGCTCGATGTGGTCGGCGCAGCTCGTCCAGACCTACGCCCGAGTGACCGGCGATCGCGGGAGCCTGCACGTGATCAACCCGACCTCACCGCAACTCTGGCACCGAATGCGGGTCAGGGCCGGCGGGGAGGCACGCACCGAGAAGTTCTCGCGCCGGCCGACGTACGAGTACCAGCTCGACGCATTCTGCGCGGCCGTCCGGCGCGGTGAGCCAATACTGACCCCGCCCGCCGACTCGATCGCCAACATGCGCGTCCTCGACGCGATCTATCTCGCGGCCGGCATGAAACCGCGAGGTACGTAGCGATCGAGTTCTTCTCGTACGGACCGTCGACCGCGACGACCGACGGCGCGTCCGCCGCGACGCGCCGTCGAATCGTCTCGGCGAAAGACCTACCAGCCGGGGTCCGCCCAGTGCGGGTCGGTCGCCGGCGCCGTGCACGCACCGGCAACGGGTGCGATCGAGGTCGTCGAACCTGCGTAGCCGGTGCCACCGCTGCTGCTGGTGTCGTCTTCGATGCCAAAGCATTTGCCCGACTTCGACAGCACCTCCGCCCACCAGACCTGGCCGGTCGGCGCGGCGAGAACGCTTACCGACTTGAACCCGGTCGACGTGGCGCCGAACGCCAACGACGGCTCGATCGACGCCAGGGTGGCCGGCGTCGAGCCGGCGTAATCGCCCGTGTCCGTGAACGAGGTCTTCGCTGCGGTCAGGGCGTTACGAAGCGATGACTGTGCCGCACGGTCGTTCGCCCGTTCACGGGCGCCGAGGAACGTCGGGATTGCGATGGCGATCAGGATGGCAATAATGAGAACGACCACCATCAGCTCGATGAGCGTGAACCCGTGTTCATCGTCTTGTGCGAGGCGCAGCCTGCCAAGATTGTGCATAAGCGACCCATTTCCTCTCGTCGAGCCAGCCGCGCCAGACTCGCAGGATCGACCGTTCGCGCAGCAGAGTTGAGCGGAGCGTCCGCATTCGGCCCGCGCGGCGGCTACATCGCCCTCTCGGATACCGTCGACCCGTGAAGCTGTCACCGCACTACGACGGTCCGGTCGTCCTGTCGATCGATGGACAGCCGGACGATCAAGAAGTCGTGGTCTCCCGCCAGCGACGACGGCTGGAGTCCATGCTCGCCACGCTCGACGATGACCAGTGGCGCGCGCCGAGCCGCTGCGAAGGTTGGACGGTGCAAGACGTCGTCGCGCACCTCGTCGGCGTCAACGGGTTTTGGGAAGCCTCGGTGACGGCCGGGCTGGCCGGAAGACCGACACGTGTGCTCGCCGCGTTCGACCCGGCGGCCCACCCGCCGAAGATGGTCGAGCCGATGCGGGTGCTGACACCACGCGACGTGCTCGACCAGTTCGCCGCGTCGAACGATGGCTTCCTCGGTGCGCTCGCACCGCTCGACGACCGCGGGTGGTCCGCAGTGGCGGAGTCGCCGGTGGGTCATGTCTCGGTCCGTCTGCTCGCCCAGCACGCGCTGTGGGACGCATGGGTGCACGAACGCGACATCGCTGTCCCGCTCGGGCTCGCGCCGGCTCTCGAGGATGACGAGCTCGCGTCGTGTTTGTGTTACTCCGCCGCCGTCGGCCCCGCGATCACCCGTGGCCGCGACGACGCCTTCTCGGGCGACCTTGGCGCCATCGCAACCGGCCCCGACATCCGCTTCACGCTGAGCGTCGGTGAATCGGTCTCGGTGCGGCGAAACGAGGCGGCGCCCGATGTCCCGTGTCTGCACGGCAACGCAGTAGATCTCATCGAGGCGCTCAGTCTCCGGGCTCCGTTGCCGCCCGATGCCCCGAGCGAGTGGCGCCGCCTCGTGCGCGGGCTCGCGACGATGTTCGATACAGAAGCCCAAGCCGGCGACTAGCCCGCCACCCGCCGCTCGTTCACCGGCGGGTCGTTCACCGGCGGGTCGTCACGACGCCGGTGTGCCGTTCGGGCACCAGTCGTTGGCGGGTACGCCGACGCACGGATTGGGCATCGTCGGCAGGTTCTCGGGAAGCGGATGCATGACCACGCCGGTGGCCTGCGGGTAGTGCGCGCCGGCCGGACACGTGCCGAACCCGGTATCGCACAGCACCTGCGCGAGAAGCGCACCGCCGCTGTTGGCGGCGGTTGTGGTGACCCCGCATTTCGGCTGGAGTCGTTCCAGCGCCGCGGGAGCACTGCCGTCCGGAGCGGTGTTCCCCGCGTAACAGTTGCTCGGCTTGTGCGCCAGGATCGTGATCTGGCCGAAGTCGGAGTTGGAAGGGTTGGCGAAGAAGCCGTTGTGCTTGAACGTGTTGTGCAACAGGGCGTTGCTCTCGGATTCGTACACGCAACCGAATCCCGCCACCTGTCCTCCACCGGTGCCGCTGCACGTCTGGCCGATGCTGGGCTTGCCACTGTCGGGATACGGCACGAACAAGATGCCCCACGCGCCGTTGTTGGCGAACGTGTTGTCGAGCACAGTGTCGTTGCGACCACCCGAAATGGTCATCCCGGTGCCCGTCGGTCCGGCCGACGCGCTACCGGCCTTCGGCACATTGGGGTTGTTGTTGTCGTGCACGTTGTTGTGCATGAACACCCAGCACGAATGCGTATGCGTGATCGGGCTCGCGGCGCTGGTCGGGCACGCGCCGTCTTGCGGTGCCGGAGGGTCACCACCGATCTGCGTGTTGGTGTCGAAACCGTCCTGGTTGTTGTCGAACTCCGAGTTCTCGATCACGATCGCGCCGCCGGAGTTGGTGCCGGAGTAGCCGAGCGCGCTGTATTCCATCCAGGCGTGGTTGATGGTGATGTCACACAGGCGCAGGCACGCACCCACGTACATGCCCGAGTCGTTGAAGTTGCTCGCGTAGGTCTGGTCCCAGGTTGCCGGTCCCGCCGAGTCGGACGAGAAGATGCCGTACTGCGCCGCGGTCGCCTCGCCGCCGAAGAACGTCGACGTGGCTGTGAGGTAGCTGCCCGAGTAGCCGTGTAGGCCGATGCGGCCGGTCCCGCTGCCGCCGTTCCACCAGATCTCGTTGCCCGATTCGCCGGTGCCCGCGAGGAAGTTGCAGACCGTGAGGTTGTCGACGCTCACACCGTCGGCCTTCCAGACCAGGATGCCGTTGCGCCCGACGGCTTTGCCGTCGGCGCCCTTGACACCGAAATCCTGACGCGCCGGTTCGGCGCTGCACGGCGTCGACGCGCCGGCCTTCGTGCCGTCGACGATCACGCCGCCGCGGTTCATGCCCCGCACGTGGAGACGCGGAGTCGTGATCGAGACCCCGCCGTACTTCCCGTAGTCCGCCCCGGCCGCGGGCTGCGTCGCGTCGGCAGTCTCGTGGTAGTCGCCGGGCGCGACGAGGATCCAGTCACCGGCACGCGCCGCGTCGACGGCGCTCTGGATCGTGGTGTATTGGCCGCGGTGCCCGTTGAACGTCCCGACCAGCAGGACATGACTGGTCACCGCGTTCGAAGACGGCGACGACGGCGACGACTTCGATGAGGAACTGCACGATGCCAGCACCCCGACCGCGAGCACGGCCGCGCCCCAGAGCCGAAGCTGACGGTGCGGCGAGTCGGATTGCTTGACCATGTCGGGCACGCTCCTGGACGAGGTTGGCGAAAGATGTATCACGGGCGCGGGGTACCGGAATGTGATGGGAGCCTTTCGGCCCTTGCATACGTCATCGGGCTCGGGAAGGATCGCCGTGTCAGCCGCCCCTCGCCGCCACACGACGCGGGCATGGCCAAGGAGGCCGGGATGAGCCACCGACCTGTGCGCATCGGCAGTTGGTGCTCGGTCCTCTTGGTGATCCTGTTCGTGTGGTCGGCGCCCGTCACGGCGCTACCGACGACGACGACGACCGGCACGCCCGCGAGCACGACCACCACCTCGGTCGCCACGACGAGCACCACGGTCGTCGCCGCCGCGGTCCCCACCGTCTCGGTCGCGCCGAGCACCGGCTTGTCCGATCTCGAGACGGTGACGGTCGCGGGCACGGGATTGGTTGCCGATGCTCCGTTCAACGTCGCCCAGTGCAACATCTTCAACGGCAAGGCGGGCGGGGTGTGTTACGAACCCACCCGCAAGTCGGTCAGGACCGACTCGAGCGGCGCGTTCACCACGAGTTTCGTCCTGCGGCGCATCATCGTGGAAACGGGCGCGTCCGTCGATTGCGCGTCGGGGCCCGCCCGGTGCGGCATCATCGTCGGCGAAGTCAGCCAGGTCGTCGTCGCACCGCTCGCGTTCGACGCGTCCGTGCCCGCGAACGGTCCCGTCGTGACGGCGATACCCGCCAATGGTTTGCACGACGGCGACACCATTTCGGTTGCCGGAACCGGTTTCACTCCCGACGAGAAGGTCGTCATCGCGCAGTGCGCGTCCACCTCGCTCGGGCTCTCGAGCTGTGATCCCTCCAACGAGACCACCGTCCTTGCCGACGGCAAAGGATCGTTCCCCGCGACCGCGTTCGTCGTGCGCGAGTCGATCACGATCGTCGGCGTCCCGGGCGGTCCACTCGGCTGCCGGCCGACGGCGTCCGAGGCGGTGCCGTGCGTCGTCGTCGCGGCGAATTTCGTCGGCGGGTCGGAGTTCGCGGCCGCGGCCGTCGCGTTCGCGCCACCCACGGAACTGCCCCGTACCGGTGGTGCGTCGTTCCCGCTCGGCGTGGTCGCGTTGACGACGGTCGTCGCGGGTGCGGCGGTCGTCACCACCGCCCGCCGGGGTCGTGGGCGCGGCCGGGGATAGATGGGTCCCGGTGCGAGGTTTGCAGTGTTCTTGGCCATTCCTTGGTGTTGCGACTCGTAGGTTCCCGTCCCGTGTCGGTGCGATGTCCGGGGGGAACGGTGCGGGATCCGAGAGCCGGTGTGTGGTGGCGCCCGTCGAGAATCGTCGCGGCAGGACTCGGCGTCGTGCTCGCGACCGTCATCCCTGTCGCGGGTGCGGGAGCGGGAGCGGCCGCCGCGACTGCGGTAACTCGCTCGGCGGTGGCCGCCACCAAGGCGATCAATCTCGACGGTGAGTCGTTCAGCTCGACCTCGGCGACCTTGATCGCGACCCCCACCGGCGGCGACCCGTATTGCGGAGCGACCCAGCAAGGAGCGGTGTCGTTCACGACGAGTGGAACGGCGACGGGCACGTACCCCGGTACGTTCACCGAGACCGGCCACTGGGATTTCGACCTCATCACCGAGCAGACCTTCGACGCGACCTTCACGATCACCTCGGGCCCGTCGACGATCTCGGGATCGATCCTCTACGACCAGACCTCGACCGGCCCTGATGGTCGAAGCCTTGTCCAGAACTACGGAAGCTGCGACGGCTCGCAGTCCGGTGGTGCGTACACCGTCTGCGCCAACGACGTCCTGACCGGCATCTGCGCGGGCCAGGCGGTCGCCTTTGTGAGCGCCGGCGGACTGACCCAGGTGTTCGAGCACCCGACCGGCCGGTTCCACATGACGATCACAGGCGGCAACGCTCAGTCGGCGATGGTGAACTCCGAGTTCGGTCAGCCGTTGAGTGTGCGGGTCACCGACAGCATGGGCGCCCCCGTCGGCGGCGTCGCAGTCCGCTTCGTTCCCGCCAGGCGCAATCCGACCGCCACACCTCAGGGCCCGTGGGCGGCGACCGACTGGGACGGCACCACGTCGATGAACATGTTCGCGTCGCCCGTGCCGGGCACCTACCACGTCGCCGCCAAGAGTGCGAAGGGCGCGACGGCCGTCTTCACGTTGTCCAACACGCCCTGATCTGCGCCGCGCGCGTCCACGCCAGACTCGTTCCCGCCGGCGTCAGTGCTCGACGGTAACGGTTCGCCGCTCCGCCGCGGAACATCGCATCGCGTCGAGGACGACCATGTCGGCGACGCCGTCGGCAAACGTCGCCGGGTCTGGTCCCGGTGGTGGTTGGCGTCGCTCGATGCGGGCGCGGAAGTGCTCGGCGAGGCGCGTGTAGGCGCCGAGGTCGAGGCCGTGACCGATCATCTGCTCGTACGTCGTCGTGAGTGCGTCGCGAGGTGGCGCCGATCCCGGTGCGGTGCGGAGGTCCTCCGGCACTGCAAGCCGGCGCGTGCCCTCGGCGTCGGCTACCCACACGGCGTCGCCCAGGCCGTCGATCCACGCCGAGCCGCCGGTACCGACGACGCGCGTCTCGATGAGGAGCGGCCCGCGATCGGCGGCGGTGCTCTGCATGACGCCGACGACCCCCGAACCGGTCCGGAAGTGCACCACGAAACCGTCGTCGGCCGTGGTCGGCCGATCGGCGAGGTTCACGACAGCAGCGGTCACCGCGGAGAACTCGCCGAGCGTGACCCGGATCTGGTCGATCACCTGGGAGCCGTGCGCACCGAGCCAGCCGCCGCCCTGGTCGGCCGCGGCCCACCAGTCCGGCAACTCGGCGGCGGCATCGGCGAGCACGGGTACGTGCAGCATGAACATGGCCAGTCGGGGTTTGCCGATCGCACCGTCGCGTACGGCTCTCGCGAGGAGCGCCTGGCCGGTGTCGAAGCGGAATTCCGTGCCGAGCAGGTGAACGACGCCGGCGATGCGGGCGGTTTCGAGCAGGTCGCGCGCCTCGGCGGCATCGCGCGCGAACGGCTTCTCGCAAAGTACGTGCTTGCCGGCCCGAAGCACTTCTCGCACGAGCGCAGCGTGCGTGAGCGGCGGGGTGGCGATCGTCGCCGCGTCCACGCCCGGCAGCGCGAGTGCCTCCGTGAGCGACGTGCACGCGTTCGGCACATCGAACGTGCGGGCACGCGTGGCCGTCTTGTCGGGATCGCGGCCGACGACCGCACGGACGTCGAAGCCGGCGGCCCGCAGCGCCCGTACATGGGTGAAACAGCCGAACCCGGTTCCCGCGACCACGACACCCGTCACGATCGATCGGGGCCCGGGTTCACGCCGGGATCCCGGCCGCGTTGGCGAACATGGACAACATCGTGTACTGGCCGACGACGAACAGGATCTCGACCAGCGCCGGCGGGTCGAAGTGCTGCTCGAGCACCGACCACGTCTCCTCCGAGACGTCGTGCTGCGCGAGCAGCTCGTCGACGGCCGTCAACAGCGATCGCTCGGTTCCGTCCCACGGTCCGTCCGCGATCGGCTGCGCGACGGCTGCGATCTCGTCGTCGTCCAATCCAGCCGACCGCGCGTACTCGACGTGCTCAACCCACTCGAAGTCCGAGCCGCATCTCGCCGCGACGCGCAGCGCCAGCAGCTCGTGGCTGCGATGCGTTAGGACACCCTGCAACGCGAGGGCCGCGGCCCAGCCGAGGAACGGACTGAGGAGATCCGGCTGGCGGCCAAGCATCACCATCGTGCGCGCCGGCCCGCGAGCCGGCGGCGCGATCAGCGTCAGGAGCTGCTGCACGTCGTCGCGCAACTCGCCCGAGTCGGGTAGCGGTATACGCGTCCCGTGGCCCATGTCCAACACTCCCTCTCGGGTCTCACCGAGCTCGCCGAAACGCGCAGTCGACCACGCCGGGCGGCCCGGACGCCACCGATGACGCCACCGACGACTGCGCCGCGCCGCGGTGCCGTCGTTCCCGGTGCTTTCCTGAACCTTTCCAACACCTGCGTCCCAGCGCAGGCTCAGCCAACCCGCAGATGATCGGGCGGTGCGGACGCCGGAACTGGGCTTTTCTGCATCGGTCGCCGCGGCCGTCGATCACACCACGACGGGCCGACGGCCGGGCCCGGTCGCGGCACCGAGCACGAGGTCGACATGACGGGCCTGAGCGTGAGCAGCCTTTCGATCGTCGACTGGCAATTTCGCGCCGGGATCGCGTTCATGGTCGTCGTCATGCTCGTCGCGAGTTGGCTGTGGTTGCGCCGGCCGCTGTCGCGCTGGACCGCGCGCGCGATCTGCGTGCCGCTCGTCGTCGCGTTCGCCGCCGCGAGCGTCAACGCGCACTACGACTACCTTCCCACCCTCGGAGCGCTCTTCGGCCGGAACGCGGCCGACCAGGTGTCGGCAGTCGGCTTCCAGCGCCTCGAGTTCGCACACCTGCAATCCGCTCGGCACCGGCACGGGCACGAGTACGTGCGACCCGAACCGGCGTCGACCCCCGTCGGGCTTCCTGATCGCGGGGTCGTGATCTCGTTCTCGATGCCCGCCACCGTTTCTCACTTCCCGGCGCGCATCGGTCAGGTCTACCTCCCGCCGGTGTGGTTCCAGGACCCCCATCCGCGTCTTCCGGTGATCGAACTGTTGCACGGCTCACCCGGGTCGCCCGCGGATTGGACGCGTGGGGGGCTGGCCGACGTCACCGCCGACGCGTACGCGCGGACGCATCGCGGCTTCGCACCGATCCTCGTCATGCCCGACGTCAACGGGGCCACCTGGTCACGCGACAGCGAATGCGTCAACGGTCCGCAGGGCAACGCCGAGACGTATCTCACCGTCGACGTGCGCGTGGCCGTGGTGCACGCGTTCGGCACTCGGGCCGATGCCGCGTCGTGGGCCGTCGCCGGGCTTTCCGAGGGCGGGTCGTGCGCCCTCCAGATGGGCCTGCGCCATCCCGATCAGTTCGGGGTCGTCGGCGACTTCAGTGGTGACGACCATCCATGGGTCAGCGGCGGGCTCGCGCGACTCTTCCGGGGCACGACACCGGACCAACTCCTGCGCGCCGAGCAAACGTACGACCCGCGCGCGCTGCTCGCTCACTGGCACGCAGGCAACGCCCCCGCGATCGTGTTCGCATCGGGCGCCAGCGATCCCGTCCTCGCCAAGATGCAGCGCCTCGTCGGCCAGGCGTGGCGCGATCACATCCAGGTCACGCTCGATGTGTTCCCCGGTGGCCACACCTTCTGGCTCTGGGACGAGAGTTTCGCCCGCACCCTGCCGTGGATCATGGAGCACCTCTGGTCTCCCGATCCGCGGCTGGTGAGCACGCGTCCCGGTCGCGGGACCCGCACCGCACCCCGGCTGCACGCCTGATTCCGGCCCCGCTCCCGCGGCATCGGCGGGCGCACCTGGTGATCAGAAGTGCGAAACACGGTGTTCACAATCGGCTCACAGTCTCGACATGTTCCCGCCATACGTTCTCGCCCGGCGCGATCGCCGCGTCAGCTCTGCCGTGACCGGTGGTGCGGCACTTGGGGGGCCACGATGCGATTGCTGTTCTGGTGCTGCGCGGCGGCGGGCGTCGCCGCCTCCGTCGGGTTCGGCCTGCGGGGCCGTCGAGCCCGGCGCCTGATCTCCGTCCTGGCCGTGTTGGTGGTGCTGGCCGTCGTGGGCGTGGCGGGCGTCGCGTCGGCCGACAACGGCGATCCCAACGGAACCAAGACCGGTGTTTCGCCCGCGCAGGTGGAGTCCGTGTACCCGGCCGGGACTCCGACGAAGGATTCGATCAACGTCATCACGACCCAGCAGGCCAAAGACCACCTGGCCATCAACTACGCGTGGTTGATGATCGGCGGCGTGCTCGTCTTGTTCATGCAGGCGGGTTTCGCACTCGTCGAAACGGGCTTCACGCGGGCGAAGAACGCGGCGCACACGATGATGATGAACCTCGTCATCTTCGCGCTCGGCGCCGTCGGGTGGTTCACCGTCGGCTACGCCTTCATGTTCGGATCCATCTCGAACCCGGCGCTCGGCATCACCCGACTCGGTGCCCCGCTCCACCTCGGCAGTTGGAACGTGCTGTCGAAGAGCGGGTTCCTCCTCACGGGCAAGGCGTACGACGTCGGCATCCTTGCGTTCTTCTTCTTCCAGCTCGTGTTCATGGACGCGACCGCGACGATCCCCACGGGCGCGATGGCCGAGCGCTTCAAGTGGCGGGCCTTCCTCGCGTGGGGTCTGTTCGCTTCGATGATCCTCTACCCCTTCTACGGCAACTGGGTGTGGGGCGGTGGCTTCCTTTCCCAACTCGGCGTGCTCGGTCCGAAGTGGGGACACGGCGCACTCGACTTCGCCGGATCGGGAGTCGTGCACGCGATGGGCGGCGTCGCCGCGTTCTGGGGTGCGAAGATCATCGGGCCCCGCATCGGCAAATTCGACCGAGACGGCAAGCCGCGCGCGATTCCGGGCCACCACCTCCCGATGGCCTTCCTCGGCACCATGGTGTTGCTCGTCGGCTGGATGGGATTCAACGGCGCGTCGACCTTCGCCGCGACCGACTTCCGCTTCACCGTCGTGATCGTCAACACGGTCCTTGCGGCGGCGTTCGGATGCCTGGCGACGATGTTCACGATGACGTGGAAATACGGCAAGCCCGATCCGTCGATGACGTGCAACGGCTTGCTCGCCGGGCTCGTCGCGATCACCGCTCCGTGTGCGTTCGTCGCGCCGTGGGCGGCTGCGCTCATCGGGACGATCGCCGGTGTGCTCGTCGTCGTCTCGGTCGTGATCGTCGAGCACAAGTTCAAGGTCGACGACCCGGTCGGCGCGGTGTCCGTCCACGGGGCGTGCGGGTTGTGGGGTCTCGTCGCGCTCGGGCTCTTCGCCGACGGCCACTACGGCGACGGCTTCAACGGCGTGTCCGGTGCGGTCAAGGGCCTGTTCTACGGCGACGCGGGCCAGCTCTGGTCCCAGCTCTCCTCGGTACTCGTGCTCGTCGCCTGGTGCTCGGTCGCCTGCATCGTGTTCTTCGTCATCTGCAAGAAGACGATCGGGTTGCGATCCGACGAGGACGCGGAGATCGCCGGTCTCGACATGCCGGAGATGGGGGCGCTCGCGTACCCCGACTTCCTCGAGGCGCAGGGTTCGGTGTTCTACACGACCGACGGTGCCGCGTCGGTCGATGTGATGCCCGCAAGTGCCGCGAGTGTGCGCATGGAGGTCGGATCCCAATGAAGCGTGTCGAGGCAGTCATTCGATCGGAACGGCTCGGCGAGGTGGCGGCGTGCCTCGAGGCCGCGCACCTCGCCGGCTTCACCATCAGCGACGTCCGCGGGCACGGCCGCGCGCCGGAGCGGACCGGTGAGTACCGCGGTCACAGCTACGAGATGCTGGTCACGCACAAGCTCCAGATCACGCTGTTCGTCGAGGACGACGAGATCGACCAAGCCGTCGCGGCGATCTCGTCCGGCGCCGCGACGGGACAGGTCGGCGACGGACTCATCGCGGTGAGCTCGGTCGATTCGATGTACCGGATCGCAGCGTCACCGAAGGCGCCGTCTTCGTAAGCGGGCGATCCGTCGGGATCCGGATTTCCCCGCGCTCGCATGATGCGCGCCGGAGTCGTACGGTGGTCGTCATGATGCATGGCCATCCCACGTTCGGCGTCGTCAAGGGTGAAGCGCCGCAACTCGTGCACCGGCTGAGCGCGGTCGCGGGCCGCGCGTATTGCGGGAAATCCGTGGTGATCCTCCCGCGAGGCACCGAGGTGTCGAGGCTGCACGTGTGCCGGAGATGCGCCGCGATCGACGAGTCCCGCCGCGAGGGACTCCCCAGCTTCGAAGAAGCCACCGCCGACCAGGCCCCCTAGAGCTCGACCGGCACTCGCCCGAGCCGCGCCGCTCGGGCATCTATTCGGGTGCTCCCCACGACCCCGCGCCGAATTGCCCTGCTCCTGTGCGTCGCCCTCGTCGCCGCCGGTGTCGCGCTCGCCGTCGCGGCCGCGACCTTCGACGTCCGTTCCGCGTCGACGCAGCAGTCCGGATCGGTCTTCGTCTGGCGCGCGCCGAATCCGGGTCCGGCCCGGCGCGCATACGTGCTGCGACGCAACGGCGCCGGCGTCGAGGTGGTCGACGCGGTGACGCAGCGGGTACTCGCCGACCACCGACTCGACGGAACTCGCCAGGTCGATATCCACGGCGCCGACGGTCGCGACAACACCCTCACGGTCGACCTCGGCAATGGTCCGATTGCCGTCCCGGGCGGTGTGCATTGGCTGGCGGGAGCGCGTGGTTACAACACGCTCGCAGTGCGGGGCGGTGGCGGTATCGAGCGGTCTTTCCCGAGCGGACCACACTCCGGGCGCATCGTGGTCGGCGCGACGACTGTTGACTACGCGCAGATCGCACCGATCATCGACTCGAGTCCGGCGACGAACTTCACGTTCAACGTTCCGAATACCGCGACGAACGTGTCCGTGACCGACGGAGGGCCGCAAACCGGTTGCACCGACACGATGGAGATCCAGGCGACCGGCGCCGAGACCGAGTTCATCTGCAACAAGCCCAACGTCACCGTCGACGGGTCGGCCGGATCGCTGTTGCAAGACATCACGCTCAACGAGGCGTCGACCCCGGACGGCTTGGGAACCCTGGTCGTGAAGGGCGGGCCGCACGGGAATTCCATCGACGTGATCGTGTCACCGTTCAACGTTGCGACAACGGTCGACGCGGGGACCCGGAGAGACGCCGTCGCCGTGCAGACGACCGGCTCGGGTGGAAGCCTGCTCGTCGACGGCCAGAGTGGTGGCGACACCGTCAACGTCGGGAGCCTCGGCAGCGTCCAAGGTGTCGTGGAGCAACTCGACGTTCAGCACGCCGCGCTGAACATCGACGACCACAACGACGTCGTCCATCGTCAGGTCGCGATCCTCGACAACGAGATGACGGGCGCCGCCCCTGCACCGATCTTCTACGGCAATCTGACCGCGCTCGGTATTGCGCTCGGGAGCGGTTCGCCGCGCACCATCGTCGCCTCGACGCCGCCCGGCACGGCGACCACGGTGACTTCGCGCTCCCCCGCATCGGCGCTCGTGGCCGATACGGGCTCTTCCGGATCCCTGCATCTCGTCGACAACGCCGCGGTCGCGGTGTCGGTGGGCGACGCCGGCAGCGCGCAGCACGTGCGCATCCCGCTGTCGGTGTCGGGCACGGGCGCCACCTCGTTGACGATCGACGACTCCGCCGACACCACGGGCCGGGGCTGGACCGGTACGGCCACCTCCCTGAGGGGTCTGATTCCGGGCGGCGCGTCGTGGACTGCCGGCGCGGTCACGTCGGTCGTGGTCGACGAGGGGTCGGGCTCCGACGCCGCGACGATCGTGCCTGGCGCCCTCACGAAGTTCACCGTCGACGGCGGCCCGCCGAATCCTCCGGCGACTCCCGGCGACAGGTTGATCGTGAACCTGGCCGGAGCGAAGGGTCGGCAGTTCTCGGTCGCGAGGAGCGCGAGCGGCAACTCCGGCAGCTGGACCTTCTCGAACCGGGGTGCAGTGCATTTCTCACGCATCGAGTCGCCGAGCACGACCGGCACCGGGTATTTCCTCGCGGCCGCCAACGGCGCCGTCTTCGGTGCGGGCGGAGCCTCCTCGCACGGCGCGTTGTCGACCACGTTGGCGAACCCCGTGGTCGGCATTGCGGCGACGGCGGGCGGTGGCGGGTATTGGGAGGCGACGCGCAACGGCGAGGTCCGAGCCTTCGGCGACGCGACCTCGTTCGGCGACCTGCCCACGCTGCACGTAAACGTCCTCAACATCGTGGCCATCGCGCCGACCACCGACGGCAGGGGCTATTGGCTCATCGGATCGGACGGCGGCGAGTTCGCGTTCGGCGATGCGCATTATCACGGTTCCGTGCCCGGGCTCGGCATCCATGTCGACAACATCGTGGGGATGGTGGCCTCCCCGAGCGGCACGGGTTATCTCCTCGTCGGGTCGGACGGCGGCGTGTTCGCCTTCGGTGCTGGCGTCCGCTTCTACGGCTCGCTGCCGGGACTGCACGTCGTCGTGCACAACGTCGTCGGCATCCTGCCTTCACCCACCGATACGGGCTACGACCTCGTCGGCTCCGACGGGGGCGTCTTTGCGTTCGGTACGGGGGTCCATTACTTCGGTTCCCTGCCGGGGCGAGGGATCGCCGTATCCAACATCGTCGGCCTCGCGCTGACCCCCGACACCCTCGGATACTGGCTGGCCGGCGCGAACGGGAGCGTCTATGCGTTCGGCGACGGGAGCACCTTCGGCGAACCGGCGGGCGCGACGGCGAACCTGCCGATCGCAGCCATCGCCGGGACCTGAACAACTTTCCGTCGTTGTTCGCATATCCGCGCCGGAGCGGGCAGCCTGTGTGCGTGCCCGAGCTGGACGACCATTGGGAACACCTCTACGCGACGCGGCCGTCGACGGAAGTGAGTTGGTACCAACGATTACCGGCGACCTCGGTGCGCCTCGTCGAGTCGAGCGCGCCCGGGCCTTCCGGCGCCGTTGTCGACATCGGTGGTGGCACCTCCTCGCTCGTCGACCACTTGAGCCGCGACGGATACACCGACCTCACCCTCCTCGACATCTCCGAGCATGCGCTCGACGAGGTGCGGCGGCGTCTCGGTGACCGGAGCGCGCGCGTGAACTTCGTGCACTACGACGTACTGAAGTGGGAGCCCGAACGGCGCTACGACGTCTGGCACGATCGCGCCGTCTTTCACTTCCTCACCGACGCGACGGATCGCGATCGCTACGTCGACGTCGCGAGCCGCGCACTGCGCGACGGAGGCATCGCGATAGTCGCGACCTTCGCCGACGACGGTCCGACCCACTGCTCGGGACTGCCCGTGTCCCGATACTCGCCGGCGGATCTCGATGCCGCGTTCGCGGCAGCCTTCTCGCCCCTACGGCACGAGCGAGAGGAACACATCACTCCTGCCGGCGTCGTCCAACCCTTCACCTGGGCGGTGCTACGGCGCGTATGAGTGCATCGTCACGAAGGATGCGTCGGCCTTGGGTCGGCAGGGTGCTGCTCGCGTGGATCGTCGTGGCCGGGTTCGTGCCGACTGCCTCCCGAGCCGCGGCCGATCACGCCGCCACCGTCGACGGTGTGCACGACTTCGGCGACGCCGGCTACTTCGGCTCGACTGCCGCCAACCTCGACGCGCCCCTCGCCGCCATGACGCCGACCCCGACCGGGCGCGGCTATTGGCTCGCCGGGCGCGACGGCAGCGTCTTCACCTTCGGTGACGCCCGCTTCTTCGGCTCGATGGGCGGACAGCGCGTGACCCAGCCCATCGTCGCTATTGCCGCGACCCGGTCGGGCCTCGGCTACTGGTTGGTCGCATCCGACGGCGGCGTATTCACCTTCGGCGACGCGCGGTTCTTCGGCTCGACCGGTGATCTCACGTTGCTCCGCCCGGTCGTCGGTATGGCTGCGACCCCGTCGGGCCTCGGCTACTGGTTGGTCGCGTCCGACGGCGGCGTGTTCAGTTTCGGTGACGCGCGGTTCTTCGGCTCGACCGGTGGGATCGCGCTCAACCAACCCGTCGTCGGTATGGCGGCCACGGCATCAGGCCTCGGTTATTGGTTGGTCGCACGCGACGGGGGCATCTTCGCATTCGGCCAGGCCCACTTCTTCGGTTCGGCCGGAGCCATCCACCTCGCCCAGCCCGTGGTCGGCATGGCCACCGGTCGCGCCGACCGCGGTTATTGGTTGGTCGCACGCGACGGTGGGATATTCGCGTTCGGAGCTTCCCGGTATCTCGGCTCGCTGGGCGGAACATGGCTCGGCGACGAGCACGTGGTCGGCGTCGCGGTACTCCGTCGGCCCGCGGCTACTGGGTGCTTGCCACCTTTGCCGACACCGGCGGTTACCCCGACGCGAAGCTGCCGTGCGCGCACGCTCCGTACTCGGTTTCGGGGTACTGCACGACCGTGATGGGTCCGTACGACTGGGGACCGGTGCCCGACACCGCACCCGGTTGGACCGTCGCCACGACGCATTCATCTCGCGGGTACAGCTATCGCAACTGCACCGATTGGGTCGCCTGGCGCTTGGAGCAGTTCGGCGTACCGGACTCCTCGGTGCGCGGGCTCGGAAACGGCGGGCAGTGGGCCGCCAACGCGGTCGGCCGCCGCGGTCTCACCGAAAGCGCGATACCCCGGCGAGGCGACGCGGCCGTGCAGGTCGGGAATCCCGGCCATGTGGCGTTCGTCGAAGCGGTGTATGCCGACGGGACGATCCGCGTCTCGGAGTACAACACATGGTTCGACGGTACCTACGACACGCGGACCGGCTCTCCGGCGCAGCTCGGGTTCTCGGTGTTCATCCAGTTCTCGTAGCGAGTCGAGGTCACCGCCGCGCCCGGTGTCCGTAGTCTCTGACGGTGACCTCGTGGCGGCGAGTCTTCCTCGCTCTGGCTCTGCTCGGCGGTGTTCTGGTGGCCGGCACGACCGGCTACGTCGTGCTCGGCTTCTCGCTCCTCGACGCCGCGTATCAGACGGTGACTACCGTCGCGACGGTCGGCTTTCGTGAGGTCCGGCCGCTCGGCGACGCCGGCAAGGTCTTCACCATGGTTCTCATCCTCGTCGGCGTGGGCACCACCCTGTACACGTTCAGCGTCGTCCTCGAGACGTTGATCGAGGGCCGCCTCGGCGAGCTGTTCGGAAGGCGGCGCATGGAGCGACGAATAGAAGCGATGCACGGGCACGTCATCGTGTGTGGATGGGGTCGCGTCGGCCGCGCGATTGCGGATGACGTCAGTGCGGCCGGCGGTGAGCTGGTCGTCGTCGACAAGGAGCCGTCGCGCGCCGAGAACCACGACTATCCCATGGTGCTCGGCGACGCGACCGACGACCAGGTTCTCGCCAATGCCGGTCTGGCCCGGGCCCGCGCGCTCGTCGCGGCACTCGACACCGACGCCGGGAACCTCTTCGTCACCGTCAGCGCCCGTGCACTGCGGCCCGACCTGTTCATCGTTGCTCGAGCGCGGCTCGAAGACAGCGAGGAGAAGCTCCGGCGCGGCGGCGCGGATCGCGTCGTCAACCCGCAACGGATCGGTGGGACGCGGATGGCTGCGTTCGTCCTCCAACCACACGTCACCGAGTTCCTCGACGTGGTGATGCGCGACCGCGGGATCGAGTTCCGGCTCGAAGAGATCGTGATTCCCGGCGGCTCGACTGTTGCCGGGCAATCCATCCGCGATGCCCACCTCCGCGACCGCACCGGGGCGCTCGTGCTCGCCGTCCGCCACCAAAGCGGCGACTTCACCACGAATCCGTCGCCCGACACGCTCCTCCAAGCGGGCCAGGTCCTCATCGCGATCGGGACGGCTCAGGAGCTCGACGCGCTTTCGCGAGCAGTGGTGAACGGCGCCTCCCGTTCGTGACACGCATGGTCGGAGCCGATCAGGCCACGGCCGTCTGGCACACTCGCGCCATGTCGATCCGCGAGGACTGCCGCCATTTCGCCAGCCGCACCTACGACGACGGCGAGATCGCGCGGTTCTGTGTCTTGGATCTCGCACCCGAGGCGCCGTGGCGTTGCCCCGAGCGCTGCGCCAGCTACGAACCGACGGTGATCGACGGGACATTCGATCAGGGCACCCTCGCGCGTCCTGACGTCGAGGCCGAGCCGGACGAGGATCCCGACGCGATCGGAGACCTTCTCGACGACGCCGAGCGCATCATCGACGAGGCCGAACCCGACGTACTCCGCCACCTCGGCGAGGAACAACGCGGGCAGCGGCGTTGGTGGTGGCACCGGTCGCGCAAGCGGCCCGACGAGGGCGACGACTGGCACCTGAGTAACCGGTAGCCGTCGGACGACGCCTACCTGGCCAGGTGAACCTGTTGGCGTCGCAGCAAGATGTGGGCCGCACGCACCGCGGCGTGGCAGTCGAGGTCGTCGAGTCGCCACGACCGCGCCAGGTATCCCGCGACGACGTCGTCGGTCATGCCGTGGCGCAGCAGCACCTGCGCGGCGACTACGGGTGTGACGTCTCGGCTCATGGGTTCCCCCTCGGCCCCTGACGTCTCCCGCTACCAAGGATTGTGCCAGGGCCGAGCTCCGAGGTCCATGCCGATCTCGGAGGCCGCGCCTCGTTGTGCGTTCCGGCTCGAGGCAGTCGACATCTGACGAGTGCTATGGCATCGTGACGCCGTGCAGCGTCTCATTACGGTCATCTCGGTCTGCGTCCTCACGCTGGCGGCGTGCGGCGGCAGCGCCAAGAAATCGGCCAACCCGCTCGGGCCGAGCGCGAACGGGCCGACGACGACGCCGTCGGTGCTCGGGTCGGCAACGACCGGCGGGCAGGCCCCACAGGGCACGCCGATCGGCAAGATCCGCGTCGCGAACCTCCTCTACGTGAATGGAGCGCCGGGTCCGGCGATGGACCTCTACGACACGCTCAATCCGGGGCCGAACACGCCCCCGATCATCAAGGACCTCCAGTACGGTCAGGTCTCCGACTACGTGACGCCTCACGGGCCGGTGTCGGCGGACGCGACGAGTCAACTCTGGGCGTATCCGGCGGGGTCGACGACGCGCGATCCGCAAGCCTTGCTGAGCGGCGCCAATATCGACCAGTCGGGATTCGCGTCCGACGATCAGCTCACCATCGGCTTGTTCAAGTCGTCGTTCGGCATGGGCAGCGTGCTGATCGTCGAGGCGGGGAAACGGACCGCGCTACCCGAGATCTTCGCCGCCCAGCCCGGCAAGGGTGTGCTCCTCGTCGAATCCGAGATCGCCGACGACTCGTCGGCGCCGTCGGAGTACCTGACCGTCGACGGGTCGTGCGTCTCCTCGACCGGAATCGGACGCACGACTCCGAGTCTGACAACGCTGGGCACGAGCCCGGCCACCGTCTTCGTCGTCGCACCGGGGACGCACAAGCTCGGCATCGTCACGAGCCCGGCGGGGTCCGGCCTCACCCCGACGACGTGCTCCCAGAAGACGCCGCCCACCACGACGACGGTAGACGTCACCGCAGACCAGCGCGTGGACATCTTCGTCTACGGCGATCCGAACGCGCCGAAGGTGGTCGCGGCGCCGGTCGCGAGCTGATCCGCGAACGTCCGCGTCACGTGGTCGGGTGTTGGCGACCAGCCGATCGTCGCGGCGCAAGGATGCGCACGAGCGTCATGAAGAGCACCACGCCCGCGGCCAGCAGACACGCCCACTGAAAGAGCGCGTTGTTGCGGTCGGTGCCGGCGGTAAGTCCGTGGACCGTGGCCAGCGCGAACAGCGGGTAGCTCGAGAGGTGGATCGTGTGCCACACGGCTCGGGAGAGGCGGCGCATCGCGAGCGAGGTCAGCTCGATCGCGAGGAGCACGTAGAGCGCGCACGATACCGACGGCTACGGCACCGGGCCGGTAGTTCGACGCCAACGGCACGAAGAGCTCGGCCATGCCGAACTTGACGAAGGGGTCGAGCGCAAGGCCGAGGAGGTGCACGCCCACCAATGCCACCGAAAGCCCGGCGACGAATCGGTGCACGTCGAGCACCCACGCCGGGGCCGGGCCGGCGCACCAGGCGCGTCGAGAGCTGCAGGCCGCCGATCACGGTGACCGACGACGAGGGCCCACGCGACGATCCCGCCCGCGCGCGCCGTGTACCACCAGGTCTGCGACTGCGACAGCATCGACCGAGCTTACGGAGGCGATCGCTCAGCTGCCTTTCGTGACCGTGTTGACCACCGTCGCGCTCGTAGTGCCGGGTGTCGCGGCCGTGGCGCCGGATGACACCGTTCCCGCGGGATTGACAGCCGACACCGTTTGCGTCGACGGCGTCGAGCGATGCGCCAGGCCGATGGCGCCGGCCACGGCGAAGAACGACGAGACGCTCAGACCCGGCGAGAAAGACGCGCGTCGCCGCGGCCGGGTGCCGGCGACGGGGTCTCGTCGTCGAGCCGGTCGCCGGCACCCGGCGTCGCGTCGGCTGACGACGTCGAGCGTTCCCGGACCGACGCCGCCCGGCGTTCCTGCAATCGCGCGGATGCGCTCGGCCTGATCACGCTGATTCGGAGATTCACCCATTGTCCTGACCCTTCGTCTCGGCCGCGCCGTTCGCGCGGGATTCGGAGGCATGCGCGGTGTCCTCGTCGTTGCGTTGTTGCACCCGGTTCTCGGACTTCGGTTGGGTTCCCGGAGCCCCGGAAGCCACGGAGACCTGGGCCGCCGTACCCGCGCCGGAAGCGCCGCGCGAAGCCGAAGGCGCCGAGGTTGGCGCCCAGCGCGACACCCCCGAGGTCAGGCTCATCGCGACGGCGGCCGCGATTGCGATCGCTTTGCGTCGGTCCATGTCGGTCCTCCTGCCTTCGGCTTCGGTCCGCATGGGCACCGGCGGTGCTCACGAGCGAACCTCTCTGTGGAAGTCAACTGCGGGTCCGTGAAGGATCGCCGCGAGTGAGGATGAAGCTTCCGTGAAGCGGATCCAGGGTCCCGCGAGGACGGTCTAGCGTCTCGACGGCATGAACACCACCGTGAAGCCGCGCATCGTCGTCGCCGACGACGAGGCGCATATCCGCGACGTCCTGCGCGGTTATCTCGAGGCGGAAGGCTTCGACGTCGTGTTGGCAACCGACGGAAACGAGGCGCTGCGCGTCGCGCGGGAGAGCCATCCCGATCTCGTGGTGCTCGACGTGACGATGCCCGGTCTCGACGGCGTCGAGGTCCTCCGCCAACTGCGGACCGAGTCCGATGTCTACGTCATCATGCTGACCGCGCGGGCGGAGGAGGTCGACAAGCTCGTCGGGCTCGCGGTCGGTGCCGACGACTACATCACGAAGCCCTTCAGCCCCCGCGAGCTCGTCGCTCGCGTCAAGGCGGTGCTGCGGCGCGGCCGCGGTACCGGGGCGACCGGCACACGACGAACTCCTCGCGTTCACGGGACTCGCCATCGATCTCCGCGCGCCGGGAAGTGACCCGCGACGGCACGCCGGTCGAGCTGAGCGCGCTCGAGTTCGACCTCCTCGTCGCGTTGGCTCGCGCCCCCGGTCGTGTCCTCACCCGCCGTCAGCTGCTCGAACAGGTGTGGGGCTGGGACTTCTTCGGCGACGAGCGCGTCGTCGACGTCCACATCCGGAGTATCCGGCGAGCCCTGGGGGACCCGGCCGACGCGCCCGAGTTCGTCGGGACCGTCCGGGGTGTCGGGTACCGATTCCTCGGTGCAGCCGAATGAAGCGCCTGCGTCGACTCGACGTTCGCCTGTTCGGTTCGTACGCCCTTGTCGTGCTCGTCGTCGTCGCCGCGCTCGTGCTCACGTTCGCGTTCCGGGCACCGGCGCTCTTCGCCGACCGGATTCGCAACGCCGGCGAGGGCGGAAGCACCGAGACGGAGTCGCATCGAGCCTTCGTGGGCGCGCTCTGGAGCACCCTGCCGATCGCGCTCGTCGGTGAGCGTGGCCGCGGCCGCGCTCGTGACCGCGTTCGTCGCCCGGCAGATCCTTCGCCCGATTGCTGCCGTGCGTCGAGCCACGGGCCGCCTCGCGGCGGGTCGCTACGACGAGCGCGTCGCCGAGCCGGCCGCGCTCGAGCTCGCCGCGCTCGCGGGAGATGTGAACCGTCTCGCGGACACGCTGCAACACACCGAAGCGCGGCGTTCCCGGCTGATCGGGGAGGTCGCGCACGAGATGCGGACTCCCCTGACGGCGATCAACGGCTACGTCGAGGGGATGCTCGACGGTGTGTTCGAACCAACCGAGGAGATCCTCACGAACGTCGGCGAGGAGGCGGCCCGGCTTCAGCGTCTGGCTACCGATCTCGCGACGCTGTCGCGCGCCGAGGAGGGCGCGCTGGAGCTCCGTATCGGCGATGCCGACCTCCGCGAGCTCGCCGAATTCGCGACCACCTGGCTGCGTCCGCAGTACGACGACAAGGGCGTCGCGCTCGAGCTCGTCGACGCACCGCCCGTCTCGGTGCGCGTCGACCGTGACCGGATCATCCAGGTCCTGACGAATCTGCTCGGCAACGCACTCACCTACACCCCGCCGGGCGGACGGGTGGTTGTCAGAACGATGGAACACGACGATGTCGCTTGGCGTCGCGATCTCCGACGACGGTGTCGGTATCGCCGCCGACGATCTCCCGTTGGTATTCGAACGGTTCTTCCGGGTCCCCGGGCTGGCGCGGCCGCCCGGCGGGAGTGGCATCGGACTGACCGTCGCGGCCGGCATCGCGCACGCACATCACGGCGACATCCGGGCCGCCTCGGACGGCCTCGGGACGGGCGCCACCTTCACCCTCGAGGTACCGGCCGGAACGACCTCGGACTGACAGGCTTCATTCGAGCTTCATACGGCCTCTCGCACGGGCTTCATCCCGCCGCGGTCTTCTGTTCGAGCACGCCCAACCGTCCGGTCGGGCAGCCCAGGATCGGAGACCACGATGGTTGGGATCGTTGCGGAGCGCGAGGAGACGCCGAGCGCGGAGCGTCGCGCCGCCGTCATGGGCACCGACGCGCACGTCGTGGTCGTCGGTGCCGACGCGGCTCGTCTCGCCGACGTCGCGATCGCGCGTCTCGAACAGCTCGAGGCCCGCTGGAGCCGGTTCCTTCCCGATTCCGAGATCAGCCGGTTGAACCGGCTTCCGGGCGTACCGGTTCTCGTCGCGGCCGAGACGTTCCAGCTGATCGATCACGCGCTCGCGCGCGTGGCAGATGACCGACGGGAGGTTCGATCCGACGATGCTCGCCCACCTGCGGGCCGCCGGGTACGACCGCAGCTTCGAGCTCCTCGATCACCCGGACTCCGCCTTCGACCGGCGCGCCGAACGCGCGCAGCCGCGGCGTGCGACCCGACCTCCGACCGCACCCGACATCGATCTCGATCGCGTCGTGGGAACCGTGCGGCTCGGACCGACCACGAGCTTCGACCCCGGTGGCATCGGCAAGGGGTTCGCGGCCGACCTCGTCGCCGAAGAGCTCATGTCGAGTGGCGCTCGTGGCGCGCTCGTGAATGTGGGCGGAGACCTGCGCGCCGCGGGAGTGTCGCCGGCTCAGACCTCCTGGGTCGTCGAGATCGCAGATCCGCTCGACCCGCGACACGTCCTCGGCAATCTCAGCCTCGGGGCCGGTGCCGTCGCGTCGAGTTGGCGGACCAAGCGAACATGGATCGGTCCCGACGGACTCCCCCACCATCACCTCATCGATCCGCGCACCGGTCGGTCCGCCGCCAACGGAATCGCGGGCGTCACCGTCGTCGCGGCACAGGGGTGGCGCGCCGAGGTCCTCGCGAAGGCCGCGTTCCTCGCCGGCCGAACAGACGGGCCTGCGCTGATCGCGAAGTCCGGCGCGGCCGGAATCGTCGTTGCCGACGACGGGTCGGTGCATCCGGCCGGCAACCTCGACGCGTTCCTTCGCCCGGTGAGCTCCGACGTCGAGCGCTGACGCCGGCGCCGGAGTGCCGTCGGCGTTTCAACCACTACGAAAGGTTGCGAGCATGCGAGTTTGGATCGATCAGAAGGCCTGCGTCGGCAACGGCGTCTGCGCGGAAATCTGCCCGGAGGCGTTCGTGCTGACCGACGGCGACATCGCGTACGTCGTCGACGGGGACCGCATCCTTGCGGAAGGCGACGCCGGAATCCTGTCGGTGCCGCAACAGCTCGAAGCGGCGGTGATCGATGCCGCCGAGGAGTGCCCGGCGGGTTGCATCTACGTCGAAGAAGACTGAGTCGTCCACGGGATTGCGAGCAGAGGATCTGCGGCTACCGAAGCAACGATGCGATTGCCAGCAGACCGAAGGCGACGACGACAGTCCACGCCGTCGCGCGCACCCAACCCGGCCACGCCGCCCGGGACTGCGAGGCTGCATCCCAGTCCCAGAGGTCGGGATCGTCGGGATCGATCTCTTCGGGTCCGAGCGGACCCACCGGTGTCGGCACAGATGCAGGATACGGGTCCGAGAGTGGACGGTCTCTCGAGTCGACGCGCCCTCGCCCGCGATTCGGGATCTGGTGAGTTCGGAAAGGCCGCACACGGCGAAGCCCCGAATCTGAGAGGCTGATCCGAGTGAGCGGCCACCCGACATTCCGCCATGATCTGTACCGAGGCACTGCACCGTTCTACGACCGATTCCGGTTGGCGTATCCCGCGGTTCTCATCGACGACTTGTGTCGCCGGGCCTCGGTAAGCGGCACCGGCCGCCTGCTCGACCTTGCGTGCGGTCCGGGCACCGTCACGTTTGCACTGAGCGACCGGTTCGCCGAGGTGTGGGCGGTCGATCAGGAGCCCGAAGCGGTCGAGTTCGCCGAGCGCAAGGCGGCGGGTCTGGGAGTACGCAACGTGCGCTGGACGGCAGGGCGCGCCGAGGACGTCGATCCCGATGAAGTCTTCGACCTCGTAACGATCGGGACGGCATTCCACCGGCTGGATCGCCGACGCGTCGCGAATCTCGCGGCGCGGTGGTTGCGAGCGGGTGGGCATCTCGCGCTGTTGTGGGGCGCGACTCCGCTGAACGGACCGGCGCCCTGGCAACAGGCCCTCGCCGCGGTCGTCGTCGATTGGATGGATCGCGCGGAAGCCACCGACCGGGTTCCGGCCAACCTCGAGGAGCACCTGACGCAACTCCCGCATACCGCGGTGCTGGAGGCTGCCGGCTTCGTCACCGTAGGGCGCTTCGAGGTCGCGGGGACCTACGACTGGACCCTCTCGGCGCTCATCGGCTCCGTCTATTCGACTTCGCTGCTCTCGCAGTGCGTTCTCGGCGACCGAACCAGCGCATTCGAGGCCGATCTACGAGAGAAGCTTCGCACCGTGGAACCTTCCGGCCCCTTCCGTGAGCGCACCACCTTCGCGTACGACCTCGTGTATCGCCCGCCCGAGAACTCGCCCACCCGGCAACTCCCGTCGTGCGATCGCCGCGACGGCGCGTAATCGGCAGCGATGCGTGCGGTCGGCGGTGGCGAAGTCACCCGAGGGACCTCCGGCCGGGCGCGCATGGGCCTTGGTCACTGTCGGGCGGGGCGCGTTGCTGGCAATGTCGGCGTCACCGAAAACGCGGCCGAAGCCGCCGCGGCGAATGGATCGAAACGTGACGACACGACGCAGGATCGTGAGTACGAGCGCGGCACTGCTGACGGCGATCGCTGCGGTCGTGGCCTTCGACGCGTGTGGAGCATCGTCGAAGCAAGGGATCGGGCCGTCGGCGTCGTCGACGAGCCGGCCGTCGAGAACGTCGACCGATTCGTCGACAACGACGACGGTTGCACCCGTGTCACCGGTCCCGAAGGATTCGGCCGCGCTGACCGTCGACGGCCGCAAGATCGTCGCCATCGACGCCGAAGGCCATCCACTGCGAACGCTGGTGACGGTGTTCGCAGGTCAAGAGGTACTCGAGGTGCAGCTGGCCCGCGACCACAACAGCATCTGGTACCTCGAGCGCGCCAACCCGAACGCCTGCGGCACCGTCGTGCATCTCGACCTCGTGACGAACACGCGCGACGAGGTCGCCACCGCCGACTCGTTCGCGGTCAGCCCCGACCAGCATCGGCTCGCGACCGCGGATTGGGTCGACAGTCGCGGTGCATGTCACGGGTCGAGTGGCCCGCTCGACACGACGCGCCTCAACGTGCGCGACCTGGATTCGGCTCGAACGTCGAGGTGGGTCTCCGACCCGAACGACAATTCGCTGCTGGCGGGCTTCCGCTACGCACGTCGCACCGTCTGGTCGCCGGACGGGACGCATGTCGCGGTGTTGACCTCCGCGACCGGCTGCACCACGCGCGTCTTCAGCGTGCCCGCAGCGAGCGGAGCGCCGATTACGGAAGTCCACCTCGCGGCGCGACCCATGACGATTCCGTCCGGACCGACCGAGGCCCAAGACGTGGCGTGGACGACTCGCGGCCTCTTCGTGATCGATGACAGCGGCGAATGCTGCATGGAGTTCGAGCACGGCGTGACGAACGCGATCGACCGCTACGACTCGGCGACATTGACCCTCGGGTCGACGCTCATCGAGTCGAAGAACGACTACATCTTCAAGTACATGGCCCCGATCCCGACGGGCGGCTGGCTCGTCGTGGCCGCCCGCCTCGTACGGAGCCCGGATGGCACCTACCGGTTCTCCGCCAATACGCAGCAGCTGTTCAGCGTGAACGAGAGCGGTACGATCACACCGGTTGCCGCGTCCGGCTATGGCGGCCGGCTCTTCCCGGTGAATTGAGGCCCGGTGCCTTGTGAAATGTGCGCGGCGGCGAGCCGGATCGAAGCCGGCGAGCACCCGTTCGCGATCGCTCGGCTGACCACCGGCTACGTGACGCTCTGCGCGACGCAGTACTTCCGCGGCTATACCTTCTTCGCCGCGCGGCGGTGCCTTCCCGAGGTCTTCGGTTTGGCGCAACCTGAGCGCGCGACGCATCTGCACGAGATGGTCGAAGTCGCGCACGCACTCGATCGGGCCTTTCGCCCGACAAAGATGAACTACGAGGCGCTCGGCAACGGCACCCCGCATCTCCATTGGCACCTCATTCCGAGATACGAGACTGATCCCCATCCCCGGGGCCCGGTATGGGAAGACCTCAACTTCTTGCGCCAGTTCTGGCTCGGCGGTGCACCTCCGGACGAGCACAGTGACGAGGCTCGCCGCGAGATACTTCGCCAACTTCGAGTTGCCGACGTCGAGATCGAATGCGAGTACGTCGATCTCTGACGAACGTCGGCGGCGTCGATCCGCCGCGATGCGCGACCGAGGAGGCGCCGGGATCGGTGGAAGGCGATCCCGGGTCCCCAAGCACCGGCCGGCGGTGCAAGTAGCTTGGCCGTACGTCGACGTGACGGGACGAGAGCGACGGCCGGGGGCCGGGATGAGCGACGTGGGAGACCGGACCGCCGTCGGCGTGAGTGCGGGGCCCCCGGCGTTGGCGCCGCTGCACAACGCCTGGCTGGGCACGCTCACCGGCATTCACGATCCGCCGTCGGAGCCCAAGGCGACCTGCGGCGACTGCGTCATGTGTGCGGGCATCGAGCGCTCCGCCAGCCACGTGACCTTCTCGCCGGACGTCAAGTGCTGCAGCTACGTCCCGCATCTGGCGAACTTCGTGGTGGGCCGGTCGCTGCTCGGTCCCGGGCGAGAGAGCATCACGGCCCGGATCGAGCGCCGAGCGGGAGTGACCCCGCTCGGACTGGGTCTCAGCTACGCCGACATCCGCCGGATCGTCGGGGCGCAATCCGACTTCGGGCGCGCGCCGGTCGTGGTGTGCCCACACTTCGTCGAGGAGACGAAGGGCTGCGCCATCTGGCAGACGCGGAACGCCGTGTGCTCCACGTGGTTCTGCAAGCACGAACGTGGAGCCGTGACCCAGCGCTTTTGGCACGCCGTCCGTGACCTGCTGATCGCGGCCGAGGAGCTCATCGCCCACCGCTGTCTCACCCAGGGCGACCTACCGCACGAGCAAGTGAGCGCGGTCCTCGGCCACCGGGCCGCCGTCCGCGAGACGATCGCCCGCGCCAACGCGGGCGAGGCGGCACCCGAGACGCACCCGAGACGGCACCCGACGACGAGTCGGCCGACTGGTACGCGCGGATGTGGGGCGACTGGGCCGGCCGGGAGGAAGACTGGTTCGTACGCAGCGCCGAGTCCGTGACGGCGATGGGTGACGACGAGCTCATCTCGCACATGGACGGCGTCCGCCACCTCACGCAGGCGGTCCGCGATCGTTGGGGCGACCTGACTGTGCACGAGGTGCCAGACCGGCTGACGTTCAGCCCCGGGGTCGGCAGCGATGCCACCGCGGACGTGCTCCGGCTGATCGGCTACAGCCCGTTCGACCCCCTCGTGCTGCCCGCGGCGCTTCAGGCAAACCTGCGCCTTCTGGACGGTCGACCGATCGCACAGGTGCGCGAGAACATCGACCCCGACGGCATTGCGCTCGACGACGATCTGCTCGGGCAGCTCTACGACTTCGGTGTCGCGATACCGCCCGGGCAGTGATCGGCCGACGCTGACGCCCGGATAGCGTCGGCGCCGTGCGTGCGTGGCAGGTCGGCCGACATGGTTTGCCTCGCGAGGTGTTGCAGCACGTCGAGATCGACTCGCCGGTACCCGGGCGGGGCGAGGTCAGGCTGTCGGTACGCGCGGCCGCGATCGGGCGACCCGACGTGTTGATGTGTCAAGGGACGTACCCGCTCACACCGCCGTTGCCATTCGTGCCCGGTCAGGAGGTATGCGGTGTGGTCGATGCGGTAGGTGACGACGTCGGGATCGCGCTCGGCACACGTGTGATGGCGGTGACGAGCTTCGCCGATGGTCGTGGTGGGTTCGCGGAATCGACGATCGCACCTGCGACGACATGCTTTCGCGTCCCGGACGCGATGAGCGATGTCGATGCGGCGTCGTTTCGGATCGGGTTCTCGACGGCTTGGATCGGTCTGGTGCGGCGCGGCGGGTTGCAGCCGGGCGAATCGTTACTCGTGCTGGGCGCGGCTGGTGGTTCGGGTGCGGCTGCGATGCAGTTGGGTCGCGCGCTCGGGGCGCGCGTCATTGCGGTCGCGGCCGGAGTCGACAAGCTCCGGTTCTGCGAGGAATTGGGCGCCGACGTTCTCATTGATCGCAACACGCGATCGATTCGGGAGGCCGTCATCGAGGCCACCGACGGTCGCGGTGCGGATGTCGTCTATGACCCGGTTGGCGGCGAACTCGCGGCTTCTGCCGCGCGTGCGCTCGCGTCCGGTGGCCGACTGCTCGCGGTGGGTTTCGCGAGCGGCGCGTGGGTCACGGTGACAACACCTGATCTCGTGCGGCGCAACGCATCGATCGTCGGCGTGTACGCGGGCGGGCTCACCGGCCGAGGAGAACGACACGGATCACGAAGCACTCCTCGCACTGGTGTCCGCGGGATCGATCGGTGGCTTCGCGCGGGCCGTTCCGTTCGATCGGCTCCCTGCCGCACTCGAAGAGGTCGGCGCCGGCGCGGCCATCGGAAAATTGGTTGTCGCCGTACACGGCTCCTGATCGTGCATTCCGATGCTCGTCGCCGAATCGCGAGTCGGTGCATCGTCCACCGACGCCGAACCGGGCCACCGGGAGCGCCCTCAGGGGCAGTCCACGGCGGGCCACGACGTCGAGCCGGTGCCGCTCACGCCGCGTACTTGCACGGTGAGCTGTGTCGCGTATGGTCCGGGCGATCACGAGGTTGTATTGCACGTCCTTCATGAAGAAGGTGGCCGCTCCGGATTCGCCGATCCGCACTCGCCGTGAGTTGGGTCGATTCCGTTGGTTCTGCCCGCCGCCGCACGACTTCGCGACGCTGAAGGAAGACAAGGCCTGCAATCCCAACCCAAGCCGCGTCAGCCAGGCACAGGCATTGCGCCGATCGGGTTCGGTCGCGCCGCCGCTACAGATCGGTCGTTTACTTATCGGCTGAGCAAGCCGGCTACAACGAGCACGGCGATAACAACGAGTGCGCCGATCGTCAGATGCTTGAAGAACCGATTCGACTGCTCGTCCATCGGCGCGTCTTCGCCACCATCGTTCATCCAAACGCTCTGCCACAACCACCCGGTGCGCGGTTCTCTGGGAACACCCAGTTGTCCGGGGCGCCAGATCACACCAGAGCGGCGTCTGTAAGGCTTGGCCATGAGCAGCGAGCCTACGCCGGTCGTTCGTCGAGGCCACTCGGCGCCTGCGGCCATGGCCGGGGTTGCGTCGTTCCCAAATGGAGGTGAGAGCTCGGTTCACGGTCGGCCGGGAAGCCGAGCCGTTCGACGATCAGATGACGAAAGGCCCTGATGCGATTGCTCTCGTTGCACGACGCTGAATCAGTTCTCGAATGAGGGGGCCGATAATGCGACTTCGTGTGCCCTTCGTAGTTGTCGGCGCGATGATGTTGGGGCTCCCCGACGCTGCGGCCGGCGAACGGGTGACAACATCAGCTCCACAGTCCCCGTGCCGGTAGGTCTCGCCAACGGCCCGACGACCGACACCTCGACCCCGAGCCTCGTTCCGCTCTAAAGGGAGACGCAAGGTCCCTGTCGCCAACGCCGTCGACCCGCAACTCCTCCCCGTCACTTGCCTCTACCGAGGTACGGGTCGAGCGCGATCGACCGCGCGCTCGGTGCGGCGGAAAGCCGGAGTGGATCCCCGAGGCCGGGGTTGGTTACATCTGCACGTCCACGATCGCATGTCAGCGATGAATTCTCCGCGTGATCGAAGTCTGAACCGGTGCCGTCGACGCCAGGAAGAGGAAGACGCCATGGGCAAGCTCGTCGTGACCGAGTTCGTGACGCTCGACGGCGTGGCCCAGGCGCCCGGGGCCCGACGAGGACGGCGACGGCGGCGTCGCGTACGGCGAATGGCGGGCGCCGCTGCTCGACCGGGAGGCCGGTACGGTCGCTCTTCGAGCGAGCGAGCTGCATGGATGCGCTGCTCCTCGGCCGAACGACCTACGCGGCCCACCGCGCTGCGGCTGACCGAATCGGCCACCTACCCCAACGGCACGCTCCAGCTCGCCTATGAGCCCGCCGGAGCGCCTACCTACGGCACTCTCGCCTAGAGCAAGCGGGTATCTCGGCATGTCCAAGCTGATCTACATCGCGAACGTCTCCCTCGACGGCTACATCGAAGACTCGCACGGCAATTTCGATTGGACCGCGCCCGACGACGACGTCTTCGCGTTCATCACCGACCTCATACGCTCCGCCGGCACCTACCTCTACGGCCGCCGTATGTACGAGACGATGGCCATCTGGGAGACCGACCCCGCCGTGGCCGCGCAGTCGGAACTCATGGGCGACTTCGCCCGCATCTGGCAGGCTGCGAACAAGGTCGTCTATTCCACGACCCTCAACGAGGTGTCGACCGCCAAGACGCAGCTCGAGCGCAACTTCGACCCGGACGCGATCCGTGAGTTGCAAGCATCCGCGGCCGGAGATCTCACCGTGGGCGGCCCGAACCTCGCCGCGCACGCGTTCAAAGCCGGGCTCGTCGACGAGTGTCAGTTGCTCATCTATCCCGTCTTCGTCGGCACGGGCAAGCCGTCGCTTCCGCGCGACATGCGCGCCAACCTCGAGCTCCTCGACGAGCGCCGATTCGGCAACGGTGTCGTGTACGTCCGTTACCGCGTCGCGTCCTGACGATTCTGCGACGCTCTGAGTCCGAGGACCGAGCTCGGCCCTACGCTCACGCCAACGCTTCACGCAATCCTCGACATTGCACGAGGAGCGTCGCCCGTCGTCGGCTCTGCCGCAAGGTGGTCGGGACAACGGTTGGCAGTCACGGCACGATTCCGACCGGTCGACGTCATCATGCCAATTGCGTGCCACATATCGAACGTGTCGACCTTGGACGAGACATCCGCTTACGTTCCTCCATCCGAGGTCTGGCCGCGCCGCTTACAGTCACGCGATGGACCACGGAACCGAAACCAGGGTGCCGGCGTGCGTCATGAAGACGTGAACAGCCCAATCGACCTCGGCGAGCTCCTCTCGCTGGCTGTCAGTGCGGCGACGCGCGCCGGCGAAGCCGCCCGAGCCCACGTGGGCGGACATCGGCGCACACGCGTCCGTGCGCGCGACCGCCGAGACGAAATCCTCGCCAACAGACCTCGTCACGGCCGCGGACCGCGAGAGCGAGCAGCTCATCGTGGACTTCCTCCTCTCGTCGCGACCGAACGACGGGATCGTGGGTGAAGAGGGGGGCGAACGGCAAGGGACCTCTGGCATCGAGTGGGTTATCGACCCGATCGACGGCACCACCAACTTCTTCTACGGCTATCCCGGGTTCTCTATCTCGATTGCAGCTTCCGATGCGGATGGCGCGCTCGTCGGGGTCGTCCACGACCCGATGCGGGCGGAGACGTTCAGTGCCGCGCGCGGAAGGGGCGCCTGGCTGAACGGCGAGCCGCTTGTGGCACCTTCGACAGTCCCACCGATCACGGAGGCCCTCGTCGCCACCGGATTCTCCTACTCAGCCGAGGTCCGACGACGCCAGGCGCAACTTCTCCCGGACGTGCTCGCGACGGTCCGAGACATCCGCCGCGGCGGGAGCGTCGCGCTCGACCTCTGCTACGTCGCGACCGGACGCCTCGACGTGTTCTATGAGGCGATGCCGAAGCGTTGGGACATCGAAGCAGGTTTGCTCGTGATCGCCGAGTCCGGACGTGTGGCACGCTCTGTCGCCGAGGTCCTCGACGGCACTCCGACCCTTGTGACTGGCCCCGAAGGCCTCGTCGACGAACTCACGGCGCTACTCCGGCGCGCCGGTGGGCATTGAGCGCGCGGGAACTGACCAGTGCCGCCACGTCCGGCTGAGTGTCGTTACTGGCAGGTCGTGCCCGCGCACACCTCGAGCGCGTGCAACCGCTGCAGCAACGCCGAGAAGGTCGAGGCATTCTGCTGCACGCCCGCGGTGGTCTTGACGAGGTTGTTCAGCTCGTACGGATCGGCCGCGAGGTCGTAGAGCTCGTACTCGTGCTTGCCGCCGAGCTCGTTCTCCTCGTACCACTCGACGAAGAGATACCGCTGCGTTCGCAGCGCTTCGTAGCTCGGCATGTCGAGCATCGCGCTGTAGATGTAGTAGTTCGCCGGGTTCGCGTTCGGCGCGTTCGCGAGCCGGCGCTCGACGAGCATGTCCTTGCGCCAGGTCGTCGGCGCAGGCCCCGTCAGGAGTGGGACCAGCGATCGCATGTCGCTCGGCGCCGACGGCTGCACGCCCGCGAGCTGCAGGATCGTCGGCTCGAGGTCGCTGAGGACCACCATGTGCCCGTCCTTGCCGGGCGAGATCCCCGGGCCCGCGATCACGAGCGGGACGCGGATCGATTCTTCGTACGGGGCGAGCTTGCCCGCGATGTGATGCGCGCCCAGCTCGTAACCGTTGTCGGAGGAGAAGATCAGGTAGGTGTTCGCGAGCTGCCCATTGGCCGCGAGCGCGTTCGCGACGTTCGCCACGAGATCGTCGAGCGCCATCAGCGAGCCCATTCGGTTCCGGTAGTCGGTGTCGAGCTTGGCTTTCCACTGGTCGCGGTACGACGCGGATACCTGCAACCACGTCGGCTTGTCGCTGAGATCAGGTTCGTAGAAGTTCGGCAGCGCCGGAGTGGTCGCGTTCGACCACGGGTTCGTCGCGTAGCGAGGCGGAGGCGGCAGCGGGTAGTGCGGTGCGGTCGGCGCGACGTACGCGAAGAACGGTTTCGACGGATCGAGCGCGGCCGAGCCGAGGAACGCAGCCGTCTTCCTCGAGAGCACGTCGGTCGAGTAGTCGGCCGCCGACGTCCCGTGCTGTTCGAGCACGCCGTTGTTGTCGATCGTGTACGAGTACCCCGAGTAGATGTTGTCGTTGATGAGCGTGTTCCAGTCGTCCCATCCCGGCGGCGGTGTCAGCCCGGCGGTGCTCGACTCGTAACCGTTCAGGTACTTGCCGATGAGGGCCGTGCGATACCCGGCCGATTGGAGCGCGACGGCCATGGTCTTCGACGCGTCGCCGTTGCGGCTGAACGCCGACCAGCCGCCGTAGTCGCCGGCGCTCGCGAACACGCCGGTGTTGTGCGGATACGAACCGAGGAGGAGCGAGGTGCGCGCCGGGCAGCAGTCGGGCGACGGCACGAAGGTGTTGACGAACGACATGCCGCGGTCGCGGAGGATCTTCGCGGTCTTGGGCATCGCCTGCCAGATCGGCGTCACCGTCGCGTCGAGATCGTCGGAGAGGATGAGCACGAAGTTCGGGCGAGTGGTCGACCCGGTCGCGGCGGCGGCGCGCGCGGATCCGTCGCGGCCGACCGAGGGAACCGTCGTCGCGAGCAGCGAGGCGACGACGGCCGCGGAGAGGAGCACGATGAGTCCTCGCCAATTCCGGGAGCGCGTCACGGCGACATCGTGACGGACCGACCGGGTATCGCGCCACCCCACGGCGCTGCGAGTCGTCCGGCAGTTGTTGCGGCATCGACCGTTGTCGTGTACATACGGCTGCAATATTGCCGGGCAAGGGGGTCGGGACGATGGGTTGGCGTCGCTCGAAGCGGTTTGCGCTTGCCACATGCGCATCAGTGGCGTTCGCGGGCATCGCGACCATCTCCGGCCCGGCCGCGCCCGCAGCCGCGCCGGAGACGGCGCGCGTGCTCGCACCGAACCACATGGTTCCTGTCCCACGCCGCCGGAAGCGCGCGCGGGATCGCGGCGACCGGATGGACGTCGTCGAACTGGTCCGGCTACGCGGTGACGAGCGGCGCGCCGTACACGAAGGTCACGAGCGTGTGGATCGTGCCGAAGGTCGCGCCGACGAGCACCGCCAGTTTCTCCTCGGCGTGGATCGGGATCGACGGGCTCACGAACGGTTCCCTGATTCAAGCCGGCACGGAGCAGGACTACTACCTCGGCGCCGCGCACTACAGCGCGTGGTGGACGACGTCCGACTTCGGTTTCCTCGAACAGCGGATCTCGACGCTCACGGTGCGGCCCGGCGACCTGATGCTGTCGATCATCGGTCAGTCGAGCCCCGGCACGTGGACGATCATCCTCATCGACGCGACGAGCAAGACGTCGTTCGTGAAGTCGGTCGCGTACTCCGGCCCCGGTTCATCTGCCGAGTGGATCCTGGAAGCTCCGACGGTTGGAAGCCAGATCGGCCAGCTCGCGCACTACGGCGCGACGATCTTCGACGCCGCAACCGTGAACGGCGCGGCACCGGGCTTCGTCGCCAACGACGGTGGCGTGCTGACGCAGGGCGGCGTAGCGGTCTCGACGCCGTCGGCACCCGACACCGAGCCGCCGCCCGCGCGCTCCGACGGCTTCACAGTGGCCCGCAGCGCCACCGCCCCACCGCCACCCGCGTCGTAGCTCACTGCGCTCGTGCGAATCGGACTGGGTTTGTCGGAGACTCGTTGGGTTGGTTTCGGCGAGGTTGGACTCGCGGAGTCGCAGAACACAGGTGTCGGAGGAACGAGTTGGGCCGTACGTCGACGCCGACACTTCACGCGATTGTCGACATAGCGTGAAGCGACGGTGTCGGGTCGCGGTTCAGTCGACCGAGCCTGAGGGAACGATCCATTCGCACGGCTGCCCAGTGACGGCCGAGATTCGGTCGAAGTCCGCGTCGTAGTGCAGCACCGTCAAGCCGCTCGCCTCCGCGGCCGCCGCGATGAGGAGCTCAGGCAGCTTTCGGCCGCGCTGATGCTTGGCAGCCAACATGCGTTGCACCTGCCGGGCGCGCTGAAGATGTTCGGCTGTCGTCTCGATGAGGTCGAAGACGGCCAGCGCGCTGACGAGTCGATCCCACTCGGCCGCACTCCGCGCCGAGTAACCGATCTCGAGGTCGCTGATGCCGGCGCGGGCGAGCTCGCCCACATTTGCTCGGGATTCGATCTGCTCTCGTACCGGTGCGAAACGGAGCCGCGTCAGGACGCTCGTGTCGACGAGATGGCTCAGCGCCATGCATCGTCGCGCGGAGCGAGGTCGGCGCGGGCCAGGCGATCGAGCGCCGCCGTCACCGTCTTCGATCGCGTCTGCCCGGCGCGCCGGAGCGCCTGGTTGACCGTTTCCTTGATCGTCTCGGTTCCGAGCTGCGCGCGGGCTGCGCTCAACGCGTCGTCATCGATGTCCACCAGATGCTTCGCCATGCGATCAGTATATACGACGGACGGAACGTATATACCGCCGAGAGCCGCCGGCCGGAGCGACCTCGTTCGTCCGCGTCACGGGTGCAGCCGCCGCCGACCACCGAGAAGGTCGAGCACCTTCGGAGTCCCGGACCCAACCAACCGATGTAGCTCACGCAGCGTGTCTGAGGATCGAGTCACACCGTACGCACACGCGCGATTCGTGGCACCTTCCTGATCGCGTAACACTGCCGCGTAGGTGCCAGCCGCTTCGTCCCTCGGATGACGAAAGAAGCCGCCACAGGTAACGTCGATGCGATGCTCGGCGCCTATGGTTGGGATGATCGCTGGGCGGCCCTGTTCGCCCGCTTCGCGGACCGTGACACCCAACCGGGCCGCATCGTGCGACAAGATCGGGCCACGCCGCTCGTCGCGACCGCCAGCTGGACTCGTCCACCTGCCGGTGCGGCGGAACGTCGCCGCGCTGACGGTCGGTGACTGGGTCGTGGTTCAGGACGGCGAGGTGATCGTCGACTTCCTCGAACGCTCGTCCTTGCTACGCCGCCGCGATCCTGGGGGCGACGAGCAGTTGCTGGCCGCCAACGTCGACGTCGTGGCCATGGTGTTCGGTGCAGACCGGCCGCTCAAGGCCGGCCGCATATTCCGCACGCGGACCCAGATCTGGGATTCCGGAGCGGTACCGCTGGTCGTGCTCACCAAGACCGATCTCATCGAGGACGACGGTGGGGTCGACGCGCTCATCCGCCGGGTGCGGGAGATCGACCCGCTGCTCGACGCGGTGGCGATCAGTTGTGTGACCGGCGCGGGCCTCGAGAGCCTGCGCCGTTATGTCGATGGGCGGACCCTGGCACTGGTGGGCGAGTCCGGGGCGGGCAAGTCGACGCTGGTGAACGCGCTCGTCGGCGGCGAGGTCGCATCGGTGTCGGCCGTTCGAGCCACCGACCATCGGGGTCGTCACACGACCACATCGCGAGAGCTGCATCCTCTTCCCGGTGGTGGCGTGCTCGTCGATACGCCCGGGCTGCGCGAGGTCGGCCTCTGGACCGACGAGTCGACCGTCGATGCGGTCTTCCCCGAGATCGAGGAGTACGCCGTGGAGTGCCGCTTCCGTGATTGCACCCACGGGTCGGAGCCCGGCTGCGCGGTGCGGGCAGCGCTGGCGGGCGGGGACATGTCAAGTGAGCGGTTCGCCGCGTGGGAGTCGCTGCGACAGGAGGCGGCGGCCGCGGCGCTGCGGGCTGACGAACATGGCCGGCGTGCCGCCGAACGTCGTTTCGGGCGGATGGTCAAGAACTACAAGCGATTCAAGAGCGACGGGTGACCCGACCAACAGATGCGGTGCCGCCGGCAATCGCGCGACATGCCGGGCCGTCGGCCCGCTCGGCCTGACCTCGATGCCGTTGGCGTGGTTGATGCGCGTCCGCGCACTCGGGGCAACTCCCCCACGTCTCAGCGCGAGTTCGGGGAAGGTCACCAAGCCGCAGCCAGTTCCGGCCGCCTCGGCGATGACCGCGCCCATCTTTTCGAGCGTGGCGTGCGTGTCACGTGGCACGGCTTCGAAGTTCGCACGGCCGACCGTAATCCGCGTCCGACCGAGCGCAGGGTCGTCGGGGCGCACCGCGAATCAGCCGGCGGCGTTACGGGCGGTTCGGTCGAGGATCCCCAGCGTGGCACGGAGCGCGGAGTCGGGGACGATCGGGAAGCGGTCCTTGTACTCGTCGTTGATCGTCGACCAGTCGTAGTACGACGTGACGTTCGTGACGCCGTTCTCACCGGGCTCCAGTCGGTAGCCGTAGAAGTGCGTCCACGGAATGTCGGGGCCGAGGTTCCACGCGATCTCGCGGTTGAGCTCGAAAGTAACGATGTGCACGGTGACGTCGTACTTGCCCATCGGGAAGTCGTTGAGTGACTCGCGATCCATGTGGATCACGAACGTGTCGCCGACCTTCTCCGCGGGCTCGCCCGTGTAGGACTGCAGCATCCCGGACGCGTCAATCGCGACGTGACCGGACGGGCTTCGGACGATGTCGAAGATGACCGAGGCCGACGCCTGGATAGGCCGCGTCACTTCGATACGGTCGGTCAAGAACACGGTGTCAGGCACGCAAGGACTCCTGCTAGGGGGCAGTGCGCAAACTAGCCAGCCCGTACCGCAACATGTCCACGCCGAGCGCGAAACGACCAGCGGGCGAAGCCGCTGGTCGTGGAGGGTGTCGGAGGATCGAGTTGGACCGTACGTCGACGCCGACACTTCACGCGATGCTCGACCTCGCGTGAACGAGACCTCGAGCTGCTCGTGCTACGATGTAGCACATGGATCGGATCGGTGTTCGCGAGCTGCGCCAGCACGCCAGCCGCTACCTCGCGAGTCGTCGGAGGCGAGACGATCGAGGTGACTGATCGCGGGCGGCCCGTTGCGCTTCTCGTTCCCGTGACCGGCGACGCGTGGAGCGACATGATCGCGGCGGGCAAGGTCGCACTCGCGGGCGACGAGGCCGACATCGCCGACGAAGCGCCCGCGGACTACGGCATCGATGCGTCGTCTGACTTGGCGGCGATGCGTACTGACGAACGGTGAAGCTCTACCTCGATTCGTCCGCGATCGTGAAGCTGGTCCAGCGCGAGACGGAGTCGGACGCATTGCGCCGGTTCTTGCGGCGGCACCGCGATGACCGCCGCGTCACGAGCACGCTCGCCCGGGTCGAAGTCGTCCGCGCGATCATGAACGGCGGTCCTGCTGCACTCGCCCACGCGTGTCGCCAGCTCGCACGAGTGGATGAGATCACGCTCGACTCCGACCTGCTCGACACGGCGGCAACCATTGCACCCGGAGAGCGGCTGCGATCGCTCGACGCGATCCATCTCGCGAGCGTGCAGGCGCTGGCTCCCGATCTGCGAGCCGTCGTCACCTACGACCAGCGCATGGCCGCAGCCGGACACGCGCTCGGCATGACGATAGAGGCGCCGAAGTAGTCAAATCGCCGTCGCGCACGCGCGGCTAAGCGACAAGGTCGCCCTCCCCCGGCTACCCAGCACGACCGGCGCGTTGTCACGGTCGAGGCCCGCCGACCAGGCCATGTGCATAACGAGCGTGTCGGAGGGCCGTGGAAACCGAAATCCACTGGCGATTGCGGCCGTGGTCGTCGGCCGCCTAGTTCGCGCGTGTGACAGGACCGAGGAGACCGACATCAGGCTGCCGGTTACCCGCGTGGATAGCGGCGGGCGCTGGGAGGGGCTTGATGGGCGCGTTCGCGCCCAACAGCCTCACTGCTGCGAGGTCTCGCCGCGGTGCTCGCGCCGTCTTCGATGCGACGGATACGTGAGCAGCGGGATCAACCCTGACACAACGGCGCTGCCACCAATGCCAAGAAGTACTCCACGAATGAACAGGGCGTCAGAGCGGTTCTGTTCAAGAGACCCACTCTGCAGTACCACGTCAACCCCTTCTGTTGTGCCAGATCCGCTCCAGGCCCAATGGCCGTCGACGCTGCCGTCCTCGGTGGGTCCGCGATTGCTGCGGCTCAGAACCGAATGGCCCGTGTCCGCAAGCAGGATCTTCCAGCTGAGCGACGCGGGTTGTACGCCGTCGACCCACGTAGCACGGCGCCCGCCCGCCCCGAAATCGCGGAGGTCAGTGAGGTTGACAGCGTTGCCGTTAGGTCCGGGAAGTCGGTAACGGATGGATGCGGCCGAGAAGAGGTCCAAGCTGTTCGCCGCCGACGGAATTTGTACCCCGTTCACCTTGTCAGTGAGAAAACGATCGGTCCTTGCGCCAGATTCCAACTCGCCTTGGATATCGCTCGCTCTCGGACGTCCGGCAGCCCGCCAGGTTCCGTCCACACGATAGACACGGGTCGAATCTCCATCGAAGATATCCGACGTATCGATCGAGCGCATTCCGGACAGCGTCGGCGTGGGCGCGCCGTTCTGGTTGTATGTCACGAAATACAAATGCCAGTGAACCACGGTTGCGCCGCTAAAGGAAAGCAGGGCGAGAAGCGATTCGTCCTGCTGCCGCATCGGGTCGACCGTATAAAAATGCGCAATCTCAAAGTCGTAGGACAAAACAATGTCAGCGCTCACATTCGGCTCATCGACGAGGAGGCTAATCGTATTGCTTTCCGGCTGAACGACGACCGGACTCGCCTCATGCGCCTTCGACAACCATGCGCCAGTAAGGAGCAGAGCACCGATGCACAACGATAACGACGACGTCAGCAACTGAAGGTCGGGGTGTCTATCCAGCCGCCGCTGCCTCCACGCCACGCTCTGAGACTATCGTGCGGCTCCTTCGGTTCATCAGAATTGCAAGGTCGATGGGTTCCGTGGACGCGACCCGCGGGCATGCGTCGACCACACAGCGCATGCGAGCGGCCCTACCGCTCCGAGATCGGAAGCGGAGAGGCCCCGCTCAACTGCCGTCCGAACGACCGAAGTCGGCGGGAGGACGACTCCGACACTCACTGGCGGATATCCCCGTGGAAGTCGGCTGCGTAGAACCGCGCGATTCGGCGGGCCGAGGATTCGGAAACGCAGTAGCGTTTGCTGGCATTGGGTGCCCGCGGAATGACGGATCGCGCCGAACCAAGTGCCAACGCGACGATCAGGATGACGAGTCAGAGATGCAAAGGAATGCACGGTTGTGGGCATGGGGTTTGCGCTGCCATTAACGTTGCGCCGCCCTACTCGAGGTCCTTCAGAATGTCGTCGACCACCTGATCAATGTTGAGTGCATTCCGTCGCGCTGCTTCGTAGAGCATCGGGAGGAGTCGGTCGGCTAGGCCGTCGTTCTCGTTGGTGCGGACAGTCTCGACAATCGAGCCGTCGGGATCGACGACCTGGAGGTAGTACGGCGCGGCGCCATCGTTGTCTCGGGTCCCGAGCGCGGAGACTGCCAGATGCAAGGGCAACCAGGAATGTCGTTCGCCCGCTCAATTGCCACTTCAGCTGACCTGCATCCGTGCGCTCATAGAGCCGAGTGATAAGAGCCTGAATTCGTGGCGACATCGCCATCGTTATGCTTCTCCTGCATCGGTTGTCAGCATGCCCGTCAGCGCTCCGACGTCGTCGCAAACGCCAGCGATCTCCGCTGCGACTGCTCCGATTGCCTCGGCGAGTGGGATCGCTGGATTCATGATCTGTTCCTTCGCTCCGACTGCCAGCCCCGATGACGCCTGGATGCGGAGGAACAGCTCAGGGTCAACGTCATTTCTGCGCTGGAGTATCCCGCGCGTTTGATTCGCCAACTGCCGCCACTGCAACAGAGCACTGGCGGCGCCGGGGCGGTCGTCGGCGTCCACCCTGGCTTGGAATTCGCGTTCGACGTTGTGAAGCTGCGGCAAGAGGATCAGAAGCTGATTGGCGGCAAGTCGATCGACCGTTCGATGTACCGCGGCCGAAGCATTTTCGGCTGCCTGCTCCGCCTTCTCACTGGCGTGCTCCGCTTTCTTACTCGCTGCGATGCCCTGGCGGATTTGCCAGATCGCGGCGATGAATCCAAGCGTCGTAATTGCGAGCCCGATGATCGCCAACACGTTCGAACTGCCGCTGCCGCTGCCGCTGCCGCTCTGCGCAAGCAATGCTGTACTCGCTTTCGGTCTCCGGCGGGGCTCCGAGCGCATCTTGCCATGCCGACCCGGAACTCGCGAGACACGGGAGCATAGGGGCGGTCAAGTGCGGCGGCCGTCGGACGCCGCACGTAGGGCTTGGCCTTGAGGGGCCCGGTAGACCGGTGGGGATACTGGATGAGGCCGGCCGGTGGGTGCCGGCCGGCTTGACTGCGACTGTCGCCGCTAGTCCGTAGAGTGGGACTCGTGAGTGAGCAGGACTTCCGAGGCGATCCGATGGAGTCGCCGGACGGGCGCGGATTCGCTCGGCGGGCGTGGGACACATATGCCGCTCTCCTGCTGCTTCCGTGGGTCAGTCGCGGCCGGGTAGGCGGGGCGGGTGCGAGCCGAGGGCGAGCATCGCGAGCGCGACGAGTGGTTGGTATCCGTGGAACCCGAACGCGATGCGCGTGAGAAGCCGAATCTTCGTGTTCGTTGACTCGACAAGCCCTTGGGAGAGACCGGTGTCGAGCGCGGCGTCAATCGCTTCGCGGTGCACGGCGATGCGACGTTGGAGCTGCACGAACGCCGGCATCCGCGATCGGCGCGCCCAGCTCGCCCATCGATCGAGCGCCTGCTTGCCTTCCTCGCCCTTGATCGCGAACACGTAACGCAGTCCTTCTTTGAGGAGATACGCGCGCCACAACCGCGGATCGGTCTTGGCGATCCAGTCGAGCTGATGACGCTGACGGACGGTGAGATCGCCGGGGTTCTTCCACAACGCGTAACGGGCATGGGAGATGTGCTGCGCGTCGCCAGTCGAACGGCCTTGGCGTGCGAGACCCACGGTCGAGCGACGACCTTTGGCATGGTTCCAGGCCCGGCGTCGTTCGATATCGAGCGCGTCGATCGCCCACGCGACGACATGGAACGGATCGGCGCTGCGTAACGCGTTCGGGGCTCGGCGGGCAACGACGCGGGCGATCCAGTCGGCCATATCGGCAGAAACATGCGTAACGAGCGCCGCTCGTTCGGGGCCGAGCTCGTCGAAGAACACGTTCAGCGCCGCGTCGTTGCGGCCGGGTCCCGCCCACACGAGCCGGCCGCTGTCGTGGTCGACGACGACGATCAGATAGCGGTGTCCGCGTTTGTAGGAGATCTCGTCGATCCCGATCCGCCGCAACCCGTCGAGACGGTCGACGGTCGCGTCGACATCGGCGTTGACGCGGGTCACGATCGACCCGACCGTCCGCCACGCGACTCGTAACAGCTGGGTCACTGCACTCTTCGAGGTCCGGACCGCGAGCCAAGCGGCGAGGTCGTCGAAGTCGCGGGTGTGACCAGCACCGTGACGTGCCCACGGCACCGCCGCGACCGTCACCCCGTGCTTGCGACATCGAACCCTTGGCGCGTTGGCTTCGACGAACACCTTCGTCGTCCCGAGATCCAACGCCCGCCACCGCCGCCGACCCTCACCAAGGTCGTAACGCGGCGAACGTTGATGACAGCGCCCGCACCGGTTCCGCGCCTTCGCAGCCGGCCGCACCGCCACCACGACCGCCGCTGCCCGCTCGTCGAAATCGACACCCTCAACAACCGTGCGCGTCAGCCCACACGCGCGTTCCCATACGCTCTTATTCCGCACCCCGCCTTACCTCCTGGATCGAAGTCGTTAAGCAACTCCGAACCTAGGAATCAGGCGGGGTGCACTCGCGGACCAACCCGAACAGCACCCACGGATCAAGCAGAAGAGCGAGTTATGCGCTCTCGCCGCGGCGACGCGCTTCGCCCTCGCGTAGTTCTTCGATCGGGATTGGCGCGAGTGTCGTGACTGGCCCGATCGGACCCTTCCCCGAATCAGGAGGCTCACCGCGTCCGAGCGCCGTAGGTGACAGCTCCTGGTCGTCATCCTTCACCTGCAACCCAAACTGCTCGATCACGTCCACTACTTCGGTCCGACGTCCATGCAGCCAGCCCGGAAGAACTTGATCCCATTCCTCTGCTCGGACCAGAAACGCCGAACCCGGATCCGACCCCCAAGCGCACCGAACTCTCATCCAGTCTTCGCCGTCGCGCAGTAGGAGCATCTCGCGCGAAAAACGCGCAGCGTCAGCGTCATGTCGGAGCGAGCATCCGCCGGGCGACCACGCGTACAGATTGCCCGGTAGGGGCGCGTTCTGCCAGTGGTCCGCTTCAGGCCAGGCCGCACATAACGCGCACGCCGGCGTCGTCCCTGGCGGACCGCACGATATGGGCGCGCGTTCTGGTCGCGCCTCGACCCCGCGAGGGTGCGCGAGATCGGCAGTTCGGGCGCGGTCAGTACTGGATCAAGGCCCGGAGCGTGGAACACGGGGCGGTGAAGTCGCTCACGACCATCCGCGCCTGCACGTAGGTCGCGCCGCTGATAGTCACCTTCCTCGTCAGCCCTCTGTCGACCGACGGTGAGAACGTGTGGTCGGCGACGGGAAACGAGAAGCCGCTCGACATCGGCGATGTGAACCGTGCTGCATCGTGAGATGTCAACGGGCCGAACAGCAAGGTGTACGAGCCATTCCTGGTGATTCGTACGGGCTGCGAGGCGTATGCAGCGTGCCCCTGCCCGTGGACGCTCGAGATGAAGCTCGCGAGGTCCGCGGCGCTCGAAGCACACGTCGCTTCGGATGTCGTTGTCGTAGGGGCGCTCACAACTCGCGTCGTCGATGAGCGTGTAGCCGCGACGACGAGCGCGGTGATCGCGATCACGAGCGCCGCGCAGCCCAGGACGATCGACCCCGAAACACGGCCGCTCTCGCGCGCTGCCATGCGCACATAATGCCCGGTCGGGGCTCGTTCTGCCACCCCGGCGGGCCGCACATAACGCGCGCTCGCCCCGACCTGGTTTCGGTGCTCGGGCCCGAACGCGTGTCGACGTCTCGACGCCGGGCGTTTCCTGCGGTGCAGACCTTCGGTACAGAGGTTCGGTACAGACATCCGTCAAGTCTTCAGCGAGCTTCGGCGCGGTCGAGCGCGAGGCGCCGACACGTTGCGAGATCATGCGTTCAGGAGGTGCCAGCGCTGTGAGTGTCGGTCCGTCGTCCGTGCCCGGCCGGCGGAACGGGCGCCACGGGGGCCGACTCCGCGGCGCGGCCCAAAGGGCGGAGACGACAACGACAAGCAGCTCTTCGGCGCTCGTCCGCCCCGGTCCGTCGTCGATCGCGCGCACCGGCGTGACGATGACGCGCCCGCGAGGGCCAGAGTTCGGCTCATTCCGCTGCTTAGCGGAATGGGCAAGTCTGTAGCGTTCGTCGAGGCCGTTTCGGGAGCTCTTCGCGTGAGGCTACGGCGAGACGGTTGACGGGCTCGGGAAGGTCGTTCGAGACTGCCGTGCAGATCGGGCTCGCGCTCGTCGGGCGTGCTGACGATGCGCGTGAGCGACGTGCGGCATTTTCAAATGCAAGTTCGTGCTGGGATTCCGCGAGGGTATTTTCGGTGGGACGGCGTCGTGATGCAACGTGTGTGAAGAGCTCTGCGCGCTTCGTTGCTCGCGCGAGACGCGAAGGTCAGCAGGTCGAGGTGCGCGCGCCTTGACGAAGCGCGCTGGATCGGATCGCGTCGAAGGTCGGAGCGGGAATCGGACATCGGATCGTCATCGACGCAATCGAGTAGTCGTCTTGCGGGGAGCGCGGCCGAATCGCCATTGCGCCGACTGCATCGTGATCCCGAACGCAGTGCCGATCTGCGACCAGGTCAGGCGGTGCTCGTCCCGGGCACCGCGGACGAGCTCGGCGCACAGGTCACGGGCCTCCTCCTCGATACGGGCCATCAGCAGCGCCCCTGCGAGCGGACCCTCGACGCGACGGCAACAAGCACGTATCAGCGCGAGAGCGCCTCGCGCACGACACGCCGCTCCTGAGCGGTCAGTCGGTCGATCTTCACCGAGCGCCTCCTCGATCGGATCAACAGGACCGAGGGTGCCGAATGCGCCGGCGCCGAGCGCGCACGCCAACAGTATCCATGAAGCTGCGAACGTTCGATGCAGCGCGCGAATTGTCACTGACGCGTCAACGCGACTCAACCACCGATCTGCACGCGATGTCTGCACCAACCTCTGCACCACCGGCTCCGGCGCGATTTGTTTGTCGCGTTTCGTCTGCACGACCGCGCCATTCAGAAGCGATGGGACAACCTCGCGCACGAAGCCAACCGGTCATGGTGTTCGCCGATACGCCACCGACAATCACGTCCGAGCTCCGCGCCCGCGCTCTTGCGGCTCCTCCGAGAGCTCGTCGAAGATCAGACCAAAGCTGATGGACCGGACGAAGACGCTGTCGTAGCTTCGTGAGCATGCGCTTCGCTTTCTACGGACGCGTCTCGACCGAAGACCAACAAGATCCGACGTCGTCTCGCAACTGGCAACTCGCTCGCGGCCGACAACTCATCGAGCCGGTCGACGGAGAGATCGTCGGCGAATTCTTCGATCTCGGTCAGTCACGCTCGTTGCCGTGGCCGCGACGACCGGAAGCCGCCCGTCTCCTCAAGACCCTCGCCGACCCCGATCGCGGTTTCGACGCCGTCGTCATCGGCGAACCGCAGCGAGCGTTCTACGGCAACCAGTTCGGCCTGACCTTCCCGGTCTTCGTTCACTACGGCGTGCAGCTCTGGGTTCCGGAGGTCGGAGGCGCAGTCGATCCCGGCAGTGACGCGCACGAAATCGTCATGTCGCTCTACGGCGGCATGAGCAAAGGCGAACGCAACCGCATCAAGACCCGCGTCCGGTCCGCGATGCAAGCCCAAGTCGCGATCGAGGGCCGGTTCCAGGGTGGCCGACCGCCGTTCGGCTATCGCCTTGCTGACGCGGGCGCGCACCCGAACCCGAGCAAGGCCGGCGACGGTCGCCGTCTGCACCGCCTCGAACCCGACCCCATGACGGCCCCGGTGGTGCGTCGCATCTTCAGTGAGTTCGTCCGCGGTAACGGCCTGCACGCGATCGCGTCGATGCTCACCGTCGAAGGGATCCTCTCCCCCAGCGCGAGCGACCCGGGTCGCAATCCGCATCGGCAGCAGAACGGTCCTGCGTGGAGACACACCGCGGTCCGAGCGATCCTCAAGAACCCGCGCTACCTCGGCTACGAGGTCTGGAACCGGCAGAAACGTCACGAGATCCTCCTCGACGTGCACGACGTCGCGCTGGGCCATCACACCCGCATGCGCTGGAACGACGAGCACGACTGGGTCCGTTCCAAGGAGCAGACCCACGAGCCTCTCGTCAGCCAGGAATTGCTGGGATGCCGCGCAAGCCGCGTTCACCGAGAAGCGGCGAGCAGCACACCGCACACCGATCGAGGGGCGTCACTACGTGCTCGCCGGGCTCGTGCGTTGTGGCGCGTGCGGTCGGCGCATGGAGGGAAGCTGGAACAACGGCAAGCCCTATTACCGCTGCCAGATCCACCGCGACGATCCCGTCGACCGCGCCGGCCATCCGCCGACGATCTACCTGAAGGAAGAAGCCATCCTTCCGCAGGTTGACGAATGGCTCGCGGAACTCTTCGACGACGAACACCTCGACAACACCTGTCGCACCCTCGCCGACGCAACCGAGGTCGATCCCGACGAAGCCGCGCGCCGGAAGGAAATGCGCGACCGGATCGCCAAGATGGACGACGAGATCGATGCTTACCGCACCATCCTGCGCGAGCAGCCGGTGACCGCTCCGGAAGTCGGTAAATGGATGGCCGAAACCGTGCAGGACAAGCGCCGACTCGAGAACCTCCTCGGCCTCGAACCGACAACCAAGCTCACCATCGACGACGTCAAGGCGATGATCGCCGGCTTGCGCGACATCACCCGATCACTCGCTCGCCGACCCCGCCATCAAGGCCGCGGCCTACGCAGAACTCGGCATCACCGTCACGTACCACAGGGAAGGCCGGGCCCTCTTGGAGTCCCGGCCTCAACCAAGTGATGTAGCTGACGTTCGTGTCGGAGGGGGGACTTGAACCCCCATGCCCTTGCGGGCACTAGGCCCTCAACCTAGCGCGTCTGCCAATTCCGCCACTCCGACGTGGAGCGGAGATTGTAGCAACGACGGGCGCGAACCTGACGAACGCCGAACCGGCTCGACCGGGCCGCGCGCCACGGCTAGTGACCGGGCGCGATGCCGATGGCCACCGGTGCGTCGCCGGCGAAGTGGCAGGCGGTGTCGTGGCCGACGGAGCCGGCATCCTGCAGCCGGGGCTCCTGTTCGGCGCAGATCTCCTGCGCCTTCCAGCAGCGCGTCCGGAACCGGCATCCCGAGGGCGGGTGCACCGGGCTCGGCACGTCGCCCTCCAAGATGATGCGCGTCCGTGCTCGTTCGCGGCGCGGATCGGGTATGGGCACCGCCGACAGGAGCGCCTGCGTGTACGGATGCTGCGGGTGCTCGTACACATTGTCGGCGTCGCCGACCTCCACGATCTTTCCGAGGTACATGACGGCGACCTCGTCGCAGATGTGACGCACCACCGACAGGTCGTGCGCGATGAACAGGTACGCGAGCCCGAGCTCGTCCTGCAGGTCTTCGAGCAGGTTCACCACGCCGGCCTGGATCGACACGTCGAGCGCGGACACCGGCTCGTCGAGCACCAACAGCTCCGGCTCGACGGAGAGCGCTCGCGCGATCCCGATGCGCTGGCGCTGCCCGCCGGAGAACTCGTGCGGGAAACGATTCACGTGTTCGGGATTGAGCCCGACGATCTTCATCAGGTCCTTGACGCGTGCCAGCTCGTGACCTCGGTTGAGCCGGTGAATGCGCATCGGTTCGCCGACGATCGAGCCGACGGTCATGCGCGGGTTCAACGACGCGTACGGATCCTGGAACACGATCTGCATCTTGCGGCGCAGCGTGCGTAACTCGGCGCGGCCCATGGCGAACACGTCGTCACCTCGGAACCGCACCGAACCCGAGGTCGCGCCGAGCAACCTGAGGATGAGGCGCCCGGTCGTGCTCTTGCCGCAGCCCGACTCCCCCACCAACCCGAGGGTCTTGCCCGCCCGCACCGAGAAGCTGACGCCCGAGACCGCCTTCACCGTGCCGACGGTGCGGCTGAAGAGCCCCGACCTGATCGGGAACTCCTTCGCGAGGTCGCGTACTTCGAGGATCGGCGCGCCGGCGTCGCTCAATGCATCTCGCGATCGTCGAGCGTCGTCGCGAAGTGGCAGTCGGAGAAGTGCCCCGCACCCAGATCGACGGGCGGGGGGCGCAGTTGCACGCAGGGTCCTTCGAGATCGGCGTACGGGCACCTCGGGTGGAACGCGCAACCCCGCGGGACGTGGATCAGCGACGGCGGCTGCCCCTCGATGCGATGCAGCCGTTCGTTCACCACCCGCCGGTCGACGCGTGGCAACGACGCCAGCAGGCCGCGCGTGTACGGATGCCTGGGCTCGTAGAAGATCTGGTCGACGGTGCCGAGCTCGGCCTGGCGGCCGGCGTACATGACGAGCACCCGGTCGGCCACCCCCGCGACCACACCGAGGTCATGGGTGATCAGCATGATCGCCGAGCTCGTACGGTCCTGGATCCGCTCCAGCACCTCGAGCACCTGAGCCTGGATCGTCACGTCGAGTGCCGTCGTCGGCTCGTCGGCAATCAGCACGTCGGGCTCGTTCGCGATCGACATCGCGATCATTGCTCGTTGGCGCATCCCGCCCGAGAATTCGTGCGGGTACTGCTTGGCCCGCTGTACGGGCTGGGAGATGCCGACCAGATCGAGCAGCTCGACGACCCGGGCCGCGAGCTCGGCCTTCGTCGCGTCGTGGTGCACCGCGACTGCTTCGGAGATCTGGTCGCCCACGGTGAGCACGGGATTCAGAGCCGCGAGCGCGTCCTGGAAGATCATCGCGATCCGGTTGCCACGCAACCGGCGCAACGCGCTCTCCTTGGCGCCGAGGATGTTCTCGCCGCGGAAGAGCACCTCGCCGCTCACGCGTGCCCCCTTCGGCAAGAGCCCGAGGATCGCGAGCGACGTCACGCTCTTGCCGGAACCCGACTCCCCCACGATGCCGAGCGTCTCGTTCGCGAACACGTCGAAGCTGATGTCGTTGGCGGCCCGCACGATGCCGTCGTCGGTGTGGAAATCGACACACAGGTGGCGTACCGATAGCACCGGTTCTCGGGCCGAATCGGCCGTCGCATCGGTCGCCGGTGCGCTCATCTCGGCCCCCATGTCACTGATCGGCCTGCGCGTCGAACGCGTCGCGCAGGCCGTCGCCGAGGAAGTTCACGGCCAGGACCACCAAGAGCAACATGAGCCCGGGAAACAGAATCAGGTAGAAGCGGCTGAAGTCGGTTGCCGCCGACTCCGCGCTGGAGATCATCAACCCCCACGAGTTGTTCGGCGGCTGCACCCCGAACCCGAGAAACGACAACGTCGACTCCGCGACGATCGCGGTCGCGATCGCGAGGGTGGCGTTCACCATGATCGGGCCGAAGCAGTTCGGCAATATGTGGCGCACGATGATGCGCAGATCCGACGCACCCGAGGCGCGGCGCGGCTTCGACGTACTCCGTCTCCTTGGCCGAGAGCACCTGGCCCCGCACGACGCGCGCCACGTACGTCCAGCCCAGCACGGCCAGCACCACCACGATCCACGTGGTGGTCTGGCCCAGCTTCTTGAGCGCGACGGCGAGGATCGCGAGGTCGGGGACGATCAAGAAGAGATCGGTGACCCGGCTGAGCCCCTGATCGACCCACTTGCCGTAGTAGCCCGCGAGCGCACCGACGACCACCCCGACGACGGTCGACAAGAACGCGACGACGATCCCGATCTTCAGCGAGACCTGCCCGGCGTAGAGGACCTCGGTGAGCTGGTCGCGGCCGAGGTCGTCGGTCCCGAACCAGTGCTTGGCGTTCGGGCCGGTGGCCGAGTCGAGGAGGTGCTGCTCGTTGCGGTGATACGGAGCGATCCAGTGCGCACCGAAGCACACCACGACCAAGACGACCAGCACGAAGATCGACGCGACCGCGACCTTGTGCCGGAAGAACCGTCGCCAGAACAGCTGCCAGTTGCTGCGCGCCACTGGTTCGGCGCCGGGCGGCAGCTCGAGGTCGAGGTCGTCGGTCGGGATGTCGGCGCCGCCAACGGTGGTCATGTCACGCGGATCCGGGGATCGAGGACGCCGTACAAGAGGTCGGCGACGAGGTTCAACACGATGACCACCACGGCCACGAGCACGAACCACGCCAGCAAGGTCGGAGCGTCACCGGCGTTCAGCGACGTGAGGAACAGCTGGCCCATGCCCGAGATCGCGAAGATCTGCTCGGTGATGATGACGCCCCCGATGAAGAACGCCGTGTCGAGCGCGACCACCGTGACCAGCGGGATCAACGTGTTGCGGAACGCGTGCTTGAGCACCACGCGGCGCATGGGCACGCCCTTGGCGCGAGCCGTTCGGATGTAATCGGCGTGCAGCACGTCGAGCATCGACGCCCGCTCGAACCGGCTCCACTGCGCGACGCTGCCCACCGTCAACGTGAGGATGGGGAGTGCGAGGTGGCGGAAGTAGTCGAGATTGAGCCCCTTCTCCCCCGTCGTGTGCAGCCCGATCGAAAAGAAGATGGGATGGTCGAGATGGAACTGTGTCTTGGGCCACGTCACCAGGAGCGCGATCGCGAGCAGCCCGAACCAGAATGGCGGCATCGCGATCCCGATGTACGACAAACCGGTGAACGTGTAGTCGGTGATCGAGTACTGCTTCACCGCCGAGTAGATACCGATCCCGATGGCGATGACCAACGCCACCAGCGTCCCCCAGAACATCAGCTGCAGCGTGGGCCACAACGCCCGCCCGATCATCGACGACACGTGCTCGTTCGTGCGTGAGCTCGTGCCCCAGTCGCCGCGGACGAAGCCGGTGAACCAGCGCCACCACTGGAGCACGATGTTCTCGTCGAGGTGCAGGCGCTTGCGCTGTTCGGCGAGGACCCGGGCCGTGTCCGCGGCGCTGCGATGCGAGCCGCTCGGCGCCCGGAACCGCGCCAGCGGGTCGAACGCCCACCGCATACCCCAAAACGTCAGGAACGACGCGATGACCAACACCGGGATCGAGTAGACGATTCGGCGTATGAGGTAGGTCAGCACCGCAGCGCGGAACTTACTTCGTGACGTCCCACTGGTCGAGGTTCCAGAACATGCCCTCGATGGAGTTGTCCTGGACCGGGCCCGTGATCTTCTTGCTCCAGATCAAGATGTCGGGCAGCGGGTCGAGCGGCAGCGACGCGACGTTGTCGGCGATGATGTCGTCGGCCTGCTTCGCCGCGTCGCGGCGGGCCTGGTCGTTCAGGCTGTTGTCGACGGTCTCCAGCAGCGGGTCGAGCGTGGGGATGTTCACGTAGGTGCTGTTGTTCCCCGAGTTCCCGTTCGCCGCGGTCGGGATGTTCACCGCACAGAACTGGCTGCAGAGCCCGGGGATGAGCGACGTCAGACCGCTCGAGTAGATCGACAGCTGGTAGTTACCCGACGGCAGCGTCGTGCCGAACAGGTCGTCGGATTTCTGGTTCTTGATGGCCATGTCGAAGCCGGCGGCCTTCACCTGTGTCTGCAGCACCTGTTCGGTCAGCTCCCGGCGCTTGTTGCCCGCCGTCGTGATCACGGTGAACGCGGCCCGCTTGCCGTTCTTCGCCCACACACCGTCGGCGCCCTTGACCCAGCCGTCGTTCGTCATCAGCTGGGTCACCATGGGCAGGTCGAGGTGGTACTTGGCGAACGAGGCCTGATCCGAGTACTCCGCGATGGAGTACGGGTTGAACGAGTTCGACGCCTTGTTGACGCCGAGCTTTCCGAACAACTTGGCGACGAGCGCGTCGCGATCGATCGAGTACGCGAACGCCTTGCGCACCGCGAGGGAGTCGAACGGCGCCTTCGCGTTGTTGATCCAGAGTCCCTCGACCGCGGAAGTGTTCGGGTTGTACACGGTGTTGTCGTCGTTGAGACCGCCGGCCGCGATCTGGTCGACCACGTCGATCTGCGGCTGCGGGTAGATCGCGTCGACCTGGCCCGACTTCATGGCCTCGAACTCGGCCGCGGTGTCGGTCAGGAACTTGAACACGACCTTGGCGAGCTTCGGCTTCGGGCCCCAGTACTTCGGGTTCTGGGTGAGCGTGATGTTGTCGCCCTTGGTCCACTTGGCGATCCACGGACCACCGGACCAGTCGTAACCGTTCTTCAAGAGCGCGTCGCGGTTCTTGCCCTTCAACAGGTGCGACGGCATCAGGCCCAACCCACCCGCGAACAGCGACTTCCAGCTCGCGTAGCTCGTGCCCTTCTTGTACGTGACGACCGCGGTCTTGGGGGTCGGGCAGGTGACCTTGTCGATGTCCGTGTAGCCCGTCGGGTCGTACACGTCCTTGCTGTGCTGTTGTTGGTCGACGACGTACTGGAAGTCGGCGCAGGTGATCGGCACACCGTCCGACCAGACCGCTTCGGGCTTGATCGAGTAGGTGATCGTCTCGATGGGCGAAGCGACGAACGTGGGCTCTCCGGTCAGCACCGCGCCGGGGACGATGGTCATCGCACCGGAGTTCGGCGCGCCGGCCGGTACCGACCGGAACACCATCGGGACGGTCTCGATCTGCGCGATCCACGTACCCCACTGGGAGCCGGCGCACTGCCCGATCCAGTCGAAGCAATCGGGCTCCTGCTCGGCGCCGAGCGTCAGCGTCGACGGCTTCGCGCTCGAGCCCGAACTACTCGAACCACACGCGGCCAGGGCCAAGGTGGCCACGAGTGCCACAACCGTCAGCCGCAAAGGTGTGCTGCGCATCGAGCCAGTCCTCCCCATCGAATTCGAGATCTGACCAATCACTCGGCCCGAATCGTCCCGAACATACGGGTAACCACGTGGTTTGTCTGGTTATCGAGCGCGTTTCGCGCCGGGCAACCGCGCGCCGCTGTCGCCGGTCACACCAAACCTCACGCCGCGTGAAATCTGCGGCGCTACGGGCTCGGTCAGAGCCGCATCGACAGCAGCACGCTCGTGAAGGTGAACACGAGCGCCACGACGACGGTGAGCCGGTCGAGGTTCTTCTCGACGACGGTGGAGCCCGCCATCGCGCCGCCGCCGGCGCCACCGAACATGTCGGAGAGCCCGCCACCGCGGCCGGCGTGCAACAAGATGAAGACGATGAGCACGATCGACGCGATCAAGTGCGCACCGATGAGCACGGCATTCAAAGCCACCGAGACGTCTCCTCGTCGACCGGTCCCGAACCCGACCACCTTACAACGGCGGGGCGGCGGCGGCCGCCTCCCGCTCGGGTCAGCGGGCCCCGTACTGGACGATGCGGGCGAAGTCGTCGGGGTCGAGGCAGGCCCCGCCGACCAGGCCGCCGTCGATCTCCGGCATCGCCATGAGCTCGGCGACGTTGCCGGGCTTCACGCTGCCGCCGTAGAGGATGCGCAGGCCGGCGGCCAGCTCCTCCCCCAGGCCGACCCGGACGTGCTGGCGGATGACGCCGATGGTCGTGTTCGCGTCGTCGGGCGTGGCGCTCTTGCCCGTGCCGATGGCCCAGATCGGCTCGTACGCGACGATGCAGCGCGCCGCGTCCTCGATCGGGAGGCGCTGGAACGCAGCCTCGATCTGGCCCTGCACCTTTGCCTCGGTCACGCCCTCTTCGCGTTCTTCCAAGGTCTCGCCGACGCACAGGATCGGCGCCATGCCGGCGGCGAGAACCGCCCGGAGCTTCTTGGCGACGATCTCGTCGGTCTCCCCGAACAGCTCGCGGCGCTCGGAGTGCCCGACGATCACGTACTTCACGTTCAGCTTCGCCAGCATCAGCGGGCTGATCTCGCCGGTGTACGCGCCCTGGGTCTCCCAGTGGCAGTTCTGCGCCCCGAGCCCGATCGAGAGCCGATCGCCGTCGATCGTCGTCTGCACCGAACGCAACGAGGTGAAGGGCGGGCAGACCACCACGTCGACCCGTTCGTAATCCTTCGACTCGAGCCGGAACCCGAGCTTTTGGATCATCTGGATCGCCTCGAGATGGGTGGCGTTCATCTTCCAGTTGCCGGCCATCATCGGCTTGCGATCGGTCATCGTCGGGACCCCTTGCGTAAGGCTTGCAGTCCGGGAAGGTCGCCGAGCTCGATGAGCTCGAGGGACGCGCCGCCGCCGGTGGAGACATGGTCTATGCGATCCGCGAGACCGAAGTGGAGCACCGCCGACGCGCTGTCGCCGCCGCCGATGACGGTGAACCCGCGGCAGTCGGCCACGGCTTCCGCGACGGTTCTGGTCCCGGCCGCGAACGGTTCGAGCTCGAACACGCCCATCGGCCCGTTCCAGAGCACCGTCGCCGCGCCCGCGATCACGTCGGCGTAGTGGCCCGCGGTCTCCGGCCCGATGTCGAGGCCCTTGAACCCCTCCGGGATCCGATCCGCGGCGACGTGGCGCGTCTGCGCGCCGGCGGTCATCTCGGCGGCGACGACCACGTCGGTAGGAATCTCGATACGGCCGGTGTTCAACAGGGCGCGGCAGTGCGCGACCTGGTCGGCCTGCACGAGGGAATCGCCCACCTGCCCGCCGCGGGCGGCGATGAACGTGAACGCCATCGCACCACCGATGAGGAGCGTGTCGCACCGTTCGAGGAGCGCGTCGAGGACGCCGAGCTTGTCGCTCACCTTGACCCCGCCGAGGATGGCGACGAAGGGGTGCTTCGGCGAGTCGAGCAGTCCCCCCAGTACCTCGACCTCCCGTGCGAGGAGACGGCCCGCGGCCGACGGCACCACCAGGGGCGGGCCGACGATCGACGCGTGCGCGCGGTGCGCGGCACCGAACGCGTCGTCGACGTAGACGTCGCCCAGCGCCGCGAGGTTCGCGGCGAACGCCGGATCGTTCGCTTCCTCGCCCGGATCGAAGCGGAGGTTCTCGATCATCATGACGTCGCCCGGCTCGAGGTTCTGCGAGCGGTCGAGCGACTCGAATCCGGTCACCTCGGGCGAGAGGCCGACCTCGGTCCCGAGGAGCTCGCCGAGGCGTGCCGCGACCGGCGCGAGCGAATACTGCGGATCGACCTTGCCTTTCGGCCGGCCGAGGTGCGAGCAGCACACGATCTCGGCGCCGCGCGCTCGGAGGTACTCGATGGTCGGCAAGGCCGCGGTGATGCGGAGATCGTCCTCGATGCGGCCGTCGTGCAAGGGCACGTTGAAGTCGGCCCGCAGGAGGACCCGGGTGCCCCGTTGGACCGGGAGATCTTCGAGTTGCGGAACCGGATCGACCATCGGACGGCTTCCCGCGCCGCGACGACTATTTCGAGCCGACGAATTCGACGATGTCGATGAGCCGGTTCGAGTAGCCCCACTCGTTGTCGTACCAGCCGAGGACCTTCACCATCTTGGCGTTCGCCATCGTGTCGTGCGCCGAGAAGATGCACGACGCGGGGTTCTGCACGATGTCGGCCGACACGAGCATGAGGTCGGAGTATTCGAGGACACCCCGGTAGCTCGGATTCGCGGCGGCAGCACGGAACGCGTCGTTGACCGCGTCGATGCTCGCGTCTTTGCTCAGGATCGCGACGAGGTCGGTGATCGAACCGGTGGGCGTGGGCACCCGCATCGAGATCCCGTCGAGCTTGCCCTTGAGCTCCGGCAACACGGCGCCGATCGCCTTGGCTGCGCCCGTCGAGCTCGGGATGATCGACAACGCCGCCGGCCCGCATGCGCCGGAGATCGGGCTTGCCCGAGCGGGTCGCGGTCGCCTGGTCCTGCAGCTGCTGATCACTCGTGTACGCGTGCACGGTCGTGATGAAGCCCTGCTCGATGCCGAACTCGTCGTTCAGCACCTTCGCGAGCGGCGCGAGGCAGTTGGTGGTGCACGACGCGTTGGAGATGACGGTGTGCGCCGCCGGGTCGAACTCGTTGTCGTTCACGCCCATGCAGATCGTGGCGTCGGCGTCGCCGGCGGGCGCCGAGATGATGACGCGCTTGGCGCCGCCCTTCAGGTGGGCTGCCGCCTTCTCGCGCGACGTGAACAGGCCGGTCGACTCGATGACGATGTCGACGCCGTTGTCGGCCCACGGGATCTCCGACGGCTCGCGCTCTGCGAGCTTCTTGACCTCGCGACCGTCGATCGAGAAGCCCTTGTCGCTGTGCTCGATGTCGTTCGCCAGGGTGCGCCCGACCGAGTCGTGCTTCAACAAGAAGGCCATCGTCTCGGCGTCGCCGAAGGGATCGTTGACCGCGACCAGCTCGACGTTCGCCTGCTCGCCCCGGGCGAGAATCGCCCTCGTGAACGAGCGGCCGATGCGGCCGAATCCGTTGATGCCGACACGTACTGCCATCAGATTCTCCTCTGAGCCCGCCGTCAGTTGGTCTCGCTCGGCCCGAAGGCGCGACTACAGCAGAGCCGCGAGCGCCTTCGCCAGTTGTCGGGGATCGTGGTCGCATTCGCCGGGCCCCGCAATGGGTGCCGCGACCGGCTCGGTGCCCAGCGCCGAGATCGCGACCGGGTCCACCGTAAGCCCGTGGTCGGGGTCGTAGACGAACTGGTCGACCCGGCCGCCGTGATCGAGCACCGCGGCCAGATGGTCGGTTCCGTCGTGACCCGTCGTTTCGTTTTCCATGGCCAGGTTTGCGATCTGGACCACGCGGCCCGGCGCGGCCGAGATCGCGGCCCGGATCTCGGCGACGCCGAGCACCGCGACGATGCTCGTATACAGCGAACCCGGCGCGAACACGATCTGGTCGGCCCGGGCGATCGCCGCGAGCGTGTCGGGTGACGCCGGCGGATCCTGCGGCGTGAGACGAACCTCGCGGATGCGGTCACGAATCCCCGCGGCCGCGATCGCGACCTGGCCGGTCACCCGCTCGGTGCCGACCCGCGCCGTCATCGACACCGGCCCGAGCGTTGCGGGCAGGACGCGGCCCACCGCCCCGAGCAGCCGGCCCGCTTCGTCGAGCGCGGCGGTGAGGTCGCCCATCGTCTCCGCCAGCCCGACCAGCATCAGGTTCCCGAGCGCGTGGTTGGCGAGCTCACCGGAACGGAAGCGGTACCCGAACGCGGCCGGCCACGGACCGTCGTCGCTCGCGAGCGCGACCAGGCACCGGCGCAGGTCGCCGGGCGCCGGGACGTTCAGGTCGCGGCGGAGCCGGCCGGAGCTCCCGCCGTCGTCGGCGACGCTGACAACCGCGGTGATCTCCCCCGCGTACTCGCGCAGCGCGTGCAGCGCGACCGCCAAACCGTGCCCTCCACCCAACGCGACGACGCTCGGTTTCACGTCAGGAGTCGCGGTCGACGTCTCGGTGATGAACGGCGACCCGGTAACCGTGGGCTCGCAGGCGCTCGCCGAGTTGCCCGGCGACGACGACGCTGCGGTGGCGGCCGCCCGTGCAACCGACGCCGATCGACAGGTACGCCTTTCCTTCGCGCTCGTAGCCCGGCAGCGTCAGCTCGAGCAGCTGGTCGAGCTGGGTCAGGAACGGTTGCGTCTCGGGCCGGCTCATGACGTAGTCGCGCACCGACTCGTCGAGGCCGGTGAGGGGCCGCAGCTCGTCGACCCAGTGCGGGTTGGGCAAGAAGCGGCAGTCGAACACCAGGTCGACGTCGATCGGCAGACCGTGCTTGTAGCCGAACGACACGACGTTCACCTGCAACGCGCCGTCGACGACCTGATCGGAGAACAGCTCGCGGAGGCGGTCGCGCAGCTCGTGCACGTTGAGGCTCGACGTGTCGACGATGAGGTCGACCTCGCCCTTCAACGGCTCGAGCAACGCCCGCTCCCGCGTGATGCCGTCGCTGACGCGGTCGGTGGGCGAGAGCGGATGTCGGCGCCGGCTGGCTTCGTAGCGGCGGACGAGCACCTCGTCGGACGCGTCGAGGAACAGGACGCGGGTGTGCGCGCCGTTGCGCCGGAGCTCGGCGATCGCTTCGGAGAGGTCGTGGAGGAAGTCGCCGCTGCGGACGTCGACGACGAGCGCGTAGCGGATCGGCTTCTCCGTGCTGCGCGCGAGCTCGGCGACCTTGCCGATCAGCATGGGCGGGAGGTTGTCGATGACGAAGTAGCCGACGTCCTCGAGCACGTGCGCCGCCTCGGAACGGCCCGCGCCGGACATCCCCGTGATGATGGTCACGTCGAGCGGCAACGGCTTCATGACGTCTCTATCGTCGCGCGCTCGAGGCCGTGAAGCTTCGCGAATACCGCTCGGCCGACCGGATCGGGCAGCCACGACAGCGCCAGGAACTGCTCCTCGTCGAGGTCGCGCATCTTGCGGACCGAGCCGAATTCCTTGAGGAGACGCTTGCGGCGCGTCGGGCCGAGCCCGGCGACGTCGTCGAGGACCGACGTGACCATCTTCTTGTCGCGGAGCTGGCGGTGGTACGTGATGGCAAACCGGTGAGCCTCGTCGCGCACCTGCTGCAACAGGTACAACGCCTCGGAATCGCGCGGGATGACGATGGGGTCGGACCGGCCGGGGACGTACACCTCTTCGAAACGCTTCGCGAGCGACGCCACACAGATGTCCTCGAGGCCGAGCTCTTCGAGGACACGGACCGCGACACCGAGCTGACCCTTCCCGCCGTCGATCAGCAGCAGGTTGGGCGGGTAGGCGAACCGTTTCCCGGCCTGCGCGCCCTCGTCGCGCTCGCGGAGATAGTTGCGGAACCGGCGGGTCAGCACGTCTTCCATCGACGCGAAGTCGTCCTGGCCCGGCAGCCGTACTTTGAACCGGCGGTAGTCGGACCGCTTGGGGAGCCCGTCCTCCATGACGACCATCGAGCCGACGATCTGGGTGCCCTGCAGGTTGGAGATGTCGAAACACTCGATGCGCAGGGGGGCTTCGGGAAGATCGAGCGCCTCTTGGAGCGCGAGGAGGGCACGGGCGCGGGCGTTGTGGTCGGAGGCCCGGCGGAGCTTGTGCCGGGCGAACGACTCGCGCGCGTTGAGCGACGCCGTTTCGAGGAGCTCGCGCTTGCCGCCCCGCCTCGGCACGCGGATTCGAACCTTGGTCCCCCGGTTCAACGCGAGGAACTCCTCGTAGAGCTCCAGATCTTCGGGCTCGACCGGCACGAGGATCTCCTTGGGGAGGTCGTCGCCGCCGGCATCGGCGTACAGCTGTTCGACCACGCGCGCGACCAGCGCCGGCGTCTCGACGTCTTCGACCTTGTCGACGACCAGCCCCTTGCGACCGACGACCCGGCCCTTGCGCACGTAGAAGACCTGCACGCTCGCCTCGAGCGCGTCCTCGGCGATCCCGATGAGATCGAAGTCTTCTTCTCTCGATGCGACCATCTGCTGGCGCTCGATGGCCTTGCGCACGCTCGCGAGCTGGTCGCGGACGCGCGCCGCGAGCTCGAACTCCAGCTGGTCCGAGGCCTCGGCCATGCGTTGCTCGAGGCGCGCGATCACCTCGTCGTGCTCGCCGTCGAGGAAGTCGAGGAGCTCGTTGACGAGCTTGTCGTACTCGTCGTGGTCGATGTCGCCGACGCACGGTGCCGCGCACTTCTCGATGTGCGCGTACAGGCACGGACGGCCGAGCTTGTTGTGACGGTCGAACTTGGACTTGGTGCAGGTGCGGATCGGGAAGGTGCGCAGGAGCAGATCGAGCGTCTCCCGGATCGCGTAGGCATGCGCGAAGGGGCCGAAGTAGCGCACGCCCTTGCGCTTTTGACCCCGCAGCACCATCGCGCGGGGCCAGTCCTCGTCGAGCGTGACGGCGAGGTACGGATAGCTCTTGTCGTCCTTCAGGCGGATGTTGAAGCGCGGCTTGTGCTGCTTGATGAGGTTGAACTCCAAGAAGAAGGCTTCGACCTCGTTCTGGGCGACGATCCACTCGACGCTCTCGGCGGTCGTCACCATCTGGCGGGTGCGTTCGAGGAGCAGTTCGGGCTGCACGAAGTAGTTCGAGAGGCGGCTGCGGAGGCTCTTCGCCTTCCCGACGTAGATCACCCGGCCTTGCGCATCGAGGAATTGGTAGGAGCCGGGCGCGTCGGGAATCGATCCGGTCTCGGGGCGGGCCACCACACCCCCATTGTCGCGGGCCGGTGCGACCGCTCAGGGGCCTGTCCCCGCAGTCACGGGGGCGGTGAGACGTCGGGAGGTATGGGGGATGGGGCGATCGGGGGTGGGGTGTGGGCGGCGGCTCCCTTCCACTCGACATGAGTGTTATGGTGACCGCACGCCGGCCCGGTATCCGGCGCTTTCCATCACAAGCTCCGAGGCCGACAACCCCGCGGTGCTGGCGACCGGGCTGCCACCCGCCGGCCGACGAGGAGTTACCCCGCAACGGGGAGGCCCCGCATGTTCCGTCTCCAGGCCCCGCTTCCGGACGAGTACACGCTCGCGTCCGAAGCCGACCTCGTCGACCGCATCGCCGCGGCCAAGGCGACCCTCGGCGAGCGACTGGTCATTCTCGGTCACCACTACCAACGCGACGAGGTGATCCGCTGGGCCGACGCGGTCGGCGATTCGTTCCTGCTCGCCCGGTTCGCGGCCGACAACGAGCTCGCCACCGACATCGTCTTTTGCGGTGTGCACTTCATGGCCGAATCGGCCGACGTGCTGACGGGCCCGCACCAGCGTGTGATCCTCCCCGACCTCAATGCCGGCTGCTCGATGGCCGACATGGCGAACCTCGACCAGGTCGAGGAGGCCTGGGACGAGGTCTCGGCGATCACCGACATCGATCGGGTGGTCCCGATCACCTACATGAACTCGTCGGCGGCGCTGAAGGCGTTCGTCGGGCGCAAGGGCGGCGCGGTGTGCACGTCGTCGAACGCGCGGGCGGTGCTCGAGTGGGCGCTGGCCAAGGGCGACAAGGTGCTCTTCTTCCCCGATCAGCACCTCGGCCGCAACACCGGCTTCACGATGGGCTACGGCGAGTCCGACATGCGCGTGTGGAACCCGCACCACGAGCGCGGTGGTCTCGAAGACCGCGACGTGAAGGACTCCACGCTCTTGTTGTGGAAGGGTCACTGCTCGGTGCACCAGCGCTTCCGCCCCGCCCATATCGAGGCCGCGCGAGCCGAACACCCGGGCATCGAGATCCTCGTGCACCCCGAATGCGCCCACGACGTCGTGGAGCTCGCCGACCGCGTGGGGTCGACCGAACGCATCCAGGACTGGGTACGCGAGCGCGCCCGCGGGCGCGTCGCTCGCCATCGCCACCGAGATCCACATGGTGCAACGGCTCGCACGCGAGCACCCCGACAAGACGATCGTCTCGCTCGACCCGCTGATCTGCCCGTGCTCCACCATGTTCCGCATCGACGCCCCGCACCTCGCATGGGTGCTCGAGAATCTCGTCGCCGGCACGGTCGTGAATCAGATCGCGGTCGACGCCGACACGGCGGGGTGGGCCCGCACCGCGCTCGAACGGATGCTGGCGATCACCTGAGTCGTGCGGGCCCGCACGCTGCGGTCACCCGCGTTTGCGCGCGACCATCAACAAGAGTCGGGGGATCGTCGCCGCGTCGCGGTACTCGGGCGCCCGCGCGAGGAATCCCTCGGGCGGCATGGGCTCGTCCATTCGCTCGATGAGCAACCCGTGCTTCGCCATGGCATTCACGTACTGCGAGAGCGGCCGGTGAACGAACGGCAGCACCACGCCCGGTGCGAGCTCCTCCATCGAGACGTCCTCGACGAGATACGGCCCGATCCGCCAATACTGCTCTTCCAGAATGTGGTCGATGATCCAACCGCTGTTCGGCGCCTGGAGCAGCGGATGGTTCAAGAAGAAGGCGAAGCGCCCTCCCGGTTCGAGGACCCGTGCGATCTCGGCAATGGCCGGCTCGTGATGCGGCGATGTGCTCGAACACGAGGCACACCACGACCGCGTCGAACGCGCCGTCGGGAAAGGGCAGCGCATCGGCGTTGCTGCGGGCGTACTGCACGTCGCCCCCGCGTTCGTGTGCGGCCGCGAGTTGCCCGATCGTCGGGTCGACCCCGATTACCCGGGCGGCACCGTCGCGCGCCACCAGGCGTGCGATCTGCCCTTCGCCGGTACCGATGTCGAGCACCCGCTGCGCACCGGCGAGCACCTCCCTCGCCAGCGGCAGGATCTGCTCTTCGTACTCCGCGTCGGCGCCGTCGGTGAAGCCCTCCTGCCACCAGCCGGCGTTGCGCTCCCAGAGATCGTCGTCGTCGGTGGCCATCGTGCGGCGGTCAGCGTGTGATGCCGAGGAGCGGCGCGAGGTAGCGCCCCGTGTGGCTCTCGGGAACCTTGGCGACATGTTCCGGCGAGCCCTCGGCGACCACCGTCCCGCCGCCGGATCCGCCTTCGGGACCGAGGTCGACGATCCAGTCGGCCGACTTGATCACGTCGAGGTTGTGCTCGATCACCAGCATCGTGTTGCCCGCGTCGACGAGTCGCTGGAGCACGTAGAGCAATCGGCGCACGTCTTCGAAGTGCAAGCCGGTGGTGGGTTCGTCGAGGATGTAGATGGTGTGGCCGGTCGGGCGCTTGCCCAGCTCGGTCGACAGCTTCACCCGCTGCGCCTCACCACCCGACAGGGTCGGCGCGGGTTGGCCGAGCCGCACGTACCCGAGCCCGACGTCGACCAGCGTCTGCATCTGCCGGGCGATCGACGGCTGGTTCGCGAAGAACTCGAGCGCTTCTTCGGCCGGCATGTTGAGGACGTCGGCGATGCTCTTGTTCTTCCAGGTGATGTCGAGGGTGTCACGGTTGTAGCGCGCGCCCTTGCAGACCTCGCAGGGTACGTAGACGTCGGGCAGGAAGTGCATCTCGATCTTGATCGTGCCGTCGCCCTGGCACGCTTCGCAGCGCCCGCCCTTGACGTTGAACGAGAACCGCCCCGGTTGGTAACCGCGGATCTTCGCTTCTTGCGTCGAGGCGAAGAGCGTGCGGATCTTGTCGAACACCCCGGTGTACGTGGCCGGATTGGAACGGGGCGTGCGGCCGATCGGCGACTGGTCGATGTTGATGACCTTGTCGATGTTCTCCGCGCCCTCGATCTTCTTGTGCCGGCCCGGCACTTCGCGCGACCGGTAGATCTTTTGCATCAGCGCCGGATGCAGGATGTCGCCGACGAGCGAACTCTTCCCGCTGCCGCTCACCCCGGTGACGGCGACGAAGCACCCGAGCGGGATCTCGACGTCGATGTTCTGGAGGTTGTGCTCGCGCGCGCCCTTGACGCCGAGCCACGCCTCGCCGGGGTCGCGCCGGAGCCTCGGCACTTCGATCTTGCGTTTGCCCGACAGGTACTGCCCGGTGATCGAGGGCTTCGACTTGAGCAGGTCCTTCACGGTGCCCGAGACGATGATCTCGCCCCCGTGCTCGCCGGCACCGGGACCGATGTCGACGACGTGGTCGGCGACCCGGATCGTCTCCTCGTCGTGCTCGACGACGATCACCGTGTTGCCCAGGTTACGCAGACGCATGAGCGTCTCGATGAGCCGCTGGTTGTCGCGCTGGTGCAGACCGATCGACGGTTCGTCGAGCACGTACAAGACGCCGACGAGCCCGCTGCCGATCTGGGACGCCAGCCGGATGCGTTGTGCCTCTCCACCCGCCAGCGTGGCCGAATTGCGATTCAGCGAGAGGTAGTCGAGCCCGACGTCGAGCAGGAACTGCAACCGCTCGCCCACCTCCTTGAACACGCGCTCGGCGATCATGCGATCGCGTTCACTGAGCTCGACCGTGTGGAAGAACGCCGCGCAGTCGCGGATGGACAGCTCGCCGACCTCGTGGATGTTGTTCCCGCCGACGGTGACCGCGAGCGAGGCCGGGCGCAGGCGCGCGCCCTTGCACACCGGGCACGGCACGAGACGCATGTAGCCCTCGATGACCTCGCGCACGCGATCCGAGTCGGATTCGGTATGGCGGCGCTCCACCCACGGGATCACGCCTTCGTACTTCGTGGAGTACGAGCGCTGGCGCCCGTAGCGATTCTTGTAGCGAACCGTGACCTGCTTACCCGGCGCGCCGTAGAGGATGACCTTCTTCGCCGCGGCCTTGAGCTTCTTCCACGGGGTGGCGGTATCGAACCCGTACTCCTCCCCCACGGCGATCAGGACACGCTTGAAGTACTCGCCCCGGAAACCCGACCAGGGTTTGATCGCGCCGTCGTCGATCGAGAGATCGTCGTCGGAGATCACGAGCTCGGGATCGACCTGGAACCGCGTGCCCAGTCCGTCGCACTCGGGGCACGCGCCGTAGGGCGAGTTGAACGAGAAGTTCCGGGGCGCGAGCTCTTCGAACGACAACCCGCAATGCGTGCAGGCGAGATGCTCCGAGAACGTGAGGATCTCGGGCTCCTGCTTGTCGTCCTTGTGGACGATCTCCACCTCGGCCACGCCTTCGGCCAGTTTCAACGCGGTCTCGAGCGAGTCGGTCAGCCGGCGCTCGATGCCCGTGCGCCGCACCAGCCGGTCGACGACCACTTCGATCGTGTGCTGCTCGTAGCGCTCGAGCTCCAGCTTGGCGGGAAGATCGACGAGCTCACCGTCGACGCGTGCGCGCGTGTAGCCCTGACCCGCGAGCTCGTCGAGCAGCGCGTGGTACTCGCCCTTACGACCGCGCACGACCGGTGCGAGCACCTGGAACCGCGTGCCTTCTTTGAGCTGCAGGACGCGGTCGACGATCTGTTGGGGAGTCTGGCGGGTGATGACCCGGCCGCAGTCCGGGCAGTGCGGGATCCCGATCCGTGCGTACAGGAGCCGCAGATAGTCGTAGATCTCCGTGATCGTGCCGACCGTCGAGCGCGGGTTGCGCGACGCGGACTTCTGATCGATCGAGATCGCCGGCGACAACCCTTCGATGAAGTCGACGTCGGGCTTGTCCATCTGGCCGAGGAACTGGCGCGCGTACGCCGACAACGACTCGACGTAACGGCGCTGCCCCTCGGCGTAGATCGTGTCGAAGGCGAGGGACGACTTGCCCGAACCCGACAGCCCGGTGAAGACGATGAGCTTGTCGCGGGGCAGCTCGAGGTCGACGTTCCTCAGGTTGTGCTCGCGTGCACCGCGCACGACGATCGTGTCGTTCATCGAGGTCAGGCTACCCGGAACGCGGGTAGGTTTGCGAACACCTGTTCGTGTGCTCAACTCACCTCGCGGAGCTCACGCTTCAGCTCGTGGATCTCGTCGCGCAATCGCGCCGCTTCTTCGAAGCGCAGGTCGCGCGCCGCGTCTTGCATCTCGTCGGTGAGACTCTGGATGAGCCGCCCGAGCTCGTCGCGGGGCAGGTCGAGGCGCTCGGCCGCCGCCGACGGTGCGCGCCCCCGGGTTCCGCGCCCACGGCTCCGACCGCGACCAGACGTCTGACCGTCCTCGCCGCCGTCGCGCATGCGGATCATCTCGAGAATGTCGGTGACCTTCTTGCGCACCGTCTGCGGGTCGATGCCGTGCTCTTCGTTGTAGGCGAGCTGCTTTTGGCGCCGACGCATCGTCTCCGAGATCGCGTGCCGCATCGAGTCCGTCATCTGATCGGCGTACATGATCACCTGGCCGTCGACGTTGCGCGCGGCCCGGCCGATCGTCTGGATGAGCGACGTCGACGAGCGCAGGAACCCTTCCTTGTCGGCATCGAGGATCGCGACGAGCGACACTTCCGGGAGGTCGAGGCCCTCCCGGAGCAGGTTGATGCCGACCAGGACGTCGAACTCGCCGAGGCGCAGCGACCGGAGGATCTCGATCCGTTCGAGCGTGTCGATCTCGGAGTGGAGGTACCGCACCCGGATGCCGAGCTCGAGCAGATAGTCGGTGAGGTCCTCCGACATCTTCTTCGTGAGTGTCGTGACGAGCACGCGGGCATCGGCCTCGGTACGCGCATTGATCTCGGCGACGAGGTCGTCGATCTGACCTTTCGTGGGCTTGACGATGATCTCGGGATCGATCAGGCCGGTCGGGCGCACGACCTGTTCGACGATCTGCGTGGAGGTCTCCCGCTCGTATGCGCTCGGGGTGGCCGACATGAACACGACCTGGTTCACCCGCTCGGTGAATTCCTCGAACCGCAGAGGCCGGTTGTCCATCGCCGACGGCAACCGGAAGCCGTGGTCGACGAGCGTGTCCTTTCGCGAGCGGTCGCCCTCGAACTGGCCGTGCAACTGCGGAATGGCAACGTGCGACTCGTCGACGACACACAGCCAGTCTTCGGGGAAGTAGTCGAGCAGCGTGTAGGGCGGTTGGTGACGCTGGCGACCGTCGAGATGCATCGAGTAGTTCTCGACACCCGAACAGCTCCCGACCTCGCGCAGCATCTCGAGGTCGTAGCTCGTGCGCATGCGCAGCCGTTGCGCCTCCAACAGCTTGCTCTGGCCCTCGAGCTCGGCCAGGCGTTCTGCGAGCTCGGCCTCGATCCCCTCGATCGCCTGAACGAGGCGCTCCTCGTCGGTGACGTAGTGCGACGCCGGGAACAGCGCGAGCCCGTCGAGTTCCTCGACGATCTCACCGGTCAAGGGATCGACGCTGCAGATCCGCTCCACCTCGTCGCCGAAGAGCTGGATGCGAACGGCCCGCTCCTCGTACGCGGGGAACACCTCGATCGTGTCACCCCGCACCCGGAACTTGTTGCGCGTGAATCCGAAGTCGTTGCGCTCGTATTGCAGCTCGACCAAACGGCGCAGGATGTCGCGCTGATCACGCTCGTCGCCCGGGCCGAGCATCAGGAGTTGTTTGCCGTACTGCTCGGGTGAGCCGAGGCCGTAGATCGCCGACACCGACGCCACGATGATCACGTCTCGCCGGGTCAGCAACGCGCTCGTGGCCGAGTGGCGGAGACGGTCGATCTCGTCGTTGATCGAGCTGTCCTTTTCGATGTACGTGTCTGTGGTGGGAAGGTACGCCTCGGGTTGGTAGTAGTCGTAATAGCTGACGAAATACTCGACGCGGTTCTTCGGGAACATCTCCCGGAACTCGGCCGCGAGCTGCGCGGCCAGCGATTTGTTCGGAGCGAGCACGAGCGTCGGCCGCTGCGCGTTCGCGATCACGTTGGCGATCGTGAAGCTCTTCCCCGAGCCCGTGATGCCGAGAAGCGTCTGGAATCGGTCGCCGTTCTCGAGCCCCCGACCGAGCGCCGCGATCGCTTCCGGCTGGTCGCCGGCCGGCTCGAGATCGGTGACGAGTTCGAAGAGCGGCATCCGGCGAGCGTACTGGTGGAGTGAGACGGTTACGTCGCCGAATCAGGCGACGCATCCGGTCCCGGCGCAGCCGCGGGATCCGGCACGGGAGCCGCCGCGGCGCGCCGCTCCAAATCTGTCCAGATACCGTCGATCTGTCGCTGCAGGTGGGTGAGGTCACCGGCGTTGTCGACCACCCAGGTGGCCACTTTGCGGCGCTCCTCGTCGCTCGCCTGCAGCTCGATGCGCCGGCGCGCATCGTCACGGGGAATCCCGCGCGCCTCGAGGCGGTCGAGCCGCGTCTCGATCGGGGCCTCCACCACGATCACGCACGCGTAGTCGAAGCCGCGCTTCGACTCCACCAGCAGCGGGACATCGTGGACCACCACCTGGCCCGGCTCCGCCGCGGCGACGCGCCGCAGGAATTCCTCGCCGATCGCGGGGTGCGTGATCGCTTCGAGCTCCTTGCGGGTCGCGTCGTCGACGAACGCGACCGCGGCGAGCGCCGGCCGGTCGAGTGACCCGTCGGTCCGGAGAATCTCCGGGCCGAACCGCTCCACGAGCTTCGTGAGCGTCGGCGTACCCGGCTCCACGACCTCCCGCGCGATCGCGTCGGCGTCGATGACGACGGCGCCGCGCGCCGCGAGCAACCCCGCGACGGTCGACTTCCCCGCACCGATCCCGCCCGTCAACCCCACCATCAGCATGGGCGGGGAGTCTACGAAGCCGGATCAATCCTCGACTGTTGGCAAGAAAAACGGCACCACGCACGCGTTTCCCCACCAACAGTTGGTGGGGAAAACGGTTCCACACACGCGTTTCCCCACCAACAGATGGCAAGGAAAACGGTGCCACGCACGCGTTTTCCTGCCAACTGTTGGAGGGAGTGTTGGTTCAGCTCGCCGGGGATTCGGGGTCGGCGAGGGCGGCCTCGACGGGCGCAGCGTCCGCGTCGGACGTGTCGGACGTCTCGGGCGCGCGTCGGCGCGTCGGACGCCTCGGGCGCGGCCGCACCTTCGGCACCTGCTTCGCCCTCGGTGTAGTCGGGACCGATGTAGTTGCCTTGCGCGTCGTAGGCGTGCTCACCGTAGAACTCGCGGTACTCGGCCGCGACCTCGCCGCCTTCGGCGGCTTGCTTGATCGACAGCGAGATCCGCCGGCGTTCGAGGTCGATGTCGATGATCTTCACCCACAGCTCCTCGCCGGGAGTGACCACCTGCTCGGGCGCCTCGACGTGGTGCGCGGCCATCTCGGAGATGTGCACCAGGCCCTCGATGCCCTCGCCGACCTGCACGAACGCGCCGAACGGCACGAGCTTGGTGACCCGGCCGTAGACGAGCTCGCCCACCTGGTGGCCCGTCGCGAACTCCTGCCACGGGTCCTGCTGGGTGGCCTTCAACGACAACGAGATCCGCTCACGGGAAAGGTCGACGTCGAGGACCTGCACGGTGACCTCGTCACCGACTTGCACCACCGACGACGGGTGATCGACGTGCTTCCACGACAGCTCGGACACGTGGACGAGACCGTCCATGCCGCCGAGATCGACGAACGCACCGAAGTTGACCACCGACGACACGACACCCTGACGGATCTCGCCCGGCTTCAAGTTCGTGAGGAACTCGTCGCGCTGTTCGCGCTGGGTCTCTTCGAGATAGGCGCGACGCGACAAGACGACGTTGTTGCGGTTCTTGTCGAGCTCGATGATCTTGCACTCGAGCACTCGCCCGACATACGGGTGCAGGTCGCGCACCCGGCGGAGGTCGACGAGCGACGCGGGCAGGAAGCCGCGAAGTCCGATGTCGATGATGAGTCCGCCCTTGACGACCTCGATGACCGGTCCGGAGACGACTTCCTCGTTCTCCTTCTTCTGTTCGATCGTGCCCCACGCGCGCTCGTACTGCGCGCGCTTCTTCGACAGGATCAGGCGACCGTCCTTGTCCTCTTTTTGGAGGACGAGTGCTTCGATCTCCTCGCCGAGCGAGACGACCTCGTGCGGGTCGACGTCGTTGCGGATCGACAGCTCCTTGCTCGGGATGACGCCCTCGGACTTGTAGCCGATGTCGAGGAGCACCTCGTCCGCGTCGATCTTCACGACCTTGCCGTGCACGAGATCACCGTCGTCGAACGCGACGATGGTGGCGTCGATCGCGTCTTCCAGCGACATCTCGCCGAGATCGTTCTCGACGATGTTCTGCTCCATCTCGGATTCGGCATCTTCCGCCGCCGTGACATCCGTACCCGCGACGGGCTCGGCGGCGGTGGTCTCGGCGGCTGCGGCGGTGGGCGGCGCAGTCGCGTCCGGTTCCTGGTCCAACACTTGATTCCTGCTTTGTTCGGGGTCGACGAGCGGCGCATCGAAACGTGGGCTGCGCGCGCGCCCATCGCCGCTCCGGTGGAGCGGCTCGGCAAGGCTACAGGCCTATTGCCCCGAGGGAAACTCTTCGTCGTCCGGGCGGTGCGCCACCAAGAGATGCTCCGGTACGTCGATCGATGCGTCGGCGCGCGAGTAGCGACCCGGCGCCACGCCGTAGACGCCGTCGACCACGAGGCCGGCACGTGTCGCGAGAAGGCGGAGCTCCCGGGGCGTGTAGCAGGTCGTCCAGAGGTCGAAGGTGCGCTCGCGACCGTCGGGATCGCGTACGACCGCCACCTCGTGCTCCACACCGGAGTCGGCATCGAACGACTCGTCCGGCTCCAGATGACGTACGACGAAGTACGAGGAGAACGCGCTCAGTGCGAGCGCACCGCCGGGTCTGAGCGCGGCCGCGAACCGCGACACGACGTCGAGCTCGTCGTCGCCACCGCCGAGGAGTCCGAATCCGCCTTGGCACAGACAGATGACCGCATCGAAAGCGTCGACGAACGGCAGCGACCGAACGTCGATCTGCAAGAACTCGACGGGGAGTGCACCTGCTTCGGCCCGGGCCAACGCCAAGAACTCGGGCGACACGTCGACACCGACGACCTCGATCCCCCGCCGTGCGAGCTCGAGCGCGTGGCGCCCCGGACCGCAGCCGGCGTCGAGGACCCGCATCCCCGGATGCAACCGCAATTCGTCGACGAGGAAATCGACCTCCTGCACGCTGCCCATCGCGAAGGCGTTGCGCAGGTAGGCCGGCCCGACGAACGCGGCGAGCGGATTGAACCAATGGCCCGGGTCGGGAGTGGGCGTACCGGGCATACCCGAGCTTCGCGCAGCCCGGCTGCCACAGATCGAAGCCTGGCGACTACCATCCGTAGTCGGGATCGGTGGTTCCGCCGTGCTGGGGAGGCGACGCTTTGGGAACTGCGGCGAAGCATCGCCTCGCGCGGTTTGCGCTGCTCACACTGGTCGCGGCTCCGCTCGCCGCGGTCGCGCCCGCTTCGAGCGGCCGGGCCGACGTGCTCACGTACTCGAACAACCCCCTGCGCAACGGTTGGTACCCCGACCAGTCCGCGTTGTCTCCGAACACCGTGACCGGCGGTCAGTTCGGGCGCCTCTTCAGCGCGACGGTCGACGGCCAGGTGTACGCGCAGCCGATCGTGTCGCAGGGGACGCTGCTGGTCGCCACCGAGAACGACAACGTCTACGGGCTCGACCCGATCACCGGCACACAGCGCTGGAAGCGGACGCTGGGCGTGCCCTTCAACGCGTCGGACATCGGCTGCGCCGACCTGGCGCCCCACATCGGCGTGACGGGCACTCCGGTCGTCGATCCGGCGACGAACACGGCCTACTTCCTCGACAAGCAGTACGTGTCCGGCAGCTCCGGCACACCGCAATACCTTGCCCACGCAGTCAACGTCGCGACCGGGACCGAGGCACCGGGGTGGCCGATCACGATCGCGGGTTACGCCGACAACGCGACCCACAACGCGGCGCACCAGTTCAATCCCCTGATGCAATTGCAGCGGCCGGGACTGCTGTTGATGAACGGCGTCGTGTACGCCGCATTCGGATCGAGCTGCGACGGATACCCGTGGGCAGGGTGGATCGTCGGTCTGTCGACGACGACGCACGCCATCACGACGATGTTCACCGCGGTGCGCGACGACGTCTCGGGCGCGGGCATCTGGCAGGCGGGGTCGGGTCTCGTATCCGACGGTGACGGCCAGATCCTGTTCTCGACCGGCAACGGCGGCTGGGACCTCAGCGGGCCCCGCCCGGGCAATCAGCCGCCGAACGACCTCTCCGAGGCGGTCGCGCGGGTCGTGGTGCAACCCGACGGCACGTTGAAGCCGGTCGACTTCTTCGCCCCCTACGACGGCGCGACGCTCGAACAGAACGACCTCGACTTCGGCTCCGGCGGCCCGGTCGGTCTGCCCGATGCATATTTCGGGACGCCGAGCCACCCGCACCTCCTCGTGACCGAGGGAAAGCAGGGCTACGTCTACCTCCTCGATCGCGACCACCTCGGCGGCTACCAGCAGGGCGCGGGCGGCGGCGACAGCGTCGTCGCGCGGGTCGGGCCGTATGGGGGCGTGTGGAGCCGTCCGGCAGTCTGGCCGGGCGACGGCGGGTACGTGTACGTCGTGACCGCGAACGGTTCCGGCGGGGTGGGCGCCGGCTCGTCGGGGTACTTGCGGGCGTACAAGTACGGCGTCGACGGAACCGGGAACCCCACGCTGAGCCTCGCAGCTTCGACGACCGACACGTTCGGGTACGGCTCCGGTGGCCCGGTGGTGACCTCGAACGGGGTCGCGTCCGGGAGCCCCGTGCTCTGGGTCGTGTGGGAAGCAGACGGCACGGGCGCGAACGCGCAACTCCGCGCCTACGACCCAGTCCCGGTGAACGGCCAGTTCACGCTGCTGTGGAGCGCTCCCATCGGCACCGCGTCGAAGTACTCGGTTCCGGCGGTTGACGGCGCACGCGTCTACGTCGGCGCGCGCGACGGCCACGTACTCGCATTCGGGTCACCGGTGATGGCGCCCTTGCAGGTGTCGCCGGCCTCGTTCCCGACCACCGTCGTCGGGCAATCGGCCACCGCGACGGTGACCTTCACGGCCCAACGCCCGACCACGGTCACGGGGTTCAGTTCGAGCGCCGCCACGTTCGGCATCGGCAACGCGACTCCGGCGACATCCGCGTCACTCGCCGTCAACGACACGATCACGGTGCCGATCACGTTCACCCCGACCAAGGTGGGGCTTGCGTCGACGACGCTGGAAGCCGCGACCACCGACGGCCCCGTCGACATCGCGCTCACCGCCGTCGGAGCGACCGCCTCGGCCGATCTCGTCGCGTCGCCGGCACTGCTCAGCCTGGGCGGAACAACAGCGGGCGGCAACCCGCTGTCGGGAGTCGTCACCCTCTCGAACCAGGGCGCGACCGTCGCGAACCTCGGCGCCACCGATCCGCCGGCGACCGGCTCACCGTTCACCCTCGCGAACGTCCCGGCCCCGGGAAGCACGATCGCCCCGGGCGCGTCCATCACCGTGACCGTCACGTTCGCGCCTGCCGTGGGCGTCACCAAAGGCGAACACGACGACCAGTTCACCGTGCACTCCGACGGTGGCGACCAGACCGTCAAGCTGACGGGGGTCGTCGCCGATCCCGCGCACGTCACCATCACGCCGACGTCGTTCGATCTCGCCAACGTGACCGTGGGAACGACGGTCGACTCGCAGTTCGTGCTCCGCAACACGGGGGGCCTGGCCGCGTCGATCGTGCGTTCGAAGCCACCCGCGAGGAACCTCGGGTTTACCGCGCGCACGTTGTTGCCCGAAGGTACGAACCTGCCGCCCGGCGGCACCCTCACCGAGCGGGTCCGGTTCTCCGCGACGAAGACGGGGACGTTCACCGACACGTGGTCGATCAACCCCGCCGACGGCCTGGGGGTGCGCAACGTCACCTTCACCGCGCACGTCGTCGCCAAGCCGCAGCACGGATACTGGATGCTCGGCGCGGACGGCGCCGTGTACGCGTTCGGCAACGCGCACCCATACGGGAACCCGGCCGACCCGACGGTCGCGCATCTCACACCGACGGACACCGCGCAGGGCTACTGGATCGTCAATCGCGCCGGCCATGTGTACACGTTCGGCGACGCGCGATGGTACGGCGACGGCGGCCCGCTCGACCCCGGCGAAGAGGTGCGGGCGATCAGCGAGACGCAGACGCACAAGGGCTACTGGTTGTTCACGACGGAAGGGCGCGTCTTCGCCCTCGGCGATGCCAAGTTCTACGGCGACATGCGCGGTGTGCACCTGAACGGCAGCGTGATCGACTCCGTCCCGACCGCCTCGGGCCGCGGCTACTTCATGGTCGCATCGGATGGCGGGGTGTTCGCGTTCGGCGACGCGCGCTTCCGGGGGTCGCTCGGGTCGACGCGCCTCAACCAACCGATCATCGGGCTCGTTCCGACGTCGAGTGGCAGGGGCTACTGGCTCGACGCGGCAGACGGTGGGGTGTTCGCATTCGGCGACGCACCCTTCCGCGGCTCGCTCGGGGCGATCCGTCTCAACCGGGCGATCGTCGGCATGGTGCGCTTCGGCAACGGCTACCTGCTCGCCGCGTCCGACGGCGGGGTGTTCGACTTCTCCAGCTCGCCCTTCCTCGGCTCGCTCGGCAACCGCGTGCCACCGGCACCCATCGTGGGACTCGCCGCCTTCGATCGCTGAGCGGTGCTCGGTCGTCGCGACGGGCTGGTCGCCGAGCTATTTCGCGTCGGCCCAGGTGGCCCCGAAGCCGATGTCGACCACGAGTGGGACGCGCAACTCGGTGACGTGCTCCATCGTGTCGCGCACGACCTCGGTCACCCGCTCGCGCTCGCCGAGCGGCACCTCCAACACGAGCTCGTCGTGCACGGTGAGCACCATGCGGCTCGTGAAGCCACCGGCCGCGAGCGCGCGGTCGAGATCGACCATCGCCAGCTTGAAGATGTCGGCCGCGCTCCCCTGCACCGGCGCGTTCTGCGCCATGCGCTCGCCCATCTGCCGGATCCGGAAGTTGTCCGAGGAGAGCTCGGGAAGTTGGCGGCGCCGGCCGAACAACGTCGTCGTGAAACCCGTGGCCTTTGCCTCCCGGATCGTCTCGGTCATGTAGGTGGCGATGTTCGGGAAGGCGGCGAAGTACGCATCGAGGATCTCGCGGGCCTGATCGGTGGGGATGTCGAGCCGCGTGCCGAGCCCGTACGCCTCCATGCCGTAGGCGAGCCCGTAGTTGACGACCTTGGCGAAGCGCCGCTGGAACTCGTCGACCTGACGCTCGTCGACATGGAAGACGGCCGCGGCCGTCGTGGTGTGCACGTCGGCGCCGCGCTCGAAAGCCTCGATCAGCCCCGGGTCCTGCGCGAGATGCGCCAGCACCCGCAACTCGATCTGTGAGTAGTCGGCGGTGAGGAGTCCGCAACCTTCGTCGGCAATGAACGCCTTGCGCAGCTCGCGGCCGGCCGACGTGCGCACGGGCACGTTCTGGAGGTTGGGCGCCTCGCTCGAGATGCGGCCGGTGGTCGTGGCGAGCTGGTTGAACGTCGCGTGGATACGACCGTCGGCATGCACGAGCGGCGGGAGCGCATCGGCGTAGGTGTTCCGCAGTTTCTCGACCTCGCGGTAGCGCAACAGCGCCTCGACGATCGGGTGCTCCTCCGCCAGCTTCTGCAACGAATCGGCGTCGGTGGACGGGCCCGTCTTCGTCTTTTTGACCGGAGTCAGCCCGAGCTTCTCGAACAAGATGCGCCGGAGCTGCGGCGTGGAGTTGACGTTGAACTGCTCACCGGCGTGAGTGTGGATCTCGGCTTCGAGGCGCCGGCAGTCGTCGCCGAGCTCCTTGCCCAGCTCCTCGAGGAACCCGACGTCGATCCGCACGCCTGCGTCTTCCATCTTCGCGAGCACGGCGACGAGGGGGCGCTCGATGTTCTCGTACAACTCGACGAGCTCGCGGGCCTCGAGCGACTCGGCCAGCGCATCCGCGAGCCGCACGAGCACCGCGACGCGCCGGCCGGTCTCCCGCGCGTTGGCCTCGCCGTCGAAGTCGAGCGTGCCCTCCACCTGGTCGGGCGAGGTCAGCTCGAGTGAGAGGTAGCGCAGGGCGAGATCTTCGAGGAGGTACTTCCCTTCACCCGGGTCGAGAAGGTACGCCATGACCGCGGTGTCGCGATCGAGTGACCGAAGCTCCCGGCCCAGACCGTGCATCAACTCCTTGGCGCGGTGCGCCACGAGGGGCGGGCTCGTCGGCCCGTCGATGGCGCGTAACGTGTCGCGTACCCCGCGACCCGCGAGGAGATCCCCGTCGATGAAGGTCGCGTCGTCACCCGTGGAGATCGCGAGCCCGACGACGGCGCTGCGGCCGACCACGCCCGCCCAGCGCGCTTCGATCGCGACCCGCTCACCCGTACCGGCCCGGGTGAGCGCCTCGACCGCGCTCTTCGCGTCACGGGCGATCGCGACCTCGACGTCGAGCGTGTCGGAGTCGGGAGTGTCGGCCACGTCGCCGACCGCGTCGAGGATGCGCGGCAACAACAACCGGAACTCGAGCTGGTTGAACAACACCCGTACGCGTTCGCGGTCGAACGCGCCCTGGTGCAGATCGGCGGGTGTGATGCCGCCGAGGTCGACGTCGAGGATGAGCCGCGACATCTCGCGGTTCTTGAAGACGCGTTCTTTGGCCTCGGCCAGATTCGCGCGCTGCTTCGGCGGCAGGTCGTTCAGGTGCTCGTAGATGCCTTCGAGCCCGCCGTAGGTCGTGATCAGCTTGGCGGCCGTCTTCTCGCCGACGCCGGGCACACCCGGGAGGTTGTCGCTCGTATCACCGCGCAAGCTCGCGTAGTCGAGGTATTGCGCGGGCGTGACGCCACCACACCGTTCGGCGATTCCCGCCTCGTCGTAGAGCGCGTAGTCGGAGACGCCGCGCTTGTTGTAGAGCACCTTCACGTGCGGGTCGCGCACGAGCTGGTACGAGTCGCGATCGCCGGTGACGATCACCACGTCGGTTCCGGCCGCGGCGGCCTGCGTCGCCAGCGTCGCGATGACGTCGTCGGCCTCGACGCCGGGAATCTCCAACTGCATGATCTCGAGCGCCTGGAGCACCTCGTGGATCAACGGGAGCTGCGAACGGAAGAGATCGGGGGTCTCCTTGCGGCCGGCTTTGTACTCGGGGTCGAGCTCGTAGCGGTACGTGCTCCCACCCGGCGCGTCGAAGGCGACCGCGATGTGATCGGGCTGTTCGTCGGCCATCACCTTGGTGAGCATCGACGTGAACCCGTACACCGCGTTGGTCACGGTCCCGGACTTCGTGGCCAGATCGGTGGGCAGCGCGAAGAACGCCCGGTACGCCAGCGAATGGCCGTCGAGCAGGAGCAATTTCGCCATCGCCGTCATGCTACGACGGCCCGACGACAGTCTCCGGAGGTGGCGGCGCCGGGACCCCTACGGGGCGAGGGTGCCGCTCACGACGTCGTGCGCGACCTCGTGGATCTTGCGGCGGGAGTTCATCGCGTTCTTTTGCAAGAAGCGCCAGGAATCCGCCTCGCTGAGGCCGTGCTCGTCCATCAGACGACCCTTGGCCCGGTCGATCACCTTGCGGGCTTCCAGTCGCTCGGCGAGATCGGCGTTCTCGCGTTCGAGCGCGACGATCTGCTCGAAGCGACCGAGTGCCGTCACGATCGCGGGCAACAGGTCGCTCGTCTGGAACGGCTTGACGAGATACGCGAGCGCGCCGGCGTCGCGCGCCTGCTCGACCAGGTCGTGCTGCGAGAACGCAGTCAGGATGAGCACTGCGGCGAGGCGCTCACCGGCGATGGTGCGCGCCGCGGTGAGACCGTCCATGCCGGGCATCTTGATGTCGAGGATCGCCAGATCGGGCTCGAGCTCGCGCACGAGCTCGATCGCCGTATCGCCGCGACCGGTCTCGCCGACCACTTCGTAGCCCTCTTCTTCGAGGATCTCCTTCAGGTCGAGACGGATGATCGCCTCGTCCTCGGCGATCACGACGCGCACGGATTTGCTCACCGGTTCTGAACCTCTCACCTTCTGCTACGACGAAGAGGTAGGCGCCCGCGGAGTGGCGAGCTCGTTCGCCATGCGATCGAGCAGCGCGTCTTGGTCGCGTTCGAGCTCTTCGATAGCGCGACGCAGCGCGTCGCGGTTGCGCGATTGGGCATCCGCATGCCGGCGCATCTCGTGCGCCTCGGCTTGAGCGAGCGGGGTCTCCGAGACGAGGGAACGCAGCCGTGCATCCTCGGCCTCGCCGACCAGGACCGCGCACTGCTCTTCGGCGACCGCGAGCTCGGCCCGCAGCCGCTTGAGTCGGTCGCTCACGTCGATGAGCCGGCGCTCCAGCAGGGACTTGGACATGGAACCAGCCAGTCTACGGCGCTCGCCGCGCCATGGCGGCGTTCGCGGTGCGATGCCGCCGTCCGATCGTCGCGGCCCGACCACGACGAGCTGCGAGAGACCCTCCGCCGGTCGACCGAACCCGGTGCCCGCGGCCCCGCGCCGCGGGCACCGGGTTGGCTCGATCGCCGGTAGTGACGTTGATCGCCGGCATCGACGAGGAGCATCGGAGGCTCCCCCGAGCACGAGCGATCGACCGTCCCGGCCGGGCACCGGGCCGGTGGGCTCGTAGTCTTGTGCGCAGATGCTTCTCGCATTGATCTGCGCGCTCGTCGCCAACGTGAGCTACGGGTTCGGCACGATCCTGCAAGCGGCGGGCGCGCGACGCGCGGCGACGGCGGGGCACCTCGACCTCATGCTGTTCGCCCGCCTCGGACGGCAGCTGCCGTATCTCGCGGGGCTCGCACTCGACGCCATTGGATTCGTCGCGTCGGTCGTCGCGTTGCGGACGCTGCCGCTCTTCGTGGTGCAGTCGGCGGTCGCGGGCAGCATCGGGGTGACGGCGCTGGCGGCCGTGTTCGTGTTCGGATTTCGGCTCCGGACCGTCGACACCGTTGCCATCGCCGTGCTCATCGCGGGACTCGCGCTCCTCGGTCTGTCGGCCGGAGCGGAGCACGCCCAGCATCTCTCGCACACGGGTCGCGCCTTGCTGCTCGCGGGCGTGGCCGTCGTCGCGCTGGCCGGGATCGGCGCGGCGCGCCTGGCGGATCCCAAGGGCGCGATCGCGCTGGCCGCGTGCGCGGGGCTCGGCTTCACGGGCACCGCGGTCGCGGCGCGGACGTTGCACATCCCCCACCACCTGTGGCACCTCGCGATCGAGCCCGTCGCGGTCGCGCTCGTGCTCTATGGCGCGTGCGGGATGCTGATGTTCGCAAGCGCACTGCAGCGCGGATCCGTGACCGCGACCTCGGCCGTGATGTTCGGGGTCGAGACCGTCGTTCCCTCGATCGTCGGAATCGCCGTGCTCGGCGACCACACCCGCCCGCATTTCGAGCCCGTGGCGATCATCGGCTTTGCCCTGACGGTCGGCGCGTCGCTCATGTTGGCGCGGTACACCGAGACCGCGAAGCTCATCGAGAGCGAGCCCACGCCGACGCCGTAGCGGGTGTGGGGCCTCGGCCCGCGGCGCGCGGGCGGGCGAACCGTCAGACAGGGCGCCACCGGACGGCGAGCGTGATGGCAGATCGTTGGCTATGTTTCGGTCTCCAGGAGCGGAGACCCGGTGTGGTGCGCACGGCGCACGACACCTCACAGGGAGGAAGTACCAGCATGCAAGAACACGAGGCGAAATACGTCCCGCCGGCAATCGAGCGTCGCGAAGACGTCGAGGGCCTGCTCGCCCCCCAGAACGGCAGCTACACGCCGCCGGGTGTCCCGCTCTAACCAACCGCAACCCTCGCGCGCTCGACCGTTTCGTCGGGAGTGACGATCTGGCGGTTCGCGTACTCGAAGAGGCCCCCGATCCGGCTGTCACGGCCCCGGGGGCCTCATCGCGTCTGCGTCGCGTCCCGCGAGTCGCCGGTCGCACGTTCGCGTCGACGAACGACGGCAATGGTCGGGCTGCGGCCCGCGCCACCGTCCGAGAGCGCGGCCTCGCATCACAACCTCACAGGTCGACCGTCACCCGCAGGAACGTCGCGGGGATGCAGGTCGTGTGAGGATTCGAGCTCTGGTTCTGCTCGTTGAACAAAGAGTCGAGCTCGTCGAACAGCTCGTCGGCGCGACCGTTTGCCTCGGCTGCGTCGAACGCGTTCATCGTCGGGCCGTAGTACGTCCGGAACACGGAGAGGTATTCCGTCGGCGACACGGCAAGGTCGAAGACAAACGTGTCGCGCTCGCACGAGATCTTGTCCTGCGGAACTCCGGCGGCGGCGAAGCGCTCGACCGCGTCGCCCACGAGTCCCCACGTCATCGGGCTCACGAATCCTGCGGGCGGCGGTGGCGAGTACGCGGAGCTGATCGCGAGGATCTGCGCGACGAGCGTCGGGTCGCCCGGGATCCAGTTCCCCATCACGACCCGACCGCCGGGTCGCGTCACACGCACCATCTCCTTGGCCACGTCGAACGGCCGGGGAGCAAACATCGCCCCGAAGATGCTCATCGTGAGATCGAACGAGCCGTCGGCCAAGCCTGCGAGGTCGGTCGCGTCACCTGCTTGGAATCTCAGGTTCGTGAGCCCTTTGTCCGCGGCCCGCTTGCTCCCCGCCTCGACGAGGTTCCGGGCGATGTCGACCCCTACGACGTCGGCTCCGAGCTCCGCCGCCGGAACCGCGGTCGTGCCGTCGCCGCAGCCGAGATCCAGGACCTTCGCGCCCGCGACGATCCCGATCCGCCGGACCAGGTCTTCGCCGCTCCGTCGCATGCTCGCCGCGATCCGAGTGAAGTCGCCCTTTTCCCACAGTGCCTGGTTGGGATTCATCGGTGATGCCTCCTGGTAGAGGACCTCGCGAGACAACGTCGCCTCCGGTTTCGAGATCCGCATTGGGTTCGTCCGGAGGCAGAGTCTCGGGAGCCGGCTGCGGAACGGCTGCCGGGCGCTTGCAAGGGTCGGCAGGTCTTCTGCAAGCGCGCTTGCGAGAATGCGGTCGTGGACGGCGGTCTCGAGATCCGGGTGCTCGGCGGCATCGCGCTGGTTCGCGGCGGACAACCGGTACCGATCGGTGGGCCGAAGCCGCGTCTGGTGCTCGCCCTCCTGGCCGCGCGCCACGGCGAGATCGTGTCGACCGACCGGCTCTGCGAGGAGCTGTGGAGCGACAACCCCCCGGTCGATCCTCCCGGCGTGCTGCAAAGCAATATCTCGCGGTTGCGCAAGTTGCTCCGGCCCGAGGCCGACATCGTTGCCCGGCCACCGGGCTATGTGCTCGAGGTCGACCGCGACACGCTCGACGCCGGACGTTTCGAACGCTTGTGTTCGCTTGCCAACGGTGAGCCGGACCCGGCGGTGGCGATCGAGCACCTCGGTGCCGCACTGTCGTGTTGGCGAGGGTCCGCGTTCGCGGAATTCGCCGAGTTCGACTGGGCCCGCCTCGAAGAGATGCGACTGAACGAGTTGCGCACGAACGCGCGAGAGGACCTGTTAGAGGCGCGCCTCGCGCTCGGGGAACACGGCGCGTGCGTCGGCCAGCTCGAGGCGCTCGTCGCCGAGAGCCCGCTGCGTGAGCGGCTCCGGCATCAACTGATCGTCGCCTTGTACCGCAGCGGACGGGCGGCGGAAGCGTTGCGCCAAGCAGACGCCTACCGAAGACTCCTGCGCGATGAGCTCGGGCTCGAACCCTCGTCGGCGCTCCGGGAGCTCGAGGCTCGTGTACTCAACGACGACCAGACCTTGCTGCAGACGAACGCGGCATCTCGGCCTTCGAAGCCACGACACCTCCCCGTCGATACCACGCAGCTGATCGGTCGGGACGAGGAGCTCGACCGGCTCATCGACCGGCTGCACCACGTTCGCCTGTTGACACTGACCGGGCCGGGGGGTGTCGGCAAGACCCGGCTCGCCATGCGGCTCGCGCACGACCTGTGGGACGAGTTCGGAGGTGAGGTCTTCGTCGCGGAGCTGGCGCCGCTCCATGATCCCGCTTCGACCGTCGCCGCCATCGCAACGGTGCTCGATGTACAACAGCGCCAGCACCTCTCCGTCGAGGAGACGCTCGTCGAGTACCTGCGAGCCCGAAAAGCCTTGCTCGTGCTCGATAATTGCGAGCACCTCCGGGCTGCCGTCGCCCCACTGGCCGACCGGCTACTGAGCTTGTGCTCCGAGGTCACGGTGCTCGCGACCAGTCGGGAGGTGTTGGGGCTTCCGAGCGAGCAGGTGTGGCGCGTCGGCCCGCTCGACGTCGCGTCGGAAGGTTCCAGCGCCACGTTGGCCTCCGACGCGCCGGCGATGCAGCTGTTCTTCGAGCGAGCGCGGGCCGCGCGGCCGGGATACGCCCCCGAGCCCGACGACGTCAGTGTGATCGCGGAGATCGTTCGACGTCTCGACGGACTGCCGCTCGCGATCGAGCTCGCCGCGGCTCGCATCCGAGCGATGAGCCCGGCCGCACTCGCCGAGCGGCTCGACGGGGAGTTCGAGATCCTCGCCGGTTCCCAGACGTCGATGATCGCCCGGCACCGGACCCTGCACGATCTCGTCGCTTGGTCGCACGACCTGCTGGATCCCGATGAGCAACGACTCTTCGGGCGCCTCGGCGTGTTCGCCGGCACCTTCGGGCTCGATGCCGCCGAAGGAGTGTGCGCGGGTGAGGATCTCAGCCCGGCCAGAGTCTCGACACTCCTCGCGAACCTCGTCGACAAGTCCATGGTGCAACTGGTCGACGAGCACCTCCCCCGTTACCGCCTCTTGGAGACACTCCGCGAATTCGGCCGAGATCGAATAGGCCGAGACGAGCGCGAGGCGGTGCGGAACCGACATGCGCACTGGTACCTCGACCTCGTGGAACGAAGTGCCCAGGCCTTGTCCGGCGCCGACGAAGCCGCGGCGGTCGCCGCGCTCGACCGTGACTACGACAACCTCCGATCCGCGCACATCTGGTCGCTCGAACACGCTGACGTCGATCTCGGGCTGCGGCTGGTGGTCGGGCTACGGGAGTACGGGTTCCGGTGCATGCACGCGGAGATCACCAACTGGGCCGAAGCCGTCAGCGCACTCCCCGGCGCCGCGGCGCACCCGCGCTTTGCGGTGCTGGTCGCGGTCACGGCCTACGGCCGGTTCGTGCGCGGCGACCTCGAAGCAGCGATCGAGCTCGGCGAACTCGCGGTCGCCGAGGCCGAGCGACTGAACGTCGACTGCTCCGGCCTGGCGGAACGGGCGCTGGCCAACGCGCGCTTCTACCGCGGCGACACGGTGGGAGGCACCGGATGGATGGACCGGATGATCGAGTCCGCGGGGACGGATCGCCCGCACGGCTCACCCATGCGCTCTACATGCGATCGGTCGCGCATACGAGCGTCGGCGAGTACGTGAAAGGTGCGCAGCTCGCCGGCGAAGCGCGCGCCGCCGCCATGGCCTCCGATTCACCCACCGCCCACGCGCAGGCGAGCTACGCGCTCGGACTGGCGCTCGAGTCGACGAATCCGACGGAGGCAACCGAGCACCTGCGTCGCGCGGTGGACCTCGCCCGCGATGCCGGTAACCGTTGGATCGAGGCCTTCGCCCTCACCGAGGTGTTGTGGCTCCGCGCCGCGAGGGCGAGCCGCGCGAGGCCCTGCACCGCTACGCGGACGTCGTCGAGCTCTGGTACCGCGGCGGCGACTGGGCCAACCAGTGGCTGTCGCTACGCCACGTCTTCGGCATCCTCGTGCAGCTCCGGGCACACCTCGGTGCCGCGACACTCCACGGCGCGCTTACCGCCGCCGGGGCCGCGTACGCCCTACCGTTCGAGGCGGCCGACGCCCAGCGCCTCAGCGCTCTCGTCGACGACCTCCGCCGCCAACTCGGAGCGAGCGCCTTCGCCTCCGCGGTTCGACGGGGGACGACGCTGAGCGACGGCGAGATCATCGAATTCGTGCGTGAGCAGATACACGCGTTGGCGAGACCGCCGGCGAGTCGGCGAGGTGTCTCCTGATCGTCAGTGGGTACCCGAGGAGGGACTTGAACCCTCACGCCCTTGCGGGCAACGGATTTTGAGTCCGTCGTGTCTGCCATTCCACCACTCGGGCGCGGTCGTTTCCCACAAAGCGCGTGAAACGGGCTCTCCCATCATGCCATTTCGGTACCATCGCAAGCGTGGTGGAGTTCGTGGTGGGCATCATCGTGGGTGCCTCGGCAGCGGCGCTGCTCATGATCTTGATCGCACCGTCGCGCCGCGTCCGGGCCGAGCCGCCGCTTTCGCGTGAGGCCGAGACGAGGCTGCTGCTCGGCCAGGACCCGGAGCAGCCGACGATCCCGCCTGCACCCCGGGTCGAGCACCCTCGCCAGTACACGGCGGGCGAGCTCGCCGCGCTCCAGCGGCTCGGCCAAGAACAGCAGCGCCGCCGCAAGCGCTGATCGCCGTACCCGGCCACGGCGATCAGGCCAGGGCGATCAGGCCACGGCGGTCAGGCCAGGGCGAACAGCAAGCGGGCCCGGCAGCACTCCGCGCCCCCGACCGACGCGACACCCTTGCCCCAGCCGCCGCGCCCGCTGAGGCGTTCGATGTCGACGGCGAGATCGAGCACCTCACCCGGACGCACGATGCGGCGGAACCGGACGTCTTCGACTCCGCCGAAGAGCGCCAGCTTGCCCGCGAAACGCGCGTCGGCGAGCACCGCGATCGCGCCGGTCTGCGCGAGGGCTTCGAGCTGGAGGACCCCGGGGAAGATCGGGTTCCCCGGGAAATGGCCGGCGAGGAACGGCTCGTCGCCCGTGACCCGGTAGTGCGCCCGCACGCTCACCGCCGGCTCGCACGCGTCGACGTCGTCGACGAAGAGGAACGGCGCGCGATGAGGCAACAGCGCGACGAGTGCGCTCGGGGCGTCGTCCATTGCGACCGACATTACCGCGCAGTAGCGCGATTACCCGCGGGTACGGCCGGTTACCGTCCCGTACGAAACGCCTCGTTCATGCATCATGTATCGACCGGTCACACACGCGTGTAACCCTGCGTGGAGCACCGGGGTCGAACTGCTTCGGTCCCGCTCCTGTGTGTCTCGGCCCAGCTCGCAATTCGTTCCCCGGAGGTTTGCTCGTCCGCGTCGCGGTCGTGTTCCCCGGGCAGGGAACACAAACCCCCGGGATGGGCGCGCCGTGGCGCGACCATCCCGCGTGGAAGATCGTGGAGCAGGCCGAGGCCGCGCTGGGCGAACCGCTCGCTCCGCTCCTCCTCGACGCGACGGCCGAACAGCTCGGTCGCACACGTGAAGCCCAACTGGCCGTGCTGTGTACGTCGCTCGTCGCCTGGGAAGCGGCCCGCCCGATGCTCGACGACGTCGTCGCATTCGCCGGCCACTCGCTCGGGCAGGTGACGGCGCTCATCGCCGCGGGCGCCCTCGATCTCGAAGACGGCGTGCGTTTCGCCGCGCGGCGCGCCGAGCTCACCCAGGCCGCGGCCGACGCGCATCCGGGACGTATGGCTGCGCTCCTCGGCGCCACGACCGACCAGGCCGACGACGCGTGCGCCGCCGCGCCGGGCGGCGCGTGGGTCGCGAACGACAATGCACCCGGCCAGGTCGTCATCGCGGGAACACCCGAAGGTCTCGAGCTCGCGCTCGCGCGCGCCAAAGCGATCGGCGTGCGCCGCGCGACCAAGCTCAACGTCGGTGGCGCGTTCCACACACCCCTCATGAGCTCGGCGCGCGATGGTCTCGTCACCGCCCTCGCGACGGTTCCGTTCACGGCGCCGAGCGCGCCCGTCGTCTCGAATCACGACGGCGTGGCGTATTCCGGCGACGACACCGACGGCTGGCGCGCCCGCCTGGCGGATCACGTCACGGTTCCCGTGCGATGGCGCGCATCGATGGAGACGCTCGCCGGTCTCGGCGCCGCGGCCTTCGTCGAGGTCGGCGCCGGCTCGATGATCGCCGGCGTCGCCAAGCGCACCGTCCCCGACATCCCCGTCCTCGCGTGCGGCACCCCCGCCGAGTGCGAGCGACTGTTCACCGAGGAGAGCTCATGAGTCGCCAACTCGATCTCGAGGGCGAGCGGGTCGCGATGGTCGAACGCATGATCGTTGCCCCGGCCGTCGGGGTCTTCCAACCCCTCGGCCTCGAAGCCGGCGCCACGGTGAGCGTCGGTGAGATCGTCGGAGTGGTCGAGGGCCCCGGTACGCGCGAGCCGGTCCGGAGCGCCTTCAGCGGGGTCGTCATGGGCTTCATGGCCCACGCGGGCGAACGGCTGCGCGAGGGGCAAGCGGTCGCCTGGATGCGCGTCGCGTGACCGTCTCGGCCGGGATCGTCGGCTGGGGAACCGCGCTTCCCGAAGGACGCGTCACCAACGCCGACCTCGAAGCCAGGCTCGACACGAACGACTCGTGGATCGTCGAGCGCACCGGGATCCGCGAACGGCGCGTCGCCGGAGTGGGTGAGACCACCGCGACACTCGGCGCCGAGGCCGCGACGAACGCGATCAAACGCGCCGGCCTCGTTCCGACCGACATCGACCTCCTGATCGTCGCCACCGCGACGCCGGAGCAGCCGATGCCGCATACCGGCGCGTTCGTCGGCGAGATGCTCGGGCTGCAGTGCGGTTCGTTCGACATCAGCGCGGCCTGCGCCGGCTTCGTGTACGAGCTCGTGATCGGCGCGTCCATGATCAACATGGGCTACGACCACGTCCTGCTCGTCGGCGCCGAGACCCTGAGCCGCATCGTCGACCCGTTGGATCGCACCACGACCGTCCTGTTCGGCGACGGCGCGGGCGCGGCGGTGCTCGCCCCGACCCGTGAGACGCCGGGCGTGCTCGCGTGGGATCTCGGGTGCGACGGCTCCGCGACGGCGTTGCTCGAGATCCGCGCCGGCGGCAGCCGGCTACCGGCGAGCGCCGCAACCGTGGCCGACGGTGAGCACTACCTGAAGATGCAAGGACAAGAGGTGTTCCGGCGGGCCGTCCGCGCGGTCGTCGACTCGGCCCAGCTCACGCTGGAACGCGCCGGGGTCGACGCCGCTCAGGTTGCGTGGTTCGTGCCGCATCAGGCCAATGCCCGCATCATCGAGGCCGCAGGCAACCGTCTCGGCTTCGCGGCGGAGCGTACGCTGATGAACATCGACCGCTACGGCAATACCTCCTCGGCCTCGATCCCACTCGCCCTGTTCGAGGCCGTCGACGACGGGCGCGTGCACGAAGGCGACCTCGTGTTGTGTTCCGGGTTCGGCGCAGGCATGACCTGGGCGAGTGCGCTGTTGCGCTGGGGCGCGCGTTGAGCGGCCCGCAGGACCGCGTCGCGTTCGTCACCGGTGGATCCCGAGGGATCGGACGCGAGACGGTTCTCGCGCTCGCGCGCGCGGGCCATCCGGTGGCGTTTTGTTACTCGTCCGACGCCGCCGGTGCGAGCGAGACACGTGAGATGGTCGAGCACGCCGGCGGCAAGGCGCTGGCAGTGCGCGCCGACGTCGCCGACGCCGACGCGGTCGACGCGGCCTTCGGCGAGATCGAGAGCTCGTTCGGTCCGGTCACCGTGCTCGTGAACAACGCCGGCATCACCCATGACGGGCTCGTCGTACGGATGACCGACGAACACTGGCGCGCGGTGATCGACACGAACCTCACCGGCGCGTTCCACACCATCCGGCGGGCCACGCCCGCGATGATGAAAGCGCGCTTCGGCCGGATCGTGAACGTCTCCTCCGCGAGCGCGCACATCGGGCAGGCCGGGCAGGCCAACTACGCAGCCGCGAAGGCCGGCCTGGTCGGGCTCACGCGCAGCGTCGCTCGCGAGCTGGCCCGGCGCAACATCACCTGCAATGTCGTCGCGCCCGGCCCTATCGTGACCTCGATGACCGACGAGCTGACCGACGAGTGGCGCACCCAGGTCGAAACGGCCGTACCACTGGGCCGCTTCGGTACCGCCGCGGAATGTGCGGCCGTCATCGCCTTCCTGTGCTCGGAACCCGCCGCGTACGTGACCGGAGCGGTTGTGCCGGTCGACGGCGGTCTGGCCATGGGCCACTGATCGAACCCTACGAGGAGGACATTGCAATGGAACGTGCCGAAGCGCTCGTCACGATCAAAGAAGTCGCGGCCGAGGTCTTGAGCGTCGACCCCGACCTGGTTACCGAGAACGCGCGCTTCAAGGAGGACCTCGACGCCGACAGCCTCGACTTGGTCGAACTGGTCATGGGGCTCGAGGAGCGATTCGACATCGAAGTTCCCGAAGACGACCTCGAAGGCGTCACCACGATCGGCCACGCGGTCGACCTCGTGCTCGCGAAGGTCGACGCGTAACCAATGGCGGGCGAACACGCGGCCGGGCACCGGGACCACCGCGGCCGGGTCCGGGTGGCGGTGACCGGGCTCGGGGTCAAGACGGCTGCGGGCACGGATCTCGACACGTTCTGGTCCACCCTGGCTGCGGGCCGTTCGATGGCCGCCGGGATCACGCGGTACGACCCGGCCGCGCTCCCGGTCCGATTCGGATGCGAGGTCCGCGACTTCGACCCGACCGACTATCTCGGTGCGAAGGAAGCGCGCCGCGTCGACCGGGTCACCCAACTCGGCTTTGCGGCCGCGGCCGACGCGCTCGCCGCGGCCGGTGACCATCGCTGCGACCCGGCACGGAGCGCGGTCATAGTCGGAACCGGTGTCGGCGGCCTTATCACGCTCGAAGAGCAGGTCGGGATCTACAACGAGAAGGGCGCGGCGCGAGTCAGCCCGTTCCTCGTGCCGATGATGATGGCGAACGCCACGGCCGGCACGATCGCGATGCAGTTCGGCTGGAAGGGCCCGAACTTCTGCGTGGCCACCGCGTGCGCGGCGAGTGCAAACGCGATCGGCGAGGCGGCGCGGCTCATCCGCGACGAGAGCGCCGACATCGTGATGACGGGCGGGTCCGAGTCGTGTATGACCCCGACCGCGATTTCCGCGTTCGCACGCATGACGGCACTGAGCTCGCGCAACGACGACCCCGAGCACGCGTCGCGTCCGTTCGACGCCGACCGCGACGGGTTCGTCATGGGTGAAGGCGCCGGCGCGCTGGTCCTCGAACGTTGGGACCGGGCCGTGAATCGCGGCGCACACATCTACGGCGAGGTCGTCGGCTACGGCCGCAACGCCGACGCGTACCACATCACCGCACCCTCACCGGGGGGCGAAGGCGCAGCGGCGTGCATGCAGCTGGCGCTCGACGACGCCGGTCTCGCCGCCGGCGCGATCGGGCACGTGAACGCGCACGGCACCTCGACGCCGTTGAACGACGCGGCCGAGGCCGAAGCGATCCGGAAGGTCTTCGGTGAGGTCCCGCCTCCGGTCACGTCGACCAAGGGCGTGACGGGTCACCTCATCGGCGCGGCCGGCGCGACCGAGGCCATCGCATGCCTGCTCGCGTTCGCGAACGGTGCAGTACCCCCCACGGCCAACCTCGAGCGCATCGGCGAGGAGATCGCGCTCGACGTGGTCTCGGGCGGGGCGCGCCCACTCGCCCCCGCTCCGGCCGTCTCGAACTCGTTCGGTTTCGGCGGTCACAACGCGACGTTGGTGCTGGCACCGCCTTCGTGAGGTCCACGCCGCTCCACGCGTGGGCCGACGCCGCCGCCTCGGCCGAGATCACCGAGATCAACGGGCGGCGCGTGGTCGCGTTCCGTGTGGCCGGGGGGAAGCACCACGGTGCGATCGGCATCAACGGGAGCGCGACCGTCGAGCGCGCCGTGCGCCTCGCGGGCGAGCTCCGGATCCCGCTCGTCGGTGAGCTCGACACCTCGGGGGCCGAACTCCGAGACGGGGTGGCCGCGCTGCACGCCTGGGGCCGGCTGGCCCGGGAACTCGTCAAGGTCTCCGGGGTGGTACCGACCCTCCTCGCCGTCACGGGCGCGTGCGTGTCGGGCCCGGCGCTCGCGCTCGGTCTCTTCGACCACGTGGTGATGACCGAAGACGCGTTCGCCTACGTCACCGGACCCGATTCGGTCGAGGACTTCACCGGGGTGCGGGTGTCGCGATCGGAGCTCGGCGGTGCGGCCGTGCACGCGCAACGAACCGGCGTCGCCTCACTCGTCGTCCGCGACGATCTCGCCGCACGCGAGGCACTCGCCGCGCTGCTGTGGTATCTCCCCGACCATCATCTCGCCGATCCCCCGCGGCTGGCGACCGACGACGGAACCGACCGGTCCTGTGACCGGGCCGCCGCGGTCGTCCCGGAGCGTTCGACGGCCTCCTACGACGTGCGGATCGTGGTCGAGGACATACTCGACGCGGGCTCGTTCCTCGAGGTGCGCCCGCAGTACGCACCGAACCTCGTGACCGGCTGCGGATCACTCGGCGGACGAGCGGTCGGGATCGTCGCGAACCAGCCCGCGCAGCGCGCCGGCACGCTCGACATCGAGGCTTCGCGCAAGGCCGCGCGCTTCGTCGCCACGTGCGATGCCTTCAACATGGCGATCATCACGTTCGTCGACACGCCCGGCTTCGAGCCCGGCCGCGACCTCGAATGGCGCGGAATGATCCGTCACGGCGCCGAGCTCGTCCACGCGTACTCGGCCGCGACCGTGCCGCGGATGTGCGTGGTCCTGCGCAAGGCGTACGGCGGCGCATACATCGTCATGGACTCCCGCGGCATCGGCAACGACCTGTGCGTCGCGTGGCCGAGCGCGGAGATCGCGGTCATGGGCGCGGCAGGGGCGGTCGCGATCCTCAACAAGGGTCGCAGCGATCCCGGACTGGTCGACGAGTACCGCGACGCGTTCGAGAACCCGTACCGCGCCGCGGAACGGGGGCTGGTCGACGCAGTGATCGAACCGGCGAGCACTCGCCGGGTACTCGTCGACGCGCTTCGGGTACTCGGCGAGAAGCACGACGGCCAGCCGGCGCGCCGGCACTCGAACACACCACTTTGAGGGAGAGACCAAGACGATGTTGCTCGCCGACAAACGGGTTTTGGTAACAGGCGTGCTCAACGACGCCTCGATGGCGTTCCACGTCGCGCGTCGGGCGCAGGACGAAGGCGCCGAGGTGTTGTTGACCTCGTTCGGACGGGCGATGAGCCTCACCCAGCGCGCCGCGCGGCGGCTCCCGAGCGAACCGGTGATCGTGGAGCTCGACGTCACCGATCCGGCGCACCTCGACGCGCTCGCGGATCGGGTCGGTGGGCACCTCGACGGCGTCCTCCACGCGATCGGGTTCGCCCCGGAGTCCTGCCTGGGCGGAGGCTTCCTGACCGCTCCGTGGGACGACGTCGCCGTCGCGCTCCAGGTGAGCGTGTACTCGCTGAAGGCACTCGCGGTCGCCTGCCGGCCGATGATGACGAGAGGCGGGAGCATCGTCGGGCTCGACTTCGACAACAGTCGCGTGGCCTGGCCGGTCTACGACTGGATGGGCGTGGCCAAGGCCGCGTTCGAGTCGACGGCGCGCTATCTCGCACGTGATCTCGGACCCGAAGGGATCCGCGTGAACCTCGTCGCGGCCGGGCCGATCCGCACCATCGCGGCGCGCAGCATTCCGGGCTTCGAGCAGTTCGAGGCCGCGTGGGACGCGCGCGCACCCCTCGGGTGGGACGTGAAGGACGCGGCGCCCGTCGCGGCCGCCTGCGTCGCCCTGTTCTCCGACCTGTTCCCGGCAACCACCGGCGAGGTCATCCACGTCGACGGCGGCTATCACGTGATCGGCGCGTAACCCGCAGCGCGCGATGTAGGCACGACCCCCGCGCCGGAGGCGCGGGGCTTTGGGACAGCGGCGAACCGTCACGGGGGTCGTGCCTAGGCAGCATCGCGGCTCGGGCGACCGCGGGTCGAACTCCTTTACGCCATCTTGTCGCCCGGCGCGCTCGACGCCAGCGTCAGGCCCACCTCGTCGGCGATCGCCACCGCGACCAGCCGCTGCTCGAGCGACGCACGCGTCGCTTCCGCCGCGTAGAGCACGAGGCGCCCGAGCTCGCGACCGCGCCCCATCACCGGTACCTCCACGCCCCCGGTCGGCAGCAGGAACTCACCCCAGGCGACGAGGCGCGCGCCTTCCAACGCGCCCCGGTTTCCGAGCCGCGGCAGTTCGGGCCCGGAGCGCTCGGCCTGGAAGACGCACTCGTCGAGTCCGAACAACCCGATCAGCTCGGCCCGCGCCGAGAGCACGACATCGTCGGCGTCGGCACCGCGTGGAGAGCTCGCCCACGCGTAACAACCGGTCGAGCTCGGAACGCAGCTCACGCGCGGCCGCCCCGCCTTGGCGGGCCCGGATGCCGACCTCGGCCGCGACCATGGCGACGATGAAGAACACCACGAACGTGGCGACGTCATCCTTGCTCGCGATCCGCAACGACAGGTAGGGCTGGGTGAACACGAAGTCGAAGGTGAGCGCCGAGACCACTGCCGCGGCGGCGCCGGCGATGCGCCCGCCCACGATCGCGGCGAGCAACACCGGCAGGACGAGCGCGAGGGCCATGTCGGCGTTGGGCAGGTGGTCACGGAACGGCACGAGGGCGCCCGCGATGACGAGCACCCCGAGCGCGCCGGCCCCCATTCCCCACGAGACCCGCCCGTCGCCGGGATCGGGCGGACGGCGCCGCAGGAGTTCCTGAGCTGAGTTCATGGCTCCTCCATGACGAATCGATAGCCCATACCAGGCTCGGTGATGAAGTAGCGCGGCCGCGACGGGTCGGGTTCGAGCTTCCGCCGAATCTGGCTCATGTAGATGCGCAGGTAGTGGGTCTCTCGTTGGTACTGCGGCCCCCACACTTGCTGCAGCAGCTGTTGCTGGGTGACGAGTTTGCCGCGCTGGCGGGCGAGCACTTCGACGATCTGCCACTCCGTCGGAGTCAGGTGCAGCTCGGCGCCATCGTGATGGATCTGCTTCGCGCCGAGATCGATCGTGAAGTCGGCGGTCGTGATCACGCGTTCCTGCTCGGTCGGCGCGGCGCGACGCAACGCCGCGCGCAGACGCGCCAGGAACTCGTTCATCGCGAATGGTTTCGTCACGTAGTCGTCGGCGCCGGCATCGAGCGCGGCGACCTTCACCGGCTCGGCGTCGCGCGCCGAGAGCACCACGATCGGCACCGTGCTCCACCCGCGCAGCGCCGTCGCGACGGCGACGCCGTCCATGTCGGGAAGACCGAGATCGAGGATGACGACGTCGGGATGCTCGTGCGCGGCCAGGTCGAGGCCTTCGCGTCCCGACGCCGCGAGGACCACGACGTAGTCGTGGGCTTCGAGGAAGATGCGCAGCGCGCGCCGCAGCGGTGCTTCGTCCTCGATCACGAGGATCTTGCTCATGACGACGACACCCGGAATCCGAAGGTCATGGTCGTTCCACCGCCGGGCGTGTCCTCGAGGTGGAGCTCGCCGCCGATCGCCTCGGTGAAACCGCGGGCGACGGCGAGCCCGAGTCCGACACCGGCGCCGACGCGCGTGCGCGTGTCACCGAGCCGCTGGAAGGGTTGGAACACCCGGTCGCGGTCGAGCGGCGGAATGCCCGGACCGCGATCGATGACGCGCAGCATGACGCGATCGCCCACCACCGCGGCCTCGACCCGTACCGCCTGCTCCGGCGGCGACCATGCGAGCGCGTTGTCGAGCACATTGGCGAGCGCCCGCTCCGCGAGCGCCGGATCGACGCGGACCCTCGGCAACGAATCCGGGACGTCGACCACGACTCCCCCGGCGCGATCGCCGAGGCTCACCAGCGCGCGGCCCACGATCTCGTCGATACCGACCTCGGAGTACACGAGCTGCAGCGCCCCGACCTGGAGCCGGCTCATGGCCAGGAGATTGCTCACGATCTCGTTGAGCCGATCGACCTCTTCGTCGATCGTCTGGTGCAACTGATGCACCGTGTCGTCGTCGAGGTGCAGGTCGTCGGCGAGCAAGGTCGACGACGACGCCTTGATGGAAGCGAGCGGGGTGCGCAGATCGTGCGACACCGCGGGAGCAGCGCGGTGCGGAGCGCGTCGGCCTCGGCTACGGCCACGGCGGCCGAAGCCTCTGCGCGCAGCTCGCGCCCCGCGAGCGCCACTGCGAGCTGGGCGACGAACGCGTTGAGCACACGGCGGTCGTCGCCGGTGAGGTCCGGACCGACATAAGCGAACACCGCGTCGTCGGGCAACGAAGAGGTGGCGGTGGCGTCGTCGGGCCGTTCCAGCACGGCCTCGCCCGCGTGCGCCTCGACGATCCACGCGTTCGGCCCGGCGGGCCGCAACACCGCCACCGACCGCAGCGAGAAGGTGCTCAGGAGCTGCGCCATGATGCTCGGGAGCGGATCGTCCTCGGCCAGCAGCGCGCCGGCCAGGCGCACGAGTGAGGTCGCCTCGCTGCGGGAGCGGGCCGCCTCGAGAGCGCGCCGCGCGGCGGCGGACACCAGCCCGCTGACGACCGCGGCCACCACGAGGAAGACCACGAGGGCCAAGACGTTCTGGCCGTCACCGATCGTGAACGTGTGGATCGGCGGCGTCAGGAACCAGTTGACCAGGAGGAACGCCGCGACCGCAGCCGCTCCGGCGACCCACGCTCCCCCGATGGTGGCGATGATGACGACGAGCGCCAAGAACAGGAGAAGGTCGCTGCCGAGCGACACACGATCGCGTTCCTGCGTCAATACGAACGTGAGCAGCGGTAATGAGAACGCGGCGAACAGTGCCGCCGCGAGTTGGCGTTGCGCGGAAACTCCGAGTGAGAAGGCGCGGGGATTCCATGTCCGGACGGGTGCTTCGCCCTCGAACTTCGTCGAGATGATGTGCACGTCGATATCGCCTGCAGCACGAACGACCCGATTGATCACCGAACCCCGGACGAGATGACTCCAGCGCGACCGCCGGCTCGAGCCCAGCACGAGTTGGGTCGCCCGTTCCGCCCTAGAGAAGTCGACCAGTGCCATTGACGGGTCGGCGCCCACGACCTCGTGGTACGACCCCCCGAGATCCTCGAGCAGCACGCGGTGGCGTTCGATGGCGCCCGGCTCGGGACCCGAAAGTCCCTCCCCCGCCCGCACGTGCACGCCGAGGAGATCGCCCTTGGCCCGGGTCGCGATACGCGAGGCCCGGCGCACGAGATGTTCGCCCCCGGGGGCCCCGGTGAGGGCCACGACGACGCGTTCGCGCGTCTCCCAGGCCGCCGTGATGCCGTGGTCCTCCATATAGCGCTGGAGGCTTTCGTCAACCTTGTCGGCGACCCAGAGCAGCGCGAGCTCGCGCAGCGCGGCGAGGTTGCCGGGACGGAAGTAGTTCGCCAGTGCGGCATCGACCTTCTCCGGCTTGTAGATGTTGCCGTGCGCCATACGCCGCCGGAGCGCTTCCGGAGTGCTGTCGACGAGCTCGACCTGGTTGGCGCGGCGAACGACCTCGTCGGGCAGGGTCTCGCGTTGCTCGACGCCGGTGATGCGTTCGACGACGTCGTTCACCGACTCGAGGTGCTGCACGTTGACGGTCGACACGACCGCGATGCCCGCGTCGAGCAGCTCCTCGACGTCTTGCCAACGCTTCTCGTGGCGCGATCCCGGGATGTTCGTGTGCGCGAGCTCGTCGACCAGCGCGATCTCCGGGCGCCGGGCCAACACCGCGTCGAGGTCCATCTCCTCGAACTCGACACCTCGATACGTCACCAGCTTGCGCGGGACGATCTCGAGGTCGCCGACCTGTTCGATCGTGCGGGCGCGGCCGTGCGTCTCCACGTAGCCGACCACCACGTCGGCGCCGCGGTCGTGCCGCCGCCGGCCCTCGTTCAGCATCGCGAACGTCTTGCCGACGCCCGGCGCAGCGCCGAGATAGACCCGCAGATCACCCCGAGCCACGCCGCTACCTCATGCCGACGGAACGAGGTGGTCGAGGGCGAGGTTGAGGTCGAGCACGTTCACAGTCTGCTCTCCCAAGATGCCGAACGGGCGCCCCTGCGTGTGCGCCCCGATGGCGGTCATGACCTGCGCGACCGTGAGGTGGCGCGCGTCGGCGACCCGCGCCGCCTGCAGGCGGGCATTGGCCACGGAGATCTGTGGGTCGAGCCCCGAGGCCGACGCGGTCACCGCGTCGGACGGAACCAAGACGCCCGCCCCGAGCCCGTTGAGCTTGCGGTAGGCCGCGACCCGCTGCTTCACCGCGTCGAGCAACACCGGATTCGACGGGCCGAGATTCGAACCCCCGCTGGCCATCGCGTCGTACCCCTTGGTCCCCGCCGCCGACGGTCGGGGCTGGAAGTACTGCACGAGCGGGTTGCCGTCTTTGTCGGTGAAGCTCTGACCGATCAACGACGAACCGACGACCTTGCCCTTGTCGGTCACGAGGGAACCGTTTGCCCGGTTCGACATCGTGAGCTGCGAGATGCCCGTGACGACGAGGGGGTAGACGAAGCCCAGCAACACCGTCAACACGACGGTCATGAGCAATCCGGTGACGAACTGGCGTCGCAACATCAGTGCACTCCCAGCGCGGTGACGACGATGTCGATGAGCTTGATACCGATGAACGGGGCGATGATGCCGCCGAGCCCGTAGATCAAGAGGTTGCGGCGCAGGATCGCGGCAGCACCCATCGCCCGGAATTTCACGCCGCGCAGCGCGAGCGGGATGAGTGCGACGATCACGAGCGCGTTGAAGATGACCGCCGAGAGGATCGCCGAGTGCGGGTTGTCGAGACGCATGATGTTCAGCGAGTCGAGTTGCGGGAACACCCCGGCGAACATCGCGGGGATGATCGCGAAGTACTTCGCGATGTCGTTCGCGATCGAGAACGTCGTGAGCGAGCCGCGTGTGATCAGCAACTGCTTGCCGATTTCGACGATCTCGATGAGCTTCGTCGGATTGGAATCGAGGTCGACCATGTTGCCGGCCTCTTTGGCGGCTTGCGTGCCCGTGTTCATGGCCACGCCGACGTCGGCAACGGCGAGCGTGGCGCGTCATTGGTCCCGTCGCCCGTCATCGCCACCATCGAGCCGCCGAGCTGCTCGCGCTTGATCAACGCCATCTTGTCTTCGGGGGTCGCCTCGGCCAAGAAGTCGTCGACACCGGCCTCGGCCGCGATCGCCGCCGCAGTGCGCGGGTTGTCGCCGGTGATCATCACCGTGCGGATGCCCATGGCCCGCATCTGATCGAAGCGTTCCCGCATGCCCTGTTTCACGACGTCTTTGAGGTAGATCACCCCGAGGACACGCGTTCCGTTCGCCACGACGAGCGGCGTTCCGCCCTGGGTGGCGATACCGTCGACGATCGTCTCGAGCTCGTCGGGCGCGACACCTCCTTGTTCGACGACCCACCGCCGAACCGAGTCGGCCGCACCCTTGCGGATCGAGTTGCCGTCGAAGTCGACCCCGCTCATGCGGGTTTGAGCGGTGAACGCGACGAGCTCGGCGTGCGGGATCTCTCTCGGCACGAGTCCGTGGTGCTCCTGCGCGAACGTCACGATCGAGCGCCCTTCCGGCGTCTCGTCCGCGAGGCTCGAGAGCATCGCGGCATCGGCCAGCGTGTGCTCGTCGACCCCGGGCACCGGCAGGAACTGCGCGGCCTGACGGTTGCCGTAGGTGATCGTGCCCGTCTTGTCGAGCAGGAGTGTGGAGCAGTCGCCCGCCGCCTCGACGGCGCGCCCGCTCATCGCGAGCACGTTGCGCTGGACGAGCCGGTCCATGCCCGCGATCCCGATGGCCGACAGCAGGGCGCCGATCGTCGTCGGGATCAGGCATACGAGCAGCGCGACCAGCACCGTCAGCGACTGGCTGGCCTTGGAGTAGATCGCGAACGGCTGCAGCGTCACGACGGCGAGCAAGAAGATGATCGTCAGACCGGCGAGCAGGATGTTGAGCGCGATCTCGTTCGGCGTCTTCTGGCGGGAGGCGCCCTCGACGAGCGCGATCATCCGGTCGAGGAACGTCTCGCCCGGCTTCGACGTGATGCGCACGACGATCTGATCCGAAAGGACACGCGTGCCGCCGGTGACCGCGGAGCGGTCGCCACCCGACTCGCGGATCACGGGGGCGGACTCGCCGGTGATGGCCGACTCGTCGACGGATGCGATGCCCTCGATGATCTCGCCGTCGCCGGGGATCAGCTCGCCCGCGACCACGACGCACTCGTCGCCGACCTGGAGGTCGTTCGACGACTTCTCGGCGATCGAACCGTCGGGCTGGCGGATGCGCGCGACCGTTTCCGACCTGGTCTTGCGCAGCGTGTCGGCCTGGGCCTTACCCCGCCCTTCGGCGACCGCCTCGGCGAAGTTCGCGAACAACACCGTGAACCACAACCACGCGGAGACGAGGCCGGTGAACACGCTGTCGGACGACTTCGCCGACGGCAGCTTCTGAAAGAAGAGGACCGTCGTGAGCACGCTGCCCACCTCGACGATGAACATCACCGGGTTACGCATCATCTGGCGCGGGTCGAGCTTGACGACGGAGTCCCATGTCGCGCGCTTCATGATCGCGGGATCGAACAGGGAGCGCGTCCCGGCCGGCCGCGTCCGTACCTTGGCCGGCTTCACGGCGGGCGGGCCGGCCGGTTCGCCGGACTCTGTGGAGGTCATAGTCATGCTGCGTTCGCTCCTAGAACTTGCCCACGAGGTGCTCGACCACGGGGCCGAGCGCGACGACCGGGAAGTAGGTGAGGCCGACGACGATCACGACGACACCCGTCAACAACGCTGCGAACAACCCGGTATCGGTGGGGAAGGTGCCCGCCGACGCGGGTGTGGGCTGCTTGCGGCCGAGCGACCCGGCGATCGCGAGAACCGGGATCATCAACATGAACCGGCCGATGAGCATCGCCAGACCACCCGTCACGTTGAACCAGTCGGTGTTGCCCGAAAGACCGGCGAACGCCGAGCCGTTGTTGTTGGCCTGCGACGTGAACGTGTACGTCATCTCGGTCAGCCCGTGGGGCCCGGAGTTCTCGAGCGAGCCCAGCGGATGCTTCATCACGAGTGACGCCGCGGTGAATGCGAGGATCACGAGCGGGACGAACAAGATGTAGAGCACCACGAGCTTCATCTCGGCGCCCTGGATCTTCTTCCCGAGGTACTCGGGAGTTCGGCCGACCATGAGGCCCGCGATGAACACCGACAACAGTGCGAACAGCAACATGCCGTAGAGGCCCGAACCGGTTCCGCCGGGATCGACTTCGCCCAGCATGATGTTGACCAGCGGTGCGGCGCCGCCGATGGGCGTGAAGCTGTCGTGCATCGAGTCGACCGAACCGGTCGACGTCCCGGTGGTCGACGACGCGAACAGGCCCGAGGTCGCGGGCCCGAACCGGGTTTCCTTTCCTTCCATGTTGCCGCCGACCTGGGTCGACGTGGCGCTCTGCGTCACTCCCAGCTTGTCGAGCTTGGAGTTGCCGTTCGCCTCGAACACCATCGCGACGATCGAGATGGTGAGCCAGAGCGCGAGCATCGCGCTGAGCACGGCCAGGCCCTGCTTCGTCGAACCCGCCATCTTCCCGAACATCCACGGGAACGCGAACGGGATGGCGAGCAACATCCAGATCTCGAGAAGGTTCGTGATGGCGTTCGGGTTCTCGAACGGGTGCGACGAGTTCGCGTTGTAGGGGCCGCCGCCGTTCTGACCGATCTCCTTGATCGCTTCCTGGCTGGCGATCGGCCCGCCCGGAAGTGTCTGCTGTCTGACCGGCAACGGTCGTCACGGTCTTGGCGGCGTGGAAGTTCTGCACGACGCCCTGGCTCACGAGCACCAGCGCGAACACGAACGAGAGCGGCAAGAGGATGCGGGTCGTGGTGCGCACGAGATCGACCCAGAAGTTGCCGACCGTGTGCGTACGCCGGCGCACGAGACCCCGGATCAGAGCAACTGCGACCGCCGCGCCCGCCGCGGCCGACACGAAGTTGTGCACCGCGAGGCCGGCCATCTGGGTGAGGTGCGACATCGTCGTCTCGCCCGAATAGTTCTGCCAGTTCGTATTCGTGAGGAAGCTGACGGCCGTGTTGAACGACAGGGTCGGCTTCACGCCCTTTTGCGCGTCGGGGTTGAAGGGCAGATGGCCCTGCAACCGCAGTTGGGCGTAAAGGATGAGCACCGAGGCGAAGCTGAACGCGAGCAACGAGAGCGCGTAGGTCTGCCAGCGCTGCTCGCTGTCGGGGTCGACGCCGGTGAGGCGATAGATCGCGCGCTCGACCGGGAGGAAGACGCGGTCGCCCGGCGCACGCTTCGCGCCGTACACCTTTGCCATGTAGTTGCCGAGCAACGGCGTGCTGACCGCCAACATCGCGATCAACGCCCCGAGCTCGGCCCAGGCGGCCATGGTCATCAGAGCTTCTCCGGAAAGACGAGGGCGTAGACGAGGTATGCGGCCGCGAGCGCGCTCGAGGGCGAGCCCGATCACGCTTTCGAGACCGGTCATGCCGCGACCTTCTCGTCGCCGGGCCCGGTCGCGCCCGCATCCGCGCGTGCGGCTTCGACGTCGGGCCCGATGATGAGCTCGCAGGCCTTCACGAACACGACCGCGAGCGCGAAGAACGCCATGAGGATCGCGAGGAAGATCACATCTTGCACGGGACAACCCCTTCGTTGGACCGGACGGCCCGCGTCATCGCGAGAGCGCCCATCAAGATCACAGTCCTAGGACCCTTGGCGACGAGGAAGTAGCGCCAACCGGCCCGTTCCTGCCGACAAAGGTCCCACCGGCCCGGTGCCGGCTGCACGTGGCATGCGTCATGACTCGATGATGCGCCGTTCCCCGGTGAGGAACAGACGACTTGACGGCTTCCTTGCGGCGACGGCGGCGTTCTTTGCGCGTCCTTAGCGATACCGTCCCGGACGCGGTCGACCCCGCGGGCACAGCGCGCATTCGCTTGGGACGAACGAGCTGATCCGCGGGGTCGACCTTGGCCGGGTCCGCCAGGATGATCACTACCTACACGGCACGGCTCCCCCCAGGCTGCGCGCTGGAAACCCCGAAAAACAAGGCTCCTTACGCGTTCTTATCGCCGTTTGCGGGCCGGCTCATCCCCCTTGCCGGGCGGCTCATCGCGGTTGCCGCAGGCCCGGGTTCGCGCCGCCGGGCGCGACGAGGTGGCCGCCCCGACCGGGACGGCCACCGTCGCGCAGGGAGGGAACCGTGTCCTAGAGCGCCTCGGATCCCGGACTCGCCGGTGCGGATGCGGACCAGGTGCTCGACCGGCAGCACCCAGATCTTGCCGTCGCCGATCTTGTCGGTACGGGCCGAGGTCTGGATCGCCTCCGTCACCTTCAACGCGTCGCCGTCGTCGACGAGCACCTCGAGCTTCACCTTGGGAACGAAGTCGATCTTGTACTCCGCCCCTCGGTACACCTCGGCGTGGCCCCGTTGGCGACCGAATCCCTGGACCTCGGTGATCGTGAGGCCCTGGACGCCCATGTTCTCGAGCGCGGTCTTGACGTCGTCGAGCTTGTGCGGCTTCACCACCGCGACGACGAGCTTCATGACCGCTCCAAGTCGACGGTACGGCTTGCACCGCTACCCACACCGTCCGCGTCGGTCGTGACGTGACCGGCAGCCGAGTGGTGCAGGACGAAGTCGGGGTAGGCCAGCACACCGAACTCCGGCATGTCGAGGCCCTCGAGCTCCACTTCTTCGGACACGCGGATCTTCATGAAGTTCTTGGCGATCGTGAAGATCAACCACGTGACACCCCACGCCCACAAGAAGCCGATGACCACGTGGATCGCCTGCGCTCCCAGCTGGCCGACGTCTCCGTAGAACAGACCGCGCACGCCGTGCGTGCTCGTCGCCCCGATGCCGTTCCACCCGACGCCGTAGGTGCCGTCGGCGAACAGCCCGACCGAGAGCACGCCCCATGCACCATTGGTGCCGTGCACCGAGATCGCGCCGCACGGGTCGTCGATCCCGAGGTGATCGAAGAAGGCGACGCTGTACACGACGAGCACACCCGCGACACCACCGATGACCACTGCGGCCCACGGCGCCACGAACGCGCAGGGCGCGGTGATCGCGACGAGACCGGCGAGCATGCCGTTACACGACATCGAGATGTCGGGCTTCCCGTACTTCACGTTGGTGACGATCATCGCCATCACGAACCCGACGCACGCGGCGAGCAGCGTGTTGACCGCGACGAGTCCGATTCGCAGGTCGGTGGCGCCCAGCGTCGAGCCGGGATTGAAGCCCATCCAGCCGAATACGAGGATCAGCGTTCCGATCACGACGTAGGGGATGTTGTGCCCCGGGATCGCGTTGGCCGAGCCGTCCTTGTTGAACTTGCCGATGCGCGGACCGAGCACCATCGCCAGCGCAAGGGCCGCCCACCCCCCCGTGGCGTGGACCACTCCGGACCCGGCGAAGTCGACCGCGCCGTGCCCGAGGTGCAGCGAGGTACCGAGGTGGGCCAACCACCCGCCGCCCCACATCCACATGCCGTAGATCGGGTAGATGATCGCCCCCATCGCGATCTCGGCCAGGAGGAAGCCCGCGAACGAGATCCGTTCCGCGATCGCACCGATGATGATGTAGCCCGCCGTCTCCATGAACACGACCTCGAACAAGAACAGCACCATGACGCCGACGTCGTAGGTGCCGTGGCTCTGCAACAAGAACCCGTGCAACCCGATCACTCCGGCGCTGCCGTGACCGAAGATGCCGGTCAACGGTGAGACGCCGCCGAGGTTCGCGATCGGGGCGATGCCGCCGAACATGAACGCGAACCCGACGGCGTAATACGCGAGCAGCGCGACCGCGAAGGCCGCGATGTTCATCATCATCATGTGCCCGGCGTTCTTCGCCCGGGTGAGACCCGTGACCAAGAACGCGAAGCCCACCTGCATGAACAACACCAAGAAGCCGGTGACCAGCGTCCAGGTGAAGTTGATCGATACGCCCAGGTGGGCGCTGTCGCTCGCCAGCGAATTGAGGCCGGCCTGCGAGACCGGCACGTTGGTCGTTGCCTTCGGATAGTTGCCGAGGCCGCTGAAGAGCTGCCCCGTTGGGTCGCCGGGAGACTTATGTCCCCACATCGCGCCCACCACGATGATCACGATGAACGTGAGCAAGCTCATCGAGACAAACTTCTTACCTGACGACACGTCGCCTCCCCGTGAGCGGCCGACGCCGGAGCGTGGCCGTTTCGATGGTGCTGACGCGCAGTGCGCTCGTTCGTCCCGGGGTTACTTCACTCTCGGAACCTTTCGCGACCGTCTCGGCTGCGTGTCGTCTCCGTGAAGCGCACCCTTCATGAATCTGACACGACCCGGGGACGCTCGACGCGAAAGGGCGCTTATCCGAGCTCCTCCAGGACCTTCTGCGTCTTGGGCACGGTGTCCTTCGGGGACACCTTGTAGAACACGCCGGCGAGCTTGCCCTTTTCGTCGACGACGAACGCCGACCGGACGATCCCCATGTACTTGCGGCCGTACAGCGACTTCTCGCCCCACACCCCGAATGCCTCCGCCACCTTGTGCTCGGTGTCGGCGAGCAGGGGGAAGCCGAGCCCGTACTTGTCGTCGAACTTCTTCTGCTTCTCGACGGCGTCGGGGCTGATTCCGTAGACGACTGCGTTCAGCTTCTTCAGTCGCGAGAAGGCGTCGCGCAGGTTGCACGACTGCTGGGTGCAGCCGGGTGTGTCGGCCTTCGGGTAGAAGTACACGACGACCCGCTTGCCCTTCGCGTCGGAAAGCTTCACGGTCTTGCCGTGCTGGTCCTTCAAGGTGATCGCCGGGGCTTTGTCGCCGACGGACAATGTCGTCATCTGACCCTCCGAGAGACATCTGGGCTGCGCCCGTAGCATGCCGCGCGTGCCGCGGTCTTCGCTCGTTCGGCTCGCGGCCCCGGTCGACGCGGTGCGCGAGGCGGCGGTCGGAAGACTCGGCGCCACACCTCTGCGGGCCGATGCCCTCGCGGTCGCCGCGCCGCTCGACCAGCAGCCCGCGATCGGACTGACCCTCGTACTGGCCGAGGCGGCGGGCGGCACCGGAACCGATCTGACGGTCACGTCGGTGGGCGATATCGAGATCCCCTTCTTCGGGTGGTTCTTCCGACCCCTCGTCGCGATCGCGCACCGGAGGTCACGTGGCTTCGCGCTCGAGACGATCCGGACCGCGCTCGACGGCCGGCCCGGTCCGGTCCGGCCGCGGACCGTCGTCGGTCTCCCGCCGGTCGCGTTCACCCCGGAGCAGTCCGCCTTCATCGCGACCGCGGCCGCGGCGACGGCGATCGTCTCCTTCGCGGCGGCGCTGTTCGGTCAGCTGTCGAGCCCGATCAGCCGCAGCTTCGGCGCCTCCGACGCGACGATCGGCGTCGCGTTCGCGCTCACCCGCCTCGGCGCGTTGTTCGCCCTGTTCGCGATCGCGATCGCCGATCGCCGCGGTCGGCGGCGGTCGATCCTCATCGGCGTCGTGGGCTCCGCGATCGTCTGCGCCGCGTCGGCCGCCGCGCCGAACCTCGCCGCGTTCACGACCGCGCAGATACTGCAACGTGGGCTCGTCGGCACCACCGCCACCGTGGCGTTCCTCGCGGTCGTCGAGGAAGCCCCCGAGGGCGCGCGCGCCTACGCCGCGTCGATGCTCGCGCTCGCGGGCGGGTTCGGGTTCTCCTTCTCCGTCGTGACCCTGCCCCTGGGCGACATCGCGTCGTGGGGTTGGCGCATCCCGTTCGCGCTCGGCGGCGCGACGATCCTCCTCGCGCCGGCGGTCGCGCGCTCGCTCGGTGAGACCGCCCGTTACACCGCGCTCGCCGCGCGTGCCGACGTGGTGCGCGGCCGGGCCCGGGACGTGTTCCGGCAGAACGGCCACCGGTTCCTGCTGCTCGCGGTCGTCGCGTTCCTCACGAGCTTCTTCAGCGGACCGTCATCGTCGTTCATGAACAAGTACCTGACCGACATCCGCGGGTTCACGAACACCGATATCGCGGCCTTCCGCACCGTGACCACCGCCGCTTCCCGGACTCGTCGGCGTGCTCGTCGGCGGGCGCCTCGCCGAGATCCGCGGGCGCCGCCCGGTCGCGGGCATCGCGCTCGCCGTCGCCACCGGCACCCAGATGATCTTCTTCCTCACCGGCGGTGTGTCCCTGTGGCTGATGTCGGCCGTGTCGATCTTCATGGCCGGCGCGGGCGGGATCGCGTTGGGGACACTCGACGCCGAGCTCTTCCCGACCGAAGTGCGCTCCACCTCGAACGCGATGCTCTACGTCGTCGGGGTGATCGGCTCGGCAACGGGACTGCTCCTCGCGGGCGACCTGTCCCACCATCTCGGCGGCATCGGCAAGTCGGTTGCGCTCACCGGTGTGGGGTCGTTCCTCGTCGCGCTCCTCGTCATTCCCCTCTTGCCGGAATCCGCGGCCCGCACGCTCGACGAGATCAGCCCCGTCCACACGACCGAGCCCGACGAGTACCGTCCGGATCCATGACTGCACGCACGACAACGGTGGTGCTCGACGGGCTCGCGTTTCCCGAAGGTCCCCGCTGGCACGACGGTCGGCTGTGGTTCTCCGACCAGCACGACAAGCGCGTCGTCGCGATGCGGCCCGACGGAACTGCCGAGACCGTCGTCGAGGTCCCCGGGCAGCCGTCCGGTCTCGGTTGGCTGCCCGACGGAACCCTGCTCGTCGTGTCGATGCTCGACCGAGCCGTCATGCGCCTCGAAGCAGGGGGCGCGCTGGCGTTGCATGCCGACCTCTCCGGGCTGGCGCCGGCGCCGTGCAACGACATGGTGGTCGACGGGCGCGGCCGCGCCTACGTGGGGAACTTCGGCTTCGACATGTACGCGGGCGCGAAGGCCGAGACGACGTGCGTCGTCGCGGTCGAGCCCGACGGCGAGGCCCGCGTCGCGGCTGACGGCCTCGCGTTCCCGAACGGCTCGGTAGTCACCGCCGACGGCTCGACGTTGCTCGTCGGCGAGAGCATGGCCGGCCGCGTCCGCGCGTTCGACATCGCTTCGGACGGGTCGCTGTCGAACCCGCGCGTCTGGGCCCAACTCGAGGGCGCGACCGTCGACGGAATGTGCCTCGACGCCGAGGGCGCGATCTGGGCCGCGTGCCCGTTCAGCGGGCGCGTGCTGCGCGTCCGTGAGGGCGGCGCGATCGTCGACGAGGTGAAGGGAACGCATCCCGGCGCGTTCGCGTGCATGCTCGGCGGCGACGACCGCAGCACCCTGTACGTGTGCACAGCACCGACCCACGTGCCCGACGAGGCACGTGTTGCGCATGGTGGTCGCATCGAAGCCGTCGCGGTCGAGGTACCCGGCGCGGGATGGCCCTGATTCCCCATGAAGGGGCCCTGATCGCTCAAGAACCGACCCGATTCCCGTCGATGAGGGAACGGCGGTCTGGGGAGACCATCGATTAGGGGGAACGACGTGCCGCTTCCCGCGAACGTCGCACATCTACTTCGTCGCGCCGGCTTCGGCGGAACCATCACGCAGGTCAACACCCTCGCCGCCCAACCGTGGGATACGACCGTCGACCAGCTCCTCGACTTCTCGAGTGCGCCGGTCGACACGCAGCCCGCATACCTCACCGATTCGGGCACGGGCGACTGGCAAAAGGAGTACATGCTCCAGCAGTGGTGGCTCGACCGTATGGCGACCTCCACCTCGCCACTGCAGGAGAAGCTCACGCTGTTCTGGCACGGGCACTTCGCGACCGCGAACTACAAGGTCGGCGACATGCTCCTCATGTACCAGCAGAACTCCTTGTTCCGCGCCAACGCCACCGCGAACTTCCGCGATCTCGTGCACTCGATGTCGCTGCAACCCGCGATGCTCATCTGGCTCGACAACGATCCCAACGTCAAGGGCAGCCCGAACGAGAATTTCGCCGCGCGAGCTCATGGAACTCTTCACGCTCGGCGTCGACCAGTACAGCCAGGCCGACGTGGTGTCGTCGGCCCGGGCATGGACCGGCCACAACACGCTCGACGGCGATCGGGAGCAGTACCACTTCTATCCCGACCGCCACGACACCGGGCTGAAGACCTTCATGGGCGTCACCCAGAACTGGGACGGTCCCGACATCATCGACTTCATCCTCGGGTCCGACACGACCCACAAGACGATCGCCGCGAAGTTCATCGCCGCCAAGATGTGGTCGTTCTTCGCCTACCCCGACCCCGAACCCGATGTCGTGACGAGCCTCGCCAATTCCTTCTTGGGCAACGACCTCTCGATCCACGATCTCGTGCGGGCGATCTTCATGCACCCGAACTTCGTCTCCCCGAAGGCGATGAACGGCCTCGTACGGACCCCGGCGGAATGGGTCGCGGCGTGCATGCGCGTGGCCGGGATCACCGCGGAGGACGCAAACCCGCAGTGGTACATGGACGACATGGGCCAGCAACTCTTCGAGCCGCCGAACGTGTCGGGTTGGCGGCCCAACGAGTACTGGCTCACGACGTCGCGGCTCTGGGCGCGCGCGAACTGGGGCCGCGGCCTGGTCTGGAAGAACAACGACGTGCAGAACCGACTCGAGCGCGATTACCACGATGAGCGTCCACGACGCGATCCAGTACGGCTTCGACTTCTTCGGCATCGACGCCCCGTCCGCGCACACGCGGTCGGCACTCGAAGCGTGGTTGACGAAGCAGCGCACCGATACCCACGCGTGGGTCAACTGGACGTTCATCAACCTGTTGACGCTGCTGATGCTCAGCCCGGAATTCAACCTCGCCTAGGAGCGCGATCGTGACGACATCCGGACCCAACATCTTCGAACGGAACCGCTTCTCCCGCCGCCGATTCATGCAGTACGGAGCGGTGGGCACGGGGGTGGTCGCCGTGAGCCCGTACCTCACGAAGCTGCGGGCGTTCGCGGCGCCGCCCGTGGCCGACAACGAGGGCATCCTCGTCACGATCAACCTCGCGGGCGGCAACGACGGCTTGAACATGGTCATTCCCTACGCCGACCCCCAGTACGCGCATCTGCGCTCGTCGCTGCGGGTCACGAACTCGCTCCCGATCGGCGGCGGGCTCGGGTTGCACCCGGCGATGCCGAAGCTGAAGGCACGCTTCGACCAAGGCAAGGTCGCGGTCGTCCGCGGGGTCGGGTACCAGCCACCCGACCTGAGCCACTTCAGTTCGGGCGACATCTGGATGCACGGGTGGGGCGGTTCCGGCGCGGTGACGTCGGGATGGGCGGGCCGATTCCTCGACCGGCTCCCCAACGCCGCCCACGAGTCGTTGTACGGCGTGTCGCTCCACGGCAACGTGAGCGAGCACCTGCAGGGCGACGTTGCACACCCGTCGTCACTCCCGCTCAACATCGGTGGGGCCTTCGGGATCAACCGCACCGACCCGTCGGACGCGCGCATGTTCGACGCGCTGGCCGGCCTCGGCACCGGGGCGTCCGGCCTCGACGGTCTCGGCGACCTCTACGACCAGACCGAGTCCGATCTGATGATGCTGACCCAACGGATCCGTCCGGCGTACGGATTCCCCGATCAGCCCAACGACCTCCAACAGCAACTCGTGCTCGCGGCCCACCTGATCAACGCGAACCTCGGCATCCGGGTGTTCGACACCGAGATCGACGGATTCGACACGCACTCCGACGAGCGCGACTGGCACGCAACGCTGCTGGGCCGCATCGACAACGCCGTCGCGGCGTTCTTCGCCACGCTGGCGCCGAAGTGGCTCCCGAACGTGGCGATGATGACGTTCTCGGAGTTCGGGCGCCGACCCGAGGAGAACGGCGACGGCGGGACCGACCACGGCACGGCCGCACCGCACTTCGTCATCGGCGACCACGTGCGCGGCGGCCTGCACGGGACGCAGCCCAGCTTGACCAATCTGGATCGCGACGGGAACTTCGTCCCGAGCGTCGACTTCCACCAGATGTACGCGCCCATCCTCAAGACGTGGCTCGGCGTCGACGATCGCTCCGTGCTCGGCAAGTCGTACACGCCGCTCGGCCTCTTCAAAGCCGGTCCGGGCCTTCCGGCGGCGGTGAAACCGCCGTCGACCTCGAGCGTCGGCTACTGGATCGCCGGGCCCACCGGCCACATCTACGGGCTCGGTCCGCCACCAAGTTCAGCTCGCTCGCGCACGTCGCGTTCCCGCTCGTCGCCGGCGCACGCACCCCGACCCGAAAGGGGTTGTGGCTCGCCGGTTCCGACGGCGGCATCTTCAGCTTCGGTGACGCCGCCTTCCACGGTTCGACCGGTGGCATGCGCCTCAACAAACCCATCGTCGCGATGGCCGCGACGACCACCGGCAAGGGGTACTGGCTCTGCGCGAGCGACGGCGGCATCTTCGCCTACGGCGACGCGAAGTTCTACGGCTCGACCGGCGCCATGAGGCTGAACAAACCGATCGTCGCGATGGCCACGACACCGACCGGCAAGGGGTACTGGCTCTGCGCGAGCGACGGCGGCATCTTCGCCTACGGCGACGCGAAGTTCTACGGCTCGACCGGCGCGATCCGCCTCAATCAACCGATCGTCGCCATGGGCGCGACCGTCACGGGCAAGGGCTACTGGCTCTCCGCGAGCGACGGCGGCATCTTCGCCTACGGCGACGCGAAATTCCGCGGCGCGATGCTCCCGACGACGGCGAAGGCCGTCGGGTTCGCCTGCTCGAACTCGGGCAACGGCTACTGGATCGCCGGCGCCGACGGAACGGTCGCGGCGTTCGGAGACGCCACGGTGCTGGGTGGCGTCAAGGATTTCACGTCGGTGCTCGTCGCGTAGCGGGCCGAGCGCTCGGGGCACCGGCAGATCATCGCCGGTTCACCGCGACGCGAGACCTTCCCACCCCGGTGGGGGCGGCGCGAGGCGCCAGTACTGCTCGGGCGCGGGTGCGGCGAGCTTCGTCCGGATCTGCCAGTCGTCCTCGAGCGCCAGCAACTGTGACGGGTAGCAATCGACCGCGGCCGCCTTGCGCTCGCCGTGATCGTCGACGTTCGGACAAACCGGCGTCGGCCAGAGCCCGCGCCGAAACAGCGCCGACACGCGCCACGCGAGCATTCCCGGGATGTGCTTGTAACCGTTGTCCTCGTAACACCACCATGACGGCGGCGCCTCCGTGCCGGCCAGCTGTTCACGGGCGAGCATGCAGCCGCGGTGGGTCACGTCGTGATCGGGATTCGCGAGCCCGAACGGCGCCAGGACCAGCGTCGGTCGGAGTTCGCCGAGCACGGCGACGAGACCGGCCGCCACGACCTCGGGCGCCACGGGCCGATCGCCCGGGTTGTAGGAGTGCTCGACGTAGTCGAGATGCACGGGCGACGGCGTCGAGGAGCGCGAGCGCGGCCCGATCTTCGCCGCGGCGCACTTCCATCACGTCATCGCCCGGTCCGAAGCCGCTCTGCACGTCCCAGAGCCGCATGGGTTCGGGATACGAGGCGGGGTTGCCGGCGAACACGGTGACGACCGTGACGCCGGGATGGGCGGCCATGAACCGCCCGCAACTCAAGACCGCGTCGTCGAGATGGGGCGAGATGATCACCATGCGATCGAGCTCGCCGGGTTCGGCCAGGCCCCACGCCGCGCATCGGGAAGGCGTCGTCGCGGACGCAGCGCGGGCTCCCGCGCTCAGCTGCCGTGGACATGGCGTTTGGTTCTCCGGCTCGTCTGCTTGTGCAACACGCGGGAATTCCGCATAGCGATCTTCGTACGTCGCGCGGTTCGCGCGCTCGGGCGTGTAGGTCGCGACGACCCGGACGTTGCGGGCAAGGTCGGCGACCGTGATCCGCTCCGAGCGCGATCCCCGCCAGCAGCGCGGCGCCGCGTGCGTTGGCCCGGATGGGATGTTCGACCTGGCGGATCTCGCGCTCGAGCACGTCGGCCATGATCCGGCACCAGAGCTCCGATTGCGCACCACCGCCGATGAAGTGCAACCAGGGAAACGGCCGGCCCACGAACTTCTCCACCGTGGCCAGGAGCCAACGGCTGTTGTACGCGACGCCTTCGAGCACCGACCGGACCAGGTCGCTTCGCGTCGTCGCCAGTGAGAGGTTGTGCCAGCCGGCTCGCAAGGTGTGATCGTCGACCGGAGTGCGCTCGCCGTTCAACCAGGGCGTGAAGATCACGCCGTTGCTCCCCGGGGCCGACGCGCCCGCAACGGCGTCGAGCGTGCGGAAGTCGTCACCCGTCTCCAGCGCGTGCTCCCGCAGCCATTCCAGACACCCGCCCGCGACCTCCTGCTCGTCGGCCACGTAGTACTTGCCGGGCAACGGCGACGGCAGCGACGCGATGCCGTGGAAGAGGTCGGTCTTCTTGAACGGTACGTGGCACGTCAGCCACGACGACGTTCCCACGTAGAGGTGGCCTTCGAAATCGCGAACGGCACCCGAACCGATCGCGGCCGACTGCAGGTCGGGGGTACCGCCCACGACCGCGATGCCGGCCCGCACCCCGAGCGCCGACGCGGCCTGCTCGGTCAGCGATCCCACGATCGACGTGGCCGGAACCAGGTCGGGAAGCTGAGCCCGGTCGAGCCCGGCGATGCGGAGGAGCTCGGGGTCGTAGTCGACGCGGGCGGGATCCCGGTTGTCGGTGACCCAGTGCAACACGATGGAGTCGAACGTGGCCGCGCACCGGCCCGTGAGCTGGTAGTTGAGCCAGTCCTTCGGCTCGAGGTACTTCCACGTCGCCGCGCGCGATGTCGGGGCGCTCGCGCTGCAGCCAGAGGATGTGCGAGATCGAATCCTTGCCCGAGAGCGCGGGCGCACCGCCGCTGTGGCTGATCCAGGTGCGGAGCTTGCGCGGCTCGTAGCCCTGCAGCCGCAACGCGCCGCCGACGACGCGCCTCGTCTCCGCCGCGCCACGCGCGTCCATCCAGATGATCGCGTCGTGCAACACCGCGCCGTGGCGATCGATCGGGACCGTACCCGACCATTGCGACGTCACCGCCACGGCGACGATGTCGTCGACCGGCACGGTCGCTCGTTCCAGGAGTCGGTGTGCGGCGCTCGCGATCCCGTCCCACCACGCGCTCGGCGACTGCTCGGCGCCGCCATCGGGCAGCACGTTCAACGCGACCGGCGTGAAGTCGCCGTCGACGAATGCTCCGTCGAAGGTGAAGAGCGCGACCTTCGGCCCCGAGGTGCCGAGGTCGATCGTGAGCACGTGATCGGTCACGAGGTGGGTCGACTCAGTTCTGCGGGCGGCGTTGGAGACCGTGACCGAAGAAGCCGCCCTGTGGCCGCGCGTGTGCGTGGTAGTGGTCCGGGATGTTGCGCATGTTGTCGTCGACGTAGTGCTCGAACGTGAAGCGCTCCCCCACCACGATCGCCAGCCGTTCGTGCATGTGGGCGAGCTGATCTCCGGGCGGCGTCACGCCGTGGCTGCGCCACACGACCATCGGGACGGCACAGATCTCGCACTCCGCGATCCAGCAGATGTCGTCCTCGTGGAACCATTCGGTGATACGCGCGGCTTCGCACAAATCGCAGTTCGGGTCGAAGGTAGCGCCGGATGCGGGGTCGTCGGCCATACCCGAACGTTAGGACAGGCGCCCCGGGCGTGGACGCCATAGCCGGTGATACTTTTGATCCGACACGCGTGGGGCAGAGGGCGGCAGGGAATGAAGGGTCTGATCCTGGCGGGCGGCGCCGGAACCCGGCTACGGCCCATCACCCACACGAGCGCCAAGCAACTGGTACCGATCGCGAACAAGCCCATCTTGTTCTACGTCGTCGAGGACATCGCCGCGGCCGGCATCAAGAGCATCGGCGTCGTCGTGTCGCCCGAGAGCGCGGCCGAGATCGAAAGCGCACTCGGCGACGGCTCGCAGTTCGGCGTCGAGCTGACCTTCATCCTCCAGACCGAGCCGCTCGGGCTCGCACACTGCGTCCTCGTGGCCGCCGACTTCCTCGGCGACGACGATTTCGTGATGTACCTGGGCGACAACATGCTGCAGCAGGAATTGCGGCCCCTCGTCGACCGGTTCCTCGCGGATCGGAGCCGCCCCCTCGAGCTGCACGAGCCGGCCGCCCAGCCCGCAGCCGCTCAGATCCTCCTGGCCCATGTCGACGATCCCCGGCAGTTCGGCGTGGCCGAGATCGACGCGCACGGCCGCGTGGTCCGGCTGGTCGAAAAGCCCACCGATCCGCCGTCGGACCTGGCGCTCGCCGGCGTCTACATCTTCGACGAGCGCGTGCACGACGCGATCAACGCGATCTCGCCGTCGGCACGCGGCGAGCTCGAGATCACCGACGCCATCCAGTGGCTCATCGACCGCGGCTACCCCGTGATGCACGAGGTGCTCGAGGGATGGTGGATCGACACGGGGAAGAAGGACCCACTGCTGCACTGCAACCGTCTGGTCCTCGACACCATCGTGCCGCGTATCGACGGTCGGGTCGACGGCGCGTCGCGTGTCGAGGGGCGGGTCGTCATCGAAGCCGGCGCACGACTCGAGGCGTCGGTGGTCCGGGGGCCGGCGATCATCGGCTCCGGAACGCTCCTCGTCGACACCTACGTCGGCCCGTACACCGCCATCGGCGCCGACTGCGAGCTGCGAGACGCGGAGATCGAACACTCGGTCGTGCTCGAACGGAGCCGCATCACCGGAGTGCACCGCATTCACGATTCCCTCCTCGGGCGCGACGTCGAGGTCATGCGCACCGGCGAACGCCCGAAGGCGACCCGTCTCCTGCTCGGCGACCACTGCCGGGCCGACCTGGAGTAGTCATGGCATCCGTCGAGGAAAGCTCCCTGATCGCCGGCGTGTTTCACGTGCACCCGACCTTGCACCACGACGGTCGCGGGCTGTTCGTCGAGACCTTCCGGCGCGAGTGGATTCCCGCAGGGCGCGAGATGATCCAGGCGAACCGCGCCGACCGCTCGGCCGGTTGCGTCGTCGGGCTGCACTACCACCTCCACCAGGCCGACTATTGGTACGTCCCGTTCGGTCGGGCCCGCGTCGTGCTCCATGACCTGCGCGCCGGCAGTGCGAGCGAAGGTGCCACCGAGGTGTTCGACCTGGGCGAGGCCGACGACGGAACGAACCTCCACCAAGGGGTCTTCATACCGCCCGGCGTCGCCCACGGGTTCGGCTCCCTGACCGACATGACCATCACCTACCTCGTCGACGGGTACTACAACGCGGCCGACGAGCTCGGCGTGGCGTGGGACGATCCCGAGATCGCAGCCGACTGGGGCCTGACCAACCCGGCGCTCTCGGATCGCGATGCGGCCAACCCCAAACGCGCCGAGATCCCCGAGCGCACCCGCCCGGTCTGGCCGATGCGCACATGAACCTGCTCGTCACCGGCGGGGCCGGATTCATCGGATCGAACTTCGTGCGCTGGTGGGCACGCGAGCGCCCGGCCGACACCGTCGTGGTGTACGACGCGCTGACCTACGCCGGAAATCGCGAGAGCCTCGCCGGTGTGCCTCACGAGTTCGTCCACGGCGACATCGGCGACCTCGCCGCCGCGGAGCGAACGCTGCGCGACCACGAGATCGACGTCATCGTCAACTTCGCCGCGGAGTCGCACAACTCCTACGCGATCACGAACCCGGGCGTGTTCTTCCGCACGAACGTCGTCGGCACGCAAACGTTGTGCGAAGCGGTGCGCCGGATCGGCGTCGAACGCTTCCGGCGTTTCCATCATGTCTCCACGTGCGAGGTCTACGGCGATCTCGCGCTCGACGCGACGGAGCCGTTCAACGAGTCCTCGCCGTACGCACCGAGAACGCCGTACAACGCGTCGAAGGCGGGCGGCGACCACGCGGTACGTGCGTACTACGAGACGTTCGGGCTCCCGATCTCGATCACGAACTGCGCCAACAACTACGGCCCGTACCAGTTCCCGGAAAAGGTGATCCCGCTCTTCAGCACCCGGGCGCTCGACGACCAACCGATCCCGCTCTACGCATCGACCGAGAATCGGCGGGAGTGGATCCACGCCGACGACCACTGCAGCGCGATCGCCCGCATCCTCGACGACGGCCGCGTCGGGGAGACCTACCACGTGGGTACCGGCGAGGAGCGCAGCATCGCGGAGATCGCCGACGCGGTGCTCGCCGTGCTGGGCAAGCCCGAGTCGCTCAAGACGATCGTCCCCGACCGTCCCGGTCACGACCGTCGATACCTGCTCGACGCGTCGAAGATCCGCGCGGAGCTCGGCTGGGAACCAAAGGTCGCGTTCGAGGCCGGGATCCGGGAGACCGTGCAGTGGTACAGCGCGAACCGTGCCTGGTGGGAGCCGCTCCTCGAGCGGGCACCGGTCGACGAGACCGCGGCGTGGAAGTGACCTGAGCGTTGCGCGTCCTGGTCACCGGCGCGGGCGGAATGGTCGGTCGCGAGGTCGTCGAAGCGTTCGCCGGACGAAGCGGCTACGAGGTCGTGGGCCTCGACCACGCGAGCCTCGACGTCGGCGATCGCGATGCCGTGCTCGGAGCGATCGGCAGCGTCCGGCCCGACGCGATCGTCCACTCCGCGGCCATGACCGCGGTCGACGCGTGCGAGACCGAGCGCGACCGCGCCTTCTTGGTGAATGCGCTCGGGGTCCGCTTCGTCATGGAGGGGGCGCGCCAGGCCGGCGCGTACGTCGTCTCGTTGTCGACCGACTACGTCTTCGACGGCGCCCAACCCGAGCCTTACCACGAGTGGGACACGCCCAATCCGCAGTCGGTCTACGGACAATCGAAGCTCGGTGGCGAGTTCGAGAGCGACCTCGAGTGCGCGGTCGTCCGCACATCGTGGGTGATCGGCCGCTACGGCTCGAACATGGCCAAGACCATCTTGCGCCTCGCGGCCGGCGACGCGCCGCTGCGATTCGTCGACGACCAGCGGGGCTGTCCCACCGTCGCCGCCGACCTCGCCACGATGCTGCGCAGCTTCGTGGTCGAGCGGCTGCCCGGGACGTGGCACGTCACCAACCAAGGACCGGTGAGCTGGTTCGAGTTCGCGGGCGAGGTGCTGCAGGCCGCCGGCGCCGATGCCGGGCGCGTCGTGCCGATCACCACCGCCGACCTCGATCCACCCCGCCCGGCGCCCCGCCCCGCGAACTCGGTGCTCGACAACCGGGCTCTACGCCTCGCCGGACGCCCGCTCCTCCCCGACTTTCGCGAATCGCTGCCCACGCTCGTACGGGCGATCACCGCTCCCTAGGGCGTCTGATCGCCGAGCGTGTTCGGAAAGCGCAGCGTGAACACGGTCTCGACTCCCGGATCGGAGATCATGCTGAAGCTGCCACCGTGGGCGTCGAGGATCTCCTTCACGACATAGAGACCGAGCCCGGATGCGGTCGCTTCCCGTTTCGGCGGCACGTTCAGGCGGAACATCGCGACGAACCCGTCGTGCTCGTCCGGAGGTGTACCGAAGCCGGAGTCGCTCACTTCGATGATGGTCGAGTCGCGTTGCGAGCGAGCAGACACCGTGACGCGACCTCCCGGGAGGAGGACAGCACGGCGTTCGATACCAGGTTCAGGAGTGCTCGCTCGACCTGTTGCTCGTCGCCGAACAACCTGACGCCCTCTTCGAGACTGAACTCGAGCTGCAGCGCCAGCCATTCCGCCGCCGGACCGACGTCGTGCTCGACGCGTTTCAGGACACCCGCGAGATCGATGAGCGCGTGTTCGAGGCGTGGCCGTCGTGGTTCGGCCGGTACGACCGGCAGCAGGTCCTCGAGCAGCGCGAGGATGGTCCGGCCGTCGTACTGAATTGCCGAGGTGACATTGCGCCCCTCGGGGGTCAGCGCGTCGGCGTGGGTCGCGCGCAGGAACTCGACTTGGCCGACCATGCTGACCAGCGGGCTGCGAAGTTCGCTCGCGACGTACGAGAGAAAGCGGTGCTGAGCTTCGTCGAGTGAGCGGAGTCGCCCGAGTGCTTCGGCCTCGGCTTCGCGTGCTCTCACGACCTCGTCGGCCAAGCCGTTCACCAGCGCGCCCATCGCCCGAATCTCTGTCGCGGCGAGCGGCAGGTCGGAGCGAACGTCGTAATTGCCGGCGGCGATCGTGGCGAGCGTCTCTTCGAGCGCGCGGAACGGACGGGCGACGACTTTCGCGGTACGGCGGTCGAGTACCAGCGCGAGTACCACGACGCCGACGCCGACAACCGCGAGCTCGGCCGCGAATCCGAGCCGGTGCGCGGTCGTATCCGGAACGAGCGCGACGGCGATCGCCGTACCCGCGACGGACACGAATGCGATCGCGGCGACGAGTTGGTAACCGTTGGAGAGCGCCGAGGCGAGCAGAGGACTTTCTTCCTCGCGCGCGAACCCCGGCGACCGCCGAATGGACCACGCCCGTGCGACCCGGGCGAACGCGCGTTGTGCGAGCGTCGGACACTCGCACAACGTGCAAGCAGGGGCGTCACCGTCGCGTCGCGACCGCGTGACAGCACGGTCGCGACGCGAGTCCGACGAACGCCGAGGGCGATATCGCCCGCTACGTGCGCATACGGCGGACATCACTCGGCACGCCGACGACCGCCGGTGTGATCCGGATCTTGACGTCGATCGCCACCACGCCGTTCGCCGACGCAACGACCGGATTGAGATCCATCTCGGCGATCTCGGCGATTTCGTCGGCGAGCGCTCCGACGCGCAGGATCACGTCTTCGAGCGCGTCCACGTCGACTGCGGGGCGGCCGCGGTAGCCGAAGAACAGCTGCGAGCCCCGCAGCGACCGCACCAGCTGGTGCGCGTCGTCGTCGGTGACGGGCACCAGGCGCAGGGCGCGATCGGCGAGCAGCTCCGCCGTGACGCCTCCGAGGCCGAACAGGACGATCGGGCCGAACGTGACGTCGTGCGTGATACCGAGAATCACCTCGACCCCGGCGGCGACCATCGGCTGCACGACCGCGCCCGTCATCGCGGTTCCGAGCGCGCCTGCCATCGTCGTGTACGCGTCCGCCACACTGTCCTCGTCACGCAGGTCGAGCGCGACACCGCCGACGTCGCTCTTGTGCACGAGCCCCGGAGCGGAGGCCTTCAGCGCGACGGGGAACCCGACCTCGCGCGCCAGCGGCGCGTGCCCCGGCGGCGTCGGTGACCTCGCGTGTCGCGACCACCGGGATCCCGAAACACGACAGGAGCCGCGCGGCCGTACCCGGGTCCAGCCACGCGCCTTCGGGCTGCGCCGCGAGGGCGCCCGCGACGAGCGCACGCGCGCCGTCGAGATCGATGCCGGTCAGCTCGCGGGACGACTCCCGGTGGGCGCTTGCGCCAATCGGCCAGGTCCGCGACCCGACCCAGCGCGTGCGCGGCCGACTCCGGGAACGCGAACGAAGGGATCGTCTGGCGCTTCTCGTCGCCGCGCAGCTCGCTCGGCACGCCGGTCTGGCCGAGGAAGCACGAGAGAATCGGTTTGCCGCCGGCCGACTCGGCCGCGCTCCCGATCGCCCGGGCAACGTCCTCGGCGCGAGTGACGAGCGGCGGGACGAAGATGACGAGGACCGCGTCGATCGACGCGTCGGCCATCACGACGCGCAGCACGTCCTCGTATTGGCGGGCCGACGCGCCCGCGACGAGGTCGACGGGGTTGTGCACCGAGGCACCGGACAGCACGATGGCTCGCAGTGCGTCCTGCGTCGCGCCGTCGAGCTCGGGAACCTCGAGGCGTGCCCCGGCGCACGCGTCGGCCGCGAGGATTCCGGGACCGCCGGCGTTGCTGACGATCGCGACGCGCCGCCCGGCGGGCAGCGGCTGGTGCGCCAGGACCATCGCGGTCGACAGCAGCTCGTCGAGCGTGTCGACGCGGATGACCCCGGCCTGGCGGAACAGCGCGTCGACGGCGAGGTCGGGCGCCGCGAGCGCGGCCGTGTGCGATGACGCGGCACGGCTCCCGGCCGCGGTTCGCCCGCTCTTGACCGCGACGATCGGCTTCGAACGCGCGAGGTTGCGCGCGAGGCGCACGAACTTCCCGGGATTACCGAACGACTCGAGGTACAAGAGGATGACCTCGGTCTGCGCGTCGTCGGCCCAGTACTGCAGGAGGTCGTTCGCGCTGACGTCGGCTTTGTTGCCGACCGACACGAACTGGGAGATCCCGATACCGAGATCGGCGGCCCGGCTCATCAGCTCGATGCCGAGCCCGCCCGACTGCGACAGGAATGCCACGTTCCCCGCGACGGGTTGGGCCGGCGCGAACGTCGCGTTCATACGAACTCCGGGCGCGGTGTTCAACACCCCGAAGCAGTTCGGGCCGATGATGCGCATCCCGTTGCGCCGGGCCGACGCGACGAGCTCGCGCTCGGCCGCCTTGCCCTCGGGCCCGGTCTCGGCGAAGCCGGCCGTGATCACCAACAGGCCCCGGACGCCCTTCTCCGCGCACTCGTCGACGACGGCCGGGACATCGGATGCCGGTACGACCACGACCGCGACGTCGACCGCGTCGGGCACGTCGACGACGCGCGGGTAGGCGCGCACCCCGCCGACCGAGGTCGCGGTCGGGTGTACCGGGTACACCGGCCCGTCGAATCCGTACTCGAGAAGGTTGCGGAAGAGCTCGTGGCCGATCTTGCCGGGCTGGCGGCTGGCGCCGATGACTGCGATCGACCGCGGGGCGAGGAGTCGCGCGATCGACGCCGACTCGGCATGCGTCTCACGCGCCGCGACGACACCCACCGAGGTCGGCGTCGGCGCGATCGCGAACTCGACGCGGACCGTCCCCTCGTCGAAACGGCGGCTGGCCTCCCAACCCGCGTCGGCGAACACGTTCAGCATCTTCGCGTTCCCCGGGAGCGTGTCGGCCGAGAACTTACTGATGCCGTGCGCCCGCGCGATCGCCGCGAGGTGCTCGAGCAGCAAGGTGGCCAGACCCCGGCGCTGCTGGTCGTCGGCAACCGCGAACGCGACCTCCGCCTCGTCGGGTCCGACCCGGTCGTACCGGGCGACCGCGACGATGTCGGAGCCGAGCAGCGCGACGAGCACCATGTGGTCGACGTAGTCGATCGACGTGATGCGCTCGAGCTGCACCGCGGTCGGGCGCGGCACCGGCGAGAAGAACCGGAGATAGATCGACTCGTCGCTCAGTCGTTCGTAGAGCGCCAAGAGTCCCGGCTCGTCGTCGGGCCGGGCCGGTCGCACCGTCGCGGTGCCACCGTCGGCGAGGACGACGTCGCTCTCCCACTCGGCCGGGTATTCGAACACCCGTGCACGTTACGGCCGCCGCCCGGCCGACGCCGTGACCCCGGCCCCGGGCCCGAGCCCGGGCCCGGATCAGAGCCGATCGACGATGGCCTGTGCGAACTCGCTGGTCTTGACCTCGGTCGCGCCCTCCATGAGGCGCGCGAAGTCGTAGGTCACGACCTTGTCGGCAATCGTGGCCTCGATGGCGCGCTCGATGTCGCGGGCCGCGTCGGTCCAGCCGAGGTGATCGAACATCATCACGCCCGACAGGAGCACCGAGCTCGGGTTGACCTTGTCCTGGCCCGCGTACTTCGGCGCCGTGCCGTGCGTTGCCTCGAAGATCCCGTGGCCGGTCACGTAGTTGATGTTGCCGCCCGGCGCGATGCCGATGCCGCCGACCTGGGCCGCGAGCGCGTCCGACAGGTAGTCACCGTTCAGGTTCGTCGTCGCGATGACGTCGAAGTCCTCGGGGCGCGTGAGCACCTGCTGCAACGTGATGTCGGCGATGCTGTCCTTGACGAGAACCTTGTCGCCGGGCTTGCCGTTGCAGTCGTCCCAGCCGACCGCGACGTCGGAGAACTCTTCGCGGACAAGGTCGTAACCCCATTTCATGAACGCGCCTTCGGTGAACTTCTGGATGTTGCCCTTGTGCACGAGTGTGACGCTCTTGCGATCGTTCTCGACCGCGTACTTGATCGCGGCGCGGATCAGCCGCTTCGAACCGGTCATCGAGATGGGCTTGATGCCGACGCCCGAGTCGGTGCGGATGTCCCACCCGAACTTCGCTTTCAACACGGCGATGAGCTCGTGCGCTTCGGGCGTCCCCTCTTCGACCTCGAGCCCCGCGTAGATGTCCTCGGTGTTCTCCCGGAAGATCACCATGTCGACCGCTTCGGGGCGCTTGACCGGCGACGGGACTCCCTCGAACCACCGCACCGGTCGCAGGCACACGTAGAGGTCGAGCAGTTGGCGCAGTGCCACGTTGAGCGAACGGATGCCGCCGCCGATCGGTGTGGTCAACGGACCCTTGATGCCGATCAGGTACTCACGGAACGTGTCGACGGTCTCGTCGGGCAGCCACGAGCCGGTCGCCTTGAACGCCTTCTCGCCGGCCAGCACTTCCTTCCACGAGATCTTCTTGGCGTACTTGGCCGCGGCCGCGTCCATCACCAGCTGCGCGGCCGGCCAGATGTCGACGCCGGTCCCGTCGCCCTCGACGAAGGGGATGATGGGCTCGTCCGAGACCGACAGCGCGCCGTCGGCATTCATCGTGATCTTGTCGGGCATGGGTCCGACGTTAGTTGCCCGCGAGATTCGGTTGGATATTCGGCGTCGCAACCGTGGAGCCGTCGGCCGATTTCCCGCCGATCGGAGCGATCGGAAGTGTGTTCGGCGTGACCGGCTGGTCGTTCAGACCGGCCTGGGAGAGCGTCTGTTTCACGAGCTTGGACTCGACGACGATCTCGACGCGCCGGTTCTGCGCTCGGCCCGCCGCGGTCGCGTTCGTGGCGACGAAATCCTGATCACCACGACCGGCCGGGAACAGGCGCGACCGATCGATCCCGAGTGACGCGAAGTAGTCGGCGACCGCGTCGGCCCGGAACGACGACAGATAGAGGTTGGACGGGAACTGCCCGCCCGGACCGATGGGCACGTTGTCGGTGAAGCCGTTGACGTCGATCGTGTTGTCGATCGACTTCAACACCGCACCGATCACCTCGAGCAGCTGCAGACCCTGGGGTTGGAGCTTCGCCTCGCCACTGCGGAAGAGCACCTGGTCGGTGAGCAGCGTGACCTGCAGGCCGTTGTTCAACTCCTTGGTGCGGACCTTGCCGCCCAGGCCGAGCTGGTTCGCAGCCTGGTTGATCTCCTTTTGGACCTCGTCGAGGGTCTGGCGCTGCGCCGCGGCTTGGGCCTTGCTGCTCGCGATGCCGGCGAGGATCTGCTGCAGCTGGTTCCCGTTGGCCGTGGCGTCCTGCGGGATGAGCGAGCCGCCGCTGAGCGGGCCGTTCCCGCTGCCGGAGCCGATCTGTGTCGAGGTCGCGTTCGCGGTGCCGCCGATGCCCGAATCGAGCTTGCCGCCGCCGAGGGCCTCGTTGAAGCCGACCGCGAAGGCCTTGAACTTCGTGACGTCGACGGTCGACATCGCGAACAACGCGATGAACATCGCCATGAGGAGGGTGAGCAGGTCGGCGTACGGGATGACCCACGCCTCGTGGTTCACGTGCTCTTCGTGTTCCTCGGGGATCTCGTCGTCGCCTCCGTGCGACATGGGACGCTCCCGCTATGCGGCGGCCGCGGCCTGAGCGCCGCCGCCTCCGCTGTCGGATGCCGCGCCCGGAACCGGCTTGTCACGCTCCGACGGCGGGATGTGCGACTTCAAGAGCTCCTCGACGACCCGGGGCGACACGCCGGCTTGGATCGCCATGATCCCCTCGACGATCAGCTGCTTGTGCGCGACCTCGGTCAGCGAGAGTTGCTTGAGCTTGTTCGCCCACGGCAGCCATACGCCGTTCGCGAGGAACACTCCCCAGAACGTCGCGACGAACGCGCCGGCAATACCTTCGCCGACCTTCGCCGGCTGGTTCAGCTGGGCCATGGTCGCCATGAGCCCGAAGACCGCGCCGATGATGCCGAAGGTGGGGGCGAAGATGCCCGCCGAGGTGAACCACCCCATGCCGATCTTGTGCCGTTCCTTCATTGCGCTGATCTCGGAGTTGAGCGTCTTCTTCAACGCGTCGGGGTCGGTACCGTCGACGGCGAGCTCGATGCCCTTGCGGAAGAAGGGGTCTTCGATGCCCTTGGCTTCCTCCTCCAGCGCGAGGAGACCCTCGGCGCGTGCCCGGTTGGTGAGGACGACGATCTGCGCGATCGTCTCGCTCGCCGAGTGCGCCTCTTTGCCCTTCATCGCCTTGCCGACGTACTTGCCGACGTTCTGGGTGGCTTCCCAGGGGTACGACGCGATCGTCGCGCCGAGGTGACCGAACACCACGATGATGATCGAGCCGAATTCCATGAACAAGAAGGCGATGTTGATCCCGTGGAGGGTCGCGCTAATGAAGACGCCGGCCACGCACAGGCCGAGCCCGATCATCGAGCCCTTTTCCATCGTCCCTCCCTGGGTCGAGCGCCGTCCCTAGGAGGGTGATATCGACGGTGGTCGGGAATCGCTGTAGGACGTATGTCACACCCCGACCAGCAGTTTCACCGCGGAGAGCGGTCTTCACCGCCCCCTCAGGAGTCGAGCGCCACGCGGAGTGAGCGGACGAAGGTCGCGGCCTCTTCCGGCCCCCCACCGTCGAGGAGGCGGCGCACGAGCGCGCTGCCCACGATCACGCCGTCGGCGCTCGCCGCCGCCTGGGCGGCTTGTGCCGGGGTGGAGATCCCGACCCCGAGCAGGACCGGCTTGTCGGTCGCCGCCTTGCAGCGCCGGCCCATCTCCCCGGCGTGGGCGGCCAGCTCGTTGCGCTCGCCGGTCACGCCCATCAGCGAGACGCCGTAGACGAAACCGTGCGAGCGTGCACAGATCTGGTCGAGCCGCTCGTCGGGAGTCGTGGGCGCGGCGAGCAAGACGGTCTCGACCCCGGCCGCGTCGGCGGCATCCCCCCAACCGTTCAGCTCGTCGAGCGGGAGGTCGGGGACGATCGCGCCGTCGACGCCGCATTGGCGCAGATGCTGGGCGCAGCGCTCGTGACCCATGCGCGCCACGAGGTTGTAGTAGGTCATCACGACCAAGGGCGCGGGAACGTCGATCGTCGCCATCGCGTCCATCACGCCGATCGGCGTCGCTCCGAGATCGAGCGCGCGCTGGCTGGCTTCTTGGATGGTGCGACCGTCCATGATCGGGTCCGAGAACGGTATGCCGACCTCGACCGCGTCCGCGCCCGCGTCGACGACCGCGCGCACGACCTCGTGCCACTCGCGGCCGAGGCCGCCGGTCACGTAGGGCACGAGCAACTTGGCGCCTTCGGCGCGGCGGGCGCGCAGGTGCGACTCGAGGTTCATTCGAGCTCGCCCAACATCTCCGCGACCTGGGCCGCGTCCTTGTCGCCGCGTCCCGACAGCGTGATCAGCACTGTCGACCCGAGGGGAATCGCGTGGCCGGCTTCGCGCGCGACCCACGCGATCGCGTGCGCGGGTTCGAGCGCGGGAACGATGCCCTCGGTCGCCGAGAGGAGCTGGAATCCGGCGAGCGCTTCGTCGTCGGTGGCCGCGTAGTACTCGGCGCGACCGGACGCTGCGAGCATCGCGTGCTCCGGGCCGACGCCGGGATAGTCGAGCCCGGCACTGATCGACGACGCCTCACGGATCTGGCCGTACTCGTCTTGCAGGAACAGTGATCGCATTCCGTGCACCACACCGGGAACACCGCGGGCGACGGCCGCGCCGTGGTGGCCGGATTCGAGGCCTTGGCCCCCGGCCTCGACGCCCACCAGGCGCGCCTTCGTGTCGAGGAATCCCGCGAACGTGCCGATCGCGTTCGATCCGCCGCCGACGCACGCGACCACGAGATCGGGGTCGGTATCGCCGAGGATCTCCCGGCACTGCCGGTACGCCTCGTCACCGACGACCCGCTGGAACTCGCGCACCATCCACGGGAACGGGTGCGGACCCATCGCCGACCCGAGGCAGTAGTGCGTGGTCTCGACGCTCGCGACCCATGCCCGCATGGCCTCGTTGACCGCGTCCTTCAAGGTCGCGCTCCCCGACTGCACCGGCACGACCTCGGCGCCGAGGAGCTTCATGCGCCACACGTTGAGGGCCTGGCGTTCGACGTCGACCGCACCCATGTAGACGATGCAGCCCAGCCCGAACAACGCGGCCGCGGTGGCGGTCGCAACCCCGTGCTGGCCCGCGCCCGTCTCCGCGATCACGCGGTGCTTGCCCATTCGGCGGGCGAGCAATGCCTGCCCGAGCACATTGTTGATCTTGTGCGATCCCGTGTGGGTCAGGTCTTCGCGCTTCAACAGCACGCGTACGCCGAGGCGGTCGGAGAGGCGGCGGCATTCGGTCACCGGGGTCGGCCGGCCCGCGTAGCTCGACAGGAGCGACGCGTACTCGGAGCGAAAGTCGTCGTCCGACCAGGCGTCGCGGAACTCCGCCTCCAGCTGCACGAGTGCGGGTACCAGCGTCTCGGGGGCGTACCGCCCCCCGAATTCGCCGAACCGACCGAGCCCGACGGGCTCGGGACCCGGCGATTCGAGGTGCACGGGCGCGCCCCGCTGAGGAACAGACATCCGGCGGATTGTACGGCGCCGATCTGCGGGCGCGGTCGGGCTTTCCTAATCGACCTGCCAGTCCCAGGGCCGGGTAACGCCGGCGACCTCGTCGACTCGCAGGTCGATCGCGTCGGCGCCGCCCGGACCGGCACCGTCGGCGATGTCCGCCGCGGCCTCGCGCGCCGCGACGACGAAGCGCCGGAGTCGGCCCGGGTCCTTGCGCCCCGGCCGCTGTTCCACACCACTCGCGACGTCGACCCCCCAGGGCCGCACGAGCCTGATCGCGTCACCGACGTTTTCGGGGGTGAGCCCGCCGGCCAGCAAAATGCGCTTGCCGCGCGGCGCGCCCTCGGCGAGTCGCCAGTCGAAGACCTTGCCCGATCCGGGATGCGGGGAATCGACGAGGATGATGTCGGCCGCGCTCTTGGCGGCGCCGGCGAGCGCCGGGTCGCCCGCGGCGAACGCTTGGATCACGAACTGCACCCGCTCCCGGATCCAGGTGACCTCCGACGCGGGCTCGTTTCCGTGCAACTGCACGCCGCGCAACCCGGCGCGGCCGGCGATCTCGATGATCCGCTCGGGACGCTCGTCGCGGAACACGCCGATGGTGTGGACCTCACGCGGCAAGCGGCGCACGATGTCACGCACGGTCTCGACGTCGACCTGACGCGGACTCGGCGCGAAAACGAACCCGACCGCATCTGCGTCGAGCGCGGTGGCGAGCAGCGCGTCGTCCTCGTTGGTGATCCCGCAGATCTTTACGAACATCGGAACAACCCGGTCAGCCTTCGATCAAACGGCCGTGATTGAAGTCGTCGTACGCCTGGAGGTCGAGGAATCCGTGACCGGAGTAGTTGAAGAGGATCACCCGTTCCTCACCGGTCTCTTTTGCCGCCAGCGCCTCGTCGATCGCGGCGCGGATCGCGTGGCCGGTCTCCGGCGCGGGAATCTTGCCCTCGGTGCAGGCGAACTGCACCGCAGCCTCGAAGGTCTTGCCCTGCGGGTACGCGACCGCTTCCATGCGCCCCTCCCGCACGAGCAGTGAGATCACCGGCGAATCGCCGTGATAGCGCAGGCCGCCGGCGTGGATCGAGGGAGGTACGAACGCGTGACCGAGCGTGTACATGGGCAGGAGCGGCGTCATGCCCGCGGTGTCGCCGAAGTCGTACTCGAACTTGCCACTGGTGAGCGTCGGGCACGACGTGGGTTCGACCGCGAGCAGCCGGACCTTCTCGTCGGTCATGAAGGGCAGGGCGATGCCGCCGAGGTTCGATCCGCCGCCACACGAGCCGATCACCACGTCGGGCCGGTCCTCGCCCGCGAGCTGCAGCTGCTCCTTGGCCTCGAGCCCGATGATCGTCTGGTGCAACAGCACATGGTTCAACACCGAGCCGAGCGCGTAGTGCGAGTCGGCGCGGCCCGCCGCGTCGCGTACCGCGTCGCTGATCGCCGAGCCGAGCGAACCGGGGCTACCGGGCTCGTCGACGGGTGACGGCACCACGCTCGCGCCCCAGGTCTCCATCAGCACCCGCCGGTACGGCTTTTGCTCGTACGAGGCGCGCACCATGTAGACCTTGCACTCGATGTCGAACTGCGCGCACGCGAACGCGAGCGCGCTCCCCCACTGCCCGGCGCCCGTCTCGGTCGCGATGCGCTTCGTGCCGTCCTCACGGTTGTAGAACGCCTGCGCGACCGCGGTGTTCGTCTTGTGCGAACCGGATGGCGAGACCGACTCGTCCTTGTAGTAGATGCGCGCCGGAGTGCCGAGCGCGGCCTCGAGCCGGCGGGCGCGCATCAGCGGCGTCGGCCGCCACAGCCGCAGGATGTCGATGACCTCGCCGGGGATCTCGACGGTCGCGGCCTGCGTCATCTCCTGCTCGATGAGCGCCATCGGGAAGAGCGGAGCGAGGTCGGCGGGCCCGGCCGGCTCCTTCGTACCGGGATGCAATGGCGGCTGCAACGGCGCCGGAAGGTCGGGCAGCGCGTTGTACCACGCCGACGGGATGCGATCCTGCGGGAGCACGAAGCGGGTCGGTGCAGTTGCGGTCATATCTGACTCCTTCGGGACACGGGTGCCGTCGCGAGCTCGCGTACGAGCGCGGTGGGATCGTCGGAACGTACGAGTGCCTCACCGACGAGAATCGCGTCGAAGCCGGCCGCGGCGACGCGCCGGGCGTCGGCCGGAGTGCGGATCGCCGACTCCGCGACCGCGATGACCTCCGGGGCCAGGAGCGCCGAGAGGCTCGTCGCGACGCCGAGGTCTTCGGCGAAGGTCGCAAGGTCGCGGTTGTTGACGCCGACGACGTGCGCGCCCGCGGCGAGGGCTCGCTCGACCTCGTGGCCGTCGTGCGCCTCGACGAGCACGCCGAGGCCGAGGTCGCACGCGAGCGCGTGCAGGTCGCGGAGATGCGCGTCGTCGGGAAGCGCGGCGACGATGAGAAGAATCGCGTCGGCGCCGATCGCGCGCGCTTCGTAGACCTGCACCTCGTCGATCGTGAAGTCCTTGCGCAGACACGGCAGCGTGGTCGCGTCGCGGGCGGCCTGGAGATCGGCGACCATCCCTCCGAAATACGGCTGGTCGGTGAGGACCGAGAGCGCGACGGCGCCACCGGCTTCGTATGCCTTCGCGGTGGGGCCCGGATCGAGGTCGGGCGCGAGGTCGCCCTTCGACGGCGACCGGCGCTTCAACTCGCCGATCACCGCGACCCGGCCGTCGGCCCGGCGGAGGGCGCCGGCGAAGTCACGGGTGGGCGGGGCGTCGAGCGCGGTCTTGCGGAGCAGGTCGCGCGTCTGCGGATAGCGCAGCACCGTGACCTCGTCGCGCTTGGTCGCGAGGATGTCGTCGAGGATGGTCAAGCGGCCCGCAGTCTACGCTCCGGCCCCATGAGCGTGACTTTCCCCGACGGGTTCGTGTGGGGCGTGGCGGCGGCCGCGCATCAGATCGAAGGCGGCAACTGGAACAACGACTGGTGGGACTTCGAGCATGCGGCGGGAACGCCCTGCGTCGAGCCCTCCGGCGACTGCACCAACAGCTTCCACCTCTACGGCGACGACATCGCGCTCGTGCGCGACCACGGCTTCGGTGCGTACCGGTTCTCCATTGAGTGGTCACGGATCGAACCCGAGGACGGGGAGTTCTCGATCGCCGCGCTCGACTACTACCGGCGCGTCCTCGCCGAGTGTCACGCACAGGGCGTGCAGCCCGTCGTGACGTTCCACCACTTCTCGAACCCGCGTTGGGTCGCGGCGCTGGGTGGCTGGGAGGCACCCGAGATCGTCGACCGCTTCAGCCGCTACTGCGAGCGGACCGTCGCCCACCTCGGCGACCTGATCTCGATCGGCTGCACGATCAACGAGCCGAACATCCTCTCGCTCATGGGTTACGTCGTCGGTGCGTTCCCGCCGGGCCGCGAACACGACATCGGCGCCTACGTCACGGTGAACGACAACCTCATCCGGGCGCACCGCAGCGCGTACGACGTGATCAAGGCGGGGCGCGGCGATTTCCCGCTCGGGCTCTGCGTGGCGATGGGCGACTGGTGGAGCCCGCCCGGTGCCGAGCAGACGCTGGAGCGGGCCCGGCACTCGCACGAGGCGCAGTTCCTCGAAGCCGCACGTGGCGACGACTTCGTCGGCGTGCAGGCGTACTCGCGGACCGCGTATCGACACGACGGGCATCCTCGGACCCGAAGCGGGCGTCGAGATCGTTCCTTCGATGGGCTACGAGTACTGGCCCGACGCGCTCGAGGTGGCGATCCGGTTCGCGGCCGAGACTGCTCGGACGCCGCTCTATGTGACCGAGAACGGGTTGGGTCACGACGACGACACCCGCCGCATCGACTACGTGCGCGCCGCGCTCGAGGGAGTCGGGCGGTGCCTGGCGGACGGGATCGACGTACGCGGGTACTTCTACTGGTCGCTGCTCGACAACTTCGAGTGGGCGCTGGGCTACGGACCCCGGTTCGGACTCGTCTCGGTCACGAGGGACTCGTTCGTCCGCACGCCGAAGCCCTCGGCGGCCTGGCTCGGAGGTGTCGCCCGGGCGAACCGCCTCGACTGAGGTCGACGCCAGCCGGGGCCGTGCCGTGATCGTCGCCACCACGGTGAAATGCGGCGATACCGGAGTGCCGGTCGAAGCCCTGATCCGGGGCTCACACTCCCTTCACACTTTTCACCGACGCTGGATGCGACGATGGAGAACCTATGGAGCGCGGCACGATTCTCGTCGTAGACGACGAGGCGAACATTGCGGATCTCGTCGACCTCTACCTTCGGCGCGACGGCTACCGGGTCGTGAAGGCGGCAACGGGCGAGGAAGGCGTCGCCGCGGTCGCCACCCACCGGCCCCGCCTCGTCGTGCTCGACGTCGGCCTCCCCGACATCGACGGCCTCGAGGTCTGCCGCCGTCTCCGCCAGACCTCCGCCATCCCCGTGATCTTCCTCACCGCTCGCGACACCGAGATCGACCGCGTTCTCGGCCTCGAGCTCGGCGCCGACGACTACGTCACCAAGCCGTTCTCGCCGCCCGAACTGGTCGCCCGGGTCAAGGCGGTGCTGCGCCGGACCGAAGGCGCGACCGCGTCCGCCCAGATCATCCAGGTCGGCGGCGTCACCATCGACCTCGGACGTCGAGAGGTCCGCATCGACGACGTCCCGGTCGCGTTCACCGCCAAGGAATTCGACCTCTTGAAGTTTCTCGCCGAACGCCCCGGCCTCGCGCTCTCGCGCCAACAGATCCTCGACGGCGTGTGGGGCTACGACTGGTACGGAGACGCTCGCACCGTCGACGTGCACATCGCGCAGGTGCGAAAGAAGCTGGCCGATGCAGTCCGGATCAACACGGTGCGCGGCGTTGGATACCGGCTCGACTCGAAGTGATCGCGGTGACCCCGTGAGCGCGCACCCGCATCTCCCTCGGCACGCGGCTGATCGTGGCGTTCACGGGCGTCGCGTTCGTGGTTCTCGTGTTGTCGGGCGTCGCCACCTACGGCCTCGTCCGCCGTTCGCTGCAACAGCACGCGCTCGCGGACATGCGGTCGCGGTCGGCGGATCTCGCGGCGTTCATCAAGTCGACCGACTTCAGTGCCCGGCCCGCGCAGAAATTCCGCCTCGGGCTCCGGGCCTCGGACATGCAGGCCGTTCTGATCACTCCTTCGGGCGCGATCGCCGATCTCCCCAACTTCCCGCTCCCGCCGTCACTGCGCGCCGTCGACATCGAGCCGGCGGCGCTGCTCGCCAACGAGGAGGTCAGCGGCCGGCGCGGCAGCACGGTCTTCCTTGCCATTCCGACGTCGACCCACGTGGGTCAGCGCCTGCTCGTGGTTATCGCGACCGATCATGTCGACCTGACCGTGTTGCACGACGCGCTGCCCCTCATGACGTTGGCCGGTGTGATCGTCCTCGTCGGCGTCGCGTTGCTGTCGGTGTGGCTGGCGCGGCGCCTGACCCGACCGATCCATGTGATCGAACGGGCGGCAGCACAGTTGGCGACCGGTGACCTCTCGGCGCGCGCCGACGTCGACGACGCGACCGACGACGAGCTCGCATCCCTCGCGCACGCGCTCAACGACATGGCCGCGCAGCTCGAGGACGCGCGTGGCAGCGAGCACGCCTTCCTGCTCTCCATCTCTCACGACCTGCGCACTCCCCTCACCTCCATCCGCGGCTATGCCGAGGCGCTCGCCGACGGAACCCTCGACGACGCCGATCCGGCCGAACGCAAGCGAGCGGCGACGATCATCGGCGCCGAGGGTCGCCGACTCGAACGCCTGGTGCAGGACCTTCTCGATCTCGCGCGCCTCGACGCCCACCAGTTCTCGTTGCATGCACGTGCGTGCGACGTGACCGAGGTCGTGCGCCACGCGGCCGAAGCCTTCGCACCCCAGGCCCGCGACCTCGGGATCGATCTGAAGGTGTCGAGCGGCGGTGTGCTCGGCGTCGACCTCGACCCGGAACGGCTCGCCCAGATCACGGCGAACCTCATCGAGAACGCCCTGAAGTACGCCACGGCGCGCGTCGAGGTCTACGCCGCGCCCCACGGCGACGGGTTGGTCGCGATCGTCGTCGTCGACGATGGCCCCGGCATTTCCCCCGACCAGGTAGCCCGGGTCTTCGAACGCCTCTACACCGTGCGGGAGGCCCCCGGGCGGGCTGTGGGTACCGGCCTCGGGCTCGCGATCGTGCGGGAGCTCGCCACGGCAATGGGTGGAACCGCGCGAGCCGAAGCCGCGCCCGGCGGCGGCACCCGCTTCGTCGTCTCACTCCCCGTGCACGCACAGAGCAGCCGCTCGTGATCCGGAATCACGAGATGCGCCGACGCCGCGGAACCGCCGCGATCCTCGTCACCGTCGTCACCGTCGTCGCCGCGGTGACCCTCCTGGCGGCCGGCTGCAGCAGCTCGTCATCCGCCCACGACGCGAACCCGCTTCCGACGACCGCCGCGACCACCACCGCCACCGCCACCACCGCGACCACCGCCGCCACGACCCCTACGACCGCGACCACCGCCTGCGCACGCCCACACGCCGCCGGGCAGTTCGCGCAGTCGTTCACGTTCCAGGGAGCACCGCGCACCTATCAGCTCTACGTGCCCCGCGCGTACACCGGCGCCAACGCCGTACCCGTCGTGTTCGACTTCCACGGCTACGGATCGAACGCGGTGCAACAGATGATCTACGCCAACTTCACGCCCGAATCCGACCGCGACGACTTCCTCGTCGTCGCCCCCGACGGCCAGGTCCCTGCCGACCGCCACTTCAACCTCTCGGGGGAACAGGGCCTGCAGGACGACGTGCAGATGGTCGAGCGCGCTGCTCGATCACATCGAAGCCACGTTGTGCGTCGACCCGCGGCGCGTCTTCGCAACCGGCATGTCCGACGGTGGCGCCATGACGTCGGTACTCGCGTGCCGGATGAGCAACCGGTTCGCCGCCTTCGGCGCGGTCGCGGTCGTGGTCGCGTGCGGTGGCGCCCGGGCCGTCCCGATCATGGCGTTCGCGGGCACCGCCGATCCGGTCGTCCCGTTCAACGGCGGCAAGGTGCAGTGCTGCGGGGGCGGAGTGGTCGCGGGCGCCGCGGCCGCGATGGCGAGCTGGGCGGCACACAACCGCTGCGCCGCGAAGTTCGAGGACGTGAAGCTCGGCAGTGAAGTCACGCGGCGCACGTGGCCGCACTGCGCGCCCGGCAGCTCGGTGACCCTCTACATCATCGAAGGCGGTGGTCACACGTGGCCCGGATCGATCCCGATCGCGAGGCTCGGCATGACCACCGGCCAGATCGACGCGACCGCGACGATCTGGCGATTCTTCCAGGCGAACCCTCTCGCCTCGTAGGAGCGAACCCGCGAGCCGCGGCGGATCAGAGGGCTTCGACGAGCGCGCCGACCGCGCCGGCGTCGACACGCGCGCCGGGTTCCACCTCGCGCCGGAGCATGGCCAACGCCACCGCACCCGCGGCGCTGGTGACCTCGCCGACCTCGCGCCCGTCGACGGTGACGACGTCGCCGCGCGTCAACGTGCCCGACGCCGCGCGCAAGCGTCGCAGGTGGCGATTGACGTGGCCCCGGGAGTCGATGCGACAGACGAGCTCTTGGCCGACGAAGCAGCCCTTCGTGAACGACACGGCGATCTGTTCGAGCCCGGCTTCTTGGGGAATCGTGCGATCGTCGGTGTCGTAGCCCTGCCGAGCGACCCCCGCTTCGATCCGCGCCAACTCGTATTCGTCGGCCTCGATCGTCGGCGCGTCGACGATCTCGCACAAGCGCTCGATCGCGGCGATCGGCCCGACCGCGTCGTACGCGATTCCGCCCGCCCAGTCGACTGCGAAGATCTGCACGCCCGCGCCGGGATCCGAGGGCGGTTGCACGCCGCGCAGGGCGAGCGCGCCGCCCGCGACCTCGCGGATCTCGACCTTCACCCGGATCTTGAACCGTGCCAGCCCACTCGCGAGCGCCTCGCCGACACCGCCTTCGCACACGCACCACCAGGTGTCGGGCCCGACGTGCACTGCGTAGAAATCGACGAGCAACTTGCCCTGCGGTTGCAGGAGCAGCGAATGGGCGGTCTCGCCCACGGCGACGACGTCGAGATCCTGGGAAACCAGGCTCTGGAGGAAGGCCGTCGCGTCGGGCCCCTCCACGACGACCACGTCACGGGCGAGCCGGGCCTGGAACGGGAACGGGAACGTCATGATCCTCCGAGTAGTCGCTGCGCAGCCGATGCCGCGGTAAGCAACGCCCGGGCCTTGTTACGGCATTCCAGGTCTTCGTCCTCGGGCACCGAATCGGCGACGATCCCGGCCCCGGCCTGCAGCGTGGCCGCCCCGTTGCGCCAAAACATCGTGCGGATCGCGATCGCGGTGTCGAGATTGCCGGAGAAGTCGACGTAACCCACTACCCCGGCGTACGGCCCGCGCTTCGTCGGTTCCAGCTCGTCGATGATCTCCATCGCCCTGACCTTCGGCGCGCCGCTCACCGTGCCGGCCGGAAACGTCGCGCGCAGCACGTCGATGGGGCCCTTGCCCTCGGCGAGGTCACCCGCGACCTGGCTCGTGAGGTGCATGACGTGCGAGTAGCGCTCGAGCGTCATCAGCTCCTCCACCTGCTCCGTGCCGTATTTCACGACCCGGCCCACGTCGTTGCGGGCGAGGTCGACGAGCATCACGTGCTCGGCGCGCTCCTTCGGATGCTCGACCAGTTCTGCTTCGAGCCGGCGGTCGTGCTCCTCGTTGCGACCGCGCCGCCGCGTTCCCGCGATCGGTCGGCTGATCACCCGGCCGTCGCGCAGCTGCACCAGCGCCTCCGGCGACGAGCCCACGACGGTGGCCTCGGGGTGATGCAGGTAATACATGTACGGCGACGGGTTGACGAGGCGCAGCACGCGGTACACGTCGAGCGGATCGACCGGCTCGACGAGGTCGAAGCGTTGCGCGAGCACGACCTGGAAGATGTCACCGTCGAGGATGTGTTCCTTGGCCGCGTTCACCGCGTCGCTCCAGGCCTCCGGCGTGAAATTGCGTCGGATTTCCGGCAGCTGTTCGAGGTCGTCGTCAGGTGGGAGCACCGGCGTGTACGGCAGCGGTCGTCCGAGATCGGTGACGGCGTCGTCGAGCCGCGCGATCGCGGCTTCGTACATCGCGTCGAGCGTTCCCTCGTCGGCGGTGGGCGGCGGGTAGACGTTCTCGATCAGGTACAGGCGTTGACGAAAATGGTCGAACGCGGCGACGCTGCCGGCCAGCGAACACACGGCGTCGGGGAACCCGAGATCGTCGGGCGGCGGCGTCGGAAGATGCTCGATCTCACGCACCGTGTCGTAACCCAACCAGCCGACGATGCCACCGTGAAAAGGCGGCAACTCGGGCAGCGTCGGGGCACGGAACTGTTCGAGCAGCGCCTCGAGCACCGCGAGCGCGCCGCGGTCGGACGGAACGTTCTCGGGGGCGGCGCCGCCGATCCATTCGACGCGAGGGCCGCGCGCCACGAACGTGCGGGCGGGATTCCGGCCGAGGAACGAGAACCGTCCCCAGCGCTCGGCGTGCTCGACCGACTCGAGCAAAAATCCTTCGCGGTCGCCGACGAGCTTCACGAACGCCGACATCGGCGTCTCGAGATCGGCGAGCACCTCGCGCCAGACCGGCACGACCGTGAAGTCGCGAGCGAGCGCACGGAACTCGTCGAGCGAGGGCCGGACCGCGGTCGGCGTCACAAGTGCTCGGGCGCGGCCGCGCCGCCGAACGAGCGGAAGAAGCAGCTTCGCTCACCGGTGTGGCAGGCGCCGCGGCCCTCCTGTTCGACGACGAACAGCACGACGTCCATGTCGCAGTCGTAGTAGCCGGCGCGCACGTATTGCCGGTCACCCGAGGTCTCCCCCTTGCACCAGTACTCCCGGCGGCTCCGGCTCCAGAACCACGTACGGCCCGTCTCGAGCGTGCGCTCCAACGCCGCGCCGGTTCATCCACGCGAACATCAGCACGTGATTCGTGCCCTGCTCTTGGATGATCGCGGGAACGAGACCGTCGGCGTTGAACACGACGGCGTCCAGCTCCTCGATCGTGAACGGGATCGGCGTCGTGACGGGCGGCATGAGGTCGAAATCGTAGCGGTCGCCAGTCCTCGGCCCCGTCCGTTTAGGCTCGCCCGCCGATGCCCGCACCCGACGAGCCGACCGCCCGAAACCCGCTTCCCGACGGCAAGGGGGGCGAACGGGTCCCGGCCCCGGTCGCCCGCCGGGATCCCACCGCGCTCATCACCCACGGCGACGAGCGCGTCGACGACTGGTACTGGCTGCGCGACCGCGACAATCCCGAGGTCATCGCCTACCTCGAGGCCGAGAATGCATACGCCGAAGCGCAGCTCCGGCCGATCGGCCCGCTGCGAGACCGCATCTTCGATGAGATCAAGAGCCGCATCCAAGAGACCGACGAGTCGGCGCCGGTTCCGGAAGGGGCGTGGGAGTACACGTCGCGGACGTACGAGGGTTCGCAGTACGCGGTCCACTGGCGCCGGCCGCGGGCGCGGGTCCCGATGCCGCGGCCGTCGTGCTCGACGAGAACCTCCTCGCCGACGGGCACGACTATTTCGCCCTCGGCGGATTCGAGGTCACTCCCGATCATGCGGTGCTCGCGTACGCCGTCGACTTCACCGGTGGCGAGCGTTACACGTTGCGCTTCCGTGACCTCGCGACCGGCACCGACCTCTCCGACATCGTCGACGACGTCACGTACGGATTGGCGTGGGCAGACGACTGCCGCACGTGTTTTTACGTTCGCCCGGACGAGGCGATGCGGCCCTTCGAGGTGTGGCGCCACACGCTCGGGACCTCCACGGCCGCCGACGTGCGCGTCCTGGTCGAAGACGACGAACGCTTCTACCTCGGAGTCGACCGTACGCGCAGTGGCCGGTTCGTGCTCATCGACATCTCCTCGAAGCTCACCTCGGAGGTGTGGTTCGTACCGACCGCCGCGCCCGAGACCGAACCGAGGGTCGTCGCGCCCCGTGAACACGGGCACGAGTACGCGGTGGAACACCACTTCGACGCGGTAGCGGGCGACCGGTTCCTCGTCCTGACGAACCAGGGCGGCGCCGCGCGGAACTTCGAGCTCGTCGCGGCACCGGCTGCGGATCCCGCACGCGCGAACTGGACACCGCTGGTACCGCACCGCGACGAGGTCAAGCTCGACGCGGTAAACGCCTTCGCGGAGCACCTCGTGCTGAGTGAGCGGGCCGACGGTCTCGAGCGCCTGCGAATCATGCACGTCGCCACGGGCGCAACCCACGAGATCGAGATGCCCGATCCGGTCTACAGCACGTGGGTCGGGGCGAGTCCCGAGTTCGCGACGAGCACGCTGCGGTACGGCTACACGTCACTGGTCGCGCCGGTCACCGACGTCGATTACGACATGGACACCCGCACGGCCACCGTCGTGAAGACGCAACCGGTCCTGGGCGGGTACGACGCCGACCGATACGTGTCGGCGCGGTTGTGGGCGCGCGCCGCCGACGGCGCCGAGATCCCCATCTCGCTCGTACACCGCCGCGACACGCCGCTCGACGGCTCGGCGCCCGCGCTCCTCTACGGCTACGGCTCGTACGAGATCTCGACCGATCCCTCGTTCCGCGCGTCGCGCCTCTCCTTGCTCGACCGCGGATTCGTCTTCGCGATCGCGCACGTCCGTGGCGGCGGCGAGATGGGCCGGGCGTGGTACGAGGCCGGGCGACTCGAACACAAGATGAACACCTTCACCGACTTCATCGCGTGCGCCGAACACCTCGTGGCCGGCCATTACACGTCGCCCGACCGGCTCGCAGCCCGGGGCGGGAGCGCCGGCGGACTCCTCATGGGCGCGGTCGCGAACCTCCGGCCCGACCTCTTCGCCGCCATCGTGGCGGAGGTGCCGTTCGTCGACGTCGTCACGACGATGCTCGACCCGTCACTGCCGCTCACCGTCACCGAGTGGGAGGAGTGGGGCGACCCGCGCGAGCCGGAGGCGTACGCGCGGATGAAGGCGTACTCGCCCTACGACAACGTTCACGCGGGCGACTATCCGGCGCTGCTCGTCACGACCGGTCTGAACGATCCACGCGTGCAGTACTGGGAACCGGCGAAATGGGTGGCGAAGCTCCGCACCGAATCGACTTCCGGACGGCCGATCCTCCTGCGGACCGAGATGGGCGCCGGCCACGGTGGCCCGTCGGGCCGGTACGACGCCTGGAAGGACGAAGCGATCGTGTTGTCGTTCGTGTGCGACGCGCTGGGCGTCGGTGCATGAACGCGACGACCTTTCGCACCGACGACGGGCTGACACTCGAAGGCGAGTGGACAGCGCCGGCCGACGCCCGCGCGACGGCCGTCCTGTGCCATCCCCATCCGCAGTACGGGGGCACGATGCGCAGCCTCGTCGTCTCCGCGCTCTTCGAAGCGTTACCCGGAGCCGGTGTCGCCTGCCTTCGCTTCAACTTTCGCGGCGTCGAACACAGCGAGGGTGCCTACAGCGAGGGCGCCGACGAGCCGCGTGACGTCGTGGCCGCACTCGATACCGCGAGCGCCGCGGCCACCGCCGCCGGGATCACCGGCGCCCTCGTGTTGATCGGGTGGTCGTTCGGCGCCGACATGGCCCTCGGCCTCGTCGATCCCCGCATCAGCGGGTGGGTCGGTATCGCACCCCCGCTGCGCTTTCGGCCCGAGCACGCGTACGGCCCGGTCGGCGCCGACTCCCGTCCGAAGTTGCTGGTGCTGGCCGCGCACGACGAATACCGCGCGCCGAGCGAGATCGAGCGCGCCACTGTCGCGTGGACCAACACGCGTTCTCGAGATCGTCCCCGGCGCGAGCCACTTCTTCGTGGGTCGCACCGATCGCGTCGTCGCGCTCGACGGCCGATTTCGCGACCGGATTCGACGACCTCCGTGTAGACGCGGCGTGAGGATCGGTACTCAGACGGAAAGTCGCGTGTCGGAGAGACCGTGGGTCGCAAGAAAGCTCGACCGGCGCTCGATGGCGACGTGCCACACCGCGAGGTCGGACTCGAACGAAGAACGGTCGCCGTCTTCGTACGCGTGCTCGAGCTCGTCGAACGCCGCGTCCTCGGCGTCGAGCAGGCTTCGATAGCGGCGGAAGAACTGATCGTCGACCGTGGCGACGTTCCGGGGAAGGCTCAGATCTCCACCGAGCAGGTAGTGAGGTTCGGCCATGGGCACCTCCTACGCACGTGCCGGGCCCGAGCCGCAGCACTTGGTGATGCCGACGGTACTCCTCCCGGGCCTCGCGGGAACCACTTCGTGTCACCGCCGCGTCAACTCCGTTTTACGGGCGTATGACAAGGCCCCGCTCGGACAGGAAAGCCTTGGCCTCCCGCACCGTGTGCTGACCGAAGTGGAAGATCGACGCCGCGAGCACGGCACTGGCGCCACCCGAGGCCGCGCCCTCGTAGAGGTCATCGAGAGTGCCCACGCCGCCACTCGCGATGATCGGCACGTCGACCGCGTCGCCCATCGCCTGTAGCAGCGCGATGTCGTACCCCGCCTTGGTCCCGTCGCGGTCCATCGAGGTGAGCAGGATCTCGCCTGCACCGTACGCGCAGACCTGCTCGGCCCACGCGAGCGCGTCGAGCCCGGTCGCGTTGCGACCGCCGTGGGTCACGACCTCCCAGGTGCCGTCGCCTCGCCGGCGCGCGTCGATCGCGACGACGATGCACTGCGCGCCATACTCCAGCGCGGCGGCGCGCACGAGCTCCGGCTCGTTCACGGCCGCGGTGTTGAACGAGACCTTGTCGGCGCCGGCCCGCAAGAGGCGACGCGCGTCTTCGACGCTGCGCACTCCCCCGCCGACGGTGAACGGGATGAACACCGATTCGGCGACCTGTTCGACCACGTGCAGCATGGTCTCGCGGTCGTCGCTCGACGCGGTGATGTCGAGGAACACGAGCTCATCGGCCCCCTCGGCGTCGTAGCGCGCCGCGAGCTCGACCGGATCCCCGGCGTCACGGATGCCGACGAAGTTGACGCCCTTGACGACCCGACCGGCGTCGACGTCGAGGCAGGGGATCACGCGGACTGCGAGCACGCGGCGATCCCCTCCTCCACGGTGAAACGATGCTCGTAGATGGCGCGGCCGACGATCGAGCCCGCGAGGTGTTTGCCCTCGATCTCGAACGCGGCGAGCGCCTCGAGGTCGGCGATGCTCGCGACACCGCCGCTGGCGATCACCGGCACCGCCACCGCGGTCACGACGGCGGCCAGCTGGTCGAGGGCCGGACCTGTGAGCATGCCGTCGCGGCTGATGTCGGTGACGATCAGTGCACCGACGCCGGCACCGTCGAAGCGTCGCGCGAGGCCGACGAGGTCGAGGCCGGTCGCGTCGGTCCACCCGTGGATCGCGACGTCACGACCCCGGGCGTCGAGCCCCACCGCGACCTGGCCGGGATGGAGTGCCATCAGCTCCTCGACGACTTCGGGACGCTCGACCGCGGCGCTGCCGATCACGACGCGCGCCACTCCGGCGGCGAAGCGTTCACCGGCGTCGTCGACGCTGCGCACTCCGCCACCGGTCTGCACCTGCGCGCGCGACGTTGGCGCAGATCGCCTCGATCACCGCGAGATTCGGGTTCCCGCCCTCGAGGGCCGCGTCGAGATCGACCACGTGGATCCAACGCGAGCCGGCGGCGTCGAAACGACGGGCGACCGCGACGGGATCGTCGTCGTACACGGTCTGCTCGTCGTAGTTGCCGCGCGCGAGGCGCACGACCCGGCCCGCGCGCAGGTCGATCGACGGGAAGAGATCCATCAGCGCGCGACCGCGACCGCGGACGCTTCGACGAAGTTGCGGAGCATGCGCATCCCGACGGCACCCGACTTCTCCGGGTGGAACTGCGTGGCCCACACCGGCCCCGATTCGATGGCGGCCGCGAACCGCCGGCCGTACTCGCACCACGCCGCCACGACCTCCTCGTCGTCGGGCTCGGGCGCGTACGAGTGCACGAAGTACAACCACGCGGGATCGGGCAGGTGCGCGCCCAGGCGGGACCCCTCCCGGATCTCCAGGGTGTTCCAACCCATCTGCGGCAGGCGTTCGGTCTTCGGCAGCAGGGTCACCCGCCCCGGGATCACGCCCAGGCCCTCGACGCCCGGCGTCTCCTCGCTGGCGTCGAACATCATCTGCATGCCGATGCAGATGCCGAGGAAGGGCCGGCCGTCGGTCGCCGCCGCCTTCGTCGCTTCCTCGAGCCCCGCGGCGCGCAGCGCGGTCATGCACGCCCCGAACGCGCCGACTCCCGGGAGCACGACCGCGTCCGCCGACTCGATGGCGCGCGACGTCGGAGGTCAGCGACGCGTCGGCACCGAGGTGTTGCAGCGCCTTTTCGGCGGAGCGGAGGTTGCCGATGCCGTAGTCGACGACCGCGATGCGAGGGGAGCTCATGACGACAGCGTGCCCTTGGTCGAAGGCACGGATCCCCCACTGTCTTCGATCTTCACCGCGTCGCGCAAGGCGCGGGCGACGGCTTTGAACGATGCCTCGATGACGTGGTGACCGTTCTTGCCGCTGACGCTGCGCAGGTGCAGCGTGACGCGTGCCCCGTCGACGAAGCCCTTCCAGAACTCCTCGGCGAGCTGCGGGTCGAAGGTCCCGATCCATTCCGAGATCGGGTCGACGGCGTAGACGAGGAACGGCCGACCCGAGAGGTCGAGCGCGACCTCTACGAGTGCTTCGTCGAGTGGGACCGAGGAGTTCGCGAAGCGCCGCACACCGCGCTTGTCGCCGAGCGCTTCGCGCAGCGCGTTGCCGAGCACGATGCCGACGTCTTCGACGGTGTGGTGCAGGTCGACGTCGAGGTCGCCCTTCGCGTCGATCCTGAGGTCGAACCCGGCGTGCTTGCCGAGTTGCTCGAGCATGTGATCGAAGAAGGCGATCCCCGTCGTCACCTCGGTCGTACCCGACCCGTCGACCGTGAGCGCCACCGCGACGGTGGTCTCCTTGGTCTCGCGGCGCATCTCTGCTCGGCGCGTCACGTTGTCCGTCACTGCACGACCTCCGACATGACCTCGCCGAGTGCGGCGAGGAAGGCATCGTTTTCTTCGGGGGTACCGACGGTCACCCGCAGGCTCCCCTCGATGCGGGGCCACGACGAGAAGTCGCGGACGAGCACATCGTGCGCGAGCAGCCGCTTCCAGACCTCGTGGGCATCGCCTTCGACACGGAACATGAGGAAGTTCGCGCCGGAGGGGCACACGTCGATTCCGGGAGTCGCGGCCAGCGCGGCGAAGAGCCGGCCGCGTTCTTCGACGAGCGCCGAGACCCGGTGCTCCATGTCCGAGGCGAACTCGAGCGCGAGCGTTCCCGCGACCTGGGTGGGCACCGACAGGTTGTACGGGAGCAGCACCTTCTCCAACTCGGCGATCATCCACGCCGGCGCGACCCCGTAGCCCAACCGCACGCCGGCCAGCGACCAGACCTTGGAGTAGGTCCGCACGACCGCGAGCGGAAGCTCGTCGGCAACGAGCTCCAACGCGCTCCACGGCGCGAACTCGCCGTAGGCCTCGTCGACGACGAGGACCGCTCCGGTATCGGCGGCCGCGTGCGCGAGCCGCTCGACGGTTGCACGCGACTCGACGGTACCGGTGGGGTTGTTGGGGCTGCACACGAACACGACAGACGGCTCGGTGCGCCGCATGGTCTCGATCGCGTCGACGGGATCGATGGCGTAGTCGGACCCGCGTTCGCCGGCCACGACACTGGTACCGGTGCCCCGGGCGATCTGCGCGTGCAGGGCGTAGGTGGGCTCGAACATCAACGCCCGGCGGCCAGCGCCCCCGTAGGCGAGCAGGATCGTCTGCAGGATCTCGTTGCTGCCGTTTCCGCAGAGCAACCGCGCCGGCGGTTGCCCGAGCGAGGCCCCCAGCGCGGCGCGCAGCTCGCCCGCGGCCCGGTCGGGATAACGGTTCCATTCGACGTCGCGCAGGGCGCCGAGCCAGCGCTCGACGAAGTCCGGCGGCGGCGGGTACGGACTCTCGTTGGTGTTGAGCCGCACGTCGACGTCGACCTGCGGCGAGTGGTAACCCTCGAGCGTCCGCAGGTCGTCGCGCGGGTGCGGCCGGTTCGCGCTCATGCGGGCGACTCCTGGCGTAGGCGCACGGAGTCGGCGTGTGCCGAAAGCCCTTCGGCTTCGGCCATCGCACGCGCCGCCGGACCGACGCGGGCCAGCGCGGCGGCATCGGCGCGTACGACGTGGATGTGCTTTTGGAAGTCGGCGATCCGTAGCGCGCTCGCGAAGCGCGCCGTGCCGCCCGTCGGGAGCACGTGGTTCGTCCCGGCGACGTAGTCGCCGATGACCGCGGGCGCGAACGCGCCGACGAACACTGCGCCGGCATTGCGCACGAGCGGTACCAGCACGTCGGCGTCGGCGCACATGAGCTCGAGGTGTTCGGGTGCGATCGCGTTCGCCGCGACGAGGGCCTGCTCGCGGTCGTCGACGACGATCACCCGGCCTCCCGCCTCCAGGGTCGACGCGGCCTCGTCGCGCCGCGCCGCGACCAGGAGCAGCGCGTCGAGCGCGAGACCCACGCGTTCGGCGACCGCCTCGTCCCAGACGATCAGCGCGACGGCACCACCCGGTCCGTGCTCGGCCTGGGCCAGGAGATCGACCGCGACCCACGCCGGGTCGACGGTGTCGTCGGCGACGATCGCGACCTCGGAGGCGCCTGCGAGCCCGTCGATCCCGACGGTGCCGAAGACCTGCCGCTTCGCTTCCACGACGTACGCGTTGCCCGGACCGACGATCACGTCGACCGGCCGCAGCCCGCCGGCGCCGAACGCCATCGCCGCCACCGCCTGGGCGCCGCCGATCGCGTAGACCTCATCGACCCCGGCGATCGCGGCGGCCGCGAGGATCGCGTCGTGCACATGCCCCGTACGGTCGGGCGGCGAGCACAAGACGACTTCCGGAACACCCGCGACGCGCGCCGGCAGCGCCGTCATCAAGACCGACGACGCGAGGGGAGCCCGCCCCCCCGGCACGTAACAACCGGCGCGGTCGACCGGAACCAGCCATTCGTTGACCTGCACGCCGAGGCGCTCGTGCCGCGGCTCACGTTCGCGTTGGGCTTCGTGCCACGCCACGATCTGGTCGCGGGCGAGCTCGAACGCGGCGCGCAGCCCGGGGGCAGTGCGTTCGAGGGCTGCCGCGATCTCGGCCGGGTCCACCCGTAACGCGGGCGGTTCGGCGCCGTCGAGGCGCGCCGTCAACTCCCGGACCGCGACCTCGCCCCGCGCCTGCACGTCGGCGATGATCTCCCCGACCACGGCGCGCGACGTCGGCACCGGCCGCTCGCGGGCGCGCGAGGACGGCGCGAAGGTCGCCGGAAGTGCCGCGGACGTCGATACGGGCGAGCATGGGAGCTGCTCATCGTACCGGCCGGTTCTCGCCGACCGATCGGTATTGGCCGATCGGTATTGGCCGACCGGTATTGGATCGTCGCGGGTATGGCACACTGCCGCGATGAGCACTCCGAGCGACCTGGCCGTGTTGTCCAGCATCACCGCACAGGTCGACGAGCTCAGCCGCCGCATCACCGCGCTCGCCGAGAGCTACGGCCGGACGCCCGACTCGGCCGTGGCCAGCGAGCTGTTTTCGACCGAGCGCGCCTTCGCAACCGCCCGGCGATCGCTCGACCGGGCCACGACCCTGCTGACCCGGATGCCCGAGGCCTGATCCGGTCAGCGCGCGCGCCCGCGACCCGTCCGGCCGACGGACAGACACCCGCGAGCACGCAGTCGCTGCACCTCGGCTTGCGGGCGTCGCACACCCGCCGCCCGTGTTCGATCAGGCGGAGTGAGAAGTCGCCCCGCTCCGCCGGCGGCACCAGCGCTCCGAGGTCGTGCTCGATCTTCACCGGGTCCGTCTCGTTCGTCAGCTGGAGGCGCGCCGAAAGCCGGGTGACGTGCGTGTCGACCGGCAGCCCGGGCGCGTGGAACCAGACCGAGCGCACCACGTTGGCGGTCTTGCGTCCGACACCCGGCAGCGTCACGAGATCCTCGATCGCGACCGGGATCTCGCCGTCGAAACGCTCGCTCACCGCCTGTGCCATCCCGACGAGACTTTTCGTCTTCGATCGGAAGAAACCGGTCGACTGGACGATCGTCTCGACCTCGTCCGGATCGGCGGCGGCGAGATCCGCGGGTGTCGGGTACTTGGCGAACAGCGTCGGTGTCACCATGTTGACGCGCGCATCGGTGGACTGCGCCGACAGGATCGTCGCCGCGAGCAGTTCGTACGCGTTCGTGTGATGCAACGCGCACGCGACGTCGGGATAGAGCTCGGTGAGCAGCTCGACCACCGCCGCCGCCCGCGCTTTCGCCCCCCGAGGTCGTGCCACGGCCGCCACGGTACCCTCGGTCCGTGCCCGAACCGTCTGTGACCGAGGTGACTCCGGCACACTTTCGCGAGATCGTCGAGCGCGTCGAGCGCGTCGAGGTCGCGGCCCGGGCCGTCGACGGGCACCCGGCCCTCGGCGACTCGGTGTGGATGGATCTCGAGCAACCGAACCCGGCGTCGGCGGCGTACTTCGTCGCCGACGATGCCGGCGATCAGGCCTTCGCGCACGTCGCCCGCAGCGAACCACACCGACGACACCACACCGAACGACACCACAGCCCGGCGGTGGATGCTCGGGATGGTGCTCGCGCCACCGGCTCGCGGCGAACCCGACCCGCCGGTCCCTCGTCGAGGTTGCGGCGCGCCACGTCGCGCGTCACGGCGGTGGCCGGATCGTGTTGTGGGTCACGGGCGCCGGGAAGGCCGACGACACCGAGCTCGGGCGCGCCGGCATGCATCCGGCGCGTGATCTCTACGAGATGCGGGTCGCCCTCCCGATCGAGGGCGACCCGAAGTGGCCCGACGCCGTGCACCTGCGCACCTTCGAGGTCGGCCGCGACGACGCCGCGTGGATCGGCGTGAACAACCGCGCCTTTTCCGGCCACGCCGAACAGGGCGGTTGGAACGAGGCGACGCTCGCCCGGCGCGAAGCCGAGCCCTGGTTCGATCCGACGCTGTTCCTCTTGGCGTTCGACGCCGACGGCCTGCTCGGCTTCAACTGGCTGAAGGTGCACGAGGCCGCGGGCCCCGACCCGCAGCTCGGCGAGATCTACGTGATCGGGGTCGATCCGCGCGCCCAGGGCTCCGGGCTCGGAAACGCGCTGGCCCTCGCCGGTCTCCACACGCTGCACCAACGCGGAATCAAGACCGGCATGTTGTTCTGCGCGGCCGACAACGTGCCTGCGCTGAAGCTCTACCGCTCGCTGGGCTTCGCCGTGCACCGCACCGACCGCGCGTACGAGTGCGAGGTCGCACCGCTATGAGCGCCCCCCGTTACGGAGCGCGCTTCGCCGAGCTCGAGGCGGCCGTCACCAAGCTGGGTGAGCCCGGATACCGAGCCCGGCAGCTGTTCGAAGGGCTCTATGGGCAGCGCCGACCGCTCGAGGCACTCACGAACATCCCCAAGGCGGTGCTCGCCCGGCTCGCCGACGAGCTTCCCCTCGCATTCACCGTCGCCACGATGCAGACCGCCGACGACGACATGACCGCGAAGTGGCTGTGGCGCGCGCACGACGGCGCCCAGATAGAGACGGTACTGATGCGGTACGCGGCGCGCGCCACCGTGTGCGTGTCGTCCCAAGCCGGCTGCGCGATGGGATGCACGTTCTGCGCGACCGGTCAAGCGGGCTTCGAGCGCCAGCTGTCGGCCGCCGAGATCGTCGAGCAGGTGTTGCGGGCGCAGCACGCGTCGCCGCAACGGGTCTCGAACGTCGTGTTCATGGGCATGGGCGAGCCCTTGGCGAACATCGACGCGGTCATCGACGCGTGCGTGCGCCTGCACGACGACGTCGGGATCTCGGCGCGCCACATCACCGTGTCGACCGTCGGCGTCGTACCCGGCATCGAACGGCTGACCGAGTTCGATCTCCCCGTGACGCTCGCCGTCTCACTGCACGCGCCCGACGATGCCCTGCGGGAACAGCTCGTGCCGCTGAATCGTCGATACCCCCTCGCCGCAGTGCTCGACGCGGCACGCGCGTACGCGGAGCGCAAAGGTCGGCGCGTGTCGTTCGAGTACGCGTGCATCAGCGGAGTGAACGACCTCCCCCACCACGCCGACGCGCTCGCGGGCCGCCTCACCGGATTCCGTGGCGGCGCGCACGTGAACCTCATCCCGCTCAACGACACCGCGGGCTATCCCGGCCGACCGAGCGAGGCCGGACGGATCGCTGCGTTCGCCGAGCGTCTCCGCGCCCGAGGAGTGGAAGCGACGGTTCGTCGCAATCGCGGTACCACCATCGATGCCGCGTGCGGCCAACTCCGGTCCCGCACGACCTGACCGCCCTGCCGACCCGCCGGCGGGCGACAGTGCCCGACGGCACCTCGCGATCCGGCACAATGGGGCCGTGGACAATGCTCGTTGGATCAACCCGCACCAGCCCCAGACACTTTCCGCGGCCGTCATTCTCTGTTACGTGCAAGCCGTGTTCATGTTGCTGTCGATCGGAGCCCTGGGCCCGCTGGGGTTCGTGATCCTCGTCGGCCTCGCCGGCGGGGGCTTCGGGATCGCCAACGAGAAGAAGTGGGGCTACGTGCTCGCGGTCGGCGCGGCCGTCCTCCAAGTCGCGCTGTTCGTCGCCTACGGCGGGCTCGGCTACCTCGGCTACTTCCAGGTGCTCGTCGGCTTCGCGTTCGACGTGTTGCTCGTCGTGTTGCTCTTGCACCCGATGAGCCGGTCGTACCAGCGCATCTGGTTCAAATGACCGCCGCCGACGTCGTCGCCGCGTGCGGCGCCCGGCTCGAACCGTTGGAGACCGCGGCCAACGGCGCATGGTGGGACGCGAACACCGACGCGAACGACGAGACGCAACGGCGCCGCGCCCACGCCGATCTCGCCCTTTCCGACGCCCTCGCCGACGCGGACGCGTTCACGGCCGTCCGCGCCGGGCGCTTCGAGCCCGGGCTCGATCCTTCCACGGCGCGCCAGCTCGACGTGTTGGTGCAGTCCTTCACGCCGAACCAGATCGATTCGGCGCTCCGGCGGGAGATCGTCGAGCTCGAAGGCGACATCGAGTCGCGGTTCGCCCGCCATCGGGGCACGATCGCCGGCGCGCCGGTCGACGACAACCAGATCCTCGAGGTGCTGCGAACGAGCGTCGACCGCGCCCACCGCCGAGACGCGTGGGAGGCTTCGAAGAGCGTCGGGGCCGAGGTCGCCGGCGACATCCGCACGCTCGTGCGACTACGCAACGAGGCCGCCCGCTCGATCGGGTACCGGGATCACTTCGCGATGATGCTCGCCACCAGCGATTTCGACGAGACCCGCTTGTTCGCGACCCTCGGCGAAGTCGACGCGCTGACCACCGAACCGTTTCGCGCAGTGAAGGCCGGCCTCGACGACCAGGTCGCGAACCGCTTTTCGATCTCCATCGATGACATCCGCCCGTGGGATCTCGACGATCCCTTCTTCCAGGACGCACCCAGCTCCCTCGGCGTCGATCTCGACCCGTATCTGCGCGACGCCGATCTCGAAGCGCTGACCGTCCGCACGTTCGAGACGATGGGCCTCGACGTGAGCGGCGTCGTCGGTCGCAGTGATCTGCTGCCCAGGCCGGGCAAGGTGCAGCACGCGTTCTGCATCGACGTGAATCGTTCCGGCGACGTGCGCGTGCTCGCCAACAACGTTCCGAGCGAGCGTTGGGCCGAGACGATGCTGCACGAGTTCGGCCATGCCGTGTACTTCCAAGGCGTCGGTCCGGAGCTGCCGTGGCTCCTGCGGACGATGCACCTCTGTCTCACCGAGGGCGTCGCGATGCGGTGCGGACGGCTGGTGCGCGATCCGGAGTGGCTCCACCGGATCGTCGGCCTCCCCGCCTCGACCGTCGCCGATCTCGCGCCCCGCCTGCAGGCCGCGAGCCGCGCGTACCTGCTGATCTTCGCCCGCTGGGTGCTGGTGATGACGCACTTCGAGCGCGGCCTGTACGCCGACCCCGACGCCGACCACGACCATCGCTGGTGGGACCTCGTGGAGCGCTTCCAGCTCGTGCGCCGGCCCGACGATCGATCGGCGCCGGATTGGGCCGCGAAGATCCACATCGCCGTCGCGCCCGTCTACTACCACAACTACCTCTTCGGCGAGATGGTCGCCTCGCAGCTCTCGGCGACGTTCGGCGGGCTCGTCGACAACGCCGCGGCGGGCCGGGCGCTCGGTACGCAGCTCTTCGCGGCGGGCGCGACCCGGCGGTGGGATCGCCTGATCGAGTCCGCGACGGGAGCGTCACTCACCCCGGCCGTGTTCGCGCGCGACCTCGCCGGCTGACGGCCCACGATGTGCGACACCTTGTGCGTCCGCACCGACGACGCGATGTTGTTCGCCAAGAACTCCGATCGCCATCCCGACGAGCCCCAAGTCGTTGCGTGGCACGGCCGGCGCGCCGCCGGCGGCGAGGTGCACACCCAGTACCTGACCGTCGGCGACGAGAACGCGTACGCGTTCCTCGGCTCCCGCCCGACCTGGCTGTGGGGTGTCGAGCACGGCGTCAACGAGCACGGCGTCGCGATCGGCAACGAGAAGGTCTGGACGGTAGACCGGCCCCGCGAACACCCGCCCGCGTTGCTCGGGATGGATCTCGTACGGCTCGGCTTGGAACGCGCCCGCTCGGCCGAGGAGGCGCTGACCGTTCTCACCACGCTCCTCGAACGCCACGGGCAGGGCGGATCGGGCGAACCCGACCGTGACGAGCCGTACTACTCGTCGTTCCTCGTCGCCGATCCTCGCGGCGGGTTCGTCGTCGAGACGAGCAACCGCACGTGGGCAGCGCGCCCGGTCGAGACCGGCGCGGCGATCTCGAACCGCATCAGCCTCACCACCGATTGGACGCGCGCGTCGGCCGACGTCGCACCCGGAACCGACTTCGACGCGTACCGGTTGCCACGGATGCCCACCGAGATCGCCGATCATCGCCTCGCGGTCCACGCGCTCGGCCGTCGCGCGCGGTCGCTCGGCAACCGTCGCAAGCCTCGCCCGCGCCCTGCGCGATCACGGCGGCGGCGATGCTCCTCCGGCTGATGCCGGCGCCGACGGGCGCGGCTTCACCGTGTGCATGCATCGCCGCGAGTTCCATTCGCAGACGACGGCTTCGATGATCGCCGAGCTCCGCCCCGACACACCGCCGCGGGCGTGGGCGTGCCTGGGCAACCCGTGCGCGAGCGTCTACGTGCCGTGCTTCGCGTCGGCGACCGCGCCCGAACTCGCCGACGCGTCGACCTGGCTGCGCTTTGCCCGGCTCCGGGATCGTGTCGAGGACGCGCCCGAGGCCCGGTTCGAGGTCCAAGAAGTGCTCTTCGCGATCGAGCACGGGCTGTGGGCAGCGGCCGACGATGCGCACGCGACCGGCGAACGCACTGCCCTGGAACGCTTCGCCCGCACCGCCTTCGCGCCGGTCGACGCCGGGCTGCGTCGACTGGGCGTCTGACGGCCCGGTACGGTCGCCCCGGCCGGACCGGCGGAGTGGGGAGCCAAGCAAGCCATGGAGTTCAACGTGGCGGATCTGCTGGAGCGGGTTGCCGACACCGTGCCCGACCACCTGGCGCTCGTGTGTGCCGACCGCCGCCTCACGTACGCGGCACTCGAGGAACGGGCGAACCGGCTCGCGCACGCGTTCACCGCGCGCGGCATCGGCCCCGGCGATCACGTCGCCCTCTACCTCTACAACTGCACCGAGTATCTCGAAGCGATGCTGGCGGCGTTCAAGATCCGCGCCGTTCCGATCAACGTGAACTACCGGTACGTCGAAGACGAGTTGCGCTACCTCCTCGACGACGCCGACGCGGTGGCGGTCGTGTTCCACCGCGAGTTCACGCCCAAGCTCGCGGCCATCGGCCCGAGCCTGCCGAAGCTGCATACGTTCATCGCCGTCGGCGACCCGTTCGGCGCAACCGACTCCCCGCTCACGACCGACGAGTACGAGTCGGCGCTCGCCGCGCAATCGCCGGACCGCGACTTTGCGCCTCGTTCCGGCGACGACCTCTACCTGCTCTACACGGGCGGCACCACCGGCATGCCGAAGGGCGTGATGTGGCGCCATGTCGACCTGTTGTTCGGGGCAATGGCCGGCGGCGGCGGCGGCGGCGCGCCGATCTCCACCCCGGAGGAGATTGGCGAGCGGTGTCGAGAGCCGCGCACGCGCTGCGTGCCGAGCTGCCCGTTCATGCACGGCACCGCGCACTGGATGGCGTTCAGCACACTCCTGATGGGCGGGAGCGTGATCGTCCCCGCCGAACACCATCTCGAGCCCATCGCGCTGTGGCAGCTGGTCGAGCGGGAACAGGCGAACTTCATCGTCATCGTCGGCGACGCGTTCGCGCGCCCACTGCTCGATGCGCTCGACTCACCCGCGGGCCGCGCCCTCGACGTCTCGTGCCTGCACGTGGTGTTGTCGGGTGGCGCAATCCTGTCGCCGTCGCTCAAGGCGGCCTTCGTCGAGCGCCTGCCGTCGGTCCTCGTGGTCGACGGCTACGGCGCGTCGGAGACGGGCGGCCAGGGACAGTCGGTCGTGGTCGCCGGCGGCGACGTCCCGAACGCGCCGCGCTTTCGCGTCGGCGACGACACGCAGGTGCTCGGGCCCGATCTGCGGCCGGTCGGCGTCGGCGTGGTCGGCCGCCTGGCGCGGCGAGGTCACATCCCCCTCGGCTACTACAAGGACCCGGCCAAGACGGCCGCGACGTTCCCGGTGGTCGACGGCGTCCGGTGGGCGGTACCGGGCGATCACGCAGTCGTCGAGACCGACGGAACGATCACGTTGCTCGGTCGCGGCTCGATGTCGATCAACACGGGCGGCGAGAAGGTGTACCCCGAGGAGGTGGAATCAGTGCTGAAAGCGCACGCCGACGTCTTCGACGCGGTCGTGGTCGGCGTGCCCGACGATCGTTGGGGCGAACGCGTCGTGGCGATCGTGCAGCCCCGTGCCGGCGAGACACCCACGCTCGACATGTTGCAACAGCACAGCCGGTCGCACCTCGCCGGTTACAAGGTTCCCCGGGAGCTGGTGTTGGTCGACGCGATCGCACGCTCACCCGCCGGCAAGCCGGACTACCGCTGGGCCCGTTCAACGGCGACGCGCGCGACGGGGACGGTCGAAGCGTGACCCGAAACCGACTGGCCGGCGAGACGAGCCCGTACCTCCGTCAACACGCCGACAACCCCGTCGACTGGATGCCCTGGTGCGACGAGGCGTTCGCCCTCGCACGCGAGCGCGACGTGCCGGTGTTCTTGTCGGTGGGCTACTCGGCATGCCACTGGTGCCACGTCATGGCCCACGAATCGTTCGAGGACGAGGCGACCGCCGCGCTCATGAACAGGCTCTACGTCAACGTGAAGGTCGACCGTGAGGAACGGCCCGACGTCGACGCCATCTACATGCAGTCCGTGCAGGCCCTGACCGGTCGCGGCGGTTGGCCCATGAGCGTGTGGTGCACGCCCGACGGCCGGCCGTTCTTCGCGGGCACCTATTTCCCCGATTCCGACCGTCACGGGATGCCCTCGTTCCGCCGCGTCTGCGAAGCGGTCTCGGAGGCGTGGCGCGAACGTCGGGCCGAGGTGCTGGCCCAGAGCGATCAACTCACGGCCGCACTCGCCGAGGAGGTGCTGCGCGACGGCGCAGGCGACGACACGGAGCTACGCACCGACATCCTCGAGCGCGCGTACTCGGGCGTCCGGGCGCAGTTCGAACCTCGCTACGGCGGCTTCGGGCGCGCGCCGAAGTTCCCGCAGGCGATGACGATCGACTTCTTGTGCCGGACCTACGTGCGCAATCAGGCCGACGAGACCGCATCCATGATCACGACCACACTCGACGCGATGGCCGCGGGCGGCATACACGACCAACTCGGCGGCGGTTTCGCGCGCTACTCGACCGACGACTCGTGGCTCGTGCCGCACTTCGAGAAGATGTTGTACGACAATGCGTTGCTCACGCGCGCCTACCTGCACGGATACCTCGTCACCGGCGACGAGCGCTACCGACGCGTGGTGGAAGGCATCGTGGGCTATGTCCTGCGCGACCTCCGCCACGACGACGGCGGCTTTTTTTCCGCCGAGGACGCCGACTCGGAGGGCGTCGAGGGCAAGTTCTACTGCTGGTCGATCGACGAGATCCGTGACGTCTGCGGTGCGGACGCCGACGCGGTGATCGCCTACTACGAGATCACCGAGGGCGGGAACTTCGCCGACCCCCACACCGGATTCCGCGGGAACATCCTGCACGTGCAGGATCCGAACGCTGAGGTTCCCGTCGAGGTCGAGCGTTCGAAGCCTCGACTCCTCGCCCGTCGCGACACCCGTGTCCGGCCGGGCCTCGACGACAAGGTCCTGCTCGGTTGGAACGCGTTGATGTCGAGCGCGCTGACCGAAGCCGCAACCGTGTGCGAGCGCGCCGATTGGATGGACGCGGCGCGGGCGAACATGCGCTTCTTGCTCGCGCAGCTCCGCCGCGCCGACGGCCGGTTCCTGCGCTCGTGGCGTGCGCCCTACCTCGCCTACGCCGAGGACTACGCCGCCTTGTTGGAGGCGCTGTGCACCCTCGCCGAGCTCGACGACGTGGCCTGGCTCGCCGAGGCCCGCTTGGTGGCCTCGGAGCTCCTGGCGCTCTTCCACGACCCCGCCGGCGGAGGCTTCTTCACCTCGGGGTCGGATGCCGAGCAGTTGGTCGTGCGCTTGAAGGACGTCTTCGACGACGCGACCCCGTCGGCGAACTCGCTCGCGGCGAACGGCCTCCTGCGCCTCGCCGCGCTCACCGGCGACCGCAGCTTCGAGGAACCCGCCGCGCCGGTGCTCCGGATGCTGGCGCCGTCGGCCGCCGCACACCCGAACGGATTCGCCCACCTGCTCGGCGCGATCGAACGCTTCGTGACCAGCCCGGTCGAGATCGCGATCGTCGGCGATCCCGCCGACGATCGGACGCGGCTCCTGCGCCGGCAGGTCGCGACCCGACTGGTGCCCGCGTCGGTCACCCTCACCGGCACGCCAGACGACCCGTCACCGCTGCTGGCGGGGCGCGAAGCCCGCGACGGGACACCGACCGCCTACGTGTGCGAGCACTACGCGTGCCGCCAACCCGTGACCGACCCCGACGCGCTACGCGATCAGCTCGACGCCGTGTTGACCGCTCGCCGAACGGCCGGGGGTCAGCAGGCCGCGAGGTAGGAACCGGAGGCGAGCTCTTCGGCGACGGCCCAGCCGAACGCGATCATCGCCTGACCGCGGGCCGCGTCGAGCTGGCCGACGAGGGATGCGATCTTCGCTCCACCCGTCGCCTTCACCGGGCTCGTGTCGAGCACCGCGAGACATGGCGGCTTGCGCCCCTTGACGGCGACCCTGAACTCGCGGTCGTCGAAGTGGCCGTCGTTGCCGTAGCGCTTGGCCAGGCGCCGGCCCCACGCCCGGTCCTCGCCGTTGGGCACGTAGCCCGGGCGGGGAACGACGTTGGCGTAGCTCTGCAGCAAGACGTAACAGCTGGGCTGCGCGAGGCGAGCCGCCACGAGCACGTCCTCGTCCGGGAACGAGATGGCGGCCCGGCGGGTCAGCTCGCCCGTCATCGACTTGAGCGTCGCCGAAGCCGTCTTGGCCTTGCGCACGACTCCCATTCCCCAAAGGATCGACGGCGTTCCGCCGATGCGCTCGAGCGACCCCAGCATCAGGCCGTGGATGACGCCCTCGTCGCTCGCGAGCACCGCGAGCGGGAACGACTCCACCTGGCGATCGAGCTCCTCGTCGGAGACCGGGAGGCCGTTGGAAAGGAAAATTTGACCGACCTCATCGAGTTCGGCGGGCTTCAGCGAGACGGAATCGCGGGACTCGACGTTCATCGCCAATACATTGTGGCCGAAGTCACGCCCGGAGGAAAATCGAGTCCGCAAGTGCCCATTTTGCGCGGCTCACGAGCGAGGCCGAAACGGGCCGAACGTCCGCCCGGTCCCTACGCTCCGCGTGGGCGTGCGCGGCGACATGTCCCAGTAGGCCTTCATGCCTGTGATCAGGCCTTCATCGTCGACTTCGAGCGTCTCGACACAATCCATGACCATCCCGGATTCGCCCATCGTGATGTGGATCTCGAGGATCATCGCGGCCTCGGCGCCGCAGACGATGACCTCTCGCAACTTCATCTCGATCTTGTCTGCCAGGGCGCGGGTCTGGTCGTAGAACTCGCCGACGCCGTCGCGGCCGACGTGCGGCGGCTGACCCACCGGGTCGTACCAGACCGTGTCCGGTGCGAACCGGGCCAAGACCGCGGACTTGTCGTTGGCGTTCGAGGCCGCCACGTACGCCTCGGCGGTCGTCTTTACCTGCTCGGGAGTCGGCATGCGCCGACCATACGCGCGCCGGTGACCGGCCGGCGAGTCACCGGATGACGATCCCGTCGAGGTCCGTCTTCGGCGCCGGGATCTTGGGATCGAGCGCTTCGAGTGCGTCGAGGAGGATCGACGCCGTCGCGAGGCCCGACAGCCACTTGCGGTCGGCGGGGACGACGAACCAGGGCGAGGCGTCGGTCGACGTCGCGGTGATCGCGGCGTCGTACAGCCGCACGTACTCGTCCCATCGCACACGCGTGTCGAGATCGGCCTGCTCGAACTTCCAACGCTTCTCGGGATCGTCGAGACGCCGTTGCAAGCGGTCGCGCTGCTCGTCCTTGCCGACGTGCAGGTAGATCTTGACCACCGACGTGCCTTCGTCGACCAGCATCCGCTCGAAGTTCACGATGTGCTCGTAGCGCTGCGTTCTCCGATGATCGTCGATCGCGCCGACGACCCGGGCCGCGACGACGTCCTCGTAGTGCGACCGGTTGAAGATCCCGATGTCGCCCCGCTCCGGCAACACCTTGTGGATCCGCCACAAGAAGTCGTGCGCAGCCTCTACCGGGGTCGGTACCCGGAACGAGTCGACGTCGCAGCCTTGCGGGTTCAAGCCCGTGAACACCCGGCGGATCGTGCCATCCTTGCCGGCGGCGTCGAGACCTTGCAGCACCAGCAGGACCGCGTGCGTCCGCTCGGCCCACAAACGCTGGTGCATCACGCTCAGGCGATCGGTGAGCCTGATCAGTTCCGCTTGCGCGTCGACCTTCTCGATGCCGAAACGCTCGTCGGTCGCGCGACCGTCGAGGTTCGCCTTTGATCCCGGCTCGACCCGGCACCCCGCCTGCAGGCGGGCTCGGCTCACGCTCGGGGCGTTCGTCGAGCCCGCGGGATCCGTTGCACTCATTGCACATGCTCCGTCCATTGGGAACCGTCCCAGTATCGCCAGCGTCCTGATCCGGCCGGGTCGGGGTGCCATCCCGGCGGCGGCGGCGCGAACACGAAGACGCTCCGCATCCGGTTGCGGCGTACCGAACCGACGATCAGCAACACGATGCCGACGACGGTGACGATGCCACCGAGGCCGGCGAGCGCGAACCAGCCGAGCGCCGCCTGGATCGTGTCCGACCACGGGCGCGCGACCAGCACACGGACCGGCGCCACGGTGCGAACCGTCACGAGGTAGTCACCGGCGGCCGGCGTCGTGAATCGCACAGCACCCGCGAAGTTGTCGCCGCCACTCGTGAACAACTCGCGCACGGTGCCCCGGTCGAGCACCTCGACGTTCGCGCCGTCACTCCCGGTCACGGTCACCTCGCCGCGCGAGATCGTCACATTGTCGTTGGAGGAGAAGGCCGAGCCGAGTGAGGTCGCGCCCGTGTCCTCGTAGAGCATGTGGGTCCCCTTGCCCAGATGCACGCGCACCGTGTTCGGCGCCTCGAAACGAACCGAGGCGCTGACGGCGCGGGTGATGGGCACGACCGCGGCGACGAAGGTCGGGATCGCGACCGCGACGCCCAACACGATCAGCGCGACCGACACGCGCACGCTCGGGCCTGGCGCCCGCGGCTTCATCGGCGACTCGACACCGGTCATGTGCACATCATCGCCCTCGACGGGCCATTCCGTGCGCTTGAGCCATTGCGGGCCCCGGGGCCCATCAGGTTCGAACCCGCCGCAGTCGTGGTAAACGGAGGAATGCCCTCGATCCGCGCCGGGACGCGGCGCACCCTGCCGATGACACCCGGGTGAGCGAGACGAAGGGCGGTCGAGGCCGCAAGGAGCGCCGCTTCAGCGTCTCCCGGGTGCTGATGCTGCTGGTCGCCGCGATCTCGTTCCACATCGTCACGCCGAGCGTCCTCGAGGTCTTCGGTTCGTGGCCACGGGTGTCGAGCGTCGCCCCGGCGTGGCTGGTCGTGATCGTCGCCTGCGAAGGCCTGAGCTTCGCGAGCGCCATCGCACTCCAACGCATCGCGCTGCGCACGAAGGCTTGGTTCCCGGTCGCGACCTCGCAACTCTCCGGCAACGCCATGAGCCAGATCGTCCCGGGCGGCGCGGCCGCCGGCGCGACCCTGCAGCTCCGGCTCCTCGGACAGTCGGGCATCGACACCGCGACCGCGGTTTCGGGGTTCACGGCCTTCACCTTGCTGCAGACCGCGAGCGTCCTGTTCCTGCCCGTCCTGACGCTTCCCACCATCCTCGCCGGCGCGTCGATCGATCCCGGCTTGGCGAACACCGCGTTCCTCGGCATCGGCGGCTTCGTCGTCGTCGCGACCATCGGCGCCGTCCTCCTCACCACCGACCCGTTGCTCATCGCCATCGGACGCGCCGGGCAAGCGGTTCGCAATCGGCTCTTGCGGAATCGCACGCCGGTGACCAACCTCCCGGCGACGCTCCTCGGCGAGCGCAATGAGATCCGCGAGGTGCTCGGCGAACGCTGGCGCGCGGCCCTCGGTGTCACCGTGTGCCGTCTCGGCTTCGACTTCCTCGCATTGTTCGCGGCCCTCGCCGCCGTCGGCGGCCTGCCGAAGCCGTCGCTGGCGCTGCTCGCCTACACCGCGGCGTCGTTGCTCGCGATGATCCCGATCACGCCCGGTGGCCTCGGACTCGTCGAGGCGGGACTCACCGGAACGCTCGCGCTCGCGGGCGTTCGGCCCGCGCAGGCCGTGCTCGCGACCTTGCTCTACCGCCTGGCCTCGTACTGGCTGCCCATCCTCGTCGGGCCCGTCGCGTACGCGCTCTTCCGGCGTCGCTACCGCTGAGCGGTCGAACGGCGCGCATCAACCTCGGTGCGAAGCGATCGCCACGATCGGTACGGACGGCGGCGCGTAGCCGAGGCTGCCGACGAAGCGCCGGTTCGAGAAGTTGAACACGCCACCGTCGGACGCGACCATCAAGTAGCCGTTGCCGTAGGAGACCACTCCCGTCACGGGCTTCGACAAAGCGACGTTGCCCATCGAGCCGCGGAAGGGTGCACCGAACGCGAACACCCCGCCGTCGGAGGCCGCGAGCCAGTATCCGAGCCCGTTCGGCGCCGGCGACAACCCCACGATCGGCTGGTTCAGATGGACGTTGCCCATCGAGCCCCAAAAGTGCGCGTCGCCGAAGCTGAAGACCCCACCGTCGGATCCGACCATGTAGTAGCCGTGCCCGCTCGGCGTCGCGACCGACGCGACAATCGGCCCGTTCAGTTGCCTCGATCCGAAGTCGCCATAGTGGTGCGCGTCGCCGTAGGCGAACACCCGTCCCTGGTTGCTGAACAACCAGTACCCGTTCCCGGACGCGGTCGACGAGATCGTGCTGATGCGCTCCCCCGCGCGCAGGGCCGGGCGCCCACCGTGATCGCCGGCCGTGCCGAAGTGGCTGACGCTCCCGGCCGGGTCGACGATCCAGTAGCCGTTGCTCGCCGGGCGCGAGACGATCGCAACCGACAACGACGACGCGTTCCCTACGTTGCGCGCCCCACCGAACGTGTAGACCGAGCCGTCGGCCCCCAGCATCTCGTAGCCCGGAGTCTTTGGGCTGGTGAGCGGGAAGATCACCGTCGGGTTCGGCCCCGTACCCGTCGCTGCGCTCTCGGCGCCGCCGAACAACGCCCGGTAGCGCGCCTGCGCGTTGGGGAAGTGCGACAGCACGTGGAAGCCGTCGTTGGCGGTGTCTTCGTTGAAGTACGCGTGGTACGCGAGGCTGCCCGGGCCGTTGTTCGGAAGCCCGCTCATCCAGTCGTACATGCCCTGGATGAAGCTCGGGTCGTCGTTCCCCGCGCTCGTCGGAGCTTCGGGACCACCACTGGCGAGGGCCCACTCCGGAAAGCTGACCTGCTTGCCGTGTGCGATCGCGAAGTCGTGTTGGAACTGGAGGCTCGGGATGTCGGTCCGGAACGCGGCTGCGGGGTCGACCCACGACTTCGTCGACGGGTTCCATGCCGCGGCGAGGCTCTTGTCGTACACGTCCATCCCGACGATGTCGACGTAGCCGTCACCGGGATACGCGCTCAAGCGGCCTTGGAGCCAACCCGGGTCGCCTGTCCAGTCGAAGCGGACATTCGGCAGCACCGAACGGAACACGTCGGCGACGTGGCGGTAGGCGTTGACCCACAGCGTCTCGTTGCCGGCCGCCGACCACGGCATCCAGTTCCCGTCGAACTCCCAGCCCAGCCGGATGATCGGGAAGGTGAACCCGGCCTGCTTGATGTCTTGCGCGCCGATTCGATACGCAGCGTCGTTCTTGCCGGACAACGTGACGTTCAGCGCCGCCGCGCGCTGCGCTGTCGACGCGCCGAAGCCCAGCCCGAGCGTCAGCGGTACCGACTCGACCAGGGTCGTACGGTTGGCGACGCTTTGCAACGAGCCCGCACCGATTGTCTGGCCCCAGATGCTGGCGTCGAACGCGCTCGCGCTGGTGATGTCGGAGAACTGCACGACGTAGTGCGCCTCGTGACCGAGCCACGCTTCCATCGACTGGAGCCGCGCCGCGCTGCCGTATCCGGGATACAGACCCAACCGCGAGACGACGGGACGGTCGGCCGCGGCCGCTCCGCGCAACATCGCGGAGCCGACCAGACCGGTGGTGCACAACACCAACGCGACGACGCCGACACGGGTGCGCAGCCCGACTCGGACACCCGGACCCCGTCCGCAACGTTCGGGCGTGATCTGCGGATTGCGATGTGCACGAAGAACAGTCACGGACAAACCAGCCCCCGGGTCAGCTCATGGACGCCTCCTCAATCGGTCGCCGACGCGGGGATCTGACCAAGCCGACCGTTCGCACGGCCACTCCTCCCGTCACCACTGGCAGCGGGGCGGGGATACTTCATCCGACCGCGGGCACGATGTCGCGAAAACGACACAATCGTGACGATCTTCTGTTCGCCACGTCTGTTTCGGTCGCGATGATCCGGACCACACGTCGTAGTGGGAGTCCGAATGTCGACATCGTCGCGGCGTCGCGTCGGCGTTCCTCGGTCGCGATGCTGGTCGAGTCGAACGCGATCAACACTGCAGGCAACAACACACGATTTGGGCGATCGGCCGGATCTCGACGAACCGTCGGGTCTCGTCCTTCGGGAGTTGCCGGGTTGCCGTGACCGGAGGCGCGCCCGCGGCGCCCGGGGTTCCTCGGTCCGAACGGCTGGCCAAGACGACAACGACCGCGAATTTTGGAAGGAACTTTCCGGTCCGCGGCGCGGCCGTGCGGTAGGGACGTATCGCCGTTCATGCGTGACCGTCGGCCCTAGTACGGCGACCGGCGACGGCGCATCCTGCAGTCAAGCCGCCAACGCTCACCCGGTAGCCAACGGCTGCGCCGGATTTCGCGTACAAGGAGGGCCGCCGTGTCCATGTCCATGTCCACCCCGTATCCCGCTCGCCTCGAGTTCGATGCCGACTGTCACATCACCCGGTGGCGTCCACTGGTCCAGTGGCTCTTGGCCGTACCTCAGCTGCTGATCGCGCGAGCTCTCAGCACGCTTCGCAGCGTGTTGACCCTCATCAGCTTCTTCACGGTGTTGTTCACCGAGCAGATCCCGCGGCCGCTATTCGACATGATCGCGATGACCTACCGCTACGAATGGCGCGCCGTGAGCTACGCGCTCTTCTTGCACGAGGACTACCCGCCGTTCGATTTCCAACCCGCGGCCGACGATGACGGCGTCGAGCCGCACACCAGTCTCAGCATCACCTACCCGGAGCATCTGGCCCGGTGGAAGCCGTTGTACAAGTGGATCCTCGCGATCCCGCACTACTTCGTGCTCGTCGCACTCATGATCGGCGCATTCTTCGTCGTCATCGGCGGGTTCTTCGCCGTCGTCTTCACGGGCGAATACCCGCTCGGCGCCCGCGACTTCCTCGTCAAGGTGTATCGCTACGGCCTCCGGGTGAGCGCCTATGCCGGATTGCTCACCGACCAATACCCTCCGTTCGCCCTCGCCGCATGACACCCGTCCCGGTGGAGGTTCGGGCGCGGCGGACCGTGGAAGAGTCGCCCGCGCGGGAGGTATTGCGATGAGCGAAGCGGCAACCCGACCGCCGAAGCTCCCGCCGGCGTGGTTCAAGCACCTGTTCTGGCGTGTTCATCGCGCGCTGTGCCACATCAGCGGCGGCCGCTTCCTTTGGACGCCGGCGAGCAAGCGCGGCTGGGGTGCGCTGTACCTCACGACCGTCGGGCGCAAGTCCGGGCGAGAACGCAGCGTCATCATCGGCTACCTCGAGGACGGCCCGAACCTCGTCACGCTCGCAATGAACGGCTGGGACGAGGGTCATCCCTCGTGGTGGCTCAACCTCGAGGCGCATCCGGACGCCATCGTTCGCCTCGCCGGCCGGCCGGCGCGCCCGGTGCGCGCACGCCCGGCCGCGGGTGAGGAACGCGATCGGCTTTGGCAGCGCTTCGTCGCGGTTGATCCGCAGCACGACAGCTATGCCGGCCTGCGGTCGACCGAGACGCCCGTGGTCGTCCTCGAACCCCGCGGCGGGACTGTTTGACGCCAGGCGCTGCATGACGGGACGACCAGTGGGCGATAGAGGACTCGAACCTCCGACCTCCTGCGTGTGAAGCAGGCGCTCTAACCAGCTGAGCTAACCGCCCGGGAGAGACGACGAATCTAGCGTGTCGGCCGATGGGTTTCGCTGCGAGCGAGGTACTCGATCGCCAGGGCCGCGTACATCGCGGCGCCGACGCTCATCGCCTGTTCGTCGAGCATCATCCGGTTGGAGTGACACGCGTGGGCGTGCGCCGGATTTTGGTCCGGAGGGCAGACGCCGAGGAACGACATGGCTCCCGGGCGCTCTTGCAGCACGTACGAGAAGTCCTCTGCGCCCATGACCGGAGCCGGCATCCGACCGGAGCCGTGCGGGCCCAGGAGCCCGGTGGCGACGCGCGTTGCGAAGTCGGCACTGTCATCGTGGTTCACGGTGACCGGATAGCCGCGGTGCACGGTCAGGTCGGCTCGCATGCCGTGCGCGCTCGCAATACCTTCGACGAGCTGACGCATCGCGTCGAGGGCGACCGCGCGGCTGTGCTCGGAGACCGCCCGCAACGTGCCCAACATGTCGACCGTCTCGGGGATCACGTTGTCGGCGGTACCCGCGCGGATCTTCGTGATCGTGATCACGACGGGGTCGAACGTGTTGACGCGACGCGTCACCATGACCTGCAGCGCCTGCACGATCTCGGCGGCGACCGGCATCGGATCGTTCGCGAGATACGGCGTCGATGCGTGACCGCCCTTGCCGGTGATCTTGATCTCCAACACGTCGGCCGACGCCATGAGCGGGCCACCGCGCGTCCAGATCGTCCGCGACGGGAGGTTCGGCGACACGTGCAACGCGAACGCGGCAGCAACCGGTTCGTCTCCGTCGAGCACGCCCTCTTCGATCATGAAGCGGGCGCCGTGATGACCTTCCTCGCCCGGTTGGAACATGAAACGCACCGTTCCCGCGAGCTCCGAGCGCCGCGCGTGCAACAGGCGCGCGGCTCCGATCAACATCGCGGTGTGCGCGTCGTGACCGCAGGCGTGCATGCAGCCGTCGACCGTGCTCGCGAACGCGAGCCCGGTGTCCTCGGGCATCGGCAGTGCGTCCATGTCGGCCCGCAGCAGCACGACCGGCCCTTCGCGGCCCCGGAGGTCGGCGATCACCGACGAGACGGAACTCCCGGTGCTGACGTCGAGTGCGAGGCCGTCGATCGCTTCCAGCACCGTCGCCTGCGTGACCGGCAACTGCAGACCGATCTCGGGATGGCGGTGGATGCGGCGCCGGAGGTCGACCAGATCGGGCAGGAGCCCTTCGGCGTCACCCAGCAAGCCCGCGGAACCGTTGGACGCCACACGCCAGAATAACCCTCAACGCTCGATGAACCAGGCGTGCAGCGCCTGCGAGAACGCGCCCTCGTAGCTCCGGTAGGCATGCCGCAACGCTTCGCCCGCGGCGGCGTCGGCTGCGAGCTCCGGCGGCAGGAGCGGATCACCGCGCAGGTGCGCGAGCGAAGCCGCCCCGACGACGAAGCCTTCCGCGAGCGCACCGTCGTCGGAATCGGCCAACGCCCGCGTGACGGATTCGAGGCGTGACCCGAGGCTCACCGCGCGCCGGGCCCAACGAGCGTCGTCGAACAATTTCGGACGCGATCTCGGCGGGATCACCGTCGGGCCGGCCCGACCACCAATGGCACTGGGCGTCGGCGATCTTCCACGACTCGGCCGGTGCCGATGCACGGGGCAGGTTGTCGGGGCGCGTCCAGGTCCCCGCCCGTAGCTCGCAGCAGCGCAGGCGCCGCATGCTGTCGCGCAACCCGGTGCGTTCGGCCGCGTCGCGCGGTACTGGTGCGACCACGGCGATCCGCCACACCCCGCGCCAGCGCGCCGTCACCGGATCCAGGCTCCAGTCCTGCGCGCCCCGGCGCCGATGTACCCGACCGGCCAGCTCGTAGATCCCGTCGCTCGACCGAAGTTCACCTCGCTCGACCATGCGGCTGAGCGCGACGCGTGCGGTCCCCTCGGTCACACCGAACAGGCCGCACCACTGCACCAGCCGCGCCCCCGCATGCGGGGCGGGCGGGAACGCAACAACAGGCTCGCGATGAGCGAACGGGCCGACAGCGGTCGTTCCAGGAGCGGCTCGAGCTCGGCGGTATTACCATCTCGCATCATCTGATCCCGAAGTGTAATATCTCCTCGTGGCCTCGACGATGATCCCGGATCCGGCCCTCCTCGATGCGGCGCGCCCCACCGACCGGATCACCGCGTCCGGTCGGCCCACACCGGCGTTCCGAGAGGAGCTGCGGCGGATCCCGAACGCCCGCAATGCCGTTGCGGTAGCCGGTCTCTACGCGCAGACGACCGCGATCGTGGTGGTGGCCGTGCACTTCGACAACTGGCTCGTATGGGTGGCGGCGTTCATCTTGATGGGCCGGGCCCACGCCCAGTTCGCGGCGCTCATGCACGAGGCCGCGCACCGGCTGCTGTTCCGGAATCGCAAGGCGAACGACTTCGTCGGGCGCTGGCTGCTGGGCTTCGCCTCGTTCACGCCGATCGACTCCTACCGCCGCGGCCACATGGCGCATCACCGCGAGGAATTCGGTCCCGACGAGCCCGACATCCCGCTCTACCGCGGCTACCCGATCTCGCGCGATTCGATGCGCCGCAAGCTCGCGCGCGACGCACGCGGCAGCACCGGTTGGAAGCTCTTCAAGGGCCTGTTGGGCGCGGTGCGATCCGACAATGCACCCGTTCGCTTCCAGGCCCGAGCCATCGTCGCGAGCCAGATCGTCCTGATCGCCATCGGCGTCGTGCTGCACCATCCCTGGGTCTATTTCATCTTGTGGTTGGCGCCGTACCTCACCGTCTGGCGCGTCATCAACCGGCTGCGCTCGATCGCCGAGCACGGCGGCATGCAGCGGTCGAAGGATCGGCGCCTCACCACGCATTCCGTCGAGCAGTCGCCGCTCGCGCGCTTCTTCCTCGTTCCCTTCCACATCGGTTGGCATCTCGCGCATCACGTCGACGCCGGCGTCCCGATGGCCAACCTCCCGAGGCTGCACGCCGAGCTGCGCCGCGCCGGATACGTGTCCGAAGGGCTCGAATACCCGAGCTACACCGCGCTCTGGCGCAAACTGTCGAGCGGTGCAAGCCTCGGCACGTGACCACCTTCGAAGATGTCGCCGCGCTGATGCGGTCCCAAGCCGCGCACCCCCGGCTCCGCAGCGATCCGATCGACGACGACACGGTCCTGGCGCTCTTGGAGCTGGCCGCGCACGCGAGCGCCGGTCGCCTGCCGCGTTGCTCGTTCATCGTGGTGCGCGACCCCGACGTCCGCCATCAACTCGCGCGCACCTACCGGCAGGGCTGGTCGATCTACAAGCGCGTCCTGCGCAGCCGCTGGAGTGACGAAGCCCTGCTCGCCGACCGGCAGTGGGAATCGGATCACTTCGAGGACGTTCCCGTGCTCATCGTCGCCTGCATGCCCGGGCGCCGACCGATCTTCCCCGCCATTGGGGCGGCCGCCTTCTACGGCGCCGCGTTCCCCGCCGTCCAGAATCTCCTCCTGGCCGCGGCGGCGCGGGGCCTGGGCGCTTCGGCCACGACCTTGCCCCTGTGGTCGGTGTGGGAGGCGCGGCGCACGCTCGGCCTGCCCCGGCGGGTCACGCCGGTCTCGGTGGTGGCGCTGGGTTGGCCGCGCGGACCCCTCGCCCGAGCCGTAGAAGGCGCACCCACGCCCCCCGTCGGCAACGTCGTGCATCTCGATCGCTGGGGCCACCAGCCCTTTCGCGCCCGGCGCGCCTCGAGCGTGCAGGACACGGCATAATGGTCCTCACGACTTCGAGGCAGGTGACGACGTGCCCAGAAAAGGACGAGCACGCCGCTTCCGTGAAGCGCGCAAGCTCAAGCAAGGGTACGACGATGGGCTGTTCCGGGAAGGTTCCGGCACCCTCGCGGATCTGAGTGAGAGCGCGGGCGACGACGAGACGGACAGCGACGACGACTTCGACGACGAGTTCGAAGACGAAGAAGACGACTGGGACCCCGACCACAACGTCAATCGTTAGCTGCCCTCGCCCAGCCTGAGGCCTCAGCCCGAGGAATCAGCCCGAGGAATCACGTGGTGCGGGGATCCGGGGCGTCGGCGTCGATCTCGAAGCGCGCAATGGCCTCCGCCACGGTCTCGGCCTTCACGTCGCCCGTCTGCGCGAGCCCGTCGAGCACACCCACCACGACGTGGGCCGCGTCGATCTCGAAGTGGCGCCGTAATGCGGTACGGACGTCGGAGAACCCGTACCCGTCGGTGCCGAGGACGGTGTAGGGCTGTGGCACGAACCGCGCGATCGCGTCGGGCACGGCGCGTACCCAATCCGTGACCGCGACGACGGGGCCGGCCGTCTCGGCGAGCATCTCGGTGACGTACGGCGTGCGCGGCGGCTCGGCCGGGTGCAGCCGGTTCCAACGTTCGCACCCGAGCGCGTCGTCGCGCAGTTGCTTCCAACCGGGCACGCTCCACACGTCGGCGCCGACGTCGTAGTGCTCCGCCAACAGCCGCTGGGCCTCGAGCGCCTGCAACACCATCGGTCCGCTGGCGAGGATCTGCGCCCGGTGCGCACACTCCCCCGGCCCGGGCGTCAGGAGGTACATCCCGCGCACGATCCCGTCCTCGACGCCTTCGGGCATCGGTGGCTGGACGTAGTTCTCGTTGTAGAGCGTGAGGTAGTAGTAGCAATCCTCGGGCTCCGGCCCGTACATGCGCCGGATGCCGTCGCGGACCAGCACCCCGACCTCGTACGCGAACGCGGGGTCGTACGCCCGGCAGTTCGGGTAGGCCATCGCGTACATGAGCGACTGCCCGTCGCAGTGCTGTAGCCCCTCGCCCGACAGCGTCGTGCGGCCGGCAGTGGCGCCCAGCAGGAAGCCGCGACCCCGCTGGTCGCCGAACGACCAGATCATGTCGCCGACGCGCTGGAAGCCGAACATCGAATAGAAGATGTAGAACGCGATCATGGGATGACCCCACGACGCATACGCGGTCGAGGCGGCCGTGAGTGAGGCCATGGCGCCCGCTTCGGTGATGCCCTCCTCGAGCAACTGCCCGTCGGAGGCTTCGCGATACGACAGCATCAAGCCGGCGTCTACCGGTTCGTACTGCTGGCCGAAGGGTGCGTAGATCTTGAACTCCGAGAAGAGCGCGTCGAGGCCGAACGTGCGGGCCTCGTCGGGGATGATCGGGACGATCCGCGGCCCGAGCTCGGGCTCCTTCAAGAGCACCCGGAGCAAACGCGCGAAGGCCATCGTCGTGGAGGCGGGGACCTTCTCGCCCGTTCCCGCGGTCAGCTGGTCGATGATGCCGTCACGCGGGAACACGACGGTCTTCGAACGCTCGACCCGCTCGGGCAGGTAACCGTCGAGCGCGCGCCGGCGCTCGATCATGTAGTCGTACTCGGGCGACTTGTAACCGGGATGGAAGTACGGCGCCATGCCGGACTCGAGATCCTTGTCCGGGATCTCCATGTAGAGCCGGTCGCGCAACGCCTTCAACTGCTCGGGCGACATCTTCTTGATCTGGTGCGTGGCGTTGCGGGCTTCGAAGTCGGCACCGAGGGTCCAGCCCTTGACCGTCTTCGCCAAGATGACCGTCGGCGTACCCTCGTGTTCCACCGCGGTCTTGTACGCGGCGTAGATCTTCCGGTAGTCGTGACCGCCGCGCGGGAGCCGCTGCAGGTCCTCGTCGGAGAGGTGCTCGACCATCTTGCGCAAGCGCGGGTCCGGGCCGAAGAAGTGCTCGCGGATGTACGCCCCCGACTCGACGACGTACTTCTGGAACTCGCCGTCGACGGTCGAGTTCATCTTGTTGACGAGCGCGCCGTCGACGTCACGAGCCAACAAGTCGTCCCACTGGCGACCCCAGACCACCTTCAGCACGTTCCACCCCATGCCCCGGAACGTCGACTCGAACTCCTGGATGACCTTGCCGTCGCCCCGGACCGGACCGTCGAGTCGCTGCAGGTTGCAGTTCACGACGAAGATCAGGTTGTCGAGCCGCTCGCGTGCCGCGAGGTCGAGCGCGGCCGTCGCTTCGGGTTCGTCGAGCTCACCGTCGCCGACGAAGCACCACACACGCGCCTGCGACGTGTCGACGAGCTTGCGGTTGTAGAGGTAGCGATTGAACCGGGCCTGGTACACCGCGTTCAGGGGCCCGAGCCCCATCGAGACCGTCGGGTACTCCCAAAACGTCGGGAGGCGGCGCGGGTGGGGGTACGACGGCAGACCGCGGCCCGTCGTCTCCCGCCGGAAGTGGTCGAGCTGATCCTCGGTCAGGCGGCCCTCGAGAAAGGCGCGCGCGTAGATGCCCGGAGCGGCGTGACCCTGGAAATAGATCTGGTCGCCGAAGCCGCCGTCGCCCTTGCCTCGGAAGAAGTGATTGAAGCCAACCTCGTAGAGGGACGCCGCCGACGCGTAGGTGGAGAGATGCCCACCCAGTCCTTCGAAGCGGTGGTTCGCGCGATCGACCATGGCAACCGCGTTCCAGCGCACGAAGGCGCGGATCCGGCGCTCGATGTCCTCGTTGCCGGGGAACCAGGGTTCGCGCTCGGGGGGGATCGAGTTGATGTAGTCGGTGGTGACCATGACGGGGACGAACGAGCCCTGCTCGCGCGCCCGCTCCATCAACCGGGCGAGCAGGTAGTGCGCGCGCGACTTGCCCTTGACGTCGATGATCGCGTCGAGCGACTCCAGCCACTCGCCGGTCTCTTGGGGGTCGACATCAGGAAGCTGATGGATCGAACCGTCGCTGAACATCGGCCTTCAGCGTACGGCCGCGGCGACGGCATCCGGTGCCACGTCCGCGGGCGCCGTGGTGCCGACCGGCCGGTCATCCCCGGAGCTCGACGAGGTATCCCCCGGGGATCTTCACCGCCCCGAACGCGGCGCCGGCCGGGATCCGGGCGACGAGGCGCGCCGCGGTCTGCGGGTCGTAGAAGGTGACGTCGGCCTTGACCGGTGGTCCGGGAGCGACGAGTCCGGTGCGGAGCACGACGTAACGGACCCCGACCCGGTGCGCGAAGGCCAGCGCGTCGGGCCTCGGGAAGTGATTCAGGACGGATGCCTCGAACGGGAAGCCCTTCGGTTCGAAGCCCGAGTAGCCGTTCACGCGGGGGTCGTGGTCGCGTAGCGCCAGGAGCTGGCGCGGCGTCTCGGTCGTCGACCACAGCGCACCCTTGTCGCCGGCGACGATCGGCAGCTCGAGTACGACTCCCGTTGGCCGCGCCCGCAACGCGGTGTCGACGCCGCCGTCGTCGGCCGAGGTGGGAACCCGCACGAACGTGAGTGCGATCGCGCACTCGGCGACGACGATCGCGCCCAGACCTACCGCGACGGCCACGCGCGGACGCGGCCCGAACCGGCGCAGGAACGCATCGATCCCCACTGCGGCGAACAACGTGAGCGCGAGCTGGAACGCGAGCTCGAGCCGCGCGACGGCGCGGATGCCGGCGAAGCCCGGCACGACGTTGCGAATCGCCGCGAACGGGAAGTACACCCGGAGCCCACCGAGATGGATCCAGTCACCGATCGACAACACGAGCGCGACAACGCCCGCGACCGCGATCGGGCCCAACTCGCGTACGCGTCCGCCCCGCTTGCGCCGCCGCCGTCGGGAGGCGACCTCGGACGCGACCAGCGCGACGCCGGCGACGCCGAACACGGTCGCGACGACGCCGGGGAACATCCGATTCTCGATGCCCCGCGCACTCGGACGCGACGCCGTGCTCGATGAACCCGACGTGCTCGAGCAGGTAGTTGTGCACCCCGGTCGCGGCGAGGTCGCCGAGATGCGTCGCCGTCTCGGGCTCGAACGATCGCCGGAAGGCCGGATCGCGCTGGAACTGCGCGTACTTCGCTCCGATCGGAGCGACGAACACCACCACGACCGCGGCGGCGGCGCCGAGCGCGACGACATACGGGCGGAGCGCGCCCGGACGCCGGGCGAGCAAGAGCCCACCCGCGACGATCACCACGACGATTGCCGTCATCGCGCCGAAGTAGCTCGCACTCAACGTGAGCGCGGCGAAGCTCGCGCCCAGCGCCAGGCCACGGCCGACACTGGGGTCGTCGAAGAGGCGAAGCAGCAGCAGGAGCACGAGCGGGACGAGCGCGCCCCCGACGACGAGTTGGAAGTGCCCGTGGTGCGTGAGGCGCGTCGCCGAATACGTGTACGCGAGCGACGCGACGAGGGCCGCACCCCAGTGCCGCACGAAGCGCGACGCGAGCCGGTACACGCACCACGACGACACGACCCACGACCCGAGGTAGATGACGTTCATCGCCAGGACGTCGCCGAGGAAGAAGCGCAACGGCCAGTGCACCAGCGCGACCGGCAACAACGTGTCGCTGTATGCCAGCGTGCTGTGCGCCGGGTAGAAGATCGGCGTGTTCCAGAATCCGTGCCAACCGTGCGGCAACCCGATCTCGACCCGCCGGATGATCCAGAGGTTCAACAACGAATCGCCCGAATCGCCGGCGATGTACGTCCGCAGGCGGGTGACGTTGGGGAACGTCAACCCGATCGCGACGACGAGGAACAGCGAGAGCAGGAGCGCCGCATGGGGAGCGCGAGAACCGCCTCCTCTCCGTTCGCCGCCCGTGTCGTGATCGTCGTCACGGTCGTCGAGGTTCGGATCCTCCGACCTCGACCGGGCCCCGCTGAGCACCGGCCGACGCTATACGCGGCCGGTGCTCGCCGAGCGACACTCCGGGTGGGCGCGGAGGGATTCGAACCCCCGACCCCCTGCGCGTCATGCAGGTGCTCTGCCAGACTGAGCCACGCGCCCGAGTGAGCGCGCCAGGATAGCGCGACCGTTACGGTTGGCGGAATGGGACTCCTCGACGGGCATCGCGCGGTCGTGACCGGAGGCGGCTCGGGCATCGGCGCGCAGACCTGCCGGCGCATGGCCGCCGAAGGCGCGCAGGTCGCGGTGTTCGACCTCGACGCCGTGAACGCCGAGAAGGTCGCCGAGGAGATACGCGGCCTGTCGTACGCGGTCGACGTCACCGATTTCGACGCACTGGCGGCCGCGATGGTCGACGCCGCGGACTCGATGGGCGGACTCTCACTGCTCTTCAACAACGCGGGCGGGAGCTCACTGTCACCGATCCACGACTACGACGTGGCCGAATGGCGGCGTATCGTCGACCTCAACCTCACCGGCGTGTTCCACGGATTCAAGGCCGGCGCCCCGCTCATCATGAGGAACGGCGGCGGCGCGATCGTCTCGACCGCGTCGATCTCCGGAACCCGGCCCGCGGCCGGCGAGGCGCCGTACGCGGCGGCCAAGGCCGCGGTCGTCGCCCTCACCGCCAGCGCCGCCCTCGAGTACGCACCGACCATTCGCGTCAACGCGGTGTCCCCCGGGATGATCCGCACGCCGCTGACCGAGCTCCTCCTCGACCGGCGCGGCATCGGGCTCGAGGACGACCAGCGCGCGAAGACCCCCCTCGACCGGGTCGGCACCCCCGGCGACATCGCCGACGTCGTCGTGTTCTTGTGCTCGGACCTGGCCCGCTTCGTCACGGGCCAGAATCTCGTGGCCGACGGCGGAATGACCCTGCACGGCTCCGGCGTCGACGGCGTCCTCGACGTCGTGCGCGATCTCCTCTCGAGGCGCTGACGCCGGCTTCATGATCCGCTCACAATCGTGGGCGATCGTGAACGCATGAGATTCACCAAGACCATCGCTTCCGCAAGTGTCGCCGCCGTTCTCGGGCTCGCCGGGGTTTCGGTCGCCGGGGCGGCATCCACCTCCGGATCGCCCGCTCCGGCCGACGGGCACGTCCGCCGCCGTGACGGCCAGCTCCACTCCCAACACACCCCCGGCGAGCTCGTCGGCCACCCGCCGGGCCGCGATGAAGGCACTCCGCAAGGAGATCCGGCGCGGTGCGGGTGCCGTGATCGCCAAGACGATCGGCATCACGCGCGCCGACCTCCGCCAGGAGCTCCTCGCGGGCAAGACGATCGCCACGATCGCGACCGAGCACGGGGTGCAGCCCCAGGCCGTCGTCGACGCGCTCGACACCGCGGCGACCACCAAGATCGACGCCGCTCAGGCCGCGGGCAAGATCTCGGCCGCTCGGGCCACGAAGCTGAAGGCGCGGCTCACGACCGCGATCCCCAAGCTCGTCGACAGCTGGCACCCGCGCCGGGCCGCCGGCGCGGCGACCGCCGGCTAGCGAACGCGCGCCTCGTCGAGCATCTGGCGCACCGACACCCGGGCTCGGCGAGGCTTGTACATGCGGTGGTAGTCGGCGAGTCGCCGGGCCGCGGCCAAACGGGTTTCGGCGACCGGCGAGCTCTGCTCGCCGTCGTTGTGCTCCCAACACCACGCGTCGTGCGCGAGCCGCACGGTTCCGATCGTTTGGGGCTCGCCGCCGTCGACGACGAGGCGCACCTCGGCGTACGCGGGCGTGCGGGCGATCACCTGCACGGCATCGGGTGCGACGCCTCGCTCGGTGAGGAGCGCGGTGGTGGGGGCTGATCCGTGCTGCATACGACTCACCGTGACAGTCCCGCGGGCCCGGCGGAAGCCCCCATCCGGCAGCCGTGCCCCATGTCACAGCGGTCAGCGTTGGAGTGCGAGCTCCACCTCGCGGAGCACGTCATCGGCAGATCCGGCGCTGACTCGGAGGCCGTGTTCGACGAAGGTCGCTCGTGCAGCACCGACCAGCGAGAGCACCTTGGCCGGCGCGTCTCCGCGGGCGGTCAACACGCTGACCCCACACCAGCTCCGCGCGCGCCCGCAGCACGGGTGCGCGCAGGCGTCGGGCCATCGCGATCGCTCGCTCGAAGAGGTCGTCGGCCCCACGCTCGCCCGCCGCCGCGGCCGCGAGCGCGGCGCCGTAGGCGATCGGAGCAATCGTGAACGAGCCGTTGAACGCGACGCGATCGGCGAGCGGCTGAAGCCGCGCGTGGACGAGGTTGCCGACGCGCGCGTCGCCGAGCATCCACGCGACCTCGGCGGCCGCGACCATGCACCCGGCCCAGTGCAACCCGAGCGGAATGTCGTCGAGATCGTGGCTCGCCGCCTTGTGTAACCGGGCGGCCGCTTCCGCGCGGGTCGCGTCGGTGCATGCCAGCGCCCGCGCGAGCAGGATCGTCGCGCCGGGGTCGTCGTCGGCCGGCTCGCGCCGCATCAGCGGGAGCAGCTCCGCGAAACGTCCCTGCTGCCACCTGATACTCCCGATCTGGAGGCCCGGACCCACCACGGCGTGCTCGATCCCCTGCTCGACTCCGAGTTGCGCGGCCGACAGCGCCAGGCGTTCGGCCTCGCCGAGATCCCCCGCGAGGGCCGTGCGCCAGACCCGGATGCACTCCATGTTGTAGGCCAGGATCGGGACGCCGGATTCCTCGCCGATCGCGAAGGCGTCGTCGAGATACGTGAACGCCTCGTCGATCTCACCGGCTTCCATTGCCATCGAAGTCGCGGTACTCAACACGAAGAATCGTTGGACGGGATCGCGACTCAGGGCGCTCTCGTTGAGGACCTCGCGCATATACCGGCGACGCTCGGCCAGGTTGTGCGGACTGCCGGTTGCCTGGGAGTGCCGCATCCACACCTCGGCCAGCACCGAGTGATTCTCCGGGCGGCTCGCGTCGCCGAGCGCTTCGTCGGCCAGCGACCGCGCCCGCCGCCATTGCGGCGTGGCCATCAATTCGGTCGCGAGCCGACCGAGGAGTTGCGCCCGGACGGCCGGGTCGCGCGCGAGACGCGACGTCTCGCCCAAGACCTCGATCCGCTCGCGCGACGACAGGGCCGGCATCGACGCCCAGATCGGTGTCCGGAGTGTCGCGGCCTCCACCAACAACGCGATGTCACCGAGTCGCCGCGCGATCTCGAGTGCGGCGCGCAGCGTCTCGGACCCGGCCGCGTCGCCGGCCTGGCACTGTGCTCCGGCCAGCCGGATCAGCAGGTGCGCGCGCATTCTCTCCGCGTCGGCGCGGGCCACGGCGAGCGCGTACCAGGACGCGGCCGCGTGCGGATCGAGATCGCGCAACGCGCCATCACCGGCCCGCTCCGCCCACACACGCGTATTGGTGTCGGCGTCGGCGCCGGTGGCGCGACTCCACTGCGCCGCGATCCGGCTCGCCGTCTCGTTGCGACGTTCGAGCACGATCGCCACACGGCGGTGCGCCTCGGCCCGGGCATCGGCGTCGACCGATTCCGCGATCGCGCGGCGAGCCAGGTCGTGGACGAAGTCGAACGTACCGAGACCCGTCACGTGCAGCAGGCCCGACTCGATCGCCTGGTCGACCAAGGCCTCGGTCGAACCGAGGGTGCCGCGCGATGCGTGCGCGAGGAGGGCGACATCGGACTCGCCGTCGATCGCCGCCGCGATCCGCAACAATCGCGCCGAGGGTTCGCCCAGCGCCGCGACCCGGCGGAGCACGAAGTCGCGAATACTGGCCGCGACGTCGTCGGTGGCCGGGGGCGGCATTGCGTCTCCGGCGTCGCGCAGTATCTCGCCCAGCAAGTAGGGGTGGCCGCGGGTCATACGCGCGAGCTGCGGCGCCCGGTCGGCGGCGTCCGGCACGCGAGATCGCTCAGAAGCTGCGCCACCGACGAAGCGGTCAGGCCCTCCAACTCGATGCGGTCGATCAGGCCGCGCGCCTGCAGGCTGCGAGCCAGCTGCTCCAGCCGCGACGATCGATCGCCGGCTCCGGACCGGGCGGTTGCGAGCACCAGCACCCGTTTGGGTTCCGGGTCGGCCGTCACCGCACCGAGGAACAACACGAGTGCCGGTCCGGCGCGGTGGACGTCGTCGAGGAGCAGCACGACCGGCGCGCGCTGTGACAGGGCGCCGATCCACGACACCAAGGCCGCGCGCAGGCGTCGCGATCGCGTCTCGTCGTCGGCGTCGAGGGGGGCGGGAAGATCCGGCAATCGTCGCCGCAACGCCGGAACGATCTCCGCGAGATCACCGGGCCAGCGGCCGAGACACAACCGGAGCTCGACGTCGCTCAGCGACGCACACGCGTCGCCGAGCGCGGCCGCGATCATATGGAGTCCGGGCCGGAGCGCATCTGCGCCGTCGACGGCGAGGACGATCGCCTCGTCGTTGGCGCGCCGCGCCACTTCCAGCACGAGTCGCGACTTCCCTATCCCCGACTCACCCTCGACCAACACCATGCGGGTCCCGCCCGCCGCGACCTGGCGCAGCCGGTCGAAGATCCTCAGCTCCTCGCGTCCCCGCCCGACGAAGGGAAGGCCGCACGAGGTCCACGACGGCAGGGGCGCGACGATTCCCGAGCGATGCGCGAGCAACGTCGGGTCCTGGTCGAGCACGCGAACCTGCAGTTCCTGCATGAAGGTGCAGGGCTCGACGCCGAGCTCGTCGGCGAGACAGCGCCGGAGATCCTCGTAGACGGCGAGCGCGTCGACGCGGCGGCCCGTCCGGTACAACGCGATCATTTGGTGTGCGCGCAGTCGTTCACGCCACGGCTCCATGCGGACCCACGTGTCGATGTCGGCGAGCACCTCGATGTGACGACCGTTCTGGAGATATGCCTGCGTCCGGAACTCGTAGATCGCGAGGCGCAGTTCACGAAGCTCCCGGAGCGCGCTGTCGTAGAACTGCGCGTCACGTAGGTCGGCGAGCGCATCCGAGGTCCAGCAACTCAGCGCCGCGTCGGCCGCGACGGCCGCTCCCGCGAAGTCGTTCTGCTGCCACAGCTCCTGGGCGCGGACGAAGCTGCTACGGGCCCGGAGATGGTCGAGCTCGTCCTCGCCGGCGGCGATGCGGTAGCCGCTCGGCTCCGAAGTCAACCGATCCGCCACCGGTCCGAGCGCGCTGCGCAGACGCGAGACGACGATCTGTAGCGCGGCGTCGGGATGTTGCGGGATCGCGTCGCCCCATATGCCCTCGATCAACACGTGCGGATGACGCGCCTGATTCGGCTCGAGCAGCAACAACGCGAGCAGCGCGCGCTGACGGGGTGCACCGATCGGGATCGGCGACGCCATCGATGCTGACGCCGAGCGGTCCCAAGATCTTGAATCGAACGGATGTCATCCGAGTTCACCCACCCCGGGCGCCCGTACACAGCTGGCAGTTGGAGGCACGTCGGCTCCGAACCGGCTCCCGTGCAGAAGCCTGATTGTAGGGTCTATTATGAAGGACCGGTCAACTTCCGAGCGCTCGTTTTCGACGCCGGCGAAGAAAGTTTCGGGACTCATGCGGCTCACTCCGGAGATCTCGATGTGGCTTTCCCGTACTCCCGGAAGCGACCGACCCGTCGACCGGTCGGCACGACGGACACCGCGTGCGATGCAGGTTCGTCGGTGAGCCGGCGACGGTCCGCAGCCTCGCAGGAGAACGACGAACGCGTCCTCGGCGCCGCGCTCGAAGAGATCGTGAACGTCGGCGTAGACGGCCTCGGCATGAGTGGAGTTGCACGCCGAGCCGGACTGACGACGGGCGCGCTCTACAGCCGCTACGAGAGCGTGCACGAGCTCGCGTCGGCCGTGTGGACGGCGCGCGTACGCGACGAGCATTTTCAGTTCCTCGACCTCGCCGTACGCGCACTCGTCGACGGCGATCAATCGGTCCCGCTCGTCGACATCACGCGCGAGCTGTCGTCACCGGAGTCGACGACGATCGCCGCGCTCGAGTTGCTCGCGACGGCGCGCCGGATCGACGAGCTGGAGGAGGTCGTCACTCCGGATGTCGACGGTTGGCTGAAAGGTTGGGGCGCCGCACCTCGCGCCCGCGACCGGCGCAGATGCGCGCAGGTCGTGTTCACCCTCGGATCACTGTGGGGCGTACTCCTGCATGCGATTCCGCGCCGGCGCCCAGCCGATTGGGAGGTCGTCCTCGCCGGAGTGGGCGCGTCGTACCAGCTCCCGTACACGGAAGCTTCGAGTCGATTCGTCCCCGAGCCCGCCGGCGCGGTGCGCGCGGAGACGGGCGACACGTCGCAAAGCGCCTTGATCGACTCCGTGCTGGCCATCACGGCCCGGGTCGGGTTCGCGCGCGCGCTACGACGTCACGGATCGCGCGCCGGGCCGCGCTCACGTCGGGCGCGATCTACGCCGCGCTACACATCCAAGGACGAGCTCCTCGCGCACGCGGTCGAGGTGTTGCTCGCGAAGCGCCTGGCCGACGATCTCACCCGGAACCGCAGCACCTACTTCGAAGAGCCCGACCTCGGGGCGTCGACGGCGCGCATCGTCGGCGGTTACCTCGGACCGGCCCGCCGCGACTGGCGCATCTTCCGGATCGAAGCGCAGCTCGCGTCGCGCCACCACCCGCAGCTCGCCGAGACGCTGGACCGGGTCCAAGAGGAGGCGATCTTCGCGTACCTCGAAGCCCTCGGGGCGCGCACGCCCGAGGAGAAACGCCAGCTCGATGCACTCGCCCGGTTCGCGCAGCTGACGCCACTCGGCCTCGCGTTCGTCGACCTGGTCGCGCCGGGTGTCGCCGCCACCGACTGGCGGCGAGTGTTCGTGCCACTCCTGTCGCCGCAATCACGCTGACCCGCCACCGGGGCGTGACCCCGGGCGCGAAATCAGCGGCCCCGAAAGGCCGCTGAAGTGCACATTCTCCCGGAGCGGACGACGGGGCTCGAACCCGCGACCTCGACGTTGGCAACGTCGCGCTCTACCAGCTGAGCTACGTCCGCGTAAGGCGGAGAGTATACAAGCCTCGCTCGTGCGCGCCGCGAGTCACGGGTAGCCTCCGGCCATGAAAATCGGCATCTTCGGCGGCGACACGGCGGCCCGGTCCATCGACGACCTCGTCGCGGACGCCCGCGCGTGCGAGGCCGACGGCTTCGCGTCGTACGCACTCCCCCAGATCTTCGGTCTCGACGCGATGGGCGTGCTCGCGGTGATCGGCCGGGAGGTCCCCCGCATCGAGCTCGCGACCGGCGTGGTCCCCACCTACGGCCGGCACCCACTCACGATGGCGCAACAAGCCCTCACCGTCCAAGCCGCCAGCGGCGGTCGTTTCGCGCTCGGAATCGGCCTGTCGCACCAGCTCGTCATCGAGGGCATGTTCGGGCTCTCCTTCGACAAGCCCGTACGCCACATGCGCGAGTACCTGTCGGTCCTGATGCCCCTCATTCGCGAGGGCAAAGCTTCCTTCAAGGGTGAGACGATCAGCACCGAAGCGACCGTCGGCATCGAGCCTCGCATCCCCTGCCCGGTGCTCGTCGCCGCGCTCGGCGAGCAGATGCTCAAGCTGGCCGGTTCGCAGACCGACGGCACCGTCACGTGGATGACCGGACCGGCGACGCTCTCGGCGCACACTGTTCCCATCATCACCGCGGCCGCAGCCGCCGCCGGGCGTGCGGCACCCCGGATCTCCACTGCGTTGCCCGTCTGCGTCACGAACGACGTCGAGGCGGCCCGCGAGCGCGCCGCGCGCGACTTCCAGGTCTACGGATTCCTGCCGTCCTATCGCGCGATGCTCGACCGCGAGGGCGCCGAGGGTCCTGCCGACGTCGCGATCATCGGTGACGAGACGAGCGTCGAGCAGCAGGTGCGCGCGCTGGCCGACGCCGGCGTCACGGAGTACGTCGCCGCGATCTTCGGCTCGCACGCAGAACGCGAACAGACGCGCGGGCTCCTGAAGTCGATGTTGTGAACGCTGGCGAACCCCGTTCACCGCTCGAGCTCCTCGAAGCGCTCGGGGTCGAGGAAGTCGAGATCACTCCCGCGCTCGATCACCTCGAGATCTATACGTTGCGCGGCCTCCTCACCGTGCTCTGGCACGGCCCTCGCGACGCGTCGAGCGTGGTCATCACGTGCGGCGGCGGAATGGGCGGGCTGCTCGGTCCGGCCGACGGCGTGTATCACGCGCTCGGATCCGAGCTCGCCGCGTCACACGGGATCGCGACCATGCGCGTCGGCTACCGCAAACCGAACGACCTGTCGCGTTGCGTCCACGACGTCGCGGCCGCCGCCGATCTGGCCGGCCGGTCCGGCGCTCGAGAATTCGTCGTGGTCGGGCATTCCTTCGGCGGGGCGGTCGCGGTCCAGGCCGGCGCCGTCCTCGGCTCGCACTGCCGGGGCGTGGTGACCCTCGCGACACAATCCGCGGGCTGCGAACACGCGTCGGATCTGGGTGACACGCCGCTGCTCTTGATGCACGGCACCGACGACGAGATCCTTCCCCCCGAGACCAGCGCGGTCGTGCAGATGCTCGCCGGTCACGGCGAGGTCGTGCTGCTCCCCGGCACGGGCCATCTCCTCAGCCAGACCGCGGCCGAGGTGCGGGAACGCCTGCTCACCTGGATCCCCGAATGCTTCGCCGCGGACCTCCCCGCCGCACCCGCCCCGCCGCCGGCCTAGGGACCGCGGACCTGGGAACCGGCGAGCTACGTGCCGGCGAGCTGCGCGACCACCGGCGCGAACTCGTCGACGTTGTCGTCGCCGACCACGACGTACGACAGGCCCCACTCCGCGCGCCGGCGGTGCAGCTGCTCGACGATCTCTTCGACCGTCCCCACCAGCGCCGCCCCGGATTCGAGCGCCTCGACGGGTGAGACCCCGAACGCCGGTGCGAGCGCCTCCGCGAGTTTCATCCGGTCCGGCCGGACGCTCGTGATGAAAAAGCGCATCTGGATCTCGATGTCGTCGATACGGTCACCCGCAGCCTCGCGGATCCACGCGACCTTGCGATCGGTCTGCTCCCGCAGCGAGTCCTTCGACGCGTCAATGCCGATCTCCCCCGCGCGGAGGTTGGGATTGATACCCACGATGTCGGCCTCGCGCGCCGCGATCGACAACACCCGCCGGCCACCGCCGCCGATCAATAGCGGCGGACCGGGCTGTTGCACGGGCTTCGGCCACGACGCGTAGTCGGTGATGCGGTAGTGCTCGCCGTGATACGAGAACTGCTCACCGGTGAAGCACTGCTTGACGACGTGCAGCGCCTCCTCGAATCGATCGACGCGAACGGCGGGCGGGTCGTAGTGCAGGCCGAGCTGGTCGTAGTCGGTGCGCATCCACCCCGCGCCGATGCCGAACTCGAGGCGGCCGTCGCACAGCAGGTCGATCGTGGCTGCCTCCTTGGCCACGATCGCCGGGTGCTTGTAGTCGTTGTCGAGCACCAGGGAGCCGACCCGCAGGGTGGTGGTGTGCGCGGCGGCCATCGCGATCGTGGGCAAGGGCGCGAGCTCTTGACCGAAGTGATCGGGCATGAACAACGTGGAGTAGCCGAGGTCCTCGATCTTGCGGGCCTTGTCGCGCCACCCGGACGCGGAACCAACCTGCGCAACCTGTACGCCGAACCGGAACGGCTTCATCGCTACCTACTTTCCCGCGAGGCGCTCGACGATCGGGGCGAAGGCATCGATCGCGCCGTCTTCGATGACGTGGTACGAGATCTGCCACCGCTCGCGCCGCTGCCTCGAGGGACGCGACGATCTCGTCCTCGCTCCCGACGAGGCATGGCGGCGCGAGGCGCGCCTCCTCGACGGACACGCCGAACGCGGTCGCGATGCCGTCGAGGATCTGCTTCGGGTTGTCGGTCACGTGCACGAAGCCGACGAGCGACTGCAGCTCGAGATCCTCGAACCGGTCGCCGGCCGCGTCCCTGACCCACTGGACCTTTTGGTCGGTGGCTTCGGGCGTCATCGACTTGGCGACTTCGGGCGACGCGTCGGTACCCGCCCGCAGGTTGGCGTTGATCCCGACGATCTCGGCCTCGCGCGCCGCGAGCCCGAGGATCTTCGGCGCGCCACCACCGACGAAGAACGGCACCGGCTGCTGCAGCGGCTTCGGCATACCGTCGAGCTCGGTGACGCGGTAGTGCTCGCCGTGGAACGTGAACGGGCCCGGTGCGAACAAGCCCTTCATGATCGTGATCGCCTCGCCCAGGCGGGCGATGCGCACGCCGGGACGGTCGAGCGGGATGCCTGCCTTCTCGTAGTCGGCGGTCATCCATCCCGCGCCGATACCGAGCTCCAATCGACCGTCGGAGAGCAGGTCGAGCGACGCCATCTCCCGCGCGCAGACCACCGGGTGCTTGTAGTCGTTGCCCAGGACGAACGTGCCGACGCGCAGTCGGTCGGTGACCGCGGCCGCGTGCGCGAGCGCGACCGTGGGTGCGAGATCGTGCTCCACGAAGTGGTCCGGCACGAACAGCGTCGAGTATCCGAGCGACTCGGCCTTACGCGCGAGCTCGGTGAACTCCCGGCGCGACCGCCCTTTGCTGCAGGCAATCGCGAAACGAAATCTCCGGTCGTGCATCGGCCGACCCTAGCGCCGGCCGGTCGATCCCCAACCGCCGGCGCCGCGAGCGGAATCGTCGAGCGCGTCGACCTCGCACCAGTCGACGTAGTGCACGCGCTGGATGACGAGCTGCGCGATCCGATCACCGCGCCCGATCTCGAATGCCGCGCTCGGATCGAGGTTGACGAGGAGCACGCTGATCTCGTCACGGAATCCGGCGTCGATCAGGCCGGGTGAGTTGAGGCACGTGACGCCGTGGCGCAGCGCCAGGCCGGACCGAGGTTGCACGAAACCCGCGTACCCTTCCGGGATCGCGATCGCGATTCCCGTCGGCACCAGCGCTCGCCCACCGGCGGGCTCGAGCCGGGCACCGGCGCGCGCCGTCAGGTCGTAGCCGGCGTCGCCCGCGTGCTGACGCGACGGCAACGGAACCTCGGGATCGAGGCGACGGATGCGGATACTGAACTCGATGCCCGGAGGCTATCGAGCGGACCGCGACCGCGCCGGGCGAGCCTCGGGCTTCGCAGCAGCGAGTTAGGAACGATCGCGCAGATCGGAGAGCAACTCCGCGTGTTGTTCCGCGGAGAGCTGCACGGCGTAGTCGTATTCGGGGTGATCGACGACGATGTGCACCGGACCGCTCGCGAACATCTCGACGTCCGCCGGAGTGAAACGGAACTTGAGGAAGTGCACCGCCGCGGTGATGTCGTCGCGAGTCAATCGCAGCTCGTCCTCGTCCGAGACCGCGCCCCGCACGCTCGACCCGTCGGCAAGGACGATCCCGACATGGCGGTGGACACCGACCAGCCGCGGCAACCATTCCCGCAGGGCCGGCTCCGACGTCAACTCGATCAACAACGTGGCCGAGAGCTCGTCGGCGTCGGGGATCAGCTGGTTGTACGTCTCGACCTCGTGCGCGATCTGCTCGTCGCGCAGCATCCGCTCGGCTCGCGCCATCTCCTGGACCTGCCAGCGCATCGTGTCCGTGTTCTCGAACACCAACGTCATGATCGGGCCGACTGTGATCCGGCGCGCCTTCTTGAGGTCGATGATGGCGCGCCGGAGCTCGTCGCGCTCACGCTCGTACGCACGCATGTCGACGATGTCGGCGACGGTCAGTTTCCGCACGACGGTTCCCTTCGTAGACCGTGACGAGAGAGGCCCCGGGGAACGTCCCCAGGGCCACGCTCGTTCATCCGGAAGTCGGCGAGGTCACGAGACGTTCTCGAGGCCCTGCTGGAAGCGGCCGGCGTGGCTCTTCTCGGCCCGCGCCAGCGTCTCGAGCCATTCCGCGATCTCCTCGAAACCCTCGTCGCGTGCGGTCTTCGCGAAACCCGGGTACATCTCGCTGTACTCGTAGGTCTCGCCGGCGATCGCCGACTTCAGGTTGTCGGTGGTCGCGCCGACGGCCACGCCCGTGACGGGGTCGCCGACCTCGGCGAGGAAGTCGAAGTGACCGAACGCGTGCCCGGTCTCACCTTCGGCGACCGAACGGAACAGTGCGGCGACGTCGGGGAAACCCTCGACGTCGGCCTTCTGTGCGAAGTAGAGGTAGCGGCGGTTCGCCTGGCTCTCGCCCGCGAACGCCTCCTTCAGGTTGTCGTGGGTCTTGCTTCCCTTGAGATCGGGCATCGATGTGGCTCCTTGTTGGTCAGATTCGATCGGAACAATTGTCGCAGCGGCCGCGGAAGATCACCTGGACGTCGTCGACGGTGAAGTCGCGCCGGTAGCGGATCGGGACGCTCAGGCCGCTGAAGTCGACCGGCAGGTCGCGGACACGGCCGCACGAAGTGCACAAGAGGTGGTGATGATCGTCCTCGACGTTCGGGTCGACGCGCACACTGCCGGTGCCGAGATCGAGCACGCCGCACTTCGCCGAGCGCTTCGAGATCGTGGACGGTCTGGTACACGGTCTTCAACGAGATCGTCGGCATGTCGGCGCGCGCCCGGTCGAACAGCGACTCGACCGTGGGGTGCGAGTCGTCGCCCTCGAGCAGCCGGAAGATCGCCTGGCGCTGCGGCGTCACCCGGAGACCCTGCTCGCGAAAGATCCGGGTGAGCGGTGTCGGTGCTCTTCATGACAGGAACACACTAACGACAATTCTTGTTGACAAGCAAATCGCGGCGTCGGCCGCGCGATATTGCGGCGTGCTCCACATCGCCGAGATGCTCGCCAACGCGGCGCGCGTCGCGCCCGACTCCGTCGCGGCCACCCTCGACGACGGGTCGCTCACCTTCGGCGAGATCGATCGAGCGGCCAACCGGATCGCGAACGGTCTGCGCGGCCGGCGGCTCGGGCGCGGCGACCGGGTGCTCTGGTGGGGCGACACTTCGCTCGAAGCCGTCGCCGTCTTCGCCGCCGCTCGCCAAGATCGGCGCCGTGTTCGCACCGCTCAACGCGCGGGCGTCGCTCGACGAGGTCGCGCCGGTCGCCGAGTACGCCCGGCCCCGGCTGCTGCTGTGCGGCTCGTCGCACGCCGAGGCCGGCGCCGAGCTCGCGGCGCGCGTCGACGTCGCCGTTCTCGCCGGAGATCCCCGACCGGCGCCTCCGCCGAGCCCGACCCCGCCGACCTCGACGAGCGCGACCCGCACGTCATCTTCTTCACGAGCGGCAGCACCGGCCGGCCGAAGGGTGTCGTGCTGTCGCACCGCGCCAACTGGTTGCGCACCTACGTCGGGGCAACCACGACAGCCGGGCGGCGCGGGAACGGTCTGCATGTTCCCGCTCTTCCACATGGCCGGATGGACGATCGCGATGGGCGCGTGGCAGGGGCGGCGGCCCGTGCACTTCGTCTCGGTTCCCGACGCGGAGACGCTGCTGCACACCACAGCGCGCCACCGCGCCGCTCGGCTCTATTGCATCCCCGCGGTCTGGGTCGCGCATCCTCGAGCACGGCGTCGCCAGGTTCGACCTCTCGACGCTCGAAGAAGCCGACACCGGCACGTCGGCCACGCCACCCGAGCTCCTCGCGCGCGATCGAAGGACGCGCTCCCCCACACCCGCACCCGCGTGTTCTACGGGTCGACCGAGGCCGGGCCCGGCGTGCAACTCGGCGACGCCGACCTGTTCCGCAAGCCCGGGAGCGTCGGCGTCGCCCAGCCCGGCGTGGAGGTGCGGCTCGCCGGCAACGGCGAGGTGTCGATGCGCAGCCCGTTCCTCATGGACGGCTACTTCGACGACGACGCGGCGACCGCCGAGGCGCTGCGCGACGGCTGGTACCACACGGGCGACCTCGGCGCGCTCGACGACGAGGGCTACCTCGCGATCGTCGGCCGCGCCCGCGACGTCATCCGCACCGGCGGCGAGACCGTCGCGCCGCCGGAGGTCGAAGCGGTGCTCGGTGCCCATCCCGCCGTCGGCGAGGTCGCGGTCGTCGGCGTTCCCGACGCGCGAGTGGGGCGAGGTCGTGACCGCGGTCGTCGTCGGCGCGGCCGGGCGAGCCCGTCCCCGACCTCGACGCGCTCCGTTCGTTCTGTCGGGGCCGGCTCGCCCCCTTCAAACACCCCCGGCGCCTCGCCGTCGTCGACGCCCTCCCCCGCACCGCCGCGACCGGCCAGGTCCAGCGCACCCTGATCGTCGAGCGCCTCCAGTCCACCCACGCCCGCCTGACCAACAGTTGGCGACGCCCACGACGCTCCGCATGCAGGTCGGCGGGCCGCACGACCGTTCGCGACGCGGGGCAGCGTGCCGGTCGGGACGTTGGAATAGTGTTCTCGGTAGTGCAGAACGTTGTTCCGGTCGAGGAACGCCTGGCCGATCGCGACCGCTCGCCGAGCGGCGCGAGCCAGTACGCGGCCGAGGTCCGGCGCCTGATCGACGCCGCGTTCGCCGTGATGCGCACGACCGGCGAGCATCGACCCGCAGGTGCGCGACATCGTCAAGACCGCGGGCCTGTCGAACCAGGCCTTCTACCGGCACTTCGCCGTCGAAGGACGCGCTGCTGCTCGCGGTGCTCGCCGACGGGCAGCGCCAGCTCGTCGACTACCTCCGCGCCCGCGTCGCGACCGCCGCCGATCCCGAGACGCAGGTGCGCCGCTGGATCGAGGGCGTGATGGCGCAGGCCCGCAACCCGGACGCGGCGGAAGCGACGCGCCCGTTCGCGGTCAACGGCGCCCGGCTCGCCGACCGCTATCCCGGCCGACCTCGCCGCCACGCGCGCCGAGCTGCTCGCCACGCTCGCGCCCGCGGTCCGCGCGCTCGGCGGCACCGACCAGGACGCCTCGTTCGTGTGCGAGCTCGCGCTCGCCCGCATGAACGACGCGATCACGCACCGCCGCCATCCCCAACCGAAGGAGGTCGAACGTCTCGTCGGCGTTCTGTCTCGCAGGAGTGACGCGACATGGAACGTGAACTGCTCATCACCGGCATCGGCGGCCAGGGCGTGCAGCTCGCGGCGCAGGTGCTGGCGCGGGCTGCGACCCTCGAAGGCCGCGAGGTCATGTACCTCGGCCTGTACGGCGGCATGATGCGCGGCGGCAACACCGACAGCACCGTCGTCGTCGCCGACGCGCCGATCCTCGCGCCGCCCGTCGTGTCGCGGGCCTGGTCGGCGATCGCGATGCACGACGACTTCTGGCCGACGGTCGAGGCCAAGCTCCGGCCCGGCGGACTCGTGCTCGTCAACGACACGACCTTCACGAGCGAGATCCGCGCGCGACGTCGTCGTCCACCGTGTCCCGGCCACCACCGTCGCCACCGATCTCGGCAACCCGCTCGGCGGGCTCGATGGTGATGCTCGGCGCGTTCTGCGCGACCACCGGCATCGTCGTCCGAGGACGCGCTGATCGAGGCGATGCGCGCGTCGATCCCGCCGTACCGGACCCAACACATCGAAGCCAACGAGCGCGCGCTGCGCGCCGGCTCGGAACTCCTGCCCGCCGGCGAGTTCCCCGCGTGGGAGAGCGAGTCCGAGCCGTCATGTCTGAGCAACCACGACCGGAACCGTCGACGTCAAGAGCCGCGGCACCGTCACGATCGACGTCGAGCACTGCAAGGGCTGCGACCTCTGCATCCCCGCGTGCCCGCCCGGCGTGCTCGCGATGTCGACCGCCGTCAACCACATGGGCTACCGCGTACCCGCAGCTGTATCCCGGGCTGCACCGGTTGCGGCGCGTGCCTCTACGTGTGTCCCGACTTCGTGTTCGAGGTCTTCCGCTTCGAGACAGCCCGTCGTCACGGAGACCGAAGTCTCGGAGCGCCACGATGACCGCGACCGCACCACCACGACGACCGACGACCGACGGGTCCTGATGGAGGGCTCCGAGGCGCTGGCGCGCGCCGCGATCGCCGCCGGCTGCCGGTTCTTCGCGGGCTACCCGATGACGCCGTTCACCGAGGTGCTCGAGCACTTCGCCCGCCTGCTGCCCGACGCGGGCGGCGTGTGCATCAACGCGGAGTCGGAGCTCGAAGCGGTCGGCATGGCGTGGGGCGCGCTCTCGACCGGCGCCCGCGCCGCGACCGGCTCGACCGGCCAGGGCCTCTCGCTGATGCAGGAGTCGTTCTCCGAGATCACGCTCGCCGAGCTGCCGCTCGTCATCTTCAACATGGCGCGCGGCCAGCAGGACTACTTCCAGGCGACGCGGGGCGGCGGTCACGGCGACTACCGCCACATCGTGCTCGCGCCGCAGGACGTGCGCGAAGGCGTCGAGCACGTGCAGCTCGCGTTCCACCTCGCCGACAAGTGGCGCAACCCGGTGCTCATCTACGGCGACTACCTGCTCGCGCACACCCAGGAGGCGATCTCGATCGAGCCCATCGCGTTCCCGGAGCTTCCCGACGAAGGACTGGGCGGTCGACGGCTCGCGCTCGGGCAGCGGCAGCGAGCCGCGGCGTCACGCCGCTCGGCGTGGGCAAGCACGGCCAGCCCGCGATGGGCCAAGAGGGCAAGGCGCAGTACATCGCCACCAAGATCCCGCTGATGGAACGCGAGGTGCGCGTCGAGCACGGGCTATCTGCGACGACGCGGAGACGATCATCGTCGCGTTCGGCTCGCCCGCCAAGTTCGTGAAGTACGCGATCGCGCAGCTGCGCGACGGCCGGCCACCGCATCGGCTACGTACGGCCGATCACGCTGTGGCCGTTCCCCTACGACGCGGTCGCCGAGGCCGCCGCCGGGCCGAACGTGCGCCGCGTCGGGAGCTTCGAGCTCTCGGCCGGCCAGCTGGTCGACGACGTGCGCATCGGCGTCGGCCGGGCGCGCGCCGGTCACGTTCATCGGCGGCGTCTCCACCGACCACTCCGGCTTCGGCGTCGGGCGCATCCTCGACGTCGAGGTCATCGCCGAACGCATCCTCGCGCTGCACGAAGACCGCGAGCTCCCGCTCATCCCCGGCTACGAGCAGTCACTCGTACCAGACTCCAGGAGCACCAGAGAATGACGCATCATCGACACCTCGTCAGCGCCGACGGTTCCGGCGCGCAAGGTCGAGGCGCTGAAGCCCGACCTCCTGCTCACGCAGGAGCACCACATGTGCCCGGGCTGCGGCGAGCCGCTCGCGGTGCGGCAGTTCCTCGAGACGATCGAGGAGCTCGACGTCGCGACCGCGCGATCGCGGTCGCCGGCATCGGCTGCTACACGTCGTTCTCGGGCACGATGGACGTCGACCTCGTGCAGGCGCTGCACGGGCGCGCGCCGTCGGTCGCGACCGGCGTGAAGCGCATGCTCCCCGACTCGCTCGTGTTCACGCTGCAGGGCGACGGCGACATGGTGAACGAGGGCCTGCAGGAAGTCATCCACACCGCGGCGCGCGGCGAGAAGGTCACGTGCATCCTGTTGAACAACGGCGTGTTCGGCGAGACCGGCGGCCACATGACCGCCACCAGCGTGATCGGCCAGCGCACGAAGAACTCGCTCGACGGCCGCGACGCCGAGTACCACGGCTACCCGATCCTCATCGGCGACCTCATCGCGCAGCTCCAGGGCGCGTCGTACGTGGCGCGCGGGTTCGGTGCACAACGCGGGCTCGGTCGCACGCACCCGCAAGATGTTCAAGCGCGCGTTCGAGTCGCAGCTGCGCGGCGAGGGCTTCACGTTCGTCGAGGTGCTCACGATGTGCCCGACCGGCTGGTTCGTCCCCACCGCCGACGGGCCCGACTACATGCAAGAGACGCTCGGCGAGGTCCACATCATGGGCGAGCTGAAGGTCGACGGCCGCGTCCGCACCACCGAGGAGCTCCACGCCGAGAACGTCGCCAAGCAGCGCGAGCTCGACGAGCAACTCGCCCGCGGCGGCATCGAGAAATAGACCGCCGGGAATCCCGGCACGAGAAACGAGCGACTGAACATGGACTTTCGCTACCCGGCCGAGGCCGAGGCGTTCCGCAAGGAGTTCCGCGCCTGGCTCGACGCGAACCTCCCGCCCGAGCCTCGCGGGCGACGGCCTCGGCGGCGGCTCGATGGAGATCGACGGCGAGCGCCTCGAACGGCTCCGCGCGTGGAACCGCACCCTCGCCGACGCGCGCTACGCGGCGATCGCCTGGCCCGAGGAATGGGGCGGCCGCGGCGCGGGCGTGATGGAACAGGTCGTGTACGCCGAGGAGATGCACCGCGCCCACGCGCCGGGCACGCTGAACCCGCTCGGCCTGTCGAACATCGCGCCCGCGATCATCGAGCACGGCACCGACGAGCAGAAGACGCACCCTCCTCCCCCGCATGCTCCGCGGCGACGACATCTGGTGCCAGGGCTTCTCCGAGCCGAACGCCGGCTCCGACCTCGCGTCGCTGCGCACGTCGGCCGTCCGCGACGGCGACTGCTGGATCGTCAACGGCCAAAAGACGTGGAACACGCTCGGCAACCTCGCCAACTGGTGCGAGCTGCTCGTGCGCACCGACCCGAGCGTGCCCAAGCACAAGGGCATCACCTGCCTGCTCGTCGACATGACGCTGCCCGGCGTCGAGGTCCGGCCGCTCGTGACGATCACCGGCGAGAAGGAGTTCAACGAGATCTTCTTCACCGACGTGCGCGTTCCCGTCGACTGCACGCTCGGTCCGGTGAACGAAGGTTGGCGGGTCGCGATGACGACGCTCGCGTACGAGCGCGGCACGGTCGCCAAGCTGCACCTCGGCACCCGGTCGAAGATCCGCCGCCTCATCGACGAGGCGAAGCGCACGCCGCTCGGCGACGGCCGCACCGCGGCCGACGACCCGGTGCTCCGCCAGCAGCTGGCCGCGTCTACATGGAGGGCGAGCTGCTCAAGCTCATCTCCGAACGCGCGCTCTCGGCCGAGCTGCACGGCCGGGCGATGGGCCCCGAGGGCAGCATCGCCAAGCTGCTGTGGAGCGAGGCCGAACAGCACATCACCGAGGTCGCGTCCGAGGTGCTCGGCCCCGACGGCCTCGACGGCGGCGTGGGCCCGCGACCGCGTCTACAGCCGGGCGCTCACGATCGCGGGCGGCACCACGCAGGTGAACAAGAACATCGTCGCCCAGACGCATCCTCGGCCTGCCCGCGTAGCTGAGCGCAGCGGTCGCAGGCCGGCGCAGCGGGATCGAGGTAGCGGGGCGGCTGCCGTTGCGTGGTCGGCAACGTCTCGCCGGGCGCGAGCGGGAAGTGGCACGCGACGAACTGGCCGGCGCTGATCTCGCGGACCTGCGGGCTCCTCGTCGGCGCACTTGGCCTGGGCCTTCGGGCAGCGCGTGCGGAACCGGCAGCCCGACGGCGGCGCGACCGGCGACGGGATCTCGCCGATGACCTTGGCGCGCGCCTCGGGCCGGACGCTCGGATCGGGCACCGGGATCGCGTCGAGCAGCACGCGCGTGTACGGGTGCGCGGGCTGCTGGTAGATCGACGTCGGGCGAACCGACCTCGCAGATCTTGCCGAGGTACATCACGACGACGCGGTCGCTCACGTTCTTCACGACCGCGAGGTCGTGCGCGATGAAGATCAGCGTGAGCCCGTAGCGCGTCTTCATCTCCTCGAGCAGGTTCAGGATCTGCGCCTGCACCGACACGTCGAGCGCCGAGACCGGCTCGTCGCAGATGATCAGCTTCGGCTCGGTGATGACGGCACGGGCGATCGAGATGCGCTGGCACTGACCGCCGGAGAACTGGTGCGGACGCCGGCCGCGCTGCAGCACCGGGTCGAGACCGACCGCGAGCATCATGTCGTCGATCTTCTTCTGCTGCTCTTCCGCGGTGCCGACCTTCCAGATGCGCAGGCCCTCGGCGATGATGTCTTCGACCTTGCGCCGCGGGTTCAGCGACGAGATCGGGTCCTGGAAGATCATCTTCATCCGCGGTGCGCGTGCGGCGCAGCTCCTCGCCGGTCAGCTTCGCCATGTCGCGGCCCTCGAACAGCACCTCGCCCGACTTCGGCGCGCGGCAGCTGCATGATCGCCTTGCCGGTGGTCGACTTGCCGCAGCCCGACTCGCCGACGAGACCGAGCGTCTCGCCTTCCTTCACGTCGAGGCTGATGTTGGAGACCGCGTGCACCTTCAGCCCGCTGCGGCCCGCCGGGAACTCGACGACGAGATCCTCGACCCGCAAGCAGCGCCTCGTCGTCGGGACGCAGGTGCGCGGTACCCGTACCCGGCCATCAGACGGTGCTCCCGGTGAGCACGGCCTCGCCCTCCTTGCGCACCGGGAAGCCCGGTCGCGGTCTCGCCCGCGGCGAGGTTGCGCGCCAGCGCGTCGATGCCGGCCTGGCTCCCGACCGGGAAGAAGCACCGGAACGCGTGGCCGGGGATCGTCGGGGTCGACGAGCGGCGGCTCCTCGGTGAGGCACTTCGGCTGCGCGTACGGGCAGCGCGCCGCGAACTTGCAGCCCGGCGGCGGCTTCACGAGGTCGGGCGGACGGCCCGCGATCGCGTCGAGCTTCGAGTGGCTCGGCATGCGCGAGCTTCGGGATCGACTTCAGCAGCGCCTCGGTGTACGGGTGGCGCGTGTTCTCGAACAGCGAACGGGTCGGCGCGCGCTCGACGATGCGCCCCGCGTACATCACCGCGATGTCGTCGGTGCGGCCGGCGACGACGCCGAGGTCGTGCGTGACGAGCACCATCGCCATGAACCGCTCGCGCTGCTGCTGTTGCAGCAGATCGAGGATCTGCGCCTGCACGGTGACGTCGAGCGCGGTGGTCGGCTCGTCGGCGAACAGAGCTTCGGACCGCACGCCGAGCGCGATCGCGATCATCACGCGCTGGCGCATGCCGCCCGAGAGTTGGTGCGGGTACTCCCGCAGCCGGCGCTCGGCCTCGGGGATCCCGACCGACGTGAGCAGCGCCGAGCGCGGTCTCCTCGGCGTAGTCCTTGGTGACGTCGAAGTGGAACCGCAGCGACTCCATGATCTGGTTGCCGATGCGCATGACCGGGTTGAGCGACGTCATCGGGTCCTGGAACACCATCGCCATCTGGGTGCCCCAGTAGTGCCGCATCTCGTTGCTCGCCGGCCTTGCCGATCTCGTTGCCTTCGAAGTGGATGCTGCCGTGGCGCACGACGTTGCTCGGCAGCAGACCCATGATCGACCGCGACAGCACCGACTTGCCGCAGCCCGACTCGCCGACGATGCCGATCGTCTTGCCCCGCTCGAGCGTGAACGACACGCCGTCGACCGCGTGGACGAGCCCGCGCGGCGTCTTGAACTGCGTCTTGACGTCGTCGACCTCGAGCAGCGAGCCGTCGAGCGGCGCGTCGGCGAAGCGCTCGGTGCCCGGCGCGGCCGTGCGCTTGCGGCGCCTCATATCGCGCTCTCCCGGACGTCGAAGCGGGCGCGCACGACGTCGCCGAGATAGTTGAGCGCGAGCACCGAGACGAAGATCAGCACCGACGGGCACGATCCATACCGTCGGCGCAGAGTTGAGGTTGCTCAGCTGCGAATAGATCATGTTGCCCCACGACGGATCGGGCTCTTGGATGCTCACGCCGAACACGGCGAGCGCACCTTCCAGCACCAGCACGATCGCGACACCGAGCAGCGCGATCGAGAGCATCGCGGGCATGACGTTCGGCAGCACCTCGCGGAACATGACGCGCCGGTCGGTCGCGCCCTGGGCGCGCGCGGCCATCACGAACTCGCGTTGCGACCACGAGATGCGCGCTCGCACGCGTGATGCGCCCGAGGAGCGGCACCGAGACGATGCCGACCGCGAGGATCACGACGACGATGCGGTGCGCCCACTCCCCCGACGTCGCGCCGCCTGACGGCTTCACCGGCGCGAGCACCGAGACCAGCGTCAGGGCGAGCACGAGCTGCGGGAACGCCAAGAAGATGTTGAAGAATGCAGCTCAGCACCGTGTCGGTGGTGCGCGCCCTTGAAGCCGGCGAGCAGACCGAGGAACCCGCCGATCAACGTGCCGAACGCAACCGAGCCGACCGCGATGAGCAGCGACGACGCGCGCGCCCCAGATCGACGCGGCTCAGCACGTCGCGGCCCGAGTCGTCGCTGCCGAGGATGTGCCCGGGCGAGAACATCCCGGCCTTGCGGGTGGAGGTAGTCGCCGATCATCGGCGACTTGAGCGGAAGCACGCGGTGCCAGCACCGCGATCAGCACGATGAACGTCGAGCCAGCCGATACCGACCCACGCCAGCACGCCGATCTTGCGCTGCTCGAAGACCTCCGTCGGGCAGCTCGTCGACCATCGCGGCACCTCCGCCGCGTGCCTGGTCTCGAGCGTCGGTGTCAGCCGATTCGAGCACCACGGATCCTCGGATCGAGAACACGATAGAGCGCGTCCACCGCGAAGTTGACGAGCACGTACACGATCGCCACGACGGCGATGTAGTCCTGCAACGCGATGTACTGCCGCCGGTTGATCGCGTCGCTGATCGCGAAGCCGAGACCGTTCAGGTGGAAGATGACCTCGACGATCAGCGCGCCGCCGATCAGCTGGCCGACGTTGAGGCCCGCGACGGTCAGCAGCGTAAGGCTCGACGGGCGCAGCGCGTGGCGCCAGAGGACGCGGCCGTCGCTGATGCCCTTGCTCTTCGCCATGAGGATGTAGTCCTCCTGCAGCGTCGCGACCATGTCGCTGCGCAGGAGCCGCGCGTACACGGCGACTTGCCCGATCGTGATCGCGAGCACGGGCATCGCGAGGTGCTTGAAGTGCTCGACGGGATTGCGTCGTCGAGCGCGACCCAGCCCTCGGTGGGTAGGAGATGATGCTGCACGCTGAGGAACGAGCAGCATCAGGGTCGCCGTGACGTACACCGGGATGCTCAGCAAGAAGAAGGCGAAACCGTTCGACAGGTCGTCGATCGCGAGATCCCGCTCGGTACGCCGTATAGACGCCTAACGGCACGGCGATCAACAACGTCAGGATCTGCACGTAGAGCATCAGGAGCAGCGAACGCGGCAGCGAGTCCTTGATCCGGCCCCAGATCGACTGACCCGCGGACGCCCGTACCCGCGTACTCGCGGCCCATGTCGCCGGTGACGAAGTGGCCGAGCCACTTGCCGTACCGCACGACGATGTTCTCGTTCAGGTTCAGTTGGTCGCGGATGCTGCGCGCGGTCCTGCGCGGACGAGAACGGCGCGATCGTCGTGACCGGGTCGCCCGGCAGGAGCGAGGTGAGGATCGACGTGAAGAACGTGACGACGACCAGCACGACGATGAGCTGAATCAATCGCCGCACGATCACTTGCACGTGCTGTCCTCTCCTTCGCTCCTGCCCGCCGTCACGTACTCGATCAGCACTTGCCGTTGTCGCACCACAGGCCGTCGACCGGATGCCCGGTCGGGAAGACCCTCGAACGGCTCGGCGCCGTCGGGCAGGTCCGGGCCCAGGACACCGTGCACGGTCGGCTTGTAGGCCACGGTCCACAGCGTGTACTGCGACCAGAGGTTCCAGAGCTGCGTGGCGAACTCGCTTGTTGATCGTCTTCGTAGAGCGCTGCACGCGTGCGGGCCCGAGTCGGCATCGACCGGGCCTTGTCGAGATCGGTGTTGATGATCGGGTCGTTGAAGCCGCCGAAGTTGACCGGGTTGTCGCACGCCGGCCGCGCCGTTGGGGTCGGTACCCGCGGCGCGGCGAGTTGCCGCAGTGCCACCACACGTACTGCGTGTCGTCGTCGGCGCCGGGCTGGTTGCGCCACAGCGTGGCGTCGAACTGGCGCCCGATCGCGATGTTGATCAGCGTGCTCTGGTCGGGCACCGGCGTTGAGCTGCACCTTGATGCCGGCGTTCTGCTGCACCATCTGCTGCACGAGCACCGCGTCTTGCGTGGTCGACGGGTCGGCGGTGTGGTCGAGCGTGAAGGTCAGGTCCTTGCCGGTCTCCTGCTTGTACTGCGCCGCGCGCGGCCTTCGCCTTGGCGGGGTCGAACGTGGGCAGCCCGCTGTTCGGCGAGGTACCCGGTCGACGCCGGGACCGAACGGACCGGACGCGTTCTGCTCGATGCCGCCGTTGCGCAGCTTGTTGTACGTGTCGCGGTCGACTGCGTAAGCGAACGCCTGGCGGGCGGACGAGGTTGTTGAACGGCGCCTTGGTGGCGTTCAACATCACGTAGCCGAGCTCGGGGAACTTGTCCGACTCGGTGTCCTTCAGCGTGCCGGCCGCGACGTCCTTGCGGATCTGCACGGTCTGCAACGCGTCGGAGGTGTGGATCATCTGGTAGTCGCCGGCCTCGAGCGAGGTCGTGCGCTTCGGCGCCGTCCTCTTGCGGGACGAACGTGATCTGGTCGAGGTACGGCAGCTGCGCACCCGTCTTCGGGTCGTGATACCAGTAGTTCGGGTTGCGCTTGGCGACGAACTTGTCGCCGAACTTCCACGACACGTACTCGAACGGACCGGTGCCGATCAGCTTGGTGTTGCAGTCGGGCGACTTCATCTGCGCCTCGGCCATGATGCCGAGCCGGCTGCTGCTCCAGAGGAACCACGGGAACGCGCTCCACGGCACCTTGGTCGTCACCTTCACGCGTGAGCGTAGTTGACGACGTCGACCGACTGCGACGTCGGCGAACACGAAGGTGAAGAGCGGGTTGTCCTTGCGGTAGTGGTCGAGGTTGTCCTTGACCGTCTGCGCGTCGAGCGGCGAGCCGTCGTGGAACTTGATGCCCGACCGCAGCGTGATCGTCCAGACGCGTGTTGTTCTTGGTGCCGACCACCGACTTGGCGAGGTACGGGTGGATCTTGCCGTCGGCGCCCGGCAGGGTCAGCGTGTCGTAGATCGCGCGCGCGACCTGGATGCCACCGATCGCGAGCTGCGCCTTGTAGAGGCAGAAGCCGCCGCTGGTGTCGGCCTCGAGGCCGTACACGAGCGAGCCGCCCCGGACCGGGGTGGCCGACGAAGCGCTCGCCGTCGGCGATGCCGGCGGTCGTGGCCGGGCCCGCGTTCGTCGTGGGAGTTGTCTTGCTACTGCTGCCCCCACAAGCGGACGCGACCACCGCGAGCGCGGCGACGGCTGCGACAGCCGTCATCACACGCGACCTGCGACTCCGTACCACGGTTCCCCCCGAATTCCAGCCGGAACCCGAGGCTCCGACGTATCAGACCGATGTTGCGAAAATGCGTGCTCGAACGCTGCCGAGGATGCACGCTGGCTCGAATTGTGACCCAGGTCACACCATCGGGAGTGTAACGGTGGAACCTACGGATGGCTTCGCGCCTTGTCAATCATGCTCGGGCTTGTGCCGTCGCCCGGTTCACGGTCCCGCGGCCGAGTGGTCCGTCGACCGTCTCGCTGCGCAGCACCACCGGTCGCGCCCACGAGCTCGTCCGTCTCGGCGCGCCGCGCACGCGTCGGGATCGGTCAGGATCGCGTAGGTACGTGCCCCGCCGGGAAGATCGCAGACGAGCAGTCCGCGCTCGGGTCCACCGGCACGGTCGTGGACGATCGAATAGGCCGCCACCTGCGCCGGACCGTCGTGCGCGGCCACGACCGGGACCGTCTCCGGCGCCGCCGCCGGTGCCGGCCACGACCGCGCGCCGGGCCCGTTCGAGTACACCCCGAAGACGTGCTTGGTCATGTGCATGCCGACCCCGCTGACGCAACCGAACGCGCCGGCGGCGCCGGCCCGCAGCCGCTCGACCATCGCCGCGATCGCATGCGTGAGGTACCCGCTGGCCGGGCCCCCGTGGTAGGCGAGCCCGCCGGTCACGGTCAGGCCCCGGGGATCGGTCGGGTCCAGACCGAGGGCGTCGGTCGCGAAATGCAACGAGCTCGGAAAGCACGAGTAGAGATCGAGGTGCTCCACGTCGTCGATGCCCACGCCCGCGGCCCGGAGCGCCTCGGCGCTCGCGAACGCCATCGCCGGTGACGATGCCATGTCCGGATGTTCGGCGACGAGAACCGGGTCGTTGGCCGCGCACCAGCCCCGGAGGTACGACGCGTCGGTCGGCCGGAACGCCGAGCGCATCGGCGCGCTCGTGCGTGGCGACGATCAGCGCGGCCGCCATGTCGACGTCCATGACCGCGACCATGTACTTCGTGTAGGGGTACCCGACCATCCGGTTCTCGGGCCCGGCGGTGACGATCTCGGCCGCCGTGCGCTGCACGCGGAACCAGGCGTGCGGGTTGGCCGCGGCGACCCCGGTCATCGGTGCGAGCATCCGACCGATCGACGCCCGGTAGTCGTCGAGCCCGACGCCCAGGCGGGCGCGCCGCGCGTTGTCGAACAGCGCGAACGTCAGCCAGGCCTGGAACACCTCGTGCGCGACCTCGATCGGGTCGGGCGGCGACTCCCAGGGGAACGGTCGCTTCTGCGCCGGCTCGAACGAACACGCGTAGCGCTCGCCCCGCCGCTTGTAGGCCCGCCGGGTTGCCAGCGCCTCCGCGCTCGTGATCAGCGCGAGGTCGAGATCACCGCGGCGCATCTGCTCGGCCGTCGCGTTCACCAACGTCTGGGTCGTGGTGCCGCCGATCCCCGAGTAGTGGCGATGCCGCGGCTCGGCTCCCAGCCGCGCCGCGAGCCGCGCCACCGGGTCGTCGTACTGCCACGTCTGGCAATACACCATCTGGATGCTCTCGAGCGTCTCGAGCAGCGCGACCCGGCCCGCGTCGCCCGCCGCCGCGCGCGCGACCTCGTCCCACATGTCGAGCGGTTCGGGGGCGCCCTGTTCCCCCACCTCGTCCGGGTGCCAGGTACGCGCCGCGACGCCGATGATGCACGGCGCCCGCGGGTCCGGACGCGCACTCATCTCGATTGCCACACCGGGGGTCGCTTCTCGGCGAAGGCCCGGGGCCCTTCCTTCGCGTCTTCGGTCCGGAAGATCGCGCTCGAGAGCTTCGACTCCTTCTCGAACGGCGACCGCAGATCCTTGGCGAGCTGTTCGAGGACCGCGGCGGCCGCGTTCGCGTCGGCGCCGCCGGCAACGGCGGCCCGAAGCTCGCGGACCGCGGCGCGCAACTGCTTGGTGAGATCCTCGTCGAAGTACAAGCCCTGCAGCGCGCTCTGCTTGGTCGCCTGCACCGCGAGCGGAGCGTTCGCGACGATCCGGCGCCGCGTACTCGCGCGCCGTGTCGAGCACGTTCTCCCGCGGAACGATCGCGTTCAACAGCCCCATCTCGAACGCGCGCTGCGGCCGGGACGAGATCGGCGCACAGGAGGAACTCCATCGCCTGCGGCCAGGGGATCTGGCGCGGCAGGCGCACGGTGGTACCACCCCCCGCGAACAGCCCGCGCTTGGGTTCCATCACCGCGAACTTCGCCTCGGGACACGCGACCCGCAGGTCGCAGCCGCCGAGCATCTCCATCCCGCCCGCGGTGCAAAAGCCGTTCACGGCCGCGATCACCGGCTTGTACAGCGGCCAGTTCCGCAGCACCGCGCGGGTGCCGTCGTCGAGCCGGTACCCGTCGATCTCGGTGAGTCCCTTCTCCGCGATCTCGGCCTGGAACTTGGTGATCTCGGGTACGTATCGCTTCAGGTCCGCGCCGGAGAAGAAGGCCTCGCCCACACCCGTGACGATCGCCACCCAGGCTTGGTCGTCACCGGCGAATCGCTCCCAGGCTTCTCGGAGCAACTTGAAGTGCTCCATGTCGCACGCGTTGCGCGTCTCCGGTCGATCGATCGTGATGACGACCACGTGGTCGAGGTCGGATTCGTAGTGAATCGGCATCTGCACTCCCCCGGCCAATGCGGCGGCGCAACGTTAGCCACAGCCGGCGTTCCCGTTCGCGCCGCCGTCACGCGCCCGATAGCCTCCGCGCCATGAAGGTTCTCGTCACGGGCGGAGCGGGCTTCATCGGTTCTCACATCGTCGACGCGCTGGTCGAACGCGGCGACGAAGTGGTCGTCCTCGACGACCTCAGCACGGGTTTCGCCAAGAACATCTCGGCCGCGGCGACGTTCGTCGAAGGCTCGGTCGCCGACGAGGACGCGGCCGGGCGCGCCGTCGACGGATGCGAGGTGGTGTTCCACCAGGCGGCGCACAAAGCAGTCCTCCGTTCGGTCGAACGCCCGCTGCCGACCGACACGGCGAACACCCACGGGACGTTGACGATCCTGAAGGCGGCCGCCGACGCCGGCGTGCGGCGGGTCGTGCACGCATCCTCGAGCAGCGTCTACGGCGGCGCGGCCTCCCTGCCGACGGCCGAGTCGGCACCGCTGGTCCCCCGCTCGCCCTACGCGGTCACCAAGCTCGCCGCCGAGCACTACTGCCGCGTCTTCGCCGAGCTCTACGGGCTCGAGACGGTCGCGTTGCGCTATTTCAACGTCTACGGTCCGCGCCAGCGCCCGGACGCGACCTACGCGGCCGTGATCCCCCTCTTCGTCGACGCGCTCCTGGCGGGCGCCGCGCCGACCGTGCACGGTGACGGCCTCCAATCACGCGACTTCACGTATATCTCCGACGTCGTGGGCGCGAATCTGGCCGCGGCAAAGGCGCCGGCAGCCGTGTGCTCGGGCCGGGCCTACAACATCGCCCCCGGTCGGGCGGCGTCGCTGCTCGACATCCTCCGCGTCCTCGGCCGGCTGCTCGAGACCACACCGGAACCGCACTTCGTGGAACGGCGGGCCGGCGACGTGATGCACAGCCTCGCCGACGCGTCGGCGGCCGCCCGCGACCTGAGCTTTCGCTGTTCGGTCGATCTCGACGACGGTCTCACGCGAACCGTCGAGTGGCTACGCGCGCTGCGCTGAGCCGACGCCGGCGCTACGCAGACCCTGACGAATCCTCGCCGGCGTCCAACCGCCGCTCGGCGGCGAGGCGGCGCAATCCGTCGACGGTCGAGATGGCATTGCGAGTGAGCGCAACCGCCTCCGCCCGAGCCTCGTCGAGCGCCGCACGCGCGTCGGCCGCGGCTTGGTCTCGCTCTCGTCGCGCGTCGAGTCGGGCCTGCTCCAGTATCTGCTCCGCCTCGGCGCGGGATCTCGTGCCGAGCGCGGCGAGCTCGGCTCGGTCCACCCGCAGGCTCTCGCAGAGCGACCTGAGCTCTGCCGCGACCTGAACGAGCGCGGTTGCTGCCCCCTGCACGGCCCCGTCGGCGCCTTCGTCGTCGCTCGCGTCGCGAGGCTCCGGACGCGCCCGGACCTTCTCGCGTACCTTCATGAGCTCGAACCGCGTCTCCGCGAGCTCCTCTTCGAAGTCCGCGATCCGGTTGTGCAGGTCGTCGATCACGGCCGGGAGCGACTCCTGGTCGCTCGTGGCAACGTCGGCTTCGTCGGAAACGCGCAACGGCGCCCGTTCTCCGCGCTCCTTCCGGAGAACGCGCAGGAGCGCCGCTTCGGTCTGTTGCGCGTCCCGCGCCGGCGCGGCTTCCTCGGTCTCGACGAGCGAGAGCACCGAGCCCCCGTGCGGAGGCTCGTCGACCGGGTCGATCGGGTCGGTCGCCGCGACGAAGGCGCTGTAACTCTCGAAGCCGAGCACACGGAGCAGGTCGTTCTCCGCTTCGCGGGCCTCGCGCCGCTCGCGCCGAGCGCTGCGTCCGCGCATCCCGCCGGCGTCGCGTTGCAGGCCGGCGCACCGCTCGTGCAACTGGCGCATCTCGCCGACGATCTTGGGTGAGAGGGGAACCGAACGCGAAGCGGCGCCGGCCGGGCTCTCGCCCTCCCCGCCCCGCCCTATGAGTGCCTTCACGCCCGGGAGTTCCACCCTCGTCCCGCCCTGTGTCTACGCCTATGCCCCGCCTGCGACCGCTCCCCAGATTATACGGAAGGGATTCCAGCGCGATCTCTTCGATCTCCGCGTTCATGGCGTTCGACAAGTCGACGAGCGCGTCGGCAGCTCGCTCGGAGCTCATGGTCGTCGGCAGGTGCCGCACGCAGTCCCCGTCCAGCGCAGGCACGGCGACCGACCGGATCAGCGGATGGTCGGTGGCAGCCGGCGCCTCGGCGTCGCCGAAGAGCGCTTCGTGCAGCTTCTCGCCCCGGCGCAGCCCCACGAACTCGATCGGCACCGGCGGCTTGACGGTCTGAGCCAGTTGCTCGGCGACCTCGGCGATCTTGACCGGCTCGCCCATGTCGAGGACGAGCGCGTGGCCACCTTCGCCGATCGCGCCCGCCTGCAGCACGAGCTGCACCGCTTCTTCGACCGTCATGAAGAACCGGGTCACGTCGGGATGCGTGACGGTCAAGGGACCACCGAGCTCGATCTGCTTTTGGAACGCGTTGAGCACCGAGCCGCGGCTTCCCAGCACATTGCCGAACCGCACGGAGATGTACCGACCCCGCGCCCGCCCGTCGACGCCCGCCGTCAATCCCTCTGCGACCCGCTTCGAGTACCCGAGGATGCTGCACGGATCCGCGGCCTTGTCGGTCGAGACGTTGACGAAGCACTCGACGCCCGAGGCCTCGGCCGCCTCGAGCACGGCGAGCGTGCCCCACACGTTGGTCTTGAACCCCTCGACGGGATGGGCCTCGAGCAGCGGCAGGTGCTTGAGCGCGGCCGCGTGGAACACGACCTCGGGCCGACGCTCGCAGAACAGCTGCTTCACGCGCTCACGGTCTCGGATGTCGAGCAGTACGAGATCGGGAGAGTCGAGCAGCGCGCGACCCTCGATCGACAGTTGCACCGCGTGCAGCGCGGACTCGTCGCGATCGAGCATGATCAGCTCGGCCGGGCCGAATCGCACGATCTGGCGGCACAGCTCCGAGCCGATCGACCCACCCGCACCGGTGACGACGACCCGCTTGCCCTGCAGGTACGACGGCGGCGGCATCCAGATCGGTCTCGATCGAGTGGCGCCCCATCAGGTCGCGCTCGGTGGGTTCGCGAATGTCGACGACGCGGACGCGGCCGTCGAGCAACTCGCGCACCGAAGGGAGCACCCGGACCGCCAGGCCGGCCTTGGTCGCGAGCTCCGAGAGCTCGAGGACGACGGTGCTGTTCGCGCTGGGCACGGCGATGACGACCGCGGTGGCGTGATGCTCGGCGGCGGCGCGTCGCATGTCGTGGCGGTCGCCGACGACGGTGACCCCACGGGTCGTGAGGCCGCGCATGTGCGGATCGTCGTCGAGCAACGCGACCGGTGCGTAGCCACTTTCGGGATCGGACAACATCGCCGAGATCGCGGCACGCCCGCCGCTGCCGGCGCCGAAGACGACGACTCGCTCGCACCCGCGATCCTTCAAGCGGCGGCGCAGCTGGCGGTCGTGATCCATCCGCCACCAGAACCGCACCGCGACCATGACGAGCACCGCCATGGTGCCGCCGGCGAGCACGGCCGAGATCGGCAACGGTCGCTGGTACATGATCGAGGCGTCGACCGCGAGCAGTCCGGCGCCGGCGACCATCGAGGACTTCGCGACGCGCCGCGACCTCTTCGACCGAGCCGAACACCCAGCGGCCGCGATAGAGGCCGAAGTACGAACCTGCGGCCAGCTGTGCGACGACCACGAGCGGCACCAGCGGGATCAGGCGCCACCAGGACAAGCCCGGTGCACCGAGCCGCAGCATCGAACACAGTACGAGCGCTGCCGCCCACGCTGCGGAGTCGATCACCGCCTGCGAGAAGCGTCGTCCCTGTGACGGACGCCGCGCAACTCCCCCCAAGAACCCTGTCACTCGGCCCCCCCGACCCCCGTGATTGGCAGATTCTGGAATATGACGGCCGAACCCGCAAGGGAAAGCGGGAAAAACCTTGGCCAAGATCGGCGGATCATCCGGGGAACGTCCGGGCCAAATCACCCGATTCTTCGTAGACGGTCGCGATCAGCCCGACGACTGCATCGACGATGCGATCCTCGAGGGCCGGGTAGACGGGCAGGCTCACGACCCGACTCGACGACCTCGTCGGTCACGGCCAGCTCGTCGGTGCCGACGTCTCGGTACGCGTGCTGGCGGTGTACCGGCGGGTCGAAGTAGGTGCGGGTGTCGACGCCGTCGGCGGCGAGCGCCCGGCGCAAGATGTCACGGCTCACGCCGAACGCGGCCCGGTCGATCGCGATCGTGAAGTCCTTCCACGTCGATCGATCGGTCGCGGCGAGCGACTGCACGTGCACTCCGGGGATCTCCCGGAGTCCGGCGCGGTAGCGCTCGACGATCTCGAAGCGGCGCGACTGATTCTCCTCGAAGGATTCCAGCGAGGCCAGCGCCGTCGCCGCGTGCATCTCCGACATGCGCCCGTTGAGTCCGACGAACTGGGTGTCGTAGTCGCCGGGGTTCGCGTAGTCGCGTCCGATGCGGACCTTGTACGCGACATCGTCGCGCGTCGTCGTCACGAGCCCGCCCTCGCCGGCGACGAGCGGCTTGGTCGGCGTGAGACTGAACACCTCGGCGTCGCCGAACCCGCCGACCGGCACGCCCGCGTGCAGTGCACCGAAGGCGTGGGCGGCGTCGAAGACCAGCGGGACGCCGACCACGCGCGCGAGATCCTCGACCTCCTTCGGCGAGCACGGAGCACCGAACACGTGCGTCGCGAGTATCGCCCCGCGCCGGCCAGCCGGGTCCCGGCGTCGTCGAGATCGAGCTGGAACGAAGCAGGGTCGCACTCGGCGAACCGCGGCTCCGCACCGTTCCACGCGACCGCGTGCGCCGACGCGGAGAAGGTGAACGAGGGCATGACGACCGGGCCCTCGACCTCGAGCGCCCGCAACGCGAGCATGAGCCCGGTCGTGCACGACGACACCGCGACGACGTGGGGAACCTGCAGGTACTCGGCGGCTCGGCGCTCGAGCTCCGCGACGAGTGGGCCGTTCGTCAGCAACCCGCGCTCCCACGACCCGGCGAGGATCTCGGCCACGCGCGCCAGCGCCGGCGCCGGCGGCCGGACGAACGGGACGGGCTCCGCAAATGTGACCTTGCCTCCGAGCAACGCGAGTTTCGTCATGCCGGCGCCCCCTCCTGAACGAAGCCGATCCTCCACACGGCGGCCGAGGCCGCGACCACGACCACCGCGACGACCGCGACCGCGCCCGGCGCGCCCAGCCGCCACGAGAGCAGGCCCGCCGCGGTCGCCGCCGCCTGCATCGCCGCGCACACCAACACGACTCGAGAAGTCGGCCAACCGCGGTCGGCCAGCTGGTCGTAGACGTGGCTGCGATCGCCCGCCAGCACCGGCCTGCCCGAGCGACGGCGCCGGACGACCGCGATCGCGGTGTCCGCGAGCGGGAGGCCGACGAACAGCGGCAACGCGATCCACGCCGCGCCGACCCCGGCCCGCGAGCGCGGACGCGGCGAGCAGCGCCAACGCGGCGCCGAGAAGGTAGGAGCCGCCGTCACCCAGATAGATCCGCGCCGGTGGCCGGTTGAACACGAGGAAGCCGGCCAGAGCACCGCAGAGTGCGAGCGCGGGCAGTGCGGCCGAACCGCCGACCAGCGCGAAGCCCAGGGCCGACACCGCGACGACGCTCGAGGCCAACCCGTCCATCCCGTCGATCAGGTTCACGGCGTTCACGAGCACGACGACGAGCGCGGCCGTGCCCAACAGACCGAATCGCCCCGGCGTCGGCTCCACGATTCCCGCCAACACCCCGATCGAGGCCTGCATCAGGAGCCGCACGTGGGGCGAGATCGTCCGCACGTCGTCGGCGAGGCCGAGCGCGGCCGCCAGGCCGAGCGGCAGGAGCCAGCGCGGATGACTCGGTCCGAGCGCCGCGGCCAGCGCCGCGAAGACGGCGACGCCTCCGAGATACGCGACGGGCTCGCGCTGCACCTTCAGCGGTCCGGGCCGGTCGAGCACCCCGAGCGCGAACGACGCGCGCCGGGCGAGCGGCGTGCACACGAGCGCGACCGCGAGCCCGACCCCGAACGCTACGACGACGCCCATACCAAGACTTCCGACTGTACGGAGGCGTGAATCGAGATCTGCTGCAGCGGCGCGAAGCCGCAGCGCTCGTACAGGCGCAGTGCCGCTTCGTTCGCAGCGCCGGCGACGACCTTGGCCGAGGTGCAGCCCCGCTGCTCCAGCTCGGCCAGCGTCTCGTGCAGACGAGCGATCCCCAGCCCTTGCTCGCCGCGTCGGCGTCGGTGACGACGGCGAGGATCTCGGCGTCCGGCAACTCGCCGGTCGCGGCCGGATACCGCAGCGTCTCGACCACGTGCGGCAACGAACGAACGAGGCGAGGAGCAGACACGACCCCGGCGACGAGGCCGTCGCGCACCATGAACTCTCGATACAGCCGCCCGACGTTCTCGGCCGCGGCGCAGAACGCGACGATCCGCCCGTTCTCCTCGGCGACCATCGCGAACGCCCTCGGCGAGCGGACGACACGCCGGTAGAGGCGCCCGAGGAACACCGGCCCGAGCGAGGCGAGGAACCCCTCGTTGATCCGCCGGGCGTGCAGGTCGGCGAGCCGCCAGGCGTCGTCGAGCACGGCGAAGCGAAGGTCGTCGGTCATGACGTCGCACCTCGTGGTGCACGGGCGAGCAGCGGCTCGTACACGTCGAGCGTCACCTCGATGCAGCGCTCCTGATCGAATTCCTTCAACGCCTTCTCACGCGCGGCGCCGGACATCTCGCGCCGCCGTGCTTCGTCGACCGCGAGCTCGTCGACCGCGTCGGCGAGGGCCGCGCGTCGCGGCCGGGACGAGCCGTCCGGTCCGCCCGTCGTCGACGACCTGGCGGCACCCGCGGATGTCGGTCGCGACGACCGGGCAGGCCCATCGCGGCCGCTTCCATCGCCGACCGCGGGAAGCCTTCGCGGTACGACGCGAGGGCGTACAGGTCGAAGGCCGCGTAGCACGCCTCGACGTCGGCGCGCTCACCGACGAAATGGATGTTGCCCAGCGCTTCGGCGCGTTCGATGTCGGTCGCGGTGAGCGCCTCGGCCTTGTCGTCGTCGCGCGGACCGACCACGACGAAGTGCACGCTCGGGGCCGCGGTCGCGCAGCAGCCGGGCGGCTTCGAAGACCTCGCGGTACCCCTTCTCCCAGACCAGCCGGCCGACGACCCCGCAGACGATCACGTCGTCGTCGAGATTCCAGGTCGCCCGCAGCGCGCGCCGCGCGGCGGGCCCGACCCGTTCCGGGTCGAAGCGGCCGAGGTCGATGCCGTTGCCGAGCAGGTGGAGCTTCGCGGCCGGGACACCCGAGCCGGCGCAGCACCGGGAGGTCCTCGACGTTCTGCACCAGCTCGGCGTGCGAGCACCGGGCGGCGATCCGCTCGAGCCCGTACACGACCGCGCGCCGTGCCCACGGGTCGCCCGGCTGCGCGTAGAGGCCGTGCACCGTGTTCACGACGACCGGAACGCCGGCGACGCGGGCGGCGAGCCGGCCGTACACGCCGGGCTTCGGATTGTGGGTGTGCACGATGTCGGGCCGCAGCCGCGAGAACACCCGGGTCAGCTCGACGAGCGCGCCGAGGTCGCGCAGCGGCGCCATCGACCGCGTCGCGTGCGCAGCGGGACGTGGCGGATCCCGAGCGCGTCGAGCCTCGGTACGTACGGGCCCGGCGCGGACACGCCGATGACGTCGTAGCCGGCGTCGGCGAACGCCGCGAGCTGCGGACCGAGCAGCAGCGCGAGGCTGATGTCGGTCGTCGTGACGTGCACGACGCGGGGCCGGCGGTTCACGCGGTCGCTCCGATGTAGCGCAGCCGGTTCACGAGCCGCCGCACGTCGTCCTCGAGCCGCATGCCGCCCGGTGAGCTTTCGCTCGAAGTACTGCATCCCGTCGCCGCGCTGGACCGGCGAACGCGCGAGCCGGTACGGGTCGGTTCGCCCGTACGGGTTCGCGCGGGTGCCGGCGAGGGCGGCGGAACGGAAGCGTCGACCGCACGGTTCGCGATGGCGGCGTTCCCGACCAGCGCCTTCGGATAGGCGAAGTGCGCGGCCGCGACACCGGCGCGCTCCGCCATCAGGTCGATCGAGCGCTCGAGCTCGTCCGCTGCGGTCGCCTCGTCGACGCGGTCGAGCAGCGCGTGGGTGTGCGTGTGCGATCCGAGCGTGACGAGCCCGGTGCTCACCGCGTCGCGCGACCGCGGCCCACGACAAGCGGCGTGCCGCCGTCGGGGAACGTCGCGCCCGCGTCGACGAACTCGGTCGCGACGTAGAGCGTCGCGGGCATCTGATGGCGCACCAGGATCGGGAGCGCGACGTCGACGAAGTCGGCGGTGCCGTCGTCGAAGGTGACGACGACGCGGTCGACGCCGGCCGGCGTTCGGCGATTGCAGCGCCGACGAGCGCGTCGTCGATGGCGAGCGCGTCGGCGCCCGTGGGCGACGATCTCCATCTGTGCTTCGAAGCGGTCGGCCGGGAGATCGATCTCCTGGGCCGTCGAACGGCCCCCGACCCGGTGGTAGGCGAGCACCACGATTCCCGGCAGCCCAGGCCGCACGCGGTCATTCGCGCTCGCCGCGCGCTTGAGCAGCGCTCTGCGTGCGTGCGCGGACCGTGCTCCGAACCCGCCTCGCGCCTGCGGACGCCACCAGCTGAGCCCTCCCCCAGAGAATCGGCTCGCATCCGTGCGCGCCGCCTCACGACCGGCGATGGTAGTGGCACGCGGCCGTGTTCTTGACAACGGAGGGTTCGCGGCGTGTGCCGGGTTTCGGCCCCAGTTCTCAGAACAGCTCGATGTCGCCGAGTGACACATCGAACTCTCCGACCGCACCGGGAGCGCGTGCCGCGACGTCGCCGCGTAGTCATGATCGGCCCGAACGACGGCGCGGGCACGCACCCGGGAACCGAGCCGACCCCGAGCAGGTAGTCGGCCGTCACCGCCGACCTGGCGCACGACGTGGCGCACCAGCGAGTGCAGCGCCGCCCGGGACGGCTCCGGGACGAGCAGCGCCGCCAGCACCACCTCCCGCGCCGCCCCCCGACGGCGGATGCGCACGAACGCTGCCCCGTCCTCGAACCCCTTCGGCGCGGCCACCACGCGGTATCCCGAGGATCGGCGTGGCGTACCTCCAGGCCAAGACCGCGAGGTCCGTGCGGGTACGGAATCGGCGACCGTCACCGCGCCGGCCGGCGACAAGCGCGCGAACGCGCGGATCCTCGAGCGCCGCCGCGACCGGTTCGCCGAACTCGGCCGGCTCCGACCAATGCGACGCCGCCACCCGGCTGCGCGCCAGCCGCAGCCCGCCCCGCACCGACAGCGGGCGAACGCACGCCCGCGCTCGGCCGATCTCCTGCCAGCCCATCTTCAGATAGCCGGGGAGGCTCTGCGAATTCGGCGTGTTGAAGACGAACTGGACACCGTCGTCGGCCATGGCCGGCAACGCGGCGAGCGTCAGGCGCCGGAAGATCCCGCGCCCTTGGTAGTCGGGATGCGTGGCGGTGTCGACCGCGCGCACGCACCGCACGACCGCGCTCTCGTGTTCGAACTCCCACCGCATGAACGTGCGAAGCCCGACGATGCGATCCGACGTCGCACGCGACCCACATCGGCGAAGCCCCGAACGCGTTGTCGAGGTGCTTCCAACGGAACAACGCCTCGAAGCGCCCGTCATCGGCACGGCCCATCGCCTGTTGCAACAACGCGATGATCGCGGGCAGATCGGCCGCGGTCGCCGGGCGGGATTCCAAGTCGTCCGGCACCTTCACCCGATCGTCCGGTACACGTCCTCGATGCGCGCCACCGCGCGGGCGACGTCGAAGTCGCCGGAGCGATCGCGGGCCGCCGCGCCGAGCGCACGCCGCCGCGCCTCGTCGCCGGCGAGCGATTCCAGCGCGTCCGCGAGGGCGTCGGGCGACTCGGGCGCGACGAGCACCGCGTCGATGCCGTCGCGAAAGGAATCGGGGATCCCGCCGACGCGGGTCGCGACGATCGGGAGTCCGAGGGCGCTCGCCTCCATCAACGCGACCGGCAAACCCTCCCACCTCGACCCGAGCACGAAGATGTCGCAGCCGGCCATCAGGCGGACGGCGTCGGGTCGGTAGCCCGTGAGCGTCACGATGCCGTCGAGGCCAAGCGCTCGGTGCAACGCCTCGACCTCGGCTTCGAGCGGCCCCTGGCCGACTGCGCAGAAGCGCACCGTCGGATCGCGGTCGGCCAACTCGCGCGCCGCGCGCAAGACGGTTCGGCCAGTCCTTCTTCGGGTGATAGTTGGCGACGGTGCCGATCAGGATCGTCCCCGGCTCGACGCCGAGCTCCTCGCGCACGGCGTCGCGCTCGTTCGCCGACTTGGCGACCGCGGCGACGTCGATGCCGTGCACGAGCACCTCGGCGCGCTCACGCTGGCGCCGGCTCATCGAGTCGCGGGCCTCGTCCGACACGGCGAACACGGCCGCGTCGAGCCGCGCGGTCAGCGCGTTCGCGTAGCGGGTCGGGCGTTTGAAGGTCGACCACGGATTGTGCTCGGTCGACACGAGCGCCGGCCGGCGACGCGCGGGCAACGTCCGCGCCACGACTCGGCCGACCGCGGCCGCGTACGGCGAATGGGCGTGGACGATGTCGACGCGACGGTCTTGCAGGTGCCGGCGGAACCGGCCGGCCCAACGCAGGTCCCGCTCGTCGCGGACGTCGAGGCACGTGCACTGCACGCCCATCGCCTCGAGCTCGGCGACGAGGTGCTTCTTCCACGGCAGCAGGTAGACGACCTCGATGTCGAAGGCCTCGCGATCGTGCGCCCCCGCCGCCGCGACGAGCAGCCGCTCGGCGCCGCCCGGCCCGAGTCCCTTCACCAGCCACACGACGCGCCGAGACGCGGTCACGATTCGTCGGGTGCAACGACCGGGGGCGTGCGCTCGCCCACCCCGATCTCGAGGGTTCCCGCGTCCAGCGCGCGCCGGAAGAACTCGCTGCGCTCCGATACCTCGGACAGCGTGCCGATGGTCTCCACCTCGCCACCTTGGAGGACGAGAATCCGATCGCAGATGCTCAGCGTCGACAGCCGGTGAGCGATGATCATGACCAGCACCGTGCCGCGCAGCGTCTCGAGCGTCGCCTGGATCACCCCTTCGGAGTGCACGTCGAGCGCGCTCGTCGGTTCGTCGAGCACCAGCACCTGCGCGCCGCGTGCGAGCGCCCGGGCAATACCGACGCGCTGGATCTGTCCCCCGGAGAGGTCGCGGAACGCGGGCCCGATCATGGTGTCGTAGCCCTGTTGCAACGATTCGATCACCTCGTGCACACCGGCAGCCTTCGCGGCCGCGACGACCTCTTCGTGACCGATGCGGGGATCGAGGAACGCGATGTTCTCGGCGACCGTCGCGTGCAGCAGGCGCGGATCTTGCGGTACGAGCGACACGTGCCGGTACCACGACGCGAAGGTGTAGTCGCTCGCAGCCGTGTCGTTGACGATGACCCGGCCGCCGGTGGGCTCGCGCAGGCGCAGGATCAGCTGCGAGAGGGTCGACTTGCCGCTCCCCGAGGGGCCGACGATGCCGACGATCTCTCCGAGTGGGAACGACGCCGAGACGTCTTTCAGCGCGTCGACCCGGCCGTCGTAGCTGAAGCGGACGTGATCGAGCTCGAGGCCGTGCACGGCCTCGAGGGAAACGTGGCCGTCTCGGGTCTGGTGCGCCTGGTACTCGACCCGCACGGCTTCGAGCTTCTCGACGTAGGGCATGCAATCCACGAAACCCTGGTACGAGCTCTGCAGCTGTTGACCGAACGACATGCTGCGCAGCATCAGCAACGCGATGGCGCCGAACTGCGTGAGGTTGACGGAGTGAATGCCTTGCGCGACGCCGAGTGCGCCGACGATCAACAACAAGCCGAGGTACTGGTAGATGGGCGAGCTCGCGCCGTTGACGAACGCGGCCCGGCGTCGCACCGCCGCCACCCGGTGCGACATCCCGGTCAGATGCTGCCCGAGAGGGTCGATCGCATGGAAGACGCGGGCGTCGCGCGCCATGCGCGTCGTCTCGGTCACCTCGCGCCCGTACTCGAGCAGCATCGACGAGAGCGCCTGGCTGTAACGCCGCGTGCGTTTGATCACCGGTCGGAGCGTGAGCGAGAGCAGCGCGAGCGTCGCGATGAGGACGAGTGCAGCCGGCGCGTTGATGATGAGGGCGCCGGCGAGGAAGATCAGGATCGTCAAGAAGGCTTCGAGGCCGTTCGCGATCGACCCGAGCGCCGACGACCCACGGTTGACGTAGCTCGTGAGCAGGCCGAGGGTGCCGAGCCGCTCGCTCGCCTGGGTCGCGTAGTCGGCATGGAGGTATTCCGACACCACGGCCTCTCGGCGTTCGAACTCCCAGCGTGTCATCACGCGCGCACGCGTCCACGAGATCGCGAGGTCGACGATGGCAGCCGCCACGACCGCCGCGGCCGCCATGATCGCGAGGGTTCCCGTACCGACGTCGAAGTGGAGTCCGTCGAGCGAGCCGCGATACCGGTGAGCCTGGTCCGAGATGGTCTTCGCGAGCGGCACGATCAGCACCAGGGCGGAGACCTGGAACACCGCCGACAACAACGACAACACGCCGAGGACGGAGAGCGCACCGCGCTGATCGCGGAAATAGCGCACCGCGGGAGCTGCGCCTTCGGTTTCGCCTCCGGGTCTTCCGCCATCAGATCTCCACGAAGAAGTCGGAGTCGGGTTCCCACGACTCGACCTTGCGAAAGTATCGATCGTTCGTGTTCACCCAGCGATTGATGAGCCGGTGCCAGCGCCGGCGCACGATGCGACGCGGCTCGAGGCCGACTTCTTCTTCGACGTAGCGGCGATGGCTCGTGACGAAGTTCGCCACCTTCTCCACTGCCGGATAGTGACAATCGTTGAACCCGATCAGCGCGCCGACGCGGAGCATCTTGTCGAGGAAGAAGAAGTCGAGCAGCGTGTAGTCGAAATTGTGGCGCCCGTCGACGTACGCCATGTCGATCTCGACGCCGTCGCGTACGAGGTCACCCAGCGCGAGGTAGTCGAGCTCCTCGACCAAGCGGTGCCGGTGCGCGAGCCCGGCCTTGTCGACGTTGACGACGCCCTGACCACCCCAGTTCCTGTGCTGGAACGGGTCGATGGAGATGAGCCGGCCGTCGCCTGCGTTCTCCTCGAGGGCGGTCAGGATCGCGATCGTCGACGCGCCGAAGGCCATGCCGACCTCGACGACGAGCTGTGGCTGCTCCCGGCGAACCGTGCGGTACAGCGCTTCGGCCAGTACCGGTCCGATCGCCGCGAAGACCTCGGGCGTCTCGTACATCTCGCGGAGGACGTCGCTCGGAATGTTCGGAAGGGTCTTGCTCTTCACCGACCGCCGTCCCCTCTCAGATGCTCACAAGAAGACGACTCGGAAGCGGATGCTGCCGGAGACGCGTCCGAGCGCTTCGCCCCCGCGCCGCACCCAGATCGGCCGGCGGTCGGGCGACAAGAGGTAGGGCGAGCGCGCGAGCAGCCACGCCCACGTGTGCAGCGTGCGTCGAACCGATCGCCGCCGCAGCCCGCGGTCGCGAAAGTCGCGGTACAGGCGGGCCGCGTCGATCCCGCTCAGGTACGCCTGCCGCCCGACGCCCCGCACGGACGTGCGGTAGCGGTAGTGCACGACCGCTCCGGGCGCGAAGCCGAGCGTGAACGAATCCAGCTGCGCGCGCCACGACCAGTCGACGTCGTGCGACTGCGGATACCCCTCGTTGAACCCGCCGGTCCGGGCGAACACCGTTGCCCAGACGCCGAGATTGCACGACGGGGCGTACGGCAGGAATCCCGCCCGCGGGAGTCCGACCGCCCGCGGCGACCGCCACGTCTGTACGACCGGGGTGTTGATCTCGGTGGCCTCTTGCACCCCGGTGACGGCGTCGTACGCGGGCGCCGCCGCGGCCAAAGCGCTGAGCCAGTCGGCCGCGACGACGTCGTCGGCGTCGCAGAACGCCAAGAAGTCGCCTCTCGCCTCGGCCGCGCCCCGGTTGCGCGCGTAGCTCGAACCGGCCCGGTCCGACGCGTCGACCCATCGCAGGTCGGGCAGTCGATCGGCCCACGACTCGACGATCGAGCGCGTGGGGTCGGTCGACCCGTTGTCGGCGACCACGACCTCCCATGCGCCGGGATAGGTCTGGAGCGCGAGCGCGTCCAGCTGCTCGGCGATCGTCTCGGCTCCGTTGCGCACCGGAATGATGACGCTCACGAACCGTGGTGATGGACTCTCGTCGGGTGACGTTGCCATACTGTGTCAGACACGGTACCGAAGATGCTTGCGGCCGGAAACGGGTCGTTCGGCGATGCATCTGCTTCACGATCCGTCCGATATGGGACGTGCGTGGATATATCGGATACGACGCGACCCCGAGACGACGCGACCCCTGAGACGACGATCCACCCGATACGACGATCCACCCGATACGACGATGGCACCCGATTCGACGATTGCACCCGAGCTGACCGTGATCCTCTGCGTGCACAACGGCGCCGCGACCGTCCGGCGCCAACTCGAAGCACTCGATGCCCAGGAGTGGGACGGGCGTTGGGACGTCGTGATCGTCGACAACCGCTCGACCGACGAGACGCCGACGGTGCTGCGCGAGTTCACTGCGAACCATCCGCGATTCCGGGCCGTGCAAGCACCGGACCGGATGGGTTTGAGCCACGCCCGCAACGTCGGGGTCGCGCAGACCCAAGCCGGGGCCGTCGCATTCTGCGACGACGACGACCGGGTGGCGCCGGGCTGGGTCGCGGCGATGGGTACCGCCCTGCGACAACACCCTCTCGTCGTGTGCCGGTTCGAGTGGTGCCGCCCGGGCGAGCCCGACGGCACCGCCGGCCGCTTCCAGCGAGATCACGTCGAGCAGCTGTTCGGGTACCCGGTGGCCGCCGGAGTCGGCGGATGGCAGCGTTGGCTGTGGGAGGCGCTCGGCGGCAACGACGAGTCGATGCTCGACACCGGCGAGGATTTCGACATGTCGATCCGGGCGCATCTCGAGCACGACGTGACCCCGTATTTCGAGCCGAGTGCCGTGTGTCACATCGTGCGCCGCCGCGGGTTCCGAGCGACGTTCCGCCAGGCTCGCCGCTACGGCGAGTCGTCGGTCACGCTGTACCGGCGCTACGGCACCGGCCGTGTCGATCGCCGAGCGGAGCTTCGCCGCGCGATGCGGACGTGGGGCTGGCTCGCGCGACATGTCTTCGACCTGCGCGATCAAAAGCGGCGCACGGTGTGGGCTCGACACGCCGGCATGCGTCTCGGTCGGCTCGAAGCGTCGCTGCGGTCTCACACACTCTGGCTTTGACGGGGTTAGCGTCGACCATGACCTTCGGACGAAACCGATCGCCCGCCGCCGCGGCGCCCGACGACACCCAGCCGCGGCGCTTCGTGTCCCGCCAGACCCTCTTCGGCGCCGAGCGGCGCATCGCGCGCCGCCTCTACGGTCGGGGGCCCGCGCGCGACCAGTGGCTCCGCCAGACCCAGCACGAACACCTCGCCGGGTTCTTCCACTCGCTCCCGCCGGGCGAACACGACGCCTTGGAAGTCAGCGGCGACTTCTACGGGGAGTACCCGTGGCGCCACTACGAGGCCTGGCACTACCCGGAGTTCGACGTATGCGCACCGGGCGACGTCACGGCCCGATTCAGCGTCGTGATCTGTGACCAGGTGCTCGAACACGTCGTCGATCCGTTCCGGGCCGCGCAGACTCTTGGCGACCTCTGCACCCCGGGCGGCCACGTCGTCGTCGGCGTTCCGTTCCTCGTGCGCGTGCATCCGGCACCAACGGACTACTGGCGATTCACGGCCGACGGGTTGCGCATCGTCTTGGAGAAGGCCGGGCTCGACGTCGTCGAGACTCGGAGTTGGGGCAACCGGCACTGCGTCAATGCCAACTTCTTCGTTTGGGCGAAGAAGCCGCGCTGGGCGTCCGATGTCAACGAACCGGCGTTCCCGGTGAACGTCTGGGCAATCGCCCGCAAGCCCTCGGGCTGACCGTCGAGCAGCTGGGCGAGGAGGTTCGAACGGCCGTGAAGCAGGATCAGGCGATGGCGCCACGCCGCGCAACGGGGACCCGTCGTCGCCAGGGGCGCGCATGATCGGCCGCAGTCAAGCGGGCCGGGTGCTGCGCGCCCTTGGCCTTCGCCCTCGGCCCGCGCCGCCGTGGATCACGACCGACGAGCAGCCGGACCGCCCCCGTCCGCTCGACAGCTTCCGATTCTTCGCGATCGTCTGTGCGTGGATGGAAGGTGACGTGATCGGTGCCACGGTCGCGAATGCCTTCGCCCAGGGTTGCGAACGCGTCTACCTGGTCGACAACGACAGCCCGGACGACACGGTCCGGGCCGCGGTCGACGCCGGGGCCGTGCTCGCCGAGTCGTTCTCGACGGAACGCTTCGAGGAGAGGCTCCGCTTCGACATCATGAACCGCGTCGTGCGCGACGTCTCCGAGGCCGACGGCAGTGAACACATCTGGTGGCTCTGGCTCGATGCGGACGAGTTCCCGCACGGCCCGCGGGGCATGACGATCCGCGAGCACCTCGCGCCGCTCGACCGGCGCTTCCGCGTCGTCGGCGCCCGCTTCATGAACCACTTCCCGAGTGGCACACCCCAATACCTGACCGGCTTTCACCCGCTCGAGTTCCAACCGCTGTGCGAGGAACATCACCAAGGGCGCTGCGGGCATCGCAAGCACCCGCTGCAGCGCTACGACCGTGCCGGACCGTCCATCGAATGCGGACTCGGCATCCATCAGGCGCACAGTGCGACCCGGCCGCTGATCGAACCGCCCGACCCGATCTTCCATCACCATTTCCCCTACCGCGACGAGTCGGTGACCCGAAAACGACTGGCGCGGCTGTGCGGCACCGACGAGAACGGTCGGACCCGCGTGCACGACGGTGACACGGCGGTCGACGGGATGGTCCCGCGCTTCGAGACGCTGGACGCGGTCTATCGAGGCCACTGGGACCAGGTGCGGAGCTACCGCGGGACCAGCGAGTACGAATCGGCGCGACCCGTCCCCTGGGCGACGCTCGCCCCGCGCCAAGACGTCGAGCCGCGACGTTGGTATTCCACCGAAGCGCTCGACGAAGCGGCCCGAGCCGCGCTCGACAGCTCGGTCGAACAGCCGTGACGACGAACCCGCTGCGCGACGCCGCGCGCCGACTCGCCCGCCTCGTACCCGACGACCGCCGGGTGAAAGGGCTCGGCGGCGCGAAGGGACGGCGCCGGCTGCAGCTCCGCAAGCTCGGCGTGCCGTTGTTCGGGCGCCCGGTGATCCTCACCGCGCGAGACGGCCTCCGGTTGCGGGTCGGCACCGATCCCGTCGACGAGCTGATCGCGCAGCACGTCTTGGGCCCGCGCCGGACCGACTACTTCCCCCCCTGGCCCGACGGGCCGCCCAAGCACGCGTGCATCCTCGACATCGGCGCCCATCACGGCCTCTTCGCCGCCGCCGCGCTGCACGCGTATCCCGACTCGCGCATCATCTGTGTCGAGCCCAGCGTCGCCGCGCTCGACGCCGTGCGCGCGAATCTCGAGCTCAACGGCTTTGCGGGGCGCGCGCGCATCGTCAATGCCGGCCTCGCGGCCCAGGTCGGCGAGGGCGCGCTGCGACACAGCTCGGAGGGATCATGGGGCGCGTCCCTCTTCGAAGAAGACGTGCCGATCACCCACGTCGAACCGGTCGCGCTCGAGACGCTCGACGCGATCCTCGAAGGCGAGCGGCCCGACATCATCAAATGCAACGCCGAAGGCGCGGAGTTCACGCTGTTCGATCAGATCCAGGTCACGACGATCCGGCCGGCGTTCATGGTCGTGATGGTGCATCCCGACTTCGGGGACATGGATCGTCTCGTCGAGCAGGGCCGGACGATGGGCTACGACGTGACGCGCATCGGCACGCCGGAACGTCCGGCGTTTCACATGTGGCGCGTGTCCTGAGCCCGCGCGCCGCCCGGCGCACCGACCACTCGGCCCGTCCGGCCTTCGAGCAGGTCGTCGAACACACTCGGATCGGCGAGCCGGCGGCGGACGTCCTCGCTGAGCGAAGCGACGGCCGCCGTCCGTTCCCGCACCCATCGCTCCTGGCGCCGGCGATTCTGGCGGGCCACTGCCCGCCCGAGCATCGGCAACCGCTCCGCCGCGGCGAGGACGTCGGCCGGTCGATCGCGTTCGTCCCAGCGACTGACCGACGGCCGGAAGCCCGCGCCATGGTGGTACAGCACCGAGCCGTACACACCGAACCAGATCGGATGGTCACCGAACTGGTGCGAACGGACGAGCGGCGACCATCGGGTGCCCGAGTGCTCCAACAGGTAGAGCAGGTTCCCCCCGACGTCGGTGACGGTGCTCCCGTCGGGTCGCGTCCACCCGAAGCCCGACAGCCAGTCGCCGCGTAACCGCCGCCACGTCGCGACCGACGTCACGCAAAACGACGGATGCGGTTGGCGGTCTCCGAGATTCTCGTCGCGCCGTACGGCCACGAGGTCGGTCTCGGCCAGCGCGGCCCGCACGACGCCGACGACATCGCCGACCGGGAATGCGTCGCCGTCCAAGAACATGATCCAGTCGCTCGGCTGCGCGACGTCGGCGATGTGCGCCGCGAGAAGATTGAGTTTCCCGGCGTGCGGGCCCGCGGCCGGAACGACGACGTCGAATCGCTCGTTGTAGATCGGGTCGATTCCTTCGAGACACGCCCATGTGCGATACGTCTCGCGGACGTTGCGTTGCAGGTAGCTCAGCTGGAGATCGATCCATTGGTCCGACATCCAGTGAACCGTGGCGACGTGGATCATGGCGCGCCCCGCGCGTCGGGCGCCGGGCCGGCGGCGAGCACCGCGTCACCGGCCGCGATCCGCGCCGCGCACGTCGTCGGCGACGCCACGCGCCGTTGCTTCGGGCATACCTGCGGCGACGAGGCGGCGCGCGAGCGACGCGTGGTGGTACAAGACCTCACCGAACATCGCGAACGACACCGGGTTCGACGGGTCCGGGGCGACCGCGCGGTGCGCACCCCACGAGACCTCCGAATGCACGAGGCGGTCGAGCAGGTTCGCGCCCGCCATCGTCTTGATGTCGCGATCGGGCAACGACTCGAATCCGGGCGCCCAGTCACCGGGCAACGATCGCCACAACCCGACCGTCGTCGAACAGAACGCGGGATGCGGCTGCACCGCCGGATAGAACCGGTCGTCGGTCACGCTGAGCAGCTCGAACGCCGCATCGGGCGGTTCGAGCCACGCTCGCGTGACGGGCAACATCGTGGCCGCCAGGAACACCAGTCCGTCGGAGTCGTCGGATGCCGAGTCGACGATGCGATGGCCCAAGAGGTTGAGCTTGCCCGCGTGATTGCCGCCGATGCCTTCGACGACCTCGTCGACGTCGGGGATCGCGGCGGCGGGGATGTCCTCGACGCATGCGACGATCCGGTACGGCGGCGTCAGCATCTCGTGGAGGTACCCGACCTGGACCCGCAGCCAGTCCGCGGTACGCCAGTGATTCAACGCGACATGAATCACCCCTGGACCCTACCGACGGCGCGGTGCACGCACTCAAGCCCCCGACGGAGGCGTCGCCGGCGCACTCGCGAGTGACGCGGAGAGCAGCGTGCGCCACCGGTCGGCCTGCGCCAACGCGAACGGGTACGTGAGGTGGCCGTTGTCGGCGAACACCAGCGTCCCGTTGATCTCGAGTTGGCAGTGTTGCGCGTCGCAGATCTGCCTGGTCGGGTCGTACACCGATCCCCAACCGGCGTCGTGAACACCGGCGAGCACCGCATCGTTGAACGGTTGCGTGACCTTCAGGGCCTTGGCCCGCGTCGGGGTGCACCACGACACCGAGCGGTGCTTGGCGATGCATTCGATCGGATCGAACGACAGCGCGGGATCGTCGAGGGTGACGATCAGGGGTATGCCACGGTTGTGGAGGTCGCGGGCCATGGCCGTGAACCCTTGCTCCCAGGCCTGCGACTCGCTGCGACCGTTCAACCCGACGATCCGGCCCGTGTAGCCCGAGAACGTCCCGACGACCACCGCGACCGGGTGCAGGGTTGCGATCGCGCGTTCGGTTCCCGCCCGGAAGGCGGCACACCCCTTCGACGGTTGCCCCGTGATGGGGTTCGCGATCCGCACTCGCGGAAGCGGGCAATCGCCGGTCGCCCGCACCAAGAGCCGGTCGCCGAGCTGGCGGGCGGCCGCGTCGAGTGCGGGGATCCAGTGCGCGGCATGGGAGTCGCCGGCGAGCAGGATCGTCGCGCGTGCTGGTCGTGTCGCCGTAGTAGCAGCGCGTCTGGATCTTCTTGCAGCGCACGTGCTGCGGCCACGCTCGCGCGGCGACCAGGCGCCGGAGCAGCGCGTCGTCGCGGCGGTCGGTCTGGCCCATGTAGGAGACCGAGACCCCGGCCAGCGCCATGACCCCGACGAGCGCGATCCCCACCGAGAACGTTCGCCCCGGCGACGCGACGAGCCGCCGATGGAACCGCACACGATCTTCGACGATGACCTTCGTCAGTGCGGCGAGACCCAAGGCGATCAGGGCGGCGATCAGGCGGGCGCTCGTGCTCGACCGGCGCGTCAGCACGTCGGCGAACACGATCAGCGGCCAGTGCCAGAGATACCACGCGTACGACACCCGCCCGATCGAACGCAGTGGCCGCAGGCTCAAGAACCCGGCCGGCGACCAACGCACGCCTCCCGTGGCGGGAATGAGCAACAACATCGTCCCGACCACGGGGACCAACGCCGCGACACCCGGGTACGGCGCGCGATCGGACAGCCGCAGCACCCCGACGAGGATCGCGCCCAACCCGGCCCACCCCGCGACCGCGACGAGGCGGGGCGAGATGCGCTCGCGCGACGACAAGAACAGTGCCAGAAGCCCGGCCGCCCCGAACTCCCACGCGCGCGTCGGCGACGAGAAGAACGCCCAGGGCGAACCGCGCCGCGACAAGAGGAACGACACCCCGAACGAGAGCGCGGTGACCGACGCCAAGATGAAGAACAGCATCTGGCGGGCCGCGACCGCAGATCGCTTGGCGATCGATGCCGGCACCAAGAACAGCAGAGGCCACAGGAGATAGAACTGCTCCTCCACACCGAGCGACCAGGTGTGCAGGAACGGGCTCGCCGACGGCGTCGCCGCGAAGTAGTTCGTGGCCTGGCCGCGCGAAGAAGAGGTTGGACACCCAAAGTCCGCTCGCCAGCGCCGATCGGGACAGGTCGCCCCAGTACAACGGCGAGTAGACGAACACGACGCCGACGACGAGGACCGTCACGACGACGACGGTGAGCGCCGGGACCAGGCGCCGCACGCGCCGCGCCCAGAAGGCGCCGAGCGACGGCGTCGTGTCGGCATCCAGCCAGCGCATCAAGATGCGCGTGATCAAGTAGCCGGAGATGACGAAGAAGACGTCGACGCCGATGAATCCGCCGTGGAACCCGGCCAGCCCGACGTGGAATCCCACGATGAGCAACACCGCGACGGCCCGCAGGCCGTCGATCTCCGGTCGGTACTCGGGACTCCGCGTCGGGACCGTGACTCCGCTCGGCGTCACCGGCGACGGCTGGTCGTGCGTACCGACGACGTCGCGCCGCCCACTCAGCGTGCTCATCCCCCCGCCCCCCGGCGCTGTTGGTGCCCCGAGAAGGCTAGCTGCGCACGGATCGTCCCGCTAGGCCCCGCACGCGGCGCGCGCAATTGCGTCGCGGTTCGCGCCGCGACCGCACGCGGGGCCCGCACGTGGTGGCGGGCCCGCGCTTCGAGCCGGAGCGAGCGCGACGGCGAGGTCGCCGACCCGGCGCTCGTACCCGTACGCGTCGACGACCTCGACGGTCAGCGCCTCGATCTCGGCGTGATGCAGGCTCGAGCCCTCCCGGCGCCAGCGGCCGACGTCGCCGGCGTCCGGCGGGCGCAGCAACTTCGCGTGGTGACCGCCGAGCTCCCGGGAGGGGACGTTGAGGTTCGTGTTGCGAAAGAACGCCTGCATCTCGCCCGCGAACGGCAGCTGCAAGCCGTCGCACAGCTCCCGCAAGGTTCGCTCGGTGTCGACCACGAGGTCCTCGTAGCGCACGACACGAAATCGTTGCGGTGGGTAGCGCTCCGTCCATCGTTGCAAGAAGCGACCGTTCATCGCGAGGTACCGGCCGATGTCCCACGTCGTCGTGCCGAACCAGCCCAGTGCCCGCAACGAGGCGAAGACATCGCGCGGGTCGCGCACGATCCCGATCACCTGGGCGTCGGGGAAGCACGTGAGCAAGAGGTCGACGATGTGGAGGTACACCGGCGTCTTGTCCCCCCACCGCGCCGGCTGGTCGCCGACCTCGAGCCGGAAGACGCGGTCGATGAACTCCGCGACGCCGATCGGCTGATCGCCGATGCGGTCGACGAGCTCGTCGGGCGTGTGCGCGAAGTCGTGCTGCCACTGCTCGGCGGCCGTGACCGTCGAGATCGCCGAGCAGAGCGCCGGACCGGACAAGACGGCCGTCGGCCCGTGGGCGCGCAGCAACGGAATGAGGAAGTGCGACTCCGAGGGGATGGCGAGGTCGGGATGCTCGTTGAGCATCAAGCGCAGCAACGTCGTTCCCGAGCGGCAGGCGCCCACGATGAACACGGGCGCGAGCGCCGGGCGCGCCCCCGGAGGAGTCGCAGCCGCCGTCACCGGGCCGCCTGCGTCGCGCGTGGATCCGTCGCGATCCGTCGCGCCCGAATCCGTTCGCGCGTGGCCAATACGGCAATTCCCAATACCGCAATTCGACGAATCCGGCCGGAAGCGTCACGCACCCGGCGCCGATCTCGGAATTCCATTCGTCACAAAGGTGGCTTTGCACCGTCGATCCTCACCGGGGAACCGGCTGTCGCGCCCTCGACGGGGCCCCGAGTCCTGACATATTCTGGCAGCTGGGGCAATCGAGCGCGACGCAGGATTCGTGTCGCGAACGTTCAACGGGTTGAGCGGGCCGGGGGGCCGGGGGCATGGAGGATCGCCAGTTTCGGTTGCTCGCACGGGTCTCGCGGATCGCGCCGCGCCTCGGCACCGCGCTCGTGCTCCTGCTCGGAGCCGCGCTCGTCACGGCGCCGCCTGCGGCCGCAGCCGCGGCCTCGGCACCCAAGCTGATCTCGGCGACCGCCGGGCCGACCCTCGCAAACATGACCTTGCGCTGGTTGGCGCCGTCTTCGACCGGCGGCGTGGCGATCACCGGATACGAGTACATGAGCCAGGTCGACGGCGGAGCTTTCGGGCCGCCCACGGCGCTCGGGCCGGCGACCGCGCGCGCCGCCGTCGTCCCGTGCGGCGCACCGGCGAGCACCGGTCACACCTGCACGTTCGAGATCCGCGCGAACAACGGCACCGCGGGCGCCTGGAGCGCGCCCGCCGCCGCCGGCTGGTCCGCTCCGAGCGCGCCACTCCTCGGGCGTGCCGTCGCCGGGCCCGCGCCCGGAACGGCCACCCTGTCGTGGCGCCCGCCCCGCAGCGACGGTGGCCTCGCCATCAGCTTCCAGTACGAGGTCAACACCGGTTCCGGCTGGAGCGCGCCGGCCGCCATCGATCCGGCCTCGATCTCGGCGGTTCCCAACATGCCGTGGCCGGTCGACGCGGCCGCGATCCCGTGCTCCGTCGTGTCGGGGCCGTCCAGCGGCTGCTCCTACATGCTGTTCGCGGTGAACGCCGCGGGAACGAGCCCGGCGTCGGCCTCGCGCACCGCCTTCTTGCGCCAACCCGGCGCCTCGACCAACGTGCGCGCCACCACATCGTCGGTCGCGCTCGGGACCGCGACGAACGGTTCGGCGAGCCAGACCGTCACGTGGAACCTGCCGGCGAACAACGGCGGGCTCGCCCTGACCGACAACAAGGTGTTCGCGTGCTCGACCGCCAACGGCATCGCGTGCGCGAACTCCTCGCCGAACTGGACACAGATCATCGATCTGCCGGGGAATCCGCCCCCGACGACCACGACGCATCAATGCCCGGGCAACGGACGCTGCGGGTACGAGGTGTGGGCGCAGAACGGGGTCGGGCATTCATGGGCCATCGGCTACGGAACGCCGGGCGCCCCGACCCATCTGACCGCGACCCCGGACCCGGCGGTCGCGGGTGTGGTCGACCTGCAATGGAGCGGTACCCCCGACGTGGGCTCCGCGTTCGGGAATTACGTGTTGTTCGAGTGCGACGCGACGCAGCCGTGTGACACCAACGGCAACTGGACGAACGTCCCGACCGACGCCGCGCCGTGGACCCGGACCAATCTCGTCGGAATCGCGACCACGACCACGTATGCGTGCAGCGCCCTCGACCCGTGCGCCTTCCGGGTCGGATACATCGACGCGTCCGGCAACATCGGCGGCGTCACGAACTCCGTGACCGCTTCGGGATTCGATGCCCCCGTGCTCACCGCCGTCCCCGGGACCGCCTCCGGCTCGGTGAACCTGAGCTGGACGGCGCCGTCGTCGGGACCCGGCCAGAGCATCTCGAGCTACCAGATCGACCGCGACACGGGCTCCGGCTTCACGCACCTCGTCACGGGACTCGCGCCCACGCCGACGACCTACGTCGACAGCACCTGCGGCCCGGGCACGGTGTGCACCTACAAGATTCGCGCCTTCTTCAACTCCGGCGTCTCGCCCGACAGCGCACCGGTATCTGCGAGCGGTCCGACCGACACCGCGCTGACGATCACCACGCCGGGCGCGGCCGCGAACATCGGGAGTGCCACCCCGACCTTCGCCGGTTCCGCGGCGAGCGCGGCCGGTGACAGCGCCACGGTCACCGTCCATGTCTTCGCCGGCGCCACCACCGGCGGGGCGCTCACCGAGACGCTCACCGCGACCCGGACGGCCGCGTCGTGGACGATCAACGCGACGACACTCGCCGACGGCACCTACACCGCGCAGGCGCAGCAGACGAACTTCGCGTCGACGCTGCTGACCAGCGCGCCGGTCACGTTCACGGTCGACACCACCGCGCCCGCCGTGACCCTCACGACGGTCAACGGGACCGCGCGCACGTTCCCGTTCACGACCCCGACCTCGGTGACCGCGATCGGCGGGGCGTGCGGCACCGCCGCGGGTGACGCGTCGACCGTCTCGATCGCGATCGGCGGCGCCGGCAGCGAGACCGGGTCGGCGTCCTGCACCGCCGGGGCATGGGCCTACACGCTCGTCACTCCCCTGTCGGCGAACGGCGCCTACACCGCGACCGCGACCCAGACCGACGCCGCCGCGAACACCGGCTCGAGCTCGGCCAAGAGCATCTCGGTCGACAACGTCGCGCCGGTCGTCACGCTCACGACCGTGAACGGCACGGCCCGCAGCTTCCCGTACACGACGAACGGGACCGTCACGACCTTCGGCGGCACCTGCGGCGCCGCACCGGGCGACGGCGCGACCGTCTCGTTCGCCGTGACCGGCGCGAGCACGCAGAACGGAACGGCGCCGTGCACGGCCGGCGCCTGGTCGTTCTCACCGGCGAGCGCACTGTCGGCTGACGGCGTCTACTCGGTGACGATCACCCAGACCGACGCCGCCGCGAACACGGGCACGAGTGGCGCGCAGACCGTCACCGTCGACAAGACCGCGCCGGTCGTCACCCTCACGTCGGTGAACGGCACCGCGCCGACGTTCCCGTACCTCACGAACGCGACGGTCACCACGGTCGGCGGCGCGTGCGGCACCGCCACCGGTGACGCCGCGACGGTCAACGTCACCGTGAGCGGGGCCGGCGCCGAGAACGGCACGGCGTCGTGCGTGACCGGTGCCTGGACCTACTCCTTCGTGAGCCCACTGACGGTCAACGGCATCTACTCGGTGACCGCGACCCAACTCGACAGTGTCCTCAACGCCGGCACGACCGGGGCCAAGTCGATCACCGTCGACACCACGGCACCCGTCGTGACGCTGACGACGGTGAACGGCACCGTGCGCACGTTCCCGTACACCACCAACGCCACGGTCTCGACCGTCGGCGGCGCGTGCGGCACCGTGCCCGGTGACAGCCCGACCGTTTCCGTCGCGGTCACGGGCGCGAGCACGCAGAACGGCACCGCGACCTGCACCAGCGGCGCGTGGACCTTCACTCCCGGGACGGCCCTGTCGGCCGACGGCACCTACACGGTCACCGCGACCCAAACCGACACCGCGGCGAACACCGGGACCACGGGCGCGCAGACGATCACCATCAACACCCTCTCGCCGATCGTCACCCTGACGACCGTGAACGGCACGGCGAGCACGTTCCCGTACACGACCAATGCCACCGTCACCACCCTCGGCGGCGCGTGCGACGACGGCGGCCGGCGTCACATCCCGACCGTCTCGGTCACGATCACGGGGGCGAGCGCGCAGGCCGGGTCCGCGTCGTGCGCGACCGGTGCGTGGACCTTCACGCCCGCGACCGCGCTTTCCGCCGAGGGTGCGTACAGCGTCACCGCGACCCAGACCGACGCGTCGGCGAACACCGGGTCGAGCGGCGCCAAGAGCATCACGATCGACAAGACCGCTCCCCTCGTGGCGCTGACCGCCGTCAACGGGACGCTGCACTCGTTCCCGTACTCGACCAACGGGAACGTGACCGCAGTCAGCGGAACCTGCGGCGCGGCCCTCGGCGACGCCGCAACGGTGTCGGTCGCCGTCACGGGCGCGAGCACGCAGAACGGCACCGCCCCGTGCTCGGCGGGTACCTGGGCGTTGACGCTCGCGACCGCGTTCTCGACCGACGGCACCTACACGTTGACCATCACGCAGTCGGACACCGCCGGGAACGCCGGGTCGAGCGGCGCCCAGAACGTCATCGTCGACAAGACCGCGCCCGCCGTCACGCTCACCTCGGTCAACGGCTCCGCCCAGGCCTTCCCGTACTCGACGAACGCGACCGTCACCTCGGTCGGCGGCGCCTGCGGCACCGCCGCCGGCGACATCGCGACGGTGTCCGTCGCGATCACCGGCGCGAGCACGCAGAGCGGCGCGGCGTCGTGTATCGCCGGAGCCTGGACCTTCACCCCGACCACCGCGCTGACGGCGGTCGGCGCCTACAGCGTCACCGCAACCCAGACCGACGCCGCCGCGAACACCGGCACCAGCGGCGCCCAGAGCATCACGATCGACACCACCGCCCCCGCCGTCACCCTCACCTCGGTCAACGGCACCGCGCGCACCTTCCCCTACACGACGAACGCGACCGTCACCTCGGTCGGCGGCGCCTGCGGCACCGCGCCCGGTGACACCACCACCGTCGCCGTCGCCGTCACCGGCGCGAGCACGCAGAACGGCACCGCCCCGTGCTCGGCCGGTACCTGGTCGTTCACGCTCGCGACCGCGTTCTCCACCGACGGCGCCTACAGCGTCACCGCGACCCAGACCGACGCCGCCACGAACACCGGCACGAGCGGCGCCCAGAGCATCACCGTCGACAAGACCGCGCCCGCCGTCACCCTCACCTCGGTCAACGGCACCGCCCAGACCTTCCCCTACACCACCAACGCCACCGTCACCACGGTCGGCGGCGCCTGCGGCACCGCCACCGGTGACAGCACCACCGTCGCCGTCGCCGTCACCGGCGCGAGCACACAGAACGCGAGCACGAACTGCACCGCGGGCGCATGGTCGCTCACCCTCGCGACCGCGTTCTCCACCGACGGCACCTACACCGTGACCGCGACCCAATCCGACACCGCCGCGAACACCGGCACCAGCGGCGCCCAGAGCATCACCGTCGACACCACCGCCCCCGCCGTCACCCTCACCTCGGTCAACGGCACCGCGCGCACCTTCCCCTACACGACGAACGCGACCGTCACCTCGGTCGGCGGCGCCTGCGGCACCGCGCCCGGTGACGCCACCACCGTCGCGATCGCCGTCACCGGCGCGGCACACAGAACGGCACCGCCCCGTGCTCGACCGGTACCTGGTCGTTCACGCTCGCGACCTCACTCTCCACCGACGGCGCCTACAGCGTCACCGCGACCCAGACCGACGCCGCCACGAACACCGGCACCAGCGGCGCCCAGAGCATCACCGTCGACAAGACCGCGCCCGCCGTCACCCTCACCGCGGCGAACGGCACCGCCCAGACCTTCCCCTACACCACCAACGCCACCGTCACCACGGTCGGCGGCGCCTGCGGCACCGCCACCGGTGACAGCACCACCGTCGCCGTCGCCGTCACCGGCGCGAGCACACAGAACGCGAGCACCAACTGCACTGCCGGCGCATGGTCGCTCACCCTCGCGACCGCGTTCTCCACCGACGGCACCTACACCGTCACCGCGACCCAATCCGACACCGCCGCGAACACCGGCACCAGCGGCGCCCAGAGCATCACCGTCGACACCACCGCCCCCGCCGTCACCCTCACCTCGGTCAACGGCACCGCCCAGACCTTCCCGTACTCCACGGCCACGACCGTCACCTCGGTCGGCGGCGCCTGCGGCACCGCCACCGGCGACGCCACCACGGTGGCGGTCGCGATCACCGGCGCCGGCACCGAGAACGGCACGACGGCGTGCACCGCGGGCGCCTGGACCTACACCCTCGTCACTCCGATCTCCGTTGCCGGCACCTACACGGTGACCGCGACCCAATCCGACACCGCGGGCAACACGGGCACGAGCGGCGCGCAGACGGTCACCCACCAGTGACGCTCGTGACCGGCACGACTGCAGTACCCGCCGAGTAGTCCGCCTCGTTCCGAAAGACACAAGGCGAAATCGGATGGCAAGCGAGCCCACGGTCGACACGAGTCGGTTCACCATCGATCCCGCGACCCGGCTCGGCTATCGCCCCGCGCTCGACGGCCTGCGCGCGATCGCCGTGCTGGCGGTGATGACGGGCCACGCCGTCAGCTCCATGGCTCCCGGCGGGTTCTCGGGCGTACGGCTGTTCTTCGTCCTCAGCGGGTTCCTCATCACGACCCTCCTCGTCGAGGAATGGGCCGATCGCGGCGGCATCCGGCTCGGAGCGTTCTACGTGCGCCGGGCGCTGCGGCTGCTGCCGGCCCTGTTGTTCCTGCTGGCCGTCTACCTCACCACGCTCGCGTTCTTGGAGGGCACGGGGGCGGTGACCAAGCTGATGTCGAACATCGTCACGATCGTGCTCTACGTCGCGAACTGGAAGTTCGTGCTCCACGGCCACGGCGGCGATCTCGGGCATCTCTGGTCGCTGTCCGTCGAAGAGCAGTTCTACTTCATCTGGCCGATCAGCCTCTTCCTGATGCTCCGGTACCTCCGGCCGCGCACCATGGTGATCGTCACGGCCGTCTTCGCGTGCGCGTCATGGGTGCTGTCCGAGTTCCTCGCATTGGCGGGTCGAGGCGCCGGGAACATCGACAACGTCGACAGCGTCCGGAGCGTGACGCAACGGCACGCGTTCTACGGAACCGACGCCGTCGCGTACGCGCTGCTGGCCGGCTGCCTCGTCGCGTTGTTGCGATCGTCGGGGACATTCCGCCGGCTCGACGGCTACCGGCGATTCATCGCGGGCGCCGCGGTTGCCGGTGCCGTCGCGTACGGCATCCAGGTGCTCTTCTCACCGGCGCCGCGTATCCGCGAGATCGATCTCCTCGTGCTCACCTTCGGCTTCTTGGCGCTGATCCTGTGCGCGGTCGACGTGGCGGAATCGCCGATCACGCAGTTGCTCTCGCTCCCGCCCCTACGTGCGATCGGCCGGGTCTCGTATGGTCTGTACCTGTGGCACTTCCCGATCCTTTCGCTCCTGCGCCGCCATCAACCGCACATGGGCGTTCCCGAGCGAACGCTGCTCGCCGCGATCATCACGACGGTCGTGACGGTGGTGTCGTTCAAGCTCGTCGAGCAACCGCTCCTGCGTCTGAAGCAACGCTTCGTCGCCGACCCGCTGGCTGCGGGACACCCGGAGTGACGGAGTGACGGGGCAGGGATGACGCCGGCCGACGATGCCGGCACGACGACCGTCGTCTACATCGCCGGCTACGGACGCAGCGGCAGCACCTTGCTCGACCTGCTCTTGGGCCGGCTCGACGGCTGGTTCTCGATGGGCGAGTTCCGGTTGTTCTGGCACGCACGGCGAGACGGGTGGCGGTGCGGGTGCGGCACCGAGGTGAAGGCGTGCCCGGTGTGGTCCGAAGTCGTGGCGCGCGTCCCTCCGGTCGACGGCCCGCAGGTCCTGGCCGACGCGCGGACAACGTTGCGGACGCGCCGGGTGCCGGGATTGGTCGCCCCCGCGCTCCTCGGCACACACCGCGACGCCCTCGACGACTACGGCCGGGTCCTCGAGCGACGTCTACCGGGCGACCGCGCTGACCACGGGCGCTCGTGTCCTCGTCGATTCGTCGAAGGACCCCGTGTACGGGCTCGTGTTGTCGCGCCTGGCGAACGTGCGGTTGCACGTCGTGCACCTCGTGCGCGACAGCCGGGCGGTGGCGTGGTCGTGGCAGCGGAGGCGCCGCCGGCCCGAGATCAGCTCGACCGACGCGTACATGCCCGTGCGCTCGCCGGTCCGCACGAGTCTCGACTGGGACCTGCGCAACGGCCTCTCGCACGTGCTGGGCCGCCGGGCCGCGTCCTATACCCGGCTGACCTACGAATCGCTCGTTGCCGACCCGCAGCGCGCGGTCGACGCGGTCGCCGGCGCCGTCGATCCCGGCGGCCCGAATCGGGAGTCCCCCGGGCGCGGCGCGGCGGGGAACCACACCGTCGCCGGGAACCCGATGCGCTTCGCCGCCGGCGACATCTCGATCGCGCCCGACCTCGAATGGCGCGACGCGCTCGGCGCGCGCGCGACCGGCGAGTGGTCACCGCGCTGACCTGGCCGCTGCAGAGAATGTACGGGTACGAGTAGCGGTCGTGACCCGGGTGGCGCCCGGTCAGGAATCGGCGCCGACCGAGCGGCGCGAGACCCGCGCCGACACCGCGGCGCGCCCGGCGCGAACCGCGCCCTGCACCGCCCACACGGGTCCGCGGGCCGCCCAGCCCGGGCTCATCGGGAACAGCCCGTGATACGGGTGGAACACGCGCGCGCCGTCGCGCCGGGTCAGCTCGGCCAAGACCGAAGGCAGGAGCACCGACCGCCGCGCGCCGTTCAAGAATCGCTGCCGGCGACTCGGTCGCCCGGCCGTGTCGTCGGCCGGGCGCCACGCCGCGAAGCGATCGTCCTCGACGAGCCGCAGGCCCACCGCCTTGGCCAGGGTCGGGAGCCGGTACTCGACGTATCCGATCTCGGGATCCCGCAGGTCCGCATACGCCGCGAGCAACCGGCGCGGGAGGCACGCGACGACGAACACGCACGACATCGGTTCGACCGCGCCGTACTGGGCTTCGATCGACGCGACGAACGCGCGGTACGCGGGCTCGTGACCGCGCCGGGCCCAGACCCAGGTCCGTTCGATCGCGGCCACGGGGAGCACGGCCGACAGCAGCACGTCGTCGGGAGCGAGCGCCGGAACGAGGTCGTCGATGCGCCCGAGGACGAGCATGTCCCACTGCACGACGAAGACATGCTCCCAATCGAGGTGGCGTCCGCGCGCCTCGAACCACGCCGCCAGCATGAGGTCACCGTTCAGCCACTTCCATTTCGACGACACGTCCCGATCGAAGACCCAGAAGTCGTCGAGCTTCGGCGCGAGCGTGTCGCGAAAGCGCGGCGCGTCGGCCGGATCGCCGCCGAAGAGGCCGAAGATCGGCGTGTGCGGATTGTCGCGACGGAGGAGATCGAGGCGGTTTCGACAGACCGGAAGGTCCCGATAGAACCAAAAGAGCACGCCGAGCTTGTCGACCACGCGCCGCAGGGTACCGACTCGGAGCCGGCGTGTTCGCGCTCGCCCGGCCGAATCGCCGTGAACCGTGGAGCGTCGCCCGCTCTGCCCTATTGTCACCGGCCAGCGTGAGAGTCCTCGTCACCTTCTGCAACCCGCGATCGTCTCCCCGCCTCGCGGTGTGCGCGGTCGACCTCGACACCGGCGAGCGGGCGTGGTTACCGGTTCCGGCGGCGTTCGAGCGCGGTGCCGCGGGCATCTCGCAGATCGGCGACGATCTGCTCGTCGCGTGCCAGTCCGGTGGCATCGTCCGCTACGGACGCGACCTCCGCCCGGCGGTGATGCTGCCCACTCCGGGCGCGCGCAACCTGCACTCGATCCTTTACCGGAGCGACGAGCACGCCGTCTACGTCGTGTCCGCGCACAACGACACGCTCTTTCGTTACCGCCTCGACGACGCGGGAACCGCCGTAATCGCGAGCGACGAGGTCTACTGCGCCGATCCCGAGCGCCGGGGCCGGGATCGATACCACCTCAATTCGGTTGCCGAGTGGCAGGGCCACCTGTACGTGACGATGTTCGGGCCGACGAACGGTGCCACGCACTTGCATCGCCGCAACGGCCGCGTCGTGAGGGTCGACACCGGTGAGACCGTCGTCGACGGTCTGTACCACCCGCATTCGCTCTTCGTGCAGGGCGACCAGCTCCTGGTCGTCGAGTCGCAGGCCCGCCTCGTGCGCCGCGTCGCCGGTGGCGCGGCGCGATCTTGGGCCGTGCCGGGCGGCTACCCGCGCGGCATCGTGGCCGCCGACGCGCACCGCGTGTGGGTCGGCGTCGAGCGCGCTCCGTCGGGAGAGCAGCAGCCTCGGCACGGTCAACGTCCTCGCGTCGACCGAGCCGGTCGACTTCACGACCCGGCTCGTCGAGCTCGACCTCGAGACGGGTCTCGTAGGCCGCGAGCACGACCTGACGTTGCTGGCGGCCGAGGTCTTCGACGTGCGCGCGCTCCCCGTCGCGTCGAGTTTCGTCGCCGACGCCGACGGTGGGCTGTCCGAGCGCGTGGAAGCGCTCGAAGACACCGTCCGTCAGCTCCGAACGACACGTCGGGGGCTCGAGCAACAGCTGGACAACACTCCGGCGCGCCGGGCACGCCGCCTCGCGCGACAACTGGCCCAGCGGGCGCTCGGGCGCCCTCGGTAGCGGGCGTCAGCCCGCGGCCGGTGGCTCCATGCGCCGTCCGAGCCGGCCGGTCCACACGTCGACGCACGCCCGGACGGTCGCGACGAACAACGCCGAGCTCGCGTCGCCGCGACGCAGGTCGAGGAACGGCCGCGCGACCAGATGCGCCACCGTGACCAGCGCCGCGCGGGCCCCGTCGTGTAGCGCCGCATGATCACGATGTGGTTGCGAACGCTGTAGTAGCGCCGCCACGCGTTCTCACGCCGCGGCGCGCGACCGACATCGGCGCCGAGTCGCCCGAAGCGGCGGCGCGCCTCGATGCCCGCGGGCCCGTAGACGTAGACGCCGTAGCCGTGGCGCCGGAGACGCTCGCAGAAGTCGAGGTCGTCGAAACCGAAGAACAGATCCGCGTCGAAGACGCCGACCGCGCGCACCGCGGCCACCCGCAACATCAGCATCTGGCCGCCGGCGACGTAGTCGACGCTCACGGGTCCGGCAAGCTCGTCGTCGGAGAGACGCACGAGCCGTCCCCACCGGCGATCGAACCGCGCTCCGATCTGCCCGACCGCACCGACCGGCGCCCCGCGCTCTGCGAGGTAGGCGCCGAAGTCACGCAGCGTCCGCGCCGTATCGCCGGGACCGGTCAGGCGATCGTCGTCGAGGATCAGGATCCAATCGTCGTCGGCCGCCGTCTCGATCAGGCGCGCCATCCCCGCGGCGTAACCGCCCGCCGGCCCGGAGTTCTCGCGCATGGGGATGTACGTCGTGTCCAGGACCGCCGAAGCCCGCGCCGCGAGCTCGCGGGAGGCGGTCGACGGTGCATTGTCGACGACCGTCAACGAGGCGAGGCCGATTCCCGACAGCTCGTCGAGCATGCGCGCCAACGACTCGGGCCGGTTGAACGTCACCAGCACACCGTGGATCCGGCCCGCAGCTCGTTGCCCGGCCGGCGGCGCGTCTGCGGGCGCGACCGCGGGCGCGGCGCCCGGCGCGCGCGCAGCCGCTGCGGGCCGCCGCGTGAAGAAGAGCCGAATCACGCTCAACAGATTGCGGTACCGCGCCCACGACCGGGGATCGTTGCCGACCGCGGCGAGGCCGTAGCTCAGCGCTTCGCGACGTCGCCCCAACTTGGCCGCGTTGACGCCGACGATCGCCTGGTAGGTCGATCGGCGCTTCCTCGGCGCGGCGACGCCGGCGACGTCGCTTTCGAGTACGTGGCTCGGATGTTCCAGGATCCACCGCGCCGATTCGTACTTCGCCGCGTCGTACTCGCGGTTGGGCTGCGTGTAGCGGACGACGGCCGGCTCCTCGACGAGCCCGATCGTGAGCCCGTTCGCCGCGAGCCACTGCTTGACCCGCCAACCGAGCTCGGTGTTCTCGCCGTAGCGCAAATGATCGTCGTAGCCGCCGGCGCCGGCGAACGCCGCGCGCGAGACCGCGAAGGCTCCCGGCAAGAACCCCATCCCCCTCGGTATCCACGTCCGCCACTCTCGACGGTCGGACGACACCTGGACGCGACCCGCCACGATCGCGCTCCACCCGTTGGCCTGCGCCGCCTGCGCGTACCGTTCCAGTGCCGTCGACGACAGCTCGTCGTCGCTGTCGAGGAAGACCAAGAACTCGCCACACGCCGCGGCGGCGCCGGCATTGCGAGCCGCGGAGACGCCGGCCTGCGCCTGCGGCCGGTAGCGGATGCGGGGGTCGTCGAATGCGCCCACCACCGCCGCCGTGTCGTCGGTCGAGCCGTCGTCGACGATGACGAGCTCGAAGTCGCTCCACGTCTGGGCGAGGACGCTGCGCATCGCGACCTGCAGGAGGTGCGCTCGGTTGAGCGTCGGGATGATGACGCTGAATCGCGGTGTCGGCATGGGACCGGTCCCAGACTCCCCTGTGCGGGCACGTCCCGTCGAGTGCGAGTTGCCCTCAGTGTGGCACAGGAGGCTCGGGCCGTCCTGGCGGGCACCCGCCCCGTACCGGCGCCCTGGAACCGGCGAGCTGATCGTGTCTATGGTTGCGGCCATGGTCCCTCGCTCCTTGATCTCTCCGCTCACGATCACGCTGGCCGCCCTCGGCCTGGCGTGCATGGCGATCGGCGTGGTCTATTTCGCCGTCACCAGCGCCCACCTCCCGAGCTTCATCCCGGGTCACGTCGCAGTGCCCACGCACGCGCTGAAGAACGGGCGGATCATCCGCACCCACGCCGACACCAAGCGCGGCATGGCGGCACTCGCCGTCGCGGCCGTCGTCTTCGCCGCGGCCTGGTTCCTGCGGTTCCGGTACGAGCCGGTCGACTGAGCCCTCGGCTTCGCCGTTACACTTTTCGCATCGCTACCGCCGACCACACGCCGCAGCCGCCGGAGCCGTCCGGCATCCCCTTCTATCGCTATTCCGTCGGCATGCGGAATGGCTACGACTTCATGGGCGGGCTGCAGTTCTCCCTCTTGTTCGCCCTGGGTCTACGAGAACAGCACCGCTTGTGCGATGTCGGCTGCGGGTCGCTCCGGGCCGGTCGGCTGCTGATCCCGTACCTTGCGGCCGGCAACTACTTCGGCATCGAACCGCGGCGCGAGGTCGTCGAGGAAGGGATCGAGCACGAGGTCGGCGCCGATCTCATCGCCCAGCGTCGGCCGCAGTTCGACTACGGCGACGACTTCGGTCTCGCGCGGTTCGACACGAAGTTCGACTACGTGCTCGCCCAGTCCGTGTTCTCCCACACCTTCCGGGACCTCACGACGACCGGGCTCGACGCGATCAGCCACGCGCTGACACCCGAAGGGCTGTTCGTCGGCACGCTCTACGAGGAGTTCCCGATCCTGTTGCCGCGCGGCACGAACCGCCGTCCCGACGAGGGCTCGGGGTTCCTCCAGCAGGGGGCCGTGGTGTTCACCTGGCGCGAGTGGACCGCCTTGTTGCAACAGGCCGGGCTCGTCGGCTGTCGGATCCGCTGGTACCACAACCGCCAGACGTGGTTCGTCGCCGCGCCCGAGGGTCGCGAGGCCGAACTGAAGCGTGTGGTGCGCAACGCCGGTCCACGCCTGCGCGGGCCGGGCTTCTTGGGCCACGCGAAACGGCGGGCACTCGCCCGCCTGCGGTCGCGCTGAGGCGGCGCCACGGTGCGGCCACTCCGTTCGGCCACTCCGTTCGCCCACTCCGTTCGGTCGCACCGGGTGAACGGGTAGCATCGACCGCCCTGCCCTGCCACCAACGGGAGTAGCACGCTGCGTGGCGCCGGAGTTCAGCGTCATCATCCCGACCTACGGGCGACCCGCGTTCCTCGCGGAGGCGCTCGCCTCGGTGAGCCGCCAGACGCTCACCGACTTCGAGTGCATCGTCGTCGACGACGCAACGCCCGAGCCGCCGGCGCTGCCGACGACCGACGCCCGGTTCCGGCTCGTACGCCGCGCGGCCAACGGCGGTCCGGGCGCCGCGCGGAACACGGGGATCGCCGAGGCGGCCGGGCGCCATCTCGCGTTCCTCGACGACGACGACCTCTGGACACCCGACCGGCTCGAGTTCGCGGCGAGCGCGCACGGCCGGGCGCCGGTAGCCGTCTGCGGGCAGTCGACGCTCGGCGACGATCCGCCGGCTCGCCCGGGGCGCGTGCTCGAAGGAGACGTGCGCGACGTCGTGCTCGACGGCCTGACGCCCCACCTCGGGGCGACGAGCATCGAACGCGCGGCCGCCCTGGCGTTCGACGAGCGTTACCGGGGCTCCGAGGACGTCGACTGGTGGCTACGGGTCGCGCAGCGCTCGCGGGTCGCCACCACACCGAACGTCGGACTCCTCTACCGCCGCCACGACCTCCCGCGCTCGGGTTCGACACGCGACGACCGCCTGTTCGGCGCGCGGCTCCTGCTCGACGAACACGCCGATTGGTTCGCGGCTCATCCGCGGGCCGAGGCGTTCCGGCGCAAGCGCATGGGCCTGCTCGCGCTGCAGACCGGCGACCGCCGCCTCGCCCGCCGCTGTTTCGCGAGATCGCTGCGGCTCCATCCGCAAGCGCGGACCGCGTGGCACGCGCTGCGGACGTTGAAGCCGGCACGGCGCCCGGGCCGATGAGCGACCGGCTTCCCTTTCCCTTCGTCGTCGGCTGCGGGCGGTCGGGCACGACGCTCGTGCGCGCGATGCTCGACGCCCACGCCGACATGGCGGTGCCGTTCGAGTCGTACTTCCCGGTGTGGTTGGCCCGACGCCGAGCGGCCTACGAACGACCCGGGGGCTTCGCGGTCGAGCCGTTCTTGCACGACCTGTTGGCGCACGAATCGTTCGGCCGCTGGGGTCTCGACCCGGCCGCGGTGCGATCGGCGACTGCTCGCCGCCGATCCCACCGACTTCCCCGACGCCGTGCGCGCGTCGTTCGCGCTCTATGCCACCACGCGCGGCAAGCATCGCTACGGCGACAAGACGCCGATCTTCGTCACGCATATCCCGCTGCTCGCCGCCCTGTTCCCCGAGGCGGTGTTCGTCCACCTCGTGCGCGACGGGCGCGCGGTCGTCTTGTCGCGGGCGCAGACCGCGTGGGGCACCGACCGCCCGGAGCTCGAGGCGCTCGTGTGGCGGGCCCAGGTCGAACAGGGGCGCGCCGACGGACTCGCGCTCGGCCCGGCCCGTTACCGCGAGATCCACTACGAGGATCTCCTGGACGACCCCGAACGGATCGCCCGCGAGCTGTGCACGTTCGCGGGTCTCGAATTCGATCCGGGAATGCTCACGTACCACGAGCGCGCCACCACGATTCTCGGCGACCAGCCGTTCCCCGAGGAGCACCGGAACCTCCTGCGCCCGCCCACCAAGGGACTGCGCGACTGGCGGACCGAGCTCGACCGTGACCAGATCGAGCTGCTCGAGTGCCTGGCCGGCCCGACGCTGGAGGCGTTCGGCTACGAGCGCGTGACGGCCTCGGCGCCACCGGGCGTACGGGTACGGGCGATGCGGGCGCGGGCTCGCTACGCGTCGGCGCGGCAGTACCGGCACCTGCGCAGCGCATTGTGGCGAATGGTGCACCGCGAAGCGGCCAATTGACGCTTCGCGGTGCCGATCCTGGACGACCGGCCCGCCCATCGGGCACCATCAGACACCCCGCGATCGCAGCCAGCCTCGAATCCACCCTCACGGGACCACAAGGAGCAAATCCAATGGAGCAGGACGCCCAGATCGGTCCGTCCCGTCTGCGACACCGGGTGACCCACCGGTTTCCGCTGTCGGTACGGCGCCTGCCGTTTCGCGCCGCCGATCGCGCGGTCGCCGAGATCGACCAGCGCCGGCTCCGGGCCGCCCACCCGAACATCGCGGCCGCGCTGGCGCGCCCGCGAGACGAGACCGAACTGCGCCGCGTCTACGACCGGTATGTCGGGGAGGTCTCGAGTTGGGAGTGGGCCGTGTCTTGGCCGACGGCTCGTGCCCTCGACCTGTTGTGCGAGGAGATCCAGCCCCGCCACATCCTCGACCTCGGCTCGGGGCTCAGCACCTACGTCGTGGCGAACTGGGCCCGGCGCTCCGGGATCGACGTCGAGATCGTCTCGGTGGACGACTCGCCCGACTGGCTCGCCAAGACGCGCGCGTTTCTCGACGGCCAAGGCCTCCAGGCACGGTTGATCGATATCTCCGAGCTGGCGACGCTCCCGAGCACGACCTTCGATCTCGCGTTCGACGACATCGGCCGCACCGAGAACCGGGTCCGAGTGCTCGACCCGATCACCCGGGTCATGGCGCCGGGCGGCCTCGTCGTGCTCGACGACATGAACGTGCGGGGCTACCGCGAGCAGGTCCGCTCCCGCCTCGACGCAGCCGGCTGGAAGGTGTTCAGCATCCGCGCCCAGACGATCGACGCCAAGGGCCGGTTCGCGATGCTCACCGCCGCGCCCCGCGTCTGAGCCCGCGCCTGCACCAACGGCCGGTGCTGTCGAATGCCTCGGGAGCTCCCGGCTGAGGGCTACTCGTCGGTGAGAATCGTGCCGACGGCGTGGCCTTGACCGACCACGATTCCGGCCGGGTGCGCCGTGCATGCCGTCAGCGTGGTGGCGGTCGTGCAGAGGGCGAGCACGTCGACGGTCAACGTCTCGTCGAGCTCGTTGGTGAGATCGGGAAGCGTCGCGACCGAGACCGTCCGCGTGGTCTGGCCGGCCGAGAACTTCACCGACTTGCTCACCCCGCCCGTCCAGTCGCCGGGGCTCAGGTTGGTCTTGTGGGTCGCCGTGTCGGCGGCCACGACGAGCAGGACCCGGAACGTGGAGGTGGCCGGGCTCGACAGCGTCACCGAGAACTTCAGCGCCTTCGCGCCCCCGGTGTCGCCCTCCGGTACCGACGAGCTGCCGATGTTGACGGTCATCGGGCCCGCGGGGGAGGTGTCGTGGACGACCGTCCCGGTGCCGGTCGGGCGCCGCAGCTCGTACCCGCCGGCGATGCCGCCGACCGGAGCGCTCAAGGTGATCGAGAACGAGCGGTCGCCCGGGTTGGCGTTGGGCAGGATCTTGACCGCGACGTAGTGGGCGGTTCCGGGACCGGCGTTGAACCTCGTACGGCCGGTGACGGCCGTGTAGTCGGTCCCGGCCACGGCGGTCCCGTCGGAGGTCTGGTAGTTCACCGTCACCGGGACCGTCGGCGGCTTCGACAACACGATTGGGAACACCATGACCCGGGTCTGGGTGCCGACGTTGCTGTTCACGATCGACGCGTCACCGATGGAGATGTTCAGATCGGCGACGATCGAGAACGGGACCGGGCTCGCCGAAGACGAGGCGAACGAGCCGTCGCCGATGTAGTTCGCGCTGATCGTGTGCCCGCCGCCGAGCGCCAGCGATCCGCCCGCCGCGACCTGCACCATGGCGCTGCCGTCGGCCCCGACGGGCGCGGGCACCGGCGCCCCACCGTCGAGTGACACCGAGAACGAACCTTCGGGCACGACGCCGTCGCCGACCCGGTGCACCTCGACGTGCGCGTACGCGGCCTTCGAGACCGCGAGCGGCGCGCCCACGAGTTCGACCTCGGTCTGGGTCGGGGCCGGAACCGCGCCGAGCGCGTCGGCCGCAAAGGAGACGTTGCTCGACGCGTGCGTGCCGCCCTCGTTGTTCGACTGGGAGATGTACACAATGCAGGGCGTGGGGAGCGCGGCACACGAGCGGTTGCCGGCGCCGATGCCCGTCTCCTTGATCGGGATGTTCGCGAACTGGATGCTGGACGACGACGCGAGGCCACCCGTGCTCGAGAACGCGATGACCTGACAATCCCTCGAGCCGACGGACGTGTCGATGCTCGCCAGCGCGGAGTTGTCGCCGTAGGCGTTCCCGCACTCGGAGATCTCGAGAGTCGCCAGCGGGTCCATGGTCAGACCCGACACGGTGATCGTGACGGCCTGGCCGTCGGTCAGACCCGTTGATTGGGAGAGCGCAAGGACCGGAGCTGCGCTCGCAACGCCGGCGCCCGCCGCACTCAAGCCGGCGGTCGCGACGATCGTCGCGACCGCGAACATCGCGATCCTCTTCACTGCTACCCCGCTCTCCGCCCCCCAGGGCTGCACCACAGCGAACATCGGGCACACCGGTTCGCCCCGGGGCGCCCCCGTGCCCGTTGGGAACATACTCCCAATCGAGATTGCGAATGGCAAATGCTGGCAGTTATCCTCCCAGCGGGCGGGGAGGCCTGTGCACTGCTGACCTCGACACGCCCGAAGTGGATAGAGGCGGGGGAAGCCATGCGGAAGGCCGCTCGTATTTTGATCGCGCCGTTGGTCGCGATCGCAACCCTGGTTCCGGCGGGGACCGCTCACGCGGTGATCTCGGGGACCAGTGGTGCCGTCACCAAGATCGCGCCGCCGGCGTCGGTCGACCGGTTCACCGGTCTCGACTCCGACACGACGACCTGGGCCTGGGACGAACAGCAGGGCGTGACCCTCGCATCACCGGTGCGGGTCGACCTGACGTCACCGGGAACCTACGACACGCCCGCGAGCCTTCCGGGCGGCACGATCGCCGCCGGTACGACCGTCGACAGCCACTTCTTCGACAGTGTCCCGGTCGCGACCCACGCGGGCGTGACCCTCACCGGAACCCTGACCTTCCCCACCGACGTGCTCGGCGTCATCGTGCTGCGCGGCAAGCTGCTGACGAGCAACGTGCTCGGCGCGCCCGGCACCAACTACACGACGAGTGCCGTCACGAACGACCTGACCTTGGACCCGACCCAAGACGCCGTGATCATGCCCGATCAGCGCACGGTCACGATCCGCTCGAATCGCAACAGCGGCGCCGACGTCGACCAGGTCCGCGTCATCACCAAGCACGACAACAGCCCGGTCGCCAACGCCGGCGGGCCCTACGCCGGCGCCGAGGGCAGCCCGGTCACCCTGCACGGCACCGCCAGCGACCCCGAGGGCGACCCGCTCCAGATCGCGTGGTCGTTCTCGACGACCGGCGCGCCCGGCACCGTCTGCACGCCGACCAACACCACGACCCTGACGCCCACCATCACCTGCAACGACAACGCGGTCATCACCGCGAGCATGAGCGTCAACGACCCGTACAACCCGCCCGTCGTGTCGGCCGCGCAGGTGACCGTCGGCAACGTCGCGCCGGTCCTCGGCGGACTCACCGTGTCGTCGCCCGTCGGCACGAGCACGCCCGCGACCCTCAGCGCGAACTTCACCGACGTCGGGACCAACGACACCCACTCGGCCACCATCGACTGGGGCGACACGTCGTCGAGCGCCGCAACCATCACCGAGACGAACGGCTCCGGGAGCCTCTCCGGCTCGCACACCTACGCGCTGTCCGGCACCTACACCGTCACCGTGACGCTGCAGGACGACGACGGCGGCACGTCGGTGCACACCGCGCAGGTCATCGTCAACGGCGCGCCCACCGCGAACGCGGGCGGTCCTTATGTCGGGACCGAGGGTTCCACGACCGCGCTGGCGGGCACGGCCTCCGATCCCGAGAACGACCCGCTCACCACGAACTGGAGTTTCACCCCGACCGGTACCGACCCCGGAACGGTGTGCACGACGACGGGCACGAGCACGCTCACCCCGACCGTGACCTGCAACGACGACGCGGTCGTCAACACGCAACTGTCGGTGAGCGACAGCGTGAACGTGCCGACGCTCTCCAACACCACCGTGACGATCAACAACGTCGCGCCGGTGCTCTCGCCGCTCACCGCGTCGGCGGGACCGATCGCGGTCGGCGCCAACGCGAGCGTCGCCGCGACGTTCACCGACGCCGGCACGAACGACACTCACACCGCGTCCGTGAACTGGGGTGACCTCACGACGTCGAACGCGACGATCACCGAGGCCAACGGGTCCGGCAGCCTGGCGAGCGCGCACGCGTACTCGCAGGCGGGTCTGTACACCGTGACCGTCACGCTCGCCGACGACAACGGCGGCACGAGCGTCCGCACGGCCCAGATCCTCGTGAACTCGCCGCCCGTGGTCAGCGCGGGCGGGCCGTACGTCGGCTTCGAGGGATCGACGATGTCGCTGGCGGGTACCGCGACCGACGTCGACGGCGACACCCTCGCCTACACCTGGGCGTTCTCGTACACGGGCGACCCCGGCGTCTCCTGCAACGCGACCGGCGCGGGAATCCACGCGTTGACGCTGAGCCTCGTCTGCACCGACGACGCGGTCGTGACCGCGACGCTCACCGCCGACGACGGCGTGAACGCGCCGGTGCAGAGCGCGCCGACGACGCTCACCGTCGGCAACGCGGCGCCGGTCGTCGGCGCCGTCGTGCAATCGCCGACCGCGCCCGTCGGTACGACGGCCGCGGTGTCCACGACCTTCACCGACCCGGGCACGAACGACACGCACTCGGCGACGATCGACTGGGGCGACGGCCACACGAGCGCCGGGACGGTCACCGAGTCCGCGGGCGCCGGCACCGTCAACGGCTCGCACCTGTACGCGGTCGACGGCCACTACAACGTGACCGTCACCGTCACCGACGACAACGGGGGCACCGGTTCGTCGACCGCTTCGGTCACCTCGGACACGTCGCCGCCGGTCATCACGCCGACCGTGTCGCCGGCGCCGAACGGCGCGGGCTGGGACCACTCCCCGGCGACGATCACCTGGACGGTGACCGACTCGCTCTCCCCCATCACCTCGATGACGGGTTGTGACCCCACCACACTCTCGAGCGACAGCTCCGGCACGACCTACACGTGCACGGCGACGAGTCGGGGTGGCACCGCCGCGCAGTCGGTGACCGTCAAGCTCGACCAGGTCGCCCCGCTCCTGACGGGCGCGGCGACGACCACGCCGAACGCGCACGGTTGGTACAACGCGCCGGTGACCATCCACTGGACGTGCTCCGACGCGCTCTCGGGCGTTGCCGGGACCTGCCCCACGGACACGACACTGAGCTCGGAAGGCTCGGCCGTCACCGCGAGCGCGTCGGTCTCCGACGTCGCCGACAACGTCACCAACGCGACGAGCACACCGGTGCAGATCGACACGCACGCCCCGGTGACGACCGCGTCGGCGGTGCCGACGTGGAACAACAACGACGTCGTCCTCACACTTTCGGCGACCGACAACCTGTCGGGCGTCAACACCACGAACTACACCGTCGACGGCGGCCCCGTGCAGTCGGGTAACTCGATCGTCTTGACGGCCGAGGGCATCCACACGGTGCAGTTCTGGAGCACCGACCTCGCCGGCAACACCGAGACGCCCAATACGGCGACGGTGAGGATCGACAAGACCGCGCCCACGATCACATCCGCGCAATCGCCGACCGCCAACGGGGCGGGTTGGAACAACACCGCCGTCACGGTGACGTTCACCTGCGGCGATTCGCTGTCGGGTGTCGCGAGCTGCGCCGCCCCGCAGACGGTCACGTCGGAGGGCGCGAACCAGCCGGTGACCGGCAACGTCGCCGACGCGGCCGGCAACACCGCGTCGACAACCCGCACGTTGAACATCGACGAGACACCGCCCACCATCAGTGGAGCGGTACCGCCGGCGAACGCCAACGGCTGGTACAACGCGCCGGTCACGGCCACGTTCACCTGCGCCGACGCCCTCTCGGGCGTTGCGACCTGCCCGAGCCCGGCCACCTTGTCGGCCGACGGCGCCGGGCAATCGGTGTCGGGGACCGCGGTCGACACCGCCGAGAACTCGGCGACCTCGACGGTGAACGGCATCAACATCGACCAGACGGCGCCGATCATCAGCGCGTCGATCGTTCCCGCGGCCAACCCGTCCGGCTGGAGCAACGGCCCGGTGACCGTGCACTTCACGTGCTCCGACGCCAACTCGGGCATCGCAGCCGGTGCCTGCCCGGCCGACCAGAGCGTCTCCGCGGAAGGCATCTCGACCGTCGCCGGGACCGTGGCGGACCGCGCCGGGAACACCACCTCGACGTCGGTCGTGGTACGCATCGACACGATCGCCCCCGGCATCACCGGATCGCAGACCCCGGCCGCCAACGGCGCCGGCTGGAACAACACCGACGTCACGGTGTCGTTCGTCTGCACCGACTCCGGGTCGGGCATCGCGATCGCGGGATGCTCGCCGCCCGCGACCGTCGGTGAGGGCGCCTCGCAGGCGGTCACCGGCACGGCCGTCGACACCGCGGGCAACACCGCGACGACGACGGTGAACGGCATCAACGTCGACAAGACGCCGCCGACCCTCTCGGGCGCGCCGACGACGGCACCGAACGGCGGCGGTTGGTACAACGCCCCCGTGACGATCCACTGGACGTGCTCCGACGCGCTGTCGGGCATTGCCGGATCGTGCCCGGCCGACTCCGTCATCAACAGTGAAGGCGCGTCGGAGACGGCGACCGCCTCGGTCACCGACGTCGCCGGCAACACGACAACCGCGACCTCGACCGCCGTCAACATCGATCGCACGGCGCCGCTGACCGCGGTGTCGTCGGTTCCCGACTGGTCGAACACGTCGGTCAGCCTCACCCTCTCGCCGACCGACAACCTCTCCGGTGTCGCGTCGACGAATTACACGATCGACGGCGGCGCGCTGCAGTCCGGAACCTCGGTCGCACTCACGACCGAGGGCGTGCACACGGTGCAGTTCTGGAGCACCGACGTCGCCGGCAACGTCGAAGCGACCCACACGACGATCGTCAAGATCGACGCGACCGCGCCGATCATCACCGAGTCGCAGTCGCCGTCGGCGAACGGCGCGGGATGGAACAACACCAACGTGACGGTCACGTTCGTGTGTAGCGATTCGCTCTCCGGAATCGCGTCGTGCACGACCCCGCAGACCGTGACGACCGAGGGAGCCGGCCAGTCGGCGACGGGCCAAGCGGTCGACAACGCGGGCAACACCGCATCGGCGACCGCCTTGCTCAACATCGACAAGACGCCGCCGACGGTTCACGGCTCCGTTCCGCCCGCCAACGCCTTCGGTTGGTACAACACGCCGGTCACCGCCAACTGGACGTGCGGCGATGCCCTTTCCGGTGTCGCTTCGTGCCCGAACCCGACGACGCTGTCCGCCGAGGGGGCCGCGCAGTCGATGACCGGCACCTCGAACGACACGGCCGGCAACACCGCGAGCGCAACCGTGAGCGGGATCAACATCGACGTGACCCCGCCGACGCTCACTCCGTCGGCGCCGCCGACCACGAGCGGTTGGTATGCCGGACCGGTGACCGTGCACTGGACCTGCACCGACAACCTGTCGGGTGTCGCGACGTGCCCGGCCGATCAGACGGTCAGCGCGGAGGGTGTGACCACCCTGGCGCAGACGATCACCGACAACGCCGGGAACACCACGACCAACACGATCACCGTACGGGTCGACAAGACCCCGCCGACGATCGTCGGTACGGCGTCGCCGGCCGCGAACGGCAACGGCTGGAACAACACCGACGTGACGGTGAGCTTCACGTGCGCCGACACGTTGTCGGGTACCGCGTCGTGCTCCGGACCGTCGACGCTCGGCGAGGGCGCGCACCAGTCGGTCAGCGGCAGCGCGGCCGACCTGGCCGGCAACACCGCCACCGCGACCGTGAGCGGAGTCAACGTCGACAAGACGGCACCGACGCTCTCGGGCGCACCGACCACGGCACCGAACGCCAACGGTTGGTACAACAGTGCGGTCACGATCCACTGGACCTGCGCCGACGCGCTGTCGGGCATCGACGGTCCGACGTGCCCGGCGAACTCCATCATCAGCGGTGAGGGCAGCGCGCAACAGCAGGCCCGCACCGTCTTCGACCTTGCCGGCAACGCGACCAACGCGAGCAGTGCGCCGGTCAACGTCGACCTGACGCCGCCGGCAACAACGGCCTCGCCCATCCCGGTGGGCTACACGAGCAGCGTGACGGTGAACTTCACCGCGATTGACAACCTCTCGGGCGTCGCGCAGACCAACTTCACGGTCGACGGCGGTCCCAACCAGGTCGGTAACAGCGTCACGTTCAACACCAACGGCACCCACACGCTGACCTACTTCAGCGTCGACAAGGCCGGCAACGTCGAGGCGACGCACGTCGCGACGGTCAAGATCGCGAGCAGTGCTCCGACGATCACGGCCGCGCTGTCGCCGCTGCCCAACGGCGCCGGGTGGAACAATGCCAACGTGACGGTGACGTTCACGTGCCTCGACCCCGTTTCGGGCATCGCGTCGTGCACGCCGCCCCAGACGGTGTCGACCGAGGGTGCGGGTCAGAACGTGGCCGGTACCGCCATCAACAACGCGGGCGTGTCGGCCACGACCACGGCTACGGTCAACCTCGACAAGACGAAGCCGACGATCACCGGCTCGCTGAGCGGCTCGCCCAACGGCTACGGCTGGTTCAAGGTGCCGGTGGTGGCGTCGTTCGCATGCGGTGACAGCCTGTCGGGCATCGCGACGTGCACGAGCCCGGTCACCATCGGCGAGGGTGCCAACCAATCGGTCACGGGGACCGCGGTCGACGTCGCCGGGAACACCGCGACCAAGACCCTCGGCCCGGTCAACGTCGACCTCACGAAGCCGACGATCACGGCGACGGCGAGCGGCTCCTTGCACAACGGCGTCTACTCCGGCCCGGTCACCATCCACTTCACGTGCACCGACGCACTGTCGGGGATCGTGACCGACAACCGGATGCCCGGCGGATCAGGTCGTCACGACCAGCGGGACCACGACCGTCAGCGGGACGGCGACGGACCGCGCCGGCAACACCGCGACGACGAGCATCACCGTGACGGTGAAGCGAGTGTGCGAACAGGAACAGGACACGCTCATCGAGATCGGCTCGTGGCAGACCAAGGCGTCGCACTCGGATGCGCTGCGCCTGCGCCACCTCGAATCCGACCTCGGCGACTTCGTCGACCCGTCGCATTGTCACGGTGACAATCACGTCGACCAGGGTCACGGCCCGAGGTGCTTCGGCGACCAGCAGGACGCGATCCAGAGCCTCATCGGGATGATCGGCATCCAGAGCGTTCCGGCCGCGACGCTCAACGGCTGGATCAACGACCTCACCGATTCGAGTCGGGTCGTCGCATCCACCGCACTCGGCGACGCCAACAGCCAACACGGCAACGCGTACTGGATCTCGCGTGCGCAGGCCGAGCTGAGCGCGGGCGACCAGTCGAGTGCCGCCAACGATGCCGTCGGTGCTGTCGGGCATTACCAGAACGCCTGGCAGTACGCTCAGCAATCGACCAGTTGACGATTTCGAGTTGACGTACAGCCCACCGGGGCGTTCGCGTTCCGGTGGGCTGGATGTCGAGGCGGACGATCGTGAGACGATCCACAGCAATACTCCGAGCCGGCGCAACGCTCTCGACCGTCGTTGCCCTGAGCATCGCGACCATGGCGTCGGCGTCGGGCGCCACCACCGCTTCGGGTTCGGGTTCGACCGCCTACCGGCTCACCGACCCGACCGCGAACGCGCACCAGTACCGCCACGGCGCGGTCCCCCGCCGTGCGGGGGCTTCGGGTGCCGCGGCTCCCAACGCGGTCTCGTCCCCGCTCACCATCCAGACCGCGGCGACGGGCCTGCTGCACTACGGCGGCGGCCTGAGCGCGAACGGCCTCGTGCACGCCGGCGTCACGACCGGTCAACCGAAGGTCTACGTCGTGTTCCTCGGGAGCCAGTGGGGCACCGAGAGCGTCGACTCGAACGGCTACCTGCGCTTCTCACAAGACCCGGCGGGGGTCGCGCCCGCGCTCGCAGGGTCTCTACGCGGGATTCGGCACCAACGGCGAGACGTGGAGCGGTATCCAGACCCAGTACTGCGACGGCGTGGCGGTCGGAGCGACGTCGTGCGCCGCGTCGACCCAGCGTGTCCTGTATCCGCAAGCCGGGGTCCTCGCCGGCGTCTGGTACGACTCGTCGCCGGGCGCCACCGCCGCGACCGCGGCCGGGGCGACCGGCCACCAGTTGGCGGCCGAAGCCGAAGCGGCCGCGACCCACTTCGCCAACACCGACCAGCCGTCGAATCGCGACACGCAGTACGTCATCGTCTCGCCGACCGGCGCGAACCCCGACGGCTGGAACAACCCGACGACCGGCTATTGCGCGTATCACGACGACACCTCGGATCCGACCATCAGCGGCGGACCGGTCGCGGGACCCACCTTGGCGTTCACGAACATGCCCTATGTGCCCGATGCCGGGTTCTCGTGCGGCGCGGGCAGCGTCAACAATCCCGGGACGCTCGACGGTGCAACCGAGGCGGCGAGCCACGAGTACGGCGAGACGATAACCGACCAGTTCCCGGAGTCGACCCCGGCCGGCGGCTGGACCGACACGCGCGGCTACGAGAACGGCGACAAGTGCGCCTATCTCGCGCCACCGGCGCAGGGCGCGGCGTTCAACCTCGCACTCGCGACCGGTTCGTACGCGGTGCAGGGCATGTGGTCGAACATCGCCAACGGCGGCACGGGCGGCTGCGTGCAAGGTGAGTCGGTGTTCACCGCGCAGCCGACGATCTCCTCGTTCGCTCCCCTGGTCGCACCCGTCGGCGCGTCGGTCACGATCACCGGCACGAACCTGACCGGCGCCACGCAGGTCGCGTTTGGCGCCACACCGGCAACGATCGTCAACAACACCGCGACGAAGATCGTCGCCACGGTGCCCGCGGGCCTCACCCCCGGTCCGATCTCGATCACCACCCCGAACGGAACGGCGACGAGCGGGTCGGCCTTCGCGGTCTCGACCCCCACGGTCAGGGGCTTCACGAGGGGCCGGATCGGCGCCAACATCTCCGTCGCCGGAGCGAACCTGGCGGGAGCGAGCGCGGTCAGCTTCAACGGGACGCCGGCCACGATCGTGAGTGACACCCGGTACAAGGTCGTCGTCACCGTGCCCGCGGGACTCACCCCCGGTCCGATCTCGGTGACGACGCCGGGCGGCACGGCAACCAGCCTGCGGTCGTTCGTGCCGGTACCGACGATCACGAGCTTCGGTCCGGCGTCGGGGCCGGTCGGGACCTCGGTCACGATCACCGGCAACGGACTCGGCGGAGCGATCAGCGTGGCGTTCCACGCCGTCGCGGCCACGATCACCGCCAACACCTCGACGTCGATCACCGTCACCGTGCCCGTGCGGGCGACGACCGGCCTCATCAAGGTCCGCACCGCGGGCGGCTCGGTCTTCAGTGCGACCGCCTTCACGGTCACGTAGACGAGCGCCCCGGCGCGACACCCCGGGTCGGCAATGACGGCGACCCGAAGCGATCGCCCCGGTCAGGAGTGAGGAGTCGTTTGCGGGCGCCGCTTCACGAGCGACTTCTTGGGCGGAAGCGACCGTTGCGCACCCGCCCGCGACCGCTTCGGCACGAGACGCTTCGCGTGGTGCCGGATCGTGACGCCCGCGTGCGCGTGCGGCACCCCGGCCATGCTGCGCGCCAGCAGGCGCGACGCCGCCTCGAGCCGCTTCCAGGCGCTGCGCAGCACCGTTTCGTCGCCGTGCATCTGGCTGATCGGACCCAGGCTCGCGACGCCACCGATGAACCCGCCGGCCCCGCCGAGGGTGCTGGCGGCCTGGAGCAGGTACTGACGGTCGCTCGCCGAGACGCGTCGGCGCGCCATCGCCTGCGTGAGGTCCTGCCGCGCCGCTTCGAGGTGGTCGTACGCCTCGATCAGCCGCGTCTGCGGCAGGCGCAACCAGTACACGCGGTACCCGACCAGGGCGTTGACGAGCGGATCGGCGACAGCCCGTTTGGCGTCGCACGGAATCGCGGAGATCTGCTGGTCGAGGGCGGCGATACCCGATCGCGCCTGGTCGAGCGTCGACAGCTGACGGGCGTTCAGCCCGAACGGATCGGGCGCCCGCTGCAACGACCCCACCAACCGGCTCAGGAGCTTCTCGCGTCCGAGCGCCTCGCGATGGGCGCGCGTGACGGTGCCGCAGACCACCGGCTTGGCCGCCGCCTTGACCACCGGCTTGGCCGCCGCCTTGACCACCGGCTTGGCCGCCGCCTTGACCACCGGCTTGGTCAGCCGACCTTGGTCACCGGCTTCGCGGCCCGATGTGACGACCGGCGTGGCGACCGATTTGGCCACCGGCTCGACCACCGGTTTGGCGGCCGGTTTGGTCACCGGCGTGGCGACGGTCGCGGCGGAGGCGGCGCCCGCCCACGACGACGCGCAGCACCCCGCAACCGCGATCACCGCGACCCGGCGGCCGATGCCCGGCTTCACGGGGTCGACCCTTCGAGCGTCTTCGTCTGCATAGGATCGGCTCCGTTCGAGCTCAGGTCGTCGTTGGCCTGCTGCAGCTGCGTCCCCGCCTGGGCCAGCGGGTCGGGCTGGGTCGTCGTCGAAACGTGCGCGGCCGCCGGTCGGGCCGGATGCCCACCGCTCGCGCCGCACGCGGCAATGATCACGACGGCCACGACGAGGAGGACTGTCGTGCGAACGATCCCTGCGACCCGCACGACCGAAGCCTGCCATAGTGGCCGGCGAGCTCTCCTCGGGAAATTGTAAAGAGTCTGCAAATGTTGGAACGGATACGCACGTGACCGACGACACCGACATCAGCGCCGCGCTCCCCGACTACATCGTCGAGCGCGAGCTCGGCCAAGGCGGGATGGGTGTGGTGTTCCTCGGGCGCCACGCCCGGCTCGGGCGCATGGTCGCCATCAAGGAGCTCCCGCCCGCCTTCTCGGCGGACCCCGACGTACGCGAGCGCTTCTCGACCGAGGCACGCACCCTCGCGTCGCTGTCGCATCCCCACATCGTCCCGATCTACGACTACGTCGAGCGCGACGGTCTGTGCCTCATCGTGATGGAGGAACTACCCGGCGGCACCGTCTGGGACCGGTTCACTTCCGCCGGGCTCACCGCGCCGACCGCGTGCGCGGTCGCGCTTGCATGCTGCGCCGCGCTGCAGCACGCCCACACGAAGGGCGTCTTGCACCTCGACGTGAAGCCCGACAACTTGATGTTCGCCGGCGACGCCGCGATCAAGGTCACCGACTTCGGGATCTCACGCGTGCTGAGCGGCGACCAGACTCTCGGCACGCTCGACGGGCAGGTCCTGGGCACACCGGCCTACATGTCGCCGGAGCAGGCGCGCGGATCCGAGCTCAAGCCGGCATCCGACGTCTACAGCGCCGGCGTCATGTTGTACGAGCTGCTCTCCGGGCATCTCCCGTGGACGGGCGCGGAGACCGCGACCGACCTGCTCCTCAAGCGCCTACGAGAAGATCCGCGCCCGCTGCGCGAGATCGCGCCGCAGGTACCTCCGGCACTCGCCACCGTCGTGATGCGCGCCATCGAGCGCGAGTCCGAAGCGCGCTATCAGGGCGCCGAGGAGTTCGGTCTCGCGATCGCGACGGCGTGCGCGGAGTCGTGGGGCCCCGACTGGCTCGACCACGCGGGCGTCTCGATCATCGGCTCCGAGCGCCTGTCGCTCGCGGCGCGCGCGACCGGCACCCAACCCGCGGTCGATCTCGCCGGCGCGCCCGGCGGCGCGTCGTCGGCCCGGGCCACGGGCATCGCGCCGCAGACCGTGATCGAAGGCCGGGCCGAGGGGGAGAGCCGCCGGGCGGCACAGACGACGGCAACCGACTCGACCGCCGACCAACCCACCGCGACCGATGCCCCCGCCGATAGCTCGGCCGGCGACGGCGCGCCGACCGCACCCCCGGCACCGCCCGGACCGTCGGCTCCGCCCGAGTTCATGGTCGTACGGGCCGCGGGCGCTGCGCCGCGCATCGACGGAGCCAACCTCAACCGGATCGACCGCGCGGCACTCGTCGATGTCTCCGACGTGATCGGTCGCGCACCCCGCCCGCGATCGGCGCTGATCGTCGCCGGCTTGCTGCTCTGCGCGGCGGTGATCGCCGCGCTCTCGCTGTCGAGTGCGCCCCGCCGCAGCGGTGGTCTCGCGCCGGGCGAGGTGCGCGTCGGTGGCGTCGACGTCGCCACCGGGCCCGTGGCGTGGGATCTCGCGTCCCGCCTTCCCATCGTCGTGCACTCCAAGCGCGCGGTCGCGTTCGCGAACAAGGCCACCCTGCGGTTCTCGGTCGCCGGGATGCCGCTGACGACGGTGAGCACCAAGATCGCCAACGGTCGGGGCGAGTTCGACACGAGCGTGGCTCGCCACATCGCCGCCGGATCGGTGACGGCGCGTGTCGAATTGTTCGCCAACGCGTCCCGGTTGGGGGCGCAGGAGATGCCGGCGACGCTCCGCCAGCCCTGGTACGGCACGCTGTTCGGCATCGGATCCCTGCTCGTGATCCTCGCCGGTTTCGCGTACCTCGAAAGCGCCCTGCGCCCGCTGCGCAAGGCCCGCCGGCGGATCGGCTCACTCGTGGCCTGCGGGGTGTCGGCCGCGCTCGCGGCCACCGGAATCGCCGGGTTCGCCGCGGCCACCGGGCACCTGACGCCGACGCCCGCGAGCCTCGCCGCCGGTGCCCTCCTCGGCGCCGCGGCGGGTTGCGCCCTGGGCGTCGCCGTGCGCCGCGGGGCCTTGCACCGGGGCGTGCGCCGCGCGGTGCACCGCGCCCAGTCCGCCTTCGCCACCGGCCCGGGAAAGTGACTCCGCGCAAGATGTCCACTACGATCCGTGGCCGGAACCGGGGGTCGTGATGACAAGACAGGGAGCGAAGCGCGGCGCACCGCTCGTCGGACTCATCGCGCCTCATCGCGACTTGCCGCGCTCGCCGCGTTCCCGGGCGCCGCGACGCTCCTGCGCCCGCAGACGGCCGGCGCCGCCGAGGCCGCCCCCGCCCCCGCCGCCCTCGTCATCGTCGACGCCCGGATCGGCGCCCGGCCCTTGTCGAGCGGGACGCGATCCAACCCGATCGCCATCGATCCCCACGTGCGCGAGACGCTGAGCATGACCGTGCGCAACATCGGCGACTCGCCCGGCCAGGTGCGCTTCTTGCGGCTGTCGGGCTCACTGCTCAGCGTGCACTTCGTGCACTACGAGGCCTCGGTCAACGTCGACGTCCCGCCCGGCGAGACCCGCACGATCTCGGTGCCCGGCGACTTCTTCGACGTCGACGGCGTCGCCCGCGGCTACGTCAACGCGTCGATGCAACTCGTCGACCAGCAGCGCGCGCCGCTGGCGACGCAACGCTTCGTCGCCGACGTGCGCGGCAAGGTCGTGTCGTCGGTCGGGTTCTTGTTCTTGGAGGCACTCGCCTTCGCGCTGATCTCCATCGTCGACATCATCATCGGCCTCTACCGGCGCAAGCTGCCGCGGAACCGCTTCGTCCGCGCGGTGCTCTTCGCGCTCGCGACCTCGAGCACCGTCGTCACGATCGTGATCGGGGCCGCGATGTTCCGGGTCGCGTTGTTCGCCACGACGACCTGGGTGCCCGCGGTGTTGATCTCGGCGGCGATCGGATTCGTCCTCGGCTACCTGTCACCGGGGCGGGTCGTCCGCACCTCGCGCGACATCGCCGACGACAAGGTGCTCGACCTCGCGGCGGCCGACGCCGTCGCCCGCGCCAGCGGGCAGTTCGACGCCGATGCGATCAACGTCGCCGGACCCGACACCGCCTCCCACGAATCCGGCGACCACAGCGAGATCGCAGCCCGGCTCACGGGCGACACCACGCCGTCGAGCCACGAATCCGGGAGCCACGAACCGCTCCAGTGAAGCGCCGGCGGCGTTGCGTCACTCCTCGGTGAAGTTCTCCCACTCGAGCGGGTAGACCCAGTGTTCGCCCTCGATGCCTTTGAGCAGTACGAGACGGCCCTCGCCGAACTCCAAGTCGCCTCGGGCCGATGCGATCTCGTGGACGAGCGAGGAGACGAGGATCTCGCGCCCGGCCGCGTGGCCGGCGACCCGCGCCGCCATGATCACGTGGCGGCCGAAGATGTCGTCACCGGCGGAGATCACCTCGCCGGTGTGCACGCCGATCCGGATCCGTACCGAGCCTTCCTCGTCCTGGCGTTCGCTCTCGGCGAGTTGCTTTTGTATCGCGATCATGCAGAGCAGCGCGCGCCGCGCCCCCGGGAAGGTGAGCATGAAGCCGTCGCCCTGGTTCTTGACCTCGTGTCCCGACCAGCGCTTCAGATTCTTGCGGACGATGTCGTTGTGACGGTTCAAGACCTTCATCCACGCGGTGTCGCCCAGCGCCGTCGCGCGCTCGGTCGACGACTCGATGTCGCTGAAGACGATCGTGATGGTGCCTTCGTAGTCGTGGGGTCCGAGGAGCCGGCTCGTGTCGCGCACCGAGCGCGCCACCGCGTCGAGCGACGTCTCCCGAGCACCCCGCGGGCCGTCGTCGGCGGCGCGCACTGCGGACGATCCGGCCGCGCTCGTGACGATGGTCTCGCGGGACCCGCCCGACGACAACGTCGACGGCGCGCTCTCGCGGTCGTGCACGAGCTCGAGCGTCGTGTCGCCGACGCGGACCACGGAGCCGGGTCGCAACAACACCGGCACGTCGATGCGGGTTCCGTCGAGGAACGTACCGTTCGTGCTCTGCAGGTCCTCGACCATCACGTCGGTGCCGCGCAACGTCAGCTGCACGTGGCGGCGTGAGATCTGCGAGTCCGCGATCAGCAGCCCGTCGCATTCACGCCCGATCTCGAGCGGTTCGGTGATCTGGACGCGCAAGGACTTCCGGTTGACCTGCTTCACGACGATGACCGGATACTCCATGTGCTTCTTCCTCGCGGACGCGCCCGAACACGACCGAGTAGCCGTCGAGCTGATCACCCGCCATCTTGTCGAGCCGCCAAAGCGTATGCCGCACGGTCGACCGCGGCGGATCAACCCGCGCCCGGGTCCAGCGATCGCGCGTAGAAATCGACCATCTGCCGGGCGACCCGGTCGATGGTGAACCGCTCGACGAAGCGCTGCCTCGCCGCCGCCGTACGCCCCCCGGCGCCGCGGTCGCGCAGCGCCGACCGGATCGCCTCCCCGAGGGCGTGCGCGTCGTCGGGCGCCACGACCTCGGCGCACGTCGCCGGGCCGAACACCTCGAGGGTCGCCGGGATGCCGGTGGCGACGATCGGCACCTCCAGGGCCATCGCCTCGATGACGGCGCCGGGCGAGCCCTCCCATCGCGAGGCGCTGACGAAGACGTCGGCCGCGCACAACAGTTCGGCGACGTCGGCGCGAAATCCCAAGAAGTCGACCGAGTCGCGCACGCCGAGCCGGTCGACGCGTGCCGTCAGATCCGGGGTCACGGCGCCGGTGCGGCCCGCGATGACCAGGCGTGCGTCCGTGTACACCGCCTGCACTTCCGCGAACGCGTCAATCAGGACATCGAACCCCTTTTGGTACTCGTGGCGACCGATCGCGACGACGACCGGGGAGTCGGTCGCGATCCCGAGGCCCTCGCGGGCCGCGGCCCGGCGGGGCGCGCTCCGCCGTCCGAGCTCTTCGGGATCGCGACCCCGCGCGATGACGTCGATGCGGCGGCGCGGAACATGCAGCCGCTCCCCCATCACATCGGCGATCGACTCCGACACGGCATGGAAGCGCGCGACGCGCCGGGCCGTGACCGCGTCGAGCAACTGGGCCCCGCGCACCTTCCACGCGCGCAGCGCCGGGTCTGCGAGCTGCTCCGGGCCGTACGCGGCGTTCACGAGGCTGCACACGACCGGCACGCGGGTGCCGAGGGCGCCCAACCGACCGGCGATGTCGGCCTCGAACAGCGTGGTGTGGACCAACTCCGGGCGGCGGCGCCGGATCAGCCGCCCGGCGCGGCGAGCGCGCGCGACGCGCCCGCCGGGGCCGGCGATCGACAACGTCCGCGCGCCGGCCGCTTCGACCGCCGGGAGCCACACGTTGTCGCGCTCGTAGAAGTAGCCGACCTCGAGCTCGACACCGAGGCGCGCGTAGTGCGGCGCCAGCGCGGCCAGGGATCGCTCCGCGCCTCCGGCGATGAGGCTGTCGATCAGGTAGAGGACGCGCACAGCTCTGCGAGCAATTGTTCGAAGACCGCGTGCCATTGCTCGATGCTCGCGGCCAGGCTGAAGCGCGCTTCGCAACGGCTGCGCGCCGCGCGGCCGAGCCGTTCGCGCTGTTCGGCGTCGCCGGCGAGCAGGCGCGTCGCGGCGCACGAGGGCGTCGAAGTCGTCGACCGCCACGACGAAGCCGGTGCGACCCTCGTCGACGACCGAACGCGCCCCGGGCACGTCGGTCGTGACGACCGGCAACCCCGCGAGGCCCGCCTCGATGAGCACGCCGGGCATGCCTTCGCCCTCGGGCACGCTCGTGAAGACGAACACGTCACTCGCCGCGAGCAACGCCGGAACGTCGTCGACGCGGCCGACCAGGTCGACGCCGGCGTCGCGCGCCGCGGCCGCCAGACCGAGTTGCAACGGACCGTCGCCGCCCATCGTCGCGTGCAGCTCGACGCCGTCGGCGCGCAGGACGCGCACCAGCTCGACGAAGCGCTCGGGCCGCTTCGACGGCGTGAGATGACCCACGAACGCGAGGCGGACGGCGTTGTCGGGCCCGGCGCCGCCCGCGGCCCGCGGCGCCGGGCGGTACACGGCGGGATCCCGCCCGTTCACGATGACGCGCAGCTGCGAGTTCGGGACCCCGAGGTCGTGCGCTTCGCGCGCGGCATCGTCGGAGACCGCGGCGACGAGGCGCGCCCGGCCCAGGAGCCGGCGATTCAGGCCCCGCCGGCCGCCCCGCAGCCGCGCGCCGCCGACACCGATCTTGTAATAGACGAGCCGGCGCCGGGGGACGCCCGCGAGGACCGCGTACTTGAGCGGTTCCCCGCCGTGCGCGACGACGAGGTCGGGCTGTTCCCGGCGCACGAACCGCCGCAGCGCGAGCACGGCGCGCGGGTCGGCGCCCAGCCGGCGCAGACGGCCCGACGCCAAGCCGAGCTCGTAGTCGGGCCGGAGCGCGCCCGCGCTCGCGTGGTACAGCGTCAGCGTGCGGTGGCGCGCCTCGGGGCCGTCGAGCCGGCACCGCAACTCGCGCGCGTACGTCTGCGCGCCACGGAACAGATCGACCGGGAGGATGTGCACGACCAGCGGCGGGGCCACGGACGAGAGTCTGGCATCTGCGCGCCCGCCACCGCCGTGGGGGCGCGGGGGTTACGCTGTCCGCTTCCTCGACACCTTCGCTCGACACACATCCGGGTGGCAGATGACACCGCGTCGATCACGGGTACGCGGTCCGCTCGTGTGGGCAGTGTGGCACCCGCATCAAAAGCTCTGGAACTGGCGCCTCGAGTCCGCCCTGCGCCGGGTCGGGCGAGCCGTCGGCGCGCCGACCGCGCTCGTGTCCGCCCTCGTCTTCGTCGACTCCGCATTGCTGTACGCCTCGGTGATCGGCCGGCGTGCGCGCGCTTTCGGTCTCCGCGACGCGTTCCGGCTCGCGCCCGTCACGACGCGCCCGGTGCTCTACGTCGACTGCGGCGTGCACAAGCACGGCGAGCAGCTGCGATGCATGCACGACTGGTTCGCGAACCGCTGCGACCTGCACATGCTCGGCTTCGAGGCGAGCGCCGAGCATCATCGCGAAGCCTGCGCCAACCTGGGCGATCTCGATCATCTCGACCTGCGTCAGGTCGCGCTCGTCGGGCCCGACACCCGCGAAGGGTACGTACGCCTCTACAAGGGACCCCGCGACGGCAAGGCCGATTCGCTGCACACGCCGGGCGAGCGTTTCGAAGACGTGCCGGCCGAACCGCTCTCACGCGTGCTCCAGCGCGACTACGCGTCGTACCTCGCCGACGCGCCCGTGCTCGTGCGCATGAATATCGAGGGATCCGAGTACGACGTGATCGCCGACCTCGTGCGCAGCGGCCTCGCCGCGCGCGTCGACGGCTACTTCGGCATGTGGGACGACGTCGCCAAGATCGACCCCGCCCGCGACCGCGACTTCCGAAAGATGCTCCGGGCCGCCCGGATCCGCACCGTCACCTTCAACGACCGCGACCTCACCCACCCGCTTCGCCGGCGCGCGATCACCCTCGCGGTCGACGCCGCGATGCGGTACGGCTTCGGCCGCCGGCCCGGCGCCGGGGGCGGGGCATCGCCATCGGGGGCTGCGCCTGCCTAGAATCGGTTCCCGGGGGGAGAGCTGCCGATGGATGGGCACACGGAACAACCGACGGAGGGCGAGCCGCCCGACGCCGTGGCGGAGCTGCTCGCATCGGTACCCAGCGTCGGCATGAGCCGTCGCGATTTCACCGCGAAGGTGGGCGTGAGCTCCGCCGCCGCCGTGGGTATCGCCTGGGCGGCGCCGAACATCCGCACCATCAAGTTCGCCGCCAAGGCCGTGGTCGGCAGCCCACCGCCGACATCGACCACGACGTCGACGTCGACGTCGACGACGGTCCCCATCGGCGCCCTGGGCGGCAAGATCTCGATCTCGAGCTCGTCGCCGTGTATCGGCGAGACATTGCGGGTGAACGCGAGCGGCTTCGCCCCCAAGACGGCCGTGACCTTGCAGCTCGACTCGGCGGCCAACAGCCTGGGGGTCGCGACCGCCGATTCCAAGGGCCGGATCGAGGTCGCGCTGAGGATCCCGAGCGACGCGCCGACCGGGCCGCACACGCTGATGGCGGTCGGCGTCCAAACCGGTGGCCGCACGCTGACGCTGACCACGACGGTCCAGATCAAGACCGCGGCGCAATGCGAGGTCGGACCCGAGGGCAGCACCTCGACCACGTCGGCTCCCGGGAATCCGTCGACGACTCCGACCACCGCGACGACCTCGACCACCGCAACGACACCGACCACGACCTCCACGTCGGCCAAGGGCGGCCCGGGCGTCCAACACATCGGCGGTGAGGGCGCGTTGGCCTTCACCGGAACCGACGCGATCGACCTGGCCTTGGTCGGCGCGGCCGCGACTGTCGGCGGTCGTCTCCTGTACGGCCTGGCGCGGCCGCGCGATGACGACGAAGAGGACGAGTAAGTGGAATTGTCCACAAAACACCCGCCGGTGGTGTGACCGCTGCCACTCTTTCGGCGGTCACCGCGCCCTGGCAAAGCCTGGCAAGTCCCGTTACGATGAACCCGCAGGGTGGCGGCGGACCCGAGAACGCATTCCGAGGTTTTCGAATCACGAGTGAGGGGCGCTCGCGTCGAGCAGGGACGCAGTCGAGCATATGGGAATGAGCGAAATTCTCTGGGCGTGCAGACGGCGTTGGCGGCTGATCGTCGTCGCGATCGCCCTGGCCCTCGCGGTCGGCTGGCTCACCACCCCGACCTCTTCGAGCGTGGCCCAACAGGCGGCCAACTCCGTCTCGTACAAGGCCACCACGACGCTCGTCAGCGACGGCACGAACGCCGCCAACCTCGACCGGCTCACGCTGCTCGCCACCGCCGGAGACGTCCCGCGTCTCGTGCGCCTGCAGTTCGGCGACAAGCCCTACGTCGGCGGCGACGCGACCGTCAACGGTCAGACCGGCGCGCGCCGCGTACCGATCGGCAAGACCGAAGTCCTCGTCACGCCCGACAAGGCGGCCGGCGCGCTGCGCATCTCGACCAGCGACGAGAACGCGGCGCGCGCCCGCGACATCGCGACCGCCGTCGCGGTCCGCCTCGAGGTCGCCGCCAACCAGCAGGCCCAGGCCGCGTACAACGCCGACTACCACTACCTCGACCTCACCCGCGTCGGACTGCAACAGAGCGCCGACGACCTCAACAACAAGCTGAACGTCGCGCTCGCCACCCACTCGCCCGACGTCGGCACGCTCGACGCCCAGCACCAGGCGGCCCTGCGCGAATACGAAGACGTGCAACAGCGCATCTTGCGGCTCGAGCAGTCGAAGCCGACCGGGCCCGCCGCTCGCGGTGTTGCAGGGTGCGATCCCGGTGCGTCAGGTCGCGAGCCACGGGCTCAGCACGCCGAGCGATCCGCTGAGCCGCCTGCTGCTCGCGGCCGTCATCGGTCTCCTGCTCGGCATCGCGGCCGCCGCACTGCTCAACCGCCAGAGCGAGACGGTCTACGGCGTTCCCTCGGTCGAAGCCGCCACCGTGCTCCCCGTCATCGCCGAGGTGCCCGTACATCAACGCCATCGGCAAGCGGCGATACGACGTGCTCACCCAGGTCGTGCCCGCGTCGCGTGTCGCCGAGTCGTATCGCGGTCTGCGCACGACGATCTCGTTGATGTGGATCGCGAACACGGCCAGCGAAGACCGCGACTCGACCGGCGACCGCCCCGACGCGCCGCAGGTGCTCATGGTCGCCTCGCCCGGACCGAGCGAGGGCAAGTCGACCTCGACCGCGAACCTCGCCGCCTGCTACGCCGAGACCGGCAAGCGGGTGCTGGTGATCGACCTCGACCAGCGTCGCCAGAAGCTGCACCGCTTCCTCGGCGCCGAGGCCGAGCCGCACCTGAAGAACCTCGGTTCGCAGTCGTCGCCGATCGTCGACCTCGACCCGATCATCCAAGACACTGCGATCCCGGGCGTCCGGTTCGTCAGCAGCCCGGCTCGCGACACGTCGCCCGCCGATTCGGTTGCCGTGATCCGCGCCGCGATCGCCGCGGCACGTGAGCACGCCGACATCGTGCTGCTCGACACTCCGCCGCTGCTGCTCACGAACGCCGCCTACGACCTCATGAACGCGGCCGACGCGCTGGTGCTGCTCATCCGCGACGGTCACACCAAGCGCGCCGCGGCATCACGCTCGACCCAGATGCTCCGGCGCCTCGATGCACCGGTGCTCGGCGTGTGCGTGATCGGCGCCGTGAGTACCCGCCGCGGCTACGGCTACGGCTACGGCTACGGCTACGGGTACGGCTACGGCTACGGGTACGGCGACGACGAGACCGACGGCGAGGGCCGCAAACGTCGCGACGTGCGTGCGCTCTCATCCGCTCGCGAGGACGAGATTTCGCTCGAGGAACACTGATGGCGGGCGCCGCCGGCACGGCCGGCGTGTGGCGGCGCGCCGACGACGTGCTCACGCGCCGCACCTCCGCGGTCGGTCCTGGTGCTGGCGGGCGCGTCGGAGGAACCGTTCGCGCTCGAAGGCGCGGCGGTCGCGGTGTGGGACGAGCTCGAGCACCCGACGGGCGACGAGCAGCTCGTCGGTCGTGTCGCCGCGCGCTTCGGCGTCGATCGCGGCCGACGTGCGCGACCAGGTCGTCTCGACGCGCGAGGCCCTGCGCCGCGTTGGAGCGATCGTCGAGACGTGATGGCCGAACCGTCGCTGCGCGTCGCGCTGCGCACGATCGCCGCGACCTCGCTCGCACTCGTGCGACCGGCGACCGCGATGCCGCGTCGACCCGTCGGGTCTCGACGAGCTCATGGCCGGGCATCAGCCGGGAACGACTCACCGGGTTCGCGGTCGACGCCGTGGCTCGCGGCGAGCTCGCACTCTCGCCCGCCGAGACGCGAGGCGCTGCTCGATCGCCACGAGGAGCAGCTCGCGCTCGACCTGCGACTCGAGCGCCTGCTGTGCACGGCCGTCGGCGAGCTCGACGCCGCGGATATCGCCGTACCGCGCCTCAAGGGCCCGGTGCTCGCGCACACCGTGTACGAGCGATCCCGCGTTGCGCTCCTTCGGCGACGTCGACGTCCTCGTGCCGGGCGATGGCGTTCGACGCCGCGGTCGAGGCGCTGCGCCCCTCGGACTTCCACCGCCGGTTCGTCGAGCCGCGGCCCGGGTTCGATGGCCGGTTCTCGAAAGGCGCGTGCCTCGAACGCGCCGACGGTCATGGAGCTCGACCTCCACCGCACGCTCGCGCCCGGCGCGTTCGGCGCCCTGCTGGCGCGCGCCGACCTGTTCTCGCGCCCGGCTCGGTACTTCGAGCTCGGCGGACGCACGATCGCCGGGCTCGATCGGGAGCTCGCGTTCGTGCACGCGTGCTTCCACGCGGCGCTGGGCGACGACCCGCCCCGCCTCGTCCCGTTGCGCGACGTGGCGAGCTGCTCGTCGCCGGGTTCGACACCGCGGCGGTCATCGACCTCGCCACCTCCGCGCGGCTGCGTCGCGGTGCTGCAGCGCGCGCTCCAGCTCGTCGATGTCGAGCTCGGCGTGCACCGTCGCAGGCGAGCTGACCGACTGGGCGCGCCGGTACCCGCTCTACGCGCTTCGACCGCTGGGCGCTGCGGAGCTACGCGCGGCGACCGCCGCTCGTACGCCGGGCAGGCCGCGGTGTCGCTCTGGGTGATGCCGTCGATTCGCGACCGCTTCGGCGTACGTGTCGGCGCTCGCGTTCCCGACGCGCAACTACGTGCGCGCCCGCGAGCAGGGCTACACGCGTCGCGTGACGCGCGAGCCTGCGCCTCGCTCGGGAATGGCGCCCGCGATGAGCGACGACCGCATCCGTCTGCGCACGCCGTGGCTCGACCAGCAGCCCGGGGCCGCGCCGCGCGTGGACCGCCTCCGGCGCCCGCCGGCCGCGGTCCCGGCCGGCCGTCGCCGCCTGCGCCGCGGCCCGGCGGAGCCGGCGCGCAGCCGGCACACCGGCGTGGGCGAGCGCCGCCGGTGCGGTCGGGTGCGCTCGTGTACATCGCCGGGCTCCTCGCTCGCCGTGGGCGGCAACCGCGAGGCGGTCGGCGCGGTCATCACCGCGCCGCTCCTGCTCGCGATCACGTGGTACGGTCGCCCGCAAGCTCGCGGCCATCGACGACAACCCCGACCTCGTGCCGATCATCATGGGCGGTTCTGCCTCAAGCTCATCGGCTCGCTCGTGCGGTACTGCGTCGCCGCGACGGTGTACGGCACCGGCGACTTCTACGACTACGACAAGTGCGGCCGGCGCATCGCGTCCGGGCTCCGCCACGGCCACCTCATCTCGTTGCCCGGCCGGCTGGCCGGAACCAACTTCATGCGCCTCGTCACGGGGTTCATCTACTTCGTGACCCCGGCGCGGATGATGTCGGGCTTTTTGGTCTACGGCTTCTTGAGCTTCGTCGGGCTCCTCTTCTTCTGGCGCGCGTACCGCACGGCGATCTCGACGACGCACGACATCACGCTACCTGAAGTGGCTGCTGCTGCTGCCGTCGCTGCTCTATTGGCCGTCGGCGATCGGCAAGGACGCCTTCATGGTGCTCGCCGCGGGCGTCGCCGCCTACGGCGTGGCGTGCCTCGTCTCCGAGCGCATCCCCGCCGGCGCTGGCGGCGCTCTCGGCCGGCATGCTCGGCATGTTCATGGTCCGTCCGCATTTCGCGCTGGCCGTGTGCGGCGGGCTCGCGGTCGCCATGCTGTTCCGCCGACAGCGCGGCGGTATCTGCCAGACGCTCATCAGCATCGCGTTCGTGGTCGGTGCTCGGGTTCGTGGTGGTCAAAGTCGGCGTCGTCGTTCTTCGGAATCTCGGCCTTCAACCAGTCGTCGATCACGAAGGCGCTCAACGATGCGTCCGCGCAGTCCGGCGAAGGTGGATCGAAGTTCACCCCGGTCGTGGTCAACTCGCCCGTGAAGTTCCCGCTTGGCCGCCGTCACGGTGCTGTACCGGCCGCTCCCGTTCGAGGCCCACTCCCCCCAGGAGATGCTCACCGCGCTCGAAGGTACCGTGCTCGTCGTCCTGACGATTCGATCGCTTGCGCCAGATCTGGGGCGCGCTGCGGATCGGGCGCCGCCTTCCGTACTTCCTCTACTGCCTGGGCGCGCTCCTCGTGTTCATCGTCGCGTTCTCGGGCTTCTCGAACTTCGGCATCCTCGCCCGCGAGCGAACGGTCATCCAACCGTTGTTCCTGGTGTTCCTCTCGCTCCCGAAGGACCTTTCGGAGCTCGGCGACGTCGCCCCGCCCCGCGATCGGGCGCGCCCGCCGCCCGACGCCCTGCGGGGCCTACGCCCGTGACCGACCGTGACCGCGACCGTGCTCACGGTCACGGTCACGAGCACGCCGTACCGGCGCGCCGACTGGACGCGCCCGGCTACGTGTCGCTCGGGCTGCGGTTCGGCGTGCGCTGCGCCGACGCGCCGCTGGCCCGGCGGCTCTCCGAGCTGTACGGGGCGTGTCGATCGTCGGCGGCGGGCGCGGCCGATCTCGAGATCGACATCGACGTCGACGCGGCGACGTGCGAGTACGTGCTGCGCACCGGCGCAGGTGTCGTGCATCGCAGCGCGGCGCCGAACGACATCTTGGAATGGTGCGCGTGGCTCGTCAACCAGGCGGCCGTGCAACGCGGTGAGGCGACCGGGCTCGTGCTGCACGCGGCGGCCGCCGACGCCGGGTCGGGCGCGGTGCTGCTCGCCGGCCCGTCGGGCGCGGGCAAGTCGACGCTGGTCGCGGCACTGACCCTGTCGGGGTTCGGGTACATGGGCGACGACGGCGTGACCCTCGATCTCGCCGACGGCAAGGTGGGCGCGAACCCCAAGCCGATCGCGCTCGACGACGCGGCCCGCGACGCGTTGGCGGCCTACGAGCCCGCCAACGCGGAGCTCCGCGGCGCGCGCGGTCTGGTCGCGCCGGGCGCGCTCGGCCGAGCCGTCGAAGCCGGCCGGGCGATCGCACCGGCGCTGATCGTCCGACCGGTGTACCGGGCCGGAGCCGCCGCGTCGACCACGGCGCTGTCGCCCGCGGACGCAGCCGAGCTGCTCGCCGACCAGTCGTTCAACTTCGCGACCCTCGGCGCGGTCGCACTGCGTGCGGTCGCGAGCCTGGCCCGCCACACCCGTGCGTTCGTCGTGGAGTTCGGCGAACCGGGCGCGGCGGTGCGCGCGATCTCGGCCGCCCTCGACGCCGTTCCGCCCGCGCCACGACCACCGGCCGACGCCCGCGCCCGTACGCGCCGCACCCGCGCCCGGGCGACGACCTCGCGGTCGAGATGCTCGGCGGCGAGGCGCTGATCTGGGACGAGCGGTCGCAGGCGCTGCACCACCTCAGCCCGACCGCCACCGCGACCTGGGACGCGTGCCGGCATCGCGCGACATCGAGACGATCGTCGGGGAGCGTCACCCGCGGGGCCCCGCGCCGACACCGCAGGTCCGGCGCGAGATCGAGCGCTGCATCGACGATCTCGTGGCGGCGGGCCTGTTGCCCGCCGCCCGGACGATCAGCGACGCGATCTGATCGGCGGGAGCTCGGGGCGGCGGGCGCGCCGCGAGCCGTGACTCGCGCCGTCGGGGTCGTAGAGCATCGGGCCGACGACGATGGCGACCGCGAGCAACGGCAACAGCACGAGCAGGGCCGTCGACACCGCGTCTTCGCGTGCGACCGCGCGCGGCTCGCGTAGATGGCCACGACGAACTGCGCGATCGCCGCGACCGCGGCCCCGGTGAGCCAGTCGTCGCGGTCATGGTCGTAGCGCTGCTGGTCGTGGCGGAAGCGCGACCACACGGCCATCGCGCTCACGGAGCCGATCGTGCGCCGGCCCAGCGGCTCGGCCACCAAGATGCCGATGGTCGCGAGCCCGCCGACGACCGAGCCCGGCCGGCCGCGGCCGCCGACCACGACCACCCACGTGAACAGCCCGGCGAGCGCGACGCTGCCGGCCGGCCCGAGCGGCGAAAGGGGCCACGGCACGCTGAGGAAGATGAACGGTACGGCCACGCCGAGCATGACCCGGGCGAGCTCGGTGTCGGGAACCGCGAGGTACACACCCCCGGCCGTCACCACGAACAGGAGCCAGGGCGCGCCGCGGACCGCGCATGGCGTCGAAGTCGCGCACCGCCACCCCGAAGCCGATCGTGGCCAGGGCGAGCACCACGCGCGAGATGCCCGAGCCCGAGCGGCGTCACCCGCGCCAACACGATCGCGCCCGGCACGAGGGCCAGCGCGGTCGCGGCCATCGGATGGCCGGCCGCGACCGGGAGGCGCCTCGTCACAGCACCACCACCGCGCCCCCGCGGCCAACAACAACAACGCCACGAGCACCGACGTCGTGGCGAGCTCTGCGCCCCAGGCGCCCCGGACCGCCAGCCACGCCGCGACGACGAACGCGACCCCGGCGAAATCGGGCACCCGGCGGCGCAGGCTGACGGCGATGATCGCCGCGAGCAATACGGCGACGCCACCGAACGCGAGCCCGAGCGCGAAGGCCCGGGCGTGGAAAAGGTCCCTGATGGCGTTTAGGTGCAACTTCGCTCCTCGTGCGGGCCCCCACGGGCCACAATTTGGCCGAGCTCGCACCTGCCGGGCCTTTGCTATCAGCGCCGGACCCGCTAGCCTTTTCCCAAGGGGCGACGGCCGTAGCGGTGATCGGAACCGGGTCAACCGGGACGGATCGAGTGCGGGATGGGGGGCGAAGCCGTGCAGTGGGAGACGATGCGCCGCCTGCGGCGGAACTTCGCCGAGCCGTGCAGGTGCGCTTCTGGCCGGTCCATCGCAAGGTCACGGTCGCCATCTGGATCCCCGTCGGCGTGCTCGCGTTCGCCTTCTTTACCGGCCCGAATCAGGCGCCGGCCCGGGCCGTGAACACGGTCGACGCACCCACGTCGGTGCCGGTCGTGTTGGGGACCCCGACCACGATGGTCGACACCGCGCAGGCCAAGGCCCAAGAGCAGGCGATCTCGGAATGGATCCGGGCGGTCAAGTCGAAGCGCACGCTGGTCCAAGAGGTCGCCGTCTCGCGCTTCAACACGGCGCGTTACCGGGAGATCCTCGGGTTGCACCGCGCGGCGACGAAGGCGCAGGCGCTGCCGACCCGCACCGCGGCCGGCCACTGACGTGTACTCGGTCGACGAGCTGATCAACTGGATCGCAGCGAAGGCACGCACCGCGCCGGCCGCCGCGTGATCACCGCCTTGTGCTTCGCGACGGCGACCGCGATCATCGTCGTGCCGCTCGTCACCCGTTCCCAGTACTCGCGGCCGGCACCGGTGAGCGCCTACACGGGCGTGTCGATCTCGGTGCCAAACACCGCCCAGGTCGTGCTGCCGGCCGCGCCGCCGCCGCTCCCACCCGATCTCCCGGTCGATCATCGCTTCGGGCCGCCACTCACGACGGCCACCACCGCGCCGGCACCGACCACGACCGTGCCGTCGGCGACGACGATCCCGCCGACGCCACCACGACGATTTCGACGCCCGCCCCGACGACTCCCGCCTCGGTACCCCCGCCCACGACCCCGCCCGTGACCGCGCCGGTCGACACCGGCGTAGCGGTACCGGTCCCGCACTGACCGGCCCGACCCGCGGGCACCCGGACCCGTTCAGGGATCGGCTCCGGGTGCCGATCGGACAACGATGCAGGGACTCTCATCGCCGGGAAGGACGCGACCGCTCGCCCTCGCGTGCATCGTCGCCGCGCAGTTCCTCGTGCTGCTCGCGATCGCGTACCTCGTGCTCGGGCGCGCCGATCTCCCCTCGTTCTTCCCGCACGCGCTCGGCACCGCGGCGCGTGACGACGCGACCGACGTCCCGATGGCGGCGGTGAGCCTGGGCGGCGCGGCCGCGATGGCCTACGGCGCCCATTACGCGCAGACCCATCGGTCGTGGATGCGCACGCAACGCTGGCACCGCAAGCACGGCCGCGTCTGAGACCGCAGGGGTGCACCGGTCGGGTCTCGGTGCCGCGGTTCGCGTAGCGTGGCCCGGATGAGCCCCGCGCGCCGAGACGGTGCGGGAGACCGTCTGGACGGCGGCCGTCGCCGCGCTCGGGCTCGCGCTGTTCCTCGCCACGTTCTCGCCGAACGTCTCCCTCGGCGACGCGCCCGAATCGGTGAGCGGCATCCGCTCGCTCGGCGTGCTGCACGCGCCGGGCTATCCCGCCTACGTGCTCCTCGGGAGCGCGTGGGCGACGCTCGCGCCGTTGGGCAGTTGGGCCTTTCGCGCCAACCTGTTCAGCGTCGTGTGCTCGGTGGTCGCGCTCGCCGCGGTCTTCGCGCTCGGCCGCCTGTTCGGCGCGGCGGGCGTCGCGGCCGCGCTCGGGGCGATGACGGTGGCGACGAGCGTCTCGTTCTGGTTCAACGCCGGGTTCGCGAAGCACTACCGCTGTCGGCCGCGCTGGTCGCGCTCGCGGCGGTCCTGGTGGTGAAGTGGAGAGCGCGCCGGGGGTTCGTGGCGCCTCGTCGTCGCCGCGGTCGTGGTCGGGCTCGGCACGGGCGCGTCGTGGGAGCTGACCGCGATCATGACCGTCGGCCTCGTCGCGCTCGTCGTCTTCGGCACCCGGCGGATCACCCTCGCGAAGCGGCCACGGCCGCGGCCGTGGCGATCGTCGTGAGCGCCGCGCTGTTGACGTTCGTCGTCGTCCGCGCGCACCAGGATCCCGCGATCGACTTCGGGCGGCCCACCACTGCCGGCCGGTTGGTCGACCTCGTCCGCCAAAAGGACTTCCTCACCGGGTCGGAAGCGCCGAGCGGCGTGCGCACGCTGTCGAAGGCGCCGAGCCGCACCGTCGCGTACGGTCGCATCACCGTGCAGGAGGTGGGTGCGGCCACGGTCGCGCTCGCGCTCGTCGGCACGGTGGTCGTGTTCCGCCGCCGACACCGCGGCGACACGTTGTTCCTCGGGCTGGTGATGGTCGCCAACGTCGTCGGCGCCGTGTTCGTGGCCGGGCTCGAGCACGACACGGGCATCACGAGCGGCATGGTCGTCGGCGGGTTCCTGATCGACCTCGTATTGGTGATCGGCGTGCTGGTCGCGGTCGGCACGACCGCGCTGGGCGACGCCGCGGTCGCGTGGGCGGGGGCCCGGCCCCGCGGCTCGCGCCTCGGCGCGCTCGCGCCCGGCGTGCTGCGCGGCACGGTAGCGTTCGTCGCCGCCGCCGCGGTACTTCGTCCCGTCGCTCGTCGTGCACGAGCCCTACGCAACGCATCGCGGGCCGGCGCTCGCCGACCGTTACGCGCAGCGGGTGCTCTCCGCGCTGGCGCCGAACGCCGTCTTGTTGACGTACGGCTGGGAGTTCGGCCAGCCGATCCGTTACCGCCAGATCGTGTTCGGCGAACGGCGCGACGTGTCGATCCTCAGCGACACGGAGGCGAAGCTCGGGTGGTACCGCGACACGCTGACCCGCGCGGTCCCGTCGATCGCCCCACGCCCGGGCTCCCCTACGACCAATACGTCGCGCAGTTCCTGGCCAACGCCGTCCGCAGCGGGCCGGCCCGTCTACACCGACATGTCGGCGATCGGCCTCGTCCAAGGTTGGGGCCTTCCGCGTCGACGGGCTCGTGGCCCAGCTGACCAAAGACCCGCAGATCAGCCTGCGCGGCGCCGTGGCCGAAGCCACGCACGCTGCACGCCGCGCAGCAGGCCGACGGCTGGCTGAGCGGCGGCAGCCGCGCCGCACGCCTGCCGAACCGCTCGGTGTCGGTGTTCGAGATCCGCGCCGACGTCGTGCTCGCCAAGATCGCCGCGAACGCGGCGACCTGCAGACCGCGGCCGTCCAGCTCGCCGACACGTACACGTGCGGCCCGACATCGCCTCGAACCGCGCCGCCCTGCGGCTCGTCGAGGCGGGCGACCCCGGCAGCACGTGACGCGGTGCTCGCGCTCACGGCCGGCGAGACCTGAGCCACGAGGTCGCCGCCCCGAGCGTCGTGCACCGCGGCCAGCTCGCGATCGCCTGCGCCGCGGTGGGATCGCCGCGCTCGACGAGTTGCAGCGCCCGCCCCACGGCCGGCTCGTCGGAACAGATGCGCAGGGCGTCGCGTAGCGGGGGCGCCGCGCCCGCCACGTCGCCGCTGGACGCGTGGAGCGAGCGCGAGCTGCAGGTCGGCGCGCACCTCGAACAGCGTGATCGCGAGGTTGGGGAACCAGCGGCCCGAGCCGTCGAACATGCCGTCGCGCCTGTTGCGCGTCGTGCAGTTCGCGCGTGAGCACGGCGAGCGGCTGCCGGCCCGAGAGCGCGGTGCCGTCGGTCACCTCGGCCACGAGGCCGTCGAGGCGGAGCCCGACGCCGCCCTCGACCTGGCCGATCGCCGACATGTCGACGAACACCGGCCGCTGCGCGCGGGCCGCGGCCAAGAAGTCGAGCGCGTACTGGTTGTCGGGGAGGCCGACCGGGGCGCGATCGTGGGAAGCTCGCGGCGTAGCTCCTCGCGTACCACCGGTACGGCGACTCCGCCCCGCTGAACACCGCCACGTCACGCCGCTCGCCGTGCACGATCTGGCGGTAGCGGATCGGCTCGGCGTACTCGTAGCCCCACACGACCAGCACCGCGTTCGGCGGCAGCGACTCGAGGACCCGGCGACCGTAATTGTCGGCCAGCGCCGGGCCGCGATGCGTTGCGTACGGCGCGTGCACGACCAACGAGGGCACCAGCACGATCACCGCGCACACGGCCACGGCCGCCGTGCGCAGCCCGGCCGAGAGCTTTCCGACTCCCGGCGGGCGCCCCCGTGTACGCCCCGCCGCCACTGCGTCGCCGATCGCCGTCGCGCCGAGCGCGACCAGCACGCCGATCACGACGACGAGATCGATGAGGAACCCGCCGACGACGAGGCCGTCGATGATCCCCTTGTCGTGCTCGAGGCCCGACACGAACACCGCGCCGACGAGGTTGGCGAGCGCGACGACGGCGAAGAAGATCGTGTCGGCCCGCCGCCGGCGCCGCGCGAGCACCACCGCTCCCACCACGGCGATCGCGACCACGGCGAGCCCCACCTCCCGCCCGGTGATGATGAGGTACGACAGTGTGCGGTGCGGTGCCTCCGGCAGCGCGCGGACCCCGTTCGGGGCCGACGCGCCGGTGAGGAAGTCTTTTTGGCGCAAGAGATCGACCAGCCGCCCGAGGCTCGTCGCGCGTCCCCAGTTGACCGCCGGCGCGGCCGCGGCGCGCACCATCACGAACGCGAGCAGGGCCACCCCGACCGCGGCCACCACGGCCGCGACCGCGCGCCACCTCGCGCGCCGCGATGCGGCGCGTTCCGAACGCGACGTACGTGGCCAGGCCGACGGCCATGATCGCGGCGAGCTCCCACGACGCGCCGAGACCGAACCCGAGCACCACCGCCGCCGCGACAAGACGGCGCGACCCGCCGCCGCGCTCCCACGACACGACGAGCACCTCGGCCGCGGTCACGAGCGCGGCCCACAGCGCGTAGTGCTTCGCGAACCCCGCGTTGAACCAGAACGAGATGCTCGTCGCCACCGTCAACGCGCCGAGCGCCGACGCCATCCGGCCCGCGCCGAACTGGCGGGCGAGCACGAAGACCAGCCCGATCGCGACCGTCGAGCACACGACGCTGAAGAGGTTGACCCGAAACGCCAGGCTCCCGATCGCCACCACCGTGGTGAACACGCGCCCGAGCACCACGTAGGCGGGATAGCCCGGCGCGTGCAGCACGCCGAGCGAGCTGATCCCGCTCACCGCTTCCGGCGCGTCGCCGAGCGCCACGTTCGGCGAGAAGGTCGAGCAGAACAGCCCGAGCGCGACCGCGGACACGGCGAGCGCCCACACGGTGTCGGCGCGGTCAGCGGCGGCGGCGCCGCCGCGGCCGACGGTGCGGGCCGCCGCCCCCCCTGGCCCTGGGGCCGGCCCTGGCCCTTCGGCTGACCCTTGCCCTTCGGCTCGCCCTGACCCGGGCGCGGGCGGCGGGGGCCGGCCGTGCCGCGTCGCGCCATGCGGCGACGCTACGCGAATGGCGTACCCCGCGGCGAACACGACCGCCGGGCGCGACGTAAATTGCCCCGATGCTCAACAGGCCGCGTCCATGAAAGCGCACCGCACCATCCGTCTCGCGGCCACGGCCGTGTTGTCGTTGAGCGTCGCGGCATGTAGCAGCAGCTCCAAGCCCAAGTCGCAGACCAAGACCACGACGTCGACGCTGTCGCCGGGCCAAAAGACGGTCACGACGGTCCTCAACGCGCCGGTCGGCGACCCGTGCGTGTACATCGGGCCGTCGAACGCCGCCCACCTGTTCGGCCTGGCCGAGAGCGCGCTGCACAAGAAGGCGGGCCCGATCATCAACGGGCAGTCGTGCACGTTCAGCGCGCTCGCCAACAACATCACCTACGTGCTCACCGTGAGCATCCAACAGGGCACGGCGACGTACGGCGAGCGCTACATCGCAAACGCGCAGCACCTCGCGGGCCTCGGCGACACCGCGTTCGTCGCCAAGCACTCCATCGGCGACGCGGTCATCATCGGTCTGGTGGCCCACGACCGCACGTACACGATCACCTACGCCAAGAACGGTACGCCGGGCTCCAACGTCAACGCCGCGGCGCAGGCCGACGAGCTCCTCGCATTGGTCCGGTCGGGCCTGGCCCGCTCGTCGTAGTCACGGCGCCGGTACGGGTGACGGCGCCACGCCCGTCACCGGGCGTGTGACACCGGGCGGGTGACACCGGGCCCGTGATACCGGGCCGCGATACCGGGCCGGCGGCGCACGTCTCGGCGGCACGATCACCCCGGGTCGGGGAATCCTCGAGCGATTCCCGAGCGCACGATCAACCGGCGCGATCAACCGGCACGATCAACTCGCAGGGTCGGCGGGCGCCACGAACGGTACGGCGGGTGCCGTCGCGCCCGGGCGCCACGGCCCTCACGCGTCGGTCGCGGCAATCGCCGGCGGCCGACGCGTGAGGGGCGGCCCCGAAGGGCCGCCCCGTGTTCACGAATTCAGCGTTGATCCGAGATCAGATGAGACCGCAGATCGGCGCCAGGGTTGCCGGGATCGAGCCACTCGCTGCGGTGCAGAAGAGGGCGAGGACCCCGAGGACACCACAGGTGTCGGTGTTCACGGTGAGGTTCGCACCAACGATCGACTGCAGAAGGCCTGCCGCAGTGAAGTCGGTGGCGAGGTTCGGCGCGAGGGCCGTAACCAGACCAGCCGGGTACTGCAAGAACAGGTACTGCGTGTCGCCGACGAAGCTGGCCTTGCCCGTGGTCTTGGCGCCCACGAGCGGGATGCCACCACTGTTCATCGTGCCCGACGAGGTGTAGATCCCCTGGCCGAGGTCGATGATCGGGTTGAGCGCAGCGTCGTCGCCACCGTTACGAAGCGCGTTCCAGAGGGAACCGTCGTCGAGAACGGTGGTCGCCAACGAGCCGGTCACGGAAGCCGCGGGGATCGACAGCGACGGCAACGACTGCGTCGCGAAGGCGCCGCCGAAGCTGATGTTGTAGTCGCCGTTGACACCGTTGGTGCCGTTCCAGTCAGTGCCCGTCACCGACGGGGTGCCCGGGCCGACGTACGCCGTGTACACGGCCTGCATCTGCGCCTGAAGGGCCACCGCACCGATGTTGTACGCAATGCTCGGAACGGTGATCGTGACGCCCGCGAGCGGGCCGGCCGACGGGATGTTCGGGAAGGCCAAGGCCAAGCTGAACGTTCCGCTGGTTGCACCCGCAGGGGTGGTCAGGTGGACAACCTCGTTCTGAGGAGCCACCGCATTGCCGTGCTGCACGTTGCCGACTTGCGGACCGAGGCGGTCAGCCGCCGGAGCGCCGTTCACGACACCCTTGGCGATGTTCGCCTTGGTCGTGCCCGCCGCCTCGCCGACCTGAACCGTGGGCCAGGTCACGTTGCCGGTGTTCGTGTCGTTCTTCCAACCGATCTTCACCGACGTGACACCGCCGGCGACGTTGCCGAGCGCCGGGGCGACCGGGCCGGTGGCCGTGGTGTTACCGGTGATCGTGCCGCCGATGGTCACACCGAGTGCGAAGCGCTTGGCGCCCGCCGCGGTGTTGTTCAAGTCGCTGACCGTCTTGTCCTGGCCCTTGCTCTCGTGGCCGTACACGGCGTACGAGTGGCTCCCCGTACCGAGGCTGTACCCCGGGAACGGGATCAGGTTGTTGGCGATCAAGCCACCTGACGGGCTAGGCGTGCCTTGCAAGTAGACGCCGCAAAAGTCGGGAAGGGCGGCCGCCGCGTGGGCTGCGGGTGCAGCTGCGAGGACTCCCGTTCCGACCATGCCCGCGACCACCGCAAGGTGAAGCGCGCGCTTCTTTACATTCACGTGTTTGTCTCCCTTGTCATTTTGCTTGGTTCCCAAGCGGGCTGACCGCACGCCCGATCGATGACAAAAGAAGGCGCGAACAAACCGCGTGGCAATCCATCGTGGACCTACCCCCGGCCATTCCACTCCCCCCTGTGTCCACTCCGGTCTTAGTGGGGGGAAGCTCCCAGCCCTTTCGGGAGACGCCTTCCCCGCCCGCCACCGGATGCGGTCGAGGAGCAGCATTGCCCGAGTACCTGGACCTGTCAAGAACTGGAAAAGTTCGCCCGGCCGCGGCGGGGCCGACCCCGCCGGCCCCGGCCCCGAACCCGGCCCGCGGCAAAAAACCACGGAACGTGTCCGTCAAACGTGACAAGCGCGCACGGAATTGGTTAGGTTTGCCATTGGCTGCCGGAGCGGAGCCGTCTCGACCGGGGGGTTGCAGTGAATCTGAACTGGAGGCGGCGGGCCGCCGCCTACGCGGGTGTCGCGGTCTTCGCCGTAGGGCTCTTGACCGCAACGGGATCGAGTCCGGCGGGCGCCGTGCTCGTGTCGGGCACGTACTCCCAGGTGCCGTGCACGACCAATCCCAACCTCGGCACGCAGGCGCAGGACATTCCCTACGGCGTCGACGCACCGAACTCGGTCACCGTGGGCGGGAAGTTCACGTTGACGTTCCCGGGTGGGTCGGCGCCGCTGCCGGCCAAGGTGCTCGGCTTCGTCCCCGTGGCGAGCTACTCGCATCTCGCCACGTCGTACGAGGTGATCGGCGGCACGTTCGACCAAGCCTCGTTCGCCGAGGCCGGGCCGACGCAGATCGACGGCGTGAACACCGCCGCCGCGGACTCGTTCCCCGCGGCTGACACCGTCTCGATGGAAACGGTCGGGCCGATCGCGCCCGGCACGCTCTCCACTCCCGACCGCACCGTCTCGGTGGTGGCCGGCGCCGCGGGCACCACGATCAACATCATCGAGAAGATCCTCACCTCGACCGTCGCGCTCGGCACGCCGCCGACGACCTCGAACGTCACGGCAACGTGCAACGTTCCCTCGACGGTCCTGATCGCGGTCGCCGTCACCGCCGACACGTCGTCGTCCTCGGCGAGCACGTCGTCGACCGCGAGCACGTCGACCTCGACCAGCACGACACCGACGACCACCGCGACGTCAACGAGCACGACACCGACGACGACGGCGACGTCGACCAGCACCACACCGACGACCGAGACGTCGACCAGCACCACACCGACGAGCACCGCACGTCAACCAGCACGACACCGACGACGGAGACGTCGACCAGCTCGTCGAGCTCCACCAGCACGTCGACGTCGACGTCCACGAGCACGTCGACTTCCACGAGCACGTCGACTTCCACGAGCACGTCGACCTCGACCAGCACGTCGACTTCCACGAGCACGGCCCCGACGACGACGAGCACGACCGCGGGACCGACCACGACGACGACCGTGCCCGTCGTGCCGATCTCGGTCCAGGGATCGGCGGTGAACACGAACGTCTGCCACTCGACGGTCACCGACCCGACCGGCGCCAACGTGCTCCCGCCCGACGACACCGGGACACTCGGCGTGACGCTGGGTGCGAACGCGTTCCCGCAACCGCACCAGGGCAACCCGATCAAGCTCACGAAGACGAACGTCACGGTCGCGGTTCCGCCCGACCTGATCAACAAGGGCGTCACCCTCCACATCGTGAGCGACGGTCAGTCGATCCCGTCGGCTCTCACCGTGGCGATCGTGGGCTCGAACACGACGGAGAAGACGCACGCCTACGCAGCCATCCACACGACTGCGGTCGTGCACCTGAAGAACGGCGTCGCCGAGCCGCTCACCGTGACGCTCCCGTTGCCGGACACGACCTGGCACCCGACCGGCAAGACCGAGCCCGTGATCTTCACCCAGACCTCGGCCCTCGTGACGGCGACGCTCGACCTCTACGGGACGCCGATCACCGCCACGTTCAACTGCTCGGTGGCTCACCCGAACCCGTTCCTCGCCCTGTCGGCCGCGGGCCCGCCGCCCACGACCACCACCACGATCAAGGCGGAGTCGGTCCCGACCACGACCACCACGGTCGCGGTCGCGCCCCAAGCGGCGTCGTCGCTTCCCCGCACCGGTGGCAAGACGCTGTTGTTGTTGGTCGGCGCCACGGCACTGATCGACCTCGGCCTCGCCCTGTGGGCGATCGCCCGGCCGAAGCGCCACCACATCTGACGCACTGAGGCGATTCCTCGAGGATTCCTCGTTCGGGGGGCGGCACTACGCCGCCCCCCGAAACGTGTGCCCCGAAACGTGTACTCCCGCCCGCCGCTCAGACGCGTGTGCGGAATATGCGCGTCTGAGTGGACGAAAATTCTCAAGGGTGTACTTTCCGTCGTCCGGCAAAGAGCGTAGGTTCCCCCCTGGCAGCTTCTGCCAATGGCTATCGGGGGGGACAAAGAATGCGTGTGAAGAGTCTCAGCGCTGCTCTGGCAACGATCATCATCGCCGGCCTGTTGGCCGTCGCAGCAGCCGCGCCGGCCGGCGCGCTGCTCGTGTCTGGCACCTTCACCGCCGTGCAGTGCACCACGAACCCGAACCTGGGCACCCAGGCCCAGGACATCCCCTACGGCGTCGACGCGCCGACGACGGTGAACGCCGGGAGCGAGTTCACGGTCACCTTCCCCGGCGGCGCGGCCGCACTCCCCGCCAAGGTCCTCGGCTTCGTCCCCGTCGCCTCGTACTCGAACCTCTCCACCTCCTACCAGGTGCAGGGCGGCACGTTCGACCAACCCACGTACGCCGAGAGCGGGCCGACGCTGATCGACGGCGTCAGCACCCCGAGCGCGCACGCGTTCCCCGCCCCCGACACGCTCTCGATGTCGACCGTCGGTCCGATCGCGCCCGGCACCCTCACCACCCCTGACCGCACCGTCTCGGTGATCGCGGGCGCCGCGGGCACCACGATCAACATCATCGAAAAGACGCTCACCTCGACCGTCGCCCTCGGCACACCGCCGTCGACCTCGAACGTCACCGCGACGTGCCCGGTTCCCTCGACGATCCTGATCCCGATCAGCGTCGTGAACGGCGGGCCGACCATGGTCGTCGACGCGGGCGCCTCCGGCACCGGCTAGGTCAACACCCCGATCGCGCTGAACGGCACCGTCACCGACCCGTTCGGCACCCCGACGCTGGCGTGGACCTCCGACAGCCCGAACTGCAGCTTCGCCGACCCGACCGCGGCCGTCACCACCGTCTCGTGCAGCCAGGTCGGCACGTTCGCGGCAACGCTGACCGCCACCGACGGTGCGAACTCGGCGCACGGCACGACGCAGGTCACGGTCACGACACCGAACGTCCCACCGACCGTCGACCCCGGCCCGAACGTGTCCGGGCAGGTCAATGACGACATCACGCTGAACGCGACCGTGACCGATCCCGACAGCACGCCCACGACCACGTGGACGGTCGACGACCCGAACTGCACCTTCGCCGATCCCAGCAGTGTCGTCACGACCATCAACTGCGGCGTGGCCGGCACCTTCGCCGCGACGCTGACCGCCGACGACGGCATCAACCCGCCCGTGAGCGCCACCACGACCGTGACCGTCACTCCCCCGCCGCCCGGGCTCACCGTCAAGGCGGGGCCCGACACCTCGGGGAACACCGGCACCGCGCTCGCACTGACCGGCAAGATGACCGACCCGGGTTTCACCCCCACCTCGTTGTGGACGGTCGACAGCCCGAACTGCTCGTTCGCCAACCCGGCCGCGCTCGTCACGACGATCACCTGCACCGCCGGTGGCGTGTTCGCGGCGACGCTCACCGGGCACGACGGCGTGCACGCCGACCAAAGTGACACCGCGCTCGTCTCGGTGAGCCAGCCCAACGTCGCGCCGTCGGTCAATGCCGGCGGCGACGTGACCGGGTGGCGAATTCGCCGATCGCGTTGCACGGCGTCGTCACCGACCCCGACAGCACCCCGACCATCACGTGGAGCACCGACACACCGGCGTGCTCGTTCGCCAACCCGTCACGCGGCCGACACGACGATCACGTGCACGAGCACCGGCATCGCGGCGGCGATCCTGACCGCCGACGACGGCGTGAACCCGCCCGTCACCGATGTCGCGCTGGTCAATGTCATCGGGAACGCGCCGCCGACCGCCAATGCCGGACCCGACGTGACGACGCCCGTCAACCTGCCGGTCGCGCTCCACGGCGTGGTCGCCGACCCCGACAACACGCCGACGGCGCATTGGAGCACCGGCAGCCCGAACTGCACCTTCGGTGACCCGAACGCCGCCGACACGACGATCACCTGCACGGCCGGTGGCATCTACGCGGCGACCCTGACCGCCTCCGACGGCATCAACACGCCGGTGAGCGACACCGCGATCGTCACGGTCGTGGCGCCCAACACTCCCCCGACCGTGTACGCGGGGATGGACGCCGTCGGCGTCATCCGCCACCCGGTCGCGGTGCACGGTGTGGTGACCGACCCCGACAGCACGCCCGCCGTGCACTGGGCCAACGGGAACCCGAACTGCTCGTTCGCGAACCCCAACGTCGCCGACACGACGATGACGTGCACGACCGCCGGCGATCTTCGCGGCGACGCTGACCGCCGACGACGGCGTGAACGCACCGGTGAGCGACACCGCGCTCATCACGTTCACGAACCCCGCGTGCACGGGCATCTGCTTGGCGATCGGTGACGCCATGAGCTACGAGGGCGGCACGTTGTCGATCCCGATCACGCTCAACCAACCGCAGTCCGTCGCGGTGAGCTTCACGGTGACGATCCAGCCGACCAGCCCGACCAACACCGCGATCAACGGCTACGGGCACCCGGCCTCGTTCGTGTCCGACTTCAAGTCGAACCCCGTGCACAACATCAAGATCGCGGCGGGCCAACGCCAGGGCTACCTGTCGGTCACCGCGCTACGGGACAACCTCGTCGAAGGCGACGAGACGTTCAGCGTCGTGCTGAGCAATCCCGCGGGTGTGACCGGCATCAAGCTCGGCCGCGCGGTCGGTACCGGCACGATCAAGGACGCGACGGGTATCGCACCCGGAACGCTCCTGATCGGCAGCGAGTCGATCGTCGAGATCGATTCGTGCTTGACGTGCAAGGCCACGGCCAAGTTCTCGGCCGTGCTCTCGGCGCCGCCCACCGCGAACTACACGGTGAAGTACTCGACCCAGGACGCGGGCGCGACCGCGGGTCTCGACTACACCGCCCGCAGCAACATCAACCTCAGCTTCACCTCCGGGGGCGCGATCCAAAAGGCGATCACGGTCGTGACGCTCGGCGACAACATCCCCGAGCTGACCGAGGGCATCAACGTGGTGTTCACGAGTCCCTCGACCCCGCCGCTGCTCGCCAACGGCAACATGGGTCAGGTCTACATCTTGGACAACGACTAGCCGATCACGCGATCGCAGTCTCGAAGACCGCGATCGGCCCGGGATTTCCGTCCGGGCCGATCGCGGTTTCTTCGTTCCGTGCCGTATCCTGCGGGCTCGATCGCACGCCGAGGGGGGCATGAGGGCCGTGAGAGCGACGAAGCTGATTCCGCGCCTGGCGCACATCCTCGCGGCGGCCGCGTTCGCCGCCGCTGCCGCCGTCGCCGTCGCCCAGCCGGCGTCGGCGCTGTCGGGATGCAGCCCGGGCGTGAAGTGCCCGCGGGCCATCGACGACTCCTACCAGACGACGCTCGGCAGCCCGCTCAACGTCGCGGCGCCGGGACTGCTGGCGAACGACCAGGGCGCACCGGGCACGACGGTCGACGTCGCCGACTCCGACACGACCAGCTGGCTGAACGCCGACGTGTCGGTGCACGCCGACGGTTCGTTCACCTACACCCCGGACGCCACGAACCCGGCGACCGGCATCGATTCCTTCGACTACTACATCCAGGACCCGGCCGGAGGCTGGGACCTCGCCACCGCGAACGTCACGGTCAACGCGGTGATCCGCGACGACTCGTACTCCACCCCCGCGGGGCGCACGCTGTCGGTGAAGGCGCCCGGCGTCTTGGCGAACGACCTGGGCTACGACCGCGGCTCGCTGTCGGGCGACACCACCTCCGCGCACGGCGGCGACGTGACGGTCAACGACGACGGCTCGTTCCAGTACACGCCGCCCGCGGGCTTCCAGGGAACCGACACGTTCACCTACACCGTCTCCGACACCAACGACGACAACTCGTACACGGCCACCGCGCACATCGGTGTCGCCAGCCCCGCGCCGCCCGCCACGCAGGTCGTGGCGCCGAACAGCACGACCTCGACCACCGTCGGCCCCGGCGGCGCGACGGCGCCCGGGAACACGCGACCCGGCGGCGCGAAAGGCCCGCGAGGCCCGGCCCCCGTCGGCCCGCCGCCCGGCATTCGCGCCAAGGCCGCAGGCCTCACCACGACGACCCGGGCGACCGGTACCACCGCGAACGGCTCCGCCAAACCCTCGAGCGGCGCAACGGCGCGAGCGGCACCGGACGCGCGGCCGCGGCGGTGCCGGCGTCGCACGGAGGATCTTCGAACGCGGCGCTCGTGGCCACCGCCATCGCGCTCGTGATCGCGGCGGCGCTCGGCGCCGGTTGGTGGTGGTGGCGGCGGCGCCGCCTCGCCCCGCCCGCGCCCCGAGCGTGGCAATCTCCCCGCGGGCACGATTTTTGCGGTGCATCCGGCGGTGATTGTCGGCGTTCGGGCGGTTTCGCGCGATTGATCTTCCAGGTTCTGGGAGGCTACCGTCGAGTGCTTCCGGGGGCGGACGTAGCGGAAAGTACGGGGGGACGTCATGGGAGCATTGAGGGCCACGGTTTCGCGGCGGATCGCGGGCGTGTTCGTCGCCGTCGCAATCGCGTCGGGGATGCTCGCCGGCGCGGCTCGGCCGGCCGCGGCGATGACGACCTGCGTCGTCGGCCCGGCGCTGTCCCGCCGCCGCCGACTACACGTACAACGTCACGTTCAACCAGAAGCTCTCCGTCGCCGCGCCCGGCCTGCTCGCCAACGTCTCCGGACCGGCCGGCACGACCGTCGACGTCGCCGACTCCGACACCACCAGCTGGAACGGCGCCACCGTCGCCGTGCACCCGAACGGCTCGTTCACCTACACCCCCGACCCGACCAACCCCTACAGCGGTATCGACTCGTTCGACTACTGGATCTGGGACTCGGCCACGCTCGGCGACACCGACATCGGCACCGTCACGATCAACGTCATCCCGGTCGTCAAGAACGACTCGCTACACGGTCGCGCCGGGCCACGTCTTGAACGTGTCGGCGCCGGGCGTGTTCGCCAACGACCAGGGCATCGACCCGACCTCGGTCACCAACGACGACTTCAGCATCCACGGCGCGCCGATCACCGTGAACGACGACGGCTCGTTCCAGTACGCGCCCGCCGCCGGCTTCCACGGCACCGACACGTTCACCTACTCGGTGTACGACCTCGACTTCGACATATCCAGTACACCGCGACCGTCACCCTCAACGTGGTGCCGCCGACGCCACCGCCGCCACCGCCACCGCCGCCGCCGCTCAAGCCCAAGGGCTATTGGATGGTCGGCGAGACCGGCATCGTCTACCCGTTCGGCCAGGTGCGTAACTACGGCAACGCGGCGAGCGGTGGGATCACCCACCTCGAACCGACACCCTCGCGCCACGGCTACTGGGTCGTGAACGCGTCCGGCCATGTCTTCGCCTTCGGTGACGCGAAGTCGTACGGCGACGGCCCGTCGCTCAAGCCCGGCGAGATCGTCAGCAGCCTCTCGGCGACACCCACCGGCAAGGGCTATTGGATCTTCACCAACCAGGGCAAGGCCGTGGCTCGCGGCGACGCGAAGTTCTTCGGCGACGTCCACACCCTGACCCTGAACGGCCCGGTCGTCGGGTCGGTCGCGACACCGACCGGCAAGGGGTACTTCCTGGTCGGTTCCGACGGCGGCATCTTCGCCTTCGGCGACGCCAAGTTCCACGGCTCGATGGGCGGCGCGCACCTGAACCAGCCGGTCAACGGGATCGTTCCCACCGCGTCGAACCGCGGCTACTGGCTGGTCGCCTCCGACGGCGGCATCTTCAGCTTCGGCGATGCCACCTTCCGCGGGGCCATGGGTGGCACGCACCTGAACCGGCCGGTCATCGGCATGGTCCGCTACGGCAACGGCTACTTGATGGTGTCCTCCGACGGAGGGATCTTCGCCTTCTCGAACCTGCCGTTCCTGGGTTCGCTCGGTAGCACGACCCCGGCCGCACCGATCGTGGGCGTCGGAGCAGGCGGGTAGCAGCACACCCGAACAGGCACACGGAACAACGATCGATGACGCGAAGGATTCGGGTTTCGATCGTCGTCTCCGTGTGCCTGCTGGGTGCGTGTGGCGGGGGCTCGAGCCACCACCAGAGCACCCCGTCGACCCCGTCGACGCGACCGCCCGCGCCGAGCACGATCGGCACGATCGCGGATCGCGCGTGGATCGACGTGGCGGTCGGCACGTTCCGCTCGCAGACGTGGACCATCTCCTACGGCCGCACGACCGAGGACTGGCGCTGTTACGACCCGCAGGGAGCGGCGCAGCGCGTGGCGCCGCCGAACCTGGGAACGGGCCGCCGCGGCGCGACCCCGGCCCATTTGGGCCGGCCGTCGCAGTGCCTGGCGCCCCGGCCCGCGACCGGATCGGTGCGCTTCAGCGCCTTGTTGGCGGGAGCCGATGCCGACCAGTGGGTGCTCATCGGCGCAGTCGCCGACGGCGTCACCCGCGCGCAACTCGTCTTCGGCGACCGGACCTCGACGTTGTTGAACGTCGACCCGCACACGCGGCTGATCGAATGGAAGGGCCCGGCGTCGCTGCGCCCGGCCCAGATCCGCACCGACGCCACCGCGTGCGCGCTCGACCCGCAGCAAAAGCCCGCGGGTGCAACGCTCTGCGACGGGGTCGCGACCCCGTAGGCGATCCGACCGGCGCCGCGACGCCGCGCTCAGGCGGGTTGGAGCCGGATCTCTTGCACGCAGCCCTGGCAGAGGTGCTTGTCACGCAGGTCGACGAGATCGTCGGCGTCGCTCCCGCAGATCGCGCAGCTCGGCTCGACCCTGCGCAACACGAGCTCTCCCCCGCGGGCGCTGAACGAGATGACGTCGCCTTCTTGCATGCCCAGCAGACGCCGGAGCTCGGCCGGTACCACCACCCGCCCGAGCTGGTCGATCCTTCGTGTCATGCCGATGATCCCCACGCCTTGCCCCTGGTGCTCGTGAGCGACGACAGCTCGGCTGTCACGCGCCGGTTGGGCTTCGTTCATTTCCGTACAATTGGACTTTACCGCCTGTACAGCACAAAGGCGCGGCGCGTCGATTGCAGTCGCGTGAACGATTCCGGGACGCCCCGATTACTACGAAGCGGCCTGGCTCGAACGCTCAGCGAGGTACGTCTCGAACCGGGCGACGACGACGGCGGCGAGCGCCATCACGCGCAGCAGCGCTTCGTCGTCGATCCCGCAGTCGCGGGCCCGGGCCGCGGTCGTGGCCAGGACCAGGGTCCCGACCGATTCCGCCGCGGTCATGGGCTCGGACAACAGTTCGCCGACCGCGCCGACCGCGCCGGCGGGCGCGGGACCGCCGGCGGTCGCGCTGGCGACGATCATCTCGCACAAGAGGTCGCACAGCGGCACCGCTTCGGTGCGGAGTTGCTCGGCGACCGCGAGCAGCGCCTCGTGCGGCGACTCCCACGCGATGTGACCGACTCCGCTTCCCAAGCCTGACTTCACGGCTCCCACCCCCCGGAATCCGCCGCCCCGGCAAAACCGTAGGCGGCCCGCGCCCGCAATGCCACTGCAATGTGGAACCGCCGAGTACGCGAACCGCGCCGCGCCGGCCCGAACCTGACGCTGCCGTCACCTCCGCGCGAGGATGAGCGGCGCGCCGGCCTGCGCGCCGACACGTACTACCGACACGACTACCGACTACCGACACGCACCGCCGACGAAGGAACCCACGTGGCAGACCGACCCCGAGCGCTCGTCACCGCGCCGTTTCGCGGCGAGGGCATGGAGAAACTGCAGGGGCTCGCCGACGTCGTCTACGACCCGTGGATCGAACAGGTCCCGCTACGCCTCTACAACGGCGAAAAGCTCGCGGCGCGCATCGAGGCCGAGGGCGCGAACCTCCTCATCGTCGAATCGGACTCGGTCAAGGGCCCGGTCTTCGACCTGCCGCTGCTGTGCATCGGCTCGTGCCGGGGCGACCCCAACAACGTCGACGTCGCCGCCGCGACCGCGGCCGGCATCCCCGTGCTGCGCGCCCCCGGGCGCAACGCCGACGCCGTCGCCGAGATCACGATCGCACTCATGTTCGCGGTGAATCGCTGGCTCGTACCCGCCGACCGCGACGTCCGCGCCGGCGAGGTCTACGCCGGGGGCAAGATCCCCTACCAGCGGTACCGGGCGTGGGAGATCAGCGGCCGGACCGCCGGCATCATCGGCCTCGGCGCGGTCGGGCGCGCCGCGAAGTGGCGCTTCGAGGGCCTCGGGATGCGCGTGCTGTCGTTCGATCCGTACAACCCGCAGGCGACCCACACCACCGACCTCGAGGCGATGCTCGCCGAATGCGACGTCGTGTCGATGCACGCGATGGTCACGCCCGAGACCGAGGGGCTGATGGGCGCGGCACAGTTCGCGGCCATGAAGCCCGGCGCGACCTACATCAACTCGGCGCGCGCGATGTTGCACGACACCGATGCGCTCGTCGGCGCGCTGCAGTCGGGCCAGGTCGGCGGGGCCGGGCTCGACCACTTCGTCGGCGAGAACCTCCCCACCGATCATCCGCTGTGCTCGATGACCAATGTCGTGCTCACGCCGCACATCGGCGGCGCGACCTACAACACCGAAGCGAACCACTCGAAGCTCATCGCCGACGACGTCGCCCGCATCCTCGCGGGCGACACACCGGTCAACTGCGTGAACCCGGAGGTGCTCTCGTAATGGCAGAGGTCAAAGGCACCGCCGACGAGATCAAGGCCGAGCTGCTCCGGGTCGCGCAGGAGAGCCTGCGGACGAACCTCGTGCACGGAACGGCCGGCAACTTCTCCGCCCGCCTCCCCGACGGCAACGTCGTGCTGACGCCGTCGTCGCTCGCGTACGAGACGATGACCCTCGCCGACCTCGTCGTCTGCGACCTCGACGGCAACGTCGTCGAAGGCGAGCGTCACCCCACGACCGAGAAGATGCTGCACCTCGCGTGCTTGCGGGCCTACGACGACATCCACTCGGTCATCCACTGCCACGCGAAGTTCTGCACGATGTTCGCGCTCACGCACCAGCCGATCCCGTGCGTGATCGAGGAGGTCGAGGTGTTCGTCGGCGGCGACGTTCCCGTCGCCGCCTACGAGTTCACGGGTTCGCAGGCGCTGGCCGACGAGGTCTCGAAGTGGGTCGGCGATCGCGCGGCCGTGCTCATGGCCAACCACGGCCTGCTCACCGTCGGCAAGTCGCCCACGGACGCGTTGAAGATCGCGAACCTGGTCGAGCTCACCGCCGAGATCATCTGGGGCGCGCGGGCGCTCGGGGAGATCGTGCCGCTGCCCGACACGACCCGGGCCAAGATGGCGCCGATCTACAAGATGCTGCGGGGCATGTAGCTCGCGCCCCGGGCCGCCGGCGTTCGGCGGTCAACGTTCGCCGTTCGCCGGTCAACGTCGGGTCAACGCTTGCGGCAGATCGTGAGGCCGTCGGCGATCGGCAGCATCACGGTGTCGACCCGATCGTCACGCGCGACCTTGTCGTTGAACGCGCGGATGGCGACGGTGTTCTCGTCGGCGGCGCCGGCCTGCACCACGCGACCGTCCCACAAGACGTTGTCGACGAGGATCGCGCCGTTCGTGCGCATCCTCGGGAGCAACGCGTCGAAGTAGCTCGCGTAGTTCGGCTTGTCGGCGTCGATGAACGCGAGGTCGAACGCGGCGCCGGCCGGGAGCGCGGCCAGGGTTTCGAGCGCGGGCGCGATGCGCAGGTCGATGCGATCGGCGACGCCTGCGGCCGCCCACGCCCGGCGGCCGATCGCGGTCCACTCCTCCGACACGTCACAACACGTCAGATGCCCGTCGGCCGGGAGGCCGCGGGCGATGCACAACGCGGAGTAGCCGGTGAAGGTCCCGATCTCGATCGCGTCACGGGCGCCGAGCAGGCGCGCGAACAGGGTCAGGAACGCACCCTGTTCGGGCGCGATCTGCATGCCGGCGACGGCGCCGAGCGCGGCGGTCTCCTCGATGAGCGCGACCTGCGCGGCGTCGGGCGGCGAGCCGTGCGCGACCAGGTAGTCGGCGAGCTCGGACGACAAGAGGAACGACTTGGGCGGACGGGCGGTGGGCACGCGCCGACGCTAGCGGCGGCTACGCCAACTCGACGAGATCGAGGAGGTCGTCGGACCAGTAGTCGAGCACGCCGTCGGGCATGAGGAGCACGCGGTTCGGGGCCAGCTCGGTCACGAACTCGGGGTCGTGGCTCACCAGGACCATGGCGCCCTTCCAGTCGCGCAGGGCATTTCCGATCGCGGTGCGCGAGGGCGGGTCGAGGTTGTTGGTCGGCTCGTCGAGGAGGAGGAGGTTGTGGCGGCCCGCGACGAGCATCGCGAGCGCGAGCTTCGTCTTCTCGCCGCCCGAGAGGGTGCCCGCGTCCTGGAACGCCAGCTCGCCCCGCAGCCCGAACATGCCGAGCAGCCCCCGCAGGTACTGCTCGGTCTCCCCCGACGCCTCGCGGATGTGCTCGATCACGGGACGGCCCGCGGTGATGCCTTCGTGCTCTTGGGCGTAGTAGCCCATCGACACCTGGTGCCCGAACTGCACCTCGCCGAGGTCGGGCTCGAGCTCGCCGATGAGCGACCGCAACAGGGTGGTCTTGCCCGCGCCGTTGAGGCCGAGGACGAGCAAGCGCTCGCCCCGTTCGACTTGGAACGAGACGTCTTCGAACACGACCTTCGGACCGAACGCCTTCGCGAGATCCAAGACCTCGAGCGCGACCCGGCCCGCGTGCGGCGGGTCCGGGAGCTTCACCCGCAAGGTCCGGTCGCCCTTGCCCAGCGAGATGCGGTTGGCGTCGAGCTTGTCGACGCGGCGGTCGAGGGTCTTCGCGACCCGCGCGCGCTTCGCGGTCTGGTGGCGCATCGAGTCGGCGAGCGTGCTCAGGCGCCGGATCTCCGATTCCTGGCGCACCGCGATCTTCGCCCGGCGTTCCTCGTCGGCCTTGCGCGACACGAGGTACTGCGAATAGGTGCCCCGGTACTCGATGAGCTCGCCCTCGTCGAGGTGCAACACCCGCGTGATGGCCTGGTCGAGCAGCGCGAGGTCGTGGCTGATGACGAGCAGGGCGCCGCGGTACGAACGCAGGAACGACATCAACCACGCCTTGGCGTCGACGTCGAGGTGGTTGGTCGGCTCGTCGAGCAGCATGAGATCGCCACCGGCGAACAGGATCCGCGCCAGCTCGGCCCGCCGCCGTTCGCCGCCGGACAGCGCGGTGATCGGGAGGTCGAGCCGGTCGGGCGGCAGGCCCAGACCGGCGACGATGCGCCGGACTTCGGACTCCGCCGCGTACCCGCCCGCGGCCGAGAACGCCTCTTCCGCGTTGCCGTAGGCCTTGACGTTGCGCGCCGAGGGATCGGCGTCGACCTTGGTGCGCAGCTCTTCGAGCCGGTGCATGGCGGCGTCGAGCCCGCGGCCCGACAGAACGTGCGACAGCGCCGTCCCGTCGAGTCCGGCGCCGCGCGCGGGCGGGTCCTGCGGCAAGAAGCCCACGAGATCGGGGCGGAGCACGACCCCGAGCGCGGCCGGGGTCACGCCCGCGAGCACGCGCAGCAACGAGGTCTTCCCCGCACCGTTGCGCCCGACGAGGCCCACCTTGTCGCCGGCGTGCAGCGAGAACGACGCGTCGGTGAGCGTGTACCGCCCACCGACTTCGACTGCGAGTTCTCGGACCTGGAGCACAGACGATTATGCCTGGTTCGCATCGGGGCCCGGTCCCCGTTTCGGGTCGGGCTCCCGCCCGGCGCTGCGCCCGGCCCTGCGCCCGGGCCGCCGGGCGGCGGAGGCGGCGACCGGCGCCCGCGCCGGATCTCGACGAAGGCGTCGGCGGTCAGCAACATCACCGCGACCCACGCCAGCGTGCGGGCGTGCGGGAACACCGTCGGCCATTCGAAGACCGGCGGGTACCGGTAGCGGTACTGCTCCACGACGATGTACACCGCGCACAGGGCGAGGAGCACGGCCGGCACCGCCAGCACCGGGTCGCGGAGTTGCGGCCGCGTCACGATCACGAACACGACGGCCGCGATGAGCACGCCGACCCACGGCGCGACGACCAGCGCCGCGAGGAGGCCCGTCACCAACGGCGCGAGCCAGCGGGTGCGCGTGTCGGCCGGAGCGCCCGGCGGCCCGGCCCGTTGCCCAATCGTGTGGCCAGGTGGGTGCCCAAGTGGGTGTGCGGTCGCGCCGAGTCCCGACCACGCGAGATCGACGTCGGCGTCGCCGGGCCAGGGGGTGCGTGCGGTCGCGACCACGCCGCGCCGGCGGATCCACGTGAACGCGATGATTCCGAGGCACAGCAGTACGCCGAGGAGCGACAGCCCGATCGCGGCCTTCACCTGCCGCTGCGGTGTCCATTCGAACACGACGTCGAAGGTCCCCGACGCCGGCGGGGTGACGAGCCAGCCGTTGGCGTAGCCGTCGACGAGTTGCGACGGACCGAGGTCGTGGCCGCCGACGACCCGGGCGTGCCAGCCCGGGCTGCGCGACTCGCCGAGCACGAGCCAGAACGGTTTCGTCGCGCCCTGCACGTGCACCTGCATCTTCGTGTCGCCGTTGTGCACGACCGCGACCCGCGCCGGTGTGGGCGCGGGCCCGGCGACGCGGACGTGACCGTTCGCGGTCGCGACCGCGACCGCGGGCGTGCCCGACGCGAACGCGAGCCGGTCGAGGGAGAATCCGACAGCCTTGCCGGCCGCGGTCGTCACCACGTGAGTGCCCGCGGTGAGCTCGAGCGCACCGCCACACGGCGTGACCGCGAGACCCATCGGCGCCTGGGCGGCGGTGACGTTGCCCGTCACCCGCACGGCGACGGCCTTGCCGTCGACGGCGACGAGATCCGAACGGCATCCGCTGTCGACGGTCCCGGTCGCCGGCGATGCCACCGCCACGCCCGCCAGGCCGAACCCGGCGATGCCCACCGGCTCGACGCGCGTCTGCGCGGTCCCGAACAACTTCGTGCGTTCCTCGCGCACGCCCTCGATCGTGATCCGGATCTTGTGCCCGGTCAGCGCGGCGAAGTGCAGCGGGACCGCGACCGTCGCGTCCGGCGCGCGGCGATCGGCGACGGGCGCCACGGTGAGGTCGCGGGTCTGGCCGTCGACGTCGAGGCGGAGCTTCGTGGGCACGGAATGGCGGCCGTCGGCGATCACCGAGAGGTCGAGATGGTCGACGGTGACGGCCCGGGCGGAGTCGACCTCGGCCCACTGGCCCCCGGTCTGGTCGAACGGTGTCTGCCACGCCGTGTGCGGGTCGGCGTCGAAGGCCGCGTCGGCCCGGCACTCGAGGCAACCCTGGAGGAACCCGCTCGCCGACACGGCGAGCCCCGAACGGGCCGGCGCCGGGCTCAGGGCCGTCTCGATCGCCGCGTCGGGGGCGTCCGGGCTCACCGTGGCGTTGCCGGTCAGGTCGAAGGCGCGCGCGGTCGCCAGTACGAACTCGCGGGCGATCGCGGGCTCGGGTTGGGTCCGGGGCGGCACCGGCCGGATCGCGTCGCGGTTCATGACGATGACCAACGGGTGGCCCGCCGAGGCGCCGCCGAGCGCGCCGAGGAGATCGCCCGGCATCTGCACGACCTCGGCGGCCCGCACGTCGTGGGTGGCGTGCGCGTCGCGCACACGGATCTCGGCGAAGCCGACGGGATCGTCCTGGCCGAACAGGTTCGGCCGGTGATCGTTGGTCTGGACGATACGGATCGTCAGGGTGCGGAACGTGCGGGTGGGGAAGGTCACCGTCTGCCCGCCCGGGGTACGCGACTGCGGGCCCAGCGCCACGGCGACGGGCTTGGCGCCGTCGAAGGTGAGCACGGCGTTGGTGATGTAGCGGTTCGGCGTACCACCGAGCGGCTGTACGAGATTGACGTGATCGGTGGTGATGTCGCCGTTCAGGTCGACCTCGATGCGCTGGCCGCGCGCGTCGCCGAAGCCCTGGGTCGTCCACGCCGTGGTGAGATCGCCGTCGAGCGCGGCGACCGGCCGGTTCTCGGGCCAGTACGTGTTGGTGTTGCCGTAGGCGGTCGCGACGACGCGTTGCACGCCGACGTCGCTCGCGGTGGTGAGCGCCGACGGTTGCTCGCCGGGGAACACGTCGAGGCGCGCGTCGCCGGGATCGGTCGTCAGCGGCGTGTCGGCCGCGCCGGCCTGCTCCGTGAACCCGACGGTCTGGGTAACGGTCGTCCACTTGCGGGCCCGCAACCGGTTCTCGTCGGTGACGACCAGCACGTCGCCGGCCGCGGTCGCGCGGCGCAGCGCGTCGGCGCTCGTGTACGACGCCGAATAGCGCACCACGCCCGCGCCGTCGAGCAGCCCGACGCCCGCCGCGTCGACGAGGCCCTCGCCGTCGCCACTGACCATCAACGCGTGGTCGGCCGACTCCCCCCGCACGATCGGGGTGGCGTTCGTGACCGGGTACACCACGACGGGCGCGACCGCGCGCGGTGCCGGCCGGAGTGCCGAGGCTGATCTCGTCGGTGTAGCCGGCCGGCAGCGGGAACAGTGACGGGGTCCCGTATCCGGTGGGCGTACCCAGGCCGGGCGCGGCCGCGAGCACGGTCGCGAGATCGACCGGTCGCACGAGGTCGTACCGCTCGTAGTCGATGTCGTTGCGCGCCACGACGTCGCCGACGCCCATCCGCCGCCACAACGCGACGAGCGCGGCGGGATCGGCGACCCCGACCTGCAGCCGGCGATCGATGGCGTTCAGGAGATCGGCGCTGCCGGGCGTGCCGTACGGGATCAGCTCGCGCGCGACGTACGGCCGATCGGTGAGGCCCGGCGTGATCGGGTCGACGGTGTTGCCCCACGTGTACGACGCGAAGTCGGCGCCGGGCACTTCGAGGATGCGCGTCTGGTGGTCGCCGCCGTTGAGCGCGGCGATCGCCTGGGTCCAGTAGGTCGGGAGCTTCTCGTCGCGCTGCAGGTTCTTGCCGTAGAAGGTGCCGTCGACCAGCGCGGGGAAGTTGACGAAGATGAGCACGCCGATCAGCACCGGCACCGCGTACGCCGAGCGCGACCCTCCCCCGCCCCCGCAGCCGGCCGAAGACGGTGTTCGCCGCCAATCCGAGGAACACCGCGAGCGCCAGCACGACGAGCGGCGCGGCGCGCCCGGTACTGCGCAACGCGAGGCCGGCCGTCGACGAGTTCGCGAACGACTTGAACAGCGCGCCGAGCGGAGTGGGGCTGGCGTAGGGATGCGCGCCGACGCAGATGACGACGCCCACGAAGAGCAAGAGCACGAAGAAGACGCGGTGCCGCCAGCGCGTGAACGCGGCGGCGAGCAACGACAAGACGACGAGGCCGTAGCCGGCGAGGATGACGTACGAGTGCTGCGTGTAGTCGCGTGCGGCCTCGATCCACGGGCCGAGACGGTCCTGGCCGTAGAAGAACCAGTAGCCCAGACCCCGCAGCACCTCGTTGGGCGTCGAGGTCAGCGCAACGGTCTGGACCGTCTCGCTGTACTTCAACACGTCGAGCCCGTACGCGCCCTGCATGCGCAGGCCGGACATCCACCACAACGAGGTGAGCACCGTGAGCCCGCCGGTGCGCAACGCGACGCCGATCGCGCGGCGCGCGTCGACCTCGCCGGCGACGAGCCACGAGTACAGGATCCACAACACCGGTCCGAAGCCGGCGTAGATCAACGCGGTCGCGTTGACGCCACCGATCACCTGCACGATCAGCGCGAAGATCGCGGGATAGCGCCAGCCCTTCTCGCGCAGCGCCTTGCGGATGACCGCGATCATCCAGGGCAACGCCGCCCACGGCATGAGCAGCACCGAGATGCGCGCCGCGTAGTCGAGGACGTAGGGCGTGCACATGTAGGCGAGCGCGGCGACGACGAGGCCGGGACCACGCAACCCGAACGTGCGCAGGAGGTACAACACGCCGAGCGCGGCCGCGAACAGCAACGATCCGAGCCAGAGCCGTTGCGCGACCCATGCCGGCGAACCGAGCTTCTCGAGGAGCCAGTAGTACGGGCCCATCGGGAACGCGTAGCCGATCGTCTGGTGGGTGATCGTGCCCATGCCGACGTGCGGATCCCACATCGACACCGCGCGCGACAGGAGCCGGCCCGGATCGAGGTAGAGGTACTGCTTGGTGTCGGCGCCGACGCGACCGGGCGCGGTGAGCAGCGGCGGGACGTACGCGAGCAGCGCCAGCAACGAGTAACCGAGCGCGGCGCGGCGCCGGCGCGTCGCCAGGAGCGGCCTCACGCGGACTTGCGGCGCAGGGCCTCGGCCGCGAGGACCTCCAGGGTCCCGCGGGCAGTTGCCGCCCACGTGAATTGCGATGCGTGCTCGAACGCGTTCTTGGCGAGCAGGGTGCGGAACGCGTTGTCGCCCAGCACCCGGTCGAGCCCGGCCGCGAGCGCCTTGTCGTCGTCGACCAGGACACCGGTGACGCCGTCGACGATGGCGTCGCTGTGGCCCGCGATGCGCGTCGCGACGGCCGGGGTCCGGCACGCGGCCGCCTCGGTGATCGTCATCCCCCAGCCCTCGTGCCGCGACGCGCTCGCGAGCACCCACGCCCGCCGGTAGAGATCGAGCAGCGTGGCGGCGTCGACGCGCCCGGGCAGTGAGATCCAGTCCTTCGCACCGAGCTCGGCGACCCGGCGCTCGAGCGCGTCGCGCTCGTACCCTTCGCCGACGATCACCGCGCGCAGGTCGGGGCGCCGCGCCTTGACGTCGGCGAGGGCGTCGATCAGCACGTCGAAGCGCTTGACCGGGACCAGCCGGCCCACTGCGACGACGAGCGGCGACGGATCGCGCGTCGCGCCCGGGCTGAACGACGGATCGATCCCCGGCGGGATGACGGTGATGTTCGACGGGCGCAGGTGCAGGCGTCGCGAGATCTCGAGCTTCGACGACTCCGACAGGGTCACGATCTGCGAGCGGCGATACAGCGGCGGCGCGACGCGGAACTCGATGGCGCGGCCGAGGCGGGCGAGCCGCGGCGGCAACGTCATCTCCCACATCGAATCGTGCACGTGATGCAGCCAGACGGCACGCGGGCGATTGGCCGCCCACACCGGCGAGAAGAACGGCATGCCGTTCCAGATCTCGACCAGGGCGTCGCTCGCTCCGTGCCAGCCCATCATCTCGCTGAACGCGGCGCGCGGGAACACGAGGTAACGGCCCGCCTTGCGAATCACCGCGGTAGCCGTCTCGCCAGCCGACCTGGGCGGATCCCGCCGCGTACGAGGTGCGCATGGTCACCTCGATGCCGGCCCGGCCCCACAGCGCGGCGACTCGCGAGGCGTGCAACTCCGAGCCGCCGGCCTCGGGATCGTCGAGATCACGCCACGCGAGGATCGCGATCCGCCGCAGCCCGGCCGCCGCGGCGAGGTCGCCGAGCCGGCCGATGTCGTCGGGCTGGCCCGGACGCATCGGGCCGCCACCGACGGGGACGGGATCGGACAAGGAAGAGGCCTCCGCGCAGGCAAGCGGACTACAAGGACGGCGCGGGAGTCTAGAGGCCGACCCCGGCGCCGGTCGGGCTCCGCGCCCGCCCCCGGCCGCCCTCCGTCGGCGTTCCGTTGTACGCTCGAACGGCTTGTTGGCGAGTGACGGAGCCGGAAGGACATGAAGCTCACGGGCGAACGCCCGATGCAGGGGGCGACACCCGATTCGCTGCTCGCGTTCCACGACGCCGGGTACCGCGAGGTACTCGCGCGGCTCGGGCCGGGCATCACGATCGACGTGGGCTGTGGCATCGGTGACGAGACCCGGCGCCTCACCGGTCCCGACCGTCTCGTGATCGGCGCCGACTACAGCGCGCAGACGATGGTCGCGGCCGGGGCCACGACCGCGCCGACCGACGGCCTGCGGTTCTGCACGCTCGACGGCGCCGCGCTCGCGGTACGCGATGCCAGCGTCGACTACATCGTCTCGTCGCACATCATCGAGCACTTCACGAACCCGGTGGGTCATGTCGCCGAGCTGGCGCGCGCACTGCGCCCCGACGGCACCGCCTTCGTGATCACCCCGAACGCGCCCGCCGACTTCGAGAACCCCTTCCATGTGTACCCGCTGGAGCGAGCGCACCTGGTGTCGCTGCTCTCGCTCTTCTTCGGCGAGGTCACCTGCCTTGGCCTCGAAGGCGACGACGCGTTGCACGCGGACTTCGACCAGCGCCGCGCCGGCGGCGAACGACTCCTGCGCCTCGACGTGTTCCGGCTGCGCCGGCGCATGCCCCGGTCGGCGTACGTGTGGACGTACGAGCGCGTGCTCCCGCTCGCCTACCGCATGCTCGGGAGCGAGCGCAACGGCATCGGTTCGGGGCTCACCGAGCGCGACTTCTTCACGACCGAGCACATCAGCGAGCGCACGCCCGGCCTCTTCGCGATCGCCCGCCACCCGCGGTCGAAAGCGACTGCGACATGAGCGGGCTCGCGGTCTGGGTCACCGTCCCGACCTACGAGGAGGTCGAGAACATCGAGCTGCTCGTGCGCCGGGTCCGCGACGCCGTGCCCGACGCGCACATCCTCGTCGTCGACGACAACAGCCTCGACGGGACCGCCGAGAAGGCCGAGGCCCTCGGCGCCGAGCTCGGCGGCATCGAGGTGCTGCGACGGCCCAAGAAGATGGGGCTGGGCAGCGCCTACCGGGCCGGGCACGCCGTCGGCATCGCCCGGGGCTTCGACGTGATGATCCAGATCGACGCCGACCTCTCGCACGATCCGGCCGATCTCCCCCGCCTCCTCGCCGCGGTGGAACGCGGCGCCGACCTCGCCGTCGGGTCGCGCTACGCGCCGGGCGGAAGCGTCCCGAACTGGCCCCGGCATCGTCTCGCGCTGTCGGTCGTCGGCAATCGCTACGCCGCGTTCTGCCTCGGGATCGACGTGCACGACACCACCGCGGGCTACCGGGCGTACCGCGCTTCGACGCTGGCGACGATCGACTTCGACTCCACGCACTCGACCGGATACGGATTCCAGATCGAGATGACGTATCGCGTCATCAACGCGGGCGGGAAGATCGAAGAGGTCCCGATCGCGTTCACCGACCGCGTCCGCGGCAACTCCAAGATGTCGTGGCGCATCGTCGCGGAGGCGATGCTGCTCGTGACGTGGTGGGGCCTGCGCGACCGGGTGCTCCACCGCACCCGCGCGGCTCGCTGAACCCATCCGCGACCGAGCCGGTCCGCGATCCGGACCGTGGGCCGCCTACTTGCGCGGTAGGAACGGCGCGTCGCGGCCGGTGCGGCCGCCGCTCTCGCCGGTCTGTTCCTCGTGGTACTCGGCTTCGACGTTCACCGACCACACGTCGTGGTCGGCGCCGAGGATGTTCTCGACCGAGAGCATCGCGGTGAGCATCGAATGGTCCTGGTTGTTGTACTTGTGCATGCCGTTGCGGCCGCACGGGAACACATTGGCCGCGTTCGCCGCCAACCACTTGCGCATGGTCTCGACGTTGCCCTGGTAGAGCTCGTCGTAGACGGGATACGCCTTCGGCATACGAACGACGTAGCCGGCCTCGACCCGGCTCGGATCGGCGATGAGCCCCAGCCGGTGCATCTCCTGTTTGCCCTGCTCGATGAGGTCGGCATCGGGCTTCGTCCACATCTCGTCGCCCTCGTTGACGAAGAACTCGAGGCCCAAGCAGGTGCGGCCGTCCTTCACCATGTACGGCGACCACGACCCGAAGTTCTGCACCCGCCCGACCTCGACCTCCGGATCGTGGATATAGATCCAGTTGTCGCTGAACGAGTACTCCTGCGGGACGACCAGCGCGACCGTCAGATGGTCGCGGTAGCGGAGATCCTCGGCCGCGGCGCGCGTCGCGGCGTCGACGCTCCGCGTCCATCGCGAGGCACAGCGCGCCGATCGGCATCGACGAGATCACGTGCGTGCACGGGTAGACGTGCTCGACGCCGTCGGCGTCGACCGCGACCACGGCGGTCGCTTCACCGTCGGCGTGACGGATCGCCGTGACGCGGCGGTCGAACTCGATCGTCGCGCCCGCGGCCACGACCTTGTCGGTCGCGACCTCCCACATCATCCCGGGCCCGAACTTCGGGTAGTTGAACTCTTCGATGAGGCTCGTGACCATCTTCGACTTGTCGCGCGTGGAGCCCGGGCGCCGCGGCTTGATCGCCTCCCAGACCGCGCGGAACAGCGAGAGGTCCTTGATGCGCTGCGCGCCCCAGTCGGACGAGAGCTCCGACGCCGACACGCCCCAGACCTTCTCGTTGTAGGTCTTGAAGAAGTGCCGGTAGAGCCGCCACCCGAACCGGGCCGCGATGAAGCCCTCGAGCGTGTCCTGGTTCTTCGGTTTGCGGACGCGCACCCACAGGTACGAGGCGACGCAGCGCAGAGCTTCCACCGGGCCGAGGTTCCGCAGCGCGTTCATCGGGACGAGCGGGTAGTCGTAGAGCTTGCCCTGGTAGAAGATGCGGCTCTGGCGCGGTCGGCTCAAGAAGTTCTCCGAGCCGAGGATCTCCCACCACAACTCGTCGACGGCGCGCACCTTGGTGAAGAAGCGGTGACCGCCGAGGTCGAAGCGCCAACCGTCGCGCTGGACCGTCCGGCTGATGCCGCCGACGACGTCGTCGGACTCGAGGATGGTCACGTTCGCGGCGTGACCGGCCTTCATCAGTTGGTAGGCGGCGGTGAGGCCGGCCGGGCCCGCGCCGACGACCACGACCGACAGGTCGGACGGCGACGTTCCGGGCGTTGTGGCGGACGAATCGGCGGGCGCCATGACCGGGCGAGTGTAGTGAGCGTGCCCATCCCCGGCGGAGCCGACCTGCCCATCGCGGCGGAGCCGACCTGCCCATCGCCGGCGGAGCCGACCGCGTCAGGGCACCATCACGCCGGTGAACGCCAGGAGGGAGGCGATCACCAGACCCGCGCCCGCCAGGCCCAGGATCACCCGTTCGCGTTGGGGTTCGGCGATGACGTCGGCGCCGGCGAGGACGAAGGGCAACGTGGCGAGGCCGTAGCGTTCGAGCGAGTCGAGGTTGCGGCTGGCGAGCGCGACGACGAGCGCGACCGCGGCGTAGAGCGTGAACGACAACGGCCAACGCCGTGCGATGACGACGAGCAAGGCGACGAACACGAGCGCGCTCGCGGCATGGACACCGGCGCTGACGTGGTCGCCGGCGAACAACTCGTGCACGTTGTGCGCGACCGCGCGCACGGGATCGACCCACTGGCCCCGCCGGGTGGGGTCTTGTTGGGTGCGCAGCGGATAGAGGAAGTCGTGCGTGCGATGGGCGGCCCAGGCGACGTACGCGAGGAGCCCGACACCGGGCGCGGCCGCGGGCACCAACGCCTTCACGTCGCGGCGCTGCCAGCCTTCGACGACGGCCGGCACCGCCAACAGCACGCCGACCGGTCGCGTCAAGCCGGCCAGGAGACCGAAGATGGCCGCGAGCCACCAGCGTTGCGAGCGCAGGCCGATGAGCACCAGCGCGGTCAGGGTCATGAACGTCGCTTCCGAATAGCCCATGACGAGTACGAACGCGGGCGGCGCGAGGTAGACGAGCCAGACCGCGCGGCGTGCGAGCTCCGGGTCGTGGCGCTCCTGCATGACGAGCGTGTAGAGCGCGAAGCCCGAGCGCGAGCGCGGAGACGTTCGCGACGAAGAGCACGCCGAAGCCCGCGTCGGCGCCCGGCAGCCACGAGACCACGCGCCCGAGCATCGGGAACAGCGGGAAGAAGCGCAGACCTTCGGTGGCGACACCGTTGTACCCGACCTTGGCGATGTCGCGGTACCACGACGCGTCCCACGACAGGAGGCCGCCGTGGACTTCGAGGGGAACCGGCACGAGGTGGCGCGTCGTGACGATGTGGCGGATCGTCGCCAGTGCCGCCACCACCACGATGCGCGAGACGACGTAGGGAACGAGCACCGGGCGAAGGGCCCGGGTGGCGCGAGCGGAGCGCGCATCTTCAGCTCTTGGAGGGCGCCGGGAACATCTGCAGCGCAGGCTTTTCGAAGATCGTCGCGTCGGGCAGCGTGCGCTGCAGCCGCATCCGGGCCGCGGCGAACGCGTCGGAGATCGCCTCGCAGGTGCCGACGTGGGTGATGTAGCCGGGCGCGCTCACGTACCAGAGGGTGTGCGAGCCGGCGCGGGCGAGCGCGGCGCGGGCGAAGGTGGCCGGGTTGGCCGCGGCGAGCCGCTTTTTGTAGTCGACCCAGTCGACCCGTTCGGGGCCGGCAAAGCTCGGGTACACGACCTCGTCGAGGCCCGGCGGCAGGAGGCGGTGCACCGACGGCCCGACCTGATCCGGGCAGTACACGACCATGTCGCCGGGCTTCGCCTCCTTGCGGAGCACCGCGGCGACCTGCGGGGCTTGGGTGCGCTGCGTGGCGACGTTTCGCACTCCCCCGGCAAAGCCCAGACCGACCGCCACCACGAGCACCGCGCCGAAGATGCGCGGGTTGCGCAGCGTCATGAACCCGCGGGCGACGAGCAGGATGAAGAACGGGAAGAACATCGCGCTGTAGCGCGATTGGAACGCCGCGCCGGCGAGGTAGTTGAGCGACAGCGCGGCGAGGAGGCCCCCGCCGCCCACGAACGCGATCATGCGCGTCTCGCGCGGTACGTGCACGTCGATCTCGATGCGCCGCTCGTCGATCGCGCGCCCGAACACCCCGAGGATGAGCATCGGGACGACGATGAAGAAGAGGAGCCAGCCCTCCTGGCGGTCGGCGCTGGTTCCGCTGGCGGCGCCGGCGAAGTCGCGCAGCGTGTAGCCGAACGGGATGCCGGGCAGCACGGGCGTGCCCCAAGGCGTTCCCGTGTGCGCGGCCTGGTAGAGGAAGGTCGGCACCCACGGGAGAAAGGCGAGCCCACCGATCGCCATCGCCACGAGCACTCGCCGGGCCGCGTCGCGTTCGGCGCCCGCGCCACGCGACCCACGCCAGCAACCCGACCACCACGGCCAGCAGATAGAACGCCCAGTACTGCGTGTAGACGAAGAGCGCGACGAGCACCGCGACCACCGCGAGCCGGCCGGCCGACGGGCTTCTCCATCGCCCGCTGGAACGCGACGATCCCCGTTGCCACGATCAGCATCGCGAGCGAGTACATCCGCGCTTCGGTCGCGTAGCGGATGGCGTAGGGATTCGCCACCATCACGACCGCCGCGACCCAGGCCCCCGTCACACCGACGAAACGCCGCGCCGCGAACCAGGTGGCGACGACGGCCCCGACCATGAACACGCCCGACAGCGACCGCGACGCGAGGTTGCCGGTTCCGAACGCGGCCGTCCAGAAGTGCAACACGACGTAGTACAGCGGCGGCGCGCCGTCTTGTTTCAGCGCGCCGTGCAGCTGCGACAGCGGGAGCCGAGCGATGTTGACGGTGAGCGCCTCGTCGAGCCAGAGCGCGGAACGCGTGAAGAAGAAGAACACGACGCCCGCGGCGCCGACCGCCGCCAACGCCGCGACGACGAGCGGCGCGGGCCGACCGGAGGTCGACGACGAATGCTCCGACCCGGACTTGCGCGAGGGCGCGTCGGAGAGGATCGTCACGGGTGCGAAACCTAGTGCGGGGCGGGGCTCAGGCCCGGACGGCCGGCACGACCTCGCGGGCGACCGCCTCCAGGCTCTCCGACGACGGGAAGTCGCGGAACCACAACACGAACTCCCGGCATCCCGCGTCGACGAAGGCCTGGGCCTTCTCCGCGACCTGTTCCGCGGTGCCGACGAAGTTGTCGCGCACGTAGTCGTCCGGATCATCGCGGCCCCACAACGAACCACCGCCGGGCGAGTCGAGCCAGCGCCGGAGATCGGCTTCGGTGTCGAAGACTCGGCAGTCGGGACCGTGGGTCCGCACGATCGAGTCGAAGTCGCGGCCGATCTCGTCGCAGTAGCCGCGCAGCAGGTTCGACTTGCGCACGAATCCCTCGAGGCCGGTCTGCCAGTTCGTCTTGTCGGCGTTGCGCGCTCCGATGCGCAGCGTGACCTGCTCGCCGCCACCGCCGATCCAGATCTCGGGGAGGTGCTGGATGGGCTTCGGGTCGCAGTAGGCGCCGTCGAACGCGAGATGTTTGCCCTGATAGGTGACCGACTCCTCCGTCCACATGCGCTTCAGCACCTCGACCGTCTCTTCGAGGATCGCGAGTCGCGTTCGGGCGTCGGGGAACGGGTAGCCGTAGGCCTGGTACTCGCGCTCGTACCAGCCCGCACCGATGCCGAGGATCAGACGGCCGCCCGAGAACACGTCGACGCAGGCCGCTTCCTTGGCGAGCAGGCCCGCGTTGCGGTAGGCCGCGCAGGTGACCATCTGGCCGAGCTTGATCGTCGTCGTGTGCTGGGCGAGCGCGGCGAGCGTGGTGAACGCCTCGAACACGTGCGTCGGCTCGCGGCGCGGCACGGTCTCGACGTGGTCGTAGACCCAGAGGTGGTGATAGCCGAGCTCCTCGGTGAGCTGCGCGAGCTCCTTGGTCCGGTCCCACGCGTCGGCCGCCGACCAACCGGTGTACTCGAGCTTCCAACCTTGGGGGGCGAACGCGCCCCAGCGCAGCGGCGCGGTCACGCGGACTCCTCCGGGTCGGGTCCGGGGCGGGGCTCGCGGTAGTCCCACCACTGGATCTCGCACATCATGGGCAGCAGGTAGCGCACGTAGATGCTCGTGATGGCCAGCATTCCGTGATCGTCGACATGCTTGTCGATGATGTCGACGCGATCGTCGCGGGCTTGCCAGGCCTTGGCGCGCGCCAAGATGTCGTCGAGCTCCGACTCCGCGCCGACCGACAAACCGAAATGGTCGAGGCGCGGGCATTCCATCGCCTGGCCGCCGTCGTCGGCGATCAGGAACACGAACTGCTCGATGTCGTGGACCTGGAACACTTGCCGCTTGCGGTCGATCGTCATCATCGCCAGGTCGTAGAAGCCGAAGACGTCGCCGAAGAAGTCGGCGCGCAGCTTGCGGTGTTCCTCGTCGAGCATGTCCGCGGTGAGACTCATCGCGACGTGATTGAAGCGGGGCTTACGCGTGGTGAACTCGGGTCCGATGGCGGGCATCGACACGCTCCTCGAATCCGGGCTCTACGAGACCCGCGGCACGATCATGGCTTTGGCGGCGAGGTCGCCCTCGTGCAACCCGACGGCCGCGTCGAGCAGGCGGTTCAACGGGTAGTCCTCCTGCTCGACGAGCAGGTCGTTCGCCAGCTTTCCCGACGCGAGGAGATCGAGGGCGCGCGGGAAACCGTCGTGGTCGTAGACGAACGCGCCCGTGACGACGAGCTCGTTCAACAAGATGCGATTCGGATCGAACTTCGGGCGCGCCATCCCCGCGCCCACGAGCACGAGCGTTCCCCCGCGCTTGAGTTGCCCGAGCGCCGACTCCTGCGCCCGCCCGTTTCCCGAGCATTCCAGCGCGACGTCGAACGGATCGGCGACCGTGTCGTACGGCATCGCGGGCGCTTCCAGGTCGGCGGGATCCACCGTGCGCGCGCCGAGCTTCTCGCACAACGCCCGCCGGCTCGCCTTGGGTTCGCTGACCACGACGTCTTCGACGCCGAGCGCCCGCAGCGCCGCGACCGACAAGAACCCGATCGGACCGCCGCCCGTGACCAACCAGCGCGTCCCCGGGCGGGCGCCGCCGGCGCGGGTGATGCCGTGCAGCGCGACCGCGAGGGGCTCGGTGAGGGCCGCGTGCTTGAGCGACAGACCATCGGGAACGCGCAGCGCCTCGGCCGCGTGCACGGTCGTGTAACCGGCGAACGCGCCCTGCCAGGTGGTGTCGCCGCCCATCGAGTTCCGTTCGACGCACAACGACGGCCGCTGCGCAACGCAGAACTCGCAGGTGCCGCACCGAGGTGACGGACCGCCGATGGCCCGATCGCCCACCGCCCAACCCGTCACGCCGCGTCCGAGCGCGGCCACCGTGCCCGAGTACTCGTGACCCTCGATCACCCCGGGCCGTCCACCCCATTCGAGGAGGAAGTGCAGGTCGGAACCGCAGATCCCGCAATGACTGACCTCGAGCAGCAGTTCACCGGGCCCGGGCTCGGGGGTGGGCCGATCCTCGACCGCCACGTCTCGAAGCCCCATGAACACCGCGGCCGGCATCGTTTGGGGTATCTGCGTCATGGCAGAAGGGTCGCCCGAACCTGACACGCACGTCAACTACACCCCAAACCCCACCAACAGATGGCAGGAAAACGGGCTCGTGGGACCGAAAACCTTGCCAACACGCCAACACGTTGGTGGGGAAACCGGCCCGACGGACCGGAAACCTTGCCAACTGTTGGTGGGGAAACGGGCTCGTGGGACCGGAAACCTTGCCAACACGCCAACACGTTGGTGGGGAAACCGGGCCGGAGGACCGGAAACCCTGCCAACTGTTGGTGGGGAGGTTGGCGCGTGAGACTCGGTGGGCCGCTGACGTGGGCGTCAGCCTTCGAGGAGAGTCATGACTGCAGACGTTGTCATCCGGGGTGGGACGGTCGTCGACGGAACGGGTGCCCCCGGACGGCGGGCCGATGTCGCCGTCACCGACGGCGTCATCTCCGAGATCGGGCCTGGGCTCTCCGGCCGGCGCGAGCTCGACGCGGCGGGGCTCGTCGTCACCCCCGGCTTCGTCGACATCCACACGCACTACGACGCGCAGGTGTTCTGGGACCCCGCGTCTCGCCCAGTTGTTGGCACGGCGTCACGTCGGTGGTCGCGGGCAACTGCGGTTTCTCGATCGCTCCCGTCCGCCGCCAGGACCGCGAGCTGCTCGTCCGCACGCTGCAGCACGTCGAGGACATGTCCCCCGAAACGCTCTTCGCGGGAGTCCCGTGGGACGAGTTCGAGACGTTCCCCCAATACCTCGACGCGATCGAGGCCCGCGGGACACTCATCAACTTCGCGTGTTATGTCGGCCACACCGCCGTGCGCATCTTCGTCATGGGCGAAGCCGGCTACGAACGCGCCGCCACCGACGACGAGATCGCCCGGATGCAACAGGTGATCGCGGAGGCCATGGCCGCGGGCGCGGCCGGGTTCGCCACGTCGTCGTCACCGACGCACAGCGGCGACCAGGGGCGCCCGGTCCCGTCGCGCGTCGCCGACCTCGCCGAGTTGCGTTCGCTGCTCGAGCCGCTGCGCGACGCGCACAAAGGGGTCGCCGCACTGCTCCCGGGCGAGAAGGTCACGCACGCCGACGTCTACGAACTGCAGCGCGCCACGGGCCGGCCGCTCACGTGGACCGCGCTCCTCACCGTCAAGGGCTTTCCGTGGCACGAGAAGATCATGGAAGCCAACACCAAGGCGCGCGCCGAGGGCATCGAGGTGTGGCCGCAGGTCTCGTGCCGTCCCCTCACGTTCCAGATGAACCTGCGCGAGCCGTTCACGTTCAACATGCGCGCCGCGTTCCAGGAATTGATGGATCGCTCCGACGACGTCCGGGTCGCGGCCTATCGCGACCCGGCGTGGCGGACGCGCGCCTGGGACGAGATGCAGGGCCGGCGCGGCGCGCTGCCCGTCAACTTCGACGCACTTGCGGTGGCCGAGTCGAGCGCGCATCCCGAGCTCGTCAATCGCAAGGTCGCCGACATCGCGTCGGAGCGGGGCGTTACCCCCCTCGACGTCATGCTCGACATCTCGCTCGACGAGAACCTCGAGACCCGGTTCACGAGCGTGCTCGCGAACAACGACCCCGAGGCCATCGCCTGGCTCCTCCCCCAAGACACGGTCTTGTTGGGGCTCGCCGACTCGGGCGCGCACGTGACGCAACTCTGCGACGCGTGCTTCGCGACCGACCTCCTCGGCAACTGGGTGCGCGACAAGGAAGTGATGCCGCTCGAGCACGCGATCCACAAACTCACCGGCGAGCCCGCCGCGGTGTTCGGGTTGCACGACCGCGGGACGCTCGAGGTCGGCAAGGCCGCCGACATCGTCGCGCTCGACTTCGACACGGTCGGTCCCGGCCCGTTGCGACGCATCCGCGACTTCCCCGCCGACGGTGAACGGCTCGTCGCGGATCGCCCCGAGGGGATCGGACACGTCTTGGTGAACGGCACCGTGATCCGCGAAGGAGGCACGCCGGTCGACGGTGCGCTCGCCACCCGGCCGGGCAAACTCCTGCGTTCGTCGTAAGCGGGGCGGCGACGGGCGCCGTCACCCTCCTCCGGCCCAGCCGTCACCCGGCGCGTCGACCCCGGGCACGGGCCCGGGTGGGCGGGGCGGGTGCTCACGAAGCCGCGCCGGAAAGCCGAGCCGCGCGGTGCCGTCGCCGGCATCGACGACCACGGCGCGCGCGCGGAACTGCTCGTCGGCCGACATCTCGGCCGGGTCGAGCACCGGCGCGACGGGCGCGCCGGCCCGCGTGAGCCGTTCGAGCGCGTCGGCGCGCGTGAGCCGCATGCACGCGGCCGCGATCGCGTCCTGACATTCGTCGTACGCGTCGAGGCGCGCGAGATGCCCGAGACCTCGCAGGCGAGGCGCGAGGTCGAGCGCCGTGCACACGGCTTCCCAGAAGTGATCCTCGGAGATGACGGCCAGCGTGATCCAGCCGCCGTCGGCGCACGCGAAGACGCCGTACCCGGCCGAGCCGCGTGCCGGCCGCGACCGGCCCCGCATGACGTTGCCCGAGCTCGTCCCCGACCATGACGCGACGACGTCGGCCATCGCCACGTCGATGCGTTCGCCCTCGCCGGTCTGGATGCGTTTGGCCCACGCCGCGCAGATGCAGAACGCGGCGAACGTTCCCGCGGCGAGATCGGCGATGGGGACACGCGGGACCTGCGGAGCCTCGCCCGCGCGCGGCGTGAGCGCGCCGGCGAGAGCCTGATAGTTGACGTCGTGCCCGGGACGCTCGACGTTCGGGCCGGTCTGGCCGTAGCCGGACACCGAGCAATAGATGACCGACGGATTGACGGCCCGCACGGCGTCGTAGCCCAGGCCGAGGCGCGCCGCGACGCCGGGCCGCCAACCTTCGCAGAACACGTCGGCGCCCGCCACGAGCTCGAGGGCGCGGGCCCGGCCCGCTTCGGTACGAAGGTTCAGCTCGATGCTGTGCTTGTGCCCCGCGACGTCGCGGAACAACTGCGGGAACGTGCGCATCGGGTCGCCGCCGGGCGGTTCGATCTTCAATACCTGCGCGCCGAGGTCGGCGAGCATCTGCGTGGCGTGCGGGACCGGGCGCCAGATCCCGGCGTCGAGCACCCGCATCCCGTCGAGGAGCCCGCTCACTTCGGCCGTCGTCGCGCAGCTCGCGCGCGCAGCACGAACTTCTGGACCTTCCCGCTCGCGGTGCGCGGGAACTCGTCGACCGAGCGCAGATGCTCGGGCCACTTCTGGCGCGCGATTCCCGCCTGTTCGAGATATGCCCGCACGGCGTCGAGGCCGGGCGGCGCGTGCCCGGGCTGCATCCGGAAGAACGCGCACGCGACCTCGCCGAGGCGCGCGTCGGGCGCGGCGACCACCGCGACCTCGGCAACGGCGGGCATGCGCACCAAGAGCTCCTCGACCTCTTGCGCGCTCACGTTCTCGCCGCCGCGGATGATGATGTCCTTCTTGCGATCGGTGATCGCGAGGTAGCCGTCGGGGTCGAGCACCCCGATGTCACCGGTCATGAACCAGCCGTCGGCGCTGAACGCGGCCGCGGTCGCCGCCGCGTCGGTGTAGCCGACGAAGAGGTCCGGACCCCGGCTCCAGATCTCGCCGGGCATCCCGGCCTCGACGTCGTTCCCGTCGTCGCCGACCAGCCGGATCTCGACACCGGGCAACGGGCGCCCGTCGGTGTTGATCCGCTTGGCGCGGGGCGCATCGGGCGTGCTGCCGGTGATCGACGGGTGCTCGGTCGATCCGAAGCTGCGCGCGATCTCGATACCGAGCGCGGCGCAGCGCTCGCCCACCGCCGCAGGAACCGCGGATCCGCCCAATCCGATGAAGGGCATCAACGGAACATGGCGCTCGGGGTCGTAGCCGGGGTGATCGAGGAGGCTGGTGAGAAAGTACGTCGAGCCCTGGCCGGCCGAGAGTCCGTCGTCGAGCATCGCCTGCAGCACCCGGCCGGGGTCCCACACGTCGATGAGATGGATCTCGCTGCGGCGGAACACCGGGATGAGCAGCGCCGCGAGCATGCCGATGCCGTGACCGACGGGTGCGCCCGTGATCATCGCGGGCCCCTCGCGGTCGTTCTGCATCGCCGACAGCTGATGGATCTCCGCGTTGATCGTGCGGTGCGAATGCACGACCCCCTTCGGGTTCGACGTCGTGCCCGAGGTGTACGCGACGAGCGCGGGACTGCGAGGGTCGACCGCCGGAATCGCCGTGATCGGCTCGTTGGCCGCGAGGTCGTCGAACGAGACGTCGCGATCGTCGGCGGTGGCGCTCGCGCCGTCGCCGACGATCGCGACCCACTCCAGGTCGGTCAACGTGTCGCGCATGCCCGCGAGGTTGGCCAGGAAGTCCTGGTGACCGAAACGGTCGGCGGTGACGAGGGCCTTCACGTTGGTCTTACGAAGGATGTAGCCGACTTCCTTCGGACCGTAGAAGTGCACGATCGGCACCACGACCGCGCCGAGGTAGGTGATGGCGTAGAACGTCGCCGCGGCCTCGCGCCAGTTCGGCAGCTGGAACGCGACCGCGTCACCGGCTTCGATGCCGCGGCGCTGCAGGCCGGCCGCGACGCGGCGGGCCAGCGTGTCGATCTCGCCGAGTGTTCCGCGGTACGGCATGCGATCGGAATGCACGGTGAAGGGGTGCGACGCGGCGTCACGCAGACCGGAGGCGAGGAGCGCCCCGAGACTGTCGTCGCCCCAGAAGCCCTCCGCGACGTAGCGGCGGGCGTCGTCCTCGTCGACCGCGCGCGGCGTGAAGTCCATTACCGCCAAGCTATCCAGCCACCAGGGCTCACGCCCGCGGCAGACCGAGCACGCGCTCCGCGATGATGTTGCGCTGGATCTCGCTCGTACCGCCGGGGATCGTCGCGCTGAAGCTGCGGAGGTACTGGATCCCCCAAGATCCCTCTCGCCACATCTGCGGACCCAGTTGGTCGAGGTCGAGCATGTCGATGCCGAGCGCCTCCATGCCGAACAGCAGTGCCTTCTGCAGCGACTCGCTGCCGTAGAGCTTCAGCAACGAGTGCTCGGGCGCCGACTTGCCCGCCAAGAACTTGGAGAACCCGCGGTAACCCATCGCGAGGAGCGCCTGGGCGTCGACGTAGAAGCCGGCGACCGCGTCACGAAACGCGCGTCCTCGCCGAGCGGCAACCCGTCGGCGCCCTCGGTGCGGCCGAGCTCGACCAATGCCCGCACCGAGCGTTGGACGTCGTACGCGTAGTTGATCCACAACATCGCGCGTTCGTGCGCGAGCGATCCCTGGGTGATCGGCCAACCCCCGTTCAGCGGACCCATGAGGTTCTCGCTGGGAACACGCACATCGGAGAAGAACACTTCGTTGAAGTCGCAGAACTCGTTGTCCGAGAGATCGGGGAACGGCCGGCGCTCGACGCCGGGCGACGTGGTGTCGATGATCAGCGCGCTGATCCCCTTGTGCTTCGGCGCGCTCGGATCGGTGCGCACGAAGCACAGGCACCAGTCGGCGTGGTGCGCGCCCGACGTCCACACCTTCTGTCCGTTCACCACGAACTCGTCGCCCACGAGCTCGGCGCGCGTCTTGAGGCCGGCGAGGTCGCTGCCCGCGCCCGGCTCGCTCATGCCGAGACACCACGAGATCTCGGCCCGCAGGGTGGGCAGGAGGAACCGTTCCTTTTGCTCGGGCGTCCCGTAGTCGTTGATGGAGGGAGCGATGATGCCGAGGCCCTGCGGGTTCGCACTCCGCAGGACGTCGCGGCTGCTCATCTCCTCGAAATAGATCATCTGCTGCGTCGGTGTGGCGTTGCGGCCACCGAGCTCCGGCGGCCAGCCCGGCACGAGCCATCCCGCGTCGAACAATCCCGCGCTGCCAGTCGCGGGCCCACTGCGGCATGTGCGCGCTCGACAGCTTCGGTTCCCGCGGCCCATTCGTCGGACGGCGGGTGCTCGTCGAGCCACGCGTCGAGCTCGGCTCGGAAGGCTTCGTCCTCGGGTGCGTAGCGCAGGCGCATCGGGGCGCAGGGTAGTTTCCTGACACCAGTGTCAGGACAATTTCGACGAGGTGACAGTGGACTTCGAGTTCTCGCCCGAACAAGAGATGCTCCGGGAGTCGGTGCGGGCGTTCCTCACTGCCAAGGCGCCGCCGGCCGCGGTCCGCGCCGCGTACGACGCGCCGACGTTCGATCGATCGGTGTGGGACGGCCTGGTCGAGCTGGGCGTGACCGGCCTGCTCGTCGGCGAAGCACACGGCGGCGCCGGCATGGGGATGGTCGACGCGGCCGTGGTACTCGAAGAGCTCGGGCGCGCGGTGTGCCCGGCCCCGTACGCGTCGTCGGCCGTGGGCGCGGTCTCGCTCGCCGACGACGCGCTGCTCGCCCGCTTGGCCGACGGCTCGGTCGTGGGAACGGTGGCGATCTTCGAGGAAGGCACCCGCTACCTCTGGGCGACGCCCGCGACCCGAGCGACGCGTGACGGCGAGCGCTGGCGACTCGACGGCGTCAAGGTGCACGTCGCCGACGCCGCCGGAGCCGACGTTGCGTTGGTCACCGCGCGCGACGCCGACGGCGCCCTGGGCGTCTTCGCCGTCGAGGACTTCGACACCGAGTCCACGCCGACCGTCGACGGGTCGCGCAAGCAGGCGCGACTCGTCCTCACCGGCGCCCCGGGCCGGCGCATGGAATCGACCGGCGACACCGCGACCGCGGTGGCGCGCACGCTCGACCGGCTCGGTGTCGCCGCAGCCGTCGACGGGGTGGGCGCGGCGCAACGGGCGCTCGACCTGTCGGTCGAGTACGCGAAGGAGCGGGTGCAGTTCGACAAGCCGATCGGCGCGTTCCAGGCCGTGCAGCACCTGTGCGCCGACATGCTCCGGACCGTCGAGCTGGGCCGGGCCGCGGGCTACTACGCGTGCTGGGCACTCGACGACGCCTCACCCGAGGAGGCGCACCGCGCGTGCACCCTGGCCCACGCGTTCGCGGCCGACGCCTTCCCGCAGCTGGGCGGCACCGCGATCCAGGTGTTCGGCGGCATCGGCTTCACGTGGGAGCACGACATCCACCTGTATTACAAGCGGCTCTTGTCGGTCGCGAACACGCTCGGCACCGCGAGCGACCACCTCGAAGAGCTCGCCACCCTCGCCATCACCTGAGCAGACCGCAGCGGCGCAGGCCGCGGAATTCGACTGCAGCACCGTGCTACGCGCGCAGCGCGGTGTCGTCGGGGGCCCGTCGCCGGCGCGGACATCACACGGTGCGCGGCGAGTGCCTACTCGCGCACGAGCAGGAGGCAGCCGCACGTGTTGCCGCCGCCGGCGGCGATCATGGCCGACTTCGGGCGGGTTCGCGATCTGGCGGTCGCCCGCTTGGCCCCACATCTGCGTGGCCCCCTCGTGCAAGAAGCCGTATCCGTGCAAGCGCCCGGCCGACAGCTGGCCGCCGTGGGTGTTCAGCGGCAGCTGCCCGTCGCGGGCGATGCGTTCGCCGCCCTCGATGAACGGCCCGCTCTCGCCGATGCCGCACAACCCGAGCGCCTCGAGCCACGACATCGCGAGCCACGAGAACCCGTCGTAGAGCTGGGCCATCTGCACGTCGGCCGGGGTGTACTCGGTCCGCTCCCACACCTGTTTGCCCGCGGCCCGGTTGGCCATCGTGGAGAGGTCGTCGAACTGGTCCCACGAGGGCCGTCCGTCGATCCGCACGCCGACGGCCTCGACCCGCAGGGGCGGGTTTCGCAGATCCTTGGCCCGATCGCGCCGGGACACGATGACCGCGGTCGCGCCGTCGCACGGAATGTCGCAGTCGTAGAGACAAAACGGCGACGAGATCATGCGCGCCGAGAGGTAGTCGTCCATCGACATCGGGTCGCGGTAGATCGCCTTCGGGTTGAGCGCGGCGTTGCGGCGCGCGTTCAGGGCGATCCACGCGAGCTGCTCTCGGGTCGTGCCGTACTCGTGGAAGTGGCGCTGGGCAAACATCGCAATCCAGATCGCGGCCGACGGCGCCGAGAACGGCAGGTTCCATTCCATGAAGCCGGACGCCTTGAACCCGCCGCCGCCCCCGCCACCACCGCCGGGCATGACCGCAGCGCGGCCCTTTTCGCCCTGGGCCGAACCCTCGTAGACCGAGCGGAAGCAGAGCACATGATTCGCGAGCCCCGACGCGACCGCCAAGCAGGCGTTCACGACCGAGCCGAGCTGGCCGGACGTTTCGAGCCCGCTGCCGTACCAACCGCACTTCAGGCGCAGGGCGTCGATCACCTCGTACGCGCCCGCGCCGGAGAAACCGGCCGGCGTGCCCATCGGCCCGGGATAGGTCGACACCCCGTCGATGTCGTCGGTGGTCAAACCGGCGTGCTCGATCGCCGCGAGGCAACCGTCGAGGGTCAGGTCGAGCGGATCGCGGAACAGCCGGCGCCCGACGTCGGACTGGCCGACCCCGGAGATGCACGTACGTCGCTCGATGATCTCGTTTTCGTCCACGGTCGTCACTCGCTCTTCTCGGTGGCGGGCTCGAAGAGGGGGAGGTAGATGTCGCCCTCGGGATCGGGGTGATGCTCGAAGGTGACGCGCACCGGCATACCGATGCGGGCGGCGTCGGGCGCACAGTTCACGAGGTTGGTCGTGAGTCGCACCGAAGGCTGCTCGGCGATCTCGACGATCGCGACGATGTACGGCAACTCGGGACCCGGCATCCACGGTTGGTGGTTGACCGAGAAGGACGCGACCGTCGCGTTCCCCGACACCGACTCCACCGCCATGTCCTTCGAGTGACACACGGGGCAGAGCGGTTGGGGCGGGTGAATGTAGAAGCCGCAGGCGCGGCAGCGCCAGAACCGCAACTCACCGCGGCCGCCCGCGGTCCAGAACTCGCGATTCCAATCGGTGAGCTTGGGCAGGATGCGAAACGGCGGGGCCGCTGCTTGCACGTCGGACACGGTCACTCCTGTTCGGCTTCGCGCGCTTCTTCGTAGCCGCGGCGTGCGTGCGGGATCGCCGCGACGGCCGGCAGCAGTCCGTGCCCGGGGACGGTCAGCATGATCGATCCCAAGATCTCGTCCCACGACGCTCCGACCTCGCGGGCGAGGCGTGCGTGCCGCCGCACCCCTTCGGGATTGCGAATCCCGACGGTCACGACGAGGCGGATGAGCTCATGGGTCTTGCGATCCGGCGCCGAGAGCGAGTCGATCTGCGACATCCAGGCGTTCTGCGCCGCGTGCAGCTGCGGGAACACCTCGTGCAGGGGTTCTTCGAAGGGAAAGTTCCAGTCCTGTTCGTCTTCGTTCACGAGGCGCGACGCTACCGGTCAGTCGGCGCGGCGGAACACCGGGATCGTCACGTCGTCGGAGATCGCCTTGTACTCCACGACGACGGGGAGGTCGGCGCGCAGCTCGTCGAACGGCACGCCTTCGATGTTCGTCATCACCCGCGGGCCTTCTTCCAGCTCGACAATCGCGGCGACGTAGGGCACGCGCTCGTTGAACGGCGGGAGTTCGTTCGCGTGCACGACCGAGTACGTGTAGAGCTTGCCCCGGCCCGACGCCTCCTGCCACGCCACGTCATCGCTCCAACAGGTGGGGCAGAACGGGCGGGGGTAGAAGTGGACCTCGCCGCAGGCGTTGCAGTGCCGGATCAGGAACCGGCCGTCCTTCAACGCGTCCCAGTACGGCTGGGTCTCCGTATCGGTCGACGGCAGATCGAAGCGGGGCGTCGTCACGGGAGCACCGCCACGGCAACGCCTTCGATCTTGGTCTCGCCCGGCAGTGGGTTGAGGTCGCCACTCGCGCCCGCGTACATGACGAGGTCGGTACGCGGGAGCGGGTGACCGATCGCCGGTCCGGCGTCGCCGGCCGACACGGCTTCGGAGTCGAGGACGCGCTCACCCATGGTGAGCTACGACTACCGGCTCCCCGACGCCGGCGTCAACTTCAACTTCAACTTCTGGAGAGTGCACCCGACGCGTGCAGGAGCTCGGTGAGCAGACGCTCCTGCTCGTGCAGCTGCGAACGCGCCGACTCCAGGTAGTCGAGACGGGCTTCGAGCCGGCGCAGGTCGTCCTGTACCCATTCGAGCCAGGTGTAGAGCTGTTCGGAGGGCAGGCCGGTGGGCGGCGCGGCGGTTGCGGCCGGCCCGTTGGCGGTACCCCTCGGGAGCTGCGTTGTCATAGCCATCGGTTGTTCCCCTCTCATGCCGCGATCCACGGCCGCCTCCTCGCGAAGCGATGTTTCCGGCAACACATTCAGGTCAATGGGTTCCCGCTTCACACGGGCTCGCCCGCGGACTCGGATGGGACGAAATCGAGCTACTGCAACTGCTGCGACGACAGTGGCGCCGCCCCAGTTCAGGAGCCCGGTTGCCTCCACCGGTCCTTTTCGGACATTCCTTACGGATCCCGAGGCAAACCGAGGAGACGTTCGGCAATCACATTGCGCTGAATGTCGCTCGTGCCGCCGGCGATGGTCAGGCACCGGTTGAACAAGAACATGGCCGACCACGCCGCGGCGTCACCGTCGGTGGCGACCGCCTCGATGCCCGACACCACCATCCCGACCTCTTGCACGTGCTGGTCATGCTGCACGCCGAGCAGTTTTCGGACCGCCGCCTCCGACCCCGAGGGATCCGCTCCGGCCAGGGCCGCGAGCGTCAGGCGGAACCCGAGGGCCGACAACGCGTGACCGGTCACCACGAGGTCGCCGGCCTCGGCGAGGGCGAGTCGGTCGTCGGCTCGACCCGTCGCCTCGAGGGCCTTCAGCACCCCGACCACGCCGCCACCGATCGTGTTGCCCGACCCCATGTAGACCCGCTCGTTGGCCAGCGTCGTACGGGCGGCCCGCCAGCCGTCGTGCTCCCGGCCGACGAGGCAGTCGTCGGGGACGAAGACGTCGTCGAAGAAGACCTCGTTGAACATGGCCTGGCCGGTGAGCTCCCGCAGTGGGCGGATGTCGATGCCGGGGGTCTTCATATCGACCATGAAGCAGGAGATGCCGTCGTGCTTGGCGGCCTCGGGGTCGGTCCGGGCCAAGCAGATGCCCCAGTCGGCCTCCTTGGCCATGGACGTCCACACCTTTTGGCCGTTCAACAACCAGCCGCCCTCGACCCGCGTCGCCCGGGTCGCGAGCGCGGCCAGGTCGGAGCCCGCGCCCGGTTCGCTGAAGAGCTGGCACCAACTGATCTCGCCGCGAAGCGTCGGCATGATCCAACGCTCCCGCTGCGTCTCGGTGCCGTGGACGATGAGGTTGGGCAACGCCCACCCGCCGACGCCGATGTTCGGCTTGGCGATCTTCGCGGCGCGGAACTCTTCTTCGATGACGAGCAGCTCGAGCGCCTTGGCGTCACGGCCCCACGGCGCGGGCCAACCCGGGGTGACGTATCCCGCCGCCGCGATCCGGTTGCGCTGTTCGGCGGCGGGCAACGACGCGATCTCGCCGAGGAGCGTGCGCACCTCGGCGCGCAACGCGTCGGCGCCTCCGCTCGCGCCGGCCTGGCCGTCCCCCGCACCGGCACCGGCACCGGCACCGGCGAGGTCGACGGCCAGGCGCCGCCGGGCGCCGCGCATCGCGGCCCGCGCGGCGCGGACGCGCCAGTCGTCGGGCGTTCCCGTGAGTTGGTGCAGTGTCATCGCCCGGCGCAGGTATATGTGCGCGTCGTGCTCCCAGGTGAACCCGATGCCACCGAGGGTCTGCACGCAGTCCTTGCCGTTGGCGAACGCGGCCTCGAACGCCAACGCGGCCGCAGCCGCGACGGCGAGCTGCGCGCCGGGGTCGGAGAGGTCGCCGGCCGCGGCCGCCGCGTCCCAGGTCGCGGCGCGGGCGAGCTCGACGCGCGCCAGCATCTCGGCGCACCGGTGCTTCACCCCTTGGAACTGCCCGATCGGGCGGCCGAACTGGACGCGCACCTTTGCGTAGTCGGCCGCCGTGTCGACACACCATTGCGCGAGGCCCACCGCTTCGGCCGCGAAGATCGCGGCGGCCAGGAGGCGCACGCGCTCGCGGGTCAGGCCCGGGAGCTTGCGCTGCGGATTCGCCCCGGCCGCGGTCGTGGCGCGCTCGACATCGATGCGCGCCAAGCGCCGCGTCGGATCGACGCTGTCGACCTCGCGCGCGCCCAGGTCGGCCGCGTCGAGGGCGTACCACGCGCCGTCGACCTCGCACACGATCACCTCGGCGACGGAACCGCCGACCACCAAGGCGGCGCCGTCGAGCGCGACCGCGCCGGTCAGCTCGCCCGACGCGAGACCCGCGAGCAACGCGTCGGCAGCGGGACCGCCGTCGGACTGCACCAACGCGGCCACGATCGCGGTCGGGACGTACGCTCCGGGCGCGCAGGCGCGACCCAACTCCTCGACCACCACGGCCTGCTCGACCAGCCCCGCGCCGCTCCCCCCGTGCGCCTCGGACACGTGCAGACCGATCCACCCCGGCTCGGCCATCGCGTCCCAGAACTCGCCGCGCGACTGGGTCGCGGCTTCCAGCGCGACGCGGACGACTCCCGGGCCGATGCGATCGTCGACGAAGCGGCGGACCGCGGTGCGCAGGTGTTCGTGCTCTTCGGTGATCCCAATCGGCATCCGTGGATAGTCGCACGCAACTGACGGCCACGTCAGCTCGGAGGCGCGGCAGTGCGGCAGTGCGCAGGCGCGGTGATGCGGACGCGTGTCAGCGCGAGGACCGGCGGGCGATCTCGGTGACCACCGCGGCGAGGTCGGCGGGGTGGCTGATCATCACGTTGTGGCCGGAATCCATGTCGATGACGTCGACGCGCCCGCCGGGCACCGCCTCGAGCGCCGCGATCGAGGCGTCCTGCGCGCCCGGCGGGAGCGCGTGGTCGCGCCCGAGGCGCACATACGTCTTCGGGACCTCGGCCGGCATACCGCTTCGGTGCACCGGATCGACCATCACGTTCACGACCTCGGTACCGAAGTGGTCGAGCACGAATCGAGTCTGCGCGGGATCGAGGTCGTGACAGAACATCGCCGTCACGAGGTCGTCGGTGAGGCCGCCGGCGACCTGCTCGATGATCTCCGCCGGCATCGCGTCGGCGGCACTCACGCCTTCGGGCGGAACGAGCGCGGACACGAAGACGAGATGGGCGACGCGCTCGGGCGCGCGCCGGCCGACCTCGCCGAGGGTGAGCCCGGCCAGCGAATGCCCGACGAGGACGAAGCGCTCGAAGCCGGCGTGACCGGCGGCCGCGAGCACTGCGTCGGCGAAATCGGCGAGGCGCAGGTCGTCGATTCCTGCCGGATACTCGTGGCGGCCGGGACCGCCGCGGATCGAGACCGGCGGGAGGTCGACGGCGACGACGGGCCCGGACAGGAACGGGAGCATCGGCTCCCAGCACCATGCACCGTGACCTCCGCCGTGCACGAGGACGACGGGCGTCTCGGCCACGACCGGCTCAGACGATCTTCTCGCCGTCGCGCACGATCGAGATGGCCTGGGTCGGGCATCCCTGCGCGGCGAGGATCACCTTGTCTTCGGTCTGCGCGGCGGGGTCGACCACGATCGCGATGCCGTCGTCGTCCAGGTCGAACACGCCCGGGGCCCAAAACGAGCAATTCCCGGAGCCCATGCACGCGTCACGGTTGATCGAGATGTCGAGTGCCATGTCAGCGCGTCCCCATCCGCGTCCCGTCCCCGTCCCCGTGCCCATTCGCGTCGTCGATGCCGCCATGGACGCGACGCTAACGCACTCCCCCGGGCCGATCATCGGGCTCAGCTCGCGAGGTCACAGAAGCGGGCGTAGCGATCGGCCACCGCGCCGGCCCATGCGGGGTCGGGATCGACCACGTGCGACGTGCGCGCCCACCGGGCCGCGTCCGGCATCGCCGTCTCGAGCCCCGCGGCCATGCGCGCGAGGAAGGCCGCACCCAACGCCGCGCCCTCGGGTACGGCACACACGTGCACGGGCAGCGCGGTGCAATCCGCGAGCGCCTGCATCCAGGCCTCGACCCGGGTCCCGCCCCCCGTGGCGACGATGCGGCGCGCCGGGGTCGGCGACGCGTCGATCATGCGCCGGGTCACGAAGCCCGCGGCTTCGAACGCGGCGCGCCGGACCGAAGCCGCGTCGTGCGTGAGGTCGAGGTCGAACAGCTGCGCGCGCCGGGACGGGTCCTGGAACGGGACGCGTTCGCCACGCGGGTAGGGCGCCCAGATCGGTACCCGCCCGGGATCGCCGACCGATGCGGGCGTGCCGTCGCCCGCGCCCTTGCCCACGGTCGCGCACATGCGATCGACCCAATCGAGGAAGAGCCCACCCGCGTTGCTCGGACCGCCCACGAGGAACTTGCCGGGCGCGGTGTGCGGGATGGAGTAATGCTGCGCGACCTCGACCCACTCCGCCAACACGGCCCACACGATCAGGGTGGTTCCGCAGATGACGAGCACGTCGCCGACGTCGTCGGAGCCCGCGACGAGCTGTTCGCCCATAGCGTCGATCGTTCCGCCTTCGAGCACACAGCCGGGACGGCCCTCGACCTCGGCCAGCGCCGCGCCCGTCGGCCCGATCGTCGGCATCTGATCCCGCCGGGCACCGCACTCGGCCAGCTTTTCCTCGTCCCACTGCTTCCAGTCGAACAGCGGCATCGTGGTCATCGCGACGGTCTGCGAGATGACGGGCGCGCCCGACAGCGCGAAGTTCGCGACGGCCTGCGCCATCCAGTAGCCGCGCGCGTCGGGAGCGTTGTGGGCGTGCCAGTGCATGAACTGCGCGAGCTCGCCCGCCTCGGCGATTCCCCCCGGGCGATCGGCGTGGCCGCGCTCGTCGCCGTAGAGCAAGCCGGGCGCGCACGGAAGGCCGTCGGCATCGACCGCGGTGAGCGAGGGAACCATCGCCGCGACCGACACCGCGCGGGGCTGCACGTCGCCGAGCGCTTCGAGCGCGCGGCGGGGCCCTTCGTGCCACGCGCGTCGCGCGTCGTGCTCGAATCGCAACGGCGTCGGGACGAAGAACTCGTGGGGAATGCGCGAGCGGGCGACGATCGTTCCGTCGCCGTCGGCCGCGACCGCCTTCACCGACGACGTCCCGATGTCGATCCCTACCGTGAGGTCGGACACGGCGGCCGAGACTAGGCGAGCGCCGCGAGGACGGCGTCGTGCACCAGGCCGTTCGTGCAGACGAAGCTGTCGGCGTCGAGACCGGAACGCCCGGTGACCGTGGTCCAGCGGCCACCGGCCTCCTCGATGATCGGTATCAGCGCAGCGATGTCCCAGAGCGAGACGACCGGGTCGATCGCGACGTCGAACGCACCTTCGGCGACGAGGAGGTGCTGCCAGAAGTCGCCGATGCCGCGCGTGCGCCAACACGCATGGGAAAGATCGACGAGCTTGGGCCCGATGCCGTCGGCGTGGAAGCGATCTGCGGTGTCCCACGCGAAGGAAAGCTGCGCGTCGTCGAGCGACGCGACCGACGACACCGCGACGCGCTCGCCGTTGCGGAAGGCGCCGAGCCCGCGGCCGGCCCACCACCGCATGCCGAGCGCGGGCGCCGACGCGACTCCCACGATGACCTCGCCCGCGAGCTCGAGCCCGATCAACGTCGCCCAGATCGGCACACCGCGCACGTAGTTCTTGGTGCCGTCGATCGGGTCGATGATCCAGCGGTACTCCGAGTCGCCCTCGCCCGTGTCGGTACCGAACTCCTCGCCGAGCACGACGTGGCCGGTCGCCGCGGCCAGCCGCTTGCGGATCGCGCGCTCGACGGCCTCGTCGGCCTCGCTCACCGGCGTCAGATCCGGCTTCGTCGTGACCTCGAGATCGTGGGCACGGAACCGTTCCATCGTGATGACGTCGGCGCGGTCGGCCAGCTCCAGTGCGAGTTCCAGTGCTTCGGCGGTCTCCACGCTTCGAGCATACGGGAGCACCGGATCGTGCCGATGAGAGCCCTATGGACGGTAGGGTCGGAACCGTGGCCCGTCGCGACGACGTGATGGCGCAGATCTGCGAGCAGGTGCGCGCGTCGGACCCGCACGGCGCCGACGCGTTCGCCCGCTCCTACTACGCGCAACTCGGCGACGACGACCTCGCGAGTTGGACGACGTCGGAGCTCTCGCAGGCCGCGCTCGAGCACTGGCGCCTCGGGGCGCGGCGCGCGCCGGACGAGACCCTGGTGCGGGTGCACACGCCCGCACACGGCCACACTGCGGTCGACGTCGTGATCGACGACATGCCGTTCCTGGTCGACTCGCTCACGATGGCGCTCGACCGGCGCAATCTCGGTGTGCATCTCGTCGTGCACCCGATCCTGAGTGTTCGGCGTTCGCCCGAAGGCGATCTGCTCGAGACCGCGCCCGATCGCGACTCCGGCGCGACGGTTCCCGGCACCGCGATCTCAGATGCATTCACGCACGAGTCGTGGACACACATCGAGATCGACCGCGAGACGAACACCGACGCCCTCGACTCCGTCCGCGTCGAGCTGCTCTCCGTCCTGCACGACGTGCGCGCCGCGACGCGCGACTGGCAACCGATGCTCGAGGCACTGCAACACGCGGCGGCGGAGATCGAGACCATCGCGCCGCCGTGCGACCCCGACGAGCTCGTCGAAGGCAAGGCCCTACTGGCGTGGCTCGCCGATCAGAACTTCACGTTCCTCGGGTACCGCGCCTACACCCTCACCGGCGACGATCAGCTCCTGCCCGTCGCCGGCAGCGGGCTCGGACTGCTCCGCGCCGCGCCCGAGGAACCGTCGTCGAGCTTCGCCGCGCTCCCCGCGAGCATCCGCGCCAAAGCACGGGAAAAGACGCTGCTCGTGTTGACGAAGGCGAACCGGCGCTCGACCGTCCACCGCCCGACGCACCTCGACTACGTCGGCATCAAGCGGTACGACGAGCGTGGCGCGGTCGTCGGCGAGCACCGCTTCATCGGTCTCTACGCATCGGGCGCGTACACCAGCAGCCCGTTCGACGTCCCGGTACTGCGGCGCAAGGTGGCGGGGATCGTCGAGCGCGCCGGGTTCCTGCCCGCGAGCCACGACCAGAAGGATCTCATGCAGATCCTCGAGACCTACCCGCGCGACGACCTGTTCCAGATCGATGTCGAGGCACTCTTCGCGATCGCTACGGGAATCCTGCGGCTCCAGGAGCGGCGCAGGGTGCGGCTCTTCGTCCACCGCGAGGCGTACGGGCGTTTCATCTCGTGTCTCGTCTTCATACCGCGCGACCGTTACACCACCTTGGTCCGCGAACGCATCGCGCACTATCTCGTCGACGCCTACCAGGCCAAGGGCTATGAGTGGAACACTCGACTCTCGGAGTCGGTGCTGGCGCGGCTGCACTTCGTGCTCCACGTCGACGCGCCCGACGGTGAGCATGTCGACATCGCCGAACTGGAGAAGCTCGTCGCGTCGGCCGCACGTGCATGGGTCGACGACCTGCGCGACGCGCTGATCGCGACGCACGGCGAGGAGCCGGGCCTCGCGGTCCTCCGCGTCTGGGCCGACGCGTTCCCGCCCGGATACCGCGACGACTTCGATGCGACCGAGGCGCTCGCCGACCTCGACCGGCTCGACGCGCTCGGCCCGGCCCGCCCCGTCGCCGCGCGTCTCACCAGCAGTGGCGACCATCTCGACCTCAAGCTCTACGGCATCGGTGCGCAACCGTCGTTGTCGAGCGTTCTCCCCCACCTGTCGAACCTCGGCGTGGTCGTCGACGACGAGCACCCGTACGCGATCGAGCCGAAGGGCCTCGAAGCGCGCTGGACGAAGTGGTTCCGCCTGCACACTCCCGACGCGACGTCGGTCGATCCCTCGGCGCTGCGGCTCTTCGAAGAGGCGTTCCTCGCGGTCATCGACGGGCGCGCCGAGGACGACGCCTTCAACCGCCTCGTCCTCACCGCCGGCCTGGCCTGGCGTGAGGTCGCGCTGCTGCGCGCGTACGGCCGCTACCTGCGCCAGACCGGCACGCGCTTCAGCCAGACGTACCTCGCGGGCGCGCTGAGCAATCACACCGAGATCGCGCGCCGGCTCGTCGAGCTGTTCGTCGCGCGCCTCGACCCCTGGATTCGCGCGGCGGTGCGCCCGGAGCGAACGGCGGAGGCGGCGACGACGCGAGCGCGCGACTCGCCGACGACGTCCGCCGCGACCTCGACGCGGTGACGTCGCTCGACGAGGACCGCATCCTGCGGGCCTTCCTCCATCTCGTGCTGGCGACGTTGCGCACCAACTGGTTCCAGGACCCCGAGTCGACGGGCACTGCGGTTCCCCCGATCGCGTTGAAGCTCGACCCGAGCGCGATCCCCGACCTCCCGTTACCCCGTCCGCTCTTCGAGATCTTCGTGTACTCGCCTCGGGTCGAGGGCGTGCACCTGCGCGCGGGCAAAGTCGCGCGCGGCGGGATCCGGTGGTCGGATCGCCGCGAGGATTTCCGCACCGAGGTGCTCGGGCTCATGAAGGCCCAGCGTGTCAAGAACGCGGTGATCGTACCGGCGGGGGCCAAGGGCGGCTTCGTCGTCAAGCAGCCGCCGGCCGATGCCGCGCAGCTCGGCGCCGAGGTCGAGGCCTGCTACCGCCTGTTCATCGGTGCGCTGATCGACGTGACCGACAACTTGATCGCGGCGAAGGTGGTGCCTCCGAACAACGTGGTCCGCTACGACGGCGACGATCCATACCTCGTGGTCGCCGCCGACAAGGGCACCGCTGCGTTCTCCGACATCGCCAACGAGATCGCGGTCGGCCGCGGCTATTGGCTTGGCGACGCGTTCGCGTCGGGGGGCGAGCACGGCTACGACCACAAGGCGATGGGGATCACCGCTCGCGGCGCTTGGGAATCGGTGCGGCGCCACTTCCGCCACCTGAACCTTCATCCTGACCGCGACGACTTCACCGTCGTCGGCATCGGCGACATGTCGGGCGACGTGTTCGGCAACGCGATGCTGTTGTCGGAGCACATCAAGCTCGTTGCCGCCTTCGACCACCGCCACGTGTTTCTCGATCCCGACCCGGACCCCGCGAAGTCGTTCGCGGAGCGCCGCCGGCTGTTCGAGCTGCCGCGCTCGTCGTGGGCCGACTACAACCCCGCGCTCGTCTCGGCCGGTGGCGGCGTGTACGCGCGTACGCTGAAGTCGGTGGCGATCACGCCGGAGGTGCGGGCCCGGCTCGGGATCGCCGCCGACGTGCGCGCGCTGACCCCCGCCGACCTGATCCGAGCCGTGCTCCGGGCGCCGGTCGACCTGCTCTACAACGGCGGCATCGGCACCTACGTGAAGGCGCAGACCGAGAGCCACACCGCGGTCGGCGACAAGGCGAACGACGCGGTACGCGTCGACGGCCGCGAGCTGCGCTGCCGGAGCGTGGGCGAAGGCGGCAATCTCGGCTTCACCCAGGACGGCCGGATCGAGTTCGCACTCGCCGGCGGGCGCATCAACACCGACGCGATCGACAACAGCGCAGGTGTCGACACCTCCGACCACGAGGTGAACATCAAGATCGTCCTCGACGGAGCGGTACGCGACGGCGAGCTGACCGAGTCCGACCGTAACGCGTTGCTCGTCGCCATGACCGACGAGGTCGCGGCGTTGGTCTTGCGCGACAACTACCGCCAGAACCGGGCTCTCGACAACGCGCGCGTGCAGGCCGCCGCGATGGAATCGGTGCACGTACGGTTCCTGCACGCGCTGGAGGCCGGTGGCCATCTCAACCGCGACGTGGAGCGCCTGCCCTCCGACGATCAACTCACGGAGCGCCACCGCGCCGGGTTCGATCTCAGCGGCCCCGAGCTCGCGGTACTGCTGTCGTACGCCAAGATCGCGCTCGAAGAGCAGCTTCTGGCATCCGACGTTCCCGACGATCCCGATTTCGTGCCCGAGCTCGTTCGCGCGTTCCCTTCCGCCGTGCGCGAGCGCTTTCTCGATCGGCTCCGGGCCCACACGTTGCGGCGGGAGATCACGGCTACCGCTCTGGTCAACGGCCTGGTCAACCGGGCCGGCACCACGTTCGCCTTCCGGCTGGCCGAAGAGACGGGCGCGACCGGACCCGACATCGTGCGGGCTCACGAGGCGGCGCGCGCGATCTTCGACCAGGACGCGCTTTGGCGCGACATCGAAGCCCTCGACGACCGGGTCGCGGTCGACGTGCAGACGCAGATGTACCTGGCCGGCCGCCGACTGGTCGAGCGCGCCGCACGTTGGCTCCTGCGCAACCGGCCGCAGCCGCTGCCCGTGGCGGCAACCGTCGCGTTCTTCGCCGTCCCCGTCGCGCGCCTGAGCCCGATGGCGGCGGTCTCTCCCGCGCTCGAGCCGGTCACCGCGACGTTCCAGGCTCAGGGTGTTCCGCACGAGCTCGCGCAACGCATCGCCGCGCTCGACCATCTGCCGCGGGCACTCGACATCGCGGAACTCGCCCACGACCACTCCGTCGAGGTCGAAGTCGTCGCCGCGATGTACGACGAGGTCGGCGAGAGGCTCCGCTGCGAATGGCTCGGCGATCGCATCGTCGAGCTCGCGCGCGCCGACCGCTGGGACGGCCTCGCGCGCAACGCCCTCCGGGAGGACGCAGCCGCGGAGTATCGCAGGATCGTCGACGCCGCGTTTGCAGCCGGCTCCTACGACGCCTGGGCCGCGCCCCGTGTGACGGTCATCACCCGACTGCTCGCGTTGTTCGACGAGATCCGCGGCGCACGCTGTATTCGACGTGGCAACCCTGTCGGTGGCCCTGCGCGAGCTGCGCGGTCTCACCTAGTCGAGCGGAACGGGGCGCGCCAGGTCTGGGTCGTCGTTCGCGCGTGCCGCGGCAGCCGCGGCGCCGAGGGCGCCAATGAGGAGCAGGACATCGCTGTTACCGGCCAGCGACTGCCAGGCGTTGAGGTGGTATTCGCGATTCCGTGTGTTGGGAACGTCCCACACGACACCGAACCACAGCGTCGCACAGAGTGCACCCGCCACGAAGATCAGGATGCGGCGCCGGAACTTCGCCTCCGCGCCGAGCCGGAAACATGCGACGAGGAACGGGAGCACGAGGATCCAGTGATGCACCCAGCTGACGGGTGAGAGCAGGAGCATCGCGCCAAGCGCGATCGACTCGGCCAGCCAGGGCCGCCGGTCGTGGAGTCGTCGCACCACCCACAGGATGACAACGGCACTGACGGTCGCGATCGGGAGCCACAACACCCGGGCGTGGTCGGGATTGCCGGTCAGCCGGACGAGCACCCCGTTGATGGACTGATTGCTGATGTATCCGATGCCCCCCGTACGGCGGGCATCGGCGAAGTACCCACGCAGCCAGTAGTCGCTCGAGGCGCGCGGCGCGACGATCCACGCAAACGCGGAGACGGCCGCGAAGGTGCACGCCGCGACGGCCGCGGCACGGTATCGCCGCACCACGACGAAGTACGCCACGAGAAACAGCGGCGTCAGCTTCAGAGCCGCGGCGACGCCCGTCATCACTCCTCGCGGGAGGCGGGGCAACGCACCGGAGAGGTCTGCGACGACGAGCAGCCCGATCAGCACGTTGATCTGTCCGAGGTCGAAGTTCACGTGCAACGGGTCGGACCGGGCAACCAAGACGAGCACTACCAGCAACACCGAGAGGTTCGTCGCCGCGGCCCCGACGGCGTAACGCCGCATCGTCAACCGTACGAAGGCGCACAGGCCGAGGAGCGATGCCGCCATCCACACGACCTGGCCGAAGCGGGACGGCACCAGTGCGAGCAGGGCGAAGAACACCGCCGAGACCGGTGGATAGGTGAACGGCAATCCCACCGGAGGAACGCGCAACGCGTAGAGATCACCGCCGGTCAAGATGGCGTGGCCGCCCGCGCGGTACACCCCGAAGTCGATCTGATCGTGCAGGCTCGCAGATTGGAGGTAGCGCGCGAACACAATGAGCAACGCAGCCAACAAGATGAGTGGTACGCCGCGTCCGTCGACCCGAAACAACGGCGCATACTCCTTCGCACGACCCGCCTCGACCTCACCGCGCGCGCCATTCACGCGACTCAACGAGGCTCCACGGGCACGAGCGCATATTGCCCGGTCGACGACGCTCGTGCGAGCCCGGGCGACGCGCCCGGACGACGGCGCTAAGTGCGGGGCGGCTCGGGTGGTGCGGGGTCGCCCGGATCGCGGGATTGCCCGGTTGCCGATCGCGGTGTCGGAGCCCAGGCTCGGGGGTCGAGGGTGCCGTCGATCGTGGCTTGGGCGACGTCAGTGAGGAGCAGATTGTGCGCACGGGCGTACTCCCGCAAGCGGGAAAAGGCTTCGGTCACGTCGATGCCGGCGCGTTCGAAGAGCACACCTTTGGCCTGTTCGATGATGATCCGGCTGTTCAGCGCACGGCTGAGGTGTTCGTTGACGCGTTGCGATTCGGTCGCGGCGCGTTCTTGCATGACGCTGATCGTCGCGAGATCCGCGAAAGCTCGCGCCACGAGCACGTCGGCCTCGACCATCGGGACGTCGTCGACGCTGACGAGGTTCAGGGCACCGATGGTCGTGTCTCGCAGGCGCAAGGGCAATGCGAGCGCGGAGCGGAACCCGGCTTCGACGGCGACGGTCGCGAATCGCGGCCAGCGACCGGATCCCGCGCGCAGCACCTCCTGCGCGACAGGCTCGCCCGTTCGGAACGCGTCCAGGCATGGGCCCTCGCGGGATTGCAGTTCGAACAGTTCGAGGACACGCATCACCTCGGACGACGATGCCGCGAGCCGCAGGTTTCCACTTGGCGAGGCCAGCATGACCCCTGCGGCGGTCGCGGGGAGCACGAGTACGCAGCGATCGGCGAGGCGGGTCAGGAGGTCGACGACGTCGTAGTCGGCCACGAGCGTGTCGGCCAGGTCGACGAGCGACTGCACAACATCGGATTCTCGCGTCATCGCCAATGCTCCTCTCTCGACGTCGCCGGGCTCGCCCCGGAAGACCTCGACAATGACGGCCCCGGCATCAGAACCGCAGCCTTCGGGCCATGACGTCCTCGGCGACCTCGCGCAACGACCGGTCGTTGCTGAAGGCGTAGGCCCGGAGCCGGATGAGCGCCTCGGTGATCGTGATGCCGAGTTGCACCGACAGTGCTCCGGCGGCGTTGTGCACCACCAGGTTGAAGTCCGCGTCATCCTCCAGTTCCGGGGCGACGGAATCGAGGGGCGCGGCGGCTTGCTTGTCGAGGATCCACAGGGAGATCAACTCGGCCATCACCATCGCGTCGGCGTGCTGCTCGTCGCTGAGGGGACCGGTGTCGTCGCGATAGAGGTTGAGCGCCCCAAGACGGACGGTCCCCACCTGTAGCGGGAAGGCGAACATCGCGCGCACTCCCGCCTCGACGGCTTGGGGTGTGAACGCGAGCCACCGAGGCGTTTGCGGATGCACCAGGTCGGGTTCGAGCACGACCCGGCTCTGGTGGTGCGCCTCGACGCACGGACCTTCGCCCAACGTGTACTGCAGGTCCTCGATCAAGCTGCTCACATCGTTCGTCGTACACAATGAACCGACGGGCAGCTCACCTGCCATGAGCATCACCCCCGCACCGGACATCCCGACGATGTCCTTGGCCGCCTCGCACAATCGAGCAGATGTCCAGCCACCGTCACCTTCGGCTGACAGCTCGGCCAAGATCCGCGCCAGCCGGTCGCCCGGCACTCAGCCCGCTTCCCGGTCACGAAGCGTCCTGAGCCGACCCGGGTACCGCTCGAACATCGAACGCCTCCATCCCGGCACGAAGGGCGTCAGCGGGACCGGGCCCGACAGCCGTCCGGGAGGGACTGCCGTCCGCGATGGACAGCGACCTCTCGCACCGCGACTGTACCTCCGTCGTCGACCGCGCGACACCGTCCGAGTCCGCACCTCCGGCGCGCATTCGCCCGGAACGACGCGGTCGCCGGCACCGCACGCCCGCTGCACACCGCGCCGCGAGCACCGATCCCGGTCCGACGCGCGGTCCGGCTTCGCCGTCGACGCCGCGAGGTACGTCGCGCGACGCCGATGGCAGGTGGCGCTCGCGGCCGGTCGCAGTCGACCGTGCAACAAACCCGACGAACGACGTCCGCAGTCGCGTTCGCGCGCGCAGTCGGCAGGGTCGGTCGGCACGCACGAAAGGGACATCGGCCCTGGCGCGGACGCGGCCAACGGCGCGAAATGGAAGGCGAAGGATCCGAGTGGGCCGCCAAGCGGGTGGCCTCGTGGGAAGGGGGATCCGATGCGACATGGGCGTTGGAGTGTTGCCGCAGTGTGCGTCGGCGCCGTCTTGCTCACCGGCTCGGCCGCGTTCCGAACGTTCGGAGCAGCGGCGTTGGTCCGGTTCCCGCTCGACCTCGACGAGACGGCCCATTACACGGGCACGGCGTTGACCTACGTCGATCCGGCGACGCTGCTACCGCTCGCGCACCCGACGCAGGCGCCGGTCGAGATCAGCCGCCACGTGAAGGTCGTGTCGGGCACGTTCACCAAGGCCGTCATCGACGAGACCGTCACCATCACCACCGCCGCCACGACCACAACCCGTGCTACGACGAACGTCGAGACCTACCAGTACGTCATCGACCGGCGCTCGATGCAGATGGTGTCCGACCCGCGGCAGTACGCGTTCGGTGACCCGAAAGCGACGATGCACGCCGCCGGCGCCTACCGGGTCAACTTCGCGATGGGCACCAACGCGAAGGGTTCCTACCTCGCGTACATTCCCGAAGAGGATGCCGTGAGCCAGATGCATCTCGTCGAGGGGCCACACCGTCACTCCGATGCGCCCGTCGCCGTCATCGACTTCTCCAGCAAGCGCGACGGGCCGGTGGCGCCCTACTACCTCGCGCATCTGAAGGCGATGGGCCTCCCGATGGAAGTGAGCGCCGCGCAGCTCGCGCCGGTCCTGCTCGCGGACGGCATCGACGTCAACAAGGCGCTGGCCGACGTCGGACCGCGCCTGGCGCCGGCCGAGTCGGCGTTGGTGACGGCGACGCTCGCCAAGTCGGTACCGCTGCGGTACTTCTTCCTCAGCGACGGTGTCGTGTCGATCGAACCGAAGACCGGCGCCCTCATCGACGTGCACACCCAGCAACAGGGCGTGGCCGTGCAGCCCGACCTGAGCGGCGCATCGGCGCTCCAGCCGTTGCTCGACCGGTACGCGTCGATCCCGTCGGTCAAGGCGCTCTCCGACGGGTTGGCCGCACTGGCGAAGCGTCCGCCCCAGGTCGCGGAGAGCTACACGTACACGCAGACGGTTGCCTCGTCGCTGGCGGTCACGAAGGTGGCTCGAGATCACGCCCGCATGGCGAACCTCGTCGACGTACGAGCACCGTGGGCGGCGGCGACCGCCGGTCTCGTCCTGCTCGCACTCGGGTTGATCGGGTGGTCGAGCGCCCGCCGCCGGCGCAACCGGACCCGAACGACGCCGGGCAGCGGACCGCCGCCGACGATCACGCTCGAGCCCGACGTGGCTCCTCCCGTCCCGCACCACTCCCCCGAAGGAGTCTGACCAACGATGAATCCCACGACACCCGTTCGCATCGAGGGCGACACGATCGTCGCCGCACTGCGCAACAACGTGCGCCGCATCCCGGATCGCCCCGCGTTGCGGAGTCGTGGTGCGCACGGCTGGGAGACGATGACCTGGGCCGACTACGGCCGAGCGGTCAGCGAGGTGACCGCCGGGCTCGCCGAGCTCGGGATCGGAGCCGGCCAGCACGTCGGGATCTTCTCGAACAATCGGGCGGAGTGGCATCTCGCCGACCTGGGAACGCTCGCGAACGGCAGCGTCACCGTCCCCGTCTACCAGACGAGCTCCCCCGAACAGGTCGCCCACATCCTGGGCCACGGCGAGGCGATCGTGTGCTTCGTCGAGGACCACGACCTCGCGGGCCGGATCCTCGAGGTCCGAGACGACCTGCCCAAGCTCGATCGGATCGTCGTGTTCGACAACGACGACCGTCTCGACGACCCGTTCGTGCTCGGCTTCGCCCAGCTGCGCGCGATCGGCGCGGCGCGTCTCGAGCGTGAACCGGGCCTGTTCGCGGCGCGCGCCGACGCGGTGTTGCCCGGGAACCTGGCCACGCTCGTCTACACGAGCGGCACGACCGGCCCGCCCAAGGGGGCGATGGTCAGTCACGCCAACATCATGTGGACGATCGGGAGCGCCGCGGAACTGGTGCAGATCCGCGAGCGGGAGCGGCTGATCTCGTTCCTGCCGCTGAGCCACATCGCCGAGCGCATGATGAGCGACTTCGCCGCGCTCGCGGTCGGCGCCGAGACGTGGTTCGCTCGCAGCCTGTCGACGATCGCGGAGGATCTCCGCGACTGCCGCCCGACGATCTTCTTCGCCGTGCCCCGAGTGTGGGAGAAGCTGCAGGAAGCGGTCGTCGCGAAGCTCGACGACACCCACGGACTCAAACGGCTGGCCGTCAACCGCTACGTCGGCCTCGGCGAGCACGTCGCGGTCGAGCACGAGACCGCCGACCGGGCACCGGTGTGGGAGAAGGTTCCGTACGAGGCGCTCGACGCCGCGGTCGGGAACAAGATCCGCCACGAGATGGGCCTCGACCGGGCCCGCATCCTGATCTCGGCGGCCGCGCCGATCCATCCCGATCTCATCTACTGGTTCCACGCCATCGGCCTGCCCGTCATCGAGCTCTACGGTCAGACCGAGACCTGCGGCCCGACGACGTGCAATCCGCCCGGCGCCAATCGGGTCGGGACCGTGGGTCCGCCCATCCCCGGCGAGCGGGTGCGTATCGCCGACGATGGCGAGATCCTCGCGAAGGGCGGAAACGTCTGCATGGGCTACTTCCACGACGCGGCCGCGACCGCGGAGTTGATCGACGAGGAAGGTTGGCTGCACTCCGGCGATGTCGGCCGGCTCGGCGCCAACGGCTACCTGACCATCACCGGCCGCAAGAAGGACCTCATCATCACCGCGCACGGCCAGAACATCGCGCCGCAGGAGATCGAGACCGACCTGCGGCAACTCGAGCTGATCTCGGAGGCGGTCGTCATCGGCGACGGCCGCCGCTACCTCACCGCCCTGTTGACCCTCGACGGCGACACGCTCGCGAGTTGGGCCGATGCCCATCACAAGGTCGCCGACGTCGAGGCGCTCGCGGTGGATCCCGACCTACGGGCCGAGGTCGACCTCTTCATCGAGCGCGTCAACGGCAAGCGGTCGCGGGTCGAGAACATCCGCAAGTACCGGATCCTGGCGCACGACTTCACGATCGAGGGCGGCGAGATGACGCCGACGCTCAAGGTCAAGCGGAACGTCGTCAACACCAACTACCGAGTGCTGATCGACGAGATGTACGCCGACGAATGACGATTACGCGGACGCGAGCCGACTGTCGTTGAACGCGTACTCGGCGTCGAGTGTGCGGCGCACGTCGTTCTTGCCCACCCAGTCGGCGATCTTCCCGCCGACGAGCGGGATCTTGACGTCGACGTCGAGCGTGACGTCGTGGCGCGAGCCCGATCCGTCCGGCCCGAGCGTCATCGTGCCCGAGATGTGCGCGGGCGAGCCGTGCACGTCGACGTCGAAGGTGCCGGCCCACGACCCGTCGTCGCGCCGGCTCCACTCGTCGGTCTGCACCATCGTGTTCGTCGGTTTGAGCGCCCGCTTCGCGAAGCCCGGCAATTCCACGTCGACGACGCGCGACGACACGATCCGCAACGCGGTGTCGTCCGAGACGAACTCCACGATCTCGACGTCGCGATGGCCCATGCTCTCGTACTTGGCGATCGTGGCCGCCCGGTCGCGCAGCATGGCGATCACAGCTTCGACGGGCGCGGGATACACGTGTGAACCGCTGAGTCTCATGGCGACCTCGATGGGCAGGCTTCTGTTCGCGAACCTACGGCGCGGCGGCCGCGGAACGTAGGGCCGGAGGTCACGAGTTCGGTCTCAGGTCGGTGCGGACAAGGCCGATCGGCCCTGGCACGTCGTCGTCCCCGGTCGCATGATCAGGGGAACTCGAGAGAGGTTTGCCGATGGCGCCCGACGATGCGTACATGCGCGACAGCGACGCATTCTCCTGGTACATGGAGGCCGACCCGCTCTTGCGTTCGACGATCGTGAGCGTCGTGGTGCTCGACGCCACGCCCGACCTTGCCCGCCTGCTCGACCGGATCGAGCGGGCCACCCGGATATCGCCGGGCTTTCGCCACCGAGTCGTACAGGCGCCGTGGCGCATCGCCAATCCGCGTTGGGCGGTCGACCCCGACTTCAATCTCGAGTTCCACACCCGCCATATCGGGGTTCCCGCACCCGGCACGCTCGCACAGGTATTCGAATACGCGTGCCAAACCGGCATGGCCGGCTTCGATCGCGACCGGCCGCTTTGGGAGTTCACGCTCGTCGACGGGCTCGAAGGAGGTCGAACCGCCCTGATCCTGAAGCTGCACCACGCGCTCACCGACGGGATCGGCGGCATGGAGATGGCGAAGTACCTCTTCGATCTCGAGCCCGAACCGACCACGCTCGGCCCGATGCCCGACGCGCCGGATCCCGAGCAGCTGTCGTCGGTCGATCTCGCGCGCGACGCGCTCTGTCACAACCTGTCGCGGATCGCGCACGTGCCGCGAACGCTGCTCGAGACGAACCGCGCCATGGTGCGGCGAACGGTGCGACATCCCGCGACCGCGGTGGAGAACTGCCTGGAGCTCGTCCGCTCGGTCGCGCGAACCGTGCGGCCCGTGAGCTCGACGTTGTCGCCGATCATGAAGGATCGCCGGCTCGCCTGGCACTACGACGCGTTCACCGTGCCCCTCGACGCGCTCCGCAGCGCAGCCCGGGCGTCGGGCCTCACCCTCAACGACGTCTTCCTGGGCGCGATCAGCGGCGGCCTGCTCCGCTATCACGAGCGCCGGGGCTTCTCGGTCGACGAGCTCCGGCTCACGATGCCGATCAGCATCCGGACCGCCGACGACCCGATCGGCGGAAACCGCATCACGCTCATGCGATTCAAGGTTCCGACCGGACTGCACGATCCGGTCGAGCGCATGCGGCGGATACATCAGTTGTGCCTGAACGCGCGCCACGAAGCCGCGATCCCGTACACCAACGCGATCGCGGCCGCGCTCAACGTCCTGCCGCGGGGCGTCGTCGGCGGCATGCTCAAGCACGTCGACTTCCTCGCGAGCAACGTTCCGGGAATCGACGTTCCCGTCTACCTCGCGGGCGCGCGTGTCGCCGAGTGGTACGCGTTCGGTCCGACGATCGGGTCGGCGTTGAATGCGACACTCGTGACATACGACGGTTCCTGCTTCGTCGGCGTCAACGTCGATACCGGTGCGATTCCCGACGGCGACCTCATGCTGGAGTGCCTGCGCGAGAGCTTCGGCGAGATCATCGCGCTCGGCGACTCCGAGACCGACGGGTGACCAGCCCATGATCCGGGCCGAAATTCACGAAGTCGAGGTCCACCCGATCGCGCTCGCGCGGCTGGCGGAGCTGATCGGCCCCGAGCGCGTCGAGCGGTTCGAGCGTACGGCCGCCGATGCCCGCGACCGGCTCGGAGACCGTCGCGTGGTCAACGTCAATTCCACCGCAGCCGGCGGTGGAGTCGCGGAGCTGTTGCAGACCCTGCTCGCCCATGCCCGCGGCGTGGGCATCGATGCCCGTTGGGTCGTGATCGAAGGCGACGCCGGCTTCTTCGAGATCACCAAGCGGATCCACAACCACCTGTACGGGACGGCGGGCGACGGTGGCCCGCTCGGCCCGGCCGAACACCATCACTACGAGGAGGCGACGTCGCGCAATGCCGAGGCGTTACGAGCGTTCCTGCGCCGCGGGCGACATCGTGATCCTTCACGATCCACAGACTGCCGCGCTCGCGCGCATCGCGATGCCCACGGGCGTGTCAGTCGTGTGGCGATGCCACGTCGGCATCGACGACCAGAACGTTCATTCCGAACGCGCGTGGACATTCCTGCGCCCCTACATCGAACACGTCGACGCGTTCGTCTTCTCGCGTGAGCAGTTCGCGCCGCCGTGGATACCTCGGAACCGGCTCGCGACCATCCCGCCCTCGATCGACCCCTTCTCCGCCAAGAACGAAGCGATGGACCCGGATCTCGTGCACGACGTGTTGACGGCTGTCGGTCTCGTCGCGGGCCGCGACGGCGGTCGGGAGCTGCCGTTCACCCGCCGCGACGGCTCGGCGGGAGCGATCTCGCGCCGCGTCGATCTGCTGGGGACCGAACCGCTGCCGGTCGCGTCGGCTCCGATCGTGCTGCAGGCGTCGCGTTGGGACCTCATGAAGGACATGCGAGGAGTCATGCACGGCTTCGCCGACCTCATCGCTTCGGACACCGACGCCCATCTCGTTCTCGCCGGCCCGGAAACGAGCGGAGTCGCCGACGATCCGGAGGCCGACGGCGTGCTCCGCGCCTGCCGTGACGACTGGGAGCGCTTCCCCGAGGCCCTTCGCCGTCGCATCCATCTCGCGTGCGTCCCGATGGCCGACGGCGACGAAGCCGCGGCGATCGTCAACGCGATGCAGCGGCATGCGGCCGTCGTCGTGCAAAAGAGCTTCGCCGAAGGCTTCGGCCTCACGGTCACCGAGGCGATGTGGAAGGCGCGACCAGTCGTCGGCAGCGCAGTCGGTGGCATCGTCGACCAGGTCGTCGCGGGCAAGACGGGCTTGCTCGTCGACCCCCACGATCCCGAGGACTACGCGCGGGCGGTGCGCTCGCTGTTGCACGATGCTCGCCTCGCGCGACGCATGGGCGCCGCCGGCCGCGACCGTGCCGTCGCCTACTTCTTGGGCGATCGTCATCTCGAGCAATGGGCGGCGCTGTTCGAACAGCTCCCCTGACAGCGGCGCATGGCGCGGGCGGTGCCGTCGGTGCGGCCTTCGCGGCGCGGACCGGTCTCCCGAGATCACAGCCGTGGGCGACCGACGTTTGGCGACGCCGGTCGACGGGTACGACGGCTTCGGAGTCACCGCTCTCTCTTCGTACCACGTGTTGCCACTCTGAGTGAGCCACATCCGACAGTCAGTGAAAGGTTCCCGGGCGCGTTGCATCGGCAGAGCAGTTGGGTAATTGTTTGGTAATGGTCGCTTGACAGCCGAGCAGCCTCCCGGACCCAGGAAAGAGGGGTCTTCAAGAACATGGTCGCCGAGCCCTTCTCGGAAATCACGCAGCGCGCCACCGGACGTGGGCCACGATGGCTGGTCGGCGCCGAGGATCACCAACCCTTCGCCTATGCCCGCGGCCAAGACTTCTACCGCAGCAGCGACGACGCACTCTGGGCGCATCTGTCAGAAGACGGCTGGCTGCTTTCGGCTCGCTCGAGCGCGCGCATCGCGTACCAGACCGGCAACTACTTCTACGACGCCGAGTCTCGTACGCCCGTCTTCTACGAACGAGCCGAGAATCCCGCTCCCGCGAGAAGCAATGACGGCTGACAACCAAGGACTTCAACGGATGGTCGACTCGGAGGAGCCGCCGGCCGCGACCGCTCGGTTGGGCCACGAATTTGCGTGGGTGATCGTCGAGCTCGCACCCGACGGGATCCTCGTCAGCGATGACGACGGCCGCATCATGATGGCCAACCGCCAGATCGAAGCACTGTTCGGATACGACCGCGGTGCACTCGTCGGCGAGCCGGTGGAACGCCTCTTGCCGCCTCGGCTACGGCTCGCGCACGAGAGCCACCGCACGAGCTATGTGAACGCGCCGGCGTTGCGCCCGATGGGTTCGGGCCTGGAGTTGTTCGGCTGCCGTGCGGACGGTTCGGAGTTTCCGATCGAGGTGAGCTTGAGCCCCACCGCCACCGACCACGGCATCGCGACCGTCGTCGTCGTCCGAGACGTGACCAGCCAACGGGCGCTCGAGCGCACCGCGCGCGACGCGATGGCGCTCGATCACGACGAACGCATTGCCGCCGACCTGCACGACCGGGTCATCGGTCACATCTTCGGGTGCGGTCTGACCCTCGCCAGCGTCCTCGGTCGCAACGAGCTCGACGGTCGTATCGCAGAACAGCTCCACGACGTCATCGACAAACTCGACAGCGCCGTGCGCGAGATCCGCGACGTGGTATTCGCTCGCGTCGAACGCGGCACCGACGCCCCGCCACCGGGCTAGTTCCGGCGCGACGAAACCGATTCCGGTCGCCGAAGCGCCGAGATCACGGTGCGCCGATCGAGGGTCTGTTCGGCGCCTCGAAGGACTGACCTTCGGCCCTACCTCCGCCGGGCCACGCGCTCGTATCGTCGAAGTAGGCCCGCGAACTCAGGGGAGGCGCGCCATGAAAGCTGTGGTGATCTACGAGTCGATGTACGGCAACACGCACCTCATCGCGAACGCCATCGCCGAAGGGTTACGGACTCACGGCGAGGCGATCGTGGTACCGGTAGACCAAGCCGACGCGGCGCTCGTCGGCAGTGCCGATCTCGTCGTCGTCGGCGGCCCGACGCACGGGCACGGAATGAGCCGCGCCGGCACCCGCAAGGGAGCCGCCGCCGCGGCCGAGAAGCCCGGATCAACGCTCGTGATGGACGCGGACGCAATGGGACTCGGCCTGCGCGAGTGGTTCGCGACCCTGGGCGAGGTCGAAACGAAGGCGGCCGCGTTCGACACGCGCTTCGACTTCCCGGCCGCGCTCACCGGACGGGCGTCGAAGAGCATCGCGCGCAAGCTGCACCACCATCGCGCGACGTTGATTTCCCCACCGCAGAGCTTCCTCGTCACGAAGGACAACCATCTCGATCCGGACGAGGAGGCTCGGGCCCGTACGTGGGGCGACCGGCTCGGCTTCGACTTGGACGGGATCGGCCTCGGGATCGGGATCTTCCCTCCGGCGACGCCCTGGCCGGCCGACCGCGCGTAACTGCCTGCGGGTCTCAGGTTCGCTCGCATCGCCGCGTTCGCAGCTCGAGCGATCAAGACATCGCGGCCGCGAACTGTTGCCGTGACGCGCCCCACCACGCGCGCCGGCGGTCGAACCGCGCCATACCGCCGATATCTGCCCACATCGCGGTGAAGTTCGGGTCGCCGGCCTCGACTCGTCGACGCACGAACTCACCGCCACGAGCGATCGACCCGTCGAGCGCATCCATGACGGCCGCGCGCTCCTCGCGGTCGAGACCGTAGACGTCGGCGACCAGGCGCAAGCGAGCGGGCAGATCACCACCCTGCCAGCCAAAGCGGATCCGGTTCTCGTCGTCGTCGATCGGCACACACATGCGCGCGAAACACGCGAGGTCGTATTCCGGACGACCGGGTGCCGCGAAGTCGAAGTCCAACAGGGCGACGGCCTCGCCGTCGCGAAACACCACGTTCTCGAGGCACACGTCGTTGTGACACACGACGGGACCCCCCGCGGGATCGGCCATCTCGTCGCTCCACGTGTCAGTCGCCGACGCCACCAGCGTGCTCGCAGCAAGGTGGAACCGGCGCATGAGGCGCGCGATCGACGCCAATGCCTCGTCACTTCGAGCCCACGGCGGATAGGGCGGCAACGCCACGTCACCCACAACGAACTGCAGCCGTTCCCTGCCGTCGCGATCGACACCGACGGGGAGCGGAGCACCCACGAAGCCTTCGCCGGCGAGGTGGCGCAGGAATCGGTGGATCGTCGGTGTATGCGCATTCGCCGGGCGAAGGACGTGATCCCCCGCACGCGTCACCGCGCCCGCGTTGGCGATGCCGCCCTCGAGCTTCGACTCCATAGCGCCAGTATGGCGTTCGCCCGGTCACCGCGGTACCGATCGGCAGGCGGGTGTACTGCGACTTCTCGCGCACGAAGCGGCGGCCCCCGCCACGCCCGCCGAGCCGAGCGCGCGTGACGCTTCGCGCCCAAGCGCGACGACGCCCTCGACGGCGGGCTGTCGAGGGCGTCGTCAGCGGGTGAACGTCACCGGAGAACTCTGGTCCGGCTCGCCTTTCCCCGACATCCGATTCTGGCTCGCCGCGAGGGACTCACCGGAACCCTGAGGGTCAAGGTTCCGTAAAGGAATGCGGGGCGCGGCAAGTGGCGCCGGATCCCCGCAGTCTGCGGCTACGAGTCGAACTGGATGACGCCGTCGAGCACGTCGAGCGCGGTGTACTCCAAGGTCTGGCCCGAGGCTGCCGCGAGGATCGTGAGCCGGTCGAACGCCTCGATGGGACCGCAGTCGCACGCTTTCGCAACGACGCCGGTCGCATACGCCACCACCACGCTCAGGCGGACGTCGGGCGGGCCAGTCTCCACGCCGCGCATCGTACAAGTACCCGCAGCCCGAGCGGCATTCATGGGCTTTCCCGGTGCAGCGGCAAGCGTCGGGTTGCGGCAAAGCGCCGTCCTCACCCGCCGGCGGTGCCGGTCACGCAGTTGCCGCTGTCGTCGGTATAGCAGCCCACGGAATTGTCGGTGACGCTGCTCCCGGAATTGTCGATGACACTGCTCCCGGAATTGTCGGCGCAGCTGCCCGTGACATCCGTCGTGCAACTTCCGGAGTTGCCGGTGACACTGCTCCCGGAGCTGTCGGTGACGCTGCTCCCGGAATTGTCGACGCAGCTGCCCGTGACATCCGTCGTGCAGCTTCCGGAGCTGTCGGTGACACTGCTTCCGGAGGTGTAATTCACGCAGCTGCCCGTGTCATCGGTCGTGCAGCTTCCGGAGTTGCCGGGGACGCTGCTCCCGTTACTCCCCGCGCCTCCGCACGCGGCGAGCGACAGCAAGACTGCTGTCGCGAGTGCCGCCCGGCGCCGGCGTCCTTTGCCAGATACTCGACCGCGCCGAAACGGTTCCCTCCCCGTCACGGCAACGACCAAGCCCGCCATGTCGTCCTCCCCGTGATGGGGCGCTCCCAGCCCGGTTGCAAAGGTTCCCAACCCGACTCTGCAGTGTCAAGTAGGAGTTCCAGCGCGTCCGGATCCGGGCGTCGCGGGCCTGCCGTCGGCTCCCTCGCGGTAGATGCTCATCGTTCGCGCCGGAAGGGTCACGGACGATTCGGCCCCGGCCGGGCCTGGTCGGATCGCGTCGGCGCAATCTTCAGCGGAGAAGCGCAGCCGACGATGGAGCCGTCGCTCTCCGGGCCCCCATGCCGTGCCGGGAGCACGAACGGTGAAAGGACTGCGCGAACGGGTTCTCGTGCCGTGTCAGACGACATCGCCCGGTTCCGATGCCGCACGCAGGTCTGGTGGCGCAAACACGCCCGGGAGCGGGCAACCCGCGTGGACTTCAACTGCATCGGCGGTTGTTCACCATCGGCGGAGCATCCCGGATACGTCTACGTCTTCGTGCACCCGGTCGGCGCCGCCTTTCACCTCTCGAAACGGCTCGACGCGTCGTCGGTGGCGTTCGGCGCACACCCAGTCCCGGTGCTGATCAACGGTCACCTCATCGCCTGCGACGCTCACGACACAACGTTCCTCGCCGTCTACGGCGATATCGCCTCGTTCACACTCGGATGCCTCGCGCCACGAGTTGACCCGCGGCACCTTTGCCGATCTCGCGCGCCACCGCGACTCGTCGACCCGCGCAGAACGCGCGCCCATATCGCGTTCGGCGTGGGGCCTCGGAGCACCGAGCGTCATGGCGCCGCTCTGGCGGTGGCGTAACACGCCCGGAGCGACGCAATCTGTGCGGCCTGGGCGGGGTTCAGGTGAGTTGTTGGATGAGCGTGTCGGCGATCCATTGCTGGTAGCGGTCGGGCGTCCAGCCTCGATCGGTGACGAGGAGGCGGTAGACCTCGGGAGACATGAGTGCGTGCACAAGGTCGGCCGCGTCGCGGGCTTTCAGTCCGGCGCGGATCTTCCGCTTGCGGTGCAGTGCTCGTACGATCTGTTCTTGCCCGCGATCGTGCTGGCGGCGGAGCGTGTCGACGAGCACGGCCGCTTCGGCGTCGGAGTCTGCTGCGCGACTGAGCACGCTGTAGAGGTCGTTGGTCCGCTGGTTGATCTGTGTCGTGACCGCAGCGAAGCCGGCGAGGACCTTGTGTGGATCGGGTTCGTCGAAGAGCGAAGCGACGCTGGGGCGCTCCTGCACTGCGATGGGTTCGTCGTCGCCTGCGATGGAGACGTCGAGGAGAACTTTCAGAATCCCGAGCTTCGATGAGAACAGCCGATACACCGTCGGTTCCGGCACGTCGGCGCGTCTGCTGATGGCCGCAATGGTGGTCGTGGCGTAGCCACCCTCGACAAACAGGCTGCGCGCTGCGTCGATCACCGCTCGCCGTGCGAGCCGTGTCCGGGCTTGTCCCCTTCTTGGCGAGCTCCTGTTGACTCCCTCCGGCACGAATCGATAGTATCACTCTCAAATCGAGAGTATCACTGTATAGCTGAGCGTCCGGAGGCCGGCCGCGTTGCTCTCGAAGGAGGGAGAACCATGAAGACCATGACGTGTCAGCAACTCGGTGGGCCGTGCGACTACGCGCACCACGGCGCGACCGCCGACGAGGTGATCAAGGCGCAGGACCAACACTTGAAGGACGCCGTGTCGGCAGGCGACACGGCGCACGAAGAAGCGCTCAAGGCAATGAAGGGCCGGTGGCGGCACCCGAAAGCCTCGATGGGCTGGTACAAGGACGTGAAGAACTCCTTTGCAGCTCTTGCCGAGAACTGACCGCGCCACAAGACCTGAGTGTGACGATGCCGACACGAACGAACACCACTGCGGCAACGTCACGACGGTAACTCCGCGCCAAGTTGATCGATCAGCAGGTCGCCGCGCTCGGCGACTGGCGTGGTGCGACGCGTGCAGCGTCGGGGCACCGCTCGTTATGGCGCGGCGCTGACGGTGGCTTATCGCGCCCCGACGGGGCATCATGAACGCGTGGTCGTCGGGCGAATCGCGATATGTGTGGTCGGCATTGTTGCCGCGCTGTCGAGCATGACGACCACGGCCGGAGCGAATCTCCTGAGTTGCGGCGCCGCCGGCAATCGACCGCGCCATAGCTGACCGATCTCGCGGTGGTGGAGAATGGATCCATGACAGAACTGGGCGGGTTACGCCGTCCGGCATTGATGTGGGTGCGGCGTCATCCGCGAGTGTTGCTTCTGACGGCGGTGCATGTCGCCGTCGATTGCCTGCTCGCCGGTTCGGTCGTGATCCTGTTCTTCTTCGCTCCGATCGTGGCCGTGCTCCTCGTCTTGCCCGCCGCCTACCTCGGAGCATTCACGGCCGCGCTCACCGACGCGACCATGATCATCGCGGTGCGAGACAGCCTCACCGAGGGCTCGATGTCGTTGTCGACGGCATGGGCGGTCGCATGGAAACATCGGCGGCCGCTGGCGGCTTGGGCCTTCGACCTGCTTACCGTCGGTCTGGCGATCCGGCTCGTCGCTGCGCTCTTCGGGCGCCTTGGACGGCTGTTCGGCTGGGCCGCGCAGATCGCCTGGGTCGTGATTTCCCTGCTGGTCGTGCCGGCCATCGTCATCGGGGAAGTGCCGATGCCCGCCGCGTTCGACTACTCGCGAGAGACGCTTCGAGAGACGTCTCGCGACCGCTTACGGGGAGTCGGCGGGCTCGGCGTCGTCGGTCTTGTGATCACGATCCCTCTCGTCGGGCTCGTGATCGCGGCGCTCGTCGTTGACTCGAGCCTCCTGTTCGTCGTGTCCTGGACCGGGCTGATCGTCACAATCCTCGCCTACGCCTTCGTGCTCGACGCCGCCATGGCCGTTCTCGGATACGCGATCTACGCCCACGCAACACGCGGTCCCTTGCCGCATGGATTCACCAACTCGACCGTTCGAGACTCGCTCCCGGAACGCACCTGAGCCCTACGGATCCGCCGATCGGTATTCGCCGCGCCGGACACGGAGATCGCCGGGTCAGTTGAGCGTTAGCCTTGCCGTCGTGATGCCGCTCGTGTTCGCGAAACCGCCGAAGCCGTTCGGCGCGACGAGCGATGACGAGCGGCGAGCGTTCGCCGATCACATCTTCGAAGCCATCGCGAGAGCGCGGCGCCCATGATCAGGATCGGGCTGCAGGCTTGCCTCTACGTATGGGGTGCCTACGTCACGGTGAGGGTCTACCGGTGGCATCGGCACGAGATACACGCGGGTCGACGCGTTGCGGTGTTCTTCGGAAAGCACAAGCACTACCCGCGGCAACCGGGCAAGGCCTACGGGCCGTTCGAGCGTCGTCCGAAAGAAGAACAGACGAACTAGCCCGCGAATGTTGGTGTATCCGGTTCCGAGTCCGTTCCGGAAGCATCGCCGACGTTGCGTGACGCGGCACTAGCCGGGGTAGACCTCGAACACCGTGGCCGAGCCCATACCGCCGCCGGCACACATGCTCGCGAGCCCGATGCCCCCACCGCGCCGCCGCAGTTCGTACAGGGTGGTGATGATCATGCGCGCGCCGGTGGCGGCGACCGGGTGGCCGAGGGAGCACCCCGACCCGTTGGGGTTCGTGATGTCCTCCGAGAGGCCGAGCTTGCGGCAGGCCGCGACCGGCACCGACGCGAACGCCTCGTTGATCTCGACGAGATCGACGTCGCCGACCGTGAGGCCCGCTCGCTGCAGCGCCTTCGGGATGGCCGCGATCGGGCCGAGTCCGGTGTTCCGCGGCTCCACACCCGACGACGCCCACGACACGATCTTCGCCAGCGGCGTGAGGCCGTTCGCCCGGGCGTAGTCGCTGCTCACGATCATCATCGCGGCCGCGGCGTCGTTGAGGCCCGACGAGTTGCCCGCAGTGATCGGGAAGTTCTCGATCTCCGGATGCAAGGGCTTGAGCGTCGCCAGCTTCTCCATCGTGGAGCCGCGCCGCGGGTGCTCGTCGGTGTCGAAGATCTTGGTGGAACCGTCGCGCATCGCGACCTCGATCGCGACGATCTCTTCCTGCAGGCGACCTTCGTCGATCGCGGCGATCGCGCGCTCGTGCGAACGCAGCGCCCACGCGTCGCAGTCCTCGCGGGTGATGCCGACCGCCTGCGCGGTGTTGTAGCCAACCGTGATCGACATGTCGAAGGCCGGCGCGTCGGGAGTCGCGGGATGCGACGGTGACATCCACTGCACCCAATCGTCGGTTCCGGGCGTGCGCTTCAGCGACTGCGGCGAGGTGGAGATCGACTCCGAACCACCCGCGATCACGACCTTGTCCATACCGGCCATGATGCTGGCGGCCGCGCCCTGCACCGACGCCATGCCCGACGCGCAGTGCCGGTTGAGCGCGACGCCCGGGATCTCGACCAGGCCGAGCTCCACCGCCGCGTAGCGGGCGATGTCTCCCCCACCCTGCAGCGATTCGCCCATCGCGAGGTCGTCGACGTCGGCCGACGGGACACCGGAGCGCTTCAGCGCCTCCGCAACCGCGTACTTGGCGAGGTCGAAGGCGCTCACGTCGAGGAGCGTCCCCTTGCGGGCGGTCCCGATCGGCGTGCGGGCCGCGGCGACGATGACTGCGTCAGGCATTGTGCTCCCCTGGGCGTGCGGTGCTGGCGATTCGCCGCCGAGCGTACCTGACACGCTCGTCAGGCTGCCCCTCCCGATCCGGAGCCGAGCGCGGCCCGATCACGGCGCCGCGTTCGTGGCTCATGACCGCTCTTGCGGCTCCGCCGCCGCGTGCACCGCGATGTCGAAATGCCGACCACCCATGAAGATGCCGAGGAGGGAGAAGTCGACGTGGTCGCGCAACGTCACCGTCACCCGGTTCCCGACGATCTGCACGTCGACCGCGTCGAGCGACGACGAATGCGGATCCGCATCGAGGGCCGCGAGCGCGATGGATCGCGCCCGGACCGGATCGAGCACGAGCGTTCCGGCGCGCAGCGCGCCGACGTCGACGCCGTTCGCGGCCGCGGTTGCCGCGGAGTCCGCCATCGACGACAACTCGCGCCGCTCGGCGACCGCCCGCCACAGATCGAGGCTCAGGCCCCCGAGGAACATGAGCGAGATGCACAAGCCGAGCACCCACAGGGTGACGGTTCCGCTCTCCTTCGACGGGCGCGGGCGCGGGCCCGAAACGGCGACGCCGTCGGACCCCATCATCGGCTCCGAAAGTCGTCGATGCGACGCGTCGCCCGCGCGGTGTAGTGCCACGAACCGACCGACATGCCGGCGACGCCGATCGCCGGCATCGTGACCCTCACCTCCACCACCACCTCGTCGCCGCGCGCGGCTCCGACGGAGGCGACACGCACGTCGAGGTCGGCCGCGCCGACCCCGTGATCGGCGGCAACGTCTTGGGCAACCAGGATCGCGGCGGCCGGATCGCCGTGGGGCCAGTTGTCGACCAGATCCCGCGCGGCCTCACGCGCGGCCACCGTCGCCGTGTGCCGCCGCTCGGCCCAACCGGGCAGCGTCGCGACCAGCACGACGATCGGGAGCAGCAAGAGTGCGACCGAGGCGACCCATTCGATCGCGACGAAGCCGCGCTCGTGCCGATCGCACCGCCACCCGGCCACCTCAACGCTCCCGGCGGGCCGAAGCCCGCAGCGTGAGGCGCCAATCCGGCAACAGCATGGGGAACCACGATCGCAGTCTGACGTGCGCGCTCGAGACGACGCGTTCGCCGTCGCGCGTGCACGACAGATCCTCCACCAGAACCGAGGAACCGTTCGCGACGGCACCCACCACGTCGTGAACACGCGCGAGGCAGTCATCGACGGTCGCCGAGACCGGAACACCGGCGCGCACACCTTCGTCGAGCGCGTCGCGCACTGCGCCGCGCTCGTACAGGTCGACGAGCAGGTTCGCGACGAGCACGAACAGCAACAACGAGAACGCGGTCGCGACGACGTACTGGATCGTCGTGAACCCTCGTTCTCCCCGCCGGCGCACGATCAGAGACTCAATGGATCAAGGCGTCGCGCAACGATCGGACGATGTCGACGCCGAGCGTTTGGAGGAGTCCCCAGATGACGACCAACGCGAGCACTCCCAACGCGGCGTTGCCGAGCAACTCGGCGGTGGTCATTCCCGACTCGTCGCCTTCGTGAAGGCGTTTGGGCAGACGCATAGCTCTCCTTTGGGTCAGTGGTGTCCGAGAACGATCGCCGGGAGGGGCGCAGCGATGAACAGCAACATGATGGGAGCGAGGATCGCGATCGTCGGAACGAGCATCGCGGCGCGCCTGCGCACGGCGTCCTTGTGCATCTGCTCGCGGCGGGCGTCGCGAATGTCACTGCTCAACGCCAACAAGCCACCGCCGAGATCTACGCCTCGCTCCACGCCGGCGGCCAGCAGGCGGTAGGTGCGCGCCGCGCTGGGCTCCGGCGTCAGCTCCGCGGCACGCCGGAAGGCCTCGGCTTCGTCGACGCCGCTTCGCGTCCAGGTCAACACGTCGGCCAACTCTCCGACCACGACACCCCGGCCCCGCTCGACCACCCGTTGTACCGCCTGCATCGCGCCCGAACCTGTCCGGACCTGCATCGCGAGCAGGTGGTTCACGGTGTAGAGCTCGAGCCGTATGCGCGCCGCGCGTAGCGCGATCAGTCGCTCGAGCCGCGAACGCGCACGACTCGCGCCGTACACGAATCCGGCGACACCTGCGGCCAACACGACGAGCGGCGTCTTCAGCGTCACGGCCGCGACCACCATCGCACCCGCGCCGAACCCGCCCGCTCGCCCGAGCTGCTGCAGGCGATACCGCTCCGGAGTGAGATCGTCCAACGCCGCCTGGCGCAGCATGCGTGCGAGGTGGTCGTCGCCGCGCGATTCGATGGCGTTGCTCACCCGTCCCGCCGCGGCGCGCAACGCTGGGCCGAACAACCGCGGCAGCGTGGCGGAGGCGCGCGGACGCCCCTCGGCAACGGGCGCGAGGTCGGGCGCGTGGCCGAGCGCGGATCGCGCGACGACCGCGTACGGGCGCACCCGAGCCGCGAGGCGCCGGGTCGGCGGAAGCCACAGCGAGGCAACGCCTGCGGCGCCGGCCCCGACCGCTCCGGCCGCGAGCAACGCGACGAGGCTCATGGCGAGGCCGCCGCGGTGCCGAAGACCCGCTCTTCGACCTCGTCGCGAGCGAGCCGGCCGAGGAAGAGCATCCCGACCGCGGTCAGGCCTGCGGCGACGACGAAGCGTCACCACGCCGCCGCTCGAACGGTAGAAGTCGCGAAACGGCCCGGGCCGGGCCGTCAGTGCGACGAGAACGAGCCAGGGCAGCACGACGACGGCACGCGCGTTGATCCGCATCTCGAGACCCTCGGTCTCGAGCGCGTCGAGGAGTTTGAGGTCGCGCGTCGTCGCGTCGACCAGATCCTCGAGGATGTTGCGAACGATGGGCCCGCCGCGCTCGTGCGCCAAGAGCAGCACTTCGAGCACCCGGTCACTGGTCGGGTCGGCCAGCTCTTCCTTGACGACCTCGAGTGCCGGACCCGTCCCGACGACCCTCGCGAGCGCGGGAAACCGGGCGAATGCCTCTTGCAAGACCCCCGGGCCGGTCGCGGCAAGCGAGTTGACGGCTTGGGTGAGTGATCGTCCCGCCGCGATCGACGCGACGACGTCACGCAGCCCGTCGGGCCACGCCGCCTGCACGTCACGCATACGAAGCCGCCGTCGACGAGCGAAGTATGCCCGCGGAAAGAGCGCTACCGCGACTGACGGCACCAGCGCAACGAAGACGGATCCCGTCAGCGCGACGAGCACGAGCAGCGCGAGCAGACCGGCTGCGACGCTTCCCGACCAGAATCGGGCCGGGGTCAGGCCGGCGCCCGCTTGTTGGAGCCACACCCGGTTGCGCGTTCGCCGCGAAACGCGACGCGGCGCCCGGAATCGGAAGTTCGGCAGCGTTCCCAGCAGCGCGCCGGCACTCAACGCGCAGCACAGACCGACGAGACCGGCGGCGAGCACCTTCATGCTCTCGCACGCCCGCGATCGAGCAGCGCGCGCAACGTCATGCCTTGTGGCAACGCCCGGTCGACGCGTTGCTCGAGCGCGGGCGGCAAGACGCCGGTCCACTCGAGCGGCCGACCGAGCCCGTCGCGGACGAACAACGGCTCGTAGGTTTCTGCGTCGCCGAGGCTCGGGACGACTGCGGCGATCTCGGTGACCTGGCGGCGCACATGACCATCCGCACGCGCCACGTCGTCGCGGTCGAGGTGCACAACGATGTCGAGCGCCTCGACGAAGATGCGCCGCACGATCCGTTCCGTCACGTTCTCTCCCGCCATGAGCGCGGCATTCACCAAGGCGTTGACCGCGTCGCGCGCACTGTTGGCGTGGAGCGTGCAGAGGAAGCCGCAGCCGGCGTTGATCGCCCGGGTCAGCTCGAACGCCTCCGCGCCGCGCACCTCGCCGACGACGATGCGGTCCGGCCGCATCGCCAGGACGAACTTCACGAGGTCGCGCAGACTGATCTCGCCGGTACCGTCCAGCCCGGCCGGGCGGATCTCGTAATATCCGCCGTGGAGCACGGGCACCGCGAGCTCGCGGATCTCCTCGCAACTGCGAATGCAGTGCGCCGTCGGAACCGCCGACAGCAACGCCGCCGCGAGCGTCGTCTTCCCGGCTCCCGGCTCGCCGGAAACGACGACCCGGCTCCGCAGTTGCATCGTGGCCCACAAGAAGTTGGCAGCCGTCGCCGTCAATGCGTCCCGCGCGACGAGCGCGTCGAGGGTGACATCACGAACCGTGTAGCGACGAACGGTTGCCGAGAGCCGGTCGGCAACCGGCTCGATCGCCGCAGTCAGTCGGGCCGTACCCTCGAGCACGCGCGCCTGCACCAGAGGATGTTTCGCGTTGAGCTGGCGCTCGGTGGCCGCCAACAGCCGATCGATGATCTGTCGATTCTCGGCTTCGGTGGTGGGTTCGGCCAGGCCGCGCAACCGGCCGTCGGTATCGAGATAGGTGACGCGCGCACCCTCGACGAAGACCTCCTCGACATCGCGCCGAGCGAGCAGCTCACTCAGCGGACCGAGGTCGGTGATGGAACGCAAGACCCGCCGGGCCATCTCGGGCGGATCGCCGAGCGGAACCTCGTCGCCGAGGCGGGCGCGCCGCTGATAGTCGTCGATCGCCCGTTCGATCTCGACGCGTACCTCGCCGAGCTGCGCCGCGGGTTGCAGGCGCCGCTGCTCGATCCCCGTGATCGCGTCGCGCCGGATGATCTCGTACGCGTCGGTCCGGACCGTCACGACGCGGCCTCGAGCGGCGCGAGGAGCAACGAACGGCGTGGTTGCGTCACGACCCGCCGAGCGAGCTCGGCGACCGCTCGGGTGAACGGCCCCCTTCCGACTGTTGTCCCGTTCCACGCCGCGTCGCCGACCCGTCGATCGGTCGGAACGAAGGCGACGTCGACGAGCGGGAGACTCGCCGTGAGCTCTTCGTAGATCTCACCGCGCCGGAACCGGGTATCGGGCGCGCGGTTGACCGCGACGAAGAGTGACGCCGTCGGAGCGAGGGCGATCGCTTCGACCACCCAACTCAGCAGCCGACCGATCCCGTTCGGCGACGGGTCGCACACCGCGACGAGCACGTCGGCTTCCGCGACCATCGTCCGCGCCGACGCGAAGCGGCCGCGCGTCGTTGCGGTGCCGACCTCTTCGAGCGTGCCGGCGCCGTCCGTGACGATCCAGTCGGTGTCGTCGGAAAGCCGGTCCACCACCCGCACGATCTCGCCGGGCCGGACCTGCGACCACGCACTGGCGTTCGGCAATCCCGTGACCACTCGCAGGAGGGACGACGACTCGACGAGCAGGCAACGATCCAGGTCGCCGCGGCCGTGTTCGACGGCATCGATGGCGGTGCGAAGGTTGGGCTCGACGGGCAACTGCAGCCGGGCCGCGATCGCAGGCGCAACGTCGTCGGTGTCGACCAGCACGACACCGAGCCGCCGACCGAGCGCCAATGCCAGCTCGATCGCGATCTCGGTTCGACCGACACCCGGCGGTCCGCCGACGGTCACGACGCGCCCCGAGCGCATCGGCGCCACAGCCGGCCGGCTCGCCGCGCGCTCGTCGCGGCGGTTGGCAACGCTCGCGATCGCGCGCACGAACGCGTCCGGACCCGCGTCGGATTCGACGATCACATCGACACCGAGCGCCACGAGATGCTCCCGGCTCGCAAGTTCCTCCCGATCGTGCACACCGACGACGGCACGTCCGTGCGCGTGGACGTCGGCGACGAGCGCCCGGGTGAGCGCCGGCCAACGATGGCCGGCGACGAGCACGTCGTACGACTCCTCGAGCGCGCCTTCCGGCTCGACCAGCAACGTTCGCACGCGCGCGCCACCATGGTCGGTGAGGTGGCGGTGCAACTCCTCCACCCAGACGTCGGCCGTGAACGCGAGCGCGACCTCCGGCTCTCTCACTTCGTGGTTCGCGGCACGAAAGGCGTTTCGCCGTGCGCCACGGGCGCTCCGGTGGAACGGACGAGCATCACGGTCCCCGCATCCACCGCCGACGCGAGGACCGGCGCGGTCGAGGGATCGACCACGAGCGTGATCGTGACGTCGTCCGACGCACCCGACAGCGCACCGCCGCTCCGACCGTCGATCGCGACGACCTCGGTGTCCGTCAGGACGTAGCCGGCTCGACCCGAATCGTGATCGACCGCGAGAACATCGACGCGGTCACCGGTCTGCAGCTTGCCGGCGACCGCCCGAGACCGTGCGACCGGGAAGCTCATCACCCGCGTCGACGCGTGCGCGTCGATCGTGCTCACCGCACCGCGGGCCAGCAATTCCCCTTCGTGCACCGCCGAGGTGACCACGCGGCCCCGCAACGCGGGTTGTTGGTCGCCGCCGAACAGCGTGGCAAGAACTGCGGTACCGGCGTGAACGTGCACGACGTGCACACTCGCGTCGCCGATCACCGTGCCCGGAGCGAGATCGTGCGCCGCGACGAGGACCGGACGTGAGTCGTCGGCCGATCGCAAGACGGTGAGCGTGAGCAACACGCCGAGCGCGCCGGCCAACACCATCACGACGTGCCCCGTCGACACCCGGGAGTTGATCCCTCTTCGGGTACGACTCAACACCGTGCCCTGCGTGGTCCCCACCAACACCCCATCCCCGCGACTCTCAGCTTCCGTAGCTGCGGGGCATGGAACCCGAGGCGCGCGGCGCGCGGCGCATTCTGTCCGGTGAAGCGTCTGATCAATTCGCCCCTGTCGGAATCGAACGCCGACGTGCTACACGGCATCGATTCCACGCTGCGCCGGTTTCAGCCCGTGGTGTCGCAGATAGCTCGAAGTTGTCGCAGGTGGCGAGTAGCGTGCCGCCCATGTCGACCCCCGACGGCGATTCCCCCGCGGCGGCCCCGGCGGCCGGCCGCTACCCCGAGATCCTCACCACCGCGCTCGCGGCCGAGATGTTGCACGTACACGTGGAGTACCTGCGCCGCATGGTGCGCGAACACCGGATCCCGGCGCACCGGTTCCCGGGCGGGCGGGAGATCCGCTTCCTCCGCGACGAGCTGATCGCGTGGGTCAAGGCCCAACCGGGCGAGGACCGCTCCCCGAGCGCGGCCGAGCGGGCGCAGTCGTGACCCGCCTCGCGGGCAAGGTCGCGATCGTCACCGGCGGCAACAGCGGCATCGGCAAGGAGGCCGCGATCGGTATCGCGCGGGAAGGCGCGCACGTGGTGATCGCGGCGCGCAATCCCACCAAGGCCGCGGCGGCAGTCACCGAGATCGAGGCGCGAGCCGATGCCCGCGGGCGAGTGGAGTTCATCCCGATCGACCTCGCGTCGTTCGCGTCGGTGCGCGAGTTCGCCGCCGCGTTCAACGCCGGCCACGACCGGCTCGACATCTTGCTCAACAACGCCGGGCTCGTGCTCCGAAAACGACTCATGACCGTCGACGGCCACGAGTCGCAGTTCCAGATCAACCACCTCGGCCACTTCTTGTTGACGAACCTCCTCTACGGCCCCCTCGTCCGCAGCGCGCCGGCGTGGGTCGTCAACGTGTCGTCGTACGCGCACACGACGGCGCGCAACGGTCTCGACTTCGACGACCTCGACTGGGAGCGCCGCCGCTACCGCAGCTTCTCCGTCTACTCCGCCACCAAGCTGATGAACCTGTTGTTCACGCGCGAGCTCGCACGGCGCAACGACCCCGCCGTCCTCACGGCCAACGCACTGCACCCGGGGTTCGTGGCCAGCAACTTCGCCCGCGAAGGCGATCTCGGTCTGCTCGGCACGCTGCGTGATGCCGCTCGCGCGACCGTTCGCCATGTCGCAGGAGAAGGGCGCGCTCACCTCTATCTACCTGGCCACCTCCGCCGATGTCGACGGCATCACCGGCCAATACTTCATCAAGGGCAAGGCCGTGAAGCCGGCCGCCCAGGCCCTCGACGACGAAGCCGCGGCCCGTCTGTGGGAGATCAGCGAGAAGCTGACCGCGGCCTGAGCGCACGGCCTCATGAGCGCACGGGCTGGGCACACGGCCTGGGCGACATGTCGGCGAACGACCGGTCCGCCGCGCGCCCGCACGGAACGCGCCCGGTTGCACCGATGCACCGGCCCGGCCGCGGCGGCGGATACCTTCGACCGGTGCGACTCCGGCGCTGGGCCCTGATCCCCCTGGCGATCGTCGCGATCGCGGCGTGCACCAGCAGCTCCAAGCCGTCGGCACCGTCGAGCACGACGCAACCGCCGCCGTCGTCGACCGGGTCGTCGGTGCCGTCGACGAAGGACGCCTACGTCACTGCCGCCAACGCGATCTGCCGATCGATGAACACGCGCGTCACCGCGCTGGGCGCACCCCCGTCGGATCCGAAGCAGGAAGCCGAGTTCAACGACCAGACCGGCCTGATCACCGCCGACGGGCTCCGCCAGCTCCGCGAGCTCCACCCGCCCGCCGGCGATGCGGCAACGGTCGCCGCGATCTACACCAAGGTCGACGTCGTCCTGCGCGACGGCGAGCGCGTGTCGGCCCAACTTCGCACCGGCGATCAAGCGGGCGTACAGGCCGCGCAGACCCAACTCGAGTCGGATCTGCAAGCAGCGAACGACGCCGCGCTCGCGTACGGCCTCACCATCTGCGGATCCTGACCGCGAGGGCTCCTGCCGCGGTTACGGCCGTGCGGACGGGATGTGGAGCGCGCGAGCCGTGCGCAACGCCGAGTCGCGGCGCAGCGCCGCGATCGGCCGGTACGCCCGCCGGACGAACAGCAACGAACGCTTCGTCCACTCACCGCGAATGTCGAAGTCGAATCGCCACTGCGCGGCACACCGAACGGTGGTCGCTCGAGGTCGAGCGTGCGCCAGTGCCCGATCGGGATCTCCGTGTTCAGCATCTCCGGCGCGATGTGGACGCTCGTGAGGTCGTTCGTGATCAGCGCGTAGCGATATCGCGGCAGGTTGCGAGTGAGGAACGCCGCCACCGACTCCAGATCCCAATGCTGAAGCACGTCCTTGCACACCAGGAGGTCGGCCTTGGGTAGCCGCTGCGCGCGGATGTCGCCCTCGACGAACGTGACGTCTTGGGTGGCAAAGGCGCGGCGGTTTTCCGCGACCACCTCCGGAACCACGTCGACGCCGAGATACCGCTTGCCCGACCAGTCGACGAGGCGGGAGAACTGCCAGTCGCCGCATCCGGCGTCGACGACGTATTCGATGTCGGTGCCGGACACCAGTGCCTCGAGCACCTGGCGATAGGGCTCGGTGGCGGCGACGTCGGAGCCCTCACCCGAGCCGCCCTTCCAGTGGTCGGATGCGTAGATCGCACGGAAGATGTCGCGCGTGCCGTCGGGACCGTCCACGGCGCCGAGGCTACAAGCGCGCCGAGCCCGATCCCGGTCGCGTCGCCGTCACCCACGCGACGTGCGCGATCGGCACCAACGTCTCGCGGCTGTCGGCGGCGACGATCGTCACCAGGTCGCGCCCGACCAAGAGCGTGCCGTCGATTCCCTCCGGCCGCAGGGTCGTACCCACGCGCATGCCCACTCGGCCGTCGCGCTCCGACAACACGTCACGAAAGGCCCGCCGCATCACCGAGCGCGTGCCGCCGCTGGTCGCGTGCTCGACGACCGAGAAGGCGATCGGCACCGCCGTTGCGATCTGGATCTCGACCCGACCGTCGGGACCGCGCAATGCGAGGAAGTCGTCGCCGACCTCTTCGACGCGACCGACGAACTCCGCGGCCGCGAGCGTCACCCCGACGCGGTCGCCCGCGTGCATCCGGTCGCGGAGCCAGTCGGCGACACTGCGGTGGTGCCGCCACTGCGCCGCGGCGTCGGCCGCGGCCGAAGCCTGTTCGGCCCGCCACTGCGCCCGCATCTCACCGGCGACACCGGTGAGGTCGGGATGGTCGACGGCGTCGGTGTTCTCGCCCGGCTCGTTCCCGTCCGTGGGACGAGCCATCAGCGAGTCACCGGCGACTGGCGGCGGCGGCCCGGTACTTCGACGTCGAGTGCTCGGGGTCCTTGTCGAAGCGCGGGATGACCTCGTCACCGAAGAGGGTCACCGTGCGTTCGAGCAACTCGTCGGAGTACGTGCTGCCCGACGGGCCCATGATGAGTTGGTCGACACCGATGTCGGCCCACTTCTGGATGCCCTCGGCACAGTCGTCGGGCGTGCCGACGATCGCCGCGCCGCTCTGGAACCCCTTTTCGATCGCCTCGGGAGTGGGGTCGGGGATCTCGGTCGGCCACTCGGGGACGAACGGTGGCCGGGGGAACGTGTCGAGGTAGTGGAACACGAGCGTCTGTTGACGACCGTTGCCCGAGTGCGCCATGTGATTGCGCGCCTCGTCGCGGTCTTCGAGGCACATGAAGCTCGTCGTGATCGCGATGTTGTCGTTCACGTACTCGCCGACCGGCTCTGCGTCTTTGATGTGCTTCTTGTACGTCTCCACCAGCGGCGCCATCTTCTCGGGCGTGCCACCGGTGAAACAGATGACACCGATGCCCATCTTCGCGGCGCGCTCGAACGTCTCGGGGTTGCCGGCGGCGACCCAGAGCGGCGGGTGCGGCTTCACGTAGGGCTTGGGCAGCACGTGGCGCTCGGGCATCGAGAAGAACTTGCCGTCGTACGAGTACGGCTCGTCGCGCCACATGCGCACGATCTCGCGGATCGCCTCTTCGAACATGTCGCGGGTGATCTCGGGATCGGTGATCCCGAACCCCCCCATCTCCGTCGTGGAGCTGCCGCGCCCGGTCCCGAACTCGAAGCGGCCGTTGGAGACGAGGTCCATCATCGCGACCCGCTCGGCGACTCGCGCCGGATGGTTGACGGGCGGCGTGATGTTGATGATGCCCGACGCGACGTGGATGTTCTGCGTACGCGCGAGCACCCAGGCCATGAGCGTCTCGCTCGCGGAGATGTGCGAGTACTCCTGCAAGAAGTGGTGCTCGGTGAACCAGGCGTACTTCCAGTTGTGCTTGTCACCGACCTCGCAGAGATTGACCTCACTCATGATCCGATCGTGCTCGGCGTTCGGGTTCTTCGCGGCGAGATCCTTGTGAACGAAACCGCCTTGGAACAGACCGAATTCCATGATGTGCAGATCCTCCAAATTTCGCGAGCCGAGAGCGTTTTTAGAACGTGTTCTAAATCGTAGAACACGGCTCGGTTCGTGTCCAACACCGCCCGTCCGCACCCGCGGTACCACGAATCTGTCCCACCTCGGCGGTACCGTCGGCACATGGCCGCGCACCCTCCCGACAGGCTCGATCCGGCCAAGCTCGATCCGGCCAAGCTCGATCCGGCCGGACCCGGGGCGGTCGGGCGGGTCCTCGGCACCGAAGACGCGACGCCACTGTCGTTTTGGGTGGCGATCGCGCCCGAGCAGTACCTCCAACTCGACGACGTCGTCGTCTGCGAACGCGAAGTCCCCGGCCGCGAAGGGTCGGTTCGCCTCTCCGGAGTGGTCACCCAGGTCCGGGCCCGCCACGAAGGCGCCCGCTTCGACTCCGACGTGTTCCTCATCGAGGCCGGGCAACTTCCCGCCGAGGCCGTCGAATCCGCCGAGGTGCTGACCACCCGGGTCGAGCCCGAGGTGTTCGTCCCGCCGACGCCCGGCACCGCGGTGCACCGCGCCAGCGGCGAGGCGCGCGACCACGCGCTGTTCTTCGACCAGATGGCGCGCAAACTCCCGATCGGTCTCGGCCGCGACGGTCGTCCGCTCTTCGCGAACCTCGAGTTCCTCGACGGCACCCGCGGCGCGCACGTCAACATCTCGGGCATCTCCGGCGTGGCAACGAAGACGACCTACGCCACGTTCTTGCTCTACTCGGTCTTCAACTCCGGCGTGCTCGACGACGAAGCCACCAACACGCGCGCGTTGATCTTCAACGTGAAGGGCGAAGACCTGCTCTTCCTCGACCACGACAACATCGAGCTCTCCGACTCCGACCGCGACAAGTACCGCGACCTCGGGATGACGGCCGGCGCGTTCAAGTCGGTCACGGTCTTCGCACCACCCCGCAAGGGCGACGCCAACGCCCGGCCCGACGTCGCGAACCGGACGCTCGGCGTGCACGCGTTCTACTGGACCCTCGCCGACTTCGTGACCGAGGAGCTCCTGCCGTTCGCATTCGCCGATGCCGAAGACGATCGCCAGCAATACACGATGGTCGTCCACAACGTCGCCGCGGCGCTGAAGCGCGACGGCGTCGCCGCGGCCGACGGCGGCTGGCGGATCGATGGTCACACGCTGCGCACCTACCGCGACCTCGTCGACTTCGTCATCTCGAAAGTGCAGAACGACGACGACCTCGAGCGCCGCGACTGGGCCGGGCCGGCGACGGGTACCGGCACGGTCAACGCGTTCGTGCGCCGCCTGCTCACATCGCAGCGAGCGCTGGCCCAGCTCGTGCGCGCCGACATCCCCGAAACCGACCGGCACCGCATCGACACCGACGACGCGCAGGTGACCGTCGTCGATCTCCACAATCTCCCCGACCGCGCCAAACGGTTCGTGGTCGGCGTCACGCTGCGGACGGCCTTCGATCGCAAGGAGCAGTCCGGGACCGCGCGCCTCGCTGCTGTTCGTCGTGCTCGACGAGTTGAACAAGTACGCACCTCGCGAAGGCGACTCTCCCATCAAGGAGATCCTCCTCGACGTCGCCGAGCGCGGTCGCTCGATGGGCATCGTCCTCGTCGGCGCGCAGCAGACCGCGAGCGAGGTGGAGCGCCGGATCATCTCCAACTCGTCGATCCGGGTCGTGGGTCGGCTCGATCCCGCGGAGGCGGCCCGGCCCGAGTACGGCTTCTTGCCCACCACGCACCAAAAGCGTGCGACGATCGCGAAGCCGGGGACGATGTTCGTGATGCAACCTGAGATCCCGGTGCCGCTCGTGGTCGAATTCCCCTTCCCGGCGTGGGCGACACGACCGTCGGAGCGCGGGGCCAATCCGTCGGCGACGGGCGCGGCGGCGCTACCCGACGATCCCTTCGCGGGGCTCTCGGACTCGTCTGCGCCAACGTGACGTCGTGAAGATCCTCCACACCTCGGACTGGCACGTCGGCAAGCAGCTCCGCGGCATGTCGCGACTCGACGAGCACCGTGCCGTCCTCGCCGAGATCACCGAGATCGCGCGCGCCGAAGCCGTCGACGTGGTCCTGGTCACCGGCGACCTCTTCGAGTCGGCCGCGCCCGCGCCGGAAGCGCAACGCGTGGTCTGGGAGGCACTGCTCGCGCTCCGCGACACCGGGGCCCGGGTCATCGCGATCGGCGGCAACCACGACAACCAGCACGCGCTCGATGCCTGGGCGCCCGTGTTCCACGCCGCCGGGATCACCCTTCTCGGCCGCGCGGCCCGGCCCGCCGACGGGGGCGTCGTCGAGTGCACGACGGCTTCCGGCGAACCGGCGGTGTTCGTCCTCGTCCCCTTCGTCTCGCAGCGGTTCGCGATCCGGGCCCAGCAACTCCTCGACCTCGACGGCGCGGGAACCACGGGCCTGTACTCGGAGCGCATGCGCGTGCTGGTCGACACGCTGTGCCGAGCGTTTCGGCCCGACGCGGTCAACGTGCTCGCGGCGCACTGCTATGTCCGGGGCGCCAAGCTGGGAGGCGGCGAGCGCGACGCGCAGGTCGCGAACGAATACGGCGTCGAGGCGGTGCAGTTCCCCATTGGCGCGCACTACGTCGCCCTCGGGCACCTGCACCGCGCGCAACGGATCGAAGCGCCCGCCCCGACCTGGTACGCGGGTTCCCCCATCCAGGTCGACTTCGGCGAAGAACATGACGTGAAGCACGTCTTGGTGGTGGAAGCCGCGCCGGGCACCCCGGCTCGCGTCCGTACCCGGCCGCTGACGACCGGATGGACGCTGCGCACGCTCGAAGGCACGCTGGCCGAAGTCCGCGAGCAGGCCGAGACCGCCGGCGACGCCTGGTTACGAGTCATCCTCCGCGAACCGACCCGTGCCGGTCTCGCCGACGAGGTCCGCGCCCTGTTGCCGCGCGCGGTCGAGGTGCGCGTGGAACGCGCTCCGGCCGCGGATGGCACCACTGCGTCGCGCTCGCGTCACGGGCGCAGCGCGCGCGAGCTGTTCGCGGAGTACGCCGCCGCCGAGGGCGTCGACGACGAGCGCGTCCTGCAACTCTTCGCCCGCCTGCACGACGACGCAATGGCCGAGACCCGCTGATGCGCCCCGTCCACCTCCGGGCCGAGGGCTTCGGAGTGTTTCGCGAACCCGTCGAGCTGTCGTTCGAGGACGTCGACTACTTCGCGCTGGTCGGGCCGACCGGTGCGGGCAAGTCGACCATCATCGACGCCATCTGCTTCGCGCTCTACGGCAGCATCCCGCGCTACGCCGACGAACGGCTCGTGGGCCGGGTCGTCAGTCTCGGCGCCCAACAGGCCAAGGTCTCGTTGACCTTCGACCTGGGTGCGCAGCGCTACCGCGCGACCCGCGTCGTACGCTTGCAGAAGGGTCGCACGGCCGGCGACGCGTTGCTGGAGCGCGTCTCCGCCGGCGGAACGACCGAGGTACTGGCCGAGAACCGCAGCCAGATGAAGAGCGCGGTCGAGCACCTTCTCGGACTGTCGTTCGCGCACTTCACGAAGTGCATCGTGCTCCCCCAGGGCGAGTTCGCGCGCTTCTTGCACGACGAGCCCGCGAAGCGCCGCGACCTGCTCGTCCGGCTGCTCGACCTCGAGGTCTACGACCGCATCGGCCAGCTGGCCCGCGAGCGGGCGAAGGAAGCCGCGAGCGCGATCGAACACGAGAGCCGCGCCCTCGAAACGCTCGCATTCGCGACCCCCGACGCCCGGACCGCCGCGCAACAGCGCGTCGCGCGTCTGCGCGAGATCTACCAGGCCGTCAACGAAGCCCGCGCCGACGACGACGCCGACGCGGCGGCGAGCGCCGAGCTGGACGCGCGCCTGCGGGTCGCCGGCACTCACGCCGAGCTGCTCGAGGCGGTGGCCGTGCCCGCCGGCACCACCGCGGCCGCAGCCGAGATCGAGCGGACGGGTGCCGCCCTCGCCGCCGCGCTCGAAGCGCAGACGGCAGCCATGGCCGAGGTCACCGCCGCCGAGGCCCGCGTCGAGAGCGCCCCCGACGCGGCCGGCTTGCAGCGGGCCCGCGACGCGGACGAAGCCTTGGCCACATTGGCCGAACGCATCGCCGACGCCGCGATCCACGAGGCGGCGTCGTCGGGCGAGCTGGCCCGAACCGACGCGCTCGTCACCGAAGCCCAGGATCTCGTCACACGGCGCGAGCGCGAGCTCGACGCCGCCAACGAGGCACACCGCGCGCACGCCCTGCGCGCCCATCTCGTCGCCGGCCAGGCGTGTCCCGTCTGCGAGCAGCCCGTCGCCGCGGTACCGAAACGGCGTAAGCCGGCAGGGCTCGCCGCGTCGGAATCCAAGCTCGCCGAAGCGCGCGACCTCTACAGCACTGCGCAGGACATCCGCGCGGTGGCAGCCGCCGCGCTCGTCGCCGCGACCACGACGCGTTCCGGCCTGGTCGAACAACGATCCACGTTGCACGCCGCGATTGGCGAGTACCCGGACCCGGCCGTGGTCGCGGCTTCGATCGCACGGTTGGAAGCGTGCCAAGTCGACCTCGCTCGGGCCCGCGCCGCCGAACGGGCCTCGGCTACCGCGGCGGCCGAGGCCGCGACCGACCGGCGCGCCGCCGACGAGAGGGCCGAGCGGATCCGGGCCGACCACGCATCCCAGCGCGACGCGCTGCTGCGCGCCGGACTCGATCCGCCCCAACCCACCAACGACATCGCCGCCGATTGGTCGGCACTCACCGCGTGGAGCGCACGCGCGCACGCCGACGTCGAGGCCGGCGCGGTCGAGGCCCGGACCGGGCTCGACGCGTTGCGGACGCAGCGCACGGCGCGTGCCTCGAAGCTGATCGACGCGGCACGCCCGCAGGGAGTCACCGTCGGCGAGCCGACAATACAGACCCTGCGCGACGCGGTGATCGAGCAGGGAACCAATGCCCGCCACGACCTCGAGCGGATCGAAGAAGCCGTCGAGCGCGCCGCGAAATTGCGCGAGCAGGTCGAAGCCGCCCGCGCCGATCACGACGTCGCACGTCTTTTGGGCGAGCTCCTGCGCTCGAACCGCTTCGAACGCTGGATGCTCACCGAGGCCCTCGACGTGTTGGTGGAAGCGGCGTCGAAGACCCTCAACGCGCTGTCGCAAGGCCGGTATTCACTCGGGTCGAACGCCGAGGAAGAGTTCGTGGTCGTCGACCACGGCAACGCCGACGAGACCCGGTCGGTACGCACGCTCTCCGGAGGCGAGACCTTCCAGGCGTCGCTCGCGCTCGCCCTCGCCCTGAGCGAACAGCTCGCATCGCTGTCGACCGCCGGCGGCGTGAAGCTCGACGCGATCATGCTCGACGAAGGCTTCGGTTCGCTCGACGCCGACACGCTCGACGCTGTCGCGTCGACGATCGAAGCACTCGGGACCGAGGGCCGCATGGTCGGGCTGGTCACGCACGTGCCCGCGCTCGCCGAGCGCGTGCCGGTGCGCTTCCGGGTCTCCGCCGGCTCGGTCACGCGGGAGGAGACGTGAGATTCACCGTCGATCCGTGGGATCCGGGCTACGGCACCAGTGTCGAGTCGGAGCTCCAGCAGTCGGCGATCCAGGCCGAGATCGCGATCGAGGTCCCGGCCGAGCGGTGGTCGCCGCTCGATCCACCTCCGGCGACCGCCGTCCCCGACGCGATCGTCTTCGTCGACGGCGTGCGCCGGGTCGAGGCGCGCGCGTGGATCGAAGTCGGCGAGCACGGGGAGACGGCCGTGCCCGGCATCTTCGCCTCCTACGCGGCCGGCGGCGTGCGGTGCGACGGCGCGGCGAAGGTCGTCGATCCCCTGGTCGGGAGGGGCGTGTTCGCGCCCGGCGACATGCTCACCGACATCGAGACCCGGTACGGCCGCTTCGTGGCGCACAAGGCCGACGACGCGACACCGCAGAAGCTGATGCAAAAGCTGCTCGCGGCGATGGCCGATCTCGAAGTCGACGTGGCCGAGCGGGCCCGGCGCGGAGGCGACGAGCTCCTCCTCCTCGACGGGCCGCTGAAGCACCGCCGGCACGTGCCGCACGCAGTCGGCATCGTCAAGACCCACGACGTCAAGTACCTGGAACCAGAGCAGGATCGTGTCGTCGGCGCGCTCGCTCCCGGGCAACGCACGCCGGTCTTCCGGGTCGACGCGCAACCCTTCAGCCGGTATTCCTGGTACGTCCGTCTGCCCGGGCCGCCCGGCGGCCCCTGGGCCGGGATCGTGCGCTGTGAGGCGACCGGCGCACTCGCCCCCCAGCCGATCATCGATCTCGCCGATACCGTGACCGCCGTGCTGCCCACCTATGCATCGGCCGCGCACAAGGACGCTCGAGCGCCACAGAACCTCTACCCGATCGGCGGCCTGGAGCGGTACCTGCGGCACCGCCTCGGCGACACCGCCGTCGTATACCGAGGCCTGCGCCGTGCGAGCGCCGTCGCCACGACGCTCGCCTGACCCAGTCCGGGGCTGGCGCCGCGGGGGCGATTTCATATCGCGCCCGTAATTGTCAAGAATCTCGTGTACCGCCACCGAGGCATGAGAGTGAGAGGGATGACCCCGTCGAGGGCGAGATCACGAGGCGCAGCCGCGTTCGCGCTGGCGCTCATCGTCGCCACGCTGCCCGGCCAAGCCGTGGCGTCGGGAATCGCCCCGGGCGCGAGCCGGCCCGCTCGCTTCGCGCTGCACATTCCCGCCGGAGCGACCGCGCTCGGCCCCGTGCCGGCGTACCGGCAGATCACCCTCGATGTCGTGCTCGCGCCGACGCACTCCGGACAGCTGCAGGCGCTGCTCGCCGACCAGCGAAATCCGGCGTCGTCGCGCTACCAGCAGTACCTCGCGCCCGGGCAGTTCCTGCGCGAATTCGGCCCGAGCGCGCAACAGATCGGCGGGGTCACGGCGTGGCTGCGCGGTGCCGGCTTGAACGACGTACGCGTCGACGGGTTGACGGTCGAAGTCCACGCCGGCGCGGCCGCAATCGCGCGTGGCCCTCGGCATCACGATGGAACGATTCCGCACGACCGACCACCGCGAGTCGTTCTTCGCCCGTGCCGCGCCGCTGGTGCCGAACGCGATCGCCGGCGGCATTTCGGCGATCGTCGGCTTGACCGACACCACCGCCGCCCGACCCCATCTCGACAGCACACCGCAGAGCCGCGCCGCGGCCGCGCTCCCGAATGCGGTGCCCCACGCCGACGGGCTCACGCCGTGCACGGGCGCGACGACCAAGGCGGGCACGAGCTTCTACACACCCGACCAGGTCGGAGCGCTCTACGGCGTCGGCGGCTTGATCACCCAGGGACAGAACGGGACCGGCAAGACCGTCGCGCTCGTCGAGCTCGCACCGCACAGCAATGCGAACACGAACACCTACAAGACCTGCTTCGGACTGCACAACTCCGTGACGACGGTGACCGTCGATACCGGCGGGACAGTCGACGCCAACGGGACGCTCGAAGCGAACATCGACATCGAAGAAGCGGCCACCCAAGCCCCCGGAGCCGCAGTCGTCTCGTACGAAGGGCCGAACAGCGGCAGCGGCGAGTACGACGTGTACCACCGGATCGTCACCGACGACACCGCCCAAGCGATCTCGACGAGTTGGGGTCTCTGCGAGCCGAGCACCGACCCCTCGTTCATGACCGCGCTCGGGACGCTGCTCGCGCAGGCCGCGGCCCAGGGTCAGACCATGGTCGCCGCGTCGGGCGACAACGGTTCGGAGGATTGCTTCGCCGCAGGCACCGGGTCGACGGCGCTCTCGGTCGACACTCCGGCCAACGATCCGAACGTCACCGGCGTCGGCGGCACGTATCTCCTCGGCGCAGGCGGCGCGGCGAACGAGCCCGCGTGGAACGACTGCCAGGGCGAGCCGAGCTACGCGCAATGCACCACCGCCCTCGGCGGCACGGGCGGCGGCGGCGGCGGTGGGCTCTCGACGCACTTCGCCAAACCGTCGTGGCAGCCGGTTGCCGCCGCGAGCACGTGCACGACGTGCCGCCAGGTCCCCGACGTCGCCGCCAACGCCGGCATCGGCGAGATCTTCCGCTCCGACGGTCTCTACCAGGCCATCGGCGGCACGAGCATCGCCGCGCCGAAGATCGCCGCGATCATCGCCGACGTGAACGTCGCCTGCACGACACGGGTCGGCGACCTCGCGCCCAAGCTGGAGACGCTCGCGGCCGGGAACGGCTACGGGACCGCGCTCAACGACATCACGTCCGGCAACAACGATCTCGCGCGGTCGAACGCGGATGCGTTCCCGGCCGCCGCGCACACCGATCTCGTCAGCGGCGTCGGCACCCCGATCGCGACGGGTTGGTCGTGCCCCCAGGTCGGCGCACTCAGCACGGTGAGCGCGGCCGCAGGTACCAGCGTGACGATCACGGGGTTCGCGCTCGCCGACGCGTCCATCAAGTTCGGGAACGCCTCGGCCACCGTGACCGCGCGCAGCGCGACATCGGCGACCGTCATCGTCCCCCCCGGTACGGGCACGGTCGCGGTGAGGGGAACCAACGCGATCGGAACCGGCACCCACGCCGTGAACTTCGCCTATCCGGGAGCCACGACCACCACCACACTCCCTCCGAATCCGACGCCCGTCGCCGGTGAACACGCACGCCTACCGGATGGTCGCGTCCGACGGCGGCATCTTCAGCTTCGGCGGCGCAGCGTTCTACGGCTCGACCGGCGGCATCCACCTCAACCGGCCGATCGTCGGGATGGCAACCGACTTCGCGACCGGCGGGTACTGGTTCGTGGCGAGCGACGGTGGCGTCTTCGGCTTCCACGCCCCCTTCTTCGGCTCGGCCGGCGGCACACCGCTCACCACGGCCGTCGTCGGCATGGCCTCGACTCCCAACGGCAAGGGCTACTGGATCGCGACCGCGGGCGGCAACGTGTTCGGATACGGCCAGGCCGCGCATCTGGGTTCGGCCGCGAGCCCGCGCGCGCCGATCGTCGGGATCGCCTCGACGGCCGACGGCAAGGGTTACTGGCTCGCCGGCCGCGACGGGAGCATCTACGCCTTCGGCGACGCCCACGACTATGGCTCGATGTCGGCGACGCCCTTGGTGCGGCCCGTCGTGGGCATCAGCGCCGACATCGCGACCGGCGGCTACTGGATGGTGGCGACCGACGGCGGGATCTTTGGTTTCCACGCGCCGTTCTTCGGGTCGACCGGCGCGATCCACCTGAATCAACCGATCGTCGGAATCGCGGCGACCCACGACGGACGCGGCTACTGGATGGTCGCCCGCGACGGCGGGATCTTCAGCTTCGGCAACGCCGAGTTTTCGGGCTCCATGGGCGGCTCGAAGCTCAACCGGCCGATGGTCGGCATGGCCGCCGCGCAACTGACGAACGAAGCATCCTTTGGAGGCGGCGGCGGGAATCGAACCCGCGTACAAGGTTTTGCAGACCTCTGCCTGAACCACTCGGCTACGCCGCCGTGCGTTGTGCCCGTGTGAGCGGATCAGCGTAGTCGCCAGCCCGGCGTCCGACCGGCCGGACCCGGGTCACGACCAGCGGCCGAGGAGCCCGCCCAGGACCGCGCCCACGGTCCACCACAGCGCCACCGGGACCCGGCGGGCCGCCGCGATCAGGCCGAGTACGACCATGACGCCGACGACCGCGAACGCGGTCACGGCGTCGAAGCGCACGAACGCGAGCACCGCGACACCGCTGCCACCACCGAGAGCACGAGGCCGAGCAGCGTGAGGAGCACCGCGCTGTGGGTCAGCCGCCAGCCGTGCTCGCCCGAAGAGGGCGACGGCGGGATGAACTCGGCCGCGGCGCTCGTCCCGCCGACGCGGGGCGGAACGGGGGTCGGCGGCGCGGTGCTCGACCGGATCCGGCTGTTGGCGGGCACGGATCAGCGAGTCGCGGTGCCGGGCAAGCCGCGCCAGGACCTGTTCGGGCGATTCCTCCACGGTCCCCTTATCGTCCGCCGAACGGGGCACGAGAAGCCAACGCTAGTGCCGACCGCCTCGCCGAAGACCGCCGGCGACGGGCCTCGGAGCCGAGATCGCGCCGTCGGGGCCGCATCCGGTGCGGCGTTCGAGCACGGGACATCCGGTCGGGTCGCACGCATCCCACCCGACCCCGCCGAAACCACGTAGCGTGGTAGTCAGGGTTACCCCGGTCCCGGGCCTCGTTCGAGGGTCGGCGCTCGCTCACCGTGAGATTGGGCGATCCAACCAGCACCGCCGCGGCGACCGTCGGTGACGATCGCCGGGAGGTGGGGGAAACCCGCCAGGGAGGCCGAACATCGGCAAGGAAACGGCGTGAAAACTCCGTGTTACATGCGCCACTTGACCTTGCTGAGCGGTGGTCGGCGGGACTACGCTGGGTGTAGTACTTCTCAGGTTGGGTGGAGCCGACGATCTGGGCCGGAGTCGACAGGAATTCTTTCTGTCGGTGGTCGTCGAAAGGGGACGTGCGCGCATGGATGCTGCTGGTTCTGCGTGGATGACGCCTGACGTCCGACGCGGCCGAGCGCGAGGAGATCGCGGCACGGCCCGCATCCGTGAGGCCGCATATCGTCCAAACCGCGCGCCAACAACGCCAAGCCGCGCGCGGTTCGCGCGCGCCGCGAAGATCGCCGTCATCAGCACCGATGCCGCCGCCATCGTCGCGTCGATGTGCATTGCCGCGTGGCTGCGCCAGACCGCCGTCGGCGTCGCCCGAAGCGATCGGACCGATCGTGCTCACCGGCGCCGTCGCAGTTCCGATATGGCTTTGCGTCTTCGCGCGTTACAAGCTCTACACCGCCGCCGCTGTCACGAGTGTGACGGCGGAGATCCGGCGCCTGCTCCACGCGGTCGCGGCCGCGGTTGCGTGCACCGCGATCCTCAGCCTCGTCCTCGGCACCCAGACGTCGCGCGTGTGGTTGTTGCTCACGTTCGCAACCGCGCTCGCCGATCGTCATCATCGAGCGCGCCGTCATCCGCCACGCGTTCCGCCGGGCCCGCACCCGCGGCCAGCTGCAGCGACGTGTCGTCATCATCGGGACGAACGCCGAGGCGCTCGGCATCGTGCAGATGCTGAGCTCCAACGCCGGTCTCGGCTACCAACGTGCTCGGACTGCTCGAGTGCGGCGACTCCACGCCGGGCATCTCGCCCGTTCGGGTGCTCGGGAGCTGGCGCGACGCGCCCGAGATCGTGCAGTCGCTCGGCGCAACGGGCGTCATCATCGCAACGAGCGCGATCGACACCCCGGTCGCGAACCGCTTGGCGCGCGAGCTCATCGAGATCGGTTGCCACGTCGAGCTCACGTCGGGCCTCGTCGACATCTCGGCCGACCGCCTGCTCGCCCGCCCGCTCGGCCGGCGCGCGGTCATGTACATCGAGCCGGTGCGCCGCCTCGGCTGGCGAGCGGTCGCCAAGCGGACGTTCGACATCGTCATCGCCGCGGGCCTGCTCGTCGTCGGCGCGCCGATCGTCCTGCTCGCCGCGATCGCCATCAAGCTCGACTCATCCGGGCCCGTGTTCTTCTCGCAGGTACGCGTCGGCAAGGACGGCAAGCTCTTCCGGGTCCGCAAGCTGCGCACCATGGTCACCGACGCCGAGCAGCAGCTCGACGTCCTGCGCGACCAGCAGCGAGATCGACGGCCCGTTGTTCAAGATGCGCGACGACCCCCGCGTCACCCGGGTCGGCCGCTATCCTGCGCAAGGCATCGATCGACGAGCTCCCGCAGCTCTGGAACGTGCTCGTCGGCGAGATGAGCATCGTCGGTCCCCGACCGGCGCTGCCGAGCGAGGCGTCCGAGTGGACCGAAGACCTGCGCAGCCGCCTGCGGGTCAAGCCCGGTATCACGGGCATGTGGCAGGTCAACGGCCGGAGCACGTCGTCGTTCGACGACTACGTCCGCCACGACCTCTACTACGTCGACAACTGGTCGCTGCTCACCGACCTCGCGATCGTCGCCAAGACGATCCCGGTCGTGCTGTTCCGCCGCGGCGCGTACTGAGCTCCGAGCACCGCCGCTTCCGGCGGTTCTAGGCGTCAGGGTTTGGCCGCGCGTGCGGAGGCGATGGCCGCGGCGAGGCGCCTGCCCCGATCGGCCCAGTCGAACTCGGTCTCGCACGCGGGAGAACGCATCGCGTCTGAAGCGCGTTCAGCGTGTCGAAGTCGTCGAGCACGCCGAGCGCACCGTCGACCAGCGCGTCGACGTCGCCGAACTCGAGCAGCCCGGCGCCGTTCGAGATCGGCAGGCCCTTGACCGACCCGGCTTGCACGAGCATCGGGACACGGTGGAAGACGTAGTCGAGGGTCTTCAACTTGAAGCCGCCGCCGTGCGGCTCCGACACGAGGGCGAGGCGCGCGTCGCGCGAACTCGTCGGCGAACGACGTCGACCCGACCGAGCATCTTCGTGGCGGTCGTGGTGCGCAGTACCTCCGCGGTGAACTCGGGGGGCGCCTCCCGATCACGACGATCTCCGCGCCCGCGGCCGCGAAGCGCGCGTCGGCCACGCGTAGGAGCGCGAGCAGATCGAACTGCTTGACGCGCCAGACCATGCTGCCGGCGATGACTGCCCGGCGCGGGACGGCCGTCGGTGATCTCGCGCTCCGCGACGCGCGCGCCGTCGTAGCCCGGCGCCAGCACCACGGTGTCGAGGCCGGGCCGGCCCGCGGTGAAAGCGGCCGCGTCGTCGTCGGTGATCGTCGTGACGAGATCCGAGCGCGTTGCAGGATTCGCTCCTCGAGTGCGGCGACCTTGCACGCGTCGAGCTCCAAGCACGGCACGAGCCGCGGGATTCGTCGACGTTCCCGACGGCCACGCGCTCGCGAACCGTGCGCTCTCGTTGTTCTGGCTCGACTGCACCAGCACGGTCGACCGGGTCAAGCCGCGGCGGCCAGCAGTCTCCATCGCCCAACCCGACTGCACGTGGTCGACGACGACCGCGTCCCACCGCTGCCCGAAGCTGCTCTCGCAGGGTCCGCCGGAACTCGCGGCGATCCCGCGGTGAACGCCATCGCCGGCAGCGGCGACACGACGCTCTTCGAGCCGGTTGCGGTTCGCGAGCGCCGGCCGGCGCGCCACGATCGACCGGTCGATCGACGGATCGGCGACCGCGTCGGGCGATGGCGAGCCGAGATGGACGACGGTCACGTCGGCGCCCGCGCCGCGCCAACGCGCGGATGAGCGACCGGCTGTACGTGAGTTGGCCGTCGGCCGACCGGCTGGGATCGACGCTGAGGATCCACAGGACGCGCATCCGACCGCTCCTCATCGCGCCGGCGAACTCGAAGCTAGGCCATGCCGTCGAGCCCGCCCGGCGTGGCTAGTCGGCCGTCGGGCGTGAAGAGCAGCACCCCGTCGGTCCGACCTTGGCGCCGCGCTCGTACGGTTCGATGACCGTCGTCGGTGAAGCGCTCGCCGTCGCGCGACGCTCACGAAGTCGCGCAGCGACGTACCGGTCGACGACGAGTCGCAGTTCGGCGCGCCCCGGCCCGCGAGCACATCGGCCCGGTTGACCGTGCGGAAGTCGATGCTGAAGCGGGCCAGTCCCGACGTGTTCGGCACCGTCGCGTGCAGTTGCGCGCCCGAGAACGCGAGCGATGCCCGCCTCGCTCGCGGGATGTAGCGCGACTCGTTGTCGAGGTCGAGCGGCTCCTCGGGCTTGGGCTGGCGGCGCGTGTCGGACGACACGTGCTTCGCCGCGTCCTTGCGCCCGACCGCATTCCACTCGTAGTAGTCGAACTCGGAGGAGCCGTTGCGGACCGCCCGATCGAAGTACTGGTGGAAGAACGACATGCTCGCCTCGCTGACGAGGTCGTGCAGTGGGGAGCCACCAGTTGATCTGCGACATCGGCGCCGCGTACCAGGTGTCGCGGTGCGGGTGATGGGCGTAGCCGACACCCGACGGTGAGGTAGCCGTCGCTCGTGACGCCGCGCAGGCGCGGCACGTCGAGGTAGGTGTCGTCGGGATCGCAGCCGAGCTCGGCGACGAGCCGTTCCATGATCTCGCGGGTGCGGGCGTGGTGGATGAACAAGGGCTTCACCGGCGCGAAGCGCTCGACCCACTCCTCGACCGGCATGTGGAACTGCGCCTCGCGCGGCGCGTACGGGGCGAACGCGTCGGTGATCAGCTCCATCGCGAACTCGGCGAGATCGCGAGCTCGCCGGCGTCGCGCGGTACGACGAAGATGTCGCCGTCGTAGAGGTGATCGAGCCGGGCGCGATCGTCGAGATCGTGCTCTCGCACGTAGACGGTCGTCACTGCTGCACCTCTTCGGATACGGCACAGGTCATACGACCACGACCTCGGCATCGATCGACTCGGCTGCCAGCATCTCGGCGATCTCGTCGCGGTACATCGGGTTGAGGACGAACACGACCTCGGGCCGCCGCGCGCCGAGCGTCGCCGGTGCGTCGATCGCCGACCCCCGAGCCCGGCATGAACGAGCCGCAGCTTGCGGGGATTGATGTCGACGACGGCGTCCACCCGACGGTCGAGCAACGCCAGGAAGGTTACGGCCTTGGCCCCGGCGCCCCAGAGCGCGGTCTGCGCGGCCGTGCGCGCGGGCGGCGTCGAGGCGGGTGCGAGCCGCGTCGAGCCGCGCGGTCGAGCGTGCGCGGCGGCGCGCCGAGCCTCGGTCGACGAACTCGGCGATCTCCGCCGGCGGCAACGGGCGCGGACGGCGTCGTCGGTCGCCCGCGCCTCCACCGACAGGTACTGCCCGCCGAAGCGGTGGTCGACGCGGTCGACCACGAATCCGGCCCGGCCGAGCAGGCCGGCGAGCGCGGCGCGCGGAGAAGTACGAGACGTGCGGGTAGATGAGATCGAAGCTGGCTTCGCCGCCGAAGACAGCCTCGCCCGCCGGGACCTCGAGGTAGAGCGTCGCGCCGCCTTCGGCGACCGCGGGCCGCAGGCCTGCGGAGGAACTCGAGCGGCTCGGGAATGTGCTCGAGCACGTGCCGGGCGCAGTACAGGTCGCCGCGGACCGTCGCGGTCGCGGGATCGAACAGCTCGGTCGAAGATCTCGACCGACGACGGGAGATCGAGCTCGGCCCGGAAGCTCGGGTCGAAGCCGAAACCGCGATTGTCGCCCCCCGCGCACAGCGCCCCGAGGAAACTCCCTTGCCCGCACCCGATCTCGACGATCGTGCGGCCGTGGAGGTCATGACGGTCGATCAGATCGTCGGCCAGCTCGCCGCAGGTACTCGCGAAAGCTCGGCGAGAAGTCGAGCGCGTTCTCGTAGGCCGCGTCGTAGGTGAGCACGGCGGGGTCGAAGTCCTGGTTGCCGACGTACCCACACGCCGGGCACAGCACGAGGCGCAGCGAGCCCGTCGGCGCGGCGATCGCGGCGCCGGCCGTGCGGTGCAGCTCGGAACAGTTGACCGGAACGTCGGCGAACTCGAGCAGCACCTCACCGGACTCGGAGCCGCAGATCGCGGCAGGCGGCGATCGGCCTGTCCGACGGTGCCGAACCGCGGCGCGCCGACGACACCGAGCTCATCGCAGGCTCCGGCTCATACTCCGACGAGATCTGCCTCGACACCGATGCGGTCGAGCTCGGCTTGGATCTCGGCGAGATAGATCGGGTTCATCGCCACGACGAGGTCGGGGTCGTACTTCGCCAAGAAATCGGGTCCGACGACCTCTTGACCGGTGCCGGCCATGAACATGCCCTGCTTGAACGGGTTGATGTCGACCGCGTAGCCGATCTCGTCCTGCAGGCCGAGCGTCGTGAGGTACGAGACGCCCTTCGATCCCGCGCCCCAGATCACCGCGCGCTTGCCCTTGTCGGCCGACGACTGCGCAGCTCGCTGCGCAACTTCTCGATCGACGATCGGATACTGCTGTTCGAAGTGGTCGACCGCGGCCTCGAGGCGCGCCATGTCGTCCTCGCCCGGGAGCACCGGATTGGTTCCCGTGCCAGGCACGCAGTCGAGCAGCAGGTACTGGTCGTCGAACTCCGTGGCGAGATCGGTGATGTCGAAGCCGTTCGCGGCGGAACAGCCGCGCCATCGAGCCGAGGCTGAAGTAGCTGCAGTGCTCGTAGTAGATGTCCCAGAACGCGACCTCTTCGAGCACCCGTGCGACGTCGGGCAGCTCGAACAGCACGACGGTCTCGGGATTGCGGATCGTGCGCTTGATCATCCCGACGAAGTCGGCGACGGGCGAGATGTGCTCGAGCGTGTGGCGGCACACGATGGCGTCGGCGTGCAGGTCGGAGTACGCCTCACCGTAGAAGTCGGCGATCCAGCGGATGCGCTCGCCCGTCGGGTCGTCCATGCGGTCGGCCCGGAAGCTCGGATCGATGCCGATGCCCGGAGCCGGCGCCGGCCTTCACCATCTCGACGAGGAACTCGCCCTTGCCGCAGCCGATCTCGAGCACCGACTTGCCCTGCAGATGGTGCCGCTCGACCCACTGCGTCGCGAGCTCCTGCGCGAAGTCGCGGAACCGCGGCGAGAACCCCTGCGTCTCCTCGTAGCGCGCCGAGTACTCCGACTGCCCGATGTCGAACGCGGTGTTGAAGATGAATCCGCACGACCGGCAGAACGCGAGCACGAGGTCGCCGCGCGGAAACGCGCGGGCATCGTCGGCGTCGTCGAGCAACAGGCAGCTGTTGACCGGGATGCTGAGCTTCTCGTGGAAGATCCGTAGATCGGCGCTCGAGCACGGACGCGGGCAGGTTCGCGAGTGTCGAGCGTCATCGACTGGGTCCTGTCAGGATCGCGGGCTCGGGCACCGGCACGATGAACTGGCCGCCGAGCGCGATGTACTCCTGCTGTTGCGCCATGATCTCGTCCTTGAAGTTCCACGCGAGCAACAGCACGTAGTCGGGCCGGCGCTCGACGAGCGCGGCCGGGTCGAGGATCGGCTGATGCGTCCCCGGCATCAACAGTCCCTGCTTGTGCACGTTGCGGTCGACGACGAAGTCGACGAGATCGGTGTCGAGCCCGACCGTGTTCACCAACGTCGCGCCCTTGGCGGCGGCGCCGTACGCCGCGATCGGTCTTGCCGTCACGGCGCAGGCCCTCGATCATCCGGCGCAGCGTCGTGCGGACGTGCTCGCACCCGCTTGGCGAAGCCCTCGTAGTACGCGAGCGACGTGAGGCCCGACGCCTCCTCGGACTCGAGGAACGCCGTCGCCGCCGCGCTGCGATGCGGCGCCTTGGCTGAGGTGCCAGCGCAGGGTGCCGCCGTGCAGCCGGGGGAAGTTCTCGACGTGGTTCAGCGTCGAGCCCGTGCCGCTCCGCGAGGCGGTCGATCGCCGTGCACGAGTGGTAGCAGAGGTGCTCGTGGTAGATCGTGTCGAACTCGACGTGATCGATGAGGTCGCGCACGTACGGGTTCTCGATCACGACGACGCCGTCGTCGGCGAGGAGCGTGGCGACGCCGGCCATCACGTCGTTGAGGCCGGGAACGTGGGCCATGACGTTGTTGGCGATGATGACGTCGGCGCGCTTGCCCTCGGCGACGAGCTCGGCCGCGAGCTCGGAACCGAAGAACCGGGCGAGCGTGGGAACACCGGCCGCGTTCGCGGCCGCGGCCTGATCGGGCGCGGGGTCGACGCCGAGCACCGGCACGCCGAACTCGGCGAAGTTCTTCAGCAGGTAACCGTCGTTGCTCGCGATCTCGACGACGAGGCTCGACGGACCGAGCCGGCGCTCGGCGATGAGACGCAGCACGTTCTCGCGGCTGTGGCGCAGCAACTCGTCGGAGAACGACGAGAAGTAGAGGTAGTTGTCGACGAACATCTTGTCGGCCGGCACCTCCTCCAGCAGCTGGACGAGCGAGCAGTTCGCGCAGAACGCGACGTCGAGCGGGAAGCGCTCCTCGAGCTTGAAGTCGAAGCCCGGGGCGACCAACGCGTCGGCCAGCGGCGTCTTGCCGAGCGAGAGGAACGGGTGCAGCTCACCCGAGCCGCACGAGCGGCACTGGGCGACGTCGCTCATTGCGCGCCCTTCACCGGATGACCGCCGTCCGCCGATTCGACGAAGCGGAGATCGGAGCGTGATGCCGACCCGACGCGAGCAGCTCGCGTACGTGCGCGATCCGCATGATCGAAGCACTCGTGAGCGTCTCCTCGTCGAGGCCGATGCGGATGTACTCGTCGTAGAGCTGTTGCACGCCGAGCGGGACCGTCCACTTGCGGCTTGAACTCGGGGAACGTCTCGGCGAGCAGCTCGCAGTTCACGCGGTAGTTGCGCGCGTCGGGTCCGGCGTCGTCGGCGAAGGTGACCTCGCAGTCGGGAACGATCGAGCCGACGATCTCGGCGACCTCGCGCACCCGGTAGTTCTCGGCGGTCGAGCCGACGTTGAACGCCTTGTTGTGCACACGATCGATGTCGGCGCCGAGCATGACGACGAACGCCTGCGCGATGTCGTCGATGTGCACGAGCGGGCGCCACGGCATGCCGTCGCTCTTCATGCGCACCTCGCCGATCGCAACCGCGAACGCGGTGAGGTTGTTGACGACGAGATCGCCGCGCAGCCGGACCGAGTAGCCGTACGCGGTCGCGTTGCGCAGGAACGTCGGGCTGAAGCCGTCGCCGGCGAGCGCGGCGATGTCGCGCTCGGCCAGCACCTTGGCGCTGCCGTACGGCGTCACCGGCAGGAACTCGGCGGTCTCGTCGATGAAGTCGTCGCCGTGCGCGCCGTAGAGGCTGCACGTCGACGACTGCACGAAGCGCCGGACGCCGGCTTCCTTGGCCGCGGTCGCGGCCCGCACCGAGCCGAGGTGGTTGATGTCGAAGGTGGTGTTCGGCGTCGAGGTCGCCCAGCGGATCGTTCGACAGCGCCGCGAGGTGCAGCACCGCGTCGAATCCGTCGAAGTCGGCCGCGGTGACGTCGCGGACGTCCTTGCGGATCCAGGGAACGTCGACGAGCGTCCCGCCGAAGTCGCAGCCCTCGAAGAGGCCGCTGTCGAGACCCGACGACCTCGTGGCCCGCGTCGAGCAGCATCGGCACGAGCGTCGCGCCGATGTAGCCGCGGTGACCGGTGACCAGAACCCGCATCGTCAGCTCCACACCTTCCAGGGCGCCTGGCCCGAATCCCAAAGCGCCTGGAGATGCTGCTTGTCGCGCAACGTGTCCATGCACTGCCAGAACGACTCGTGCCGGTACGCCATCAATTGCCCGTCCTTGGCGAGCCGTTCGAGCGGCTCGCGTTCCCACGCCGTGGTGTCGCCGTCGATGTAGTCGAAGACCTGCCGGCTCGCACACGAAGAACGCGCCGTTGATCCAGCCTTCACCGGTCTGCGGCTTCTCGGAGAACTCGACGATCGCGTCGCCGTCCATCTCGAGGTGACCGAAGCGCGCCGGCCGGACGCACCGCGGTCATCGTGCACAGCTTGCCGTGGCTGCGGTGGAACGCCAGCAGCTTGTCGATGTCGATGTCGGAGACGCCGTCGCCCCACGTCAACATGAAGGTGCCGCTCGCCCGAGTGGGGCTGCAGGCGCTTGATCCGGCCGCCGGTCTGCGTCTCGGCGCCGGTCTCGATCAGCTCGACGTTCCAGTCGGGGCGGCGCCCGCCGCGCGAGACGACGTTGCCCGCGCCGAGGTCGATCTCGAGATCGCCGATCAGCGAGCACCGATCGGCGAAGTACCGCTTGACCTCTTCGCCCTTGTACCCGAGCGCGACGACGAACTCGTCGTAACCGAAGGAGGCGTAGTGGCTCATGATGTGCCACAGGATCGGGAGGCCGCCGATCTCGACCATCGGCTTGGGCCGGATGGTCGTCTCTTCGGCCAGGCGCGACCCGACCCCGCCCGCGAGGATCATGACCTTCATCTCGTCTCCCTCCCGGCGTGGCAACTTCCCGCCTCGCCGTCCTACCCCCCGCGTCAGTACACCAGCATACCCGCCACTATGCGTGGTTGTCGAGCCGCGAATCTGTGACGCATATCCGCCCCGAATAGGCAGAATTCATGGAGAAATCACCCCGTTGCGGCCACTCGATCTGACCACTTTGCGTCGCGCTTTCCGGCGGCCGAGGGCGAGAGCGGTCGGAGTCATCGGTCCGACGAGCGTCAGATTCGACGCAAGAGTTCACCGCCGGTAGCAGGGCGAGCGTAATCGAGCGGACGGGGCTCCTCTGCTCGTGTCTCGGCTGTTTGATCGGAAGATCGATTGCCCGCGCGCAGCTGAAATCTCGGGCGAATTGCACGCATGTCGATCCTCGCGCACGGGAAATCAACCTCGAGTAGGTTCCCCGCGGGGCGGAGGAACGCAGGGCTTAGCGGAGGGGCGTTCGATGGGGCGTAGTCGTACAAGACTCTTCTCGCGCGCGGCGCTGGGCGCGGTCGTGATGACGTCGCGTGTTCGGTTTCGCCGGCGCGATTCCACGCTCGGACTCGGCCGGCCGCGGCGGCCGCGGCGTCATCGCCACTCGGGTTCTATCCCGGGCTATGCGAGTGTGACGAACCTGAAGTCCCTGGAGGCCTGGCTGGGACGCAACGCGAACTACGTCGTCCAGTTCGGCGACCACGACCCACCGCAGTTCGTGCCCAGCGTCTGGGGCGAGGTCATCAAGGCCGGCGCGCTGCAGACGCTCGCAAACCAGGTCACGTTGGTCGAGTCGGTGCCCCTCGGCTTCGGCGCGATCATCAACGCGTCGACCGCCGCGGGACAGGCGAGCGCGCGCAGCGAATCTGCAGGCAACCGTGAACGGCGTCGAACGACGTCGCGTACCGGTCGGCGGCGAGTACCTGAAGACCGGCGGGTTCCCGAACGCGATCATCCGTCTCGGTTGGGAGTTCGACGGCGACTGGATGCCCTGGTCGTCGAAGGGCAACGAGGCCCTGTGGGTCGCGGCCTACCGGCACGTGCCGATCTCTTCCGGCTCGATCTCTCCGAGCTTCCGCTTCGACTGGAACGGCGACTCGAGCTACCTGCAGAACGCCACCGTCGGCGTATCCCGGCGACGGCTACGTCGACATCGTCGGGCTCGACGTGTACGACAAGGGCATGCCCGGCGCGGTGGCCTGGAACTCACACGACCAAGTCGTGGAGCCGACCCGGCAGCGGCGCTGGGCCCGGATCCAGCCGAACCTCGCGCTTCCAGCGCGACTTCGCGATCGCGCACGGCAAGCCGGTCAGCTACCCCGAGTGGGCGCTGACGGGTGTGACCGCCACGGTGACATCACGAGTCGGTGGCGACGACCCGACATTCATCCAGGGAATGAGCGACTGGATGAACAGCCTGCCCGCCGCCGGCCCGGGAAGCCTGGCCTACCAGTCGTACTTCAACGAGGACGCCGCCGACGGCCACCACCGAATCGACAGCACGTATTTCCCGAACGCCGCGCTGCGGTTCCAGACTGTCTTCGGCCTCGGTACGACCGTCACCTTGACGGTGAGTAGCGCCACCAGCGTGACGAAAGAAGCGGTGGTGCTCTCGGCGACGCCGACGAACGCCGACGGTTCGCCGGCGAGCGGGACCGTGACGTTCATGAACGGCACGAAGCTGCTCGCCTCCGTAGCGGTCACGAACGGGGTCGCGCTCGTTGACGACGCGTGCGCTCCCCCTCGGTGACAGCTCGATCATCGCGAAGTACCACGCAACGCTGAAGTCCTTGCGCATTCCTTCGGCACCGGTCACGCACCACGTCAGCCCCGCGGCGACCACGACCCGCCTCGGCGTCCCGGCCGCCGCGTACTTGGTTTCGGGCAGGCCGATCACGTTGAGCGCGTCCGTGGCGCCCGTTTCGCCGGGATACGGGATACCGACGGGGACCGTGACCTTCACGAACCTCTCCACGCACGTGGCCGCGAAGATCGCCTTGGTATCCGGGAAGGCCCGCTACGCGATCGCGTCGCTTCCGGCCGGCGGACAGTCTTTCAGCGTCCAATACTCGGGCTCGAGCGGCTACTCGGCGTCTGCTACGTCGTCGGCGATGACGGTGGCGGCCGCCAGGAGGTAGGCAAGCGGCACTCGTCAAGAGTGCGCTTGAGGTGACGATCACTACGGTCGAGCTGTGCGTAACCGTGCCAACCTCGTCGAGATCCTGCGTGCGTGCGTGAACGGCGATGACGCGCGTCGTCGCGACCTGCCGCGGCGCGGGACGCGCCGCTCGACGGTCTGGCCGACCTCGCCCGGGAACACCGCGTCGTCGGATCCGTGTATCGATACCTGGAGCAACTTCGGGCGCTGTCCGACGACGAGCGCCGCCAACTCACCGTTTCGTATCTGCAGAATCGTGTCGCGCACGAACGCATCGCGAGCGACGTGCGGTACCTGGCGCAGTTGTTGGCACCCTTGTCCGTCCCGTGGCTGATCGTGAAGGGGCCGGCCGTCGGCCGCGACGCTCTACTCCCCGCCCGAGCTGCGGGCCGCGGGCGACATCGACGCGCTTGATCGCACCCGCAGCATTTCGCGGCGGCGGTCGAGCTCCTCGAGCGTGCGGGGCATCCCGTCGACGACGCGAACTGGCCGTTGGTTCGCCGAGATGACGGCCGGCCAGCTGCACATGACGCTGCCGAATGGCACGCTGCTCGATCTTCATTGGCATCTGCTCTACGAGGCCGTGGAGCGCCGTCGCTATCCGCTGACGACCGCGGAGCTCCTCGACCGCCGCCGGCCGGTGACGATCGCGGCCACGGAGCTGTTCACGCTCGACCCCGTCGGACACGCTGATCCATCTCTGCTTCCATGCCGCCAACGAAGGCGCCGACTGCCTCGGTTGGCTGGCCGACATCACGAGAGCCGCGGCGGTACCGGGGCTCGATTGGGACGCGGTCGTCGACACGCACGACCACCTGGCGAATGCCCCTTCCGGTCGGTACCGCGCTACAACGCGCTCGACAGCAGCTCGGCGCGCGAGTGCCTCTCGAGGTGACGAACCGACTGCTCTCGCTTCCCTGGCGCACGATGATGACGGCCGTCGACCGCATGTTTCCGGTCGCCGGCGACGCGCCGCGAGGTCGGAAGCCCGGCATCACTGCTCGCCAAGAGCTCGACGATCGCCGGAACACCCGTCAAAGCCTTCGGCGCGGCGGCGTCGGGGATCGCGCGCCGGGTTCTCCATCTCGCACAAACCGGCGACACCGTACGGGTCGACCCCTCGGTCCAACACGACACTCCGGCGAGCCTGCAGTTCCGAGCCGAGTTCGACGCCGGCGACCGCGACGCATACTTCGCCGCGATCGGGGCCGAACAGGCGCGGTCGATCGAGTCCTAGGAACTGCTCGTCGATCCGCCCGGTCGCACGTATCGGAGCACGTGCCGGCCCCGATACCAGAGCCGGCGCGGCAAGCGACGCGCGGCGAAGATGCACGCCCTGACGAACTGCGCGCGCGCGTCGACGCGCACGTACCCGGATCCGGGGGGTTCGACGCCGACCACGCCGACCGATGAGCATCTCCGTCATCGACGGCTCGTCGGCCGTCGGGTTCCCGTCGCCCCAGAAGCGGTAGGTGCCGTTCCGACGCCCGACGAATCGATGTACCTCGACGGCGGGCTCCGGCGTGCAGAACGCCCAGATCTCACCCCACCGCGGCGGCCGTGGTCCGACGACCCAGACCGCCGACCCTGATACGATCGTGCGGCCCATGGACGATCCGGCGACGTCGATTCGCAACGGTTCCACCTCTGCTCGGAGCCGCAGCAACCGGGCGAACGATTCGGCGTTCGTGCTCGACATCGCCGGGCTACCGGTCCTGGTGAGCGCGGCGGCGACCGATCACTTCGCGATCCTCGACGAAGATCTTCGGCACGGTCGCGATCACCACCACGACGCCCGAGGCCGAGATCAGCTTCGGCGCGGGCGACCTCCCGATGCCCGACCGAAGTCCCGACGAGCGCCAGCCCGACCTCGAGGTGTGGCACGACGGTGACGTGCTCCACCTGGCGTCGGAGCCTCACGGCGTCCGGGCGCGGGTGACACCGACGCAGGCGCAGATCGTCGGCGGTACGCCGCCGCGCGAGCAGGCCTTCCGGCGCGTCTTCCAACCCGTCATCACCCACATGCTCGGCTACCGCGGGATCTTCGTGCTTCACGCCGCCTCGATGCGCAAGGGCGACCGCGGAGTGCTCGCCCTCGGAGAGACCGGCAAGGGCAAGTCGACGTTCGGCGCTTGCCGCGTTCCAACACGACTGGCGCGTCATGGGAGATGACCTCGTAGCGCTCTGGATCGAAGACGACACCGCAATGATACGGGGCCTCCCGAAACCGATGGCGCTTCCCCAGATGTCGGCGCGCGGCGAATCCCGCACGCTCGAGGGCGCGTCGACACTCGCCTGGGACCACCGGCGCCGGCTGCACGTCCCGGTCGATCAACTCGACCTGGGCGCCGTTGCCGCTCGGAGCCATCCTCGTCGTCGAACATGGCGACACCGCCCGTTCGGTCATCGAGCCGGTGGCCTCCGACCGCATCACCTCCACGCTGATGGCGCTCCTTTACCTCGGTGGGGAACGGCCCGCTCATGCGGACATTCTTTCCCGTCGCGAGCCGTGCCGCGCGTGTCGTGCGCGGCGTCGTGCGGCACGGCACCGACGCGCAGACGCGACTCGACGGCGCCCAGCGAATCCTCGCCGACATCGCCGCGTCGTGGTGACGAGGCCTCAGGGAATCGGGCGCGACGGTGACGTTGCCGAAGTTGACGTCGGCGCGGTGCGCGGCGAGGACGATCGAGCCCCGGCTGAGGTCGCCGTTGGCCTGCACCAGCCACGCTGACGGTTCGGCCGTGCCCGTCTTCCAGATCTTGAACCTGAAGTCGCTTCCACCGACGGCGTTGTCGGTCACGCCGCGCCTTGAACGTGTACGCCTGACCCCGAGAGTCAGTTGCATGCCGGTGGTGTCGGCGAGCCAGCGTCTGTTTCGGGATGCGCGTCGGTGTTCGCGTAGATCTGCGCTCCGGCGCCGTGCCCTGCCCGTTGCCGTACAGGAACGCGGCCGGGGAACGGGTGACCGATGCGCGGTTGGTCGGCGCGTGACCACGCCATGGAGATCCGAGGTCGCTCCCTTCCAGCCCGCGACGATACCGACCGCGGCGCCGTCGGGATCGAGCGAGTTGATCGTGACCTGCGCGGTGCACTTCGTACTGCGCCCACGTGCTGCGCCTGACCGAGCGTCACCAGCCGGTCGTAGCCGAATCGGAGTTGTGGATCGTGCCGTCGGGCTGGATCACCCAGTGACCGTCGGCGACCTGCGCGACACTGTTGATGTTGCCACCGGCCTGCGACCAGTTCGCGGTGTACGGCAACGGCCACGGCCCGCCGTTGACCTTGGTCACGGTCACGTCCGCGGTCGACGCATTGCCCAGATTGTCGATCGCGGTGCAGGTGCACCATGTTCGCACCGACCTGCGAGCGACGCGTAGTCGATCTCGACGTTGAACTCGCCCGGCTCGACGAGCCGGACCTGGTTCTCGCCCATCGACAGCGTGTTCGCGGGCCCACCGTTCAAGGTGTACGTGAGGCTCGCCATGCCGCTCGGATCGGAGACGTCACCGAGCACGTTGACCCACTGTTGCGGTTGACCGTTCGCGCCGAACGTCTGCTGCGAGCCGTACCAGACGTTGATCACCGGACGGCCGGGCGCGGTCGGCCAGGCGACACCGTCCTCGGTGGCGGGCGGCGCCAGTCGAGTTCACGAAGTAGTCGACCTTCGTCGATGAACGCGGGCGACGACGAGCCGCCGAAGTTCCCGCCGAACACGCCGGCGCGCGAACCGTGAGCGCAGCTGCGAGACGAGGTCGCCGCCGCGGTCCAGTGCAGGCCGTCGTACGAATAGCCGAACGACCAGACGTCGCCCGTGCGCGCGACCCGCAAGACGATCGACGGCTTGTTGTAGATCTCGAAGTTCGCGTTCGTCGTGACCGTCGAACCCGACACCGTCGTCACGACGAACGCGGTCTGGAACCAGTTCTGCAGGATGCTCGACGTACACGTAGTGGGTCGAGTCCTGCTCGACGATGACGCCCTGCTCCTGGAACTGCTGAGCGACACGGCGAATCGAACTTGGCGTCGACGCTGAAATCGGCGTTCGGCAATCGGCTGCATCAACCGCGGCGCACCGTCGCCGCTCGAGTTCGGATCGTGCGACGAGCCGCCGGGACGGCGATGACCGCGTGCTGACCGTCCATCGACTGCGCCGCACGCACCGCCCGGATTGACGAAGCTCCACGTCGCCGTGTTCAACGACGCGCCACTGAAGTCGTCGTTCGACGCAGCGCTGGTCACGCCGGACCACCGTCTTCGGGGACGATCGGGCTGCGCCGTGTTGAAGAAGTAATCGACCGTCGCGGTCCACGCCGGCGGCGGCGACCCCGCGTTCCCCGCATACGGACCGATCCTCGCGACCGTCATCGCATACGAGAACGAACCCGCCGTCATCCACGTCACCCCATCACGCGAATACGTGAACAACCACGTGTTCCCCGTCCGCTTCACCCGCAACCAGAACGGCTGCGTCGCAGTCGCCAACGTCTGCGCCACCTTCACCGACGCCGTCGCCACCCGACAATCGACGCCGCGAACACGATCATCGACGAACCCGTCGAGAACACATCGAACCGCAACACCGTCGACGCATCCTGCTCGACGACGATCCCCTCATCCTGATACTGCGCCGAACCCATCGACTCGAACTTCGTCTCCACCTCGAAATCGGCATTCGCGACCGGCTGCACCACCCGCAACGCGTTCAACCCACCCGACCACATGTCGTGCGCCGAACCCGCCGGCACCGACAACACCAACGCATGACCATTCACCGACACCGACCCGTTCCCCACCGGGTTCTCCACCGACCACAACGACGAATTCAACGACGCCGCATGAAAATCATCCGACACCGGCGCCCGCACTGATCGCGCAACTCGACGTCGTGAACGTCGCGTCAGCCGTCGACGCCGAGTTCGACGACGCATCCACCGACGTCACCTTGTAGTGATACGTCGTCGCGCACGTCAGCCCCGACACCACCAACGAATGCGCCGTCACCAACGACGGATCCGACACCGTCGCCCCATACGACGCCGTCGGACCCGAATCGACCCGGCTCGTCGCGCACCTCGTCCGTCGTCCACGCCACCGTCGCCGACGTCTGCGCCGGCGTGACCGACACCCCACTGATCACCGGCGGCGTCGTGTCCAACACCGTCTTCGGGAACGATCGGGCTGACGCCGTGTTGAAGAAATAATCGACCGTCGCGGTCCACGCCGGCGGCGGCGACCCCGCGTTCCCCGCATACGGACCGATCCTCGCGACCGTCATCGCATACGAGAACGACACCCGCCGTCATCCACGTCACCCCATCTCGCGAATACGTGAACAACCACGTGTTCCCCGTCCGCTTCACCCGCAACCAGAACGGCTGCGCGCATTCGCCAACGTCTGCGCCACCTTCACCGACGCCGTCGCACCCGACAATCGACGCCGCGAACACGATCACCGACGAACCCGTCGAGAACACATCGAACCGCAACACCGTCGACGCTCCTGCTCGACGACAATCCCCTCATCCTGATACTGCGCCGAACCCATCGACTCGAACTTCGACTCCACCTCGAAATCCGCATTCGCGACCGGCTGCACCACCCGCAACGCGTGCAACCCACTCGACCACATGTCGTGCTCCGAACCCGCCGGCACCGACAACACCAACGCATGACCATTCACCGACACCGACCCGTTCCCCACCGGGTTCTCCACCGACCACAACGACGAATTCAACGACGCCGCATGAAAATCATCCGACACCGGGCCGCACCGGGCGCCGCGGCGCCGGCGGTCACCGGCACGGAGACGACGACCGCGACAGCGCACGCCGACGGCGATCGCGCTGACGCATCGAATTCTCACGAATGTGCCCCTCCCGCCAGCCGTGATCCTACCCGACGAAGTCACGCGAGCGAGGACGCGACCCATCACTCCGGTCGCGACACGCACGGAGAATCGCCAGGCCGTCCGGCGTCGCTCGGCGGTACGACACTCCCGGATCGTGATCGCACTCCTGCTCCAGCGATGACGGGGTATCATCGCGAGTTCGGAGACAGAGCTTGGAGCAGTCGGCGTGGTCAAGAAGGCGCTCACCGACGAGCCCACCGCCTCGGTCGAAGAGCTCTCCGGGCAGCTCGCTCCTTACCGGCGGCATCTGGGTCGTCGCCAGCCGCGCCCTGCCCCAGATCTACGTCCTGGTCTCGTCGGTCCTCATCGCCCGCTTCCTCACCGTGGGCGACATGGGCCGCCAGAGCTACATCTCGTTCGTCCAGCTCTCGCTGGTCATGGTCTGCAGCTTCGGGTTCAGCGGCGCGCTCATCCGCTACGGCGGCGAGCTCCTCGGCCAGGGCGGCCTCGCAACGCTGCGCGGGCCTCATCTGGTGGACGGCCAAGATCCAATTCCTCGGCGCGCTCGTCACCGGTCGTGCTCATGGGCGGCATCGGCCTCTTCAGCCACGACCTCCAGCGCGTCGTGGATCTGGGCGGCGCGTCGGCACCGCGTTCTCGACCTTCCAAAACGTCCCGAACGGCGTGCTGAGCGTCCTGCGGCGTTGGCGCGAAGCCTCGATCATCACGCTCGTCATCGGACTCGCCTTCACGGTCGGTATCGCGGTCGAGCTCGCGCTCGGCGGCGGCGTCGCCGGGGTGTTCGCGGTCGGCGCAATCCTGTCGATCGTCGCGACGGTGTGGACGACCTGGATCGCGTCGGCGCTACCTGCACTCGGTCGCACCGCGTGTCGGAGCCGAGCACCCGACCTGCACCGGCCGATGATCGGCTACGCGGCCACGATCTGGGCGGGCTATCCTCCTGACCCTCGTGGTGTTGCGGCGTTCCGAGTTCTTCTTCTTGGAGCGATACTCGTCGGCCAACGCGATCGCGTACTACTCCGTCGCGTTCGCGGTGGTGGCCGGGCTCTCGTCGGGCATCGAGTCGCTGTCGGGTGTCGTCGCGCCGACCGTTGCCTCGCTGCACGGCTCCGGCGAGGCGGGTCGGATCACGTCCGGGTTCTCGCGAGCACTACGCATCGTCGTGCTCGTCTCGCTCCCGCTCAGCGCGTTCGGCATCGTCTTCGGCCCCGCGGTCATTCGCGTGGTCTACGGCTCCGACTACGCGCGCACGGCCGCGCCGCTGCGGATCATGCTCCTCGCCTTCCCGCGTGATCGCGTTGATGAGTCTCTGCAGCGGGCTGCTGTGGGGGGTCGGGCTCGTACGCGTCTGGCTCATCGTGTTCTGCTTCGCGGCGGTCGTCGACGTACTTCTCGACGTCTTGCTGATCCCCGCGCACGCCGAGGTCGGCGCGGCCTGGGCCAACAACAGCGCGCAGGTCACCGCCTCGCTCTTGGTGGTGGGCTACACCGTGCGCAAGTTCGGGCCGCTCGATTGGGAGTGCCGCGTCCTCGTTCGCGGCGGCGGCTGCCGCGATCCTCGCGGCGTTCGTCGGCTGGGCCTGCGTCATCAACATTGCCGGACCGACCGGTGTCGCTCGTCGGCGCCCTCGGTTCGTTGATCACGTTCGTCGCTTTGTCCCGCGGGTTGCGAACCGTACCCGCCGATCGACGCCGACTGGATCGGTGATTCGGTACACGGCGCGGCGGGCCGGCGGATCGCGAGGATGATCAAGCTCGCCGTCGGCGCCCGCGCCGACGAGCTGATCGGACCCTGATGGCCGAATCGACTGGCGAAGATCCCGCTTCGGATCTTCGCGTCGCCTTCGTCAACCAGGCGATCGACCGGGTGCTGCCCCCATTGCAGAACTCGGTGGGCGGTTGCACCTGGGGACTCGGTGGAGCACTCGCGGAGCACGCCGACGTCACGGTCTACGGCCGTCGCAACGCGACACGTCGGCGTCGGCCGAAGCCGAAGCACACGGCGGCATGCGCTTCCGCTTCCTGACGCTCGCCGCGTGCGGATCGGCGCCTTGTTCCGCTACTACGACCGGTATTCGCCCTTCCTGCGGCCGCTCAACGACGGGATGAACCCCCCGGTCTCCTCGTCGCGCCGCGCTGTTCCCGCTCTACACGCGCGCCGTCGCTCGCGACATCGCCAAGCGGGCCTACGACGTCGTGCACGTCCAGCACAGCACGCAGTTCATCCGCCCGTTGAAGGCGCACGCGCCGCATCGCGTGGTTGTCCTGCAGCTCCATGCCGAGCTGTATCCGCAGAACAACCTGCACGCGATCGAACGCCGGCTCGCGGCCGCCGATCTCATCGTCAGCGTGAGCGACTACATCACCGACAAGACCCGCGAGCAGCTCCCGCGGCTGGCCGATCGGTGCCACACGCTCTGGAACGGCATCGATCCCGACGAGTTCACGGTCGCCAAGGACCACCGCAACCGCACGGGACCGCTGACGATCATGTACGCCGGTTCCGTCTCGCCGCACAAGGGCCTGCACCTGCTCATCGAGGCGTACGCGCGGGTCGCCGCCGTCGTATCCCGACACGAGGCTCGAGATCGTCGGACCGTTACACACGGTCGCACCGTCCGAGACCTTCCCGATGGACGATCCGGCACTCGTGCGCGAGATCTCGCCCCTCTACGCCGGCGACTACATCGAGCGGCTGCGCGCGTCGATCCCCGCGCGAGCTGAACGAGCGGATCGCGATCACCGGAGGACTCCCCCGCGAGGAGCTGTTGGCGCGCTACGCGGCCGCCGACCTGTTCGTGTTCCCGTCGATCTGGGACGAGGGCTACGGGCTCCCGCCGGTCGAGGCGATGGCAGCCGGCGTGCCCGTCGTGGCATCGCGCTCGGGTGCGGTTGCCCAGACCGTCGTCGACGGCGAGACCGGTTTCCTCGTCGACAAGAACGACAGCGCCGGGCTTGCCGCCGCGATGACCCGCCTGCTCGACGACCCGGATCTACGCGCCACGATGGGAGAACGGGGGCGGCGCCGAGCGCTCGACCTCTATACCTGGGCCCGCTCGGCGGAGAGCGCCCGCGCGCTCTACGACATCGCGCGCAGTCCGCGCTCGATGCCCGCCGAGCACTACGGCTTTCGTCGGGTCGCTACCACTGCGACGAACGGCGTAACAGACCCTGGCGCGGGGCGAAGCACAGATCGAGCTGACCGAGCGCGCCGTCGGACGGCCGGCGCGCGAAGCCGGCCACGTCGTACACGACGTAGTCGCGCTCGTCCATGAACGCGACGACCTCCGAGAGCACGGGCGTCTGCGGAAGGAACTCGAACAACGAGACCTCCAACACGATCAACTCCGCCGCGCCGAAGATGCCACTCGCACCCCGCAGGGCCTCGAGCTCGAAGCCCTGGATGTCGAGCTTCACCAGCTCGGGCCGGGCGTACCCTTCGCGTGCCAGCAGCTCGTCGATCGTGACGATCGGGACGACCCGCTGCGGACGATCACTCGCCGCGCCGTTCGGCTCGGGCGCCAGGAACGACGACCCGACGAGATCGTCCCAGATCGTGAGCGTCAGCTCCCCCGCCGTCGCGCCGGCGCCGGCCTCGAACCAACGACACCCGCTGTCGGGCGTACACAGCGCGTCGAGGTAACCGGCCATCTCGTGCTGCGGCTCGATCAGCACGAACCGGGCGTCGGGAAAGACCGTGCGCGCGAGGCGCGTCCAGTCGCCGCGATTCGCGCCGACGTCGAGGACCACGTTGCAGCGCAGCCCTCGTTCGCGGAGGTCTTCGAGGAAGGATCCCATGACACCAATGGGCCGCGTCTGCGCGTACGACTGCACTCGTTGCACGTCGATACCGAGACGGGCGAGCGCACGCTTCACGACCGAACGGGCCCGGAATGTCTGCTCACGATTCATCGATACCACCAGCTGCAGTCGAGATACACGTCTGCTCGTTCGGTTCGGGCGCGCTATTGCCGGCGCTCATCGATGTGTGGCCCAACGCTGGCCGGGCGGTGTGCGCACAACGATACTCGAACAGCCGAACAGAGAACTCACCTAGTACGAGCCCAGTGTCCCGGTGACGCGGGCGGCGCGCAACGCCTTCTTCAACGCGAACAGCGAGAGCGGAAGCAGGATCACCGAGAATGCGACGAGGGCGAGGTAGTCGCCGGCGACATCGGAGACCGGTTGGCCGTTGATGAGCCCGGCCCGCAACACCTGGAGCGCGTAGAACGGCGGGAGCAGGTGCGCGACGCCCTGGAGCACTCCGGGAAGCACGGCGATCGGGAACAGCGCACCCGCCAGGAAGTTGGTGGTCTGTGTGATCACCGGAGTGAACGGGTCCCCCCGTTTACTCAACACGATGAACGCGGCCGAAATCGCGCCGATCGCCGCGAACAGCGCGAGGGTTGGCGGCATCGCCAACGCGGCGGTGAGCATGCCGCCGGCTTGGAAGTCGGCGCCGAGCGCGACGATCGCGACGCCGAAGACGAACACGATCTCGACGAGCGCGATGCCCAACGGAACGATGAGCGACCCCAAGAAGAGCGTCGGCAGCGCGGTGGGCGTGGCCAACACGGCCTCGAGCGTGCCGCTCGACTGTTCCGAACGAATCGTTTCCGTGAACGCGCTGAGACCGACGCTGGAAATCGCGCCGAGCAACAGCCCGATGAGCACGAACTCGAAGTACCGGCCCGTATAGCCGTGCACCTGCTTGGGGTCGACGATCTTGCTGATGAAGTAGTACGTCGCGACACTGGCCACGATCGAAAAAGCACGGGCCATCAACGCGAATTGATAGGAGAGCTCGACAGCCAGATCTCGTTTCGCGATCGCGAGGATCTGCGCGAACACGGTCGACCGCTGGCGCGTTGCCGGTTCGCCGGCGTCTCGACTCATGGCCCGTTGACTTCCCGCTCGAGTATCTCGAGGAGTTCCCGGGCCGCCTGCACGAGGTCGCCGTCGCCCGCGCGGTCCGATGTGGCGCACCGTGCCGTCGATGATCACCACGACCCGGTCGCACCATGTTGCGACCTCGTCCATCCGGTGACTCGACAGCAGTACCGACTTCCCGGCGTCGGCCTGCTCGCGCAGGATCTTTCCCACCGTGACGCTGGCGATGGGGTCCAGGCTCTGCGTCGGCTCGTCGAACACGACGAGCGACGGATCGCCGATGATCGCACGCGCCACGTTGAGTGCGGCGCGCATCCCCGACGAGTAGCCCATGACGCGCCGGTCACGATGCGCGAGGCCGAGGCGGTCGAGCAACTCCGTCGTGCGGCGGCGCGCCTCCGGCAGTGGCAGACCGGCCAGGACCCCGAAGAACTCGAGGTTCTGGCGGCCGTCGAGGCGCCAGTACGTCGCGCGGTCGCCGGTCAGAACGAGCCCCAGCTTCTCGCGCGCCGCCCGCGGCGACCGGACCACGTCGACGCCGTCGATGGAGACGGAACCCGTCGACGGCTCCAGCAACGTGCTGATGATCTTCAGGAGTGTCGTCTTCCCGGCCCCGTTCGGACCGACCAGACCAACGATCTCGCCCGCCGCGACGTCGAAGGTGACGTCGGACAGCGCGTTGACGGTCGTCGTCGACGCGGTGCGCATGACCGGCCGCAGGTACCACGGCGCGCGCATGTATTGCTTGCCGACGCCGCGCACCTCCAGACTCATGATCGTTGTATCGGCCGTCAGCCGACGGACGACAAGAACCCGAGTCGGGCAAGCTCCGCAACGAAGGTCTCGACGTCCGCGGCGGCCTGCTCGAGGCTCACATCAGGGAACGCCTCGGCCACGATCTCCGCGAGCGCGGGGATCGTCATCGGCTGCGCGGCCAACGACTGCCACACCACGGAGCCGACCGGGTTGAGCGTCACGAGCTCGCTGGACGCGCTGTCGATGAGCATCGTCTTGGCGTCGACCTGCTCCCAGAGCACGCCGCTCGCGACATTGAAGGTTGCCAAGACCCGTCCTTTTCCGAGCACGCTCGTACTCCGACCGCGGAGGGCAAGCCTACCGAGACGGTTGCGGCGCGAGAAGGTGCCGACCAGGAACTGTGACGGAGGCCTCAACCACCCCCCACAGCCGTCCGAATACGGTATGTGGGAGTGCTACCGTTCTCCGCTACATAGCGCCCTCATCGCCCTCGCGCAGCCATTCGTCCAGTTTGTCAGGGATTCGCATGATTAGTTCGAGCTGTATCCGTGGATATCGACGGGGCTCCGGCCTCCGGCACCCCGATGCTGGTCGCCGGCGGCGGCGGCTTCATCGGCGGTTGGCTGGTCGCCGACCTGTTGCGCCGCGGCTACCGGGTGAAATCGGCCGACGTCAAGCCCCTCGACCAGTGGCACCAAGTACACCCCGGCGCCGAGAACGTCGTACTCGACCTCCGCGAGATCGGTGCGTGCCGCGCGGCCGTCGACGGCGTCGAGCAGGTCTTCTGCCTCGCCGCCGACATGGGCGGCATGGGGTTCATCGAGTTGAACAAGGCCGCGTGCATGCTGACGGTGCTGATCAACACGCACCTGCTGAGCGCAGCCCGCGACGCGGGCGTCGGCCGGTACTTCTTCTCCTCCTCGGCGTGCGTCTACAACGGCGACAAGCAGTCGCAGACCGACGTGGTCGCGCTGCGCGAGGAAGACGCCTACCCGGCCATACCCGAAGACGGGTACGGATGGGAGAAGCTCTTCTCCGAGCGCATGTGCCGGCACTTCGAAGAGGACTTCGGCCTGTTGACGAGGGTCGCCCGGTACCACAACGTCTACGGACCTTCGGGCACCTGGGACGGCGGACGGGAGAAGGCGCCGGCGGCGATCTGTCGGAAGGTCGCGACGGCAGTGCTGACCGATGTCAACCAGATCGAGATCTGGGGCGACGGCGAGCAGACCCGCAGCTTCACCTACATCGACGACTGCGTCTACGGGACCGAACGCCTGATGTGGAGCGACGTCAACGAGCCGCTGAACGTCGGTTCGAGCGAGCTCGTGTCCATCAACCAGATGGTCGACATCGTCGAGGACATCGCAGGCATCAAGCTCGCACGCAACTACCTCCTCGACGCGCCGAAGGGCGTTCGCGGCCGCAACTCGGACAACACGCGGATCCTCGAGCTCTTCGGATGGGAGCCCAGCACCACGCTGCGCGACGGTCTCGAGCAGAACTACCACTGGGTCTACGACCAAGTGTCGAAGTCGCTCGGTCGTTGAGGTCGGGCCGGAGGAGCTCTTTTGGGCCCGCAAACCTCGAGGGTCGCGACGATCTGCGTCACGACCTTCCAACGACCGATCGGTCTGGCTCGGCTGCTCGAAGCCATTGGTGATCTCGAGCGACCGGATGGCTGGGACTTCGACGTCGTCGTCGTCGACAACGATCCCGCGGGCTCGGCCCGGACCGTCGTCGAAGCCGCGACGAATCTCCCGGTCCGCCATGTGGTCGAGCCCGAACGCGGCATCGCGCAGGTTCGCAACCGAGCGATCCGGGAGACCGCGTCATCGGCGTGGATCGCGTTCATCGACGACGACGAGTGGCCGGAGCCGACGTGGTGGCGCCGATTGACCGACGTGCAGATTCAGACGGGTGCCGATGTCGTCATCGGCCCGTCGGTGCCGGTGTTCGAAGAGGAACCTGCCCCGTGGATTCGAGACGGCGGTTTCTTCGAGCGCGAGCGATTCGCGACCGGCACCCGTATTCCCTACTGGCTCGCGCGCACGAGCGGCGTGCTCATCCGCCGAGCCGCGTTCGAGCATCTGGGCGACCAGCCGTTCGACCGACGCTTCGCCCTCAACGGTGGAGACGACATCCGTTTCTTCGAGATGCTCGACCGGGAGGGAGCAAAGTTCGTATGGGTCGACGACGCGATCGTCAACGAGCTCGTTCCGGCGACACGCTCGAACACTCGCTGGCTCCTGCGGCGCGCGTTTCGGACCGGCAACTCGCGCAGTGTCTCGCTGCAGATCGAGGGGGCCGGACTTGCACTTCGAGCCAAGCGCGTCGTTCGAGGTCTCTTGGACGTCGGCATCGGCATCGTCCGCGCGATCGCCGCGCACGGCAAGGCCGGGCGCATGAAGGGCATCGCCCGCTCCGCGCTCGGCGTGGGATTGATCGCCGGCGCGGTCGGCGTCCGTTACGACGAGTACGCCGTCATTCACGGCAAGTGAGACTCGAGCGAACGCTTCCGGGCGCGCAGGATCGCCTCGTGACCCCGCCGCGGCGCGTCCTCGTCGTCAACCACTCGCCGAACGTGTGGGGCGCCGAGCGTCAGCTGCTCGACCTCCGGCCCCACCTCCTCGGCGCAGGGATTGCGATCACGCTCGCGTGCGCAGCCGGTTCCGACCTCGAGCGGGCCTGGCGCCAAACCGGCTCCGAAACGGTGCCGTACGAACCGGCCGGACCGATGGGTCTACGCGAAGCCGACGGAAGCCGAAGCGGGATCGCGCAAGTCGCGCGACAGGTCGGCGTTACCGCGGTCGACGCGCGGCGGATCGTGAAGCTGATCCGTGAGGTCGGCGCCGACGTCGTCGAGTCGTACTCGCTCAATGCGAACGTCGAGGTCGTGCTCGCCGGTCGGATGTCACACACGCCGACCGTCTTCGACGTGCACGACATCGTCGTCGCCGGGATCGGCCGTCGCATCCTCGATCTCTCGGCCGCGAGCGCAACGGCGACGATCGCCAACAGCCGCGCCACGGCGTCGACGATGGGCCGGGGCCGCGTCCACATCGTGTATCCGGGCGTCGACGTCGAGCGCTTCCGGCCCGGTCCGGCCGACCCCGCCGTGCGAGCGCGCCTCGCCGCTCCGGCCCGACCGACCCATCGTCGGCATCCTCGGCCGGATCGATCCCGAAAAGGGGATCGATCTCGTGGCGCGCGCCATCGCCCAGCTGCCGGCGGCGCTCGACGACGCGCAGCTCGTCGTGGTCGGTGCGACGTTGATGGGCGGGCAGTCGTACGACGACGCAGGTCCGGGCCGACGTCGGCGAGACTCCTCGGCGATCGGGTGCGATTCGTCGGGCCCACCGACGACGTTCCCGCGGTGATGCGCAGGCTCGACGTGCTCGTGAACGCATCGCGGGCCGAGCCGTTCGGCCTCACGGTGCTCGAGGCGCAGGCGTGCGGTGTGGCTGTCGTCGCGAGCGCGGCCGGCGGCATCCCCGAGTTCGTTCACGATGGCATCAACGGACTGCTCTTCTCGCCCGGCGACGAGACGAGCCTCACCCAGGCGTCTGGCGCGCGTGCTCGGTGACGACACGCTGCGCGCGCGGATCGCCGCCGAAGCGGTTGACACCGCGCAGCAGAAGTCGATCGATCGGCAGTCGGCGTTGATCGCCGACATCTACCGGTCGGTCAGTACACCGAAACAATTGCTCTCGCGAAGGAGCGGGTGATCGTGCATCCGACACGCGGATCCGGCCCGGGCCGACCTCGGCCCACGATTACCATTACACCGTGAATTCCGCCGCTCGCCTGCCGACGACGCGTCCGAGTCCGAGCCGGTTCGCGTCACGATCGCGCTTCCCGTCTACAACGGCGAGAACTTCATCGAGGCCGCGCTCGACTCGATCCTGCAACAGACCTACCGCGAGTTCGAGCTCGTGATCTCCGACAACGGCTCGACCGATCGCACGCCGCGAGATCTGCCTGACGTACGCGGCGCGAGGATCCGCGGATCCGCTACTTCCGTTCCGACGTGAACCGCGGCGCGGGCTGGAACTACGAGAACGCGCGGACGCTCGCCCGCGGCACCGACTATCTTCAAGTGGGCCGCCCACGACGACATCATCGCCCCGACGTTCCTCGAGCGGTGCGTCGCGGCGCTCGATGCCGACCCGGGTGCAGTGCTGGCCTTCAGCGGCGTCGCCGCGATCGACGCCGACGGGAACGTCATCCGGTTGAAGAGACGCCAGGTCGAGGCACTGCGACCTCGCCCGAGCGAGCGCTTCCGGGGCGTCATCTGTACCGACGCCGACCCCGAGGCCGTGTTCGGAGTCATGCGCGTCGAAGCCCTGCAGCACACCCGCGGTCAGGGCGACTACGTCGCGTCCGACCGCGTGCTGCTCGCCGAGCTCGCGCTGCAGGGAACCTTCCACGAGGTCCCCGAGGTGCTGTTGTTCAATCGCGATCATCCGGCGCGGTCGGTGCGCATCACCGGCGGCGACTTCCGCAAGCTCACCTCGTGGTTCGCTCCCGACAAGCCCGAACAGTTCATGCCGAACTGGCGACTCTGGCGCGAGTACGCTCACGCAGCGCTGCACGCCCCGATCTCGCGAGCCGAACGCATGCGCGCCGTCCTCGTGTTGCCGACGTTCCTGCGGGGCCACGGCTAGAAGCTCGTCGGCGACGCTGCGGTTCTTCGTCCTGCGCCTCTTCCGGCCGTGGCGAAAGCCCTCCGGGAGCGCGCTCTCCGCCGGAGCACCGCAGGTGTTGATCATCGACGCGTCCGATCGCGGCGGGATCGCCCGCTACACCGCTGCCCTCGTCGGCGACCTACGCGAAGAAGGACTACCGGCGGCGATCACCGCGCCGCCGCGATCGTCAGCTCGACGCGCGTCCGATCTCGCACATCCCGTGGGGCGACGAGATCGCCGGCTGGCCCACGTTGGCGCACCAAGCTCCTCCTCGTGCGCAAGCTTCCTCGCCGCGTTCTCAGCGTGATGTTCGCGGTGCGGCGGAATCGTCCGCAGATCGTGCACCTGCAGACGATCATCGGAGGTCCCGTTCGATCCGATACTCATGCGCCATTGGCGGTCGCGCGGGATCCGCCCTCGTGCGCACCGTGCACGACGCGGTCGCGCACGCCGACAGCCGATCGGCGCGCCGCGACCAGTTGGTCTGGAGACTCGCCGACGTCGTCATCGTCCACGGCGATGATGCCCGGGCGACGGTCGAGGCGGCTGCCCCCGGGACGCAGGTGTGCGTCATCCCGCCCGACCCGCCGCCCGTCGTCACGCCGACGCGGACCGAAGCCCGGGCGGCGCTCGGCCTCGACGAGCGGCCCCGGGTACTGCTGCTGGGCATCATCCGCGCGTACAAGGGCGTCGCCTGGTGGCCGACGCGTGGCCGGCGGTGCACGCGGCGCCGACCCGACGCCGAGCTCATCGTCGTCGGGTCGCTGCCGGAACCCCTGGCCGACTTCGACCGACTCGCCGCGCTCGACGCGCGTCGACGTCCGGCTCGGCTGGATGAGCGATGACGAGTCCTCCGTTGGGCCGCGGCCGCCGACCTGTGCGTGCTCCCCTACTCGCACGGCGTCCACTCGGCGATCATGCACAACGCGGTCGTGGCGGGCACGCCCGTACTCGCGAGCCCTCCCCTCGCCGAGGAGCTGCAACGATTCCAGGCGGGCCGGATCGTTCCGCTCGACCCCGCGGCCTGGGCGGCGGCGATCGTCGACGCACTCGGCCCGCACCCGCCGGCGCCACCGGTCCGCCCCGAGCGCGGCGCGCAGGCCGCGGCGACCGTCGGCGTCTACGAGAAGCTGCTGGCGCGGTAACGGCGATTCCACGCCGAGCGCTCGAGCCGCGGAGCCGGGATCAGGTCAGGACGAGAATGCTGTGCGAAGGCCCTTCGGGCGATGCGGGCGCCGAGCATCGTTGATGAGCACGACGCCCCGGCAGGTCACACCCGCCCGTTCCAGCGTTCGCACCCCCGCGGCGATCTCACTCACCGACGACGTCCGCGCATCGACGGCGAGAACGCACGCCGGGTATTCGTGCTCCACCAACGCCCGCAGGCAGAGCTGGTCGAGCAATGGCCCGACGACGACACCGAGGCGATCGTCACCCTCGCCGGCTTGCGTAGCGCCGAACGGCGAGAATGCGTCGGGTTCCATGGTCGCGGCGTGTATCTCCGCGAGATCACTCTCGCCCTCGGCCAACAGATCAGCCAACCACTCGGCGAGAGACGGATCGGTCAACGCCGTGACGACGACGCGCCCTTCTTCGTAGTCGTCTTGGATGAGCGCGGCAACGATCGCCGCGAGCCGGTCGGCCTTGCGGCGGTGCCGGCGCCCCGTCGCAATCGATCCGAGCACGCGCACGCCCTTGCGGCGGAGCGCGCCGGCAACGTCGCGCGCTTCTTCGAGTCGTTGCGCGGCGAACGCGACGAGCACGAACGAGAACAGCGCAAGCACGAACACCGCCCCGAAGCTCAAGAGCCGAGCCTTCTTACCCGTGATCCCAGCCCCCTCCGCGGGATCGAGCAGTTGCGCATCGACGTAGGGGTCGTTCTTCATACGGTCGACCAACGCGTGTGACAACGCGCCACTCCAGGCGATGGCGGCGTCCGCGTTGACCGAGCTCGCACTCAAGAGCAGCGTGGTCGCCTGCGAATCGAAGACCGCCGAGATCGAGACCGGAATGTGGGCATAGAGCGCCGCCACGCGCGGCAGTGCCGCAGAGCGCAGGGCGCCACTTTCGGCAACGACGATGACGTTCGGCAAGATCACGCGCAGGACCGACTCCGAGGCGAGTCTGAAACTTCTCGGCCCGCGGGGTCACCAGCACGGTGCTCGTCGCCTGGTAGGTCTGGGTCGGCCGACCGATGGTCACCAAGCCCACGCTCAATACGAGGATCGCCACCAGCAGGCTCGATCGCACATGGCGGCGGAGCGCGCGACGGAATTCGATCAGGTCCATACCGGCTCCGACCATTGATTCTCGGAGATCTCCACGCGTTGGCGCTCCGCGATCTCCGATCTGCGCGCCTGGGCTATGACCCCGACGAAGAGCCCGAAGACGAGCGCGAGGCGATACTTCTGGGTCACGCTTTCGAACAGGCCCTTCGCGACGAGCTGGACGAGCACGATTCCCGCGGCAAGGGCCGCCGCCGCGATCGCGGGGTTCCGCGCACCCCGCCAGGTGATGAACGAGTTCCACAGCGTTGCGAGCAACGCGATGCGAGAACAGTGCGAGGCCGGCGAGGCCCGTCGTGACGGTCAGATCGATGGCGATGTTGTGGAAATCGCCGCCGGTGAACGGGTCTTCCGACCCGTTGTTCTGGAAGATGTTGAAGTTCTGGCCCAGGCCCCAACCGAACAGCGGCCGCTGCTCCGCCAGCTGCCGACCGAGCGTCCAGACCCGCAGGCGGATGTTCGCCGACTGCGTCTTGCCGACTCCGGTGAAGCTGCCGGTGATGCTCGACACGACCGGCACGGACGAGGCGCTCGGACTCGTGCGCGCGTTGAGGACGGCAATCGTTCCCGAGCGGGATCAGCGAGCGACGCGATCAACGGGGAGAAGTTGCGCCGAGTCGAGCCCGGGACCGCCGGCGCCACTGGCGCCCGATCAACACGACGAACGTGCATGCCAGCGTGACCACCAACCCGATCAGCGCGGCCCGCTGGCCGGTCACGATCCCGGAGACGATCATCAGACCGCACCAGCCGACGACTCCGACCCGAGGCGATGTGGAGCACAACTCGACCAGGAGCAGCAAGAACGCGAGCGACAGCAACGTGGTGGCCGTGTCGGCGCCGAGGCGACTCGCCGAACCCGGCCTGCGGCAGGATCGGCAAGTTCACCGAGTGGTTGCCGAACGCGGCCGCGAATCGGCACGAGGGACACGAGACCGAGCGTCCACGCCGCCTTACCGACGAACTCGGGCGACGTGACCGTCGCGAGCGGAACGCCGGCCATCAGGATCGCCATGCCGCCGGCCTCCATGACGAACTTCGTCTGGAAGATGACGAGCGACGAGTCGTGTCCGTTGGCGAGCCCGATCGGAGCCGCCAGGAGGAACATCGCGAAGAACGCGAACCACGCGCAGACCGCATCCCGGTGACGCGGCGCGGCAAGACCGCGCACGACGAGCCGCGCGACGCAGCGCGAGCACGATGACGAGGTCGGCGGTGCGGTAGTCGTGACCGAAGATCGTCGGCCGGAGGATCCCCGCGGGCTCGTTCCCGCCGTCGGGATAGACCAACGCGTCGAAGACCACGATGGCCAGGATCACGACGCATGATGACCTCGGGTCGGCCCCGCTCTTCGAAGATGATGCACGCGATGACGCCGACGATCGGCGAACGACCCCGAGCACGGCGAAAATCAACGCGCCCTCGGTGATCGACGGATTTCGGCGAGTGATCGAGTCCGCATCTCTCGCTCCACGGGGTCGCGCGGACGGTCACCCAGCCCGGACGATCGTAGCCGACGGGTCACGCCGTGCCGGTGCAGAGCGAGGTGGCAGTCGCCCTACCCGGCCGGCCCGCCCCCGGTCACCCGGAGGTTGTCGAGGTTGAGGAACTGACCCGATCCGGAGCTCCGGTCGAACCAGACCTTCAGGGTGTGCGGGCCCGCCGACAGATACGGGGTCAACGAGACCGTCGACCACGAGTTCCAGGTGGACGTGGCAGGAAACGTGCAGGTTCGCCACCCACACCGATCCGTCGAGCTCGACCTTGCGCGTCGCCGAACCGTTCCCGGCGCTGTAACGGAGCGCGAGGCGTCGTCGGACCGCCGACCGCGTTGAACGAGAAGGTCACGTACTGACCCTGCGAACCCCAACAGCAGACGTACGGAGCGTTCTGCGCGCCCGACCAGCGCGACTCCGTCGGGAGGTTCGTGTCCGACGTGCCCGCCGGCCACGACGACGGATCGGCGACACCGTGAGGTTGTCGAGGTTGAAGTACTGATGCGAGCCCGCGTTCCGGTCGACCCAGACCTTGAGCGAGTGCGGCCCGGGCGCGAGCGTTCGCGGCCAACGAGATCGCCGACCACGTGTTCCAGTTCGCGGTCGCCGGGAAGTTCTGGTTCGCCGCCAACACCGATCCGTCGAGCTCGACCTTGCGCGTCGCCGAACCGTTGCCGGCGCCGTAGCGGAGCGCGAGGTTCGTCGGACCGCCGCGCCGCGTTGAACGAGAAGGTCACGTACTGACCCTGCGAACCCCAACAGCAGACGTACGGGGCGCTCTGCGCGCCCGACCAGCGCGACTCCGTCGCGAGGTTCGTCGCCGACGTCCCGGCCGCGATCACCTGCGTCGCCGCCGGCGCCGCCACCGGTTGGAGATTCACGGGCGGGAACGGCGACGGTCGTCGTCGGCGCCACCGTGGTGGTCGTCGTCGGCGCCACCGTGGTAGTCGTCGTCGGCGCCACCGTGGTAGTCGTCGTCGGCGCCACCGTGGTGGTCGTCGTCGGCGCCACCGTGGTGGTCGTCGTCGGCGCCACCGTCGTCGTCGTCGTCGCCGCGACCGTCGCAGTGGTCGAGGTCGGGCCGAACAGCGCCTTGAAGCGGGCCTGCGCGTTCGGGGAAGTGCGACAGCATGTGGAAGCCGTCGTTGGAAGTGTCCTCGTTGAAGTACGAGTGGTACGCCAAGCTGCCGGCGCCGGTGCTCGGCAGGCCGTTCATCCAGTCGTACATGCCCTGGATGAATGTCGGGTCATCGTTGCCGGCACTGTTCGGAGATTCGGTGCCGCCGCTCGACGAGCGCCCACTCGGGATAGCTGACCTGCTTGCCGTGCGCGATCGCGAAGTCGCGCTGGAACGTGAGGCTCGGGAGGTCGTTGGCGAACGCCGCGGTCGGGTCGACCCAGGTCTTCGTCGACGAGTTCCATGCGACGCCGAGACCCTTGTCGTAGAGGTCGATGCCGATGATGTCGACGTAGGCGTCACCGGGATACGCGCCTATCTGGCCCTGCAGCCAACCCGGGTCACCGTTCCAGTCGAACCGGAAGCTGGGCGAGACCGAACGGAACACGTCGACCGACGTGGCGGAACGCGGTGACCCACAGCGCCTGGTTGCCGTTCGACGACCACGGCATCCAGCCGCCGTCGAACTCCCAGCCGAGCCGGATGATCGCGTCGCCGTACCCGCCGTCGCGCAGGTACTGCGCGGCAACGCGGTAGCCCACGTCGTTCGCGCCGTTCACCGTCGCCTGCAGCTGCGCACGCGCCGTCGCCTGACCGGTGGCGGTCGAGGCGTCGACGAACGCACCGAAGGCCAACGGGATCGGACTCGACCAGCGTTGGTCGTTGCCCGCGATCGTCTGGAGCTCGCCGGCCTTCACGACCTCGCCCCACACGCTCGCCATGAAGTTCGTCGGCGAGGCGATGTCACCGAACTGCACGACGTAGCTGCGTGTCGCGCCCGAGCCAAGTCTCCAACGACTTCAGTTGCGAGACGATTCGCGTAGCCCGGGTAGAAGCCGAACTGCGCGACTGACGGGACGGTCTGCAGCCGACGCGCCGCTCAGCATCCCGGCGCCGACGAGACCGGTCGCGCACAACGCCGCGACGATGACCGTCACGCGCGTTCGAAGATTCGCGACAGGACGCGAACGACGTCGGCCAAAGCGTTTCGATGCGATCGACCATTCACGGCCGGCACTAAACGAAGTCACGGACAAGATGACCCCCCCGGTCAATATTCGGACTCCACTCTCAATCGGTCGGGCGGGTCGAGACCTTGATCAACTCGGCCGGTTCGCATCGGTCGTCTGCGACAACTCGGAGCACTCCGATCGCCCGAGTTGTCGCAGACGACACAAACCGACGGAAACCTGACCCGCTTCTGTTGCGGATGCTGCGCCGCCGACCGCGAAGGCGTTCGCGCGTGCGACGTCGCCGCAGCGCGCAACCGAAGCGCCCGCATCGCTCGACGATCGGGAACGCGCGTGCCGTCGTCGGAGAGCTTGCCGGTAGCGTGACGGGTCGTGACGTCCGGCAATCGCGACGAGAATTCGCACGACGGGCACTCGTTGCCGGCATGGTCTTCGAACGATCGGCGGGGCGTCGCTCTCGTCGCCGTCGTGAGCGCCGCAGTGGGCGCCGCGGCGGGATGCGCGCCGGTCGGGGGAACGATCGCCGATCACGTGCTCACCGGGTTGACCGCGGCGGCCGTGACGACGGGCGCCTCGAGCGCATCGGGGCTTGCACTCGTGCCGGCCGCGGCGGTCGTGCTCGCCGCGGGAGGATCCTGGCCCCTGCACGTCGCCGGGCTCGCTCGCGTTGATCGCGACCGCCCTCCTCGAACGCTCCGGGCAGCCGCGGCCAGTGGCACGCGCAGTCATCGGCACCGTGATCGTGCAATCGGTGCTGCGGCTCCCGTGGACGTCACCGACGCGTGGATCGGCAGCCGTCGCGTTCGTGGTGATGGCGATGATCTCCATCTCGGGACTGCGGCATGCGCCGGCGCGGGCGCGCCGGATCATCGTCACGGCGGGGGTTGCCGTCGGCATGCTCGCCGTCGTCGCCACGATCGCTTCCGCGTTCGCCGTTCTTCACAGCCGCACCCTGCTCGAATCCGGCGAGTCCGCGGCGCGCGCCGGCGTCGACGCCGCGCGCGCCGGCGACCGCGTCGGCGCGGCCAATCAGTTCGAGGTCGCACGAGACGCGCTTCGACGCGGCCGACCACGACCTCGGATCGTGGTCGACGTTCCCCGCTCGCCAGCTCCCGGTCGTCGGGCCGCAACTCCGCACGCTCGAGCGCATCGCGTCGATCGGCGCGCGCACGATCCCCCTCGCCCGTTCGACCGCGACCAACATCGATCCCGATCGGTTGCGCCTCGTCGACGGGCGCCTCGATCTCGCGACGCTCGCGTCGTACCGCCCGATCTTCGATCGCCTCGCCGTGCAGACACGCGCAGTGCGCGCCGAGCTCGGCGGCCTGCAACGCACGTGGCTGGTGCCGGCGCTCGATCATCAGTTGGTGCGCTTCGAGAGCACCGTCGCCCGCGCCGACGACAGCGCCCAGACCGCCGACGAGGCAGTGCGCCTCGCGCCGGATCTGCTCGGCGCGTCGGGTACCCGCACCTACCTCGTCTCGTTCGTGACCCCCGCCGAGGCGCGCGGCTCCGGCGGGCTGATGGCGAACTACGGCGTGCTGACCGCGACGAAGGGCCGCATCCACCTCGAAGGGGTCGGACGCGGTCCCGACCTCGACGGCCGCGGCCAACAGCCGAAGCACCTGACCGGGCCGGCCGACTATCTCGCCGCGTTACGGCAAGTTCCAACCCGCGCGAGACGTGGGAGAACGTGACGATGTCTCCCGATTTCCCGTCGGTCGGGCAGGTCATGGCCCAGCTCTACCCGCAGTCCGGCGGTGTGCCCATCGACGGCGTGATCCAACTCGACCCGTACGCGCTCGGCGCGACTGCTCACCCTCACCGGGCCGGTGACGGTTCCGGGCCTGCCCGTGACGATCGACGCGAGCAACGCGGTCTCGTTCCTCCTACGCGACGAGTACACGATCGTCACCGATCCGATCCGTCGCTCCAACCTGCTCGGCGACGTCGCGCAGGCCGTGTTCGATCGCCTGACGTCGGGCCGGTCGGCCCAACCGTCGAGCATCGCCCAGGCGTTGAGCCCGGTGATCGACACCGAGGATCTCTCGTTGTGGTTCCGCGACCCGGCCGAGCAGCAGTTCGCACGCGACATCGGCGCCGACGCCGCGCTGCCCGCCGGTGCAGGGAGACTCGTTCGGTGTCATCGTGCAGAACGGCGGTGGCAGCAAGATCGACAACTTCCTCGAGCGCACCATCCGCTACTCGGCCACCGTCTCCGCCGCGACCGGCCGGGTGCGGGCCCAGGCGACGGTCGTGTTGCAGAACACCTCACCCTCCACCGGCGTGCCGCTCTACGTGATCGGCAACGGGATCGGGAAGCCGGTCGGTACGAGCACCCTGTACGTATCGATCTACTCGCCCTTCTCCCTCGGGAAGGCGACCCTCGACGGCCGGCCCCTCTCCCTGCTCGCCGAACGCGAGCTCGGACGCAACGTCTACTCGTCGTTCGTCGATATTCCGCCCGGCGGGACCAAGACGATTACCGTCGATCTCGGCGGCGCGATCGATCTCTCGGACGCGAAGTACCGGTTCGCCTACATCGCGCAGGTTCTGCCGAATCCCGACCGGGTCACCTGGTCGGTCGACGTCACCGAGGCCAAGGTCGTCGGCGCCACCGCCCACGGGGCCACACCGGTGCCGATCGACCACGATCCGCGATCGGCGACCGTCACCAGATCGGGGGCTCGTGGCCCCTGGTCGGTAGAGGTGCGGTTGAGACGATGACATTTGTCACTCAAAGTGATGACTGCTGCAGTTCTCGGCCCGAACCACTGCTAGGATTCGACCCATGGAGGCGGCTGGCCGTCGCTCGACATGGACTGTCGAGTGAGGTCTTGGTCACCGGGAGGGCAGGAGTCATGAAGGTCCGCAGGCTTTTCGCATGTATGGGCACCGCCGCGGTGCTGTCGCTGGGGTTCGCCTCGGCTGCGCACGCGGCCGACTACCCGCCCACGACCACGAGCCAGACCGTCGAGGGATCCACGGTGGCCACGGCCACCACGGTCGCACCGGCGGCGGCGTCGACGGGCGGACTGCCCTTCACCGGCGGCAACGACAGCGCACTCGTGTGGGTCGGTGTTGCCGCGGTGGGTACCGGCACGTTCGCGGCGATGCGCTTCCGTCGCCGCACCCGCGTTTCCTGAGGTCGAGCGCGGTCGTTGCGTACACAGCACGCGGCGCGCGGCGTCGGCCGTAACCAGCCGGCAACGAAGGGCGGGGCGTGCGGCTCGTCGTACACGACTATTCGGGTCATCCCTTCCAGATCCAGCTGAGTCGCGAGCTCGCACGGCGCGGGCATGAGGTCCTCCATCTCCACTGCGACTCGTTCGTGACCGGCAAGGGCGCGCTCGATCGCCTCGCGGACGACCCGCCGAACTTCCTCGCCGAGCCCATCAGCCTCGGGCAGCGCTTCGAGAAGTACTCGGTCCGCAAGCGATTCGAACAGGAGCGACGCTACGGGCGGCTCCTCGGCGCTCGCGTCAAGGACTATCGGCCCGACGTCGTACTGTCGAGCAACACTCCCCTCTTCGCGCAGTCCGTCTTCCAGCGCCACCTCGATCCGCGCACGAGGTTCGTCTTTTGGCAACAGGACGTGTACAGCGTCGCAATGGGAGACGCGGCTCGCCGCCGTATCCCGGTCGCCGGTGGCATCGTGGCGAAGCTGCTCGAACGCTTCGAACGCAAGATGCTGAAGGCGAGTGACGCCGTCGTGATCATCAGCGCCGACTTCCGCCCGATCCTCGAGCGCTGGGGCATCGACCCCGTCCGTACCACCGTGGTCGAGAACTGGGCCGGGTTGTCGGAGATCGAGCCGGGCCCGCACCGCAACGTGTGGTCGCACGAGCACGGCCTCGACGACGCGACGGTCATCCTCTACGCGGGCACGCTCGGCCTGAAACACAATCCCGACCTGCTCTTGCAGCTGGCCACGCGCGCCGCGCAGGAACCGGCCGCGAACATTCGCGTCGTCGTCATCTCGGAGGGTCTCGGCGCCGACTGGCTCGCCGAACGCAAGCGCGCGCTCGGGCTCGACCCGCTGCTGCTCTTACCGTTCCAGCCCTACGACGTGCTGTCGTCGGTGCTCGCGAGCGCGGACGTCCTCGTAGCGATCCTGGAGCCCGAAGCGGGTGTGTTCTCGGTGCCGTCCAAGGTGCTCACGTACCACTGTGCCGGACGGCCGATTCTCGGCGCGATACCAGCGGAGAATCTGGCGGCGCGCATCATCGAACGCGAAGGCAGCGGTCTGGTCACGGGTCCCGGCGACGTTCCGGCGTTCGTCGCCGCGGCCATGCAGCTCGTGAACGACGCGGCATTGCGGGCCGACATGGGAACGCGGGCGCGGCGCTATGCCGAAAAGACCTTCGACATCCGAAGGATCGGCGACGAGTTCGAAGCCGTCCTGAGATCACTCGATGAGCCGGTTGCGAACACCGCCCGATGAAGCGCGTGCGGCGACGCGACCGGTCGGAGAGCGCCGGTCGGAGAGGCGCCGGTCGGAGAGGCGCCGGCGCGCCGGTAGCATGACTCCCCGAGGGACCTCGATGAGCAGCGACGCCGACCAGCGCGGCAACGACGGCAGCGGTCGCTCCTCGACCGGAGCCGGCTCGACCGCCGAGCTCCGCCAGGACGTGGTCAGCGGGAACTTCACGTTGGTAAATCCGGCGCGGGCCGGACGGCCGACGACCGTCGCGCGCCCGACCATGGTCCGCCCGGGCCGCGCCCCGGTGGTCCACGCGGCGACGCGCCGCACACCGATCCCGACTGCCCGTTCTGCTGGGGCAACGAGCAATCGACCGCGACGGAACTGCTGCGCGTCGGTCCCGGCGCGCCGGGTTCGCCCGGATGGCGCATCCGCGTCGTGCGGAACCGTTACCCGGTGCTGGGTGGCACCGACGAAGCCACCGGCCGGTGCGAAGTCGTCGTGTTCCGGGACCACGATCGGCGGCTCGAGGACATGGAGGTCGACGAGGTCGCCGAGATCCTCGACGTCGTCCGCTCCCGACTTGCGGTCGAGGCGCTCACTGCGCGTACGTCGGTGCAGGTCTTCGTGAACGTCGAGGCCGTCGCCGGGGCTTCGATCGCCCACCCGCACGCGCAGATCATCGCGCTCGACTTCGTACCCCAGGCGCTCGCACTCGAGTTCGACACGATGGCCCGGCTCGGCGCCGATCCGCTGCAGCGCGACCTCGAGCTCGCCGACGAACACGACCTCGTCATCAGCGACGGGGCGATAACCGCGTGGTCACCTTGGGGCACGACGAGTCCGTTCGCGGTCCGGATCGCGCCCCGGGTCCCGGGTCCCGCGTTCGTCGATCTCGACGCGGCTGCGGTTGCGGCGGTGGCCCGGACGCTCCGTGACACCCTCCGAGCGATGAACGACCTGCTGGAGCAGCCCGCCTACAACGTGGTGGTCTTCTTGGACCAAACGAGGGGCCCGCTCGTCCGGCGCTGGCGACTCGAGGTCGTGCCCAAGGTCAGCTTCGGCGGCGGGTTCGAGATCGGGACGGGTGTCACCACCCACGCCGCCGAGGCCCGGGCGACCGCGGACGCACTTCGGCGGCACCTCGTTCGCGACGATGAGACTCCGGTGAAGAAATTGTCTTGGTTGCCCAACTGACCCCAACCCGGCCCCCTGCCGTCGTAGGCTCCCCCGGGGGGAGTCCGCCCAGCGCTTCACACAACTCACGGCGCCCGTTCCCGATCAGGAATCACTCGTGAACCCCAACGACCTCCTCCGACTCCTCCGGCGTTTCCGCTACCTCGCCCTCGTCGTCGCGCTCGTCGTGATGGCCGCGGGCACGGCCATCGCGCTCCGGTCGCCGGATCGATACCAGTCGTCCGCGACCGTCGTCGTCGATCCGACGATCGTCGCGGGGCAGACCGCCAACGTGCAGCAGATCGACTTCCTGATCCCGCAGTACCTCGCCAAGCTCCAATCGCGGCGGTACTTCCTCGCGGCGCGCGCGACGCTCCCCGCGGCGATTCAGGACGCGCCGATCTCGGTCTCGGCGACCGGCGAGCCGGGCACCGGCATCATCGACATCCAGGTGACGAGCACATCACTCGCCGCGGTCGCACCGTGGGCCGGCGCACTCGCAACCCACCTCCAGATCGATGCCGGCAACAAGTTCGCCATCCTGAGCGTCATCGACGTTCCCGTCGCGCCCACCCATCCGTACGCTCCCAACCGGTTGTTCGTGTTGCTCACGACCGCGCTCATCGCGTTGTTCACCGCCATCATCTCGGTCATCGTCGCCGCCGCGCTGCGCGCTCGGCGCGACGGCGCGGTCGAGATCCGCGAGCGTTTCGGCATCCGCGTCCTCGCCGAGATCCCGACCCTCCCCCGCCGCCTCGCGGTCTTGGGCCCACAGCAGCTGGCGCTCAGCTCCCGAGCGGTCCCCGCGGTCGACGCACTGCAGACGTTGCGCGCCAGCGTTTCGTACCTGCTCGCCGACAAGGCACACCCGTGGCTCGCGGTCGTGTCCGCGAGAGGTCGTGAAGGGAAGTCGTTCGTCGCCGTCCAGCTCGCGTGGCTGCTCGGAGCGTTGGAACACGAGACGTTGTTGCTCGACGCCAACGCCCGTAATCCAACGGCGCACCAACTGCTCGATGTGGCGCTCGCACCCGGCATCGAGGAGCTCGATGCCACCAATCTCGGTGATGTGATGCAACGCACCGGCCGAGAGCACCTCGGATTCATCGGCGCGGGCCGGCCCGACCGCCACCCGGCCGAGGTCGCGAGCGCGCACTTCCCGTATCTCACGAAACAGATCGACGGCCACGACGTCACGCTCGTCGTCGACACACCCCCGATGGCGGGCGCGGCCGAGACCGTCGTGTACGCCGCCGGATGCGGCGCGGTGCTCCTGGTTATCGATGCCCGGCGCCGCGACTTCGCGGATGTCGAGCAGATGCTGTTGACGCTCAACGACCGGCGCATCGAGGTGCTCGGGGTCGTGATCAACCGGGCCCGGCGAGGCCCCCTGGGTCGGCGTATGACGTGGCGGCAGTCCACCGGCGACAACCGCATCGCCACCGATTCGGGCCCGCTCACGAACGGGCGGCGGCCGGGCCGGCCGGCCAATTCGGGCTTGGTACGCACGAAGACCTGAATCGGCCCCGGCCGCAGCGCCGCCGAGCCCGAATTCTCGCCGAAAGCGCCCGTATTCTCCCGCCTCGAACGTGACATCCGCCACGTTCGAGGCGCCTGGTGTCAAGTATCGACCCGCGCCATTCCATACGCGAGCCTCACCCGTTATTGTCGGTTCACGCGTCGACGGGGCCGAGGCTGGTCGACGCAACTGTGGGGGAATCGTGGGGACGCTCACGCAGAGTCGGCGCTCGTCGTCGAACGAAGGGCACAGCGTGACGGTGATGGTTCGCATACAGCGGTGATGAGTACGACACCTGGCGCTCCCCGAGGCGACGGCGATGACACAGGCGCCACCGTCTTCGGATGGCTCGCTCACGAGCGTGAGCGTGGGGCCGACACTCGATCCGATGCACCGCAACCACCCGAAGAAGTCCCGGCGAGCCACACGCACCTGCAACCACATCTTGATTCGCTGACCGTTCAGACACTGATCAACCGGGGGCTACTGATCGTGCTTTGCCTGATCGCCGTGGCGGCGACCTACGAGACGGTGGGTGGGCTGTCGTCGTCGCATCCCGCGCGATCGACGATCGTGAACCCGGCTCCGGCCGGGGTCACCCCCAAGACGGGCGTCACTAGCAAGCGGCCCGCCGCCGTCGTGCCTGCGCTCACGACGACGGTCGCGCCGACAACGACCACGACACCGGCCGTGACCACGCCGGCGCCCACCATCGCGCCGAGCACGATCACCACCCCGGCCACCGCCGCGCCGCGCACGGTCTCGCCGACGACGGTTCGCAGCCAGAACCCCCCGACGCAAACGATCGCCGTACCGGCGACGACACCGCCGACGACGACTCCGCCGAACACCATCGCCGTTCCGTTCACCCCGACCTCATGAACATGCATACTCCGCCTCGCCCGAGCGCCTCACACCGGCGCGCGCGCCGTTTCACCGCTTGCATCGTCGCGACGTTCGTCGCCGTCGTGGTCGTCGCGCCCGCGGCCTGGGCCGCGCCACCCGATGCTCCCCTTCAACCCGCCGTCGTCTCGGGCGACGGCCAGATCACCGTGACCTTCACGGCCCCGGCCGACGGCGGGAGCCCGATCACCAGCTACACGGCGACCTGCACCTCGTCGAACGGCGGGACGACGGGCACCCTGGCCGCAACGACTTCGCCGATCAGTCGTCACCGGGCTCGACAACGGCAAGACCTATACGTGCGCGGTGTTCGCCACCAACGCCGACGGTCCCGGCACCCCGTCGCCCGACTCGGCTCCGGTGGTCCCGAGCCGGGTACCCGACGCCCCGGCGCAACCCACGGTCTCGCCGGACGACTCTCAGATCGCGGTGTTCTTCAGCCCGCCGTTCGACGGCGGGAACGCGATCACCGGGTACACGGCGTCCTGTACCTCCTCCGACGGCGGCGCGTCCGGGAGCCAGACCGGCGCCGGTTCGCCGATCAGCGTCACCGGACTCACGAACGGCAACACCTACACGTGCACCGTGATCGCCGGCAACGGCAACGGCAACAGCCCGCCGTCGGCTGCGTCGGCTGCGACGGTGCCGAGCGGCACGCCGAGTGCACCCGCCAAACCCGGAGTCGCCGCCGGCAACGGTCAGATCATCGTGTCGTTCTCGCCGCCGGCCAACGGCGGGAGCCCGATCACCACGTACACGGCGACGTGCATCTCCTCCAACGGCGGCGCGACGGGCACACTATCGGAACGAGTTCGCCGATCACGGTCACCGGGCTCGACAACGGCAAGGCGTACACCTGCACCGTCGTCGCGACCAACGCGAACGGCGACAGCAGCGCGTCGCCACCCTCGGCGTCGGTCACTCCCGCGCGCGCACCCGATGCCCCGAGCCAGCCGGGTGCGGTGGCCGGCGACGCAGCGATCACGGTGACGTTCACGCCGCCGTTCGACGGCGGCAGTGCGATCACCGGCTACACCGCCAACTGCACCTCCGCCAACGGCGGCGCCGCGGGATCGAACACCGGCAGTGGGTCGCCGATTGTGGTCAGCGGCCTGACCGACGGTAGGACGTACACCTGCACCGTCGTCGCGAGCAATGTCACCGGCGACAGCCGCGCCATCGGCGGTGTCGGCTTCCGTCGTCCCGAGCCGCGTACCCGACGCGCCCGCGCAACCGGCCGTCAACGCGGGCAACGGCCAGATCACCGTGACCTTCAGCGCCCCGTTCAACGGCGGCAGCACCATTACCGGCTACGCCGCCAACTGCACCTCGTCCAACGGCGGCACTGCGGGGACCAACACCGGCGCGAGCTCACCGATCACCGTCGGCAGCCTCGACAACGGCAAGACCTACACCTGCACCGTGACCGCCACCAACGCCAACGGCAACGGACCCGCCTCACCCGCGTCGAACCCGGCCGTACCGAGCACCACTCCCGCCGCGCCGACGCAACCGGGCGCGAGTGCCGGCAACGCCCAGATCACCGTGACCTTCGCCGCCCCGTTCGACGGCGGCAGCGCGATCACCGGCTACACCGCGACCTGCACGTCCGCCGAACGGCGGCGCCGCGGGATCGAACACCGGCACTGGGTCGCCGATCGTGGTCACCGGGCTGACCAACGGCAAGACCTACACCTGCACCGTGACCGCCGCGAACGCGAACGGCACGGGTCGGCGTCGCCCGTGTCGGCATCCGCGATCCCCAAGACCGTGCCGGATGCGCCCGCGCAACCGGCCGTCGACGCGGGCAACGACCAGATCACCGTCACCTTCGCCGCCCCCGCCGACGGCGGCAGCCCGATCACCGGCTACACCGCCACCTGCACCTCCACCAACGGCGGCACCGCCGGGACCAACACCGGCGCCAGCTCGCCGATCACCGTCGGCAGCCTCGACAACGGCAAGACCTACACCTGCACCGTGACCGCCACCAACGCCAACGGCAACGGACCCGCCTCACCCGCATCGAACCCGGCCGTCCCGAGCACCACCCCGGCCGCGCCGACGCAACCGGGCGCGAGCGCCGGCAACGCCCAGATCACCGTGACCTTCAGCCGCCCCGCTCGACGGCGGCAGCCCGATCACCGGCTACACCGCCAACTGCACCTCCACCAACGGCGGCACCGCCGGAAACAACACCGGATCGGGCTCACCGATCACCGTCACCGGGCTCACCAACGGCAAGACCTACACCTGCACCGTGACCGCCGCGAACGCGAACGGAAACGGGTCGGCGTCGCCCGTGTCGGCATCCGCGATCCCCAAGACCGTGCCGGGTGCGCCCGCGCAACCGGCCGTCAACGCGGGCAACAACCAGATCACCGTCACCTTCACCGCCCCCGCCGACGGCGGTCAGCCCGATCACCGGCTACACCGCCAACTGCACCTCCTCCAACGGCGGCACCGCCGGGACCAACACCGGTGCCAGCTCGCCGATCACCGTCGGCAGCCTCGACAACGGCAAGACCTACACCTGCACCGTGACCGCCACGAACGCCAACGGAAACGGACCCGCCTCACCCGCATCCAACCCGGCCGTCCCGAGCACCACCCCGGCCGCGCCGACGCAACCGGGCGCGAGCGCCGGCAACGCCCAGATCACCGTGACCTTCAGTGCCCCCGCCGACGGCGGATCACCCATCACCGGCTACACCGCCAACTGCACCTCCACCAACGGCGGCACCGCCGGAAACAACACCGGATCGGGCTCACCCATCACCGTCACCGGGCTCACCAACGGCAAGACCTACACCTGCACCGTGACCGCCGCGAACGCGAACGGAAACGGGTCGGCGTCGCCCGTGTCGGCATCCGCGATCCCCAAGACCGTGCCGAGCGCACCGGCCAAGCCCGGTGTCGCCGCCACCGACTCCCAGATCAGCGTGACCTTCACCGGCCCCGCCGACGGTGGCAGCCCGATCACCGGCTACACCGCCAACTGCACCTCCTCCAACGGCGGCACCGCCGGAAACAACACCGGTGCCAGCTCGCCGATCACCGTCGGCAGCCTCGACAACGGCAAGACCTACACCTGCACCGTGACCGCCACGAACGCGCAACGGAAACGGACCCGCCTCACCCGCATCCAACCCGGCCGTCCCGAACACGACGCCGGACGCGCCCGCGCAACCCGCCGCGGCCGCGGCCAGCTCGCAGATCGTCGTGACCTTCGCCGCCCCGTTCGACGGTGGCAGCCCGATCACCGGCTACACCGCCAACTGCACCTCCACCAACGGCGGCACCGCCGGAAACAACACCGGATCGGGCTCACCCGATCACCGTCACCGGGCTCACCAACGCCAAGACCTACACCTGCACCGTGACCGCCACCAACGCCAACGGAAACGGACCCGCCTCACCCGCATCGGCGGCCGCGATCCCCAAGACCGTGCCGAGCGCACCGGCCAAGCCCGGTGTCGCCGCCACCGACTCCCAGATCACCGTGACCTTCACCGCCCCCGCCGACGGTGGCAGCCCGATCACCGGCTACACCGCCAACTGCACCTCCTCCAACGGCGGCACCCCGGGGACCAACACCGGCGCGAGCTCGCCGATCACGGTGGCCGGCCTCGACAACGGCAAGACCTACACCTGCACCGTGACCGCCACCAACGCCAACGGCAACGGACCCGCCTCACCCGCATCCAACCCGGCCGTCCCGAACACGACGCCGGACGCGCCCGCGCAACCCGCCGCGGCCGCGGGCAACGGTCAGCTCACCGTGACCTTCACGGCGCCCTTCAACGGCGGCAGCACGATCACCGGCTACACCGCCAACTGCACCTCCTCCAACGGCGGCACTCCGGGGACCAACACCGGCCCGAGCTCGCCGATCGCGGTCGCCGGCCTCGACAACGGCAAGACCTACACCTGCACCGTGACCGCCACCAACGCCAACGGTGACGGGCCGACGTCGCCGGCGTCGGCGGCCGCGGTGCCGAACCGCGTACCCGACGCTCCGGCGCAGCCGACCGTCGTTGCCGGCCCCGGGCAGATCACGGTCACGTTCGCGGCCCCCTTCGACGGCGGAAGCGCGATCACCGGCTACACCGCGACCTGCACGTCGTCGAACAGCGGCACGCCCGCCTCCGACACGGGGCCGACGTCACCGATCGTCGTCAGCCCTCTCGACAACGCGAAGACCTACACCTGCACGGTCACCGCCACCAACGCGAACGGCACCAGTGTGGCCTCACCGGCATCGGGCGCGGCCACGCCGAAGACGGTCCCGAGCCCGCCGGCCAAGCCGACGACAGCGCCCGCCAACGAACAGATCACCGTGACGTTCACGGCGCCCTTCAACGGCGGCAGCACGATCACCGGCTACACGGCCAACTGCACGTCCTCCAACGGCGGCACCGCGGGCTCGAATACGGGGACCACCTCACCGATCATCGTTACCGGACTCACCAACGCCAAGACCTACACCTGCACCGTGACGGCCACCAATGTCGCCGGCAACAGTGCACCCTCGCCGGCGTCGTCACCGACGGTGCCGAACCGCGTACCCGACCCGCCGGCGCAGCCGACCGTCGTGGCGGGCAACGGCCAGATCACCGTCACCTTCACCGCGCCCAACGACGGTGGCAGCCCGATCACCGGCTACACCGCAAGCTGCGCGTCCGCGAACGGCGGCACGACCGGCGGCGCGACCAACGACGGCACCACGACGAGCATCGCCGTCAGCGGCCTGACCAACGGGAAGATCTACACGTGCGCGGTGTTCGCCAGCAACGACAACGGCGACAGTGCGTTCTCGCCGGCCTCGGTGTCGGCCGTTCCGACCGGCACCCCGAACGCGGCGCCGCGACCCTCGGTACAACCCGGCAACGCCCGGCTGACGGTGACGTTCACCGCTCCGTTCAACGGCGGCAAGGCCATCACCGGCTACGCCGTCGCCTGCACGTCGACCAACGGCGGTACGGCCCGAACCAATTCGGGAACCGGTTCACCCATCATCGTTACCGGACTTACCAACGCCAAGACCTACACCTGCACCGTGACGGCTTCGAACGCGAACGGTGCGGGCCCCGCGTCGGCGCCGTCGGGCGCGGTGGTCCCGAGCACCGCGCCGAATGCTCCGGCCAAGCCCACGGTCGTTGCCGGGTCGCAACAGATCACGGTGAGTTTCCGCGCCCCGACCGGCGTCGGCAACGCGGTCACGAGCTACACGGCATCGTGCGGCTCGAGTGACGGCGGGCGGCCCGGCAGTAGGACCGGACCGTCGTCGCCGCTGATCGTCACCGGCCTCACCAACGCGAACACCTACACGTGCACCGTGACGGCCCGGAACGTGATCGGCACCGGCGCGGCGTCGCCGCCGTCCAACCCGGTGATCCCGGTCGGAGTGGTCACGCCTGCGTCGACGCCGCACGGTTTTCGGCTGTTCGCCGGTGACGGCGGCGTCTTCACCTTCGGCGACGCCCGCAACTTCGGCTCCGCCGCGGGCATCGCGCAACATCTCGTCGTCGGCATGGCGCCGACCCCGACCAACCGCGGCTACTGGATGGTCGCGACCGACGGCGGCATCTTCAGCTTCGGCGACGCGCACTTCTACGGCTCGACCGGCGCCATCCGCCTCAACCAACCCGTCGTCGGCATGACCCCGACCCCCACCGGCAAGGGGTACTGGTTGGTCGCATCCGACGGCGGCATCTTCAGCTTCGGCGACGCCCACTTCTACGGCTCGACCGGCGCCATCCACCTGAATCAACCGATCGTCGGGATGGCGGCGACCCCCACCGGCAAGGGCTATTGGATGGTCGCATCCGACGGCGGCATCTTCAGCTTCGGCGACGCGCACTTCTACGGGACGCCCGCGGGCTTCGTGCAGGCGCACGTGGTCGGCATGTCCACGACGAACGACGGGCACGGTTACTGGGTCGCCGCGTCGGACGGGACCGTCTACAGCTTCGGGAACGCCGCCGCGCTCGGCGGCCTGACGATCAAGGGGACCCGCCTGCCGGTCGTCGGGATCGCGAGCACTCCGACGGGCCGCGGCTACTGGCTCGCGGCCGGCGACGGCGGCGTGTTCGTCTTCGGTGACGCGCCCTACATCGGCTGGCCGGGACCGCTCGTGCTGGTGCAGACGATCCGCGGCGTGAGCAGGTAGGCGGTCCTCCCGGCCGGACGTCCCGCTCGACCGTGGAAGGCCGGCCGCTACAGTCCCCGTCCGGACCACACACCGCCGGGAGCCTTCGATGACCGTCCGAGTGCTGGGCGTCGGCGCCGCCACGCCGTTCTTGCGTCTCGCCGCGACCGAGGTCGGCGCGGCGTGGGGCCGAGGTGGACGGGGCCAAAGCGGAGTGTGCGCCCCCGACGAGGACACGCTCACGTTGGCGTGGCAAGCCGCCGTGCGCGCGCTCGACGCGGCCGGACTCGATCCCGCCGACGTCGACGGCCTGTTCTGGGGAACGAGCCGCCCGCCCTTCGCCGAGGGCCCGAGCTTCTCCTTCCTCGCCGCCGCGCTCGGCTGCCGGCCGACCGTGTCGGGCACGTTGAGCGCGGGATCCGCGCACGCGGGAATGGAAGCGCTCACCGCGGGCGTCGATGCCGTCGCAGCCGGCTCCGCGCAGTTCGCGCTCGTCGTCGCCTCGGATGCCGTCCGGCCCGGACCGGGAACCGGCTTCGAGGCGCGTTGCGGCGCGGGCGCGGCCGCGTTCGTCGTCGGCCGCGAGGGACACGGCACCGCGACCGTCGGGACGCGTGTCACCCGTACACGCCCGTTCCTCGACCGGTACCGCGGCGACGGCGAGATCGACAATCGCGATCTCTACGACCCGCGCCTGTTCCGCGAGGAGATCTTCTTGCCCGTCGTCGGAGAGGTCGCCACGAGCCTCGCGTCGTTCGACGTGCGCGCCTGGTCGTTGCCCGATCCCGATGGGCGGCTCGGGCCGACGCTCGCCAAGCGCGTCGGTGCAACCCAACTGACGTCGACCGCGGTGTACGACGCCGTCGGCGACACGGGCGCGGCCGCGGCGCTGCTCGGCGGCGTCTTGGCCCTCGATGCACCCGGCATCGTCGCCATCGTCGGCACCGGCGGCGGTCGCACGACGGGCGTCCTCATCGACGTGGAGACACCGGTCCCGGGTGCCGCGCTCGGCGCCGACGCGCTCGCCGGCGGACGCGCTGCCCGCTACACCGAGGCCTTGCGCTCGCGGGGCCAGCTGCAGCCGACGGGCGAGACGATCCCCATGGGCGTCCCGCCCGAGAGTGCGATGTTCGTGCGCGGCGCCGACGAGATGCTCGGCCTGCTCGGCGGCCGCTGCGTCGACTGCGCCACGATCAGCACGCCGCCGTCGATCCACCCGCACTGCATCAACTGCGGCGGGGCGAAGCTCGAGCCGGTCGCACTGGCGCGCACGGGAACCGTTCACACCTTCGTCGTCAACCAGACGATGCCGGCACCGTTCGTCGCGCCGCTGCCGATCGTGGTGCTCGACATGGACGACGGCTCGCGGCTGATGTTGCAGGCGATCGGTGACGGCGCCGACATCGAGATCGGCCGGTCGGTCGACCTCGTGCTGCGGAAATACGCGCACGAGCGGGGAGTTCCCGTCTACGGATTCAAAGCCCGGGTGAAGAAGGAAGCTGTCGCGTGATTTGGGACGAGCCGTGAGTTGGAACCGCGTTGCAGTCGTCGGCGCCGGCCTCATCAAGATGGGCGAGCTCTTCGACCAGAGCTACGAGCAGATGGCCACGGGCGCGTTCGAAGCTGCCGTCTCGAGTGTCGACAAGGGCTTCGAACCCCGCCAGGTCGAGGCCGCGTTCGTCGCCACCCAGCGGGGGACGCTGTGGGGTCAAGAAGGCATCGGCGGCAACACGGTCCCGACCGCGATCGGGCTGGCCGGCATCCCGTGCACGCGCATCGAGAACGCGTGCCCGTCGGGCTCGGACGCATTCCGCGTCGGCGCGATGGCGGTGGCGAGCGGAGTGCACGACGTCGTACTCGTCATCGGCGTCGAGAAGATGCGCGACAAGTCGTCCGAAGAAGGGCTCCTCTCGCGCGCCGCGGCGGGCCATCCGATCTTCACGCGCGGCGAGACGGCACCGGTCTTGTTCGCGCCGTTCGCGACCCGGCACATGTACGAGTTCGGTACGACCCGCGAGATGCTCGCCTCGGTCGCCGTGAAGAACCACTACAACGGCGCCCGCGATCCGTACGCGCACTTCCAGAGCGAGATCACACTCGACGACGTGCTCAAGTCGGCGCCGGTGTGCCATCCGCTGCACCTGCTCGACTGCTGCCCGCAGACCGACGGCGCGGCCGCAGTGTTGCTCGTCAGCGCCGAACGGGCCCGGGAGTTCACGGACAAGCCCGTCTACGTCGCCGGTTTCGGTGTGGCCACCGACCACCCGTACCTGCACGAAAAAGACAGCTTCACCGAGATCAAGGTCACCCGCATGGCGTCGCAGCGCGCCTACGCGATGGCGGGCGTCGGCCCGGCCGACATCGACTGCGCCGAGGTCCACGACTGCTTCACCATCACGGAGATCCTCGACATCGAAGATCTCGGCTTCTTCGAAAAAGGCGACGGCGGGCGCGCGAGCCTCGAGGGCGAGACGGCATTGACCGGTCGCATCCCCGTCAACACCAGCGGCGGCCTCCTCGCCAAGGGGCACCCGATCGGAGCGACCGGTGTCGCGCAGATCACGGAGTGCTGGTGGCAGCTGCGCGGCGAGGCGGGCGAACGCCAGATCGAGACCCGGAACGGCTACGCGCTGCAGCACAACGCGGGCGGGCGCGGGTCGGGCGTCGCGGTCGTCAACATCTTGACCAACCGGACCGACGCGTCGTGACGCAAACCGATCTCCGCGTCGAACGCGACGTCGACGGCGTGGGCCGGATCACGCTCGATCGTCCCGAGGCCAAGAACGCCCTGACCATCGGCATGCGCGACGGGCTCGTCGAAACCCTGCGCGAGTTCCGGGCCGATCGCCAGGTGCGGTCGGTGCTCATCACCGGCGCAGGCGACGCGTTCTGCGCGGGAATGGACCTCTCCGCGTCGACGGTCTCGCAGGCCGGCCGGCCCGGTTTCAATCCCCGCACGACGTCGGAGGCCCTGCGGGTGGGAGTGCAGCGCTTCATCCAGGAGCTGTGGGAGCTCGACAAGCCGACGGTGGCGGCCGTGAACGGCGCCGCGGTCGGACCGGGTGCGCACCTCGCGCTGGCGTGCGACTTCGTCATGGTGCATCCGCGCACGCGGTTCATGTGGTCGTTCGCGAAGTGGGGGCTCGTCGCCGATGCCGGCGGCGCGTACCTTCTTCCCCGCCTGGTCGGGTTGGCGAAGGCCAAGGCGATGTTCATGCTGAGCGAGGGCGCGACCGGAGCCGAGGCGGTCGACATCGGCCTCGCGTACCGGTGCGTCGACGATCCCGACGCGTTGCTCGGCGAAGCCATCGCCGTCGCGCGACGGTTGGCGACCGGCCCCACCCGCTCGCTCGGGCTCTCGAAGCGCTTGCTCAACAGCTCGTTCGAATCCGACCTCACGAGGTCGCTCGAGCTCGAGGCGCACTTCCAGGCCCTCGCGACCTCGTCGCCGGATCTGGTCGAGGGTATGGCCGCGTTCCGCGACAAGCGAGACGCGAACTTCACGGGCGAATGAACGAGCGCGGCCAACGAGCAGGCGCCGAGCGGGTCCAGCGCGTCGCCGCCTACAACGTCTGCGTCGATGCCGAGGATCGCCTGTTGCTGTGCCGCCTGTCCGCCATCACCGAGGCGCCGGGCGCGTGGACACTGCCCGGCGGCGGCGTGGAGTTCGGTGAGCATCCGGAGGCCGCGGCCATCCGCGAGCTCCGGGAGGAGACCGGCCTCGAGGGTCACATCGACGAGCTGATCGCGGTCGACTCGATGCACCGCCCGGCCCCGGCCGGCGAACGCGGCGGCGACTACCACAGCATCCGCATCATCTACCGGACGACGGTCGTCGACGGGACCATCGCGCACGAAGCCTCCGGCTCCACCGACCGCGCCGCGTGGTGTACGCGAGCAGAGCTCATGACGATGCCGCTCGTCTCCACCAGTCAGCTCGGGGCGCGCTTGGCGTACGGTGAGGACCGATGACCACGCGCATTCCCATCAAGTACTCGAAGGTGTGGTCGTGGCTGCTCACGATCGCGCTCATGCCGAGAGGCCTCTCGTACATCGAGGTCGACGGCAACGTGATCCGCGTCCGCATGGCCTTTGCCTTCCGGGCCAAGTTCACGCGCGGCGACATCAGCGCCGTGAGCCCGCACCGACCGGTGGTGAGCGTCGGGGTCCACGGCTGGCGGGGGCGCTGGCTCGTCAACGGCGCGAACCGTCCGATCGCCCGGGTCACGCTGGCCCTCCCCGTGCGGGCGCGAGTGCTGGGGTTCCCCGTGGCGCTGCGCGAGCTCTTGGTCAGCGTCGACGACGTTGCCGAGCTGCAGCGCTGCCTCCTAACCTGACGCGCTCGTCAGCAACCGACGACACCGCAGCGCGCAACACCGAGGAGGAGCAGTGGGTCTGTTCGACGGCAAGGTCGCGATCGTCACGGGCGCCGGGCGCGGCATCGGCCGCAGCCACGCGTTACTTCTCGCTTCCGAAGGCGCGGCCGTCGTCGTGAACGACCTCGGTGGATCGAGCGACGGAGCCGGCACCGACGCCACCCCCGCCCAGCAGGTGGTCGACGAGATCGCCGCCAAGGGCGGCCGCGCGGTCGCCAACTACGACAGCGTGTCGTCGTGGACCGGTGCCGAAGCGATGATCCAACAGGCCGTCGACACCTTCGGCGGGCTCGACGTCCTCATCAACAACGCCGGGATCCTGCGCGACAAGATGAGCTTCAACATGGACGAGGCCGAGTGGGATCAGGTCATCGAAGTCCACCTGAAGGGCCACTTCGCCACGTCGCGTTTCGCGGCCGGCTACTGGCGCAGCCGCTCGAAGGAAACGGGTGAGCCGGTCAACGCCAAGATCGTGAACACCGCGTCGGAGTCGGGGCTCTACGGCAACGCGGGCCAGGCCAACTACGCCGCGGCGAAGGCCGGCATCGCGTCGATGACGATCGTCATGGCGCGCGAGCTCGAGCGCATCGGGGTGCGGGTCAACGCGATCTGCCCCGTCGCCCGCACCCGTCTCACCGAAACGGTCGCCGGCGACTTCATGAACGCGAAGGAAGGCGAGTTCGACCGCTTCGCCCCGGAGAACATCTCCGCGGTCGTGTGCTGGCTCGCGTCGGATCTCGCCCAAGGCGTCACCGGACAGGTCGTCAAGGTCATGGGCGGCCAGGTGCAGCTCGTGCAGGGCTGGCGCCCGATCACAGAGGCGGTCGACGACAAGCCGTGGACCATCGAGTCGATCGACGCCGCGTCGCCGACGCTGTTCGCCAAGTCCGACAAGGGCACGCCGCCGTTCATGCCCAACGTCGGCGACAACTAGTACGGACGCTACGGGCCACGCCAACCGCGGGCGACGAGCAGACTCCCCCGCGCCAACCCCTAGGCTCGCGGCGATGAGTACCGAACTTCCCCACACCGACCTCGCGGTCGATGACATCCGCCTGGGCGACATCGAGCAGTGGATGCGCCCCGACCGCGAAGGCATCTTCGCCAAGCTGCGCGACGAGCGCCCCATCTCGTTCCACGCGGAGCCGGTCCCGCCGCCCGAGATGAACATCCCGCAAGGCCCGGGGTTCTGGGCCGTCACACGCTTCGCCGACGTCATGGCGGTTTCGCGCGATCCGGACACGTTCCATTCCGCACCCACCTCGACGGTCGGCGACATGCCCGCCGAGATCGCGGAATGGCTCGGCTCGATGATCAACATGGACGCGCCGAAGCACACGAAGCTGCGCTTGATCGTGAACCGCGGCTTCACCCCGCGCCAGGTCGCCCGCATCGACGACTCGGTCCGCCAGCAGGCGCGTGAGATCGTCGAGCGGGTCGCACCGATGGGCGAGTGCGACTTCGTCACCGAGATCGCGGCGGCCCTCCCCCTGCAGATCATCTGCGACATGATGGGCATCCCGCGTGAGGACACCCGCCAGATTTTCGAGCTCACGAACGTGATCCTCGGCGTCGGCGACCCCGAGTACGTGCAGTCGCTGGAGCAACTGATGGCCGCCGGAATGGGCCTGTTCCAGTATGGACTCGCACTCGCGCAGGATCGGCTCGACCATCCGCGCGACGACATCACCACCGCGCTGATGCAGGCCGAGGTCGAAGACGAGACCGGCAAGCACCGCCTGACCACCGGCGAGCTCGGGTCGTTCTTCTTGCTCCTCGTGGTCGCCGGCAACGAGACCACGCGCAACGCCATCAGTCACGGCATGCGCCAGCTCACGCTGAACCCCGACCAGCGCAAGGTGTGGACCTCCGATTTCGACGCCGTGTCCCCCACCGCGGTCGAGGAGATCGTCCGCTGGGCCACGCCCGTCATCAATTTCCGTCGCACCGCGACATGCGACACGGTCGTCGGTGGCCAGGAGATCGCGGCGGGCGAGAAAGTCGTGATGTTCTACAACTCCGCGAACCGCGACGAGCGCGCCTTCGACGATCCCTTCCGTTTCGACGTGTTGCGCAGCCCGAACGAGCACTTCGGATTCGGCGCCGGCGGCCCGCACTTCTGCCTGGGCGCGAACCTCGCGCTGGCGCGAGATCCGGGTGATGTTCGAAGAGGTCTTGCGCCGCCTGCCCGACATCGAGATCACCGGCGAGCCCGACATGCTCCAGAGCAACTTCATCCACGGCATCAAGCGCATGCCCTGTGCCTGGCACACGGTGAACGACTGACGTCACCCGTCGGACGTGTGACTCCCGTCACGACGCCACTGCGGTGATCATGAGCGGGCTCGGCATCGTCGGGTAGCACCAGCCGATGCCGTGAGATCCGATGTCATTGCCGAGCATGAACCGAACGACGCGGCACCGCTCCGGTTCGGAACGTGCGATAAGACTGTGACCCGCCCGGCTGGACCGGGACCCCACTCACGGAGGATCACGAATGAGAAGAGTTCGACTTCGACACGCGGTGAAGATGTTCATCGCGCTTCCCGCGGCTCTCGCGATCGTGGGCCTCGCGGCCACGCCGGCGGGGGCCGACCCCGGCGCCGGACACGGATCCGGCGGCACCGTCTTCGTGACCGCGCACGGCCACGACTCGTCGACGTGCGGTCGCCCGTTCGAACCCTGCGCGACGATCGGTCAAGGCGTCGCGCACGCCTCGCCCGGTCAGCGGGTCGTGGTGTTGCCGGGAACATATGCCGGGACGGTCACGATCACGAAGCGCGTCCAGCTGCAGGGAATCAACGCGACCGTCGACGCGTCGGGCGCGGACCAGGGCATCTGGTTGCAGAGCCCGAACGCGTCGGGGAGCAACGTCAGCGGCTTCACCGTGCAGAACGCGATCGGTGAGGGCATCTTGTTGACTGCGGTCGATCACGTGACCGTGAGCAACAACCGCGTCACGAACAACGACAAGGGCGCGCACAGCAACGTGTACGGGCCCTGCGCCGACAACGGTCCCGTTCCGGGCGACTGCGGCGAGGGGATTCACCTTCAGGGCACGACCAATTCGCAGATCGTGGCCAACCGCATCGACCACAACGTCGGCGGCATCCTCGTGACCGACGAGGCCGGACCGACCTCGGGCAATCTCATCGCGTGGAACGCCGTGGTCGACAACGCGGAGGACTGCGGTATCACGATGCCGTCCCACGTTCCCGGTTTGGGCGTGACACACAACGTGATCAGGAACAACTTCGTCGCCCGCAACGGAGGTGCGGGAGTCCTCATCGCGACTCCGGCCCCGGGAACCGCAGTGACGGACAACCTGGTGACGGGCAACGTCATCTTGGACAATGGCGAGGGTGGTGTGCAGTTGCACGCGCACGCTCCGAGTCAGAGCATCGACAACAACACGATTACCAACAACACGATCGGGACCAACAACACCGCAGGTGATATCGACTCCGGCGACCTCCAGACGACGGGAGTCATCGTGTTCTCCGCGGTAGTTCCCGTTCACGGTCTCGTCGTACAGCACAACATGTTCTTCAACGATCAGATCGGCATCTGGCTCACCGCCGGACTCGACACGAGTGGCATCGCCAACAACGTGTTCGTGCACGTCGGAACACCGATACACCAGTAGCCCGCCACGACGCTCGCGGCCCCCGCACTTCGCGGGGGCCGCGTCGCGTCATGACTCGAAACACCGTCCGGTCGAACGGCGCGTCTCGGACAATCGGCACACGACGGTCCTTGACGTCGATTTCGCGTGCTGGGAGGCTCGGCGCCGAATTGCCGCAGCCGGTCTTTTCGAGCGAGGTTGGAGATCGCATGGGGATCGCGCACCGGGCAGAGCCATCCGTCGGATGCACCTTCGACGTCTGGGACGGCGAGGTGAGCGCCGAGGACATCCGACAACACCTGATTCGTCTCGCCGACGATCCCAAGTGGCCCGCGGGTCACGCGCATCTCACGGATCTGACCACCCTCACGAATTCCCCGGTGCCCGACCCGGACGTTCTCGACGCCCTGTACGAGGGCACCGGCCTGGCCGACGACCTGAAGGTGGCGGTCGTCGTGCCCGCAGACTTTCCGACCGACATCTCCTTGCAGTATTCGACCGTGACCGAAAGGCTGGTCGCAAGAACGTTCACCGACATCGGTCTCGCGTGCGCGTATCTCGGCGTCGACCAAACGCGAGCGCACGAGGTACTCGACGACCTCGGCCGAGGCCTGCGACGAGCGGCGGCGCCCGGGTTCGTGGACTGAGCCACGCTCGACGCACTCGGGGCCGTGGGCTTGGCACACGCCGAACGACGGACGCTACGGTTCCTGACGCCGGCGTCAGGAACCTCGCCGTCGGTCCGCCGCTCGGGAGGGGTACAGGTGAAGCTCGCGTGGAGCCCCGAGGATGAGGCCTTTCGCGCCGAGCTGGTCGCCTTCCTCGACGAATTCACACCGAGCGAGATGCAGGCGGGCTACGACTTCCAAGATGTCGGCGACGACGAGCTCGTGCCGCAGTGGCTGGCGGACTGGCAGGCGACACTCTTCGATCACGGCTGGATGATCCCCGGCTACCCGCCCGAACACGGTGGCCGCAGCTGCACGCCCGTCCAGACCCTCATCTACCTGGAGACGCTGTCGAGCCGCCGGATCCTCCGCAGCGGTCACTTTCCCGGATACGCGATCGTCGCCCCGAGCCTGCTCGAGTACGGCAACGACGCGCAGAAGCAGCTGGTGCCGGCCGCCATTCGAGGCGACACCATCTGGTGCATCGGCATGAGCGAACCGAACGCCGGCTCCGACCTCGCCGGACTGCAAACACGGGCCGAGCTGCGCGACGACCACTTCGTCGTGAACGGCCAGAAGGTCTGGACCAGCTACGCGACGATCGCCCAGAAGTGCTTTTGCTACGTGCGTACCGATCCTACGGTCGCCAAGCACAAGGGCATCTCATTGCTGATCATCGACGTCGACTCCCCCGGCATCGACATCCGGCCGCTGCGCCACATCAACGGCAGCGCGGGATTCGCCGAAGTCTTCTTCACCGACGTCGTCGTCCCTCGCGAGAACCTCGTCGGCGGGCTGAACGGCGGGTGGGCCCTGACGCAGGGATCGCTCGCGCACGAGCGCGCCGGCCTCTGGGTCGAAGGTGTCGCCCGCTTCGAGCAGACCGTCGAAGGACTCATCACCCTCGCCCGCCAGCAGGGTTGCGCCGGCGATCCGATCATCCGGCGCAAGATCGCCTCCGCGTACGAGCTCGCGGCGTCGCTGCGCGCGCTCGGCTACCAGGGCTTCGCGTCGTTCGCGCAGGGATCGAGCGCGCCCGAGCACAGCTACATGAAGATGGCGATGTCGGAGGCCGCCAAGGCGGCGTTCGAGCTCGGCATGGAGATCTCCGGGGCCTTGGCGCCGGTGACCGACCCGGAGCTCGCCGCGCCGACGAGTCGATTCGTCCAGGGGTTCTTCATGTCGTTCGCGAGCACGATCGCGGGCGGGAGCTCCGAGATCCAGCGCAACATCATCGCCCAGCGCGTCCTGGGACTTCCGAGACACTGAGGCGCCGAACCCGTGGACTTCTCGCTGACCCCCGACCAGGAGCTGCTGCGCGAGACCGGGCACAAGTTGCTCGAGCGCGAATGCCCCCCGGCGCGGGTGCGCGCGCACATCGACGACCCATCCGAGTACGAGCCCCTCTGGCGCCACCTGTCCGGGTACACCGCGCTCGGCGCCGGACCGGCCACCGACCTCTGCTTGTTCCTCGAGGAGACGGGCTACGCGGCCGCGCCCGGGCCCTTCCTCGCCACGGTGGGATATACCGCGCTGACGGGCGACGACGACACGACGATCGGAACGGTCGCGCTCGCCGGCGACCCGACCCACCCGTTCGTCCTCGAAGCCGACCGCGTCGACTCCGTCGCAGTGGTGCTCCCGGGTCCGCAACTCGCGGTGATCGCGGCCGCAGACGCGCCGGCGCGTTTCGTCGCGACCGTCGACTTCTCCCGGCGCCTGTTCGTGCTCGACTTGCCGGCCCTCGACCCGCAGCCGATCGACGGCGACGCGTTCGCGCGCTGGCGCGACCGCGCGTCGGCGTCGATCTCGGCGGAGCTGATCGGCACCGCGCGCCGCATCTTCGACATGGCACTCGAGTACGCCAAGGAGCGCAAGCAGTTCGACGTGCCGATCGGATCGTTCCAGGCGATCCAGCACAAGCTCGCCGACATGTCCCTCGCCCTCGAACGGGCCACCGCCGCGGTGCACTACGCGGCGATGGCGATCGACGGCGATGATCCGGACCGCACGCGCGCGTGCCACGTGGCCAAGGCCGCCGCGGGCGAGGCCGCGCGCCGCATCCTGAAGGACGGTATCCAGATCCACGGCGGTGTCGGCTACACGTGGGAGCACGATCTCCACCTCTACCTGCGGCGCGCCACCGCCGACGAGTACCTCTTCGGTACCACCGGCTGGCATCTCGACCGCCTCGCCGACCTGCTCATCGATTCCTGAACCCGCGACGGGGCCCGTGACAAGACCCCGGCGCGTGCTCGCAAGGGCGGGTCTAGACTTCCCTGACGTCAGCGTCAGTTTCGACCGGTCGGTTCCGAGGGAGAGCCCATGACGAACGTCGATCTGGTGCGCCTCGCCGGCAGCCGGGGCCGCATCTCCGAGTCGCCCACCGTCGACCTGGTCACGGCCGAGGTCATCCGGGGCGCCATGGAGACCGTCTGTTTCGAGATGGCCGAGTACGTGTCGCGCACCGCGACAACCCCGATCCTGAACCAGTCGAACGAGCGCAACGCCACCGTGCTCGACGCGCGGGGCCGCCTCGCAGCCCTCTCCGTCGGCATCCCGCAGTTCATGCTCACGTCGACGCTGCCCGTGCGCTTCGCGCTCGAGTTCCTCGGCGTCGACGAGTTCCGCGAGGGCGACGTGTTCGTCGCCAACGACCCGTACCACGGCGGCGGACACCTCCCCGACTACAACGTGTTCGCGCCCGTCTTCGCGGCCGATCCGCAAGTCCCCGGCGGTCGGCGCATGGTGCTCATCGCGAGCATCCAGTGCCACCACGGCGACACCGGCGGCGGTGTGCCCGGCGGCTACAACATCACCGCCACCGACATTTGGGGCGAGGGCGTGCGCTGGCCGGTCGTGAAGGTTCTCGACCGCGGCGTGGAACGGCGCGACGTGCTGTACGCGCTGCAGGCCAACAATCGCATCCCGAGTTACATCGGCGACCTGCGCGCGCAGATCGGCTCCGCGCAGCTCGGCGCGGAGCGCCTCGGTGAGCTCATCGACCGTTACGGCGTCGGGGCGATCGAGGACTCCGTCGACTACATGATCGACTACGCCGCCCGCCGCTTCCGCGAAGAGGTCGCGCAGTGGCCCGACGGCGAGTACCAGGCCGACTCCTACGTCGACCACGACCCGCTCGGCCATCCCGACATCCATCTGCACGTCACGGTGACGGTCGCGGGCGACGAGCTCACCATCGACTTCACCGGTACCGACACGCGCGGCGAGTTGCAGTCGTGGTCGACGTTCGGCAATACACGCGGCTACACGGTGGGCCAGATCGCCGCGATGATGGACCCCGAGATCCCCAAGAACGAGGGGTTCTTCGAGCAGATCAAGCTCGTGGTGCCGAAGGGCTGCCTCCTCAACCCCGAGCCGGGAAAGCCGGTGTCGGCGGGGACCCACCACCCGGGCGCCGACGTCGGCGAGGTCATCGCCAAGGCAATGCAGTACGTCCTGCCCGATCGCGCCGTGCCGCAGACGTACAAGACCGGCATTCCCACGATCATCGTCGGCATCGACCCGCGTTCGGGCGCGTCGTTCACCGACCACTCGGCCGAGGTGTACTCCGGCTGGTGCAACGCCTCGAAGGGGATGGACGCGTGGGGCGCGCTCAACGCGAGCTTCGGCAACCTCTGGAAGGCGACGGCGGAGATCAACGAGTCGTTGTACCCGCACGTGCAGTGGAGCCGCGACTACCGCACCGACGGTGGCGGCCCCGGGGAATGGCGGGGTATCTGTGGCTCGCACTACGAAAAGGAAGTGCTCGTCGACGCCAAGGTGTACACGTACGTCGTCGGCATGAAGTACCCGATGCCGGGAATCTGCGGCGGCCGCGACGGCTCGCCCAACGAGATGATCATCCGCTACGGCAGCGACGACGAGTTCAGAGTCGAACACACCGCCGACTGGGTTCCGATCCACGCGGGCGAGCGGATCATGTACGACTACGGCGGCGGCGGCGGTTGGGGTGATCCGCTCGTGCGCGATCCCCAGGCGGTGCTCGACGACGTGATCGACGAGTACGTGTCGGTCGAAGGCGCGAGCCGCGACTACGGAGTCGTGCTCCAGGGCTCACTCGAGGAACTGACGCTCGAGGTCGACGAGGTCGCGACGATCGCGCTACGGGAGCAGATGCGCGCCGAGCAGGCGCGGGCCGAGCAGTCCTGAGATGGGCTTTCGCGTAGGAGTCGACGTCGGGGGAACGTTCACCGACTTGATCTGCGTCACGCCCACGGGCGAGATCGTGCTCGACAAGACCCCGACGACGCTCGACGACCAGTCGACCGGCGTCATGAACGGGCTCGAGCAGCTCGCGGACCACTTCGGGCTCGGGCTCGACGCGTTCTGTCGCGACCTCGACATCCTCGTCCACGGCACCACGACGGCCGACAACACGATGATCGAGATGAACGGCGCGCCCACCGGCCTGCTCGTCACCGAGGGCCACCGCGACGAGATCGAGTTGCGCCGGTGCCACAAAGAGGAGATCTGGGACCCCAACTATCCGGGCCCGATCCCGATCGCGAGGCGACGCGCGCGGATCCCGATTCCCGAGCGCATGGACTTCGAGGGCAACCCGCTGCTCGCGCTCGACGAAGACGCGGTCCGCCGCGGTGTGCAGCGTCTGAAGAAGCTGGGCGTTCGTTCCATCGCGGTGATGTACCTGTTCTCGTTCGTGAACCCCGCGCACGAGCGCCGCACACGGGAGATCGTGCTCGAAGAGTTCCCCGACGTGGAACACATCTCGCTCTCGCACGAGGTCATGCCGCGCGGTCCCGAGTTCGAGCGCGTCTCGACCACGCTGGTGAACGCCTACGTCGCGCCCCGGATCGCGAGCTACACGCAGAACCTGCAGGACAAGCTGCGGCGCGCCGGCTACCTGGGCCCGCTGCTCATCATGCAGTCGACGGGTGGCGTCATGCCGCCCGACTACGTGTCGCGCCGCGCGGTCACCCTGCTCGCGAGCGGCCCGACCGGCGGCGTCATGGGCGCGACGGTCGCGGCCCGCGCCGCGGGGGTCGGAGACTTCGTCGCGGTCGACATGGGCGGTACGAGCTTCGACATCTGCTTGGTCCGCAACGGGTTGCCCGAGATCAAGACCGACTGGAACTGGCGCTACCGCTACTACATCGGACTACCGATGGTCGACGTGCAGAGCGTCGGTGCGGGCGGCGGATCGATCGCCCGGGTCCGCCAGGGTGCGCTGCTCGTCGGGCCCGAGTCGGCCGGTTCGGCGCCCGGGCCCGCGTGCTACGGGCGCGGCGGCACTCGACCCAGCGTGACCGACGCCGACGCAGTGCTCGGCTACCTGCCCGTCGACGGGTTCGCCGGGGGGCGCATGCACCTCGACGTCGCCGCCGCCCGCACCGCGATCACCCGGCACGTCGCCGACCCTCTCGGCATCGACCTCACCGACGCGGCATGGGGCATCGAACGGATCGTGAACTCCAACATGGCCAACGCGACCCGCAAGGTGCTCGCCGGCCACGGCGCCGACCCCCGCGACCTCTCGCTCATCGCCTTCGGCGGCAACGGTGCCGTGCACGCGGCCGCGATCGCGCGCGAGCTCGGCGTCGCCCGTATCGTCGTCCCCAAGGCCGCGCCCGCGTTCAGCGCGCTCGGTGTGCTCGTCGCCGACTACGTCGTCGACCTCGTGCGGTCGTACGTGACTCCCCTGTCGCAGGTCGACCTCGGACGCGTCCGCGATCTCCTCACCGATCTGCTCCAAGAGGTCGACAAGGAGCTCGACCCGACCGGTGTCGCGGCCGGCGACGTCGAGCGCAGCTTGTTCGCCCAGATGTGTTACCCCGGCCAGAACTTCGACATGAGCGTTCCCGTACCCGAAGGGGTCGCCCTCGACGAACCCGGGCTCTTGGATCTCGCCGAGCGCTTCCACGACCAACACGCGACCGAGCGCGGCTTTTGCTTCCGCTCCCAGCAACCGCTCCTGCGCGGCGTGCGCGTGATCGCGCGCGGCACCACACCGAAACCCGACCACCTGGCCGAGACGGGCGCGCTGGCCGACGCGGAGCAGGCCCGCCGGGGCACCCGGCCCGCGTACTGGGGTGACGGGTTCGTCGACACTCCGGTGTACGACGGCACGAAGCTCGGCGCGGGCGCGACGATCGCCGGCCCGGCGCTGATCGAAGAGCCGTACACGGTGGTGGTGTTGCCCCCGGACGCGACCGCGACCCTCGACGGTCTCGGCAACTACGTCGTCTCGGTGTGACGCCCGAAATCCTTCTCGTCTCCCACTTCCACTGGGACCGCGAGTGGTACCGATCGTTCGAAGTGTTCCGCGGGCGGCTCGTCGACGCCGTCGACGCCGTCCTCGACCTCGTCGCCGCCGATCCCGGCTTCCGCTTCGTGCTCGACGGCCAGGCCATCGTGCTCGAGGACTACCTCGAGGTGCGCCCGGAGCGCCGCGACGAGCTCGTCGCGGGCCTGCACGCCGGCCGGCTCGCAGCCGGGCCGTGGTACGTGCAGCCCGACTCGCTGTTGCCCGCCGGCGAGACCCACGTGCGCAACCTCCTGCTCGGGCGCCAGGTCGCGGGCGCGCTCGGGTCCGGTGTCGGCGGTCGGGTACGTGCCGGACTCCTTCGGGCATCCCGCGCAGCTTCCCCAACTCCTGGGCGGGTTCGGCCTCGATCCCTTCGTCTACTGGCGCGGGAACGGCGCCGAGCTGGACACGCTCGGACCGATGTACCGGTGGTGCGCGCCCGACGGGACCTCGGTGCGCGCGTGGCAGTTGCCCGAGGGCTACTTCGCCGCGGCCGGTCTCGACGCCGACCACGATCTCGCCGCCACGATCGCGCGGCTCCGCCCGGTCATCGAGCGCATCACCGCCGCTGGTGGCGATCCGGTGCTGTTGATGAACGGCTTCGACCATCTGCCGCCCGACACCTCGACCGCGCTCGTCGCCGCGTTGCTCCCGGCCGAACGCGTTCTCCTCGACGACGCCGCGGCCCGCCTGCCTGCCGCGTCGACGCTCGCGGAATGGTCGGGCGAGCTCGTCGGGGGTCGCACCGCGAATCTCCTGCCGGGCGTGTGGTCGACACGCATGCCGTTGAAGCTGCGCAACCGCGCGATCGAGACGTTGCTCACCGGCTGGGTCGAGCCGTGGGCGGCATTCGCGCGCGCGTTGGGGCTGACCGACGAGCGACCCGCGCTGGAGGTCGCGTGGCGTTCCCTCCTCTGCAACCAGGCTCACGATTCGATCTGCGGTTGCTCCATCGACCCCGTCCACGAGCGCATGCAGGCGCGCTACGACGACGCCGAGGGTCTCGGTACCGCCACCTTGCAACGCGTGCTCGAACGACTCGCGGGCGCCACGGTGACGCGCGACACGCCGTGGCGCGACGAGCAGGAGCTCGTGGTGTTCAACGCGACGGCCGCGCCCCGCACCGACGTCGTGCGGGTCCCGCTCGAAGGCTTCCCGCCGTGGCGCGTGAGTGTCACCCGCTTCGACATGCATCCCTTCGCCATGCCCTCGTTCCAGGGCGTCACCATCGACGGCCGGCCCGCGCGCCTCGTGCAGAGCGACGACCCCACACGCGTCCGGTTCCTGCCGGGGATGGGCGGACTCGACGTGGAATTCGTCGCGTCCGACGTCCCCGCGTTCGGCTGCCGCCGGTTCGCCCTGGCGCCCGCGGCCGAGTCGGCCGATGTCGTCGACCAGGGTCGCGATGTCGAAGCCGGTGACCTGCGGGTGGCGGTCGCCGACGACGGCACTCTGTCGATCACGATCGGCGATCGCACGTATCACGGGCTCTTCGGCGTCGAGGACGTGATCGATCGCGGCGATTCCTACGACTGCGACCCCGATCCCGTGCGCGACATCCGGGTGCGCTTCGTCACGGTGCAGCGCACCGTCCACACGTCCGGTGTCGCCCGCGTGAAGGTCGTGCGCGAGCTCGACCGGATCGGGCCGCTGACGGTCGAGGCGTGCGTCGCTCCCGGCCTGTCGTTCGTGCGCTGCGCGGTCACGCTCGACAACCGCGAGCTCGACCACCGCCTGCGCCTGCGCTTCCCGACGGGCGCGCCGGTCGACGGATTCGAAGCCGCGACCACCTTCGACACCGCGCGCCGCTCGACCGCGACTCCCGACGCGACCGGCTGGGTCCACCCCGCGCCGCGCACGTTCCCGCACCAGGGTTGGATCGCGGCGAACGGTCTGGTCGTCGGCGCGGCCGGACTCCCCGAGGCCGAGGTCACGCCCGAGGGCGAGGTGCTCGTGACGCTGGTCCGCAGTGTGGGCGTGCTGGCCCGCATCGAGCTCCGCACCCGGCCGCTCCCGGCCGGGCCGGAGATGCTCGTGCCCGGCGCGCAGACGCAGGGGCGCGTCGCCGCGACCATCACGATCGCCCGCACTCCCGCCGATGCACGCGCGGCCGAGATCGGCCTGCGCGGCGTCATCGGCGGCGAGACGCCGGCGATGGCGTCCGACGTCGCGCTGCTCGAACTGGACGCACGCCACTCGGTCCTGTCGTCGTGCAAGCCTGCGCAGGAGGGCAACCGGATCGTCGTGCGCGTGCTCAATCCGAGCGCCGAGCCCGACGACGTGACGCTGCGATTCGGCCTCGACGTGCAGCGCGCCCGCCCCGTGCGGATCGACGAGCAACCCGACGACTTCTACGTCGAGCACCACGGCCGCGCGGTCGCGCTTCACGTTCCCCCGCACGCGTTACGCAGCGTGCGCGTCACCTTCGGCTGAGCAGGCGCTGCGTCGGACCCTGCGGCGTCGGACCCTTTGGCGTCAGACCTTGCGGCGGTACATGCGAACTGCGAACGGAGCGGCGACCACGATGATGGCGAGGCTCCAGGCGATCGCGCCGAGCACCTTGCCCGTCGACGCGAACTCGCCGCCATAGGTGAGCGCCCGTACCGCGTCGATCACGATCGACACGGGCTGGTGATTGGCGAACCATTCCAACGGGGCAGGCATCGATGCTGCCGACACGAACGCGGTCGAGGCGAAGACCAGCGGCGCCAGGATCGGGAACGACGCGGCCTGCGCGGCTTCGGCGTTGGCCGCGGACATCCCGACGAGCGCGAAGACCCACGAGAGCGAGTGGGCAAAGAGCAGCATCATCGCGATGCCGCCGATCAAGCCGAACACGCTCGTGTGGATGCGCCAGCCGACGATGAAGCCGACGCCGACCATCAACAAGACTACGAACACGTTGCGAACGAGGTCAGCGAGCGTGCGACCGGCGAGCACCGCCGAACGCGCCATCGGCAACGACTGGAATCGCTCGATGAGCCCCTTGTGGAGGTCTTCGGCCAGTCCGATACCGGTCTGGATCGACCCGAACACGACCGTCTGCGCGAACACGCCGGGCATCAGATAGTCGACGTAATGGTGAACGCCCGGAATGCGGATCGCGCCGCCGAACACGTAGCGGAACATCAGCACGAAGATGATCGGCTGGATCGTCGAGAAGACCAACACCTGCGGGGTGCGCTTCATCGCGACGAGGTTCCGCCACGTGACCGTCAGCGCGTCCTGTACGGCCCAGCTGAACGCGCTGTGCTGCGGGCGTTCGATCGTCGCCGGGACGGCAATCGCGGTCATGCTGCACCTCGGGTCCGCCGGCGACCGGACTCGACCGGCGCATCGTCGGCAACGGGCTCCTCGGCCTTGTGGCCGGTGATCGAGAGGAAGACGTCGTCGAGCGTGGGCTCGCGCACGGTCAGGGTGATCGGTTCGAGGTGCGCGTGATCGAGACTCCGGACGACGTCGAGCACCACGCTTGGCGCCGTCGTCGACCTTCAGCTCCACGATCGTCGACGCGGATCCGACGTCGCACAGGCCGATACGGGCCAACTCCGTCTGAGCCTGTTGCGCCGTCGCCACGTCGGCGAAACCCACCTCGACGATCGTCGAACCCAGCTTGGCCTTGAGCTGCGACGAGGTACCTTCGGCGATCACGCGGCCGTGGTCGATCACGACGATGTTGTCGGCGAGACGATCGGCTTCCTCGAGATACTGCGTGGTGAGCAACAGCGTGGTGCCCTCGCGGACGAGATCTTCGATGACGCCCCAGAGGTCTTGGCGACCGCTCGGGTCGAGGCCCGTGGTCGGCTCGTCGAGGAAGAGGACGGGAGGGCGGTGCACCAGCGCGGCCGCGAGGTCGAGACGGCGGCGCATGCCTCCCGAGTACGTGCGCACCGGACGGTCGGCCGCGTCGGCCAGCGCGAACCGCTCGAGAAGCTCCGTCGCCCGGGCCAGGACGACCGGCTTCGACAGGTGTGAGAGCCGGCCGACCATGCGCAGGTTCTCGTGCCCAGTCAGGTTCTCGTCGACCGCCGCGTATTGCCCCGCGAGGCCGATGCGCTCGCGCACCTCTTGCGCGTGGCGGGTGACGTCGAGACCGAGCACCTCCGCCCGGCCCGCGTCGGGCCGCAGGATCGTGGTGAGGACCCGGACCGCGGTGGTCTTGCCCGCGCCGTTGGGGCCGAGCAGCCCGAGCACCGTGCCCGTGGGAACGGAGAATCCCACGCCGTCGAGGGCGACGACCGGACCGAACCGCTTCTGGAGGTTCTCGACGATGATGGCGTCAGTCACGGGCTCATGTTGTCATAAATCCTTGAATGATGTCAAGTATCTACGTCATCAACCTTCGATTACTTGAAACATCGCGTGAACACCCGTACCATCCGTACGTGAGCACCCAGCCGGTCCCCGCCGCCGACCCCGCAGTCGACCCCGCGGCCGAGGCGTGGCGCCTCCTGACGGCGGTGGTGATGGAACGCAAGCAGGAGTTCCCGGCGCTGGCGGCGTCGTTCGGCCTGAACCCCGGAGCCATGCACGCGCTCCTCCAGCTCGACCCCGACGTGCCGCAGTCGATGAGCTCGCTTGCCGGTGCGTGGAAGTGCGACGCGTCGAACGTCACCTGGCTCGTCGACCGGCTCGAGGAGCATGGCTTGGCCGAGCGCCGCGCCCATCCCGGCGATCGTCGAATCCGCACGGTGGCGCTCACCCGCAAAGGCGCCAAGCTTCGCAGCCAGGTCGAAGCCCGGATCTACGAAGCCCCCGACAGCCTGCGCGCGCTGAGCTCGCGCGATCTCGAGGCCCTGGCCAAGGTGCTCCGCAAGATCGCTCCCGAAGACCACACGCACCCGTAATGCCGCGCTTCCTCTCCGACCGCGAGCACGCCGTCGTGGCGGCGGCGGCCGACCGATTGATCCCGCCCCTCGGCGCGCATCCCGGCGGCGCCGCGCTCGGGGTGGCCGACTACGTCGACAACCTGCTCGCCGCGTTCACGTTCGATCCGCCGTTGATCTTCGCGGGCGGCCCGTTCAGCGGCCGCTTCGGCGGCGACCCGTCGTTCGCCACCTTCCTCGCACTCTCGCCCAACGAGGAGCTGGCCTGGCGCACACGCATCGAGGGTTCCCGCGCCATACCCGAGCGCGAGTTCAACGGGCCGACGCGCGGCTGGCAGGAGATCTACCGCGACGGCCTCGCCGCGCTCGGGGACGACTTCTGCACCGTCGACGGCGACGAGCAGGATCGGCGGCTCCTCGCGCACCGCGAGCTGCGCGACACCTTGTACGCGCATGCCTGCGAAGGCGCGTACGGCGCGCCCGAGTACGGAGGGAATCGTGACCTCGCGGGTTGGCGCGCCATCGAGTGGGAAGGCGACGTGCAACCGCGCGGCTACACCGACACCGAAGTGAGCGGACGTGACTGAGTCACACGATTGCGACGCCGTCGTCGTCGGCACGGGGCCCGCGGGGGCGACCGCGGCCGACGTGCTCACGAGCGCGGGCTGGTCGGTGATCATGCTCGAGAAGGGGCGCAACCATCTCCTGGCGCTCGAGGAGCCGTTCGCCGGCCTGGGCCACGTCTCGAACGACGAGATCAAGTCGCTGCGCCGGCACTTCCTCGGTCCCGACCCGTTCCTCGAACCACGCAGCTACCGGCGCGACGAAGGCGACGGCGACCGGCTCTTCGCCGGCGAGGTCAACAACCTCCCGTCGACCGTCGGCGGCGGCGGGTTCCACGCCGACGGCAAGCTCCCGCGCTTTCGCGCCGTCGACTTCAAACCGCGGTCCGAGCTCGGTCCGATCGACGGCGCCGACATCGCCGACTGGCCCGTCGACTACGACGAGATGGAGCCCTATTACGCCGAGGCCGAGCGCCTCGTCGGCGTGGCCGGCGACGCCGCGCGGGAACCCGTTCGCAGAATGGCGGAGCGGCCCGTATCCGATGCCGCCGGGCGCCGACATGTTCGGCGCGGTGCTCACGGCCGAAGCGGCGACGCGACTCGGTTATCACCCCTACCGGGCGCCGACGGGCGTCAACTCGATCCCGTACGACGGCCGGCCCGCGTGCAACAACTGCGGATTCTGCGCGTTCTACGGCTGCCCGATCGAGGCCAAGGGCGACCCGGTCGCACCGCTGCGCAACGCACTGCGCACGGGCCGCTGCGAGATCCGACCCAATGCATACGTCGAGCGGGTGCTCCTCGACCGGACCGGAAGGACCGCCCGCGGCGTTCGCTACCTCGACATCGACGCCAACGCGCACGAAGTCGGTGCGCGGGTGGTGATCGTGGCCGGAGGGGCATGGGAGACACCGCGGCTCATGCTGCGATCCGACGTCGGGAATTCGTCCGGCCTCGTCGGGCGCTATCTCATGTACCACTTCCAGACCTTCGTCATCGGGCGCTTCCCGTTTCGCCTGCACGGTCACCGCGGCCGGGCAGTCACGCACCTGCACGACGACCACATGATCGTCGACGACGACGTGCGCGCCTTCGCCCGAGAACACGGGCTCCCCTACTTCCGGGGCGGCCTCACCGAGCACGGTGGCGGCGGGAGCCCGGTGATGGAAGGCATGTACACAGCTCCCGGTCGCGCGCATACCCGAGAGATGCTCGACTCCTTCATGCGCGATCGCATGTGGGCGTTCACCGTGCAGGGAGAGGATCTTCCGCAGGCGACGAACCGGATCGATCTCGATCCGTCGGTACGCGACGTGTACGGATTCCCCGCCGGCCGCGCGACGTACGACGTACACCCGCACGAAGTCGTCGCGTCGCGCTTCTACGCGCCGCGGTTGGAGGCCGTGATGCGCGAAGCCGGGGCCGAGACGACGTTCGCCGCGACGTCGCCGCCCCTCGACGGCGACCGCGCCGGCACCCGGAGCGCGTCGATGTCCCGGCACATCATGGGCACGTGTCGTATGGGCGACGATCCGGCCACGAGTGTCGTCGACCGATGGCAGCGATTCCACGACGTCGAGAACCTCGTCTGCACCGACTCGTCGGTGTTCCCGACCTCGACCGGCTACGGCCCGACGCTCACGATCGTCGCGCTGGCGATCCGGGCGTGCCGCGCCCTCGCCGGACTGCCGAAGCTGACGAGTGCCCGCCCCGGCTAAGCCCCCGAGGATCGATCCATGGTCAAGGCCGTCATCTTCGACTTCTACAACACGCTCGCGGAGACCACGAACTTCGGTCCGTCGTGGGAGCAGATCGTGGCGGAGCTGGGCTTCGAGCTCCACCCCGATGTACGCGAACGCTGGTGGAACGACGGGATCGACGGCACCGAGCACGACCGGCATTCCCTCTCGCGCGACCACTACGTCGCCTGGCAACAATCCCGCGTCCGATCGATGCTGGCCGACTCGGGTGTGCCGGAGCGCGCACACGACGAGTTCATCGCGCGCATCCGCGAGATCGGCGCACACAACCGCATCGACGCCTACGAAGAGGTCGGCGACGTGCTGCGCGACCTGCGCGGCCGGGGTATCGCGCTCGCGATCTGCTCGAACTGGGACTGGGACCTGCACGAGGCGGTCGAGTCCGCCGGGCTGACCGGGGCGGTCGACGTCGTCGTCTCCTCGGCCTGGGTCGGCGCCCGCAAGCCACATCCCCGTATCTACGCGCACACCTTGGAACAGCTCGGCATCTCGCCCGAGGACGCGCTCTTCGTCGGCGACACGTGGACCTGCGACGTCGACGGGCCGCGCGCCGCCGGCATGCGCGCCGTGTACCTGCGGCGCCCGCACCTCGGCGCCGATCACACCGCACCACACTCGAGCGCGCGCCCCGACGATGTGCACCACGCGCACGACCTCCGTGCGCTCGGGATCGTCACCCGGGCCGGATCGCCAGGTCCGCCGGGTTCGCCTCAGCCGTAGAGACGGTTGACGGCCACGTCGATATCGGCGCGCGTCGCCAAGAACAGGCGAAGCGGCGCGCCGAGCGTCTCCCGCAGCTGCGCGACCACCTCGTCGTCGGTCGGATCCGCGATCGCGACGTCGATCTGCCCGTTGACCTGTCGCAGCGGCAGCGCGGCCAGGCGCCGGGCCTCGGATTGCGCCAGGAGGCCGGCGGCACCATCACCGAACTCGACGCGGGCGAGGTCGATGACCTGCATCCGGAGTTGCTCGGCGAGCAGCTCGACGAGATCGCGGTCGGTGATGAGGCCCAGGTCGACCAGGATCTGCCCGATCGGGCCGCCGGTCGCGGCCTGGCGGGCGAGCGCGAAGCTGAGCTCCGACTCCACGAGAAATCCCCGGGTCACCAGCAGGTTGCCGAGCAACCGGCCCGAGTGCCGCGCGCCGTCGACCCCCGCGCTCGGACCGCGGCCCGCACCGCTGCGCGCGGCCGGTTTGGGGGCGGCCGGTCTGGGGGTGGGCGGCGTCGCGGCCGCATCGGCCGCCGGTCCCGGCGGCGAGCCCGTCCGCCGGCTCTCGACGAGGGCCGCCAGCCGCTCGGCGATGAGGATCGCCTCCTCCCGGACCGAGGGACCAGAGAGGGCCTCACGGCCGCGCGGCGTTGCTGCGGGCCGGTCCTGTTCGGTCTGACCCCCCAGAGGTCGAATGCGCCGCACGAGCGTCCTTGGCAGTGGGCTGTTGTTGCCGTCCCCCCGGGATACATCGGCACGCGGTGCCGAAAAGCTGACCGGCCCCGACCGGGGCAAGGCACCCGAACGTGTCAATTCACCGCGCGGTCGCGTCCGGCCCAGTACGGCGCCCGCAATTCCCGCTTCAGCACCTTCATCGCTCCCGACAACGGCAGCGGCTCGGTCCGCACCTCCACCGACTTGGGGACCTTGAAGCCGGCGATCCACTCCCGGGCGTGCTCGATGATCTCGGTCTCCGTGACCGTCGCGTCGACCCGGACGACCACGATCGTGTGCACCGCCTCCCCCCAGGTCTCCGAGGGGATTCCGATGACGGCCACCTGCGCAACTGCCGGGTGCGACGCGATCGCATTCTCGACCTCGACCGAATACACGTTCTCGCCGCCGGTGACGATCATGTCCTTCACCCGATCGACGAGGAAGAGATAGCCGTCCGCGTCGAGGTAGCCCGCGTCGCCCGAGTGGTACCAACCGCCGCGGAACGCCTCGGCGGTCGCCTCGGGCTTCTTCCAGTACTCAGTCATGAAGTTGCCGGCGCGGGCGCACACCTCGCCGGTGTCGCCTTGGGGCAATATCTCGCCACCGGGACCCTGCACGGACAGCACGACGCCCGGGAGCGGACGCCCGGCCGAGCGCAGTCGCGGGCCCCCGGCCCTGTGCTCGGCCGGACCCAATGCGGTGAGCACCGCCGACGATTCGGTCATGCCGTAGCCCTGGAACACGTCGAGGTCCGGGAACTGCGAGAGCAACTGGTCGAGCAGCGGACCGGGCATCGGAGACGCGCCGTAGGTCAGCGTGCGCAGCGCGGCGAGCCGTTCGGGGCGGAACTCGGGATGGCCCAACAACATGGCGATCATCGTCGGCACCAACACGGTCTGGGTCACGGAGTACTGCTCGCAGAGCGCGAGCGAGCGGGCCGGGTCGAACAACGAGAGGAAGACCGACGCACCGCCCTGGGCGGGGACTCCGAGCATCCCCCCCATCGACGCCGCGTGGAACATCGGCGTCTGGTGCAAGAAGACGTCGCCGGGGCCGAACCGCCACATCTGCATCACGTGGTAGAGGTTGAGCATCTCGGCGCGATGGTCGAGCAGCACACCCTTCGGCAATCCGGTGGTGCCGCCGGTGTACATCAAGACCGCGGCATCGTCTTCGTCGGGCTCGTCCGGGATCTGCGCGGAAGCGCCGGCGAGGAGATCTTCGTAGCCGACATCGTGCGGCGCGTCGCCGGAACCGATCATCACCACGTGTTCGATGCCCACCGCGGCGCGCACCTTGTCGATGACGGGCGCGAAGAACTGATCCGTGACACACACCTTCGTGTCCGAGTCGGCGAGGATGTACTCGAGCTCCTTCGGCGCGAGCCGCAGGTTCAACGGGTTGATCACACCCGCACCGAGGAACGCGGCGTGGTAGCACTCGAGGAACTCGTGGCCGTTGAGCGCCATGACCGCGAACCGGTCGCCCGCGCCGACGCCCAGGCCGCGCAGACCCGACGACAAGCGGCCGATCCGATCGAGGTGCTCGCCGAACGTGGCGTGGTACTCGCCGTCGTGGAAGCCGATGCGATCGGCATTGCGCTCCACGGTGGGCAGCAGCAGGCGGTGATAGACGAGCTCTTTCATCTTCGTGTCCCCCTCAGATCCCGAAGCGGGCGGCGTGCACGATTGCGATGGCGACCGGTTCGCCGTCGATCACGACCTCGGCGGCTTCCTTGCGGCCCGACATGTACAGCGCGAGCTCACCCGACGTACCCCTCATCGTCACGGCTCCACCGCCGGTCGACACGACGCGCTGCCGACCGTCGGGGGTGCGCAAGGTGAGCGCCGCGCCCGTGACCGCCCGCTTCGACATCCGGGCGCCGAACCCGAGCATGCGCCAAAGGATCGCGTCCATCTCGTCGTCGATGACGCGCGGACCCTCGCCGGACGCGCGGCGTACGTCTTCGTGGTGGATGAAGTTCTCGTTCACGTTCGCGCTCGCGAGCGGCCCGTTGCGGTGCATCCAGGGAGGCCCGGTCCGCAGCATCGCCACGAGCGCTTCGAACCCCCGGGCCTTGTAACGACCCATGACCCGCCGGAGGTGGCCCGCCAGCGGCGGGAGCACGAGCCCGAGTGCGGCGTCGGCGCGTGCTTCGCGTGCCACGAGGTGTGCGGCCAGGTCGAGGGTCGTCCACCCTTCGCACAGCGTCGGCGCCTCCGCGCCGTACTTGTCGAACGTGTCACAGAGCGCGGCCCGTTCCTTCGACAACACCTGGGTCGCAGTCATGTTCACCCCTCGTAGTACCGCAGCTCGATGGTGTTGGCGTCGGGATCCCGGATGTACACGCTCGACGCGTAGCCCCGGGCGCCGAACAATCCATCGGCGCGGTGCGCGCCGGGAAACCGGGCGGCGAGCGCGTCGAGATCCGTCGGTTCGACGACCAAGCAGAAGTGCGCCATGTTCTCGCCGGTGCGCTCGGCGGGGAACAGATCGATGAGGACGTCGGGCGTGACCCGCACCGACGGGAACAAGACCTCGCCCCGCCGCCACTCCTCGACGCGCACCGCATCGAGGCCGAGCTCGTCGCAGTAGAAGGCAAGCATCGCCTCGGTGTTCAGCGTGTTCACAACGACGTGGTCGAATCCGACGACCTTCATTCCGGAAGGCTACGTCAGCGCGGGAGTCCGAGCATTCGTTCGCCGATGATCGTGCGTTGCACCTCACTCGTGCCGCCCGCGATCGACGCGGCCTTCGACCACAGCCACTGCCGCTGCCAGAAGCCGCCGCCCGGGTTGTCGGCGGCGGCCCACCAGAGGGGCGCGGCCACACCGACGATCTCGAGCGCGCGCTCGGACAACGCCTGGGTCATGTCCGTCCACGCGAGCTTCGTGACACTCGACTCCGGACCGGGTTCGATGCCCTTGGACAGGCGCGAGAGCGTGCGCCAGTTGTGCAGGCGCAGCACCCGCAACTCGACGAACGACTGCGCCAGGGCGTCGGCGATCGCGACGTCGTCGAGGAGCGCGCGCTGCGACGCCAACTGCCAGAGCTCGTCGAGATACACCTCGTGCACGACCTGTTCCTTGAACGGGAAGGCGGTTCCCCGCTCGTGCGCGAGCGTGGTGTTCGCGACCGCCCAACCGTTGTGCAGCGCGCCGACGAGCTGATCGTCGGGTATGAAGACCTCGTCGAGGAACACCTCGTTGAACTCGGCGTCACCGGTGATCTGCACGAGCGGGCGGACCTCGATCCCCGGCGCCGTCATGTCGACGACCAGGTACGAGATGCCCTTGTGCTTGGGTGCGCCGGCGTCGGTACGGGCCAGACAGATCCCCCAACGCGCGAACTGCGCGTACGACGTCCACACCTTCTGGCCGGAGAGCAACCAGCCGTCGTCGACGCGTGTCGCGCGGGTCTTCAACGATGCGAGGTCGGAACCCGCATCGGGCTCGGAGAACAGCTGGCACCAGATCTCTTGCGCAGTGAGGATCGACGGCAGCCAGCGCGCCTTCTGCTCGTCGGTGCCGTGCGCGAGCAGCGTCGGTCCCGCCAGGTTGATCCCGACGCGGTTGATGGGTTGGAGCGCTCGCGAGCGCGAGTACTCCATGTTGAAGATGGCGACCTCCACCGGTGCCGCCCCCCGGCCGCCGTACTCCGGCGGCCAGTGGATACCGACCCAGCGGTCCGCCGCCAGCCGCGCCTGCCAGCGGCGACCGAACTCGACCTCGTCGGCGATGCTCTCGAAGCGAGGCGGGATCTCGACGTTGCCGGCCAACCAGGCGCGCACCTCGAGCGCGAATGCGAGCTCGGCCGGCGAGAACGAGAGATCCATGCCGCTACAGGTCCCAGAAGCGTTCGCGTTGACAGCGCACGAACGACTCGTACAGGGCGCGCTCGTCGGCGGCGCCGAACTCGCGGTAGACGGGCTCGCCCCGCTCGCGGACGAAGAGGTCGTCGGACCCGACGAGGTCGTGGCGAAACTTCTGTTGGACGAGCGTGCGTTTCACGATCTTGTTCGTACCCGTCGTCGGCGGCTCGTACATGATCCGCACGTAACGCGGGCGCCACTTCGGCCCGATCGCATCCTGCGCGTCGAGCCACGCGGCGAACGCGGCCGGATCGAACTGCTGACCCTCGCCCAGCACGAGACCGGCCATGACCTGATCGCCGGCCTGGTCGTCGGGCACGCCGTACACGGCCGCGAGGACGACACCGGGCGCCTTCCGCAACATTTCCTCGATCGGGCCCGCCGGGAAGTTCTCGCCGTCGACGCGGATCCAGTCCGCCGTGCGCCCCGCGAAGTAGAGGTAGCCCTGCTCGTCCTTGTAACCGAGGTCGCCCGACCAGTACCAGCCGTTGCGCGTGGTCTTCGCCGTCGCGGCGTCGTTGTTGTAGTAGCCCTCGAACGGTCCGACGCCTTGCGTGTTGACGATCTCGCCGACGCATTCGTCGGCATTGAGCACGCGGCCGTGCTCATCGAGCAGCGCGCGGGCCTTCTCCACGCCGTTGTCGTCGACGACCTGCACGTGATCCGGTGCGTGCCCGAGCGCACCGCTCGGCATGTCGGGGCCCCGGTTCACCGCGACCCCGCCCTCGGTGGCGCCGTAGGCGTCGATCACCTCGATGCCGAAGCGGCGGGAGAAGCTTGCCACGACCTCCGGCGATCCCTCGTTGCCAAACGCGATGCGCAGCGGGTTGTCGGCATCGTCGGCGCGCTCGGGCTGCGCGAGCAGGTACGCGAGCGGCTTGCCCGTGTAGTTGAAGTAGGTCGCGCCGTACCCGCGCACGTCGGCGAGCCACCGCGACGCGGAGAAGCGGCGACCGAGCGCGACTGCACACGGCGTGACGATCGACGGCGCCCATCCCACCTGCACCGCGTTCGAGTGGAACAGCGGCATGCACACGTAGCCGACGTCGTCGGGGCCGAGATCCATGAGCATCGACATGCGCTTGCCGGTCACCAGCAACCGGCGCTGCGAGCAGATGACGGCCTTCGGCGCGTCGGACGTGCCCGACGTGAAGATCAGCGCCCAGATGGAGTCGACGTCGGGTTCGATCCCCGCGTCGGTCGCCCGGGAGTGCGGCGCGAGGGCGACGGCGAGCGACGAGCCGAGGGCGGTCGCGGGATCGTCGGCATCGGCGAACCGCGTCGAGGTCAACACCGGCGGCAGGCGGTCGGCGACCGACTCGAGGAGTGGTGCGTGCCGCGGCTCGGTGATGACCAGGCCGCAGCGCGCGTGCTCGATGTCGCGCAACAGGTAGACGTCGCGCCGGGTGTGGTTCAGGCCCACGACCGCGGCGCCGATGAGCGCGGCGCCGCCGAACGCGAACAGGTACTCGGGCGTGTTGTCGAGCAGGACCGCGACATGGCGAGGACCGTCGACCGGCAGGCGCTCGGCGAAGAGCGCCGCGAAGCGGATCGACTCCGCGTAGTACTCGCCGTGGGTCCACTGCGCGTCGCCGAACCGGATCGCGACGCGGTCGCCGTGCTCACGCGCGTTGCGTCGCAACAGGGCGGCGGCATTCGGGGCGACGAGCGGCGCCTGGCCGGGCGCCGGGGCGGAGCGCATGGGCGAACCTGACATAGGCGTCAGAGACTACGCGTAAGCTTGCCCCCGATGAGCGTTGACCTGACGGGCGCGGCCGACCTGCACTGTCACTTCGGACCCGACCCTCACCGCGAGCGGTCCGTCGACGCGTTCGAGGCCGCGGCGGAAGCCGCGGCCGCCGGGCACCGGGCCCTGGTGCTGAAGTCGCATGACTCCCCTACCGCCGCGCTGGCCTGGGCGGTTCAGCGCGTGGTCGGCGACACGATCTCGGTGTTCGGCGCCATCAGCTGCGATCGCGAGGTCGGCGGTGTGAATCCCGCCGCGGTCGAGGTGGCGCTCGGCCTCGGCGCGCGCATCGTGTGGCTGCCGACGCTGAGCAGCCGCCAGGACTTCGAAAACGGCGTCGCCGCGCACCTCGGCATCCCCGGGCCCGGGATCGTCGTCACCGATGCCGACGACCGGCTGCTGGAGCAAACCCGGGAGGTCCTCGCGCTGGTCAAAGAGCACGACGCGATCCTGGCGACCGGCCACGTGAGCGCCGCCGAGCACTACGCGGTCGTGAAGGACTTCGCCCGCACCGGCAAGGTCGTCGTGACGCACGCGACCGAAGACCTCGCCGGGCCCAACCTCAGTGCCGCGCAGTGCCGTGAGCTCGCGGATCTCGGAGCGTGGATCGAGCTGTGCGCGATGACCTGCATCGGCGCGCTCGCGACCCGCAGCGTCGCGCGAGATGGTCGAGACGATCCGCGCCGTCGGCGTCGGCCGCGTCACCCTCGGGACCGACTTCGGCCAAAAGATCAACCCGCACCCGGCCGCGGGCTTGCAGACCTACGCTGATGCCCTGTACGCAGAAGGCCTGATCGAAGCCGAGATCCGACGCATGGCGTGTGACAACCCGTGCGAGCTGTTGGGAGTGCAGTAGTGCCGCACATCACCGTTCCCGAAGGCCAAGCCGATCCGGAGGTGCGCGTCTGGGCGCTGCGACCCGAGATGGGCATGGGCGCGGGCGCCCTGAGCCACGCGATCTACGACCAGAGCATCGTGCCGGTACGCGAGCGCGAGCTCGCGCGCATGCGCATCGCGCAGATCAACGGCTGTGTGATCTGCCAACAGTGGCGTTCCACTCCGGGCGCGCAGGGCGCGGTGACCGAGGACGACTACGCGAACGTCCTCGAGTGGCGCACGCACGCCGGCTATTCGGAACGCGAGCGCCTGGCGATCGACTACGCCGAGCGCTTCGCTCTCGACCATCACAGCATCGACGGCTCGTTCTACGCGCACCTGCGCGCGGCATCGTTCAGCGACGCGGAGATCCTCGACCTCACCGTGTGCATCGGAGGCTGGCTCGCGCTCGGCCGTACGCTCCACGTACTCGGCCTCGACGACGCCTGCAAGATCGCGCCGTAACGACCGATGGGCGACCTCGCCGCCGATACCAAGGTCACCGGCAGCGTCGGCCGTTACTCGGCCCGGCTGTCGCGCGACTGGGAGATCTGGGGCCCGAACGGCGGGTACCTCGCGTCGATCGCCCTGCGCGCCGCGGGTCAGCACTCGCGGTTCGGTCGCCCGGTGAGCATCGCCGGCCACTTCTTGGGTGTCGCAACGTTCGACGACGTGATCCTCGACGTGAAGACGCTGCGCGCGACGAAGCGAGCGGAGTCGATCCGCGTCTCGATGCGTCAGAACAGCAACGCGATCTTCGAGGCGCTCGTGTGGACGTGCGCGCCCATGGAAGGGCTCGAACACGAGCTCGCGCTGAGCCCGGCGTCATTCGAGCCCGAGTCGGTACCGTCGACCGCCGAGCGTCTCGCCGAGGCGGGCGCCGAGCCGATGTACCGGTTCTGGTCGAACCTCGACGAACGCTCGGAGACCTGGTTGACGCAGCAGGAGTGGCTCGAGCGCACTCCCGCCTATCCGTCGTTCGAACGCTGGTACCGGTTCCTGCCGACCTCGACCTTCGACGACCTGTGGGTCGACGCCTGCCGATCCCTCATCCTGATCGACACGCTCGGGTGGCCGGCCGTCACGCAACTCCACATCGACAGCGGCTACATCGCGCCGAGCATCGACATCGCGTGCACGTTCCACCGCGCCCGGATCCACGAGCCGTGGTTGTACGCCCAGGCAACGTCGGTGAGCGCGAACGCGGGTGTCGTCGGGTGCGAAGCCAAGGTGTGGGCGCGCGACGGTGCGCTCCTCGCGATGGGCACCAGTCAGCTCCTCTGCCGGCCGCTGCCCGCGCCGTAGCATCCCCCGCCGCCGTAACATCGCGCCGTGGAGGATCGCATCACGCCCGGCTTGTACCTGGAGATGACCGATCACCCGGCCGACGAGTACGCGCGCGATCGCGTTCCCGAGGTGCTCGGCCGCCCCGGCGCACGGCGCGCGACCTGGTGGCGCAACGTGAAGCGCGACCGCAACGATCTCCCGGCCGTCCTCTCGGAGTTCGACCACCTCGGCGTGTACGAGGTCGACGACACGTTCCGCGCACCCGAGACACCCGCCGGGATCACCGGCCACCATTTCCGCCACTACCCGCGCCCGGGCCAGGGCACCGTGACGGGGCGCCCGACCGTCGGGCTGTCGCTGGTGCTCATCTCGCCCGAGGACGAGAGCCGGGTGCAGGAGCTTCGCGACTGGGCCGACTTCGTGCACATCCGCCACATCGCCGAGGCGGCCGTGCCGGGGTACGCCATGATCACCCCGTACGAGAACGTCACGGGCGACGACCCGCGGTTCATGCACTTCTACGAGATGGACACCGACGATCCCGAGACCGCGTTCAAGGCCATGACGCCACTCGTGATGCAGCGCATCGGCGACGAACGCACCGAGGCCTTCCGGCGCTGGGCGTGGGGACCGAGCCTGCGCATCATGTACGTGAACTCGTTCGTGCGCATTGGCGCGAGCGACGCAGGATGAGCACCGACTTCTTCGACGTCGTCGGGCGCCAGCGCGCGCACCGGTCGTTCTCGGCCGAGCCGGTCGACGACGACACCATCGCGCTCGTCCTCACCGCCGCGACCTTCGCGCCCAGCGCGGAGAACAAGCAGCCGTGGGAGTTCGTGGTGGTGCGCGACGAGACACTCCGCGCCGCGATCGGCGACCTCTCGCGACGAGCGTGGGAGACGCGCGGCCGCGCCTTCTCGCAGACGCGACTCGCGCCCGGGATGCTCGCCGACGTGGAACACGGCGCGACCGGCGGTGTCGCGGCCGCTCCGGTCAATATCGTCGTGTGCGCCGATGTGCAGCGCGGCCTCGAGGCGACCATCGCGTCGTCGATCTTCCCGGCCGCGCAGAACCTCCTCCTCGCCGCGACCGCTCTCGGCCTCGCCAGCGCGCTCACCACGATCACCGCGGGCTTCCGGGCCGAGATGCAGGCGATCCTCGGCCTGCCGGAGCACGTGTGGCCGATCGCGCTCATACCGATCGGCCACACGGGGAGACCATTGGGCCCGCCCAGACGTGCCCCGTTCGGCGAGCACACGCACCGGGAGCGCTACGGCCGGAGCTGGTAACGCCACCTCGTCGATCGTCGTCCGTGCCGTCGTCCGCGTGGCGCGGAAGGGTCAACCGCCCGCGAGCAACACGCCGACGAACGTGGCCCCGATCGCGGCGAGGAGCGCGAGCCCGGCCAACGCTCCGCCGAGCGCGGGCCGGCGCCGCGCGTACAGGATGTGCCCGAACGCGCAGGTACCCGACACGCCGACGAGCACGAGCTTGACGAAGAGCGTGGTGAGGTACGCGCTCGATTGGTCGCCCACCTTCACCGCGAACAGGTTCCAGACCCCGGTGGCGACCAGAATCCCGAACGCCGGCCACGCGATCAGTTGAAAGCGGCGCGCCGTCGCGCGCGCCGCTTCGATGCCGCCGACGCGGCGAACGACGGGAACGATGCCCGCGAGCGCGACCTGTCCGCCGACCCACACCGTCGCGGCGAGGACGTGCAGGAACAGCCGGACGGTCTCACCATGAACGGGCAGCACGACCCGACAATACGGCGGCGACGAGATTGCACGACGCCGGCAGACCCTCGGGTCTCGTCTCAGAGCTCGGCGGCGGGCACCCAGGTGGCGTGGAACCCGTATGGCACCCGCTGCGGGACCGTGACCTTGGCGACCGGTCCCGCCGCGACGTCGCGTGCATCGAGCACGACGAGCGACGACGAGTCCTCGGCCTTGTCGTACACGAAGCTCATGAGCAGTCCCTCGGCCTCGGCCGGACCGGTCGGTACGAACAACCACTCGCCCGAGGAGTAGCGCTCGCCCGGATCCCAACGCGTCTCGCGGCCCGTCTTCGCATCACTGTGCACGACGCCCGCGAAATCGACGGTGTCCGGGGTGTTGCGGGTCTCGGTCCGCCACCCGTGCGCATACGGACGACCCGCGCGGCGACGGTCGATCGTGGGCAGGTCGGCGATCGTGTCGGAGCGCTGCTCGTCGTGAAACGTCAAGGCGGGACCGGCCGTGTTGACCCGCCAGCGATGCAGGTGCGGGGGCGGGCCCAGCGTGGTGCGGTCGAACACCTTCGCCATGCGGCTGACGTCGAGCACGACGTCGTCACCGTCGCGGAACACGTTCATGCCGTGGAACACATAGCACGGCTCGATCTCGACCCAGCGAATCGCCGAGGTCGGCCCGCCGAGCGGCATCACACCGATACGCGCCCCGTACTCGGGCCTCCACACGTACGGCATGATGCGCGACCGCTTCTCGCTCACCATCCGGATCGCGAGCTTCATGTCGAACAAGACCGGCATCTCCCAAAAGATCACGTCGCGGCTCGTGATCGCGAAGTCGTGGATCATCGTCGATGCCTTGACCTTGACCGGCTGACTCGACACGAGCCGGCCGTCGCGGTCGGCGACGTGGTACACGAGGTACGGCTCCGAGAAGTCGTAGCCGAAGAAGTGCATCGTTCCCGTCTCGGGATCGATCTTCGGATGTGCGGTCATGTTGGCGGCGAGCCGACCGCCGAAGTCGTATGCGCCGACCGTCGACAGGTCGCTCGCGCGCAGCTCGTACGGCAATCCCACCTCGCCGAGCGTCAAGAGCTTGCCCGCGTGGTGGACGACCGAGACGTTGCTGAGGCCGGCGGCGCCTCCGGGTGCGCCCGTCGCGGTGAGACCGCCGCCCGCCGCCAGCAGCGACGTGTGCACGTAGCGATTGCGGTACCAGGTCGCCTTGCCGTTCTCGAACGCGACGCCGTGCACCATGCCGTCGCCGAGGAACCAATGCGGCGACCAGCCCGGCCGCGGATTCGAGCCGTTGCGGACGTACAAGCCCCTCAGCCCACGCGGCAGTGAGCCCTCGACCACGAGGTCCACGGCTTCGATCTCGTGCTGCACCGGGGCGAAATCACCCTGCAGCCACCATGGTCCGGACGGATCCACCGGCGGCGGAACGAATGTGGTCGTGGTCGCCCCCGGGGCCGACGCGCCTCGCCGCCCCGTACCGCTCGAACACGCGCCGAGCGCCGACGCGGCGGCGACCCCGAACGCGCTCAACCCACCGAGGTAGAGGAAACTCCGCCGATCCATCGCCCCGCCCACGCCGCACAGTCTGGCCCACGCGACACCGCCCGTCCGGACGAAAAACCTGCTGGCAGCACTCAATTCTCGGCGCGAAGGGGCCGATTCCTCTCGGAAGATCGGGCACGAGATTTCTTCAGGAGACTGGTCATGAAGACGATCCGAAACATTCGCACCGGACGCGACGATGAAGACGGTTTCACCCTCATCGAACTGATGGTGGTGGTGCTCATCATCGCCATCTTGATCGCCATCGCGATCCCGACCTTCCTCGGCGCCCGATCCCGGGCGAACGACCGGGCGGCCCAGTCCTCACTGCGCAACGCTCTGACCGCGGCGAAGACGTCGTTCACCGACACCGGCGACTACACCGGCGCGACCCCGGCCGGCCTGGCCGCCATCGAACCGTCGTTGACCTACGGCGCCACGTCGAACGGCCCCACCGTCGTCAGCGTGATCGCCGCGCCGACCGGCCAGACCTGGTGGGCGGAGGTGCTGTCGAAGTCGGGCAAGTGCTTCGGAATCGAAGACAACTCCGGTAACAATGGCGGCACCACCTACGCCGGGACCACGACCCCACTCGCACCCGCCGCCGGGGTGTGCACGGCACCGGCGGCCGACCCGACGTGGGGCGACCCCGGCTGGTAGTCCTCGCATCCGGTTTCGACACCGGGCCGAACATCGGATCGTGAAGCGGCACCGGCGGCGAAGGTTGCAGTTACCTTCGCCGGGCCGCAGGTCGCGTCACGTCACGTCACGTCCCAGGACCGGGGCAACTCCGGCGTCAGACTGCTTCTGCCACTGCACGCCACTGCGCTCGGCACGGTCGTTCGGGAGCGGCCTCGTCGATCGCGACGACGTGCACGAGTTCGTGCAGCTTCCATCCGTCGGCAAGCGTCTGGCGCACCTCGTCCTCGCGGTAGAACTGCGTATTCGACCGGCCGGTCACGGGCTGCCAGGCGGTACGGTCGAGGCGGTCCGGCGCCAGCCCCGTGGCCGCGCTGTCCCGTGCGCTATACGGGTTGAACAAGAACTTGCCGTTCGGGCGGAGCACGCGGTGCACTTCGCGCACCGCGTCGATCGCCTCCGCCGGCGATGCGTAGGAAAGCGAGCTTCGATCGAACACGAGATCGAACGACGCGTCATCGAACGGGAGCGGGCTGAACGACGAGCGGCGCAGATCACACGCGAGCCCCTCACGGGCGAAGTTCGCAAGCGCAGCCTCGAGCGCGCGGTCGCTCACGTCGATCCCGGCGACCCGGAAGCCCTGCTGCGCCGCGAAGAGCAAGGTGGCGCCGCTGCCGAAGCCGATCTCGCAGACGTCGACGTCCGTCGAGCGCATCTCAGCGGGACGAAAACGGAAGAGGAAACTCGCCACATAGTCGTACGGGCATCTCGCCAGCAGGCCGGGCTGCTCTTCGAATGCGTCGTTCCAGATGCCGCGATGATCGATTCCGGAGTCGTGGGCGATGCTGGTCATACTTGCGCATCGGAACGGGCCGGCCCGCATGAAGGAATACGGCAAAAGACCCCTCTACGCTGGTTCCATGGAGCACCCCGTACGTGCCGCGCTCGCGCTGGGGAGCGGAGGCGCGCGGGGCTACGCGCACATCGGCGTCATCGAAGTCCTGGAGGAACGCGGCGTCGAGATCGTGACCATCGCCGGATCATCGATGGGCGCGCTGATCGGCGGGCTCTATGCCGCCGGGAAGCTCGACGGCTACACCGAGTGGGTCAGGGGCTTGACGCAGTTCGACGTGCTTCGCCTCTTGGACGTCTCCCTTACCGCCCCGGGCATGATCCGAGCCGAGAAGATCTTCGCTCGCGTGCACGAACTCCTCGACGGCGCCCTGATCGAGGACCTTCCCGTGCCGTTCACCGCCGTGGCAACCGATCTCCTGGCGCGCAAGGCGGTCTGGTTTCAACGGGGCCCGGTCGATGCCGCGGTGCGCGCGTCGGTCGCGATGCCGGGCGTGTTTACGCCGGTGATGTTGAACGGCCGTGTGCTCGTCGACGGCGGCCTGATGGATCCCGTCCCCATCGGACCGACCGCGTCGGCTCGCGCGGATGTGACGATCGCCATCGACCTCGGCGGTGAGCGAAGCGGATCACCGGAGGGATCACCCGCTCGCGAGACCGCCGAAGCGCGCCCGGTCGAGGAATGGGGTGATCGATTCCGTCGCGGCGCATCCAATCTGCTCGACCGCGACGTCATCCGCACGTTGTTGAGCCGGTTCGGGGGCGCGTCGGCAACCGACGACGACGACGCGAACGCGGTCGACGATCCCCTCGACGCGTTGCCCGCCGGTCTCGGCCGCTTCGACGTGATGAATCAGTCGCTCGAGGCGATGCAGAGCGTGTTGACCCGCTATCGCATGGCCGGTAACCCGCCGGATGTGCTCGTCACCGTCCCCAAGGACGCGTGTCGAAGTCTCGACTTCCACCGCGCGTCCGACATGATCGAGATCGGCCGCGAACTGACCGTCGCCGCGCTGGATCGCTCCGTTCTCGCGCCTCCGTCGCCCTGACCTCACACTGCGCTTCGGTGACAACCGTCGAGCGGCGGGCACCGGCCTGAAAGCCGGCGAATCGACGGCGTCAGCCCGGTCGACGAGGACGAACTACTTCTCGCGCCTCGGCCGCACCACCAACACCGGGCAGGGCGCGTGGCGGACCACCTGGTCGCTCACGGAACCGAGGAGCAGGCGCTCGATCGCCCCGCGCCCGTGTGATCCCACGACGATCAGGTCGACATCGAGCTCCGCCGCGACGCGACACACCGTGCCACCGACGTCGCCGACGTCGATCCGCTTGTCGATCGTCGCGCTCGTAAGCGCGCCGGCAGTTCGCTCGAGCTCCGCTCCCGCCTCGGCCAGCTCCTGCTTCCACAGGCGATCCTGCTCGCCCGGCGAATACACCGAGCCCTCGAAGCCGCCCGCGTCGTCACCGGGAACCTCGGTGATCACGTTCAGCAGCGTCACGTGCTCGGCCGCCCGCAGGATCTCACTCGCGGTGCGCGCCGCGTCGATCGAGCTCGCGGAACCGTCGGTGGCGATCAGTACATGCATGGTGTCTCCCTACCCAATTGGTGAGCGTGCGAGCTCGACAGCTGCTCCCCCGGACGCGGCCGACGCGCGGATCGCGTCGAGGACCCGCATCTCCGCCACGCCGTCGACGAACGTGGCCGCGGCCACGGCCCGATCCGGTGCACGGCCCTCGACCCCGGCCCGCAGCACCTCGGCGAGACGCGTATAGGGCCCGAGCTCCAAAGACGAGTAGCGCTCCCGGGGATCAATGGAGGGGGCCGGCGGCTCCGGAAGAACGAGTTCGGATGGAACCGGAAGCTCGCGGCGCCCGTTGCGGTCCGAACAGAACACACCCTCCGGGGTGACCTCGATCGTGCCTTCGGTACCGCCGACCACCGTGACGCCGACCGCGTGCGGGGTCCACGACGCCGCGGTCTGCTGCAACACGCCCTGCCGCGCCGCTCCGCGTCGTCATCCGCACGACGAACGAGTCCTCGGCCCCGCGGGCCCGGGCGCCGACTGTGACAAGCGCGGCGCTCACCGAGTCGATCTCACCGAACCACGTCCGGGCCTGGTCGACGAGGTGCGAGCCCGACGCTCCGAGCCAACCCCCGCCTCGCTCCTCGTCGAACCACCACGACGGAACCCGTACCGCGGGATCGGCGACGAACGGCACGTACGAGATCAGCGAGAAGGTGCGCGGTTCACCGATCAGGCCGGACGCGATGGCCCGGGCGACGACGACCCGGTCGGGCGCCCACCGGAACTCGTGGCCGACGAGATGGGTCACCCCGGCCGGCAGCGCGGCGGCGAGCATCCGCTCGGCTTCCGCCGCGTCGAGTGAGAACGGCTTCTCGCACAACACGTGCCGGCCCGCGGCGCACACTTCGATCGAGAGCGGCGCGTGGGTGTCGGGAGGCGTCGCGATCGTGACGGCGTCGACGCCGTCGAGAGCGAGCGCATCGGTCAACGTCGTACACGCATGCGGGATCCCGAACCGGTCGGCACGCCGACGCGTGCGCTCTCCGTCGCGCCCCACGAGGGCACGCACCGTGAACCCCGCGTTCCGCAGCGCCGGAACGTGGATCCGGCACCCGAACCCCGTCCCGATGACGACCGCTCCGGGCCCGTCACCCGCGGCTGCCACTAGTAGCCCTCGGCGGGATCGACCACGTGCTGTAACGGCTCCCCACGCAGGTAACGGCCGATGTTGTCGACGAGAATGTCGACCGCCGCGGCCTGGAGCTGCGGCGTGTACCAGGAGATGTGCGCGGTCATCCGCACCTTCGGGTGTTCGTAGAGCCAATGGCCGTTCGGGAGCGGCTCGGGGTCGACCGTGTCGAGCGTCGCCATCGCGACGGTGCCGTCGTCGAGCGCCGCGCGCAACGCGTCCTGATCGACCAGCGCACCGCGAGCGATGTTGACGAGGTGCACACCCGGTGTCATCCGCGCGAACGCGTCGGCGTCGATCAGGTGCCGGGTCTTCACCGTGGCCGGCGCCGCGAGCACCACGTGCGCCGCGCCCGGGAGCAGGTCGTCGAGCGATCGCACCACCTGCACCCCCGGAACCGGGCTCGGTGCATCGGTGCGCCGCAGCGCGCGTACCACCATGCCGAACGCGAGCGCACGCGTCGCGATCGCGGCTCCGATCCCGCCGAGCCCGACGAGCGCGATCGTCGAACCCTCCACCCGATCGAGCGGTGGGTTCGGGAAGTTCCAGTACTTGGGCGGCGCGGAGAGGAACGTCTCCGGGAATCGCTTGGACCACGCCAGGATCGCGGCCATGACCCACTCCGAGATCGGCACCGCGCTGGCGCCGCGCGCGCACGTGACGACGCGATCGTGGTCGAACACACCACTTGCCACGTTGTCGACGCCCGTTCCCGAGAGCTGCACCCATCGCACCCCGGACGCGTCGAGCCAGGCGAGGATGTCGTCCCATCCCATGTAGCCGCCGAAGAAGGCATCGGCTCGGAGCCCGGCGGGGGGCTCGCCGCCGGTGAACTCGACGAGCTCGACGCCGGGAAACGACTCACGAATCCGCGTGGCTTCGGCCGTCGTGGCGCCCAGCTGGGCGATGATGCGCACGCCGGCAGAAGCTAGCCCCTGCGGCCGTGTCGACGGGGCGGTCGCCGCGACGCGAGCGTCGCGCTACTTGTCGGGTCCCGGACCACGGACGCGCGCCGCGAGATCCCTCGCCCACTGCACCGGGTCGTCGAGCGCCCAACCATTCTCGGGCAGATCGAAGTACTCGACGCTGAGCCGGCCGTGGTAATCGAGTCGTTCGAGGGTGCGGAACACCGCGTCGAAGTCGACGACACCGCCAGGATCGTCGACGTGGAGCTGCGTGTGACCGGGCTTGCCCTGGCGGAGCTGGACGTGGTCGGCGAGCTCGAGGAGCTCGCAGGGATCGCCGCCCCAGTCGGCGACGTGGCCCGTGTCGACCAGCAGCCGCACGTCACCGGCCTCGGCCCGGAACGCGCGGATCGACTCGAGGGAGTTCACCGTCGCCCCGGCCCAGGGCTCGAGCAACGCGCGCGGCGCGCGCCGCCACCAGCGCACCGCGCGCTCCCAGGCGCCGTCGAGGTGCGCGCTCGGTGCCGGGGTGGCGCACCACGTGTCGACCGGCTTCGGGAACGCCGTCGGGCATCCGATCGGCAGCGCGAGGCGATCCGGGTCGGTACCGATGAGCGGGTCGATGTGCTCGAACCCGTCCGCCCGCGCCGCCCGGGCCCGGTCGGCGACGTCGGCGTACCGCGCGTACGTGACGTCGACCACCCCCAACGGCCAGAGAATCACTTCTCCATCGACTTGGGCATCACCATGCCGACGGTCTGCATGTGCTGGCCCAGCGTGGCGTCGAACTTCTCCGCGACCTCCGATGCACTCCAGCCGCCGTCCTTCCACATCCACGCGATCTGCTTGGGGTGTTGGAAGAGCGTGTACGCGTACTCCGTGCGGCCGAGGATCTGGCCGTTCACGTGCGCGGCGCCGTCGGACGCGAGGAACGCGACGAGCGGCGCGTTGAGGGCCGGGTTCTCCTCGGGGGGTGGCTGCTTGCCCGACCGCTCGTAGAGCGCGGCGGTCATGCGGGTCGCGCCCGCCGGCGCCACCGCGTTGACCGTGATGCCATAGCGACCGAGCTCCATCGACCAGACGAATGTCATGCCCATGATCGCGGCCTTCGCCGCGCCGTAGTTCGTCTGCCCGAAGTTGCCGCGCAGCCCCGCCGACGACGTGATGTTGACGATCCGCCCGTAGCCCTTCTCCTTCATGACCTCGGCGGCATGGCGAGTGCAGTTGAAGGCACCTTTCATGTGCACCGCGACCACGGAGTCGAAATCGCCTTCGTCCATCTTCAGCAACGTCTTGTCCCGCACGATGCCCGCGTTGTTGACGAGGATGTCGACCGTTCCGAACGCCTCGACCGCGGTACGGGTGATGTTCGCCGCGGCGTCGAAGTCGGTGACCGAGTCGTAGTTCGGGACCGCCCGGGATCCCAACGCTTCGATCTCCTTGCACACCGCGGCCGCGGGATCCTCTTCGGTACCGCGCCCGTCGAGGGACACTCCCACGTCGTTGACGACGACCGACGCGCCCTCGCGTGCGAAACACAGCGCGAACTCGCGCCCGATGCCGCGGCCCGAACCGGTGACGATCGCGACCCGGCCGTCGAGCAAACCCATCTACGCGACCGCCGCGCTGGCGGATCCGACGATCGCGACGACACCATCTTGGTTCGCGACGGTGAGGTCGAGGTCGACCAGGCGTTCGCCGCCCTCTTCGCGCTTGGCCGTGACCTCGGCCGTGCAGGTGAGCACGTCGCCGGGCCAGACCTGCTTGGCGAACCGCACCTGCAGCCGGCGCAGCGCCTCCGGGCCGAACCAGTCCTTCAGCACCCGGGCCGCGAGGCCCATCGAGAGCATGCCGTGACCGAACACCGACGGGTTCCCCACCTGGGTGGCGATGGTGTCGTCGTGGTGCATGGGGTTGAAGTCGCCACTGGCGCCGGCGTATTTCACGAACATCGTTCGCGTGAGTGCGGGAAACTCCTGAGTGCGTTTCTCGCCGATGGAAACCGTGTCGTAGGTGGTCGCGCTCACTGGGCCCTCCGAAGCTGACGTCGGCGTCGGAGCGTAGTGGCGCAGCGCCGGTCCAGTCAGGGCGAGAGGCCCGAAACATGACACGAACGTCGGTTCCGGCCTAGCCTTCCCGGGTGCCCCGGGCCGGTGGAAGCCAACCCGCAGCGCGCCGGCGGGGAGTCAGCGAACCTCGAGAGCTGCGCGCCCGCGGACGCGACACGCAGCGCCGCCTGCTCGACGCGGGCGAAACCGTTCTCGCGACCAAGGGCTACCACGCCACTCGCGTCGACGACATCGTGAAGTTGGCGCAGACCTCGCACGGAACCTTCTACCTCTACTTCTCCAACAAGGAGGAGTTGTTCCGCGCGCTCGCGGCCGAGGTCACGGCGGACATGCAGGCACTGGCCGACGCGCATGGAGCCGCTCAAGGCGGGCGCGACCGGGCGGGCGCGGCTGCAACGTTGGGTCAAGCAGTTCGTCGAGGTCTACCGGCGTCACGGTTCCGTGATCCGGGCCTGGACGGAAGCCGAGATCGGCGGCAGCGAGTTCGGCCGGCTCGGCACCGACCTCCTGACGCAGTTCACCGCGGTGATCGTCGCCCGGTTCGCCGAGGTCACCCCGCCCGACGTCGACCCGACGATCGCGACGCTCGCACTGGTCGCGATGCTCGAGCGCCTCAACTACTACGCGCTCACCAAGCAGGTCCGGATCGAGCCCGACGCGATCGCCGAGACCGTGGCGCGCGTCACGCACGCCGCCCTGTTCGGCGCCTAGCTACGACCGCCCGCGTCCGGGCCGTGGTCGCTGCCGAGCACGCGCGTCTGGAGATCGCCGAGCTCGGCGACCGGGCCCGAGTACGCGACCTCGCCCTTCACCAACACGATCGCCTCATCGGCCAGCGCCGAGCGCGTGATGTACGTGTTGCTCGACGATGAGCAGCGTCGTGCCCGCGTCGCGGATCTTGGCCAGGGTGTCGTACACCTCGTCGACGATGATCGGGGCGAGTCCGAGCGACAGCTCGTCGGCGATGAGCAGCCTTGGTTGCTCGACCATCACCCGCGAGAGCGACAGCATGCGTTGTTCGCCGCCCGAGAGCGTTCCCGCGACCTGCCGGCGCCGCTCGCCGAGCCGGGGGAACAGCGAGAACGCCTCGTCGAGCCGCGTCCTTGACCCCGGCACGGCCGCGGCTGCGCCGGAACGTGAGCTCGAGGTTCTCCTCTACGGTGAGGGACGCGAACACCGAGCGACCCTCGGGAGCGTGCACGATCCCCAGCCGCGCGTACCGGAAGGCCCGTTGCCCGGTGACCACGGCGCCGGCGAAGAGCACCTCACCCCTGGTCGGGACGACCAGACCCGAGCACACCCGTGCGATCGTGGTCTTGCCCGCGCCGTTCGAGCCGAGCAGCGCGAGCACGCGGCCACGTGCCAACGAGAACGACACGTCGAAGATCGCGCGGAACGGGCCGTAGGCCGCGTCGACGTTGCGCAGCTCGAGCAGCGGTACGGCGTCGGGCTCGGCGGCCGCGGCCATCAGATCGTGTCCCCGAGGTAGGCCTTGCGAACCGCGCTGTCGGCGAAGACCTCGTCGGTCGTCCCCGATGCGATCAACGTTCCGAAGTCGAGGACGAAGACGCGTTCGACGAGGCTGCGCACGAAGTCGACGTCGTGCTCGACCAGCAGGATCGCGAAGCCGCGCTCTCGCTGCACCGTGCGGAGCTGCTCACCGAGCGTCTCGGTCTCGTGGCGGTCGAGACCCGACGACGGCTCGTCGAGCAGCACCAGCTTGGGTTCGGTCATCAACGCGCGCCCGATCTCGACCAGCCGGCCGACACCGAGGCTGAGCGACTCGATCGGCCGGTCGGCGACCTCGGTGAGGTCGAGCAGCTCGAGCATCGCGTCGACCCGGGCGTTCTCGTCCGACGACGGGCCGCCCGAGGAACAGCACGTCCTTCCACAGCGCACCCCGACCGTTGCGCACCCGCTCCGCCACGAGGAAGTGGTCGCGCGGCGACATGCCCGCGAACAGCTCGATGCGCTGGAACGTGCGGCCGATGCCGAGGCGGGCGCGGCGGTGCGTGGCGACGCGGGTGAGGTCGCGGCCGTCGAAGGTCACGCGGCCGTCGTCGGGCCGGAGGATGCCGAGGAGGCAGTTGAAGAACGTGGTCTTGCCCGCGCCGTTGGGCCCGATCAGGCCGACGACCTCGCTCGGTTTGACGTCGAGATCAACGTGATCGAGCGCGGTGATACCGGAGAACGTCTTGGTGACGCCCTCGGCGACGAGGAGGCTCACGGCGCGGTCTCCGCCGGACCGGCCGGCGCGACCTCGGGCGCCGGCGTCGACGTCGGCGTCGATCCGCGCTTGAACCGGTCGATGAACGTCTGCACTTTCGCCAGCGACTTCAGCTTGTTGGCTTCGAGCACGCCCTCGGGATGCTTGGCGTAGGTGACCGCGCCGAGGCCGAAGAAGATGAACTGGGTCGCCACCGGCAGTGAGTTGACGTGCAGGAACGGCTGTACGTGATTGACCAGCCACGGCAGCCAGTCGGTGAGCACGCGGGCCGGGAACAGCACGAAGCCGATCGCCGCCTGAATGGCGCCCTCGACCGTGCGCGGTCCCAAGGTCACGACGATCACGACCCAGAACAACCCGAGCGCCGCGCTGTAGTCGATCTTGTTGGCGTGGCCCTCGTAGCTCGCGAGCAGCGCGCCCCCGACTCCGGCGATGCCGGCAGAGAGCGCGAAGGCGATGATCCGTGCTCGCATCGGGTTGATGCCGACCGACGCCGCCGCGACCTCGCTCCCCCGGACCGCCGACAGATAGCGCCCCGTCGTGCCGTTCCGGACCTGGATCACCACCACGCTGACGATGACCAGGACCACCAGGCACAGCGCCAGATACGACTTGTCGCTCGCGAAGTCGATCGATCCCATCTGCGGCCGGGGCGCGACGACGGGGAAGAGACCGCCACTCACCCAACTCAGGCTGACGATCGACATTGTCGAAGAACAGCGCGAACGCGTACGTCGCCAGCGTGAGGAAGATGCCGCCCAGCCGCAGCGCGGGAACGGCCAGCATCGCCCCCACCACCGCGGCGATCACACCACCGAGAATGATCGTGAGCACCACCGACATACCCGCGCTCGTCGCGAGTTGCGCCGATGCGAAGCCGCCGATTCCCGCGAACGTCGCCTGCGCGAACGACACTTCGCCCGCGATGCCCGTGATGACGACGACCGAACAGAAGATGATCGAGTAGATCGCGATCTGGATCGCCTGTCCCACGACGCTCGCGTTGCCGTGGAAGAAGACGTAGTAGCCGACGCCCAGGCAGAAGAGCACGCCGGCGACGCGGGTGCCGATCGTGAGCTCACGACTCCGCTGCCCGGACGCCGGCGCCGGCGGTGGCGGGTCGACGCTCACCAGCGGGTCGGTGAGCTCTTTGCGATTGCGCAGCCGGGGCGAGAGGATCAGCACGAGGAACAAGACGACGAAGGGCAACGACGGCCGGAGGTTGCTCGCCAACACGCTGTTCGTCGGCAGGAACCGGTTCAAGAGCTCCTGCACGACACCCAGCACGACGGCGCCGCCGAATGCGAGAGGGATGCTCGTGAGCGAGCCGAGCACCACCGCCGCGATCGCGGCGGTCAGCAGCGTCGTGTAGTAGATGTCGCCGACTTGCTGGGTGACCGTCGGCAGGAGCACGCCCGCGAGCCCGGCGACCAGGCTGGACAGCATCCACGAAGCCGTGCTGATCCGGTCGGAGTCGGTGCCGGAGAGCTCGGCCATACGCGGGCTCTCGACCACGGCCCGCATGCGGATACCGAGCGCGGTGTAACGGAACAGCATGCTCAGCCCGACCGCGACCAACGCCGCGAGGACGACGATCGAGAGTTGATCGCGATCGAGCGCGGCACCGAACACGTGGTACACGACGGTGCCACCGGGCACGATGCCCGTCGGGTTCACCGCGTCGGTCTCGTTGAACCAGAGCAGCACGATCTGCGGGATGGCGACGAGCAGGCCCAGCGCGGTGATGAGTCGCGCCATCGGTGGCGCGCTGCGCAGATACCGGAACAACGCGCGATCGAGGACCACACCGATGAGCGGCGCGACGATGATCACCGCGACGACGAAGGCCGGGAGGATGCCCCAGCGCTCGTTCACGTGCAGCTGGTAGTAGATCGCGCCCGACGCGAACGCCTGCACCCCGAACGCGATGTTGAAGACGCCCGACGTCTTGTACGCGAGCGTCAGTCCGACCGCGAGCAGCGCGTACACGCAGCCGAACGCGACTCCGTCGATGAGCGCGCCGAGCAGCTTGTCCATTCGACCGGCGGTCTTAGCTCAGGGCCTGCGGCGATCGGGTCAACCCTGACCCCCGGGCGCGAACGACATGTGCGTCGGCTCTTTCGGTATCGGTGCACTCGGGTTCGGATCGAAGCAGATCCAGGGCTTGCCCGGTTCCGTGAACTGCGGCACGAACTTGTTGTCGACGATCTTCATGACCGCGTCGCATTCGTACTTGCCCCGCACCGCGGGGTCGTTCGTCGGGTCGTTGTGCGCCTTGGTCCAGTCGATCGGCACGATCAGGCCGCCGGGCGATTCCGCCGTCTGCGTGTTGAGCGCGTCGATGACCTTCTGCTTCGTGAACTCCGGACCCGCGAGCTTCAGTCCGTCGAGGAACATCGCGCCCATGATCCAGCCGACCTCGCTGAGCTCGACCGTCGTGACGTTGTGCGCGGAGGTGTAGTCGAGGAACTGCTTGGTGGCCGGCGATTGCGGGCTCGCCTCCCACGGGACGTACTGCGGGTTGATGAAGCTGCCGTCGAAGACGCCGCCGCTCGCGGCCATGGCATCGTGGTCGTAGGCGTTCGGAAGCTGCTGCACGGCGTTGAGACCTTGCTTCTTCATCTCCCGGGCCAGCTTCGTGACCTCGTTCGTGTCCATGCACGTGTTGACGAACTGGACGCCGGCTTCTTTCATCCGGGTCACATCGGCGGTGATGTCGGCCGAGAAGGGCAACGAGTCGTCGAAGAAGGCGACCTTCACGTTGGGGGCGTACTGCTGGTAGCTCGCTCGGGTTCCGTCGGCGCAAAGACCCGACGACGCCGAGGTGGCCTTGCTGTAGGCGAGGATCCCGACCTTGGTGAATCCCTCCTGGGTCGCCAACCACGGCAGGTAGTGCCCGCCGCAGGAGAAGCAGAGCGCGCCCAACGACCCGAAGATGTTGTCGTGCGACGGCCCGCCCTTCGGCGTCGCCATCTCGGGGTTGATGTTCCAGATGAAGGTGGGCTGGTTCGCCTTGCCGAGCAGGTCCGCGCCGGTGAACTGCAACGTCGCGACGAACGTGGCGAACGCGTTGTCGTCGGAGAGGCTCGACTGCACCTGCTGGACGTTCTGGAGTCCGATCGTGTCGTCACGGTTCTTGACGATCACGAGCTTGCGGCCATAGATGCCGCCCTGGGCGTTGACCATGTCGAAGTACGCCTGCAGCCCGTCGGCGTATTGCGAGTACTTCCCGCCGATCGGGTTGGTCTTGGTCGTGATGACGGCGACCCGGATCTCCTTCTTGGCGTCGTCGACGCCGGCGCCCCGCCCGGGTACGAGCTTGTTGAGATCGGCGACCGGCACCGTCGTGGCGACCGGACCGGTGTTGGCCGGGGTCGTCGGCGCCGTCGACTGCGATTTCGAGTTCCCGCACGCCGACACCAGGAGCGCTAACGCCACCCCGATCACGGTGAGCCGACCTACCTCGGTACGAGCGCGCATGAGTCCCCCCGGTTCCGTTCCGCGTCACGTGGCCAAGCTGACGCTAACGTCATATAAGGCGGACCACAAGAACCCTCACTGCCGGGGAGACCTCGTTGGCGTACACGCTCGTCACGTTTCATGCGCATCCCGACGACGAGTCGATCGCGACCGCGGGCACGATGGCGCGCGCGAAGGCGGAGGGGCACCGGGTCGTATTGGTGCTGGCGACGCGCGGTGAGCTGGGCGAATTCGTGCCCGACGCGCTCGGCGCCCGGCGAGTCGTTGACCGAACGCCGTGTCGCCGAGCTCGCAGCCTCGGCCGAGATCCTCGGCGTCGACCGGGTGGAGTACCTCGGCTACCGCGACTCGGGCATGGACGGCGAGCCCACGAACCACGACGCCGAAGCGTTCGCCCGCGCGGATGTCGAGGAGGCCGCGGCGCGCCTGGCGCAGATCCTGCGCGACGAGCGGGCCGACGTGCTCACGGTGTACGACGACCACGGCGGCTACGGCCACCCGGATCACGTGCAGGTGCACCGCGTCGGCGTGCGCGCGGCCGAGCTCGCGGGCACGCGGCGCGTGTACGAGATCAACGATGAACCGGGACTGGATCCGGTCGCTCATCGAGCGGCGCACCGACGAGATGCCTGACGCACCCGACGCCGCCCAGATGGACGACTTCGGCTCGCCCGCGTCGATCATCACCACCTCGGTCGACGTCGGCGACTTCCTCGGGCAGAAGCGTGCGGCGATGGCCGCGCACGCGAGCCAGATCCCGCCCGACTCCTTCTTCTTGTCGATGCCGCTCGAGGCCTTCGCCGAGGCCTTCGGGGTGGAATGGTTCATCCGGCGAGGTGCGCCCGGGAACCGGGAAACCTGGCTGTTCGACGATCTCTGATCCCGACCCTCAGTGCTGGGCGCGGCGGGTGATCGCGATCCGGCGCTTGCCCCACCCGTAGTGCGGCAGCGGGACGACCGGGGACCGATCGGAGACCCACGGTGCATACGGAGCCATGACGTATGCCGCGAGGGTGACGAGGACGGCGTCGTAGTTCACGCGCCACCCCGCGAAGTCGCGCCACGCCTGCTCCCGGTCGTCCCGAACGGGTACCCCGGCGCCGGCGAGCCGGGCGTAGACCTCGTCGAACTCGTCTCGCGCCACGCTGATGGGATCGTCGGGCGCAGGATCGTCGGCGTAGTCGAAGCCGAAGAAGCCCGCGACCTCGCGGAGCGCGAGATACCCCGACCGGATGCACAACGCGGGCTCCGGCGTCCACGGGATGTCGAGCATCGCGAGCCGTATCGACGCGGTGTCGAGCACCGCGCCCGCGGCGGTCACCCACGAACGGTGGGGGTTCGGCGAGCGGAAGAACGCGAGCGATCCGTAGGAGGTGTGGGTCTCCTGCACCTCGGTGAACCAGGTCATCCACGATTCCCAGAACCGGTCCATCTCGTACAAGAACCCGGTGAGGTGGGCACGCACGAGCATGCTCTCCGGAGTCGGTGGGCTGCCCGCGCGAATGGCCAGGTCGGTCACCGCGACCTCGCGCCGCGAGAACGAGTTGTAGATGGTCGGGAGGTACGCGATCAGCAATGCGAGGAGGGCGAGACCGATCGCCGCTTCGCTGAACGCCGCGAACGCGCCGGGGAGGTCGCCGGGCCGTTCGAAGCCGAGGGTCAACAGCGACGATCCGCTCGTCATCACCGCGCTGCGCCAGCCGTCGCGCTCGAGCCCGGCGAAGATGCAGGTGTACGCCCCGAACACCACGAGCATCGACGTCAGCGGGAGGGCCAGGAGCGCGATCGGCGCGTAGAACGGCCATGACGCGGTCGCGGGCTTCGTACCCCCGGCGCGGCGACGCGAACAGCGCGAACACGCGCCGCGTGGCCCGGAAGACCACGACCGTGAACAAGACCACTGTTCCACGCGGGCACGACGAAGGTGCGGACCGCCGCGTCGAGCACGAAGCCGATCGCGAGGACTCCGACGATGACGAGCAGGCTGTCGGCGAACGCGTGCACGCGCCTACTCCTCGCCCGACGGGCGGCGCCGGCCCCGCTTGATGTCGCCGTGGTGGCGCTTCTCGTCGACGCGACGCTTCTTCGCGCGCGCGCGACGGCTTGGTCGAGAACCGCTTGGGATCGATGTGCAGCGCCGCCGCGAGCCGCGATTGCAAGCGCTCGAGGGCCAGCTCGCGGTTTTGGTGTTGCGAGCGGCGCTCCGACGCGGTCACGCGCACGACCGGACCGAGCTTGTCCAAGAGCCGCGCCCGCTGGCGGGGTCCGAGCGACGGCGACGACGCCACGTCGAAACGGAGCTCGACCTTGGTGTTCGACGTGTTCGCGTGCTGACCACCGGGGCCACCCGAAGCCGTGAACCGCCATTCGAGCTCGTCACCCGAGATCGCGCACGACCGCGAGACCCGCAGCACACCGTCCGGATCCACACCCGGACACTAGGCAATAACCGTCAGTGGGTCAGCGGCTTGTACTTCAGGCGGTGCGGCTGGTCGGCGTCGCCACCCAGGCGCTGGTGTCGGTCCTTCTCGTAGTCGGTGAAGTTGCCCTCGAACCACGTCAGCTGGCTGTCACCCTCGAAGGCGAGCACGTGGGTGGCGATGCGGTCGAGGAACCACCGGTCGTGGGAGATCACGACCGCGCAACCCGGGAACTCGAGCAACGCCTCTTCGAGCGCGCGCAACGTGTCGACGTCGAGGTCGTTGGTGGGTTCGTCCAGCAACAAGACGTTGCCACCCATGAGCAACGCCTTCGCGAGGTGCAGCCGGTTGCGTTCACCACCGGAGAGGTCACCGACGCGCTTTTGCTGGTCGGAGCCCTTGAAGTTGAGGCCCGCGACGTACGCGCGTCCGTGCACCTCCCGGTCGCCGACCTTCACGAGGTCGACGCCACCGGTGATCTCCTCGTACACGGTCTTGTCGGGATCGAGCGCTTCGCGCGACTGGTCGACGTAGGCCATCTCGACCGTCGGACCCACCTTGAGCGAACCGCTGTCGGGCTCCTCTTGACCGACGAGCATGCGGAAGAGCGTGGTCTTGCCCGCGCCGTTCGCGCCGATGACGCCGACGATGCCGCCCGGCGGCAACGAGAACGAGAAGTCGTCGATGAGGAGCCGGTCGCCGTAGCCCTTGGCGAGGTGTTCGGCCTCGATCACGAGATCGCCGAGGCGCGGCCCCGGCGGGATGGTGATCTGGACTTTCTCCTGGCGCTTCTCCGCCGATTCGGCCTCGGCGACCAGCTTGTCGTACGCCGTGATGCGCGCCTTGCCCTTGGCCTGTCGGGCCCGGGGCGCGAGGCGGACCCATTCGAGCTCGCGCTGCAACGTGCGCCGGCCGCGTCTCGTCGACCTTCTCCTCCTGCGCGAGCCGCTGTTCCTTCTGCTCGAGCCAGCTCGTGTAGTTGCCTTCCCACGGAATACCCGCACCACGATCGAGCTCGAGGATCCAGCCCGCGACGTTGTCGAGGAAGTACCGGTCGTGCGTGACCGCGACCACGGTGCCGTGGTAGTCCTGCAAGTGCCGTTCGAGCCAGGCGACCGACTCCGCGTCGAGGTGGTTCGTCGGCTCGTCGAGCAGGAGCAGATCGGGCTTGCCGAGCAGGAGCCGGCACAGCGCGACCCGGCGCCGTTCGCCTCCACTCAACTTCGTCACGTCGGCGTCGGCCGGCGGAAGTCGCAACGCGTCCATCGCGATCTCGAGTTGACGGTCGAGGTCCCAACCGCTGACGTGGTCGATCTTGTCCTGCAGATCGGACTGCTCGGCGAGGAGCTTGTCGAAGTCGGCGTCGGGCTCGCCCATCGCGTTGCACACCTCCTCGAAACGGTCGAGGAGGTTCTTGGTGCTCGCCACACCTTCGATGACGTTGCCCAACACGTCCTTGTCGGGATCGAGCCGGGGCTCTTGGGGCAAGAACCCGACGGAGAAGCCCGGCGTGACCCGGCATTCACCCTGGTAGCCGTCGTCTTCTCCGGCGATGATGCGCAGCAGGGTCGACTTCCCCGCGCCGTTCAAGCCCAACACGCCGATCTTCGCCCCGGGGTACATCGAGATGTTGACGCCGCGCAGGACCTCCTTGTCCGGCGGGTGTACCCGGCGCAGATCACGCATCGTCAAGATGAACTGGTGAGCCATACTCCTCACCGTACCGGCCACCCGGAGGAGGAAACGTGTCGGAAGTCTTCGACATCGCCGATCGCTACTGCGACCAGCTCGGCGCGCTCGATCCGTGCAGCGCGACCTATGCGGGGATTCCCGGCCACGACCACGAGATGACCGACTACTCGCCCGCCGGCTCGGCCCGCCGGATCGACCTCGTGCGCGAAACCCTCGCGGCACTGGCCAAGGCGCCGAAGGAAACCGACGACGATCGGCTCGCGGCCAGCGTGATGACGGAGCGCTGCACGCTCGACGTCGAGCAGTACGACGCCGGTGAGCGCCTGCGCGACATCCGCATCATCGGGAGCCCGATCCAATCGGCCCGCCAGTGCTTCGACCTGATGCGCCTCGAGACCGACGACGACTGGGCGGTGGCGACCGAACGCATGACGCGCGTCCCCGACTCGCTGAGCGGCATCGAAGATGCCCTGCGCGCCGGTGTCGATCAGGGCCTCGTCGCCGCTCGGCGCCAAGCGCTCGCCTGCGCGGAACAGGCCGCGACGTGGGGCGGCGAAGGCGATTCCGAGCCGTTCTTCCGCGCGCTCGCGGCGAGGCGCCCGGCCGACGACACGCGCTCGCCGCGGCGGCCGAGGCTCGCGACGGCGGCGTACGCACGTCTCGCGGCATACCTCCGCGACGAGTACGCGCCGGCGGCCGACCCGCGCAACCCGGTCGGTCGCGACCGCTACGCGTTGTTCGCCCGCGATTTCAACGGCATCGACCTCGACCTCGAGGAGACCTACGCCTGGGGCTGGGAGGAGTTGCATCGCATCGAGGACACGATGCGGCAGCGTGGGCGAACGCATCCTTCCCGGCGCGTCCATCGACGAGGTGATCGAGCATCTCGACGCGGACCCGAATCGCGCCATCGAAGGCGTCGAAGCCTTCCGGCGCTGGAACCAGGACCTGATCGACCGGACCATCGCCGATCTCAGCGGGACCCACTTCGACATCGCCGAGCCTTTGCGGCGCTGCGAGGCGATGATCGCCCCTCCCGGTGGCGCGGCCGCGATGTATTACACGGGACCGACCGAGGACTTCTCCCGACCCGGCCGTACCTGGTACCCCACCATGGGCGAGACCCGCTTTCCCCTGTGGAAAGAAGTGAGCACCTGCTACCACGAGGGCGTCCCGGGCCACCACCTGCAGGTCGCGCAGGTGGTGTTTCTCGCCCAGAAGTTGTCGCGGTTCCAGCGCCTCTTCGGCTTCGTCTCCGGCCACGGCGAAGGCTGGGCGCTGTACGCCGAGCGCCTGATGGGCGAGCTCGGCTACCTCGACGACCCGGCGTTCGAGATGGGGATGCTCGCGGCGCAGGCAATGCGCGCCGTGCGCGTCGTGGTCGACATCGGGATGCACCTCGAGCTCACGATCATCGAAGGTGAGCCGCACGCGGGCGAGAAGTGGACGCCCGAGCTCGCGTTGCCCTTCGTGGTCGGGCGCAGCCGGTTCCCCGAGGTGTTCATGCGCAGCGAGGTCGACCGCTACCTCGGTTGGCCGGGCCAGGCCATCAGCTACAAGGTCGGCGAGCGGGTGTGGCTCGAATGCCGCGCCGATGCGAAACGGCGCAAGGGCGCGAGCTTCGACCTGAAGGAGTTCCACACCTACGCGCTCGACCTCGGCAGCATGGGTCTCGGCCAGCTCCGCGACGAGCTGGCCCGGTTCTAACCTCCCGCCATGATCGACGTGCTCGCGGGATTCACCGAGACCACCTTCTCCCACAACGGCGAGGAGCGAGTGGTGTACCGGGCCGGCTCGGGCCCGGGCGTGGTCGTGATGAGCGAGATACCGGGCATCACGCCGAAGGTCACTGCGTTCGCGCAACGGGTCGTCGACGCGGGGTTCACCGTCGCGATGCCCAGCTTGTTCGGCACTCCGGGCCGGGAGGTCTCGATTCCGTACGTCGTGAAGTCGATATCGCAAGGCTGTGTGTCGCGAGAGTTCACGACGTGGGCCCTCAATCGAACGTCGCCCGTCATCGACTGGTTGCGCGCATTGGCGCGCGATCTGCACGAACAGTGCGGCGGGCCGGGCGTCGGCGCGATCGGCATGTGTTTCACCGGGGGCTTCGCGCTCGCGATGGCCGTCGACGACAGCATGCTCGCGCCCGTGCTGAGCCAGCCGTCGTTGCCCTTCGCGGGGGGCAAGGCGCGCAGGCGTGCGCTCGGTCTCTCGGATGCCGATCTGGCGACCGTCGCCGCACGCGAAGAGCTGTGCGTCTTGGCCATGCGCTTCACCGGCGACCCGGCCGTTCCCGCGGAACGCTTCCAACATCTCCGCGAGGTGTTCGGCGACCGCCTCATCGCGATCGAGATCGAGAACCGCAAGGGCCGTAATCCGCACAACTTCCCGAGGGCGGCCCACTCGGTGGTCACCGAACACCTCGTCGACGAGCCCGCCAACCCCACCAAGGATGCGCTCGATCAGGTCTTGGCATTCTTCCGGGAGCGACTCACCGCGTAACGCGCCGCGAACGAGCTCCCGGGCGATCCCGGCGTCGACGATGACGGGACACGCCGACAACTGCCCAGCGTCCGCGACTGCAGCAGCTAGCACGCCGCGCTAGCACGCGCAGCAACTGCGCGGTGGTCGCGCGAGGTCTCGAACGTACCGATCAACGCAGGCGGGCGGCGAGCCCGTCGATCACAGCTCGCAGACGATCTTCCCGTAGGTCGCGCGCGATCCGAGACGGGCCAGGGCGGCCGGCACATCGGCGAGGGTCACGCGCTCCGAGATCAGCGGATCGATCTTGGCGGCGCCGAACAACTTCACCAAGTCGTCGTGCGTCGCGCGCACGAGCTGCGGATTCACCAGGTTGTAGAGGGCCCAGTGCACACCGACGACCGAATAGTTCTTGATGAGGATGTGATTGGTGCGTGCCTCGGCAAATCGGCCGCCGGTGAAGCCGATGATCAGGATGCGACCCTCGAAGGCAATGCACTTGGTCGACCGGTCGTAGGTGTCGCCGCCGACCGGGTCGTAGATCACATCCGCGCCGCGCCCGTCGGTGAACTCCTTCACCGCGTCGACGAAGTCGTGCTCGCGATAGTCGAGCGCGAGGTGCGCGCCCAGCTTGCGGCACACCTCGACCTTCTCCGGTCCGCCCGCGGTCGCGACGACCGCGCGCCCCCGCGGCGAGGCCGAGCTGGATCGCGGCACTCCCCACTCCCCCGGCGCCCGCGTGCACGAGCAGCGTCTCCCCGGCCTGCAACTTCGCGCGTCGGTGCAGGGCGAGGTGCCCGGTCTGGTACACGACGTGCAGCGCGGCGGCCGAGGCGAACGGCATCGATTCGGGGATGGGGAAGACGCCGCCTGCCGCCGACGCGGTCGTCGACTCCGCGAATCCGCCGGGGCCGAAGTTCGGGATGGCCAGCACCCGCTCACCTACCCGCAGACCGTCGACGCCCGCGCCGAGCTCCTCCACCACGCCCGCCACCTCGGCGCCGGGCGTGAACGGGAGCGGCGGCTTCACCTGATACTCGCCCCGGCACAGCAGCACATCGGGGAAATTCAGCGACGCGGCGTGCACCCGAATACGCACGTCGCCGGGCCGGACCTCGGGTTCGGGGCCGTCCTCGAGCACCATGACCCGCTCGGGTTCGCCCAGTTCGTGGACTCGCAGCGCCTGCACGATGCGCGAGTCTCGCAGAGTTCGCGCAAGACTTCCCGAGTGGAGCTGACGGTGACTCGGATGGTTGCCGGCGGCGATGCGCTCGGCTCGCGTCGACGACGGTCGGGTGGCGCTGGTCGACGGCGCCCTCCCGAACGAGCGCGTGCGCATCGAAGTGACGGCCGACCGGGCCGACCACCTGCGCGGCCGCGTCGTCGAGGTGCTCGAAGCCTCACCCGACCGCGTGATCCCGCCGTGCCTGCACGCCCGCGAGGGTTGTGGGGGCTGCGGCTGGCAGCACGTCGCCACCGCGACGCAACCACAGCTCAAGCTCGACATCATCCGCGACGCGCTCAATCGGATCGCGCACATCGCCGAACCGCCGCTCGCCGAACCGGTGCTGCTCCCTACCGAGGGCTTCCGCACGACGGTGCGCGCGCTCGTGGTCGACGGCAAGCCCGCGTTCCGGCGTCACCAGTCGCACGACCCGATCCTGATCGACTCGTGCCTCGTCGCTCATCCGGCGATCGACGAGCTCCTGCGCGAGGGCAAGTTCGGACGGGCGAACGAAGTGACCTTGCGCGTCGGCGTCGCGACGGGTGAACGCGCCGCGCTCGCCGACCCCGCCGACACGATCCTCGACCTGCCCCCCGATGTCATGCGGGGCAAGACCGCGCACGTCCACGAGGTCGTCGACGGTCACACGATGCGCGTGTCGATCAACTCGTTCTTCCAGAGCCGGACCGACGGCGCGGCGGCACTCGCCCGGCTCGTGCGCGATGCGACCGGGCCGGACCGGATCCTGGCCGACCTCTACTGCGGGGTCGGGCTCTTCGCGGTGACGGCCGACAACCCGCGACGGGTGGTCGCGGTCGAGCGCGGTCGCGCCGCGGTGGCCGACGCGAAACACAATCTGAAGGGCCGCGACGCCCGCATCGTGCGCTCCGACGTGGGCAAGTGGAAGGGCAACAAGGTCGACGTCGTCATCGCCGACCCGAGTCGCGCCGGGCTGGGCAAGGATGGTGCGCGCGCCGTGCTCGCGTGCGACCCCGAACGAGTCGTGCTCGTCTCCTGCGACGCGGCCGCGCTGGCGCGCGATGTGGGGCTCCTCGTGCACGCCGACTACTCGCTGACGTCGGTGACGCTCGTCGACCTGTTCGCGCACACGCCGCACATCGAGTGCGTGACGGTCCTCGACCGCTGAGGCGGGCGAGACAGCCGCGAACTACGCGAGTTGCTGTTCGAGCTTGGCGAGCGCCTCTTCTTCGGAGACGTTCAATGCAAAGCTCAGCTCCGACACGAGAATGCCGCGGGCCCGCACGAGCATCGCCTTCTCGCCGGCGGAGAGGCCCTTGGTGACCTCGCGCAACGCCAGGTTCCGGACGACCTCGGCCACCTGGTAGACGTCGCCGCTCTTCAACTTCTCCTGGTGGTTCTTGAACCGCCGGCTCCAGTTGGTGGGCTCGTGTACGTCCTTCTTGGAAAGCAGCTGGAAGAGGTCGTCGATGTCCTCGACCGAGATCGGCGGGCGCATCCCCACGTCTTCGGCCTTGTTCGACGGGACTGCGAGGGTCAGGTCGCCGTTCGCCACCCGGAGCACGAGGTATTCGGTCTTCTCGCCGAACGCCTCCCGCATCTCCTTGCGTTCGATCACGGCGGCCCCGTGATGGGGGTACACGACCCGGTCACCGACTTTGAACGCCATACCACTCCATGATCGAAAACTCCGGCGTCGGAAACCCAAGAATCCGGGCCCCGCGCGGTCTGCCATGATACCAGGCGCCCGGACGGCCACTCTCCGTCGCGAAACCCGAGCCCGCCCCGCCGCGTGGGCCGCATGGTCAGGCTTTCTCGGCCCGCCGCTCGGCCTCGATCCACGCCTTCACCACGGGCGCGAAGTTCGCCGGGTTGTACGCGTCCTCTTCGGAGGAGAACTGCATGTTGCCGGCGTACTTGAGCACGGTGAGGTTGTACGCCTGGTAGATCCCGCCGTCACCCGGGTCGCGGAAGCGGTTCTCGATCTGACAGATCCACCAACCCCGCTCCTCGTCGCAGACGCACCAGTCGTGCGGGAACTCCTTCATCTCGGAGTTCGGCCACTCGGCCATGGTCTCGCTGATCCACTCGTAGATGTTCTCCCGCCCTTGCATCGTGCCGTAGTGGTGCTCGATGTAGGTCGCGTCCTGCGTAAACGCGTCCGCCCAGGCCCGCCAGTCGTTCGTTCGCCCGGCCTCCTGCGCCACCGCCACGTAGTTGTCGTGCGCCCGCTGGAGCTCTTCGCGTGTCCATGTGCCCATGAGCCCCAGCATCGCCCATCGCGCGGCACCGGTGCCAACGGGTAGGCCGGTGGCTACTCGGGCGGAACGGGGCCGCCGTGTAGGGGCCGGTGGAGCGACCTGGGCGCAGACGCGTCGGGGACGGCGTGCACCGCCTCGACCCGGGCGCCGGGGACCACACTCGAGGCGATGTCCGGCGCACCCGTGACCTCGGACGGCCAGGCCTCGGCGACACCGACGATCGTCGTCAACGAGGCGAAGCCCGAGTCGACGAGGCCCTGATCGGAATCGGCGGGCGCGGCGACACCCGTCGCCCGCAACTCGAACTGCAGGCCGCTGCCGGTCGACTCTGCAATCGCGGCGCGCACCGACCCGAACGCGGCGAGGCGCGCCCAACGCACACCGAGCACCTCGTCGTACGCGAGCGCGGGAACGTTGAGATTGAGCACGCTGCGCGGCGGCGCGTCGAGCAACATCGGGAGCACGTCGAGCGCCACGCGTACCGCGGTGTCGAAGCGCCACTCGTCGGAGACGTCGACACTGACCGCGAGCGTGGAACACCCGAAGCTCTGCGCAGTGAGCGCGGCGCCGACGGTGCCCGAGTGCAAGATCGCCCGACCGGTGTTGCAGCCGGGGTTGACACCTGACACGACGATGTCGGGCGGATCGCCGAACGCGCCGAGGCGCCCCGCGCACACGCACATGCCGGGCGGTCCGTCGATGGCGTAGGCGGGAACGCCCACACAGCCGGGGATCTCCACCTTCTCCACGTCGAGGTGCTGGTCGGCGTGCACCAATCCGATCGCGGCACCGATTCCGCTGCGGTCACGATCAGGCGCGATCACCACCACCTCGAACCCGGCGTCGTCCAACCCCGCGGCCAGCAGGTGCAGGCCGGGCGACTCGATCCCGTCGTCGTTCGTTACGAGGATCCGCGTCACGAGTGGCAGTGCTCACCTTCGGTGGGTGGGACATCGAGCGCGGGGTTGCGGTCGAAGAAACCGAACGGCACCAGCATGAACCCGGTGTACTCGACCGGCATGACCGGCCAGTCCTCGGGCCGTACGAAGTGGGTGACGCCGAACGAGTACCAGACCACGAGGTCGGTGTTCGCGACGGACCGATCGGCCGCCGTCCACCGCGGCAGGCCGTCGCCACCGGGGTGCTGGTTCGGGTATTCGCCCGCCGCGCGCCGTTCGTCGGGCGAGTACGGCGTGACCCAGAGGTTGTGCAGGGCGAACGCCGCGCGCCGGCCGACCGACGATTCGGGGTGGGCCAACAGGGTGGGCGTCGACATGGTCGGTACCAGCTTGTACGCCGTTGGTTGCCCGAGACCGTTGCGCGCATCGGGGTTCACGATGCGCCACGTGCGCGACTCTGCCCGCGTCGACCTCCCGCTGGGCGGTGAGCTCGGTCTCGAGGCGGGTCAACTTCGGCCGGAACGCGTTCAACCACGGGTTGTCGGGGCCCGGCGGCATGCGCTCGGCGTCGACTTCGTAGATCTCGTTGTTTGCGCCGTCGACGTCGAAGTCGAGCCGGGCGTTGAACATGTGTTGATGATGTGGCGCGGCAACGCCCTCGGCGATCACGTTCGCGAACGGTGGCGTGGTTCCGGGCTCGATCGCCATGGGCGACACGATGCCGGTGAGCTTGACCTCGAGCTGGATGTTGCCATCGAGGTAGAAGTACCAGTAGAAGCCGTATTCGTAGTTGCCGACGGTTGAAATGAAGCTGACGACGAGACGACGACTTCGCCGCACCTCGTTGGTCCCGCCCCACATGTCGACGTGCTTCCAGAGGATCCCGAAGTCCTCTTCGTGCATGCAGATCGCGTTCTGGATGACCCACGGCTTGCCCGACTCGCTCGCGAGCGTCGCGTCGAAGTAGTGGATCTCGCCGAGGCAGTCGCAGCCGAGCGTGAGTGACTGCGTCATACGCCCGAGGCCCCACTCCCCCGCGTCGAACGCGTTCTTCCAGCCGTGCAACGGATCGGGGGCACCGTAGGGAACCACCATCTCGCTGATCGACGCGTGGTGGAGGATGGATCGCAGCCGCCCGTCGTCGTCGTTGTAGCCGATCTGGTGCAGCACGAGGCCTTCGAACGGGTCGAACGCGACCCGGAACTGCCACTTCTGCCACCGCACCAGATTCCCCTCGACGGTGAAGCTCGGGCCGTCGGGTTGGGTGATGTGCAGCGGCTTCAGGTCGGTACGCATCCGCGGCTGATCGGCGGCGAGATAGCTGGCACGATTCGGCGGCAGGGGCGTGACGCCGTGGTCGTTGACCTCCAACACCTCGTTGCGGCCGTTGTCGAAGTGCACGACCAGGCCTTCGATCGGGCGCGCGTACCCGTTGTCGGTCTGGCTTTCCCGCAGGAACGAGATGCAGCGCGAGATCCGGCGCCCGTCTTCGCAGTCGTAGCCGAAGACGCCCGCGGGCCACGGGTCGATCTGCACCTGCTCGACCATGTCGGCCGTGATCCCACGGCGCGCCAGCGCGGCGAGGTACGCGGGATTGGCGCGGATGGTGCCGATCGCCTGGGCCGCTTCGTGCATCAGCAAGGTCGGTCGCATGTCGGCGATCTCGTCCCACGCCTCGATCACACCCGCGCCGAGGTCGACGATCGCCTCGACGACGACACACTCCGGGCCCGGCACGATGACGGCGCGCACGCGCCGCTCGACCCGTTCGCCGGGCTTCCATCGCGCCAGCGCATCCTTGGCGGGCTCGTGCAGGACGACGCTCGCGAAGAGCGCTCCTTCGGGCACGCGACCGCTCTCGCGCAGCACCGCGACCGCGCGCTTCACCTCGTCACCGGTGAGCATCTCCAACGGATGCGCGACCTCGGATCTCGTCATCTCGTGCTGGGTCATCGCGTGTTCACCACTCTCATCGACTCGGCGGCGCGTCCTTCGGGCAGGCCGGCCGCTTGTGCGGTCGCGCTCGTCCAGCTTCGCACCATGGTCTCGGTCGCCACCGGATCCGGGAGCTGGCTCGTGTGCGACAACAGGGCCTCGATCTTGCGATCGACCGTGGCCGTGATGTCGACGTAGTGGGTCGCCGCGTCGCCGCCCGCTCCCCATCCAGAGCGCGTCGACGGTCCACGGCTCGAGCCCGGCCTCGGCGAGGTCGGGATGCGCCCAACGATTCCGCGCGTCCGGATACACGGCACACACCGCGGCTTCGCCGGTCGCGAGGTGATCGGGGTGGCTCACGAAGATGCGGTCCCAGTTACGGTCGGGCGACTGCGTGATCACGCGGTCCGGCCGCACGGTGCGGATCAGCCGGGTGAGGTCCCGCCGTAGTTCGAGCGTCGGCTGGACGAGGCCGTCGGGGTATCCGAGGAACCGTAGATCGCTGACGCCGACGATCGCAGCCGCGGCGCGCTGTTCGTCACGCCGCCGCGCCGCCATCTCCTCGCGCGGGATACCCGTCTCGGATCCGCCGGCGTCGCCGTCGGTGACGATGCAGTACACGACGTCGACCCCGGCGTCGGTCATGACCGCGACCGAACCCGCCCATCCGAAGTCGACATCGTCGGGGTGGGCCACGACCGCGAGCACCCGATCGACGCCCGCCAGATCCAGCTCCTCCACCGTCCCGCTCCCTTGCGGCGCCCGCGGCACTTCCGGACCGAGACGCTAGTTCGCGGCCTTCCCGACCTGCGCCGCGACCATCCGCCGGAAGCCGTCCTTCCAGGCCACCGCAGTCGGCCCCACGAGCGCCCGGCGCTTGGTGTTGTCGGTGGGGATGCCGCCGATCGTGTTCGGCGTGCGGTCGAACACGGGCTCGACGCCGACGAGCTCGCCCATGTACTCGCACCACTCCTCGATGCTCGTCTCGTCGTCGCCGCCCCAGTTCACGATCGTCGCAGGCACCGACGCCGCGGCGAGCATGCCGGGCAATGTCGCGAGAATGTCGTCGTCGTGGATCGGGTTGAAGCGGCTCGGACCGTCCGGGCGCACCGGCACCGCATGACCGGCGAGCATCAGCGCGAGGTGGAACGCCGGCCAGCCCCCGCCGTCGCCGTAGGGCACGTTGAGGCGCGCGATCGTGGTCGGCACCCCGAACAACCGGCATGTCGTCCGCACGACGGCCTCGGCGGCGATCTTCGAGATGCTGTACGTCGGCATCATCACCCGATGGTTGTCGCCGAGGGGGTCGGTCTCGCGCTGCGGCGAGCCGTCGGCGGCTTCGTAGACGCCCGTCGACGAACAGTGCAGGAAGGCCCGCGCGTCACGGCAGTGCGCCATGAGCAACCCGGCCGCCTCCGCGTTGCCGGCGAGATCGACCTCCCACTTGTTGGCCTTCACGACCGCGAAGTTGCAGACGTAGTCGACGTCGCTCGGGACGCCCTCGAACGATCCCTGCGCGAGATCCACTACGACGCACTGCACGCCCGCGGCTTCGAGCCGTTGGCGCGACGCCGCGTCCTTGAAACGCGCCACCGCGATCACGTCGTTGTCGGCGGCCAGGCCGAGGGCAACCGGCAGCGCGACCTGGCCGGTCGCGCCCGTCACGAGGATCCGGGCGTCGTGCAGGGGCGTCGTGTCGTGCAGGGGCGTCGTGTCGTGCAGGGTCACGGCGTCACCGACAGTGTCGCGGCGGTGTCGGCGTCGATCGCGGTTCCCGCGGGGAGCCGGGCCGCGACCACCTGGACGAATTCCTCGTCGGAGAGCTCGACATCGATGCCCTCGCCCTTGACGTGCGTCCGCCCGGGCCTTGCCTCGATCGCGAGGTCCGGCTTCAACTCCTTGATCGCGAAGCGCGCGAACCGGGCCTGCCACTCGATCCGAGCCGCGGCTTCGCTCGGGGAAGCGGGAACACCGAGATCGTCGGCGTGGGTCGCGAGCTCGAACACGAGGTGAAACGCCTGCCACCGGCCGGGATAGGCGCCCACGCTGCTGTCGACGTCACCGCCGTCGCGAGCGCGGAACGCTTCGCGATTGCGCGAGTTGCGTTCGCGCCAGGTCTCGAGGATCTGCTCGGGCGACTGGCCGTCGAGCTCGCGGATGCCGATCTCGTTGGCCGACGCGAGGTCGACCGCTCCCTTGGCGCCGATGTCGGCGAGGAACTGCTGCACCGTTCCGTCGAGGCACGCCTGGTTGTAGTCCTCGCTCGCCGCGAGGTGCGCGAGGAGGTCACGCCGGCTCCAGCCCGCGCAGCGGGTCGCCGCCGACCAGTCGTTCGCGCCCGCGCCGCCAAGGTACGCCTCGAGCCGCGCGGCTTCGGTTGCCATCAGTTCGTAGGGATCGAGCCCCACGAGGTCCTGATCGTCGACCATCACCTTCTCCCTCCCCGATGTGACGGTCACCGTAACGCGCGCGGACCGCGAGCGGTGAGGGGGAGGTGAGCAGCTGCTACGGCAGGCCCGACTGGGGATCGAGCCGGCACTCGGACGCGCTCTGCAGCGCGAACCCCTGCAACGCCGTCTGCTGCGTGGGCGTGATCGCGTCGTTCCCGAGCGACAACACGAGTCGTTCCGCTCCGGGAAGTTCGAGGAACACGCGGCCGACGCAGCGGGCGAGGTCGCCCGAGGCGTTGTTCTCGGCGCCGCCGACGGCAACCTCCGACCGGAAGCTCAAGATCTGGGTGGCATCGTGGAACCGCTGCGATTTCGGCGCGGGCGCCGACTGACCCGGGTCGCACGCGGTGAATCCCACTCGGTCACCCACCGAGTCCACCGCGGTGCGGGCGCGTCCCTTGGCCCACGCCGAGACGGCCCGAAGGAGCGGCGTGCGGCTCGGCTCATTGGTGGGGGCGAGCACCACCCGGTAACACGTCTCACCTTGGCTGCGGAACGTCAGGGCCCGTCCGCCCGCCACGAGGTCGGCTGTCGCGAGGGCCTCGCCGGGGTCGATCCGCATCGCGAGGGTCAAGAACAACTCGAACGGACCGAACGACTCCGCCGCGCCGACCTTCACGCCGTCGGGCGAGGGCAACGGATCGGCGACGAATACCGGCGGGGTGACGTCGCCGGGTTCGGTGAACACCTCGGTCGACAGCGTGGGACCCGTGAGCGCGTCGTTCACGGCGGAGTTCCCACCCGCGCCGAACAACACCTGAATCGTCGCCGGTCCGAACTCGTAGGGGGCGGCGGACAAGAGATCGACGATGTCGGGCACCGAAGCCGTCTCCTTGCCGATACGCGCGCTCTCGGCATCGTCTTCGCGTTGGTACTCCTTGTTGTCCGCGGCCGAGAGCTGCTTCACGTAATCGTTCTGGATACGGACGGCGTCGCCTTCGACGAGTCCCTTCAACGCACCGGAGTCGCCGGTCTTCGACGACGCCGCCGCCTTTTGCAACTTCGGAAGGTTGAAGTGCTGGTCCTGCAGCACATGCGTCAACTCGTGCGCGACGGTCACGCGGTGCGCGACGTCGAGAGTCGCACCCCGCACGATGATCTCCTCACGCGCCGGGTCGTAGAACGCGAGTGTTCCGGACGCCTGCGACGTGCTCTCCGCCTTCAGGAGGTCGACCTTGCCTCCGAGGAGCCCGAGCGCGCGGAACACGGCTGCCTCGCGTGTGACCTCGGCCCGGTCGGTCGCGCTGAGGTCGCTTCCGGTGCCGAGTTGCTTTTGGAAGTCCTTGGGCGCGAGGTATTCGATCGCGACGGGATGTACGAACGCGAGCCCGCGCAACCGGGAGACCGCGGCCGCGATCGGAGCGACACGAGGATCCCAAGCCTTGGGAAACCACGACTGGGTCGACCTCGCGCTCACGAACGCCGAACCGGCCGCGGCGCACAACAGCGCGGCGAGTGCGGCAATACCGAACGACCGCAGCCGATCGCGCCTCGGCTGGGTCACGGCCGGGCCCACGAAGGCGTCCCCGTACATTCGGTCGTCATCGACATCCGATCCGCAGCACATGAGTTGGTCGCCCATCGCACGGGGACCACTCGCCGCCGGGCCTCGCCCGCGCCGCCCGCGACCGTACCCGTCCCGCCGGCCTCGCAGCGCTCGATCGGTAGCATGCCGCCGTGTTCGACCCCTTCGACGCCGACCGTTCGCGAGACGCCTGGGAAGAGCTCCGGACGCTTCGCGACGCGGGGCCGCTGGCCACTGTGGGCGCAGGACTGCGGTATGTCACGCGCTACGCCGAGGCGCGAGGCGTCCTGCGCGACACCGAGACCTTTTCCAACGCGTCGGGAATGAAGGCGCCCGGTGTGGAGGTCCCGCTCGTCGACCGTCTCCTCGGCGAGCTCGACCCGCCCCGGCACACCGCGGTTCGCAGAGTCATGGTCACCGCGATGACGCCGAAGATCGTGCACGCCGCAGAACCGTTCATCGCGTCGACCGCGACCGCCTTGCTCGACAGCCTCGCGCCCGATCGGTTCGATCTCGTCGCCTCGTACACAACTGTGCTGCCGAACCGCGTGACGATGCATCTTCTCGGCTTCGATCCCGATGATTCCGACCAGGTCGCGCGCTGGGCCAAGGAGTTGATGGAGAGCACGTTCCCCGCGCTCAACCGCACCGAACGCGGCGTGGGATTCGCAGCCGCCTTCCCCGACTTCGCCGGCTACATCGACGAACGCATCGCGCAGCGTTCCGCGCAGCTCGCCGCGGGCGACGATCCCGACGACGTGCTCGCCCGCCTGATCCGCCTGCAGGTCGACGACGAACCCCTGCCACCCGAGCAACTGCGTGCACTCGTGCGCAACCTCATCACCGGCGGCCTGACCACGACGAGCCAGCTCTTGGGCAATCTCTTGTTCCAGATCCTCGACCGGCCCGACATCGCCGCGGCAGTGCGCGCCGACCGCAGCCTGCTCTCGACCGCGATCGAGGAAAGTCTGCGGCTCTCGCCACCGATGTTGTTCTTGGCCCGCGGGTGCGTGCGCGACACCGAGATCGGCGGCTGTCCGATCAAGACCGGCGAACGGATCGCCGTCGGTGCGGCCTCGGCGAATCGTGACGAGCGCGTCTTCGCCGACGCCGACGAGTTCCGGCTCGATCGCGCCAACGCCGACCAGCACCTGACCTTCGGCTACGGCACTCACGTCTGCCCCGGCGCGACACTCGCGCGCGCCGTCGCCCGCATCGGCGTCGGCGCGGTCCTCGACCATTTCGCCGAGGGCGACCTGCAACTCGAGCCCGGCTTCGCGTTCGAACAGGTTCCGACCTTCTTCGAGCACGGTCCCCGCCGGCTCCCCGTCGTCCGCGCGTCCGGCGCCTAGCGCGATCAACGGCGTTTGGCCGTTCCGACGGCGCGCACGGCCGGAGCGCCAACGCGACGTCACCGAGCGTCGACAGCTCCAGGCCGCCGGGAGCCGTCGTTGCCATGGGTGCAATAATGAGCCTCGGCAAGGAGGCGTGGAGATGGCGCAGTGGATCGGCATCGGCCTTGCCGGCGTGAACCGGGCGCGCCGCGTGCCGGCGCACCTGCACAAGAAGCTTCGAGAGCGCCGGCCGTTCCGCCGCCGCAAGGACGCGCCGGAACCGCGCCCGGGCGCTCGGCCCGACGACACATGAGCACTGTGTTCGAGTGCGTGCCGATGACACGCCGATCCGCCGATCGATTCGTGCCCACCGCGGAGAATCGACGACCTACGAGCACGACCGGGAATGTGCGCCGTGGGGCCGATCGTGTGCGTCTCGAGGCGCATGACGCAACGGCAACCGCAACCGTCACGCCGTCTCAGGAACGCAACTCCCGGGCTGCCGCCGGCGATCGGTGAACATCGTCGTGTTGTCGGTTCCCGACTGTCCGAACGTCGATCTCATGCTCGACCTGCTGCGGGAGGCGACTGCCGGACGGCGCGACGTGACGATCGAGTCGCGTGTCGTGGACGTATCGCGGCCGATGCCTCCAGGATTCTCCGGATCGCCGACCGTGCTCGTCGACGGCGAGAACCCGTCCGGCGCGACTGCGATCAGTGAGGCCGCTTGCACGGCCGTGATGCCGTCGCTCGACGAGGTGACGGCCTGGGTTCGCTGACGCCGGCGCGAGCGCCACGTCGGCGCGCGCGACCGGCATCGCGCACCTACGCGTGCGCGTCGCCGAACCCGAACACTTCCCGGTCGGCCAGCTCCAACCAGTAGCCATTGCCGGTCCGGGTCGGGACGATGCCGACGGCCGGAGACGACACGTGGAACGCTCCGAGCGAACCCGCGAACTTGGCGTCACCGAACGTGAAGACGCCGCCGTCGGCGGCAACCATCCAATAGCCGTTTCCCGTCGGCGTCGGCGCGATCCCCACGATGGGCGAGTTCAGATGGATGTTGCCCGTCGAGCCGAAGAAACGCGCCTTGCCGAAACTGAACACGCCCCCGTCACTCGCGACCAACCAGTACCCGTTCCCGTCGGGAGCGACGGCCATGCCGTCGACGGGCGAGTTGAGATGGACGGCGCCGGTCGACCCGAAGAATCGGGCGTCGCCGAAGCTGAACACGCCTCCGTCCCACGCCAAGAGCCAGTAGCCCTTCCCCGACCCCGTCGGCACGATCGCGTTGACCGCCTGCACGAGCGGGATCCCTCCGGTCGAGCCGTAGAAGTGCGCGTCGCCGTAGCTGAACACGCCCCCGTCGGCGCCGACCATCCAGTAGCCCGCGCGGTTGCGCGTTCCCGCCGCACCGACCATGACCCACGCGATCGGCATCGACGCCGCCGACCCGCGGTTGATGAAATCGCCGTGCGGCTCGATCCCGCCCAGACCGTCGACGGTCGCGTAGCCCGCGTCGTCGGCACTCGGCAACAGCGCGACCGCGTCGCCGCGGACGGTCGAGGCGCCGAGATTGCCGCCGTCACCGACCCATTCCCAATGCCACGGCTCGGGGCACGAGCTCCCGCCCGGTTCGGCGAACGCGGGATGGTTCCAACCGAGACCACCCGCGACGCGCTTCATGATCGCGTAGCCGGGGCTCGCGAACGTCAGCGACCGGCCCGCGTCGGTGAGGTCCGCCGCCTTCCCCCACCCGTGATACGAGTTCCCGACCGGCGTGCCGTTGGCCGACGTTCCCACGGTCGCGACGCACGCGGGATTGTTCCCGGGCTGGTTCGCCTGGTTGGCGAACTTCACCTGGTCGGAGAGCGGGCGATAGCACTGGTCGGCACCCAGCGCGTCGTTCAGCTCGCGCGCCGTCGCGAAGATGCGCGCCAGGCTCGGGCCGGCTTCGCGCGCGGCCATGCAGTTCGGTGCGACGTTCACCAGTCTCGACGTCGGCACCACCCCGTTGACCGTGCCCGGCAACGGCGTCGGACGATTGTCCGGGTTGATCGGACTCACCGCGCCGGCCCGTTGCACGCCGGCGAATCCGACGGCCAATACGACACACGCGCTGATTGCCGCCGAACGGCGACGCAGGATACGCACGGCGCGGATTCAAGCAGGGTTCCGCCGACCGGTCATGCGTAATGACCCGCAGCACCGGCCGGTGACCCGCAACCGGCCGGCGCCCGCAGTCGCCTCAGAACAGTTTGGCGAAATCGAACGTTCGCCAGTGCTCGGGCCGGAGCCGGACCGTCAGCGAATCGTCGGTCCGCGGGTTCTCCCCGACGTACCACGCTCCGAGGTCGGGCCCGAGATAGCGCGACGCCATCGCAAGCTCGTCGTGCATGGCCGGATCGCAAACGACCGGACCCTCGACGCTCACGTACTGATACGGCGCGGCTTCGGTCTGCACGGTAAGCGAAGCCCGGCCCGCGGCGCGCAGCAGCGCCGCCTTGCGCGACGAGCCGTCGATACCGACCAGCACCTCGCCGTTTTGGTACAGGTACCAGATCGGCAGCGTGTGCGGTCCGCGTCCGGGCTCGTCGACCGACAACACCCCCACGTGCACTGCCGCGAGGAACGCCTCCCGCTCTTGCTTCGTCATCGCGCCCGACTCCGGCATCGTCAGGCCCTCAGTCGCGCTCGAGCGCGACGGCGAGATCGGCGGCCGACGCGGTCACGTCATCGATGGGCTCGCGCGACGACCCCGGATCGCCGACGGGCGTCCGCGCGATTCCCGCGGAGTCCGTGGCGCGCGCGGGGAGCCAGATGACGACACCTGCGACCGCGATCAACACGATCGCGGCGGCAACGAGCGACGCGAGGTGCAGGCCGCCGATGAAGCTCTGGTGCGCAGCCGCGACGATCTGGTCGCGGAATTTCGCCGCGGTCGGCGCCTTCGCCACCTCACCCACGGCGCGCCCGACCGAGTCGCGCGCCGCGGCCACGAACGGTGCGGGCACCTTGCCCGCCAAGCGTGATGCGAGATCCGGTCCGTAGCGCGACGACAGGATCGAACCGAGTACGGCAACCCCGACCGCACCGCCGACCTGGCGAGTGGTGTCGTTCATCGCCGAGCCGACTCCTGCCTTCTCGCGTGGAGTGAGCCCATGATGGATTCGGTCGCGGGCGACATGACGTTGCCCATCCCGACACCCATGATCACGGTCACGATGATGACGTCGAGCGCGCTCGAACCGACGTCGAACGTGACGAAGCCGACCAGGGAGATCGCGACCAGCGTCAGTCCGAACGCGACGACCACCTTGTTGCCGAATCGCACGACCCACCGCGGGCTGAGGAACGCGAAGACCATCAGTGCCGCGGATTGCGGGATCAGGATCGCGCCCGCCTTCAACGTCGAGTACCCGAGCACGGATTGGAGGTACTGCGTCAGCAAGAAGATCGTGCCGAAGAGTGCGAGGAACACCAACATGATCGCGGAACTGGCTGCGGAGAAGCGCGGATTCTGGAAGAAGTGCAGGTCGAGCATCGGGCTCGACGACTTCAGCTCCCACGTCAGGAAGGCCGCGACGAACACCACCCCGACGGCGAACCCGGTGAGGATCTCGGGCGACGTCCACCCGTGCGCCGGCGCCTCGATGATCGACCAGAGGATCGCACCGAGGCTGACGATCGAGAGCCCGGCCCCTACGGGGTCGAGGCGCGGTGTGGTCTTGTCACTCGAGTCGGGCACGAAGAAGTAGCCGAGGACGAGCGCGGTCACGACGATCGGAACATTGACGAGGAAGACCGATCCCCACCAGAAATGCGTGAGCAGCGCACCGCCGGCCACCGGTCCGATTCCGACTCCGAGCGCGGAGACGCCGGCCCAGATCCCGATCGCGCGCGCCCGCTCCCCCGGCGAGGGAAACACGTTCGACAGGATCGACAACGTTCCCGGCATGATGCACGCGCCGCCGATGCCCATCAGGGAACGGGTCGCGATGAGCACGCCGGCCGACGGTGCGAACGCCGACAGCACCGACCCCGTACCGAACACGACCAGGCCGAAGGTCAAGAACTTGTACCGACCGAAACGGTCACCCAGGCTGCCCATCGTGAGCAGCAGTCCGGCGAACACGAGCGTGTAGGCGTCGACGATCCACTGCAGCGAGCTTCCGGAAGCGCCGAGCCCTCCGAGGTTCTTCGCGTGGGCGAGCGTCGGCAACGCCACGTTGAGGATCGTGTTGTCGAGCCCGATGACCATCAAGCTGACGCACAGCACGACGAGCGTCAGCCAGCGCCGGCGATGGGCAACCTCGGGATCCTTCATTTCCGATCGCACACGCGTTTCCCCGTCAGAGTTTCGAAAGCAGTTCGCAGAGTATTGAAGGTTCGACGCCGGGCGCGCCGATTTCATTCCCGATCAGCCGACCCAGACCGTCTTGACATTGCAGAACGCCCGGATGCCCGGCGACGACAATTCGCGACCGAACCCCGACTCCCGCACACCTCCGAAGGGCAACTCGGGAAACGACGTGGTCATGCCGTTGACGAAGACTGCTCCCGCATCGAGCTCGGCGACGAATTGTGCCTGTTCGCCGGCATCACGGGTCCAGATGTTGGAGCCGAGCCCGAACACCGTCGCGTTGGCGAGTGCGATCGCCTCGGCGGCGTCGTGCACTCGGAACAGCTGGGCCACCGGCCCGAAGAGCTCCTCGTGATACATGCGCATGTCCGCGGTTACGTCGGTGACGACGGTGGCCGGATAGAACCAGCCCGGCCGGTCGACGCGCGCGCCACCGCACAACACACGCGCCCCGCGCCCGACCGCGTCGGCGATGTACGCCTCGACGTCGTCGAGACCTTGTTCGTTCGCGAGCGGGCCGATGTCGGTCTTGTCGTCCATGGGGTCGCCGACCACGAGCGCCTGCATGCGTCCGACGAACAGCTTCTCGAACTCGTCGAAGACGGCGTCGTGCACGATGAAGCGCTTCGCCGCGATGCAGCTCTGCCCGTTGTTCTGCACGCGCGCCGTGACCGCGACCTGCGCGGCCTTCGCGAGGTCGGCCGACGGCATCACCACGAACGGATCGCTGCCGCCCAGCTCGAGCACCACCGGCTTCAGCTCCTCTCCCGCGATCCGCCCGATCGAGCGACCGGCCGGCGTGCTGCCCGTGAGCGTCGCGGCGCGCACACGCGGGTCGCGCAAGATGCGCTCCACCGACGCCGCGCCGATCAGCAACGTCTGGAACGCGCCTTCCGGAAAGCCGGCGCGCCGGAACGTGTCCTCGATGATCAGCGCGGTCTGAGGCACGTTCGACGCGTGCTTGAGCAAACCGACGTTGCCGGCCATCAGCGCGGGTGCGGCGAAGCGGATCACCTGCCAGAGCGGGAAGTTCCAGGGCATGACCGCGAGCACCGGGCCGAGCGGCTCGTAGCGCACGTAGGCGCGGGTCGCGCCCACCGCGGCCGGGTCGGCCGGTTCCTCGGCGAGCATCGTCGCCGCGTGCCGGGCGTAGAAGCGACAACCCTTGGCGCACTTCAACACCTCCGCGCGCGCCGACGCGATTGTCTTGCCCATCTCCGTCGTCATCACGGGCGCGATCTCGTCGACCGCGGCCTCGAGCCGGTCCGCGGCCGCGTCCATCCACCGCGCCCGCTCGGCGAAGGTGGTGAGGCGGTACTCGGCCGCAGTCGCGGCGGCACGGGCGATCCGCTCGTCGACCTCGGCGTCGGTCAACGCCTCGAACGTCTTTTCGATCTTGCCGGTCGCCGGGTTCGTCGTCGCAATGGCCATGAGATCTTGTACCACCACCGAGCGGCCGGGTGCGGAGCGCCACGCGGATGCCAAGATGGGGAAGTGAGCGAGAACCCCTTCACCTCCAGCCCGTTCGTCGGCGAGATCGAGCTCATCGTGGAGTCCGACGCGGAGATCCGGGCCGCGCTCGCCGACGCGGAGGTCCCGCCGCTGCTGCCGGCGCTCGCGTACCTGACGGGCGACATGTCGCTCCTGCGCGCCCACCTGCGCCCCGACCCGATCATGTTGGCGATGCCCCAGGGCGGCCTGACGGATTCCCAGGTGGAAGAAGCCCGTGCCCTGGCCCTCGAGACGCTCGTCCGATTCCGCGACCAGGGCTGTCGACCCGCGCCGCCGCCGTCGGAATCGGCGCTGTTGCAGATCATGGAGTTCGCCGTCGGTGGCGGGCCCGACATGGCGCCGTACCTGCCACTGCTCGAAGAGGAGCTCGGGATCCGCGGCGAGGATCGGCGCGTGCCGACATGGCGCAAGGCCGACGTCGCGCCCGACGCGGCGTTCCTGGTGGTGATCATCGGCGCGGGCATGTCGGGGCTGTTGGCGGCGCACCGGCTCCAGCAGGCGGGCGTGCCGTTCGTGATCTTCGAGAAGAACGACGACGTCGCCGGGACCTGGCTCGAGAACAGCTACCCGGGCTGTCGGGTCGACAACCCGAACCACACCTACAGCTACTCGTTCGCGCAACGCCACGACTGGCCCCTGCACTTCTCCACCCAAGACGTGCTGCTCGACTACTTCCGTCGGTGCGCCGACGCGTTCGGCCTGCGCGACCGTGTGCGCTTGCGGACCGAGGTGCAGTCGGCGACCTGGTCGGAGGCCGACGGGCTGTGGTCGGTCACCGTGCGCCACGCCGACGGCCGCGAGGAGACGGTCGCCGCGAACGCGGTGATCAGCGCAGTCGGCCAACTCAACCGCCCACTCTTCCCCACGATCGAAGGTCGCGATTCCTTCGTGGGCCCGAGCTTTCACTCCGCCCGCTGGAACCACGACATCGACCTGCGCGACAAGCGGGTCGCCGTCATCGGCACGGGCGCGAGCGCGGTGCAGTTCATCCCGCAGATCGCGCCCGACGTCGGCGAGCTGCTCGTGTTCCAGCGCACCCCGCCGTGGCTCGGCCCGACCGAGGACTATCACGCGCCGGTCGAGCCCGGGCTGCGCTGGTTGTACGCGCACGTGCCGTCGTACAGCGAATGGAACCGGTTCCTCATCTTCTGGAAGATGGGCGACGGCGTGTTGGCCGGCGTGCGCGTCGAACCCGACTGGGAACCGAAGGATCAAGCGGTCGGTCTCTTCAACGACATCTTGCGCCAACTACTGACCGGATACCTCTCCGAGCAGTTCGCCGACCGGCCCGACCTGCTCGACAAGGCCCTACCGACCTATCCCCCCGGCGCGAAGCGGCTGCTGCGCGACAACGGCGTCTGGGCCGGCGCACTGAAACGCGACAACGTGCAACTGATCACCGAGTCGATCCGCGAGATCACACCGAAGGGTGTCGTCACCGCCGACGGCGTCGCGCACGACGTCGACGTGATCATCTACGGAACGGGCTTCCAGGCCTCGAAGTTCCTCACACCCATGCGGGTCACCGGGCGAGGTGGGGTCGACCTCCACGAGCAGTGGCACGGCGACGCCCGTGCCTACCTCGGCATCACCGTTCCCGGGTTCCCGAACCTGTTCTGCCTCTACGGACCGAACACGAACATCGTGATCAACGGGAGCATCATCTACTTCTCGGAGTGCGGGGTCCGGTACATCCTCGGGTGCCTCGGCCTCCTCCTCGAAGGTGGGCACCGCGCGCTCGACGTGCTCACCGACGTCCACGACGAGTTCAACGCGCGGGTCGACGCCGAGAACGCGCAGATGGCCTGGGGTCACTCCACCGTCAACAGCTGGTACAAGAACGAACACGGCCACGTGTCTCAGAACTGGCCGTTCACGCTGCTCGAGTACTGGCAGCGAACCCTGGCCCCTGATCCGGCCGAGTACGAGCTGATCGACTGAATCTCGCGCCAGGCCCGGACTGCCGGTGCCGACCCTCGGTCGCCCGCCGATCAGACGGTTCGGCGGGCGACGAACACCGGGATCACACGCTCGGTCTTGGTCTGGTATTCGGCGTAGGGCGGGTAGGCCGCGACGGCGCGTTCCCACCACGTGTCCCGCTCGTCACCCGTGACCTCGCGGACGGTCGCGTCGAACGGTTCGGGACCGTCTTGGATCACGACCGCTTCGGGATCGGCCAACAGGTTGTAGTACCAGACGGGATGCTTCGGCGCGCCGCCCATCGACGCGACCAACGCATACTCGCCGTCGTGCTCGACGCGCATCAACGCGGTCTTGCGGAGCTTCCCCGACCGGTTCCCCCGGGTGGTGACGATGATGATCGCCAGGCCGGTGTCGAGAAGCGTGTTGGCCTCCCGGCCGCCTGTGCGCTCGTAGGTCTCGACCTGGTCGCGCACCCACTGCGAAGGACTCGGCTCGTACTCACCGGAAAGCGGCATGCCCCGCACGCTACCCGCCGACGGGAGAACGACCCGCCGCGTCACGAGCAGCCGCTGGTGCTCCCGCAGCTCGGGCACGCGTAGCAACTTCCCGCCCGTTGCATCATGTCGCCGCAGACGTGGCACAGCACCATCTCGCGGGTCGGGGCCGCGGGCGCGGCCGACACCGGGTGCTCGTTGCGCACCCGCAGCGCGTCGGACGGCGCCCGGTCCTCGGGCGGGAGATCCATCGACGTCGCCGACGGCGTCGTCGCTTCCTCCACCCCCGGCAGCGTCGGTTGCAGACGCTCCCCCACGGTCATGATGCCCATCGCCTCGCGCTTGTCCTTGGGGACGTACTCCACCGCGAGCCGGCGGAAGATGTAGTCGACGAGACTCGTCGCGAACCGGATGTCGGGATCGTCGGTCATGCCCGCGGGCTCGAAGCGCACGTTCGTGAACTTCTCGATGTACGCCTCGAGAGGTACGCCGTACTGCAGCCCCATCGACAGACCGATGGCGAATGCGTCCATGATCCCGGCGAGGGTCGAACCCTGCTTGGCCACCTTCAAGAACACCTCACCGGGGTGCCCGTCGTCGTATTCGCCGACGGTCACGTAGCCCTGGCAGTCGGCGACGCGGAACGAGAACGTCTTGCTCGTGCGGGTGCGCGGCAGCTTCTGGCGTACCGGCTGTTGCACGATGACGGTCTCGACGATCCGCTCGACCTCTTGGGTCAGCGGGTCGACCGCCTTCTTCTGCGTCGACAGGGGCTGACCGACCTTGCAGTTGTCGCGGTAGAGCGCGACCGCCTTCAGCCCGAGGCGCCAGGACTCGATGTAGAGCTCCTCGACGTCTTCGATCGTCGCCTCTTCGGGCATGTTCACGGTCTTGCTGATCGCGCCCGAGATGAACGGCTGCACCGCCGCCATCATCTTCACGTGCCCCATGTAGTGGATGGTGTTGTCACCCATCGAGCATGCGAACACCGGCATGTGGTCGGCTTTGAACACCGGCGCACCGATGATCGTCTTGTGCTCGTCGATGTGGGCGATGATCTTGTCGATCTCGTCCGCGCTGTAGCCGAGCTTGTTGAGCGCACGCGGGATCGTCTGGTTGACGATGAACATCGTGCCGCCACCGACCAGCTTCTTCGCCTTCGTGAGGGCGAGATCGGGCTCGATGCCGGTCGTGTCGCAATCCATCATCAGACCAATGGTGCCGGTCGGCGCCAACACCGTGGCTTGCGAGTTCCGCACACCGAAGCGCTCTCCGAGCTCGACCGCGTTGTCCCACGCCTCTTGTGCCGCGCACAGCAGCTCGGCGGGAACGAGATCCTCGTCGATCTTCGCGGCCTCGGCCCGGTGCATCCGCAAGACGTTGAGCATCGGCTCCTCGTTGTGCGCGTAGCCCGCGAACGGACCCATACGAGCCGCGGTCTTCGAGCTCGTCGCGTACGCGTGACCGGTCATGAGCGAGGTGATCGCCGCCGCCCACGCCCGCCCGCCGTCGGAGTCGTAGGGCATGCCCTCGGCCATGAGCAGGGCGCCGAGGTTGGCGTAGCCCAAGCCGAGCTGACGGAACGTGCGGCTCGTCTCGCCGATCCGCTCCGTCGGGTAGTCGGCATTGCCGACGAGGATCTCCTGGGCGGTGAACATCACTTCGACCGTGTGCTTGAAACCGTCGACGTCGAAGCCCCCCGAGTCGTCGAGGTAGTGCAACAAGTTGATGCTCGCGAGGTTGCACGCGGAGTTGTCGAGGTGCATGTACTCCGAGCACGGGTTGCTCGCATTGATCCGGCCCGTGTTCGACGCCGTGTGCCAACGGTTGATCGTGGTGTCGTACTGCATGCCCGGGTCGGCGCATTCCCACGCCGACCGGCTGATCTGGCGCATGAGCTCGCGGGCGCGCAGCGTCTTGACCGTCTCGCCGGTGGTCACCGCGTTGAGGTTCCAGTCGCGGTCGTCGACGACCGCCTGCATGAACGCGTCGGTGACGCGCACCGAGTTGTTCGCGTTCTGGTACTGGATCGAGTGGCTGTCCTTGCCGTCCAGATCCATGTCGAAGCCGGCGTCGCGCAGTGCGCGCGCCTTGCGCTCCTCGACCGCCTTGCACCACACGAAATCTTCGATGTCCGGGTGGTCGACGTCGAGGATGACCATCTTGGCGGCGCGGCGCGTCTTGCCGCCCGACTTGATGGTGCCGGCCGACGCGTCGGCGCCCCGCATGAAGCTGACCGGGCCCGACGCGGTGCCGCCGCCCTTCAGGTTCTCGTGTGACGACCGGATGCGCGACAAGTTGATGCCCGCACCGGAACCACCCTTGAAGATGGTCCCCTCTTCGCGGTACCAGTTGAGGATCGCGTCCATCTGGTCCTCGACCGCGAGGATGAAGCACGCCGACGCCTGCTGCGGGACACCCTTCACGCCGATGTTGAACCACACCGGCGAGTTGAACGACGCACGTTGGTGGACGAGCACGTACTTCAGCTCGTCGCGAAACGCATCGGCCTCACGCTCGTCGACGAAGTAGCCGTCCTTCGTGCCCCAGTCGACGATCGTGTCGACGACCCGGTCGATGACCTGACGCAGCGACCATTCGCGCTCGGGCGTGCCGATCGTGCCCCGGAAATACTTCTGAGCGACGATGTTCGTGGCGTTCAGCGACCAAGAGGTCGGGAACTCGACCCCGGGCTGGAAGAAGGCGTCGCCGCCGTCTTTGTAGTTCTGGATGCGCGAATCACGGCGCTCCCACTCCACCGTGTCGTACGGATCGACCCCGGGACGCGTGAAGCGACGTTCGATTCCGATCCCGAGCTGCTGCGGCGCCATCGCCATGTCGTCGATCTCCCCTCCGAGCCCGCATCCGGACTCACCCGCCCTGCACAAGCAAGCACCCTATGAAACCACTACATCTTGTGGTTGCTTCCCGTCCCGACCGCGAGATGGGGGTGCATTACACCACTGTAATTCCACATGTGTCAACAGTTTTCGGGAGCCTCCGGACACATCGCCTGCAAACCACCGCAACTGCCCTGATGGGGTGCCCCGGTCGGCTCCGCGGCCGCTCGGTTCATGGGTCGCTCGCTACGCCTCGTGTATGGGTCGCTCGCGCTACGCCTCCCATCCGGTCGGCTCCGCTGCCGCTCCCACCATCCGGTCGGCTCCGCTGCCGCTCGGTTCATGGGTCGCTCGCGCTACGCCTCCCATCCGGTCGGCTCCGCTGCCGCTCCCACCATCCGGTCGGCTCCGCTGCCGCTCGGTTCATGGGTCGCTGCTACGCCTCGTGTATGCGCTCGCGCTACGCCTCCCATCCGGTCGGCTCCGCTGCCGCTCCCACCATCCGGTCGGCTCCGCTGCCGCTCCCTAGCGCTGTTTCGGCTCGGTCGTCTTTTGGAGCTCGCCGACCTCACGCTCGAAGTCGGAGAGGTCCTCGAAGCCCTTGTAGACCGATGCGAAGCGGAGGTAGGCGACGTGGTCGAGGGCCCGCAGGCGTTCGAGGACGGCCATGCCGACCCGGTCGCTCGGGACCTCGCCCCCCATTGCCCGCAACTCCTCTTCGACGTCGGCGACCAACTGGTCGACCGCAGCACCGTCGAGCCGGCCCGACGCCGACCGTTCGATCCCCGCTCGCAACTTCGCCGCATCGAACGGCTCGGTCGCACCACCGCGCTTATGGATGAGCAGCGGCGCTTCCTCGACACGTTCGTAGGTGGTGAAACGCCGCCCGCATGCGAGGCACTCCCGCCGGCGGCGGATCGCCCCGGAATCCTCGGCCGCGCGCGAGTCGACGACCTTGTCGTCGTTCGCACGGCAGAAGGGACAGCGCACGAAACCACGGTAATCCCTGGAATCGCGCAATGCCCTACGCCGCGTTCGGTGCGATCAGCGAGTGGGAACCGGGATCGACCTCACCGGGCGTCAATGTGGTCGTCCCGAGTTCGTGCGCCATCTTGTCGACGACGGGCCGAACGTCGTGACCCGGCACCGCGCGTTGCGCGATCGACCACAACGAGTCGCCGGGTTCGACGACAACGTGTTGCACGTGCGGGAAACGCTCGGGGGTGGCGAGGGACGACCCGCCGAGCGTTGCCCCCGCACGTGCGATCGTCAACAACAGGCCCAGGCCGACCAGCGCGGCGAGAACGCGCCGACGTCGGTAGACGGCACGCTGATGGCGGCGCGCCGATCGGGGGCGGTGCTGACGATCGGGCTCGATCAGCCGCAGACTCCGGACGCCAGGTGCGACCGGGTCGGCGTATCGGGGCTCGAGCTGGAATCGGGGCTCGAGCTGGAGAACTGCGGCCATGTCTGTGCTCCCGAAGGTGAGGGCGGTTGGTGACGAGACGATCGAACCAGAGGGGTGAGACAACTACGGTGGACGAACGCCTGTTCGATGTCAAGACAAAATGCGAACGGGTGTTTGCCCCGAACGCGTGATCGTGTTACCGTCGATCCATGTCGAACCCACAGGCCAGCCCAGTCGGTCCCGCTCGGCTCACCGCCCGCCAGCGCCAGGTTCTCGAGTTCATCGACGCGCAGACGCGTGAGCAGGGATATCCGCCCAGCGTGCGCGAGATCGGCGAGGCCGTGGGCTTGTCGTCGCCGTCCACGGTCCACGCCCATCTCGCGGCCCTGCAGGACAAGGGCTACCTGCGCCGCGACCCCAGCAAGCCCCGCGCGATCGAGGTCGCGCTCGAGCCGTCCACCGGCACCGTCATCGACCGCCGCCCGGTGCGCAACGTTCCCCTCCTCGGCGACGTCGCGGCCGGTACGGGCGTGCTGGCGGCCGAGAACGTCGAAGAGGTCATCCCGGTCCCGACCGATCTCTGCGGCGACGGCGACCTCTTCATGCTCCGCGTGCGGGGCGAGTCGATGATCGAAGCCGGCATCTTCGACGGCGACTACATCGTCGCCCGGTCACAGCCGAACGCCGACAACGGCGACATCGTGGTGGCGGGCATTCCCGGCGAAGAAGCCACCGTGAAGACGTTCCTGCGCAAGCGCAACAAGATCGTGCTGCGACCGTCGAACGCGACGATGGAAGACCTCGTCTACGACCCCATGGACGTGACCATCTACGGCAAGCTCGTCACGCTCATGCGGCGGATGTAGCTCGGCTCCCGCCGCGCGTCAGCGAATACCGAAGAAGACCTCGAGCAGTCCCAGGCACGCGTCGAGGCTCGAGCGCTCGACCCGTTCGTCGGCCGTGTGCGCGAGCTCGGGATCTCCCGGGCCGAAGTTGCACGCGGCAATGCCGTGTGCGGCGAACCGGGCAACGTCGGTCCAACCCAGCTTCGGCCGCACCGGCAGGTCGTAGACCCCGATCATTTCCGCGATCAGCGGATTCATCAGGTTCGGCGGCGCCGCCATCGACGCGTTGAGCACCTCCACGTGATCCGCGCCCGCCTCCGTGCAAAACGCCACGATCTCGGCAACGGCATCATCGAGCGAACGCGACGGCGCGTAACGGCGATTCACCACGACCGCGCATCGATCGGGCACGACGTTGTTCGCGATCCCGCCCTCGATCCGCACCGCCTGCAACGCCTCGCGGTACTCGAGCGAGTCGACGTCGACGGTCGCAACGCCGAAGTCCGCGCACTTCGCGAGCAGCGGCGCCGCCCGGTGGATCGCGTTCGTGCCCATCCACGGCCGGGCCGAGTGCGCGCGTACGCCGTCGAAGGTGGCACGCACGTGGATGGTGCCCTGGCAGCCGGCCTCGACCCATCCACCGGTCGGTTCGAGCAGGATCGCGAGATCTCCCTGCACGAGCTCGGGAGCCTCCTCGAACAGCCGGCGCAGGCCGTTGTGCTCGTCGGCGACCTCTTCGCCTTCATAGAAGACCAGCGTCACGTCGAAGCGAGGTCGGCCGTTCGCGAGATCGTCTGCGAGCGCGAGGAGCACGGCGAGACCGCCCTTCATGTCGGCGGTGCCGAGGCCGTGGAGCACGTCGCCGGCGCGGCGCGGGCGCGGCGTTGCCGTTCGCGGGGACGGTGTCCAGATGTCCGCCGAGCACGACCCGTTGGCCGTGGCCCAACTCGGTACGAGCAACGACGTTGGCCCCGACCCGTTCGATGCGCAGCCGGGCCCGGCTCGCTCGCAGACGGGCCTCGACCGCGTCGGCGAGCGCGGCCTCCGTGCCGCTCACCGACGGGATCCCGCAGAGCTGTTCGGTCAGCGCGAGGAGATCGTGCGTCACGAAACGATGCCGTGCTCTCGCAGGATCGCGTTCAGCTGCAGCTTGTCGTGGCCGGCGCCTTCGGGGAGGTAGCGCAACACGAGCGCGCACGGCAGGCCGAACGTGCCGCCTGCGAACTCCTTCAGGCGCGTCCCTCCGATGACGACCGCGCGTTCGGGGATGATCCCCCGCGCCAGCTCGGTCCCGGTCTCCGCCTCGATGACGTGAGTGGTCGACGTCACGACGAGGCCGGCGCCGAGCTTCGCGCCCTTCTTCACCCACGCGCCGTCGACGATCATGCAGCGCGACCCGATGAAGCAGTCGTCCTCGACCACCACGGGCACGGCTTGCGGCGGCTCGAGGACTCCGCCGATCCCGACACCGCCCGACAGGTGCACGTTCGCGCCGATCTGCGCGCACGAACCCACCGTCGCCCAGGTGTCGACCATCGTGCCGCTCTCGACGTGCGCGCCGATGTTGACGTAGCTCGGCATCATCACCACGCCGCGCGCGAGGTATGCGCCAAACCGCGCCGACGCACCCGGGACGACGCGCACACCCGCGGCCTCGTAGCCGCGCTTCAAGGGCAGCTTGTCGACGTATTCGAACGGTCCGGCCTCGATGACCTTCATCTCCTGCACCCGGAACCACATCAGGATCGCGTGCTTGGCCGACTCGTTCACCACGACCCTGCCATCGATCACCTCGGCGACGCGGATCTCGCCGCGGTCGAGCATCCCGATCACCGACCCGACGAGCTCGCGCGCTTCGGCGAGAGCCATGACGTCGCGCCACTCGTCGCCGGCTTCGAACAACTGCGTGACCTGCTTGGCGTAGTCCACTGCGCTCCTCAGTCGGGGTTCAGGCTCGGGCGTGCATGAGACGATCGATGCGCGAGCTCCAGGCGCTCGTGCGGCTGCACGAGCGCGATACGCACGTGATCGGCGCCGAGCGCACCGTAGAGATCTCCGGGCGACACGAGCAGGCCCGCTTCGTGTGCCAGCCGCGCCGCGATCTCCCACCCGTCGTCGACACCGTCGGCGGTGCGCATCCACAGATAGAACGCCGCGTCGCCACCGTCGTGGACGAGGCCGTGGGCCGCAAGAGCCGAGCGCAGCAGCTCCCGGCGTTCGACGTAACGCGCGCGCTGCACGTCGACGTGGGCGTCGTCGCCGAGCGCGGCCGTCGCGGCCGCCTGCACCATGGTGGGCGCCATCAAACCGGCGTGCTTGCGCGTCTCGACGAGGTACGTGACGAGGTCGGGGTCGCCGGCGTAGAACCCGACGCGCATTCCCGCGAGGTTCGAACGCTTGGAGACGCTGTGCATCGCGAGCACGCCGTCGAGCCCGCTCGAGAGGATCGTCACCGGCTGCGGCGCGAACTCCGCGTAGCACTCGTCGCTCGCGACGACGATGCCGCGCTCGCGCGCCCACGCCGCGACGCGGGCGAGGTACGCGTCGTCGGTCGTCGATGCCGACGGGTTGCCCGGCTCGTTGATCCACACGACGAGTGCGCGCGCCGCATCGGCGTCGCTGATGGCGTCGAGATCGAGATGCCATTGCGCGTCGAGGGGAACCGGCACCGCCCGGCAGCCACCGAGGACGGCGCCCATCTCGTAGCTCGGGTACGCGATCGCGGGGTACAAGACGCCGTCCCGCCCGGGATTGCGCAGGCGCAGGAGGTGCGGCAACGACGCGACGAGCTCCTTGGTGCCGACGCACGCGCCCACGTGTGCGGGCTCGACGTCGACCCCGAACCGGCGCCCGATCCATCCGGCCGCGGCCTCGCGCAACGCCACGGTCCCGGCCGACGGCGGGTAGCCGTTCGACGCGGTCAGGGCGCCGGTGGCCGCCCGGATCGCGATCTCGGGGACCGGGTCGCAGGGCGTGCCGATCGAGCAGTCGACGACGCCGCCCGGCAGCGAGTCGGCCAGGCGCTTCAGTGCGTCGAGCCGCTCGTAAGGGTACGGGGGCGGGACGAAACCGCCGGTGGCCGCCATCTGCAACGAGACTAATCGGGCGTGCTCGCGTACTCCGAGAAGCGACCGGCGGCCGCTTCCGGGAGTCGGGCGCGCACGCGCGTGGCGTCGTCGCCGTGCACTTCGACGAGTACCTCGCCCGCCCGGTGCAGCGCGGCGAGTACGTCGCCGCGTTCGTACGGGACGACGAACTCGCTGATACGCGCCAGTGCCCGGAGGCGATCACTCACGGCGACGAGGAGGTCGGCCAAGCCCTCGCCGGTCGCGGCCGAGACCGCCACCGACCCGGGGTACGCGCCGAGCAGGATCTTCAGCTCGTCGGGGTCGGCGAGGTCGGACTTGTTCCACACGATGAGCCGGGGCACGTCGTCGGCCTCGATGTCGCGCAGCACCGTGTTCACCGCGTCGATGAGTGCATCCACGTCGGACGCGCTCGCGTCGACCATGTGCACGAGCAGATCGGCGTCGACGACTTCTTCGAGCGTCGACCGGAATGCCTCGACGAGCTGGTGCGGCAAGCGGCGCACGAACCCGACGGTGTCGGAGACCAGCACGGTCTCGCCGCCGGGGAGGTGGAGTCGCCGGACGGTGGGGTCGAGCGTGGAGAACAGCTGGTTCTGCACCAAGACGCCCGCGTGGGTGAGGCGGTTGATCATCGTCGACTTACCCGCGTTCGTGTATCCGACGAGCGCGACGTGGGGAATGTCACGGCGCTTGCGCGCCTTGCGTTGGGTGGCGCGGGTGGCGGCCAGGCCGACGAGATCACGCTCGAGCTTTTGCATACGGCGGAGCAGGCGCCGCCGGTCGACCTCGAGTTGGGTCTCGCCCGGTCCCCGGGTACCGATGCCCGCACCCTGTTGGCTCAGCTGGAGACCGCGACCACGCAGGCGGGGCAGGCGATAGCGCAGCTGCGCGAGCTCGACCTGCACCGCACCCTCTTGGCTCGTCGTGTGCTGGGCGAAGATGTCGAGAATGAGCGCGACGCGGTCGACCACGTCGACCTCGAAGAGCTTCTCCAGGTTGCGCTGCTGCGCGGGGCTGAGCTCGTCGTCGAAGATGACGACGTCGATGTCGAGACCCTGGGCGATGGCCCGCAGCTCCTCGGCCTTGCCCTTGCCGATGTAGGTCGCAGGATCGGGCGTACGCCGGCGTTGGAGCTCGGAATGCACCGGATCGGCGCCGGCGGTGTCGGCCAGCAGGCCGAGCTCGACGAGTGACGCCTCCGCCTCGTCGACCGTGGCGAACCCGTACGTCGTCGCAATCAGGAGCGCGCGCTGGCGCACGCGACCGAGATCGACCTCGGTGGCGGTCAGGCGCCGGCGTTGACGGCCCTGGTGGGCGCGGGACGCTTCGGTCATGGGCTCTGCTTCGCGGCACGATCGGCTGAGGATTCGACGTCGAGCTCGACATCGAACACGTGCTCGACAGGACCACCGAGTCGAACCGTTGCTCCGAGCTTCACGGCGAGCTCGCCCCCGGGGACGCGCACTCGCACGTGCTCGTCGACGACACCGCGATTGTGAGCGACCGCGGCTGCGGCACAGGCACCGGTGCCGCACGACAACGTCTCTCCCACACCGCGTTCCCAGACCCGCATGTCGACCACATCCGGCGGGTGCACACGAATGAACTCGACATTGGTGCGTTGCGGGAATCGGGCGTCGAGCTCGATGCGAGGACCGTGGACCGGCACCGGGACCTGGGCGGGATCGATGACGAAGCAGACGAGGTGGGGATTGCCGACGTTGGCGACGTCGCCCCAGTACTCGACGCCGTCGACGATGAGCTCCACGTCCTCGGCGCCGAGCGTCACCGCGCCCATGTCGACGTCGGCCGCGACCACCGCGCCGGACGGGTCGCGGGTCAACGAGACGACCCGGCGGCCCGCAGCCGTGTCCACGGTCAGCTCCTCGGTCGTACCGAGGCCGGCCCGAGCCGCGACCCACGCCAGGCAGCGGATGCCGTTGCCGCTCATCTCGGCATCGCCGCCGTCGGCATTCTGCAGCCGCATGGTGCAGTCGACGCCCGCGTCCGGATCGCCGGGCCCGATCGTGATGAGCCCGTCGGCGCCGACGCCGCGGTGGCGGTCGCACAGCCGCGCGACGGTCTCGGGCGCGAGCGGGTTCGCATCGGCATCGAGGGCGAGACGGACGAGGAAGTCGTTGCCGGTCGTGTGCAGCTTGGAGAACTGGAGCAAGGTCATGTGCGGTCGGCCGCGACCGTCGCGGCGTGTGACTCCCAGAGTGCCAGTACAACCGCCGCGAGGTCCTCGGGATTTCGCGAGGTGCCCACCCAGCGGATCCGGGGATCGCGCCGGAACCAGACACGCTGGCGCCGGGCGAACTGCCGGGTGCGGCGCACGGCGAGGTCGAAGGCGTCCTCGAGGCGAGGGATCTCGCCGTTCAGGTGAGCCAGGAGCTCCTTGTAGCCAATGGCCTGCGCCGCGGTCCGAGACAGCGGCGCACAAACCCGCGCGGGGGTGGCGGAGGTGAGGGCGCGCACTTCGGCCTCGAGGCCGGCGGACCGCATGGCAACGAACCGGGATTCGATCCGGCGGCGGAGCTCGGCGCGGGGCAGCCACACCCCGACCAGACCGACGTCGATCACCGGCCGGCCGTACTCCTCGAGCCCGGACCCGAACGACGAGAACGGGCGCCCCGTGGTCTCGATCACCTCGAGCGCCCGCACGATCCGGCGTAAGTTGCCCGGCTCGACGCGCGACGCGGCGAGCGGATCGAGCGCGTGCAAGCGTTCGTAGGCACGGGCCAAGCCGTCGTCGGTCGTCGTGTCCCGCTCCAGCGCGGCGCGGACCTCGAGGTCGCGTGGCGGAACCGCGAGCCCGTCGACGACGGCCCGCACGTACAGACCGGTGCCGCCGACGAACAGCGCCCGCCGTCCCCGCGCCTCGATGTCGGCGAGCGCCGCGAGCGCCGCTCGTTGCGTCTCGCGCACCGACCATTCCTCCGCCGGATCGGCGACGTCGACGAGGTGGTGGCGAACCGCGGCCCGATCAGCGGGCGACGGCTTCGCGGTGCCGATGTCCATACCCCGGTACACCTGCATCGAGTCGAGCGAGATGATCTCGACGTCATCGAGAGCAGTGGCCACCGCGAGCGCGACCGCCGACTTGCCCGACGCGGTCGGACCGATGATCGCGAGGTGGCGGGTCACACCAGCGCGATCGGGATGCGCACGCGTCGCCGGGGCGCGGCCTTGACCTGACGGCTCATGACGCCGCGCAGGAAGTGTGGCGCCGCGCTCGTGACGCGGACTTCGACGAACGCTCCCGGGCGGGTGTCATCGGCCGGCGCGAAGTGGATGAGCTTGTTCTGCCCGGTCCGGCCGGACCACACCGCGGCATCCTTCTTCGACGGTCCTTCGACCAGCACGACCTCATTGCGCCCGACCCGCGCCTCGTGGCGTGCGCAGCGCGGAGCCTTCGACCACATCCACCAGCCGGAGCATGCGCTCGTGCACGACGTCGGGCGCGACGAAGTCGTCGACCATGAGCGCCGCCTCGGTACCGGGACGGGGCGAGAAGACGAAGGTGTAGGCGGCGTCGTAGTCGGCCTCGGCCGCGACCTCGAGCGTCCGGGCGAAGTCGGCCTCGGTCTCACCCGGGAAGCCGACGATGATGTCGGTCGTGACCGCGAGGTCGGGTATCTCCGCGCGCGCCGCGTGCAACCGCTCCAGATAGCGCGCCGCGGTGTAGCCGCGGTGCATGCGTGCCAAGGTGTCGTCGCTCCCCGACTGCAGGGGCAGGTGGAGGTGCTCGCACACGTGCGCGCACTCGGCCATCGCCGAAATCGTCTCGGGCCGCAGATCCTTCGGGTGAGGCGAGGTGAAGCGAATGCGTTCGATGCCATCGACTGCGTCGAGGGTCCGCAAGAGGTCCGCGAACTGCGGCCGGAACCGGCCGGCACCGAGATCGCGGCCGTAGGAGTTGACATTTTGGCCGAGCAACGTGATCTCGACCACGCCGTCGCGGGCGAGCGCTTCGACCTCGTGGACGACGTCGCCGGTGCGCCGACTGACCTCTTTGCCGCGGACGCTCGGCACGATGCAAAACGCACAGGTGTTGTCGCAGCCGATCTGAATCGTGACCCACGCGGCATGGTCGACCTCGCGCCGCGCCGGCAACGCCGAGGGATAGGCCTCGTGCTCTTCGAGGATCTCGACCACCGGACCGTGAGTGCGAGCCTCGCGCAGCAACTCCGGCGTGTGCGCAAGATTGTGCGTTCCGAACACGACGTCGACGAAGGGCGCCCGGTCACGCACCCCTTCGCGGTCCTTTTGGGCCAGGCATCCACCGACCGCGATCTGGAGATCGGGACGCTGCGCCTTCAGGACCTTCAAGTCGCCGAGGTGGGCGTAGAACTTGTTGTCGGCGTTCTCACGGATACAACACGTGTTCAACACGACGACATCGGCCTCGGCCAGGTCGTCGGTCGACTCCATGCCGTCCGCGGCAAGAACCCCGGCAATCCGCTCGGAGTCGTGCTCATTCATCTGGCACCCGTAGGTGCGTACATAGAAGCGCCGCGTCATGACGCAGCCAGTCTACGGGTCACCCTTCGGCCGCTGACCGAGAAGCGTCCCGTGGAGGGGGTCGCTTCCCGGCCGTATGCGGCCAAGAGGCTCTCTAAGCGTCGACATCCTGTTCGGCGCCGGCCTCTTCCTCATCCGTGAGGTCGACTTCGTCGTTGAGACCCGAAGCATCCTTGATCTTCTCGCTGATCTCGACCATGAGATCCACGTTGTCGGCGAGGAAGGCCTTCACGTTCTCACGGCCCTGACCGAGCTGTTCACCTTCGTAGGTGAACCACGCCCCGGACTTCTTGATGATGCCCAACTCCACACCGACGTCGAGCAGCGAGCCTTCGCGGCTGATGCCCTTGCCGTACATGATGTCGAACTCGGCCTGCTTGAACGGCGGTGCGGTCTTGTTCTTGACGACCTTCACCCGTACCCGGTTACCCACGACCTCCGGACCGTCCTTGATCGACTCGATCCGGCGGATGTCGAGCCGCACCGACGAGTAGAACTTGAGCGCCCGGCCGCCCGGCGTGGTCTCCGGCGAACCGAACATCACACCGATCTTCTCCCGCAGCTGGTTGATGAACACCGCGATCGTGCGGGACTTGTTGAGGTTGCCGGTGAGCTTGCGCAACGCCTGGCTCATCAACCGGGCCTGCAGACCCATGTGCGTGTCGCCCATCTCGCCTTCGATCTCGGCGCGAGGGACGAGCGCGGCCACCGAGTCGATCACCAGCACGTCGAGCGCCCCGGAGCGGATGAGCATGTCGGCGATCTCGAGCGCCTGCTCCCCCGTGTCGGGTTGGCTGATCAGCAACTCGTCGACATTGACGCCGATCGCCGCCGCATACACCGGGTCCATCGCGTGCTCGGCGTCGATGTAGGCGCACACGCCGCCGTTGCGCTGGGCCTCCGCGACGACGTGCGTCGCGAGCGTCGACTTGCCCGACGACTCCGGCCCGAAGATCTCGACGATCCTCCCCCGGGGCAAGCCGCCGATCCCGAGTGCGAGGTCGAGTGCGAGCGCACCGGTCGGGATCGCTTCGATCCCCACGTGCCCCCGCTCCCCGAGCTTCATGATCGAGCCCTTGCCGAACTGCTTGTCGATCTGGCCCAACGCCATCTCGAGTGCTTTCGCCCGGTCCACCTGTGAACCCCTTTCTGCCACCACGCCTTGCTCCATTCGGTTGAGGGGAAGCGTCGTGCTGGCGACCCTAACGACGGGGTGTGACAGCTACGGAGACGCTCACCACGGGTGAATCACACGCGTGTGAGACACACTAGATCGAACAGGCGTTCGACTCAAGCACCCAGACGGAAAACTCTCCGCGCGATGTGCTCGGCGCCCTGCGGCCGCAACACGCTCTCGAAGAGAACGACCTCGTCGACGGGGAAGGGCGGACCGACCGGCTCGGGCCCGAGAGCGTCACACAACGGGCGCAGGTCGGTCGGCACGCGGAACCGGGCGAGGGTCACGTGGGCCACGAACTCGTCCTCCCGATCTCGCGCGAACCCGAGCGGTGCCAGCCGCGCTGCGACCCGGTCGGCCAGCTCTCGCATCCAGTCCGCGCCGACGCGCAACCCGAGCGCGAGGATCCGCGCCCGGCGAGGGTCGCCCAGCGCGATCGCGCCGCCGAGCTGCAGCCGACCGGCGCCGAGATCGAGAGGCTCGTGCGCCAACGCGATACCGCACGCAGGAATATCAGCGTCGTCACCCAGGAACTGCACCGTGATGTGCCATTGATCGCGCGCGGTCGTGCGGCCACCCCGCATCGGCACCGGCGAGACGCGCGCCTGCAGCGCGTCCAGCACCGGCGGCGCCAACCTGATCGCGACGAACGCCCGGGTCACCAACGCCCCCGACGACAGCAGCTAGCCGGCGCAGAGGCAGAGCTCGTTGCCTTCGGGGTCGAGCATCACGATCCAACAGTCGTCGCCTTCGCACACGGGGCGCTCGCTGACCCGTTGCGCGCCGAGCGCGACCCAACGCGCCGACTCCGCCTCGATGTCGTCGACGACGAGATCGAGGTGGATCCGGTTCTTGACCACCTTCGGCTCGGGCACCGGTTGGAAGAAGATCTTCGGGCCCGTCGCGCCGGCGCCCGGTGCGCACGACCGGTAGATCCCGCTCGTCGTCTGCGGCTCGTAACCCAGCGCTTCGCAGTAGAAGGCGAGGAGCGCGTCGGCGTCGGCGCAGTCGATGTTGACCTGGACATCGATCATCAGGCGTCGAGCGCGATCATCGGGCGTCGAGCACGTCGAGGCGCTGGCGCAACAGGTTGAGGAGCGAGATCGTGGAGAACTGGCGCAGGCGTTCGCGGTCACCCGGCAAGCGGGTGCTCACCACCTCCGTCGCCAGGCCCGGGAGCGCGATGCCGAAGAACACCGTGCCGACGGCGACACCGTCTTGTTCCGTCGGTCCGGCCACACCGGTCGCCGAGATCCCCACGTCGGCGCCGAGCACGCGCTGGGCCGCCTCGGCCATCTCTCGCGCGGCCTGCTCGCTCACGACCGACGCCGCGGTCACACCGAGCAGCGACCGCTTCACGTCGGTCGCGTAACTCCCGATCGTGCCCCGGAACGTGTCGCTCGCGCCGTCGACGTTGACGATCCGGGCGCCGATCAGGCCGCCGGTCAACGACTCCGCCACGCCCAGGGTCCAGCCGCGGCCGCGTAGCCGTTCGAGCACCGCGTACTCCATCGTCTCGTCGTCGACGCCGAAGACGAGGTCGCCCAAGATGAGCCGCAGCTCCGCTTCTTCGAGGTCGACCAGTGCGCGGGCATCGGCTTCGGTTGCGCCCTTGCCCGTGACCCGCACCACCAAGCCCTCGATGCCGCGCGCCAAGAACGCGATCGTGGGGTTGCCGCCTTGGGCGTCGAGCGCGTCGAGCCGGTGCGCGACCATCTCCGCGAGCGCCGACTCCGAGGTTCCCCACGTCTTCAACGACGACGACACGATCGCGGCGGCCTCACCCGAACGGCGCAACAGATCCGGGATGACGTGATCGGTCACCATCTGCTTCATCTCGTAGGGAACTCCCGGGACCGCGTACACGACCTTGCCGTCGGGGAGCTCGCACATGAGGCCGGGCGCGGTGCCGATCGGATTCGGGATCGCCTCGCCGCCGTCGGGGACGTCGGCTTGGCGCAAGTTGTTCTGGGGCATGTCGCGCACCCGGGTACGGAACATCTGCGCGATCGCCTCGGCAAGGTCGTCGTGGCGCACCAGCGGAACGCCCATCAGCTCCGCGATGGCGTCGCGGGTGAGGTCGTCCTGGGTCGGGCCGAGCCCGCCGCACACGAGCACCGCGGCGGAACGCGAAAACAGATCGCGCAGCGCGGCGACGATCCGCGTCTGGTTGTCGCCGATGGCACGGTGCTCGTAGGAGTCGATACCCGACGCCGCGAGCTGCTCACCGATCCACGCACTGTTCGTATCGACGATCTGGCCGAGGAGCAACTCCGTGCCGATCGCGAGGACCTCACACCGCATCTCGCACCCTTTCGTCAGGACTCGGCGCGCTGCCAATCGATGTAGCCGCGCCGGACGATCTCGATCCCCGACACCAGCGTGAGCACGACGGCGATGCCGAACACGACCTGCTGGAAGCCGACGTAATCGGACGTGAACGGCAACAGCACGAAGCCCACTGCGCAGTATTGGGTGAAGGCCTTGTACTTGCCCAGGCGCTGCGCGGGCAGCACGACCCCGCGCCGGCCCGCGACCGAGCGGTACGCGCTGATCCCGAACTCGCGCCCGGCGACGAGCAGCACCGCCCACCAGGGAAAGACGCCGCGGTCGGCGAGCACGGCGAGCCCACCGAGCACGATGAGCTTGTCGGCCACCGGGTCGAGGAACGCGCCCGAACGGGTCGCGCCGTCGCGCCGGGCCAGCCAGCCGTCGAGGCTGTCACTGGCGGTGATGGCGAACCACAGGGCGACCGTGAGCCACTCCGAGCCCCGGCTTCGGATGAGCTCCAACGTGGGGATGGCCACCACGATACGGCTGAGCGTGATGAAGTTCGCCGGCGTCGCCAGCGCGTTCTGGCCGAACCGCTTCGACGCGCGGCTCGGCGGCGGGACAGCAGCCGCGGTCACGACGACACCTTCGCGTCGAGATCGGGGCCCTCGATCCCGCACACCGTGGCGCGCACGATCGCGCCCGGCCGGGCGAACAGGTCGCCGGTACCGACCAGGCGGACGACGCCGTCGATCTCGGGGGCTTCGCGATGGGTCCGGCCGACCAGCACGTCGTCGTCGTCGTCGTCGGCACCGTCGACGAGCACCTCGATCTCGCGCCCGACGAGCGCGGCGCGCGCGGCGGCGGTGATCGGCTCTTGCACCTCGGAACACTCGCGCAGCCGCTCGTGCACGAGCGAGTCCGAGATGCCGCCCGGCAGATTCGCGGCCGCGGTCCCGTCCTCGCGCGAGAACGCGAAGAATCCGGCCCAGTCGAGCCGGACTTCGTCGAGGAAGCCGAGGAGTGTCTCGTGATCGGCTTCGGTCTCGCCGGGGAAACCGACGATGAACGACGAACGGAACGCGGCGTCGGGCTCCTCGGCGCGGATCGCGGCGATCATCTCGGCGAACCGCTCGCCGCTCCCCCAGCGCTTCATGGAACGCAGGAGGCCGGGCGCCGCGTGCTGCAACGAGAGATCGAAGTAGGGAACGACCGATGGCAACTCGAGCATCGTCGAGATCAGCGGCTCCTTGACCTCCGACGGGTACAGGTAGAGGAGCCGCACACGCTGGAGACCGTGGGCGCGCAACGGGTCGAGCCGGCGCAGCAGCGGCGCGAGCGCGCCCGCGGCGCCGATGTCACGGCCGTACCACGCCAGGTCTTGCGCGACGAGCACGATCTCGGCGACGCCCTGCTCGACAAGGCTGCGCACTTCGGCCTCGATCGCTTCCGGCGCACGCGAACGCTGCTGGCCCCGGAACGAGGGGATGGCGCAGAACGCGCACGCGCGGTCGCAGCCCTCGGCCACCTTCACGTAGGCCCAGGGCGCGCTCGGCGCGGGCCTCGGCAATTCGAGGAGGTCCCGCACACCCGCGGGCTTGCGGCCCCGCAGCACGACGTCGACGAGCGAACCCTCGTCGGCGAAGCCCACGACGGCGTCGGCCTCGGGCAACGCGGCGGCCAGCTCGTCGCCGTAACGCTCGGCCATGCAACCGGTCACGACGAGGCGCGCGCCCGGCTTACGCGTGTCGGAGAGGGCGAGAGCGACGTCGATCGACTCCTGGCGCGCGGCCTCGATGAACGCACACGTGTTCACGACGACGAGGTCGGCATCCTCCGCCGACTCGGCACGGGTCATGCCGTCGGCGAGCAGCGACGCGACCACCTTGTCGGAGTCGACCGCGTTCTTGGGACAGCCCAACGTCTCGACGTGAAAGCGCGTTCGGTTCGTCGAGTCGGCCGGCATTCCCGTCATCGTACCGACGCACCCCCGTACACTCGCCGCCCGTGGACGAAACCAGCTTGTGGTGCCCGTCGTGCGGATCGGAATACCGGGTGGGAACCAGGCAGTGCGCCGACTGCCGGGTCGCGCTCGTGACCGAGGAGCCCACGCATCTCACTGATCCCGCCGCCGGCCTCGTTGATGACGACGGCGACGACGGCCTGGTCGAGATCGGCGAGTTCCCCAAGATCCAGGCCCAGGTGCTGCGCCGGCGCCTCGAGACCGCGAGCGTTCCGGTGATGATCGAGTGGACGGGAGTGGCCGACGACCGGCGCGGCGTGCTCTTGGTGCCCGAGGACCACAGCGAGTTCGCGGCCGCGGTGGTGAACGAGATCGACGTCGACGACGAGGTCGGCGACGACTCGCCCCACGCCTACGTGGCCCGCATCGAAGAGCACCTCTCCGCCGTCGCCGGCCTCCTCGACGAGCTCCGCACCCGCCTCGACGACCTCGAAGCCGAAGGCAAGCTGTGAGGGCACACGTCGCGACGCGGGTATCCCGCCCGAGTAGCGAGAACCACAAAAGGTAGACGTCCCCGTAACGTTTCCGGGCCGGCGGGGTCAGAGGTTGCGACGGACGGCGTGGGGCCGGCCGCAACCACCAGGAGGTGGCAGATGTACGACTTCGCGATCGTCGCGTTGCTCGCACTCGCGACGTTGAAGCTCGTCGATTTCTTGTCGGACGCGATTCCGCAGCTGCGCAGCATGCGTTCGCTGGCGACGTTCGTCATCGGCGTCGGCGCAACCGTGTTGATCGACTACTCGGTGTTCCGGGGATTCGGCATCGGGATCCGCAACGACACCGTCGGCGTTTGGGTCACGGGCTTCGTCGTGGCCGGCATGACCGTGCCGTGGCGGGCACTGTTCGGATATCTGACCCACGACCGGGCCACGGCCGACGAGACCCTCGGTGAGCACACGCCGAAGGTCCGCGCCGCGTAACGCGTCGCTGGTCACACGATGAGCTGAGGGCGGCGCAACGACGCGTCGCCCTCAGGCTCGTTCTTGGAGTTCCTGCAACTCTTCGACGCTCATCAGCACCGAGCGGGCCTTCGATCCCTCCGACGGACCGACGATGCCCCGGCGCTCGAGCAGATCCATGAGCCGCCCGGCCCGGGCGAACCCGACCCGCAATTTGCGCTGCAGCATGCTGGTCGAGCCGAGGCCGCTCGTGACGACGAGCTCCATCGCTTCGGCCAGCAGGTCGTCGCTCTCGTCCGAATCGGAGCGACCCCGACCGGCGGCGCCTTCGGTGCCCTGGATCCCCTCGATGTACTGGGGCGCCACAACCTGGCGCTTCCAGTGCGCGACCACCTTGCGGACGCACTCTTCGTCGACCCATGCGCCCTGGATGCGATCGGCCCGACTCGACGACGCGCTCAGCAACAACATGTCGCCCTTGCCGATGAGCTTCTCCGCGCCCTGTTGGTCGAGGATGACGCGGGAGTCGGCCAGCGTGCTGACGCTGAACGCGATCCGGCTCGGGATGTTGGCTTTGATCACACCGGTGATCACGTCGACCGACGGGCGCTGCGTGGCGATGACGAGATGGATGCCGACGGCGCGAGCCATCTGCGCGAGCCGGCAGATGCTCGTCTCGACGTCGCGCGCCGCGACCATCATCAGGTCGGCGAGCTCATCGACGACCACGACGATGAACGGCAGCCGTTCGTACGCCTTGCCCGTGTCGGGATCGGGGTCGTCGGCCGTGGGGATGTCGCCCTTGTCGTACATCGCGTTGTAGCCGGTGATGTCGCGCACGCCGATGTCGGCGAGGAGGTCGTAGCGCATCTCCATCTCGCGCACGGCCCAGTCGAGCGCGTTGGCAGCCTTCTTCGGGTTCGTCACGACCTCGGTGAGAAGGTGCGGGACGTCGTTGTACTGACCGAGCTCGACCCGTTTGGGGTCGACGAGGATCAGGCGCACCTCGTCCGGCGTGGTGCGCATCAGGATCGAGGTGACGATGGTGTTGATGCAGCTCGACTTGCCCGCCCCGGTCTGTCCCGCGATCAACACGTGCGGGAACGTCGCGAGATTCGCGAACACGGCGCGGCCGGCGATGTCGCGACCCATGCTGACTTCGAGCGGATGCTTGGCCTTCTTCGCCTCCGGACTGCTGAGGATGTCGCCCAGCGTCACGATCGGGCGCATCTTGTTCGGGACCTCGACGCCGATCGCGCTCCGCCCGGGAATCGGGGCGAGGATGCGCACGTCGTGGCTCGCCATCGCGTACGCGATCTCCTTGGAGAGGCTGGTGACCTTGTTGACCTTGACGCCGGCGGCGAGCTCGAGCTCGTAACGCGTCACGGTGGGTCCGACCGTGGCGTCGATCAGGCGCGCGTCGACACCGAACTCGCGCATCGTCGCCTCGAGCACGTCGCCGCCCTGCTTGACCATGCGCGTGTCGATCTCGCGCTTCTCGCTCTTTTTGAGCAGGCTGGTCGCGGGCAACTTCCAGACGACCTTGGGAACGGCTCGGACGTGGGCGACTTCCTCTTCGTCTTCGTCGCCCTCCTCGCCTTCCTCGTCGCCCTCTTCTTCGTCCTGTTCGTATTCCTCGTCCTCGTCGTACTCCTCGAGGTCTTCTTCGGCGTACTCGCCGTCCTCGTCTTCCTCCTCGTATTCCTCTTCTTCGCCTTCTTCTTCTTCGTACTCCTCGTCCTCGTCGACCTCTTCGTACTCGTCTTCTTCTTCGTATTCGTCTTCGTCGTCGAGCTCTTCCTCGGCGCTCACGAGATCGATCATCGGCTCGTCGAGCTGGTCGAACAGGACCGCGCGCTTCGCGGGCGCGGGCGGCGCGACCGGCCCGCCCGCGGCGAGCGCGCCCGTATCGTCGGCACGCTCCGAAGGCAGCGTCAGCATCGAGCGGGCTTGGCGACCGACGAAGCGACCCGCGGTCGCGAGCGACTGCACGATCTGGCGGAGCCCGGTTCCGACCACGAGCAGCACGCCGAGGGTCCCGATCGCGACCAACACGATCACGGCACCGGCGTTGCCGAGGCCGGCGCGCAACGGTGCGCCGATCGCCGCGCCGGCGATGCCTCCGGCGCGCTTGAGTGGCTCGAGCGATCCCGACGCGGTCTTGGCCCGGGCGAGGTGAAAACCACCGACGATGGTGCCGCACACGAGGATGAGACCGAGGCCGAAACGCAGTCCGCGCTTGGAGACTTCCTCGTCGTCGTCGGCGCGGCGTTGGACCACTGCCGACGCCGCGGCCGCCAGCGCCGCGATCGGCACGAGCACCTTGCCGCGACCGAGCAACCCGGCCGCGGCCGCGTCGATCCCCCGGCCCACCGGCCCGACGACGTCGGAGAACATGGCCAGCAGGCTCAGGAGCCCGAAGACGGTCAGCCCGATGGCCAGCGCGTCGATGCGGTGATCGGCCAACTGCTCGGCGAACTCGTCGCGCCACGCGGCGCGGGTCTGCATGCGGACCTTCGCTCGCTTCCGTCCGCGCGCGGACTTGGACTGACGGCGCGAAGCCATGTCCCAAAAGCTAACACCGCCCACTCTGGCCCCACGGGGATCATCGCCCCGACCAGGCCTGCGACCAGGACTTCTTCGGCTTCGGGCCGGAGCCCGTCGGGCGAGCGGCCGCGATCTCCGGCGGCTAGAGCGCCGAGGCGTACCCGCCGTCGACCGGGTACACCTGGCCGGTGATCCACGCCCCGGCCTCGCTACAGAGCAGCGCCACGAGGAGCGCCGGTTCCTCGGGCCGTCCGAGCCGCGGCACGGTGTAGGGGCGGACGAGCTTGGCCTCGAGGCCGGGGTTCCGGGCGAAGGCCTCCTCGATCACTCCCGTCTTCATCGTGCCGAGCGACACGCAGTTCGCAGTCACGCCGTGCGCGCCGACCTCGGCCGCGAGGCCACGCACGAACCCCATCGCGCCGGCCTTGGCCGCGCCGTAGATCGCCTGGAACCGCTCGCCGCGCCGGCCCGCGTCGGAGGCGATCGTGACGACTCTCCCCCATCCCTGGTCGACCATCGCGCCGATGTAGGCGTGGGTGACGTGCAACACCGCGCCGAGGTTGAGTCGCATCGCCGCTTCCCAGTCGTCGGGAGAGGTGTCGACGAAGAGCTTCAGGTCGCCGAACCCCGCCGGCGGGATGCCCGCATTGTTGACGAGGATGTCGACGGGACCGGTCGCCTCCCGCATGCGCGTGATCTTGAGCGGGCTCGTGACGTCGGCTTTCACCGGCCGCGCGTACGCGTCACCGCCGAGATCAGCGGCGACCGCGGCGGCGCGGTCCTCGAAGATGTCGTTGACCCACACGAACGCGCCGGCGCGCACCAGCGCGGCGCAGATCTCGGTGCCCACACCGTTGCCGCCGCCGGTCACCAGCGCGCGTCGACCCGAGAGGTCGATGTCGATGCTCACCTGGCCTCACACTTCCATGACGACGGGTATCACCGCAGGGCGGCGGCGAGTGCGCTCGTCGATGAAACGCGCCAGTGACTTGCGGCAGTGCCGGCGCATCGTCTCGAAGTCGGTCGCGCCTTCGCCGGCCGCCTTTGCGATCGAGTCCCGGACGACCTGCTTGGCGTCTTCGATGAGGCCTTCGGCCTCGGGCGCGTACACCCAGCCGCGCGTCACGATCTCGGGGCCCGTGACGATCTCGCCCGTTGCCGCGTCGACGGTCACGATCACCACGACGACGCCTTCCTCCGACAACATGCGGCGGTCGCGCAGCACACCGTGGCTGACATCGCCGACGATGCCGTCGACGTACATGTACCCGGCCGGCACCGCGCGCCGTTCCAGCTCGGCGCCGTCGACGTCGATCGTGACCGCGTCGCCGTCTTCGCAGACCAGCACATGGTCGGGCGCGACGCCGACGTTGCGCGCCAGCTGGGCGTGATTCACGAGGTGCCGATACTCCCCGTGCACCGGCACGAACCATTCCGGCGACAGCAGGCTGAGCACGAACTTCAACTCCTCTTGCGACGCGTGACCGGACACGTGCACGGGCGAGTTCCGGTCGTGCACCACCTCGGCCCCGGCCCGATACATCGAGTCGATGACACGCGAAACGTTCGACTCGTTGCCCGGTATGGCGTGCGCGCTGATCACCACGACATCGTCGGACGAGACCTTGACGTACTTGTGTTCGTGCGCGGCCATCAACGAGAGCGCACTCATTGGTTCGCCCTGCGATCCGGTGCAGATGACGCAGACCTCGCCGGGCGGGAACTTCCCGGCCTCCTCGATGTCGATGACGGCCGAGGCGGGCAGGTCGATGAACCCGCGCTCACGCGCGAGCGAGACGTTCTGCAGCATCGACCGCCCGATGAACGCGACCTTGCGCCCGTGTGCGATCGCCGCCTGCGCGACCTGTTCCACGCGGTGCAGATGCGAGGCGAAGCTGGCGATGATGAATCGCTTGCCGGGATGCTCACGGAACAACGACCGCATCGCGACGCCGACCGTCGCCTCCGACGGCGTGTAACCCGGGCGCTCGGCGTTGGTCGAGTCGGAGAGCAGGAGCCGGATACCGCCGTTCTGACGGGCGAGCTCCCCCAACAATGCGAGATCTGTGTGGCGACCGTCGATCGGCGTGAGGTCGAGCTTGAAGTCGCCGGTGTGGACGATCGTGCCCTCGGGCGTGAAGAACGCCACCGCGAAGCCATGCGGCACCGAGTGTGTGACCGGCACGAACTGACAATCGATCGGCCCGATGCGGAGCCGCTCCCCGTCGATCACCGTGATGAACTCGGTGCGATCGAGCATCCCCGCTTCGTCGATCCGGTTGCGGGCCAGCGCGAGCGAGAGCGCGGAGCCGTAGATCGGGACCGAGACGTCGCGCAGCAAGAAGGCCAGGCCCCCGGCGTGGTCCTCGTGGGCGTGCGTCAGGAGTACGGCCTCGACCCGCTCTGCGTTCTCGCGCAGGTAGGTGAAGTCGGGCAGGACGAGATCGATGCCGGGCATGTCGGCATCGGGGAACATGATCCCGCAGTCGACGACCAGGATGCGGCCGTCGACTTCGAGACAAAAGCAGTTCCGGCCGATTTCGCCGAGGCCGCCGAGAAAAACGATCCGGACCGACATCAACCGTGCACGCTACAACGGCGCGCGCCGAGGCGCGCGCCGTTGGAGGTCGGTTGTGCGCTCGCGGTGCTACGCGCCCGCTGCAGCTTCGCGGTCCTTGGCGACCTCGTCGAGCATCGCGTACTCCTCGCCGGTGTCGACCCAGTCCTCGAACTGGATCACGCCGAGCTCGGTGAAGCGCTCACGGAGCCATCCCTGGTTGCGGTCGAGCAGACCGAGCTTCTTGCAGTTCGGGACGATCTTCGAGAACAAGATGTTCTGGAAGATCTTGCGGCCTTCGTCGGCCATGACGAGCTCGAGTGCGTCCTTGACCGGCACGCCCATGCGGTCCCACACCTCTTGTTGCAAGAACCGGTCGCGCATGCGCACCGCGGCCTCGAAGGCGAACTCCTGGCGATCCTTCATCTCCTTGTCGGAGAGCTCCTGGTAGTACTCCTGCAACGAGAGGACGCCGAACGCGACGTGGCGCGCCTCGTCACTCATGACGTAGCGGAGCAGTTGCTTCAACAACGGCTCGGTCGTCATCTGGTGCATGAAGCCGAACGCGGCGAGCGCGAGACCCTCGACCATGATCTGCATGCCGAGGTACGTCATGTCCCAGCGACTGTCGGTCAGGATGTCGTCGAGCAGCAGTTCGAGGTGCGCGTTGATCGGGTAGTGACCCGAGAGCTTCTCGTCGAGGTACCTGGCGAAGACCTCGACGTGGCGGGCCTCGTCGACCACCTGGGTGGCGGCGTAGTACTTCGCGTCGATCCACGGGACCGTCTCGACGATGCGGGCGGTGCAGAGCAGCGCGCCCTGCTCGCCGTGCAGGAACTGCGACAGCGTCCAGTTCTGACCCTCGATCGCGAGCTCGACCCATTCCTTCTCGGTCCACTTCGCGAACGGCGTGCCCGCGAGGTCGATCTGGTCGCCGAAGAACCGTACGTCTTCACGGTTCATCTCGTTCAGCGCCAACGCCTCCTGGTCGACCGGGGTCGACCAGTCGAGGTCGGTGGTGACGTTCCACTGCGACGTCTTGGCCTTCTCGTAGAGCTTCCCGAGCGCGGGACGGGTGCGTTCGTAGTCCCAGGTGAAGACCGTGTCGAAACCGGCGCCGACCGTGTGGTCGACCGCGTCGACATCGGTATTGCTGACCGAGAGGATGGCTTCGAGATCATTGATCTCGTCGCGGCCGATCAGCTCGTTGTTGGTGGTCATCGGGAAACTCCTTCGGCGTTGACGAAACCGGGGACGACGAAGTCGTCGACGAGCGCACGAACGTGCGCTTCGTCGGCGATGTCGAAATGCTCGGATGGACTGAAGAGATACGAAAGGGCGATGCGTGCGATCCACTCGCCGAGGCGGGTGGCATCGCCGTCACCGACGAAGCGCGTGAACGCCGGAGCGACGATGACGGCCGCCGTGCGCAGCACCGCGTCTTCGCGCTCGAAGGCGAGATACGGCAACAAGAGCTCGGGCTCGTGCGCGCAGACGAAGCTGAGGGCGGGGTGGCCGCCGAGGAAGCGGGCCGCGGTGGTGACGACGGCGGTGATCGCGTCGCCGAGCGTCTCGCCGCCCCGCAGCCTCGACCGCGACCGCGTCGGCGAGGGACCCGGCCTCGCGAACGACGAGGGCGATAAGGAGCTGCTGCTTGTTCGCGAAGCAGCGGTAGACGGTGGCCCGCGCGCATCCGGCTTCGCGGGCGACGTCGTCGAGGGTGGTCTTGGCCAGGCCGACCCGGCCGATGCAGGTGAGCGCGGCGTCGAGAATGCGCGACGCCAGGGGGCTGCGCTCGTCAGCCGAGAAGATCCATCACCTGAGACACTGGACCAGTGTACGTCTCATCGTCAACGTGTCCCGCGTCACAGTTCTGCTCGCGATCGCGAGCACCGGCCCGCCGGCGGCCGTGATCCCGGCCCGCACCCGAGGTCTGTGATCCGTGTCGGGGAATCTCTGGAAGATTCCTCGACACAGGTCTTCGGGCGAGCGACCGGGGTGGGTCGAGCGGCCCGCCCTGCGACGCCGTGCGACGGATGCCGAGCGCCGCTCACGGAGCGGTGATACCGCCGAGGAGCTCGACCCCGACCAGATCTGCGACCTGGTCGGGGTCGTCGAGGTCCCAGCGCCCGGGCGCGCCGATGAGGGAAAGGATCGAACGGGCGAGGTACTCCGCCGCCCGGTCGATGTCGACGCCCGGCCGCAGCCGTCCCGCTTCGGCCTCCCGTCGCAGATACGGCAACAAGAAGTCGGCGATGAACGGCAGCGTCTTGGCCGATTCGGTCGTCAGCAACGGCAGGAGCCGCTCGGGCTCGGTCGTCCATGATCTTGCGCAGCACGGCGTGCTCGGCGACCGAGCGGTGGGCGTACGTCAGACCCTGCTGCAAGAGCGCGGCCAGGCTCGGGGCGTCGCGCACCTGGTCGGCGAGCCGGTTGAAGTAGTTGGCGAGCTCCCAACCGACCGTCTCGAGCAGCAGCTCGTCGCGGCCGCCGGCGAACTGGCGGTAGATCGTCGCCCGGGAGACGCCCGACTCCTTGACGATGTCGTCGATCGTCGTCTTGGCCATCCCGAACCGCTCCACGCAGCGGTAGGTCGCCTCGAGCAGGCGGTCGTGCAGCTGAGCGGGTCACGCGGATCGCTCGCCTGCGGTCATACGCCCACCATTGTGCGTCAGAATCGAGCTGTGACGGCGCACGACGAGTGGGTGCGAACGCGACGCGCAGGTCGTATGGCACGGCTTCACGCAGATGTCGACGTTCGCCGACAACCACCCGATCATCGTCGACCGCGCCGAGGGCCACGAGCTGATCGACGTCGACGGCAAGCGCTACCTCGACGCGATCTCGTCGCTGTGGGTCACCACGCTCGGCCATCACGTGCCCGAGCTCGACGACGCGATCATCCGCCAGCTCGCGCTGGGCGCGCACTCGACGATGCTCGGCAACGGCAACCGGGTCGTGGTCGAGCTCTCGGAGGCGCTGGCGCGCGTCGTGCCCGTCGACGACCCGCACTTCCTCTACGCGAGCGACGGCGCGTCGGCGGTCGAGCAGGCGCTCAAGATCGCGTTCCAGTACTGGCACAACCGCGGCGCGACCGGGCGCACGACGTTCCTCGCGTTCGGCGGCGCCTACCACGGCGACACGATCGGCGCGCTGTCGGTCGGCGACGACGGCTTCGGCGCCGACGTGTTCAACGCGCTGCGCTTCCCGGTGTTGCGGGCCCCGGCCTTCGACGATCCCGCGTGCTTCGACGTGGCGGTGCGGACTGATCGCGGAGCACACGTCGGAGCTCGCGGCCGTGATCGTCGAACCGTCGGTGCAGGCCGCGGCCGGCATGCAGCTCGCCGACCACGCGGGTCTCGCCCGGCTCGGCGCCGCGTGCCGCGCGCACGACGTGCTGCTCATCTGCGACGAGATCGCGACCGGCTTCGGCCGCACCGGCACGCTCTTCGCGTCGGAGCAATGCGATCTGCGCCCGGATCTGCTGTGCCTGGGCAAGGGTCTCACCGCGGGTTACCTGCCGATGTCGGTGACCGCCGCGAGCGGTCCGTGTCTTCGAGGCGTTCCTCGGCGACGACCTCGGCGAGCACACGCTCTACCACGGCCATTCGTTCGGCGGGAACGCGCTCGCGGCCGCGGTCGCGTTGCGCCACCTCGAGCTGATCGACGCGTGGGACGTGCTGGCCAACGTGCGCGAGCGTTCCGACGAGCTCGCCGGCCTCCTGCACGACCGGATCGCGGCGAAGCCGGCGGTGCGCGAGGTGCGCCTGCGCGGGCTCATGGGCGCGGTCGAGCTCGCGCCCCCGAGCGACGGCGTCGAAGTGGGGCCGGCGCGTCGAGCGCGGCCGCGGTCGACCGCGGCGTGCTGCTGCGCTCGATCGGCGACAACGTCACGTTGATGCCGCCGCTGACCATCACCTCCGAAGAGTTGCACCGCGTCGTGCACGCGCTCAGCGAAGCGATCGACGAGGTCGGCGGCACCGACGGCGGCCGTCGTGACCTGGGACGCCTGGGCCGAAGGCGAGGCCAACGCGATCCGCGCCGCGGGCCGCTGGCGCGCGCCGCGCACGCTCGATGCCAAGGGCCCCGAAGGCACGCTCACCGCCGACGGCCGCGCCGTCGTGTCGTTCGCGTCGAACGACTACCTCGGCCTCACCGCGCATCCCGCCGTGATCGCGGCCGCGCACGAAGCCCTCGACCGCTGGGGCGCGGGCGCCGGATCGGCCCGGCTCATCGTCGGCGCGCGGCCGGTCCACGCCGAGCTCGAACGACGAGCTCGCACGAGTGGAAGTCGATGCCCAGCGCGCGGCGCTGTTCCCGACCGGTTTCGCCACCAACCTCGGCGTCATCACCACGTTCGCCGGCGCGGGCGTGCTGGTGTGCAGCGACGAGCTCAACCACGCGTCGATCATCGACGGTTGCCGGCTCGCTCGCGCCGACGTCGCCGTGTACCGGCACCGCGATCTCGACCACCTCGCGACCCTGCTGCACGCGACCGCGGCGCGCGCCGTGCCGCTCGTCGTCAGCGACACCGTGTTCTCGATGGACGGCGACATCGCCGATCGTCGACGCGCTCGTCGAGCTGTGCGCGCGCGAAGGGGCGCTGCTCGTCGTCGACGAGGCCCACGCGGTGCTCGGCCCCGACCTCGACGTCGCTGCCGACGCCGACGTGCTGCGCATCGGCACGCTGTCGAAGACGCTCGGCTCGCTCGGCGGATTCGTCGCCGGGTTCGGCACGCGGCCGTCGAGCTCGTCGAGAACCTGGCCCGGCCCTACATCTTCACGACCGCACCGACGCCCGCCGACGCCGCGGCCGCGCTCGCGGCGCTCCGGATCGTCCGGTCGCCCGAGGGCGCGGCGCTCGTCGCACGCCTGCGCGCACACGTCGAACCGGCTCCGCCCGGGCCACCCGTCGCCGATCGTCCCGTTCGTCTGCGGCGAGGAGCAACGCGCGCTCGACGCGGCGCGGCCGCGCTCCTCGACGCGGGCCTGCTCGTGCCCGCCATCCGCCCGCCGACGGTTCCCGCCGGTACGTCGCGCCTGCGCGTCGACGGTCTCGGCCGCGCACACCGACGCGCAGATCGATCGCGCTCCGTGCGCGCGCGCTCGACCGGCCGCGCTCGGCGAACGATCGCCGGTGACGCACGACGCTCGGTGACGGTCGTCGCGGTCGCCGGCACCGGCACCGACGTCGGCAAGACGTACGTCGCCGCGGCGCTCCTGCGGATGCTGCGCGACCGCGGCGTCGACGATGTCGCGGCCCGCAAGCCGGTGCAGTCGTTCGCACCCGACGCGACGACGCCGCACCGACCGACGCCGACTCCTCGCCGCCGCGACCGGCGCGACACCGGACGACGTGTGCCCCGCGACACCGGTGGCTGCCGCTGCCGATGGCGCCGCCGATGGCCGCCGAGGCGCTCGGCCTGCCGCCGTTCACGATCGCCGACCTCGTCGCCGAAGCGCTCGCGGGCGTCGCCGACGCCGGACGCCCGTGCTCGTCGAGACCGCGGGCGGCGTGCGCTCCCCCATCGCCGACCGACGGCGACTCCGTCGCGCTCATCGCCGCGCTCGACGCCCGGCGGTCGTCGTGCTCGTCGCCGACGCGGGGCTCGGCACGATCAACCTCGTGCGCCTGAGCCGCGACGCGCTGCTGGACGCAGCGCGTCGTGGTCGTCTACCTCAACCGCTTCGACGATCGCTCCGATCTCCACGCACGCAACGCGCGACTGGCTCGCGGACGCGCGAGGGCCTCGACGTCGTCACCGACGTCGAGGCCCTCGCCACGTTCGTCGAGCACCGCGCTGACGGTCGAACCGTTAGCTCTTCAGCAGCGACTCGCGGCGACAGCGCCGCGGTCTTGCCGTCGAGGTCGGTGATCGGGCCGATCGGCTACGGTGTGGCCCGCGGCCTTGTTGTACTTCACGAGCTGGAAGGTCTCACCGAGGAACCAGTCGGTCTTGCTCGTGTCCCACGTCGCCCCCGGGATCTGCGAGCCCGGCGCCGGTGATCGCCGTCAGCGTGCGCGCGGCCTCCATCACCGACGCCCGATCGAGCTTCGGCGACTGCTCGAGGATCTTCTGCATCAACGCCGCGGTCGACCAGCCGTAGGCGACGATGCCGTCGGCAGTGTCGGCCTTGGGCTGGTACTTCGCGACCTGCTGCTTGTAGAGCTGCACGCGCCGGGTTCGCGGCGTTGGCCGGGTCGGCCGGGTCGAGCAGCGGCGTGACGCTCAGCACGCCGTCGGCGCCGTCACCGCCCGAGCGTGAACAGCAGCTTCGAGACGCACGTGCCCGACATGTAGGTGAGCGGCTTCCAGCCGGCGTCGTCCGCGGCGGTCAACGCGTTCGGGCACGCGAGCAGCGTCCCGCCGAGCACGAACGTGTCGGCCTTCGTCGCGGCGAGGTCGGTCACCTGCGCCTTCACGTCGGAGCCCTCGGCGTTGTAGCTCTGCTTCCTTCACGATGGTGAGCGTCGTGCCCTTCACGAGCTGCTCGAGCGTCTGCTGGTACGACTGGCCGAAGTCGTCGTTCGCGTAGAGCAGCGCGATCTTCGCGTTCGGCTTGTTCTTCTTCAGGTAGTCGACGAACGTCCGCATCTCGAGCGGGTACGGCACGAGCTCCGAGCCCGAGCATCCACGGGTACTTCGTGTTCCCCCACTGCACCGCGCCCGACGCGATGAGCAGGTCGGGAACGCAGTCGGAGTTGACGGTCTCCCGGATGCCGAGGTTGTTCTTCGTGCCGACGGTGTTGAACAGCGCGAACACCTTGTCGCTGTTGATCAGCGTGTCGACGTTGGTCGACGTCTGCGCGGCGTCGTACGCGTCGTCCTTGCTGACGAGCTGGATCTGGTACTTCTTGCCCGCGACGGTCACGCCGCCCGAGCGCGTTGACGTACGAGAAGTACGCCGACTCACCCTGCAGGATCGCGTTGAACGCCGAGTAGGTGCCCGACAGCGGCAGGCTCGTCCCGATCTTGATCGTGTTGCCGGTGATGCCCTGGGTCGCGGTCGACGGGTCGCATTGCGACGTGTCGACCACCGTCGTGGTCGCCGGTCGTACCGCCGGTCGCCGGTCGTCGAGGTCGTGTTGTTGTCGAGCTGCTCCGGCCGCCGCCGCACGCGGCAACCAGCGAGCGCGAACGCGGCGCCGAGCGCCACGAGCGCGCACCGGTCGGAGATCGCTCGGTGACGAGGCTCACGTCGAACGTCGGTCATGGCGTCGAATCCTTTCACGTTGAGCGGCGGAAGCTGGTCATAGCTGGACTGCAGAGGCAGCTCGGCGGCGGATACTCCGCCAGGTCGACATCGCGATCGCGCCGACCGCCGCCGACGATGCCGTCGGGCAGAACGTACATGAGCAGGATCAACCCGATACCGAAGATCGCCGGCGACAGGAGGTTCTTCACGGAGTCGTTGATGTGCCAGAACACGAGGGTGCTCGGGAACGACTCGCTGATCCAGCGGCCGCTGAACACGACGACCACGCCCCCGATGAACGGCCCGAGCACGGTCGCGGTTCCGCCGACCACGACCGCGACGAGGAACTCGATCGAGAGTTGGAACGTCGACACCGACGACGCCGTCGCGAGCCGCTTGACGAGCACGAAGCACGAGCCGGCGACGCCCGCGTAGAGCGCGCTCGTCGCGAACGCGATGACCTTCACCCGGGCGATGTTGATGCCGACCGTCTCCGCCGCGGCCTCGTGGTCGCGCACCGCGATCAACGCACGTCCGAACCGGCTGCGCACGATCAACGCGAGCACGACGATCCCGATGCACCGCGATCGCGAGCGACGCGTAGTACGCCCACTGGTCGTTGGCCGCTGATGAAGTGCGGCACCCACGACGGCGGCGCGCAGCTTCGACGCGCGCCAGCTCGCCGACCTGCGAGGTACCGCACGTCGGGCACAGGTCGTGGGGGACGAAGCGGTTCGTCAGCTGCGGGAACAGCACCGCGAGCCCGAGCGTGACGAGCGCGAGATACAGGCCCTTGACCCGCAACGCGGGGAAGCCGACGAGCACGCCGACGCCGAACGAGACCACGCGCCGCGACCGGCAGCGTCGCGACGAAGGGCCAGCCGTGCGACTCCATCAGGATCGCGGTCGTGTACATGCCGAGGCCGAAGAACGCGCCGTGACCGATCGACACCTGGCCGTTGTACCCGGTCAGGAGGTTGAGGCCCATCGCCGCGACGCCGATGTAGAACGCCTCGGCCCAGAGGTACGTCGTCGACGACTCGTAGAACTGCGGGATGTACCAGCCGAAGAGGTAGGCCGCGCCGACCAGACGACGACGCGACCGCGACGACGAGCCGCGACGTTGCGCCGAACCGGTCGAGGCTCACACGCGCTCCACCCGGGTCGTAGCCGAAGAGCCCCGACGGGCGCACCAGCAACACGATCAGGATGAGCCCGAACGGCACGACGAGCTCGATGTCGTGCACGACGTGCAGGTACTGCGTCGTCATCGTGCCGGCGACACCGACGATCAGGCCCGCCGACGACCGCGCCCAGCGGGCTGTCGAAGCCGCCGAGCGCCGCCGCCGCGAACGAGTACACGAGGATCTCCTGCATGCTCGCGCCCTGCAGCCCGACCGGCGCGATGACGAGCGCGCCCGCCAGCGCGCCGATCGCGGCCGCCATGGCCCAGCCGAGCATCAGCATCCGGCCGACCGGTACGCCGACGAGGCGGCTCGACTCCGGATTCGACGCCACCGCCCGGAACGCGAGCCCGATCCGCGTGCGATTGAAGCAGCAGGTAGAGCACCAGGCACTCGGCGAGCGAGCACGCCGACGAGCACGAGCGTGTCGCTCGAGATCTGCACGTTGCCGGGCAGCCACGTCTTGTTCGGGTACGCGCGCGGCAGCAGCTTGATGTCGTTGCCGAACTGCACCTGCGCGATCGAGTTGATCGCGAGGAACATGCCGATCGTGACGATCACGAGCACGAGCGGCGACGCCTGCTCGACCGGACGGATCAGCACGCGCTCGATCAGCGGCGCCGCCGACGAACGAGATCACCATCGCGAGCACGATCGCGATCCAGACCGGCACCGCCGCGTTGCGTGAAGTACCACACGAGGTACGTCGAGTAGAGCGCCATCTCGCCCTGCGCGAAGTTCAGGATCCCCGTGGTGCGGAAGACCAGCACGAGCGCGAGCGCGAGCGACGCGTACACCGCGCCGCTGCCGATGCCGTTCATCAGCTGGGTGAGGAAGAGCGACATCAGATCCCCAGGTACGCGCGGCGCACGTCGTCGTTGCCGGCCAGCTCCGCGGCCGTACCGGACGTCACGATCGTTCCGGTCTCGAGCACGTAGCCCCGCGCCGCGAGCTTCGAGCGCGAGCCCGGCGTTCTGCTCGACGACGAGCATCGAGATGCCTCTCGCCGGTTGAGCTCGCCCAGCGTGCGGAACAGCTCCTGGGTGACGAGCGGCGCGAGCCCGAGCGACGGCTCGTCGAGCAGCACGAGCTTCGGCCGGGCCATCAGCGCACGGGCGATCGCGAGCATCTGCTGCTCGCCGCCGCTCATGCTGCCGGCCTGCTGCGTCGCGCCGCTGCTCGAGGCGCGGGAACGTCGTGTACCAGCGCTCGATGTCGGACTCGACCTCGCGGTCCGCGGCGCAGGTACGCGCCGATGCGCAGGTTCTCGTCGACGGTGAGGTCGACGATCGTGCCCCGCCCCTGCGGGTACGTGCGCGATCCCGGCGGCCGCGATCTGCTCCGGCCGGCCGACCGACGATCGTCGTGCCCGTCGAACAGCACGCTGTCCGCTCGCGTCGATCATCCCCGAGATCGCCCGCAGCGTGGTGGTCTTGCCCGCGCCGTTCGCGCCGAGGATCACGACGACCTCGCCCTCGTTCGACCGAGAAGTCGAGGCCGTGCAGCACCCGCACGGCGCCGTAGCCGGCCCGCAGCTCCGAGACCTCGAGCAGGGTCGTCACGAGACCGACGTTCCGAGGTAGGCCTCGATGACCCGCGGGTTGTCGCGCACCTCGGCCGGCGCGCCCTCGGCGATCTTGCTACCGAAGTCGAGCACGACGACCTTGTCGGAGATCGCCATCACCATCGCCATGTGGTGCTCGACGAGCAGCACGCTGAGCTCGAACTCGTCGCGCACCGACCGGATCAGCTCGCCGAGCTCGTCGACCTCGGAGTGGGTGAGACCGGCCGCGGGCTCGTCGAGCAGCAGCAGCCGCGGGCCGCGCCGCGAGCGCGCGCGCGATCTCGATCCGCTTCGAGCGTGCCGTACGGCAGGCCGACCGCGGGACGGGCGGCGAGGTCATCGAGCGACGAGCCGCTCCAGGATCGCGTGCGCTTCGGCCCGGCGCTTCGCGTTCGACGCGACCGTGCGTGTAGCCGCCGACCAGCACGTTGTCGAGCACGCGTCAGCGCCGGGAACAGCGCGAGGTTCTGGAACGTGCGGGCGATCCCGACCCGCGCGATGCGGTGCGCGGGCATGCGCAGCAGGTCGTGGCCGTCGAACCGGATCGCGCCGCTCGTCGGGTGGTACAGCCGGCTGACGCAGTTGAACAGCGTGGTCTTGCCCGCGCCGTTCGGGTCCGATCGAGCGCGCAGATCTGGCCGGCGTCGATCGTGAACGACAGGTCGGCGAGCGCGACGATGCCGCCGAACTCGACCCGCACGTCCTCGACCGACAACAACGCCACCGTCGTTCCCCCTGAAAGAGCGGAAGCTAGACCGCGATGCCGGCGCCGAACCAAGGAGGTTCACAGGCCGAGGAGCGCGTCGAGGCCGATCGTCAGCCCGGGCGTGTCGGCGACCTTGCGTACCGCGAGCAGCACGCCGGGCATGAACGACGCCCGGTCGTAGGAGTCGTGGCGGATCGACAGGGTCTGGCCCGTCGTGCCGAGCAGCACCTCCTGGTGCGCCACCATGCCCCGCATCCGCACCGAGTGCACGGGGATCCCGTCGATCAGGCCGCCCCGAGCGCCCTCGGCCACGACGGTCGTGGTCGGGTCGTCGGCCCAGTCCTTCGACGCGGCCGCGATCCGCTGCGCGGTGCAGCGCCGCGGTGCCCGACGGCGCGTCGATCTTCTGGTCGTGGTGCAGCTCGATGATCTCCGCGGTCTCGAAGAACGGCGCCGCCATCTCCGCGAAGCGCATCATCAGCACCGCGCCGATCGCGAAGTTGGGCACGATCACCGCGTTGGCGGTCGACCGCTCGAACAGCTCGGCGAACTCGGCGAGCTCGGCGTCGGTGAACCCAGTGGTGCCGACGACCGCGTGCACGCCGTGCGCGGCGCACCAGCGGATGTTCTCGCGCGCCGCGTCGAGCACGGTGAAGTCGACCGCGACCTGCGCGCCCGCGACCTCGAGCTGATGGGCCTCGGCCGCGAGCCGGACCGCGCCCGATGCCGTGCCCGCGTGCACCGGGTCGACCGCGGCGACCAGCTCCATGTCGGGCGCTTCGCGCACGGCGCGGCACACGGTGGAACCCATGCGCCCGCCCGCACCGAACACCCCGACCCGAATCATGCGATCGTGAGCGTACGACCGCCTACGACGCCGGAGCGCGCCGAGATCTCCGCCGTCGGAGTGCGGACCGACGACGGCCAGCGTCCGCGGCGCGTCGGCGAACACCCGGTCGACGACCCGGGCGACGTCGTCGGCGGTCACCGCTTCGACCCGGGCGATCAGCTCGTCGAGGCTCGGGATCTCGCCTTCGACCAGCTCCGAGCGCCCGAGGCGCCGCATCCGGCTCGCCGACGTCTCGAGCGACATCGCGAGCGAACCGACGAGGTGGCCCTTGGCCGCGGCGAGCTCGGCGTCGGAGAGACCGCTCGTGCGACGAGCCGGTCGAGCTCGGCGCTCGATCACCTCGAGCGTCTCCGGCACGCGCTCGGGCGCGGTGCCCGCGTAGATCGCGAGGTACCCGGCGTCGTCGAAGCTCGCGCGGTACGAGAACACCGAGTACGCGAGGCCGCGCGTCTCGCGGATCTCCTGGAACAGCCGCGACGACATGCCGCCGCCGAGCACCTGGTTGACGACCGTCAGCGCGTAGCGGTCGGGATCGAGCGCGGCGAGCGCGCGCACGCCGATGACGACGTGCGTCTGTTCGGTGTCGCGGCTGCAAGACGACGACGCGGCTGCGGCGCGCTCGGCTCCGACGCTCGGCCGCGGCGGGCGCGCGCCCGCGGTCGCCGGGAACCGCGCGTCGATCAGCTCGAGCACGCGCGTCGTGCGTGAGGTTGCCGGCCGCGGCGAACACGACGTTCGACGGCTGGTAGTGCGCGCCGTGATAGGCGGCGATGTCGTCGCGTGCCATCGCGGTGATCGACGCCTCGCTCCCGAGCACCTCGCGCCCGAGCGGATGGTCGGGGAACAGCGCGCGCCGCGAACAGGTCGTGCACGAGGTCGTCGGGCGTGTCGTCGCGCATCCCGATCTCTTCGAGGATGACCCGGCGCTCCGACTCGACGTCGTCGGCGCGGAACGCCGGGTTCCACAGCACGTCGGCGAGCACGTCGAACGCGGGCTCGAGCTGCGCGTCGGGCACGCGCACGTAGAACACGGTCTGCTCGTGCGTCGTGAACGCGTTCATCTCGCCGCCGACCGACTCGATCGCCTCCGCGATCTCGCGGGCGCTGCGCCGATCGGTGCCCTTGAACAGCAGATGCTCGAGGAAGTGGCTCGCGCCCCACTCGCGCGCCCTGCTCGTCGCGGGCGCCGCTGCCGACCCACGCGCCGAGCGTCACCGAATGCAGCTCCGGGCAGCGCCTCGGTGACGACGCGCAGGCCCGACGCGCAGGCGCGTCCGGCCGATCCGCGCTCACCGAGCCGCGTCCACGAACACCTCGGCGTCGACTGCGACTACCGCCGCGGACCGCCGCGGCCACCGCCGCCGCGGCCACCGCGGCCGCCCCGCCGGTCGCCGCCGGCCGGACTTCGCCGGCTCTTCGGCCGGGCCGAGGTCGCCGAACTCCTCGCGGGCCTGCTCTTCCCAGGCCGACTCGAACGACGCGGTCGCCCGGGCACCGGACGACTCACGCGCCTCACGCCCGCCGCCGGAGTCGCGGGACTCACGCGGCGGACGGTCGCCCCGCGGGCGCGCGCGACTCGCGGTCGCGGTCACGCGGGCCGCTGGCGTTCCGCCGCCGCCACCGTCGCCGTCGCCGGAGTCGTCGCCGTCGTCGCCCAGGAGCGAGAGCGAGAGCTTGCCGTTCTGGTCGATGTCGTCGACCCGGACCGAGAGCTCGTCGCCGAGCGCCAAGCACGTCCTCGACGCGGTCGATGCGCTTGCCCCGACCGAGCTTGGAGATGTGGATGAGACCGTCGCGGCCGGGAAGGATGTTGACGAACGCACCGAACTTGGTGATGTTCACGACCCGACCCTCGTAGACCGCGCCCACTTCGGCGGTCGGCGGGTCGAGGATCAGCTCGATGCGGCGCTGCGCCTCGGCGACCGCGGCGCCGTCCTTCGAACCGATCGACACGATGCCCACGCCGTCGGCGTCCTGCACCGAGATGTCGGCGCCGGTCTCCTGCTGGATCGTGTTGATGACCTTGCCCTTCGGCCCGATCACCTCACCGATCTTGTCGACCGGGATCTCGAAGCTGACGATCTTCGGTGCGGTGTGGCGCACCTCGTCGCGGGGCGCCGAGATCGCGCCCTGCATGACCTCGAGGATCTTCAGGCGGGCTTCCTTGGCCTGGAGCAACGCCGCCGCGAGCACGTCGGCCGGGATGCCGGCGATCTTCGTGTCGAGCTGCAACGCGGTGACGAACTCCGCCGTACCGGCGACCTTGAAGTCCATGTCGCCGAACGCGTCTTCCGGCGCCGAGGATGTCGGTGAGGGTCGTGTACTTGCCCTCCGCGAACACGAGGCCCATCGCGATGCCCGCGACCGGCGCCTTGATCGGCACACCCGCGTCCATCAGCGAGAGCGTCGAGCCGCAGACCGACGCCATCGACGTGGAGCCGTTCGACGCGAGCACGTCGGAGACGACCCGCATCGTGTACGGCCATTCGGTGCCGGTCGGCAACACCGGGATCGAGCGCCCGCTCGGCCAGCGCACCGTGACCGATCTCGCGGCGCTTCGGCGAACCGACCCGCCCGGTCTCCCCCGTGGAGAACGGCGGGAAGTTGTAGTGGTGCATGTACTTCTTGCGGGTCTCGAGCGTGATCGTGTCGAGCATCTGCTCCATGCGCGGCATGGCGAGCGTCGCGACCGAGAGCACCTGCGTCTCGCCCCGCTGGAACAGGCCCGTGCCGTGCGCGGTGTCGAGCACGCCGACCTCGGCCGAGAGCGGCCGGATGTCGGCGGCACCGCGACCGTCGATGCGCACGCCCTCGTTGACGATGCGCCGGCGGACGACTTCCTTCTGCAGCGACCGGAACGCCTTCTTGACCTCGCCCGCCTGCTCGGCGTGCACGCCGGGCGCGTCGACGGTGCCGATCAGCGAGGCGACGATGCCCGCGAGGATCTCGTCGAGGCTTGGCGTTGCGGTCGTTCTTGTCGGCGATCGCCATCGCCGCGGCGGTCGCCGTCTCGGCGTGCGCCTTCACCGCTTCGTACACGGCGGGCGTGTAGTCGATGTTCGGCATGTACTCGATCGGCGCGATCGGGCCACGCGCCTTGACGAACTCGTCGCGCAGCTTCTTCTGCAGCTCGATCGACGCCGCGATCCACTTCTTCGACTCTTCGAGGCCCTGTGCGATGAGCTCCTCGGTCATCTTCGGGGCGCCCTCTTCGTAGAGCTCCCACGTGCGCTCGGTGCCACCGGCTTCGACCATCATGATCGCGACGTCGCCGTCGTCGAGCTGACGACCGGCGACGACGATCTCGAAGGTCGACTCGTCACCCTCTTGGAACGTGGGGTGCGCGATCCACTCGCCGTTGTGGTGCGCGAGGCGCACCGCGCCGATCGGGCCGTCGAACGGGATGCCCGAGACGGTCAGCGCCGCCGACGCGCCGTTGATCGACGCGACGTCGTGCGGGTTCTCGAGGTCGACACCGAGGATGGTCGCGATGACCTGGACCTCGTTGCGGAAGTCGGCCGGGAACGACGGGCGCAGCGGCCGGTCGGTCAATCGGCACGTGAGGATCGCGAGCTCGCCCGGGCGCCCTTCGCGCCGGAAGAACGAGCCGGGGATCTTGCCCGCGGCGTACGCCCGCTCTTCGACGTCGACCGTCAGCGGGAAGAAGTCGATGCCTTCGCGGGGCTTCGAGGTGGCGACGGTCGAGAGCAGCGTCGTGCCGCCGACCGTGACGAGGACCGCGCCGGCGGCAAGAGATGCGAGCTCGCCGGTTTCGAGCGTCATCTCGAGACCCGCGGCATTGATAGGACCGGAAACCGAAATTGCGTCACTCACGCGACGGTTCCTCTCTGTTTGAGCCAGAGGCACCGGTTCCCAGTTGTCAGCGTCTGGGCTCGTTCGACCCGGGCGCTCGCGACTGACAACCGACATACCCTCTCGGCGTTGCTTCGAATGTCAAACGAGGAGCGGATGACCGCTCCTCGTGCGAATCCCTACCGACGGATGCCGAGCTTGGCGATGAGCGCCCGGTACCGCTCGACGTTGTTGCGTCGGAGGTAGTCGAGCATGCGCCGACGGCGACCGACGAGCATCAACAGCCCACGCTGGGTGTGAAAGTCCTTCTTGTGGACCTTCATGTGCTCCGTGAGATGGCGGATCCGCTCCGTGAGGAGCGCGATCTGGACCTCGGCGGAACCCGTGTCGGAGTCGTGGAGCCGGTTGTCGCTGATCGTTGCGGCCTTGTCGGGCATACGCGCGTTCGAACCTTTTTCACTCGGTATGGCGTCGTTCGATATTGCTATCGAAACGGATTCAGCTCTGGAGGCTACCAGACGGCTGCGGTCAGGCCTGGCCCAGCTCGCGGGCCCGTTCCACGTCGCGGCGCATCTGGGCCACGAGATCGTCGACATCGGCGAAGCGTTCCTGACCCCGGAGGCGGTGCGTGAATCGCACCCGGGCCGCCTGCCCGTAGAGGTCGCCGTCGAAATCGAGCACGTGCGCCTCGACCAAGAAGAGCCCGGCTTCGGCGTAGAACGTCGGGCGGCGACCGGCCGAGATCGCGGCGAGCCGCTCGTGTCCGTCGGCGCCGGTGAACGTGCCGACATACACGCCGTCGGCCGGCAGGCAGATGTTCTCCCCCACGCTGACGTTCGCCGTCGGGAACCCGAGCTGACGGCCGCGCGCGTCGCCGTGCTCGACCGGGCCGCGCACTTCGTGCGGGCGGCCGAGCATGGCGGCCGCCCCCTCGACGTCACCGGCGGCGATCAGCTCCCGGATACGGGTCGACGAGTACGGCACCCCGGCGTCACGATCGGGCGCCGCGACCAGACCGAGGCCGATCGCCTCGAACCCGAGTTCCGCGCCCATCAGCTGCAGGAGCGGGACGTCGCCGTGACGGCGGTAGCCGAAGTGGAAATCGGCGCCGACGACGACGAGGCGGGCCCGCAACGCGCTCGCGAGCAGCTCCTCGACGAACTGCTCGGCCGGTTCCTTGCTTCGAGTTGCGTCGAACGGCAACACCAGGCATTCGTCGACGGCGCCGGTGGCTTCGAGCAACTCGAGCTTTTGTTCCAGCGTGGTGAGGACCTTGGGCGCGGAGCCGGGCCGGACGACTTCGGCCGGATGGCGGTCGAAGGTGAGCACGGTGGCGGAGAGGCCGCGGGCCTGCGCGAGCTCGTAGACGAGGCGAAGCACGGCCTGATGGCCGAGGTGCACCCCGTCGAACGCGCCGATCGTCACCGCCCGTCCCGCAAACCCGCGTCGGGGCTCGGCCGACGAATCGGCGGAGGGTTCGGAGGCGGCGCGCGCGACATCGGGCGAGACGCCGGGAATCTCGGCGGGGTCGCGATAGATCCTCATGGGGCGGCGGCTTCCGTCGCGAGGACGACCGAGGGCTTGACTCCCCCGCCGCGCCGTTCGTACACGGCGAGCAGCGATCCCGATTCGTCGACCACGGCGAAGGGCCCGGCCGCGTCTCGATCGCCGAGCAAGGCCGGCGCCGCGAACGTCGCGCCGTGCGCGACCGCTCGCGCCCGTTCGGCGTCGATCGCCACGGACTCGAGATCGCGCACCGCGTCGCGCGCCGGCCGCAGCGCCGCATCGGGGTCGGCCTCGATCGCTTCGATCGAGGCTGCGTCGTCGACCGTAAAGCTCCCGACCCGCAGCCGTCGGAGCGATCCGAGATGCGCACACCCGCCGAGGCTTGCACCCAGGTCGGCCGCGAGCGTCCGGATGTAGGTGCCGCTCGAACACTCGACGCGGATCGTGGCCTCGGGGTACGCACCCGGCGCGAGCTCTTCGATGTCGAGCGCTCCGATGTGCACCGGCCGCGCCGCCCGTTCGATCTCCTCGCCGGCGCGCGCCATCTCGTACAGACGCCGGCCGCCGACCTTGAGGGCAGAGACCATCGGCGGCACCTGTTCGATGTCACCGACGAAGGAACGGGCTGCGGCATCGAGATCGGCGCGCGTGAAGCGCATCTCCATGCGCTCCAGCACTGCACCCGACGCGTCGAGGGTGTCGGTCGCGACGCCGAACACGACGCGGCCGCGATACTCCTTCGTCGTGTCCTGCAGGTAGCGCATCAGTCGCGTCACCCGACCGAGGCCGACGAGCAACACACCGGTGGCGTCGGGATCGAGCGTGCCCGCGTGGCCGATCCGGCGCTGGCCGTAGACGCCACGGAGCTTCGCCACGACGTCGTGACTCGTCCATCCCGGCCCCTTGTCGACCACCACCAGTCCGTCCCGCATCGCAGCGCTCAGGTCAGAGCGCGTCGAGGATTCGGGCGACGATGACCTCGGCCGACTCGTCGCTGGTGAAGCCGGCCGCGAACCGGTGGCCGCCGCCGCCCTGGCGCTCGGCGATGAGCCGGACGTCGACCTCGCCGAGCGAGCGCAGGCTGACCCGCCAGGTCGAGTCGGGACCCTGCTTCAACACGCAGGTGACCTGAGCCTCGCGCGTGCGCCGCAGCACGTCGATGAGGCCTTCGACCTCGTCGAACGTCACGTCGTGGGCTGCGAGGTCGGCCTGGGACACCTTCGTCCAGACGAAGTGCTTCTCGGGCACCAGCACCGCGGCCTGAAGCGCAGCCGCGAGCAGCTGGAGATACGCGAACCGGTGCTCCTCGAACAGTGTCCGTGAGAGCTCGGGAATCGGGAGGTCGAAACACGAGAGCTCGCGCGCCAACTCGAAGACCGCCGAGGTCGTCGACTGGTACTGAAAACGCCCGGTGTCGCAGACGAGCGCCGCGTACAGGCACACCGCGGCGTCTCGCGTCAGCGGAAGACCCAGCCGATCGATCAGATGACGCACGAGCACACCGCTCGCGGCCGCGTCGGGATCGATGACGTTGATGGTCCCGTAACGCTGGTTCGAGATGTGATGGTCGATCACGATCAACTCGTCCGCGGCCTTGGCCCACCGTTCGAGATCGCCGAGACGAGCGAGAGAACCCGAGTCGAAGGTGACCATGACGTCCGGTTCGCGCGGGAACCGGTCGGGCGGAGTGAGCAGCTCGAGGCCGGGCAGCTCGCGGTAGTGCGGCGCGACGACGAACGGCTCCGAGAACGACGCCACGCTCGCGATGCCCGCGGCGCGCAGCACGTGATGCAGCGCGAGCATCGAGCCGAGCGCGTCGCCGTCGGGACTGACGTGGCACGCCAGGCTCACCTCGCTCGCGGCCAGGATCGCGTCGGCGGCTCGGGTCAGCGCCGCTTCGACCGGAAGATCGCCGCTCACGAGTCCTCCTCGTCGCCCGCGCCACCATGCTCGTCGCTCGCCGACTCCCGTTGGTGGATCTCGCGCAGGAGGTCCTCGATGCGTTGGCCCGACACGATGCCCGGGTCGACCACGAACTCGAGGCGCGGCACCTGACGGATTCGCATCTGCCGTCCGACGACACCGCGCAGGTGAGAACCGGCTGCCCGCAACGCGGTCGCGGCCTCCTCGGGAACCGCCTCGCGGTGGTCGACCGCGGTCGCGGTCAAGGTGGAGAAATAGACCTTCGCGTGCGCGAGGTCGCGGCTCACGTCGACGCCCGTGAGCGTCACCAGCTCGAGGCGCGGGTCGTTCATCCGCTCGAGCTCGTCGGCGAGCACTTCGAGCATCACTTCGTTCACGCGCGCAGTGCGCGGGTAACGCCGGGCCGAGGTCACGCGCTCACGCCCGTTCGCTCTCGAGCCAGGCGGTCTCGACATCGACCAGCTCGATGTCGGCGGCGGCGACGACGAAGCGCTCGATCGAGGCGAGCACTTCCCGGAGCTGAGATTCGCCGGCCGCGACGACGGCGACCGCAATGGCGGCGCGCTGCCACTGGTCGTGGTGATCGACCTCGGCGACCGAGACCCGGAAGCGGTGGCGCAATCCGTCGACGATCGGACGGATGGCGGCGCGCTTGGCCTTCAGCGATCGACTCTGCGGGATGTGGAGATCGAACGAGACGGCGGCCGCGTACACAACCGCATTCTCGCGCCACTCGCGGTGACCCTTCGATACGAATGCGTGCCGGTCGCCGCCATGCCCGGTACCGACCGGTTCGATCACCCCAGGATCCGCAGCACCAACGCGGCCGCCGCCATCGCCGGAAGCCCGACCGCAAGGCCCACGCGGCTGTACCGGCGGGCGTCGATCTCCACACCCGCCCGCCGAGCGCCGGCCTGCCACGGCAACCCCGCCAGCGATCCGGTCAACACGAGCATCGGCCCGAGGTTCACCCCCGACAACAGCGGCCACACCTGTCGCGGGGTCGACACGTGGGTCAGGCCAACCAGCACCGCCGGCAGGTTGTTGAGCACGTCGGCCGAGATCACGCCGGCACCGAAGCCCCGGAGTCCCCCTGCGCCCAGGCTCGCGCAGGTGTGCGGAAGTTGGGCCGCGACGCCCACCGCCAGCACCGAGGGCGCCCGCCAACCCGACGGTCGCCACCGGAACCTGGCGCCACGGCGCGCACCGGGTGATCGCGATCAACCCGGCCTCCGTCGCGAGCAACGGCGAGCGTGCTCACGCGATCATGCTCCGGCGATCAGCCACGAGCGATCAGACGCGGGCGATCTCTCGTTCCTCGAAGGTCTCGATGACATCGCCCGGCTTGAGGTCCTGGTAGTTCTCGAGCCCGATTCCGCACTCGAAACCGTCCCGCACCTCGCGCACGTCGTCCTTGAAACGGCGCAGCGTGGCGACGGATCCCTTCCAGATGATCGTTCCCTCACGCAAGAAGCGCACCTTCGAACCGCGGGTTATGACGCCACTCGTGACGTAGCAACCCGCGACCTTGCCGACCCGCGGCACCGAGAAGACCTCGCGCACCTCGGCGTCGCCGGTGACGACCTCTTCGTACTCGGGCTTGAGCATGCCGACGAGCGCGTTGCGCACGTCGTCGAGCACGCCGTAGATGACCTCGTACGTGCGGATCTCGACGCCTTCGCGCTCGGCCACCTCGCGCGCCTTGCGGTCGGGTCGGACGTTGAAACCGATCACCGTCGCGTTCGAGACCGCGGCAAGGTTGAGGTCCGACTCCGTGATGCCACCGACACCACGGTGCACGAACGACAACCGCACCTCGTCGTGTTCTTGGTCGAGCTTCTTCAACGCGTCGGTGAGCGCTTCGAGCGAGCCGTTCACGTCGGCCTTCACGATGAGGTTCAACGTGGCGACCTCGCCCCGCTGGACCATCGCGAAGATGTCTTCGAGCCTCGCCCCGCCACCCAGCATCATCGGGTTGCGTTGCGCCGCGACCTTGCGGCGGTGGGCCCGGGCCTCGGCCACCGTCCGGGCCACCTTGTCGGACGGCGCGACCCGCAGCTCGTCGCCCGCGAGCGGGACGTCGTCGAGCCCGAGGACTTCCACCGGCACCGACGGCCCGGCCTCGCTCACTTGCAGACCGTGCTCGTCGAACATCGCGCGTACCCGGCCCCACGCGGGGCCGGCGACGATCTGGTCGCCGATGCGCAACGTGCCTTCTTCGACGAGTGCGGTGACGACCGGACCACGGCCCTGGTCGAGGAACGACTCGAGCACGTAGGCCTTCGCCGGGCGCTTCGGGTTGGCGACGAGGTCCTCGGCGATCTCGGCGTCGGCCACCAGCAACAGCGCGTCGAGGAGCTCTTCGACACCCTGACCGGTCGGCGCGGAGACGTCGAGCACGATCGTGTCGCCACCCCACTCCTCCGGTACCAACTCGTTCTCGGTGAGCTGTTGGCGGACGCGGGTGGGATCGGCGTCTTCACGGTCGGTCTTCGTGACCGCGACGACGATCGGCACCTCGGCCGCCCGGGCGTGGCTGATCGCCTCGACCGTCTGCGGCATCACACCGTCGTCGGCCGCGACCACGAGGATCGCGATGTCGGTGATCTGGGCGCCGCGCGAGCGCATCGCGGTGAACGCTTCGTGACCGGGCGTGTCGATGAACGTGATGCGGCGACCGTCGCGAACAACCTGGTACGCGCCGATGTGCTGGGTGATGCCTCCGGCCTCGCCCGCCACGACATTGGCCTGGCGGATGCGGTCGAGCAGCGTGGTCTTGCCGTGGTCGACGTGACCCATGACGGTGATGACCGGCGGCCGCGGCTCCAAGAGCGCGTCGTCGTCCTCGTCGTCGGCGGCCAGCAGTGCCTGCAGCTCGATCTCCTGCTCGCTGCCGGGCTCGACGATGAGGATCTGCGCGCCGAGCTCTTCGGCGATCAGCTCGATCATCTCGTCGGGCAGCGACGCCGTGGCCGTCATCATCTCGCCCGCGGCGAACAAGATGCGGACGAGGTCGGCCGGCGTGCGATTCAGCTTGGGCGCGTACTCCTGGATCGTGCTGCCGCGCGCGACGACGATCTCGCCGTCGGGGACGGGTGCGTCCGCCGGCGTGAGCCGCTGCGAAGCCGGCTCGAGCTCGGCGCGATCGCGACGACGCTTCTTGCGCCGCCGCTGCGGAGGTCCGCCGGGGCGCCCCCGACCTCCGGGGCCGCCCGTGAAGCCGCCGGGACCACCACCGGGACCGCCACGACCGCCACCGGGACCGCCACGACCGCCACCGGGACCGCCACGACCGCCACCGGGACCGCCGCCGGGCGCTCCACCGGGACCACCACCGGGTGTATATCCACCGCCACCACCACCGGAGCGCGCGCCGGCGAACCCGCCACCGCCACCACCGGGACCGCTACGGGTGCCGGCACCGCCGCCACCACCACCGGGACCGGGCCGCGGGCCGCCGGGACGGCTCCCGAAGCTGGTACGCGGACCGGGCGGCGGGGGCGGAACGCGCCCACCGCCGGGAGGCGGGGGAATCGACCGGCCCGTGCCGGACGTGGGCCGCGAAGGCGCCGTCGGAGGCGGTGTCGCGGCACGCGCCGCGGGGCGCTCCTCGACAGGCGGTGTCGGGCGCGGCGCCGGCGGGGCCGGAGGCGGCGTGACCGATGCCGCCGCCGGGCGCTCGATCGGCGCGGGAGCGGGCGGGGCCGCGGGCGCGGGCGACGACCGCACGACCCGGTGCGCGGAACGGACCACGGCGGGCTTGGTCTCCTCGACCGGTGCGCTCACCGGGACCGGAGCAGCCGGGGCCGCCGGCTCGCCGGCGGGCGCGACCGGGACGACGACCGCGGGGCGCTCGGTCGGCGCGGGAGCGGGAGCGGGAGCGGGAGCGGGCTCGGGCTCGACCACGGGCTCACGCTTGAGTCCGCGGGAGTCCGCCAGGCGGCGGACGCGGTCCGCCGACGGCTCGTCGATGCTCGACGAGTGGCTCTTCACCCCGATCTTGAGCTCGTTGGAAAGCTCGACCACGACGGCGTTGTCAACGCCGAGCTCTCGTGCCAGCTCGTAGACCCGGATCTTCTTCGTCGCCAAAACAGTCCGTTCCCTTAGAAATTGTTGCTCTCTAGTCTCGCGCGCAACACTTCGACTTGGGTGCTCGTCAGCTCCCGGCGCAGCGCCCGGGCGAGTGTTCCCCGCTTGGCCGCCTGGGCAAAACAGGCCTCCGAACACACCCATGCGCCCCGGCCGGGCGCCGCCCGACCGATCTGTACCGCTCCGTCACGCGCCGCCGCAATCCGGATCCACCCTTTCGGGGCGGCAATCCGCCGGCAGCCGACGCATGTGCGTCGCGGCTCCGTCAGCTCTGATCTCCCGGCGTCTCTTCGATTTCCGCTTCCTCTTCGGCCTTCACGTCTGCGGGCTCGTTGTCGAGGTCGGCGTCGGAGGCGAGCTCGTCGGCCGCCTCGTCGGCAATCGACGCGTCGACGTGCACCGCGGCTTCCTCGGCCGCCGGCGCCGCGGGCGTCTCGTCGTCGAGGTCGGCGGTCTCCGGTGCGACCTCGGCCGGAGGTGCGGCCACGCCGGTGCCTTCACCGGCGATGGTGCCGTATCCCGCCTCGGCCGCGCTGATCGCCTCGCCGCCCTCGGCGGGCTGCCACATCAGCTGCCCGTCCGGGCCCTCGACCCACTCACCCTCCGCGTAGCCGCCGCCGGCCTCTTCTTCTGCGAGCTGCGTCTCGCTCTTGATATCGACGCGCCAACCGGTGAGGCGCGCCGCGAGGCGTGCGTTCTGGCCCTCTTTGCCGATCGCCAGCGACAGCTGGAAGTCGGGGACGATGACCTCGGCGATCCCGGTGTCCTCGTGGATACGGACTTCGCGGACCTTGGCCGGCGCGAGCGCACGCATCACGAACTCCGGCGGGTCCGGGCTGTAAGGGACGATATCGACCTTCTCGCCGCGCAGCTCGTTCACGACCTGACGTACCCGCATGCCGCGAGCGCCCACGCACGCGCCCACCGGATCGACGTTCCCGTCGTTCGAGGCGACCGCGAGCTTGGTGCGGTGACCGGGTTCGCGCGCGACCGCCTTGATCTCGACGACGCCGTCGAGCAACTCGGGCACCTCGAGCTCGAACAGCCGGCGCACCAGCCCCGGGTGAGTACGCGAGACCACGATCTGGGGACCTTTGGCGGTCTTGCGCACCTCGACGATGTACGCCTTCATGCGCGAGCCGTGGTCGTAGCGGTCACCCGGGACCTGCTCGGCCTGGGGCAGCAACGCCTCGACCCGCCCGAGGTCGAGCAGCGTGTAGCGCGTGTCGGTCTGCTGGATGATCCCGGTGACGATGTCGCCCTCGCGGCCCGCGTACTCCTCGTACTTCATCTCGCGCTCGGCCTCGCGAATTCGCTGCAGGATCACCTGCTTCGCGGTCTGAGCCGCGATACGCCCGAAGTCGGCGGGCGTGTCGTCCCACTCGCGCGTGACGTTGCCGTCCTCGTCGAGCTCCTGCGCGATGACTCGGATCTCGCCGGTCTCGACGTCGATCTCGACGAGTGCCTCCTCGGCCGCTTCCGGCATCCGCTTGTACGCGGTCACCAACGCGTTCGCGAGCGCCTCGAGCATGATCTCTTCGGGAATGCCTTTTTCGATTGCGAGCGCGGAGAGCGCTTCGAGCATCTCGGGGTTTTTCATGACTTCCCTTTCGCGCGCGCGTGTCCTTGGTCCTTCGAGTGCTTGCCTCCGGACCGCTCACGCGGCTGCGGACCCCATTCGAACACCGTGCGGGCTTGTGTGACGTCGGCGATCGCGATCTCCTCGCCGACCCCGTCGTCGGACTCGACGACACAGTTCGTGCCGTCGAAACTGCGGAGCAGACCGCGTACACGCCGCGGGCCCGCACTCGTGTGGAACTTGATCGACACCTCTTCGCCGATGGCGCCCGTGTAGTGCTCCGGGAGGCGGAGCGTCCGCTCGATCCCGGGGCTGCTGACCTCGAGCAGGAACGAACCACCGATCGGCGCGGCGTCGTCGACGATGGGAGAGACCGCATGGGTCACCGCGGTGATCGTCTCGAGGTCGATCCCGTCGTCACCGGTCACGGTGAGACGCAGGGTGCGCGTACCCGCGGCCCCGACGATCTCGACGTCGTAGACCGCCAGGCCGAGCGCGACGACGGCAGGCTCGACGGCGGTGCGTACCGCTTCGAGTTGCGTGTTCGTCGAACTCACAGTCCGTGCCTTCCGTGTGACCCCAAGAAAAAACGTGGGCCACGGCCCACGTTCACCGCCCCCAGAGGAGCGCCCAATACAACCGTAGAAGTGTAGCGCGAACCGGCCCTGTGTACAGGCACGAACAGGCCGAATGCCCCGGTCGTCGGGGCCTCAGCCGAACATTTCCCGCAGTTCGGCGGGGGGAACGGTCTCCAGCTGCGCGTAGGTGCAATCGGCCGGATCCTTGTCGGGACGCCACCGGCGGAAGCGGGCGTTGTGGCGGAACCGACCGTTCATCATCCCCTCGAACTCGACCTCCGCCACCCGCTCGATCCGCAGCGGTTCCCACGACAGGTCCTTCGTCGCGTTCCACCGGCTCGGCCCGCCGGGCATGCGCTGACCGCGCTCGGCCGCGGCCGACACCGACTCGGCCCAGTCCTTCCACGGATGATCGACGAGCGCACCGGCGCGGAGCCCTTCGACCTCGGCCGCGAGATCGGTACGCAGCTTCGCCGCCATCGCGCTCGCGACGCCGACGTGATGAAGTGTGCCGCCGTCGTCGTACAGACCGAGGAGGAACGACCCCACCCCGTTACCGTCCTTGTGTACCCGGAAGCCCGCGACCACGCAGTCGCAGGTGCGCTCGTGCTTGACCTTCAGCATCGTGCGCTTGCCCGGCTGGTACCCGCCGGCCAGCGGTTTGGCGACGACACCGTCGAAACCCGCACCCTCGAAACGCGAGAACCAGTCGGACGCGACGTCGCGGTCGAGTGTCGCCGGCGTGAGATACAGGGGCGGGCGCGTGTGCTCGAGGACACGTTCGAGCTCGGCGCGTCGTTCACCGAACGGGGTGTCGAGCATCGACTCGGCGCCGAGCGCGAGCAGGTCGAACGCGACGTACGACGCGGGAATCTCGATCGCGAGCTTGTTCACGCGCGACGCGGCCGGATGCTGGCGCAACTGCAGGGCGTCGAAGTCGAGACCCCGCTCGTTCGCGACGACGAGCTCACCGTCGAGCACGACGCGATCGGGCAGCTGTTCGAGGAGGGGTCCGCGGAGCTCGGGGAAGTAACGCAGCAACGGCTTCTGGTTGCGCGACTGCAGATCGAGATCGCCGCCGTCGCGGAACACGACACAGCGAAAGCCGTCCCACTTCGGCTCGTACGAGACCGCGCCGGCGGCGGGCATCTCCCGCGTGAGCTTGGCGAGCATCGGCTCGAACGGGGGTTGCACGGGAAGCGCCACGCCGGAACCGTACCGAGCCCTAGATGAGCCGGCGATCGGAGGCCCAGCGGCGAGCTGGTGGCGGCTCGAGAGCTGGAGCTTGCGCAGGACCGACGACACGTGCGACTCCACCGTCTTCGCCGAGATACCCAGGTCGCGGGCGACCTCCTTGTAGGCGTACCCCCGGGCAATCAGGCGCAGCACCTCGCGCTCACGTGGCGTCAGCTGGTCGAGCTCGGGATCGGCCGCGGCCGGGGCGACGTCGGCGAACGCGTCGAGCACGAACCCGGCGAGCCGCGGCGAGAACACGGCGTCGCCGCCGCGCACGCGCGCCGATCGCGTCGATGAGGTCCTCGGGCGCGATCGTCTTGGTCACGTAGCCCCGCGCGCCCGCACGGATCGTCGCGATCACGTCTTCGGGCGCGTCACTGACCGACAGCGCGAGGAACCGGACCTCGGGATGCGTGCGGCCGATCTCACTGATCACGCGCGCGCCGCCACCGCCGGGCATATGCACGTCGACCAGCACGACGTCGGGAACGCGTTCGCGGATCATCTCGACGGCGGCGTCCACCTCCGAGGCAGCACCCACGACGTCGACGACCTCGCCCAGCTCGGCCCGCACGCCCGCGAGAAAGAGTTGATGATCGTCGACGAGGAAGACGCGCGGCCGCGCGCGTCGTCGCTCGCGCTCACGAGGCTTCGCTCACGTTCGCCGCGGGCAGGACCAACTCGACCTCGGTTCCTTCGCCCGAGGTCGAACGCACCGCGGCGTGGCCGCCGACGCGGGCCATGCGCCCGACGATCGAGTGGCTGATCCCACCACGATCGGCCGGAACCGTCGTCGGGGTCGAAGCCACGTCCGCGATCGCGCACGAAGATCGTGACCTTGTCCGGCTCCACCTCGAGATACACCGAGACCGTGGCCGCGCCGGCGTGGCGGGCCGCGTTGAGGATCGCCTCGCGGGCCGCGGCCAGGAGCGGTTCGGTGCCCTCGATCCCGCAGTCACGCACCCGCACGACCTCGACCGGCACACCGTGCTCCGCCTCGATGGCGGCCGCGGCCTCTTCGAGCGCGGCCCCCAATGAGGATCCGCCACTCGCCGCCGGCACGTCACCGCCCAAGAGCCACGCGCGCAGCTCGCGTTCTTGGAGCCGGGCGAGCCGTACGACCTCACGCGGCTCGTCGGCGCGGCGCTGCACGAGTGCCAGCGTCTGCAACACGGAGTCGTGGAGATGGGCGGCGACCTCGGCGCGCTCGTCCGCCCGAATTCGCTCACGGCGTTCGGCGACGAGCGCGTGCACGAGTCGAGACACTCCCGGTCCCACCACGAGCACCACGCCGATGACGACCACGACGATCGCCACGAGCGTTCCCCGGAGCGCGCGCCACGAATCGACACTGACGATGAACGCGGCGAGACCCGCGGCCACGCACGCGATACCCGCAGCAATCCGAGCGAACGCGCCTCGCCGAGTGCCGATGAGCACCGCCACCGCGTCGGCGGCGTCGGGAGGGAGTCGCCGGAGCACGTGCCAGTCGGGCAACTCGGCCGGCGTCGGCGGCGACGCGGTGCGCACCGCGAGCAGCGCGAGACCGAGGAGTGCCGCGGCCCCCGGCCAGACGATCACGTCTCCCGGCCAGAACCCGGTCGCGCGCACCAACAACAACCCGCCGAGCACCACGGCCCCGAACGCCGTCGTGCCGATCGCATCACCACCCTGCGATTCCGGGCGTTCCCGGCCGGCCGGCGCGACCGGTATCAACGCCCAGCCCACGCCGTAGAGAATCACGCCGAGGCCACTGGCGATCGCCAGCACGACGAAGCCGCACCGCACGACGTTCGGATCGAGCCCGAGCGCATTCGCCAGCCCCGCGGCGACACCCGCGACCATGCGCCCCTCGACCGGTCGCGAGATCTCGCGACGACGCACAACACCGGATGCGGGCACCCGCAGATGATCGCGCCGACGCCCGCCCTCCACATCCGGGTCGGACTCAGGGTCATTCCCGATACCTGCCGCCGGGCGAGGAGCGCAGGCTGAACCCATGGACTCCGACGCGCCCCCGATCGCGCCTCCCCCGCCTCCGCCGCCCCTTCCGCCCGGCGCGCCGTTGCCGCCGCGCCGGCGGCTCCACCGCGACCGCGCCAACGGGATTCTGGGTGGCGTGTGCGCCGGCGTCGCGGAGACGTTCGGCCTCGACCCGACACTCGTGCGCGCGTTGTGGGTCGTCGCCGCGTTCGTGTGGATCGGGCTCCCCGCCTACGTCATCGCGTGGATCGCGCTGCCGAGTGCCGACGGCGCACCGTCGCGCGTCCGCAGCTCGCGCGCGACAGCGGAGCGTTCGTCGGCCTGGTCCTCGTCGCGATCGGCGTCGCCGTGGCGACCAATCATGTCCTGCCCCACCCCTTGCGGCCCGATCGGTTCGGCGTGCCGGTGCTCCTGATCGGCGGGGGCCTCGCCATCCTCCTGATGCGCCGGCGCGAACCCGACGCCGCACCGATCGTCCAGCGACGGCCAGTCCCCCGCGACGCTCGCCGACACGACCTCGGTGCACGCCGCCCCACAGCCGACCGACGCGACCGCGACCTCCGGCACCGTCCCGCCCAGCGCGTGGACGCAGACCGCGCCGTGGCCCGCGCCGCCATCGGGACGCTCGCTTCGGCGCGCCGCCCGGATCGAACGGCGCGCCGAGCGCCCGCGTTCGTTCCTCACCCCGGTCACGCTCAGCGTGTTGCTGATCGGCGCGGGGATCGCGAGCCTGTTGCAGGCGACCGGCGCGCTCGACGTGAACCTCACCGTCGTACTCGCGATCGGCACGTGCGTCGTCGGGGCCGCGCTGGTCGTCGCCGCGTTTGCCGGCCGGGCCCACACGCTGATCGCGGTCGGCATCGTGATGCTCGCGGCGACTGCGGCGTCGAACACGATCGACGTGCCGCTGCGCGGCGGCATCGGGAACCACGAGTACCGGCCGCTGCAGCTCTCGGAGCTGGCGACGCACTACGAGCTCGGCATCGGCGAGCTCGATCTCGACCTGCGCGCACTGCCCCTCGCCGGCCGCACCACGGTGGTCGACGCGCAAACCGGCATCGGCAAGCTCCTGGTATTCGTGCCGAGCTCGGTCCGCGTCGAGGTCCGGGCCCACGCCGGCGCCGGCGCAGTCGAGCTGTTCGGCACGCGCGAGCGGTGGAGTCCCGGCCGACGATCAACGCGCCGTCGACGGTTCCGGGCCCGGAGTGCTCCGACTCGACCTGCGCGTCGGCGCGGGCCAGGTCCGCGTGCGTCGCTTCGAACCCGGTGGCGTCGAGACGATCCTGGCGGACAGCACTACGGGAGGAAACGGATGATGGATCGTCACCCCACCGACTTCGTCGAGCTGCTCTTCGGCCTCGCGTTCCTCGCGACCGGAGGCGGATTCATCGTGCACCAGACCACCGACCGCGCGTTCGACGCGGCGTGGGTCGCAGCGATCGCGCTCGTCACGATCGGCGCCGCGTTCCTCGCGGTCACGCTCTTGCACCGACCGCGCCGCGCCGCGCTCGACGAGACGATCGCCGAGCAACCGCTCGACCCACCCGCGCCGGGCCCGGTGCCGTAGGCACAGCCCGGCAGCACCCTCACGACGCGAACGGATCTCCGAGGTCGGTCAACGGCAGCTCGTCGCGCTCGCCGGTCGCGCGCACCTTCCGCTCGACGACACCGCGCCCGACGCCCTTCGCACCGACGACGAGCTGGACCGGCATGCCGAGGAGATCGGCGTCGGCGAACTTCACACCCGGGCTCACGTCGCGATCGTCGAACAGCACCTCGATCCGGCGGGCGCGGAGCTCGTCGTAGATGCGCTCGGCTTCCGCGATTACCGCCGCGGCCCCGTCGCCCCGGCCCGGCACGACGATGAGGTGCAGGTCGTACGGAGCCAGCGCGGCCGGCCACGCGAGTCCGTTCTCGTCGTGGTACTCCTCGGCGACCGCGGCGAGAACCCGCGAGACCCCGATGCCGTACGAACCCATCACCATCGGGTACTGGTCGCCCTTCTCGTCGGTGTAGCGGGCGTCGAGCGCCTCGCTGTACTTCGTGCCGAGCTGGAAGACGTGACCGACCTCGATGCCCCGGTCGATCGAAAGCGGGTTGCGCGCAGCGCGGGCACGGATCGCCGGGCACGACGCTGACGATGTCGGCCCAGACGTCGACGTCGAAGTCGCGACCGAGCACCGCGTTGCGCACGTGATGGTCGGCGCGATTCGCGCCGGTGACCCACGCGGCGCCCGCCCGCACGCTCGGGTCGGCCACCACGACGCTCGCGTCGGGGAAGTGCGGCCCGATGTAGCCCTTCGGGAGCTCGGGCCGGGCGGCGAAATCGTCGTCGCCGTACAGGCGCATCGGCTTCGGCGCGACCGCGGCCGCGAGCGCGAACTCGTTCACCTCACGATCGCCGGGCACGATCGCGAGGCCGAGCTTGCCGTCGACGTCGAAGGCGATCGCCTTCAAGCAGCGCGTTCGGTTTCGACGTTCAGGAGGTCGGCCACGCCGGCGATGCCGCCGACACCGGGCGTGTGCACCGCTTCCATCGCCGGCAGCTCGCCGGTCGCACCGGGTGCATCGGGACCGGCTCCCCGCCGGGCGGCCTCGACGTTGGCGGCGTACTCGCAGCTGGGGCACCAGACGAAGTCGTCTTCTCCCACGGCGGCAACGGCCATGAACTCGCGACTCTCCGACCCGCCCATCTCGCCCGACTGGGCTTCGACCGCACGGAAGGTGAGCCCGCAGCGGTCGAACACGCGGTGGTAGGCGTCGTACATGAGCCGGTAGCTCTCGCGCAGCCCGTCGAGATCGAGATCGAACGAGTAGGCGTCCTTCATCAAGAACTCGCGCCCGCGGAGCAAGCCGAAGCGGGGACGCAACTCGTCGCGGTACTTCCAGTTGATCTGGTAGAGGTTCAGCGGCAGATCGCGGTACGACCCGTACTCCTGGGCGACGATGCTCGTCACCATCTCCTCGGCCGTCGGCGAGAGGCAGTAGCCCGTGTCCTTGCGGTCGAGGAGCCGGAACATCAGCGGCCCGTAGGCCTTCTCCCGGCCACTGCGCTCCCAGAGCTCGAGCGGCTGGGCGATCGGAAGCAGCACTTCTTGCGCCCCCGCCGCGTCCATTTCCTCGCGGACGATCTGTTCCACCTTGCGCAGCACCCGATACCCGAGCGGGAGCCACGAGTAGATCCCGGTGCTCACCTTGCGGATGTAGCCGGCCCGCACCAGCAGCCGGTGGCTCTCGACCTCCGCGTCGGCGGGGTCGTCACGCAATGTGCGCAGGAACAGGGAGGTCATCCGCATGGCCGCCGAGGCTACCGACGCGGGCACCGACGAAGCCGACGGAATACCAAGCGGCAGCGAAGCCGACCGGACGGGAGGCGCAGCGCGAGCGACCCAGAAAACAAGCGGCAGCGAAGCCGACCGGACGGGAGGCGCAGACGCGAGCGACCCAGAAGACACAAGCGGCAGAATGTTGACCATGGCGGTCGGGAAAAATCCCGACCTGCGCGCTGGTATTTCGGGCTCACCCGGCGTAGGGTGGCGCCCATGATCCTGCGGGTAGTCGGGGCGGCGAGCATCTTCATGGGCCGCACCCCGCACGAAGTACGCGACGAGCTGAGTCGCACCCGCATTCGCTGACGGCCCCGGCCTCCGGCCCGCGCCTGTCACCTCGTACCCCGTCCGCCCCGCTCAGGGAGCAGCCCTCATGGCGATCGACGTCCGCGATCTCGCGACCCGTCCACTCGAACCGATCATCAGCGAGGAGCTCGACACCTTCGAACGGACTGTCAGCGAGTACCTCGACGGGCGCGTCGACGAGGACACCTTCCGAGTCTTCCGCCTGAACCACGGCGTCTACGGCCAGCGCCAGGGTGGCCGGGCCCAGATGCTGCGGGTCAAGATCCCGCACGGCCGGATCACCGCCGAGCACCTCGACACGTTCGCGTACATCGCCGACAACTACTCGCGCGGCTGGGGTCACCTCACGACCCGCCAGAACGTGCAGTTCCATTTCGTCCCCCTCGAGCAGTCGCCCGAGATCCTGCGGCTCATGGCTTCGGTCGGGCTCACGTCGCGGGAGGCGTGCGGCGACACCGTCCGTAACGTCATGGGTTGCCACCTGGCCGGCGCCTGCCCGCAGGAGGTGCTCGACATCACGCCGTGGGCGAAGGCGACCACCGACTTCCTGCTGCGCCACCCCTACGGACAGCGACTGCCCCGCAAGTTCAAGGTCAACTTCTCGGGCTGCGCGACCGACTGCGGCCAGGCGATGTTCAACGACGTGGGAGTGGTCGCGACCACCCGCACGCTCCCCGACGGCACCACGGAGCCCGGCTTCAAGGTGTTCATCGCCGGCGGCCTCGGCGCCAACCCGCATCCGGCCCAGGCCCTCGAGGACTTCACGTCGCGCGAGGAGCTGCTCCCGACGATCTACTCGTGCCTGCGCACGTTCGACCACTACGGCAACCGCGACAACAAGATCCGCGCCCGCATGAAGTGGCTCGTCGACTCGATGGGCATCGACGAGCTGCGCGAGCGCATCTTCCGGGAGCGCAAGTTCCTGCGGGGTGCGAGCGACTGGCCGTGGGGTATCCCCACCGCCGTGCTCGACGCCGGCGACGCGCCCGCGGGCGCCACGCCCGAGGCCACGAAGGTCGGACCCGGTTACGTCCCGGTCAAGCTCGTGTCGAGCGACCCGTTCGACCGTTGGCAGGAGGCGAACGTGGTCCGCGGCGTGGCGCGTGGCACGGTCAGCGCCGTCGCGTACTCCCGTCTGGGCGACATCACCGCGGATCAGTTCCGCGCCCTTGGCGACCTCCAGCGCGACTTCGGGCTCGACGTCCGCATCACGAACCGCCAGAACCTGGCGCTCCGTGACATGCGAGAGGCGGATGTCCGCCCTGTCTACGACCGCCTGGTCGACATCGGGATGGCCGAGGCCGGCGCCGAGCTCGCCCGCGACGTCGTGTCGTGCCCCGGCGCCGACACCTGCAACCTCGCGGTGACCCAGTCGCGCGGCCTCGCCGCCGCGATCGGCGACGCCCTCGACGACGCGGGCCTGGCGGAGGTGCCCGGCGTGCGGGTGAACATCTCCGGTTGCACCAACAGCTGCGGCCAGCACCACATCTCCGACATCGGCTTCTTCGGCCTCGAGCGCCGGGCGCACGGGCGCGCGGCGCCGGGTTACCAGATGCTGCTCGGTGGGCACCTGGGCGAGACCGAGGTCGAGTTCGGCGACAAGGCCACGAAGATCCCCGCGAGGAACGCGCCGGAAGCGGTCGTGCGGGTGGTGCGCCGGTTCAACGATGAGCGCCAGCCCGGGGAGTTGTTCCAGGGCTGGCTCGCCCGTTCGGGCGGGGCTTCGGCAGTCGGCGGGACCCTTTCCGAGCTCGACGCCTTCCCGACTCCCGACGTCGGTCCCGAGTTCTACGTCGACTACGACGAGACCGGTCCCTACGTCGCCGAGGTCGGCGACGGCGAGTGCGCCGCGACATGAGCGAGCGTGGGGAGGCGGGTATCCCGCCGAGCAGCGAACGGGGCCCGAGCGGCCCGGCGCAACGCGCCGAAAGCGGGCAGGCATGAGCCTTGTGGATCCCGTCACCGTCGGCCGGCCGTTGGTCGATGTCGACCTCGCCGAGCTCGGCGCGGTGTCGGCCGGGCTCGAGAACAAACCGGCGTCGAGCGCGATCAAGTGGGCGTGGGATCGCTTCGGGACCGACATCGTGCTGGCCGCGTCGTTCCAGGATTGCGTCCTCATCGACGTCGCGGCCAAAGCGGCGCCGGGCATCGAGGTCGTGTTCCTCGACACCCAGTACCACTTCGCGGAGACGCTCGAGTACGTCGACCGCATCCGTGAGCGTTACGACCTCACGCTCACGGTGATGCAGCCGCTCGTCTCCCCCGACGACCTGTGGCAGACCGATACCGACGAGTGCTGCGCGATGCGCAAGGTCGAGCCGCTGGCGCGGGCACTCCGCGGCAAGCAGGCCTGGATGACCGGATTGCGCCGGGCCGAGTCGCCGACGCGCAGGAATGCACCGATCGCGCACCTCGACGTAGGCCGAGGCATCGTCAAGGTGAACCCGCTCGCAACCTGGAGCGACGCCGACATCGCGGCCTACAAGCGTGATCACGACCTCCCCGAACATCCGCTCACGGCGCAGGGCTACCCCTCCATCGGGTGCTGGCCGTGCACACGTCCGGTTGGCCCCGACGAGGACCCCCGTTCCGGACGCTGGTCCGGAGAGGGCAAAATGGAGTGCGGACTTCACGGGTGGCCCGAGGCCTGATCCTCGGGAAGGGGAACGTAGGAAATGAACCGGCTGATCTCTCATCTCGACGCGCTCGAATCGGAGTCGATCCACCTGCTGCGCGAGGTCGCCGCGGAGTTCGAGCGACCCGTACTGCTGTACTCGGGCGGCAAGGACAGCGTCGTGATGTTGCACATCGCGAAGAAGGCCTTCTGGCCGGCGCGGTTGCCGTTCCCGGTGATGCACGTCGACACCGGCCACAACTTTCCCGAGGTCATCGAGTTCCGCGACTCGTCGGTCGAGCGGCTCGACGTCAACCTCGTCGTCGCGTCGGTGCAGGCGTCGATCGACGCGGGGCGCGCGGTCGAAGACACCGGGCCCCGCGCGTCGCGTAACCGGCTGCAGACCACCACGCTCCTCGATGCGATCGAAGAGCACGGCTTCGACGCCGTCATGGGCGGGGCGCGCCGCGACGAAGAGAAGGCCCGCGCCAAGGAGCGGTTCTTCTCCTTCCGCGACGAGTTCGGGCAGTGGGACCCGAAGAATCAGCGCCCGGAGATCTGGTCGCTCTACAACGGCCGCCACCGCAAGGGCGAGCACATTCGTGTGTTCCCCCTGTCGAACTGGACCGAGCTCGACATCTGGCAGTACATCGCGGACGAGCAGATCGAACTGCCTTCGATCTACTACGCGCACCGGCGCGAGGTGTTTCGCCGCGACGGGATGCTCATGGCCGTCACCGAGTTCCTGCAGCCCGGGCCCGATGAAGACGTGTTCGAGGCGACGGTGCGCTACCGCACGGTCGGCGACGCGACCTGCACCGCCGCGGTTCCGTCGATGGCGGCATCGATCGAAGACGTGATCACCGAGGTGGCGGCCTCCCGGATCACCGAACGGGGCGCGACGCGTGCCGACGACAAGTTCTCCGAAGCCGCGATGGAGGACCGCAAACGCGAGGGGTACTTCTAATGGAGCTCCTACGCTTCGCCACCGCCGGCTCGGTCGACGACGGGAAGTCGACCTTGATCGGCCGGCTCCTCTACGACTCGAAGCAGATCTTCGAGGACACGCTCGAAGCGCTCGAGCATTCCACGATGCTCCGCGGCGAAGAGGGCATGAACCTCGCGCTCCTCACCGACGGGCTGCGAGCCGAGCGCGAGCAGGGCATCACGATCGACGTCGCGTACCGCTATTTCGCGACACCCCGGCGCAAGTTCATCATCGCCGATACGCCGGGGCACGTGCAGTACACGCGCAACATGGTCACGGGCGCGTCGACCGCCGATCTCGCGCTCATCCTCGTCGACGCCCGTAAGGGCATCATCGAGCAGTCGCGCCGGCACGCGTTCCTCGCGTCACTGCTCGGCGTTCCGCACCTCGTGCTGTGTGTCAACAAGATGGACCTCGTCGACTACGACCAGGCCGTGTTCGAACGCATCAAAGCCGAGTTCAAGGAGTTCGCGGCCAAGCTCGACATCCGCGATCTCCAGTTCGTGCCGATGTCGGCGTTGAGGGGCGACAACGTGGTCGAACGATCGGCGAACATGCCGTGGTACGAGGGCACGTCGCTGTTGCACCAGCTCGAAGAGGTGCACATCGCTTCCGACCGCAACCTGATCGACTGCCGCTTCCCGGTCCAGTACGTGATCCGGCCCCGCGACGACAAGCACCACGACTACCGCGGGTACGCGGGCCAGGTCGCGAGCGGTTCGTACAAGATCGGCGACGACGTCGTCGTACTGCCCTCGGGATTCACCTCGACGATCGCGTCGATCGACACCGCCGACGGCCCGCTCGAAGAGGCCGTCCCGCCGATGTCGGTGACGATCCGGCTCACCGACGACCTCGACGTCAGCCGGGGCGACATGATCTGCCGGCCCAACAACCAACCCACGATCGGTCAGGACGTCGACGCGATGGTGTGTTGGTTCGGTGAACGAGCCGCGCTGAAGCCGGGCGTGAAATACGCGCTGAAGCAAACGTCGAAGTGGACACGCGCGCTGGTAAAAGACCTCCACTACCGGCTCGACGTGAACACCTTGCACCGCGACGAGAACGCGGAATCGCTCTCGCTGAACGAGATCGGCCGCGTCACGATGCGCACGACCGCTCCGCTGTTCTCCGACGACTACCGCCGCAACCGCGCGACCGGCTCGTTCATCCTCGTCGACGAGGCGACCAACGACACGGTCGCAGCGGGAATGATCGTCTGACACGGTTCGCCGAGCGGCACAATGACGTCGTGGTTCACAACGTCGCCGCAACCGGTTTCAACGACCCGACCGACTACGAGGCGGCGCGCCCGTCGTATCCGCCCGACGCCGTGGCTTGGTTCGTCCGGCACCTGCGCATCGGCGCGGAGTGCCGCGTCGCCGACGTGGCGGCGGGTACGGGCAAGTTCACCCGCCTGCTCGAACCCACGGGTGCGGCGCTGGTCGCCGTCGAGCCGGTCCCCGGGATGCGTGCCACCTTTCGCCGGGTACTGCCGGCGCTGCCGCTCGTCGCGGGTACCGCGGAGGCGATGCCGTTCGCGGCCGCGTCGTTCGACGCCGTCACCGTCGCGCAAGCCTGGCACTGGTTCGACCATGCGCGCGCGACTGCCGAAGCGGCGCGCGTGCTGGCCCCGGGTGGGCGCCTCGGACTCGTCTGGAACGCTCGCGATCGCACCGAGCCCTGGGTCGACGAGGTGTGGTCGATCATGGACCGCGTCGAGAAGCACGCGCCGTGGCGCGACCACGACAACTGGCGCGACAGCGCCGCACAGGAGATGCCGGGCTTCGGCCCCCTCCACCGCGCCGAGTTCCGCCACGGGCAGCGGATCACGCCCGAGGGGGTGGTCCGGCGGGTCGCGTCGGTCAGCCACGTCGCCGTATTGCCCGGCGCCGAACGGGAGAAGGTGCTCGACGAGGTGCGGTCCGTGCTCGCCTCCCACCCTGCCGTGAGCGGCCGGGAGACGGTCGAGATCCCCTACCGGGTCGACTGCTACTGGGCCGAGAGAATCTGACGTCGATCCGGACCGGTGCTGTAGGGAGCACCGCGACCTGACGATTGTGTCAGCATGGGATCGCGCAGGAACGGTCCGCCACGACGAACCGGCGAAGGGAGCATCGGGTGACGGCTTCGGTCGAGCTGTCGCAGACCCGCGCCACGTCGCCGCGGCTTCCCTACGGCCGCCGGATCGTGCTCCCCGACCGCGGCCGCACATTCGTACGCCAGGTCGAAGGCCCGCCCGGCGCGCCGACGCTGCTGCTCCTGCACGGTTGGGTGGCGAGCAGCGGCCTCAACTGGTTCCAGACGTTCGAGCCGCTGGGGCAACACTTCAACATCGTGGCGCCGGATCTGCGCGGGCACGCCCGGGGGCTGCGGTCCCGAAGTATCTTCCGGCTCGCCGACTGCGCCGACGACTGCGCGGCGACGCTCGAAGCGCTCGGCACCGGCCCGGTGATCGCGGTCGGGTATTCGATGGGAGGCCCGGTCGCGCAGCTGATGTGGCGGCGCCACCGCGACCTCGTCGACGGACTGGTCATGTGCGCGACGAGCGCCGGCTTCATACCCAATCGCTTCACCCGCAACCTGTACCAGGGCGCGATGCTGAGCGCGACGGCGATGGTGCGCCTCGCATGGCCTTCGCGCCTCATCCCGCCGCTGCCGATGGTGAACCTGTCGTCGGCCAACATGCCGGCCTGGGCGGCCGGCGAGATGCGCCGTCACGACTGGCGGATGATCATCGAAGCCGGCCACTCGATCAGCACCTACAGCGCGCGCCGCTGGATCGGCGAGGTCGACGTGCCGACGGCGGTCGTGTGTACGACCGAAGACCGCGGCGTCGCGCCCGCGCAGCAGCTCGAGATCGCGGGCGCGATCGCGGGTGCGACCGTGCACTCACTCGCCGACGGGCATCTCGCTTGCGCGAACACGCGATTCGTCGACCCGCTCGTCGCCGCCTGCCTCGACGTCGCTTCCCGCGCCGCCTGAACTTTCGGACCCCTCACCCGCGCGCGCCGCGACCACCTCCGCCCACCACTGCGGTCGCTCGCGCCTCGCCCACTGCTCGGGCACCCAACCGCGCACCATCGAACGCAGCGAGTCGAAGTCGGAGAACGCGAACGAAATGTGGCCGACGATCACGACGAGCAGCGCGATGAAGGTCCAGTCGTGCACGAAGGTCGCGCCCGTCCGCCAGCTGTCCGGGAACGGCTCGAACCAGCGCATGATCGATCCGGTCATCAACATCGACACGATCGACGCGCCCACGAAGATCGCGTTGAGCTTCTGACCGGGATTGAACTTGCCGAGCTGCGCGCCGGCGCGGGTTCGCCGCGACCACCAGCGCCGGTCGTCGGCCGTCCACCGATTGATCCGCGACAGGTCGCGCCGAAGCTGGCGTCCCGCGGGGATCACCAATCCCACCACGAGCGGAACGGGCAGCAGCAGGCCCGCGTACACGTGGACGGTCTTGACCGAGTGTCGATGGGCGACGAGCGTCGAGAGCGGCTCGAAGTACAACGACGCGCCCGTGCCGAGGAGCACCAGGAACAAGATGGCGTTGCACCAGTGCACGACCCGCTCGACCCGATCGAAGCGGGGGAAGTACCGGACCCGCGGACTCACGTCGACGTAGGCCGGTCGTCGCGGCCGTTGCTGCGGCCGACCCAACCGTCGACGTCGTAGCCGTTCTCCTCCCAGTAACCCGGGATCACGTGGTCGACGATCTCGATGCCGCTGAGCCACTTGCACGACTTGTACCCATACATCGGCGCGACGTACAGGCGCGCGGGGCCACCGTGGTCGCTGCTCAACGGCTTGCCGTCGAGGTCGTACGCAACGATCACGTCGTCGCGTCGCGCCTGTGCGAGGGTGAGACTCTCGGTGTAGGCGCCATCGAACGAGGTGAACCGCAGCGCGGCGCCGTTCGCCTTCACACCGGCGCGGTCGAGCAGATCCGCCAGCCGCACGCCCGTCCACTGCACACCCGCCACCCGCCACCCGGTCACGCACTGGAAGTCGCGGGTGAGCATCGTCGGCGGCAGGGCACGTAACTCGTCGTAGGTGAGCGTGAACGGCTTGTCGACGAGGCCGCTCACCGTGAGCCGGTAGTCCTGCGGCGCGCGCTTCGGGAAGCCACTCGTGATGGTGTAGAAGCGGAAATGGTCGCCGATCGGCAACAGGGTCGAGAGCCCGGTGGGATCGGACTTCGGGACCAGACTGGCGAGGGCGTCTTGCACCTTGGCGCCGAAGACCACGCCCAGCGCGCCCGCTCCGACAAGGCCGAGGAACACTCGGCGCCCGACCGGAGAACCCGCTTCTGCCACGGATTCAGGTTACGGCGCGCTCATGCGCCGACGGCACGCGACCGGCGCGCTCGACTCGGCAATTTCGCGGATCTTCAGGATTCGCTCGGCGGACCGGTTCGCGTCGACGCCCTGGATCTGCAGCAGCTCGTCGCGAGCGGCCTCCGCCTCGGCCGCAGCGTTCGGGTCGGCGGCCGCGAGCCGGGCTTCGATGCCCTCGGCCATGATGCGCTCCGCCTCGTCGATGAGGGCGGCGACCATCTCCGACTCGGGGACGACGCGCACGACCTGACCCTTCACGAACAGATGACCTTTGCCCCGTCCCGCGGCGATACCCAAGTCGGCTTCGCGCGCTTCGCCGGGTCCGTTCACGACACAGCCCATGACCGCGACCTGCAGCGGGATGTTGCGCGATTCGAGTGCGGCCTGCGCATCGGTGGCGACACGGATCACATCGACCTCGGCGCGACCGCACGACGGGCACGCGATGAGGTCGAGGCCCTTGCGCTCTCGCAGCCCGAGCGCTTCGAGCAATGTGCGCCCCGCCTTCGCCTCTTCGACCGGATCGGCCGTGAGCGAGAACCGGATCGTGTCGCCGATCCCTTCGGCGAGCAGCGTCGCGATTCCCGCGACCCCTTTGATCAGACCCTGCGGCAACACGCCCGCCTCGGTGACGCCGAGATGCAACGGGTGGTCGGTCGTTTCCGACAACAGACGGTACGCGTCGATCATCAGCGGGACGCTCGACGCCTTCACCGAGATCTTCACGTCGTCGAAGTCGACCTCGCGGAACAGTTCGAGCTCGTGCATCGCCGACGCGACCATCGCCTCGGCCGTGATGCCGCCGTGGCGTTCGGCCATGGCCGGATCGAGCGAGCCCGCGTTCACACCGATGCGGATCGGTACACCGCGAGCCTTCGCCTCCGTCGCTACGAGCTTGATGTGCTCGGGCTTGCGGATGTTGCCCGGGTTCAGGCGCAGCGCGTGCACGCCCGCCTCGAGTGCGCCGAGGGCGAGCTTGTGCTGGAAGTGGATGTCGGCGACGATCGGGACCGGCGACCGGGGAACGATCTGCGCGAGCGCTTCGGCGGCCTCCTCCTCGTTGCAGGTACAGCGGACGATGTCGCAGCCGGCCGCGGCCAACGCGTAGATCTGCGCGAGCGTGCCGTCGACGTCGGCCGTCTTCGTGGTCGTCATCGACTGGATCGAGACGGGCGCGTCGCCGCCGACGGGCACCCTGCCCACCATCACCTGGCGGGTCTTCCGACGAGGGGTCACCCCGTCAGCCTACGGCCGGACCCGGGTCCCGACCCACCCGCGCACCAAACCTTCACGCGCCCGGCGCGCCCGGCGCGCCCGCTCAGAACGGGTTGGCGACGGGATGGGCGATGTCGAGGAAGAGGCTCGACAAGAAGATGAATCCGAGCACCGCGACGACCGCGACCGTGATGGGCATGAGCTTGGCCACGTCGACCTGCACCTTCCGCCGGCGAACTCGCGACGCGACCATCTCGTAGAACGCGATCGCGATGTGGCCCCCGTCGAATGGCAGGAGGGGAAGCAGGTTGAACAGCCCGATGAACACGTTGATCCCGAGGAGCAGCACGAACACGTCGACCCAGCCGGCCTTCACCGCGTCGGTCGCGAGCGCGCCCACACCGGCCGGCGAGACGAAGCGATTGGCCTGATTGGTGCGGCTGCTCGTATCACCCGAGAGGATGCGGAAATAGTTCGAGATCCCGGCCGGGGAGAACATGCCACCGATCGCCTTGATCGCCAGCCAGCCCTCGTCGGCGACCTGCTTGGGCGCCTGCACGAGCGACGTCACGATCCCGGGGTGCGGCACCGTGGCGCGCGGCGCGACACCCGCGACCACACGCTTGACTCCCGGGTCGGTGCTCTCCTGCAGCGTCACCGGAATCGTCAGCTCCGCGCCGTCTCGGCGCACGACGAAGCGCACGACCTGGCCGGCCTGCGCAGGATGCGCGGTCGAGTTGATCAGCTGCTGCACATCTCGCCAACCGGTGACATTCGTTCCGTTGATCGCGACCACGGTGTCGCCGGCGCGAAGTCCCGCGGTCGCCGCGCCTTGTGTCGTCTCGGCCAACGTCAGCGACGATTGCGCGTGGCGGTAGTCGCCGGCGAAGAAGAGGATCGAGAACATCAAGACGATCGCGATGGCGAAGTGCACCGCAGGGCCGGCCGCGGCGACCAGCACCTTCGGACCCGTGCGCTTGTTGCGGTACGCACGGGGTTCGTCGTCGGGATCGACCTCCTCGAGGTTGGTCATGCCGATGATGCGGCAGTAGCCACCGAGCGGAACGGCCTTGATGCCGTATTCGGTCTCACCTCGAGTGAACGACCACAGGCGGGGACCGAATCCGACGAAGAACTCGGTGACCTTCATGCCGGTCCGCTTGGCGGCGACGAAGTGGCCGAGCTCGTGCAGCATGATCATCACGAACAGCGCGGCGATCACGGCCACGACGGCGGCCTGGGTCGGGAACAGGACCGCACCGATCACGAGGGCGATCGCGGCGACGATCGTGATCGTGAGCGTGCGGCGCGGATCGACCGCGACATCCTCGAACGGATCGCTGACCCTCACACAGCACCTCGGGATCGAACGACTACGGCGGCCCGCTCGCGGGCGCGGCGGTCGGCGGCAAGTACGTCGGCAATTTCATCGGCGGTTCCGGCGCCGTCGTTCAGCACTTCTTCGACGACCGCCGCGATCTCGGTCCACGCGATCCGGCCGCCGAGGAACGCCTCGACGGCCACCTCGTTGGCCGCCGAAAGGATGGCGGGCGCGGTGCCACCCTCGCGACCGGCCTCGTAGGCGAGCGCCAGGCACGGGAACGTCGTGAGGTCGGGGACCTCGAAGTCGAGGTGCCCGATCGTCGACCAGTCGATCGCTCCGTAGGGCACCGGGAGCCGGTTGGGCGCACCCAGCGCGAGCGCGATCGGAAGGCGCATGTCGGGCATCGACAACTCCGCGATCGTCGCGCCGTCGACGAACTCCACCATGCTGTGCACGACCGACTGGGGGTGCACCACCACGTCGATGTGATCGAAGTCGACGTCGAAGAGCTCGTGCGCCTCGATCACTTCGAGGCCCTTGTTCATGAGGGTCGAACTGTCGACCGTGATCTTTGCCCCCATGTTCCAGGTGGGGTGGGCCAGCGCGTCGGCGACCGTGACCTCGCGAAGCTGCTCGCGGGTGCGGCCGCGGAACGGGCCACCGCTCGCGGTGAGCACGATGCGCTCGACCTCGCACGCGCGCCCGGCGCGCAGGCACTGCCACACCGCGGAGTGCTCCGAGTCGACCGGGACGATCTCGCCGCCACCGGCGGCGCGTGCCTTGGCCACGACCGGGCCGGCGGCGATGAGGCTCTCCTTGTTGGCCAGCGCGAGCCGCTTGCCGGCGTGGAGCGCGGCGAGGGTCGCCGGCAGCCCCGCGAAACCGACCACGGCGTTGAGCACGACGTCGACGTCGGAGAGCGAAGCGAGCTCGGCGAGCACGTCCGGTTCCCCCGCGCACGCGCGCACCGAATCGGCGGGAACGTCGAACTCGGCCGCCTGCCGAGCCAGCAATTCGGTGTTGGTGCCCGCCGCGAGCGCCACGACGCGGTACTCGTCGCGGTGCTGCGCGAGCACGTCGAGCGCCTGAGTACCGATCGATCCCGTCGATCCGAGGATGGCGACGCCGCGCTTCATGACCGCGAGGTTAGGGGTCGCAGCGAGCGCCGAAGGTCCGGCCCACGTCGGGCCCGATCTCGTTGCGGTGAGATTCAGGCCAGCTTCAGCGAGATCGCCACGTAGTAGGCGATCGGCAGGCAAAAGAGCAGGGCGTCGAAACGGTCGAGTACACCACCGTGACCGGGCAACAGGGTCCCAAAGTCCTTCAGACCGAGATCCCGCTTGATCATCGACTCGCACAGATCACCCACGAACGCGCCCCCGGCGACGAGCAGCCCGAGGATCCACCCGGCGTAGTGCTGGTTCCACGGAGTGATGTGCCCGGCGACGACGCCGCCGAAGAACAGTGAAGCCGCCATCCCGGCGAGGGTGCCCTGGACGCTCTTGTGGGGCGAGATCCGGGGCGCGATCGGGGTGCGCCCGAACTGCGACCCGACGAAAAAGCCGAGCACGTCGTACGCGATCGTGCAGATGGCCACACCCACGATGAGGCCGACGCCGTCGCGTTGCGCCAGCAGCAGACCCGCGAAGCCGCCCAGGCCGCCGACGTACGCGAAACCGAGCACCGTCGTGGAGATGCCGAGCAGCGGCCGCCCCGGCGTGACCTCCCACAAGAACCACAGCATCGAGACCACGATGACGAGCGCGAAGTAGATCGGGTACGCGCCGCTGCCGTAGTGCTTCACCGCGAGCGGGAGGCTCGCGCTGGCGATGAGCGCGACCAGGGTGGCCGGGCGGAACCCCTTGGAACGCAACGCGTTGCTGAACTCGATCGACGCGATGCCGATGATCACAGCCGATAACAAGGCGGTCGTCGTGCGGCCGACGCTGAAGCAGACCAGCGCGACGATGACGATCGTCGCCGCGGTCATGATCGCGGTCGGGAGATCGCGCGCGGCGGCCGGACCACCGGCCGGTTCGAGGTCGGGCGGAGCAATCCGGCGGCCCGGGCGCGTGCGCACGGCCGGGGACGGCGCCGCGGCGACCGCGGCATCAGCGCCGGCATCGGCGCCGGCGCGGTCACGCTGCACGCGGGGGAGGCGGCGACGGCGCTGCGCGAGCGCCTCCGCGAACTCGGCTTCCTCGTCGACCGGCTCGGCCTCGGAGAGGGCGCCGAGGCGCTCGTGCTCACCGCTCAAGTCGTCACCGAAATCGGCGTCGGCCCAGTCGGAGCCTTCGGCCCGAAAGCGCGGTTGGCTCCCGGTCACCGGCGCCCAGGCGTCGAAGTCGTCGACCTGATGCTCGCCGGTGTCGTCGGCGAAGATCGCAGGGATCGCACCGGTCGGCGGTTCGGTCCAATGCGGCAGCGGCGGCACGTCGCCGGCCGGCGGTTCCGACCCGGACGGTCCGGCGTCGATCGGACCGTCCGCGTCGAACGGCGGGTCGAACGGTCGCCCGCCGAACGGTCGTCGCGCTCGAGGTCTCGCCGGGCTCGTCGGCTGCGCTCGCGACGATCGGTACAGGCGTGCGATGGGTGAAGCTGCGGCGCGCCGCGGCCTCTTCGCGGGCAATCGCGTTCAGGTCGAGAGCAGCCGGTTCGGCGTCGAAGTCGAGGCTGCGATCGGCGTCGCGCCCGCGATCGTGACCGCGTTCGGTGTCGCGCTCGTCGCGACGGACGGCCGGGGTCTCTTTCGCACCCAAGATCCGCACACCCTCGACGGGCGTCGCGGCGGCACGGTCGGATTCGTTGTGGTCCCTCACGTCATCCTCCCAGGGGCCTTGCCAGGCTAGGGGCTTACCCTCGACGCTCGCATCTCGACCCGTCGGCGCCGCCCAGGAGCGGCCTGCAAGCGGCGATCAGACCTCGAGTAGCTCTTTTTCCTTGTGGGTGACCAGGGCGTCGATCTCGTGCTCGACGTCGTGGGTGACCTTGTCGAGCTCCTTTTCGATGCGGGCCACCTCGTCGTCGGAGATCTCGCCCTCCTTGGCCTGATGCTGCAGCTCCTGGCGAATGTTGCGGCGCACGTTGCGCACCCCGACGTGGGCTTCCTCCGCCATCTTCTTGACGTCGCTTCACCATCTCCTTGCGCCGGTCGGTGGTGAGCTCGGGAAAGGTCAACCGGATCACCGCGCCGTCGTTGCTCGGGTTCACCCCGAGGTCGCTGGCCTGGATCGCCTTCTCGATCGCCTTGAGCGCGCCCTTGTCGTAGGGCGCGACCACGAGTACCCGGGCCTCGGGCACCGAGAAGCCCGCGAGCTGCTGCAAGGGCACCTCGGAGCCGTAGTAGTCGACCCGCAGCTTCTCGACGAGCGCCGGCGCGGCGCGGCCGGTGCGGACGCTGCCGAACTGATCTTGCAGGTGGATGACGGCCTTGTGCATCTTGTCCTTCGCCTCGTCGACCTTGACGTTGGTCACTTGGCCTCCTTCGGATGCACGAGTGTTCCGATCCGTTCGCCGGTGAGCGCCTTCGCGATGTTGCCCGGTTGCATCACGTCGAAGACGATGATCGGCAGCGCGTTGTCCATACACAACGTGATGGCCGTCGAGTCCATGACTTGCAGTCCGCGGGCCAACACCTCGAAGTGGCTCAGCTTCTCGATCTTCACCGCGTCCGGATCGGTGCGCGGGTCGGCGCTGTACACGCCGTCGACGCCCGAGTGCGTCCCTTTGAGGACGGCTTCCGCACCGATCTCCGCGGCGCGCAGTGCCGCGGTCGTGTCGGTCGTGAAGTAGGGGTTGCCGGTACCGGCCGCGAAGATGACGAGCCGACCCTTTTCGAGATGGCGGATCGCGCGCAGGGGGATGTAGGGCTCGGCAACCTGCGCCATGGTGATCGCGGTCTGCACGCGTGTCGGTTGCCCCATCGACTCCAAGGCGTCTTGGAGCGCGAGCGCGTTGATGACCGTGGCGAGCATTCCCATGTAGTCGGCCCGGGCCCGATCCATACCGCGTGTCGTGCCGGCGAGACCCCGGAAGATGTTGCCGCCGCCCACGACGATCGCGATCTCGACCCCCAGGTCGGCGCGCGCCTTGGTGACCTCCTCGGCGATGCGCTGCACGACCACGGCGTCGATACCGAACCCGATCGTCTGGTCGGCGAAGGCCTCACCCGAGAGCTTCAGCACGACCCGGTGGTACCGGCTCGTGGTCATCGGCAACTCCTCTCGTGCGGGTCGTGCGGTCGTCGGTCGGCTGCGTCTGTCGGTCGCGCTATTCCTCGCCGATCTTCACGCGTGCGAATCCGCGCACGTGCGCTTCGGACCCGAGCGACTTCACGACCGCGTCGATCGTCTGCTTGTTGTCCTTGACGAACGACTGCTCGAGCAGCACGACCGTCTTGTAGAAGCCGTTCAGCTTGCCCTCGACGATCTTCGGCCATGCCTGCTCGGGCTTGCCCTCTTCGCGGGTCTGCACCTCGTAGATGTCGCGCTCGCGCGCCACCTCCTCGGCGGGGACCTCGTCGCGCGTGACGTAACGAGGTGCGGCGCTCGCGATGTGCAGAGCAATGTCGTGAGCGACGGCGCGGGCCCTGTCGTCGGCGCGGTCGACGCCGCCGAGCTCGACCAGCACACCGACGGTTCCCCGCTCGTTCTGCACGTGCTTGTAGCCGTCGAGCAGACCGTCGGTGGTCGCGAACCGGTACACGCGACCGAGCTCGATCTTCTCGCCGAGCGTGCCGGAGAGACCCTTGACGTAGTCGTCGACGGTTTCGGCGCCGACCTTCTTCGCGCCGATCTCGGTGTCGCCTTCGTCGACCACGAGCCGTGTGAGCGCCGACAACGCGTCGCCGAACGCGCCGCCCTTGGCGACGAAGTCGGTCTCGCAGTTGAGCTCGACCACGGCACCGACGTCGCCGGTGACGAGCACCTCGATGGCGCCCTGGTCGGCGGCCCGGCCTTCACGCTTGGCCGCGCCCGCGATGCCCTTCTCCCGGAGCCAGTCCTTGGCCCGTTCGAAGTCGCCGTCGTTCTCGAGCAGCGCCTTCTTGCAATCCATCATCCCCGCGCCCGTGATCTTGCGCAGCGCAGCGACGTCTTTGGCCGCGATCTCGGCCATGATCAGCCCTCGCTCTCGGCACTCGGCGAGTCGGCGGTCGTGCCCTCGGCGGTCGGGGTCTCCGGCTCCGGTTCCTCGGTCGGTGCCGCAGCCGGAGCCGACTTCGACGCTTCCTTCGCGAGCCGGGCGCGCTCTTCGATCTCGCGCTGCTTCGCCGCGGCCGCGTCGCGGGCTTCGGCCTGGCGGCGGTCGAACTCGGCTTGCTCCTCGGGCGTGCGTTGCGGCTTGGGGGGCGCAACGGGCGCGGCTTCCTCCGAACGCGTGCCCGCGCGGGCGCCCCGACGGCGAGCGATCTCGCGGCCCTCGACGACTGCGTCGGAGATGACCCGGCACAGGAGTTGCGCGGAGCGGATCGCGTCGTCGTTGCCCGGAATGACGTAGTCGATGATGTCGGGGTCACAGTTGGTGTCGACGATCGCGACGACCGGGATCTTGAGGCGATTCGCCTCGGTGACCGCGATGTGCTCCTTTTTGGTGTCGATGATGAACACCGCCGAAGGAAGCTTCTCCAAGTTCTTGATGCCACCGAGGTTGCGTTCGAGCTTGGCGAGGTCGCGGCGGACCTTCAAGCCTTCCTTCTTCGACATCAGGTCGACTTCGCCGGAATCCACCTGGCGCTGGAACTCGCGCAGCTTGGCGACACGTGAGTGCACCGTCTGGAAGTTGGTGAGCATGCCGCCGAGCCAACGGAAGTTGACGTAGGGCATGCCGCAGCTCTTGGCCGCGTTCTCGATCGGTTCTTGGGACTGCTTTTTCGTACCGACGAACAGGACCGTTCCGCCGTTGGCGGTGGTCTCGCGGACGAACCGGTACGCGGTGTCGATGCGATCCAGCGTCTGGTGCAGGTCGACGATGTAGATGCCGTTGCGCTCCCCGAAGATGAAACGACGCATCTTCGGGTTCCAACGCCTGGTCTGGTGGCCGAAGTGGACTCCGGCCTCCAAGAGCTGCTTCATGCTTACGACGGCCACGGCCGCGCCTCCCTAGGTTGGGTCTACCGCCCGTGTGAGCGCCGATCGGTTGAGCACCGTCGGCACCACCTTGGGATCACGGGCGGGCAAATGGATGGTGATTGCGCCCGGAATCGGTCCGGAAGCGATGCCAGTGTAGCGACCGGCGCAACGGCTGATCCGGGGCGATTCGGGCTCCCGCCTCCCCGTCAGGGTGTGAACCAACGACTCACCGCCCGAACGGCCCGTTGCACCGCCGCCGCACGCGCCTGGGCAGACATGGGGGCGGCGGGTGGCGAGCGGACGGCCAGGCTCGCGCGCAGCGCCGTCCGCTCGGCGAACGCCGTGCTCGCGGCGCCGGCGGCCGCGGGGAACGGCGCCAGGTGGACGAGCCCGGCGAGGTCGAAGGGACCGAAGAGCTGCATCGGGTCGACGTAGTCGGCTCCGATCCGCAGGCCGAAGTGCAGCACCCGGCCGGTGTGGCCCTCCGCCGCAGACCCGCCACGCCCCCGGTCGTGCCGACCACCGTCGCCGGCCCCACGGCTTCGCCCTCGTGCACCCGGATCGACGCCAAGAACGAGTACGAGGTCCGCAGGCCGCCCGTGTGGCGGACGACGACATGGCGGGCGCCGGCGACGACCCCGGCGAAGACGACCGTTCCCGGACCGCTCGCATGCACGGGCGTACCCGGCTCGGCCGCGAAGTCGACACCGAGGTGACCCGCCCCAAAGCGCGTCAGCGGGGCGCGGAACGGGCGGGTGACCCGGCCCGGAACCGGTGGTTGCCAGGTACCGACCGCGGCGACGGGAACGGCCGGCGCACTTGCCGGCCCGACGCCGAGCGCAATCCCGGCGACAGCAAGGAGAACGAGGAAACGTCGGCGCATCGGGCGACGGTACGGGCGCGTCCGGCGCGCAGCCGCCGGATCAGCCGAGGCGTGCACCGAAATCGTCGCCGTGCACGGGATTTCGCGTGCACTGCCCCACCCCGGGGCGGATTCAGGTGACGATGCCGCGTTCGGGGAGTGGCTCCGACAGACGCGAGCGCAACTGGAAGATTGCCTTGGTGTGGATCTGGCACACGCGGCTCTCGGTGACCCCGAGCACGTTGCCGATCTCCGCCAGCGTGAGGCCCTCGTAGTAGTAGAGCGTCAGCACGAGGCGTTCGCGATCGGGCATGCGGTTGATCGCATCCGCGAGCACCTGGCGCATCTCCTCGGACTCGAACGCCTCGACGGGGTCGTGACCGCCGCCGGCGATCGTGTCGCCCACCGTCGCACCGCTCCCGCGCTCCGAGCCGGCCGAGAGCAGCTCGTCGAGGGCAACGACGCCGACGAAACTGATCTGGCCGAGTGTGGTGGCGAGCTCGTCCTCGGTGACCCCGAGCTCCGACGCGACCTCTTTGTCGTCGGGACTCCGGCGCAGCTCGTTCTCGAGCTTCGAGTAGGCCCGTTCGATGGCGCGAGCCTTGGCCCGCACCGACCGCGGGACCCAGTCGATCGAGCGCAGCTCGTCGATGATCGCGCCCTTGATCCGGCTGATGGCATACGTCTCGAACTTGTAGCCGCGACCCGGATCGAACTTATCGATGGCGTCGATGAGGCCGAAGATCCCGTAGCTGACGAGATCGGACTGCTCGATGTTCTGCGGGAGACCGGCGGCGACCCGTCCGGCGACGAACTTGACCAGCGGCGAGTAGTGGAGGATCAAACGCTCGCGCGCGTCGGAGGTCCCACCCTCTTTGTAGTCACGCCATAGTTCGGCGATGTCCGCGGCGGACTCGTCCACTCTGCTCGCCCTGCTCCCTAGGCCCTTGGGTGCGTCCGTTCGTACACAGCCCTCATCCGCTCACGAGTGACGTGAGTGTAGATCTGTGTCGTTCCCACATCGGCGTGTCCGAGCAGCTCCTGAACTGCTCTGAGATCTGCTCCCCCTTCGAGGAGATGGGTGGCGTACGCGTGCCGCAGCGCGTGCGGGTGCAGCGACCGGCCGTCGGCCAGCGGGTGCCGGTCGAGCACCCGGCGCACGTCCCGGGGCGTCATCCGGCGGCCGCGGGCGTTCAGGAACATCGCCTTGTCCGCCCCCGCACTGGGTTGTAGGGCACGCAGGCCACGTCGGGCGACCGTGGCGCAGGTACGCCGCGACCGCGTCGCGGGCGGGCTCGCCGAGCGGCAGGCGGCGCACTTTTGCACCTTTTCCGAGCACGGTGACAGTGCCACGACGCACGTCGACGTCATCGACGTCGAGCCCACAACATTCGCTGACCCGCAGGCCGGCGCCGTAGAGGAGCTCGACGATCGGCGAGATCCCGAAGCGCGCGTGGATCGTCGCGTTCGGCCTCGGTCACGAGGCCGTCGAGCAGCGCGGCGGCCTCGTTCTTCTTCGGCATGCGGGGAGACGCCGCACACCCTTGGGCGTTTGCACCGCGGCGGCGACGTCGCGGCTCGAGCAGACCGCGGCGGCGCAGATGGCGGAGATAGGCCCGGACCGATGCCGCCTTGCGGGCGGTCGACGAGCGCGAGAAGCCGCGCGGTCTGGAGGTACGCGAGATACCTGCGCAGCACCCGATGGTCGAGCGCCGAGGGATCGGGACAACCGCCGCGTTCGCACCACTGCGACGAACTCACGGGCGTCGTGCTCGTACGCGAGGCGCGTGTTCTCGCTCATCGCGCTCGAGCGCGACGACGAACCCGTCCGGATCGTGCGCGGCCCGCTCGCGTGTAGCGGTCGTCGAACCCTTGACCGGCCGGCCGGTCTTCGGAGCAGGCATCGTCAGGCACCGTAGTTCCCGACTGGCACACCCGCCGCGTATGGTCACGCCGCCGTCGAGGTCGCGGTCACGACCCTCCTTCCGCACCAGGTTCGGAACCGAATCGGAAGTAGAGGGTCGACCGTGCTCGCATCCGTACGCAGTGCCGTGCTGGAAGGCGTCGACGGGCGGATCGTCACCGTCGAGGTCCACGTGACCCGAGGCCTGCCCGGCTACACGGTCGTCGGCCTGCCCGACGCCGCCGGCCGGGAATCGCGAGAACGGGTTCGGGCCGCGCTGTTGTCGTCGGGGCTCGAATACCCGCAGCAGCGGGTCACCGTGAACCTCGCCCCGGCATCGGTACGCAAGACGGGCGCAGGGCTCGAGCTCGCCGTCGCGCTCGCGCTGACCTGCGCCGCCGGTGGGCTGCCGTCCGGCGCGCTCGACGGCGTCGCGGTACTCGGCGAGCTCGGGCTCGACGGCGGCGTACGACCGGTCGTCGGCACCCTGTCGCTGGTCGACGCGCTGGTACGTACCGGGATCGACCACGTCATCGTCCCCGCCGCCAACGCGGCCGAAGCCGCGCTCGTGCCCGGCGCGGCGATACGCGTCGCCCGCACGCTCGGCGAGCTCCACGCCTGCCTGAAGGGCGAAGCACCGTGGCCGGAGCCGCCCGATCCGCCGCCGATCGTGGCGTTGGCACCCGCGGGCGACGAACCGCTCGACCTCGGCCGACGTACGCGGCCTCACCCACGCGCGCCGCGGCGCTCGCGGTCGCGGCCGCGGGCGCGCACCACCTGCTTATGGTCGGGCCGCCCGGCGTCGGCAAGACGATGCTCGCCCGGCGGCTGCCCACGATCCTCGCCCCGCTCGAGTCGCGCCGAAGCGCTCGAGGTCACGAAGATCCACTCGGCCGCGGGCACGCATCGAGGTCCCGGCTTGCGGATCGACCCGCCGTTCCGCCAACCCCACCACAGCGCGTCGATGGTCGTCGCTCGTCGGCGGCGGCTCGAGCCGCGTCCGACCCGGCGAGGTGAGCCTCGCGCACCGCGGGCGCCCTGTTCCTCGACGAGCTCCCCGAGTTCCCCGTGCACGCGCTCGAGTCGTTGCGCCAGCCGCTCGAAGAACGCGTCGTGCGCGTGAGTCGCGCCTCGGCGACGATCGAGTTCCCGGCCGACTTCTTGTTGGTCGCGTGCGCGAACCCGTGCCCGTGCGGTCGCGTCGTCACGGCCTGCAAGTGCGGCGACGTGCAGCGCACGCGCTACGCGCGGCGGCTCTCGGCGCCGCTGCTCGACCGGTTCGACCTGCGCATCCAGATCGACGACACCCGGGACCGAGACCGGCGAATCGTCCGCGGTCGTGGCCGAACGGGTTGCGGCGGCGGTCGCGCGCCAGCGCGTACGCCTGCGCGGCACCGACTGGCGCCGCAACGCGCACATACCGGCCGGCGCGCTGGAGCAGTACACCGTGCTCCTCGACGATGCGCGGGCGGCGTGGTTGGGTCAGTGCCGGCTCCGCGAGCTCACCGGCCGGGGCGCGGCGCGGATTCGGCGGGTGGCGCGCACGATCGCCGACCTCGACGATCGCATCGAGATCGACGCGCAGGACGTCGATCGCGCCGCCTGGATGCGCGAGGACCTCTGGTGAGCCGGCGTGCCCACCGTTTCGAACGCGGCGCGGGCTTTCCGATCCGCGACGCGGATGACCTCGACGCGATGATCGATGCGAAGATGCCGCACGTCCTGCTCGGCGAAGGCGACCGGCTCGACGCGTTCGACGCGCCGCGCGTGGCGATCGTCGGGACGCGCGCCGCCACCCCCGGGGGCATCGCCGACGCGCACGAGATCGCCGCGTTTTGCGCCCGAGCCGGCATCACCGTGATCAGTGGTCTCGCGATCGGGATCGACGGCGCGGCGCACGCAGGCGCGCTCGACTCGGGCGGCCTCACCGTCGGCGTGGTCGCGACCGGCCTCGACGTCGTCTACCCACGCCGGCACCGGCGCCTCTACGAACGAGTCCGGGAACACGGCCTGATCGTGGGCGAGAACGACTACGGCACCCAGCCCCTGCCGTGGCGCTTCCCGATCCGCAACCGGATCATCGCCGCGCTGGCCGATGCCGTCGTCGTCGTGGAGGCGACCGTTTCCGGCGGCGCTCGTATCACCGCCGGCGACGCCGTCCGCTTCAACCGCGACGTGTACGTATTGCCCGGCTCGCGGCGCAATCCGGCCGCGGCCGGTTGCAACGCCCTCCTCCTCGACGGCGCCAAGCCGCTCCTCGATCCGGCCGACGTGCTGTTCGCCATCGGCCGGGGCGGAACCGTCGAAGGCGGTTGGAGCGCACCCCCGGCACCGCTCGACCCGGACCAGCAGTCGGTTCTGCGGGCCCTCGCGGGCGACTCCGCCACGATCGACGAGATCGAGCGCCGGGTCGCCTTCCCCGTCGCCCGCCTGGGCGCGGCGCTCCGGGCGCTCGAGCTCGGCGGTCATCTGGAGCGCAAACGCGGCCTGTGGTGGCCACGTTGAGTCAACTCTTGCGGGCAAACGCCGACAAACATCCCGTGGAGCTCACACAATGCCCTTACGACTACACCGAAATCGTTGCCGAGACGTGGTCCGGCGGATCGATGGTGATGTCGTGCCCGGCGTGCGAGGCGGCATGGGAGTGGCACGGCGCCTGGCTCCGCCGGATTCGCGAGCCCGAGCGCGACAAGATGATCGAGGCTCGCAACCGGACCCGATCGAACGAACGCGCGACCTGAACCGCGGCGCTACTCGCCGGTGAAGCGGGGCTCGCGCTTCTCGGCGAAAGCGATCATCGCCTCCGCGGTGTCTCGCGACGAGAACATGAGCGCCTGCGCGATTCCTTCGGCCTCGAGCGCCTCGGCCATCGTGTGCGCGAGCCCGTCGTTGAGTTGGCGTTTGATCACGGCGAGTTGCAGTGGCGGCATCGACGCGAGACGCGCGGCCAGCGCGGCCACCGATGTATCCAGGTCGTCGTGGGGAACGACGCGATTCACGATCCCGATGCGCTCGGCCTCGGCGGCGTCGATGATCTCCGCGAGGAACGCGAGCTCCTTGGCTCGGTGCAGCCCCACGAGGCGTGGCAGCAACCACGAACCGCCGAAGTCGAGGGCGAGCCCGCGTTTGGCAAAGATCTCGGTGAACCGGGCCCGGTCGGACGCGACGATCAGATCGCAACCGAGCGCAAGGTTGCAGCCCGCGCCCGCCGCAACGCCGTTCACCGCCGCGATCGTCGGGAGCGCGAGCTCGTGCAGCCGCAGCGCGGCGCGCCCGACCACGCGCATCGCCGCCACCGACGCGCCGGCGCCGTTCGGCGCCTCACCGTCGGCCGCGGCCGTCAGGTCGGCCCCGGAGCAGAAAGCGTCGCCCGCGCCGGTGATCACGAGGACGCGATCGTCGCGGCGCGTCGCGATGTCGTCGAAGATCTCGACGAGTCCGCGCCACATGTCGTTGTTGATCGCGTTCTTGCGTTCGGGACGATCGATCGTGAGTGTCACGACACCGCCGGCCCGTTCGACGATCAAGCCGTCCACGTCTGCTCACTCCCTTTGCGCGCTTTCGAGAACAGATACGTCTCCCCGCGGCGGTACCGTAACCGGCGCATGAGCGCGCACCGCTGGACCGAACCCGACGACGGCGTCGACGTTCGTCACGTGCAGCCCTACGAGGCGGAGAAGACCTACCGGTGCCCCGGTTGTGACCACGAGATCCGCCCCGGCGAAGGACACGAGGTCGTGGTGCCACGCGAGCAGCCCGAAGAACGGCGCCATTGGCACAGCGGGTGCTGGCACCGAGCGTCGCGGCCGAAGCGGAACGCGGTCCCGCCGGCATCCACCAATCCCACGCCGGGCAAACGTACGCCGGGCAAACGGCCGCGGCGGCCTCGCCCGACCTGACCTTCAGAACGCGGCCTCGAGCACGTCGATCGCCCACGCCCCGCGCCCGTCGGGTGTGACCGACGCGACGTCGAAGCGCAAGACGTCGGCGTGAGCCCCGGTGTCACCCAACCAGCGCAGTGCCAGCTTGCGCAACCGGGCTTGCTTGCGGGGCGTGACCGCTTCGGCCGCCGACCCGAACGCGTCGCCCCGGCGGGTCTTGACCTCGCAGAACACGATCGTGCCCGCTCGCCGCGCGACGACGTCGATCTCGCCCTCACGCACCCGCCAGTTCCGCGCGAGCACGGAGTAGCCGCCGTCGGCGTACCACTGCGCGACCGCGTCCTCCCCCGCCGCGCCGAGCGCTCGCCGCGGATCGGGCACGCCTAGAGGTCCTTGCCGGGAAGCTCCTCGATGTTCACGTCCTTGAACGTGACCACATGAACGTCGGCGACGAAGCGAGTCGGCCGGTACATGTCCCAGACCCAAGCGTCGCGCAGCTGGAGCTCGAAGTACGTCCGACCGTTCTCTTGCTTGGCGTCGAGCTTGACGTCGTTGGCGAGGTAGAAGCGACGCTCCGTCTCGACGACGTACTGGAACATCGGCAACACGTCGCGGTACTCGCGGTAGAGCTGCAGCTCTATCTCCGTCTCGTACCGCTCAAGGTCTTCGGCGCTCATCGAGGCCAGTGTACGACCGGCAGGCCACGCCTTCGGCGCCGCGAAATGCCCAGGTCAGACCGGTTAGAACCGCTTTTCCTTGATCTTTGCGGCCTTTCCGATCCGGTCGCGCAGGTAGTACAGCTTCGCCCGGCGCACGTCGCCCCGGGTGACGACCTCGATGCGGGCGATGATCGGCGAATGCACCGGAAAGGTGCGCTCCACACCGACGCCGAAGCTGACCTTGCGGACCGAGAACGTCTCCCGCACGCCGCTGCCCTGGCGCCGGATGACCGCCCCCTGGAAGACCTGGACGCGCTCGCGGTTGCCTTCGACGACCCGGACGTGCACCTTCAGGGTGTCTCCGGGTGCAAAGTCGGGTACGTCGTCGCGCAATCCGGCGCGGTCGACAAGGTCGGTGCGGTGCATGAGGGGGCTCCCGTGAAGCGCGCGCCCGAGCGAGCGCGACCAGCGATGCTAGCGGGAAGGCGATGTGCGGGGGAACTCGGCCCCGGGACCGCTCGATTCGGGACCGCGCGGCTCGGGGAACTCGGCCAACAGCGCGGCGTCCGCCGGGCCGAGCGGTCCGGTCACGAGGTCGGGGCGGCGCTCGAGGGTCCGGCGCAGCGCCTGCGCGGCGCCGCCAGCGCGCGACCCGGGCGTGGTCGCCGGAACGGAGCACCTCGGGAACGGCGAAGCCCCGGAACTCGGCCGGGCGCGTGTACTGCGGGTACTCGAGGCGGCCGTCGCTGAACGACTCCTCGGCCGCCGACGCCTCGTTGCCCAGGACTCCCGGCAGCAATCGGGCGACCGCCTCGATCACGATCAACGCCGCGCCTTCGCCGCCGGCGAGGACGAAATCGCCGATCGACATCTCGCCGTCGCACAGATGGTCGGCGACCCGTTGGTCGACGCCCTCGTACCGACCGCAGATCAGCGAGAAGCCGTCGCCCGCCGCCAACTCCCGCGCCCATTCCTGATCGAACCGGCGGCCGCTCGCCGACAACAAGAGCAGGGGCCGCGCCGGCTGCGCGGCCTCGACGGCGGCGAACAACGGCTCCGGCGTCATCACCATCCCGGCACCCCCACCGAACGGCTCGTCGTCGACACTGCGGTGGCGGTCGGTCGTGAAGGCGCGCGGATCGTGCAACCGCACGTCGACCACACCCGCGGCGCGCGCCCGGCCGAGCAGTGAGACCTGGAGCGGCGGGTCGAGATACTCGGGAAAGATCGAGAAGACGTCGATGCGCACGGTGCCGGCCGCTCGGGGCTACAGGTCGAAGAGGCCTTCCGGCGGGTCGATCACCACCACGCCGGACTCGGACGACACGACGAACACCATCGGGACGAGCGCACCGTTGTCGAGTACGAGGAGATCGTGCGCAGGGTTCGCTTCGACCGACACCACGCGTCCCACCGGCGCGCCACTGCGGTCGCGCACCTCGGAGCCGATGAGATCGTGCACCCAGAGCTCGCCGGCGGGCGGCTCCGCGAGCGGTTCGGCCTCGACGATCTTGCCGCGTAACGCGTCCGCACCGTTGCGGTCGTCGACGCCCTCGAAGCGGACGACATAGCGGTGCTGGTACGGGCGCGACGAGGCGATCACATAGGCACGATCGTCGACCCACAAGGTCGAGCCGCGTGCGAAACGCTCCGAGATGTTGCTGACCGGCGTGACGACGACGTCGCCGCGCAGTCCGTGGGCACGACCGATGCGCCCGACTTCGAGCCGGGTCCTGTCACCGCCCACGCGGGCACCGCCCACGCGGGCTATTCCGCGACGTCGACGGAGACCCGCACGCCCTCGGTGGCGCCGGCCGCGCGCGCAACCTGGCGCACGGCTTGGATGACCCGACCCCGCTTGCCGATGATGCGACCGAGATCGCCGGGGCTCGCGTGCACCAACAACGTGACGTTGTCACCGCGGTCGTTCGCGTCGACGAAGATCCCGTCGGGGTCGTCGACCAGGTGACGGGCGATGTGCTCGACCGACGCCCGTGCCCGCGCGCCGACGACGCGGTTGCCCTCGGGCGCGACATCGTCGTCGAAGTCGTCATCTTCTTCGAAGTCGTCGTCTTCTTCGAAGCCGTCGTCGTCGAGTTCGTCGCTCATGCTTCGGCGGGTGCTTCGGCGGTGGCGTCGGCCTCCGGGGCGGGGGCTGGCGCCGCCTCGACGACCGGAGCCTCCTTGACCGTCTTCGCCTTCACCTTCACCTTGGGCTTCGACGCCGCGACCTTGCCGTTCGCGTCCTTGTACGCGTCCCAGACGCCCGCGATCTGCAGCAGCTTGGCCGCGCTCTCCGTGGGCTGGGCACCGGCGTTCAGCCAGTGCAGCGCGCGATCGCTGTCGATCGACACGACCGACGGCTCCTGGCGGGGCGCGTACTGACCGAGGATCTCGAGAAAGCGCCCGTCGCGCGGGCTGCGCGCGTCGGCCACGACGACGCGATACGTCGGCTGCTTCTTCTTGCCGACGCGCATCAAACGGATCTTGACTGCCAACAGAGACTCCTCTTCGGGGAACAGCGCGGGGAGTCTACGTCAACGGGGCGGGAAACCCGGAAGGCCCGCTCCCGGGCCGCCACCCGGAAGACCGCCACCCGGAAGACCGCCACCCGGAAGACCGCCACCCTGAAGACCGCCACCCTGAAGACCGCCACCCTGAAGACCGGCGAAGCCGGCGGGCAGCTTCGGGCCCTTCGTCTTCGCCTTTGCCTTCTTGCCTTTGCCCTTGCCCTTGGCCTTGCGGGTCAGGCCCCCCATCCCCTTCATCATCGTCTGCACCTGCTTGAACTGCTTGAGCAGGTTGTTGATCTCGGTGGTCGACGTTCCGCTGCCCTGGGCGATCCGCATGCGGCGCGACCCGTTGATCAGCTCGGGCTTACGGCGCTCCTCCGGCGTCATCGAGCGGATGATCGCCTCGATCCGACCGAGATCCTTGTCGTCGATCTCGGCGTTGCGGACTTCCTTGGGCATGCCCGGCAACATCCCGAGCACGTTCTGCAGCGGTCCCATGCGCTTGATCTGCTGCATCTGCTCGAGGAAGTCCTCGAGGGTGAGCCGTCCGCTCTGCAGGAGCTCTTCGGCCTTGCGCTTCTCGTCTTCTTCGAAGGTGGCCTCGACCTTCTCGATGAGCGTCAACACGTCGCCCATGCCGAGGATGCGGCTCGCCATCCGGTCCGGGTGGAACGGCTCGAACTCGTCGAGCTTCTCACCGGTACCTGCGAACAAGATCGGCTTACCGACCACTTCCTTCACCGACAGCGCGGCGCCGCCGCGGGCGTCGCCGTCGATCTTGGTGAGGATGACGCCGTCGAGGCCGACCGCGTCGTTGAACGCCTCGGCGACGTTCACCGCTTCTTGTCCGGTCATCGCGTCGACGACGAGCAACGTGTTCTGCGGCTGTACCGCGGCGGCGATCGCCTTGAGCTCGCCCATCAGCTCGGTGTCGATCTGCAATCGACCCGCGGTGTCGACGATGACGAAGTTGCGTCCGAGGCGTTGCGCTTCGGCAATCGCACCACGTGCGACGCTCACCGGATCGGTCGCCTCGCTGTAGAACGGCACGTCGACCCGACCCGCCAGCACGCGCAACTGCTCGACCGCCGCCGGCCGTTGGAGGTCGGCACCGACGAGCAACGGGTGCAGACCCTGCGACTTGAGCAAGCGGGCGAGCTTCGCGGCCGCCGTCGTCTTTCCGGAGCCCTGCAGACCCGCCAGCATGAGGACGGTCGGCGGCTTCGGGCTCATCGTCAGCTTGGCGGTAGTGCCGCCGAGCGTCTCGACGAGCTCCTCGTGGACGATCTTGATGACCTGTTGGCCCGGATCGAGCGCTTGGGACACCTCGGCGCCCACGGCGCGTTCCTTCACGCGCCCGATGAACGACTTCACGACGCGGACGTTGACGTCGGCCTCCAGCAACGCGAGGCGGATCTCGCGCGAGATCTCGTCGATGTCGCGTTCGGTCAGCCGCCCGCGGCTGCGGAGCTTCGAGAAAATACCGTCGAGACGATCACTCAGCGCGTCGAACACAGGCGTCCAGCGTACCTAGGCCTCCGCCCCTTTCGGGCAAAGCGCAGCCCCCTTCGGACGAGGTGAGACGAGAGTGAGACGAGAGGGAGACGAGACGCAGGCGAAGCCGACCGAAAGGGAGGCGCAGACGGAGTCGACCCGCAGAGAACTCAGCCCTCTTCGGAGAAGAGCGCTGACGCGAATTCCTCGGGGTCGAACTCGATGAGGTCGCCGATCCCCTCGCCGACGCCGACGATCTTCACCGGGAGACCGAGCTCCGCCTGGATTGCCAAGACGATGCCGCCTTTGGCCGTGCCGTCGAGCTTGGTCAGCGCGATGCCGGTGACGTCGACGGCTTCGGCGAACTGCTTGGCCTGGACGAGGCCGTTCTGGCCGGTCGAGGCGTCGATCACCAAGATCACCTCCTTGAGCGCACCGGGCGTGCGGTCGACGATTCGGCGCAGCTTGCTCAGCTCGTCCATGAGGTTCTTCTTGGTGTGCAACCGGCCCGCGGTGTCGACGAGCACGAGATCGGCGCCCCGGCCCGCCGCGGCCGACATCGCGTCGAATACCACCGAGCTGGGATCGGCGCCCTCTTGACCGCGAACGAGCTCGCCGCCGGTGCGTTCGGCCCACAGCTGTAGCTGGTCGGCGGCCGCGGCCCGGAACGTGTCGCCCGCGGCCAACACCACCCGGCGGCCGTCGCCGACGCGTTGCGACGCCAGCTTGCCGATCGTCGTCGTCTTCCCCACGCCGTTGACCCCGACGAACATCCACACGTTGGGCTCGCCGGCCGCGACGTGCAGCGTGCGATCGTTGCCGGTGCCTGCCAGCAAGGTCACGACCTCGTCGCGCAACAACGCGATCAGCTCGTCGGGCGCGGTCGCCGACTCCTCCTTCGCGCGTGCACGCACCGCGTCGAGCAGGCGCGTCGTCGTCGCCATGCCGACGTCGGCCGCCAGCAGCGACTCTTCGAGCTCGTCCCAGGTCTCGGCGTCGATCTTGCGCCCGCGCATCCGACCGAACGCGCCCGAGAACGCGCCGCGGGTGCGTCCGAGGCGGTCGCGCAGGCGCGGGCGTTCGACGACCTCGGGGACGACCTCGGGGACGACCTCGCCGGGCGGTGCCTCGGCCTCGACGGGCGGTGCCTCGGCCTCGACGACCGGCGGCTCTCCGGCCGGGGCCTGCAGCAGTTCCTCGAGCTCTTCGATCGTCGGGGTCGGAACTCCGGGGGCCGCGGCGGTGGGGGCGGCGGCGGGGGCCGCGGGGGTCGGGGCGGCGGGAGGCGCGGAGGCCGTCGGCCGGGCCGGCGCCGCCGGCTCCCCCGCGACCGCGCCGGAGCGGCGCGACACCCGCACCGCCACGACCACGCCGGCCGAGACGAGCACCAGCGCGACGACAACGACGACAATCACGGCGACCATGTCCGGAGGCTACCCAGCGCCCCGAACGCCGCGGCTACGAAGACGCGGCCGGCGTTACTGGGTGGCTTCGTCGAAGGTCAGATCGCGCATGCGTTGCGTGACGACCCGCGACGACCCGCCCGGCGGCATCGACACCCCGTACAGCACGTCGGCGGCCTCCATCGTGCGCTTCTGGTGGGAAACGACGAGCAGCTGAGCCTCGTTGCGGAACTCGTGGACGAGATCGAGGAAGCGGTGGAGGTTCACGTCGTCGAGCGCGGCCTCGACCTCGTCCATCAGGTAGAAGGGCGAAGGTCGGGCCCGGAACACCGAGAAGAGGTATGCGAGCGCGCACAACGAACGTTCACCGCCGGAAAGCAGCGACAACCGGCGCACGGTCTTGCCCGACGGCCGTGCTTCCATCTCGATTCCGGTGTTCAACAGATCCTCGGGTTGTGTGAGCACGAGCCGGCCCGAGCCGCCGGGGAACAAGAGCGCGAACAACTCGGAGAAGTTGCGCGCGACGTCGGCGAACGCGGCGTCGAAGACGCGCACGATCTCCTCGTCGACCGACTTGATGACGCGCGCGAGCTCGCGGCGTGTGTTGCGCACGTCGTCGAGCTGCTTTTGCAGGAACTCATGCCGTTCCACGAGTGCTTCGTACTCGGTGAGTGCGAGCGGGTTGACCGGACCCATGAGCCGCAGCTCGCGCTCCAGCTCGCGGGCGCGGCCCGGAAGCGACGTGCCGTCCGGAACGTCGGGCACCGGCGCCGCGATCGCCGTGTCGGGTTCGCAGTCGAAATCGCGGCGGACTTGTTCGACCGCTTGTTCGAGGCGCAGGCGGATCTCGGCTTCTTCGACCTCGAGCTTGCTCGCCCGTTCCCGCAGGTCTGCCAACTGCTTCTCGGCGTCCGAGCGCCGGCCCCGCAACCCGTCGAGCCGGCGTCCGGCTTCGCGCGCGGCTTGCGACTGCTCGCGGCGCCGGGTGCGCAGGCGTTCGGCGAGGGCTTCGATCTCCCCCGTACGAGACGCGAGGCGACCCGCGATCTCGGCGACGGCTTCGCGGCGCCGTTCCATCGCGACCCGGCGGGCCCGCGCACGGGCCTCTTCGTCGGGCCGTACGGCCAGGCGAGCCTCCACCTCGGCCAGACGAGCGTGGAGCACCGTGCGCCGCTCCTCCACCGCTGCGCCGCGCAGCTCGAAGTCGCGGCGCAGCGCGCTCGCCTGTGACCGGAGCCGTTCCATCTCCGCGCGCCGGGTGCGGGCCTCGTCGCGCTGCTGTTCGGCCGCGGCCAAGCGATCGCTGGCGTCGGACACGGCGACCGGTCCGACCGACTCCACGGTTGCCTCGAGCTCGTCGGCACGAGCGGAAAGCGTCGCCCGCCGGGCGTCGAGGGTTGCGACGCCGACCTCGACCTCGCGCCGCAAGCGCGCCGAGAGTGCGGTTGCCTCTTCCAGCTCGATCCGCCGACGGCGTTCCTCTTCGGCGGCGCGCAGCTCGGCACGCCGCGCCGCCGCGAGCCGTTGCCGCGCGATCTCGACCTCGGCTTCGGCGACGTCGCGCGCAACCTCCGCCGCGTCGGCCCGCGCGGTGGCCTCGGCCAGCGCGGCCGGTGTCACGACCGACGAACCCGCGGGACCGGCACGCCACGCCGAGGGACCGCCGAATCGATCGCCGTCGCGGGTAACGGCGATCACGCCCGGGTTGGCGAGCGCGACGTCGAGCGCGTGTTCCCATCCGCCGTCGACGAGCACGAACTGGGCGAAGAGACGAGCAAGCACGGCGTCGAGGCCGGCCCGCAACCCGCGGACCGACGCGCCCAGCGGATGAGTGCCCGCCGGCGCGAACGAGATCTGCATTCCCTGCGCGCGGCCTTCGGCGACCAACAGCAAGGCCTGACGGTCGCCGCGCTTCAGCCGCTCGACGGCCGCGCGCGCGGCATCGTCGCCGTCGACGACGACGGCTTTCAGTGCGTCGCCGAGCGCGGCCGCGACTGCGACCTCACAGCCCTCGTCGATCTCGAGCAGGTCGACCAGCGGCCCGAGGACGCCGTGGATGCCGGCGATCTCCTCGCCGCCCACCGCGGCATGGGCCTCTTCGAGCGCGAGCGCGAGCATCTCGGCGCGGGCCCGCCAGCGCGACGCGTCGCTGTCGGCGCGCCGATGCACCTCGTCGGCCTCCCGGAGCGCCTCCTCGGCCGCGCGCAACTCCCGGGCCTCGGCCCGTAGCTCGGGCGCCACGCCCGCGTGGGCCTCCACCTCGGCGCGGACCCGTTCCGCTTCGGTGTGGGCCGAGTCGGCTTCGCGGGCAAGGGGCTCGAGCGCGGCCCGGTCGGCGTCGACCCGCGCGAGCTCGGCGCGCATGCGAGCGAGCTCACCTTCGATCGTCCCCGCGCGCGCCGTCAGTTGTTCGAGATCCTGCGCTGCCCGTTGGTACTCCGCTTCGGCCACCGTGACCGACACGACACCGAGCGCCTCGACGCGGGCCTCGGCGGCTTCGACCTCGTCGCGCGTCGGCGCGAGCGAATCGAAATCGGACTCGACGGCCAGGAGCTGTTCGCGCACGTGCGCCGCTTCGGCGACCAACGATTCGACGACACCTTCGTCGGCGACCGACGCGAGCTCACGATCGAGGCTGCGACCCCGTTCGGTGACGAGGTTGACGAGCCCGCGGCTGCGCTCGCGCAAGGCTTCCGTGCGCGCCAGGATGTCGGCGACGTCGTCGTCGCCCGGAACCGCGAGCGCGCGCTCGGCGCCGAGCACCTCTGTGTCGAGGGCGCGCAAAACCACGCGCACGTCTTGTTCCTGACCGGCGAGATCGCGACGCGCTTCCACGCGCTTTTGCTCACGGCCGCGCAGCTGTTCGATCTCGCGACCGGAAAGGTGAAGGCGGATCGCGTGGAGCTCGGCGACGAGGCCGTCGTGACGGCGAGCTGCGTCGGCTTGGCGCTCGAGGGGCCGCAGCTGCCGGCGGACCTCGCGGAGCAGGTCGGTCAGGCGGAGCAGGTTGCCCTCGGTGGCCTCGAGCCGGCGCTCGGCCTTTTCCTTGCGCTTGCGGAACTTCAGGATCCCGGCGGCTTCCTCGATGATCGCCCGGCGATCTTCGGGTCGGGCGTTCAACACCGCGTCGAGCTGGCCCTGCCCGACGATCACGTGCTGCTGGCGCCCGATTCCGCTGTCGGAGAGCAGCTCTTGGATGTCGAGGAGGCGGCACGGTGCGCCGTTGATCAGATACTCCGACTCACCCGTGCGGAACAACATGCGGGTGATGGTGACCTCGGTGAACTCGATCGGGAGCAGCCGCGCGGTGTTGTCGATGGTGAGCGAGACCTCGGCCCGGCCGAGCGCGGGGCGATCGGCGGTTCCCGCGAAGATGACGTCGTCCATCTTCGTGCCGCGCAGCGCCCGCGCGCCCTGCGCGCCGAGCACCCACGCGACCGAGTCGACGATGTTCGACTTCCCCGACCCGTTCGGGCCCACGACGACACATACGCCCGGTTCGAACTCGAGCGTGGTCTTGTCCGCGAAGGACTTGAAGCCCTTCAACGTCAACGACTTGAGGAACAAGAAGGCCCCCTCTCCGGACGCCGATGGTAGGGGGCGCGCCCCCACCCCCGCGGACCGAGCCCCACCCGTACGTCATCGGATGCGAAATCTCTGATCGCCGCAGGTGGGGACCATCGTGACCTCGACCGCGTCGACCCGTGCGCGGGGCGGGCCGCTCCGGCACCAGGCGACGAGCCGGTCGACGGCGGCGGGGGAACCTTCGAACTCGGCCTCGACCGCACCGTCGGAACGGTTGCGGACCCAGCCGCCGAGCCGCGCGGCGCGGGCCTGCTCACGACACGCGTCGCGGAACCACACACCTTGGACGAGCCCGGCGACGACCACTCGCGCCCGGACGGCGGGAGCGGCGAGCGACGACCCGGTCACACCTGGCATGCCTCGCAGTAGAACGTCGAGCGATTGGCGAAGCGCGCCCGGTGCACGGTGCGCCGGCAGCGCGGGCACGCCTGGCCCTCGCGGTCGTACACCTGGTGATGATGCTGGTAATCGCCGGGATGGCCGAACAAGTCGACGTACTGCTCGTCGGCGAGTGAGGAACCACGGTGTTTCACCGCGTCCTGCAGCGTCTCGAAGATCGCGCGGTAGAGCCGGCGAATCTCCTGTTGCGACAACGAGTCGCTCAGCCGGTCCCACTTGAGCCCGGCCTGGAAGAGGATCTCGTCGCTGTAGACGTTGCCGATCCCGGCGATGAACTTCTGGTCCATCAACAACGACTTCAGGCGTGCGTGCTTGTCGGCGAGCATGCGCCCGAACAGCTCCCACGACATCGCGGTCTCGAGCGGATCGAGGCCGAGATGCGCGAGCTCCTCGACCTGCTCTTCGAGGTCGTCGTACTTCGTCACGAACATCTCGCCGAACGTGCGCGGGTCGACGAAGCGCAGGAGTCCGCCCTGGGTGAAATGGATCACCACGTGCGTGTGCTTCGGCGGCTTCTCCCGAGCGGTCTTCGCGCGCAGGAGCTGGCCGGACATTCCGAGATGCACGACGAGTGCCTCCGGACCGTCGAGCCGCATCACGAGGTACTTGCCCCGCCGTTGCACCGCGACGATCTTGCGGCCCTCGAGGAGCTCGACGAACTCCTTTTTGTTCTTGTGGCGGCGCACGGAACGCGTCCCGGTGACCTCTACCGACTTGATCTTCTTGCCGACCACCTCCTTTTCGAGGTCGCGGCGCAACACCTCGACCTCAGGTAGCTCCGGCATGGTCGCCCCCCTGACCGCCAGCCTCGTCGCGTAGGCGCGACCATGCGACCCACGCGGCGGACTGCTCGGCTTGCTTCTTCGATCGGCCCTCGCCCTCGCCGTACAGACGATCATTCACGTAGACGACCGCGAAGAACTGCTTCGCGTGATCCGGGCCCTCGTCGCGAACGACGTAACGCGGCCGGCCGAGCGAGCCGGCCGCGGTGGCCTCTTGGAGGCGGGTCTTGTAGTCGCGACCCCCGGGGCCGGCCGCGGCATCGGCGATTCGCTCCGAGAGACAGCGCAGCACGAAGTCGCGCGCGATCACGAAGCCCTGATCGAGATAGACCGCCGCGATGAGGGCTTCGAACGCGTCGGCCAGGATCGATTGCTTCGCCCGGCCTCCCGCCGCGTCTTCACCCTTGCCCAGCAGCAGGTGCGCACCGAGATCCAGCTCCACCGCCAGCTCCGCGAGCACATGCGCGTTCACGACTCCCGCGCGCACCTCCGAGAGCTGACCCTCGGGGAGCCCGGGGAAGTGCTCGAAGACGTAGTGGGTCACGACGAGTCCGAGAACCGAGTCGCCGAGAAACTCGAGACGCTCGTTCGATTCGGGCTCGCCGTGCTCGGCACACCACGACCGGTGCGCGAGCGACCGCAGCACGACGTCGCGGTCGTCGAACCGGACACCGATGTTCGCCTCGAGCTTGTCGAGCCCCTCGTACGACGCGATCGGGCTCACTGGCTGCTCGCGTATCCGAGGCCGGCCACGACGCACTCGACCGCATCGCGTACCGTGCGCATCTCGACGAGATCGTCGTCGTCGATGGAGAATCCGACCGTTCGCTCGCCGAGCTCCGCAATCACGGCCTCGACCAGGTCGAGCACCACGAAATCGTCGGCATCGAGATCTTCGCGCAGGCGCGTGTCGAGCGTGATCGAGTCGAGATCCACGCCGAGGATCTCGGCAAGCTGGTCGCGCACGACCCGTTCGATCTCGTCGCCACCGAGGGGCCCGAGGTGGCTGTGCGTCTCAGCCGGCACGAGGAGTCCCGCCCTCACCGAGCCCGACGACGGCGTCGCGCAGTTTCGTCACCACGTCGGCGTTCACGCAGTCGCGCGCCACGCGGACTGCGTTGACGATCGCGTCGGCAGACGACGAACCGTGCGAGATCACGCACACGCCCTCGATCCCGAGCAGCATCCCGCCACCGGTGTTGTCGGGGACGAGAGACGCGGCGGCTTCGAGGAGGCGCACCTTGAGCGCCTCGGCCGCGCCGGCCCACGGCGTTTCCGGTTCGTCGATGACCCCGAACACCAGGCCTGCCATACCCATGACCGCGCCTTCGAGGGTCTTCAAGGTGACGTTCCCGGTGAAACCGTCGGTGATGACGATGTCGGCGCTGCGCCGCACGAGGTCGCGGCCCTCGACGTTGCCGACGAATCCCTTCACGTCGACGAAGAGATCCGACGCGCGCTTGCGCAGCGCGTCGCCCTTCCCCGCCTCCTCGCCGTTCGAGAGGAGCGCGATCGTCGGCTCCGCCACCCCAAGGCGCACGCGCGCGTAAGCGCGGGCGAGCTCCGCCCACTCCACGAGCCATTGCGCGTCGGGATCGACCGTTGCCCCCGCGTCGACGAGCAGCTGCGGCCGGTCCTCGCCGAAGACGGGCAGCGGGATCGCGATCGCGGGACGGTGGACGCCTTTGATCCGGCCGCAACGCAACAGCGCGGCAGCCATCGTGGCGCCGGTGTTACCCGCGCCGACCATCGCCGCGGCCCGGCCGTCGCGCACGGCCTCGGCGCACCGCACGATCGACGAATCCTTCTTCGTTCGCACCGCCGACGCGGGCTCTTCGTGCATCGCGATGACTTGCGCCGCGTCGACCAGCGTGACGCGCGGCGGCACGCGACCCTCGGGAAGGTGGGCGCGGAAGATGTCGGCCGGACCGACGAGCAACACGTCGACGTCGCACGCATCCACCGACTTCAACGCCCCCGCGACGATCGCCGCAGGCGCGCGGTCGCCGCCCATCGCGTCGATCGCGATCACGGGCGGCACGGGTCGCGTCCCGCTACTCGACGTCGAGGACTTGGCGGCCGCGGTACCAGCCGCAGTTGCCGCACACCCGGTGGGGAAGGCGTGACGCCCCGCAGTTCGGGCACAGCGAGTGGGCCGGAGGCGCCAGCCGCATGTTCGCCGACTTGCGAGAACGGGTCGCCGAGCGGCTCATCTTGCGCTTCGGGACGGCCATGGTTTCGCAGCTCCTCGTGAAATCGTGTGATCGAAGGGGTCAGAGGTCGAGCGAGCGCAGAGCCGCCCACCGGGGATCGGGTTCGGAGCCGGAACAGTCGCAGCTCGCGAGGTTGCGGTCGACACCGCAGCTCGGGCACAGGCCCTGGCAGTCGGGACGGCACAGGGGCACCGCCGGCAATTCGAGCAGGAGCGCGTCGCGGATCATGGGCTCGAGGTCGATGACGTCGTCTTCGGCCAGCAGGTAGGTCTCGCCCTCGAGCGGATGGCGCTCGTACAGCTCCCCGACGTGTACCGACAGCTCGCCGCCGACCGGCGCGAGGCATCGGCTGCAGGCCGCTTCCCAGGTGGCCGCGACGGTGCCCCGCACGACCAGGCCCTCCGACACCCGCTCCAGGGTGACGTCGACCGCGATCGGCCGTTCCGGCGCGATCTCGCGCGCCCTGGCCCCGCACATCGGCGAGGACGCCCTCGACCGCCACGACCCGGGACGCGCCGGGTCGGCGCAAGAGGTTGGCAACGGGGATGCGGAACGCGCTGGTTGTCGGCATGAGAAGTTCGCTTGGGACAATGCCGGACGGCCCGGCTGATTCGACCCTGTGTATGACCCTTGTCTCTCGGGCCCGGCAGGCCGAGCGCGGGGAATGTACCGCCTGCGCACCGCCGGCGCGCTGGATCGTAGCAGGTCAGCCCCGCTTTTCCGGCGACAGGAAGCCGTCAGGGAGCGCCGGGGCTAGAGGTCGTCCTGGTCGAAGAAGCCGCTCTCGTCGGCGTCGGACTCGTGGACCACCGGTGTCGGCGCGTGCACCTGGAGCCGCTCCCGACCCTTTTGCACCGTCTGCATGGTGCGGTCGAGCACGACCTCGAAGGCCGCGAGCTTGCGGTCGACGTAGTCCTCGGCCTCATGGCGGATGGAGGCGGCCTGGCGTTCGGCGTCCTCGAGGATCTCCTCGCTCGTCCGCCGCGCTTCGCGCACGAGCTCGTTCTTCTCGACCATCCGCTCGGCCCGGACCCGTGCTGCGTCGACGAGCCGGTTGGCCTCGCTCGCGGCCCGCTCGACCACCTGATCGCGCTCCTTCAGCAGCCAGCGCGCTTCACGCAGCTCCTCGGGGAGGCCGTCGATCGCGTCCTGCAACAGCGCGCCGAACTCGTCGCGGTTGATCGACACCGACGCCGACATCGGGAGCTTGCGGGCCGCTTCGAGCATGTCCCGGAGCTGCTCCAGCACCAGGGCGGTGTCGGGCACCTTCTCCGGTTCGTCCTCGAGCATGCTCAGCCTTCCTGCCTACGGAACGTCTCGACGAGCCGGTCATTGACGTGCTTGGGGACCATTCCCGAAACGTCGCCGCCGAAACGCGCGACCTCCCGCACGAGGCTCGACGACAGGAACGAATGTTGGGGGCTCGTCGACAAGAAGAAGGTGTCGATCCCCGACAGGCGCTGGTTCATCTGCGCCATTTGGAGCTCCTGGTCGAAGTCGGAGACCGCGCGCAGACCCTTGATGATCGCGTCGACCCCGTGATCGCGGGCGAAGTCGACCAGCAAGCCCTTGAAGAACTCGATGCGGATGTTCGGGAGGTGCTGTGTCGCCTCCTTCAGCATCTGCTGGCGATCCTCGAGGCTGAACAGGGACTGCGTCTTTTGCGGGTTGCGGATCACGGCGACGAGAACTTCGTCGAAGTGCCGGGACGAGCGTTCGATGATGTCCAGGTGGCCGAGCGTCACCGGATCGAACGATCCCGGGCAGAGGGCGGTCCGCACGCAGTCTCCCCCAGTCGGAGAACCAACGCGGCCGGAGCACCGGCCGATCAGACGAACAAGAACGTCAAAAGGGTATCGCCGAACGTGCGCGCCCATCCGTTCGAGAGCCCCGGCGGAGCGACCACGGGGTGCCGGTACGGTCGCTCGACGCTGACGATCGCGCCCGGCGCGAGCCACCCGGGCGCCGTCAAGGCCGCCAGCAACACCGTGACGTCCTCGTCCGAAGTGGCGTACGGCGGGTCGACGAACACGACGTCGAACGGAACCGTCGGCGGCCCACCGGCGAGGTAGCGACCGACGTCGCGGGCGACGACCTCGGCCGGGACGCGCTCGGAGGCGTCGGCCGCCAGGACCTGCAGATTCGTACGGATGGCCTGCAGCGCCGACCGGTCCCGCTCGACCAGGACCGCTCGAGCCGCGCCGCGCGACAGCGCTTCGATTGCCAGTGCGCCGGTCCCCGCGTACAGATCGAGCACCGTCGCCTCGTCGAGCGCGCCGCGGGCGTCGAGCGCGGAGAACATGGCCTCCCGCGCGATGTCCTTCGTCGGGCGCACCTGATCTCCGTCGGGCGCGACGAGCCGGCGGCCGCGAGCACTCCCCGCGATCACCCGCAGCCCCCTCGGGCGGCTCATGACTTGAACAAGAAGTCGACCGCGTCACCCAGCAGCTCGTGCACCTCGTCGCGGAGCTGCGCGTGACGAGCCAGCTCGGGATCATCGTCGAGGATGGATTCCGCCACTTCGCGTGCGTCGAACACGATCGCCTCGTCGCGAGGGATGCGACCGAGCTTCAGGTCGCTGAACCCCGACTGACGCTCACCGAATACCTCGCCCGAGCCGCGGATCTCGAGGTCCTTCTCCGCGAGCGCGAAGCCGTCGGTGCTCTCGGCCATCGCCTCCAGCCGTTGCTCACCGTCTTGGGTGCTCGGGTCGGCGAACAAGAAGCAATACGACTGGTGCCCGCCGCGGCCGACCCGGCCGCGCAGCTGGTGCAACTGCGAGAGCCCGAAACGGTCGGCGTCTTCGACGACCATCACCGTGGCGTTGGGTACGTCGACGCCGACCTCGATGACGGTGGTGGCGACGAGCACGTCGAGGTCGCCGGCGCGAAACGCGCGCATGACGGCCTCCTTCTCCTTTGCCGGCATCTGCCCGTGCAGGAGCCCGACGCGCAGGTCGTGCAGCTCCTCCGCCTGCAGCCGTTCGTACTCGACGGTCGCGGCCTTGGCTTCGACCTTGCCCTTGTCCTCGACCAGCGGGCACACGACATAGGCCTGGTGCCCGAGCGCGACCTCGGCCCGCAACGCCTCCCATGCCGCCGCTTGCGCGAGCGGGCTCGGATCGACGAGCCGGGTCTCGATCGGTGTGCGGCCGGGCGGCAGCTCGCGCAGCTCCGACTTGTCGAGGTCGCCGTAGATCAGCATCGCCGCGGTACGCGGGATCGGGGTGGCGGTCATCACCAACAGATCGGGCTCGTCGCCCTTCCCCCGCAACAGCGCGCGCTGCTCGACCCCGAACCGGTGTTGCTCGTCGACGACCGCGAGGCCGAGGCGGGAAAAGGTCGCGTCGCCGTAGAGCAACGCGTGCGTCCCCACCAAGATGTCGATCGTGCCGGCTTCGAGTCCGGAGCTGATCCGCCGGCGCTCGGCCGCGGTGGTGCGATTCGTCAACAGCGCGACGCCGACGGGCCGGTCGGCGAGCAACGAGCCCTCGGCGGCGACGGTGAGACCTTCGAGCAGACGCAGTGAACCGAGGTAATGCTGCTCGGCCAGGACTTCGGTCGGCGCCATGAACGCACCCTGATATCCACCCTGCACCGCGACGAGCAGCGCCGCCAGCGCGACCACCGTCTTGCCCGAGCCGACGTCGCCCTGCAGGAGCCGGTGCATCGGCGCCGGACCCGCGAGGTCGTTGGTGATCTCGGCCAACGCACGCTGCTGGTCGCCCGTCAGCGCGAACGGCAACCCGGCGACGAACGCGTCGACGAGCGGTCCGTCGACCGTGTGACGGATACCCGACTCCTCGGCCGCGAACGCGCGCTTGCGCGCGACGAGACCGACCTGCATCCGCAAGAACTCGTCGAAGATCAGCCGGCGCTTCGCCGCACCGAGCTCGGCCATCGACTCCGGCCGATGGATGGCGCGCAGCGCGGTGTCGCGGTCGACGAGATTGCCGCGGTCGAGAATCTCCTCGTCGAGGGGGTCTGCAAACCCGCGCGCGCGGCACTTCGCGAGCGCGTCCGACACCAATGCCCGCAGTTGCCACGTGAAGACCTCGGCCTTGCCCGACTGCGGATAGACCGGGACGATCACGCCCGTCTTCTCGTCGGCCACGCCCGCGCGCCCCACCACGTCGACCACCGGGTTCGCCATCTGACGCTTCCCCCGGTACACGTCCAGCTTGCCGAAGAACGACGCCTCGGTCCCCACACTCAACTGTTTCTCGCGCCAGGCCTGGTTGAAGAACGTGATCGTCAGCATCGAGGTGCCGTCGTGCACGACGGCCTCCACGAGCGCTCGCCCCTGGCGCGTCCGGCGGCCGTGGATCGTGCGCACCTCGGCAAAGACCGTGGCTTCCTCCCCGACCGCGAGCGCGGCGATGTCGGTCTTCTTCGTCCGGTCGATCCAGCGGCGCGGGTAGTGCTGGACCAGGTCGAGGACCGTGTGCAGCTCCATGTCCGCGAGGCGAGACTCCAGCGCGGGTCCGACCCCTTTCAACCGGGCGAGTGGGATGTCGCGCAGATCGGCCAACGTCAGCGGCGGATCACCGGTGGGCACGCGCCGGTCACTCCACGCCTACGAGGTAGGGATACAGGGGCTGGCCACCGTCGTGGAACTCGACTTCCAGGTGCGGGAACGCGTACTCGATGTGCTCACGGATGCGCTCGGTCTCGTTGGCCGCTGCGTCGCAACCGACCAACACGGTGACGATCTCGCTGTCGTCGTCGACCAGCGCTTCGAGCAGCTTGTACACCGCGTCGGCCGGCGACCCGACGGCGGCGACGACGCCGTCGCGTGTAAGCGCGAGCCACTCGCCTTCGTGCACCTGCTCGCCGTCGACGGTCGCGTCGCGAACTGCCTGGGTGATCTCGCCGGTGCGGACCCGCGCCAACGCATCGTGCATCGATGTCGCGTTGGCATCGACCGATGCGTTCGGGTCGTACTCCACCAGCGCGGCCAGCGCCTCGGGGACACTGTGCGTCGCGATCACCGCGACGTTCTTGTCGGTCAGCGAGTCGACCTGTCGGGCGACGGCCACGATGTTCTTGTTGTTGGGTAAGACGATCACCGCGTCGGCCCGGCACAGCTCGACCGCCTCGAGGATCTGCGCGGTCGAGGGATTCATCGACTGACCACCGGCCACGACCTGTTGCACCCCGAGGCTCGTGAGCAGGCGACGGATCCCTTCGCCCACACCGACCGCGACCACCGCGGTCGCGACCGCGGTCTGGTCGGCGAACTCGTCCAGGTCGGCCAGGACATCGGCCTCACGGACCCAACGCTCCTCTTGGACCTGCTCGATGAGGTCGGTGATGCGGATCTTGCGCGGCCGGCCCGCGTCGATCCCGGCTTCGACCGCGCCGCCGATGTCGTTCGTGTGGATGTGACAGTTCCACAGACCGTCGCCGCCGACCACCACGATCGAGTCGCCGATCGTGCTCCACGTGTCGCGGAACATCGAAATGGTCTCGTCGGGCGCCTCGAGGAGGTACATCACCTCGTAGCGCAGGCTCGAGAGGTCTTCGCCCGCGAGGTGCGCCGTCACGACGGCGGGCGCGGTCACGACTTCGGGCTCGGGGATCGCGCGGCCCGACACCACTTCCAGCAGCGCCGCGAGCAGCAGCGTGAACCCTTTGCCCCCGGCATCGACGACGCCCGCGTCGCGCAGCGCCGGCAGCATCTGCGGCGTGCGCTCGACCGCGGCGCACGCCGCGTCGTACGCGCGCTCGAGCAGCGCGACGAGGGAGAGGTCGGCACCGAGCGCTTCCACGGCTTCGGCGGCCTCGCGCACGACCGTGAGGATCGTGCCCTCGACCGGGCGCATCACCGCCTCGTACGCGGCGTCGGTCCCCCGCCGCAGGCCGGCCCGCAGGTCCGGCGCCCCGACCGACTCGAGCGTGCGGAATCCCTCGACCAGTCCGCGCAGGATCTGTGACGTGATCACGCCGGAGTTGCCGCGGGCGCCCATCAACGAGCCGCGGCTGACGGCGTGGCACACCTCGTCCATCGATTCCGCGGTCCGCAGCTCCGCACTGACCGACTCCAGCGTCAGGGCCATATTGGTTCCCGTGTCGCCGTCGGGAACCGGGTAGACGTTGAGCCGGTTCAGCTCCTCTTGGTGCGCGCGCAGTGCATCTCGGAATCGGAGCACGGCTTGGCGCAGATCTGCAGCGGACAGGCAGCTCAGCGTCGGCATCGGGCGCAACAGTACCGGGGTGCTAGCCTTTTTCCTGCTCTTCATGACGACTCGATGCAGAGGTGCTCGGACGATGTCCTCGGTTTGCGATGTGTGTGCCAAAAAGCCGATCTTCGGCATGAGCGTCAGCCACTCGCACCGTCGCACCAAGCGGCGCTGGAATCCCAACATCCAGCGCGTCCGGGCCATCGTCGACGGCTCGCCCAAACGGGTCAATGTGTGCACGTCGTGCCTGAAGGCAGGCAAGATCGTCAAGGCCTAGCCCCGCCCCGGAGGCCGAGCCTCACCGCGGAAGTTGGAGCGCACGCATGCAAGGCACCGTGAAGATGTTCGACCCGGCGACCCACGAGGGAATCGTCGTGCTCGACACCGACCGCTCCGAGCTCGTGCTCGCCCCCGACGCACTCCGGGGCTCGTTGTTTCGGATGTTGCGCCAGGGTCAGCGCATCGTGTTCGACCTCGATGCCAGCGGTCATGCGACCCACGTGCGTACCGGGTCGGAGATCGACCTCGGGATTCCCACCGCCGAGATCTGACCGGCGAGTTCTGACCCGGCGAGATCTGACCGGCGAAAGCCGATCAGCGCGCGGGTGAGGGCGCCGGCCTCAGCGCCCGCGTCGAAAGCGCGATCCCCCGCCGCTGGCCAGGCCCACGATCGCGAGCAGCACCACCGCGCCGACGAACGCGACGAACATCGAGCGCAGCCCGAAGCTGCCGATGCCCTGGTCGCCCGCCGCGTTGAAGAGCATGCCGCCGATCAGCCCGCCGACGACGCCGACGACGATCGTGCCCAGACACCCCAGGTTCCACCCACCGCCGGTCACCGCCCGGGCGAGCGCCCCGGCGACGAAGCCGACGACGATCCACCCGAGCAGACCCACGCGAGCGCTACTCCGCCAGGCGTTTGGCGAGGGCGTCGAGCTCGTCGTGCAGCGCTGTCGGCAGGTGGTCGCCGAACAGGGAATAGTGCTCCTCGATCAACGGGAGCTCGGCGCGCCATTCGTCCTCGTCGACGGAGAGCAACTCGTCGAGCGCACCCGCGCCGAGCTGCAACCCGTCGGTCGACAGCGCTCCCACCGCGGGCAGGCGGCCGATCGCGGTGTCACGAGCCGGAGCCGCGTTCGCACAGCGATCGAAGATCCACGCGAGCACGCGGCTGTTCTCGCCGTAACCCGGCCAGAGGAACTTGCCATCGGCGTTCTTGCGGAACCAGTTGACGTAGAAGAGCTTGGGGAGCTTGCCTTCGTCGGCGGCCTCGCCCATGCGCAGCCAGTGCGCGAAGTAGTCGCCCATGTTGTATCCGCAGAACGGCAACATCGCGAACGGGTCCCGGCGCAGGTTTCCGACCGCGCCGGCCGCCGCGGCGGTGGTCTCGGAACCCATGATCGAACCGAGGAACACGCCGTGCTGCCAGTTGTAGGCCTCGGTCACCAACGGAACAGTGCTCCGACGGCGACCGCCGAAGAGAATCGCCGAGATCGGCACGCCGCTCGGGTCTTCCCACTCCGGCGCGACGCACGGGACCTGCGAGAGCGGAGCGGTGAAGCGGCTGTTCGGGTGCGCGGCCGGCGCCTCCGACGCGGGCGTCCACTCGTTGCCTTTCCAGTCGGTGCAGTGCGCGGGTACCTCGTCGGTGAGCCCCTCCCACCACACGTCACCGTCGTCGGTCAGCGCGACATTCGTGAAGACGGTGTTGCGCGTGAGCGCGGCGATCGCATTCGCGTTCGTGTCGAGGCCGGTACCGGGCGCGACACCGAACATCCCGTACTCGGGGTTGATCGCGTGGAGGCGGCCGTCGTCGGCGAACTTCATCCAGCAGATGTCGTCTCCGATCGTCTCCGCCGTCCAACCGGGAAGCGTGGGAACGAGCATCGCGAGGTTCGTCTTGCCGCACGCGCTGGGGAACGCGGCTGCGACGAAACGCGCCTGCCCCTGCGGGTTCGTGAGCTTCAAGATGAGCATGTGCTCGGCGAGCCAGCCCTGATCACGCGCCATGACGCTCGCGATGCGCAAGGCGAAGCACTTCTTGCCGAGGAGGGCGTTGCCGCCGTAGCCCGAGCCGTACGACCAGATCTCGCGCGTCTCCGGGAAGTGGACGATGAACTTGTGCTCGTTGTTGCACGGCCACGGCACATCGGGTTGACCGGCCGCGAGGGGCATGCCGACCGAATGCAGACACGGCACGAATTCGCCGTCGGCGCCGAGCACGTCGAGCGCGCCGCGGCCCATACGGGTCATGGTGCGCATACTCACCGCGACATACGCCGAGTCGGTGAGCTCGACGCCGATGTGCGCGATCCGCGAACCGAGGGGGCCCATCGAGAACGGCACCACGTACAACGTGCGGCCGCGCATCGCGCCCGCGAACAACCCCAGCAGCTCCTTGCGCATCTCGTCGGGCGCCCGCCAGTGATTGGTGGGACCGGCATCGATCTCGCGCTCACTGCAGATGAAGGTGCGGTCCTCGACCCGGGCGACGTCGCCCGCGTCGCTGCGCGCATAGAAGCTGTTCGGTCGCTTGGCCGGGTCGAGCGGGATGAACGTGCCCGACTCGACGAGCGCCCCGCACAGGCGCTCCGACTCCTCCTCGGAACCGTCGCACCAGTGCACGCGATCGGGTTGCAGGATCGCCGTCCAGTGCTCCACCCATTCGAGCAGCTTGCGGTTCGCGGTCGGCGGGGTCGAGGGCGTGTCAGCCATCAGCCAAGGGTAGGCCCGGAGGCCGCTCCGAGGTAAACCGTGACCGTCAAAGGTGCACGACGGGACACGTGAGCGTGCGGGTGATCCCGTCGACGAGTTGCACCTGGGACACCACCATGCGCCCCAACTCGTCGATCGAACCGGCTTCGGCCCTCAAGATGACGTCGTACGGACCGGTCACGTCGTCGGCCGCCACCACGCCGGCGAGCGACCGGCAGGCGTCGACGACCGCCGAAGCCTTACCGACCTCGGTCTGGATCAAGATGTAAGCGCTGACGGCCATTGCGGCCTCCTCGGGCGAATCGCGTGCATCGTACCGACCCGTCGCGGCCGCGCTACCGCTGGCGCCCGCGGCGGACCGACCGGCGGCGGGCTCGGTCGATCGCGAGGTCGATGAGCCGGTCGAGGAGCTCGGCGTAGGGCACTCCCGACACCTCCCACAGCCGCGGGTACATCGAGATGGGCGTGAATCCGGGAATGGTGTTCACCTCGTTGACGACGAACGCGCCGTCGTCTCGGAGGAAGAAATCGACGCGCGCCATTGCCTCGACGCGGCAGGCCTCGAACGCCCGCACGGCGAGCCGCTGCACTTCGGCGGTCTGTTCGGCCGACAACAGCGCCGGCGCGCGACAGTTCGGCTTTGCCGTCTTCGTACTTGTCGGCGTAGTCGTAGAAGTCGGCGGCCGGGATCACCTCTCCGGGCAACGATGCGACCGGCGGATCGTCGCCGAGGATGCCCACCTCGATCTCCCGGCCGACCACCATCTCCTCGGCGAGCACCCACTCGTCGAAGGTGAACGCATGCTCGAGCGCGCCGCGCAACTCGGCAACGGTGTGCGCCTTGCTCACGCCGACGGACGAGCCCATGTTCGCAGGCTTCACGAAGCACGGGAACCCGAGCTCGGCTTCGACGCGCACGACGAAGTCGTCGACGTCGTGGCCCGCGCGCAGGGTCAGCGCGCGCGCGTTCTCGAGACCCGCGCCGGTGAACATCCGCTTCATCGCGATCTTGTCCATCGCGACGGCGGATCCGAGCACGCCCGAGCCGACATAGGGAAGGCCCGCGAGCTCGAGCAGGCCCTGTACGGTGCCGTCCTCGCCGTAGGGACCGTGCAGCAACGGGATCACGACGTCCGCGTCACCGGGGCGCGCCGCGCTCGGTACGGCCATGACTTCACCCTCGACCGCGAACGCGACCGGCAGCGCCTCGCGTCGCGTCGCCAACATCCGGCGTGCCTCACCGGCGAGCAACCAGCGCCCTTCCGTAGTGATCCCGACGGGCACGACGTCGTACTTCGCCGGATCGAGAGCGCGGGCAACCGCTACTGCGGTGACGCGGGAAACGTCGTGCTCCGCGGACTGGCCTCCGAACAAGACCATGACTCGGCGACGCGACCCGGGCACGGGAGCATTGTTGCTCATAGCACCTGGAGCACCGCGCGTATGCCGAGCCCCATGATGAACAGCCCGCCCAGGCCGTACGCGAGCTCCATCCAGCCGCGCGCCTTCCACACGTACTTGTAGGAGTACAAGAGCCCGACCGTGATGAACGCGACGAATCCGTAGAACATGTGGAATCGTGGCGGCTCGTAGTGCTGCACGCTGACGAGCAACACACCGAGGAACACCTGGATCATCATCATCGCCTCGGCGATGATCGTCGGCCACCACAGGTAGCGCGTCCGCCAGCGGGGCCAACGCCACGCCCCCAGCGTGTACGCGCCGGCGAGGAAGTTGGCGACGATCGCGCTGTAGCCCCAGACGCGATGGATGTCGAACAGCACTAGAGCGCTTGGTCGTCGGAAGCCGCGAAGGCCGACTCGCCGCCGCGCAGCAGGTTCTTCAGGACCTTGCCCGCGGGATTGCGCGGGAGCGGCTCGGACCGCAGCTCGACGTACTCCGGGACTTTGAAGTCGGCGAGGCGCTCGCGGCAGAACACGCGCAACTCCTCCGTGGTCGTCGACGAACCCTCGCGCAACTGCACGACCGCCTTGACCTCTTCGCCCAGCGTCTTGTGCGCGACGCCGACCACCGCGGCGTCCACGACGTCGGGATGATCGAACAACACGTGCTCGATCTCGACGCAATACACGTTCTCGCCGGCGCGGATGATCATGTCCTTGGCGCGGTCGACGAGATAGAGGAAGCCGTCGGGATCGAGATAGCCGATGTCGCCCGTGTGGAACCAGCCGTCGGTGAACGCGGCCGCGTTCGCGTCGGGACGGCGCCAGTAGCCGTGCGCCATGACCGTCGGTCCCTTGATCCAGATCTCGCCCCGATCGCCCGCGGCCGCGTCGTGGCCCCGATCGTCGACCACGCGCAGCTCCACCGTCGGCGCGGCGCGACCCACCGATCCCGGGTGGGCGAAGTAGTCGTCGCCGCCGTGCGCGGTGGCGACCGACGCGGTCTCGGTGAGGCCGTAGGCGGTCGTCAACGTCTTGCGCATGTGCGGGAAGACCCGTTCGATGCGCTCGACGAGCTCCGGCGCGGCCGGCGCCCCGCCATACGACGCGCGCTTGACGGTCGTCAGGTCGTACTTCTCGAGGTTCGGCGACTCGAGGATGCGCCACATGATCGTGGGTACGCCTCCGATCGCCGTCACCCGTTCTCGTTCGATGATCTCCATCGCGACGTCGGGATCGAAGCGACCTACGGGCATCAATACGACCTTGGCGCCGGTCGCGTACGCGAGGGTCATCGTCGAGAGGCAACCGGTGACGTGGAACAGCGGCACGACGAGCAACGAGGACGATTGCAGGCCTGCTTCCGCCTCGGGCGGTGGCGTGCCCCGCATCGCCTGCGCGACACCCATCACGATGATGTTCGCCACGTTGGCGATCGCCTGACGATGCGAGACCGTGGCGCCCTTCGGCTTCCCCGTGGTTCCGGAGGTGTAGAGGATGGCGAGGATGTCGTCCTCGTCGACCGGCGACTCGGGCATCCCCGGGTCGCCGGGATCTGCGATCAGCTCCGCGAACGGGTGAACGGTCTCGTCGACGGGTCCGTCGATCACGAAGACGTGTTCCAGCGCGGGCAGCGCCGCCAGCCGGTCACGCACCAGCGCGATACGCCGGGCATCGCCGATGAGCACCTTGGCGCCGGAGTCGGCGAGGCCGAACTCCAACTCCTCGGCCTTCCACCACGCGTTGAGGGGCACGAGCGTGGCGCCGAGAATCGCGCACGCCCACCACGTGATCACCCACTCGGGCACGTTCGCCGACACGAGTGCGACGCGGTCGCCGCGCTGCACGCCGAGCCGGCCGAGCGAATGGGCCAAGACCCGTGCCAGGCGGTCGTGCTCGCCGTAGGTGAAGCGGCGATGCTCCTGCACGACCCAGTCGACGTCGGCGCGGGCGGCGTTTTGCGCCATCAGCTCGCGCAGGGAGCGCATGCGCTGCTTGTAGACCTGCATCGGATGGCCGACGACGTCCTCGATGACGATCTCGAAGGGCCCACCCGCCCCCGTGAGTTGCGCGATCGGGTCGATCGCGGTCACGCGTACTCCTCTTGCACCACGTCGAAGGCGAGCAGGTCGGCCCCCGTGCTCACGGGTCCCTGTTGCGCGTGCTGGGCGTGGCCCTGGCCGAATGCCTGGCTGTTGAACCAGCGCTCGTAGTCCTCGACCGAGCGCCAGCGCGTGTACACGAAGAACACGTCCTTGCCGTCGGTCGGGCGCAGGAGCTCGAACGCCTCGAAGCCTTCGGCCTTGGAGACCTCTCCGGCACGGTTGGCGAACCGCTCGACGAGGGTGTCGGCGCGTTCGGCGGGGACGGTGATGGCATTGATGCGGACAACAGACATGGCCAGCATTCTCGCGGCCGGGTCGGCCGGCCGCCCACTCGGGGCTCTCGGCCCGCTAGTCGCCGGGTTGTTGGCGCAAGAACAGCTCGATCTCCGACACGAGGTCCTCGGCCGACGCGCCCTGCTCCCGGTCGATGCGGTCGACGACCTCCTGCACCTCGGGGCGTGTCGCGAGCCCGGCGTCGACGCGCGTCGCGTACGCGTCGCAACGGGCGTCGAGCGGGCCCAGGTCGATCTCGAGCCGGCCGATCTCGCCCAGGCGGCGGAGCAGCGCCCGGACCGCCGGCGGCGAGGGCGAGCCCGAGACGTACTGCGGAACCTGCGCCCAAAGGCCGGCGCAACGTATGTCGGCATCGCCGAGCGCGCGCTGCACGATCGTCTGCAGCCCGGTCGGACCGCCGTAGGCGAGGCGCAGCGGTGCAATCTCCTGCGCGAGCGAGTGATGCGTCGCGGTGGCGAGCACCGGGACGGGCCGGCGATGCGAAACGAGCGACGGCATACCCGCAACCGTGTAGGCGTCGCGTACACCCAACGTGCGCGCCACCTCGACGATCGTCGCCGAAACGGTCGGCCAGCGCAACGACGGTTCCGGTCCGGAGACGATGACCACGTCGCGGCCCAACTTGCCGGCAACGAAGGTGATCTCCGGCCACTCGATGACGCGATCGCCCTCCGGCGACCAGTGCGCGTTCGGGCGGGTCTGCTGCAAGTCCATGTGATCGGTGAGGTCGAGCGCGGCGAACTCGTCGGCGCCGACGAGCTGTTCTCGCAGGGCCGTCACCGTGCCGGCGCCGGCCGTTCCGGCGTCGACCCACCCCGAGAGCGCGACCACCAGCATCGGTTCGTGCAGCTCCGGCCACGTTTCGACGTTCAACACTCCCGCATCGTACGACCCCGGCTCGATACGACTGGTCCCCCGATACGACGTCGCGCCGCCCGTCCGGTGGCGACTAGGTTCCGCGGCGCATGCAGCTACGCATCTTCACCGAGCCCCAACAGGGCGCGACCTACGACCAACTGCTCGCCGTCGCGCTGGGGGCCGAGCGCCTCGGCTTCGACGCGTTCTTCCGCTCCGACCACTACCAGCGCATCGGTGAGGGCTCGCCGGGACCGGGTTCCACCGACGCGTGGATGACGCTCGCCGCGATCAGCCGTGAGACCACACGTATCCGGCTCGGCACCCTGGTGACCCCGGTGACATTCCGTTTCCCCGGGCCGCTCGCGATCCAGGTCGCGCAGGCCGACGCGATGAGCGGCGGTCGGGTCGAGCTCGGTCTCGGGGCCGGTTGGTACGACGGGGAGCACGCGGCGTACGCCATCCCGTTCCCGCCGACCGCGGATCGCTTCGCCATGCTCGAAGAACAACTCGAGATCGTCACGGGTCTGTGGAAGACGCCCGCCGGTGAGCGGTACTCCTTCGCGCGGCACGCACCACTCGGTCGCTCGACTCCCCCGCGCTCCCCAAACCGGTGCAACAGCCGGGCCCGCCGATCATCATGGGCGGTTGGGGCACCAAGAAGACACCTCGGCTCGCGGCGCGCTTCGCGGCCGAGTTCAACATGCCGTTCGCGCCCGTGTCGTACTTCCGAGAAGGCTGCGACCACGTTCGCGCCGCGTGCGAGAAGATCGGACGCGATCCCGCGACGATGAAGTTCACGGTCGCCGCGGTGGTGTGTGTCGGGCGCGACGAAGCCGAGTTCCGGCGGCGCGCCGAGGCGAGCGGGCAGGACCCCGATCAGGCGCACGCGGGCGCGGCCGGCGGAACACCCGACGAGGTCGTCGAGCGCATTCTCGAGTACGGGCGTGAAGGCGCCGAGACCGTCTACCTGCAGTACCACACGCTCGACGAGCCGGATCACCTCGAACTGATCGGCACCGAGGTCCTGGGCCAACTCGGAGCCGCGTCGTGACCCTGCGCTTCGGCGTCCATACCGGCCTGCAACACACCTCGATCGACGACCTGCAATCGCTGTGGCGGCGGATCGAAGACCTCGGGTTCGACTGGATCTCCATCTGGGATCACTTCTACGCGGCCGACGCGAGTGGCGATCCGCATTGCCTCGAGGCGATCACGGCCCACACCGCGCTCGCGGCGCCGACCGCACGCGTGGCGTGCGGATCGCTCGTGTACTCCGCGGGATACCGGCATCCGGCCGTGCTCGCCAACGCGATGGCAACGCTGGATCAGGTCGCGCACGGACGCACGGTGCTCGGTCTCGGCGGGGGTTGGCTACGCGGCGAGTACGACGCGTACGGCCTTCACTACGGCACACCCGGCGAGCGGCTGCGGATGCTCGAGGAGTACGTGCGCTGCGTGCGTGGCCTGCTCACCGAGGATCGCACGACGTTCGTGGGCGAGTTCTTCGAGCTCACCGACGCGCAGTGTGAGCCCAAGCCCCTGCAGGCGCGCCTGCCCATCTGGATCGGGGGCGGCGGCGAGAAGGTCACGTTGCGTATCGCCGCGCAATACGCCGACGGCTGGAACGTTCCGTTCCTCCCCCCCGAGGTGTGGGCACACAAGGCGCAGGTTCTCGACGCGCACTGCGAGCGCCTCGGGCGCGACCCGGCGGAGATCACCAAGTCGGTGAACGTGGGCATGGCGTTCACCGACGAAGAGCTCCGCCGGCAGTTCGGCCCGATGGCGAACGCCGTGAAGCCCGGCGTGCTCTCGGGCGGCGTGCAGGAGATGGTCGCCAAGGTGGGCGCGTACGTCGATGCCGGTGCCTCGTACGTGATCCTCGCGTTGCGCGCACCCTTCGATCGCGACGGCCTCGAACGGTTCGCGGCCGAGGTCATCCCGGCCGTGCGCGCCTGACGCGCGCCAATATTGCGGTGATGCCCGACCCCGTAGGCGAACTGCGCTTCGACCCGCTCACCCGCGAATGGGTGAACATCGTCGGGAGCCGCCAGACGCGCCCGAACCTCCCCGCGAGCGGCTGCCCGTTCTGTGTCGGCGGTCTCGAAGCGCCCGTGCCGTACGACGTGCGTTGGTTCCCCAACCGCTGGCCCGCGCTCGCACCGGGCGATCCCGTCGACTTCGTCGTGCGCCGAGGCCGCGGGCACCGCGACCGTGCCTGCCGTCGGCGCGTGCGAGGTCGTGCTCTTTTCGCCCGAGCACGATGCGTCGCTCGCGACGCTGCCGATCGCGCAGGTGCGCAAGGTCGTCGACGTGTGGGCGGACCGAACGGTCGAGCTCCTCGGCCGACCCGAGATCGAATACGTGCTCGTGTTCGAGAATCGCGGCCGTGAGGTCGGCGCGACCATCGACCACCCCCACGGCCAGATCTACGGATACCCGTTCGTCCCCCCCGCACCCGCACGGAAGCACTCGTCGCACGCCGGTACGGCTGCGCGATCTGCGCGGAGATGGAAGCCGAGCTGGCCGCGGGCGCGCGCGTCGTGACGACCAGTGGCGATTGGGTGGCGTGGGTCCCCTACGCGTCGGGCTACGCCTACGGGATGCGCATCGCGGGCCGGGTGCACGCCGGCTCGCTCGCCGACCTCGACGATCGCGCACGCGACGATCTCGCCGCGATCCTCATCGACGCGCTCGGCCGCTACGACCGGCTCTGGCCCGCGCCGGACCCGGCCTACCGTTTCCCGTACCTGCTGTGGTTCCACCAGGCGCCCGCGTCGGGTGGCGACGAATGGCACCTGCACGCCCACCTCGCGCCGCCGCTGCGCGCACCCGGGGTGGCGCGCTACGTCGCGTCGGGCGAGGTCGGGAGCGGCACGTTGTCGAATCCGGTCGTGCCCGAGGACGCGGCGCAGGCCCTGCGCGACGCGTGAGAGCCACGCGAACGTTTCGCGCTCCCGGTCGAGTCAACCTGATCGGTGGCCAGGTCGACTACCACGAAGGTTGGGTCGTCTCGATGGCGATCGACCGCGACGTGCAGGTGCGCTCGACGCCGCGCACCGATGGTCGCGTCACGGCGCGTTCGGCCGGCTTCGAGGGTGCCGTCGACATCGCGGCCGACGGCACCGACGACCCGCCGGCGACGCGCCCGGCGTGGGGACGAGCCATCGCCGGAGTCACCCGCGTGCTCGCCGATCTGGGCCGGGCGTCGGTCGGAGCCGATCTCGCGATCACCGCGACGGTGCCGGTCGGTGCGGGACTCTCGTCGAGTGCGGCGGTGGAGGTCGCGTGCGCGCTCGCGTTGACCGACGCGGCCGATTTCTCCCTCGCCGGTTCCGACCTCGCGCGAGCCGCGCAGCGGGCCGAGCAGGTCGCCACCGGAGTGCCCTGCGGCATACAGGACCAGATGGCGTCGGTGTGCGCGCGGGCCGCCAACGCGTTCTTCCTCGACTGCCGGACGCTCGAGATCGAACACCTGCCGATGCCCCCGGAGCTGGCCGTGCTCGTCGTGCACTGCGGCGTCGCCCGCACCCTCGAAGGTTCGCCGTACGCGCAGCGGCGGGCCGAGAGCGAGTCGGTCGCCGCCGGCCTCGGCCTCCGCGTGCTTCGCGACGCGACGTTCGAGCAGGTTCACGATCAACCGCGCGGCCGCCACGCGGTCACCGAGATGGTGCGCGTGCGGGCATTCGCCGACGCGTTGCGAACGGGTGACCTCGGCGCGCTCGGGCCGCTGATGCTCGCGAGTCACGCGTCTTCGCGCGACGACATGCAGGTGTCGATCCCCGAGCTCGACGCCCTGGTCGAGTGCCTCGTCGAGGCGGGCGCGTACGGCGCGCGTCTCACCGGCGCGGGCTTCGGCGGGTGCGTGGTCGCCATCGGCGGAGCCGACGAAGTGCACACGATCGCGGCGCGAGCAACGGCGCGCTACCGCGCCCGCAGCAATCGCGAGCCGACCGCCTGGGTCGTTTCGGCCGCGGGCGGAGCGAGTCGGGTCGATCCGCCCGACTGACGGAACCTGGCCCTAGGAGCCGAACGGCCCGCGGCCGCGTCCGTCGCTGCGGGCGCGGAACGAACCCTGCAGCTCCGAGGTTTCGAAGCCCGGGACCGGCGTGCCGGTCGCGAAGCGGTACAGCGCCACCTGAAAGATCCCGGTGAGGGTGTTGGTGACGAGCAACACGGCGACGACCCACAGTGCGAAGAGCCCGATCCCGAGCACGGCCAGCGGGCCGCCGACGGCGAGCAGCAGCGCGAGCGGAATCGCGCCCGCCAACATGGCGACCATTCCGACGAGGCCGATGCCCGCATTCGTCATGAGGTTCTCGCCCCAAGTGCGTTTGAACAGCTCGCCCGACCGCTTCACCGCCGCGATCGGTCCAAGACCCTCGAACACCAGGACCGGCAACACCAAGAACGTCACGACCGACCAGGCGACGCCGGCCAGGCTGCCGACGATACGGCCGAAGATCCCGCCCCGTTGCTCGACCGCACGCAGCACGACCGAGACGGTCGCGCTGGTGATCGCCCACGGCAGGAGGACGTGCGAACGGGCCGCGGCCGCGTGGATCGCCTCGTTCACGCTGACCGACTCGCCCTGGAACCTGCTGTTCGCCGCGTAGACGAGCGCGGCGTTGAAGAAGACGACGATGTAGGTGAAGGCAACGGCACCGATGAACCCGAGGACCCACACGAGGGGCTTCGATCCGGAGTAGCCGCCGGTGCCGTCGCGAACGATCAGGCTGATGGGCCACACGACCACGAGTGCGACCACGACCGTCGTGAGCAGCGACAGCAGCGGGAGCATCGTGAGCTGCTTGTCGTCGCGCAACACCTGCCACGACGACTTCGCGAGTGCGATCGAGTTCTGGAACCGGCTCATGTGCCCTCCCGAAGGCTGTTGACCCCAGAATACCGGCGTGACCGCCGGCCTCGTTCGCGGCCCGGGGATTCGGGCGTGCCGGTCGATTCCCGGCGTGCCGTAGATTCGGCGGGTGCTCGTCGTGCACGCGCCCGGGCGCGTCAACCTGATCGGGGACCACACCGACTACCAAGACGGCTTCTGCCTCCCGATGGCGATCGACCACGAGGTCGTCGTGGTCGCGAGCCGGCGCGACGACGGCTTGGTCGTGGCTCGCTCGGACGCGATCCCGGGCCGCGTGGAGATCCCGGCTTCCGGCTCCGCCGATCCCGCCGCGGTGGAACCGCGCTGGGGACGTTCGATCGCCGCGGTCCTCCGGGGACTGGGTGAGCTCGGCCGCGCCCCGGTCGGCTTCGACGCCGACGTCTCGTCGACCGTGCCGGTCGGCTCCGGTCTGTCGTCGAGCGCCGCGTTCACCGTCGCCCTCGCGATCACCGCGGCCGAGATCGGCGGGCTCGGACTCGAGCGGCGTGCACTCGCGCTCGCGGCGCAGCGCGCCGAGCAGGTCGCGACCGGTGTGCCGTGCGGCGTCATGGACCAGATGGCGTCGGTGTTCGGACGCGCCGGCCACGCACTCCTGCTCGACTGCCGGAGTCTCGACGTCGACCCGGTCGCCCTTCCCGAAGCGGTCGCGGTCGTCGTGGTGCACACCGGCGTCGCGCGCCGGCTCGAGGACAGCGCCTACGCCGAGCGGCGAGCGGCGTGCGAGGCGGCCGCGGCGCGCGCCGGGGTGGCGATGCTGCGCGACGCGACGCTCGACCAGGTCGCCGACGACCCATTCGCCCGGCACGTCGTGTCGGAGAATGCCCGCGTGCTCTCGTTCGCCGACGCGCTGCGCGCCGGCGCGCTCGATCGGTGCGGCGCCCTCATGATCGCGAGCCACGCATCGCTGCGCGACGACTTCGCCGTCTCCACCCCGGAGCTCGACGCGCTGGTCGACGCGCTGCTGCACGCGGGCGCCTACGGCGCCCGCCTCACCGGCGCCGGCTTCGGGGGCTGCGTGGTCGCGCTCGTTCCGGCCGAGGCCGTCGACGACGTCGTCGCCCGAGCCGTCGCGAGCTACCGTTCCACCGCCCGGCTGAACCCGCTGCCGCTCGTCGTACGCGCGGTCGACGGAGCCGGCGTCGTGAGATAGCCCCGTCGCAACGGAGGACGCGTGCCGAGCATCTTCAGCCGGATCATCGCAGGCGAGCTGCCCGCCAAGTTCGTCTGGAAGGACGACCGAGCGGTGGCGTTCCTGTCGATCGCGCCGATGATGCCCGGCCACACGCTCGTCGTGCCGCGCGACGAGGTCGACCACTGGATCGACCTCGAGCACGGGCTCGCGGCCCACCTGTTCGAGGTCGCGCAGCAGATCGGACGCGCCCAGGACCTCGAATGGCAGCCTCGCCGCGTCGGCCTGCTGATCGTGGGCGAAGAGGTGCCGCACACCCATCTGCACGTGGTGCCGATCAACCATCCGGAAGAGCTGACGTTCGCGCACGCGGATCCGTCCCCCGATCTCGACGCGCTCGACGACGCCGCACTGCGAATCCGCGCCCGCCTGCGCCAACTCGGGCGCGCCGAGGTGAGCGACTAGCGCCCGTACTGCTCGTCGACCGCACGCGCGAATGCGCGGTGGACACGCGTCAACACGACCTCGCCGTCGTGATCCGACGGCCGGGCGCCGACCCAGCGGGCCTCGCCGATGAGCACGAGCGAGACGTACGCGACGATGGCCGCGGCGGCCAGCAGGAGCACCGCGGAACCGGCGCCCGAGAGCGCGGCCAACAGCGCGGCCGCGGCGGTGACGAGCACGACCCACGACGGCGCGCGCCAGCACGCGACGCGCGCGCGCCCGCGTCGCCTCCATGGGGAGGACCGCGGAGATCTTGGGTCCGAGCGGCGACCACGGCCGCTGCTCGGGACGCAACACGATCGCGACGGGGTTCGCACAGTGCACGCCGGTCTTGACCGAGAGGGCGGGAAGGTCGCCCCGTTCCAGGTCGTCGATGACGACGCGAACGCGAGCCATCAGCCGACCTGCCGCAGGCGGGCGGCGGCAGCCGGCGTGCGGCTCCCCCACCAGAACAGGTCACGTCCGTCGACGAACGTCACGTCGACTCCGGATATCTGGTCGCGAACCTCCTGCGCATGCCGCGCCCCGAACGCGTACGGCTCGCTCGGGAGCAACACGACACCGGGCCGGCGGGCCGCGACCTCGCGCAACGTGGTCTGCGGGTAGCGCTCGACCGCGTCCGCGAACACGTTGGCGATGCCGATGTGCTCGAGCAGGGACGATCCGTAGGTGTCGGCGGCGAGCGACATCCACGGCCGGTGCCAGATCGCGACGAACGCCGAGGTCCGGACGCCAAGGCGAGTGCCTTCCCGCCACTGCTCCCACCGCCCGAACGGTTCCGGCGCCTCGACGCCGATCCGGCCCGCGAGCGCGCATACCGCCGGCCCGACATCGGCGACCGAGCGCGGCGACATGGAGTGCAGCGCGAGACCGCGGCCGGCGAGGGCCCGCGCGTCATCGATGCGGTTTTCCTCGTCGTTCACGATCACCAGGTCGGGACCAAGAGCAACGACCCCGTCGACGTCGACGTTCTTGGTCCCGCCGACGGTGGGTACACCGTCGAGATCACAGAACCGCGTGCAGCCGACGGGTGCGATTCCGAGGGCGACCAGCGTCTCGGTCGCGCTCGGCACCAGCGAGACCACCCGCGGCGGCCTCACATTCGCTCGAGCAGCTGCGCCTTCTTGGTCTCGAACTCGGCGGCGGTGATCACACCCCGATCGCGCAGGTCTGCGAGCTGGTTCAACTGCTCGGGAACGGTCGGGGCGGCCGCGGCCGCGGCGGCCGACGCCGGCGCCACCGGCGGAGCGGGGTTCCCCCACGACGCTCGCTTCTTGGCGTTGGCTTCCATCTGGCGGTACAGCTCCTGTTGGACGCCGTCGGGATGCCACACGTCGTCGAAGTGCGACTGCCCGTCCTTGCCCGCCGACTCGATGTCGAGATCACCGGCGCCGATGAACCGCTCGAAGATCCCTTGGTGGAAGTTGATGTTGTTGATGCGCTCCATCGGAATCTCGACGCCGCGTTTGGCGAGCACACCCGTGCGATAGATGACGCGATCATCGGTGACGACGAAGTGCGTGAAGTTCCACTCGAGGTACTTGAGTCCGAGCCAGCCCGCCCAGACGACCGCGACGATTGCCCAGAGCAAGAACAACCACTTGCGGGTCGTGTCGTGGGTCTGCGAGAGGATCAGGACGACAACGACGAACAGCGGGATGCCGCTCGCGATGTGCTTGGAGAAGAACCACCAGTGCGGGCGAAGATCGAGCGCGACATCTTCGCCCTCGTTCAGCAGCTTCTTGGGATACGGCACACCGGAATTCTAATGCCGCCCGGGCCGGCTAGGGGCGGACGTCGCCGGGGAGGAGCGGCGGGATCTCGTCGCCGTCGTAGGGATCGAGATCGATTGCGATCAAGAAGCCCCGGGCCCGCTCCGCGTGGGGAAAGCGATCGACGAGCGCGTCGTGGTCGGGGCCGTGGTTCGCCACGATGAGGTGCGCGAGCTCGTGGACCAGCACGTAGTCGAGCACCCAGGCCGGGTACGCCGCGAGCCGTGAGGAGACGCGCACGGTCTCGTCGGCCGGGGTACACGAGCCCCAGCGATGGCGCATGTTGTCGACCCAGCGCACGCTCCGCGGGCGCGGCAGGCCGTACTCGCGCGGCGAGGCGGCGGCGCGCGCGGCGACGTCGATCGCGGCGGAGTCGGAGCGGCGGCGCATGCGTTCGGCGAGCTCTTGCGCAGTGACCTGCGCCTCGTCGAGCGACATCCAGCGCGGGAAGGAGACCCGCAGTCGATCACCCACCAGGACCGCTTCGACGTGCTTGCGTCGACGCGTTCCGCGAACCAACTCGATCTCCATGTCCTCCATCTATACCGCTTCGGTGCGACGACCAGCAGCGCGCCGGATGAATGCTCCGCGAACTGCGTGATGCCCCGGCGGCGGATCAGAAAATCTCCTTGACGCGTTCGCGGCGCGGTCGTAGTGTCCGTCTTCCCGGATCGCCGATGCGTCGGACTCCGAACCCGCTTGCGGGAACGGAACGGACGTACGTGCGAGCCGGGACGTGTGCCGAACTACGGGGCAGAGTCCTTCGGGGCGATGTTCTTGGGGAGGCACACGGCCGGCACTTCGGTAGCCGGGCGCCTGCGAGGGCAGCTCGGTGATGACGGCGCCGGAAGTGAGGCCCCGAGGAGATCGGAGCTGCCAACGCAGCGAAGACTACTCGGGGCCTTGCCGCGTCCCGGCCTCGTGCGCCCGGCGCGCCGGCGCGGGCCCGGCGGGCGGCGCACCGGCTGTGTACGGTCCGAGCGTGCGCGACGCGCTCCTCGACGATCTCGATCCACTCCAACACGATGCGGTCACGTCCACCGCGGCGCCGTTGGCCATCATCGCGCCGGCCGGGTCCGGCAAGACCAGGGTGCTCACGCGTCGCATCGCCTACGGCGCCCGAGAGGGTCACATCGACGCGCGACACGTGCTCGCGGTCACCTTCACCCGGAAGGCGGCCGGTGAGCTGGTGGCCCGGATCGGTCGCCTCGGCGTCGACGGTCGGATCAGTGCCGGTACCTTCCACGCGATCGCGCTCGGGCAGCTCCGCCGCCACGCGACCGAACGCAACCGCGAGCCCCCACGCGTGCTCGAACGCAAGGCGCGTCTGCTCGCGCCGCTCATGGGCGGCCGGGGAGCGGCGTCCTCGGTCGCCGTCGCCGATGTCGCCGCCGAGATCGAGTGGGCCAAGGCGCGCCTCATCGCACCCGACGACTACGAGGCCGCGGCCGAGGCGGCCCGCCGCCGCACCCCCCGCGGGCCCGGCGAGGTCTCGCAGCTCTACGCGCGTTACGAGGCCGAGAAGCGCAAGCGGCACCTGATCGACTTCGACGACGTGTTGAGCCGATGTTCCGATGCCATCGCGCACGACGAGGAGTTCGCGGCCGGCCAACGGTGGCGCTTCCGCCATCTGTTCGTCGACGAATTCCAAGACGCCACACCGCTGCAGATGCGACTGTTGCGCGCGTGGCTCGGCGGCACGAGCGAGCTGACGGTGGTCGGCGATCCCGCCCAGGCGATCTACGGCTTCACGGGCGCCGATGCCACGCCACTCGTCGCGTTCGAGCGGGCGTTTCCCGGAGGCCGGACGATCGTGCTCGGCTGCAACTACCGCAGCACACCCGCGGTCGTCGCCCTGGCCGAGGTCGCGCTCGGATCCGCGGCGGGCAACACCCGGCGCCACCCCGAGACGATCCGGGCCGACGGGGCCGCGCCGACGATCACCGCGTTCGACGACGACGACGGCCGAGGCGAGGGCCGTTGCCGAGGCGTGTTGGCAACACCACGCCGCCGGAGTTCCGTGGCACCGCATGGCTGTGTTGTTCCGCACCAATGCGCAGTCGTCCCGATTCGAGACGGCACTCACGCGGCGCGGGGTGCCGTTCCGTATCGGCGAGGGCCAACGCTTCGCGGCCCGCGCTCCGGTCCGGGCCCTCCTCGACCAGCTCCGCGACGCCGAGCGGCGGCTGCCCGGGCGGCCGTTCGCGCACCATCTCGCCGACCTCGCCGCCGACGACGAGCGCGCCGCCGAGACCCGCGCAGTGCTGCCCGACGAATCTCGCGACGATCCCGAGTCCGGCGACTCACCATCCGACGACGCCCGCGCACACCGCGACGCGCTGCTCGAGCTCGGCCGTGAATACCTCGAGTCGGCGGGCGGTTCCGGGAGTGCCGGTGAGTTCACGACCTGGCTCGAGACCGCGACCGGCGGAGGATCGCTTCAGGTCCCCGGCGTCGACCTGGTCACGTTCCATCGCGCCAAGGGACTCGAGTGGAGCGTCGTGTTCGTCACCGGCCTCGAACGGGGAATGGTGCCCATCTCCTGGTCGACGACCGAGGCCGGGCTCGCCGAGGAACGCCGGCTGCTGCACGTCGCCGTGAGCCGGGCCGAAGACGAGCTGCACTGTTCTTGGGCGCGGGCCCGAAGCGTCGGGTCCCGGCGGGTTCCGCGCGAACCGTCACCGTGGTTGGGCGAGCTGGAGAACGCGGCGAACCACGCGCCCCACGGACTGCTCCAGCACCGCCGCGGACCGCGTGACCATCTCGCCGACCTGAGGAGCACGCTGGCGGCGGCAACGCCACCCGCTCCCCCGCCGGAGCGCGCCCGCCGTCTCACCCGCTGACCCTCGACCGTTGACGAGCGGGGCCCGGCGGGCGACGATGGGTGCGCACCGTCGACCGAGTCGCGGAGGCCGAGATGAGAAGCACGCTGCCGCTGTTCCCCAGCGACGACGGTTGGCCCTATCCGGATTCGCCACACCGCGAGCCCGCCGCCGATGCACCGGATCTCGACGCGCTCGAGCTGCTCGGTCCGCACGCGTACGACTCCCTCACCACCCAAGAACACGATGCCGTGCGCCTCCGCTTCGGCTTGCACGGGACCAACGCGCTGTCGATGAAGGAGCTCGCGCCCGCCCTCGGCTGCAGCCGACCCGAAGCGGGTGTGGTGCTCGGGCGCGCGATCCACAAGATGCGGCTGCACCTCCGCCAGGAGTGAGCCGGCGGCGGCGGTAGCCTCCGCTCGATGCACGGGTACGACGCGGCGACGCAGGCGCTGGCGGACACCGTCCTCGAGATGCTCCGCGGCCTCGTGGCCGTCGATCCCACACCGCTCAACGGAACCGTCGCGCCCGAGGAGCTCGCGGCGCTCGTCCGGCCGATGATCAACGAGGCCGGAAACGATCCCGACGCGGTGCTCGAGCTCTTCACCTCGGTGCTCGCCCCGGCCGTCATCCGCGCCGACAGCCCGCGATTCCTCGCGTGGATCCCGTCCGCGCCGACCAAGGCCTCGATGCTCTTCGACGCGGTCGTGTCACTGGCTTCGATCAGCGGAGTCTCTTGGATCGAGTCCGCCGGCGCGGTTTGGGCCGAGAACGAAGCGCTGCGATTCATCGCCGACCTCGCCGGCATGCCCGCCGATGCGGGCGGCACATTCGTGCAGGGCGGATCAGCCGCCAACCTCTCCGCGCTCGCCGTCGCGCGCGACGCCGGGCGCCGCCGACTCGGCGACGCGCGCACCGCGGGTGCAGTTCGCGATCACCCACGACACGCACTCGTCCGTCCGCAACACGATGCACCTGCTCGACGTCGATCCGCTGCTCGTACCCCTCGTTGACGACCGCCTCACCGGCGCGGCGCTCGCGCGGGCGCTCGACGAATGCAACGATCCGGCGCGGGTCTGCGCGGTCGTGGCGAATGCCGGCAGTACCAACGCCGGGCTCGTCGACGATCTGGCCGGTATCGCCCGCGTCTGCGACGAGCGCGGACTCTGGATGCACGTCGACGCCGCGTACGGCGGCGGTGCGCTCCTCGCACCGTCGGCGCGCCCGAGGTTCGCCGGGATCGAGCGCTCGGACTCCCTCGTCGTCGACCCCCACAAGTGGCTCTACGCGCCGCTCGACTGCGCGGCGCTGCTCTACCGGAACCCCGAGCTGGCCCGGTCGGTGCACGGCCAGCACGCGGCCTACCTCGACTCGGTGAACGAGGAGACCGAGGGCTGGAACCCGGGCGACTACGCCTACCAACTCACGCGGCGCGCTCGCGGGCTGCCCTTTTGGTTCTCGCTCGCCGTTCACGGCGCCGGCGCGTACCGCGACGCGGTCGAGCGGGTACTCGAAACCGCGCGCGCCACTGCTTCGCGCATTCGTGCCCTCCCCCACACCGAGCTCGCGACCGAACCGGAGCTGTCGATCGTGCTCTTCCGGCGCATCGGCTGGGATGCCGCGCAGTATGCGGCATGGAGCGCGCGAGCTGTCGCGCGCGCACGTCGCGCTCGTGGTGCCCACCCGCTGGCACGACGAGACCGTGGCCCGGCTCGCGTTCCTGCATCCCGGCACGACGCTCGACATCGTCGACGAGATCCTCGCCACGACCCGGTGACCCCGAAGGAACGGCCTACTTGAACAGGCCGTTGACGAGGTCGTGCAAGGTCGTGTTGAAGTTCGCGAGCGACAACAAGAACGTGAGGATCAGGAGCTTCGAGACGACGTACTCGGACAACAGGCCGGCCGAGGTCACGTACTCGCTGATCTGAGGGTTGTCGCCCGTCGGGAAGCCCGGCGGGGTCGGCGTGACGACCGCGGTCAGCGAATCCGTGATGCAGCGGAGAAATCCGGCCAACCCTCGGCACGACTTCTTCATGACTCGTCGTGTCGCCACGAGTGTCGCCCCCGCGGGCGCCGCATCCGGCTCCTCCGCCGGCCCGTCGTCGCCTTGGCGCCGACGGATCCAACGGATCGCGGTTCCCAGCGCGACCAGCAAGACGAGCGCCGTGAGGGGGTGCGTCGGCCGGACCAGGTAGCCGCCGATCTCGCGGTATATCCATTCGAAGATCCCCCGCAACCCCGACGTATGAGCGCCCTCGAGCGCGAGGAGCGCGTAATGGGCGTTGTTGGCGTCCGCGACCGTCCCCGAGGCCCGCTCCGACTGCTCGATCTCCGTCAGGACCGTCTGGCGCGCCTTGTCATTGTCGACGCGGTTCTCGGGGACGAACGAGACGAGCGCTTGATCCATCGACAGATCTGCGGCGGTGAAGCCGTCCATGATCAGCTTCTGCGGATCCTGGCACACCGCGGTGTGGAGCTTGTTCGGGAACTGCACGCCGCGCAGCGTGGCCTTCGCCGTGACCGAGGTACTCGACATGCTCAGCGAGCAATTGAACGTGGCGCGGTCGAGGGCGAGATCGCGGAGCTGCGAACCGTCGAGCGAGGCGGGACCGTCGACCGAGAGTGTCTTGGCGTCGAGGTCGTCGAAGGTCGCACCCTGCATCGACAACGTCTCGTGAACGGACGCGTCCGCCAGCGAGACCGGCTTGGCCGCACGGATGTGGTCGACGTCGAGACCCCGTGTATAGATCCGTTGGCCCAGGTTCGCGGGACCGTCGAACGACGCGCCGAGGAACGAGACGTTGCCATTGGCGACACCCGTGCGCGTGGTCGCGGAGAGACTGCCGCCGAGATCGAAGCTCGACGTGAAGTGCGCTCGATCGAACACGACGTCGTCGTCGAAGGTCGTCCCGACGAAGCTGGTGTTGTCGCCGAAGAAGGCGCCCTCGAAGCGAAGGGCCGCCTTGAACGACAACCCGTCGAAGGCCGAGGGCGCCTCGAAGCGGGCGAACGAGAAGTCGACGTCGCCGTTCGCGCCACCGCTCCCGGTGGCGTCGCCCCGCGCGAGCATCGGTCCCTCGAACTTGGCGCCGCGCATGTCGACGCTCCCTTTCAGCATGACACCCTCGAGATCGACCGCCTCCGAGAACGTGACGTCGGACGCGAGCACGTCGCCGTCGATCACACAGTCGCGGCAGCGAATCGCCTGCTTGATCGTGTGCAGACCGGTGAGGTCGAGGGGTCCGCCGGTCACCTCCAAGGAGTCGAACTCGATCGGGTCACCACGCTGGATACGGGCGCGGAGTTGCTTCGCCGTCATCTGCGTCGCCGCCGCGGCGCTCGAGCTCCACACACCGATCGAGATCCCGATGATCACTGCACACAGCAGCGAGCGCGCGACGGCGCGGTAAACGGATTCGCAATCCTTCGACAACATGCGAGCCCCAGTCTGCATGCGCGTCGGCCAGGTTCGACGCGGGTCTACCGCGACGGTGTAAACGACCGGTAAAGCGAAGGGCGCGCCGGTGCCGCTGCGCTCACGGGCCCGTGCAGGCGCCCCAGAGTCCGCGGTGGGCGGCGCGGGCGGCGAGCTCTGCCGACAGCATCGCCCGAGCGTGCACACCGTTGGGCGCGATGATCAACAAGCGGGCAAAGCCGAGCCGGAGCAGCTCGTCGTCGTAGCGCACGCCCCCGACGTACACGTACGCCAGCAACCGGCCGTACTTGTCGCGCGCCTCGGCATCCATCTCGAGCGACACATGGGTGCCCGGCGCGAGGCGCGCCTTGGTGTGTGCGCTCGCCTGCGGCCCGTAGCACTGCACGCCCTTGCGCGGATCCACGGTCTCGGGCGTGTCGGCGCCGAGAATGCGGACACGCTCGCGGTGCCCATCGACGTCGACCGTGATCGTGTCGCCGTCGGAGACGTGCACGACGACCGCGTCGATTCTCGCCGCAGCCCGACCGCCCGATCGCCAACCCCACCCGGCGCTCCCGAGCAGGGCGACGGCGAGCGTCGCGCGCACGGCTCGGGAAAGAGCCATGCACGCACCGTAACAAACACCTGCGCCGGCGAGCCCCGAAACGGTGACCTCAGGGGTCGCTGTGACGCCGGCCGAGGTTCTTCACCAGGCCCGCGAGCTGCTCGGTCGGTTCGATGCCGAGCTCCTGCTTCAAGGTCGCGCGATAGCGGTTGAAGGCTTCGAGGGCTTCCATCTGATTGCCCTCGGCGAGGAACACCTTGACGAGCGCGCCGTGCGCGCTCTCGCGAAGCGGCTCGGCGCGGATCGCCGCCAGCGCCGCGATCACGGCTTCGGCCCACCGTCCTCGGTCGGTCAGGTGCGCGGCCATCGCCTCGAGCGCGTGCAGCCGCAGCTGATGCCACTCCTCGTTCTCGATGACGACCCACTCGTCGTACCAACCGGGCAGGAGATCGGCCGACAGCGACGCGACCGCCGCCGCCGACTCGTCGCTCGGGAGGATCTCGCGGGTGGGATCGAGCAAGCGGTGCGCGAGTGCTCGCGAGTCGCGGATGTCGATGCGTACGTCGGGGTGGGGAGCGAGATCCAGATCTTCCACGATCACCGCCGCGCTCGCCGTCGGCTTGAGACGCCACAGCGCGGAGCGAAGACTGCTCGCCGCGTCCTGCGGCGGCGCCTCGGGCCACAACGTGGAAGAAACGAGGTGCCGGGTCGCCGGCCGGTCGCGGAGCGCCAAGAACGCGAGCAACTTGCGGGAACCGCTCGGTAGCGCCAGGGTGCGATCGCCGGCCCGGAACGTGAACGTGTCCAGTACCGAGATCATCAGATCGCCGAGCTTGGCCTCGATCGCAGTATCGGTCATCCGCCACCCCGACGGTTCAGATCACACACGACCCCACAGCGCACCCGAGGATCGTGTCGTAACCGCCGTCACAGGTGCGTGACACCCGCGTGACCGGCCCGACGACCGGCCCGACGACTGGGCAGCGGGTGGCCGCCGGGGGTCAGCGGGGGTCGGCGGGCAAGAAGTCGAGGAGCAGCCGGTTCACCGCGTCGGGTGCCTCCCACTGCATCCAGTGGCCCGGTCCCTCGACTCGCTCGTAGCGGAACGACGTCGCGCAGTACTGCGACGAGGCGGTCATCTGCTCCTCGAGCAGCGCGAAGTCGCCGCTGCTCCACACCCCCATGGTCGGCGACTGCACGGGGGGCAGCTCGAGCGGCGGATCGACGAGCGACTGCGGCGTGATGTTGGCCCGGTAGTAGTCGAGGCCCGGCGTGAGCGAGTGGTCGCGCGTCAGGTCGGCGATCACCGCGTCGGCGTCGGGATGGTGCGACCACTCCCGGAAATTCGCCCAGTCGTTCATCGTGAGCCACTGCTCGGCGATGTCGCGAAACTGGAACAGCAACATGTACCACGACTTTTCCCGCTGCGACATGCCCATGCCTGCGAACGCGCGAGGATGACCGACCGACAACGCGACGAGGTGATCGACGCGCTCGGGCGCGAACGCGGCAGTCGCCCACGCCACCGCCGCGCCCCAGTCGTGCCCCACCACGTGCGCGCGCTCGAGACCGAGATGATCGAGAATCGCGGTGATGTCGATCGCGAGGAACGGGATCGAGTACGCCTCGACCTCGGCCGGCTTGTCGCTGGCGCCGTAACCGCGCTGGTCGGGGACGATCACCTGGAATCCCGCGTCGACCAGCGCGGGTACCTGCTTCGACCAGAGCCGCTTCGTGTCGGGGAAGCCGTGCACCAACACCACGGGCCGGCCCTCGCCCTCGACCTGAACGTCGAGCGTCACCCCACTGGAATCGATACGCATGTTCATCCGGCGACGATTGCCAACAGCTCGTCGCGTGTCGGTGCGAGCACCGGCGCGTCCCGCCAGTTCGCGCCGAGCTCGACGACCTTGTCGAAGACGCCGGGCCGGGCCAGCACGTCGTCGGGACACGCGAGCACACCAACGATCTCCAAGAACGCGCGGAAGAGCTCGGGGTCCTTGCGCGCGGCCGAGACGAGCGCCTGACTCATCTCGTATTGCGGATCGCCCGGGTCGTACGCCTTGGCGTCGATCCCCGCGTCGACCTCCGCCAGACGATGGCGGTCGAACGCGAGCGTCGCTCGGTAGTAGGGCGCGACCTGCGCCTGCGTGACCTCGTGCCACCGTTGGGCCAGCTCCACCGGAAAGTCGATCGACGCGACCTGCAACAGATCGCGCAGCGCCACCGCGTGCATGAGCGCGATCGACGCTCCCCGCCCGAGCGATGGGTTGGTGCACGCCCACGAGTCGCCGACGGCGAGCACGCCGGTCGCGACCGGCGTACCGTCGACGACGAACGAACGGTGCCGATCCTCGATCTTCGCCATGACCGCGACCTGGTCGTCGAGGGGCTCGGCGTCGGCCCAGTGCGCGACCAGCGGGAACGACCGCCAGGCGCGCGTCCACGTGTCGACGTCTTTCAGTCTGCGCAGCGCCGGGTCCTTGGCGCTGGTCACGAACGCGAGTCCCCACGTGCCGTTGTCGGCCGGAAGCGTGAGCGTCGACACGGTGCCCCACGGCATGTTGATCCCGCACATCAGCGGCGGGATCGATCCGTCGCCCGAACGGAAATGTCGCCCGTAGTACATGAACCCGGAGTCTTCGACCTCGTCTTCGGGCGCGCGGGCGCCGATCGCCGTGAGCATGGCCGGCAACGACGAGCGGCGGCCGGCCGCATCGACCACGATGTCGGCCGCGACCTCTGCGCCCGCATCGGTGCGCACACCGACGACGTGCGGCACGCCGTTGGCGACCTCGCCCTCGCTGAGCAGGGCCGTAACACCCGCACCGCGCCGAACCTCGAGCCCGGGAGTGCGCGCCGCCGCGCCGCGATCGCCGCTTCCATGACCGGTCGGCGGGCCGACACCATCGCGAACCGCGCGTCGGCGTCGCGATAGCCGCCGCTCATCTCCGGCGGCACGAGTTGCATGACGTTGAACCGGATCGCACCCGCGGCGTCGGCTTCGGCGATCACATCCGGGAGCTCCGCCTCGAGCAGCGCCCGAAAGCGCGCCGCGAACAGATGGACCATCCGGAACTGGTTGACGCCGCGCCGCTCCCAGGCGTTCCAAGCCTCGGTCGGCGCCTCCGGCGGCGGCGCCGCGTCGCGCTCCAGGACCAGCACGTCGTGGCCGTCCCGGGCGAGCAGCATCGCGCTCGTCAGTCCGCCGACTCCCCCGCCGATGACGACGATCCGTGCCATAGCGCGCCCCTCCCGATGCGCCGCGACCCTATCCGGGAGACTTTGCCCGCTCCCTGTCCCTTCCCGGTGGCGGTGCATCTCTTCCGGATCCGAATTCGGCGCCGCACGCCCTCGGGTGCGGCGGTTCCCATGACCGGATCCGACACGCCCTACGACTAGGGTCGACGGCCATGCACGTGCTGCGCGTCGTACGCGTGCTGCTTCCCGTCCTGATCGTGGCCGCCGTCGTCGGTGCCGCATCGTCGGTGCTGAGCGCACGCCCGGATCTGCAAAAGGCCAAACGCGACGTCGACTCGTCGTGGTCGACGCTGTCGACGCAGCTGAACCAGCGCTACCTCCTCTTGGCAGCCGTCGACGACAGCCTCCGCCCCATCGCGGGGCCGGTCCACAGCCTCGTCGGCGACGTCGACACCGCCCTGACGCGCTGGCGCGACGTGCAGGGACACGCGGGCGTCGCGACCCAGGTCGGCGCGGCGAACGACATCGAAGGGCTCGCCCGGCGGCTCCTCGCGACCGCGGCCGCCTCTCCCCGGGTGCACGACAACGCCGCCGCGCTCGAGGCGCTGGCGAAGTTCATCAAGGACACGTCTCGCGCCGGAGCGCCGGGCTTCAACCGGGTCGTCGACAGCTACGAGCGGGCCCGGCGAGGCCCGGTGCGCGCCGTCGTCGCCTCCGTGCTGGGTGAAGGCACGATCCCGGTGCTCGACACCACCGCCACACCGGTGTCCGCGTCGGCGTAGCTGTCACACCCGATCTGTACGGTCGGCGCATGGTCATCGCAGTGGTACTCGGCGTGGTCGGCGGCGGCATCGTGGGTTGGGTCACGGGCGCGCTCATCGTGTCCGCGGGCCGGGCCCGCCTTCGGCTGGAACGGCTCGAGCAACCGCAACCGCCCGATGCGGGCGAGCTCGTCTCCCGCCTGATCGAGGCGAACCAGGTGATGCTCGAGGCCGAGCGCCTCCGCGCCGGCACGGAGCTCGACGGGAAGAAGGGCCTCATCGACCAGCAGCTCGTGTCGATGACCGGCGAGCTCGGCAAGGTGAGCGAGCTCGTGCGGGAGCTCGAACAGGATCGCCACCAGGCGTTCGGCGAGCTCACGAACGAGCTGCAGCGCCAGCACGCCGGCCTGAACGCGCTGTCGGAGCACACCCGACAACTCCGAGAGGCGCTCGCCAACTCCCGGGTGCGGGGCCAGTGGGGCGAGCGGATGGCCGAGGACGTCCTCCAGCTCGCAGGATTCCTCGAGGGCGTCAACTACCGCAAGCAGGCAACGATCGCGGGCGCGGGCCGCCCCGACTACACGTTCTTGCTGCCCAACGGGCTCGTCATGCACATGGACGTGAAGTTCCCCCTCGACAACTACGTCCGCCACCTCGAAGCCACGAACGACGTCGAGCGCGTCCGCTTTCGCGAGCAGTTCCTGCGCGACGTCCGCGACCGGGTCAAAGAGCTCACGACCCGCGGCTACCTCGACGCCGCCGACGAAACCGTCGACTGCTTGCTCTTGTTCATCCCCAACGAGCAGGTGTACGCCTTCGTGCAGGAGAACGACCGCGAGGCGATCGACGACGCCATGCGCCACAAGATCGTGTTGTGCTCTCCGCTGACGCTGTACGCGGTGCTGGCGGTCGTGCGCCAGGCGGTCGACAACTTCCGGCTCGAACGCACATCGAACGAGATCCTCGGGCTGCTCCGGGAGTTCTCGCTGCAGTGGGAGAAGTACTCGGGCCAGCTCGACCGGGTGCAACAGCGATTCGACAGCGTGGCGAAGGAGTACACCGCGCTGATGACGACGAGGCACCGCGCGTTGCAGCGCCCGCTCGACAAGATCGATTCGCTGCGCCTGGAAGAACCCGCCCTGGTCGACCCCGACATCGTGCCGCTGGCCCTCGAAGCCTGAGGCCCGAGGCCTGAGCCCCGAGCCCGAACGCTCGCAACGGGGTCGCTAGCGTGCCGCGCATGGCGCGCGTCGCGGTGTTGGGCGGAGGCCAGCTCGGTTGGATGCTCGGGCTGGCCGGTACACCCTTGGGCTGCACGTTTGCATTCCTCGACCCCGTCGCCGGCGCACCGGCTGCGGCGGTCGGCGACCTCGTCGTGGGTGGACTCGACGATCTCGACGCCGCCCGCCGGGCCGCGGCGGGTGCCGACGTCATCACCTACGAGTGGGAAGGCGTTCCCGCTTCGACGGCGCGGGCGCTCGCGTCGATCGCTCCCGTCTACCCGCCGGCGCGGGCTCTCGACGTGTCCCAGGACCGGATCGTCGAGAAGGAAGCCTTGCGCGCGCTCGGGATCGCTACGGCGCCGTTCCGGGCCGTCGGTTCCACAGCCGATCTTGGCGATGCCGTCGACGCGGTCGGGTTGCCGGCCGTCCTCAAGACGAGGCGCGGCGGCTACGACGGCAAGGGCCAGGCACTGCTGCGCGATCGGGCCGATGCCGAACGAGCGTGGGCGGAGCTCGGCGGGGTCGACTGCATCCTGGAAGGGTTCGTGCAGTTCGATCGCGAGCTCTCGATCCTGGCCGTGCGCGGCCGTGACGGCGAGGTCGCGTGCTGGCCCGCCGTCGAGAACCACCACCGTGACGGCATCCTGCGGCTCACACGCGCCCGCGCCGGGCCTCGACGACGCGCTCCAGCACCGGGCCGAGGCCGCGATCCGCCCCTTGCTCACCGATCTCGACTACGTCGGGGTGTGCTGCGTCGAACTGTTCGACGTCGGCGGCGACCTCTACGCGAACGAGATCGCACCGCGCGTCCACAACTCGGGCCACTGGACGATCGAAGGTGCGCAGACGAGCCAGTTCGAGAACCATGTCCGCGCCATCGTCGGTCTCCCCCTCGGCTCGACCGCGGCACGCGGTCCGAGCGCGATGGTGAACTGCATCGGGGCCATGCCCGACCGCGCCGCAGTGCTTCGCGTGCCCGGCGCACACCTGCACGACTACGCCAAGTCGCCGAGGCCCGGCCGCAAGCTCGGTCACGTCACGGTGACCGCACCCGACCTCGACGCGCTCGAGGCCCGGCTGACGCCGGTACGCGCGCTATGCGACGGCGCCGGTCTCCCGTAGCTTCGCCACCTCGGCGCCGTCGATTCCCCAGTCGGCCAGGGCCTCGTCGGTGTGCTGTCCCGGCCAGGGTGCCGAGCGCTGCACCTCGCCCGCCGTACGCGAGAAACGGGGCGCGGGCGCGGGCTGCGCGACGCCGTCGATCTCGATGATCGTGTTGCGCGCCTTCATGTGCGCTTCGTTCGTCGCTTCGCTCATGGTGAGCACCGGCGCGTAACAGGCGTCGCTGCCCAACAACACCTCGTCCCACTCGGCGCGCGTCTTCGTCTTGAACAGCTCGGTGAAGCGCGCCTCGAGGTCGGGCCACCCGGTCGCGTCCATCTGGGCCGGCAAGTCGGCCGGGTCGAGCCCCAGCCGGCGCAAGAGCTCCGCGTAGAACTGCGGCTCGAGCGAGCCGAGCGCGATGTACTTGCCGTCCTTGGTCTCGTAGGTGTCGTAGAACGGTGCGCCCGTGTCGAGCACGTTCGTGCCGTGCTCCTCCTTCCACGCGCCGATCTGCTTGAGGCCCCACATCATCGACATGAGCGTGGCGGTGCCGTCGACCATCGCCACGTCGATGACCTGGCCCTTGCCCGATCGCTGCGCCTCGAGGATGCCGCACACGAGACCGAACGCCATGAACATGCCGCCGCCACCGAAGTCACCGACGAGGTTGATCGGCGGCGTGGGCTTGGCGCCGGCGCGCCCGAAGTGCGCGAGCGCACCCGCGAGCGCGATGTAGTTGATGTCGTGACCCGCGGCCTGGGCCATCGGTCCGTCTTGGCCCCAACCGGTCATGCGCCCGTACACGAGCTTCGGGTTCCGGGCGAGGCAGACATCCGGCCCGAGACCGAGGCGCTCGGTCACGCCCGGCCGAAAGCCCTCGAACAGCGCGTCGGCGCCTTCGACGAGTCGCAGGACGAGGTCCTTGCCCTGCGGATTCTTCAGATCGACACCGATCGAGCGACGCCCACGGTAGAGCGGCTCCAGATTCGGCTTCCCGAACAGCGCCGGGTTGACCTGCTGGGCGCGGTCGACGCGGATGATGTCGGCGCCCATGTCGGACAACAGCATTCCGGCGAACGGGCCCGGTCCGATTCCGGCCAGCTCGACGATCTTGACTCCTGCAAGCGGTCCCATGGCTGCAACCTACGCGCGGCAATCCCGCGCCCGCATACCGGGAGCCGCGCGCGCCGCCGTTCGCAACCGCGACTTCAGTAGTTGAGCTTCAGTCCGGGCCGCGGCCAGGGAACCGAGATGAGGCGCCCGGTGCCCGAGCACGTGACGTACGCGGTACGCAGGTCGGGCCCGCCCCAGCAGACGTTCGTCGTCATCGGGTCTCCGGTGAGCACCTGGTCGAGCACTTCGCCCTCGGGGGAGATCACCGTGAGCGCACCGGTGACGAGCGTCGCCACCACCACGTTGCCGTCACCGTCGACACCGAGCGAGTCGAAGAGCTGCATTCCGGCGAGCCCGCACAACATCGCGCCCGCGGCACCCATCGCGTTCCGCTCGACCTCGCCCGGAGCCGTGACATTCCACGCGTACACGCGCCCGGTGTGGGTCTCGGCCGCGTAGAGGCGCGTGCCGTCGGGTGAGAGGCCGATTCCGTTGGGCGACTCGCTCGGGAACACGACCTCGCGGATCGAGGAGCCGTCGGGGTGCGCGTAGTAGATCGCGCCGACGTGTTGTACGCGACCCTGGCGCCGGCCGTGATCGGTGAACCACATCCCCCCGTACGCGTCGAACACGATGTCATTCGGCCCGATGAGCGCGTTCCCGTCGCACTCCGTGTAGAGCACCTGGACCGCCCCGGTGTCGAGGTCGATGCGTTCGATCCGGCCGCCGCTGTGATCGGCGGGCAGATCCGTGTCGGGGATCGTCAACCCGATCACCTCGCTGAACGTCCAGCCTCCGCTATTGCAGACGTAGAGCGCGCCGTCGGGCCCGATGGCGGCCCCGTTCGGCGATCCCCCCGGCGCGGCGACCTGCGATTTCGAGCCGTCGGGTTGCACCCGGGTGACACAGCCCCCCTTCAGCTCGACGACGATCACGCTGCCGTCGGGCATCGCGACCGGCCCCTCCGGGAACTGCAACCCCGAGGTGATCTCCGTGATCTCAGGCTGGCTCATACAGCGAGCAGAGCACCAGCCGGTGCAACCGGTCAAGATACGGGGTATGCGCATTCGGATGGAGCCGCAAGACGAGTACATGCACCCGCTGGAGCAGGCATCGAACTTCAACGAGTCGATGTACTTCAACGTCTACGACCCCGCCGAGCGAATCGGCGGGTTCTTGCGCCTCGGCAACCGAGCCAACGAGGGCTACGCCGAGCTCACGACGTGCCTGTACCTGCCCGACGGTCGCGTCGCCTTCACCTACAACCGACCGAAGATCTCCGACAACGACGCGTTCGACGCGGGCGGGACACGCTTCGAGGTCGTCACACCGTTCGAGGAGCTCCGCACCACCTACGACGGCAAGCTCGCGATGCTCACCGAGCCGCTGCAGATGGCGAACCCGCGCCAAGCCTTCACGGAGAACCCGTGGGTCGAAGCTCACGTGGAGCTCACGCATCGAGGTGTCTCGCCCATGTACGGCGGGGAACCCGTGAACGACGACGGCACCCCTTTGTCCGAAGACCATTCCGGCGGGTTCGCCCGCGGCCACTACGAACAGCACATGGCGGTGACCGGAACGATCCGCGTCGGCGACGAAGAGTGGGCCGTCAACGGATACGGGCTTCGTGATCACTCGTGGGGGCCGCGCTTTTGGCAGGCACCGTGGTGGTACCGCTGGCTCACCGCCAACTTCGGTGCCGACTTCGGATTCGTCGTCTCGATCATCGCGTCGCGTGACGGGGGGCGCCGCTACGGCGGCATCGTCTTGCGCGACGGCGTGTACGAGCACATCACGCACGCCACGATCGAGACGGTGTGGAACGGCGACGACCAGTATCACTCCGAGGTACGCGCCACGGCCACGACCGAAGCCGACACCTACGAGATCACCGGGCGGGTGCTCAACCTCATCCCGCTGCGCAATCGACGCGAGACGCCCGAAGGCGACAAGCTCGTCACGCGGATCTCGGAGGGCATGACGGAGTGGTCGTGCAACGGCATGACGGGCTACGGGCTTTCGGAGTACCTCGACCAGATCATCGACGGACATCCCGTCGGCGCGGCCGAGGAATCCGTCACCTCGTAGCGGGTCGCTTCACGAGCCGACGCCTAGAGCAAGAGCGTGCGGCGCGCGCCCGCGGTGGCGTCGGCCTGCTCGCGGTACTCGACGAGCTGGGCCACCGAGACCAATGCGATCCGGTGCTCCTGCGCGAACAGCTCGAGATACGGAAAGCGCGGCGGGCGATCCGTCGTCGTGCAGAACCTCGCAGATGACGGCAACGGGTGCGCAACCGGCGAGCCGCGCCAGGTCGACAGCCGCCTCGGTGTGACCACGCCGCTCGAGCACGCCGTCTTCGCGTGCGCGCAACGGGAACACGTGACCGGGGCGTACGAAGTGATCCGGACGCGACGCGGGGTCGAGGATCTTGCGAACCGTGAGGGCGCGGTCGTGGGCGCCGATCCCGCTGCCGGCCTCGCGATGGTCGATCGACACCGTGAAGGCGGTGTCGCACCCGGCGACGTCGGCCGGCACCATCGGTCCGATCTCCAGCTCGTCGAGTCGCCCCGTGCTGCAGGGCATGCACACGAGACCGCGGGCCCAGCGCATCATGAAATTGATGGCTTCGGGCGTCACCCACTCGGCGGCCAGCGTGAGGTCGCCTTCGTTCTCGCGGTCTTCGTCGTCGACCACGAGCACCATCTCGCCCCGGCGGATACGACGCAGCGCGTCATCGATGGAGGTCAAAGGCACCGGTACCGTCCTTCAGTTGATGAGTTCGGGAGTAGGCAGCGCCGAGAGCTCGACGCGGCCGGGAATGGTTGCGATCATGCGACACCCGTGCGGCTCATTGCGAGTCACGCGGATGTCACCACCGTGCAGCTCGACGATCCAGCGGGCGATCGCGAGCCCGAGACCCGCGCCGCCGTCGCTCGACGAGCGGGCCGAGTCGGCACGATAGAAGCGCTCGAACACGCGGCCGACTTCACTTTCGGGGATGCCGGGACCGTCGTCGCACACCTCGAGACGAGCGCCGCCGTCGGGCGCCGCGATCGCCCGCACCGTCACCGTCCCACTGGGGGGCGAATGGCGGACGGCGTTCTCGACGAGGTTCGCTATCACCTGGTGCAGGCGTTCGGCGTCGGCCTCGAGGCGAAAGCCGCGCGGCACGGTCTCGATCTCGAAGTGCACGTCGGTGGCGTGGAGCTGCGACTCGCGGATGGCGTGCTCGATCATCGGGCGAACGTCGAACAGGTTGCGGTCGAGCGGGAGCGTGCCCGACTCGAGCCGTGACAGATCGAGCAGCTGCTGCACGAGACGGCCGAGCCGTTCGACCTGGGCGAGCATCGTGCGCAGGGTCTCGGGGTCGGCCTTTCCGACACCGTCGACGAGATTCTCGAGGACGGCCTGCAGCGCGGTGATCGGCGTGCGCAGCTCGTGACTCACATTGGCGACGAGATCGCGGCGCAGGCGATCGGTCTCGGCGAGCTCGGCGGCCATCTGGTTGAACGCGCGCGCGAGCGTGCCGATCTCGTCGTGCGAGACCGCGGTGACGCGCGCCGAGAAGTCGCCGCGCGCCATGGCTTCGGTCGCGCCAACCATCTCCCGCAGCGGTGAGGTGAGACCGCGGGCCAGTACCCAGACGACCGCGAGGGCGACGAACCCCGACACGACCCCCGCGACCGACGGCCAAAGGCCCGCCTTCAGGCCCACGAAGAACACACCGACCGTGACGGCGACCGCGGAGAGGATGATGACGCTGATCTTGAGCTTCAGCGTGGGCAGCGGGTCGAGCGGTCGCTCCGGGGTGCGGGGGCGTTTCACGCGCATGCGTGTGCCTCCTCGACTGCGTACCCCACACCATGCACGGTCCGGACGATCGCCGGTCCGAGCTTGCGGCGGATCGAGCGGATGTGCGAATCGACGGTGCGGGCGCCCGAGGGCACGTCGTAGCCCCAGACCTGGGCGAGCAGCTCCTCGCGGGTCGAGACGCGGCCCGGGCGCGCGGCGAGGTAGTAGACGAGGTCGAACTCGATCGGCGTGAGGTGGACCAGCTCGCCGTCGACGCGGACGCGCCGCGTGGTGGCATCGAGCTCGACGGCGCCGATGCGAACGACGGGCGGCAGCGCCGCTTCGGACGAACGCTCGGAGCGGCGCAGCAACGCGTGGACGCGGGCGATCAGCTCGCGCATGCTGAATGGCTTCGTCATGTAGTCGTCGGCACCCACGGCGAGACCGACGAGGAGGTCGCTCTCGCCGTCGCGAGCCGTGAGCATCAAGACGGGCACCGGGTGCTCTCGCTGGATGTGCTTGCAGACCTCGATGCCGTCGAGACCGGGGAGCATGAGGTCGAGCACGACGACGTCGGGCTGGACGCGCTCGCACAGCGTGACACCGCTCGGGCCGTCGGCTGCGATCTCCACCGCGTAGCCCTCGCTGCGCAGGCGCGCCGCGACGGCGTGGGCAATCGGCTGTTCGTCCTCGATCACCACGACCGTCCGGACCAGCCCGTCTCGCGCTCGTGGCGCAAGCGAGGTCACACCGAGAGGATACGGACCTGCCGTGGAGGAGTCCTCACGGGCCTGTGGAGAAAGTGTGCAGATCGGGCGAGAGGGCGGGCCAGCGTCTGCGACTCGGCGTCGACGGTGCGGTTGTCGGAGCGGATCCAGCGCCTCCGCTCGCCGGCAACACGCTGCCGCGAATCCTTCGAGGCGCCGTGTGCGAGCGGGATCGCTCGCTAGCGTCCAGGTCCGTGGCTCGACCTCCCGATCCCGAGGCGCTCGCTCGCGCGCTCGAGCCCGTGTGCGGGCCGGGTTCGGTCGACCAACTCCGCCGCCTCTCGGGCGGGGCGTCCAGGGAAACGTGGTCGTTCGACCTCGTCGCGGCCGACGGCAGCCGCGCAGGGCTCGTGCTGCGCCGCGACCCGGGCGACTACGGCGGCGAGTCCGACCGTTCGACGGAGTACCGGCTGTGTACCGCCGCCGCGTCCGCCGGAGTGGCCGTCCCCCGAGTGCGGCTCCTGCTGAGCCCCGAACACGACCTCGGCCGCGGGTTCCTCATGGACCGCGTCGAGGGCGAGACGATTCCCCGCAAGATCCTGCGCGACGACGCGTACGCCGACATCCGGCCCCGCCTCGCCGCGCAGTGCGGTGAGATCGCGGCCCGCATCCACGCCATCGACCCCGCCCGGCTTCCTCCCCTGGCGGTCCAGGGGGGCGCCGCCCAGATCGACCAGTACCGCGCCCTCATCGACGCCTTCGGTGAACCCCATCCCGCCTTCGAGCTCGCGCTCCGCTGGCTCGGCGACCGTGTGCCGACCGCGCCGGCTGCGCCCGAGCTCGTCCACGGCGACTTCCGCAACGGCAACTTCATCGTCGGGCCCGAGGGCATCCGCGCCGTCCTCGATTGGGAGCTTGCTCATCTCGGCGATCCGATCGAGGACCTCGGCTGGCTGTGCGTCAAGTCGTGGCGGTTCGGCGTCCCCGACAAGCTGGTCGGCGGCTTCGGCGCGGTTCCCGACCTGCTCGCCGCCTACGAAGCCGCCGGCGGGCGGGCGGTCGACGAATCCACGCTGCGGTTCTGGATCGGCTTGGGCACCCTGAAGTGGGGTGTCATCTGCATGGGCCAGTCGTTCACGCACCTCAACGGCCTCGTGCGGTCGGTCGAGCTCGCGACCTTGGGTCGCCGGATCGCGGAGACCGAGTGGGACCTGCTGCGGATACTCGACGGAGGTTGGTGAACAATGCCCCAGGACCGGCCGACCGCCGCCGAGCTCGTGCAAGCAGTGCGCGAGTTCCTCGAGCGCGACGTGCTGGCGGCGACCGAGGGACGCGTGCAGTTCCACACCCGTGTCGCAGTCAACGCGCTGGGCATGATCGAGCGCGAGCTCACCGAGGGTCCCGCCTTCGCCGAAGCGGAACGGACCCGGGCCGCCGCGCTCCTCGGCCACGACGCCGACGCGCGCGTGCTCGAACGCGAGCTCGCGGCCGGTATCCGGGACGGTTCGCTCGACGACCGGCTCGACGCAGTACGCGAACACGTGCGCGCGACGGTGCGGGAGAAGCTCCTCGTCGCGAACCCGGGCTACCTGCCGCCGGAACCATCCGCCTAGCCTGCATACCGATGCGGATCGCGACCTGGAACGTCAACTCGCTGAAGGCCCGGCTGCCTCGCGTCGAGGAGTTCTTGGGGTATGCCGAGGTCGACATCCTGTGCCTGCAGGAAACGAAGCTGGCCGACAAGGCGTTCCCCGCCCTCACGTTCTCGGGCCTCGGCTACGAGTCGGTGCACTTCGGCCAGGGCCAGTGGAATGGTGTGGCGATCCTGTCGCGCGTCGGCATCTCGGATCCGTCGAACGGCTTCGGCGACGCGCACGTCGACCCCTACGACGGCGACGCGCGCGTGCTGACCGCGATGTGCGGCGGCATCCGGGTCGTAAGTGTCTACGTACCGAACGGACGGGAAGTCGGATCCGAGTTCTACGAGCGCAAGCTCCAGTGGCTGTCCAGCCTCTACGACTGGCTCGACGCGACCACCACACGCGAAGACCCCCTCGTGGTGACGGGCGACTTCAACGTCGCGCCCGAAGACCGTGACGTGTGGGACCCGAAACGATTCGTCGGGTCGACCCACGTGACCGAGCCCGAACGCAAAGCGATCGCCCGACTCGAGGAATGGGGCCTGCAGGACGCGTTCCGCCGCGTCTACCCGAACGACACCGGACTGTTCAGCTACTGGGACTACCGGGCCGGCGATTTCCACCAACACCGCGGCATGCGCATCGACCTCGTCCTCGCGACCGCGCCGGTCGCGGAACGTGTGACGTGGGCCGGCGTCGACCGCAACGCCCGCAAGGGCACCGGCCCCTCCGATCATGCGCCCGTAATCGTCGACCTCCGCGACTGAATCCGCGTCGCGGTCGGCGATCGTCAGACGCCGCCCGCGGCGAACTCGAGGGCCCGGCGGGCGAGCGCCGGCACCCCGGCCTCGAGCGCGGCGAAGTACGGGTCGTCGCTCGTTCCGGCCCGGAAGCGGGCGAAGGATCCTTCCATCACGCACGCGAGCTTGAACAACCCGAGCACGCAATAGAACGCGAGCTCCGACACGTCGCGACCTGTCTGCCGCGCGTAACGAGCCACCAGCTCGCTGCGGGTCGGGACGTCGGACCCGTCGGCAAACGGCGACGCTCCGGCGAGCGACGCGCGTTCGCCCGGCTCGATCCACAAGCCGATCATCCAGCCGAGGTCGACGAGCGGATCACCGACGGTCGACTGCTCCCAGTCGACGACGGCCACGAGCTCGACGGGCAGACGCGGCGCGAACATCACGTTGTCGAGCTTGTAGTCGCCGTGGATCACCGCAGGCGCTTGCATAGACGGCGTGTTCGCCCGCAACCAGCGTCCCGCTTCGTCCACCTCGGGCAGCGGCCGCGTCGAGTACCGGTCGAGCTGACCCAACCAACGTGGAACCTGACGTTCGAGATAGCCGTCCGGCTTCCCGAAGTCGGCCAATCCACCCGCGCGCCAGTCGAACGCGTGAATGCCCGCGAGCGCGTCGACGAGCGCGAAGGCGCAGTCGCGCGGCGCGGTCTCGGCGTCCGCGAGGGGCGGCGGAAGGCACTCTCGCACAACGACGCCGTCGACGGGAGCCATGAGATAGAACGGGACTCCCAGCACGGCGAGATCGACACAACACGCGATCGGTTCGGGCACAGGAACCAACGCATTCCCGAAGAACGCGCGCAGCAACCGGAACTCGCGAGCCATGTCGTGCGCGGTCGGTGACAACGGCGTGCGGGGTGGGCGGCGCAACATGAACACACGCTCGCCGCGGGTCACCCGAAATACCTCGTTGGAATGACCGGTCGTGATGCGTTCCACTTCGAGCGGCGCCCCGATCTCCAACTGTTCGCGGTCCATCCACCATCCGAGGCGTTCGGCGTCGACGAGCTCGTGCATGAACTCGAGTCTCGCACTCATCCGACTGGCGGGGCAGCCTTCGACCTTCGCCTGCCCTCACGCGTAACGCGTGATGTACCCGCGCTTGCGGAACGTGCGCAGCATCGCAACCAGGAACCACATGGCAAGACCCAGCATCAACAACGATCCCGCGGCCGCGATCGAAAGCTGCACCCAGTCGCTGCCGCGATGGTCGACGAGAGACCGCAGCGCGGTGAACGTGTGCGTGGTCGGAAGCGCGAGCGCGAGCGGCTGCATCAATCCCGGCAATGCCCTGGTCGGGTAGAAGACCCCCGACAGCGGCAACAACACGAACATCACTCCCCACGCGAGCGCTTCCGCGCCCGTTCCGAATCGCAGCACCAGGCCCATGACGAGGAGCGAGATCGCCCAACCCACGATCAGCAGCACCGCGACGATCGGAACCAACCCGAACCCGAGCGCCCACGTGTGGAACGAGAAGAACGCGAGCGCACCGAGCACCATCACGCCGACACCGATGACGAGTTTCACCATGCCGAACAGCGCCACTCCGCCCAGATACTCGACCTCGCGCACGGGCGTGACCATCAGGTTCAAGAGGTTGCGGGTCCACGTCTCTTCGAGGAGTCCCGTGCTCATCGCGATCTGCGACTGGTAGATGACGTGCCAGAGCACGATCCCGGCCAAGAGGTAGCCGGAGGCCTTGGCGGCCGGGGCCGAGCCCGACGTGCCGACGAACGCGGCGAGCGAACCGAAGAGCAAGACGTCGACGAGCGGCCACAGCGAGACGTCGAACAAGCGGTGCGGGCTGCGCACCAGCACGTAGGCGTGGCGACGGGCGATGGCACGCATCCGCAGCCACGACTTCGCGCGCTCGGTCATCACTCTCGCGGGCGCGACCTGGCTCACGGGTGGTCGCTCTGCTGAGAGCCGTGCGCGTCGTGCCCGGCGGCGATGTGGAGGAACACGCCGGCGAGGTCGCCGCGCCCGTACGCCGACGCGACGGTCCCGGGCGGGCCGTCGGCAACGATCCGGCCGTGCGACAAGAAGACGACGCGCTCGCACACCTGCTCGACGTCGCTCATGTCGTGGCTCGTCATCAAGAGCGCGGTCCCGTCACGGTCGCAGAGCTCGAGCAGACCCGCGCGCGGACGCGCTGCGCAACGTCCGGGTCGAGTGACGCAGTGGGCTCGTCGAGTACGAGCAGGCGGGGCCGGTGGAGCGTGGCGCGGACGATGCCGATCAGGGTTCGCTGGCCCGACGACAGCTCGGTACCCATCGCGCCGGCGAGATCTGCGACGCGGAACCGCTCGAGCCCGGCGGCGATGAGGGGATCCGGATCGGCGATGCCGTAGAGCTGCCCGTAGAGCCGCAGGTACTCGCGCACGCGCATGCGTTCGGTCAACGGGAGGTAGCCCGCGGCGAAGCCCACGCACTCCGCCGCGCGGCTGCGCCTGTGCGCGAGGTCGAAGCCGCAGATGCTCACGGCGCCGAGATCAGGCGAGACGACGCCGAGGATCATGAACAACGTGGTCGTCTTCCCCGCTCCGTTGGGCCCGAGGAGTGCGACGCGCTCACCCGCGCGCACGACGAGATCCACTCCGTCGACGGCGCGGTTACGGCGGTAATCCTTGACGAGGCCGCGAGCCTCCAACACGACATCGCCGGCCATGACCGAACGGTAGCTTCTCGGCATGACGGAGCCGACGGTAATTGCGGTCGACTGGTCTGGGGCAAAGAGGCCCACCGCGAAGAGCGGGATCTGGCTCGCCGTCGTGCAGCACGGCCGCGTGGTCGAGAGTCGCGCCCTGCCGACGCGGGAGGCGGCGGTGGCCTCCGTGCACGCGTTCCGGCCACCCCTGATCGCCGGCTTCGACTTCTCGTTCGGCCTCCCGGAATGGTTCGCACGCGAACGCGGCTGCACCACGATCGACGACGTCTGGACGCTCGCGGCCGGCGCCGGCGAGGAGTGGCTCGCACCCTCGCCCCCATTTTGGCGAGACCATTGCGCGGTGCCGCGTGATCGACGGTTCCGCCGTTGCGAGGAGCGCTACCCCACGGCCAAGTCGGTGTTCCAGCTCGTCGGAAACGGCCAGGTCGGCGCGGGTTCCGTGCGGGGCATGCCGCTGCTCGCGCAGCTCCGAGCCGCGGGTGTCTCGATCTGGCCGTTCGACGCGCCCGGTGAGCGCACCGCGTTCGAGATCTACCCCGCCACGCTACGGCGACACGCGCCGCACCACGACCGAGGCCCGTTCGAGAACGAGCACGAACGCGACGCGGTGGTATCGGCACGGGTGTTGTGGGACGAACGCGAAGCGGTCGCGGCAATGCGCGCCGCGACCGATCCGACCACTCGCCTCGAGGGCGACGTGTGGGCCCCTACTGCTTGGCCTTGATCAACTCGATGAGCGCGGGCACGACCTTGTGCACGTCGCCCACGATGCCGAGGTCGGCGACCGAGAAGATCGGTGCTTCGCCGTCCTTGTTCACCGCGAGGATGTTGTCGCTGTTCTTCATGCCCACGAGGTGCTGCGTGGCGCCGGAGATCCCGAGCGCGATGTAGAGCTTCGGCTTCACCGTCTTACCGGTCTGGCCGACCTGCAGCGCGTACGGCACCCAACCGGCGTCGACGATCGCACGCGACGCACCCCACGCACCCTTGAGCAGCTTGGCCAGCTCCTCGACGAGCGGCGCGTAGTTCTCGGCCGCGCCGATGCCGCGGCCGCCCGAGACGACGACAGCCGCCTCTTCGAGCTTGGGTCCCTGCTGTTCTTCCACGTGGCGCGCGAGCACCTTGGCCTCGGCGGCGCGACCGGCGTCGGCCGGGGCGACGGTCGAGACCGCGGCGGGACCGCCACCGGATTCCTCGGCCGCGAACGACTTCGGGCGGATCGCGATCAGCGCGGGGCCGTCGGTGGTCAGCTTCACGTCGACGAGGGTCACTCCGCCGAAGATGGCGGTTCCGAACACGAGCGCGCCACCGTCGACCGACAGCGACATGCCGTTGGTCAACACCGGCTTGTCGAGCTTGACCGACAGGCGCGCGATCGCATCGCGGCCGTCGTACGTCTGCGCGAACAGGATCACGTCGGGATTCTCGGAAGCGGCGATCACCGCGATCGCGGCGGCCGCGACCTGACCGGGCAAGCCGTCGCCGGCATCGATCGCGTGCAGCTTGGTCGCGCCGTAGGCACCGACCGCAGCCGCGATCGCGGCCGTGTCGGCACTCCCGGAGTAGATCGCCTCGACCTCCGAGCCGATCTCCCGGGCCTTCGTCAGCAGTTCGAGCGTCGCGGTCGTGACCTTGTCGCCCACTGCCTCGGCAAACACCCAGACCTTCACGTCAGACCACCTTCAACTGCTCGAGGAACGCGACGACCTTCTCTGCGCCCGTGCCGTCGTCTTCGAACTTCTCGCCGGCCTGGCGCGCGGGTGCCTGCTCGACGTTCGTGATTTCCTGGCGGGCGCCGGCCCATCCGACCTGCGACGCGTCGAGGCCGAGATCGGCGGCGGTCACCTTGTCGACCGGCTTGTTCTTCGCCGCCATGATCCCCTTGAACGAGGGGTAGCGAGGTTCGACCACACCGGCAGTGACGCTGACGATCGCGGGCAGCGAGGCTTCGACCTCGTCGTAGCCGGCCTCGGTCTGGCGCTGCACCTTGACCTTGCCGTCGGCGATCTCGATGTGCTTCGAGAACGTCAGCGTGGGCCAGCCGAGGAGCTCGGCGACCTGCGCCGGCACCGTGCCGGTATATCCGTCGGAGGCTTCGGTCGCGGCGAGCACGAGGTCGATGCCACCCGCGCGCTCGATGCTCTTGGCGAGCACCTTGGCCGTCGACAGTGCGTCGGATCCGGCGAGCGTGGGATCGGACACCAGGATCGCCTTCGCCGCGCCCATCGCGAGCGCGGTGCGAAGTCCGGACACCTCGTCGTTCGGCGCCATCGAGATGAGGGTGACCTCACCGCCGCCGGCCGCGTCGACGAGCTGCAGCGCCATCTCGACGCCGTAGCTGTCGGATTCGTCGAGGATGAGCTTGCCACTGCGCTCGAGCGTGTGGTCGGCCGACAACGAGCCCGGCACGGCCGGGTCGGGAATCTGCTTGACGCAGACGGCGACGTTCATGCGACTCCTATTCCTGGGCGCGAATCGGCGCGCGGCGCCGGTCCGGGGAACCACGATTCTGCCAATCCCCCCGCCGCGACGTCGAAACGTGCAACATCTTCGGGCGGCCGGGGCGGCCGTGAGGCGGGCGGAACGGGAAACGGGCCGGCGACGGGAGACCGCTTGACCGCGGCGATCGAATTCGAGGACGTACGGGTCTCCTACCGAACCCGCCGAGGCCGTTTCGTCGCGCTCGCCGGGCTCGACCTCTCGGTGCCCGAGGGTGGGGTCTTCGGCTTCCTCGGCGCGAACGGGGCGGGCAAGACGACCGCGATCCGGGCTGCGGTCGGTCTCTTGCGGGGAGCCGGCGGCCGCATCCGGCTCCTCGGCGCCGACGTCCCGCGCGGGCTGGCGTCGACCATCGACCGCGTCGGCGTGCTGGTCGAGCAGCCGTCGTTCTTCCCTGCCTTCACCGGCCGCCGGAATCTCGAGCTTCTCGGCCGGACCCGCGGCATCGACGCCCGGCGCGTCGCGCTCCTGCTCGACCGCGTCGGCCTCGGCGATCGCGGCGACTCCCGGTTCGCGACGTATTCGCTCGGGATGAAGCAACGGCTGGGCATTGCCGCCGCGCTGATGAAGGATCCCGACCTGTTGATTCTCGACGAACCGGCCAACGGTCTCGATCCTCCGGGCATCCTCGCCGTGCGCACACTGATGCGGTCGTTCGCGGACGAGGGACGGACCGTGTTCGTGTCGAGCCACATCCTTTCGGAGATCGAGCACGCATGCGATCGGGTCGCGATCGTCGCTCACGGCAAGTGCGTCGCGTCGGGTCGGGTCGACGATCTGTTGCGGGGCACGAAGGCCGCGGTACCGAGTGCGTGTCGACGACCCACGCGCTCGCGACGTCCTCACCGCGGCGGGCTGGAGCGTCGAGATCGAGCCCGACGGCGCACTCGTCGTCGACGTCGATGGCACTCGAAGCCGTGAGGTCACCGGCGCGCTCGCACACGTCGGCATCTACCTCTCGGAGCTCTCGCCCGTCGCCCGTTCGCTCGAGGAGGTGTTCTTGGAGCTCACCCGGGAACCGTCGTGAGGCAACTCGACGCCGAACTGCGCCGCTTCTTCGCTCGCCGCATCGTGAGCGGAACGTTCCTCGTCGTCGCGCTCATCATCGTGATCTCGGTCGGGATCAGCACCGGGCGGGGCAAGCCCGGCGGCGCGCGCTCGGTCGAGCGAGGATCGGTCGTTCCGGCGGCCGGCCCGGTCACGGGGCCGTCCGATTCCGAGCTGCCTCAGATCTTCGTCAACGCGAACGACACGAGGATGAACATCGGCAAACACCTCGCGAACGCACTCGCGGGCACCGGCGTCGCGCTCATGTTCGCAGGCTTCGCACTCGGAGCGTCGTTCGTGGGCGCCGAGTTCAACGTCGGCTCGCTGACGACCCAACTCCTCTTCGAATCGCGCCGCGAACGCGTGCACGGCGCGAAGGCTGCGGCCGTCGCCATCGGATCCGCCGGAGTCGTGTGCGCCCTCCTCGCGATCCTCGCGGGTTCGATGTATCTCGGGAGCGTCCTCCACGGTGTCGTAGCGGCGTCGACGGCGCGTTCGTCGTGCATCGGCTCGGTCAGGCGCTCCGCATCGCGGCGGCGGTCGCGGCGGGCGCCACCATGTCGTATTGCGTCACCCTCGTGGGGCGGCGATCGAGCGCGGGAATGACCGCGTTCTTCGTGCAGTATCCCCTGTTGTTCCTCCTCGACCCGAAGAAGATGCCGTTCGGGCTCATCTCCCACTACGCGCCCGTACGTGGGATGCTCGTCGTGATCGATCCCACCGGGCTGGCCGATGCCGCGGTACACACGCTGGCCGGGGGAACCACGCTCGTCGTCGTATGGCTGGTCCTGATCGTCGTCGGTTCCGGGGCAGTCTTCGCCCGAGCCGAGGTGCGCTGAATCCCACCGGAGCCGGTACCGTCGACCCCGTGGTCGAGCACGTCGACGTCGTCGTGGTGGGCGCCGGACCCGCAGGAGCCGCCGCGGCCATTACCGCCACGGATCGGGGCCTGCGCGTCGTGTGCGTCGACAAGGCGCGGTTCCCCCGCGACAAGACCTGCGGCGACGGGCTGACGGCCAACGCGTTGCGGCTGCTCGAACAGTTGGGTCTCTCGGCGGCCGATCTCGCGGGCGCGGCGCCGATGTTCGTTCGGGAGACCGTGCTCGTCTCCCCCAACGGACATCGCGCCCACCTCCCCCTCCCCGCCGACGGCGCGCACGCAGCCGTGGTGAGCCGGCGCCGGCTCGACGCGGCGCTGGTTGCCGTGGCCCGCCGGCGCGGCGTCGAGATCCGTGAAGGTTGCGCGATCGAAGAGGTGAAGCAGGACGGACGCGCGGTCCAGCTGACACTCGCCGACGGTTCCGTGCTGGACGCGGCCCACGTAATCGCGGCCGACGGGCACTGGTCGACGGTCCGGCGCGCGCTCGACCCCCATGCGCCGCGCGATCTCGGCGAGTGGCACGCCGTGCGGCAGTACTTCGACGGCGTCGACGAGGACCGGCTCTGGGTCGTGTTCGAGCGCGATCTCCTGCCCGGGTACGCGTGGGTGTTCCCGCTGCCCGGCGGCCGCGCCAACGTCGGCTACGGGGTGCTGCGTCGCGACGGTCGCAGCGGTCGCGAGCTCAAAGACCTGTGGCCCGATCTCCTCGCACGCCCGGTGCTGCGCGACGTGCTCGGTGCCCACGCGCGGCCGGCCGAGCCCGTACGCGCGTGGCCGATCCCGGCGCGCTACGAACCGGAACGGCTGGTGCACGGCCGCGTGCTGTTCGCCGGAGACGCAGCCGGGGTGGTCGACCCGATGACGGGCGAGGGGATCGCCCAGGCGATCGAGACCGGCATGCTCGCCGCGGAGGCGATCGCCACCGGGACCGATTACCGGCGCCTCGTGCACCGGACCCTCGGCCGCGACCTCCGTTTCGCACAGTTGCTGCAACGGGTATTGCGCCGGCCGCTCGGCGCCCGCGCCGCGATCCGCGCCGCCGATCTCACGCCCTGGACGCGGCGCAACTTCGCGCGGTGGATGTGGGAGGACTATCCCCGAGCGCTCCTCGGCACCCCCGACCGCTGGCGACGCGGTGCGTTCACGGCGCCGGGCGCGGCGCTCACCGGGCCGGACACGTAGTCGCGTCGACATGCAATGATGTCGCCATGGCCGACGGAAGAGCACAAGTCTCGATCGAACGCAGCCCCGACGAAGTCTGGAAGCTGGTACGCGAGTTCGGCGGACTCGAAACGTGGATGCCGGGCGTGGACGCGTGCGTGGTCGACGGCGACGTGCGCACCATCGCGACGATGGGTATCGAGGTGAAAGAGCAACTGCGCGGTCTCGATGACGCGGCGCGGCGCATTTCGTACTCCGTCGTCGAATCGCCGATGGGGAATCTCGAGTCGCACCTCGCGACGATCACCGTGGAGCCCGAAGGCGACGGCACTCACGTCACGTGGGCCGTCGAGGTCGTGCCCGACGATCTCCTCGGGCTCTTCCTCCCCATCTACGAGGCGTCGGTCGTCGAGCTGAAGAAGCAGATCGAGAACTAGACCGCGCCGCTACAGAGGCGTCGGTGCCGCCGGGCCGCCGGGCTCGACGAGGATCTTCACGTGCTCCTCCGGGTTCCCGAGCGCGTCGAACGCGGCGGGGACTCCTTCGACACCACAGGTACCGGTGATCATCGGCGCCACGTCGATCTCGCCCTCGGCGATCGCGCGCAGCGTGTCGCCGAACTCGAACGGGTCGTACGCGAACGAGAAGACGACCGTGAGCTGCTTCATCTGCGCGACGAGCGGGCGGACCGAATCGGCCTGCATACACGAGCCGACGATGCAGACGCGACCCAGCATCGGCGCCGCCGCGACGACGGCGTCCAACGAACCGGGGACACCGATCGCGTCGAACACGACGGGAACCCGCTTGCCGTCGGCGGCGGCCCACGCATCCATCGGGTCGTCGCGGGCGGGATCGACCGCGACGCTCGCGCCCATCGCGAGCGCGACGGCGCGACGGCGCGGCGAAAAGTCGGAGGCGATGACGGTCTCCACCCCGATCCGGCGCAGCTCGGCCACGACCGCGAGCCCGACGGGCCCGGCGCCGAGCACCACCGCCGCCTCGCCCGGCGTGACGCCCGCGCGTGCGACCGCGTGGCGGCCGACCGACATCGGCTCCGTCAACGCGGCGCGGCGATGGTCGAGCCCGTTCGGGACCTTCATGCACAACGCCGCGCGTCAACCGCATGCGCTCCGCGTAGGCGCCGTTGTAGACGTTCGAGTACGCGCCCACCGGTTCCATCCCGTCGGGCGTCAGCGCGATCGGCAGCGATGTGACCAGGTCGCCCACCTGCACGGGAGCACCGTCGGTCTGCGGGCCGAGCTCGAGCACCTCTGCAGTGAACTCGTGGCCCATGATGTAGTCGAGGGCCGGGTCGAAGCGCAGCGGCGCTTCCATCTGCCGGGCGATCGCGACCAGCTCGTCGGCGTGATGGAGCGCGTGCAGATCGGACCCGCAGATCCCGCACGCCTTCACCGCGACCACGACGTCGCCCGGACCGGGGACCGGGTCGGCGACGTCGTCGACGACGAGGACCCCACGACGGGCAACGGCGGCGCGCACGTGGGCGAGACTAACCAGCGTCCGGGACGCGCCACACCGGCACCCCGCAACACGTCTTGACCGGCTGGTCAAGAGCGCACGACACTGCTCGCATGGCCATCGACTTCAGCCTTTCGCCCGAGCTCGAAGAGATTCGCGACCGCGTCCGGTCGCTCGTCGACGAGGTGGTGCGGCCGATCGAACAGCGCTGGGACCGCAACGACCGCGACCAGCTCATCGCCGGCATCGTCGAGATGCGCACCGCCGCGCAGGAACGAGGACTATGGCTGCCGCACATGCCCAAGGAGTGGGGCGGAATGGGCCTCGGCCACGTCGAGCTCGCGATGGTGCAGGCCGAAGCCGCCCGTACGAGCTTCGGACCGTTCGCGATCAACGCGCAGGCGCCCGACGAAGGCAACATGCACACGCTCTTGCACTGGGGCACCGACGAGCAGAAGCAGAAGTACCTGAAGCCACTGTGCGACGGACGCTCGGCGTCGTGCTTCGCGATGACCGAGCCCGAGGTTGCCGGCTCCGACCCGACACTGATCAAGACGTGGGCATATCCCGACGGCGACGAGTGGGTCATCACCGGGCACAAGTGGTTCATCAGCAACGCGCACCGCGCCCGGTTCGCGATCCTGATCGCGCGCACCGAACAGGAACCCGACATCCCCCAGGCCGCGAACAGCGCGTTCATCGTCGACCTCCCCTCTGACGGCTGGACCGAGGTACGCGAGGTCGAGACGATGCACGGCCCCGGCGGACACTCCGAGATCCGCATCGAGGATCTCCGCGTGCACAAGGACCAGATGCTCGGCGGCCGCGGCCAAGGGCACCTGCTCGGCCAGTACCGGCTCGGCCCGGCCCGGCTCGCGCACTGCATGCGTTGGATCGCGCAGGCCGAGACCGCGCTCGACATGATGGTCGACCGTTCACTGAACCGGTACTCGCACGGCTCGCTGCTCGCCGAGAAGCAGGGCATCCAGTGGATGATCGCGGAGTCGACGATCGAGCTCTACCAGTGCAAGCTGATGGTGCTGCACTCCGCGTACAAGATCGACCGCAAGGAAGACTTCAAGAGCGAGGTGTCGATGACGAAGCACTTCGTCGCCAACGCACTCAACCGGATCGTCGACCGCGCGATCCAGGTGCACGGCGCGCTCGGCTACTCGAAGGACACGCCGCTCGCCGACATGTTCCTGCACGCCCGCTGGGCCCGCTTCGCCGACGGCGCCGACGAGATCCACCTCATGCGCACGGCCGAGCGCGCGATCTCCGCGTACCGCGACCACGCCAGCACCGCGGCCGCCACGGGCAACCTTCCCCTGTGACCCAGCCAATCGGGCACCGACGAGCTCCGAGGGGATAGCACGTGGGCTGGGAGCCGGAGCTCGAGGAGCTCGCACGCCGAACGGAGCTGGCGCAGCGTCTCGGCGGCACCGAGAAGGTCGAACGCCACCATGCTCAGGGAAAGCTGACGGTCCGGGAACGGATCGACGCACTCCTCGACGCGGGCACCTTCCACGAGGTCGGTGCGCTGACCGGACGCGCAACCTACGCCGACGACGGCGCATTGGCCGACGTCATGCCCGCCAACTTCGTGATGGGTCGCGGGCGCATCGACGGGCGACCGGTGGTGGTCGGCGGCGACGACTTCACGGTTCGGGGCGGCGCCGCGGACGCGTCCATCTTCCAAAAGCAGGTGCACGCCGAACGGATGGCGCACGATCTGCGGCTACCGATCGTCCGCCTGGTCGACGGCTCGGGCGGCGGCGGATCGGTGAAGTCGCTCGACACGGAACGGCGATCGTTCGTGCCCTTCAACCCCGGCTGGGAGCACGTCGTCGCGAACCTCGCGACGGTGCCGGTCGTGTCGTGTTGTCTCGGTTCGGTCGCGGGGCTCGGGGCCGCGCGCGTCGTCACCAGCCACTACAGCGTGATGGTGAAGGGGACTTCGCAGTTGTTCGTCGCGGGCCCGCCCGTGGTCGCGCGCCTCGGTGAGGACGTCGACAAGGAGACGCTGGGCGGAAGCTCCATCCACGCGCGCAACGGCGCAGTCGACGACGAGGTCGCCACCGAAGCCGAGGCCTTCGCTCGCGTCCGCCGGTTCCTCTCGTACCTGCCTTCGTCGGTCGACGACCTCCCGCCGCGCCGCGCTGACGCCGGCGACGATCCGCAGCGGCGCGACGAGTCGTTGCTGCACGTGATCCCGCGCGATCGGCGCAAGGTCTACAAGGTGCGCGGCATCATCGAATCCGTCGTGGATCTCGGCTCGTGGTTCGAGATCGGCCGCCTCAACGGGCGCAGCGCGGTCACGGGCCTCGCGCGCCTCGACGGGCTGCCGGTCGCGGTGCTCGCCAACGACCCGTACTTCTACGGCGGCGGCTGGACCGCGTCGGCGTCGGAGAAGGTGACGCGGTTCGTCGACCTCGCCGAGACCTTCCATCTTCCCGTCGTGCACTTCGTCGACAATCCCGGCTTCGTCATCGGGATCGACGCCGAGAAGGCCGCGACCATTCGGTACGGCGCCCGCACTCTCGCCGCGATCTATCAAGCGACGACCCCTTGGTGCTCGGTGATCGTGCGCAAGGTGTACGGCGTCGCGGGCGCCGCGCACCAGGACGCGTCGAAGCTCTCGTACCGGTTCGCGTGGCCGTCGGGGAACTGGGGCAGCCTTCCCCTGGAGGGCGGCATCGAGGCCGCGTACAAAGCCCAGCTGGAGGCGGCGGAGGATCCGGACGCGCTGCGAGCCGAGATCGAACAGCGACTCACAGCCCGGCAGTCGCCCTTCAAGACCGCGGAGGCGTTCCTCGTCGAGGAGATCATCGACCCGCGCGACACCCGCCCGCTGCTCTGCGAGTTCGCGCAGCTCGCGGGCCGGATCCTCAAAAAGGGACCAACGGCCCATGGTTTGCGCCCGTGATGCGCACCCGGCGGGCCGTAGACTCCTGCGCATGGCGACGACGTTTTGGCCGAACACCGACCACTGGTCGTGCGCGATACCGCTGGACACGCCGCACCCTCGACTGAGCGTGCTCGCAGCCCGCGGGTTCGCGCAGCTCACCGACCTCGGATACGACGTGCCGGCGGCCGAGTACCTCGGCCTCGAGTACATGGACTGGAAGAGCGGCGGCGACACGAACTTCGCGCCGATCGCCACCGCCGACGGCGAGCTCGATTGCCGCGGCTTTTGGAGCGCGGGCGACGAGCGCCCCGACAAGGGCGCGCGGTTCACGAGCAACGCCGCGCAGTGCCCGACCATCAAGGACTACGTCGAGAGCGTCGGCGCCGACTTCGGGCGCGTCCGGACAATCAAGCTCGAACCCCAAGATCGCGATCTCGCGTTCCGGAGCTTTCACCGCGACGACAACAACCGATTCAATCCGCCGACGGACGGCTGGGTCGTACGCACGTGGTTGGAGCTCACCGACAACCCCGACAGCTACATGCTCTTGATGGACTGCGGCCCCGACGGCCTGCCCGATCCGGCCACCGAAGCACGCGCTGCCGCTGCACAAGGGCGCGCGCTTCGTCGTCGACACGCAGCGACTGTGGCACGTCGTGGTGCACAACGGCGCCGAGCCGCGTTACACGTTGATCACGAGCTACGAGAGCGGGCCCGCACTCGAGTCGTGGATCGAGACGCAACTTCCGTAGTCGTATCGGGTGATCGGCGTCGTATCGGGCGATCGGCGTCGTATCGGCGTCGATCGGCGTCGTCTCAGGTGATCGGCGTCGTGCAGTCGGGCGATGTGCCCGAGACGTCGAACGGGGTGCGCCCCTTGACCGCGCCATCGACGCGCACGACGAGAAACCACTGGTGCGGGCACAGCAGCACCCGCACCTGGCCGCCCACCCCGGTGATCAAGTCGCCGCCCAGGTTCGGTTGCACCTCGTAGTAGAGCAGCGTCTCGGAGCCGGTGGGTTTGGCGCGGCGATCCGCGAACCCGAACTCGATGATCCCGGCCGGCGCCGATGACGGCGACGCGTGCACGCCGTGGTCGTCGAACGTGACAAGGACGTGGGCCCGGGCCGCGGCCGACCCGGTGTTCGACGACGGGGCGTCGACCTTCGCCGTGTTCGACGACATCGCCCACGCCGCCGCGACGAGCGCCACGACGACCACGACCGTGGCCGCCGCCGCCCACGACAGCGCCCGCGCCCGGCGCCGACGGTTGCGGGCGCGTTCCTCGAGGCTTGCGCGGTCGTCGTCCATCTGCGCCTTCCTGCGATCGTGAGCGTGCCGGCCTTCGATCGTGAGCATGCCAGCCGCGCGCCCGGTAACGCCGGGCGCGACAAGTTGACCGCGCGGTCAAGCTGAGAGTCGAATGGAGCCATGCGCTTCGGACTCTTCATGGCCCCTTTCCACCCGACCGGACAGAATCCGACGCTGGCGCTCGAGCGCGACCTCGACCTGATCGAGCACCTCGACCGCCTCGGCTTTCACGAGGTGTGGATCGGCGAACACCACTCCGGTGGCTACGAGATCATCTCGTCCCCCGAGGTGTTCATCGCCGCCGCGGCCGCGCGCACGAAGTACATCCGCCTGGGCAGCGGGGTGAACTCGCTCCCCTACCACCAGCCCCTGATGCTCGCCGACCGCTTCGTCCTGCTCGACCACCTGACGCGCGGCCGCGCCATGCTCGGGTGCGGTCCCGGGCAACTGACCTCCGACGCGCACATGCTGGGTATACCGGCCGACACGCAGCGGCCGCGCATGGACGAGGCCCTCGACGTGATCATGGCGTTGCTACGGGGCGAGACGGTCACCAAGCAGACCGACTGGTTCACACTGCAGGACGCTCGCCTGCAGTTGAGGCCTTACAGCGAACCGAACATCGAGGTTGCCGTCGCGGCATCGATCTCGCCCACCGGGGCCAAGGCCGCGGGCAAGTACGGCACCGGCTTGTTGTCGATCGCCGCCACCACGAAGCAGGGCTTCGACGCGATCGGCACCCACTGGCAGACGTGGAACGACGTCGCCGCGCAGTACGGCAACGTCGCCGATCGGGCGCAATGGCGACTCGTCGGCCCGATGCACCTGGCCGAGACGAAGGAGCAGGCGCGGGCCGACGTTGCCTACGGCATCGTGCCGTTCTCGAAGTACTTCACCCACGTGCTGCCCGCCGGACCGACACGCGGCGACACGGCCGAGGAGATCATCGCCAACGTCGACGACGACGGCTTCGCAGTCATCGGCACGCCCGACGACGCGATCGCCAAGATCCAGTCGCTCGTGGACGAATCCGGCGGGTTCGGGACCTTCTTGATCTTCGGGCACGACTGGGCGAGCCCGGCCGCGACCCGGCGCAGCTTCGAATTGTTCGCGCAGTACGTCATGCCGCACTTCACCGGGCAGCTCGAACGACCGCAAGCATCGTGCGAGTGGGTGACCGGCAGCGGCGGCGAGTTCGTCAACCGTGCGGCCAACGCGATCATGAAGGCGATCGCCGATCACGCAGCCGAGCAGCAGGCGACTCCGTGACGGCTTGGCCCATGACGGCTTGGCCCACGACGGACTGACCGCGTGAGCGCTTCGCCGGAGTCGCACGGTTTCGACGCGGACGGCATCCGTCTCGTCGTGCACGATTGGGGCGGGAGCGGCGCGCCGGCCTTGCTCGCGCATCCGACCGGTTTCCACGGTCGGGTCTGGGCGCCGATCGCCGAGCGCCTCGTCACTGCCGGTTACCACGTGTGGTCGTTCGACTTCCGAGGTCACGGCGACAGCGACGCACCCGATGTCGACTACTCGTGGCACGGGTTCGCCGACGACGCGCTCGCGGTCGCCGAGCACCTCGGCGTCGCCGGCGATCCCACGCTCGTCGCGTGCGGCCATTCGAAGGGAGCCGCGGCCCTGATCCTCGGTGAGCAGAAGCGACCCGGCGCGTTCGTGCGCATCTGGGCGTACGAACCGATCATCTTCGCCTCGGACGAGCCACTCCCCCCGCAAGAGGACTTCTTCTTGGCGCGCGCCGCGCGCAAGCGCCGCAACGAGTGGCACTCGACCGACGAGGCCTTCGCCGCGTACGCCTCGAAGCCCCCGCTCGACGTCATGACCGAGGCGTCGCTGCATGCGTACGTCGACTACGGCTTGCGCGACCGCGGCGACGGCATGTTCGAGCTGAAGTGCCGGCCCGAGGTCGAGGCGCGCGTGTACGCGATGGGGCCGAATCACGGCGCGTGGGCGCGCCTCGGCGACATCGGTTCCGAAGTGGTCGTGGCGTGCGGCGAGATCTCGACCGACATCGGGCCGCCGCTCGGCGCGGCAGATCGCGACGCGCATCCCCCGGGGCCGCGTCGAGGTCATGGCCGGACTCGGGCACTTCGGACCGCAACAGGATCCCGACGCGTGCGCCGCGTCGATCGTGAGGTTCGCCGGACCGCCTCGGGCAGCTAGACCGACCTGAGGTCTTCGATCACGCGCGTCCATTGCGCGGGATCCGAGCGGTACGGCGCGTAGAAAGAACACCGGTCGACGACACCGCCGTAGCGGCGCTTCAGCTCGGCCCCGACGCCGTCCGGACCGGCGACGACGGCGAACGTGTGCAGGACCTCGTCGTCGATCATCTCGCCCATCTCCACCCACTTGCCCTGTTTGGAGAGCGCGTTGAGCTCGGTCTGCAGGTCGCCCCAACCGTGGAGCTCGAGCACGCCGCGGTACGCCGGCGTCGAACCGTAGAACGCGATCTGCTGCCTCACGCCCGGTGGCGGCGGCCGCGATCTCCTCGTCGGTCGTGCCCGTGACGACGAACAGCGGGCCCGACACCTGGAACGACGACCGGTCACGACCCGCGGCGGCCAGTCCCCGCTCGACCGCCGGCATCGTCACCTCCTTGACGTAACGCTCGGTGGTGAAGCCGTGGATGATGATGCCGTCGGCGACCTCACCCGCGACCTCGGTCATCATCTGCCCGACCGCGGCGAGGAACACCTTGGGCGCGCCGTACGGGTTCGGCGCCGGCGCGAAGAACGGCGTCATCAACGTGTGGCGGTAGAACTCGCCTTCGAACTTGAGCGGGGTCTGCTCGTTCCACGCCGCCCAGATGGCCTGTAGTGCGAGGACGTACTCGCGCATGCGCCGGGCCGGGTGCGACCACGGCATCGAGAACCGCTTCTCGATGTGCGGCTTGATCTGCGAGCCGAGGCCGAGCACGAAGCGACCCTTCGACATCTGCTGGAGGTCGTTGGCCGTGTACGCGAGCACCATCGGCGTACGTGCGAACGCCACCGCGATGCCCGTCGCCAGTTCGATGCGTTCGGTGTGCTCCGCGGCGAGGGCGATGGGCAAGAAGGCGTCGTGGCCGGTCTCGGCCGTCAGCAGACCGTCGTAACCGAGCTCCTCGAGCTCCCGGGCGCGGGGCCCGATATCGCTCAACGACGGGGCCATCACTCCGGTGTCGACCTTCATTTCCGGTACCTCCAGGCGCCTGTGTTCCCCGTCCCTGCGGGTCGTGCGGCGTGAACCTAGACGGTCGCCGTTGGTGGCACACCCCGGCGGTATCGTCGGTACATGACGGCGGAGAACCCGATCGAACCCAGCGCGAGAGCTCGCGCACCCGGTGCCGATCTCGCTGTCTCCGAGCTCGATGGGCACGTTCACGAGTTGCCCCCTGGCGTTCCGTTTCGGCTACATCGAGCGGCTCCCCGAGCCCCCGTCCGCGCCGGCCAGCAAGGGAACGCTCGTCCACCTGGCCCTGCAACACCTCATGTGGCGCCCGCCCGCGCGAGCGATCCATCGAGGCCGCGCTGGCCGACCTCGCCCGGGCGGAGGCCGAGGTCGCGGCGCACCCGGAGTTCGCTCATCTCGACCTCACCGCCGACGAGCGAGCGTCGTTCCACTCGCGACGCGGAGCAGTTGGTCCACGGCGCTATTTCGAGATGGAAGACCCGCGCGACATCACGGTGCTGGGCGTGGAGCTCCGGGTGACGCGCGGTCACGAGCGGCGGGGTGACGATCCGCGGCATCATCGACCGCCTCGAGCTCGATGCCGACGGCGAGCTCGTCGTCACCGACTACAAGACCGGCTCCGCTCCGAGCGAAGGTTGGGAGCAAAAGAGCATGGCCGGCGTGCACGTGTACTCGCTGCTGTGCGAGCGCATGTTCGGCCGCCGCCCGGCGCGGGTGCAGCTGCTGTACCTGTCGAAGCCCGAACGCATCATCACCGCACCCTCCGATCAGAGCCTGCGCGGCGTCGACGTGAAGACCAACGCGGTGATGCAGGCGGTGCGCCAGGCGTGCAAGCGTGACGACTTCCGGCCCCGCACTTCCGCGCTGTGCAACTACTGCACGTTCCAGGAGTTCTGCCCGGAGTTCGACGGGCAACCGGAGCTGGCCCGGCCCACGTTGCTCGCACGCCAGGCCGAGCGCGACGGCCGGCCGCAACTGCCGCTCGTCTTTGCATGACGCTGCGGGCGCGCATCGCCGCGTTCGACGCGGCGGTAGATCGTCGATTCGACCTGGTCCGTAATCCCACGGTCGACAAGATCGCGTACCGCCTGTCCAGTGCCGCCGATCACAGCCTGCTGTGGCATACCTGCGGCGCGGCCCGCGCCCTCGTCCGCGGCGGTGATCTCGAAGGCGCGGCGCGGTTCTCGATCGCTCTCGGCGTGGAGTCCGCGCTGACGAACGGCGCGGTCAAATCGTTGTTCCAACGCATCCGGCCGGCGGAGTTCACCGACATCGAGTTCCACCACGGTCTGCGACGGCCCGTCACGAGCTCGTTCCCTTCCGGCCATGCGACCGCGGCATTTTGCGCCGCGACCCTCGTCGGGGGCGGGCCCGTGTGGTACTCGGCCGCCACTGCGGTCGCGGCGACCCGGGTCTACGTCCGGCTTGCACCACGCCTCGGACGTCGTCGCCGGGGCGGCGTTCGGCGTCGCCCTCGGGCTGGCGATGCGGCCGTTCGTGAAGTGGCATTCGTAGCGCACGGGGAATGACGACCATGCTGGTGCCGTTACGACCGCCAGGGCGTGAACTCGAGGAGGAACCGTGGCTCGCCAGTTCGCAGTGAGTTTCGACTACCGCTGTCCGTTCGCCCGCAACGGCCACGACCTCGGTGATCGCCGGGCTGCGCGCGGGTCGCGACTGGGACGTCACCTTCCTGCCCTTCTCACTCGACCAGATCCACGTGGAGGAAGCAGCGCCCGCGGTCTGGGAGCTCGATCCCGCCGTCCGCGGCACCGGGGTCAGCGCGTTGTGCTGGGGCATCGCCGTACGCGACGAGTTCCCCGCCACGTTCCTCGACTGGCACCTCGCCGCGTTCTCGGCCCGCCACGACCACGGCGCGAAGATCGCCAAGGACGAGGTGCTCGCGGAGATCGCAACGTCGGTCGGACTCGACGCCGCCGCGGTCGCCGCCGTCGTCGCGTCGGGCCGGCCGCTCGAGACGCTCGCCCTCGAGCACACCGACGCCGTGAAGCGGCACTCCATCTTCGGCGTCCCCACCTTCGTGGTCGGCGAGAAGGCCGCGTTCGTGCGCCTCATGGACCGCGACAATCCCGAAGACGTCGACCGCGTGCTCGACCTGCTCGAGTGGGCCGACCTCAACGAGTTCAAGCACACAACGGTGCCGAGGTAGCCCGAGCGCGATCATCGGCGTGGCCGGGCGCGCCGCGATCGTGCCAGACTGTGGGTCTTCTACACGTCAGCGAGAGGACCACCGATGATCCGGCTCAGCGTCTTTTACCCCGCGACCGAAGGCGCCACCTTCGACCACGACTACTACCGCAACAAGCACGTGCCGCTCGCGGTGTCGACGTGGGGCCTCGGGGGCGCCGAGATCGACAAGGGCATCGACGGCCCCTACGTGGCGGCCGTGCATTTCGTCTTCGAGTCCCTGGAAGCGATGGGGACCGCAATGAGCGTCGAGGGCACCGGCGCGGTACTGGCCGACGTCGCCAACTACACGACGATCGCGCCCGTCATGCAGACCAGCGAGATCGTCGGCTGAACGATCTCCGGACCGCAGGCCCGAACGGCGTAGCGTTGCCCGGGTGAGGATGTCGAACGCGGAAGCGATCATGTGGGCGGTCGAAAAGGACCCCGCGCTCCGGTCCGACTTCTGCAACCTGACCTTCCTCGACCGGCGCCCCACCGACGCCCGGCTCCGCGACACGGTGCAGCGCGCGCTCGAGGCCATCCCGCGCCTCAGCCAGCGTGTCGTCGGCGCGCCCCTGCGGCTCGTCCCGCCGGGGTTCGCCGACGACCCCGCCCTCGACCTCGATGCCCACGTGCGCGTCGTTGCGGTGCCCGAACCGGGCGACGACCGCGCGGTGCTCGACCTCTGCGGCGCGCTCGCCGAGCAACCCCTCGACCGGGCGCGCCCGCTGTGGGAGTTCACCCTGATCGTCGGCCTGACCGGCGGTCGGGTGGCGCTCTTGCAGAAGATCCACCACACCATCACCGACGGCGTCGGCGGGCTCAAGCTGTCGATCGCGATGGTCGACTTCGAGCGCGACCCGGAGTCGAAGCCGTCCGACGACGTCCCCCGGGAGTTCGAGCCGCCGACGACACCCCTCTCGGTCGCTCGCGACGCGGTGGTCGACGCGGCCCAGCGCAGCATCGGCGTGGTGCGCCGCACCATCGAGACCGCCGGGCACGTCGTGACCCACCCGGGCGAGGTTCCCGGACGGGCCCAGGACGCCGCCCGGATGCTGACGTCGATCCAGCGCCAAGCCCTCGTCACCGACGCCGCCCGTTCGGATGTCATCGACGGTCGATCGCTCCGGCGCCATTTCGAGATCTACGCAATGCCGTTCGAACCCCTGCGCCGGGCCGCGACGAATCTCGGTGGCAGCCTGAACGACGTCTTCGTGACCGGCTTCGCCGGCGCCCTCGGCCGCTATCACGAGCGCGGTGGGAGTCACGTCGACGAGTTGCGGCTCGCGATGCCGATCAGCACCCGTCAGCGAGGCGACAAGGCCACCAACGCGTTCGTCCCCGCGCGCGTGCTGGTGCCCATCCAGCCCGCCGACGATCTCTACACGCTGTTCGACGAGACCCACGAGCGGTTACAGCTGGCGAAGCGCGAGACCGCACTGAGCGTGGCCGAGGGCCTCGCCGGCGTGATCGCAGGCTTGCCGACATCTGTCCTGGTCACCATGACGCGCTCGCAGACGCGGACCATCGACTTCGCCGCGTCGAACATGCGCGGCAGTTCGGTTCCGATCTACCTCGCGGGCGCGCGCATCCTCGGTAGCTTCCCGATGGGCCCGCGCACGGGATGCGCGCTGACGGTCACGATGCTCTCGTACTGCGACGAGCTGCACATGGGACTGAACATCGATCCCGCCGCGATCGTCGACGTGCCCGCGTTCATGCGCGACGTGCGCGACGTCTTCGACGAGCTCGCCTCGTTCGCCTGATCGCCGGCGACGTCAGCGCCGGATCCGCGGGCTCGGCGCCACGCCCGCGTCGAGCCACTCCTCGAACAGCGGATCGCGCCAGCGCGGGTGCTCGCACTCGCACATCGCGTCGACGACGTAGAGGTGCAGTGTCGGCGCGTCGTCGGCGAGATCGACGAGCTCGACGGCACGCGGGTGTGGCGGCGCGGCGTCGAGCAGATCGACGAGGGCGACGCTCGCGAGGACACGGCACCGACAGTCGGGACACGCCGAGATGGTGGCGGGTTCCAGCCCGTCGGTGAGCAGGAACAGGCAATCGCTCTCGCGCGCGTCGAGCGCGACCTCGTTCCCGTCCTCATCCATGATCACGAGCCCTGCGGCCACGCCCTCGACGGTAGCGCCGAGCCCGGGCCCGCCCTACAGCCCGCTAGGTTGCTGGCTCGTGCGTGCGATCACGATCGTCGAGGGCCATCTGGAGGTGGCGGAGCGCCCCGTCCCGGAGCCCGGGCCCGGCGAGGTGGTCGTCCGCGTCCACGGCGCGGGACTCAACCGCGCCGACCTCTTGCAACGCGCGGGGCGTTACCCCTCGCCACCGGGCTGGCCCGCCGACATTCCGGGTATGGAGTTCGCGGGCGTGGTCGAGTCGGTCGGCGCGCACGTCGCGTCGCACTCGGTCGGCGATCGCGTGTTCGGCATCACCGGCGGCGGCGCGCAGGCCGAGTACGTCGCCGTTCCGGCCGTGCACTGCGCCACCGTCCCGCCACGACTCGATCTCGTGGCAATGGGCGGCGTCCCGGAGGTCTTCATCACCGTCCACGATGCGATCGTCACCCAGGCGCACGTCGCGGCCGGCGAATGGGTACTCGTCCACGCGGTCGGGTCGGGCATCGGCACCACCACCGTGCAGCTCGCGAAGGCTCTGGGCGCACGAGTCGTGGGCACCGCGCGCACCGCCGACAAGATCGAACGGTGCCGCGCGGTCGGGCTCGACGCGGGCATCGTGCCGGCCCGAACCGCCGATGGCGCGCTCGACGTCGACGCGCTGGCGTGGGCGGTCGTCGAGGCGACCGGCGGCGGTGCCAACGTGACGCTCGACACCGTCGGCGGCGACTACGTGATGGCCGACGTCAACGGCGCCGCGCTCCAAGGGCCGCATCGTGTGCATCGGCACGATCGCAGGTGGGCGCGCCACGCTCGCCGATCACGGCGATCCTGGCCAAACGCCTCACCCTGATCGGGACGGTGCTGCGCGGGCGCGACGTCGCCGAGAAGGCGACGGCGACCGACGCGTTCGTCCGCGACGTCGTACCCCTGCTGGCCGACGGCCGCGTCGAGCCGATCATCGATGCCACGCTTCCCGCTCGAGCGGGCCGACGACGCCTACGCGCGGTTGGAATCCGACACCACGTTCGGCAAGGTCATCCTCGACTGCATCAGCTGATCGTGACCACCAGCTGGTGCTTCGGGGTACCCGTGGCCTGCACGCTGAAGGGGCGCTTGACGTCGAGGCCGATCACCCAGGTGAGCACGCCTTCGAAGTCGCCGGTCTCGACGATCGCCCGTACGTGGTTCGTTGCCGCGACGGGGACGCTCTTCGGACCGTTGTAGGTCTGCTTGCCGGTCTCGAAGTCGTAGCCGTAACCGGGCTTGACCTTGACCATCACGAACGCGTTCCCGGCGACGGCAATCGGCGCGCCCGACGCGTCGGCCGACGATGGGCGGCGTGGCGTACGACACGGTGTAGCCGGGCGGGTCGGTGCCCTTGCCCGTGAAGTCGAAGATGACATGGTCGACGCAGTGGTCGCCGAGCTCCTGCACGTTCGTGAGCAGCGCCGCGTTCGTGGTGGCGGGGCTCGTCGCCGGGGTGGTCGGAATGGGGATCGGCTGGCACGGCAGTGACGTGGTCGACAGGGCGACCGTCGTGGTGGTGGTCGACGGGCCGGACGGCACGGACGCGGCCGTACTGGTGGAGGTCGACGTCGTGACCGCCGTCTTGTGACCCCCCGCAGGCACCGAGCAGCAACGCACAGCAGCACCCGACGATCACGGTGATTCGCACCCCGCCATCCTGGCACCGCTGACGTCGTCCGGTGGGTCACCACTACGATCCACCCGACTCCGGTTCCGATCTTTCGAGGAGCAGCCCGTGCCCGAGCTCAACGACAACGACGTCGTCATCGTGGAAGCCGTGCGTGCCCCGCTCGGGCGCCGAAACGGCGGCCTGGCCACGGTGCATCCCGCCGATCTGCTCGGCCTCGTGCAGCGGGCCGCGATCGAGCGGGCGGGCATCGACCCGCGCCAGGTCGGCCAGGTCATCGGCGGCTGCGTCAGCCAGGTCGGCGAGCAGACGTTCAACATCGCCCGCACGGCGTGGCTGAGCGCCGGGCTGCCGCTCGAGGTCGCCGGCACGACCGTCGACAGCCAGTGCGGCTCGTCGCAACAGGCGACGAACCTTGCGACCGCACTCGTCGCGGCGGGCGTGGTCGACGTCGCGCTCGCGTGCGGCGTCGAGTCGATGAGCCGGATCCCGCTCGGCGCCGCGGTCCGCAACGACTTCGGCCGCCCGAACCCGCCGTCGTACAAGGACCACTACGAGCTGACGAGCCAGTTCGAGGGCGCGGAACGCATCGCCGACAAGTGGGGCATCACCCGGGCCGACTGCGACCAGTTCGGTCTGCTGTCGCAGCAGCGCGCGCAGCAGGCGTGGGCCGAAGGTCGGTTCGAGCGCGAGGTCCTGCCGATCGACGCGCCCGACGTCGACGCGGAAGGGAAGCCCGACCGGCACCACGCACCACGTCACCCGCGACGAAGGCCTGCGCGAGACGTCGCTCGAAGCCCTCGCCAAGCTGAAGCCGGTCGCACGCGAGAACGGCGTGCACACCGCCGGGCTCGTCGTCACAGATCACCGACGGCGCGGCCGCGGTGCTCGTCACCACGGCCCGCAAGGCCCGCGAGCTCGGCCTGAAGCCGCGGGCGCGGATCGTCGACCAGTGCCTCGTCGGCGTCGACCCGGTGCTGATGCTCACCGGTCCGATCGACGCGACCCGCCGCATGATCGACCGCACGGGCCTCGGCGATCGACGACTTCGACACGATCGAGATCAACGAGGCGTTCGCGTCGGTCGTGCTCGCGTGGGAGCGCGAGGTGAAGCCCGACATGGCGCGGGTCAACCCGAACGGCGGCGCGATCGCGCTCGGCCACCCGGTCGGCGCAACCGGCGCGCGTCTGATCACCACCGCGTTGCACGAGCTCGAGCGCATCGACGGCCGGTACGCGCTCATCACGATGTGCTGCGGCGGCGGGCTCGGCACGGGCACGGTACTCGAACGCGTCTGACTCGTTCGCGCTCCAGGGAACCGCGCTTTGGGAAGCCGTCGATCGAGCTCGAACCGGGAGAGGAGCTGCTCGCGGTCGCGCCGCGAGCTTTCGCGGCGCAGCCGCCGCGAGCGCACGCTCGACCTTCGCGCTCGGGTCGGGACGCATGCGCATGCCGCGCGTTCGACGTCTGGCACGACGCAAGCGATCGCGTCGGGATTCCCGCTCGTCCCCCCGGACATGGTGGTGGCGGTCACCGAGCGGCGCGTGCTGTTCGGCAAGCCGACGTTTTGGGGCCGCCCCCCGACCGCGCTACATCGAGCACGCTCGAGTTCCACCAGATCGCCCAGGTCGTCGCGGTGTCCGCACGGGATCGTCACCGGCGTGGCGTTCGGATTCACGCACGGGACGATCGTCGAGATCGAGGCGATCCGCGGCCGCCGCCTGCGCCACGTCGTCCGGGCGATCGACGAGCACCTCCCTCGCCGGTAGGCGGGCACGACGAGCCCGCGCCCGAACGGCTTCGCGTAGCCTCGTCGTCGTGAGCGACACGCCCGGTTGCCTGGCGGAACGGCTCGGGTACCCGCCCGACGCGAAACTGCTGATCGTCAACTGCGACGACCTCGGCTCGTCGCGCTCCGCGAACGTCGCGATCTACGAGGCCCTGCGAAACGGCCTGGCCACGAGCGCGACCCTGATGGTGCCGTGCCCGTGGGCGCGCGACGCGGCCGCGATGTACCGCGGCGAAGACGTCGGCGTGCATCTGACGCTCAACGCCGAGTGGGACACGTACCGCTGGGGGCCGATCACGCACTCCCCCAGCCTGCTCGACGGTGACGGCGGCTTCCCGCGCACCGTCGAGGACGTGTGGGACCACGCCGACCTCGACGAGGTGCGCAAGGAATGCCGGGCCCAGCTCGAGCGGGCGATCTACTGGGGCTTCGACGTGTCGCACCTCGACTCGCACATGGGAACCATGCAACTGCGGCCGGAGTTCTTCGACATCTACCTCGAGCTCGCCGTCGACTTCCGGCTTCCGCTGCGCATGGCCGGCGCCAGCGGTGAGCGGCTGATCGGTTTCCCCTACCGGCGCCTCACCGAGGAAGAAGGCGTCGTGTTCCCGGACCACTTCGTGTACACGAACGTGGGATCGCGACGCGCGATCGAAAAGGCGCTGTTCGATCTCGCCCCCGGCGTGACCGAGATCTATCTGCATCCCGCCGTCGACACCGACGAGCTGCGAGCCTCACACCCCGACTGGGCCGAGCGCGTGGAGGATCACGCCTACCTCACCGGCGATCCCACGTTGCGAGACCTCGTCGAACGCGCCGGCGTGACGCGCATCGGCTACCGCGAGCTGCGCGAGCTGCAGCGCGCCGAGCACACGCGTTCGTCGTGACACCCGGTCCCGACGCGCTCGCCGCGCTCTGCGGCGCGGCGATGCCCGAGGAGCGGCTGACCGCACCCGAGCTCGACTACCTCTGCTTCGGGACGAACGACGAGGTGTTCGGCGACGAGCACGCCGCGGCGGTGCTGCAGACGCACACGGCCGGCGAGTACCGGTCGGCGTGGCTCACGCTCGTCGTGGTGCATCCCGGCGCACAGAGCCGCGGCCGGGGCAAGGAGCTCGTCAACGCGGTCGCGGATCGGGCACGCGAGCTCGGCGCCACCGACCTGATGCTCGCCAGTGCGATCCCGCGCTACCTGTGGCCCGGCGTCGACGTGATGAACACGCGCGCCGGGATGTTGCTCGAGACCTGCGGCTTCGAGCGCGCGTGGGTCGGCACGAACATGGCCATCGACACCGCGTTCCGGCGCCCGCCCCCGGCCGGCGTCGTCGTCGAACGCGAGACCGGCGCCGGCGCGCACGACTTCGCCGCCGCGGCGTTTCCGTACTGGCTCCCCGAGCTCGACCGAGCGGTCGAGCTCGGCACCGCGTTCGCGGCGCGCGACACACGGGGCGCCACGATCGGGTTCGGGTGCCACTCCGTCGCCCGCTTCGGTTGGATCGGGCCCATGGCGACGGATCCGGATCTGCAACACGGTGGCGTCGGATCGGCCGTGGTGGCCGCGCTCTGCACCGATCTCGAAGCGAAGGGCTGCGCCACCGGCGAGATCTCGTGGGTCAGCAACCTGCGCTTCTACGGCAAGTGCGGCGCACGCGTGTCGCGGGTCTTCCTCGGCGGAAAGCTCGGCCTCGGTCGTTGACGTCGCCGGTGTGTCGAGGGGTACGTGAGGCCGGACGAGACCGGTGAGTAGCGTGCGGCCCGTGACACGAGCGCTCGTGATCGGAGGGACCGGGCCGACCGGAATACCGCTCCTGCGCGGGCTCGTCGACCGCGGTTACGACGTCACGATCTTGCACCGCGGGCTGCACGAACGTGCGGAGACGCCGCTCGAGGTCGCACACGTCCACGCGGACCCCTACGACGACGACGCGCTGCGCGAGCTGCTCGAAGACGATCGCTTCGACGTGCTGGTCGCGATGTACGGCCGGCTCCGGCGCATTGCCGAGCTCACGGCGGGGCGCGTCGGCCAGTTCGTCTCGGTCGGCGGCGTTCCCGCGTACCGGGGCTGGATGAACCCCTGGCTGTACGAGCCCGCCGGCCTCCCCGTGCCGACGAGCGAAGGCGCGCCGACCGTCGAACGCGCCGCCGACGACGAAAAGGGATACCGGATCGTGCGCACCGAGAGCGCGGTGCTGACGCATCACCCGCGGGCCGCCCATTTCCGCTACCCGTACGTGTACGGCCCGCACCAGCTCGTACCCCGGGAGTGGCTCGTGGTTCGCCGGATCCTCGACGGGCGCGACCGCATCGTCGTCGCCGACGACGGCCTCACGCTCCACCACCACGGCTACACCGAGAACCTCGCGCACGCGCTGCTGCTCGCGGTCGACCAACCCGACGCGGCGGCGGGCAAGATCTTCAACGTCGGCGACGAAGAGGTCTTGTCGATCCGCCAGGTGGTCGAGCTGATCGCGGCCGCGCTCGGCCACCACCTCGAGATCGTCTCGATGCCGTTCGAGCTCGCGATCCCGGCGCGCCCGCTGCTCGCGCAGCCCCTCCCGACCCATCGCGTGCTCGACATCGCTCGGGTGCGGACCGACCTCGGCTACCACGACGTGGTACCGGCACGAACCGCGATCGCGCTGACCGCTCGCTGGCTCGCCGACAATCCCTGCGCCCCCGGCGGCCCCGAGGAGATGGTGCTCACCGATCCCTTCGACTACGCGGCGGAAGACCGGCTGATCGACACGTGGCTCGCGGCCACCGGCGCGCTCGCCGACCCGGGCTTCGCGACCGCGCCGGGCTACGGCCTCGCGTACAGCGGCCCGGGCGGGCGGCCGCGCACCAATCAGGAGTTCGACGCGTGACCGACGCACTTCCCCTCGCGGGTATCAAGATCGTCGACCTGTCGATCGCGCTCACTGGCCCCTACGCGGCCGCGTTGCTCGGCGACCAGGGCGCCGAGGTCGTCAAGGTCGAGCGCCCCGGGTTCGGTGACATCGGCCGTTACGTGGGCGTGTCGGTCAACGGGCTGAGCGCGTTGGCCCAGATGTGCAACCGGGGCAAGCGCTCACTCGCGCTCGACGTCCACCACCGCGCCGGGCGCGACATCCTCTTGCAACTCGTCGCCGGTGCCGACGTGCTCGTGCAGAACTTCCGCCCCGGCGTCGTGGAACGGCTCGGGATCGGATACGACGACGTGCGGGCCGTCAACGAACGGATCGTCTACGCGTCGCTGTCGGGCTTCGGCCCGGTCGGTCCCTACGCGACCAAGGGTGCGTACGACACCGTGATCCAGGCCTACGGGGGCTTCGCCGCGAACCAGGCCGACGCGCAGACCGGCGAACCTCACTTCCTCAACCAGACCGCAGCCGACAAGGTGACCGCGCTGTACGCGGCGCAGGCGATCACCGCCGCGCTGTTCGCCCGGGAACGCACGGGTGAAGGCACGCACGTGCAGCTCGGCATGCTCGACGCGGTCGTCTCGTTCCTCTGGGCCGACTCGGCCGGCAACGAGGTGCTCCAAGATGCCGATCGGTCGCAACCGTCGAGCTTCGTGCAGAACTTCCGGCCGTTTCAGTTCCGCGACGGCTGGGGCATCTGCACACCGACCTCCGACGCCGACTTCGCGGGAATGTGCCAAGCCTTCGGCGTCGACGGCTACGACGATCCGCGCGTCGCGACCATGATGCAACGAGCCCGGCACCGCGAGCTGACTCGCGAGTTCATGGACCGCTGCTACGCCTCCGCGCGGGATGACGACGGCCGAGGCGATCGGCGCGCTCGAGCGACACAACGTTCCCTGCGGCGTGGTGCTCAGCCCGACCGAGCTCGCCGCCGACCCGCACGCCCGCGCCATCTCGCTGTTCGAGGATTCGGTGCACCCGGTCGCGGGGCGGCTGCGTCAGCCCCGCCACCCGGCCGAATTCGGCGGTACGCGGCCGCCGCTGGGTGGACCGGCACCGATGCTCGGCCAGCACACCGACGAGATCCTGCGCGAGCTCGGTCTCGGCGATCGCATCGCCGAGCTGCGCGCCGCAGGCGTCGCCGGCTGACGCGCTCGCGGCCGGCGACGTCAGACGGGCAGCAGGTCGGCGACCCGCAGCCGCGCGCCGGGTCCTCCGGTGAGCGGCAGGAACTGCAGCAACGCCCCGAAGTCGCCCGCCATCTTCACCTGACCGCGCATGAAGCCGACGGAGAGATCGAGCGTGCCGTCGTGCAGCCCCTGCGCATCGGCCGGGGTTGCCGTGAAGGTGATGTCGGCCGGTTCGGCCGGCGCACCGGCGCCGTGCGCGACGACGCTTCCGTCGTCGACCCGGACCCAGCCCCGCGCCTGCTCCTGCTTTCCGGCCGCGACGACGAACTCGACGATCATCGATCGCTACTGCTGCTCGACGCGCTCGCGCACGCCCGCGAACAGATCGTCCTCGTACTCGCCCTCCGGCACCTGGTTGTCGACCAGCGAGCGGGCGAGCGTGTACTCCTCCCACGGGAACACCTCGCGCACGACGTCGTCGGGCAGGCGCATCCAATGGCCGTCGGGATCGACCTGGGTGCGGTGCGCGAGCAACGCTTCGCGACGCTTGGCCAAGAAGTCGCCGACGTCGATGAGGGTCGTGAAGTCGTCGGTGCGGTCCTTGTCGAAACCGCGCTCGAACCACGAGGCGTAGGCGCTCTCCTCACCGCGACTGAGGTAGGCCTCGTGGAGCGCCTTCACCCGGGCGATCGACCAGGAGACGTAGTAGAGCTTCAGCGGCTGCCACGGCTCGCCGGCGTCGGGATACGCCTCGGGATCGCCCGCGAGGTCGAACGCCGGCCGCGAGATCTCGTGCACCCGGATGTGATCGGGATGCGGGTAGAACGAGCGGTCTTCGCGGTACGTGATGATCACCTGCGGTCGCTCGTCGCGGATGATGGTCACGAGCCGCTTCACCGCCTCGTCGAGCGGGGCGTTGGCGAAGTTGTCGGGACGGGCATTGTCGTCGGTGTCGGGCATGCCGCTGTCGCGGTAGCCGAGCAGACGCAGCGACGAATAGCCCAACACGCGCACACTCTCGGCGAGCTCCGCCATGCGCAGCGCGTACATCGCCTCCGGTGAGCCGGGGTGCTCTACCGCGGGGTTCAAGATGTCGCCCGCTTCGCCACCGGTGCAGCAGACGAGCACGTTGTGCACACCCTCGGCCGCGTACTTGGCGGTGGTGCCCGCACCTTTCGACGCTTCGTCGTCGGGGTGGGCATGGACTTGAAGCAGGCTCAGGCGTTCTGCAGTCACCCGAGGCACGCTACCCGTTGCGTTCGAGAGCAAAGACCTCGACGGAACCGATGCTCCGCACCTGCTGCGCGCCCCGGGCGACGAAGCGGACGCCGCTCCCCGCGCTCGGGGTGAGCTCGTCGCGCAGCGCCGCCGGAACGAGCAACTCGCCCGGTGCGGCGAGCTCGCTGAGCCGGCTCGCGAGGTTGACGACCGGCCCGAAGTAGTCGCCGTCGAGCGAGACCACCGGCCCGGCGGCCAGGCCGATCCGCAGGGGTGGAAGGTCCTCGGCGGTCGCCGCTTCGCGCAGCGCGAGCGAGGCCGCGACCGCCTCGTTGGTGAGACCGACGTACATGACCTCGTCGCCGATGGTCTTGACGACCCTGGCCCCGTTGGCGGCCACCGTGTCGTACGCGACCGCTTCCCAGCGCCCGACGAGCTGCGACAGCGCCATGGCGTCGAGCGTGGCACTCAACTTGGTGTAGCCCGCGAGATCGGCGAAGCCCACGGCGATCGCCACCTCGGGTTCGGCGGCCAGCACGACCAGCCGCCACACCGCGGCTCGGAGTTGCAGGCGATGCACGTAGTCGATCAGTGCGTTGACGTCGGCCAGGCGCGCGTCGGTGAGGACCGCGAGCGCGATCGCCTCCTCGTCCATGCCCGACGCGTGCATCTCGTCGAGCGACTCGGCGAAGCCCGTCGCCTCGACCGATGCCACCCGCGCGAGCGACCCGCTGATCACCCGGATCCGCTGTAGCAGCGCGCCCCGGTCGACGTCGTTCGGCGACGCCTGCGCGAAGGCCGCGCGGGCCGCGGCGACGTCGTGGTCGGTGAACACCGAGACGCCGGGCGGCACATCGGGGAAGCCGACGGCCCGCCACAATCTCCGGGCGAGCTCCTCGTCGATGCCCGCGGCCGCCGCGAGCGCGGCGAGATCGTGGATGCGGATCCCCGGCAACAACATGGTCTCGAACGCGAGGAGCGGCAGCCATCCCTGCGCGACCGCGCGTTCGATGTCGTCGTCGGTCGCGCCGAGCTCGATGAGTCGACGGCGGAGTTCCTCGCGCATCCGACCATTCTTCCCGCTTCGCTAGCCTGCCCGCCGATGACGAGGGCAGCACCGGCCGTTGGCGCAGAAAGCCGACGGGTGCTCCTGGTCCTCGGCGCAGTCGCGATCGGCTGCGGGGCGCTGCTGGCCCTCGCGTCACTCGCCGAGCACGCGTGGTATTCCGGTGCGGTCCTCCCGAACGTCCGGATCGACGGCGCCCATGTTTCCGCCAAGAAGCAGACCGAAGTACGCGCCGCGATCGACACCCTGGGCCACCAGCTCGAGTCCGAGCCGCTGCGCGCCGTCGCCGGCACCAAGACGTTCGTCGTCGATCCGCGCCTGATCGGGTTCACGGTCGACGCCGGCGCCACCGTGCGGGCCGCCGTCGCGGCGGGCCGGCACGGGAACCCCCTCGCGATGATCGCCGACACGCTGCTGCGTCGCTTTCGGCCCGACGAAGTCCGGATGGTCGTGCACTACGACGCCGCCGGCTTCGAGGGACTCCTCGACGGATGGGAGAACGCGGTCCGTAGCGGCCTGGTCGAAGGTGGCCTCCGGTTCGAGGGGACGCAGGTGATCCCGATCGAGCCCCATCCCGGCCGAGGTCTGCTGCGAGCCAAGGCCGAAGCGAGCGTGCGGCGCATGCTCAGCAGCGGATCCCGCCACGACATCGTGTTGCCGATCGGCGACGTCATTCCGGCCGTCGACCGGACCGCGGTCGACGCCGCCGCGACGCGTCCGCGTGCACTCCTCACCGGGGTGTACACGGTGGTCGCGGGCGCCACCCGGGTCACGTTGACCCCCGCGCAGATCGCACCGACCCTGGGGACGCGCACCGACAGCCACGTGCTCGATCTCACCATCGACGGCGACAAGCTGCGCCTCGCGCTCGGCGCGACGTTCGCGGCCGTGGAACAGGCTCCGGTGGACGCCACGTTCGACGTCGGCAATCCCGATGCCGTGAAGGTCGTGCCGTCACGCGACGGCCATCAGCTCGATACCTCGGCCATCGCAGCCGCGATCCTGCGCGGTGACCGATCGATCACGGCAACGATCCGCGCCGAGCATCCCGCGCACGACACTCAGTGGGCACAGGCGCTCGGCATCACACACCAGGTGTCGACGTTCACGTCGTACTACCTCGCGGGGCAGCCCCGGGTACACAACATCCACCTCGCGGCCGACGTGCTCGACAACACCGTCGTCGAGCCCGGCCAGACGTTCTCCCTCAACGACAAGCTCGGGCCGCGCACACCCGAGAAGGGCTACGTGCAGGCGCCGGTCATTCTCGAAGAAGGCTTCGGCGAGGACTACGGCGGCGGCATCAGCCAGCTCACCACGACCCTCTTCAACGCGGTGTTCTTCGGCGGATACGTCGACGTCGACCACTCGCCCCACCACTATTACATCTCCCGCTATCCCATGGGTCGTGAAGCGACGATCGTGTACCCGTACGTCGACTTGAAGTTTCGCAATGACACGGCGCACGGCGTGCTCATCCGCTCGACGTACAGCGCGACGTCGATCACGGTGGCCTTCTACGGCAACACCGACGGCCGCACCGCGGTCGAAGCGAACCGCAAGATCGTCCACACCGAGCCGATCACCGATCGGCTCGTGCCGTGTCCGGCGACGAAGCCGACCGACGATCCCAACAACGATTGCGCCAAGCTCACCGCCCTCGAACGTGAGACGACGGCAACGGGCGAGACCGGCTACGACGTCGAGTTCGACCGCGTGATCACCCAGCCCGGACACGTCACCGCGATCCAGCACTACCGGGTGCACTACCCGATGCTGCAGAACACGGTGCTCGTCGGAACGGTCCCGGCGACCACCACCACGACGGTGAAGCCCACCGTGCCCACCACGAAACCGGTCACACCGAGGTCCGTCACGCCCAAGACCGTCACGCCCAAGACCGTCACGCCGACATCTCACTGAGGCCGATTCGTCCGGCATCAGCCGAACGCGAACACCCGAGATAGGGCGAAGCGTCCGATCTCCTCAATCGGGCCCGCCGATTTGCCGAACTGATTCGTGCACGGGCGAACGGGCGGCGGTACGGGGAGTTCCTCATGGATCGAGGTCGAAGCGACGCGCGGCACCGTCTGCGGGCCGCCATCACGGCGTTCGCAGTGCTCACCGGCATCTCGATGGCGCCCGCGGACGCGGGCGCCGCGACCACGACGGTCCACGCTACGAGCGCGTCGGTGCAGTCGGCCGCGAGCGCCCTTTCGGCTCCGGTCGTCGGTCTCGCCGCCACCCCGACCGGCAGGGGCTACTGGCGCGTGGCCGCCGACGGCGGGGTGCTCACGGCCGGCGACGCCCACTTCTACGGGTCGGCCACATCGGTACCGCACGACACGATCGTCGCGATCGCGGCCACCCGCAGCGGACACGGCTACTGGCTCACCGATCGCGGCGGCGCGGTCTTCACCTTCGGCGACGCCGCATACCACGGCTCGATGGCCGGCCACCCGCTCAACCTGCCGATCGTCGGCATGGCGGCGACCCCCGACGGCACGGGCTACTGGCTCGTCGCCAGCGACGGCGGCATCTTCTCGTTCCACGCCCCGTTCCTCGGATCGACCGGCGCGATGCGCTTGAACGAGCCGATCGTCGGCATGTCGGCCGCGCCGAACGGCAAGGGCTACTGGCTCGTCGCCAGCGACGGCGGTGTCTTCTCGTTCCACGCCCCGTTCTTCGGATCGACCGGATCGATCCGCCTCAACCAACCGATCACGGGGATCGCAGCCGCCCCCGGCGGCGGCGGTTACACGATGGTCGCCGCCGACGGCGGGCTGTTCCGGTTCGGAGCGAAGAGCCCCTTCTACGGATCGGCGGTGAACGCGTGCCCCGGCGCACCCGCGGTGGCCGTCGCGATGTCGCCCGGCGCGGAGGGGTACTGGATCACGTTCGCCGACGCACGGACGTACGCGTTCTCACCGAGCTCGGCCGCGCCGAAGTGCGCCACGCCGCCCCCGACCAAGACCGATCTGATGGCAACCGATCTGTTCAACCGGCTCAACGACGAGCGCGCCGCCCGCCACCTCGCGCCGCTGGCCTGGGACCCGAGTCTCAGCGGGTACGCGGCCGCATGGAGCGCCAACATGGCCTCCTTCGGTTTCCGGCACAGCGCGATCGGCAACCTCTTGGGCCCGTACAACTACGTCGGCGAGAACATCGCCGCCGGCAGCAGCGGCACCCTCGTCGGGTCGCTGCACAACGCGTGGATGCACTCCGACGGTCACCGCGCCAACATCTTGGCCCCCGGCTTCACGCGCGTCGGGGTCGGCGTGTTCTGCGCCGCGGACGGATCGATGTTCTTGACCGAAGATTTCGGACACCCGTCCAGCTCGGGACCGGCCCAGGGTTCGTCGGGAACGCCCCCGGTCGACCCGGTCGTCCGGCCCGACCCGGGCACGCTGCACTGCTGATCCGACGGCCGCCGGCAATGCCCTGAACCCGGCGCTCGCAGTGCGTAATGTCGTTGGCAACGGAACCGATGACATCACGCGGGCCGAGAACCGAACCGAGAACCGAACCGAGAACCCAGCCGGGACACCTGTCATGACCACCTCGATGGAAAACACGTCCGGGCATACGCAACGCCGGGAACCGACCTTCATCCGCCGACCGCTCGACCACTGCCCGAGCTGCAACAGCTGGCAACTGCAGCCGGTCGTCGCGATCGACGCCGAAGCCGTGCACTTCCTGTGCGGCAGCTGCATGAGATGTTGGCACGCAGAACTCGGCTTCGTGCGCCGCGTGAACCCCGCGTCGTGCGAGGGATGCCCGCAGCCCGAACGCTGCGCGGCCGTCTACGCGCACGATCACACCCCCGCCTGAACGCGAGCGCGAACGGCGCGCTACCCGTCGGCGTCGGGCACCGCGCCGCGCCACGCCCAGCGCTCGGTGCGTTCGGAAGCGGGCCTGCGCCATTGGCGCACCTGCCAGCCGGCTTCGAGCAGCGCGATTCCCGCGCCCGCCGACGCGACCGCGCCCCACATCGCCGCACCGCTCGGCAGGTTCAACGCGAACCACTCACGCAACCCCGCCACACCGAGGATCAGCGCGAACGCGCCGACCATCGTCCCGAACAGCACCAACCGCGCCGGCGTGATCGGGCGCGCGAGCAGGTTCAACACCCACAGCCCCACCGCGAGCAGCGTGATCGTCGCGGCGGTGCGCGACACCGCGAGCCCGTCGTAATGGCGCGCGATGGCATAGGCCGCGAACGTCGAGGTCCCCGCCACCAGACCCGCAGGCCCGGCGAGCAGGAGTACCCGCCGAACGAATCCCGGCGTGTAACGCTGCCGGTTCGGAGCGAGCGCCACGAAGAACGCGGGGATACCGATCGTCAGGCTGCTCACGATGGTGAGGTGCCGGGGCAGGAACGGATACGGCCAGCGGGCGATACCGATCAAGACTGCGAGCAGCATCGCGTAGAAGGTTTTCGTGACGAACAGATTCGCGACGCGCTCGACGTTGGCTATGACACGCCGGCCCTCCGCGACCACGCTCGGCATGTTCGCGAAACGACCGTCCAGCAAGACCACTTGCGCTACCGCGCGGGTCGCGGGCGCGCCGCTGCCCATGGCGACGCCGATGTCGGCGTCCTTGAGCGCGAGAGCGTCGTTCACGCCGTCGCCGGTCATCGCGACGACGTGGCCCCGGCGCTGGAGCGCGCCGACGATCGCCCGCTTCTGGTGCGGCGTGACCCGGCCGAAGACCGAGATGTCTTCGAGCACGGCGCCGAGCTCGTCGGGATCCTCCGGGAGCTGTCGAGCGTCGTACGCGCGATCGGCGCCGGGCACCCCGACGCGACCGGCAACCGCGCCGACGGTGTGGGGGTTGTCGCCGGAGATGACCATGCAGCGCACGCCCTGCTGCGCGAAATACCGAAGCGTGTCGGCCGCGTCCGGCCGAATCTGCTCTTCGAACACCAGGAGCGCCGACGCGGTGAGGCCGCCGGGCAGCTCCTCGTCGACCAGCGCGGCATCAGTCCGTGCGAGGAGCAATACCCGTTGGCCCTCCGCCGCGAGCCGGTCGGCGTCAGCGCGCACGAGGTCGTCGGCAGAGCGGCCCGTCCAGACCATCTCCGGCGCTCCGAGCACCCACGTGCCGCGCTCGCCGAACGTGACCGCGCTCCATTTGCGCCCCGACGAGAACGGCGTCGAGCCCGTACGCACCCAGCCCTCGGGCGCCGGGAACACCTCACACAGGGCCTTCATCGTGGCATTGCGATTCTCGTCGGCGGCGAGCGCACCCAACGCGTCGGACACCGGATCGGCCGGCGTGATCTCAAAAAACCGTTGGAAGCCGATCGCGCCCTCGGTCAGGGTGCCGGTCTTGTCGAGCAGGATTACGTCGACGCGCGCCAGTCCTTCGACTGCCGGCAGCTCCTGGACCAGCACCTGCCGGCGGGCAAGCGAGACGACCGCCACACCGAACGCGAGGCTCGTCAAGAGCACGAGCCCTTCCGGCACCATCGCCACGACGCCGGCAACGACTCCGGCGATGGCGGCGCGGGTGGTGTCCTGCACGCGGAACTGACTGAACGCGAGCAGCACCGCAGTCGGCACGAGCGCCCACTGCACGTACCGCAGGATCTGGTTGATCCCCTCCATCAGCTCGGACCGCGTGAGGGCGAAACGGCGGGCTTCGGTTGCAAGCCGGCGCGCGTACGCGTCGGCGCCGACCCGCGTCACCTGGAAGCGCCCCCGGCCCGCGACCGCGATGCTCCCCGACAACACCTCCGCGCCCGCTTCCTTCGCAACCGGATCGGACTCGCCGGTGAGCAGCGATTCGTCGAGCTCGAGACCGTCGACCGAAACCAGCACTCCGTCGGCAGGTACCTGATCGCCGGCGAGCAGATCGCAGAGATCGTCGAGCACCACGGCGGTGACCGCGACCTCGTGCACCGCGCCGTCGCGCACGACCCGCGCCTTCGGCGCGTTCAACACCGCGAGCCGGTCGAGGGTGCGTTTGGCGCGGTATTCCTGCACGACCCCGATGAGCACGTTGAACAGGAGCACAAAGCCGAAGAGTGCATCCTGGCCCTCGCCGAACACGAGGATGAGCACGAAGGCAGTGCCGAGAATCGCGTTGAACCGGGTGAGAAGATTGGCACGGAGGATCTCCGAGAGCGTCCGGCTGGTGTGCTCGTCGGCGACGTTGCCCTGACCACTTCCGACCCGTCGCGCGACCTCGTCGGCAGTGAGCCCTTCGGGTCGGGTCGTCGACACGGCGCCCGCGAGTCCGGTGTCGCTCATCGCACGAACGCTACCGACCCGGCGCCGACCCGGTGAGCCGCTGCACATGTCACGAACCGGTACCGTGACACCGCAATGACGCAGGACCCGCCGACGCCGACGACGCCGACCACGTGCTACCGCCATCCCGATCGGCAGACCGGTCGCCGGTGCACCCGCTGCGGCCGGTTCGTGTGCCCCGACTGCCTCCGGGAAGCGTCGGTCGGCTCGCATTGCGTCGACTGCGTCAAGGCCGGCGCCCCGAACACGCGTCAGCGGGTGACCATGCTCGCCCGGGGCCAGAACATGCTCTCGACGAAGACGATCATCGCGGTCACGGCCGCCGCGTTCATCGTCATAGGGCTCCGCGACGGGCAGTTCGACGGCACCGGCCGGACGGCGAACGATCTCGTCTTGTACGGACCGCTCGTGCACCACGGCGAATGGTGGCGGATCTTCACCGTGTCTCTCGTGCACGAGGGGTTCCTGCACATCTTCTTCAACATGTTCTTGTTGTGGATCATCGGCCAGCTCCTCGAACCCGGCGCCGGGCCCGTGCGCTTCGGCCTGCTCTACGTCGTGTCGGTGGCGGCCGGCTCCGCCGGCGCGCTGATCGCGCAACCGCACGTCGCCGCGGCGGGAGCGTCGGGCGGCGTGTTCGGTATCGCCGCCGCGGCGACGATCGTGATGCAGCGCCAGGGTGTGCGCTTTTGGGACACGGGCTTCGGACCGCTCCTGCTGTTCAACCTGTTCCTCGACTACTTCGTCATCCCGAACGTGTCGATCGCCTCGCACATCGGCGGTGCGATCGGCGGGTTGATCGCGGCCGAGCTCATGCTGCAGTCGCGCAAGGCCGGCCGCCCGGAGTTGGGCATCGCCGGCGCGGTCCTCGTCGGCGTCGTGTCGGTCGGTCTGTGCCTCGTGGTGGCGAAGCCCTACTAGCGCCACGTCAACGAAGGTTTGCGATGTTGCCGGAGCGGGCTCGGAACCGCATGCACCCGCTGCGGGCACGCTCTGTGCGCGCGTTCTGGTCGGGTCCGTTGGCCTCGGGGATGCGCGAGATCGGCAGTTCGATGCGCGTGGCGGCGGGATCAGGCGGCCGTAGCGCGCAGGTAGTCAAGGTCGCCGGCGATCTTGCGGAGCCCGAGACGCGTGATCGCGTTCGCATCGATTTCGGCCTCGCGGCCATCGGTCAAGCGAATACGAATGCCGGTCAGGGAAAGGGCCGACGGTCCGACGCGGACGCTCTCAACCTGATTCCAGGGAGTCACTGACCGGATCACTTCATGGCGGATGAACCAGGACCCTCGATCGGCACGCGGCACTCGTACGCGCAGACCCGCGATCCCATCGGCACTGGCGACTGTTGGATTGCGCGGCCAGCGGTAGGCAACGACCGTGAGACCAACCCACCAGACGAACAACGGGACGCCAATGACCGGCCTCCTGATCGCCCACGACGTCAGGACAAGGCCGCAAAGTCCAAGGAGAACGGCCTGGAATGGTCGACTGTCGCGGATGACAATCTGGTCCGAGGTGCGGTGCTTCTCGTCCATGCACCATCCCTATCGGCACCAAGACGTGCGGCCTCGACGGCCCCGCGGACTACGAGCGCCAAGCGGCAGCAACGTACGGGAGAGCCGTAGGTTGGCGCGCGTAGCCGGAGGGCAGCATCATCGTCACTATGCCGTTCTTCGAACCGTTACCGCCTCCGCCAGCACCACCCGAACTGGTGGAACACCTCTGGGCTGCACCACGATGGGATCGTCCGTCAGAAGGCACGCTGCCCGCCGTCGTTGGCGTGACCCGACTTCTCGGCCGTACCGACACCGCAGCCTTCGCGCTCGACCACCTCCGCGTTTACCCAAATGGTTTTCAGCTTGTGTTCACGGCTATCACGAGCCCGCGCCTTCCTCCCGAACTTCACCTGGGAGGGTTCGCGACCTTCTCGTTGATCACTGCCGTGAAGACGGACCAAGCCGACGCAGACAAGGCACCAGCACCAGCACCAGCACCACCGCTATCCCCAAGAGGGATGCGAGACATGGCTCCGCGAGTCGGCGTGCGGTTCTCGAACGGTCGAACCGCGGGAACGTCACCGCTTACCACGTTCGATGTTCCCAAGGACGACGACGGGGTCCCCTCCGAACCGGTAATTGTCCCGGGTGGCTTCAACGGCGGTGGCGGTCGATTCCGCTTCGAGCAATGGGTATTTCCACTTCCGACCTCCGGGCCACTCGAAGTGATCGCGGAATGGTCCCAAGCCGGCATGGAAGAGACCAGCATCGTGATCAGCGGTGACGACGTACGCGACGCGGCGCAACGCGCGATCGTCCTCTGGTCGTAACGCGTAGGAGGCCGCAGATCGATCGGCTTTCATGCCGCCGTCCTGCGCGCGCCAACGCGCCCAACTCGACTCCGAAACCTCGAGATGCCGCAGCACCTCGGTCAGCTCGGTGCCCTCGTTCAACATCCGATCGCCCTCACGCAACTTCCGGACGATCTGCTCGGGTGTGTGCCGCTTCCGTTTCATCGTGATGTCCTCCTGCCCAGCATGCTGGACGTCGGACTCCCACGAAAGGTGGACCACTATCTCGGGGTCCCGTCAGGGGCTCCGAGCGTCCGGAGTGCAGCCCTCGCTTCGGCAATCTCTTCGCCTCTTGCATTCATGAAGTACTGCACGAGCCCGCCGTTCACGACCTCCATGTTGACGTGTTCGCCGTGGTACAACGCGAGTTCCTCGACGCTCATCTCGCCCCCGGCGCGACCAGCGACGCGTTCCCAAAGCTGTTCGTACAGCTGCAAGTCCTGCGGAGTCAGCACCGATACAGATTGATGCTCCTAGGTGCCGTCAAGCAAACGTTGTTGTGGGAGGCAGGCGTAGAGCTCTCGTGCGACGTAGCGCTTGAGGCAGCGGATCGCTTCGGTCTTGGTCTTGCCTTCGGCGCATCGGCGTTCGATGTAGTGGCGGGAGGCGGGGTCGTAGGACAAGCGCGTGATCACGATCCGCCAGAGCGCGCTGTTGGCTTGACGGTCTCCCGAGCGGCTGAGTCGATGCCGTTGTTGTTTGCCGCTGGAAGCGTCGAGGGGCGCGGCGCCGCAAAGTCGGGCGAAGGAACGCTCGTTACGGATCCGGCTCGAGTTCTCGCCCGCCGCGACCAGGAGCGCGCCGGCGGTGTCGGTGCCAACTCCGAGGCGTTCGATCATTTCGGGTGCAGTCTCGGCGACGAGTGGCGCGAGGACCGCGTCGAGCGTGTCGACTTCATCGTCGAGTTCGAGCACCCGGCGGGCGAGGGTCTTGAGCGCGAGACGATTCGCGCTGCCAACATCGGTTCGTCCCGCGGGACGGAACCCGGCCGCGGTATGCACGAGTTTCGGGATGGTCAGGTGTCGTAGTTGGGAACGCAGTTCGTCGGGGGCGGTCGTGACCAACGAGCGCATCTGATTCAACGCGCGGGTTCGGTCTCGGCGGGCGCTGGTGCGGGCGATACGCAACACGCGGATCGCTTCGACGTTGCCGTCTCGTGTCTTTGGCGCGCCGAGCGCGTCTCCCGCGAACGCCGCTCGCGCCGCGCTCACCGCGTCATGGGTGTCGGACTTTCCGGCCCGTCGGCGTCGTTGACGGTTCGGTCGATCCACCTCCACGACCCGCACGGCACGCTCGAGAAGATGGCGGGTCAGTCCCACGCCGTAGCTACCGGTTCCTTCCACCCCGACCACCACGACATCACCGAACGACATGAGCCAGTCAGCGAGTTCGCGATAACCGTCTGGTGTCGTCGCGAACGACGCAGTTCCCAACAGGCCACCGTGGTCATCCAACGCAGCTACGACATGCACATCGAGATGGGTGTCGACCCCGCCCGTGATTTGTGTTCCCATATTCGTGTCTTCTCCTGCTGCTCAACCAGTAAGGAAAGACACCGACCTGCCGGGACGGCGGACAAGACAACGACGAGCCTCTCGACAGGCTCCTAGTAGGTCACTCCGCCCGACCGGTAGGCGTCACGCGAGCACCCGGATCGGGCCGACAGATCAATCTCAAGGCACACCGGTCACCCGGACGCCAGCCCGAACATTCGAGTCAAACCCAACCCGAGAACTCACAACACGAATACTCGTTGCCCGCTCCGGGACGCTTCTGCCATCCCGTCGGCAGACCGCACATAACGCGCAGTCGCCGCCGAGGCTCCACGCCGGGCGCGGATATGGGCGCACGTTCTGGTCGGGTCTGCGGGTCGCGAGGGTGCGCGAGATCGGCAGTTATGGCGCTCGGTGACCGCTGAGCGACGCGGTGTCGTTCGGTCGATTCGTGCTGTTGCCGATCCGTCGCGACCAGGCCGCGGAGTCGGTCATCAGCACCGCGTCCGCGGGCAGTCTCACCGCATGGAAGAGAAGGCTTCCCCAATCGTGGTTCGTAATCGCGGAGATGCCACGAGTCACGTCCGTGAGCACCGATATCGCAAAGACCACGGCGAATACCCGCCCCCACCATACGCCCGGTGGGCGGCGAAACACACGAAGGAAGAGTCGGGCCACCACCGGCCCGAAGGCCAGACCCACAACGATGAGGCCGAGCAGAACGAGACCGGCGACCGCCATGGGGGTATCACCAACGAGGACTCCCCGAATAGCGTTCGCGGCACCAATGACCACGAATGCGGTTTCGACGAAGAACTCGCGCCGGGCCGGGGTCACAGCACGCATGATGCCCGATCACACGCTATCGCGGCGACACCGATCGGCAGTTCTCGCACCTCGCAGAGGACCGTTCTCACGGCCGGGCGCACTGATGATCGCCCTACGACAGGGCTTGTAGGACGCCGGCGGCGCCACCGTGTTCACCGAGTGGCACTCGTAGGCAAACGGTTACTGTGTCGGCGGCGGGAAGGGAATGGGCTTACTGCCATCGGGGCAAACGAATGGCTTCGTTGTTGTCGTGACGACGGCAAGTTCGTTCTCGCACCTGAGCTACCGCAAACCTCGGCGACCACTACAACGAGCGTCGCGGCCCACGCGATTCCCTGCACGCGCGTTCGACGATGTTCCGGTGGAGCAAGTTCCACGAACGCACAATGCCCGATGCTGCGCCGTCCGGCGAGCGCATAGCAGTTATGGCGTCGGTGCGGTGACGGTTCCGCCTGCTGAGGAGGACTCGCCCCCGATCGGAGCGCGGCAATCCGAGACCTTCCACCGATCGTCGTGAATGGTGTACTCGACCCAGTTGTCGTTCCCAACAACGCCGGCAGGAAGGTCATAGTGCACGAGCGCCATACCGGTCGTGCCAGTCACACTGCGGACGGTAACGCCTCTGATCCTGATCTTGTCGAGAGACCGCCCGAAGTGTTTCTGCATTGTGCTGCGCAGACCGCGTAGGTACTGGCTGACCGTACGAATCGGAAGAGTGGTCGTGCTGTGATCAGCGCACTCGGGGCCCTGCAGGGCTCTGATGTCGTCGAGCGATCCGACGAGGAAAGCATGCGCCCACGCAATCGCTGTCGCCTTCAGTGCCGGAGTCGTGTTGCCGACTGGAGGCATCGCGGCCGGGGTTGCTGATGTCGAGCCCGAGGGATGGCTGCTGCATCCGGCGGTCAACGCGCCCAACGCCGCGAATGTGGCGATCAGTCGACGAAGACGAACAGGCACGCACACAGAATGCCCGATCTCGCGGCGGCGCGGCTACCGATCGCCAGATATGGCGTTTACGACGGAACGATGTTCCAGTCGCTCGGCAGTGCCGGGATCGGCCAGTCCGGTTTCGGCGTCCACTGCGGCCATGGGTCGCAGAAGGGTGACCTGCCTTCTTCGATACTCGCGACGACCGTCGCGGCTTCACGACGCAGCTGCTGGATCGAGTCGCGATCCAACAGGTTGAGACGCTCCAGTTGCTCGAACTCGTGCTGATCCTTCCAGCGCCAGGAGCGGTCCGGTTCGACGACGAGATCGAGCATAAGGTCCATCGCCTCGATCCCGAGCGAGGTTCTGCGGTACGGCCTTTGAAAGTTGACGTACCAACCGAGGTGCTCACCGCTCGGGAGCCATGAAACCCATACGGCATACCAAGCTCCGGGTCGGAGAATCCAAAGGTTCGACACGTCCCACACGTGATCGGTGTAGGCCCACTCGCCGCGCTGAAGGTTCTCGATGACACCACGATGCGAGGCTTCAGTCGGTAGTCCTTGTGGGTCGCGATCGTGGCCGGTTGCGTTCGGCGGAGGCGCGGGAACTTTGCGGCGAGTGCCAGCCGGGAGCCACAACGCGAGGCTTTCCTCCGTGTCGTCGACGACGATCATCGGTCGAGCCGCCCAGACACGATCCACCCAGACCTCTTGGTGAAGGATCGTGTCGCCGCTGCTCCACCGCGGCACCATCAAGACAGCACGCCGAGACACCGATTCACACGCACAGAATGCCCGGTCGGCGCTCGTTACGCCAGAGTCAGAGCCGCGCCATAACGCGCTGCGGCTCGACCTCGACCGCGGGCACGATATCGGCGCGCGATCTGATGCGATCTACGAGCCGCGGCGCGCCGCGAGATCGGCAGTTCTGGCACTCGTCTCTATTCGGGCGCGCGGCGGGTAGTGACTGAGTCTGAGGTTGGCGGCGGGTCGAACAAGGCCAGCTCGGCAGTATCGGGCGGCTGGAACACGCGTAGCCACCCGTCGAGGTCCGCGCGGCGGATCGGGTGGCTGTCCCAGGGTGGTTCCATGTTCCGGGCCTGGATGCGCCGCCAGAGTTCGTCAGTGGGCACGTGGATGTAGTGCAGTTCGACGCCGACACGAAGGCTACGAGCAACGGCTCGCATCTCGTCACGTTCGATCCGCGCCCAGAGCCCGAAATCGAGCACGACGCTCAGGCCGAGGCGCAGGATCTCTTGAGCGAGGCGCCAGAGTTCATATTCGACCTTCTCGCGGGTCGGCGTGTCCCAGGGGCTAGAGCCGAGCGCCCAGAGCCATTCGTCCTTCGTGAGGCGCGCGGCACTCCGGTCCGCGGCGAGCTGTCGTGCGAGTACGGTCTTACCCGCCCCGGGCAAGCCGCAGGTGAGAATCAGTCGGGCCTCGCTCAAGGGTCTTAGTCCAGCAGGTCTGCGAGCCGGATGAGCCTCCAGGGGCACTTCGTGAGGCCTGTGGCTTACGCCTCTCGCCCGAGTGGATCGCCGCACCGTCCGACATGCGAGGCCGGCGCATACCTGCGCCGGATGGATGACGCCCGGACACAGGCGATCACGCGGTTCACGATCACGGGCGACATCGGCTGCTGGGCGTACGGCACCGGGCAGCGGGCCAAGCGCGTCATCGACGCGGAGCACAACGTCGACGACGAGACCGACGTGCACTTCTTCGCGGATCGCGCTGCGCAATCTGCGGATCGCCGTCGAGTGGGGTCGCAACTTTTACAACGTCCTGAAGGACGGCACGCGGGGTAGGGCGCTCGCCAATGCGCTGCGCGACTCCGACGCCGGCGCACCGGGCGTCCGCGACTTGGAGACGCACTTCGTCGAGTACGAGCGCGGGGCGAAGCCGCGCAAGTTCAAGCACGTGAGACCGCCGCCGGCGATCCTCTGGGAGACCAGCTCGGAGACGACGGTCGTGCACGTCGGCAGCTCGACGGCTTGACCCCCTGAGCCCAAGGCAGTTCAGCGGCGCAAGTCCCTGTCGTCAATGGTCATGTGCTCGCGTTCGCGAGCGTCCCCGATCGGCGGGATTCAGCCGAGTACCTATTCGGGGGGACTTAGTGGATTCGGCTGTCGTTTGGACAGGCGTTCCCAGATCCGCCGCAGCGTTCGGCGTTCGGCGGGGGTCGTGTCGGTGAGGAGCGTTCGTCGGAGGACGTCGTTGTGGGTGCGGCGGGCGGCTTGGAGTGTGCGATCGCCTTTGTCGGTGAGCACGGTGAACCACTTGCGCCGGTCGGTGGGATCGACCTCGCGCCGAACAAGGCGGTCTCGTTCGAGACGGGTCACGAGATGCGTCGTACCCGCGGGGCTGATCAGCACTCGATCGGCGAGGTTGGACATACCAAGTCGGTGATCGGGCGCGTTGAACAGCGTGATCAGGACGTCGAACTCGGTGATGGCCAGGTCGTGCGCGCGGCGCAGCTCGGTATCGAGATGTTGGAGCACCGAGCGGTGGAGCATCATCAGTGCGCCCCACGACTCCCACTCGTCGGGATCGAGGAACTCGTGTTGGGGTCTTGACTTCGCCACGCCGGTCAGTATATTTCCTTTCGTAGGAAAATATCAACACCGAATCGAGGCATCATGGCGTTTGCGATCATCCACCACTTCCCCGGCGGTACGAAAGAGAACTACGAAGCATCGATTGCGGCCGTACATCCCAGCGACGGCCGGTTGCCCGAAGGTCAGCTGTTCCACGCGGGCGGCACTGCACCGGGCGGGTGGACGATCCTGGCCGTGCACGAGTCCAAGCAGAGCTGGGAGCGGTTCCGCGACGACATCTTGATGCCGCGGATGCAACAGGGCATCGAAGGCGGCTTCCCGACACCCCCCGAGGAAACCGAGATCGACGTATACAAGCTCATGCCCTGACCGCTCGCCCGAACCGCGAACCCGACGCTTGAACACGTGGGCATCGCGGTTCGGGTGATGGTTCACATCCAACGTCAACGAGGAGGGAAATGATCATGGTGGGTGACAACCGAATCTCGGCGGTACTGGTCTCGACCGACCTGCAGAAGAGTCAGGACTTCTACGAGCACAACGTCGGCCTGACCCTGTCGCCGGAGACGATCAAGAACCATCTGCTCTTCGACTGCGGGAACGGCACGACGCTGCTGATCTACGGCCGTCCGAGCGGCAACAGCGCCGACCACACCCAGGTGCGGTTCTGGACCTCCGACGTCGACAAGGACGTCGCCGAACTCGTCGAGCGAGGCATCCAGTTCGAGGAATACGACATGGGTGCCTTCAAGACCGTCGACCACGTCGTCACCTCGCCCGGCATCGGCCGCTCAGCCTGGTTCAAAGACCCCGACGGCAACACCATCGCCATCTTCCAACCCGAATAACCCCAACGGCACACCAACCACTGCCACCGAACCGCGCGCCACGAAGTCTTGCTTGCTGTCGTGAGCGCGCACCCGATTGCCCGGTCGACCTCGTTGTGCCACCGTCAGAGCCGCGCCAGAACGCGCGGTGTCGGCGGCCGTACGCCGGGCGCGGATATGGGCGCGCGATCTGCTCCGGTCTACGACTCGCGATGGTGCGCGAGATCGGCAGTTATGCGTTGCTCGTGGCGTCCCGGATGACCGCCAACGCCCGGTCGGGATCACGGACGAGGAGGAAGTGCGTTGTACCTGCTACCTGAACAGCGAGGCGCGGCTTAGGTCGTCGGTTCAAACGCCACGGTTCGACCGGCTGGATAGCAATGTTCGACATGGCATCGAAGCTGCATGACCAGTGGAAGCGCCGCAAGCGAGCGATCCGCGGGACGAAGACGAGACGGCGCTGCGTTACCCAGAGTCGCCCCTCGATCGGCCATCGACCGTGGACGTCGGTCGTGTGTGTTGCCAGCCATTGCGCGATCGGTGTTTCTTCGAGCAGTGCCTTCGGTTCCCGCACCCGACCAGATTGCCCGCTTCGGGCGCGTAACGCCACCAGAGCAGACCGCACAGAACGCGCGGGCCCCGAGGCTCCACGCCGAGCGTGTTCGGTGCGCGCGTTCTGCTTGGGTCGATGACTCGCGATGGCGCGCGAGATCGACTGGCAGTTATGCGCGTTCCGGGATCGGTCGTACGCTGCCACTGAGATGGTGCTTGTCCTCGGGATATGCATCGTGATGCTTCTCGCCGCCGTGGGCTTCGCCGCGACCGTGATGCTCAGCGTCGATCGTCGGCGGAAGTGGAGACGCGGAGACGTGTTCGCGACGGAATGGACCGGTCACTGCGCTGCATACGAAGTCATCGACGTGGCCGTCTCGGTAGAGCACTTCGACCAACTCGCAGATCAGGCGTTTCGTCGTCGAGGTATTGCTGCCGAAGCAGAACGTCCGGAGGTGCCATGGCGTGTCGGATATGGCGGCCCGTCCTGGAGAACATGGTCCCAGGAGTACGCCTTGACCGCTCAGCCTGTGACCCGCGACACGTCGAGAATCTGGTGCTGTTCGCGACCCCGGTTCGCGTCGACCCTTGTCGACTTCGGTGCGAGCCGAAAGGCGGCAGCTCGACTGCGTCAAGCGGTCGCGGACGCAAGCGAACAACTCACCACACCGAGCGCATAGCGGCAACTCTGGCGCGGCCCGGGGTCCGAGAAGACCCCGGGAGATACTCAGGAAGGCCGTTCGGCGCTGTGATCCGTCGGCTGTGGTGTCACGCTCAACAACTTCACGAACTCTGGCGTCTCGAATCGATGCCAAGTGCCCTCAGGGACGATGACGAGCGTGCCGGCGGCGAGGCTCGCCGACTCCTCCCCCTCATCCGAGAGGAAGAAGATCGTCGTAAGACCCTCGATGACCACAACGATCTCGTCGCCGACGGTGTGGCGCTCCCATTCGCTGTGCCCGGCCCAATGTCCGACGAAGATGCCACCATCTCGGTATTCGCCGAGTTGACGGAAACCACTGGACTCTCGCGTCGCTGCGGCCGAAGCCGTTCGATCGGGGAAAAAGGTCAACGACTCGAGCGCGCCGTGTATCGAGATCGGATTCGGTCGACGCTTCGTCACGTCGTACAGAATGCCCGCGCCGGGAGCGTTACGCCATCGGCGCAGACCGCACCGAACGACGCGGAAGGGCTGCGCCCGCTTCGTTCGGTAAGTGGGGCATCCGGTCCGGGCGAACGTTGCCCGACGCGGCACTAGCTGCTATCGCGCCGGCTCGCGCGGGGACGAGCTCGACCGTTCCGGTGTCGTCGTCCTCGACGAGCCGGAAGCCGCACTGCTCCGCCAGGACGGCACGCCCTTCCCACGGACCGGTCGCGAGGATCTCGTCGCCTGCGGCCAAGGTGACCCGACGCGGTCGGTACAGGTAACGCCCTTCGCGCTTGATCGCGAGGAGATGGAACCCCGTGTCGTCGCCGATCTGCGTACCCGTCACCACCGCGCTCTCGAGCGCGCTCGCGCGACCGATCGGGTACTGCACGAACACCTCGTCGGCCTCGCCCAACGCGACGGCCAGCACAGGATGCATCTCTTCTTCTTGTTCGACGAGCCACACGAGTTGCTGGGCGGCATCGCCGACTTCTTCCGACGCGGCACCCAGGTGGAGCAGGCCGCGCAAGCCTGACGGGTCGACGGTCTCCGCGCCGGCGCGCAGCACCCAGAGCTCGAGCTGCTCGCGCATCTCGTCGAGACGGTCCTCGAGTTGGGTCACCTGCGACGCCAGACCCTGATCGTTCAACAAGAGCGCGCTGTACGCGAGCCCGACCGCGGCCTCCGACACGTTCTTCATCTCGACGAGCACGTCAACAGCACGGTCGAGGTCGGAGATGGCGGGGTCCTCTTCCACACCGGCCGGTCGCCACATGGGCGCACCCGCGAGCTCGCGGACCTCCCCGATGCCTTCCCGGGCCCCGCGCAAGATCAACACGTCGTCGGGAAGGAGATGCTCGTCGCCGTCCGGGTCGATGAGCCACTCCCGGCCGCGCCGGATCGCAACCACACGCATGCCGACCTCCATCGGCAACTCGACGTCGTCGAGCGAACGGTTCGCGAGCGCCGATTCGCCGCGGACGCGGACGCGGTGCGACACCTCCTCCGCGCCGGCGAGATCGGCGACGAGCGACGCCGGGATACCCAGATGGTGGGTGACGACGCGCGCGATGTCGACCGCCGCGTTCCCCATGCGCTCGATCGCGGACATGACGTGCAAGACGCTCGACATCTGCTCCGCCTCACGCTTGGAGCGCGCGGCGAGCACACAGACCTCGCGCATCTCGTGTACGAGCTCGGTCAGGCGCTCTTCGAGCTCGTGGACCTCGTCGGCCATGCGCGTGTCGCCGAAGAACAGCGATGCGTACCCGAGATCGACCATCAGCTCGGAGGTGTCCTTCGCCTCCGACAACATGGCCTTCAGATTTCGTGGTCGTTCGTCCATTGATACCGCCGGCTCCGCAGCCGGCTCCTCGAGGGGCCCTAAGCCAGCCCGAGGATCACGATGGCCAGGATAAGCGACAACGCGCCGAGGAGGTCAAGGCTCGAGGTCACGAGGGGGATGGAGTGATTGTCCGGGTCGAGCCCGAAGCGGTGGGTCGCGACCGCGGAATAGAAGCCCACGAGCACCGACGCCGTCGTCGCGAAGAACCCCGCGATCAGGCTGACGCCGAGCATCTCGACAGTGCCCGGGCTGGCCTTGTTCAAGACGGTCGCCACGACCGTCGAGGTCAGTCCGAGGAACACGAACACGGGGATCGCGTACACGTAGACGAGCATCACGTCGTTGGTCGCGGCGCGCCACGACGCGCCCTTCTCGCCGAGCGTCCCGAGGTGGAGCTTGGTCGAGACCCGGGCCGCCAGGATCGCGCCCAGCGAGCCCGAGTCCTCGAGGAACGCCGGCACCATGACGAGGAGTGCCGGATACTTCAGCAGCGACGTGAAACGATTCTGAATGGTGATGCCGGCGAGCAGGTCGACCACGCCCGCCAGCGCGAGGATCGGCAACGATTCGATCACGATGCGGCGCAAGAGCGGGAGACCCTTGGCGCCGATACCGACCACGGCGGCGCCGACACCGACGACCACGCACGCGATCGCGACGATCGGTGTGAGCAGGTGGATGCCGAGCAGGTACGTGGCCACGAACAGGCTGGGCAGCGTGACCATGTCACCCGCGGCGGTGACGATCGGCGCGGCGACGTTGTCGAGGTCGAGGCGGCGGCGCGCGCAGAACGCGGCGACCGCGACGGTGAGCACGAGCACCACGATCGACGAGAGGATCGCGCCGATCACCGACACCACCATGAAGTCGGCGATCGAGATCGACGGTCCTCTCACCAGCATCTCGCACATCAGCTTCGCGAGCACGGCGAGCAGGGCCGCGGTCGCCAACGACGACAGGATCGCGGCCGACATGTTCTGACCGACCTCGGTGTCGATCCGGGGCGACACCCGGAACGTGCCCGTGTGGATCATCGTGCCCAAGCCGGCTGCCGAGACCCCCGAACACGTTGCCCCGCATCCCGATGGCCGCCGGGACCAGCACGACGAGGCCGGGCAGAAGGTTCAGGGTGTTGCTGATCGTGGCGAACGTGACACCGGTGACGAGATCGCCGCCCGAGGAGATCAGGAGCGCGACGAAGCCCGCCCGGACTCCGGAGATGTCCGCGCGGATGAACGCGACGAAACGCGCGCCGATACGGCGCGAGGAGCGCGGCATGACGAACTGGGCGGGTCAGCCATCTGAAGTCCTCCGGAACCCGTCAAGGCTACCCCGTCCGGGGTGTCCGACGTCCCGCTCCTGCCGATGGAGAAGGCGTGACACCACCGCTACTCGAGGTCGGCCAGCCGGTACTCGTCGCGGCCGCGGCCGACGACCCGCCGTGCCGCATGGTCGTCGACCTCGTTCAGGACGGCCACGTCACCTTGGCCGCGCACGACGAGGAACACCTGCCCCGGGAGTGGACCGATCTCTCCGAGGTGCACCTCACGTGTCTCGGGCGCTTCAGCGTGTACCTGATCCACGTTCCGGTTGTGCGCAGCGGCGCGACCCGCATCGTGATCGGCGCGCCCGACGAGAGCTCCACCGCCCAGCGACGCGCGTACGCGCGGGTGCTGAGTCACGTTCCCCTGAGCTGCACGGTGTTCGATCCCGACACCAACACCTGGGTCGCGTTCGAGGCGGAGATCCGCGACCTGGGCGGAGGCGGCTGCTCGGTCCTGACCGACCGCACACCCGCCGCGGGTGCGACCGTCGCGATGGCCTTCGCGCTCGACACCGACCCGCCTTTCGCGGCGATCGGGCGCGTGTTGCCGCGCGAGGCGCTCCCCACGATCGGCAAGCCCTTGACGCGCTTCGAGTTCGTCTTGATCCGCGAGTCCGACCGCGATCGGATCATGCGCTTCGTGCTGTTGTCGCTCGCCCAGCACCGCCCCGCGGAGCTGCCGCCCGGTGAACGCGCCTGACGGCTAGACGGTGATGCCGTAGAGCTCGGCGACGTTGTCGTGCAGGATCCGGCTGCGCGCGCGTGCTCGTCGAGGCTCATCGCGTGCTCGGCGAGGAGCGCCTGGCTGTTCGGCCACGTCGCGTCACTGTGGGGGAAGTCGTTCGCCCACATCAGCCGGTCGGTGTTCATGAGGTGCGCGGTGCGAAACGCCACCCAGTCGTCTTGGAACGTCAGGTAGACGTTGGCGGAGAACCACTCACTCGGACGGCGCGTGAGCTCCCCCGCGGTCAGCCAGTTGCGGTGACGGTCGTAGCCGTGATCGGCCCGGTACATCCAATGCGGCGCCCAGCCCGCGTCGGCTTCCACGCATACCACCCGAAGGTCGGGATGGCGTTCGAAGACCGCGCCGAAGATCAGCGTGCCGATGATGTCTTGGTTGCCGCGCACGATGCTCATGAAGCTGTTGAGCTTCGGGCCGCGCACGTGGTCGGCGCCGGGCGTGTCGCTCCTGCTCGTGAGAATGTGGAACGACGGCGGCAACCCGAGGTCGACGAGCGCATCCCAGAGGTCGTCGTACATCGGGTGGTCGTAGTCCTCGTGCGGCGGGACGCCGGGGAGCATGACGCCCTTCAAGCCGAGTCGTTTGATCGCCTCGAGATCACGAATGCCGTCCTCGGGCGTGACCAGCGCGGTCTGGCCCAAGCCGATGAGGCGCTCGGGCGCGGTCGCACAGAACTCGGCGATCCAGAGGTTGTACGCGTCGAAGCAGGCGCGTTGGTACTCGGCGTCGGGATGGTTGCAGAGCAGCATGCCGACCGAGGGGTAGATCACCTCGGCGACGACACCGTCGGTGTCCTGGTCGGCGAGCCGGGCGACAGGATCCCACCCGCCCCGCCAGAGCTCGTCGAAGCGTCTTGTGGCTGTCGAGGCGGACCTCGTCGGTCGGCCGTCCCGCGGCCGCGACCAACCAGAACGGCACGAGGCTCTTGCCGTTGTCGATCAGCATCACGTCGCCGAGCACGTCGTGGTGGTGCAGGCGCGGCGCCCGGTCGCGGTATTTCGGATCGATGCGGTCGACGTAGGTGCCGGGCGGTTCGGTGATGTGCGAATCGGCAGAGATACACGGCCCCAACGTTGCAGTCATGGCGTGAGTCTCGCACGGCCGCGGGAAACCCGCATTCCCGGCGGGAACGCTGGTCACAACGCGCGGCTCGTGTTCAAATGACGCATGCTGGCTACCGAGACCGGCGAGCGAGATGCGCGTCAGGACTTCTTGTACGCGGTCGCGCTCTGTCTCCTCGCCGCCGTCGCGCTGCTCGCCGTCGGTGGCGTCCTCTTCGCCTTCTGGGCGTTTCCGGGAGTGGCGATCTCGAACCGCAACCGCCTCGAGCTCGTCAGCGCCAGGAGCGCGAGTCCGCTGAACGCATTCCTCCTCCTGGCGCTGGTCGCGGCGACGTTCCAGCTCGACGCGGCACGGGCGAGCCGAGCGCGGCCGGTCCTCATCGGCGCATTCATGCTGGGCGGTGCGTTCGTCTTGTTGGCGGCATTTTCCGTGATCGACTACCTCACGGTTCACGTCGCGACTGTCGGTGTCGGTGCCGGCACGGCGCCCAGCGTCTCGATCGGTTTGGGCAGCGCTACCGTCGGTGACCGCCTCGCCGCGGTATCGGTACCCGTCGCCGTCATGATCATCACGCTGGTTGCGATGGTCGGCGCCAACCGGCTCGGCAACATGACCCGTGCTAGTGAAAGTCTCGAGACCGGAGATGTTCCGCCAGGCTGATCGGCAGGCGGGTGATGCGGCCGGCGACCAGGTTGATCACGCCTTGGTGCTTCTCCAACACCCCGCGCACCCGCAGGGCAGGTGCACCGCGGGCGACGATACGGAACCGTTTCCACACGCCCTTGGCGCAGATCACGTTGATCAGGCCGGTCTCGTCCTCGAGGTTCAAGAACACGGTGCCCTTGGCCGTAGCCGGTTGCTGGCGATGGGTGACCACGCCCGCGACCTCCACCACCGTCCGGTCGGGCAGCTCCCGCAACTGCGCGGCCGTCACGACCCCCTGGCGCGCCAACTCCTCGCGCACGAACTCGGTCGGATGCTTGCCCACGCTCAGGCCCATCGCCCACAGATCGGCGTAGACGGTCTCCATCTCGGTCATACCCGGGAGCGGCGGCGCGTTGGTGCCGGTGACGACGCCCGGCAACGTCTCGACAACCGTTCCGTCGCGCCGCGCATTGGGCCGGGCCGTGCCGAGCGCACCCGCGGCCCACAACGCCGAGCGCCGCGACTGACCGAAGCACCCTTCGAACGCGCCCGCGGTCGCGAGCGCCTCGACCTGGTCGACGGTCGCTCCCGTCCGGCGTACGAAGTCTTCGAGGCCGGTGAAGGCGCGTTCCGCCCGTTCGTCGTCGATGCGGTCGAGCAGCGCGTCGTGCAGCCCGCGCACACTCCGCAGCCCGAGCCGGATCGCGAGGTGCGACGGTTCCGCGTGGAAGCCGCGCAACGGCCGGCCGACGGGTTCGGCGTCGAGGGTCCGGGGTTCGAGGGTGGTATCGCGACACGATGCGTTGAGATCGGGACCGAGCACCTGCACGCCGTGACGGCGTGCGTCGCGCACGATCGAGTGCGGTGAGTAAAACCCCATCGGCTGCGCGTTCAACAACGAGGCTGCGAACTCCGCCGGGTAGTGGTACTTGATCCACGCGCTCGAATAGACCAGGTACGCAAAGCTCACCGAGTGGCTCTCGGGGAAGCCGAAGCTCGAGAACGCCTGCAGCTTCGTGTAGATCTCCTCCGCGGTCTCGCCGGTGATGCCCCGTTCGGCCATCCCCGCCATCAGCCGTTCCCGCATCCGTTCCATTCGGGCCTGGCTGCGTTTCGAACCCATCGCCTGGCGCAACTGATCGGCTTCGGCGGCGCTGAAACCGGCGCAGTCGACCGCGAGCTGCATGAGCTGTTCTTGGAACAGCGGCACCCCGAGCGTCTTTTTCAAGCACGGCTCCGTCAGCGGATGGATGTACGTGACCTCCTCCTCGCCGTTGCGGCGACGCAAGTAGGGATGGACCGAACCACCCTGGATCGGGCCGGGCCGGATGAGCGCGACCTCGACCACGAGGTCGTAGAAACAACGCGGCCGCAGGCGCGGCAACGTCGCCATTTGCGCCCGGCTCTCCACCTGGAACACGCCGACGGTGTCGGCCGCGCACAAGAGGTCGTACACCTCGTCCTCTTGCGGGATCGTCGCGAGGTCGATGTCGACGCCCTGGCCGCGCACCATGTCGACCGCGAGGTGCAGCATCGTCAACATCCCGAGACCGAGCAGGTCGAACTTCACCAGTCCCGCGGCCGCACAGTCGTCCTTGTCCCACTGGAGCACCGAACGGCCCTCCATGCGCGCCCACTCGATCGGGCAGAACTCCACGAGCGGCCGGTCGGCCATCACCATGCCGCCGGAATGGATGCCGAGGTGGCGGGGAAAGTCGATCACCGCGCTCGCGAGCTCGAGCGCGAGCGGCGGGATCGCGGGCGGGCGCGTGGGCGGGTCGGGACCGTCGAGCGGAACACCGTCCCTCGCCCGGTCTCGCCGGGTTCGTTCGAACCGCCGTTCGTTGCGCGGGGTCACCTGCCGATGATCCTCGAGCGCCCGATCGGTCAGGTCGCCGAACGCCTCCGGCCCGGCGGCCCAGCGGTCGACCCACTTACCGAGCGCGTCGGCCTGACCGGGAGCAACGCCCGCGGCCTTGGCCATCTCCCGCAACGCGGAGCGAGGCCGGTAGGTGATCACGTTCGCCACCTGCGCGGCGCGATCGCGCCCGTAGCGTTCGTAGACGTACTGGATCACCTCTTCGCGCCGCTGATGCTCGATGTCGAGGTCGATGTCGGGCGGACCGTCGCGTTCCGGTGACAAGAACCGCTCGAACAACAACCCGAGCGCGACCGCGTCGGCCTTGGTGACCCCGATCGAGTAACAGACCGCGCTGTTCGCCGCGCTCCCCCGCCCCTGGCAGTAGATGTCGGAACGGCGACAGAACTCGACGATGTCGTGCAGCAACAAGAAGTACCCGGGAAAGCCCAGCTGTTCGATGATGCTCAGCTCGTAGTCGATCTGCTGCAGCGCCCGGGCGTGTTGCGGGTGGCTGGCCGGATAGAACACCGCCGCACCCCGCCGCACGAGCTCCCGCAACCACGACATCTCGTCGAACCCTTCCGGCACCGCAGCATCCGGCAGCTGCGGCGCGGCGAGCTTCAGGTCGAAGGCGCACGCGCGCGCGATCTCGACGGTGCGTTCCACCGCACCGGGCCAGCGCGCGAACCGGCGCCGCTGTTCGGCCGCGCTGCGCAGGTGCGCGAAGGGTGTAGCCGGGAGCCAACCGTCGATCTCGTCGAGCGAGCGCCGGGCGCGCACCGCGGCGAGCGCCTGTGCGAGCGGGCGGCGGTTCGGGGTGGCGTAGTGGACGTTGTTCGTCGCGACGACCTCGGCCCCCACCCGCATCGCGATCCGCGCGAGGGCGTCGTTGCGGTGCCGGTCGAGCGGATCACCGTGATCCCACAACTCGACCAGCACGCGATCGCGCCCGAACCCGTCGACAAGTTCCTTCAGGGCGTGCTCGGCAGCCGCCGGACCGTCGCGGACGAGCGCGGCAGGCACCGTGCCTTTGCGGCAACCGGTGAGCACGAACCAGTGGTCGTTGTCGGGATTCGGCCCGGCGTTCGGCTCGTGACCGTGCACCGGCGCCCGGGCCGCGGCCGCGAGGTCGGCGATCGTGGTGCGAGGTGCACCCTTTTCCCCGGCGAGCTGCGCGGCGCTGATCGCTCGAGCCAGACGGGCATAGCCAACGGTGCCTTGTGCGAGCACGATCAGGTGCTCGCCGGCCGGGTCCGCCATGCCGTTCGGCGGTGCACACGCGCCGAGTGTCAGCTCCGCGCCGAACACGGTCGCCAACCCGAGCGGCCGGGCCGCCTCCGCGAACCGCACGACCCCGTAGAACCCGTCGTGATCGGTAATCGCGAGCGCGGCCAAATCGAGACGCGCCGCTTCTTCGGCCAACTCCTCGGGATGGCTCGCGCCGTCGAGGAACGAGAAATTCGAATGGCAGTGCAACTCCGCGTACACGGCCGGGCTCCGGATCGATGATCAGGTCGGGTTGGTCAGTCGTAGATTGCTTCCACGCCTGCTCGTCCACCTTCGACGACCACGATGCACGCCACGTCGTCGACCACCAGCTGCCAGCGCGCGCATCGGCGCCGCGCCCGCACATCCCACCAACGCACATCGTGGGCCCACGGTCCGGCCCACGCCTGCACCGCTCCTCCACCGCCCGGAAGCGCCCGGCACCGCACGAGTGCGGGCGCGCCCAGCTGCTCACCCCGGCCGTTCACCGCGATCGCGGTGCCGTGCGCATCGACGAGCTCGGCGGGAAGCGGTGGATCGAACACGCGCGCCGGGAACGGCGCCGGGAGCGCGCCCGGCCACGCCGCGATTTCAGTACCCGTCGCGAGCGGCCGCTCGAGCTCGCGCGGCTCACCCCACGGGACGAAGCGGACCTGTTCGGCCGGGGTCCGGCCGCCCTGGACGACAGCCGTGGTGACCGCGTCGTAGCCGAGCATGCCCTGGACGCGCACCAGCGCGCGATCGGCACGTCGGTGCGCGACCTGATCGCCACCCCAGAACCCGAGCTGACGACCGTCGGCCGCCACCACCTCGTCGGGGAACAGCACGAGGCTGGTGATGCCGGCCGTCGTCTCCCCCGTGGTGATCCACGCGTCGAGCTGCCAACGCACCCGTTCGGCGAGCACACCCGGAGTGAGCGCGTCGCCGAGCTCGGAACGGGCGTGCTGCCAACAGCGGGAGAACCGTTCGCCGTGCTCGGTCTCTGCCTCCACCAACACGCGCGTGCAGGCCAGGCCGCGTTCCGCGAGCCGTTCGAGGAGCCGATCGGCAAGCTCCTTCGCCGCGAACGCAGCCACGTCGACCCGTTCTGCCGGTGGATCGAGCTCGATGCGCTCGACGAGATCGGGGGGCGGCGCCACGAGCACCGACGGCCCGGGGTCGACGCCCACGCGCGAGCTCGTGGATCCGCCGGCCGACACTGCCGAAGCGGGCAAGCACCACGTCGGGCGCCAACGCCGCGACCGCGCCGAGCGTCGGCAACCCGAGGCGGACGAGCAGGCCCGCGATTTCCTCGTCGTCGAGCACCGACACCGGCCAGGGCGCGACGTATTCGGCCGATCCCCCCGCCGGCACCACGACCGAACGCCTCGCCGCGAGCCGGGCGACGAACACGCCGTCGGCGATCCCGACCCGCACGTCGTCGCCGTCGGGGCCGAGCGCGGCTGCAACTCTCTCCCGGATCTTCACGGCAAGTGCATCGTCGCCCCCGAAATAACGCGACGGACCTCGGGTGGGGAACTCGCACCGGCCCGGGCGTTCGAGCACGACGCGCGGCGTGAACTCCTCGATGGCGCGGGCCACCACCTCGAACGTGCGCGCTTCGTTCGCTTCGTCGGCGTCGAGGCACACCGCTTCCGGACATCGCGCCTCCGCCTCTCGCCGGCGCATCCCCCGCGTCACGCCGGCCGTGCGCGCGTCCGCGGACGCGCAGCGCACGATCTCGCGGCTTCCGATCCGCTCCCACACGATGAGCGACCGATTCGCCAGGTCGTCCGCGCCGGCGCCGCCGGCACGACGGCGCGCGGCGATCACCGGCCAGTCCGGACACCAGACACACCCGGTGCGGCTGGCGCTCACACGACTCCCGGTCGCTCGCGCTTCGCCTCCCAAACGGTCGGCTCCGCTGCCGCTCACACGACTCCCGGTCGCTCGCGCTTCGCCTCCCAAACGGTCGGCTCCGCTGCCGCTCATCCGGCCCGGGCGTGCGTCGCGGGCACTCCCTTTCCCTCGACGCGCACGTCGAGCTCGCTCGGCGCGAGCAGACCTTCGGACGCGAGCCCCGACCAGTTCCGCCCCCGCGCGTGGAGACGAAGAGACGCCTCTACCGGCCACGGTCCGAGCGTGACGAGCACGGTGGCGCGTTCACGCGCTCGGGCGGTGAGCCGGCGGGCATCACCGGGCCGCAATCCGGGGGGAACCGCGGCCGCGACGAGCGCAACCCCGTCGAGCAGGGCGCCGACGACGGTCGACCAGCGATCGGCGCCGACGTGGCGGACGATCGCGCACCGTTCCAGCGCCACGCCCATCTCCGCCGCGGCCCGCGCCCCCAACGTTTCGTCGGGGTCGACGACCGCCGCCCACTCGCCTACGGAGGTGGTAGCCGCGGCGAGGAGGAACGCAACAGTCGTCGACCCCGCACCCGGAGGCCCATCGAGCGCAACCGTGCTGCCGCGTCGAATACCGCCCGCCGGGAGAAGGTGACCGATCGGGCCGGAGACGGCGAGGAGCCGATCACCGGCCAGGACCGCCGGAGCAGCCCGGGTGGCCGCCGCCCGCAACTGCGCCCGGGCGCGCTCGTCGCGCCTCGGGAGAGTGGGAGAAATCGGGGCTGCGACCACGCCTCGACCCTAGCGAACATATGTTCGTATTGGCAAGGGCACGGCCGTCAACGAGCGCGCAACAGCCCTGGGGCACGTTCCTGACGGGCGCTACTGAACCTTGGAGATCTCGGGCTCGACGCCGCGGGCCTCGAACGACCAACCCGCATCGTCGCCGTAGAACTCGAACAGGTGCTCGAGCGTGAAGACCGCCTTGGGTTCCAGCCCCGTCCACGCGTCCGCGGGCGCCTCGACCGTGACGACGTTCGAGTAGATCGTCACCTTCGTCGCGCCGGCATCGAGCAGCCGGCGGGCGAGCACATCGGGCGGGCGAGCGCCGGACAGCGTCTCGGAATCGGCGGTGTACACCTCGATCGACATGCTCGTGAGCGAACGGTTGCACTCGAGGAAACGGATGTTCGGCGCAGCCCCTGCGCGCACCGTCACCGTGATCGGCTGACCCATCCCGCCAGCCTAGGAGGAATGCTCGCGATAGCGCCGGATCAGGGCATTGGTCGAAGGATCGTCCGCGCTCACCACGGTGCCGGGCGCCGTGATCTCCGCCGCGATCTTCTGCGCGAGCACCTTGCCGAGCTCGACCCCCCACTGGTCGTACGAATCGATGCCCCAGATCGTGCCGAGTGTCATCACCTTGTGCTCATAGGCGGCGATCAACGCGCCCAACGCAAACGGCGTGAGCTGCGACGCCATCAACACCGACGACGGGCGGTTGCCCGGCATCACCTTGTACGGCGCGAGCGCGGGATCGTCGGTACCGAATGCGAGCGCCTCGGCCTGGGCGAACATGTTCGCGACCAAGAGATGCTGTTGGTCGCCGAGCTCGAGCCCGGGCTGCGGGTGATCGAACCCGATGAAATCGATCGGCACCGTCGTCGTGCCCTGGTGCAACAGTTGGAAATACGCGTGCTGACCGTTGGTACCGACGGTGCCCCACACGATCTCACCCGTGGGCGCATCGACCGCGGCGCCGTCGGTGCGTACCGATTTCCCGTTGCTCTCCATCTCGAGTTGTTGCAGGTACGACGGCAGCTTCATCAACGCGTGCGCGTACGGAACGACCGCTTGCGTCTGCGCGCCGAGGAAGTTGCGATACCAACAGCCGAGCATGCCCATGAGCACGGGCAGATTCTCCGCGAACGGCGCCGTGCGGAAGTGCTCGTCCATCGCGTGCGCGCCGTCGAGCAACTGGAGGAAGTGATGCGGACCGATAGCGAGCATCAACGACAGCCCGATCGCCGACCACATCGAATAGCGACCACCGACCCAATCCCAGAACTCGAACATGTTCGCGGTATCGATGCCGAACTCGGCGACCTTGGCGGCGTTCGTCGACACCGCCACGAAATGACTCGCCACCGCGGCCTCGTCACCGCCGAGCGCGTCGAGCAACCACGCCCGGGCCGCCCGCGCATTGGCGAGTGTCTCCAGGGTCGTGAACGTCTTGGAGGAGATGACGAACAGGGTCTCGGCCGGGTCGAGACCGTGAAGTGCTTCCAAGAGGTCGGCACCGTCGACGTTCGACACGAACCGGAACTGCATGTCGCGCCGGCTGTACGCACGGAGCGCGTCGTAAGCCATCGCGGGCCCGAGGTCGCTACCCCCGATGCCGATGTTCACGACGTTGCGAATGGACCGACCGGTGTGGCCGACCCTCGTTCCTTCCCGGATCGACGTCGCGAACTCCGACATCTGCTGCAGCACGCGATGCACCTCGGACACGACATCGACACCGTCGACGATCAGCTGCGTGCCCGCGGGCATCCGCAACGCGACGTGCAGCACGGCGCGGTCCTCGGTGACGTTGACGTGGTCACCCCGGAACATCGCGTCGATCCGTTCCCGAAGCCCACGTTCGGCGACGAGATCGACCAGCAGGCGCAGCGTCTGCGCGCTGACGCGATGCTTGGCGTAGTCGAAGTACCAGCCCGCCGCCTCGAGATGCATCGACGCCCGGTCGGGATCGACTGCGAACAGGTCGCGCACGGTATGGCCGTGGATCTCGCTCGCGTCCGCGGTGAGCGCGTCCCAGGTGTGGTCAGGCATCGAAAGCTCCGGAGAACAAGCTCGGTTGGCGCTCGAAGCGCGGGATCCCGCCCCATAGGCAGTAGTCCATGAAGACCCAGGAGCGCCGGTGGATCGCCGATGGTCCGTACCCCGCGAGCGCGCATTTGTGCTGCGGCGCGGGATAACCGCGGTTCGACTCGAATCCGTACGCCGGGTAGTGCTCCGACTCGTCGGCCATGATCGCGTCGCGGGTCGTCTTGGCCACGACTGACGCCGCCGCGACCGACAGGACCTTCTGGTCGCCCTTCACGATGGTGCGCACGACCCGCGGCATACCGAGATAGTCGTGCTTGCCGTCGAGCACGATGCGGTCGGGTTCGAAACCCTGCGCGGCCAGCTGCTCGAGCGCGCGCCGCGGCTCGCCGCTGGGCCTCGGTCATGCCGACGAGATCGCACTCCTCGTGGGAGGCATGGCCGACGCCGATCCCGCCGCGCCCAGTGCCGCACGCGGGCCGCCGCGATCTCCCGTTCGGCCGGCGTCAGCAACTTCGAGTCGCGGACCCCGGAGAGGTGCTCGTCGCCGGGGACGACCGCGGCGACGGTTACCGGGCCCGCCCACGAACCACGACCGACCTCGTCGATCCCGACCACGACGCGGTCACCCGCTTCCCAACATTTCCGCTCGACCCGCAGTGTCGGATAGGGAGCGGCCACGGCGCGTGACGCTAGCCGCCGTGCGCCGTCGAGATCGCGTCGGCGCACGTCAGGAGCACTGGACACCAGCCGTACGATGGAACGGTGAGACCCGGCACGCGCGTCGAGGTCCGGAGCCGCTTCGAATCGAAGTGGACGCGCGGGTTCGAGGTCGCAGGCCGTGTCGAAACCGAACGGGACGGTCAAGGGGAACCGATGTACGAGGTCCGTCGGCGTTCGGACGGTTCGATCCTTCCGGTCCCGTTCTCCGAGACCGACCTGCGCGAGGAGAACCGCCGTAGCACCTGGTGGATCTAGCGGTCGGCGGGCCGACGGGCTTTCGGAGGTTGCTAGCCGTCGGTCTTGAGCCGGGCAATCAGCTGATCGACCGGAATGGCCGGCAGCGTGGTCGTGCGCATGGTTCCCCGCGACGCCAGCATGATTGCGGCCTTGGCCATCGTCTCCTCGTCGGGCGCCTCGAGGATGTTCAAGAAGTCGTACTGACCCATCAGCGCGTACTGCGCATGGACCGTCAGACCGAGCGCCTCCACCTCGGCCGCGACCTCACGAATGCGGTCGGGCTTCTCCCGCAGGGTTTCCCAGCCACCCGGACCGAGGGTCGAGAGCATTGCGTACATCGGCATCCGCGGGAGGTTATAGGCCGCACTGGCGGGCGACGGCCCTCGATGCAACCGGCGTGCGGGAATCCGTGCGATCGTGTCGACCAGCATGCACCTGTACGAGCGATCCGTGATCCGGATGGCACTGGCCGTGATCGCGGTCGGCGCGGTCGCGGGCGTAGCCCGTGCGGCTCGGGCCGACCTCACCGTCGCGGCGCTGCTCCTCCTCGTCACTGTCCTCGCGGTCGGAACACTCGGCTTTCGCTCGGGCCTCGCGGCGGCCGTCGTCGGCTTCCTCTCGCTGAATTGGTTCTTCACCGAGCCGACCGGCTCCTTCAAGATCCATCGCACCGACGACGTGGTGGCGCTCGTGGTGTTCGCAGCGTCCGCGGCGCTGGTCGGATGGACGGTGCAACGCCTGTCGACACTTCGGCGTACGGCGCTCCAGCGCGAGGCCGAGGCCAAGGTTCGTCTCGACCTGACCAACCGACTCCTCAGCGGCGCCGACGTCGACGACGCGCTGCACAGCGCCGCCGACGCGCTCGCCGAGCTCTTCGCCTTCGAAGCGTGCTCCCTTACCGCGGGAGAGCCGGTCGCGGCCACCGCCGAGATCGCGGACGCGAACGTGCGCGTCGACGGACCGGGCGTCACGCTGCTCGCGAGGGCACCGATGGAACTCGCGCCCGCCGACCGCGAGTTGCTCGAAGCGCTGGTGGCCGGGCTCGCCGCGGGTGTTGACCGTCTGCGGCTGCAAGAAGAAGTGCGCGAGGCGCGTCTCGCCGCCGAGGTCGGGCGTCAACGCGCTGGATTCTTGTCGGCGGTCAGCCACAACCTGCGCACGCCGCTGACCGCGGTAAAGGCGGCGGCAGGAACGCTCCTGTCGTCGTGGTCACGCATCGAGCCCGAGGAACGTCGCGAGCTGCTCGAGACGATCTCCGACGAGGCCGAACGTCTGGAACGACTGGTGCGCAACACGCTCGAGCTGAGTCGCATCCGTGCCGGTGCGCTCGAGGTCGAGCCCGAGCGCGTCGACATCGCCGATCTCGTACAACATGCCGTGCGCCGATTGCGGCCGATCGCGCGCGCACACCGCGTACGACTCGACGTCGACGACGACCTCCCACCGGTCTCGCTCGACGTGACGATGGCCGAGCAGATCCTGCTCAACTTGTTGGAGAACGCGTTCCGGTTCGCGCCGCCCGGCTCGGAGATCGTCGTCGGCGCGCACGCGATCCCCAACCTGCCCGACGAGATCGAGCTACGAGTCGCCGACCACGGCCCGGGAGTCCCGCCGGAGGCGCGCGACCGGATCTTCGAGGAGTTCCAGAGCGCCGAGACCCGCCCCGACCGAACGGGGACCGGGCTCGGGCTCGCGATCGTCCGGTCGCTCGTCGTCGCGCACGGTGGTTCGGTGCGGTACGAAGACACGCCCGGCGGCGGGGCGACGTTTGTGTGTACGTTTCCGCGGGAGGTCCGGGCCGCGTGACCACGATCTTGCTCGTCGAGGACGACCCCGCGCTGCGGCGCGCGCTGCGCACGATGATGCGCAGCCGCGATCTCGAGGTACTCGACGTCGCCACCGGCGAAGAAGCGGTCGTCGTCGCGTCGAGTGGCACACCGGATCTCATCGTGCTCGATCTCGGACTTCCCGACATCGACGGCCTCGAGGTGTTGCGCCGCGTGCGAGCGTTCTCGGCGATGCCCGTCATTGTCCTCACCGCGCACCATCAGCAATCGGAGAAGATCCGCGCGCTCGACGCCGGCGCCGACGACTACGTGACGAAACCCTTCGACACCGAGGAGCTCCTCGCTCGCGTACGCGCGACGCTGCGGCGCGTTCCCCAGTCGAACCCGACACCCACGCTCGTGCGCATCGCCGGCGTCGAGATCGATCTCGCCCGCCGGCGGGTGACGCTCGACGACGCGCCCGTCCACCTGACCCGCACCGAGCTCGCGCTACTCGAGCTCCTCGTGAGTCACCCCGGAAAGCTGTTGACCCAGGAATTCCTGTTGCGAGAGGTGTGGGGTCAAGGCTACGGAAGTGAGAGCAACTACCTGCGGGTATACGTCGGCCAGCTCCGCAAGAAGCTCGGCGACGACGCGGCGCACCCCCGCCTCATCCTGACCGAGCCGGGCATCGGCTACCGCTGGATAGCAGGCGAAGAGACCCCGGTCCGCCCCGACTAGCGTCGAAACCATGCCGACGCGCGTTGCCATTGTCCCGCACACACACTGGGATCGCGAGTGGTACTCGCCGTTCCAAACCTTCCGGCTCCGGCTCGTCCGCCTGCTCGACGTGCTGCTGCCGATGCTCGAGTCCGACCTGTCGTATCGCGCGCTTCCTACTCGACGGCCAAACGGCGGTGATCGACGACTACCTCGCCGTTCGTCCCGAGGCCGCGGCGACGCTCGCCCGGCTGGCGAGTTCGGGTCGACTCGGCATCGGTCCGTGGATGGTCCTCATGGACGAGTTCATGGTGTCGGGCGAGACGATGGTGCGCGACCTCCAGCTCGGCATCGCCCGCGGTTCCGAGCTCGGCGGAGTGATGGACATCGGCTACCTGCCCGACATGTTCGGACACGTCGCCCAGATGCCGCAGCTGCTGCGACTCGCAGGATTCGACCACGCGGTCGTATGGCGCGGAGTACCCGAAAGGGTCGAGCACACCGCGTTCTGGTGGGAAGCGCCCGACGGATCGCGGGTGCGCGCCGAGTATCTGTACGGCTCCTATTCGAATGGTCGCGATATCCCCGACGATGCCAAGCGGCTCGTGCTGCGCGCCCGCGACTACGAGCATGAGCTCGGACCGGCGCGCCTGAAGGACATGCTGCTCATGAACGGCACCGACCACCAGATGCCGCAGTCGTGGCTCGGTCGGGTCGTTGCCGAAGCGAACGCACAACAGGACGAGTACGAGTTCGCGGTCACCTCGTTGCCCGAGTACCTCGCCGAACAGCCGACCGCAGGATTGGTGACCGTCTGCGGCGAGTTGCGTTCCGGCGCGCGAGCAAACCTGTTGATGGGTGTCGGGTCGAACCGCGTCGACGTTCACCGGGCGTGCGCACGGGCCGAACGGTCGCTCGAGAAGCGAGCCGAACCACTCTCGGCGCTGTTCCTCCCGGCCGCGCAGTATCCACACGCACTTACCGACATCGCATGGCGCAAACTCGTACTGAACAGCGCGCACGATTCGTCGTGCGCGTGTAGCAGCGACGAGGTCGTCGACCAGGTTCTCGTTCGTTACTACGAAGCCCGCCAGATCGGCGACGGACTCACGCGTGACGCGATGCACGCGCTGGCGACTCAGGTGAGCGCGCCCGCGGGCGCGACCGTCGTGGCGAATCCGACTGCTCGGGCCCGGTCCGGCGTGGTCGACGTACACCTGCCAGGGACGGGTCCGTGCCACTTCGTGGGACCCGACGGTTCGGCGCACGCCGCGCAGGTGCTCGACGAGTCTGGCGGCGAGGGATTCCACACGATGGTCACGGGCCAGAAGGTCCGTTGGATACTCGACCTGATGCGCGCCTCGGAGTTCGCGGGACGCCAGATACACGACTACCAGGTCATCGATGTCGATGGGGCGAGCGACCAGCACGACATCGTCTTGTTCGAGGCGCTCGGCAACGCCACCCGCGTGGACCTCACCGAGCTGAAGGAACAGATGCTCGCGTTCGGCGCCGCGGGCCACACGATGCGACTGCGGCTACTGCTCGCGCCCGTGCGTCACGTGCTCTTCGACACCGGCATGATCGACGGATTCGGATGGTCGTGCTTCACGCCGGCCGAGGGAGAGGCCGCGGCCGGTAGTGCCGGGTCGAGTGCCAAGGGCGCGGTTCGAGGAGACGGCGACAACGAGATCTCCAACGAATACGTGCGGGTGATCGTCGACCCGGCCGACGGCACGTACTCGATCGTCGGCAATGACGGATCGCGGGTCGACGGCTGCGGGCGGCTGGTCGACGACGGCGACGGCGGCGACACCTACAACTACTCGCCGCCCGACGTCGATCTCGTCATCGACCGACCGGACGTCCTACAGATCGTGGAGACCGAGTCCGGTCCCGTTCGGGCGCGCATCGTGATCGCGGCCGAGTACACATGGCCCGCGTTCGCGGTCGGTGACGTTCGGTCGTGTAGCAGGCGTAGCGATGAAACCGTGCGCGGCGTGGTGCGAACGACACTCGAGCTTCGTCCCGGAGAGCGGTTCCTGCGCGTCGCGCACGAGATCGAGAATCCCGCGCGCGATCACCGGCTCCGGGCGCGCTTCCCGCTGCCGGTCGCGGTCCGGGGTTCCGACGCGGAATGCGCGTTCGCGGTCGTGCATCGCGGCCTCACCGCCGAGGGCGGCGTGCACGAGTTCGGTCTTCCGACGTTTCCTTCGCGTCGATTCGTCGACGCGTCCGATGGCACGATCGGGCTGGCCATCATCCACGACGGCCTGCTCGAGTACGAAGTCGTCGACGACGGCCGCTCGTTGGCGCTGACGCTCCTGCGCGCGGTCGGGTTCCTCTCGCGCACCGAGCCGCAACTGCGACCGAATCCGGCCGGTCCTCCCGATCCGCTCGTCGGGCCGCAATTGTTGGGGACACAGCGGGCCGAATACGCCGTGCTGGTGCACAGTGGCGATTGGCGTACCGCCGATTGCTACGGCGCCGCGGACGCGTTCCTGGTCCCGTTCGAACGTGCTCGCACCGGCTCGCGCACCGACGGCAGCCGACCGAGTGCGGGCACTGCGCTACGCGTCGACGGCGCCGAGGTCTCCGCGGTACATCGTGTACCGGGCGCGCTCGTCGTTCGGCGTCTTCCGAACCGCGTCCGATGTCGGCCCCGTGACGCTGGAGCACGAAGGCGTGCCCGCCCGCGGCTTCGTCGTCGATCTGCGCGGCAAACCCGTCAGGTCGTTCGAAGGCGAGATCGAGCTCCGCCCCTTCGAAATCGCGACGTTGCAGCTAGCCGCCGGTCGCAGCACCGGCGGCTAGCCCGGGGCGCGTCCGCGGACGCGTGTGTCGTGCGGTCCGGCGCGGGCGCGTCCGCGGACGCGCCCAAGTTGATCCGGGCGGCTGGACGTTGATGTCGTACCCCCGCTCTAGGCTGACGGGTACAGCTCGTCAGCCAGCTGAGATGGCCGTCCTTCCGAAATAAGCGAAGGAGGGGCGATGTCGGCGAGAGCTGAAACGCCTGCGGTCGCAGTGGGTGACGAGTCGGGTGTGTCGCTGCGGGCTGCCGTAGTGGCCGCCGGGGAACGTTGGGCGACGGGACAACGGAGGTTGGTGCAGCTGGTCGCGGCGCTGAACGCGTCGGGCGAGTGGGCCCTCGACGGCGCTTCCTCGTGCGCACGTTGGGTTTCGGATGCGGTCGATGTCGAGGTGTGCACCGCACACGAGTGGATCCGCGTCGGCAGTGCACTACTGGATCTCGACGTGCTCAGCCACGCGTTCGCGCACGGCCTCCTCTCGTACAGCAAAGTCCGGACACTCACCCGGATTGCGACACCGGAGAATCAGGCTGAGCTCTATGACCTCGCACGGCAGGTCTCCGCAGGGCGCCTCGGTCACACGTTGGCGTCGTGGCTGGTAGGGCACGAGTCCGCGATCGAGACCGAGGCCCGACAAGATCGGGCCCGCTCGTTCGGATGGCGGACCGACTTCGACGGCATGATCGTCGGAGGCTTCCGCCTCCCACCCGCGATGGCCGCCAAGATCACGAATCCGGTCGACGCACTGCTCATGCACGCGACACCGACGAACCCACGAGCGAACAGCGTCCGCGGACGCGTTCCAGGGTCCTGCCGACTCCCGGTGGCCGACGATCGCACAACAACGAGCCGACGCGCTGATCGAGCTGATCGGGGGTGATGGCGCGACAGTCACAACCGAGATCGTCATGCACGTTCGGGCCGACGGCTGCACCCTCGACAACGGAACACCCATTCCCGGCAGTGTCGTCGAACGGATAGCACCAAGGGCATTCCTTCGGGCGCTGATCCACGATGCGCAGAGCCACCCGATCAATGCGTCAGGACGTCAGCGCCATCCAACAGAACGACAACGACGCGTCGTCAAGGCACGGGATCGGGCCTGCGTAGATTGCGGAGCCATCGAGTTCCTGCAATACGACCACGATCCAGATTTCGACCAGACCCACCGCACCATCGTCGACGAGTTGTGGCTGCGCTGCTGGAGCTGCCATCGCGATCGGCATCGCCGGCAGAACGAGCAGACGTTGGATGCGGCCTGACAGTTCAGCTACGACCAGAGCACCGCCGACCGCCTCCGACGCGCTCCAACGAGTCAGGGACGAAGAAGTTGGTACGCCTCGACTGGCTCGACGAAGCCCGCGAGCCTGTATCTGCCGGCCGCCACGAAGGCATAACCACCGCGGACGCGCGCGAGTCGCCCCTGCAGTCCCGCGTCCGCCAGCGCGGTCCCCGCCTCCGCGGACGAAACCAAGCGAGCTGCAAGGTTCACCGTCGGGCCATAGAAATCGCCTTGACGAACCATCACATCGCCGAAGGCGATTCCCACCCGCAGCTTCGGGAGCCGAGCCGCCGCGCAGGCCTCGAGGAGATCGAGCGCGAGTGAACACGCGATCCCGGGCGCGTTGGTCACGAACATCACCGCGTCGCCGATCCGCTTCACGACGTTCGCTCCCGCAGCCGCGATCACGTCGCCGGTCGCCGCTTCGAAGCGGTCGAGCATCGACCGCGAGGTGTTGTGGTTCCAATTCCTGCCAGAGCCCGGTGTAGCCGGCGAGGTCGGCGAACCCGACGGCGAGCTGCACGACGTTCAATGCCGAAGTCGGCGCGCCCACGTCGCTGTACCGACGGCCGATCGCCAGGAGATGATGGCGGTGCATCGAATCGATCGCGTCGGCCACGCGTGGCAGTACCGCGTCGGAGACCGCCTGATAGGTGCGAGCCACGTCGATGTACTGCCGCCGCTCCGCGAGCGGCGCCTCGATGTTCGACCGCATCAGCGCAACCTCGGCTTCGGCGACTCGGCCGACAGCCTCCCCCATCGTGCGCATCAGCTGCAGCACCTGTTCCTCGGCGACGAACGTCGCGAGCAGCCCGAACAGGCGGAACATCTCGACGTCCTGCGCACCGAACCGCCGTTCGAACGGGCGGGGATCGGTGAAACCGGCGCCCCGCCAAAGCGTCAGCGCGACGTCGGGATCGATCTCGGCGCGGGCTGCGGCCTCCGCGAACGTGAGGCCGTCGCGTCCGGTCCGGAGCGAGCGAAACGCAGCGAAGCTCAGCAAGCCACCCTGTTCGTCGGCCTGCACGAGCTCCGGGATCGATGCCCCGATCTCGTCGAGTAGGAAGACGAACAGCTCGAGCCGTTCGGCCGCTTCCGGGTCGTTCGAGTCGTAGAGCCCGGCCGCGATGAGATCATCGACGTGCTCGCTCATGCCCGCTGCTTCATGACCGCACCTGACTGGGCGCTCACGAGAACTGCTCCGGAGCGTCGACACTCGTGCCAGACGGCGCTGCACCCTCCCCCATCGCCAGCAATTTGGTCGACGGCTCGCCAAGCAGAGTCTCGCCTACGGGCTCGTTCGATGCCCACCGCGCATCGAGAGAGCGGGCGCGCACAGTCAGACCCACGGGCACGTCCCAGAGCAGCGCGGGGCGAGCGCCGTGCCAGCGCAACGCGAAAGAACACGCTCCGGCCCGCAAGGGAACGCCGTGCACCGCAAGGGGTTGACCGAGCCAGGCCGGCCGAAAACCGGGCAACAGGTCGATCGCTCGAGCGCCATCTTCCCGTACGAGCGCGGCACGGACATCTCCGAGCACGCCTCCGAACGTGGCCCCTTTCGCGCTCCGCCGCGCCCGTGTCGTCAGGTGAGCCCACATCTCGACGGCGTCCTCGTCGAATCCCCACGCTTCGAGGGCGGCGAAGGCATCGGCCGACGGCGCAGCGAGGAGGAGATCGGCCCGAGCCGCGTCCACTTCCGACTGCAGTGGCTGTGGCAACTCAGTGCGCAGGCCGCGATCGAGAATCCGATCCCACGAGCGCGGCGACCGCCTCGAAATCTGGCAAGCGCGCGCACCTCGACACCCGACCTCGATGTCGAGCGCGATCCGCACCTTGGTCCGGTGCGGAACCGGAAAGACGAAGCCGTTGTCGGTTTCGACCGCTCCCGGACGCCGGGCGAACGCGAGCACCCGAGCTCCGTCGACGCGCGCACCGTAGTCGTCGACAGCCAGCTCGCCCGGCGAGGCCACCACGAAGCCGACCGCGATCGCCTCGGGCGAGGCGTTCTCGACGTCGATCACGACCGTCGCGGTGTCGCCGTCACCGATGGCGTACACGCGTGAGATCGCATCACCACCCGGGATGCGAACCGCTGTGTGCACCATGGGCGCCGCGTGCGGCCGTGACTGTCGCGTCGGCGCGTCGCGGCCCGGAACCAGCCAATCGTTGCCGCTCCGGACCCGCCAGTGGAAGCGCAACGGGCCGCGATGCACGGTCCCATCGGCATCGACCTCGGCGGTGACCCCGGTCGACAACGTACCGACGCCGATCATCGCCGCACCGCACCCACTACCGCCACTGCATCCACTACCGCTGCGGCGCGCGCCCCCGTGCCCGTCACCGTGCCCGTCACCGCATGCCGTGAAGCTCGGGTTTCGCCTTGCGCAGCATCAGCGCGGGAACCAGATCGGCGGGACGCGCGCCCTCGTAGAGCACGCTGCGTACGAACGACGCGAGCGGCATCTCCACATCGTGACGCGCCGCGAGCTCCAACACCGCCGTCGTCGACTTGACCCCTTCGGCCACCATGTTCATCTCGTTGATGATGTCTTCGAGCGCTCGGCCCTTCCCCAACTCGACGCCGACATGACGGTTGCGGCTCTGCGGGCTGCTGCACGTCGCGATCAGATCGCCCATTCCCGCGAGGCCTGCGAAGGTGAGCGGATCGCCGCCACTCGCCACGCCCAGTCGGGCCAGCTCGGCCAGCCCGCGCGTCATCAGCGCGGCCTTGGTGTTGTCGCCGTAGCCGAGCCCGTCGGCGATCCCGGCACCGATGGCGATCACGTTCTTGAGCGCGCCCGCCATCTCGCAACCGACGACGTCAGGGTTGGTGTACACGCGAAACGTCGGCGCGAAGAACAGCTGCTGCATCTCCTCTGCGATCGAAGTGTCGGTCATCGCGACCACCGATGCGGTCGGTTGGCCGGCAGCGACCTCGCGCGCGAGGTTCGGACCAGTCAGCACACCGACGCACGCGGGTTCGTGACCGGCAAGCTCGACGCAGGCGACTTCGGTCATCCGCGCGAGCGTGCCCTGCTCGATGCCCTTCGCCAGACTGACGACGGGAATCCGCGGACCGACGAACGCGCGCGCCTCACCGAGCACCGCGCGCATTCCGTGTGACGGCACACCGAGGACGAGGACGTCGGCGCCGGAGCACGCTTCTTCGAGCGACGCGGTCGCGTGTAGCCGGTCAGGCAGGACGATTCCCGGGAGGTACTCCGGGTTCTCGTGCTCGTCGCGGATGTGCGCCGCGAGTTCTGACCGCCGCACCCACAACGTCGTCTCGACGTTGCCCGCGGTGATCGCCGCGACCGTGGTCCCCCACGAACCCGCACCGAGAACCGCGACGCGGGTCACGCCGGCCTCCGGTGCGCGGTCGCCGTCTCCGGCCCCCGCCACCACCATGCGTCCTCGTCGGGGGCGGGTCGCTGCGGGTAGATCGCGCGCGCCCGAGCGACACACTCCGTGACAGCGTCCATAATGCGCAGCGTCGCGTCGCGCACGTGCTCCTCCGGGGCGATCCGGACCGGCGATCCCGACCACCGCGACCTGCGCGACACCCCAGGAGAAGTGGGGCTTACGCCCCTTCATCAGCAGGCGGTGCGTACCCCAGAGTCCGACGGGCACAACCGGCAGCGCCCGAGGCCTGCGCGACCCGAGCCGTCCCCGACTTCCCGCGCATGGGTTCGAGGTCCTCGGAGATCGTGCCCTCCGGGAAGACGGCGACGCATTCGCCCCGGTCCGAACGCGCCGAGCGCAGCCGAGAGCGCGCCCGAGGAATCGGCGGTGCCTCGGTAGACGGGAATCTGGTGCGCGGCGCGCAGCAAGGTCCCGAGGCCGCGGACCTGGAACAGTTCGGCCTTGGCGAGGAAGCGGATTCGGCGCCGCTGCTGATCAGCCAGCCAGGCCAACGTGAGCGGGTCGAGATACGACACGTGGTTGCTCGCGAGGATCGCCGGGCCGTGCGCGGGGATGTTCGCTTCGCCTTCGATCGTCCAGCGCAAGCCGTAGCGCAGCCAGGGCCAGAACACCGCCTTCGCGGCGGGATACACCGCGTCCACGATCGGTAGCATACGCAGCAAATGCCGAGTCGCTCCCGAGACGACGCGGGGATCGTCGTCCCGCTCCGGTCGTTCACCCTGGGCAAGGCGCGGCTCGCCGAGGTGCTCTCCGAAGCCGAGCGCGAGGACCTCGCCCGCGCGATGGCCGAGTGCGTCGTCGCTGCCGCCGGTGGCCGGCCCGTCGCCATCGTCTCGAGCGCGCCCGAGGTCGTCGAATGGGCCGGCAACCGTCGGTTCGACGTCGTCGCCGACCCCGGATCGCTCGACGGCGCGGCCGCGGCCGGTCGAGCGTGGGCCGTCGCCCGCGGCCTCGCTCGCTACGCGATCGTTCACGCCGACCTCCCGCTCGCAGAATCGCTCGACGCGGTCGTCGACGACGGAGCCGCAGCCCGTTGCGGTGATCGTTCCCGATCATCGCGACGACGGCACACCGGTGCTGTCGCTTCCCACCGCCACGCCGTTCACCTTCACCTACGGGTCCGACTCGGCTTCCCGCCACGCCGAGGAGGCCGCGGCGCCGGTCGCTCACCGTCCGGATCGTGCGCGACGCGGCGTTGGGATTCGACGTCGATCTGGCCGCCGATCTCACCGCGCTCGAGCCGCGCTGCGCCGGACGCCCGACACCGTGACGACGTCGGTCGATCTGCCAGTCCCGCGCCGGGCCCTCGCGATCGGCGCGCATCCCGACGACATCGAGTTCGGCTGCGGAGCGACGCTCGCCAAGTGGGCCGCGGCCGGCACGCACGTGACGATGTGCATCTGCACCGACGGATCGAAGGGCACCTGGGACGGCGATGCCGACCTCGCCGCGCTCATCGCCACCCGCCAGGCGGAACAACGCAACGCCGCCGCGATCCTCGGCGTCGCCGACGTCGTGTTCCTCGGCTACGTCGATGGCGAACTCGCAAAGCGACCTGCCGGACCGCGACGCGGTCTGCCGGGTGATCCGCCAGGCGCGACCGGACGTCGTACTCGGCCACGACCCGTGGCAGCCGTACCGGATCCATCCCGACCACCTGCATGCGGGCTGGCTCGTCACCTCGGGCATCGTCGCCGCGCGCGATCCGCACTTCTTCCCCGAACAGGGCGTGGCGCCGCACCGACCTTCGACGTTGTTGTGTTTCGAGCCGGGACGGGTCGACGCACGTCGAGAACGTCGACGGCTTCGTCGACGCCAAGGTCTACGGCGCTGCTCGCGCACCGGAGTCAGTGGCGGTCGACCATGGCGATCGACGACCGGCCCGACGACCAGCGCCGCGGCCTTCGCGGCGAGGTTGCACGACGAGGCTCGCGCCGATGGGTTTCCGCGGCGGGCTGCGCGCGGCGAAGCGTTCGCCCGCATCGACGACCTGTAGTGCCGCAATCCCGGCCGTAGGGCTCCGGACGCGAAGAAGGGACCCGGTTACCCGGGCCCCTTCTTCGAAAACCACTTCAGCGAAGCTATTTCTTCTTCGCCGTGCGCTTGCGCGTCGTACGACGCACTGCACGCTTGGCCGGAGCCTTCTTGGCTGCCTTGCGCTTGACGGTCTTCTTCGCCGCCTTGCGCTTCGCGGGAGCCTTCTTGGCTGCCTTGCGCTTGGCCGGAGCCTTCTTGGCTGCCTTGCGCTTGACGGTCTTCTTCGCCGCCTTACGCTTCGCGGGAGCCTTCTTGGCTGCCTTGCGCTTGGCCGGAGCCTTCTTTGCTGCTTTGCGCTTGACGGTCTTCTTCGCCGCCTTACGCTTCGCGGGGGCCTTCTTCACGGCCTTGCGCTTGGCCGGAGCCTTTTTGGCAGCCCTTTTCTTCGTTGCCTTTTTAGCCGGAGGCACGGTCACCACCTTTCCTGAGAGCTCTCACTCGGGGAAGTTCGAACTTCGTAGCTAATTCGGTGCGCGAGGGAGTGCGACCCCACGCCCTACGCGATCAGGACCCTTGGACCTGGGCTTTGAATTTCGAGCCCACGGAGAATTTGGCGCTCTTGCGCTCGGGGATCTGAACCGGCTCACGAGTCCGCGGATCCATTCCCGTACGAGCCTTGCGCAACGCCGGCGAGAACGTCCCGAAGCCCGGGAGTGTCACCTTTTCGCCCGCAGTGATCGCGGACTGAACGGCGTTGATGAACGCGTTGAGCGCGCTCTCGGCATCTGTCTTGCTGAGATTCGCGTCGGACGCGATTGCGTCGACGAGCTCGCCTTTGTTCACGTAAACCTCCACGCACCGCGTGTGTGTTCGATTGTTATGAGAACTTATTCACACACGTACGTCAAGCATTCGTCACGCAACGCGCGTGCAATCCACCACTCGTTGCGCGACTCGCGCGAAGATCGTGGGGTGCGCATAGACGCGCCGGTGGATTGTTCGGAGTGCACGCGTTTTCGAAACGCGTCACACCCATGACGATGCTCGGCGACGGCACATACGACGCGTTCATCATCTGGGCCGAGCAACACGACGACGGCGTCGCGCTCGAATGCACGATCACGACGGGCGAACGACGCGGCGAGGTCATCAACATCGTGACCAGCAGTTTTGTCGCGCGCGATCCGCTCTCACTCGTCGGTTTGCCGTGCTCGTTGACCGTCCGCGGCGACGAGATCAGCGTCGCGCCGTAGCGCGCGTCGAGACCGCGCTCACGCGCGCGCCGGCCCAACCCGAGCGGTCGCGTGGAGGCGTTCGGCACCCGAATGGACTGCGCGCGAGATGCCGTTGTCTTGCGCGCCCAGCGTGACCACGCGTGCCGGAAACAATTTGGAAAAGAAATGTGGCCCGAGCGCATTTGCTCGGGCCACATGGCACCCCGTACGGGATTCGAACCCGTGTTACCAGGATGAGAACCTGGCGTCCTGGGCCTCTAGACGAACGGGGCCGGTCTCTTGCTTACGCTCGGGGGGGAGGAATCGAACCCCCAATTACAGGACCAGAACCTGCCGTGTTGCCGATTACACCACCCCCGAATGGGTGACCGTGCTACGTCGACCGCACGCCTTTCGGAACGCCGGGTCGCCGTCGCAACGGAGGCCACATAATAGCCAGGCCCGGGAGGAGCCTCTCGACCTGGCGGTGCCGGTCGAGCCGGCTGTACCCGAAGATCCGGCCCGCGGCAACCCGGACCGTTTCGGTGACGAATCGCCGCCACTCGCCCGCACCCTTGATCGGGCTCGTGCGCGTCGGCGAGGTCGCGGCTTTCAATCCCACCGCGTGGGCGACGTCTTCGATCCGCGCCGAGTGATACGGATCGGAGACGAGGACGACGCTCGTCAAGCGGCGCGCCTTCAAAAAGCGCGCCGCGGCCTCGAGCGACTGCCACGACGACCGCCCCGTGGTTTCCCGCAGGATCGCGTGCTCGGGAACCGCATGATCGTGCAGATAGGTCGCGCCGACACTCGCCTCGGTGAAGCGATCGCCCGGCTGCCGACCGCCCGTGACCACCACGACGGGTGCGATACGGCGGCGGTAGAGATCGATGGCGTGGTCGAGTCGCGCCGCAAGGATCCGCGAAGGACGGCCGTCGAACTGCGCGGCACCCAAGACGACGATCGCGTCAGCAGGACGGGCGTCGTCTCGACGCGCTGCCATCCATACCTGCACGAAGACCACCGACCCGTACACGAAGCCGCAGACGAATGCGCCGAGTGCGACCCGAACCGCGACCCGCAGAGCTCGTCTCACAACCGCGCGCGTGCCGCTCGCAGACGTTGGAGAGCCGACTCGCGGCGAAGCATGCTGATCGAGTCGAAGAGCGGCAGGCCGTGGCTGCGACCTTCGATCGCGGTGTACAGGACATGCATCACCTTGCCGGGCTTCATGCCGAGCGCCTCGATCGCCGGTCGCGGATCGATCTCGTCGCTCCACGAGCAGTGCTCGACGAAGTCGATGGCCGCGTCGAGGATCTCGGGCGCGCGCTCGACCTGTGTCACCTTCTCCCAGGAGGCCGCGTCGATCTCGAGCTCGTCGTCGGGGGTGAACAAGAACGCCATCTGCTCGGCGATCTGCACGAGGGTGGTCGCACGCACCTGTGCCAGCTTCACCGCGGCCTCGAAGCGGGGCACGTCGAGGTGCTCCCCGTAACGGGCGCGGGCGAACGGCAGCACCTCGGAAGCCAGCGCGGCCGCGGGCATCGCCCGGATGTGCTCGCCATTCATCCATTCGAGCTTCTTCACGTCGAAGGTGGCGGCCGACGTGTTCACCCGCTCGAGGTCGAATTCGGCCACCAGCTCCTCGCGGGTCAGGATCTCGCGGCCGTCCTCGGGCCCCCAGCCGAGGAGCGCCAGGTAGTTGAGCAGCGCGCCGGGCAGGTAGCCCGCGTCGCGGTACTCCTCGATCGAGACCGCGCCGTGCCGCTTCGAGAGCTTGGCCCCGCCCGGCCCGATGATGAGCGGCAGGTGGGCGTACACGGGTTGGTCGTCGTGGCCGAGCGCACGCCGCAGCGCGAGCACCCGGTGCGTCGAGTCGAGAAGGTCCTCGCCCCGCAGCACGTGCGTGATCCCCATGTCGAGATCGTCGATGGCGTTGGCGAGGAAGAACACCGGCGTGCCGTTCGAACGGACGATCACGAAGTCGGAGATCGTCGACCACTCGACCGAGACCTCCCCTCGGATCACGTCGGCGAACGCGCTGCGACCGTCGTCGGGAGTGCGAAAGCGAATCGAAACCGGGAGGCCTTCGGCGGCTCGCGCCGCGCGTTGGTCGGCGGACAGCTCTCGGCAGCGGCCGTCGTAGCCAGGCGGTCGGCCTTCGCGCATCGCCTGCTCGTTGCGCTCGCGGACCTCGGCTTCGGTACAGAAGCACTCGTACGCGAGACCTTCGTCGACGAGACGGGCCGCGGCCGCGAGATACGCGTCGAATCGAGCGCTCTGGAGGAAGGGTCCCTCGTCCCAGTCGAGCCCCAACCACCGCATGACGTGTTGGATCTGATCGACCGATTCCTGGGTCGATCGGGCCACGTCGGTGTCCTCGATGCGCAAGATGAAGGTGCCGCCCACGTGGCGTGCGTACAGCCAGTTGTAGAGCGCGGTGCGCACGCTGCCGATGTGCAAGAAGCCGGTCGGCGCGGGCGAGAATCGAAGTCGCTCGGTGCTCATGCGGTCACCCGCCCAGCAAGCGCTTGGCGATGACGACGCGCTGGATCTGATTCGTGCCCTCGTAGATCTGGGTGATCTTGGCGTCGCGCATGAACCGCTCCGCGGGCAGGTCCTTCGTGTAGCCGATCCCGCCGAGGAGCTGCACGCAGTCGGTGGTGACGCGCATCGCCGTATCCGACGCGAACAGCTTCGCCATCGACGACGCGCTCGCGGTCGCAGGTGTACCGCCGAGGCCGTCGTCGAGGAGGGCGCAGGCTCGGTACACGAGCAGCCGGGCCGCGTCGACGGCCGTCGCCATGTCGGCGAGCATGAATTGCAGCCCCTGGAAATCGGCGATCTGACGACCGAACTGCTTGCGCTCCTGCACGTAGCTCGTGGCGAGGTCGAGCGCCCCTTGAGCGATCCCCAACGCCTGCGCACCGACGAGCGGCCGGGAACGGTCCAGGGCCCCCATCGCGTAGGCGAATCCCTGGCCCGCCTCGCCGATCAGGTTCTCGGCCGGCACCGCACACTCGTCGAGCACGATCTCGCCGGTCGGTGATCCCCGCACGCCCATCTTGTGCTCGAGCTTGGCAACGCCAAAGCCCGCGAAGTCCTTCTCGACGACGAAACAACTGATGCCACGGTGACCCGCGTCGGGGTCGGTCTTGGCGAACACCGTATAGAAGTCGCTGATGCTCGCGTTGGTGATCCAGAGCTTGCGTCCCGTCAGCACGTAGTGGTCGCCGTCACGCACGGCCTTGGTGCGCATCCCGGCGACATCGCTGCCGGCGTCGGCCTCGGAGAGGCAATACGACGCCTGGCACTCGCCGCTCGCAACCCGCGCCGCGTACTTCTTGGCGAGCACATCGCCGCCGTGATCGATCACCGGCGTCATCGCGAGCTTCGAGATGAACGTGAACAACGACGACGACGCGCAGACGCGCGCAACCTCCTCCACGCAGATCGCGTGGGCGAGGAAGCCGCCGCCCTGACCGCCGAGCGCCTCCGGGAACGCGAGTCCCGCGAAGCCGGCGTCGCGCCAGGCGTGCCACGAGTCCCACGGATAGGCCTCGTCCTCGTCGGCGCGCGCCGCATGCGGAGCGATCTTGTCCTCGGCGAGACGCCGAACCGACGCTCGCAACTCCTCGAGGTCGTCGGACACTGTGAAGCTGGTCAACAACGGGCCTTTCGCCGCGAGATCGGGCGCCGACTAGCCCGAGGCCGTGAGCGTCGGTATCGATGCGCGCCACGATTCGATCTCGGCTGCGGCCTGCGGCGTGCGCAAACGCAAGAGGGCGTCGGGCACGGCGTCGACGAGCGCACGCCGCCGCCGGTACTCGTGCCCCGCTTCGTGCACCAGTGCCGAGCGCGCCTTGACGAACGCCTCGCTCGCGCTGCCGTCGTAGCCGAGCAACGCGATGGCGAGATCGATGTCGCCGATGACCGGGGCCCGACCGAACTGCGCGGCCCGCTTGCCGGCGACCTCGGCGATCACGGCGACCGCATCGTGCACGTGCTCGAAGGGCCCGAGGCGGAGGCGGTCCTTCGCCCGCTGGGCGAGGGTGTACGCGTAGCCGACGTTGGGTCCGGGGCGCCCGAGCAGTGCACCGTCGGGCTGACCCGCGTCGAGGTCGCCGGGGCGGTCGGAACGCCAGTCGGCCGCGGGCGGCAGCGCCACGCCCGGCGGCAGGTTCTGCTGCTGGCGGGGCCGTGCGCTCGGATCGGGCGGGACGAAGGGATCGGTCGGCACGAGAGCCGACATTACCTTCCCGCGGTGAACGCCCCTCAGCGACCGGCGAGGTCGGCGCGGAGCAGGCCGAAGTGAATCGAGTCGAGCAGCGCCTGCCACGACGCCTCGATGATGTTCTCGTTCACCCCAATGGTCGTCCACGTGGCGTCGCCGTCGGTCGAGTCGATCAAGACGCGGGTCGCCGCGCCGGTGCCCTTGTTCGTGTCGAGCACGCGCACCTTGTAGTCGGTGAGGTGTACCCGTTCGAGCGCGGGGAACTCGCCGTTGAGCGCGCTCCGCAGCGCGGTGTCGAGCGCGTTCACCGGGCCGTTGCCTTCCGCGGTTGCCACGACCCGGCGCCCGCCGGTGTGCACCTTGACGGTCGCCTCCGTCATCACGGTCGCGCGGGTCTGGTCGGTCAACGTGTCGACCCCGAGGATGTCGTCGGTGATCACCCGGAACGACTCGACTCGGAACCAGCCGGGCTCCCAGCCGGTCGCGCGCCGCATCAGCAGTTCGAGCGATCCATCGGCCACCTCGAAGTGGTAGCCCTCGTGCTCCAGGCGCTTCAACGTCTCCACGACGTCCGCGAGCTGCGGTCCGTCGAGCATCAGACCGAGCTCCTTGGCCTTGAGCCCGAGCGTCGACTTGCCCGCGAGCTCGGACACGACGAACCGCGTGCCGTTGCCCACGACTTCGGGCGGCACGTGCTCGTACGCGTCGGGGCGCTTGGCGATCGCGCTCGTGTGCAGGCCCGCCTTGTGCGCGAACGCGGAGTGCCCGACGTACGCGGCCTGCGGATTGAGCGGCATGTTCACGAGCTCGGCGACGTGGTGCGCCACCGGCGTGAGCCGCTCCAGCCGGTCGCGGGGAATGGTCTCGTAACCCATCTTGAGCGTGAGGTTCGGGATGATGGTCGTGAGATTGCAGTTCCCGGTGCGCTCGCCGTACCCATTGATGGTTCCCTGCACCTGGGTCGCGCCGCCGAGCACGCCCGCGAGCGCGTTCGCGACTCCCGTGCCGGCGTCGTCGTGGAGGTGCACCGCGACCTTCACGTCGCCGCCGAAGTAGCGCACGACCTCGGCGACGGCATCTTCGACCTGGTGCGGCAACGCGCCGCCGTTCGTGTCGCACAACACGAGGTGGCTGGCGCCGTTCGTCACCGCCGACTCGAGCACGCGTAGCGCGAACTCGGGATTGCGCTTGAACCCGTCGAAGAAGTGCTCGGCGTCGAACAGCACCTGCATGCCGGCGTTGCGCAGGAACTCGACCGAGTCGCCGACCATGGCAACGCCCTCGTCGAGCGTGGTGCCGAGCGCCTCGGTCACGTGGTAGTCCCAAGACTTACCGACGATGCACACCGTCGCGACGTTGGCTTCGACGAGGTGACGCAGCGTGTCGTCACTGTCGACCTTGCCCTTGACCCGGCGGGTCGACCCGAACGCGACCAGCGTGCTCGTCTCGAGCTTCAATTCCGCCGGCGCCCGCCGGAAGAGCTCGTCGTCCTTCGGGTTGGCGCCGGGCCAGCCCGCTTCGATGTAGTGGACGCCGAGCCAGTCGAGCTGCTCTGCGATCCGCAGCTTGTCCTCGACCGTCAGCGAGATCCCCTCGAGCTGGGATCCGTCGCGCAACGTCGTGTCGTAGATCTCGATGCTTGCCTTGTCACCCGCGCCGCTCGGGACTCCGGCCTGCAAGTTGCGCGCCTTCGGTGCCTCGCTCGCGGCATCGCGCTCTTCTGTCATACCAGCTCACACCAGTCTTTGTACTTGTCGATTTCGCCGCGCACCGCTTTGGCGTACTCGTTGGCGATCACCTTCGTCATCGGGCCCGGGCACGGGATCGAGCGGTCGTCGACGGAGTTGACCGCGCTCACCTCGGCCGCGGTTCCGCACACGAACATCTCCTCGGCGATGTAGAGGTCGCTGCGGGAAAGTTCGTCGACGCGCACCTCGAAGCCGTGGTCGTGGGCGATCGTGGTGACCGAGTCCTGGGTGATGCCGGGCAGGGCTCCCGCCGAGACCGGCGGGGTGATGAGCACACCTTTGCGCGCCGCGAAGATGTTCTCGCCCGTGCATTCCGACACGAGACCGTCGGGATTGAGCATGATCGCCTCGTCGTAGCCGGCTTTGAGCGCCTCGACCTTGGCGAGTGACGAGTTCACGTAGTTGCCCGTCGTCTTCGACAGCGGCGGCATCGTGTTGTGGTCGTGGCGCGTCCAGCTCGAGATCTTCATCCGCACGCCCTTGGAGAGCGCGTCCTCACCGAGGTACGCGCCCCACGGCCAGCAGGCGATCGCGACGTCGACCTCACACGGGATCGTGTTCAGTCCCATCTCGCCGTAGCCGTAGTAGGCGATCGGCCGGACGTAGCACGACGGCAGTCCCGTCGCGCGCACGGTGTCCTTCGTCGCCTGCACCAGTTGGTCGACCGTGTAGGGGATGTCCATCATCATGATGGAGGCCGAGTCGAAGAGCCGTTCGATGTGCTCGGTGAGCCGGAAGACGGCGGGGCCGCGCTCGGTCTCGTACGCGCGGATGCCCTCGAAGACGCCGGTGCCGTAGTGCAGCGAATGCGTGAGGACGTGGATCTGCGCGTCGGCCCACGGGACGAGCTCCCCGTTCATCCAGATCTTCTCGGTCGGCGTGATGGGCATCTCGGTGCCTTTCGTCGTGCAGGACGTCAGCAGGCGGCGGCGATGGCGTCGCCGATCTGCGTGGTCGTGCCCTTTACATCGTCGGTTGTGTCCAGAGCCTTCTGAATTCGGGCCAGAGCCGCGCTCTACCCAGGAAATCGCACATCATCGCGGCCGATATGACCGCCGCTCGGGGGTCGGCCCGGCCGGTCCCGGCGATGTCCGGGGCCGATCCGTGGACGGGCTCGAACAGCGAGGGCCCGGTCCGGGCGGGATTGAGGTTCGCCGAGGCGGCCCGGCCGATCCCGCCGCCGATCGCTCCGCCGAGGTCGGTGAGGATGTCGCCGAACAGGTTGTCGGTGACGATGACGTCGTAGCGCTGCGGATCCTGCACGAGGTAGATGCAGGCCGCGTCGACGTGGTTGTACGCGGTTCCCACGTCGGCGAATTCGCGCGCCACTTCGTCGAAGGTCCGTTGCCACAGATCACCCGCGAAGGTGAGCACGTTGGTCTTGTGCACCAGCGTGAGATGCTTGCGATCGCGCGACCGGGCGAGCTCGAACGCGAAACGCACGCACCGCTCCACCCCCATACGCGTGTTGACCGAGCCCTGCGTCGCGATCTCGTACAGGGTTCCGTGGCGCAAGAACCCGCCCTCGCCCGCGTAGGTGCCTTCGGTGTTCTCACGCACCACGAGGAAGTCGACGCCGTCGTTGTGGCGGCCCGGACCGGCTTTGAACGGGCGGAGATTCACGTACAGGTCGAGCGCGAACCGCATCTTCAACAAGAGGCCCCGCTCGAGCACCCCGGGCGGCACTTCGGGTGTGCCGACCGCTCCGAGGAGGATCGCGTCGAAACCCCGCAGCTCGTCGAGCACGGCGTCGGGCAGCACCTCACCCGTGGCGAGGTAGTGACGACCGCCGAGGTCGTAGTCGACGGCGTCGAGATCGACGCCCGCGGCGCGCACCACCTTGAGCGCCTCGGCGACGACCTCGGGGCCGATGCCGTCCCCGCCGATGATCCCGACCCGATGGGCCACGGCTGTGTTCCTTTCGAAAGGTGCCCGGTCACGAAAAAACCGCCCACGCTGGCGTGGACGGTTGAAGCGAACGCCGGCGTGGCGTTCGCTTATCGAATGACGATGACCGAGAAGTGCGCTGACATAACGACACCAGGATCGCAGCAGATCACAGCCGTGTCAAACCACTTCGGGTGCGACCGAGGCCGGGAGGCGGGCCCGGCCGGGAAAACTCGCCGTGGCAATGAAATCAGCCGAACGACCGAAGTACCCTGCCCGACCATGGCCGAGCAGCCCCATCTCTCGCCTCAGGCGCACGCGCGGCTGATGGCGGAACTGGAAGAACGCACGACGACCCGGCGGCGCGACCTCTCGCTGTGGATCGAGCGGGCGCGCGAGCACGGTGACATCAAGGAGAACGCCGACTACGACGCGGCGAAGAACGAGCAGGGCCACAACGAGGCCCGCGTCCGCCAGCTCGAGCAGATCCTGAAGAACGCGGTGGTGATCGACGCCAACACCGCCGGCGACGTGGTCGAGGCGGGCACCGTCGTCGAGCTTCGCTACACCGGCGACGACGATGTCGTGACCTATCTCGTGGGCTCGATCGAGGAGCGCAACGAGAAGTACGACGTCTTGTCGACGAACTCGCCGATCGGAACCGCGATCCTCGGCAAGCGGCCGGGCGACACGGTCACGTACCAGGGTCCCAAGCGCGAGATGTCGGTGACGGTCGTCGCCATCCGCCTCCCCGACTGAGCCCCCGCCGTCGCGTCGTCACTCGGCCCGGCCGGCCGAGGGTACGGATGCACCGGGTGTACGACCGACAGCCCACGGAACGATCCAGCATCGCGTCCGCGAGCTCCTCCGAGACGTGGCGCAGGTACGGGTGTTCGAGCGCGGCGCGGCGCCGGAGGACGGGATCGTGCGTACCGCTCGCGGCAAGGCTCGCGTTGACGATCCAGCCGAAGGGCTCGATGCCGGCGCGGCGGAGGTCCGCCTGGAGCGCGGTCGCCTCGTGCACGGGCGTCGTCTCGGCCAAGGTGACGAGCAACACCCGCGTGAACGCCGGATCGCGTAGCCGCATGAGCGGAGTCGTGACGCGCCCGGGGATCGGGGTGCCGGTACGCATGACGTCTCGGTGGTACGCGCCGGTGCGGTCGAGCAACAAGAGCGTGTGGCCGGTGGGAGCGGTGTCGACGACGACGTACTGGTCGCGACCCAGGCGAAGGAGGTTCGAGAACGCCTGGAAGACGGCGAGTTCCTCGGTGCACGGCGAGCGCAGATCTTCTTCGAGGAGCGCTCGGCGGTCGGGATCGGTACTGGTATCGGCTCGAAGCTTGTCTTCCACGTAGCGCGCGACCTCGGCTTCGGGATCGATCCGGCTCACCGTGAGCCCGGGCGGCGCCTCGACGATGAGGTCGCCGGGACGTCCGGCCGGGTCGGTCGTCGAGAGATGCGTCCGGTGGCCGCGTGCGGCGAGCCGGCACGCGATCGCAGCGGCCAACGTCGTCTTGCCGACACCGCCTTTGCCCATGACCATGATCACGCCCGGGCCGGCCCGTGCGAGCTCGGCGACGAGCGCGTCGAGGTCGGCGATCGCCGGCGGTTGTTCGAGCCGTCCGGCGGTGCCGTCGCTCCCGGTGCGTCCCGCCGCGAGAGCGCGGAGCGCGTCGATGCCGATGAGATCGTTCGCCATGAGCGGAACCGTCGAGGCCGCCAGGCGCGCAAGTTCGCCGGGCATGGCGGCGAGGGCGCCGCGCTGTCGTTGCGAGAACTCCGCGGCGACCGCGTCGCCTTCCATGGGCTGGAGGAGGAGTCCGTTGATGACGTGCTGTTGGTTGGTGATCCCGAGGTCGAAGAGCTCGGAACTCGCTCGCGCCGCCTCGCGGAGCGCCGCGCCGTCGGGTCGGCTCACGAGGACGACGGTCGTTCGGGCCACGTCGCCGAGCGCGGCGACGGTGTCTTCGTAGAGCGTCCGCTTCGTCTCGAGCGCGGCGAGCGGCCCCAGACAACTCGCGCCCTGCGGCGTCGTCTCGATGAAGTCGCTCCAGGCCGCGGGCAAGCTCAAGAGCCTCAGCGTGTGGCCCGTCGGCGCGGTGTCGAAGATGACGTGGTCGAAGCCGACGGTCGCGCTCGTATCCGCGACCAGCGCGCTGAACGCGTCGAAGGCGGCGATCTCCACCGTGCACTGCCCTGACAGCTGCTCCTCGACGCTGCGCAACTCGGCGGCGGGCACGACATCCCGTAACGGCGCGAGCACCTTCCGGCGGTAGGTGCCGGCGGCGGCGTCGGGGTCGATGTTCATCGCGAACAGGCCCGCGACGCCGACGACGGCTGTCGGTCGATCGCGTACCGCCGTCGCGAAGACGTCACCGAGATTGGAGGCCGGGTCCGTGCTCACGACCAGCACCCGCTTGCCGACATCGGCGAGCGCAACCGCCGTCGTCGCCGCGATCGTGGTCTTGCCGACACCCCCCTTACCGGTGAACAGCAAGAACCGACTCGGCCATCGCGCCCACTCCGGCGGCCGCGCGGTCTCGGGCATCGCCGGGAGCCTACGACTCGGGCGAGCCGAAGCCGCCGCCGCCCGGCGTCAGGATGCGCACGACATCCCCGGCCTGCAGCCGCACCGTGCACTTGTCGGCGAGCCGCTGCGCCCTCGCCGCGTCGCCGGCCGGCAGCAACCAGTTCTCGCCGACGGCACCGGGCTCGCCACCGGCCATCCCCCACGGCGGCGTCACGCGCCGTTCGGTGATCAACGAGAGCGTCGAGGGTTCGAGCATCTCGAGCTCACGGATGATGCCGTCTCCCCCCGCGGCGCGACCCGCGCCACCGCTCGCGGTACGTAACGAGTACCGGCGGACGCGCATCGGATACGCGCGCTCGAAGGCTTCGACGGGAGTATCCCGCGTGTTCGTCATTGCGGTATGCACGCCGTTCATGCCGGCATTCCCGTTCGGGCGACCGCCCTGCCCGCCACCGATCGTCTCGTAGTACACCCAGCCGTCGCCGCCGACGAGCACGTTGTTCATCGTTCCCTGTGACGCACCGCCGACCCGATCGGGCACGGCCTGCGCGAGCGCGCCCAGACACACGTCGGCGACGCGCTGGCTCACCTCGACATTGCCCGCACCGACCGCGACCGGCATCTGCGCGGCGACGATCGAAGCCGCGGGTGCGACGATGCGTACCGACCGGAGCACTCCCCCGTTCGCCGGGAGATCGGGGTCGATCACCGATCGCAACGCGAACACGACTGCACTGACCGTGACGGCCTCGACCGCGTTGACCGAACCCGCGCGCTGCGCGTCGGTGCCGGCGAAATCGAACGTGATCGTGTCGCCCGCCACGGTGACGGTCACGCAAATTCGTGCCGGCCGCGCCGCGCCCGGGCCGCCGGTCGAATCGAGCACGTCTTCGAAGTGGTACTCACCGTCGGGAAGTGCGCCGATCGCGGCACGGGCGCGGCGCTCGCCGTACGCGACGATCTCGGTGACAACATCGGGGGTCGCCGCGAGCGCGAGCTCACGCAACCGGGAGACGCCGAGGCGGTTCGCGCCCAGCTGCGCGTCGAGGTCGCCCCGGCGTTCGTCGGGAGTGCGCGACGACGCGACCACGACGGTCTCGACCTCCGGCGTCCAACGGACGGGCGGTAGGCGGAGGCCCTCTTGAAAGATCTCGGTGGCATCGGGCGGGAGCGAGCCCGGCGCCATCCCGCCGACGTCGGCGTGGTGGGCACGATTCGCCGCCCAACCGAGCAATGTCGCGTCGTCGTCGTACGCGGGCGCGACGAACGTGATGTCGTTGAGATGCGTCCCGCCCGAGAAGGGGTCGTTCACCACGATCTGGTCGCCGGGCCCGACCCGCTCGCCGCATGCGTCGATAGCCGCACGCACCGCCGCGGGCATCGCACCGAGGTGCACCGGAATGTGCTCGGCCTGCGCGAGCAGCGTGCCGTCGGGCGCGAACACCGCACAGGAGCAGTCGGCGCGCTCTTTGATGTTCGGGCTGTAGGCCGCGCGCCGAAGGACTGCACCCATCTCGTCGGCGACGCCCGCGAGCCGCGACATCCAGACCTGCAGCGTCGCCGGATCCATACTCAGCTCCGCCGCTCGACGACGAAGGCTCCGAGCTCGCGCGGCTCGGCGTGCCAGCCCTCGGGCACCCACACCGTGCAGTCGCGCTCGGCGACCACTGCGGGGCCGACCACCCGGTCCCGCTCGACGTCGGGGAGATCGGTGATGCGCAGCGGCGCCGCGATCGACGCGCGCGCCCGCACCGCGATCACCTCGACGGGCGCGCCCGGCCGGAAGTGGCCGTTGCGGCGCTCATGCGCGGCGGGGAACTCGGCGACCGACGCCACCGTGAGCTCGTGGCTCTGGCCGACGTACCGGCAGTCGACGGCCGACTCCACTACGGCATCGGCCCCGACCCGCGCCCGCGCCTCCCGTTCGACGCGCCCGATCGCCTCGGGCAACGATCCGCCCGTGAAGCTGTGCACGATCTCGCGGGATTTCGGCGCGCAGAGCAGCCCCGCGGCCGAGCACACGCCCGCCCGCGGCGGGACGATGACCGCGCGCATACCGAGCGCGTCGGCAACGGCGCACGCGTGCAGCGGCCCCGCTCCCCCGAACGCGACCAACGCGAGGTCACGCGGGTCGACGCCGCGTTCGACCGTCACCACGCGCACCGCCCGCTCCATCGCCGCGTCGACCACGCGCACGACGCCCTCCGCAGTGACCCCGCATCGCTCCAGCGTCCGCCGGGCCGCGGCGACGTCGAGCCGGCCCAGATCGCCGAACGCGGAACCGGCCGGGATCCGCCCGAGGACGAGGTCGGCATCAGTCACCGTGGGTTCGGAACCGCCGCGCCCGTAGCAGGCGGGCCCCGGCACCGCACCCGCGCTGCGTGGACCCACGACCAGCGCGCCACCCGCGTCGAGCCGGGCGATCGAACCGCCTCCCGCGCCCACGGTGTGCACGTCGAGCGCGGGAAGACGGATCGGGAAGCCCGCGACGACGCGCTCCGACGTGGGCTCGGGGACCCGCCCGCGCACCAGGCATACGTCGGTGCTCGTACCACCCATGTCGAAGCTGACGGCATCGGCGAATCCGCACGCGGCCGCGATCTCCGCGGCGGCGCGTACCCCGCCGGCCGGGCCCGAGAGCAACAGCGACGCCGCAGCTCGCGCCGCGCCCGCGACGGGCACGAGCCCACCGGCCGACGTCATCACCAACGCTTCCGCCGCCAAGGTCGCCACTTGCGTGAGGTAGGGCGCGCACACCGGTTCGAGGAAGGCTTCGACGACGGTCGTGACCATGCGTTCGTACTCACGGAACTCCGGGCTCACGTCGTGCGAGCACACGACGAGCTCGGAACGCACCGCGCGCAACGCGGCCGCCACCGCGCGTTCGTGGCTCGGGTCGAGGTCGGCATGCAACAGACACACGGCGATCGCGTCGACCGCTTCGTCGATGTCCGGCAGGATGCCGTCGAACGGCTCGATCTCGCAACCTTTCGCGTCGAGACGACCCGACACCTCGAAGCGCAGGGGGCGGGGCACGAGTGGTGCGGGCCGATCGACGAACGGGTCGTACAGCGACGGACGATCCTGGCGCGCGATCTCGATCTCGTCGGCGAATCCGCGCGTCGCTATCAGTGCAACCCGCGCGCCGCGCCGCTCGAGCAACGCGTTGGTGGCGACCGTCGTGCCGTGCGCGAGCACGTCGACCGAATGCCCGTCGTCGACCGCACCGATCGCTCGTTCGACCGCGCGTGCCGGATCCTCCGGCGTCGACGCGACCTTGGCGATCCGCCCGTCGTCGGCGACGACGTCGGTGAACGTCCCGCCGCTGTCGATCCCGAGTCGCACGCAGCGACGCTAGCCAGCGGCGAGCGCTGGTGACGCAGGCTAGGAGAGCACGACCTCGCGTGATTGCATGAGGTAGCCGCGGGATCGCACGGTGCGGATCTCCAGACCGATCGGCGCGATGCGGCGACGCAGGCGCAATACGTGCACGTCGAGCGCATTGCGTGTCGGCACGCCCGCAGGCCATGCGCGGTCGGCGAGCATCTCGCGGGTGACGACCGCGCCGAAGCGGTCGAGCAACACGCCCGCGAGCGCCTGCTCGACCGGTGACAGCGAAACCCACGCGTCGCGATGATGGAGCAACCCGTCGTCGTCGAGCAGCGGTCTGACCGCGTGTTGACCGGAACGCAACACGAGCGCGTGCCGGCGGGCGTCGACCTCCCATTCCGGCGCGCCCGACGTCACCCAGTCCTCGAGGCAGTCGACGGGCAACGGCAACTCGCCGTCACCGTCGGCAACCACGAGCAACCGCGGGATACGCATTTCCCGTAGTTCAGCCAACCGCTGTGCGTCAGCGGGCCATCGGACGACCTCGACGTTCACGGATCCGACGGTAGGGCCTTTTTGTTACGCCCTTGTTACCCCGTCGTGACGTGCGGAACGTTGCCGGGACCGCCGAGCGCGGCCGAGAGCCGGCCCGCCGCCGCCACGACCGCAGGACCCAGGCGGCGACCCGGCTGTTGGCCGAGGCGGTCGATCGGTCCGCTCACGCTCACCGCCGCCACGACCGCAGTACTCGCGTCGAACACCGGTGCGCTCACACTCGCCACACCGGCCTCCCGTTCGCCCACGCTGTCGGCCCATCCGCGGCGGCGCACCGACGCCAGCTCACGTGGCGAGACCTCGAAGCGGGCCGCGTCTTGCGCCCACGCCAACAAGACCTTGGCGCCCGACCCCCGTTCCAGCGGGAGCACCGCGCCGAGCGGCACGGTGTCACGCAATCCGCTCGGGCGCTCGTACACCGCCACGCACACGCGTGTATCGCCTTCGCGCACGTAGAGCTGCGCGCTTTCGCCCGTTGCCTCTGCGAGCTGAGCCAGCACCGGGCGGCCGGCATCGGGGAGTCCGTGCCCGGCCACCGCGCCCCACGCCGCGAGGCGATATCCGAGCTGGAAGCGGCCGTCGCCGTCACGGGTGAGCACACCGTGGCGTTCGAGCGCGACCGCGAGCCGGTATGCCGTCGGGCGGGGCAGATCGGTCGCCCGCTGCAGGTCGGCCAGCGAACACGGCCCGCTCCGCGCGAGGGTATCGACGACGAGGACCGCGCGATCGAGCACCTGGATGCCACTTGTTACACTGACCACATAGCGATATTAGCGTCTCATATGTTGAGACAGGAGCGAATCATGGCCAATCCCCCCGAGACCCTCTCCGAGAAGCTCTGGGACCGCCACGTGGTCAGTTCCACGCCCGGCGAACCCGATCTCCTCTACATCGACCTGCACCTCGTGCACGAGGTGACCTCGCCGCAGGCGTTCGACGGCCTGCGCGCCGCCGGCCGGGCCGTGCGCCGGCCGGACCTCACCGTCGCGACGATGGACCACAACGTCCCGACGGCCGATCTCGACAAGCCGCTGGCCGACCCGATCTCGGCGAAGCAGATGGACGTGCTCGCCCAGAACTGCAAGGAGTTCGGCATCCGCCTCTACGGCATGCGCGACCCGGGCCAGGGCATCGTGCACGTGATCGGTCCCGAGCAGGGCCTCACGCAACCGGGCATGACGATCGTGTGCGGCGACAGCCACACCTCCACGCACGGCGCGTTCGGCGCGCTGGCGTTCGGGATCGGCACGAGCGAGGTGGAGCACGTGCTCGCCACCCAGACGCTGCCGCAGATGCGGCCGGGGACGATGGCGGTCGTCGTCGACGGCGACGCGCCCGCGAGCGTCTCGGCCAAGGACATCGTCTTGGCGATCATCGCCCAGATCGGCACGGGCGGAGGCATCGGCTCCGTCATCGAGTACCGCGGCTCCGCGATCCGCAACCTGTCGATCGAGGGTCGGCTGACCGTGTGCAACATGTCGATCGAAGCCGGGGCGCGCGCCGGTCTCGTCGCGCCTGACGACACGACGTACGCGTATCTCGAAGGCCGGCCTTTCGCGCCGAAGGGCGCCGATTGGGAGCGCGCGCTCGACGAGTGGCGCTCGCTCGTCACCGATCCGGACGCCGCTTTCGACAAGGAGGTGTTCATCGACGCCACGACGCTGCGCCCGCACGTGTCGTGGGGCACGAACCCGGCGCAGACGATCCCCATCGACGCGTCGGTTCCCGACCCCGACGCACTCGCCGACGAGTCCGCGCGCGAATCGGCGAAGCGCGCGCTGGTCTACATGGGGCTGAAGGCCGGAACGCCGATGCGCGACATCCCGGTCGACACGGTGTTCATCGGCTCGTGCACCAACTCGCGCATCGAAGACCTCCGTGTCGCCGCCGACGTCGCGCGCGGCCGCAAGGTCAAAGCGGGCGTACGCACGCTCGTCGTTCCCGGTTCGGCCGCGGTCAAGGCACAAGCCGAAGCGGAAGGGCTCGACCGCGTGTTCACCGCCGCCGGTTTCGACTGGCGCGAGCCCGGCTGCTCGATGTGCCTGGCGATGAATCCCGACAAGCTCGCGCCCGGCGAACGCTGCGCGTCGACCTCGAACCGCAACTTCGAGGGCCGCCAGGGCAAGGGCGGGCGCACGCACCTGGTCTCCCCCGCGGTCGCGGCCGCAACCGCGATCGCGGGCACCTTCTCGACTCCGGAGGACCTGAGCTGATGGAAAAAGTCCGCGTGATCACGGGCCGCGGCGTGCCGCTGGTGCGCTCCGACGTCGACACCGACCAGATCATCCCGAGCGACTGGCTCAAGCGCGTCGAACGCACCGGCTTCGGGGCGGGCCTCTTCTCGGAGTGGCGCGAGAACTCCGATTTCGTCTTGAACCAGGATCGCTACAAGGGAGCGAACGTGCTCGTGGCCGGTCCGAATTTCGGCACCGGCTCGTCGCGTGAGCACGCGGTCTGGGCCCTCATGGACTACGGCTTCAAAGCGGTGCTGTCGACCCGCTTCGCCGACATCTTCCGCAACAACTCCGGGAAGATGGGGCTCGTGGTCGCCGCCGTACCCGAAGCCGTCATCCACCGACTCTGGGAGGCGATCGAGGAGGACCCGGACCTCGAGATCGTGATCGACGTGGAGGCCAAGCGCGTCGCCGCGCCGAGCATCGACCTCGACGTGAAGTTCGAGCTCGACGACTTCACCCAGTACCGCCTGCTCAACGGCCTCGACGACATCGGCCTCACCCTGCGCCACGCCGACGCGATCGACGCGTACGAGACGACCCGGCCGGCGTGGTTGCCGGCCGTCGCCCCCTAGGAATCGGCGCCGCTCAGGCGGCAGGTTCGTACATATCGGCGATCTGGTGGGCGACCCAGACGTCGGAAAGCTCGCGCGCGAGCTCGCTCGTGTGCGCGCTGCCGGCCAGGTACTCGAAGAAATCGATGACGCTCATCACGCCCTCCGCCTCTGTCGTCTCCCGTAGTGGGGTCACTCGATGCAAGGAGCGGCCGGGCGAGATTGTTCCCGCCGGGTGCGGCGTCTATCCGACGATTTCGGCCACCGGCGGCTTCGTACCGGAGACGACGGCCAGCTCCCGCCACTTCCAAAAACACTCGGCATTCTCGAATCCGAGCGCGTTCAACCAGCTCAGGTGCTGTTCGACTGCGACCAACTGGTTGGAAGGATCGTCGTCGTACGGTGTGCGCCCGATCGCGGCGAGAAATTCGTCGTGCAGCTCCGCGGTGGGCGACGCGACGTGTTCGGCGTTCACGAACCGGCCACCCGGACGCAGCATTTCGAACACCTCGCCGTAGAGGACACGCTGGCGTTCGGGCGCGCAGTGGTGGATCGCGAAGCTCGACACGACCACGTCGAAATCCCCGAGCCCGGCCGGGAGCGGTTGGTCGAGATCGTGGTGCTCGAGCTCGACCCGCGTGTCGTCGGCGAAGCGCTCCCGCGCCTGGCGCAGCATCTCCGCGCCGAAGTCGAGACCGACTCCGGTCGCGCCCGGTCGGGCCGCGAGCACGAGCGCGAGGGTGACACCGTCGCCGGTACCGAGGTCGAGGACGCGCTCGACCCGCTCCGCCAGCAACTCACACAGCACCCCGAGCGCGTCGACTCGATGCGGAAGTGCGCTGCGCTCGCGCAGATACGAGAGCGCGTGCTCCTCGTTCACCCACAGGTTGGTCGTCATGTCACGGCCCGACCGTGGTCTCGCGCACCTCGTCGCCGCGGTCGCGCAGCCGCACGAGCTTGTTCACCGCGTTGACGTACGCGCGCGCCGAGGCCTCGACCACGTCGGTGGCGACGCCGCGGCCGGTCACCTTGCGGCCGTCGAAGTCGACGGTGATCGCGACCGCGCCCAGCGCGTCGGAACCGCCCGTCACCGACGACACCTGGAAGTTGCCGAGCTTGCCCGTGATGCCCGTGGCCTGACCGATCGCCGCGATCGCGGCGTCGATCATGCCGTCGCCGGTCGCGGTGGCCTCGAACTTCGTGTCGGCTTCGGTGACGATCACCCGCGCCGTGGGCGGGATGCCGGTTCCACCTCGCACCTCGAGCTCGTGGAGACCGTAGCGGTGCACCACACCGCTGCCGATCTCCTCGGCCACGATCGCCTCGAGGTCGGCTTCGGTGATCTCCACCTTCTTGTCGGCGAGGTCCTTGAAGCGCACGAACGCCGCGTTCAACGCGTCACCCTGCACGTGGATGCCCATCTTCTCGAGCGTGTCGGCGAACGCGTGACGGCCGGAGTGTTTGCCCAACACGATCTGCGCCGCTTCTTGTCCGACGGTCGAGGCGTCGATGATCTCGTAGGTCTCGCGGTCGGCGAGGACGCCGTGCTGGTGGATACCGGCCTCGTGCGCGAACGCGTTGCGACCGACGACGGCCTTGTTGTACTGCACGTGGTAACCGGTGAGGCGCGAAACCATGCGCGAGGTGCGCGCCAACTCTTCGGTGCGCACGTTCACGTCGACCGTGCCGAAGTAGTCGCGCCGGGTCCGGATGGCCATCACGACCTCTTCCAACGCCGCGTTCCCCGCCCGTTCGCCCAGACCGTTGATCGCGCACTCGACCTGGCGGGCCCCGGCCGAGACACCGGCCAGCGAGTTCGCGACCGCGAGACCGAGATCGTTGTGGCAGTGCGTTGAAACGACGAAATCGCCCGCGACCGTATCGATGACGTACGCGATGAGCTTGCCGTAGTCCTCGGGGACCGCGAAGCCCACGGTGTCGGGGATGTTCAGGGTGGTCGCGCCGCTGTCGACCGCGATCTGACAGACCTCACACATGAACTCGGGATCGGAGCGGTACCCGTCCTCGGGCGAGAACTCGATGTCGTCGAGATAGCTCTTCGCGCGGGCAACCGCGGCGCCGGCTTCGGCCTTCACCTGCTCCGGCGTCATGCGGAGCTTCTTTTCCATGTGGATCTTCGACGTGGCGATGAAGATGTGGATACGGGGCTTCTCCGCGTGGCGAACCGCCTCCCACGCCCGGTCGACGTCCTTGAAGGCCGTGCGGGACAGGCCGGCGATGATCGGGCCGCGTACCGCCTTGGAAATCGCCTCGACCGACTCGAAGTCGCCGTCGGAGGCAATCGGGAACCCGGCTTCGATCACGTCGACGCCGAGGCGGGCGAGCTGGTCGGCGATCTCGAGCTTCTCGGAGACGTCGAGCGAGATGCCGGGGGATTGCTCGCCGTCTCTCAGGGTCGTATCGAAGATCTTGACCGTGTCCATCTCGTTCACCTCGGGATTGTGGTGGTTCGGAGTTGCGGCGAGGGTCATCGCCGCAACGAAAAACCCCCCGGCCGGATCGGCACGGAGGGTCGAGCGCGAGCACCGGTGGGCGCCCGCGCCTACAGAAGGAGGAGGCCCAGCAGAGCTGCGAAAGCCATTGTCTCCTTGTGCATAAGTCTGTCCAGTCTGCCAGCCTCGAGGGCCTCGGTCAAACCTTCGCTCGGCAGCAACCTCCCCGCGCATGAGACAATTCGCCGGATGCACAAATCTGTGAAGCGGGTGGCGGGGATCGGGATCCTCGGCGGGGCTGCGTACGCAGCGTGGCGGGCGTGGAATGCGCGGGTGCCGCAACGGCCGCGAGGGGTCGAGTGGTCGAGCGCCCCCTTCCCCTTCCCACCCGTGCCACACTCGCAACCACAGGTCGACTCGCGCTCCGCCTCCCCCCCGGTCGGCTCCGCTGCCGTCTCCTCTCCGGTCGGCTCCGCTGCCGTCTCACCTCCGGTCGGCTCCGCTGCGGTCTCGTGGGTAGAGCCGAATGCCGACGGCAGCTGCCCGGAGTCGCATCCGATCAAGGCGAAGCTCGCGAGTGGGATCTACCACTCGCCCGGTGGCGCCAACTACGCGCGCACGAAGGCGGACCGTTGCTACGCCGACGCAGCGGCCGCCGAGGCCGACGGGATGCGGCCCTCGAAGGTGTGACCGGGCCGGGTCGAAGGCTCAGCCGAGATCGATCGCGCGCGCCGACTGCACCCCGCGTCGGCGCGTCACCTCTTCGACCACCTCGGGCGGAACCGTTGCATCGGTCGCGATCACCATCAACGCCGCTTCGCCGCTCGGGCTCTGACCAACGTCCATGTTGGAGATGTTGAGCCCGGCCGCGCCGAGCACGGTTCCGACGCGGCCGATCATGCCGGGACTGTCGTCGTTGTGCACGACCAGCATGTGACGCGCGGGCGGGAGGTCGACTTGATGGCCGTCGATACCGACGATGCGCGGCACCTGCTGCTTGCCGAACAACGTCGCAGCCACGTGTGTGCCCTGGTCGCCGCGCACCACGATGAGATTCACGTAGTCGAGCGCTTCCGACGACTTCGTCTCGCGTACCGAGATACCGCGCTGCTCGGCGATCTGCGGCGCGTTCACGAACGAGACCGGTTCGGTCACGACCGGCGCGAGCACGCCCTTCAGGATCGACAGCGTCAGGACCCGGCAGTCGTAGTCGGCGATCTCGCCTTCGTATTCGATGTTCAGCGTCGACACCGCGCCGCCCGCGAGCCCGGTGAACAGCCGCCCGACGCGCTCGGCCAGTGGGAGATACGGGCGCACGCTCTCGGCGGCCTCCGACGCGGCGACGTTGACGGCGAAGGGCACGAAATCGCCCCGCAACGCCAGCACGACCATCTCCGCGATCGTCTCCCCGGCCTTGTCCTGCGCCTCCGCGGTCGACGCGCCGAGGTGCGGGGTGACGACGACGCTGTCGAGCGCGAACAACGGCGACTCGGTGGTCGGTTCCTTCGCGAACGTGTCGATCGCCGCGCCGCCGAGCCGCCCGTCGGCGATCGCCGCCGCCAGCGCGTCCTCGTCGACGATCCCGCCACGCCCGGCGTTGATCAGCCGCATGCCGGGCTTGGCGTGCTCGAGCACCGACGCGTTCACGAGCCCGACCGTCTCCGGGGTCTTGGTGGCATGGATCGTGGTGAAGTCGGAGACGGAGACGAGCTCCTCGACCGTCGGCACGAGCGCGACGCCGAGCTGCCGGGCGCGATCGGGGCTGACGAACGGGTCGTACGCGACCAGGTGCATCCCGAACGCGTGCGCCCGCTGCGCGACGAGCACCCCGACCCGCCCGAGGCCGACGATGCCGAGCGTCTTGCCGTGCAACTCGACGCCCTCCCACTTCGACCGGTTCCACGCGCCGGCCTTCAGGTCGGCGTTCGCCTGCGGCACGTTGCGCGCCTGCGCGAGCAGGAGCGCGAGGGTGTGTTCGGCGGCCGACAAGATGTTGGACTGCGGCGCGTTGACCACCATCACGCCGCGCCGTGTCGCCTCGGCGACGTCGACGTTGTCGAGGCCGATTCCCGCCCGGCCGACGACGACGAGTTCCGACGCCGCTTCGAGCACCTCGGCCGTGACCTGGGTCGCGCTGCGGATCACCAGGGCCCGGGCGCCCTTCACCGCCTCGAGCAGCTGCTCGGGGGAGAGGCCGGTCTGGAGGTCGACGTCGAGGCCGGCGGCGCGCATGGCGTCGAGCCCACGCTCGGCGAGGGGTTCGGAGACGAGGACGCGCGCTGCCATTGCCGTGAGGGTAGACGGCTAGCCCAAGAGGTCGGCGATCCGGCGCACGCCTTCACCGAGATCGTCGTCACCGAGCGCGAACGACAAGCGGGCGTAACCGGGTGCGCCGAACGCCTCTCCCGGCACGATCGCCACCTTCGCCGCCTCGAGCAGCACCTCGCACAGCTCGAGGGTCGTGGCGGGCGTCCGGCCCGCGATCTCGCGTCCGAGGACACCCTGGAAGGAAGGGAAGCAGTAGAACGCGCCCTGCGGGGCGAGCGCGGTGACACCGTCGATCTTCGACAACAGCTCGTGCATGAGGTGCCCGCGCCGCGCGAACGCGGTGCGCATCTCGACCACGGCCGACAGGTCGCCACTCACCGCCGCGAGCGCCGCCGCCTGCGCGACGTTCGACACGTTCGACGTCGAGTGCGACTGCAGGTTGGTGGCGGCCTTGACCACGTCGGGCGGTGCGATCATCCACCCGACGCGCCAGCCCGTCATGGCGAACGTCTTCGCCACCCCGTTCAGGATTACGCAGCGGTCCATCAGCTCGGGAACGAGGCCCGGCATCGACGAGAACACGTGACCGTCGTAGGTGAGGTGCTCGTAGATCTCGTCGGTAACGATCCAGATACCGCGTTCCAGCGCCCAGCGGCCGATGGCCTCGACCTCCTCCGGCGGGTAGACGGCGCCCGTCGGGTTGCTCGGGGAGACGAACAACAAGGCCTTGGTGCGCGGCGAGCACGCGGCGTCGAGCTGATCGATGGTGACGCGAAAGCCGTCGGCCTCCGACGTCGAGAGCACGACCGGGATCCCGCCCGCGAGGGTGATGATCTCCGGATACGACGTCCAGTACGGGGCCGGAACGAGGATCTCGTCGCCCTCGTTGCACAGCGCCTGGAACGTGTTGTAGACCGCGTGCTTCCCGCCGTTCGTGACGATGACCTGGGACGGCGAGCAGTCGACCCCGGAGTCGCGCTTGGTCTTGTCCGCGATGGCCTCGCGGAGCTCGGGCAGGCCCGGCGTCGGTGAGTAGTGATGAAACCGCGGATCGCGACACGCGGCGATTGCGGCCTGCACGACATGGTCGGGAGTGGGGAAATCGGGCTCGCCCGCACCGAATCCGATGACGTTCTCGCCGGCGGCCTGCAGCGCCTTCGCCTTGGCGTCGACGGCGAGGGTCGCGGATTCCTGGATGGCGGCGATGCGAGCCGAGATGCGGGACGCGGAGTTGGGCACGACTCCATGGTGGCACGTCGCCCGCCCCGATCCCGAGCCGTTTCTCGAGACCGCGTCCCGGCGCCGTCGGCGGAGCGGGCGAGACACCCCTCGGCGCGAGCCGACTCCTGGGAGGCGGTTCGGCCTACCCTGGACCGCCATGCGTCGCCCCCGCCGTCTCGCCGCGTTCGCGGGCGCGGCGACGGTCTTCGCGGCCACTATCGGCGTCGGGGTCATCACGCCCGCGGCGACCCGGATGGCGCCAGCCGCGGGCCTGCCGTCGCCGAAGGCCGACATCGTGGTCGACGCCGCCACGGGCAAGGTGCTCATCGGCGACAACGTGCACCAGGCTGTCCACGCCGCGAGCACCGCGAAGATCATGACCGCGCTGACGGCGGTCGAACGGCTGTGCCCGGGCGACACCGTGACGGCCAACGCGCACGACGCGGGCGTCGAGACGATGCGGATCGGGCTTCCGGTCGGCAAGCCCTGGCCGGTCGACCAAATGATGGCGTCCATGATGATGGTCTCGGCGAACGACGCGGCGTACGCGTTCGCCGACACCATCGGCGGGAGCCTCGACGGCTTCGCGGCGGATCTCAACGCGACCGCGCGCCAACTCGGCCTACGCGACAGCACGCTCGGCGATCCCGCCGGCCTCGACGACGACACGTCGTACAAGGGCGGCCCGTTCATGAGCGCGTACGACCTCGCGGTCGCGACGCGCAACGCGCTGACCGTGCCGGAGATCGCGCAATGGCCCGCGATGCACGAGTACTCGTTCGTCGACCCGAGCGGCACGCCGCACCAGCTCGTGAACCACAACCGGATGGTGCAGGGCGGCTCCTACGCCTACCCCGGCGCGATCGGGTTCAAGACCGGATTCACGAACCTTTCCCAGCACACGTTGGTCGCGGCCGCGACCCGCAACGGGCGCACGCTCATCGCGGTGGTGCTCGGTCTCCCCGACGCCGGCTACACGGAGGCCGCGTCGCTCCTCGACGCGGGGTTCGCGACGGCTCCCGATGCGGCCGGCACCGGCGAGACGCTGCCCGCCGTCGCAGTCTCGCCGTGCGCGGCTCGATTGGCCGATCGGTCTGCGTTCGCGAAGCTCGGAGTCCCGAACGCACCGATCGCCTCGGCGGCCGTGACCGTGCCGGCCTCGATCCCCGTGCTCGATTCACCGCCGCTGGCCGCCACCGCGAGCACTCACGCGCGCGAGCCGCGACTACCACCTCAACGAAGCACCACTCCGCCGGGCTGTTGCGCCCCCGCAACCTGCTCATCGTGTTGATCCTGTTCGCGGCCGTCGTGATCGCAGTCCGCCGGCGAGCGGTGAAGCGCCAACGCGCCATCCGCTTGGCCCGGCGCCGCCAACGCATCAGCGCAATGCGCAGTGGAGGCCTGCCCGTCGTCGACGGTCGCTACCGCTCCGGCACGCGTATCGGTCCGCCGGTCGAATCGCATGTTCGTTTGCGCCGGGTCCGCCGCCCCGAACGCGGCGGCGCGTGACCTGACCCGCGGCCCCCGACGGGTTACCGGTGCAGACCTACCAAGGCATCGAGACGCCGCCGTTGGGGCGTTCGATCTGACCGGTCACGAAGGCGGCCGCCTCGGACACGAGGTAGAGGAACGAGCGGGCGACGTCTTCTGCTTCGCCCGCCCGGCCGAGCGGCGCCATCGCGCTCGCACGCTTGTGGTACTGCTCGAGCTTCTCCGCAACGACGTTGCCGTCGGCGTCGGTGAAGTTGTGCGTGGAGAAGTTGGTGAGGATCATGCCCGGCGCGATCGCGTTCGACGCGGATGCCGTTGCGGCCGACCTCGGTCGCGAGCGTCTTGGTGAGCATCGCCACCGCGGCCTTCGTCATGCCGTAACACGCGAGCGTCGGCGCCGGGGTGTCGATCGCGCCCGACGAGATGTTGACGATGTTGCCCGAGCCCTGCGGGATCATGTGCCGGATCGCAGCCTGGCAGCCGTAGAAGACGCTCTTCAGGTTGATCGAGAGGATGCGCTCGAACTCCTCGTCGGTGCAGTCGGCGACCATCTTGTTGTGCGGGATGCCGGCGATGTTGCCCATGATGTCGACGCGGCCGAAGTCGGCCTGCGCGCGGTCGACGAGCGCGTCGACGTCGGCGCGCTTGGTGACGTCGACCCGCTGGACGACCGCGTTCCCGCCCGCAGCTTTGATCTCGTCGGCGGTGACCTGCGCACCGGCCTCGTCGATGTCGCCGCCGACGATGGTCGCGCCGGCCGCGGAGAGCATGCTCGCCGACGCCTTCCCGATCCCGCTCGCGACGCCCGTCAGCACCGCAACCTGACCCGACAAGTCGAACAGATCCTGCACGTGTGTCACGGGACACCTTTCGCTCGCTCCGGAGAAGACCGCTCGGGAGCCTACGCACGGGCTCTCGGGGCTGCGCAATCCGTCGGCGGGGAGCGAAATCACCCACAATGGTTCCCATGATCCGCGCTCGGGGGGTGGTGGGAACGTGACGGCGATCCTCGCCCTCGGCGCCCGGTTCAGCGACGTCAACGTCCTGGCGTACCTCGCCGCGTTCGGCGGCGGGGTCGTCTCGTTCCTCTCGCCGTGTGTGCTGCCGCTGCTCCCCGGATATCTCTCCGATGGTCACGGGCCTCGACCTGAGCGAACTGCAGGAGCGGTCGCAGGTGCACACGCGCCGCATCGTCGTCACCACGGCGTGGTTCGTCGCCGGGTTCGGCGCGGTGTTCGTCGTGTGGGGATTGTCGGCCACTGCCCTCGGTCAGCGGCTTCACGATCACCAGAGCGTGCTCACCCGCCTGTCGGGCACGGTGATGCTCGCGATGGCGCTGTTCCTCTTGGGCTCGCTCTTCCTGCGCGCGCCGTGGCTCTACCAGGAGAAGCGCTTCCATCCGCAGCTCGGACGGTTCGGCAACGCCGCGCCCGCAGTCGCGGGAGTCGCGTTCGGCTTCGGCTGGTCACCGTGCATCGGGCCGATCCTCGGATCGATCCTCGGCATCGCGGCGAATCAACACCGGGTCTGGGCCGGCGGGACCCTGCTCGCGGTCTACTCCCTCGGCCTCGGCCTGCCGTTCCTGCTGAGCGGCCTACTGCTCGGCCGTCTCGGCGGCGCGCTCGGCTGGGTCAAGCGGCACTTCGCGCTCGTCGTCGGCGGATCCGCGGTCGTGATCGGCGCGTTCGGGCTGCTGTTGATGTTCGACGGGCTCTCGAGGTTGAGCCTGCATCTCCAGACCTGGCTCACCGACGCGCACCTGAAATGGTTGGTCGAGCTCGGCTAGCGAGCCGGCGGCGCGGGCGCGATCCGCGGACTACGAATCCTCGGGGATCGCATCCCACCACTGGCACCACCAGTTGTCGCCGACCAGGATGCGCAGCTTCGGGTGCCAGCAGTAGGAGATCTCCGCAGTCGGCTCGAGGTAGTAGCGGCAGTTTTCGCACCGCTCCTCCCCCGACGGCCTTCCCTTCAGTACCGCGTTCGCCGCGAGGTGACGCAGCTCCATCGACAAGGTCTCGTCGATCTCTTTCGGTTCGGGCTCGGGGATGACGTAGTCGGCCACGGCGCGAACGCTAGCAACGCCTGCCCCTCGGTCCGAAACGAGCCGCCGGTCAGCCCGTTCGGGGCGCGCTCTCCGGCACTTCCATCAACGGCTGGCGAATCAGCTCGACCTGGATGGCGTCGGGATCCTTGAAGTACACGGATTCCTCGACCCCGCGATCGGGCCCGATGTAGTCGATCCCGGCGGCCGCGAGCTTGCCCTTCAGCATCTCGAACGTCTCGGGCGTGACCGAGATCGCCACGTGCTGCACACCGCCCAGGCCCTCCGGAACCGGTTCGAGCCCGAGCCCGGGGAAGTCGAAGAAGGCCAGCATGTTGCCGGCGCCGATATCGAAGAAGAAGTGGCTCGAACCCTCGTAGTCACGGTTTTCGAACAGCTCGACGAGCGGGAAGCCGAGCACGTCCTGGTAGAAGCGAATGGTGCGCTCGGGGTCGGCGCAGATCAACGCGAGGTGATGCACGCCGCCGCCGTTCGATTCCGGTCGCTGCGGTCGGAGGTACTTCGCGCGGAGCTCCGCTCGCCGCTCGGCCAGGGCCTCGAGGTCACGATCCAGAGTCGCCATACCAGCATCTTCGCGCGAGGCTGCCGACCATGCCCTCACTGAGATCGGTGCCTCGCTGCGGAGCGGGTACGCGCCGATGGACGCGCGTCGGGCGCGCAGTGGATGGTCGAACGGGCGCGGGCCGCGGCCGACGCGGGCCTCGACAGCCTCTTCGTCGGCGATCATCACAATGTCCCCGTCCCCTATTACCAAAACGTCCCGATCATGGGCCGTCTGCTCGCGGAGTGGGACGACCGGCCCGCCGGCGTGCTCTTCCTGCTGCCGTTGTGGCATCCGGTGTTGGTCGCCGAACAGATCGGCACGCTCGCCGCGATCGCCCGCGGTCCGTTCATCCTGCAATGCGCGGTCGGCGGCGGCGAGGAGCAGTTCCGTGTGTTCGACATGCCGTTACGCGAACGCGCCGTCGCGCTTCGAGGCCGCACTCGACATCGTGCGTGCGTTGTGTCGTGGTGAGAGCGTGACGGTCGCCGACGGGCCGTGGATCGTCGAGCGCGCGCGCATCGCACCCGTCCCGCCCGAATCCCTCGACGTGTGGATCGGCGGTTCGTCCGCCCGCGCCGTCGATCGCGCGGCGCGGCATGGGCGATGCCTTCCTCATCGGCCCGGAGGCGACTCCGGGCGAGGTCGCCGCGCTCGTGCAGACCTACCGCGACGCGTGCGCGCGCCACGGCCGCGACGCACGCGCGGATCGCCGTCCGCCGCGACGTGCATGTGGCCGCGACCGACGACGCAGGCCGCGGCCGTCGCCGGCCCGATCGTCGAACGCGGCTACCGCGGGTTCGACCCGTCGGCGGTCGTCGTCGGGGGCCCGGGCCGCGTCGCCGAGGCGTTCGCCGCGCTGGCCGACCTCGGCTGCACCGACGTGATCATCCGCCACCTCGCCGACGATCAGGCCCCCGTATTGCGCTCCTTCGAGCAGTTGGCAACCGTGCGGGAAACCCTCCGGTGACGGCCTCCGGGACGCACGTTTCCCACCGGGCCCGCCGGCAAAGCCGCGAGTGAGCGATCGACGCGGCATGCTGACGCCGTGGAACCCCTCTGGATCGCCGAGCCCGCGCAGCTGGCCGAGCTCATCCGCACCTTGGCCGACGAGCCGCGCTACGCGCTCGACACCGAGTTCCACGGCGAACGCTCGTACTGGCCGCACCTGGCCTTGATCCAGATCGGCTGGCCGGGCGGGATCGCGCTCGTCGACCCGCTGAGCGTCGATCCCGCTCCCCTCGGAGCATGCTCGCGCGGCGACGGCTGCATGGTTGCGCACGCCGCCGACCAGGATCTGTCGATCCTGGAACGCGCGTGCGGATGCGCTCCGTCGCAGCTGTTCGACACCCAGGTCGCCGCCGGCTTCATCGGCATGGGAACACCTTCGCTGGCGGCGACCGTCGAGAAGCTGCTCGGCACCCGGCTCACCAAAGGCGACCGCCTCACCGACTGGACGCGCCGGCCGTTGAAGGTCGAACAACGCGTCTACGCGGCGGCCGACGTCGAGTTTCTCCTGGCGTTGCACGACGACGCTCGTGACGCGGCTCGACGAGATGGGCCGGCTGCGGTGGGCGACGGACGAATGCGAGGAACGCCGGCAGCGAATCCGCCAGCGGCCCGACGCGGACACCGCGTGGTGGCGCATCAAAGGTGCCCGCCAGCTGCGCGGCAACAGCCGGGGCGTGGCGCAGAAGGTCGCGGCCTGGCGCGAGCACACGGCCGAGGTCCTCGACGTGCCGGCCCGGTTCGTGCTCTCCGACCTCGCCCTCGCCGGAATCGTCCAACGGCCGCCCCGCAGCCGCGACGACCTCACCGGCATCCGTGGGATCGACGGGCGGCTGCGCGACAGCACCGCGAACGAATTGCTCGACGCGGTCACCGCCGGCGTCGAGCTCCCGGCGGCGGACCTGCGCCTCCCCGAATCCGACCGCGTCGATCGTTCCCTCGCACCGGCCGTCACGGTATTGGGCGCGTGGCTCGCGCAGCGCGCGTCGGAGCTCGATCTCGATCCCGCGTTGCTCGCGACCCGAGCGGAGCTGACCCAGTTGCTGCAGGGCCGCCCGAGCCGGCTGGCCACGGGGTGGCGCGCCGACCTCGTCGGGGAGCCGCTGCAGCGACTCCTGCGGGGCGACGCCGCGCTCGCCCTACGCGACGGCGGTCGCCGGATCGAGATGCAGGACCGGTAGCGTCCGGAGCATGGCGAAGTTCAAAGTCGGCGTTCAGCTCCACCCCCAGGCGACGACCGTCGAGCAGCTCCGAGCGGCGTGGAAAGCCGCGGACGCGCTCGAGGTCGACAGCATCTGGATCTGGGACCACTTCTATCCCCTCTACGGCGATCCCGACGCCGCGCACTTCGAGGCCTACACCCTGCTCGCGGCGATGGCGGCCGACACCCGCCACGCACAGCTCGGCGCGTTGGTGACGTGCAACTCCTACCGCAACCCGAATCTGCTCGCCGACATGTCGCGCACCATCGACCACATCAGTGGAGGAAGGTTCGTGCTCGGCATCGGATCCGGATGGTTCGAGCGTGACTACGAGCAGTACGGCTACGACTTCGGCACCGCGCCGTCGCGGCTGCGCGACCTCGCAGCGCGATCTCCCGATCGTCATGGACCGCTTCAGTCGCCTGGAGCCGCCGCCGCTCGGTCGCCTGCCGATCATGATCGGCGGGAGCGGTGAGAAGGTGACACTCCGGCTCGTCGCGGAGTACGCCGACGCGTGGAACACCTTCGGACCCCCCGAGAACTTCGCGAACAAGAACCGCGTGCTCGACGATTGGTGCGCGCGCGTCGACCGCAAGCCGACCCAGATCGAACGCACCGTCGGGATCAACGTCACCGAGGTCGACAACTGGCAGGCCTACCTCGATGCCGGCGCGGAACACCTCATCGTGATGGTCGGTGCACCGTTCGATCTCGCGCCGGTGCGACCGGCTCTTGACACGCCGCTCGCGACTGCGACGTCAGTCCCGCGACGGGCGTCGTTCGCGGGAGTGTCGGCGAGCCTCGCCGATCCGGAGCAACTCCGGCGTGGCCGAGCCGAGCGAGAACTCGTAGCGCTTCAGCCACAAGAAGTACCGGTGGATCGGGAAATCGACGTCGATGCTGACGCCGCCGTGGATGTGCAGCGCCGCGTGCGCGATCCGGTTGCCGCCGTCGGCCGCCCAGAACTTGGCGGTCGCGACCTCGAGCGGATCGTCGCGGCCCTCGTCGAGATGCGTCGCTGCTTGCAGCATCGTGAGCTCGATCGCCTGGTTGTCGATGTAGCAGTCGGCCATGCGCTGACCCACCGCCTGGAAGGTACCGATCGCGCGGTCGAACTGCTTGCGCTCGGTCGTGTACTGCGCGGTGAGGCGCAGCGCCTTGTCGGCCACACCCGACACGAGCGCGCACGTCGCGACGGTCGTGCGGTTGAGCGTGTACGCGAGGATCTCACTCCCCTGCTCCGGGGTTCCGAGCCGGGCGTCGTCGCCCACGCGCACGCCGTCGAGGCGGAGCTCGAACAGGGGCTCGTGGTTCATCACCTGCTGGCGCTCCAACGTGATGCCGGTCGCGTTCGCGGGGACGAGGAACAGCGCGACCCCGCCGTCGGTGCGCGCCGGCACGACGATGAGCTCGGCCGACGCCGCGCCCGGGACACTGCCCTTCATCCCATCGAGCTTCCAGCCGTCGCCGTCACGCGTCGCCGTCGTGGCCGGAGCCTCCGACTCGCTGCCGTACTCCACCAGGGCCGCGGTCGCCAGGATGTCGCCCGCGACGATCTTCGACAGGATCGCCTGCTGGGCGTCGGTGCCGAACGCGCGCGATCGGCAACGCCGCGCGTCACGATCGTCGGGATGAACGGCAACGGGGCAACATTGCGGCCGATCTCGCGCAGGACCATGCACACGTCGACGAAACCGAGCCCGAGACCGCCCGCCGACTCCGGCAGGGCGATGCCCAGCAGGTTCGCCTTCGCGAACTCGCGCCACGTGTCGAGGTCGTACCAGTCCTCGGAGCGATCACGCGCTTTGAGGTGCTGCAGGTCCATGCGGTCTTCGAGGATGCGCGCGGCCAGGCCGGCGAGTTCCTGCTGTTCTTCCGAAAGTGCGAAGTCCATTCGTTCGTCTCCTGCTCAGCGCGGGCTTCCGGGCATGTTGAGCCCGAAGATCGAAATCAGGTCGCGTTGCATCTCGTTGGTGCCGCCGCCGAACGTGAGGATGTGCATCCCGCGCACCATGCGCTCCACCCGTCCGCGCACCACCGCGCCGGGCGAGTTGCCCTGCAACGGCGCCTGGTCACGCATGACTTCCATCAGGAGGCGTCCGGCTTCCATGTAGAACTCGGTGCCGTAGACCTTGATCGACGACGCGTCGGCGGGGTTCAGCGCCTCGCCCTGCTGCGCGAGCCACGCAATCTTCCAGTTCGCCAGCTTCAGGTACTCGAGCTTGGCGTGCACGCGGGCCAGGTTGACCTGCACCCACTCTTGGTCGATGACGCGCCGCCCGTCGGCCAGCTTCGTCAGCTGCGCCCAGTTGCGCACGTCGTCGAGTTGACGCTCGACGATCCCCGACGAGCACAGCGTGACGCGTTCGTGGTTCAGCTGGTTCGTGATGAGCGACCAGCCCTGGTTCTCCTCGCCGACGAGATTGGCCGACGGGGACGCGCACGTCCTCGTAGTAGGTGATGTTCGTGTTGGTGTTGCCGAAGTTGTCGATCGGCTTGTACGAGAAGCCGGGCGTGTCGGTGGGCACGATGATGATCGAGATGCCCTTGTGCTTCTTGGCCTCGGTGCTCGTGCGCACCGCGAGCCAGATGTAGTCGGAGCCGCTCGCGAGGCTCGTGAAGACCTTCTGCCCGTTGATGATGTACTCGTCGCCGTCGCGCACGGCCTTGGTCTTGAGCGACGCGAGGTCGGTGCCCGCGTCGGGCTCGGTGTAGCCGATGGCGAAGTGGATCTCGCCCTTCAGGATCTTGTCGACGTAGAACTGCTTCTGCTCCTCCGAGCCGTAGCGCATGATCGTCGGCGCGACCGAGTTGATCGTGAGCATCGGCACCGGCGCGCCGGCGCGCATCGACTCGTCGAAGAACACGAACTGCTCGATCGGGGTCATGCCCTCGGCCGCCCCACTCCTTCGGCCAGCCGACTCCGGCCCAGCCGTCCTTGCACATCTGTTTCCAGACGTCCTTGGAGACCTGGCCGATGCCCTCGCCCTTGCGCAGGTCGTCTTCGACCTCGGGGGTGAGCAGGCCTTCGTAGTAGGCCCGCAGTTCGTCGCGCAGCGCCTCTTGCTCCTTGCTCAACCCGACGTACATCTGGCCTCCGCGACGTCTTCGACCGACCGGTCACTCGATAGAACGTGTTCCATCTTCGCCCTCCGGCCCGCCCCCTGTCGAACGGGGACCTGACGCCGCCGGCGCGGTGGGGTCGGCCAGACTCGCGGGCATGAAGCGTGCGCTCGCCTTCTTCGTGGCGCTCCTCGCCGTTGCCGGGGCCATCGTGGGCGTCGTCTTGGTGAAGTCGCAGCCGCACCCGCTGAGGCTGCCCGGCCGCGAAGTCGACACCTTCTTGCACGCGTGGGCCCGGAACGACGCCGCCGACATGGCGACCCTCATCGACCGGCCGCCGGCCAACCTCGCGACGGCGGCCTCCAACCTGCTCGTGGCCGTCCCGGGCAGCACCGCGACCTACACGCGCACCGCCCTCACCGGTACCGCCTCCGACGCGACCGCGACCTACCACGCCGAGGTCGTCCTCAAGGGCCTGGGGACGATCCAGTGGGACGGCTCGCTCGCGCTCGCCCACTCGAAGGCCGGCTGGCTGATCACGTGGGACCCGGCCGACCTGTACCCGGGTCTCACCGCCGGTCAGTACCTCACGGTCAAGCGCGCCTGGCCGGAGCGCGCGTCGATCCTCGCGGCCGACGGTTCGGTGCTGGCCGGCAACGAGACGGTCGTGACCGTCGGACTCGAAGCCAGCCACATCAAGACACCGGCCGATCTCGCCGCGGTGAAGTTCGCGTTGAAGTCGTTGCTCGGCGTCGACCCCGCGACGATCGACAGCATCTTGAGCGCGAACAAGGCGCACCCCGACTACTTCCTCCCGTTGGTGCCGGTGCGCAAGGACGCGAGCTACCAGCACATCCACGACACGCTGTACCCGATCCCGGGCATCATCTTCCAGACCGGCAAGGGAGTCGTCGCACTCGACGCGGCGCTGACGTCGGAGATCCTCGGCACCGTCGGCGACATCACGGCCCAGCGGCTGACCGAACTCGGCTCGCCGTACGCGACCGGCGACAAGGTCGGCCTCTCCGGACTGGAAGCGGCCTACGAGAAGCGGCTCGCGGGACACCGCGCACCGACGTCGTGATGGTCGACGCCCAGCGCGACACCATCCGCACGATCAAGCGATTTCCCGGCACGGCACCGCAACCGGTACAGCTGACGATCGACCCCGCGATCCAAAAGGCCGCCGAGACCGCGTTGGCCGCCGTGACGAAGAACGCGGCCCTGGTGGCGATCGACCCGACGACGGGGGCGATCCGCGCGGTGATGTCGAAGCCCGTCGGCGGATTCGATCGGGCGCTGGCCGGTACCTACCCGCCGGGCTCGACGTTCAAGATCATCACCTCGACCGCGCTGCTCACGGCCGGGAACACCGGCTCCACTCCGGCCCCGTGCCCGCCGAAGATCACCGTCGACGGCCGATCGTTCGCGAACTTCGAAGGCGAGGCCTCCGGTTCACTCGATCTCGCGGCAGGCGTTCGCCATCTCGTGCAACAACGCGTTCATCGGCTTGGCCGATCACCTCGCCCCCGACGCGCTCGGCCAGGCCGCGGCGGCGTTCGGTTTCAACGCGAAGTGGTCGCTCGGCGTCGACGCGTCCGGCGGCTCGTACCCGAAGCCGACCGACGGCGCCGACCGCGCCGCGTCGGCGATCGGGCAGGGGCGCGTGCTCGCGAGCCCGGTCCAGATGGCGTCGGTGGCCGCGACAGTCGCCGCCGGGCGCTGGCGCGCACCCATGCTGATCACCTCCCCCCGGCGCCCCGCCGGCCCGGTCGGACCGGTGCTCGACGCGGTCGTGGTCTCGACGTTGCGCTCGTTCATGGCGAGCGTCGTCCGTGCCGGTGGCACCGCGGCCGGCGCGGGCCTTCCCGCCGACTCGTTCGGGAAGACCGGCACCGCGGAGTTCGGCTCCGGCAATCCGGTCCCGACGCACGCGTGGTACGTCGGCTACCGCGGCGATCTGGCCTTCGCGGTGATCGTCGAAGGCGGCGGGATCGGCGGCGCGGTCGCGGCTCCGCTCGCGGCCGGTTTCCTCGCGGCGTTGGCGAAATAGGGCTCGCGCCTCGCCGAACCCCGACGGGCGGGCGGGCCTGTAGCCTGGCGCGGTGAATCGGTCGGGAGCGCGAGTCGTGTTCGCATCCACCGCCGCGCTGTTGGCCCTCGCGACCACCGCGTGCGGATCCTCCGGCGGCCACGGTGCCGCGGCGTCACCGGCAACGGCCGGGTCGAGCACCGCCTCGACCGCGCCCACCTCGACAACGCTCGAACAGCCCAAGCCGTACGACCCGACCAAGCCCATCGACCTCGGGGGTACGCCCGGGGTCACTCCGGCCGAGCAACACCGCGCCGAGACGTTGGTGCGCGAGACGATCGTCGACCTGCGCAAGTTCACCTACCCCGCCGAAGCGATCGCCGCCGGCTATCGCTCGATCGGCGATGCGCTGACCGGCGACGAGCATTACGTCAAGTGGTCCGCGGTCGACGACGGGCACATCCTCGACCCGACGCGTCCGGAATCCCTCGTGTACGAAGTCCGAGACGGCAAGCAGCAGATAGCCGCGGCGATGTACATGCTCCCGTTCGGCAGCCGCTTCACCGACGCACCCGATGTCGGCGGCGCGCTGACGCAGTGGCACGTGCACGAGAATCTCTGCCTCACCGACAACCCGACGCAAAAGACGCTGGCCGGCTTCGTCGCGATCAACGGCGCCTGCGCGCCCGGAACGTCGAAGGCGGGGTCGATGCCGATGCTGCACGTGTGGGTCGTTCCCAACCCGTGTGGGCCGTTCGCCGCGCTCGAGGGCATCGGGGCCGGCCAGGTACCTGCCGGTCAGACGCGGCTGTGCGACACCGCGCACGGCTCGAGCACCTGAACGCCGCGGCTCAGCGGTCGCTCGGCTCGAGCACTCGGGCCCGCAGGCCCATCGTCGCGAGCATGGCGCGATCACTGGCGTGATCGGCGCACGGAGTGGTCTCGGTGAGCATCATGTTGCGCTCGCTGGTGAAGATCGAGTTCGCGCCGGCGAGGAAGCACAGCGCCTGATCCGAAAAGCTCATGAGGTGGCGACCCGCGGCGATGCGCACCACCGAGGTGGGCATCAAGAGACGCGCCACCGCGATCATGCGCACCGTCTCGTCGATCTCGACGTCGGCCGCGTCTTCGAGCGGCGTGCCGGGCACCCGTGACAGCACGTTGATCGGCACCGACTCCGGGTGCGGATCGAGCGTGGCCAGGCGGTGCAGGAACGAAATCCGGTCGGCCACCGATTCGCCCATCCCGATGATCCCGCCGCAACACACCGTGATGCTCGTGCTGCGGAGGTTGTCGATCGTGTCGAGACGGTCCTGGTACGTGCGGGTGGTGATGACCGAGTCGTAGTACTCCGGCGACGTGTCGAGGTTGTGGTTGTAGGCGTAGAGCCCGGCCTCCTCGAGGCGGCGGGCCTGGTCGGCGGTCAACATGCCGAGCGTCGTGCACACCTCGAGCCCGAGATCGTTGACCTGACGCACCATGTCGAGAACACGCTCGAACTGGGCGTTGTCCTTCACGTCGCGCCAAGCCGCGCCCATGCAAAAGCGCGTGACGCCCTGGGCCTTGGCCCGCTTGGCCGTGCGCACGACCTCGTCGACGGGCATGAGCGGCTCGGCCTTCACGCCGGTGTCGTTGTGCACCGACTGCGAGCAATAGCCGCAGTCTTCGGGGCACGCGCCGGTCTTGATCGACAGGAGCTGGTTCACGTTCACGACGTCGGCGTCGTGGAACTGCTGGTGCACGGCCCCCGCCCGACGGACCAACTCCAGCAGCGGAAGCTCGAACAGCTCCTGCACCTCGTCGATCGTCCAGTCGGTGCGGCACGTGTTGCTCATGCACCGAGGCTATTCGGATCGACGGCCACGACCGCAACGGGCGACGGCAGAAGTCAGTCGCCGAACCCCTCGGGCATGAGGACGGAGGGGTCGATCTGGCCCGTGAAGAGGCCGCCTTTGAACCCGCCGTCGGCGTCGAGCTGATGACCGGTGACGAACGACGCACGGGGGCTGTTCAGGAACACCATCGGCCAGGCCTGTTCCTCGGCGACGGCGTGGCGGCCGAGCGGCACGGGGAAGTCGTCCATGTACTTCTTCCCGATCGCCTTTTCGAACTCGGGCATCATCGGCGTGTCGGTCGGGCCCGGGTTCACGCAGTTGATGCGGATCCCCTCCCGCGCGAGGTCGAACGACCGGAACGCGGTGTACGCGTTGATCGCCTCCTTCGAGAGGCCGTACGCGTTCGCCAGCTCCTTCGGGTGCTCCTCGCACCAGGCGCGCGCGCCCGCGAAGTCGGGCGTCGAGATGAGTGCGAACAGCAGCTCCATGTTCTGCATCCATCCGATCCCGGCCGTCGACGCGATGCTCGCGATCGACGAACCCTCGACCATCAGCGGGATCACCAGCTCGGTGACCTGACGCAGCCCGCAGAAGTTGACGAGCATCACGTCGAGGTTGGAAAACGTGTTCGGCAGGCCCGCGCAGTTGAAGAGCGCGTTCACGATCTTGCCGATCTTGGCGACCGCGTCGTCGATCTGCGCGGGCTCCCGCAGATCGGTCTGGGTGAAGCTGGCGAGGCCGGTGACCTCCGGCTTCTTGATGTCGATCGCGTGCACCTCCGCGCCGAGCTCGACGAGGATCTGCGCGGTCGCCGCGCCCATCCCCGATGCCGCACCCGTCACGATCACGCGCTTGCCCGCGTACTGCAGCACGTCGTTCACGGGTCAGCCCTCCACGGTGATGGCGCGTTCGGGACAGTTCTCGGCACCGACGCGTGCCTGTTCGGCACGTGCACCGTCGACCTCGGCCGCGAGAACCTCACAGTGCCCGAAATCGTCGGCCGCGAACACGTCGGGTGCCAAGACGTAGCAACGACCGTGACCGACGCAGAGGTCGGCATCAACGCGTACCTTCACGGCAACCTCGTTCCTCACCCGATGACTCGGCCCAGATGCTCGGCCCAGATGCGCGGACGGTGCCGGGCCGCGACCCTCGTCCGATCGAGATCCTATGCTCCGGCCCGTGCGGCCCCGCAGCCTCGTCTTCGTCGTTCTCGTCGCGCTCGGAGCGGCCGCGTGCAGCGCCAGCGGCCGCGGTCACGCTTTGGAGCCGGCCACGACGACCACGACCGTTCCGGCGTATCCCCTCGACCGCACGCTCCGACTCGACCAGGTGCAGGTACTCGGCTCGCACAACAGCTACCACGGCCGGCCCTATCCGCAGGTGCTCGCCGCGCTCTACCAATCGACACCCGCGCTGGCGCGCACGCTCGATTACTCGCACGCGCCGCTGCCGAGACAGTTCGCGCTGGGCGTGCGCCAGATCGAGCTCGACGTGTGGTCCGATCCCGTCGGCGGCAAGTTCGCCAAGCCCTCCTTCCCCATCCAAGAGGGCGTGCGCATCCCGTACGACCCGGTGATGTACCGGCCGGGCTTCAAGGTCATCCACCAAGCCGACGTCGACACCAACTCCACGTGCCTCACGTTCGTCGTGTGCATCGAGCTCGTGAAGGCCTGGTCGGGCGCGCACCCGGGTCACGTTCCCATCGACATCCACGTCGAGATGAAGGACGACAAGGCGACCGAGCCGCTGTTCGCGGAGCTCGAGCACGAGATCCTGTCGGTCTTCTCGCGCGAGCAGATCATCACGCCCGACGACGTGCGTGGCAATGCGGCCACGTTGGGGGCGGCGGTGCGGGCGCACGGCTGGCCGACGCTCGGCGCGGTGCGGGGCAAGGTGTACTTCACGCTCGACAACGAGGGATTCCGCGCCGACTACCTGAGGGGCCATCCGTCGTTGCGCGGTCGCCTGCTCTTCACACCCTCGTCGCCGGGCCAAGACGACGCCGCGTACGCGAAGCTGAACGACCCCATCGGCGACGCGGCCCGGATCGCAGCCGCGCTCGCGGCGCACATGATCGTGCGCACCCGGGCCGACGCCGACACGGTGCAGGCGCGTGCGAACGATCATCACGACGAGCAGATCGCCATGCGTGGCGGCGCGCAGCTCGTCAGCACCGACTACGAGCAGCCCGATCCCGAACTCGCCAACGGCTACGTGACGAGGATCCCCGGCGGCACGCCCGCGCGCTGCGATCCCGTGACCGCACCCCCCGGCTGCAAACCCACCGACGTCGAGAACCCGGCGCACCTCACCACCGCTCCCTGAGCGCGGTCGCGCCGCCCTCGCGTTCGTCGGGATCAGTGCAGCTCGACCAACAGCGTCTCGCGGTCGGGGCCGAGCACCGGCGCGTCGGGACGATTCTCGCGGTCCTCGTACGCGGCCAGGACCTCGGCGACGATGTCGGGGTCGGCCATGAGGGCGTCGGGCGTCGCCAGGAGATTGAACCAGCGCAGGAACGCACGGAACACCACGGGAGACGTGCGCATCGCGGGTAACAACCCTTCGCGGAACACCGCCTGCATGAAGGCCCGCGGGTCGTCGGCCTCGAGGTCCTCGTGCATGACGCGGGCTTGCGTGTCCTGCATCACCGCGGAGCGGAACCACGGGACCAGCTCGCGACCGGTGAATGCGGCGAACTCCCGCGCGAAGGCGTCGAGATCGTCACCGTGGGTGCGCAGGGCGTCGGCCAGACCGAACGCGTGCACCAACGCGAGGCTGCAGCCCCGCCCGTAGAGCGGGTTCGTGCACAGCGCCGCGTCGCCCACCTCGACGAAACCGTGCACGAGGGGCGCGCCGTCGGCATCGACGAGCGGGCGGTACCGGTTGCGCAGTCCGGCCATCACGTGCACCGTCGTGATCGGGTCGGCGACTCCCGGCACGCGCCACGGCGCGGTCGCGACGAGCGAGCCCGCGACCGTCTCGAATCCCTCGGACGTCGCCAGGATGCGCCGTAAGGCGTCATCGTGACTCTCGACGGCGTAGGTGATCGAGAAGGTCTCGTTGTCGCCGAGGAAGATCGCGTACTTCAAGTAGCCGAGATCGGCTGCGGTGGGGCCCACGTACGGCGGCGCCTCGACGCCCGGCCGCACGCGGTAGAAGCGGGAGAAGTAGACGATGCCACTCTCGTGCAGCTCCTCGGCCACCGGCGCGGCACCGATGGCCGCCAACCACTCGGCCGACGAGGAGCGGGGGCCGCGCGCGTCGACCACGAGATCGGCGGCGACGCCGTCGACGCCGACGACCCGGGGGATCGCACCCGGACGCGCGTCGAGCGCGGCGGGCCGCGAGGCCGTGCCCCAACTCGACGCCCCCTTCGGCGAGCACCAGGCGGCGCAACACCCACTCGAACGTCGTGCGCCGGCACACGATCGCGACGAGGTCGTCGTCGCCGGGGGCGGCAGAGCGATCGGTCAACGTCTCGGGCAGGTTCTCGGTGAAGGCGATCTCGGTCGCGCCGGCCGCGAGGAGGGCGTCGAGCACATCGGGCGCACGGTCGCGCAGGAGGTTCCGCAGGCGCGCGAGGAACGCGTGCGAGTGCCGTACCTGGGGCGCGCCGGTGCGCTGCCACGCGAACGCGGCGTCGGGATCGGGCGGCATCGGCGTGTCGTCACGCTCGAGCACGGTCACCTGATGCCCGTCGCGCGCGCACGCGAGCGCGGTACCGAGTCCCGCGATCCCCCCGCCCACGACGATGATCCGCAAACATCCCTCCGAGGGCGTGCACCCGAGTTCCCGGCGAGGGTACCGTCCCCGTCCGTGATGTCCGGTGTCGACGCGATCCACGCATACTTCGCCGCCATCCGCGACCGCGATGCCGACGCGCTCGGCCGAACTCTTCACCGACGACGCCGAGCTCGTCGAGCGCGGCGGGGACCTTCTCCGGTCGCGACGCGATCGTCGCCTTCTACCGCGATCTGGCGTTCACCATCGACGACCTCTGGCCCGAACCCGGCCCGCTCATCGTTGACGGCGAGCGGGTGGCCGTGGAGATCCGGCTGCGCATGGGCGGCGCCGTCACCCTCGTCGGCGACGTCTTCACGCTCACCGGCGATCGCATCGCCCGCGTCGCCATCTACAACGGACCTCAGATCACGGACAGCAACACGGCATAGCGCCGCACCGCGGACACCCCGCCGCGTACCGGGCCGCGGCCGCATCGAGCGAGAGGCCGAGCTGGTCCGTCAGCGACGCGAGCCAGGCGAGGACGTCACCGGCCTCGTGCAATTGTTCGGCGCGTGTTCCCTTGCGCACGGCCCGGGCCAACTCGCCGAGCTCCTCGGCGAGCCAGGCGATCGTGGCGTCGATTCCGCGCGCGCGATCGCGCTCGCCGTAGGTCCGGGCCATCAACGTTTGGAACTCGTCGAGCTGCATGCTCGGCATTCTGGCCCAAGGCTCAGGAGGGCAGATCCCGGAAAGGCGTGTCCTTGGCCGGGCGCGGCTCACTCGGCAGGCCGAGCACACGCTCACCGATCACGTTGCGCTGGATCTGTTCGGTCCCGCCGCCGATGCGGCTGCTCCACTGCCCGAGGAACTGCTGTTGCCAGTAGCCGTGCTGGAGCGCGTCGTCGTCGTAGAGCATCGACTGCGCGCCCTGCAGCGCCATCACCAGATCGCCGTCGTACTCGAGCCGGCGGGATGCCGCGAGCTTCAGCACCGATGCTTCGGGTCCGAGGCCGCCGTCCTTGCGGCTGCGTGCCCGCAGGCCGAGCCACTTGATCAGCTGGGTGCGGGTGTAGCTGCGCGAGAGCTCCTGGCGCAGTATCGCGTCGTCGGTGACCCCGCACCGCTGCGCCAGCGCGACCAGGTCGCGGAACCCGACCCGCCCGCCGCTGCCGATCATCGCCCGTTCGTTCGACAGCATGGTGTTGGCCGCGCGCCAACCGCCGCCGCGCGGACCGAGGCGCATCGCGTCGGGGATCCGCACATCGGTGAGGAACACCTCGTTGAAGTGCGATGCGCCGTTGATCTGGCGCAACGGCCGCACGTCGATGCCCGGGGTGCGCATGTCGACCAGGAACGCGGTGATGCCCTTGTGCTTCGGGGCGTCGGGGTCGCTGCGAGCGAGCAACAAGCCCCAGTCGCTGTAATGCGCGCCCGACGTCCACACCTTCTGGCCGTTGACCGTCCACTCGTCGCCGTCGAGCTCGGCGCGCGTGCGCAACCCCGCGAGGTCGGAACCCGCGCCCGGCTCCGAGAACAACTGGCACCACACCTCGTCGCCGCGCAGCATCGCCGGCAGGAACCGCTCCTGCTGCGCGGGGGTGCCCCAGGCGATGATCGTCGGGCCGGCCATCGCGATTCCGACCGCGAACACGCCCGTTGCCACGTTGTAGTGCGACTGCTCCTCGTTGAAGATCCGCGCCTGCCAGCCGGGGCCGCCACGCCCGCCGGCCTCGACCGGCCACGTGATACCGGCCCAACCGCCGTCGTAGACGATCCGCTGCCATTCCTTGCACGCGGCGACGTGCTTGTCGTCGGCATCGGGGTCGCCGTCGCCCGGCATGTACGAGTGGTCCGACTGCTCCCCCGCCTCGCGCCGCTTGGCGTGCGCGTCGAGCCAGGCCCGCACCTCGACCCGGAAGGCCTGCTCGTGTTCGGTCTCTTCGAAGTCCACTGTTTATCCGCCCAACACCGAGCTGTAGTCGGGGCCGCATCGGAGTTGATGGCCCCCGTCGATTCCGAGCATCTGACCGGTGACCCACGTCGACTCGGGTCCGGCGAGGTAGCGCACGGCGGCGGCGATGTCGTGCACAGTCCCGACGCGCGCGACGGGCATGTTCTCGTAGTAACTCTCGAGGATCGCCCCGCCCGCGGTGATGAAGCCCATCAGGTCGGTGCCGACGATGCCCGGCTGCACCGCGTTCACCCGGATGTTGTGCTCGCCCAACTCATCGGCGGCGCACTTGACGAGCATCTCGATACCGGTCTTGCTCGCGCAATAGGCGCTCATGAAACGGTGCGTCGTGTGGCCGGCAATCGACGACATGCCGACGATCGAACCCCCACCGCCGCGCATCATCGCCGCGGCCGCGTGCTTGATGCTCAGGAACGTTCCGACGAGGTTGAGGTCGACGGTCGCGCGCCACGCGGCGACATCCGACGCGACGATCGGACCGCCGTGCAGCGAACCACCGGCGCACGCGAACAGCACGTCGAGCTTCCCGGTCGGTTCCGCCGCGGCGGCGACGGCCCGCTCCACGTCGGTCTCCTCGGTCACGTCGCAGACGGCGTAACGGACGGTCGCACCGGACGCGGCGACGGCCGTGATCGCGGCGACGGCCTCGGCGAGACGCGCCTCGGTGCGACCCGCGATCGTCACGTGCGCGCCGTCAGCCGCGAACCGCTGCGCGCATCCGAGCCCGATCCCGCTCCCGCCGCCCGTGACCAGCGCGGCCATCCCTTCCATGCCCGGCATTGCGGGGCCTCAGGAGACGTCGACGATCGAGATCGCCTGTTTCGGGCAAACGCGGGCGGCTTCCTCGCACTTGGCGCGCAGCCCGTCGGCCGGCTCCTCTTGCAGCACGTACAAGAAGTCGTCCTCGCGCACCTCGAACACCTCCGGTGCCGCGGCCATGCACAGGGCGTTGCTCTCGCACTTGTCGAAGTCGACGACGACCCGGAAGCTCATGGTGTTCCTCCCGTTGACACTGACGGGCGGCACCGTAGCGCACGGACCACGACCGGGTTCCGGACGGCGAACGCCCCTTCGTGACCCGGCGGGCCCGCTCGTCGAGGGGCCGTCCGACGCGCCGGCGGCGTCGCGTCGCCTGATAGAAGGACGGGCATGTTCGACGACCTGCTCGACGCCAACCGGCGCTATCGCGCCGAGTTTCACGACTCCGGCATGGCCGGCAAGGCCGCGAAGCGCCTGGCCGTGTTGACGTGCATCGACTCCCGCATCGACCCCCTCGCCATGCTGGGCCTACGCGCCGGCGACGCGAAGATCGTCCGCAATGCCGGCGCGCGCGTCACCGCCGACGCGCTGCGCTCGCTGGTCCTCGCGGTGAACCTGCTCGATGTGAACCGCGTGTGCGTGGTGCAGCACACCGACTGCGCCATGGTCGGCTCGACCGACGACCAGATCCGCGCCCGGGTCGGCGAAGCCAGCGGGCGCGACGCCTCGGGTTGGGAGTTCCTCGCCACCACTGACCAGATGGCGACGCTGCACCGCGACCTGGAGCTCGTCGCGACGTGCCCGCTGTTGCCCGCGGATCTCCACGTCGGCGGATTCATCTTCGACGTGCACAGTGGTGAGCTCGTCCCCGTCGAGCCGTAGCGGTCGCACGCCGAGCCTCGACCGCGCCGCCGACGGGCTCGCGGTTCGCTAGGTTCGCCAACATGGGCGACACGAACATCTCGGGCCACGACGTCACCGTCGACACCGCCGACGGGCCGATGCGGCTCTACGAGGCGAAGCCGCCGGGCGAGGCACGCGGCGCGATCGTGATCGTGCAGGAGGCGTTCGGTGTGAACCCCCACATCGAGGACGTCACCCGCCGCGCCGCGGCCGCGGGATACCACGCGGTCGCCCCCGACCTCTTCCATCGGTCCGGACCGGGCGCCGTCGTCGAGTACGGCAAGTTCGAGCTGGTCATGGAGTACTTCCAACGGCTGGGCCGCGACGAGGCCATCCTCACCGACATCGACGCGGCGCTCGCGTACCTGCACGCGGCCGGGTTCACCGACCCCCGGATCGGGATCGTCGGCTTCTGCTTCGGCGGGCGGGTGTCGTTCCTCGTTGCGCTGCGCCACGCGCTCGGTGCGGCCGTCGGCTTCTACGGCGGCGGCATCGTCAACGGCCGGTTCCCGCAGTTCCCGCCACTGGTCGGCCAGGTCGCCGATCTGCAGACCCCGTGGCTCGGCCTGTTCGGCGACCAGGACGCGTCGATTCCCGTCGACGACGTCGAGCAACTCCGCACGGCACTCGGCGCGGCGAAGTACGACACCGACATCGTGCGCTACGCCGACGCGGGCCACGGGTTCCATTGCGACCAGCGGCCCGACTACCGCGCCGAGGACGCCGCCGACGCGTGGCGCCGAGCGCTCGACTGGATCGCCGCACACCTCGGGTAGAGGCTGCGCCTGCAAGCGCGGCTGCGTAGGCTTCGGCGGATGGCCCCGTCCGCCCGCTTGCGCGCCGCCCTCGCCGCAATCGACGAAGCGAACCGGGACGATCCCAACGTGGTTGCGGTGCGCGACCGCACGGGGCCGAAGGAGATCATCCACGCCGAGCTGGTCACCGAGTGGGTGCAGCGGCTGAAGCCCGAAGCCGACGACGCGTTGCTGCTCGCGGCGCGCGGTCATCACTTCCGGCGCTGGACGGTTCCGCGCACGAGCTACCCGGCGGGCCGCACCGGCTACCTGCGCTGGCGCAAAGACCTGCACGCGCAGCACGCCGACGCGCTCGGGATCGTCCTCGCCGGTGCGGGCTACGACGACGCGACGATCGCGCGGGTGCAGTCGATCGTGCGCAAGGACGGTCTCGTCCGCGCGGCCGAGAACGACGACGTGCAGGTCCTCGAAGACGCCCTGTGCCTCGTCTTCCTCGAGACACAACTCGTCGAGATCGCGGCCCGGCTCGAACCCGCCACGCTCCCGGGCGTCATCGCGAAGACCGCCCGCAAGATGAGTGCCGCGGGACGCGCGCTGATCGCGGACGTTCCGCTCGGTCCGGGCGCGCACAAGATCCTCGACAGCGCGTTCGCGCGCGATGTCGTGCAGCGGTATCTCGACGGGCTGGCCGCCGGCGATTGGGAATCGGTCGCGGCCACGTTGGCCCCCGACGTCGAACGCATCGGCCCGTACCGCGACACACTCCGCGGGCGCGCCGCGTACGCCGAGTTCCTGGAGGCGACGATCACCTCGCTCGCCGGTTACGAGCTCGCCGTCGGCGAAATGATCGTCGACGGCAACCACGTGGCGGTCGAGTTGAGCGAGACGGTCGACGACGGCGATGCCCGCCTGCACACCGACGAGACGGTGCTGTTCGGCGTCGCCGGTGGCTTCATCACGCGCGTCGCGGTATACCTGCAGACGTCGGAGCGCAGGGCGCCGGAACCCAGGGCGCCGGAGCCGGACCCGGTATGACGGAACCGGTCTGCGAGCTCGACCTCCCGCGGCTGCGTCGCGACCGGGTGGCCAAGCTCGACGCGGCCATGACCGCGGCGGGGGTCGACAGCCTGGTGCTGTGTGGCCAGCAGAACGTGTCGTACGCCACGGGCGCGCGCATGCCGGCAGCCGACCACGTGCGGGCGTCGTGGTGGCGCGCGGTCGCGGTGTTCGAGCGGGGCGCGCCGTGGCCGCATCTGTACACCGACTTCCCGGAAGGCGCGCCCGGAGAGTGGCCCGACGCATTCCTGCACCGTGCGATCGAGGTGGAGACCGCGGCCGGCGCGGCCGAGCTCTCCCGCCGCCTCGCGGCCGGCGTTCTGGCGATCGACGACGCTCCGTTCCCGCTGTGGGAAGCCCTGGGCGCGCGCCGCCTCGTCGACGCGAGCACCGTGCTCGGGCCGGCCAAGCTCACCAAGACCCCGAACGAGCTGGAATGCATCCGCCGGGCGCAGTCGATCAACGAAGCCGCCATGCGGGTGGTGCGACCCCTCGCCACTCCCGGCCGCCGCGCCACCGAGCTGTCCGGCGCGTTTCTGCGCGCGGTCGCCGAGCTCGGTGCGACCGCGAACACCGTCGACCCCGTGTTCCAGGTGATGGCGCGCTCGGTCGCGTCCGGGCCGTACAGCATCTCGGGTGAGCCCGTCTTCCCGATCCCGACCGGCGACCGCATCCTCGCGGCCGGCGACGTGCTGTGGATCGACACCGGCATCAACCTGCACGGGTACGCGTCCGACTTCGGCGCGACGTGGATCGTCGGGCGCGAGGCCGATGCCGACGAGCGCGACCAGTTCGAGCGTTGCGCGCGCGACCGTCGACCGCGCGCTCGAACGCGTGAAGGCAGGCGCGACCGCGGCCGACCTCGTCGAGGCCGCGAGCTTCGCCGATGGTCAACGACCCTGGCTGTCGTACTTCTATCTGGCGCACGGCATCGGTACCGACAGCGCCGAGATGCCGTTCGTCGGAACCGACCTCGGCGACGCGTTCGACGCGTCACTCACGCTGGCGCCCGGCATGGTGCTCGTGTTCGAGCCGGTGATCTGGGACGACGGCCGCGGGGGTCACCGTTCCGAGGAGATGGTGGCGGTCACCACCGACGGCTACGTCTGGCTCTCGGAGCGGGCCGAACTCGATGGGGTGGGCGGCGCGTGAGCCGGCTCGCGGAGTGTCTCGAGCTCATGGAGCGCGACGGCATCGACGTGCTGGTGTTGGGCCGGGAGGCGAATACCCGCACGGTCGCCGATGTTCGGCGCCTGTGGCTCGCCGGGACACGCGTGTTCGCGCCGGGATGTGTCGTCGTCGCGCGCACCGCGGCGGTGCACGTGCTCGCGAACACCGATGCAGTCGTCACCGCCGACCTCCCGCTCGAGCGCCTCTACGGTGTGACGTGGAACCCCGAGAGACTGCTCGGGGCACTGGCCGCGATCGAGGGTGTGACGACCGCCCACCGCATCGGCGCCGACGGGATGAACCCGATGGCACACGCCCTGCTCACCCGCTTGGCGCCCGCCGCCGAATTCGTCGACGCCGGGCCGCTGTTCGCCGCACTCTGGGCCATCCCGGACCCCGAGAAGCTCTCCGGCGTCGCCCTCGCGGCGCAGGTCGCGACGTTCGGACTCGGATCGATGGTCGACGCGTTACGGCCCGGGGCACGACCGCGCGATGTGCGCGGCACGTGCGCGGCCGCCTTCGCGGCGAAGGGCGTGACGACGCCCGCCTTCGAGGCCGTCGCCGCGCCCCTCGCGCCCGACGCGTCGACTTGGCTACCCCCCGAGCGCACGTTCGGTGCCGGTGAGCACGTGATCCTTCGCGCCGGCGCGCTGCGCGCCGGCTGGGAGGCATCCGTCGCGCGCACCTACGTGGTCGGCGCCGCGCCCGTCGAGCAGCCCGCCCCGTCCGGATGGGACGACCTCCTGGCAACATGCGTACCCGGGACCGCGGTCGGCACGCTGCGCGAACGCGGGGCGGTCGTGCACGGAGTCGGTCGGGGCGTCGAGCCGTGGCCCGACGACCTCGCCCTCGTCGACGGCCTCACGGCCGCGATCGAGATGCGCGACGACTCGAGCCGCGCGCCAAGACGTCGTCCGCATCACCGACGCCGAGCCCGCGCTCCTCACCTCACCCGTTTTCCTGACAACAGATGGTGGGAAAAACGGTCCCCAGGACCCGTTTTCCTGACAACAGATGGTGGCGAAAACGGTCCCCAGGACCCGTTTTCCTGACAACGACTGGCGAGGAATTCAGGGTTGGATCTGACTGCGACCGCGTTCGACGATCTTCAGGCGGCGCGACTCGATGCTCGCGGGGTCGAAGCCGGGCCCTTCCCATTCGCGGCTGACGCGGGCTTCGATCTCCCAGCCCTCGTCGATCGTCGTCGCCGTCACCTCGTCGTAGGTACGCAGCATGCGGCGCACGCCCATCTGGTCGTTCGAGACGATGTCGGCCGCGAGCTTGCGGCAGTAGGTCAGCAGCTCTTCGTGCGGGACGACCTCGTTCACCAGTCCCCACTCGCACGCGGTCCGGGCGTCGAGGTAGTTGCCGGTGAAGCTCATCTGTTTGGCCCGGGCCACACCGATGCGCTGCGCGAGCAACACGGTGAGGCCCCAGCCCGGCATCACGCCGACGCGCGCGTGCGTGTCGGCGAAACGGGCACGATCGGAGGCGATGATGAAGTCGCAGTTCAGCGCGACCTCGAAGCCCCCGGTCACCGCGACCCCGTTGACCGCGCCGATCAACGGCTTGGTGTGCGGCGGGAGCGCACCCCGGAACGAGTCACGGCTCTCGGCGACCCCGCCGAAGCTCTCGCCCTGTTGCACCTGGCCGGAACCGAATTCCTTCAGATCGACGCCGGCCGAGAACGCGGGATCGGCGCCGGTGAGGATCAGCACGTCGACATCGTCGTTCGCGTCGCACGCGGTGATGGCCTTCGGCAGCTCGCGCCGCACGTCGCGATTCAACGCGTTGCGCTGGTCGGGACGATTGAGCGTGATGACCGCGGCCCGGTCCGCGATGTCGATGAGTACCACGTCGGTCATCATGCGCCCCGGTAGTCGAACGCGACCTTGATCGCGCCGGAGTCGTCCTGCGTCGCCAGCGCCGTGAACGCTTCACGCCAACCGTCGAGCGGGAAGGTGTGGGTGAGCATTCCGGTGAGATCGATACGACCCGACGACACGAGGTCGAGGTAGTGCTGGATGCCGTGCTTGCGCACACCCTCGACCTCCTCGAACCCGAACGCGTTCGAGCCGACCATGGAGATCTCCTTGAAGTACAACGGCGTGTCCTCCCACCAGGTCGGGCCGTGCACCCCGGCCTTCACGAGCGTGCCGCGCGCCGCGAGCACGCGGGTGGCGACCTCGAACGTCTCTTGTTTGCCCACCGTGTCGTACACGACGTCGATGAAGCCGGGGAACGCCATCGGCAGGCCGTCGCTCGCGCGCAGCACTCCCCCCGACCACGCCGCGGCCTCCTCGATCACCTGCAACGCGGGGGAATGCCCGATCACCTTGGCGCCGAGCCGGCGCGCCATCTCGGCCTGCGCTTCGAACCGGGCGACGACGAGCACCTCGACATCGGGATAGAGCGCCCGCAGGATCGCGGTGGCGCACGTTCCGAGCGCGCCCGCGCCGTAGACCATGACCTTGCCGCCGGGCTTCGGGGGATGGCGGGTGATCGAATGCAACGACACCGCGAACGGATCGGCGAACACCGCGAGCTCGTCGGAGACGTTGTCGGGGACCTTGAACAGCTGCGAGTCGTGGGCCGACATCACCGGCGCGTAGCCGCCGTTGACGTCGCGTGCCGTGCCGATGTGGATGCCGGGTGGAATGGGCCCGACGTCGAACGAGTAGCAAAGGCTGAAGTCGCCGACCTCGCACGCGGGGCACAGCGGTGAGACGCCGCGCGGCCCGCACGAGAGCCACGGGTTGAGCACCACGCGGTCGCCTACCTCCAGGCCTTCGGCCTCGGGACCGAGCGCGACCACGTCGGCGACGACCTCGTGGCCGAGGACCTGCGGGAGGGAGAAGAACCCCTTCATGGGGTTGTCGGGCGAGCGCACCTCCCCCCAGTCCATGAACACCTGCTTGGAGTCCGAGCCGCAGATGCCCGTCAGGCGGGGCCGGGTCACGACCCAGTCGGGCAAGAAGAACCCGGGCTCGTCCATCTCGACGAGCTTCATCGGAGTCTGCGCCAGGCTACGCAACAACCGGTTGTCGGTCTCGGGAACCGGGACGGGTTCGGGCTTCACGCCGTAGAGCAAGGCTTTCATATCGCGGACGGTACACGCCGCGAGGTTTCCGGGTCACCCCTGCGGCGGCCGAGCAGTCCCGCCTTCGCCGGGCGAGCGCGCCGCCTTCGAGTCGCCCGGCCGCCCGCCGAACCGCGCACCCGGATCATCGTCGCGCGAGCCCCGGCGTCGATCACGCGCGACGCCGACGAGGAGCGCGAACCCGAAGAGCACCGCGATCACGCCGATCACGGTCCACATGCCTTCGCCGGTCATGAACGACCCGCGCAGCGCACCCGAGCCTTGCGCGATCCAGACGCCGCCCGTCGCGACGAGGACGAGACCGATGATCCGGCGGGTCCGCATCGAGTCGCCGCGCAACGGCGCGGACGGCATCAGATCGTGAACGCCATGTTGTCGACCACGCGATCGCCGAGCTCACGATCTCCCTCGATCCGGACGACGCCATGGGCGCGGGCATGCGCGCCGCTCCACCGGCCGCCCGCGAGCCGCGCGAAGGTGCGGCGATCGGTCGTGATGCGGACGGTCGGGTCGGCCGGAGCCGCGTCGAGCAAGATCGCGCGGCCCTCGGGGGGTACCGAGATCGCGGCGACGATCGGAGGCGTCCCCTCGACCACGAACGCGACGACGCTGCCCGCCGGTGCGCCGGCCTTCTTGCCGACGATGTAGCCGAGCCCCTTCGGCGGGATGCGCTCGAGCGAGAGGTCGGCCACCGCGCCCTCCAAGAATCCGGGACGGCCGAGTGCCTCGCGGATGTCTTCGTCGTGATACCAGCAGTCGAACACGCGGATCGCCATGAACTGGCGATACGGGCCGGGACCTTCGGGGGTGAAACCTTCGGCGTCCCACTGCTCGGGCGTCAGCGCCCGCAAGCTGTCGAGACGGCGACCCGTGACTGCGCGGAACTCCTCGAGCAGCTTCGGGCCGTCCCACGCGCGGTACGACGCGATCCAGGCCTCGTTAGCCTTGCCGATGTCGTTGCGCACGTGGGGCGCGTCCAGCGCGCCGGCCGGGGCGTCGCCGGCCGGCTGCTCGCCGGCAAGCATGCGCTCCGTCCCGATCATGTGGGCGACGTTGTCGAACACCGTCCACCCCGGGCATTCGGTCGTGGTCGCCCATTGCTCGAGCGACAGGCCCTCGCAGAGTTCGGCAATGTCGTTCCACACCTCTTCGAGGCGGAGAACCAGAGGCTCGGTCATCCGCGCACGGTACCCCGCCGGGACGCTCGCCGACACGGCGTGCGAGACTCGGGCCGTGCCCGAGTCGCTGACCTTCTACTTCGACCCGATGTGCCCCTACGCCTACCAGACATCGGTCTGGATCCGCGAGGTCCGGCGCCGCCGCGCGCTCGACATCACCTGGCGGTTCTTCTCGCTCGAGGAGGTCAACCTCGTCGCGGGCAAGCGCCATCCCTGGGAACGGCCCTGGTCGTTCGGGTTCGGGCAGATGCGCGTCGGCGCGCTCGTCCGGCGCGAGCTCGGCAACGATGCGCTCGACCGTTGGTACGAGGCCGTCGGCCACGCCTTCTTCTACGACGGGGTGAAGACTCACGTCGCCGAGACCCATGCCCGGGTCATCGCCGACGCCGGATTCGATCCCGCATTCGTCGAGCGCGCGGTCGCCGACGACTCGACGCTCACCGAGGTCCGCGACGAACATCTCGACGCGGTCGAGCGCTACGGCGCCCACGGCGTGCCGACACTCGTGCTCGACCAGGGGTACGCGGTCTACGGGCCGGTCGTCGTGCCCGCGCCCACCGGCGACGACGCCGAGGCGCTGTGGGAGCTCGTCCGTTCGATGCCGCGGTTCCCGCAGCTGTACGAGCTCCGCCACCCCAAGACGCACGCCGACCTGGTCAGCGTCGCCGAGCACTTCCGTACGTACCTCACGAGCCGCGACTGGCAGACGGTCGAGAACCCCGCGCCGTAGCGATCAGATCTCCGCGCCCGGTGACGCGACCGTCACGACGCGTTGCAGCCCCTCGGGGCAGACCTTCGAACCGCCGCCGTCGCGCGACGCGGCGCGCACACCCTGGCCGGGAACGACGAGACAGGCGTCGGCGGCGAGGAAGGCGAGCGTCTCCGCAGCCGGGGCGACCGCGACGATCTTGCCGCGCGCCTTGTCGATCTTCGCAGCCTTGAGCCCGGATCCACCGCGCGCCTGTACCGGAAATTCGTCGACCTCGGTGCGCTTGGCAAAGCCCTGGTCGGTTGCGATCACCACGAGCTCACCGGCACCGGCCGCGCACGCGCCGATCACACGATCGTCGCCCTTCAGGCGGATGCCCCGCATCCCGCCCGCCGATCGCCCGACGGGACGCACCTCGCTTTCGGCGAAGCGGATGCCCTGGCCGTTCGCGGTGACGAGCAGGAGCTCGTAGTCGTCCCAACCGGGAAACACGGACACGACGCGGTCGCCGTCCGCGAGCTTCATCGCGGCGATGCCGTTCTGGCGGCCGGACGCTTCGGCAAACTCGCTCAACGCGGTGCGCTTCACCGCTCCGCTTGCGGTCACGAACACGAGATGGGGATGTTCCTCGTGCATACGCGCGTCGAGCACGGCCACGACCTTCTCGCCGTCGCCGAACTGGAACAGGTTCTGCGCTGCGGTCAGCTTCTCCTTGGGGAGCTCGTGCACCGTGGCGCGATACGCACGGCCACGATCGGTGAAGAACAACAGGCCGGCGAGCGCGGTCGTCTCGATCGCCTGCGCGACGGAGTCGCGCTCACCCGGATTCGCGACGAGCGACTTGCGTGTGCGCTCGGGAACCGCACGCACGTAACCGCGCGCCGTCACGGTGACGACGAACGGCTCGTCCTCGACGAGCGCGACGACATCGATCGTCCCGGTGTCGTCGGTCACGATCTGGGTACGGCGCGGCACCTTGTGCGCGTCGCGGATCGCGACCAGCTCCTGGCGGATGACACCCATCAGCACGTCGCGCCGGGCCAGGATCGCGGTCAGCTCCTTGACCAGTGCCAGCAGCTCCTTGCGCTCGTTGTCGAGCTCCTCGCGGCCGAGTTGGGTGAGGCGGCCGAGCGGCATGTCGAGGATGTGATTGGCCTGGATCTCGGAGAACCCGAACGGCTCGGCCATGAGCGCGGTGCGCGCGGCGCCTCGATCCTTCGACGCTCGGATCGCCTTGACGATCGCGTCGATCATGTCGAGCGCCTTCACCAGGCCTTCGACGATGTGGAGCCGGTCCTGGGCCTTTTGGAGCCGGAAGTGGCTGCGGCGGGTCACGACCACCACCTGATGATCGAGCCAGTGCTGCAACGCTTCGGACAGCGTCACCGTGCGCGGCACGTCGTCGACGAGCGCCACCATGTTCACCGGGAACGTCGTCTGCGCGGCGGTGTGCTTGAACAGGTTGTTCAACACGATCTGCGGATTCGTGTCGGGTCGCAGCTCGATCACGAGGCGCGTCTTGCCCTGCCCCGACTCGTTGCGGATGTCGCGGACACCGTCGATCTTGCCCGCGAGCACGAGCTCGGTGAGCTTGCCGGAGATCGCGTCGACGCTCGTCTGGAAGGGCACCTGCGTCAGGACGATGGCCTGGCCCCCGCGCCGCGGCAGTTCCTCGATCTCGTGCACCGCGCGCACCCGGACCGTGCCGCGCCCGGTCCGGAACGCGTCCTTGATCCCGTCGTCGCCCATGATGAGGCCGCCGGTCGGGAAGTCGGGCCCCTTCACGATGCGCATGAGCTCCGACAACGTGGCGTCGGGCTTGTCGATCAGCTTCACCGCCGCGTTACAGATCTCGGCGAGGTTGTGGGGCGGGATGTTGGTGGCCATCCCCACCGCGATCCCCTGCGCGCCGTTGACCAACAGGTTCGGAAAGCGCGCCGGGAGGACGACTGGTTCGTTGCGGGACCCGTCGTAGTTCGGTTCGAAATCGACGGTTCCCTCGTCGATACCCGCGAGCAACTCCATCGCAAGCGGGGACAGGCGGCATTCGGTGTAGCGGGACGCGGCGGGCGGATCGGACGGCGAACCGAAGTTGCCGTGCTTGTCGATGAGCGGCGCGGTGAGCGAGAAGGTCTGCCCCATGCGTACCAACGCGTCGTAGATCGAGGTGTCTCCGTGCGGGTGGTAGTTGGCCATGACCTCGCCGACGACACGCGCGCACTTGACGAATGGGCGATCGGGCCGGAGGTTCGCGTCGTGCATCGCCCAGAGGATCCGGCGTTGCACCGGCTTCAAGCCGTCACACACATCGGGCAGCGCACGCTGCACGATGACGCTCATCGCGTACTCGAGGAACGCGCCCTCGACCTCCTCCTGCAGCGTGCGCGTCGGGATGTCGGCGTCGGCGGGCGCGTCGAGCGTCAATTGGTTGGTCGTCTTGCGACGGGCCATGGTTTCGTCTCCCTACACGTCGAGGAAGCGGGCGTCTTTGGCATTGCGCTGGATCCAGTTGCGACGCGCCTCGACGTCGTCGCCCATCAGCACCGAGAGCACGTCGTCGGCGATCGACGCCTGGTCCACGTCGATCTGCACGAGATGGCGCGTGGCGGGATTCATACAGGTCTCGCGCAACTCGTGGGGATCCATCTCGCCGAGCCCCTTGAACCGGGCGAACGAGAGCTGACGATTCGGGTACTGCTCGATCACGCGCAGACGAGCCGCGTCGTCGGCGACGTACTGCTTCTCGCCCCCGATCTCGACCGAGTACAGCGGCGGCTGCGCGACGTAGAGGCGACCGGTTTCCACCAACGGCGTCATCTGCCGGTAGAAGAACGTGATCAGCAGCGTGCGGATGTGCCCGCCGTCGACATCGGCGTCGGCGAGGATGATGACGCGTCCGTAGCGCACCTTGGCCACGTCGAAATCGGCACCGATGCCCCCGCCGATCGCCGCGGTCAGCGACTGGATCTCCGCGTTGGCGACGACCTTGTCCATCGACGCTCGCTCGACGTTCAGCACCTTCCCGCGCAGCGGCAGGATCGCCTGGTTCTTGGGGTCGCGGGCGTCGCGGCGGAACCGCCCGCAGAGTCGCCCTCGACGAGGAACAACTCGGCGCCGTCGCGGTCACGCGACGCGCAATCGGCGAGCTTGTCGGGCATGCCGACGCCGTCGAGCGCGGTCTTGCGGCGGGTCAGATCGCGCGCCGACTTGGCGGCGGAACGGGCGCGGGCCGCGTTCGACGCCTTGGCCACGATCGCCTTGGCCGGGTTCGGGTGCTCTTCCAGCCAACGGCTGAGGTGCGTGTTCGTCGCCCGGTCGACGAGCGAACGCATCTCGGTGTTGCCGAGCTTCGCCTTGGTCTGGCCTTCGAACTGCGGATCGGTCAGGCGCACCGACACGATGGCGGTGAGGCCCTCGCGCACGTCGTCACCTTGGAAGGCCGCGTCTTTGCCCTTCAACAAGTTGCGGTCCTTGGCGTAGCGGTTCACAGCCGTCGTGAGCGCCCGCCGGAAACCCTCCACGTGCATGCCGCCCTCGGTCGTGGAGATGCCGTTCGCGAATGAGTGCAGGCCCTCGTGGTAGCCGGTGTTCCACTGCCACGCGACTTCGACCTCGCCTTCGGGACCGTCGTCGCGGAAGTAGCCGACGTCTTTGAACAGCGGCTCCTTCGACTGATTGAGATGACGGACGAAATCGACGATGCCACCCTCGAACGAGAACGCGTCGGACTGCTTGTGGCCCGGCCGCTCGTCGTGCAACGCGATCGTGAGGCCCCGATTGAGGAACGCCATGACCTGCAGCCGTTCTGCGATCGTTGCGTAGCGGAACTCGACCTCTTCGAACACGTCCGGGTCGGGCCAGAACGTGATGCTCGTACCCGTGTGGCCGCGCTTGGACTGCCCGACGACCTTCAGCTTCCCCTGGGGAACGCCCGGGGAGACCTCGCCGCGCCCGGCGGCCTGCGCGGCGTACTCCTGGCGATAGGTGCGACCGTCGCGGTCGACGTCGAGCACCACGCGTTTCGACAGCGCGTTCACTACGGACACGCCGACGCCGTGCAACCCACCGGACACCTTGTAGCCGCCGCCGCCGAACTTGCCGCCGGCGTGCAGCGTGGTCATCACGATCTCGGCGGCCGACTTTCCCTTGTACTGGGGGTGCTCGTCGACGGGGATGCCGCGGCCGTCGTCGGTGACGCGGACGCCGCCGTCGGCGAGGAGGGTGACGTCGATACGGGTGCACCAACCGGCCATGGCCTCGTCGACGGCGTTGTCGACGACCTCCCAGACGAGGTGATGCAGGCCCGTGGGACCGGTCGAACCGATGTACATACCCGGGCGCTTGCGCACCGGATCGAGGCCCTCGAGCACCTGGATGTGCGCGGCGGAGTAGTCGCTCTTCGAGGATCGGGCCATGGGGGCCCACCGTACGCGACGGGTGCGCCGGGATCGGGTTTCGCCGCCCGGGGCGCGGCCACCCGCCCTTGGCATCACGGATGACCGCAAGAATCGTCGCAACGGAGCGGGCCGGCGCACCCCGGCACACATCCTCACCCGCCCCGCGTCACGAAGCGGGTAACCGAGGCGGGTCGAGAGGGTTTCGACCACGGACGCGGTTCGGACGTGTCAGCCGTGGCGGCCCAAGAACCCCTCGACCTCGTCCGGACGCATCGGAGAACCGAACGCGGCGCCTGTGCCGAAATCACAGCCGAGCTCACGGAGCCGGTCGGCATGCGCGTCGTCTTGGACGTCGAACGCGACGACGATCCGACCGAGCGCACGGGCGTACTTCACGATCGCCGCGAGCAACGCGGTGCTCACATCGTCGTCGTCGCCCGCGTCGCGCACCGCCGCGACGAGCGGCCCCGCGATCGTCATCGTCGGCGCGGGGAGGCGCCGCAGCTGCTCGAGCGACGAGACCGCCGACCCGAAATCGCGCAGCGCCACACCGACGCCCAGTTCGTCGAGCGCCATCGCCACTCGCGACGCGGTTTCGAGATCGTCCGCGACCGCCGCTTCCGGAACGCCCAACCAGCACAACGACGGCGTGACGCCGCTACGCACGAGCAGATCGCGCACGAGCTCCGGCAGGATCGGCGACAGCGCGCCCGCACGCGTGAGCGTGAGGCTCAGACCCGGGACGATCGCCGCGGGCGGCCGGCGCTCCCAGTCGGCGATCTGGCCGAGCGCGGTCCGCACGAGCGCGACGTCGAGCGCGCGCGACATCCCCGCGTCGTCGACCGACCGTGCGATCGTGTCGGGGTGCTCGCGCACACCGGCGGCCTCCCAGTCGACCGTGCAGTCGAACCCCACGACGCTGCCGTCACGAAGGCGCACGATCGGCGCGCACGTGATCGGCAACCGCGGTTGGTCCAGCAGCCGCCCGACGCTGCGCGCAACCCGGCGTGCCTTCGCGAGCTGGCGTCGCAGCTCGTCGTCGAACATCTCGATCCGACCGCGACCCATCCGCTTGGCGCGATACGCGGCGATGTCCGCGTTCGAGAGCAGCTGGTCGATCGACACCGGGTCCTCGCCCGAGGCGCCCGCGATACCGATGCTCGCTCCGACCATCATCTCGTGTCCGTGCAGGTCGTACGGTTCGTTCAACGCTTCGAGCAACCGTTCCGCGAGATGGAGCGCGTTGGCGTGGGTGTCGCCGTGCGTCTGCCCGGGACGCGCACCTTCGAGCTCGGGGCAGCACACGACGAACTCGTCGCCGCCGAGCCGCACGCAGATGTCACCGCCGCGCAACGCGTTGCGCAACCGTTTCGCGACCTGGACGAGCAGCTCGTCACCCGCCGCGTGCCCGAGCATGTCGTTCACTCGCTTGAAGCCGTCGAGGTCGATGAAGAGCAGCGCCACACCCGGCCCACCGCGGCGAGTGCGGGCGAGCACCGCGGCCATCTCCTCCACCAGGAGCGCGCGACTCCCGAGACCCGTGAGGCGGTCGTGGGTCGCATCGTGTTCGAGCCGCGCCTCCAACCGCTTGCGCTCCGTGACGTCTTCGAGCGTGCTCAGAAAGGCCGTGACCCGCCCGTCGGGCTGACGGAGCGGCACCGAGCGCACGCTCACCCAGCGCGCGGAACCGTCCGGCATCTCGAGACGCAGCTCACACGCGGGCGTGTTCTCGCCGCGCACCGCGTCCTGCGCCGCGATCCGGTACTGCTCGCGCAGGCGCTCGACGTCGTCCGCCGCGATGACCGACAACCAGCCGCGGCCCAATGCCGCCTCGGCGGGCAGGCCCGTCAGCCGCGCGAACGCGGGATTCACGAAGGTGCAGCGATCGGCGAGGTCGACCTCGAAGATGCCGATCGGGCTCTCGCCCACCAGTGTTCTCCAGCGGGCCTCGCGATCGAAGACGGTCTGGTCGACCGCGCGCACGATGATCCCACGCACGTCGGGATGGTCGAGCAGGTTCCGGAACACGAGCGTCATGTCGTGCCAGCCGTCCTGCTGATTGTGAACGCGCACGCGGGCTTCGATGTCACAGGCCGGCTCACTCACGCTCCGCGTGAGCGCGTCGAGCACGATGCCCAGGTCGTCGTGGTGTACCCACTCCGCGATTCGCGCCGTCAGGTCGTCGAGATTCGAGAGGCCCGCATACGCACCGAGCCGCCCGAGCATGATCCGGGGCCGGAAGTCGGGTCCGAGGATGGCAACGGCGTCGGCCAGTGCGCGGACGATCTCGGGCTCACGGATGTGGAGGGGCTCGCCGTTTGTCCCCGTGTCGTCGGGCCGTGCGCCTCCGGGCGCGGCGAACACAGAATCCCCTGCCATCGGGGTTGCATCGACATCGGCGGAGCGAAGCCTTATAGCGTCTGGACGATGACGACGAACTTCGCTTCTCCAACGGACCTGCTCGGTGCGGTCGGCACCGACCTGGGCGTGACCGACTGGGTCACGATCACCCAGGACCAGATCGACAAATTCGCCGACGCCACGCTGGACAACCAGTGGATCCACATCGACACCGAACGCGCCAAAGCGGGACCTTTCGGAACCCCCATAGCTCACGGCTACCTCACGATGTCACTTGCGGCGCATTTCCTCTCGCAGCTCGTGCACGTCAGCAACATCTCGATGGGAATCAACTACGGCGTCGACAAGGTCCGCTTCCCGGCGCCGGTGCCGGTGAACTCCCGAGTGCGGGCCAAGGGTGAGCTGCTCGAAGCCAAGGAGGTGCCCGGCGGCGTGCAGGCGACGGTGCGGGTCACGATCGAGCGCGATGGCGGCGACAAGCCCGCGGCCATCGTCGACACCATCTCCCGGTACCTCGCATGAGCGCCCTCGACGCATTCCGCCTCGACGGCAAGGTCGCGATCGTCACCGGTGCCGGGCGCGGCATCGGCGCCGGCATCGCGCGCACGTTCGCCGACGCCGGCGCCAACATCGTGCTCACCGCGCGCACCAAGGAACAGCTCGACGAGGTCGCGGCCGACGTGCGCGCCGCCGGTAGCGAAGCCCTCGTCATCCCGGCCGACGTCAACGACAACGACGTGCTCGAAGAGATCGTCGCGCGCACCATGGCGCAGTTCGGCCGCCTCGACATCGTGGTGAACAACGCGGGCGGAACGATGCCCCGGCCGTTCCTCGACACCAGCCCCGGCTTCTTCGAGCGGTCGTTCCACTTCAACGTCACCACGGCGTTCGTGCTCAGCAAGGCGGCAACACCGCACCTGCTCGCGAGCGGTGCGGGCTCGATCGTGAACATCTCCTCCGCGATCGGCCGTCTGCGCGACCGCGGCTTCGTGGCGTACGGCACGGCCAAGGCCGCGCTCTCCCACATGACCCGGCTCACCGCGGCCGATCTCGCCCCCAAGGTGCGGGTCAACGCAATTGCCGTCGGTTCGATCGCGACCAGCGCGCTCGAGACCGTCCTCGACAATCCCGAGATCCACGACGAGATGGTGCGGCGCACGCCGCTCAAGCGCCTCGGCCGGCCCGAGGACATCGCGCTGTGCGCGCTCTACCTCGCCTCGCCCGCGGGCAGCTTCGTCACCGGCAAGCTGTTCGAGGTCGACGGCGGTCTCGAAGAGGCCAACCTCGAGCTCGGTCTCCCCGACCTCACGTAACCGATCCCTTGGCGTCGGTTGGCATGGAAAGCGGCGCGACGCGCCCGTTTTCCTGCCAACTGTCGGCAGGGTTCCCGGGGTCAGCCGTCGAGGAGGTCGTGGACGACGTCGGGGAGGGCGAAGCCGTTCTCGCCCTGGCTCCACGGGATCGCGGTCACGACCGACTCGACGGCGATGGGGCCGTACACGTGCGGGAACTCTCCGGCGAACGCGTCCGCCGACGGTTCCCAACGCAGCTCGCTCGTGAGCAGCGACGGGTCGATGCACAGCAACACGAGATCGGGGAGGTCGCGGTAGAACCAGTCGGCGACGTGATTCACCTGCGTCGGCAACGAGCAGTGGATGAAGCCCTCGCTCTCGAGGCTCGGCGCGCGATACGACCCGGCCCGGCGGGCCGCCTCCCACTCGGGCGCGGTCGTGATGTGGAAGATGAGGCGAGTCACGGGCGGAGAGCCTAGGCAGATCGTCGCGGCGGTACGGTGCCGCCGATGCCCGCGTACGCGCTGCTCCTTCGCCCCGCCTCGAATCGCCTCTACACCAAGGGTGCGGCGGGGCTCAACGCGGCCGAGCTCGCCGTGCTCGAACGACCACGCCCTCGACGGCTCGCTCCACGCCGTCGAGCCGACCGTCATCGGCGGTGTCGACTACGTGCGCTTCGAAGCCGGCGCCGAGCTCTCCGACACCGCGGTCACGCACCTCTCGAACCTGTCGTCGGCCTTCGCGTTGTTTCGCATCACCGACGACGGGGACCTTGCACCCGTCGCCCTCACACCCGTCGCGTATCTCGACGACGACCTCCTCACGATCCTGCGCTACAAGGGCAAGACCAACGAGCAGTTCACCAAGCTGCTGTTCAACGTCACCCTCGCCGCGTCGCCGCACGGACGCGACTGGCCGGGCCGGCGCCTGCGCGTGCTCGATCCCGTGTGCGGTCGGGGCACGTCGCTCAACCAGGGGCTGGTGTACGGCTTCGACGTCGACGGCATCGAGATCGATCGCACCGCCTACGACGCGTACCAGAACTTCCTCGTCACGTGGCTCAAGGACAAGCGGTGCAAGCACCAGGTCCATACGATGCCGCTGCGCCGCGACGCCAAGGTCGTCGGCCGCCGCTTCGAGGTGGTCTTCGCCCGCGACAAAGACGAGTACCAGGCCGACGACGTGCAGCGCGTGCGATTCGTGAACGACGACACGACCCACGCGGGCGAGCACTACCGCAAGCCCGTCTTCGACGCGGTGATCGCGGATCTGCCGTACGGCGTGCAACATGCGAGCAAGGCCCGCCCCGACGCCCGGTCCCGCCGGCCCGACGAGCTCCTCGACGCCGCGCTCGACGGATGGATCGGCGCGATGAAGCCGGGCGCGGCGATCGGCCTGTCGTGGAACACCAAGGTGCTCGATCGCGACCGGATCGATCGACCGTGCTCGGCCGGCACGGCCTCGTGACCCAGAACGGAGACGCTTCCGCGCGAGGCCGCTCCTTCGAGCACCGCGTCGACCAGTCGATCACGCGCGACCTGGTCGTCGCGACGAAACCGGCCTAGACGTCGTGCCCGCGCGCAGCGTCAGGCGCGCGGCTGCGACAGCGCGAGCCCGTTCTCGCGCATCACGAGCCGGATGTCGTGCTCCGAGAACGTCGGGAGATCGTCGACGAACGACTTCGGATCGGCGAGCCCCTCGGCGTGCGGGTAGTCGGAGCCGAAGATCATCTGGCGTCGCGCCCAGCTCGTCGCGCAGCTCCTCGAGATCGTCCTCGTAGTAGGGCGACACCCAGACCTGGCGCTGCACCTGCTCGACCGGATCGACGCCCTCGTAGGCGCCGGGGATCTGCCCGTACGACTTCTTCAATGCCTTCAACAGGAGCCCGACCCACTCGGAGCCGCTCTCGATCGTCGCGACACGCAGGTTCGGGTACCGGCGGAGCACGCCGTGGCACGCGAGCGCGGCGACGGTGTCGTAGATCGGACGGTGCCCACCGGTGACGTTGCGGAACGGGTCGTTGCGGAACGCCTGGAAGTCGCCGCCGCCGCCCCACTCGTCGGCGTAGCGGTTGTAGCCCGCGTCGCCCGAGTGGTACGCCGCCGAGCACTCCCGCCTCCGCGAGCCGGGCCCACATGCGGTCGTACACCGGGTCGCCGGGACTGCGCGAGAAACCGGGGCCGCGCACCGGGCCGGAACGCATCACGACCAGGTGTGCGCCGTTCTCCAGCGCGTAGGCAACCTCGCTGTTCCGCGCGTTCCGGGTCCTGCAGCGCGATGTACGGCGCGGCGTAGATGCGGTCGGAGTAGTTGAAGGTCCAGTCGTCGAGCATCCACTCGTTGAAGCCGTGGAACACGTCGTGCAGCGCGGCGGGATCGTGCAGCAGCGCCTCTTCGACGCCGACGCCGAGCGTCGGGAACATGAAGCAGGCCTGCATGCCCTGCGTGTCCATGAGCTTCACCCGCGGTTCGGGCTCGCGGTACGCGGGGCTGATCGGCTCGAGCTCGCCGAACGCGGCGCGGATGTCGTCGCCGGCCTGCTTGCCGCGGAAGTAGTCGTCGAGGCAGCCCGGGCGCGCGACGGGGTCGAAGGTGGGGTTCGGGATGAAGCGGAAGATCTTGTTGTCGACGATCATCCGCTGCTTGCCGTCGATCTCGGCCCACTGCACCAGCTTCGAGCGGTGCTTCGGGAGGTGCCGGATGAACGCGTCGGTCGCCTCGTAGTAGTGGTTGTCGGCGTCGAACACGTCGAAATCGACGGTACCCATTGGCAACCTCCGCGGCTGGCGTCCGGCAATATCTAGAACGACATTCTAGTCTAGACCGCCGGCACGCGCTCGGCCGCGCAGGGCCGAGCGGCGGAGCTTGCCCGCGTCGTCGCGCAGGGGTTCGGTCGTGAACTCGAAGGTACGCGGGATCTTGTAGCGGACGAGGCGTTCGGCCAGATGCGTGCGCAGGTCGTCGAGGTCGATCGGGGTGCCGTCGTCGGTCTGGATGATCGCGTGCACGAGGTTGCCGAGATCGTCGTCGGGCAGGCCGATGACGGCACACGACCGCACCCTGCGCGTGCTCGTCGAGCGCGGCCTCGATCTCGGCGGGATAGATGTTCGCGCCGCCGGCGAGGATCATGTCGGTCTGGCGGTCGCTCAGGTAGAGGTAGCCGTCGGCGTCGAGCGAGCCCATGTCGCCGAGCGACTCCCAACCGCCGTCGATGCGCCGCGCCTCGGCACCGACGTAGCGGTACGTGCGGACGTTCTCGTCGTCCGAAGGCCGCATGAACACCTCGCCGACCTCGCCGGGCGCGGCTTCGGTCCCGTCGGCGCGCAGCACCTTGAACTGGTTGACGTTCACCTTGCCGACCGAGCCGCGGTGCTCCATCCATTCGACGCCGGTGATGATCGTCGCGGCCTGCGCCTCGGTGCCGCCGTAGAGCTCCCAGATCGTCTCCGCGCCGAGCCAGTTGATCCACTCCTCCTTGAGCCACGGCGGGCACGGCGCGGCGAGGTGCCACACGACCCGCAACGACGACACGTCGTAACGGTCGCGCACCTCCGGCGGGAGCTTCGAGATGCGCGCCATCATCGTCGGCACGACGTACAACGAATCGGGGTGGTACCGATCGATGAGCTGCAGCGTGCGCTCTGCATCGAACTTCCCGCCGAGCACCACGTGGTTGCCCGCGAGCAGCGCGGTCATCGTCCAGATGAACGGACCGTTGTGGTACAGCGGGCCCGGGCATCACGTGCGTGCCGTTCAGCTTCATCCCGAGCAGCGGCGTCGCGTCGGGGTCGATCAGGCTCGCCTGGTTCGCGAGGATCAGCTTGGGCCGACCCGGTCGAACCACCCGAGGTCATCGCCTTGTACGGGTTCGACACCGCGTCGGGCAAGGGCGCGGCGTCGAAGCCGTCGACGTCGAGCGGGGCGCTCCACGACGACGCGCGGCGCCGCGAGCTCGATGATCGCGTCGAGCTCGCGCCGCGGGAGCCGGGCCGAGACCGGCTGCGGGACTGCGCCCAACTTCCAGCACGCGATCGTCGTCGCGACGAACGCGACGCCGTTCGGGCAGCGCGATCGTCACGAGGTCGTCCTCGGCCGACGCGCCGGGCGGCGAGGGCCCGGGCCGTGCGATTGGCCAGCGCCTCGAGCTCGGCCCGAGTCGACGGTGCCCTGCTCGTCGGTGAGCGCGGGACGGTCGGGATCGGCGGCGACGTGCTGCGCGAGGCGTTGCGGGTACGAGATCAGGGCCACGAACGAGATTCTGGCGCGCCGCCGCACCGGCGGACAGCCGACTTCAACCACCGGACCTGCGACAGCTGCTCGCAGCACTCGCAACAGGCGTCGAGATGGGCCGCGATCACGAGCATCGTGGTCACGTCGCACTCGCAGTCGACGTACCAGTCGATGACCGCGAGCACCTCGACGCACGAGGGCTGGGGGCTCGACTCCAGACGATCGGGCAGCACCACGGAGATTCGAACCCACGGATCGGGCCGCGGATTCCCTCTGTCCTAGGGTCCGCACCATGCAGACCCCTCCCCCGCCCTCAGGATTGCCCCTTTCCGGCTCGACCGCGCTCGTCACGGGCGGCGCGTCGGGCATGGGTGAGGCCACCGCCCGGCGCCTCGCGGCGGCCGGGGCGACCGTCGTCGTCGTCGACCGCGACCAGGCCAAGGGCGAGCAGGTCGCAGGCGAGATCGACGGGCGGTTCGCGCCCGCCGACGTCACGAGCGAAGACGACGTCAAGGCCGCGGTCGCGGCGTCGCGACGGGTCTCGGCGCCGCTGCGCACCTGCATCCACTGCGCGGGAATCGGCTGGGCGGAACGGACGCTCAACCGGGCCGGCGACCCGCACTCGCTCGACACGTTCCGCAAAGTGCTCGAGATCAACCTCGTCGGGACGTTCAACGTGTTGCGGCTGGCCGCGGCGGGCATGTCGCCGAACGAGCCGGACGACAACGGCGAGCGCGGCGTGATCGTGAACACCGCGTCGATCGCCGCGTACGACGGCCAGATCGGCCAGGCCGCGTACTCCGCGTCGAAGGGCGGCGTCGTCGCGCTCACCCTCACCGCGGCCCGCGACCTCGCCGCGGTCGGCATCCGCGTGTGCACCATCGCGCCCGGGCTCGATCGACACGCCCCTGCTCGGCGGGCTGCCCGCCGACGCCCGCGAGGCGCTCGCGCAGTCGGTGCTGTTCCCCAAGCGCCTCGGCGTTCCCGACGACTTCGCCTCGCTCGCGATGGAGATCGTTCGTAACCACTACCTGAACGGCGAGGTGATCCGCATGGACGCGGGCATCCGGATGCCGCCCAAGTAACGACATGGCAAAGTAGGGGCATGGCGACGCACCCGACCCGCGACGACATCGATCTGCTCGACGGCAGTTTCTACGTCGACGATCCCGCACGAGAAGTACACCTGGATGCGCGAGCACGCGCCGGTCTACTTCGACGCGAAGAACGGCGTGTGGGGCATCGCGTCGTACGCCGCGCTCCTCGCGATGGAGAAGGATCCGGCGACATTCTCGAATGCCGGCGGGATCCGGCCCGACAACGGACCGATCCCGATGATGATCGACATGGACGACCCGGAGCACTGGAAGCGCCGGAAGCTCGTCAACAAGGGCTTCACGCCCCGGCGAGTCCGCGACAGCGAGCAGAAGATCCGCGACGTGTGCGACGCGATCATCGACACGGTCTGCGAGCAGGGCGAGTGCGATTTCGTCCACGACATCGCAGCACCGCTGCCGATGATCCTCATCGGCGACATGCTCGGCGTCGCAGCCCGAAGACCGCGACGACCTGCTGCAGTGGTCGGACGACATGGTGAGCGCGCAGAGCGGGAACGCCACCGACGAGCAGTACATCAAGGCGATGAACGCGATGGAGGGCTACAGCGCGTTCTGCTCGCACGCGGTCGCGCAACGCCAGGCCGAGCCGACCGACGATCTCATGAGCGTGCTCGTGCACGCCGAGGTCGACGGCGACCGCCTGAGCCCCGACGACGTGCTGCACGAGTCACTGCTCATCCTCGTCGGCGGCGACGAGACGACCCGTCACGTCATCAGCGGCGGAGTCGAGCAACTGCTGGTGCACCCGGACCAACGGCAACTCCTCGTCGACGACCCGTCGAAGATCACGGTCGCGGTCGAGGAGATGCTGCGCTGGGTCACCCCGATCAAGAACATGTGCCGCACCGTCACGGTCGACACCGAGTTCATGGGCCAGCCGATGATCGCCGGCCAGAAGTGCATGCTGTTGTTCGAGTCGGCCAACCGCGACTCCACGCGCTTCGAGGATCCATTCCGGTTCGATGTCGAGCGCAACCCCGAACGAGCACCTCGCCTTCGGGTTCGGCGCGCACTTCTGCCTCGGTCAGGCGCTGGCCCGCCTCGAGCTGCGGGTGATGTTCGAACAGCTGCTGGCGCGGCTCCCCGACCTCGAGCTCGCGGCCGACCCTGCCGACCTGCCCCGCCGCCGAGCGAACTTCATCAGCGGGCTCGAATCGATGCCGGTGCGGTTCAGCCCGAGCCGTCCGCTGCTGAGGAGCACCGTATGAACACCCGCGAGCTGGTCGAGAAGCTCTGGGTCGACCTCTACAACCGCGACTTCGACGCAGTGGGCGCGGCGTTCGCCGACGACGGCGAGTACACCGACATGCCGACGCCGGCCGACGACGTCGCGCGCGGACCGGCGCAGATCGCGGCACGTCTGCGGCTCGGGCTCGAACCGCTCTCGGGCATCTCACCACGACGTTCGGGCCATCGTCGCCGACGGCGACATCGTCGTCACCGAACACGTCGAGCACTGGGAATGGCCCACCGGCGAGAAGGCGTCGCTGCCGTTCGTGTCGATGCACGAGGCCCGCGGCCGAAGCTGGTGCGCTGGTGGGACTACTGGGATCTCGCGACGCTGATGAACTCCGCTCCCGCGTGGTGGGTCGAGCACATCATGAACGAGTCGGCGCGAATCGGCCTGCGCGACGCTTGAGGCTCCCGTGATCCTCGTCGACCGGCCGCGCTGGCCTGCGCACGACACCCGGTTCGCGCACCTCGTCAGCGACACGTCGTTCGACGAGCTGCACGCGTTCGCGGCCGCGCTGTCGTTGCCGAGACGGCTGCGCTTCCACAACGACCACTACGACGTGCCCGAGCGGTGGTGGCAACTCGCCGTCGACGCGGGAGCGAACGTGGTGTCGACGCACGAGCTCGTCCGCCGCATCCGGTCCGCGGGCCTGCGGCACCGGTCTACTTCGGCTGGAACCGCACCGCGCCGTCGAGCCGGATGACCTCACCGTTGAGGTAGCCGTTCTCGACGATGTGCTGCGCCAGCGCCGCGTACTCGTCGGGCCGGCCGAGACGCTTCGGGAACGGGACGTTGGCGGCGAAGGCGTCGCGCATCGGCTCCGGCACCATCAGCATGGGCGGCGTCGCGATCGTTCCCGGCGCGATCGTGCAGACGCGCACGCCCACCGACGAGAGGTCGCGCGCGGCGATGATCGTCATACCGATGACGCCCGCCTTGGCCGATCCGTACGCGATCTGACCGATCTGGCCTTCGTAGCCCGCGATCGACGCGGTCAACACACACGCACCCCGCTCGCCGTCGAGGTCGGGCTCGTTCGTGGCCATCCCCGCCGCCGCGAGCCGCAACATGTTGAAGCTGCCGACCAGGTTCAACTCCACGACCCGACGGAACGCGTCGAGGTCGTGGGGCGTGCCGTCGCGGCCGAGTGTGCGCGCCGCGATGCCGCCGCCTCCGCAGTGAACGAGGATCGCGAACCGGCCCCGGGCGCGGGCCGTCGTCGACGGCGGCCGTGACCTCGACCTCCGACGTCACGTCGCAGTGAATGAAGTGGTCCGCGCCGCCGAGATCGGCCGCGACCGCCCGGCCGCGCTCCTCGGCGACATCCGCGAGGACCACCTCCGCGCCGGCGCGCGTGGAGGCGACGGGCGGTCGCCTCACCCAGGCCCGATGCGGCGCCCGTTACGAGCGCGACGTTGCCGGCAAGTTCCACAGCTCGTCTCCCTTGTCCGAAATGCGGTCGACGAGCGCTGGATCCCCCGCGCAGACCACGTACTCGACATTGCGTAGGTGCGACACCTGCCCGACCTTCTCGCCGGCCGGACTGTGGATGCCGATCTGGGCCCCAACGTAGCGACGGGAGTCGAAGGCGAGCGTGCACACCGCACCACCGCGGGCGCCGCACACGGCCTCGAGATCCTCGATCGCGACCCACGACTCGTTGTTGTAGGAGATGACGACGAGTTCGGCGTCGACGTCACGGACGACCTGGGCCAGCGCCCCCGGCATCGACTGGCGACTGTTGAACACGCTCTTGGTCGACGGATCGCGCGCGTCGACGCGCTTGCACGCGATCCCGTAGTGCTCGGGCGCGTCCCACGCCACGAGCGTCTCCCAGACGTGGTAGTTGGTGAAGTAGCGGTGCTGGTTGTACGGCGGATCGAGATAGGCCAGGTCGAACGACCCGAGCCGGGCCACCGCGTCGCGCGCGTCGGCGCGTACGGCGGCGCCGGGTCCCGCGACGAGCTGCGGAACACGCAGCTCGATGTCCTTGAACGACCGGTCCGCCCACTGCTTGACGTACGCCATCTGAACGCCCGTCGTGGAGTCGACCCGATCGGCGCCCTCGATCAGGCTCGTCAGCAGCACCGGATACATCCAACTGTCGCGGTAGTCGCGCTCGATCGCGTCTCGCATCGCGTCGATGCGGCGGCCGTTGTGCGGCTGCACGAACCGGGACCTGACGCAGAACGTCTCGGTGAAGTAGCCGTCGACGCCGGGGCGGGCCGTGAGGTCGGCCAGCGCGGCCTCGATCTCGGCCAGGTCGGCCGCGGCGCCGTCGAGCGCGACGTAACACTGCGCGAACACCTCGGCGTACCGGGCCGTGTCGACCGCGGTCACCTCCGCGCCGCGGAGCTTGAGCTCCTGGGCGACGCGTGTGGTGCCCGTGAACAGGTCGAGCGCCCGCCGCGCGCCCGCGACGGTGGCGATCGCGCCCAGCACCGGGACCAGCCGTCGTTTCGAGCCGATGTACTTGATCACGTCGAGGAGCGAGCGTACGCGGTCCCGGTCTCGACAATGCGCACGCTCGGCACCGTCGCGGCTCAGTAGACGATGACGCTGCGCGCCACTTCGCCCGCTTGCATCGCCCGGAAGGCGTCGTCCAGCTCGTCGAGCGCGATGCGGCGCGTGACCAGGACGTCGAGATCGAGCTTCCCGAGCTGCTGTAACCGCACGACTTCGGGGAAGTCTCTCGCCGGGTCGGTGGATCCGTAGACGCAACCGCGGAGGGTCTTGGCCCCGACCATCAGCGGTAGCGCACCGAACTGCACCATGTCGGTCGGGCTTCCGGCGCCGACGATCGTGCACGTTCCGGCCCGCCGCGTCATCTCGAATGCCGCCTGGATCGTGTCCGACCGGCCGACGACCTCGAACGCGAAGTCGGCGCCGCGACCCGCGGTGAGATCGCGCACCGCGGCCACCGGATCGGTGGCCGACGCGTCGACCACCTCGGTCGCGCCGCAGCGCCGCGCCAACTCGAGCTTCGACGCGACGCGATCGATCGCGATGACCGGAGCGGCACCCGCGAGGCGAGCACCCTGGATCGCGGCCAGGCCGACACCGCCGCAGCCGACGACCGCCACGCTCGCGCCGGGCTCGACGTGCGCGCTGTTGGTGACCGCACCCACGCCCGTGACCACCCCGCAGCCGACCAGCGCGCCGAGCTCGAGCGGAAAGCTCGGATCGATCCGCACACAGGCCCGCTCGGGAACGATCGTCTCCTCGCCGAAGGTCGCGGTGCCGAAGGCGGCCAGCAACGGGGTGCCGTCGGCTGCCGTCGCATAGGGCACGGCGTAGGCGTGGTCGAGGCCGTGCTCGCACAACTCGGGATGGCCCCGCAGGCAGAAGAAGCACGCGCGGCACGGCGCGACCCACGCGAGCACGACGTGATCGCCGGGGCCAACGGTCGTCACGTCGGGACCGACCGCGATCACGGTCCCCGCACCCTCGTGGCCGAGCACCGCCGGCAACGGATGCGGAATCGTCCCGTCCCTGATCGACAGGTCGGAGTGGCACACACCGCTCGCCGCGAGACGTACGTGCACGTCGTGGCGACCCGGACTCCGGAGTCGGAGCTCTTCGACCACGAACGCGGCACCGGTGCCTCTCAGCACCGCCGCCTTCACGCGTCGGCCGCCGAGAAGGTCAAGAACAGGTTCTCGGACTGGCGAATGCCGGGAGAGAACGAGATGACGGTGTGCGGGGCGAGCTCGTAGTCGCCGATGCGCTTGTGGAACTCCTCGAGCGCCACCGTCAGCTCGAGCCGGGCGAGGTGCGAGCCCAGGCATCGGTGTGCGCCGCCGCCGAACGCGAGGTGGCGGTTGCGTTCCCGATCGAAGCGCACCTCCGACGCGCCTTCGAACTCGTCGCGATCGCAGTTCGCCGCGCCGATGAGCAAGATCGCGCCGTCACCGGCCTCGAGCTTCACGCCACCCATCTCGTGGTCCTGGGCGATGATGCGCGGCACCATCATCACGGGGGTCTGGTGGCGGAGCAGCTCCTCGACCGCGCCACCGACGAGCGATCCGTCGTCGACGAGCGCGCGCCGCCGCTCCGGATTCTGGGCGAGGAACACGATCATGCAGTCGAGCGTGGCCGTCACCGTGTCGAGACCGCCGAGCAGGAGGAGGTGCGTCGTACCGATCAACTCGGCATGCGTCAGCGGCCGGCCTTCGACTTCGCCGTGCACGAGCGTGCTCAACAGGCGGTCGTCGGGGTGGCTGCGCTTCTCTTCGATCTTGGTCTCGAAGTAGTCCTCGATCGCCTTGCCCGCAGCTTCCCGCTTCTCCTCGGCCGTCGAGTGCGCGTCCTCCTGCGGGCGGATGGTGTCGTCGCGCCAGCGGAGGAACTGCGGCAGATCGTCTTGGGGCAGACCCATGAGGGCAAGGAAGATCGTCGACGGCAACGGCGTCGCGAAGTCCTGGTGGAAGTCGAACTCGTCGCCTCCGATGAACTGGTCGATGATCTCGTTCACCAACACGCGCGCCTCGGGCTCGAGGTCGGCCATGCGCTTCGGCGAGAACTGCGGGTCGAGCAGTCGCCGGTACTTGGCGTGATCGGGCGGGTCGACCGACAGCGGGATCAGCGGCACATCGTTGCCGATGTTGACGACGTCCTTGGACGAGAACACTTCCGGGTGCTTGAGCGCCCAGAGCACGTCGTCGTACCGCGACAACGTGACGCTGTTGGCGCCGAACATGTTCGCTTCACGCGCGACGGGGCAACGCTCGTGCACTTGGTGGTACACCGGGTGCGGGTCGTCGGCACAGTTCTGGGAGAAGACCTCGAGCATCGGGTCTTCACTGCCGGCGGAGACGGCATCGTCGGTATACATCAGTACTCCTTGGAGGTGGTGAGTTCGTTCACGGGCGTTGCAGCGATTCGGGCACGGGATGACGGAACAGCTTGGACGCGTTCTCCCATGTGACCTTGCGGACGACGTCGGCGGGCACGTCGCGCAGCGCCTCGGACGCGCGCGGCTGTGTGTCGGGCCACGTGGAGTCGGCGTGCGGGTAATCGCTCTCGAGGCAGATGTGATCGACGCCGATGTGGTCGCGCAACGCGAACGTCGATCCGATGTCGATCGTGCAGAACCAGAAGTTGCGCCGTAGCGCGTCGGTCGGGGAGATCTCGGTGTCATCCCATCCGTGCGAACCGACGGCCGAGTGGTCGAGCACGTAGTCGATCCGGTCGATCAACATCGGTACCCAGCCGATCCCGCCCTCGGAGAATGCGATCTTGATGTTCGGGAATCTGGTCGGCACCTGCGCCCACAGCCAGTCGGCTGCGGTCACCAGCGCGTTGACCGGGAAGAGACTCGTGTAGAGCTCGAGGGGCGCGCCCGGTGAGCGGGCCGCAGTCCACGACGACGATCCGTTGTGCAGGCACACCACGGTCTCGGTCTCCTCGCACGCGCGGAGCAAGGGGTCCCAGCGCCGGTCGATCATGGGCGCCAGCCCGAGGTCGACCGGATTCTCGGGGAAGCTGACGGCCTTGAAGCCCCGCGCCGCGTTGGTGCGGATGTCGGCGGCCGCGATCTCCGGGTCGTTCACCCACGCGATCTGCAGCGGGATGACGCGATCCGGGTGCGGACCGGCCCACTCGTCGATATGCCAGTCGTTCCACGCCCGTAGCGCGGCGAGTCCGAGCTCGGAGTCGTTGCTCTTGGAGAAGATCGTGCCCGCGAAGCCGGCGATGAGCGAGGGGAAGCACAACGTTGCGAAGACACCGTCGACATCCATGTCGGCCAGGCGCGCCTCGACGTCGTAACACCCGCGTCGCATCTCGTCGAAGCGCGCCGGCTCGAGACTCCATTGCGCCTTGGGCCGGCCGGCGACCGCATTGAGGCCCACCTGCGGGTAGAAATTGTCCTCGTAGACCCACGTCTCCCGGCCGTCGTCGAGCGTGACGACGTGCGGAGCACGTTCCTGCAACCGCGCGGGAAGGCGTCCTTCGAAACAGTGCGCCGGCTCGATGAGATGATCGTCGACGGAGATAATCGTGAAGTTGCGGACGCGCGGTTCCGGGTCCGACAGATTGGTCGAGCTCATCGGCGCCCGACTCCCTCGGTGCAAAAGCGCTGGAGGTACCGGGCGAGCTCGTAAGTGTCGGTGACGCGGCCGACGACGACGGCGTGGATGCCGTCGAGCAGGACCGCGAACATCGTGTGGGCGTCGCGCTTGGGGTCGTCGGACTCGATGTGGTGCGCCAACAGATCGACGATCGGCGAGAGCGCGTCGCGAAGTTCCGCGTCGTGGATCTCGGTGAGCCGGCGGTACTCGCGCACGAGCACGCCCGCGTAGCCGACCGCCTCGGGCGGCGTGATCAGATCGAAGAGCTCGAACACGTAGGCGCGCACCGCGTCGATGCCCGTGCGACCGGCGATGCGCTCGGCCAGGACCTCGGCGCCGATGCGGGTGTCCTCGGCCAGCAACGCCAAGAGCAACTCGTCCTTACCGGGGAAACACGAGTAGAAGGCTTTGAGCGACAGACCGGCCCGGCTCGTGACCTGGGCAACCGTGAAAGCCGCGCTCCCCGTCTCGTTCGCAAGCGCCCGAGCCGTCGCCACGAGGCGTTGCGGACGATCCGCATCGTCGGCGGCTGGGGAGAATGACATTCTCCCCAGCCTAACGCCCCCACGAACCCCTCCAACAGTTGGCAAGAAAAGTGGTCCGCGGAGCCCGTTTCACTGCCAACAGTTGGCAAGAAAAGTGGTCCGCGGAGCCCGTTTCACTGCCAACAGTTGGAGGGAAAAGTGGGCCGGAGGGCCGGTTTTCCTGACAACTGTTGGGGATTTCTAGGCGGGGTGATCTCGCAGGACGCACATGGCGAAGTACTGGGCGGCGCCGCCGTAAGCCTGGGCGAGCGCGGTGCGGGCGCCGTCGACCTGGTGCTCGCCGGCCTGCCCGCGCACCTGCAGCGCGGCTTCGGCGAAGCGCAGCATGCCTGACGCTCCGATCGGGTTGGACGACAAGACGCCACCGGACGCGTTGACGGGGAACGAGCCCGTCATCTCGGTGTCACCACTTTCGACCATCTTCCAGCCCTCGCCCGGACCGGCGATGTCGTGACCCTCGAGCCACATCGGTTCGTACCAGCTGAAGGGCACATAGATCTCGGCGACGTCGATCTCTCGGCGCGGCACGCCGATACCGGCCTGGCGGTACACGTCGTGCGCGCACTCCACGCCGGCCTGAGGACGGACCGGATCACGGCCCGGGAACTGGCCGAGCTCGCTCCTCACGGCCGTGGCCGCGACCCAGGCCGCCGGCTTCGCCGCCTTCTTACCGTTGGCCTCGTTCGTCAGCACGACCGCGCACGCGCCGTCGGAGGACGGGCACGACTCGAGGAAACGCAGCGGATCCCAGAGCATCGGCGATTCCTTGACCTTTTCGATGCTGATGTCGGGCAGGTGCAGGTGCGCGTAGGGGTTCTTCGAGCGCGTTGAGGCGGTCCTTCACCGCGACCTGCCAGCCGATGTACTCGGGCGCACCCGTCTTTTCGATGTACGCGCGGATCCACGGCGCGAACGCGCCGCCCGCCCCGATGCCGCGACCGCGGCCTCCGGCCAGACCCCACTGCGCGTTGCCCTCGCTCTGCTTCTCCCACGCGATCGCGAGCACACGCTCGTGGATGCGCGACTCGACGAGGTGCGCGCCGACGATGAAGGTGGAGCCGCCGACGCTCCCCGCGGTGTGGACGCGCAGCATCGGCTTGCCCGCACAGCCCAAGGCGTCGGCGAGGAACAGCTCCGGCTGCACGATTCCCTCGAACGCGTCGGGAGCCTTGCCGATCACGACCGCGTCGATGTCGGCCCACGTGCATTCGGCGTCGTCGAGCGCCCGCGTGGCGGCTTCGCGCAAGAGGCCGGGGATCGAGACGTCGGCTCGCTTCTTTTTGTGGTGTGTCTGCCCCACTCCGATGACCGCGCACTGTTCCGCCATGATCAGTCGCCCTCCATCAGGCACACGAGATTGTGCTGCAGCACCTGGCCGCCGGTCGCGTGCGCGAGTCCGCGCCGCGCCGAACCCTCGACGATGCGCTGCGCCACCTCGACGATCCGTACGAGCCCGGTCGCCATCACGGGATTCGCGGCCAGCGCGCCCCCCGAGGGATTCACGTTGGCGTCGGCGTCGAGACCCAACGCCTCGCGCAGGATCAACTCCTGCGGGCTGAAGGTCGCCGACAGCTCGACTACGTCGAGTGGTCCGCCGTCGTAGCCGGCCTTGCGCGCCGCGAGCGTGGTCGATGTCGACGACGTGAGGTCGCGCATCCCCGGTTGGTGCACCTCGATACGGTGATCGAGGCCGCGGATCCACGCGGGGCGATCGCACAGGGCCCGAGCGCGGTCACCCCGGGCAAGGACGACCGCGACCGCGCCGTCGGAGATCGGCGGGAAGTCGTGCTTGCGCAACGGCGCGCGCTCGTACGGCTCCGCGAGCAACGACTCGACCGTGTAGTCGCCACTGAGCTGCGCGTTCGGATTGCCCTTCGCGTTGGCCCGGCTCCGCGCGACCACTTCCGCGAAGTCGCGCTCGGTCGCCTTCCCGGCGTCGAGCAACCCGCGCGCCTGGATGCCGGCGAGCGACGCGGGGTCGACGCCGAGCGGTGCGAGGTAGTACGGGTCGAGCTGCTGGGCCCACATCTCTTCGGGCTTCGACGGAGACGACTTTCCGGACCCGAACACCAACGCCGTGTCGATGTCGCCGTGCTGCAGCCGCACCCAAGCCTCGTAGAGCGCCCACGCGCCGTCCATCTCGACGTGCGACTCCGAGATCGGGGGCCACGCGCCCGCGGCCTCGAGATTGGAGACGAACGCGAACGGACCGCCGGTGAGGTAGTCGCACGAGCCCGCGGAGGTGAAGCCCACCTCGCGCCGGTCGAGCCCGGCGCGCTCCAGCGCTTCGGTGACGATCGGGACGAGCAGCTGCACTTCACTCTCGGGCGCCATGCGCACCGAAGGCGTCTGCGCGAACCCGATGACGGCAATATCTGTGGCGGCCATCAGAAGATGTGCTCCTCGTACACGGACCGGTCGGCGTCGGGTTCGCCGGTCCACTCGAACGCGTCGATCACCGAAGCCACGCTTCCCCAACCGCGATTCGACACGCCTTCCGCGCTGCGCTCGGCCTTCGGCTTCCACACCGCGCGCACGCGCATCCCCGAGTGCAGCTGATCGTGCGGGACACCGACGATGTCCTGGCCGCCGAGGTTGCCCGACGAACCGTCGAGGAGCACCGAGGCGTATACGAACGGCTCGGTCTCGGTCTGGCCGTAATACGCGACGGGCGTGATGATCGTGAAGCCGGTGACGGTGCCGTGGTCGCTGACCTCGACCTCGTCCGCTTCGGTCGTGGGCACCACGCAGATCGGGCAGTAACCCTTGCCCGGCACGTACACGCGACCGCACTGCGGGCACTTGTGGCCGACGATGCGGCCGTCGATCAGCGCGTCGACGTAGCGCTCGAGGATCGGCGTGAGCGGCTCGGAGTACGAGAGCGACACGAGGTGGTTCATCACCAGGTTCTCTTTGGGCGTGCTCGTCTCGCTCATGCGGGTTCCCAGCACGCGAGATCGTCGACCATGTTGTGCGGCTCGGCGCGCCAGCGGGGCTGCACGCGCATACCCGTCGACATGCGGTCGATGCTGCCCGCGTCGACGGCGTGGACCATCGCGGTGTCGGCGCCGTCGGGTGTCACCAGCGCGAACGCGAACGGGTGGTCGAGCGGATGCTTCGGAGTGGGTTGTTCGACCCAGGTCCACGACGTCACGGTGCCCTGCGGGCCGACCTCGACCAGCTCGTCGAGCGCGTCGCCGGTATTGGGGTCGTACTCCAGCGGCGGGACGAGCACGTTGCCGTCTCGCGTCCGGATACCGAGGATGCGGTGCTCGCGCAGGCCGGCGAGGAACTCGCCGACGACCGGACCGAGCGAACGCGAATAGGGGAACTCGAGAGTGCTCTCGACGATGCGCGGTTGCTTCATGCCCCCGAAGCTAACCATCCGCGGTGGGCGCCGCATCTTCGGCCAGCGCCCGCTTGTCGACCTTCCCTACCGACGTCAACGGGAGCGCATCGACGACCACGAGACGATCGGGTGCTTTGTAGTCGGCGAGCGCGGCGCGACAAGCGGTCCGCAAGTCGCTCAACCGGGGCGTCTGTCCCGCGGCCGCCACGACGAACGCGTAACCGATCTCGCCCAGGACGGGGTCGGCAACGCCGAGCACGGCTACTTGCGCGACGGTCGAATGCTCCGACAACACGCGCTCGACCTCGGCCGGATACACGTTGTAGCCGCCCCGGATGTACATCTCGCTGCGGCGGCCGACGAGGGTGAGGTAGCCGCGGTCGTCGAGGAAGCCGAGATCGCCGGTGGTGAGCCAGCCGTCGGCGCCGAGGACCTCGGCGCTGCGATCGGGATCGTGCCAGTAGCCGCGCATCACCGCCTCCGAGCGACAGCGCACGCGCCCGACGACACCCGCCGCGCATACGTGGGCGTCGTCGTCGACCACCTCGAGCTCGACGTTCACGCGCGGTCTCCCCACGGTTTGCGAGATCACCTCCGGCGAGTCGCCCGGAACCGTGCCCGTGGTAATCGCGGCCTCCGTGCTCGTGTACCCGATGACGACGGGGCAGCCGAGCCGCCGTTCCATCTCGCGTACGAGCTCGGGGGGGACGGTCGCCGCACCCGTCCCCGCGATCCGAAGCGCCGTCAGATCGTGGGTGGCAAAGTCGGGATGGTCGAGCACGAGCCGCCATTGCGTCGGCACGCCCTGGCCGACCGTGACGCGCTCACGCGCCATGAGCCGGAGCGCATCGGCCGCGGTCCACGGCGTCGGCGTGATCACGGTCGTTATCGCGTTCTCGATCTCTTCCCACGCCCGCGACATGAACGCGACGTGCGCGAACGGCAGCGGCGCGAGCCGCACGTCGAGGGGTACACCCATCGCGCCCGCCCCGACCGCGACCGCCCGGAGGTTGCGATGATCGAACACGGCGCCCTTCGGCATCCCGGTGGTTCCGCTGGTCCACACGATCGCGACCGGGTCGTCGGGCTCGGCGGGCGTGAGACCGCGCGCCGGCGCGTTCGCGTACGCCGCGCGCACGTCGTCGAGGTCGGCTTCGCGGATGACGACGCGCGGCTGCGTGCGATCGAGGATGCTCACGATCTCGGGTGGACCGAGCCGCGTGTTGATCCCGGTCGAGATCGCCCGCAGCCGCATCGCCGCCTGGTAGCAGACCGCGTAGTCGATCGAGGAGGGGATGAGCAGCGCCACCACGTCGCCCCGCACGACCCCACGCTCGGCGAAGAGGGCCGCCAGCCCGTCGGCCGCCCGGTCCCACTGCGCAAACGTCATCCGCCGATCGACCTCGACGAACGCGGCGCGGTCGGGGTGCTGCGCGGCGATGCCCCTCAGCAGCTCCACAGTCGTCTCCGGCGTGATCACGAGTGCCAACGTACCTGTGGCCGCCGCGAGTACCGTTTGCGCCCGATGCCTTCCGCGAGAGAAGTGCGAGCCCGCCAGAATCGGCAGAAGAGCCGGGTCGCGGTGCAGATCGCCGAACGACGGCGCGCCCAGCGCCGCCGCCGTCAGATCGGCGCAGTGGTCGCGGTCGTCGGCCTCGTCGTCGTGATCGCGCTCGGTTTCGCGGTCGGCGGCGCCAACAACGGCAAGGTCGCGGTCTCGCCCCCCACCACGATCGCGCCCACGACGACGATCCCGACGACCACGACGATCGCCGCGGTGGAAAAACCCTGCGTCGGGCTGAAGGACACCCTCCCGACGGGCGCGCCGGCCATGCTCCTCGCACCGGGTCCCGCGCCCACGAAGTTGGCGACGCAGGATCTGAAGGTCGGGACCGGCGCGCTCATCGCGGCCAATGCGAAGGTGACGGTCGACTACGTGGGCGTGGCGTGCTCGACCGGCAAGATCTTCGACTCGTCGTACAAACACAACCAGACGTTCGACGCCAACCTCTCCCCGGCCGGCGGCCTGATCGCCGGCTGGCAACAGGGGATCCCCGGCATGAAGGTCGGAGGCGTGCGGCTCCTCGCGATCCCGTCGAATCTCGGCTACGGACCGGGCGGCAACCCACCGACGATCGGCCCCGACGAGGCGCTCTACTTCCTCATCTCCGCGACCAAGCTCGGCTGACCGCGCGCCGACCCGCGGCGCGCGGTCGCGCCGTTCCGTCAGCCGCCGAGCGTCTTGACGAGGCCGGCGATGAGCGCGGCGCGCTGCGCGCTCGTGAGCTTCGCGCTCGAGTGCAGACCGAACCACGTGTAGTACGCCGGCGGCATCGAGCCCTCGCGCACCGACTCGGCCGAGTTCCGCGCCCCTTCGCCCTGCGGCCGATCCCACTCGGAGAAGTTGACCGCGGCTCGCCCGTCGTCGACATGTTTCTTCAGCCACCACGAGATCGGCGCGACCTTGCCGTACCACGGCGTCTTGGTCTCGTTGCTGTGGCAGTCGTAACAAGCGGCAACGACGAGCGCACGCGTCTGTGGGCTGTCCCACCTCGGCTCCGCGGTGACCGGCCCGTTCGAGATCCGGTAGGGCACGATCTGCATCAGCCCGAACGCGCCCACCAATGACGCGGCCGTGACGATCAGCCATCGCTTCGTGCTGTTCACCGTCCGCACTCTGCAGTGTCTCCCGCGCCGAGGCCAGGGACGTTCGTCATCGGCGAATGTGTCCTCCGCCGGTCGCGACCGTTACTCGATCGCGTGCTCGTCCCGTCCGTCCCGCCCGCACCCTGCGACCTGGCTTTCGCCCGCGTCTCGGACGCCCGCGCGTCGGCGCGCACCGCGATGACCGGAAGGTGGCAACTGGCCCAGAGCTGTTTGGCCAGGTCGAGCTCTCGGATGAACACTGCGAGGATGTCGGGATCGAAGTGTCCGATCTCGGCCGCCATGACGTCGATGGCGGCATCGATGGGCATTGCCGGCCGATACACGCGATCCGACGTGAGCGCGTCGAACGAATCCGCGATCGCCGCGATCCGCCCTTCGAGCGGAATGTCGATCCCGGCGAGACCGTCCGGATAGCCGCTCCCGTCGAAACGTTCGTGGTGACTGTGCGCGATCGTCGCCGCGAGCTCGAACACGTCGGAACCCGATCCGGTCAGCAGACGGAAGCCCACGTCGGCGTGAGCGTTCATGATCTGACGTTCCTCGCGAGTGAACGGCCCCGGCTTCAACAACACGTGGTCGGGGATCGCCAACTTCCCGATGTCGTGCATCGGCGCCGCGAGCCGGATCAACTCACAGCGTTCGAGCGGGAGCCGGAGCAGGCGCGCGATCAGGTCGGAGTATGCGGCCATGCGATCGAGGTGCGCGCCGGACACGTCGTCTCGGAACTCGACGGCGCGCGCGAGACGCTTCATCGACTCCTGCCAGGCTTCCGTGGTCTCGGCGCGGGCCCGCACCAGCTCGGTCACCTCGGTCGAGATACCGCCGACGCCGTACGCGTGCCCGTCCGCGTCGGGGACCGGGAAATTCACCGAGAGATAGGCGTGTTCGCCGTCGGCTTCGATCGCCGTCTGCACGACCGCCACCGGAACGGCCTGCAGCCGGTCGACGCCGTCGACGAGGAGCGCGAGCGGCGCGCCCTCGGCGAACGTCGGAAACTCGTTGCGCAGCTTGCCGACGAGCAGATCGCGGGGCACGCCGACGATGCGCTCGAGCTCGCGGTTGACGAGGAGGAAGCGACCCGACTCGTCGACCACGTGAATCGCGACGGGCACATTGTCGATGATCGCCTGCAAGGTTCGCTCGCTCTGGGCCAGCCGCCGCTGAACCCGGTCCTGTTCGAGCGCCACGCCGACCAGTTGCGCCACCGACTCCAAGAATCGCACTGCCGTGTCGTCGAAGAGTCGGAACGCGCGGCTCTGCGCGCTGATGGCGCCGATCGTCGACTGGCCGTAGGGGATCGCAACGGTCAGCCCACTGTGCACGTCGTGCGCTCGGAGCAGCGGCGAACACGTGAACCGTGCTTCGTTCGTCCAGTCGTCGACGATCACCGGGACGCCGCGGCGGTAACTGTGCGCAGCTTGCGAGTTCGGATCGGGAGTGGTGTCGACCGTCGCGAGGAGGCGCCGGTCCCAACCCCATTCCGCGGAGACCTCGAGCGTTCCGTCGTCGCCCGGAAGCAGAACCGCGCAGAAGTCGACCGCGAATCGCGCGCGATCAGCCCGCAGGCGGTGCGGCCGAAGCTCGCGATGTCAGTCGCTTCCAACGTGACCAGGGCAAGTTCCGCGAGCGCTTCTTCGGAACGGGCGCGCGCCTCCACGAGTCGCAGGGCCGCGAGGGTCTCGTTGGGCGCGACATCACGATCGCGCGCATCCGAGACGTGCCGGTCACCCGTCTCCGCCTCCGCCTCCGCCTCCGGATTCTCGGCAAAGCGTTGCGCGGTCAGGTCGCGAGCGATCGAGGCGAAGCCGACAACGGTCCCCTCGTGATCGGAGATCGGGAATATCGAGATCGACACTCGAATGACGGTGCCGTCGCTGCGGACGCGGGTCGCGAGTTGATGCTCGACCCGCTCACCGGCGCGGACACGGGCGAGCAACTCGCGTTCTTCGTCGAGGTGTTCCGTCGGCGTCAGCCCGACGACCGGCCTTCCGACGATCCCGTCGGTGCGGTAGCCGAACATGCGCTCGGCCGCGGCATTCCAGGTGAGCACGATCCCGTCGAGCGACTGCGAGATGACGGCATCGTCGCTCGCTTCGACGATCGCCGCGAGCCGGCGCACGTCGCGTTCCGAGCGGCGCAGCTCCGACATGTCGGCGGAGTAGATCGTGATCCCCTCGTCGGTCGGGAAGATCCTGAGCGCCCTCCACTGGTCGGGCGCAGGTCCACGCGCTTCGAACTCGACCGCTTTGCGATGCTCCATCACGTGGCGGCACTCGCGCTCGAACTGCGTCCCGATCGCGGACGGGAACATCGTCCAGAGGTTGCAGTCGACCGACTCGGCTGGGCTCAGGTCGATCGACGCCGCACCCGCGGCGTTGACGAAGACGCAGGTCCACGCGCGGTCGATGACGAACACGCCGTCGGTGATGCGATCGAGGATCGACACCCGGACCATCCCCGAACCGTCGATCCCCGAACGGTCGATTCCCGAACCGCCGGACCGACCGCCCGCAATCGCCATGGCCGAACTCACCCCACCCGGGAACACCGACCGCCCCGCACCGTCGGGGGCGCGCGGCGGCACTCGGATATGCATGCCGACCCGACTCGACCACCGCGACGTCACCGCCGCGTGACACACCCCGCGGCGCGCTCGCGGCGGGTGAGGTCAGGCGTCGGGTTCGGAGAGGTCGATGAGCCCCGACGCCGCGGCCAACGCGACCGCGCGCCGGGCCGCCTTGTCATAGGCCAGGGCGAAGAACTGCTCGGCAATCGTCTCGCGACCCGGCAGTGGTGGCGGGCCGAGCGAGCGGATCATGGCCGAGGGATCCTCGGGCGAACGCACGGGCGCGACCGGTTCGTCCTCGACGACGACTCCGTCCCAGAAATCGCGGCGGGGAGCCGACTTGCGCCGGGGGGTCGACCGGGCCGAGGTCCGGCGGCGGGGCGGGCTCATGCCTTCACCCGACCGGCTGCGGGCCCGGCGCCGGGATCGTCGTCCAGCAGTTCCTCGGTGAGGAGTGCGTCGGGACGGATACCGAGGGCCAGGCGGAGCTGATCGGTGTCGAGATCGGCGAGCGAGCTCGACTTCGGCAAGACGAGATCGGCGATGCGGCGCTTGCCCGCGACGACCTCCTCGACCCGTTCGTCGACGGTCCCCGGGCAGATCAGGCGGTGCGCGATGACCGTGCGCGTCTGACCGATCCGCCACGCCCGGTCGCGGGCTTGGTCCTCGACCGCGGGATTCCACCAGCGGTCGTAGAGCACGACATGGCTGGCCGCGGTCAGGTTGAGGCCCGTGCCGCCGGCCTTCAGCGAGAGCACGAGCATCCGCGAACCCTCGGCGCCCTGGAAGTCAGCGATGATCTGATCGCGCAGCGGTACGCGAAAGGCCTCCGTGGTAGCAGGCGACCGGAGTCGCCGTGCGCTGCGTGAAGTACTCCGCCAACTTGATGCCCCACTGTGCGAAGTGCGTGAAGACGAGCACGCTCTCGCCCGCGGCGAAGACGGCGTCGACGATCTCCTCGAGGCGCGCGAGCTTGCCCGACCGCCCCGCGAGCGGCAGATCGTCGTCCTGGTACGCGGCGGGATGGTTGCAGATCTGCTTGAGTGCGGTGATGGCGGCCAGGATCTGCCCGTTGCGCGCCTTGGTGCCCTCGGGCAGGGCGGCGCCGGTGACCAAGGTGTCGAGGAGCGCTTGGTACAGGCCGATCTGCTCGGGGGTCATCGCGCAACGGTCGAGCTCGTCGATCTGGTCGGGGAGCTCCGATGCGATCGCGGGCTCGGCCTTCGTGCGCCGGAACACGAGGATGCCGTTCAGCGCGCGCATCGCGTCCTCGGCCTCGACGCGCGCGGCGCGGCCGTCGTTCGAAAGGCGGGCGATGAACTGCGGGCGCGGACCGATCAGGCCCGGATTCGCGAAGTCGAGGATCGCCCAGAGGTCGCCGAGACCGTTCTCGATCGGTGTGCCCGTGAGGGCGATCCGGGTCCGGGCGGGGATACGGCGCAGCTGCTGTGACGTGTCGTTCGCCGGGTTCTTGATCGCTTGCGCCTCGTCGAGGACGACCTTCGACCACGACACCGCGGCGATGGCGTCGATGTCGCGCACCGCGGTGCCGTAGGTGGTGACCACGACGTCGGCATTCGCGACCTCCGCCGCGATCTCGTCGGCCGACGCGCGGTTCGCGCCGTGGTGCACGACGACACGCAGGCCGGGGGTGAAGCGCGCCGCCTCCGCGGTCCAGTTGCCGACGACGGCCGGCGGCGCGACCACGAGCGCGGGCCCGGAACCCGAGCCGGCGAGCAGGTCGGCGAGCATCGTCGGTGTCTTGCCGAGGCCCATGTCGAGCGCCAGGCAACCGCCGAGTCCCGCCTTGCCGAGGAATCCGAGCCACGCCAGCGCCTCCGCCTGATAGCTGCGCAGCTCGCCGACGAATCCGGTGGGCGTCATGGCCGGCGCGGACGACACTTCCGCCGCGGCCTCGAGAAGTTCGGCCGCCCAGCCGCCGCCGACGACCGACACGCCGCCCGCGAGCGAGGAGCCTTCGATTCCGAGCGCGAGCCGCAGCGTCTCCGCGCCCGAGAGCTGGGTGGTCTCGGCGCGTTCGGCCAGCGCGTCGGCCGCGGCCTGGAGATCGGCCTTGTCGAGCGCGACCCAACGGCCACCCGACCGTATGAGCGGCCGCGCCTCCCGGGCCAGGCGCGCGATGTCGGCCGCGGTGAGCTCGACGTCGTCGAAGACCGCCGACCAACGCACGTTGGCGAGTTGATTCGCGCCGACGGTCGTCTCCGACGCCGCGTCGACGAAGACTCGCAGCGACGGTGTCGGCTTACGCCGCGAGAGAGCCGGAACGCGCACGTCGAAGCCCGCGGCCTCGAGGTGCGGTCCGGTCGTGGCCATGAGGTCCCATGCCTCGTCCTGGCTCAAGACGACCTCGCCGCGGCGCGTGCCCCCCGGGCGCAGGAGCGCGGGCAGCATCCGTTCCAAGCGAGTGAGCTCGTCCTCCAGATGCGGGCGCCCCGCGCCGGCATTGACGATGGCCTGCTCGATCGGCAGGATCTCGCCCCGGGTCCCGGTCGCGAAGACCGCGAGATGCCAGACGTTGGCGTCGTCGGGCGGATCCAATCGCACGATCAGCCGGCCCCGCTCCCCCGTCACCGAACGCCCCCACCGCTCGAGCCGCGTCGCGACGTCGCCCGCGAGCCTCGTGGGTGCGTCGAACGCGCTGCCGTCGAGGCGACCGAGGAAGGCCTCCGCCACATCGGTCGCGGTCCGGACGGTGGGCGGCGGTGCCGGCGTCTCGAGCTGGCGGGCACCGTCGCGACAGATCGCGTCGACCATTCCGGTGAGCGCGGAGCGGGTCAGGGCGCGGGCGTCGACGTCCTGGTCGAGCGCGAGGAGCGACCCGGGCATGGTTTCGATCAGGCGCGCGAGCCGGGTCGGTTCGACGAGCGCAGGGGTCCAGCGCACCGAATACGAACCGTTGGAGTCGCGGGCGGTGCCGCCGCGACGCGTGCGTTGGCGCAGGAACGGGACCATCGCGCCGCGCGCGGTCAGCTCGACCGCCCATATCGCGACCGCGGCCCAACCAACGCACGCTCTCGCCGATGCCGTCGACCTGGCCCGCGCCCGCCGCGACCAGCCAGCCCAAGACGTCGCCGACGGGAATCGCCTGCGCGTCGGCGCGGGCGCCACCGGGCAGCGGCACCGGTCCGTGCCGCGTCCAACCCGCGCTCGGCGCGCCCGCGGTTGCGAGCAACTTCGCGAGGTCGTCGCCGGGCGCCGTCGGGGCGTTGCGGCCCGCAGCCCAGGCGACGACGCGGCCCGGCTCCCACGAGACCTGGACTTCGACGACCCCGGGTTCCTTCGCGATCGCGCTCGTCGACGGCATCTCGGTCGTCGGAGCCGGCGCGAACGTCGCGCGCGTTGCGGTTGGGGCGGGCCGGGCGGGTGTTCGACTCCGCCCGCTGCTGGCCGGTTTGGCGCGCCCATGCGTCGGCCAACCGTCGGTGCTCCGACTCGAGATCGGCGATGACCTGCTCGCGTTCTTCGCCGCGGAGCGTGCGCGCGCTGGCGAGGTGCTCTTCCGCGTCGCGCAGGAGCGCGAGCAACGATGCACGCCACGCGACCGGATCGGCGCGCAGCACGGCGAGTTGTTCGGGCGTGGCCTCGCCGTCGATCTCGGCGTCGACGTACATGTCGAACTGCCATGGCGCGAGTGGCGTCGACGTCGGCGTTCCTGTCACAGATCTCCGCTGGGTATGAAGGAGGGCACGACGTGTGTCCCTCGAAGAGTGCGGGCCCGAAAGCCGTTCTGGTCTCGGTGGCGCCTCGAGGCGGACCGAGCGCTGGAAACCCGGCCCTTCCGCGTCAGCGGAATGTCGACATGGCATCGACGGAACAGCCGTTGTCCCGCATTGTAGGCGACGTCCGGGGCTCGAACCGTCATCTACGACCGGCCGCCGGCCTGGGCAGAACCCGGTTCTCGGCCCGAAGTCTGCCCCTCGGGGTGAGCACCCCGTTGGTCGAAGTACGGCAATTTCGCCCGGCTCGGGCACCCGGGGTGGTTGTGGAGGTGGAACAATGTCGTTCTCGTTGCCGGGCGGCAAGGAGACCGACATTGACGCACTCAGGGACTCCGGCCGAAGGAGATCACGTCGTTCGGCTCGCGCTCGTCGATGATCAGACCATCTTTCGCGAGGGGTTGCGCGCGCTGATCGAGCAGGAGCCCGACCTCTCGGTCGTCGGTCAAGCCACGAACGTGCACACCGCGACGCAACTCGAGGTCGAGCCGCACGTGGTCATCACCGACCTCGTGTTCTCCGACGCGCTCCACGACCAAGTCATCACGCGGCTCCGCGAGCGCTTCCCCGGTGCGGCGATCGTGGCGTTGACGGGGATCGACGACCTCGCGACGATCCGCCAGACGCTCGCGGCGGGCGCCAACGGCTACGTCTTGAAGTCGGCGGCCACAGGCGACCTCTTCGCCGGTATCCGCACGGTCGCGGGTGGCGGCGTCTACCTCCAGCCCTCGATCGGAATCGCGTTCGCGTCCAGTCCGCCGGAGGAATCCGCGCAGCCGACGATCGGCGGACTGACCCCGAAGGAGACCGAGGTCTTGCGACTCCTCGCGCTCGGTCACACCAACACCGAGATCGCGCAACTCCTCGGCGCGAGCCTCCGAACGATCGAGACCCACCGCGCGCACATCCACCAAAAGCTCGACCGGCACACCCGCGCACAACTCGTACGGTTCGCGCTCGACGCGGGGCTCCTGCGTCTCGACGAACACGGCGCGCCCGAGCCCGACCCCCGGATCGCGACCGAGACCAGCGACGCCGGCGACGCGATCGGCGGTTGAGCGGGACCGGTGGCCGGTCAACTCGGCGCGGTCTTCGCCGGAACCGACGACGCAGCCCGAGCGAGGAACTCGCAGGTCTGCGCGAGGTCGACACTCCGGCGGAATGCGGGCATCGCCGCCAGGAGATGGTGCTTGTACTGACTTCGCGCGAGCCGTGAGTCGAACACGGCGACCACGCCGCGGTCGGTCCGACGGCGGATCAGTCGGCCTGCGCCCTGCGCGAGCACCAGTGCCGCCGCCGGAAGGTCGACGGTGACGAACGGATTCAGGTTGCGCGCTTCGGCGAGGCGGCGCCGCGCCGCGTGCATCGGATCGTCCGGCACGGGGAAGGGGATCTTGTCGATGACCACGAGGACGCACGCGACCCCCGCGGCGTCGATGCCCGCCCAGAACGATCTCGTGCCGACGAGCACCGAGGTCTCGTCGTCGAGGAACGAACGCGTGAGTCGTGCGGTGTCGATCTCGCCCTGCGCGAGCACGGTATGCGTCGTGCGCGTGCGCAGAACGTCGGCGTAGTGCGCGACGTTCGCCTTCGACGTGCAGAGCACCAGCGCGCGGCCGCCGGCTGCGTTCACGAGCTGACACAGCCGATCACTCGACCGGGCCAGCCACTCGGAGCGAGCGCGCCCGGGGTCGGGCAGGTCGCGTCCGACATAGAGAACGGCCTGCTCCTTCCAGTCGAACGACGACGGCGTGGTCAACGGCACGTAGCCGCGGCCCGCGTTCGCCAGGAGCCGGCCTTCCTCGTCGCGCCCGGCCCACGCGCCGAGTGACGCCGACGGTTGCAGTCCGAGCTGCGTGGCGACCGCCGCGAACGGCGGTTCGCCGCCCAGGGTCGCAGACACCGCGATGACCGGGCGCACTTCGAGCAGGCGGGCACCGATCATGCCGCCGGGCTCGACCGGTGCGATCCGGAGCCGCCGGTTCCGACCGACGGCGTCGACCCAGACCACGTCGTCGTCGTGAGGAGCGGCGAGCCGCCGCAACACCTCGAGCCGGCCGACGGCGAGCTTCGCGGTGCGCTTCGCGAACTCGTCGGCCTTCACGAGCTTGGTGTTAGCGGCCGCGAGCCGCTCCGCCGCGACCAACAGCGCGGCGCCGAGCCGTTCGTCGTTGGCGATGTCGATCGCGCCGTCGCGGTCCTCGATCATCGTCGCGAGCGTGCGCGCCGCCTGCGAGAGCTCGTTGATCGTGGTGGTCTCGACTCCGGCGCGGCCGAGCATCCCCGCGAGCCGGCCGAGGCCGTCGGCCGCGATCTCGCCGGCAAAGGCGTTCGTCGCGTTGTCCGCGAACGAGTGGGCTTCGTCGAGAACGACCACGTCGTGGTCGGGGAGCACATGCCCGCCGGCCGCCAGATGCGCGCAGTAGAGCGCGTGGTTGACCACCAGGATCGATGCGTCCTGGGCGCGATCGCGCGGCGCGTTCGGCGAAGCACTCGGCACCGTCGGCGCAATCAGCCTTGCCCGGGCATTCGATGCTCCGACAACTCACGGCGGCCCATGCCGCGTGCGAGATGTCGTCGTCGAGCTCGGTCCGGTCACCCGTGCCGGAGCGGTCGGCGAAAGCCCGCAGTTCTTCGAGCTGACGCGGGAACGCCGCCCCGACGGGATGCTCGAACAGCGCGTCGGGCGCGTCGGCGACCCGTAGCTTCGCGCGGCAGAGATAATTCGAACGCCCCTTCAGCAATGCGAACGTGAACGGGAGCGAGACGTGCTCGCGCAGCGCCGGGAGGTCCTTGCCGACGAGCTGTCCCTGCAGCGCGATCGTCGAAGTCGCGACCACGACCTTCAGACCCGAAGCAACCGCGGGCACGAGGTACGCGAGGCTCTTGCCGGATCCGGTCGGGGCCTCGGCAAGCAGGTGGTGACCCGCGCCGATCGCGCCGGCGACCGCGGTGGTGAGCATCCGCTGTCCGTCGCGTCGCTCTCCGTCCATCCCGGCGACGACCGCATCGAGCAGCTCCAGCGGATCGGCGCGCCACGAGAGATGCGGATCGGAGGGCAGCACCACCGCTGCAACCTATCGACGGCGAGGGGCGGCTTCGACGAAGGGCTAATCCGAGTCGGGTTGATGCGGATCGTCGAGCGTGAGGCCGAGCTCTTCGAGCTCCGTCTGATCGAGCTCCAACATCTCGTCGTTCGTCAGCTCACCGTCGTCTTCTTCGTCGGCCTCCACGTCGACGCGCTCGCGCAGGTCGTCGCGAGCGGCACGCTCGTCTTCTCTCGACAGCTCTCGCTGTTCCTCAGGACCCGGTGCGCTGCCGCGGCCAGCCATGACTTCCTCCCGATGATCTCGACCCGGACGCACCGGGCGCGGACACGGCCGCGGCGTCGTCGTTCACCTACGTCCTATACCCGATTTGCCGTCGGCGATGTCATCGAGAGGGATCGCGAGGCCGAGCCGGGCGGAGCGGGGAGGCGTGGCTCGGCCTCGCGATCTCAGCTCATCGCGGCCCTGCCTCGACGCTCGTCACCGTGAAACCGGCGTCGACCTTCACGGTCACCTGCGAACCATCCGCCTTGGTCACGTGCGCTTCGTAGGGCGAGCCCTCGGCGTCGTTCTCGACGCGTTGAATCGTCCCGCCGGGCACCGCGGCGGTTGCCGCAGCCTTGACCTTCGTCGCGGTCTCGCCGGTGAGCAACACCTCGGTGACACCGTTCGCGACGTGGCCGCCCTTCGTCGGATCGAACGCAGGCCTCGTCGAGTCACCGCTCGGATGCGGCATCGGGGAGGACGCCGCGGTGGTGCTGCTCGTGGCGGCTCCGCTGACCCCGGGAGCGAGCACGGTGACTCCGAGGAATCCTCCCGCTGCCATCGCACCGATGACCGAAGCGGCCAGAAGGCCTTTCTGGGGGGTTTTCATGGCTGACTTCCTTCGTTCGACTCGCATCCCAAACCGTTTGGGACCACCTCACGATCGCGACCGGACGTCGTAGTGACCTGGCGATGAGGCAAGAACTCGTGAAGACGCGCGGGGCGAGATGCCGCGGCCGGTTGCGACGGGTCGTTCGATTCGCCCCGAGTAGCCGCGGAGACGAGCGGCGCGGTTCGATCGACGCCTACCCCGTCACCGACGACTCAGATTTGCGATTGTGCGCTTGGCCGGCCGGCGACTTGGCAAGACCCTTGCCCGACACCGAGTCCCTTCACACGAAATCGCAAGGGACTTCACAACGTCGGGGGCGAGGATGGTTCCATGACCACCAGGCCGCTTTCCCGATGGAGCCGTGACATCGGGTTACGGCGCGTGAGCACGATCACGGGGTGGACGGCTGCAGGCGCGATCGTCGGGACCGGGTTGTTCGCAGGTCTTGCGTCGCATTCGGTGCCGACGAGCGCGCGGTCGGGCACCGCGACGACGGCGGGCCGGGCCGCCACGGTCACGACCGCGCCGACCGACGACGGCGGGAACGGCAACAGCAACGGGGTCAGCCAAACGCCGGCGGTTCCTCCGACGGGATTGCCGGCCTCTGCGGGTGGGTTCGCCCCGATCGTTTCCGGCGCGTCGTAGTCCTCACGGTTCGCCCCGAGCGAGGTCGACCCTCGCCCTCGGGCCACGTTCGCCGGTCGAAACTGTCCTCAGTTCTGCTCGAGGATCGATCGCAGCTTGGCGAGATCCTTGCGATTCGCCCTGCGCATTGCGCTCCTCAGGACCGGGGCCAACAACTTCTGAGAATCCGGTCGGCTCGCCGCAGTTGCGCAGCGACATGCGCGTTCTCCCCTCACCCGCCGACCACTCCCGTGTAGGGAGTTTTCCATCGGGAACGGGGCCCTTGTTCGCGTTCGTGTCGTTCGTCGTCTCGGTCACGAGCCACTCCCTCGCCCTGCGCCGTCTCCACGCCGAGCCCGCTCAGCGCGTTCCGCGGCACGCTTGAGCCGCGCCAGCTGGTCGGTCCACATCTCGTCGATGAACTCCCGGACGTCGGCCAAACCCCGCGGTTGTGCCCGGTACAACCTTCGATTGCCGTCGGGCCGGACACTGACCAGGCCCGCGTCGTGGAGCACGCGCAGATGCTGCGACACCGCGGGCCGGCTCATCTCCGGGAACGCCGACGCGAGATCGCCGGCGGCGCACTCGTGATCCCGTACCAACCGAAGGAGGCGGCGCCGCGTCGGATCCGCGATCGCCGCTGCGACCACATCCAACCTCTCCGGCAGTCCATCCGGCAATCCGTCCGGATCCAATCGGGCTGGCGCGGCGAGCCGACTCATGTAAGTATTGTCTTACATAGATCGAACCGACGCAAGCCGACCACCCGACGGAGGCACACGCGATGGAACTGCTCGAAGTGCTGAGCCAGACGTTCGACCACACGACCAAGGTCGTCGCGGGCGTCCGCGCCGACCAGCTCGACAGTCCCACCCCGTGTCGCGACTGGAAGGTCCGGGAGTTGCTCGCCCACACGATCGGCGTCGTGATGAACATGGGCCGCGGTGCCGGCGGCGCCGAACTCCTCGACAGCGTCAACGCGGTCCCCCTCGCCGACGACCACGGCGCGCAGTTCCGAACCGAGGCCGCGCGGACGCTCGCAGCGTGGATCGCCCACGGGCCCGAGGGCGAGGTCGACATCGGGGCCGGGCCGATGCCCGTCTCTGCCGGACTGAGCATCAATGTGCTCGACACGGCGACGCACGCGTGGGACATCGCACGGGCAACCGGCCAAACGCCCGACCTTCCCGATGCACTCGCCACGTCCGTGCTGGCCGTCAGCCACAGGGTCGTATCGAACGAGATTCGCGCGTTCGCGGGATTCGACCCCGCCATAGCCCTGGCGGACAACGCAAGCCCAACCGACCAACTCGTCGCCTTCCTCGGCCGCCGGCCGTAGTCGCAACTCGCGATCTCGCGTCGCGTTTGCGCAGCGCCCTCCGCGTCGGGCGCGGAGGCACATCCCGATCGGCGGAGATCGGCGCTCGAGGAGACCGTCGCTGGGCTTCGACCGACCCGGTCGCGGTCTCAATGAGACCGACCCGTGCTCTCGTCTCGCTTTCACTGGTCGACCGCGGAACGGAAACGTCATCACTCTCGGTGATATCGGGTCGGAAACGAGTTGCCCGTGTCGACCGACGATCTGCGCCCACGCGCCCGGCGCGTGCCCGCTTCATGATGAGAGCCGGCAGGCCGTGCGGGTTCTCTCTGCCGTCGCCTCGGACGCAGGGCGTGGTGCGCGTAGCAGCGAGCGTGGACGCACGTGGGACCAATGACCCGATGACCGGATATGCACGCGATTGCGAACGGCTCTGGATGACTCACCCACCGTCTTGGCACGCTCTGCACTGGAGGACACCAACCGCTGTTGTGTGAATCAACCGCTGGAGAGATGTGATGAAGACTGAGTCGTATTGGTATCGGCGAGCTGATTTGTGCGATGTCTATCTGAGTGTCGACCAAACGGACAATGACACATTCGCTTCGGCGCCGCGTCGTCCGCGTGCAACTCCCATCGGCGTCGCGAGCGACGGCCTGGCCATATCGGTACTCGATACCTTCGTGTTCCGCTCCGAGGGCTATGTGATGTCACTCCCCGCGATGTCGCGCAAGCTGTTGTCGTTGCTGGCGCTCCGGGGCCAACCGATGACGCGCCTCTTGGTCGCCGGGACGTTGTGGCCGGAAGCATCGGAGCAAGAAGCGGCATGCAGCCTCCGTTCTGCATTGTGGCGGCTCAAGCAGGCGGCAGGTGACGCGCTGGATATCACGACCGTCGACGTCGGTTTGCGTTCCGATGTCATCGTCGATCTGCACGAGTCGCGCGCGCTCGCGCAACGGCTGATCGCGGGCTCGGGTGCGACCTTGGCGGATGACGCACCGGCGAGAGCAATACACATGCTCTCCGGAGATGTGCTGCCCGGTTGGTACGACGATTGGGTGTTGATCGAGGGCCGAGAATGGCATCAGCTACGCCTGCACGCGCTCGAGGCACTTGCGACGAGATTGGCGGATGAGGGGCGTTTCGCGGATGCGATACAGGCCGCGCTGGCCACGGTACGAGCCGAACCGTTGCGGGAAAGCGCGCACGGAACCCTGATCAAGAGCTTCATCGCCGAAGGAAACCAGAACGAGGCTCTTGCCGACTTCTCCCGGTACCGTGATCTTCTCCGAGAGGAACTCGGAATCGAACCCGGACCACAGCTCATTGATCTCGTCGACACCTTCCACCGCTCCGATCATTGAACCGCGCCGGGCGAGCGCATGCCGCGCGGTCGGTCGCAGCTGAAAGCCCGCGACGCTCGAGACGTCGCCTTGGCTGTGTCGGGCAGCCGGTGTTCGCACGCCGTTCGGCCCGGTAAGCCCACGTGCTGGCGCCGGCGGCGATCTCGCGGTGCCGATCGCATCGCTGAACCAGCACGGCGCCGTCGTCGATCGAGCAACCGGCATGATCGCAGCCCAGCTCGAAAGCGACCTGAAAGAAGCGGCCGCGCGACTTCGCGCTTATACCTTTTCTCATGACACCACGCTCAATGATGTGGCGCGGGCCGTGGTCGAACGACGGTTGCGATTCGGACCATAGGCCCTAGGAAATTGACACGCGTTCCTGGAAGATGACCGGTAGAAGTGGGAACCGCATGCGTCGCAGCGTCGAGGAGTGAGGTGATGGACAACCGATACGAATGGATCGCCCGGGTCTTTCCGGAGATCGCGGACACCCTCGTCGACGATTTTGATCTCGTCGAGTTCTTGTCCATGCTCGTGCGACGGACCGCCGAACTGCTCGATGCGACAGAAGTCGGGGTGGTCCTGGCGGACGCCCACGGGATGCTGCGGGTGATGGCGAGCTCGACGGAACGGATGCACGGAATCGAACTGTTCGAGCTGCAGTCCGAAGAAGGACCATGTCATGACACGCTGGAATCGGGCGAGCAGCTCATGAACGTCGACCTCGACCGGTCGGACGAACGATGGCCGCATTTCAGCCCCAAGGCCCGGGCGCTGGGTTATCGCACCGTGCACGCACTACCGATGCGAAGGCATGACGATCGCATTGGCGCGATGAACATCTTCGACATGCAGCATCGCAACCTCGACGCCGTCGACGTGTCACTCACACGGGGACTCGTCGACGTCGCGACCATCGGCGTCCTCCAACAGCGCGCTCATAGTCACGGCGCGGCTCTTGCCGAGGAGCTCGGACACGCATTGCAGAGCCGGATCGCGATCGAGCAAGCCAAAGGCGTCATCGCCGAACGGCTCGGCATCGATACCGACGAGGGCTTCGCGCTCTTGCGGGGCTACGCACGACGCAACAATCGCCTCCTCACCGACGTCGCCCGCGACGTTACGAGCCATCGAATGCGGGCGGGCGATCTTCAGATCTCGTCCAGCCCGGCCGGTTCGCACGAGCCGCTCGCCGACCAAGACGTGTAGGCACGATCTCCACCGAGGCCGGCACCGATCAGACAGATGGGCGTCCGGCGCTACGGAACCTTCCCACCTAGCGGTCTCGACGGCCGCGCCCCAGCCGTTCGCTTCGATCATTGTGAACTCCCGTTCGCCTGATCAGTGGCCGACTGTGGCGTCGGCATCGTCACAGGCGACGCACAGATCGCGTCGCTAGAACGCCCGGGACTCTGCCAGGCGGAATGCGTTTGGAGCGCGATGATCGAAGCGACCGGATTGACGAAGCGGTACGGGGCGACCAAGGCCGTGGACGACCTCACGTTCACGGTCGCCGACGGTCGCGTGACCGGCTTCTTGGGGCCGAACGGGGCGGGCAAATCGACGACGATGAGGTTGATCGTCGGTCTGGATGCCCCGTCGTCGGGTCGTATCACGGTGAGCGGACGTCGGTATCACGACCGGCGATTCCCGTTGCGCGAGGTCGGCGCACTACTGGAGGCGAAAGCGATTCATCCCAGTCGCAGTGCCCGGAACCATTTGCGTTGGCTCGCCCAATCGAATGGGATCCGTACGAGCCGTGTCGACGAGGTGCTCGAGCAGGTCGGTCTCACGTCGGTGGCCCGGAAACGAGCGGGGACGTTCTCGCTGGGTATGAGCCAGCGGCTCGGGATCGCGGCCGCGCTCTTGGGCGACCCCGAGGTGCTCCTGCTCGACGAACCGGTGAACGGACTCGACCCGGAAGGGATCCAGTGGGTTCGCCAGCTGTTGCGTTCCCTCGCGGCCGAAGGCCGCACGGTGTTCGTGTCGAGCCATCTGATGAGCGAGATGGCGCTCACGGCCGATCACCTCGTCGTGATCGGGAAAGGCCGGCTCATCGCCGACGCCAGCGTGGCCGAGGTCATCGCGCAAGCGTCGGCGAATCACGTCAAGGTCGTCTCGCCACAGGCCGAGGCGTTGCGCGCACGCGTGACCGCCGCGGGCGCCGATGCCGAGCCGGCCGGAGACGACACCCTGATCGTGACCGGCTTGGAGTGTCGCGATGTCGGCATCATCGCCGCCGATGCCGGGATCACGCTGTATGAACTGTCCCGCCAGGAGGCGTCGCTCGAGGAGGCCTTCATGGAAATGACACGCGGCCGCGACGAATTTCACGCCGGCCCGAACGCCGCAGGGAGTGCAGTGTGAGTACCGCCGAGCCGATCTTGACGTCCGCGACGCGCCGGACGTACCCGACACCATCGCGCGCGGGCCAGTTCGTCGCGGTCGTGCGCGCGGAATGGACGAAGCTCTGGTCCGTACGGTCGACTCTTTGGTCGCTCCTCGTCACCGTCGCGATCATCGTCGGGCTCGGCGCGCTCTTCTGCGCGGCGCGGGTCGCCCGTGCCGATCGTCTCGACCCCGGCGAGCTACGCAACTTCGACGCGACCGGCTTCAGCCTCAACGGCATCTTCTTGGCCCAACTCGCCGTCGGCGTGCTCGGGGTGCTGGTCATCAGCTCGGAGTACGCGACCGGGCAGATCCGCGCGACCTTCGGGGCGACCCCGCAAAGGAACCTCGTGCTCGCAGCCAAGGTCGCCGTGTTCATGGTGGTCGTGTTCGTCGTCGGACTCGTCGCCTGCTCTGCCGCCTTCTTCATCGGCCAAGGCATCCTGAGCGGATCCACCAAGCTCCAGCACGCTTCGATCGGCGACCCAGGCGTGCTGCGCGCCGTCATCGGTGGCGCGATGTACCTCTCCGTCTTGGGCGCGCTCGGCATCGGGTTAGGGACCATCCTGCGCCGCACCGCGGGCGCGATTGCCGCGCTCGTCGGGCTGTTGTTGATCCTGCCGATCCTCGTCAACTTCTTGCCATCCCCGTGGAGCACCGACATCTCGAAGTACCTGCCGCTGTCGGCCGGGAACAGCGTGTTCCACACCGCGAAACTCGCCGCCACCGACCTGTCACTGTGGGTCGGATTCGCGGTCTTTTGCGCCTACGCCGTTGCATCATTGGTACTCGGAGCCGTACTCCTCGCACGTCGCGATGCCTAGGGCGTCGCACACGAAGGCCCCGTCTGCCGATCTGGGCGCTCTTGGCGGACATCTCGTTTCTCGTCGGGCACCTATTGCCGGTTGCGCCGTTCGGACGGTGAGCACCCGCCCCACACGCCTTCGGTGATGCGGTTGTCGACCGCGAACTGGAGGCATTCGTCACGTACGATGCAACGTGCGCACACGGCCCGCGCCCGATCAACGCTCTCTCCTTGTTGCGCGAACCACCAGTCCGCATGGTCTGCGCATCCGACACACGCGCCGTCGCGCTGCCAAGGCCGCTCGTGCCTCATGAACGCGACCGTAAGCCCGCGACCCGCCACGGGCTAGGGGCGAACGAAGGACCGCGCGCCGGAAACGGTGTGACGATCGGCTCTATCGATTCGCCCCGCCGTATTCAAAGGTGCTCGGAAGGTGTCCAGAGCGTTGATCGGCCGGGGAGATGCACATGAGGGTCGGGCTCGTCACGCGGCGGAACCGACGTCGGTTCGGCGTCGTTGTGATCACGGTCGTCGTGATCGCACTGGCGCTCCTGGCGACGTCGTGCAGCACCGGTGATCCGCACGTCGCGCCTCGACCGGGCCATTCCGCCCTCCCGGTAACGGCAACGACCGCGAGCGGCGGCTCCTCGTACCTGGCTGGCGGATCGGATCCTTCGGTGTTGCCCGGTCCGATCGTGATCGCCGACCGGGGCAACAACCGTCTGTTGGAGATCGATGCGCACGGCCGCACCTTGTGGGAGTTCCCCCGCCCCGGCGATCTCGCACCCGGTCAGACCTTCAAGGTGCCCGATGACGTGTTCTTCACTCCCGACGGCACGCAGATGATCGCAACGCAAGAGGACGATTTCGTCGTGACCGTCATCGATGTCGCGACCCACAAGATCGTGTGGCGCTATGGCACTCCCGGCACCTACGGGCCCGGACCCAACCAGCTCTGGAACCCCGACGACGCGATCATGCTGCACGACGGGCGCATCATCGTCGCCGACATCAAGAACTGCCGCATCGTGTTCCTCCGCCCCGGCGTCCCCGCTCCGCAGCAGCAACTCGGTCGCACCGGCCACTGCAGCCACCGACCCAGCACACGATTTGCGAGCCCCAACGGCGCATTCCCGATGCCCGACGGTCGCATCGTCGTCACCGAGATCAGCGACGACTGGGTCACCGCGATGACCCTCGCGGGAACGACGTCGTGGTCGACCCACGCGCCCGGCGTTCACTACCCATCGGACACGAACCAGATCGCCCCCGACCGATACCTCACCGTCGACTTCTCCAAGCCCGGCAAGATCGTCGAGTTCGACCACAACGGCCGCCTCCTGTGGCAATACGCGCCTACCGGAACCGGCGCGCTCGATCATCCGTCACTCGCCGAACCGCTTCCCAACGGCGACATCCTCGCCACCGACGACGACAACAACCGCGTCATCGTCGTCGACCCCACCACGAACGCGATCGTGTGGCAATACGGCCACACCGGCGTCGACGGCCGCGCGCCCGGCTACCTCGCCGATCCGGACGGCGCCGACCTCACTCCCCCATTTTCGTACATGATCGCCCGCGTCCCACACTGACGTCGATGTCGCATCACGCACCGCCTCGTCTGGACGCGACCTCTTCGCGAGATTGCAGACGGGCTCGCGCGCGACGGACGATCCGCCACCCTCGCGTCGCGATGCGCTCGTGACCCACTCGCCGCCGGTGGCCGGCGACGAGCAGCCGATCGAACTTCGCTCCCACGTCGTCCCACCCGACGAACAAGCGGGCGACGGCCATCGGGTCGTCGCCGGCCCCGCTCATCGCATCCTTCACCGCGCAGGCCTGCTCGAACCCGGCGTCTCCGACCACGCGGCGGACGGCGCGCGAGTAGTACCCGTGCGGATACGCGAACGATGCGCACGCGTGTCCGAGATGATCCTCGATGAGCTCGCGACTGCGCGTGATCTCGACCCGCACGTCTCGGGCACGCAACGTGTCGATCGGTCGATGCGCGTGGGAGTGCGAACCGATCTCGATCCCACTTCGGTCGAGATCGGCGATCTGAGACCATGTGAGCATCTGCCGGCGGAACTGCGGCGCGAGCCAATCGCTTTCGCCGCCGACGTAGGCGGTCGGTACGAAGAGGGTGACCGGATACCCTCGCTCGAGGAACTGCGGGACGACGTCGAGGAAATTGGCAAACCCGTCGTCGAACGTGATCACCACCGGCTGATCCGGCAGCGCGATGCCGGCGTCGTTGCGCAGCCACCGCCCGTACGTGGGGAGCGATACCGGTATCCGACCCGCGGCCTCGAGTTGGTTCAACTGGGTTCGCAGGCGCTCGGAGGATGTCTCCCAGCGTTCGAAGCCCGGCGTCGGTTCGCCGCGCACGGAGTGATAGAGCAGCACGGGGACTCGTGCATCGTTGCTCACCCGTGCTGCCAGACTTTGATGTAGTCGAACCCCAGCGCGGACGGGAACGGCGTCGCGGAGGTCGGGGACGTCGCGTACGGACCGCCGACCGCGAGGTTCCCGAGCAAGAGCATGTCGACCTGCGGAACCGCCGGTCGATAGTTCACGGTCCAGGCCTTCCGGCCGTCGACGTACCAGGTGAGCGCGGACGCCTCCCAGTCCAACCCGTAGACGTGCCACCCGGCGCTCGATTCGGGCAGGTCGAACTCGTTTCCGAACACTTGCTCGCCCTCGGGTTGGAGCCAGTGCGTGTACTCGCGGACAATCCGCGGCTGGATGCCAAGGTTCTCGAAGACATCGACCTCCGGGAGCGTGGCGTGATTGCTGGGCAGCAGCCAGAAGGCCGACCAGAACCCGGCGCCGGCGGGGGTCCGCGCGCGCGCCTCGACGTAGCCGTAGCGGAACGCGAACATCACACGGGTCGGGCTCGCACCCGAGATCATCCCCGACGTGTAAGTCGAAGCGCTTCCCCTCGCCGGATGCGAGCTCTCGACGGGCCGTGAGCCGCAGCTCGCCCGACACCACGCTGACGTTCTTCGGTGTGTAGAGCTCGAGCTCCCGGCTGCTGGCGTTCGTGCAGGTCGTCGACGACCAGTAATAACACGTCGCCCAATGCGCCGGGTCGAGCGCCGGGCCGGCGAACTCGTCGCCGAAGACGACCTTCCAGGTCGCCCCGCGAGGGAGCGTGGGAAGCGTGCTCGGAACCGTGGTCGAAGGCGCGGGCGAGCTCGTCGTGCTCGGACGAGCGGCCGGAAGGCCGGACGAAGGCGCGCTCCGCGACTGGTCGGTACACGCGGCCGCCGAGCGCGATGCACGCGGCGAAAACGGCAACGCCCGACGGGCCGGACGCCGCGAACACGACTCATCGCTGACCATCCGTTCGTCGGATGTCGAGCGTACCGGCCGGCGGTTGCCCGTTTGCGTCAGCGTACGAGCGCGTCACGGCGTCGTATGCGCGCGCGTTACGCCCGAACCCGTACCCAGTCGACGAGCATCGTCGCGGGGACCTTGCTCGCATCGGTCGGTCCGGCCTCGCCACCGGTTGCGAGGTTCACGATGAGGTACATCGGGACCTTGGGAATGTTCGGACCCGTGTACGTGTACGTCGGCTTCCCGTCGATCGACCACGTGATCTTGGTCGGGCGCCAATCGACCGAAACCGTGTGGAACTCGCTCGACGTGTTCGGGCCGACGACGTCCTTGCCGGTGTTGATCGATCCGGCGAGGTGCACGTGAAACGACCACGTCGAGTTGTTGCCGTACGACTCGAGTAGATCGATCTCCGGAGGCCACGGATACGACTGCGGCGCACCGGGACTGCCGTCCGCCGCCAGCCAGATTGCCGGCCACAAACCCTTGCCGACCGGTTCCTTGAACCGCACGTCGACCCGGCCGTAGAGGAATTCGAATCCAGGCTTGACCCTGAGCCCGGTATCCGTCGCCGCGCCGCCCGTTTGCACCCAGCCCGAGGAGTACGGCTTGGTGCCCGACCACGATCCCTCGTTGCACGTGTAGGCGGGGGCCCGTGCGGTCAGCCTGAGGTAGCCACCCGAGACCGCGACGTTCGGTCGCGTGTAGTACTGCGACTCGCCGCTCGTGGCGCCCGGCGCACAGGTCGTAGCGAACCAACGGTTCGGATACCACGGCGATTCGAGCGCGGTTCCGTTGAACTCGGAGTCGAAGAGCATCTTGCCCAACGGTGCCGTCGTCGGGGTCGTCGGAGCCGTCGCTCGAGAGCCTGCCAGCGGACTGCGATTCGAGATCAACGTCGGCGCGCGCATCGGTGGCGTGCACGCGCCGAGCACGACGAGCGCAACCGCGAGCGCGAGCGCGACTACGACGACCGAGATACTTCGTGAGGAGCGTCGAGGCGGTTTCTGCATGTGTTCCTTGTTCGGCGGATACCGACGCCGAACTGGAGACGCGCAACATCTCGCGCGGTCGGCCCGAAGGCGAGATCTCTCTGCGACCGCCCCGACATGCCCACTTTGTCCGGACCAGATGTACGGACACGTGCCGCTCGTCACTGCGTCTGCTCGTCGACTGCACTCTCCCGCGAGCGTGCGCGAGTACCGCCCTCGGCCGCGACGAGGGCCACGACGAGGACACCCAGGATGATCAGACCACGCGTCGGAGTCCATACGTGCGCGTACACCATTGCTTCGGTGACGAGCGCGTCGAGCGCGAAGCTCGCCCCGATCGCGGTCACCCAGCCGGCCGCGCCGTTGTCGGGCAACCGCACGAGACGCAAGAGCGCCGAACCGGGGGCAACCGAGAGGAACCAGAGCACGAACACCGCCCCGACGTCCGATCGGCGATCGGCCACCACGACGAGCCCGACGAGTGCCGTCGACGCGACCAGCGCGAACCTCGATCGCATCACGGTGAGCTCGCAACGCCGGCGCGCGATGGTGAAGACGCTCGCGTCGGCATCGTGGTAGAGCACCGTGAATCGGGACGACGCCAGGAGTGCGGTTTCGATCCGGTCGAGCGCGCCGCGTGGAAGCAGACCGAGCGCGTCGGATTCCGCCTTCTGGGACCGGGTGATGATCAGGTAGCCGCGTGCGTAACGAGCATCGCTGAGCCAGCCGTAGAGAATGGGCTCCGGTGCCGCGAGCAGCGTCGAGATCGATGCTGCGGGTTCGGCCGAGAGGTGCAGATACGTGACGTTCTCGAAGTCGCGCGAACCCGATCGGGTAGTCGCCGGCTCCGTCGACGACGAGCGATCGCGGCGGTGCGTCGGCGAACACCGTCTGCGCCGCGTACAGCTCCCGAATCGAAAAGTGCGTCCACGCTTCCTTGCCGTAGTACCCGAAGAGGAACCCGGTAAGCGTGGCAAGGCTCACGACGAGGACGGCGGCGCCTGACACGGGTCGCCCGTGCGCGGGCGTCGGGTAGCAGCAGGCGGCCGCGAGATAGGCGAGGAACGGCAGGGCGAAGAGGTACACGCGGAACACCGCCTCGCCGCCGTACGACCCACCGACGAGGATCGCGACCGGTGCCAGCGCGAGCAGGATCGCACTCGCATCCCAGCGGCCGTGCCGCACCCGGCGGACGACCCCGACGAGCGCGACGCCCGCGATGAGGAAAACCTCACTCCGTCCGACCAGCGACACGAGATGCTGGCTCGCTCCGGCATGCGACGACTTGGACAGACTCTGATCGACCGTCCCGCCCAACGTGACGAGCCCGTCGAGGATCGAGGGAAGAGTCACCCGCATGTATCCCTGCGCGCCCGTTGCCAGCCACAACAGCACGACACCTGCCACCGCGAGCGGGAGCCTGCGCACGGTGAGGCCACGTACCAGCGCGATGAGCGATACCGCCATGATGAGCACGAACGGCGTGAGCGGATGGCTCGACGCGATCGCCGCGGTGCACAGCACGACCAGTCCTACCGCCGCACGCGTATGCGTTCGTCGTTCGCGGTTCTCGGGCTCGGTTTCGGGTGCGGCGCTCTCTCCGTTCGCCGAGTGCCGTACGAACCGGGTAAGGACGCGTGGCATCGCCGGCCGTCGCCCGAGCCAACGCACGATGAGAAGGATCACGACGAGATAGAGGAAGAACACGAACGCTTGGGGCGAGAAGTAGTCCTGCCCGATCCAGTTACCGAGCGCGAACAGCCATACCCCGGTCCAGACGACCCGCCGGTCGGCTTCGAGCGTGTCGAACACCGCGTACAACGCGATCGCGTCGAGCAACTCGAAGAAGAGGGGCGCCCATTGGACCGGGCCGATCCACGAGCTCGCACCGCTCCCGACCAACCACGTCGTCGCCGCCGCGAAGAAGCCCGGCCAGCTCTGGTACACGTTGAGGTTCTTCACGTGGGAGTCGACGGTGTGATGTCGAGCCAGGTAGTCGACGAGACCCATGTGCTGCCACGCCCACGAGTACCGCAGCGTCTCGTAGAGCGCGGCCGGGGTCCCGTGTGCGATCAGCATGAACAGGAGCACGTGCGCCGCGAGGACGACATTCCCCTCGCGGCGATGGATCGCCCGAGACATCGACGCGGTGAGTACTGCGAGCGCGAGGTACATCGTGACCGGGAAGGCGGAGAGGAGACCGAACGAACCGATCGCATCGACGTTTATCCGAACCAACGAAACGACCCAGAGCAATGTCGCGACTGCGAGGAGTACGACCGACAACCGCGCCCCGTGCCCCCCGATTCGCGAGGGCCGCCCGATCGTCGCGGTCACACGCGCTCCAATACCTGGTGCACGTTGTGGGTGACCCACACGTTGTTCTCGAGGCTGCCGTGGCCCGTGATGGCGACGTGCTGCATCCACGCGAGCAGGACCGCGGCTCGCGAAGAGATCTCCGTCGCTCCGGGCACCGAGCGCAGGAGCTGCGCCTCGCGGGCCGGCCACTCGTCGCCGTCGAGAAGCTCACACACGACGCTTCCGATCTCCCGGCGCTCCGCGAGCGCGCGCGTCGAACACGCGAGGTGCACGACGTCGACGACCGGGATCCCCGGCGTGGTGCGGATCCAGTCGATGATGCCACTCACCTCGACGCTCTCCGGGGTCCACAACACGTTCCCGAGCCAGAGGTTGCCGTGCACGAAGGCCATCGTGAGCGTGCGGCCCGCGAGCTGCTCCCGGAGCTCGGCCCGGGCGCGTTCGAGGCTCCTCGCATCGGCGAGCGCTCGGAGCTGGGTCGCCGCCGCCGCCTTCGTCTTACAGAGTGGTTCGTCGACGAGCACCGCGAAATGCTCCTCGTCGACGAGGGTCACGCCGGAGGTCCCTCGGTACAGCGTGCACATCTGTCGGACCAGGTCGTCGACGAGCCGCTCGCGCTGGTCGGGATGCTCCGCCGCGCCGCGCGCGTCGACCCCCGGGCACCGGCTCTCGAGCACCCAATTCGCGCGCGGGATCGGCACCGATCACGCGCGGAACGATGCCGTGCAAGCCGGTAGGCGCGGCCGCGCGCACGGCCTGCAGCGCCGCCCGACGGCGCCCCAACGACTCGACACCCGCGGGGCTCGCGGCGATCTTCGAGCATCGCGTGTACGCCATCGGCCGGTGACCACAGCGCGAGTGTGTAGAGATCGGTGCCGGCGATCACGTCCTCCACGGGCTGCCAGCCACGCGCCGCGAGCCCCGACGTCTGCAGCGTCTCCCGCGCCGCCGCCGAAGCGACGAGCGTGGCGCGGTGCCGCGATACGACACGGGTGCGCTTCACCACGTTGCGGAACGCACTCGGTTTCACATACGGCAACCACAAGGTCCTGAACTCCCCGAGGACGAGCACGGCCGCGATCGCCGTCTCCGACACGAGCCAGGCGACGCCGACGCCGGTGAGACCGATGACGCGGAGCAACACGACGGCGAGTACGAGCGTCGCGACCGACTGCACAGCGCTGATCACGACGATCACACCCATGCGCCGCCTCACCCGCGCGACGCTCAGATAGGTGACGATGACCGCGTTCGGGATCGCGGCCAGCGTCAGGAGTTGCAGGAGATGCGTCGCGTGCGCGGCATAGTCGGCCCCGAACGCGCGCAGCGCGAGTGGCGCACATATCGATACCCCGATGGCAAGGGGCACCACGATGCGAAGGGAGTGCACGAGGGTCTTGCGCGCGAAGTCGATCATGCGGTCGGGGTCGCGTGCGGCTTCGGTGATGAACGACATGCCGACGTTCTCGCTGAGGAAGTGCACGGTGTAGGCGATCGTCCACGACAGGTACACGTATGCGCTCGCGTCGGCACCGATGATCGCGAGGACGAGCAGCGGCATCAGACCACTCGTCGCGGCCGAGAGCTCCGACGCGACGAAGTCGACCGAGACGTAGCGAACCACCGACCGGAACCCGACCTCTTCGTATGGCGGATCGACGACGCGTCGGGATGAGGCGCCGGAAGAGCAGACGGTTGACGGGCAACACGAGCAGAGCGAGCGGCACGGTCCACGCTACGAACACCCCCGCGTGCGGGAGCAGCGCGGCGACGGCCACGAGCACCAGCAGCTTGACGACCCCGTACGCCGCGTTCTCCAACAGCACCCAGGGGGCTTCTCCGAGACCGGTGAGGACCGAGTCCTGGAGCACGAAGACGGTCCAGATGATCGTCGCAGCAACGAACCACGGACCGCGCCAGTGGTCGTGGGTGAGAATCGAGAGCTTCGGAGCCCACACGCCGATGCCGGCGACAAAGATCGCCGCCGCGACACCTGCGAGCGTGATCGAAGCCATGTAGCCGAGGAGCACCAAACGGCGAGTGGCGCTTCCCGCGGTAGGAACGAAGCGGTTGAACCCGCTCGCCAGGTTCAACTGCGCGAGGCGAGAAAGGAACACCATCGTGGAGATCAGCGCGGCGTCGGTGCCGATGTCGGCGGTCGAATACGACCGTGCCGCGACGATCCAGAACACAACGCCGAGGCCCGACGTGACGAGCGTCGCCCCGACGAGTGAGTACGCATTGCGGATGAGGGGGACGCTAAGAATCCCGCGCAGACGTTGAGTAATGCCACCCCGATGTCGTAGCGAGAGCGTCACTCAATCGTCCCGAAGGGATTTCACACGGCGATAGTACGACGCGTCGTCCGTATCTACGTGGTGACGCTGCGGTGACGGCCGGACCCTACGTTCACCTTCTGAAGCGGCACAGACGGCGACCGGTGCCGCCCGAGGAGGGGTATGCCTCGAACAGGCGAGTCGACAGTGACCGATCACGGCACCTACGACCGGCGCTGGTACAAGCGTTGGTCGCACCGAGGCCGAAGGTCCTACGACCGGATCGACCACGCGCGGCCGGGCACGCCGAGCGTGAGCGTCGTCATACCGACGCTGAACGAGGCGCGGAACCTGATGCAGGTCTTGCCGCGAATCCCCGATTGGGTGCTCGAGGTGCTCATTGTCGACGGGCTATCGGCCGACGACACGGTGAAAGTCGCGAGGGAACACGGTCCGAACGTACGAGTCGTGCTCACGCCCGCACGCGGCAAAGGTGCCGCATTGCGCATCGGCTTCCAGGAGTCGCGCGGTGATGTCATCGTCGCGCTCGACGCCGACGGGTCGACCGATCCGGCCGAGATCGCGGGCTATGTGGGCCTGCTCACATCGGGAGCGGATGTGGTCTTGGGAACCCGCTTCGCAATGGGAGGCGGTACCACCGACATGGAAGCCCATCGCCGCGCTGGGCAACTGGGCCCTAACCAAGCTGGTTCGGCTCGCGTTCGGAAGGAACTTCTCCGACCTGTGCTACGGGTACTTCGCGTTCTGGCGCGACGTGCTCCCGAGCCTCGACGGCCCCTTCACCGGCTTCGAGGTCGAGACCATAATTCACATCCGAGCGGTACGTGCCGGACTTCGCATTTCCGAGGTGCCGAGCTTCGAATCGCCCCGCATCTGGGGCTCGAGCAACCTCCAGACCTTTCCGGACGGCATGCGCGTACTCAAGGCGATCGTCGGCGAGTGGCGGCGCAATCGCGCTGCCTCGTCACGGCCGCCCGCACCCGTCTTCCGGCGCGAGGAGACGCCTCCGGTGGCCGCGGCCCCGGATCTGCGTGCGGTGAGGAGCGGCGACAACCAGGACGAGCGAGCCGCGCAATGAGTCACCCCTCGCGTCGGACGCTTTCGGTGGTGGTCTGCTGCTACAGCTTGGCGCGCTGGGAGCTGCTGCAGAGCGCGATCGCGTCGCTTCGGGATCAAGTGCGTCCGATCGACGAGTTGATCTTGGTCGTCGATCACAACGACCTGCTCTACGAGCGCTTGCGCGCGAGCTTGGTCGACGCGACCGTTGTCGTGAACGACGGTCGGCGAGGCTTGTCCCACGCGCGGAACGCGGGCGTGCGCGCAACGACCGGTGACATCGTGGCCTTTCTCGACGACGACGTCGAGGCCGCCCCGAGCTGGTCGCACCACCTGATGCAGCCGTATCACGACGCCGAGGTGCTCGGCGTGGGCGGTCGGGTCGTCCCCCGATTCGAGAGTGAACGCCCGCGGTGGCTGCCCCAGGAGCTCGATTGGGTCGTCGGCTGCACATATGTCGGCCACCGGGCGTCGCGCGGACCCGTGCGGAACTTCATCGGCGCCAACATGTCGTTTCGCCGGTCGGTGTTCGACGCGATCGCGGGCTTCCGATCCGACCTCGGACGCACCGAGGCGGAACCGGCCGGCTGCGAGGAGACCGAACTCTGCATACGCGCCACCCGCGAGGTCGGCGGCGAGATGTTCTACGAACCCGATGCCATCGTGCATCACTTCGTGCCCGACACGCGAGCGACTCGTGAGTATCTGCGCGCGCGGTGCCTCGCGGAAGGGCGTTCGAAAGCGACGATCGCACGGATCGTCGGCCGTCGGCGTGGCCTCGCCAGCGAGCGGTCGTACGTGACCCACACCCTGCCCCGGGCGGTCGGACGCGAGTTCACCGACCTCGTCTTCCTGCGCCGACGCGGGGCACTCGCGCGGATTCGCACCATCATCGAGGCGGTCGTCTTCACCACCACGGGGTATGTACGCGCCAGGTTCACCACGCGGGCGAGCTTCGATCCGGTCTTCGTCACCGAGATCGACGTCGACCATCCGGTCGACATCCGGCCGGGCCTCGACCGCAGCGGGCAACCGTACCGGCGGGCACTCGCGCTCGCACGCCGACGCGGCCGGCCGTTGGGCGTTGTCGAGTGCGAGGTGCCCGACGGTGGACTCCCCCGCGCCCGCGTGAAGGAGCTCATCGCGTTCGCGGGCGACGCGCCCGCCGAACCGTCGTTGACCTCGTCCGTCGACCCGGCTCTGCACAGCACGACATCGCCCTTCGTCAGCGTCATCGTCGCCACACACGACCGACCGGACGCGCTGTATCGCTGTCTCGAATCGCTCGCGCGACTCGACTACCCGTCGTTCGAGATCATCGTCGTCGACAACTGTCCAACCTCGGCGGAGACGGCCGCCCTCGTGACCCGTTTCGCGCAGTCGAGCCGCCCCGTTCGCTACGTGCGCGAGGACACGCCGGGCCTTGCCGCGCCCACAATCGTGGCCTCCGCTACGCGACGGGGACCATCGTCGCGTTCACCGACGACGACGTCGTCGTCGACCGCGATTGGCTCGAAGCAATCACCGCCGTGTTCCGTGACGATCCGACGGTCGGCTGTGTCACGGGAATGATCATGCCCGCGGAGCTCGAGACCGCGAGCCAAGCCTGGTTCGAGAGCTGGGCCGGGTTCGGGAAGGGACTCGTTCGCCGCCGGTACGAGGACGGCGCCGGTCCGTCCGACGATCCGCTGTTCCCGTTCACGGCCGGCGCGTTCGGATCCGGCGCGAACATGGCGTTGCGGACCGACGTCCTCTACGCGATCAACGGCTTTGATCCCGCGCTCGGCACGGGAACACCGGCCCGCGGCGGCGACGATCTCGCGACCTTCTTCGACGTGATCACGGCCGGCTACGCCCTCGTCTACGAGCCGTCGGCCATCGTCTTTCACACGCATCGCTGCGACTACGGGTCGCTGCGACACCAGGCCTTCGGCTACGGCGTCGGCATGGGCGCGTATGCCGCGCACGTTCTGAAGACACACCCGCGGCGGGCTCTGCGAGCGACGTCGCTGATGCGCCCGGCAGCACGGCATTACTTCGCCGCCGATTCGACAAAGAACAAGCGGCGACCGTCCGACTTCCCACGCGAGCTCGTCTGGCGCGAGCGCGCCGGCCTCTTTCTCGGCCCGTTGCGCTACTTGCAGAGCCGGCACTCGTCCGAGTCGGGAAGCCTTCGGAACGGCTCCACCCGGCCCGTCACGTCATTGCAACCTCATGAGTAGCCCGGTCCGAACCGAGGCCGGACACCAGGTCCTGACCCAGGCCCACGACGTCACGATCGGTGCATGGGCGCCGAGTCGTACCGGTTGCCTCGAGGAGCTCGTCCGCGGCGTCGCCGAATCCTTCGGCGACATCGGAACTGCGTCCCCGACTCGCACGATGCCGTTTCGAGTGAACGCCACAACCGACACCGAGGTCATGCTCGCGATCTTGGACGATCTCTACTTCTTGCTCGATTCCGCCGGCCTGCTGGTCGCCGGCGTGTCGCTTCACGAGGACGGCAAGGGCAACCTCAACGGCTCGTATTCCCTCGTGCCGATCGACGATCTCGTCGAGTCGATCTCGGTGCACAAGGGATCCGTTCGGAGCAACGCGAAGTTCGCACCCGACGGCACGGGATGGCGTGCCCGCGTCGTGATCGACTCGTGAAGGCGACCGTTTGCCATCCCCGTGAGCTGGGCGAACCTGATCTCGAGCACTGGCAGCGAATGCAAAGCGCCGTGCCCGAGTTGCGACACCCATTCCTGACCGCGGAATTCGCACGAGCGATCGGCGAGTCGTCGAAGCACGCTCGCGTCGCAGTCATCCGAGACGCCGGCGATCGCATCGGCTTTCTGGCGTACAACCGCAACGGGTTGGGAGTCGCCCGACCTATTGGTGGGCGACTCAACTACCGCCAGGGATTCGTGCACGCGGACGACGCGGCCTGGTCTTGGACGGGACTCATGCGGGCGGCGGGTGTCCATGCCGTGGAGTTCACGGATCTCGTCGGATCACAAGCCGAGGCCGGTGACGGTCTTTCGTTGAATCCGTCTCCGATCATCGACACGTCGATCGGCTGGGACACTTACCTCGAGCGAGCACGCCGTCACAGCGACGTTCGCAAAGCGATGAAGCGGGAACGCCGGCTCGAACGCGAGCACGGGCCGCTCGAGTTCACTTGGGGCGCAGTCTCCGCCGAAGCGCTGGCTCAACTGATTGCGTGGAAGTCTCTGCAATACCGGCGCAGCGGATGGCCGGACCCGTTCGCTCGACCGTGGATTCGCGACGCGCTCGACATCCTCGTGGAGCGGAGCGACGGCGATCTCAAAGTCGTGTCGACCACGCTGCCGCGCCGGCGATGACCTTGTCGCCGTCGACATGAGCCTCGTGTACCGCGACGTGTTCGCCGCCTGGTTCAGCTCCTATGACAACGAATTCGCGAGCTACTCACCGGGCGCCATCCGGCGGCTGCGCATGATCCAACGTGCGTGCGACGAACACGTCTCGTACATCGACCTCGCGCGGCGACGAGCCGTACAAGCAGGAGCTGAAGAACGCGGACCTCAGCGTCGCGACGGGTCTTCTGCACGAGCACGTGGGATCGGCACTGCTCTACCGCTCGCTTCACGCTCCGTACCAGGGAACGCGTTCGTGGATCCTCGGCCGGCCGCGTGCGCGGGCTTTCGTACGCACATCCCTTCGTCGCCTCGGATCGCTGCCGCGTGAATGTCCGGCCCCACCACAACGCCCGGAGGCCGGCGGCACCCTCGGAGGTGAAACTCCACGCTTCGGGTGACGTCCGTCGCGCGACACGCTGAGCTCGAGTTCACCTTGCCCGTGCGCTACCGGTGAGTTGTGACGCTGAGTTCTGAAGCCCGCCGTCCCCGGGCGTCACGACGTTCGGGTCGTGTCGGGTTTCGGGGAACCCGGTCTGACTGGTGAGTATGGGTGCGTCGCTGTGGGTTCTGGGCGAGCGAGCAGCGGGTGGCGGCGTCCATGACCGATCCTCGAGACGGATTGCGCAACGTATGGTTGCGCGTGGGTGGGTCGATGTGCAATGATTGGTTGCATGTTCGGGAACAGCCCCGGACGGATCGAAACCAGGAGACATCGTGACCACACGTTCACCTTCCGCCCCATCCGTCACCGCGGCTTCGGACGATTACACCTACGAAATGCCGGCGCAGGTTCCGCTGCCGCAGATCATCGAAGCGCTGACCGACGACACCGTGATCAGCCGCTGGTGGACCGCCGTGACCCGGTCCGAGCGTCACGGCGACGAGGTCCGACTCTTCATGGGCGGCGACGCTCCCGCCGTCGTCGTCACGGTCGAGCACGCGGCGGGACACGCGAGGTCACCTGGACGGTGACGGACTGTGCGGTCATGGCCGACTGGGTCGGGACCAAGCCCTCGTTCGCCGTGCAACCGAGCGACGACGGAACCTCGCTTCTCGCGTTCCGCCACGTGGGGCTGAACCCCGCGCTTGCGTGCTTCGACCAGTGCCGTGCCGGCTGGAATCACTTCATGCCCAGCCTGCACCAGTTCCTCGAGACCGGCGAAGGCCGACCGAACGAGCCGCGCGACACGTCGGCTTGATCTTGACGAACCTCCGCAACCTCCGACCTCCGTACGAGACTGGGCCGATGAACAACTACACGATCGAACGTGACATCGAGATCGAAGCCCCGGTGGAGGTCGTGTGGCGCACGATCACCGAACCGGAACTGATCCGCACGTGGTTCAGCGATGCGGCGGACGTCGAAGCGCGACCCGGCGCGGTTGGCTCGCTCACGTTCCGGGCAGACACGGACACGCCCAACATCGTCGGCATCACGGTCGTCGCCGCCGATCGTCCGCACCGTTTCTCGTATCGTTGGGTATATCCGCCCGGCGAGCTCGCGACGGAAGCCAACTCGACGCTCGTGACCTTCACGCTCGTCGCGGACGGCGACGAGCGGACCCGACTGCGCGTCGTCGAGTCCGGCCTCGACCAGATGGACATGGCCGACGGCGAGAAGCAGAAGTTCCTCGATCAGCACCGTCACGGCTGGCAGGTCCAAGGCGATCGCTTGCGAAACCTCTTTGCCTCGGGACATGCATCGTCACCATGAACCAGTCATCCGATGACGACGACCTCTGGGAAGCGATGGCGGATCCGACTCGCCGCAAACTGCTCGACCTCCTCGTTGCCCGCGGTGAGGCCACCGCGACAACCCTCACCGCGGACATGCCCGTCAGTCGACAAGCGATATCCAAACATCTCTCGGTCCTCCAGCGAGTCGGACTGATCGACGGGCACCGTCAAGGACGCGAGGTCCGCTACGAGGTCCGTGAACAGCGTCTCGCCGAAGCAACCGGGGCGTTGTCCGAAGTCGCCAACCGTTGGGACCGACGACTCCGAGCAATCAAGCACCTCGCGGAACAGGCTCACGCCGCCGAGCGCTCGACCGGAGCAGAGCCGAAGAGCGTTTAGGCCACTCGGCACAGTTCGGCGATAGTCGCAGACGTCCGCGGTCAGCCCGCAGTCGAGGTCGAACAGAGCACGCGCACACATGATCGGGAAGACCGACCGCAGTGGCGAGGCTCGGTTCACCTCGACACGTCGGCGCGACGGCTGTCGTGCTGGGTGCACCAGTCACACCGGCGGCGACGAGCCGAGCCGGGATGATCGTTGTGATTGCGTTTGATCTCTTGTCCGTACGGACAATCGCGGTTGTCGTGAAAGACAAGATCCCCGGGATCGGTGTCGGTGTGGAACGGGGCCACCCTGGCCAGGGAAGCGACATCCGGCCGTTGTTCAGCGTGCGAACGGTGCTCGGTCGCCGACGTGTTCTCGCCCTCCGTTCCGTCGCTCCTCGCGGGGCCGAGGATTCGGTAGGCGAGCAGTTTCACGCGGTCGTTCACGAGGAACCAGATGAGGGCGTAGCCCCAGACGAACGCGGCCCAGCCCCAACCGACGGAGGTCATGAACAGGCCGTAAACCGCGATCAACGTGGCGATGGTCTGGGTGCCGAGCACGGCGATGAAGAGGGTCCTCGCGGGGCGGGGCCTCGACCAGAGGGGACCACGCGTGCGGGTCAGGAAGATGGTCAGATGCCCCGCGACCGAGAGCTTCAGATACATCAGCGTCTGGACGTGCGCACGGTCGAGATGAAAGACGCGCTCCCCGAGATAGAACAAGCCGAAGGCGGAGACGACTCCGATGACGCCGAGCACGGAGGAGATCACGAGTACGAGGCGCATGTTCCATGCCTCGGGCTCGTTCCGGTAGCGCACGTTGTCGTAGGCGATGGACAGGATCGCGGCGTCGTTGAGCAGCGCGATCATCACGATCATGATCGCGGTCACGGGATAGAAGTTGAAGACGAGAATCGCCAGCGTCATGAACAGCAGCACGCGTAGCGTCTCCGCGATGCGGTAGATCGCGTAGCTGTTCATCCGTTGGAAGATCTTCCGGCTCTCCTTGATCGCGTCGATGATCACCGACAGTCCCGGCGTCGTCAGCACGATGTCGGCGGCCGCGCGCGCGGCGTCGGTGGCGCCCGACACCGCGATGCCGCAATCGGCTTTCTTCAGCGCGGGGGCATCGTTCACACCGTCGCCCGTCATGCCGACGATGTGGCCGCGCTTTTGCAGGACGTCGACGATGTGGAACTTGTGCTCGGGGAACACCTGGGCGAACCCGTCGGCGCTCTCGATCGACTCGGCGACTCGCTTCGTCTCGTCATGGTTGACATCACCGAGGCCGGCGGCGTCGAGAATGTCGGCACCCAATCCGACCTTTTGGGCCGTCTCCTTCGCGATGGCCAGTGCGTCACCGGTGACCATCTTGACCATGACACCCATATGGCCCGCGGTGGCGATGGTCGCCTCGGCATCGTCGCGTGGCGGGTCGAACAGGGGCAGGACACCGAGGAACTGCCAGTTGTCGCCGTTGTCGGCGCGGGCGACCCCCAATGACCGAAATCCGCGGGCGGCGAAGTCGTTGACCGCGTTGTCGACGGCCGACTTCACCGGCGCGGGGTCGCCGGCGAGCGCGAGGATCACCTGCGGGGCACCCTTGCTGACCTTGAACGTCGTTCCGTCCGCGGCTTTGACAGACGCCTCGGTCCGTTTGTGCACGGGGTCGAACGGTTGGAAGTGCACCACCTCATAGCCCTGCAGTGCGTTGCTGTCCGGCAGGCCGCCGAGGACTGCCAGGTCGATGGGGTCGTCGTTTTCCGCTCGCGATGCGAGGGCGGCGTCGACAATCACCTGCGCGGCGTCGACACCGTTCACGGTGAAGAGATCACCGAGCGTCAGCTTGTTCTGAGTCAGGGTGCCGGTCTTGTCCGCGCACAACACGTCGACACCGGCCAGTTCCTCGATGGCGACGAGCCGGCTCACGATCGCCTTCTTCTTCGCGAGGATGCGGGCGCCGACGGCCATCGTCACCGACAGCACGGTCGGCATCGCGACGGGGATTGCGGCGACGGTCAGCACCAGAGCGAACTGCAATGTGGTGAGGATCGGGTCGCCGCGCACGATCGCGACGACGATGATCACCGTGACCAGCGCGACTGCGAGAACGATCAGGTAGTTCCCGATCTTCAGTACCGCGCGCTGGAAATGGCTCACGGTGTGCACCTCTTGCACCAGCTCCGCGGTCTTGCCGAAATATGTGCTCGTTCCGGTCGCGTAGACCAGTGCACCGATTTCACCCTGACGGATGATCGATCCCGAGAACACTGCTTCGCCGGATTTGCGGGTGGCTGGCAACGACTCACCGGTGAGCGCCGATTGATCCACGTGGACCGGGTCGCCGGCCAGGAGGCGCGCGTCGGCCGGCACGATGTCGCCCGATCGGAGCCGGATGACGTCACCGGGCACCAACTCACGTGCGGTGGGTGTAATCCACTTGCCGTCGCGTCTGACCCGGGCTTTGATCGCCAGCTTGGCCTTCAGGGCCTCGATGGCATTTCCGGCCTGGCGTTCCTCCCAGAATCCGACCAGCGCGTTGGAGACGAGCAGCACCAAGATGATGAAGAAGTCGGGCCAGTGCCGGGCCGCGGCCGACAGGATCACCGCACCCTCGATCATCCACGGGATCGGACCCCAGAAGTAGGTGAGGAACTTCAGCAGCGGGTTGGTCTTGTGTTCCTCGATCTCGTTCGGTCCGTACTGAGTGAGACGTTTCTGCGCCTCGGCTTGACTCAAGCCGTCGGGCGACGACCCCAAACGCTTCTCCACCTCCGCCAGCGGAAGTGACTGCAGATCGTCGTTCACAGCAGGTCGATCTGGGGCCGGCGCACTCACCGAGAGTCACCCCACTTCCCGTTCCGGATCTCGGAGATGTCCTGGCCGTGCGTCTCGATGAGCTGCTTGTGCTCGACGTCGTCTCGCGCTCGGGCGGCAGTGATGGTCGTTCCGGCCGAGCCGCCGAGGATGGCGGCCGCGTCGGAGAGCGAGCCGATCGCGGCGGGACGGCCGGTGGTCGCAACGAACTGTCGACAGGCTTCGATCTTGGGCCCCATAGACCCGGCCGGGAACTGCATGCCGGCGAGTTCATCGAGGTCGAGGTTGCGCAGAGGCACGGCTTGCGGTGTCCCGAAATGGGACAGGACCGCCGGCACGTCGGTCAGCACGATCAATCGGTCGGCCTCGACCGTGATCGCGAGAAGGGCCGCAGTGAGATCCTTGTCGATGACGGCCTCGACGCCGCACATCTGACCGTGGTCATCGGCGATGACCGGGACCCCGCCGCCACCGCCGCAGATCACGAGCGTGCCGGTTTGCACGAGCCGCGTGATCGAATCCTGTTCGACGATCCGTTGCGGACGCGGTGACGCGACAACTCGGCGCCATTCGTCGCCGTCGGCGGCGACGGTCCAAGCGTGCCGATCGGCCAGCTGCCGGGCATGCTGACGGCTGTAGACGGGTCCGACGAACTTGGTCGGTTGGGCGAACGCCGGGTCGGACGCGTCGACGACCGTTTGCGTGATGAGGCTGAGGATGGGTTTCGTCACGCCCGCGTTGCGCAACGACTGGGCGAGCCAGTAGCCGATCATCCCTTGTGTCTGCGCGCCGAGCACGTCGAGCGGGTAGGGGTGCGTCAGAGACGCGTCGTCGGTGCTTTCGAGCGCGAGCATGCCGATCTGGGGGCCGTTGCCGTGACAGATGATCAGATCGTCGCGGTCCGCAAGCGGCGCGAGAGCCTGCGCGGCCGTCCGAATGTGCCGGAGTTGGATGCCGGCGTCCGGTTTCTCGTCGCGCTCGAGGAGCGCGTTCCCCCCGAGCGCGGCGACGATGCGCATATCAACCGGCGAGCGCGGCGACGAGGACCGCCTTGATGGTGTGCAGCCGGTTCTCGGCTTGGTCGAAGACAATCGAGCGCGACGATTCGAAGACATCGTCGGTGACCTCGGCTCCGTCGAGGCCGTACTCATCGAACAGACGTTGGCCGAGTTCGGTGTTGCGATTGTGCACCGAGGGCAGGCAATGCATGAACCTCGTGTCGGGCTTGCCGGAGGCGTGCATGACCTGTTCGGTGACCCGGTACGGCAGGAGCAGGGGAACCCGTGTGTTCCACTGCTCGGTTGCTTCGCCCATGCTGACCCACACGTCGGCGTAGACGAAATCGACGCCGGCCACGCCCTGTTCGACATCATCGGTCACCAGCACTCGCGCCCCGCTCGTGCTCGCCAGCCCCCGCGTGGAACGGACGACATCTTCGGGTGGCCAAAGTTCGCGAGGAGCGGCGATGCGCACGTCCGTGCCGAGTAGCGCGCCGGTGATCAGAAGGGAACGGGCGACGTTGTCGCGACCGTCGCCAAGAAAGCAGTAGCCGATCTCCTCCACCGGGCCGGGGTGGTGTTCGGTCATGGTGAGGATGTCGGCCAGCATCTGGGTGGGATGCCAGGAGTCGGTGAGCCCGTTCCAGACCGGTACCCCGGCGTGATCGGCCAGCTCTTCCACGCTGTCTTGTGTGAAACCGCGAAACTCGATGCCGTCGAACATGCGGCCCAGGACGCGAGCGGTGTCGGCGATCGACTCTTCCCGGCCGATGTGGGAGCCCTCGGGACCGAGGTAGGTGGTGTGCGCGCCCTGGTCGGCGGCCGCGACCTCGAACCCGCAGCGGGTACGGGTCGAGCTCTTCTCGAAGATCAGCGCAATGTTCTTGCCCGTCAACTGGGGCCGTTCAGTCGCGTCGGCCTTGGCGACTTTGAGCTCGGCGGCAAGGGTGGTCAGCGCGAGGAACTGGGCCTTGTCGAGGTCGAGTGTCTTGAGCAGCGAGCCGGGATGACGGTTTGTCGTCGCGAGACCTGTCATCACATCGTCCTCAGATGCCGTCGCGCTGGAGAGGACAGGTCATGCAGCGCGATCCACCGCGTCCACGTCCCAGCTCGCTGCCCGGGATGCTGATGACCTCGATGCCGTGCTCACGCAGCATGTTGTTCGTCACGGTGTTGCGCTCATACCCCATCACCACGCCCGGCGCGACGGTCAGGAAGTTGTTGGCGTCGTCCCACTGCTCTCGTTCGGCGGCGCGGGCGTCCTCGTCGGCCGACAAGACCCGGAGCTTCTCGACACCGAGGACCTCGGCAATGGCGGCGAACACATCGTCGCGGCGCTCGACATGCATGCCGCCGGTGTCGTGCTCGACGATTTCTTCCGGGTCGGCCGGTGTGACCACCCATGCCCGCATGCTTGCAGGGTCGAGATACGGGTAGCGGACAAAGGTATCGACGTCGATCATCGTCAAGACGGTGTCGAGGTGCATGAACGTGTGCGACTTCGGCAACTGCACCGCGATGACCGTCGTCGCCTGGCTGGAGCGAAACAGTGCGCGGGCCAGGATCTCCACGCCCATCGGGGTCGTCCGCTCCCCCATGCCGATCAACACGACACCACGGCCGAGGACGTGAATGTCTCCACCCTCGAGGGTGGCGGGTTGATGGCTCGTGTCGTCGTCGCCGTAGTAGATCGGGAACGACGCGTCGGCGAACATCGGATGGAACCGGTAGACCGCCCGGCTGTGCAGGGACTCGCGCTGCCGTGCGGCTTTGGCCATCGGGTTGATCGTGACGCCGCCGTAGATCCACGCCGAGTTGTCGCGCTGGAACAGCGTGTTCGGCAACGGCGCCAGCACGAAGTCGTCCAAGGTCAAGGTCTGCCAGCGCAGGCTCCGCACCCGCAGCGGCGAGAGGTCCGAGCGGGTCACGCCGCCGATGAGCAACTCGGCCAGCGTCGCGGCGTCGGCATCGTCGGCGAGGGCACGAAGCGGTCCGGCCAACGTGGGCCCGACCATCTCCGCAGTGAAGAGACGATCGAGCACAAATGCCCGAGCCTCCAGGCTCTCGAGTGTTTCCGCGAGCAAGACGTCGAAATGATGGACCGTGACGTCGCGATCGCGCAGCAGCTGAACGAACGTGTCATGTTCTTCGCGGGCCTTCGTGGCCCACAGCACATCATCGAACAGCAGCTCTTCACAGTTGCTCGGTGTCAGGCGACTCAGCTCCAGTCCCGGACGGTGCACGATCGCTTCATGTAGCCGGCCCACTTCGGAATGCACACCGAGGGTTCGGGTCACAGCGTTCTCCTCGATCGAGAGGTCAGTCGGGATCCGGTTGCCTCGGCCACCGGGCAGGGGCGGTCAGACCACGACCCGCGTCGCCGTCGCAGCAGCACCGTCCCGCGCGGTTTTGCCGTTGCCGATAGCCACGTTCGCGTACGGGCTGTCGACCGGGTACGCGATCGGGATGACCGGCGACTCGCCATACTCGCCGCGCTGCACCTTCATCCAGATGTACACCGGCACGCCGAGGAAGAACGCGAACACCCCGAAGTACACGGCTTGATATCCGGTACCTGCGAGCGCCCAGAACGAGAACGCCAACGCGAGCACACTGACGACGCTGTCGCGCACGAGGTGCGGCCAACTCACGGCCCGACCCTTCACCAGCAACCAGTAGAGGTGCGCGGCCGCCGAATAGAGGTAAGGGATGACGGCCGTCAGCACGCTGAGAAGCACGACATCGGTGAAGACCTTCTGGAAATGCCAGTAGCTGAAGACGGTCAGGAGCGACGCGGCCGAGGCCCCGACCAAGATGCCGAACACCGGGATCTCACGGTGGCTCAGCTTCGCGAACTGCGTGGGGAACAGCCGGTCGCGAGCCGCGGCCATCGGCATCTCCGCGCAGATCAGTGTCCAGCCGTTCAAACATCCGATGCCGGAGATGATCGCGACGACCGCCATCACCTTGCCGGCCCACACGCCGCCGAACATCGCGTTGACCGAATCCGAGAACGGTGCAGTCGAGTTGAGCAGCGCCGCGTGGCTGACCGTTCCGAACACGGCCAAGGTTCCGAGCATGTATACGAACGCGCAGGCGAGGGTTCCGAGCACCGTCGCGCGCGTGACGTTGCGCTTCGGGTTACGGACACGGCCCGCGGCGACGGACGCGACCTCCAAACCGAGGTAGGAGAACAGCGCGATGGCCGCGGCCGCCGAAATTGATGAGCCGATCGAGCCTCCACCGGCGTTGAACGCCCCGAAGTTGTGCGCGTGAATGAACAGCAATCCGATCGTGCCCATGAACACGAGCGGTACGAACTTGAGTACCACGGTGATGTTCTGGAATCCGGCGAGGTTGCGCACTCCGGAAATGTTGATGATTGCGGGGATCCACAGGCCGACGAGCGCGATCGCGATGGCGCCCCATTTGTTGCCGCCCTTGTTGATGAACACCTCCACATAGCCGACCCAGGCGACGGCAATTGCGGCGTTGCCGATCCACGCCGTCAGCCAGTACGACCACGACGTGATGAAGCCACCGAAATCGCCGAACGCGTCGCGTGCGTAGAGGTACGGACCGCCCGAGCCCGGCACGCGCTTGTTCAACCACCCGAACACGATCGCCAGCGCCAGCGCACCGATGGTGACGAGACCGAACGCGACAAGACTCGAGCCCGGCCCGTACGGCGCCAGCGCCGACGGCAGGGCGAACACCCCCGTGCCGATGATCGAACCGATCACGAGCGCGGTCGCCGTCGGTAACCCGAAGCGATTGACGAACTCCTTGCCTTGCGTCGTGCCCGACGCACCGCCCAGCTCCGTTGCCGCCATCGATCCTCCTCGATTCGGCACCGCTGCCGAGGTGCACGTATCGAACGTACGGAGGCGCCTGGGCGCCGACAAGAGACCGGCCGCCAGGCCGGCCGGGACCAAAGTCCCTTCGTGCGGATCGCCAAACCTCCGTCCAGGCCTCTACCCGAACGGCCGGTCTCCCACACGCGTACTCACGTCCGAAGCTCAGGGGCGACATACGAATGCCGGGTCTGGGGGCCGAACAGCTCCACGCACCGGGCCACACCGAGGAGCACCGCCGACCGTGGAAGCAAACGTGCATGCGCCGCTGAGCTCAACCCTTGCCGCCGTTGGAGTCGGGCGGCGTTGCCGGCGGTCGGCCCCGGAACGCGAATCCGGGCGGGATCACCGGGATGAGTTGCGCGAGCGACGCCGCGTTGCGCGGGAGCCACTGATAGTCGGTCGTCGCGAGCGGGTTGCTCGATCGCACGATCAGATACGTCGTCGGGTCGATCCAGAGGTCGCCGGAGATCGGTGCAATGTCGTGACGCGCGAGATGGAGTGTGTCGCGCCCGTTGATGGTCTCGTGCCCGACCAACGTCAGGCCTTTGATGCTCAACAGCTTCCGGACGACGTCTGGGGTCCACCCGAGTAGCCGGCCGTGGCCTTTCATGATCGGGACCGGCCCGGTCTGATACCACGACCGGGTCGAGTAGTCGACGAAACGTTCCGAGGGTCCCCCATCGTCTTGTTGGATGTCGTAGACGGGCATTCCGTTGTGGGTGTACTTCGTCCGCGAGTGCAAGGGGTCACCGCGGTCCGACCACGACTCGTACACCTCGATGTCGGTTCCCGACGATGTCGAGCTGATCCTGGTCTCGAGCGAATGGACGACCAGATCGTCGACATTTTCGAGCTTCGCCTCGACCCGCCGCGCGATCACGGCGACGGTGAGTGTCGCGAGGGGCTGCTTCGATTGGCCGCTAGCCGCGGTTGACGCTGTCGTCGGCGATTCAGACCGCGTCATCGAAGAAGGCGACGAACGGATCCCGCCGACGACCACCGTCGCGCCGCCGACCGCCGCCGCGACGGTGAGTGTTACCGCGACGCGTCGACGTGTCGGGTGCCCGTGGGCGACGTTGGAAGTCGGCGCGCCGGACAACCGACGCTGCGCGTCGAGGAGACCGTCCAAGATGTCGGCCTCGAACGCCGCGAGTGCGCGACCAGTCATGCTGTTCCCTCCTGCAGTGTGGTTTCGGGCGCGGTATTCGCCGGCTCCGGAAGTGCGTGACGAAGTGCGCGTCGCGGCGCATGAGCCGGTTGCGGAACGCGCCGGATGACAGTCCGAGCACCGCCGCCGCCTGTTCGTGATCGAGACCGTCGAGCCCAACGAGCAACAGCACCTCACGATGGCGGGGCGAGAGTCTCTGCATCGCCTCGTCGACACCGCCGTGCCGGCGGGAGGCGTCGATGGCCCGCTCCAGAGCGGCAAAGTCGTCGGGCGTCAGCGTTCGGCGGCCGCCGCTGCGGGCGAGCGCGTCTCGCTCGCGCCAGCGCCGGCGACGCTTGCGAGATTGGATCCGGGCCGCGATCCCGAGCATCCACGGAACCACGTCACCTCGGGCGGGGTCGTAGGTCGACGCCGATTCGAGAACCGCCAGGAACGTCGCCGCGACCAGATCGGCAACATCGGCGGGCTGATCACAGCGACGGGTCGCATACGACACCACGCGCTCCACGTGCCGCCGGTACAGGATCTCGAGCGCGTGCGGATCGGTGCGCACACATCGCAGCAGCACCGCGTCCGCGGCGTCCTCGTTCACATCACCTATTGGTCTCCACGCAGTGCCCCGTCACGAAGTTTCGCAAACGTTCGCCCTTCCGGGGCGGGTCACGAAGCGGTACAGCGACCGTCTGCCCCACTCTCGCGGGGACGCGACTCGCGGTTGCGCAAGCCGCTTGCGTCGAATCCGTGGCCGTTCGCCGATGTCAGCACGGATCCGCTGACGTCCCCAGTGCAGCGCCGCAGGCCGTCAATGTGGCCGTCAACTCGCTACCGTTGGGCCGTCACGTGCGCTGTCGAACACGCGAAGACGCAGGTCAGAGCACGTTGCCCTCGTAGCTCAGGGGATAGAGCATCGGTTTCCTAAACCGTGTGTCGCATGTTCGAATCATGCCGAGGGCGCAAATGTCATCTCGCGAGACGAACGCCGAGTCGAACGCTCGGTATTCGCACCGGCCGCCGCCCGGTAACACGGCAGTGGTACCGCGACGGGCGACACGATCGTCTCGATCAACGGCGTATCTATCAGCCGCGCGATCTCAGATCCGAACGAGAAGATGGCCGCAACGCACGTCGGCGACAAGGTCACCCTCGGGCGCCGAAACAGTGCCGGGTAATCGCACGTAGCCCCGGTCACGCTCACGTCCGACGCGGCCTGAATCCACAGGCCTCGTCCAGGTGTAGATCGCAACGGAGGCGCACATGCTCGCCGAAGACCCGACACCACGAGCGAGACCCCAATCGATCGGGGAATCGATCAATGCGCCGATCGATGTCGTCGTGCTCGTCGTACCCGAACCGGGCGGGCTGACCCACGAGTTCGTCGACGCCATCGCCGAGGTTCGCGAGCGCGGCGATGCCGGCGTACTGGTCGTGTTCCCGCGCATCGTCGATGCCGAGGTCGTGGCCCGGGCGCACGCCGCGGGCGCGAGTCATTGCGCCGTCGCGCCGTCGTCCGACGACCTGTTCACCCACATCGAGCGGGCGCGCTCGCATTGGCGCGACGCCGTCGCCGAAGACGACCCCCTCGACGCGTACTGGCGCGCGCGGTCACATCGGCGCTGAGCGAACGCGGCCACGCCGCCGCTCGGGGGCGGCGCCGGGGGGCGGCCCGGGGTTCCCCCCGCGTCCGCACGATCCCGGGCGCGACCCGGCGCGGCCACGCTGCCGCCCGTCGAGTCGCGAGGTCTGCTCAGCCGATGCTCACCCGCAACGCACGATCCGGTACGCACCACGCCATGAGCCAACGCATCCCTGCCCCCCAACGCCATCCCGAGCACTAAGCGTGACATTGCCGACCACGCACCGTCAAGAGGCCCGAGATTGCGCCGGGACGGTCAGGCGGCTCGTCAGGGACGAAGCCTGATCTCGGCCGGGTCGACGTGGGGGGGAGGCGGACACCGGCCGAGATCCAAGGCCTCGTGCGAGAGTCTGCAGCTGGTACATGGGGCGCGCCTGTGAGCCCGGTCACGAGTGCCTGAGAGTTGCGGCGCCGGGTCGACGGCAAGGCCAAGACTCGGCGCGGCGACGCCCCCGCGGGGGACGGGAGGCATCGCCAGGGACTTCCGGGCCGGAACACGGCCGAGCAGTTGTCCCGAGGCTGTGCAGGGTTCCAGAGTCGCGTCACGGATTCGTGACCGCTCGCGCCGACGCGCCTGGTCACGGCCGACTGCGGATATCGCGGCCGGTTATCCACCGACAACCCCCAACGTTTTCCCCTTCTTGCCCACAGGGCGCGCGGCGCAGACTCGGGTTCGGACACGTCCGGTCGTCGTGACGGCCCCCGCCACTCCACCCTGCTGGGGCCGTCACTCGACTGGTTGGCCACTTTGCTGGAGCGACGCCCGAGCGGGGCGATACTTCACATATGCAGTCCGAGGGCACCGACCCGACGCACCCGTTCCAGTGGTTCGCCGTGTTCGTGGCCGTCGCGGCCTTCGCCCTGCTCGCGATCAACGTCTGGGCCACCCGCGCCCCGACGCCGTGGGAACGCCCGATCATCCACACGATCCTCGGACTGCCCCGCCCGGGACGCGACTTGTGGATCGCGATGTTCGAGCCGATCCCATTCACGCTGACGACCTTCGCGCTCGGTTTCGCGGCCGCGGCACAGGGCCGGTCCCGCCTCGCCGTGACCGGCGTCGCCGGATGTCTCGCGGCCGCGGCGTGCTGCGAGCTCGTTCTGAAGCCGCTGGTCGATCGCTACCGGACCCACGAGGTCGGCATCCATCACCACCTGGTCCACCTCGGCGGACCGATGTTCCCGTCGGGGCACACCACGGCCGCCGCGGCGTGGGCGACGTTCGCGTGGCTGATCCTCGACCGCAACTCGCGGCTGCGCCCGTTCGCCGTCGCGGTCCCGCTGATCGTCGGCTTCTGCGTGATCTCCAAGAAGATGCACTACCCCGCCGACGTCGCCGGCGGCCTCCTGCTCGGGCCCACGGTGGTGTACTGCACCGTTGCCGCGACCCGCGTCGCCGACCGCGTCCTCAACCCGACGCCGACGAACACCGACGAGCAGCGCGACTCCACCGACATCGTCTCCGTTTGATGTAGGCCCGCGCCGCGGGCCACGATCGCCGCATGGCACGCGGTGACGACGCACCTCTCGGGATCGGGCTCATCGGCGCGGGGATGATCGGCCAGGGGCACGCGTATGCGTTGCGACTACTCGCCGACGACGGCGACGTCCGGCCCGTGGCCGTCACCGACTTTTCGGCCGAGGCGGTCGCATCGGCGCGCGGCATCTGCCCCTTCGAGCGGATCGCGCCCGACGCGCAAGCCGTGATCGACGATCCCGACGTCGACGCGGTCGTCATCGTGACGCCGACGACGACGCACCGCGACCTCGTGCGGGCGGTCGTCGCCGCGGGCAAGCCGTTCTTGTGCGAGAAGCCGCTCGCGACCCGGTTCGACACCGTGCAGGAGATGTGCGCGCTCGTCGCGGCATCCGGCCTCACCGCGCAGGTCGGCTTCCATTCGCGGTTCCACCCGCTGATCAACGAGCTCGTCCGGCTCGTCACGACCCACGAGTTGGGCGCGCCGATGGGCTATACGTTGCGCGACGACCAGTACTGGCCGACCGGTGATGTCGTACCCGGCCACAGCTCCTGGCGTTCGCAACGCGACCACGCGGGCGGCGGCGCGCTCCTGGAGCACTCGATCCACAGTGCCGACATCCTCAGCTGGCTCTTCGGACCGGCCACGCAGGTGTACGCCCGTACCCGCAACGTGTTCGGCTACGACGTCGAAGACACCGCGGTCTGCACCGTCGAGCACACCTCGGGCGTCGTCGGCACTCTGATCTCCATCTTCAACGGCGTGCGCGGGCGCGAGGAACGCAGGCTCGAGGTGTTCTTCGAGCGCGGTGCGGTCGAAGTGACCACCGACTTCCTCGTAGGGGCACGCGAGGACGGCTTCTTGATCCAGCGACCGGATGAGGAGCCCGAGCGTCTCGACGTGGGCGCGCTGCGGGATCGACACTTCGAAGCCGAGGGCATCGACCGCCGCGACTTCTTCGTCTACCTGTACCCGGCCGCGCGCGCGTTCGTGCGATCCGCACGCGACCGCCAACCGGCCGCGCCGACGTTCGACGACGCGCTCCGCGCGCACACGTGTTGGTCGACGCGGCATATCGCTCCGTCGCCGGCAACACCGCGGTCGCGGTCGACCTCGCGAACTAGCGCGCCGCGCGTCGTTACGACGCGGTGGTGCGAACCAAGCGGCGCAGTGTGTATGCGAGGATGCCGCCTTCGAGGAACACCGCGAGCTCGAACGGTGTGTCGATGCGGGCGCGCATACGGAACTGCTTGTCGTCGGCGGTCACGGTCACTTCGCGGGGCAACGGACCGGGTTCGGCCAACGCCGCCAGCCCCGCGACGGCGAACACCTCGTGGCCGGTGAGGCCGAGCGAGGCCGTGGACGCGCCGTCGACGAACTCGAGTGGGAGCAGACCCATCCCGACCAGGTTCGAACGATGGATGCGCTCGAAGCTCTCGACCAACACCGCCCGGATGCCGAGCAGCTGCGAACCCTTTGCCGCCCAGTCGCGCGACGAGCCCGAGCCGTACTCCTTGCCTGCGAGCACCACGAGCGGAACGCCCTCCGCCGGCGTACGTCATCGCCGCGTCGTAGATGGTCGCCGGCTCGCCACCGGGAAGATGCACCGTGACCCCGCCCTCCGTACCGGGTGCGAGTCGGTTGCGCAGACGAATGTTGGCGAACGTGCCTCGCACCATGACTTCGTGGTTGCCCCGGCGCGAACCATAGGAGTTGAAGTCGTCGGGTCGGACACCGTGCTCCTGCAGCCAGGTGCCCGCCGGCCCGTCGCGCCGGATCGCGCCCGCGGGTGAGATGTGGTCGGTGGTCACACTGTCGCCGAGCAGCGCCAGCACGCGTGCGCCGGCGATGTCCCGCGGCGCCGGGGCGTGCGCGGCGATGCCCTCGAGGAACGTCGGGCGGCGGATGTAGGTGGAGTCGGCATCCCACTCGTAGCGATCGCCGGTCGGGGCCGGCAGCGCCCGCCAGTTCTCGTCGCCGTCGAGGATCGTCGCGTAGGTCGCTTCGAACATCGACCGGTCCAACACCCGGCCAACGACCTCCGCGACTTCGGCCTCCGACGGCCACAGCTCGTGCAGATACACGGGCGCGCCGGCGCGATCGGTACCGACCGGGTCGCTCGAGAGGTCGACGTCCATCGTGCCGGCGAGCGTGTAGGCCACGACGAGCGGCGGCGAGGCGAGATAGTTCATCCGGCAGTCGGGCGAGATGCGGCCTTCGAAGTTGCGATTGCCCGAGAGCACCGACGCCACCGAGAGGTCGCCGTGATCGACGGCCTCGGAGATCTCCGGCGCGAGCGGACCGGAGTTTCCGATGCAGGTGGTGCACCCGTAGCCGACCACGTCGAAGCCGAGCTCGTGCAGCGGTTCCATCAGCTGCGCGCGCTCGTAATAGTCGGTGACGACGAGCGAGCCCGGAGCGAGCGAGGTCTTCACCCACGGCGGCACCCGCAGGCCGCGTGCGACCGCGTTCCTCGCGAGGATTCCCGCGGCGATCATCACCGACGGGTTCGACGTGTTCGTGCACGATGTGATCGCGGCGATCACCACGTGCCCGTCGGCCAGCTCGAAGCTGCGCCCGTCGGCGAGCGTCACCGGACAACGCTTGCGGTCGACCAGGATCGGGCGGACACCTTCGCCCGCGGGCGCCTCGTCGCGTGGCGCGTCGGCTGGCGGCGCGGGCGGGTCGCTTGCGGGGAACGACTCGATCGACGGCTCGTCGGCCTTCGAGCGGGTCGCGCCGATCGGAGGCGTCGGCGCGGTGGCCTCCTCGCGGCGGAACGCGAGCAGTGCCTGCTCGAAGCTCGCACGCGCGCCCGGCAACGAGACGCGGTCCTGAGGCCGCGCCGGGCCGGCCAGCGAGGGCTCGACCGTGGAGAGATCGAACGAGATCGTCTCGTCGTACACGGGCCGGACCGCCGGATCGTGCCAGAGCCCCTGCTCCTTCGCGTACGACTCGACGAGCGCGACGAGATCGTCGGGCCGGCCGGTCGCGCGCAGGTAGCGGAGGGTCTCGTCGTCGACGGGAAAGATGGTGCACGTCGAGCCGTACTCGGGCGACATGTTGCCGATCGTGGCCCGGTTCTCGAGCGGGACCCGCCCGACACCTTCGCCGTAGAACTCGACGAACTTGCCGACGACGCCATGCCTGCGCAACAGCTCGGCGACGGTGAGCACGAGGTCGGTCGCGGTCGATCCCACGGGCAGCGCGCCGACCAGCTCGATCCCGACGACACGCGGCAACAGCATCGACAGCGGCTGACCGAGCATCGCGGCCTCGGCCTCGATGCCCCCGACGCCCCAGCCGAGCACGCCGAGGCCGTTCACCATCGGCGTGTGCGAGTCGGTGCCGACGAGCGTGTCGGGATACACGAGCCGGTCGGACCCCCGGAACACCACTTGCGCGAGGTACTCGAGATTCACCTGGTGACAGATGCCGCGGTTCGGTGGAAATACCCGCAGGGTCCGGAATGCCGACTGCGCCCAGCGCAAGAACGTGTAGCGCTCGCGGTTGCGCGCGAACTCGAACTGCGCGTTGCGTACGAAGGCGTCGGCAACGCCCGCGACGTCGGCGACGATCGAGTGGTCGATGACGAGGTCGACCGGAATCCCCGGCTCGATCAGCCGTGGATCGCCGCCGAGATCGGCCATGGCATCGCGCATCGCCGCGAGATCGACGATCGCGGGTACGCCGGTGAAGTCCTGCATGAGGACGCGCGCGGGCATGAACTGCAGCTCACGGGCTCCCGCCTCGGTCGCGGCGCGCGAGCGGTCGGCGAGCGCGCGGATGTCGTCGGCGCCGACGTTCGCGCCGTCTTCGTGGCGCAACAGGTTTTCGAGCAGGATGCGCAGCGAGTACGGCAGCGTCTGCGGGTCGCCGACGACGGCGTCCAACCGGTACATGTCGTAGGTTCGGTCGCCGACGGTGAACTCGGCCCGGGCACCAAAGCTGTCGAGCGACACGACCGCAAGCTACCCGTAGCCCGCCACCGCCCCGCCGCGCGAATCCGGCCCGTTACGCTTCCGCGCATGCACGCGGGTACATCGGCCACCCCGACCGGCGGGCCGCGGCTGCAGAGCGTCCTCGCGATCGACATCGGCGGCACCAAGCTCGCGGTCGGCGTCGTGTCCGGCGAGGGCCGCATCCTCGCCCGCCGACTCGTCCCGACGCCCCGAGACGTCGATGCCGACGAGCTGTTCGGCACGCTCGCCGCCGCCCTCGACGGCCTCGGCGATGCCGCGGCGGAAGCGCAGGCGGTCGGCGTCGGCTGCGGCGGGCCGATGACCGGCGGCGGTGAGACCGTCTCGCCGCTCAACATCACGGCCTGGCGCGGCTTCCCGCTCCGGGCGCGCCTCGCCGAGCACTGTCACCTCCCGGTGTGGATCGACAACGACGCCAAGGCGCTCGCGCGGGGTGAGGGCTGGATCGGCGCGGCCGTCGGCGTGCGCGACTTCATCGGGATGGTGGTGTCGACGGGCGTCGGCGGCGGCATCGTCGTCGACGGCCGGCTCCTCGACGGTTCCGACGGCAACGCGGGCCACGTCGGGCACATCATCGTCGAGCCCGACGGCGCGCTCTGCGGGTGTGGTGCGCGCGGCTGTCTCGAGGCGGAGGCGTCGGGCACCGCGATCGAACGCAGCACCGGTCGTCCCCCCGCCGCTGCCGCCGCCGACGTCCGCGCGCGCACCGGGCGCCTCGTCGGGCGCGGCATCGCATCGGTCGCGAATCTCCTCGATCTGCAGCTCGCGGTCGTGAGCGGCTCGGTCGCGCTCGGCTTCGGCGACGCGTTCTTCGCCGCGGCGCAGAGCGAGATCGACGCGCGCTGCCGGCTCGACTACAGCCGCGGCACGCGCGTCGTGCCGGGCGCGCTCGGCGACGACGGCCCGTTGATCGGGGCCGCCGCCGTCGCGCTGTTCGCAGATCGAATCGACTAGCCGGCTAGCTGCTTTGGAAGCGGCCGCCGTCGATCACGACGACGCCTTCTTGGTTCACGGTCTGGAAGATCGTGGCCCCCGCGCCTTCGTCCCACATCTTCACCGTGAGCGTGTCACCCGGGTAGACGGGCTTGGAGAAGCGCGCGTCCATGCTCCCGAACTTCGCCACGTCGGACCCGCAGAGCTCGTGCAGCAAGGCCCGACCGGTCACGCCGTAGGTGCACAGACCGTGCAGGATCGGGCGCTCGAACCCCGCGAACTTCGCGAGCTCGGGGTCGGAGTGCAGCGGGTTGCGGTCGCCCGAGAGGCGGTAGAGCAGCGCCTGGTCGGGGCGGGTCGCGTACGTCACCTCGTGGTCGGCCTTGCGGTCGGGCATCTTCGGCGGGTCCGCGATCTCGGGACCGCGGCTCTCGCCGAAACCACCCTCGCCGCGGATGAACGCGGCGAAGCGCGTCGTGAAGGCGGGCTTGCCGGTGTCGACGTAAGTCGACTCCGACTCGAGCCGCACGACCGCGGCCTTGCCCTTGTCGTAGATGCCGACGATCTTCGTGATCGAATCGACCTCGCCGTCAGGGGGGATCGGGCCGTGCACCGTCACGCCCTGCTCGCCGTGCAACAGCATGCGAAAATCGAATTCGCCCCAGCTCGGGAGGCCGGGACCGCCGCCCATGCCCAGCACGACCGGCATCGTGGGCAGTACCCGCTGCTGGGTGTTCTGCGAGTTCTCGGTCGTGAACTCGAGCTCGAACCCCGTCGGGTCGATCTGCCCGGCGCCCGTGCCGAGCGTGTAGAGCAATGCATCTTTCGAGGTCCACGAGTTGCGGCCCGGGTTCGAGACCGCACCAACGGCGTCCAGGTTCATCGGCATGGTGATACTCCCTGCGTTTCGTGCTGGTTGACGAGCTGAATGACGAGCCTCACGACAGCATGTTCGACGGTTCGGAGGCCTGCTCGACGAGGCCGGGAACGACCTTCGTCAACTGCGCGGGCTCCCACCGCATCTTGTCGTTGGTCGCGGTCGGGCCGCGCCGCCAACCCTCGGCGACCGAGACGCGGTCACCGTCGACGAGGAAGACACGACCGCTCACGTCGTCGTTGTCGTTCGAGCCGAGCCACACGACGAGCGGAGAGATGTTGGCGGGGTCGAGCGCGTCCCACGCTCCTTCGGCGGCTGCGCCGAAACCGAGATTCTCGGTCATGCGGGTCCGGGCCACCGGCGCGATCGCGTTCGTGCAGACGCCGTAGCGGCCGAGCTCGAGCCCACAGATGATCGTGAACGCCGCGATGCCGGCCTTCGCGGCGCCGTAGTTGGTCTGGCCCGCGTTGCCGAAGATGCCCGACGGCGACGACGTGTTGACGACGCGCGCCTTCAGCGGCGTACCCGCCTTCGCCTGGTCGCGCCAGTAGGCCGCCGCGTGGCGGGTCGGCGAGAACGCGCCCTTCAGGTGGACGGCGATCACCGCGTCCCATTCGCTCTCCTCCATGTTGGCGAGCATGCGGTCGCGGAGGATGCCGGCGTTGTTCACCAGCGTGTCGAGGTGACCGAACGTGTCGATCGCGCGCTGCACCAGGCGGCCGGCGCCCGCGAAGTCGGCGACGTTCTCGCCGTCGGCCACGGCCTCGCCGCCCATCGCCTTGATCTCCTCGACGACCTCCATGGCCGGGCTCAGCGAGCCGCCGTCGCCGTGCATGTCACCGCCGAGGTCGTTGACCACGACCTTGGCGCCTTCTCGCGCGCGTACGCGAGCGCGTGCTCACGGCCGATGCCGCGTCCCGACCCGGTAACGATCACAACGCGGCCGTCGCAAATACCCATCGATGCATCCCTAACTTCGGAGCTGCTCGCGGAGCTGGTGCTTGTAGAGCTTGCCGTTGTCGTGCCGGGGCAGGGCCTCGACGAAGATCACGCGACGTGGACACTTGTAGTGCGCGATGCGGTCCCGGCACCACTCGACGAGCTCGAATCCGAGCGCCTCGGACGGTTCGACGCCGATCTGCGGCTCCACCGCGGCCACCACGACCTCACCCCACTCCTCGTCGGGCTGGCCCACCACGCCGACGTCTCCGACCGCCGGGTGCGCCAGGAGCGCGGCCTCGACCTCGGCCGGATAGATGTTCACCCCGCCGCTGATGATCAGGTGCGCGCTGCGGTCGGTCAGGAAGAGATACCCGTCGGCGTCGACGTAGCCGACGTCGCCGAGGGTGAAGTGCGTGCCGCGATAGGCGTCGTCGGTCTTCTCCGGCGCCTTGAAGTACTCGAACCGGTCGTCGGCGGGCGCCTTCAGGTATACGGCGCCGACCACGTCCGGCCCGACCTCGGCGCCGGCCGTGTCGAGGATGCGCACCTGGTCGGGTGGCTGCACCTTGCCGACAGTGCCCGGCTTGGCCAACCACTCGCCGGGCGCCACGAGCGTGCCCGATCCCTCGGTGGCCGCGTAGTACTCCCACACGATCGGGCCGAGCCACTCCATCAGGCGTTGCTTCACGCCGACCGGGCACGGAGCCGCGCCGTGCAGGATGAAGACGAGCGACGAGATGTCGTAGCGCGCCTTGACCGCGTCGGGCAGCGACAACAGCCGGTGGAACATGGTCGGGACCATGTGCGTGTGCGTGATGCGGTGCTCCTCGACCAGCGCGAGCGTGCGCTCGGCCGACCAGCCGTCCATCATCACGATCGGGACGCCCATCGCCGCGGGCGCGGTCAACGAGAACGACAACGGCGCGGCGTGGTACAGCGGCCCGGTGCACAGGTGCACGTGCCGATGCCCCCGGTACTGCGTGAGCATGGCCACTCCGAGGGCGGCGCGCGCGTCGGGCGCGCGCCGCACGCCCTTGGGCCGCCCGGTCGTTCCCGACGTGTAGAGCATCTGCCCGCCCACCACCGGGTCGTCGATGTCGGCGCCCGCCTCCCCTGCGAGCACGTCGTCCCACTGCTCGAATCCCTCGACGGTCCCGCCGACCGAGATCGGCGCGAGCAGGCGCGGGGCCAGGTCGGCGGCGCGCCGGGCCACGGCCGCGAAGCGCGCGTCGGCGACGAACGCCGTCGCCTCGCAGTCGTCGACGATGTAACCCGCTTCGTCGCCCGTGAGATGCCAGTTGACCGGGGTGAGCCGCAATCCGGCGCGCTGCGCGGCCGCGACCGTCTCGAAGAACTCGGGCCGGTTTGCGCACAGCAGCGCCACCCCGTCGCCGTCTTGCACGCCACGCGCCCGCAACGCGGCGAACGAGGCGGTTCGCGTTGGCATTGGCCTCGGCGCGCGTGCGGCTCCCGGCCTCCGAGATCACGGCGGGCGCATCGCCGTCGTCGTCCGCCCAGAAGGCGGCGAGCATCCCCCGATCGGCCGCCGCGTTCAGCCGTTCGAGATCGGGACCACTCACGCCGATGAAGCTTGCCGGTCCTTTTCCACTTCGTCCAGCGCCGCGTACTCGTCGCCGGTGTCGACCCAGTCCTCGAACTGGATGACACCGATCTCGGTGAAGCGTTGCCGGAGCCAGCCGTCGGCCGCGTCGAGCAGGCCGAGCTTCTTGCAGTTCGGCACGATCTTCGAGAACAACAGCTGCTGGAAGATCTGCTGCGCCGGCGGGTTGACCTCTTCCATCGTGCGGTAGATGGCGTCGGGATCCACGCCCATGCGCGCCCACATCTCGGTGTGCGCGAAGCGGCGCTGCAGACGGCGGGCGACGTCGAATGCGAACTCCTGGCGCTCGCGCAGCTCCGCGTCGGTCAACTCCTTGTAGAACTCCTGCAGCGACAGCACACCGAACGCAACGTGGCGCGCTTCGTCGCTCATCACGTAGCGCAGCAACTTCTTCAACAGCGGCTCGCTCGTGATCTGTTGCATCAACCCGAAGGCCGCGAGCGCGAGTCCCTCCACCATGATCTGCATACCGAGGTAGGCGATGTCCCACCGTGGGTCGGAGAGGATGTCGTCGAGGATGCCCTTCAGGTTCTCGTTGATGCCGTACTGCGTTCCGAGCTTCTCGTCGAGGTAGCGCGGCGAACACCTCGACGTGCCGAGCTTCGTCGACCACCTGGGTTGCGGCGTAGTACTTGGCGTCGATCCACGGGACGGTCTCGACGATGCGCGCGGTGCAGAGCAGCGCGCCCTGCTCACCGTGCATGAACTGCGAGAGCAGGGAGTTCTGCAACTCGATGCCGACCTGGCGCCACTCCTTGTCACCGAAGTGCTTGACCGGCGAACCCTCGGCCTCGGCCAGCGCCTGGAAACGCGCCGTTCCCCCCTGACCGAGCTCGTCGGCCACCTTCTCCGGGTCGACATCGACCGACCAGTCGAGATCGGTGGTGGCGTTCCACTGCGACGTCTTGGCCTTCTCGTAGAGCTTGATCAGCGGGACCCGGCTGCGTTCGTAGTCCCACGTGAAGATGGTGCCGACCTCGGCCGTGACGGCGTGGACGAGGTCGAGCTGGTCGTCAGTCATTCGGTTGCTCCTCGGAGACGGCGTCGAGCAGGCGCTCGATCAGTTCGTGCCAGGCGCCTTCGGCCGGCGGTTCGATGTCGAGGGTGCGCATCACGAGTGCACCCATGGCGAGGGTCACGCCGAAACGCGCGAACACGTCGGCGTCGATCGACGCGTCGATCACGCGGTCGCGCTTCGCCCGTTCCACGATGCCGACCAACACGCGCTCGCGCTCGTCGAGACGGTCGCGGAACGCGGCCGCGAGGTCGTCGTCACGCCGGGCGGCCGCGATCGCGTCGATCAACAGCGGTGGCTGGCGCCGCGCGGCGACGAGCCGGTCGCCCAGCAACTCGAGCAGCGCCCGAGGCCGGTGGTCCTGCGCCTCTGCGAGCAGCGAATCCATCTCGATGTCGGCGCGCGCACCGATCGCGGCGAAGAGCAGCTCGTCCTTGCCTCGGAAGTTGGCGTAGACCGCGCCCGTGGTGAGGCCCGCGGCGCGGGCGATGTCGTGCAGGCGGGCGCCTTCGTACCCCTGTTCGACGAAGACCTCCACGGCCGCGGCGAGGAGCCGGTCCCGCGTGGACGGGTCGTGGAGAGCGGCCATCGCAGCGATGATAACGATCATTATCCGAGGTGGCAACGCACCTCCCGGAGCCGCAGCGGTGCGAAGATGCCGGCGTGGACCTCCCGGTGACCCTGGCCGACGTGCACGCCGCGGCCGACACCATCCGCGGCGCGGTGCGGCTGACGCCGGCCTCGCGCTCGGAGACGCTGTCGGCCATCACCGGCGTCGACCTGTGGCTGAAGTTCGAGAACCTCCAGTTCACCGGCGCGTTCAAGGAACGGGGAGCCCGCAACTTCTTGGCGTCGCTGTCCCCCGCCCAACGGGTGCGTGGCGTCGTGGCCGCGTCGGCGGGGAATCACGCGCAGGGCGTCGCATACCACGCCCGCCTGCTCGGCGTGCCGGCGACGATCGTGATGCCCGCCGACACGCCGTTCACCAAGGTGTCGAACACCTCGCATCTCGGTGCACGCGTGCTCCTGGAAGGAGCCGACTACGCCGGCGCGCTCGCCGCGGCCGGGCGACTCACCCACGAGCTCGGCGCGACGCTCGTCCCCGCCTTCGACGACCCGCTCGTCATCGCCGGGCAGGGCACGCTCGGACTCGAGCTCGTCGACCAGGTCGACGGACTCGACACCGTCGTCGTGCCGATCGGCGGCGGCGGCCTGATCTCGGGCATCGCCGTCGCGGTGAAGGCGCTGCGCCCCGAGGTGCGGATCATCGGCGTGCAGGCCGAGGGCTACGCCGGGATGCTCCACGCGCTCGGGCGGGCTCCGGCGCCCACGGGCGGTCCCACGATCGCGGAGGGCATCGCCGTCGTCGAGCCCGGTCAGATGACGCGCCGCATCGTGGCCGACCTCGTCGACGAGATCGTGGTCGTCTCCGAACAGGCGATCGAAGAGGCCGTCGCGCTCGGCGCCGAGATCGAAAAGACGATTCTGGAAGGGGCCGGCGCCGCGGGCCTGGCCGCCGTCGTCGAGCACCCCGCCCTGTTCCGGGGCCGGACCGTTGCGGCCGTGTTGAGCGGCGGGAACATCGACGTGCGGATCCTCGCCTCGGTGCTCCTGCGTGCCCTCGCCCGCTCGGGCCGCCTCGTTCGACTCCAGATCGAGCTGCCGGATCGGGCGGGCATGCTTGCCGCGGTGGCGCAGATCGTGGGGGGCCTGCGCGCCAACATCGTCGACGTCGAGCACCGCCGCGACCTGCCGGGCGTCGCGCTCAAGAGCGTGCGGCTCGATCTCTCGGTCGAGACCCGCGACCGGGCCCATGCTGACGAGATCGTGAACGCACTCGAGGCCGGGGGGTTCCGCGTCGAGGTCCGTCGCGTGAGCCCCGCGTGAGCCTTGCGTGAGTATTGTCTCGGTTTCCAGAGGTGGGAGGACCACAATGCGCAGATTCGCAATCTTGGCCACGGCCGCGGTGTTCGCCGCCGGCGTGGCCGCGTGCGGGAGCAGCAGCAAGCCGGCCGCGTCGAGTGGCGCGACCACGACATCGGCCGGGGCGACGACGACCACCGCGTCGAACACGCCGACGACGCTCGCCAAGATCGACTGCAGCGGCACCAGCGTGTACGTCACCGACATCGGCAAGGCGAGTGACTTCAAGCCGGTCACGCCCGACACGCTGACCGTCGTCACGAGCCTGCCCGGTCCGGGCTTCTTCGAGGGAAGCGATACCGACCCGACGAAGATCACGTCCGGCTACGAGTACGACATCGCGAAGAAGATGCAACAGGCGTTCGGCCTCGCCAAGCTCGTCATCCGCAACGAGAACTTCGACTCGATCACGGCCGGAACGGTGACCAACTACGACGTTGCGCTGTCGCAGATCTCGATCACCTGCGAGCGGGCCAAGGTCGTCAAGTTCTCGATCCCCTACTTCCAGTCGAACCAGGGTGTCCTGGTCAACAGCAACGGCGGCCCCTCGGTGGCGACGCTCGCCGACGCCAAGAAGATCCAGTGGGGCATACAGGTCAGCACGACGGCCGCCGACCTGCTGAGCAAGATCAAGCCCGACAAGGACCCGAAGGTCTTCCAGCAGCTGCCCGACGCCTACGCGGCACTCCAGGCGAAGCAGGTCGACGCGATCCTCATCGACACCGCGATCAACCTCGGGGAGGCCGCGAGGTCGAACGGGCGGTTCAAGGTCGTGTCGCAATTCGCCCAGACCGGTGGACCCGATCAGTACGGCGCGATCCTGCCCAAGGACTCCACCAATGCCGGCGCCATCAACGCCGTCTTCAAGAGCCTCGAGGACTCGGGCGAGCTCGGTCAGCTCGCCAAGACCGACCTGACGGCCGATCCGGGCACGCTGCCGCTGATCAACGTGCCCTGATCCGCGACTCGCTCGACCGACTGAGGACCTGAGCACAACGAAGTGGCACCCGAGGAACTGATCTCGGTCGCACCGCCCGGCGCATCCGTGCGCCGGGCGGCGTCGTTCCGGGGGAACCTCCTCGCCGCGTCGATCGCCGCGGTCGCGTCACTCGCGATCGCGGTGATCACGCTCGCGATGCTCTGGAAGTTCGACCGGTCGCTGCGCGTCGACAGCATCCGGATCGTGATCGCCCGTGTCGTCGAGACCGGGTTGGCGCTCGGGACGGTGGTCGTTCCGTACTACGGCATCCGCGCGTTCGACGACGTCGCGGCGCGCCGAACGGCTCGCCGCGGCCGACGACCGCCCGAATGCCCGGGTCGCGGTCGAGGACTCCCGCGATCACATCTGGGTCGTCGTGGGCATCGGGATGACCGCGCTGGTCGTCGCGTTCATCTGCTTCTTGCTCTCGGCCAACCACGGCGCCGTGCGCTCCGTGTTGTTCGACTGGTCGCTCATCTGGAGGAGCCGAACCGGTCTCCTCAAGGGCTTTTGGCTGAACATCAAACTCTTCGTGATCAGCGAGATCCTCGTGTTGATGTGGGCGTTGCTCGTAGCGGTCGTGCGCCAACTCCCCGGTCGGGCGTGTGCACCGATTCGCTTTCTCGCGATCACCTACACCGACGTGTTCCGGGGCGTGCCGGCCGTCATCGCCATCTACCTGATCGTCCTCGGATTCGCGCTGGCGGGCGTCCCGGTCTTCACGAGCATGAGCCAGAACGGCCAGGTGTTCTGGCTCGCCGTGTTGGCGCTGGTGCTCGTCTACGGCGCGTACGTGGCCGAGGTGTACCGCGCGGGTCTCGAGAGCATCCATTGGAGCCAGACCGCGGCCGCGCGTTCGCTCGGCCTGTCGCAATGGCAGACCCTGCGGCACGTGGTCATCCCGCAGGCGGTCCGCCGCATCATCCCGCCGCTCCTGAACGACTTCGTCGCGCTGCAAAAGGACACGGCGCTCGTGGCGTTCGTGGGCGTCGTCGACATCCTCAACTATGCAACGCTCTACAAGAGCCGGTTCTTCAACCTCTCCCCCGTCACCGGCGCCGCGATCGCCTACCTGATCATCACCATTCCGGTGACGCGTTTCGTCGATTACTTGATCCGTGTCGACAAGCAACGGACGCAAGCGCAATGAGCGCGTTCGTGGAGCTGCGCGGGGTACACAAGCAATTCGGCGAGAACGAGGTGTTGCGCGGCGTCGACCTGCGCGTCGACGAGCATCAGGTCGTGTGCCTGATCGGACCGTCGGGTTGCGGCAAGTCGACGCTGTTGCGGTGCATCAACGCACTCGAACCCATCCAGTCGGGCGAGATCTACATCGACGGCGAGCGGGTTTCGGGCCGGGGCGTCGACGTCAACGCGCTGACGCGCCGACGTCGGCATCGTGTTCCAGAGCTTCAATCTGTTCCCGCACATGAGCGTGCTGCAGAACGTCTCGCTCGCACCTCAGAAGGTACTGAGACTCAGCTCCGACGAAGCCGCGGATCGCGCCTACGGCTTGTTGAGCCGGATCGGACTGGCCGACAAGGCGCACGAGTATCCCGACCGGCTCTCGGGCGGTCAGCAACAGCGCGTCGCGATCGTGCGCGCGCTCGCGATGCAGCCGCGAGTGATGCTCCTCGACGAGGTGACGAGCGCGCTCGACCCGGAGCTCGTCTCCGAGGTCCTCACGTTGGTCAGTCAGCTCGCGAACGAAGGCATGACCATGCTGCTCGCGACCCACGAGATGGGCTTCGCCCGCGAGGTGTCGAGCAAGGTCGTGTTCTTGTACCAGGGCCGGATCGAGGAAGAGGGTCCGCCCGACCAGATGTTCAACGACCCCCAGAGCGAGCGCACGCGCGGATTCCTGCGAAGCATCATCGAAGCCAAGCGGCTGTAATCTCGGGCCCATGGGCGCACTCGACGCTGCGATTGCACAGATGGAAGCCGACGCCATGCGACCCGATCGGCGCGCTCCCCGTCGTTGGAACCGCGGGTTGTGGATCCGGTTCGTACTCGCGATCGCGCCGACGGTGGTGCTCGCGGTCCTGGGCTACCTGCAGACCCATTGATCACCGTTCGCCTCGCGGTGCCCGCCGAGTACGACCGCGTCGGCGCGCTCACCGTCGCGGCCTACCGCGTCCTGTCCATCGACCACCTGTGGGGCGGGTACGACGAGGAAGCACGCGACGCCGCCGCGCGCGCGAAGCACGGCGACATCCTCGTCGCGGTCGACGACGGCGAGATCGTCGGATCGGTGATGTACGTCGCCGACGCGGCCTCGGAGTGGAGTGAGTTCGCGCGAACCCGGCGAAGCACAGTTCCGCTTGCTGGCCGTCGATCCCCGCGCTCGGGGCCGGGGCGCGGGCGCCGCACTCGTCGGCGCGTGCACCGAGCGGGCGGCATCCGATCGTCAACCGATCCTGATCACGACGACGAAGTGGCTGGAGTCCGCGCAGCGGATCTACTCGCGCTTCGGCTTCGTGCGTCGCCCCGACCGTGACGCTCCGTACGAGGTGTGGAGCGCCGGGCGAGAGGTCACGTGGTCGCCCGAATGGATCGGTGAGCCGTTCCTCGCGTACTCCTGGAACCCACCGGACTGATCCGGAGCCGAGACGGCAACGAGCGTTCGGCGAGATCGAGCGCCCAGGGCGGTCGTACGCCGCTCGTGTACCGTTCGACGTGCGGACGGGCCGGACGGGGGCGACATCGTGAGCGAAGCCGCGTCGAGCCGACCGCGCGTCGCCTACCTGGACGGGCTCCGGGGGCTGGCCGCGCTCCTCGTCGTGTTCTTCCACACCACCTCCGCGTTCGTTCCGGCCATCGTGTTCGGCGGTGAACGCGGCGGCGCGGCGCACGTGCTCTACGCAACGCCGATCCTGAACCTCTGGCTGCAGGGCAACTTCATGGTGTGCGTCTTCTACGTACTGTCGGGCTTTGCCCTGGCGTACGCGACGATCGCGCGCGGTGGTTGGCGGTCGGCGCTCTCCGGATCGATTCGCAGGTATCCACGCCTGGCCATCCCGACCGTGACGGCGACGACCATCGCGGGCGTGATGCTGACCTTCTCGTTGTTTCCGGTGCGCAGGGCGGCCGCGCTTTCGCAATCGACCTGGCTGGGCGGACTGTGGCAGTTCGATCCCTCGATCAAGGCCGCCGTGCGGGAAGGAGCGATCGGCGTGTTCGGCTCGCACGGCTCCGCGTACGACGCTCCGCTCTGGACGATGCACAACGAGTTACGGGGCTCGATCCTCGTCTTCGCGCTGCTGCTCTTCGCACCACGGCGATGGCTGCGCGTGGTGGCGTACGTCGCGCTCGCGCTCTTGACGTACCACAGCTATCTCCTCGGCTTCGTCGCCGGTATGGCGATCTGCGAGGCGACCCTCGCGTTCCACGCGACCGGGCGAACGATCACGCGCGTCCATCTCGCGTGGATCGTGCCGGTCGGGGTGATCGGCCTCGTGCTCGGCTCGCACCCGACTCCGAGCGCGACGCTTCCCGAGTTCTACAACCATCTCCTGCCCCACATCTACGGGTCGGGCGCGTTCGCGCAGCAGATCGGCACCAACGTTCTCGGTGCGGTCTTGGTGCTGATCGCGGTCGTCGCGCTCGTGCCCGTGCAGCGCGTGCTCGAAACCCGGCCCATGCGGTTCCTCGGCCGGATCTCCTTCGCCCTGTATCTCCTGCACTTCCTCGTCATGGGCTCGCTCGGCGCCGAGACACTGATCGTTCTGCACGGCCCGTTGCCGTACGGCCTCGCCGCGCTCGTCGCCGCCGTGGTGATCATCGGGGTGTCGATCGGCGCGGCGTGGGCGTTCACCTTGTGGGTCGACGAGCCCGCGGTCTCGTTGCTCAAGCGCGCCTACACCTGGTTCGCCGGGGTCGTCTCGCGCGTCGTGCCCGCGCGCATGTCCCCGCTGGCGCCGCTCCCGATCCCCGTCGACGCGCCGATCACCGCCGACACCGCGCGCTGACGCCGGTTCGACCGGCTACCCGTCGGCCTCGGGCTGGTTCAGCTCGATGAAGTTGCCCGAGGGGTCGTGCAGGAACGCCTGGTGGCCCGCGCCGACCATGTGATCGATCGTGTTCACCGTGTATCCCGTGGCCCGGATGTCGGCGACAGCCGACTCCAGGTCGTCGACGCGGATCGCGAAGTGGTCGCCGCCCGCCCGCGAGCTCGCGCTCTCCATCAGGTGCACCTGTTGGCCACCGGCGTCGAGCCAGTACCCGCCGAAGCCGAAGTCGGGACGTTCGAGCACCGTGAGTCCGAGCACGCCTGTATAGAACGCGACGGCCTCGCCGGCGTCGCGGACGCAGATGGCGACGTGGTGGATCCCGGCCGGTCTCACCCCGCCAGCCTACGAGGGGCACAAGCGGCCCGGCCACACCCGAATCGTCCGACCGTGCGCCCGACTTGTAGTTTCGCTCTCCGACTGGAACCCGTTCTCGGAGGCGACGTGGGTGCACTCGACGGCAAGGTGATCGCAATTACTGGCAGCGGGCGCGGGATCGGTCGGGCCGTGGCGCTCGCGGCGGCGGCCGAAGGCGCAGCCGTCGTGGTCAACGACTACGGCGTTTCGATGGACGGGAACGAACCGACGAGCGAGGTCGCCGACGCCGTCGTCGAGGAGATCAAGAGCGCGGGCGGGCGCGCGGTCGCGAACGCCAACTCCGTGACGACGATGGAAGGCGGCGCGTCGATCGTCCAGTCGGCGATCGACACGTTCGGTCAGGTCGACGGCGTCGTGTGCGTCGCCGGCATCCTGCGCGAGCGGATGCTCTTCAACATGTCCGAAGCCGAGTGGGACCCGGTAATCGAGACCCACCTCAAGGGGACCTTCACCGTGTTCCGCGCCGCCGCCTCGGTGTTCCGGGCCCAAAAGAGCGGCCGGATGATCGGCTTCACCTCCGGCGCGTTCGCGGCGAGCGTGGCCCAGGCGAACTACTCGGCCGCGAAGGGCGGCATCGTGTCGCTCGTCCGCAGCGCGGCCGCCGGCATGCAGAAGTACGGCGTGACCGCCAACTGCATCGCGCCCGTCGCCAAGTCGCGCATGTCGGGGCAGGTGCCGTTCGGACTCGAGATGGGCGAACCCGAAGACGTCGCGCCGATGGTCTGCTACCTGCTCTCCGATCTCGCGAGTCAGGTCACCGGCCAGATCTACACCGTGAACGGCGGGCGCATCGCGGTGTGGAACCAGCCGATCGAGGTGCGCGAGATGCGCAAGGACGGCCGCTGGACCGTCGACGAGATCTCGACGCGCTTCGGCGAGGTCGGCCAGGAACCCATGCCGATCCTCGAGCGGCTGCAGGCCATGGAGGCCGCGGCAAAAGCCAAGGAAAAGCCGAACAGTTGAGCGCGCGACCCGCGATGAGTGGCCTCACACTGCATGCGGGCAAGTACGAAGCGACGTTCCGGCCCGACGTCGCGATGCTGTGCACGTCGCTGCGATTCCGCGACGACGAATACGTCGCGTGGCCGCGGACGATCGAGGAATTCCAGGCCGGGCGCGCGACGGCGATCCCGCTCTTGCACCCCTGGGCCAACCGCCTCGCGGGCGACACGTACGTCGCGGCCGGCGAACGCGTCTCGCTCGACGGCCTGACGCTCCCCCACGACCCCAACGGCATCGCGATACACGGCAACCTGTTCGGGGTGCCGTTCGAGGTGCAGCAGGCGAACGACACGCGACTCGTCGCCCGCCTCGACTACGGCGCCCATCCCGACAAACTCCGAGCGTTCCCGTTCCCGCACATCGTCACGGTCGACGCGCGGCTCCATCCGACCCGCGGCCTCACGATCGTCACACTGGTCGAGCCGACCTCGGGGCGCGCCGTTCCGATCTCGTTCGGTTGGCATCCGTTCGTCCGGCTCCCGCACGCCCCCCGTGCGGAATGGGAGCTGCGATGGCCGGCGTGCGACCACGTCGAGGTCGACGACCGCGTGATCCCGACCGGTGCGCGCACACCGCAGACCGCGCGGCGCGAGATCCTGGCGCAGAGAACGTTCGACGACCACTACACGCTCGGACCCGACCGGACGTTCTCGATCGCCGGCGGCTCGGGCCGCGACCGCCGCACGCTCACCGTGCAGTTCGATCCCGCGTATCCGTTCGCACAATTGTTCGTCCCGCCCGTCGGAGCATTCGTCGCCATCGAACCGATGACGGCAGAGATCGATGCCCTCGGTCGCGGCACCGCGCCGGTCGTCGAGCCCGGCCGCCGGTTCCAGGCCGCGTTCACGCTGACGGTCACGACCAGCTGACGTCGACGTCAGGTATCGTGCGCGCCATGCCCGGTGCACTCGACGGCGTCCGCATCCTCGACCTCTCGTGGGGAATCGCCGGTCCGCTCGGCGTGCTCTTGCTCGCGGAGCAGGGCGCCGACGTCATCAAGGTCGAACCGCCGGGTGGCGATCCGTTCCGCGCCTACGACGGCTACCGGGTCTGGAACCGCAGCCGGCGCTCCCTCGAAGTCGACCTCAAGTCGGAGCGCGGCCGCGAAGTGTTCGACCGGCTCCTCGCGACGGCCGACGTGGTCGTGGAATCGTTCCGACCGGGCGTGATGGAGCGGCTCGGGTTCGGTTACGAGACCGTGCACGCCGCCCAACCGAGGATCGTCTATCTCTCGTGCCCGGCCTATCCCGAGGGCCATCGTTTCGCGCAACGGCCCGGCTACGACGCGCTCGTCCAGGCGAGCAGCGGCCAGATGTGGGAACAACCCGGCTGGCGCATGGGCCCCATCTTCTTGCACATGCCGATGCCATCGATGGGTGCGTTCTATCTCGTCTCGAGCGGCGTGCTCACCGCGTTGATCGCGCGCGAGAACACCGGGCGCGGACAACACGTGACCACGTCGCTGTTTGCGGGCGCGATGCTCTACACCACCCAGATCTGGCAGCACCTCGAAAAGGGAAATGCGCCGACACACGAACTGATGGGCAAGTCGTACCCGCCCGGTATCCACCAGACGATGGTTTTCGAGTGTGCCGACGGTTGGGTGCACGCGTCGATCATGAGCGGCCTCACCCCGACGAAATCGCAAGATGCGATTCTCGGCCTCGACGACGCGCCCGACCCCTTCACCTTCATGGCCCTGCCCCCCGACGAACGCGAGCAGTTCAACGCCCGGCGCCGCGAGAAGTTCAAGGAATGGAAGCGAGACGACATCGTCGCCGCCTTCCAGGAGAACAACCACGCGATCGAGGCGATCATCACGCCCGACGAGCAGTTTTCCCACCCCCAGCTGATCGCGAACGGCATGGTGCAGACCGTCGTCGATCCGGTCGTCGGCGAGACCACACAGGTCGGTTCGCCGCTCCACATGTTCGCCACGCCGACCGCGATCCAGGGCCCGCAGCCCACACCGGGCCAGCACAACGAAGAGATCCTGAGGGAGTTGGGGCTATGACGCTCGCGCTCGAAGGCGTGCGCCTGATCGACTTCGGGCAGTATCTCGCCGGCCCGTTCGGGCCGATGATCCTCGGCGACCTCGGCGCCGAGGTCATCAAGGTCGAGCCGGTCACCGGCGACGGCATGCGCCTCGCGACGAAGCCCTTCTTCGGCTGTCAGCGAGGCAAGCGCGATATCGCACTCAACGTCAAAGACCCGCGCGGCCTCGCCGTCGCGCTCGAGCTCGTCGCCACCGCCGACGTCGTGCACCACAACATGACTGCCGGCGTCGCGACCAAGCTCGGTATCGACTATCCCGCCTGCAAGACGGTGAAGCCCGACATCGTCTACTGCAACACCTGGGCATACGGGCTCGAAGGGCCGCTCGCGCGTTTCGGCGGGCTCGATCCGCTCTACCAGGCGTCGTCGGGACTCGAACACGAGTCGGCGGCCGTGCACGAGGGCAACACGCCCTTGTACTACCGCTTCGGCATGTGCGACGCGTCGAACGCGATGCTCTCGATCGTCGCGGTGCTCGGCGCGCTCTACCACCGCAAGCGTACGGGCGAGGGCCAGGAGGTGTGGACGTCGCTGTTCGACGGCGGCGCCATCTTCACCTCCGACGCGCACCTCGTCGGCGGCGTGCCCGCGCCGCGCCCACACCTCGACAAAGACCTCATGGGGCTCGCCGCGACCTATCGCCTGTACCGCACCCAGGACGACGACTGGATCTGTATCGCCGCCGTCACCGACGCCGAGTTCCGGTCGTTGTGCACGGCGCTCGGTGTCGCCGAGATCGCCGACGACCCCCGCTTCGCGACGAATGCGGGCCGCTCCGAACACCGCCGCCAGCTCGAGTCGATCCTCGAGCCCCGTTTCCTCGCGAAGACCGCGATGTTCTGGACCCGCACGCTCGACGACGCGAGCGTGCCCAACGAGGTGCCGGCCGATACGCACGGAGGCGAGGCGCCACTGTTCGACTCCGACAACGTCGAGCTCGGGCTCGTCACCCGCTACGCGCATCCGGTGCTCGGTGAGATGCGCCAGTTCGGAGCGCTGATCGACTTCTCGGAGACCCCCGGGCGCATCGCCGGGCCGCCACCGCTCGTCGGGCAGGACACCCGCGCGGTGCTGCGCGAGCTCGGTCACCGCGACCCCGAGATCGACGGGCTGATCGCCGACGGCGTCTGCTACGAGCCCGACGACCAGTACTCCGAACGCTTCTTCAACTAGTGGCCCGGCTCCGCGTGCTTCCGCCGGGCGCGCACACCGGCTTCCTCGGCGCACTGTGTGTTCCCGACGATCTCTACTGGATCGCGCGCGAGCCGGTCGCGCTGGTCGGGATGTCATATCCCGGGCGGGCCGACTGGAAGCTGTTGCACGAGAACGGCATCGGCCACGTCGTGTGCCTCTCGCACAGCGCGCCGGCGTACGACCCGGCGCCGTGCACGATCACCGCGGTGAGGTTGCAGGATCTCGTCAGCGGTGGCGAACCGGACGATCCCGAACGCGAACGCGCTCTGGTCGACGCCGCCGCGGCCGACGTGGTCGCGCACCTCGAACGCGGGATCGGCGTAGCCGTGCACTGCATGGGCGGACGCGGCCGGGCCGGCACGGTCATCGGCGTCGCGCTCGTGACCCTCGGCCACGAGCCCCGCGCCGTGGTCGAGCACCTCGACCGCGTGGCGCGAGCGCGCGGTCGGCGCGGCTGGCCGGAGAGCCCGTGGCAATCGACGGTGGTCGAGTCGGTCCGGTGACGACGCCGGCGCCGTTGTCGGCGTCGTCACCCGACCTCATAGCTCCGGGCTCAGGGCGCCTGCATGAGGTCGACTGCCCATGTTCCCGAAAGCGAACCGAAGTACCGCGCGTTGCCGAAGGCCCACACCGTGCCGTCCAGACCGAGGATGTAGTAACCGTCGTTCGTCTCGAGCGACCGCATCCGGACGCTGGAGACGTAGGGGTAGCCGTAGAGGTCGCGCACCCGCGGGAGGCTGCCTTCGAACGGCACGTTGAAAGCGAAGACACCGCCGTCGTCGGCCACCATCCAGTAGCCCTTGCCGTTGGCGGACGCGGTCATCGACTTCACCGGCTGGGCCAGCTTCATCGATCCGGTCGAGCCGTGGAACCTCGCGTCGCCGAACGAGAAGATGCCACCGTCGGCGGCGACGAACCAGTAGCCACCCCCGTCGGCGGTCATCGTGACGTCGAGGACGGGCGCATTCAGCCGCAGGTTGCCGGTGGAGCCGTAGAACTTCGCATTGCCGAACGCGAAGACCCCGCCGTCGCGGCCCAACAGGATGTAGCCCGAGCCCCACGGGGTCGCGGCCATACCGACGATCGGCTGGTTCAGGCCACGGCCGTTCAGCCCGCCGCGGTACGCGGCGTCGCCGAACGAGTAGACCGCGCCGTCCGAACCGGCGAGCCAGTAACCCTTGCCGTCGGGAGTGCGGGCGGCGGCGACGACGGGCGCCGACAGTGCCTGGCCCGTGAGGTCGCCGTAGAACCGCGCGACTCCCGAAGGTACGCACGTGACCGTCGGCGGTCACGACCCAGTAACCATGGCCCTTGGTGCCGCGGTTGATCTTCTCGGGTGACGCCGCCAGCAATGCCCCGCGGGGATTGATCAACCCGTAGCCGAACACGTTGTCGCGCCCGGGTGCGCCGAGGTCGGTGGCGCTGCCCTCGACCGCACTCGTGAGCTCCGCCGCGCTCGAGGTTCGGGCTCTCTGCGAGCACGAGCGCGGCGGTGGCCGTCGCGTACGGCGTCGCCATCGAGGTTCCGCTCATCAGTGCGTACTGCGAACGCCCGGTGCCGTAGGTCGACCAGATCAGGTCACCCGGCGCCGCGATGTCGACGTACGAACCCGTATTCGAGAACGAGGCGTGGTTCAGGCTCTGGTCGATCGCGGCCACCGCGACCGCTTCCGGGTACGCCGCGGGATAGGTCGGCTGGTTGCCGTCCTGGTATGCGTTGCCCGCGGCGGCGAACGTCACAACCTGCTTCGAGAGCGCGTACTGGATCGCGATCTGCATCCCCGGCGAAGGGCCTCCCCCGAGGCTCAGGTTGATGACGCGGGCGCCGTGGTCGGCCGCCCAGATGATGCCTTCGGCAACGTCGGAAGAGGAACCGCTTCCCGACGCATCGAGCACCCGCACCGGCAGGATCCTTGCTCCCGGTGCCGCGCCCGCGATGCCCACGCCGTTGTTGGCGTGGGCGGCGATGATGCCGGCCACGTGTGTGCCGTGCCCGGCCGGATCGACCTCACCGTTGCCGGCGTGGTCGTAGGTCGATGCGTCGGCGGCGAGGTCGAGCCCCGGCAGGACCGAGCCGGCGAGGTCTTCGTGCGTGCCGAGCACGCCCGTGTCGACGACCGCGACGGTGACACCTGCGCCGGTCGACAACTTCCACGCCGACTCGAAGTCGACGGCATCGAACGCCCACTGCTGGGGGCGCAGCGCGTCGTTCGTCGACAGCACCTTGACCGTCTCGTCCTGCTCGGACGACACGACCTGGGCCGAGACCCGACCGAGGCGGTTGTCCATCGAGGCGACCGCGGCGGCCATGCCGCGCACCACGTGCATGTGTCCGCCGCCGTCCCGGGTGACCGCCCACAGGCCCTTCGTTGCCTCCGCGGCCTGCGCGGACGAACCCGAGCCGGCCGCGGTGACCCCGGCGACGATGGCGGCGGCCGCGACCACGCGCCGCGCGGTCACACCCCACTTGTTGGCACTTCGAGCGCCTCCCAAACGCATGGAGTGGCCATCGACACGTTCCGCGAGTCACTCAAGGAGAAAAAACACTGAGCGTGACGGAAGACTGCCGGTCATGCGGCAGGCGCCGGCAAGGGTTCGATCGGCGGCCCCGCCCGGGCGACGGCATCGACCGATCACGCCCGTAGATCGACACCTGCGAGCGTCGCCTGGAGACCCGCAGACCGGGACCGGTCAGTGCAGCAGTGACGCCACGAGGCCCGCCTGACCGAGGTGGTAGGTGACCATGATCGCGACCGGAGCCCACGCGAACCGGCGCACGAAACGGTCCCAGGCGATCATCGAGTCGGAGGCGACGAACAGCACCGCTCCGGCTCCGCCGATGATGTTGCCCGTGGCCAGCGCGGTGGCGAGCATGGCCGAGATCACCGCCATGTAGGCGCCAACGGCCCCCCGGAGTGCGGCGGGCTCACCGGCGCGGCCGATCGCACCCAGGATGTGACGGCCGAGGGGTACGACGACTGCGATCACGACCACTGCGGCGATCGCGAGGGCCGCACCCGACGGTCCGTGCGTCCAGAAGCCGGCGACGTAGCAGACGTGCCCGACCAGGAACGCCGCCAGGCCGGGTACGAAGAGATCCTGCGGCAGCATCAGCAGCACGTCGCCCGCGAGCGAGCACACGAGCGCGGCCACGAACCACACCCGGCGCGTGTGCGCGTCGGTCGCGGGATCGAGCACGCCCGCGGCGACGATCAGCGCGACCAGCGTGGCCGGCTTGCACAGGTACTCCAACGCGCGCAGCGAACGGACCTTGGCAATCCAGTTCCCGACGGCGAACGCGGCGGCTACCGCGAACGCACCTGCCGTCGCCGCGTTCACGGGGCCAACCGTTCGCGAAGCCAGCCACCGCGTTCGTCGTGGCGGTAGCGCAACCGGTCGTGCAGTCGATCCGGACGCCCCTGCCAGCACTCCAGCTCGTCGACGCCGACCACGAACCCACCCCAAAACGGCGGCAACGGCGGATCCTCGTGCGCGAACCGCGCCCGCACCTCGGCGACGAGCGCCTCGAGCTCGGCCCGCCCGACGACGGCACTCTGCGGCGAGGCCCACGCGCTCAAACGATGGCCGAGTGGCCGGCTCGACCAGTAGCGCGCGGCCTCGTCACCGGCGACGCGCGCGACCGGTCCGACGACCCGCACCTGGCGCTCTTGCTCGCGCCAGTGGAACACCAATGCAGCCCGCGGGTTGGCCGCGAGCTCGCGACCCTTCGCGCTGTCGAAGTTCGTGAAGAACACGAAGCCGCGCTCGTCGAGCCCGCGCAACAACACCGTTCGGGCCGACACCGCGCCCGCCGGGCCGGCCGTGGCGACCGTCATCGCCTCGGGCTGGGCAACGCCGGCGGCGACGGCTTCGTCGTACCAACGGCGGAACTGGTCGACGGGATCGGCCGCGGCCGACTCGGGGTCGAGGCGTTCGGGGTCGAGGCCTTCGGGAGCGGGCGGCACAGCCGCCAACGGTGCCAGACCGGGCGGGCCGGTGCCACAATGTCGCCCATGGCCTTCCACCACGTCGCTATCGCCACCCGGGACCTCGAGGCAACGCACCGCTTCTACAGCGAGGCGATGGGCTTCGAGCTGGCCCACGTCGACACCATCCCCTACATGGAGCACGGCTGGGCCCGCCACCTGTTCTACGACACGGGCAACGGCGAGATGCTCGCGATCTGGGACCTGCACGACGAGAGCGTTACCGACTTCGACCCCGCGATCTCGACCGCGCTCGGCTTGCCGAGCTTCGTGAACCACATCGCCTTCGACTCCGCGTTCGACGACCTCGACGCCAAGCGCGACCGCTGGCTCGACCACGGCCTCGACGTGGTGCGCATCGATCACGGTTGGTGCACGTCGATCTATGCGAACGACCCCAACGGGATCATGGTCGAGTTCTGCGCCACGACCCGAGCGTTCACGGCCGACGACACGCGTGAAGCGCAGGAGCTCCTCACGGCGGAGAAGCCCGGCGTCAACCGCACCGAGCCGCCGATCCAGTTCTTCGAGGCGAGCTCACGCAACGACGCCGTCGTCTCGTAGCTTCGCGATCTCCTCGTCGGTGAAGCGCGCGAGCTCGCGCAACACCGCGTCGGTGTGCTCACCGAGCTCCGGACCGACCGAGCGAATCGCCCCCGGCGTGCGCGAGAACCGCGGGACGACACCGGCCATCGGCACGTCGGCGCCGAAGCCGGCCGCGAGCCGGACGATCATCTCGCGCGCCGCTATGTGCGGATCGGAGGCGAGGTCTTCGGCACGGTTGATGAGTCCGACCGGCACGTCGTGCGCCCGGAGCAGCGTGACGAGGTCGTCGGCATTCATCGTGCGCGTCCACGCCGCGATCTCCTCGTCGAGCGGGTCCTGGCGCGCGGCGCGGGCCTCGTGCGACGCGAGGTCGAGGGCGAGGTCGGGACGACCCATTGCATCGCAGAGCCGGGCGAACACGGCGTCGGCATTCCCGGCGATCACCACGTCGTGCCCGTCGAGGGTGGGGTACGCGTTCGCGGGCGCGACGTCGCGCAGGATCCCGCCCGAGCGCGTGCGCGTCACTCCAGCCAGCTCGTAGTCGGCAACCGTCGACTCCATCAGCGCGAGCACGGCTTCGTAGATCGCCACGTCGACCTCTTGGCCCCGGCCGCTGCGCGTTCGCTCGTTGAGGGCGGCCAAGGTGCCGATGACCGCGAACAGGCCCGCGAGCGAGTCGCCGATCGAGACGCCGGTGCGCGCGGGCGGGCGGTCGGGTTCACCGGTCGTGTGGCGGATACCGCCCATTGCCTCGCCGATCGAACCGAAGCCCGGTTCGGCGGAGCGCGGACCCGTTTGACCGAACCCCGATACGTGGACGAGGACGACGCCGGGATTGTCCCGGACCAGCGTTTCGTAGTCGAGTCCCCACTTCGCGAGTGTCCCGGGTTTGAAGTTCTCCAGGACGACGTCGCAGCGGGCGGCGATGCGCCGCGCGACCGCGCGGCCCCGCGCGTCGCGCAGGTCGACGGCGACCGAACGCTTGTTGCGGGCGATCGCCGGCCACCACAGGCTCTTGGCGTCGACCCGGACGCCGTAGCGGCGCATGATGTCGCCTGCCCCGGGCGGCTCGACCTTGATGACCTCCGCGCCGAGATCGCCGAGGAGCTGACCGGCGAACGGCCCTGCGATGAACGCGCCGAGCTCGAGCACGCGCAGGCCGGCCAGCGGGGTCTCGCTCACGGGCCGAAGAGTAGGGTCTCGCGCACATCTCCAGGAGGTTCGCAGTGGAGTTCGCAATGAACACACGAGCCAACGAGCTGAAAGCCAAGCTCGTCGAGTTCGACAATGAGATCGTCCGTCCCGCCGAACCGATCTACCGCGACCAGCGCGCGGCATCGGGCGACCCGCACTTCCCGCCGCCCGTGATGGAGGAGCTGAAGGTCGAGGCGCGCGAGCGCGACCTCTGGAACCTGTTCCTCCCCGAGGCCGAGCACGGGCCCGGGCTGACGAACGTGGAATACGCACCGTTGTGCGAGGTGATGGGTACGTCGCCCTTGCTCGGCGAGGCCACGAACTGCTCGGCACCCGACACCGGCAACATGGAGATCCTGGCGCAGTTCGGCACCTCGTTGCAGCAGGAGCAGTGGTTGCGGCCATTGCTCGACGGCGAGATCCGCTCGTGCTTCGCGATGACCGAGCCGTGGGTCGCGTCGAGCGACGCGACGAACATCTCGAGCCGGATCGAGCGCGACGGCGACGACTACGTCATCAACGGGCACAAGTGGTTCACGAGCGGCGCGCTCGATCCGCGCTGCAAGCTCGCGGTCTTCATGGGCGTCACCGACCCCGACACGGACACGTATCACCGTCAGTCGATGATCCTCGTGCCGATGGACGCGCCCGGCGTGAGCGTGGTGCGCGGGCTGCCGGTGTTCGGGCACTCCGAGGGCGGCGGTCACGCCGAGACTCTGTGGGAAAACGTGCGCGTCCCCAAGGAGAATCTCCTCGGCGACGAAGGCAGCGGTTTCGCGATCGCGCAGGCCCGCCTCGGCCCCGGCCGCATCCATCACTGCATGCGCGCAATCGGCATGGCCGAGCGCGCCCTCGACCTCATGTGCATGCGCGCCCAGACCCGCGTGGCGTTCAAGAAGCCGCTCGCCGACCAGGGTGTGGTGCAGGCAACGATCGCGGAGTCGCGGATGCAGATCGAGCAGGTCCGGCTGCTGACGATGAAGGCCGCGTGGATGATGGACACCGTCGGCAAGAAGAACGCGCGCACCGAGATCGCCGCGATCAAGGTAGTGGCGGCCCGGGTCGCCACCGACGTGATCGACCGCGCGATCCAGGTCTTCGGCGGCGCGGGCGTGACCGACGACTGGCCGCTCGCGTCGATGTACGCGCACGCACGCACGTTGCACCTCGTCGACGGTCCCGACGAGGTGCACCTCCGCCAGATCGCGCGCGGCGAGCTCGGGAAGTACGCGAGCATGCGGCCGGCCGGCTACTGAGCATGAAGGTCCGGATCGGCTACGGCCTCGGCAACCTGCGCCCGCTCTCGGGCGACGCGCTGGGCGCGATGGCCGAGGGACTCGAGCGCAACGGATTCGATTCGCTCTGGCTCTCGGAGCGCATCAGCGGGCCCGCGCCCGATCCCCTGCTCGCGCTCACCTACGCCGCGGCCCGGACCGACACGATCAAGCTCGGCACCAGCGTCTCGGTGCTCCCCGGCCGTAGCCCCGCGCTCGTCGCCAAGGAGTGGGCCACGCTCGACGTGCTCTCCGGCGGGCGCGCCCTCCCCGCGTTCGGTCTCGGGGTCGTGCACCCGGTGGAGCAACAGGCGTTCGGGGTCGAGCGCACCGACCGCGCGTCGATCTTCGACGAGGCCCTGCCGCTGGTACGGCGCCTGTGGACCGAAGACGACGTCGACCACGACGGCCGCTGGTTCCACTACGAGCACATGAACGTGCTGCCCAAGCCCACGCATCGGCTCGACGTGTGGCTCGGTGGGCGTGCGCCGGCCGAGCTGCGCCGGGTCGGGCGCCTGGCCGACGGCTGGCTCGCGAGCTTCACCACGCCCGACCAGTGCAAGACCGGGCGCGTGACGATAGAGGACAGCGCCGACGCGGCCGGCCGTGAGATCGACGGCGAGCACTTCGGCGCGATGGTGTTGTACGCGCGCAACGGCGTCCCCGGCGCGTTCGCGCAGGCGGTCGCCGCCCGCAATCCCGACGTCGACCTCGACGACCTCGTCGCTCGCGACTTCTCGGAGTTGCACGACCTCTGCGCCGCGCTATATCTCGGTCGGATTCTCGAAGCTGGTGCTCGTCCCGCTCGGCGAGCCGCCGGACTGGGACGACGAGCTCGCCGCGGCCGCGGCGGCGTTGCTGCCGCTACAGAACGCGGCCGGCCAGACTCGTAACTAGGCCTCGAGGAACCGGCGCAAGCCCACGATCGAGCCGATCACGCCGATCCCGGCGCCGATCAACAGCACGAGGATCCCGATGCCGAACGCATCGGCCGAGGTGACGCGAAACGTCGACAGCAACGTGTGCTGGTTGCTCAACAGGTTCGAGATGATGATCTTGAGCGCCCATACGAGCCCGAACGCGAATCCCGCGCCGATCGCACCCTGCACCAGACCTTCGGCCATGAACGGCACCCGGACGAACCAGTTCGACGCGCCGACGAGCTTCATCACTTCGATCTCGCGCCGGCGGGCGAACGTGGCCAGCCGGATCGTGTTGACGATCAGGAACAGTGACGACGCCAGGAGCACGCTCGCCATCGAGATGAACGCGAGCCGGATCCAGCGGGTGGCGGTCAGAAGGCGTTTGATCTGCTGCGCGGCGGTGATGACCGTATCGACGTTGGGCTGGTCTTTGTAGGCCAGGTCGATCTGCGCGGTCAGCTCCGCCTGCTTCGGCGCGACCCGGAACGACTCCGGAAGATCCGACGGCTTGGTCGACTCGACCAGCGCAGGCTGGTCGGCAAAGTCCTTCTTGAAGATGGCGTAGGCGTCGGCCTGCGTCAGGTGCTGGAAGCTCTTGACGTTCGGGTCCTTGCTCAGCTCGTTCGAGATGACCTGAACGTCTTTGGGTGTCGCCCCCACCCGCATGAAGATCTCGAGCTCGATACCGTGCTTCCACTGCTGGGTGCCGTGATCGACCGTCGCGGACACGAGCAGGATGCCGCCGAACAAGAACAGGGAGATCGCCACCGTGATGATGCCGGCGATCGTCATCAAGAGGTTGCGACGCAGCGAGATCAGCGTCTCGCGCACGAAGTACGCCAGACGCGACATCAGCTACCCACGCCGTAGACACCGCGAACCTGGTCACGCATGAGCGAGCCGTGATCGAGCTCGATAACGCGGCGGCGCATCGCGTCGACGATCCGCTGGTCGTGGGTGGCCATGACGACGGTCGTACCGGTGCGGTTGATGCGGTCGAGCAGCCGCATGATGCCGACCGTCGTGGCCGGGTCGAGGTTTCCGGTCGGCTCGTCGGCCAACAAGATCAGCGGCCGGTTGACGAACGCGCGTGCGATCGAAACCCGCTGCTGCTCGCCCCCGGAGAGCTCGGTCGGGAAGCTGTCCGACTTCTTGGTCAGACCGACGAGATCGAGAATCTGCGGCACCTGGGTGCGCACGATGTGCTTCGGCCGCCCGATCACCTCGAGCGCGAAGGCCACGTTCTCGTAGACCGTCTTGTTCGTCAGCAGCTTGAAGTCCTGGAAGACGCAGCCGATGTTGCGGCGCAGCTGCGGCACCTTCCACGAACCCAAGCGCCCGATGTCGCGGCCCGCGACGAGCACCCGGCCCTCGGTTGCGACTTCGTCGCGCAACAAGAGCTTCAAGAAGGTGGATTTCCCGGAGCCCGAAGGGCCCACGAGGAAGACGAACTCACCCTTCAGGATCTCGAGCGAGAGCTCCTTCAGGGCGACGACATCGCCTTTGTACGTCTTGGTGACGTCTTCGAAACGAATCATGAGGAGCGCAGCATCGGAAGCGGAAACGAGGGTAGCAGTGCCTTCATCCCGGCCGTGAACAGTACCGGATTAGGACGAATTGCGTGATCTACGCCATTGCAGGTACGCCTCGATAAAGGGGTCGAGGTCACCGTCGAGCACGGCCTGCACATTGCCGGTCTCGTAGCGCGTTCGTTCGTCCTTCACGAGTTGGTACGGCGCCAGCGTGTACGTGCGGATCTGGTTCCCGAACGCGACGTCTTGTTTGTCCCCCGACAGCCGCTCCAGCTCACGGCGCTGCTCCTCGCGCTGGCGTTCGGCGAGCCGGGCCGCGAGGATCTGCATCGCCTTGGCCCGGTTCTGGAGCTGGGAGCGCTCGTTCTGGCAGGACACGACGACGCCCGTGGGCACGTGCGTGATCCGGACCGCGGAATCGGTGACGTTGACGTGCTGGCCGCCCGCGCCCGACGAGCGGTAGGTGTCGATGCGCAGGTCACTCGGATCGATCTCCGGCTGCTCGGCCTGGTCGAGCGCGGGGACGCAGTCGAGGGACGCGAACGCGGTCTGGCGACGGGCGTTGGCGTCGAACGGCGAGATCCGGATCAAGCGGTGCACGCCGCGCTCACCTTCGAGCATGCCGTAGGCGTAACGGCCCTTGACGATGAAAGTGGCCGAAGTGATGCCCGCCTCCTGGCCCTCTTGTATCTCGTCGACCTCGACTTCGAAGCCCTTCGTGTCGGCCCAGCGCCTCACCATGCGCAAGACCATCTGCGCCCAGTCCTGGGCGTCGGTACCACCGGCACCGGAGTGGACCTCGCAGATCGCGTCGCGCTCGTCGTGCTCGCCGCTGAACAGTGCGCGCAGCTCCAGCTTGTCGAGATCGCGCGCCAATGCCGATGAGCTCTCGGCAATCTCGGGTTCCAAGGAGGCGTCGTCTTCTTCGCGGGCGAGCTCGTAGAGCGTCTGCGCGTCGGAAAGACGGCCGTCGAGCTGGTCCATCAGCTCCACGTCTTCGCGCACGCTCGACAGCTCCGAGTTCACCTGGCGGGCGTGGTCGGCGTCGTCCCAGAGATCCGGCGCGCTGGCCTGTTCCTCGAGCTCGGCGAGCCGCGCCCGGGCGTCGTCGATCCGGAGGTATTTGTGCGCGTCGCCGACACGACGCGCGAGGTCACCGAGCTCCTCGGAGAAGTCCTTCACTTATCGCCCGTGACAGAGCTTGTACTTCTTGCCGCTACCGCAAAAGCACGGATCGTTGCGGCCGGGCGTCTTCTCGGTCCGCACGGGCTGTTGGACGACCTGCTCGGTCGCCAGGGCCTCCGGCGCGTCGTCGAAGGCCAGCGGCATCTCGGCGACCTGCGCCGCCCGGGCCGCTTCGATCGCGTCCGAGCCCTGCACCGGATCGGTCGGCGCGCTGTAGGAGACGTTGCGCATGTCGGGGCGGGGCTCCTCGTCGACGACGACCTGCAGGTGGAAGACGTACCGGACGAAGTCGTCTTCGATCTGGCCCATCATGGCCTCGAACATGTCGAAGCCCTCCCGCTGCCATTCCGAGAGCGGATCCTGCTGGCCCATGGCCCGCAGGTTGATGCCCTCTTGCAGGTAGTCCATCTCGTAGAGGTGCTCGCGCCAGTGCTGGTCGATCACCGAGAGCATCACGCGCCGCTCGATGTCGCGCAGGTTCTCGGCGCCGATCGCTTCGCCCTTCTCCGCGTACAACGTGGTCGCGTCCTCGACGAACGCGGCTTCCAGCGCTTCGCGCCCAAGGACGTCGTTGATCTGTTCCTTCGTGATGCGCGTGGGGTAGTACAGGTGCGCCGCGTCGAGCAGCCCCGGCACGTCCCAGTCCTCGAAGTACTCGCCGAGGCAGTACTGCGCGACGAGGCGGCTGATGGCCGACTCGATCGCGATGACCGCCTCCTCGCCGAGGTCTTCACCGTCGAGGATCTGCTGGCGGCGCCGGTAGATGACCTTGCGCTGCTCGTTCATCACCTCGTCGTACTTGAGCACGTTCTTGCGGATCTCGAAGTTGCGATCCTCGACGGTTCCCTGCGCGCGCTCGACGGCCTTCGACACCATCTTCGACTCGAGCGGCATGTCGTCGGGGAACGACGCGTTCATGACCCGGGACATGAGACCCGTGGCAAAGAGTCGCATCAACTCGTCTTCGAGGGAGAGGTAGAAGCGGCTCTCGCCCGCGTCGCCCTGGCGACCGGCACGGCCGCGTAGCTGGTTGTCGATGCGGCGCGACTCGTGGCGTTCGGTGCCGAGCACGTAGAGACCGCCGAGGGCCCGGACCTTCTCGCCCTCCGCCTTGCATTCGACCTCGAAGCCCGAAAACAGCGCTTCGTAGCGCGCCTCGAACTCGGGCGTGTCCGCCTCGAGGCCTTCCTTCAAGCATTCACGCCGCGCCAGGCCCTCGGGGTTCCCGCCGAGGAGGATGTCGACGCCGCGGCCGGCCATGTTCGTGGCCACCGTCACCGATTTCAGCGTGCCCGCCTGGACGACGATCTCCGCCTCCCGCTCGTGCTGTTTCGCGTTCAGCACCTCGTGCGGGATGCCCTTCTTCTGCAGCTCGCGCGAGAGCTTCTCCGACTTCTCGACCGAGATCGTGCCGACCAGGACGGGCTGACCCTTCTCGTGACGCTCGGCGATGTCGTCGATCGCGGCGGAGAACTTCGCTTCCTCGGTCTTGTAGATGTAGTCGGCGTGGTCGAGTCGCACCATCTCCCGGTTCGTCGGGATCGAGACCACCTGCAGGTCGTAGGTGTGCGCGAACTCGCCGGCCTCGGTCGAAGCGGTGCCGGTCATGCCGCCGAGCTTCTCGTAGAGCCGGAAGAAGTTCTGGAGGGTGACCGTCGCGAGGGTCTGGTTCTCCTCTTTGATCTTCACGTTCTCTTTGGCTTCGACCGCCTGGTGCAGACCCTCGCTCCAACGGCGGCCCTCGAGAATACGTCCGGTGAACTCGTCGACGATCTTCACCTCGCCGGCTTGGACGATGTAGTCGATGTCGCGCTTGAACAGCTCCTTGCCGCGCAGGGCCTGTTGGAGTTGATGCACGTAGTTCTGGTGAATGTTCTCGTAGAGGTTCTCGACACCCAACGCCGCCTCGACGCGCGCGATGCCGTCCTCGGTGGGGACGACGGTGCGCTTGGCCTCGTCGACCTCGTAGTCGCGGTCGCGTTGGAGACCGTGGGCGACGCGGGCGAACTGGTAGTAGAGCTCGGCCGCGTCGGCGGCGCGTCCCGAGATGATGAGCGGGGTGCGCGCCTCGTCGATGAGGATCGAGTCGACCTCGTCGACGATGCTGAAGAAGTGCGGAGACCACGACTGGTTACGGTTTCCGCGCTGCACCTGTTCCCGGATGTCGACCACCATGTTGTCGCGCAGGTAGTCGAACCCGAACTCGTTGTTCGTGCCGTAGGTGATGTCGCAGTCGTATTGCACGCGCTTTTCGTCGGGAGTCGAGTCGTCGGGAACCACGACGCCGACGCTGAGCCCGAGGAACCGGTGGATACGCCCCATCCAAGCCGAGTCGCGCCCGGCGAGGTAGTCGTTGACGGTGACGAGGTGCACACCCCGGCCCGCCAGCGCGTTCAGATAGGCGGGCAAGGTCGACACGAGGGTCTTGCCCTCGCCGGTCTTCATCTCCGCCACCCAGCCGAGGTGCAACGCGGCGCCGCCCATGACCTGGACGTCGAAGTGCCGCTGGCCGAGTACCCGCCGGCCCGCTTCGCGCACGACCGCGAACGCGTCGGGAAGCATGTCGTCGAGGGTGTCGGCGACGAGGCCCTTCTCGTGCTCGGGGTTCTTCGCCTCCGAGCGGGCGCGGTCCACGCGCTGTTTGAACTCGGCGGTCTTCGCCACCAACTGCTCGTCGGACAGGCGCTCGATCTCGGGCTCGAGCGCGTTGACCTCGGGCACGATCGCCTGGACCGCTTTGAGTCGCCGGCCCTCGCCCGCGTGGAGGAGTTTGTTGAACAATCCCATGCGGCGGGCGAGTCTACCGGCGGTTGCACCCGGGCTCGGGCCGTGCCGGGTCCCCGTACATGTCCTGGTCAGGGTGCGTCGACGAGCTTCTCCCGCACCGCGTACATCGCGGCCTCGACCCGCGACCGCACCTGCAGCTTCTCCAAGATGTTGCGGACGTGATTCCGGACGGTGTTCTCGGCGATGACCAGCTCGGCACCGATGTCCTTGTTCGACAGACCCCTCGCGATGAGGCGCAGCACCTCGAGCTCGCGATCGGTGAGGCGCCGGCCGTCGTGTTCTTCTTCGAGCCGTCGTGACAACGCGTTGAACTCCGAGAGCAGCTTGGTCGTCATCGAGGGCGAAACCAGCGCCTGGCCACTCGCGACGGCGCGGATCGCGTCGGCGATCTCGTCGATCGCCACCTCCTTCAGCAGGTAGCCGGTCGCGCCCGTGCGCACCGCTGCGTAGAGGTCCTCTTCGTCTTCGGATTCGGTGAGCATCAAGATGCGGACCGAGGGCTGCGCCACGCGTATCCGGCGCGCCGCCTCGATGCCGTTGACCGACGGCATCCGCACGTCCATCAGCACGACGTCGGGCTGCAACTCCGCGGCCTGCTCGATCGCCTCCATGCCGTCGCGGGCCTCCCCGACCACGGCGAGGTCGGACGCGCTGCGCAACACCGAGACGAGCCCGTGACGGAAGAGCGCGTGATCGTCGACTACCAACACCCGGATCGGCGGCGCTTCGTCGCCGACGACGTCAACCATGTGGACTCAGCCCGTGACTTCGATGAGACCCAGCGCGCCGTCTCGCCGCCGGTACATGACCGCGGCGTTGTCCGACTCGGTGTTGCGGAAGAGGAAGAAGTCGTGACCGAGGAGCTCCATCTGTAGAGCCGCCTCTTCGGGGTTCATGGGCTTCACCGCGAATTGCTTGGTCTTCACGATCGTCGGGCCGGTGTCGTCGACGCCGTCGCGGCCGTCGAGCACGAGGCCCTCGACCTCGGAGCTTTCACCGTTCGATCGCGTTGACGAGCGCGTCCCGACCGCCGCGGATGCGCTTACCCTGGCGGACCCGACGCTCGTGCAGGCGGCGCATCTGGTGCTCAGCCTTGTCGAGGGCGAGATCGAGCGCCATGGCGTGCTCGACCGCGGCCGCCGTCCCCTTCACGAGGTGGTGCGTGAGATGCACGAGGATCTCGCACGTGCACGAATCGCCCGCGCGGCGGGTCTGGTGCAGCCCGTAGTCGACGTCGATGCGACGCACATCGTTCGCGAACTTGCCGAGGCGCTCCAGCTTCTCGAGCGTGAGCGCCCGGAGAGCCGGATCGACCTCTACGTGCTTGCCGACGACGACGACGTCCACGTTCTCCCTGTCGAATTCCTCGAGGCCCGTATGCCGGCTGGAAAGACCGAAGTATACGTGGGCGTCTCCCGACCGGTTCCGGGGCGCGGCGTGCGGGCGATCGTCGCCGCGAACACCGCACCCGCGCCACAGGCGAGGAGCGCTCGGGCCGCGGCGGCGAGCGTCCCACCCGTCGTTGCGACGTCGTCGACGACCAGGATCGTCGCGCCGGGGCGGTCCGCGATCGCACGCAGCTGCGGCCCGAGCCGGCGTGTCCGCGCATCGAGCCCGGTCTGGGCCGGCCCCGGACCGCGGGCGAGACACGGCGCGGCGCGCACACCCACCAACCGCGCCACCGAGCGCGCGAGCATCTCGCCGTGGTCGACGCCGTGCACCCGGATCCGTTGCGCGCTCGCCGGGGCCCAGGTGACGAGGTCGACACCCGGGGGTGCGGACTCGACCGCCCGGGCGAGCTCGCGCGCGATCAGCACGAGGGATCGGCGTTCGTTGCGATACTTGGCTCGGGCGACGAGTTCGCGAGCCACCCCCTCGTAGGCGAAGCACGCCGTCCACCACGCGAGCGGAGGCGGCGGCGCGGCCGGCGGTGCCGGCGCGAGGCCGATTGCACACGATCGGCACACGATGGCGCCGCGCCGCCCGCAACCGGGACAGCGTGGGGGCACCAGCGTGTCGAGCAGATCGTCGAGCGCGGCGCGCAGCATCATGGCGGGCGACGCTAGGGGCGAGGTGTGCCAATCTCCCCGGCCCGGCGCAGGTGCGCCGGCAGGGACCGGCGATACGGCGGGCGGGCCGGGCCGCACTCGGTGATGATCGCGGTCACGAGGTGGGCGGGTGTGACGTCGAACGCCGGGTTGAACGCCTGAACGCCGACGGGCGCGACCCGCCGTGCACCGACGTGCGTGATCTCGTCGGGATCGCGCTCCTCGATGTCGATCGCATCACCGCCGGGCGACGCGAGATCGACCGTCGAAGCCGGCGCGGCGACATAGAACGGGATCTGATGGTGACGCGCGGCGACGGCCAGCCCGTACGTTCCGATCTTGTTCGCGACATCGCCGTTCGCCGCGACACGGTCGGCACCGACGATCACGAGGTCGACCATCCCCCGTCCCATCAACGCGGCGGCGGCGCTGTCGGCGATCAGCGTCGCGTCGAGACCGAGCCGCTCGCACTCCCACATGGTGAGCCGGGCACCCTGCAGGAGCGGCCGGGTCTCGTCGACCCACACGCGTGGTCGACGCCCGGCCTCGAACGCGGCGCGGATCACCCCCAGCGCGGTGCCGTAGCCGCCGCACGCGAGCGCGCCCGTGTTGCAGTGCGTCAGCACGGCACCGCCGACGGGAACGAGCGCCGCGCCATGCGCGCCGATCATCCGATTGCGATCGAGCGTGTCCGCCGCGACCGCCTCGGCCGCGACGAGGGCCGCCTCACGACCGCCGGCCTCGTACGCAGCGAGCGCGCAGCCCACTCCCCGGGCGAGGTTCACCGCCGTCGGACGGGCACGCGCAATGCGGGCCGCGGCCGCGCGCACCTGGCGCTTGGTACGCAGCGTCGATGCCGCGAGCGCCACCCCGAACGCGCCGGCCGAACCCAACGCGGGCGCGCCGCGTACAGCCAACGATTGGATGGCGTCGATCAACGTGCCCACGTCCGTGCACGCCAAGAAGCGCAGCCGGCCCGGCAGCGCACGTTGATCGATCAGACGGACCGCGTCGTGTCGCCATTCGACGGGCGGCGGTATCGGATCGTCGACGGCCATGTGATCCCGTTCGGAGGTCCGGCGGGCGCGATCGTCAGATGGGCAGGCCGAGCTGCGGGTTCGCGCGCGATTCGATCGAACGCAGGCGCCCGTTGACCCCCTCGACCCAGAAGTCGCCTTCCTCGTCGTGCGTGAGGATCCAGAAGCGCTCCGAGCGGACCGCGTCGAGCACCTTCGCGGCGACGTCCTCGGGCGCCATGCCCGACTCGATGAACCCGCGAAGAGCGAAGCCGCGCCCTCGTCGGGCGTGTCACCGTCTTGCAGTTCGGCGGGCCGGTTCCGCGCGCTCTCGGCGATGCCGGTCTTGACCCAGCCCGGGCACAGCACCGACGCCTTCACGTGCGGCGCGGTCATCGCGAGCTCGTGGTGCAGCGTTTCGGAGATCGCCACGACCGCATGCTTGCTCGCGTTGTACGGGCCCATGAACGGCGCAGCCATGAGTCCCGCGACCGAAGCGGTGTTCACGATGTGACCCTCCGGTCGTTGCATCAACAACGGCACGAACGACCGCACGCCGTGGATCACCCCCCAGAGATTGACCCCCAGGACCCACTTCCAGGTCGACAGGGGCATCTCCCACGACAATCCACCGCCGCCGACACCCGCGTTGTTGCAGAACACGTCGACGCCCCCGAAGCGCGCGACTGCATCATCGGCCAACGCCTGCATCTGCTCGGCGTCGGTGACATCGGTGACGACGCCCTCGACCTCGGCCCCCGCGGCCTGCAACTCCGCGACCGCGCCGTTCGAGTGCGCCGGCCTCGACGTCACCGATGACGATCCGAGCGCCTTCGGCGGCAAAACGCCGAGCCAACGTGTTCCCGATGCCGCTCGCGCCACCCGTGACTACTACGACCTTGCCGCTGAAATCCTGCACGGCCGGATGCTAACGCCCGACCGTGCAGGACCCCGGCGCGATCAGTAGCGGTAGTGGTCGGCCTTGAACGGCCCGTGCACCGGCACGCTGATGTACTCGGCCTGCTCCTCGGTGAGGGTCGTCAGCTTGACCCCGAGCTTGTCGAGGTGGAGCCGGGCGACCTTCTCGTCGAGGTGCTTCGGCAGCACGTACACCTTCGTCTCGTAGAAGTCGGTATGCGTGAACAATTCGATCTGCGCGATCACCTGGTTGGTGAAGCTGTTCGACATCACGAAGCTCGGGTGCCCGGTGGCGCAACCGAGGTTGAGCAACCGGCCCTCGGCCAACACGATGATCGTGTGCCCGTCGGGAAATACCCACTCGTCGACCTGCGGCTTGACGTTGCGGCGCTCGATTCCCTTGACCTTCGTCAGGCCGGCCATGTCGATCTCGGTGTCGAAGTGCCCGATGTTGCCGACGATCGTGTTGTGCTTCATCTTCGACATGGAGTCGACGGTCAGCACGTCGCGGTTGCCGGTGGTCGTGACGAAGATGTCGGCCTCACCGACGACCTCGTCGAGCGTCGTGACCTGGTAGCCCTCCATCGCCGCCTGCAGCGCGCAGATCGGGTCGATCTCGGTCACGATCACGCGGGCACCCTGGCCCCGAAGCGACTGTGCGCAGCCCTTGCCGACGTCGCCGTACCCGCAGACGACCGCGATCTTCCCCGCGATCATCACGTCGGTCGCGCGGTTGATGCCGTCGATCAGCGAGTGCCGGCAACCGTAGAGGTTGTCGAACTTGCTCTTGGTGACCGAGTCGTTGACGTTGATCGCCGGGAACAGCAAGGTGCCCGCCTGGTGCATCTGGTAGAGGCGATGCACGCCGGTCGTGGTCTCCTCGGTGACACCCTTGATGTCGGCCGCGATCCCATGGAACAACCGCGGCGACTCGGCCTGCAGCTTGGCGAGCAGACCGAGGACGACCGCATACTCCTCGCTGTCGGCCGTCTCGGTGCCGGGAACCTGGCCCGCTCGCTCGAACTCGACGCCCTTGTGAATGAGGAGGGTGACGTCGCCACCGTCGTCGAGGATCATGTTGGGGCCGCCACCGTCGGGCCAACGCACGGCCTGCTCGGTGCACCACCAGTACTCCTCGAGGCTCTCGCCCTTCCAGGCGAAGACGGGGATTCCCGCCGCCGCCATCGCCGCGGCCGCGTGGTCCTGGGTGGAGAAGATGTTGCAACTCACCCAGCGCAACTCCGCGCCCAGCTCGACGAGCGTCTCCATGAGCACCGCGGTCTGGATGGTCATGTGCAAGGAGCCGGTGATGCGCGCCCCGGCGAGGGGCTTCGACGCACCGAACTCCTCGCGGCACGCCATGAGCCCCGGCATCTCTACTTCGGCGAGGGCGATCTCCTTGCGGCCGAACTCGGCCAGCGAGAGATCGGCGACCTTGAAGTCGGTAAAAGTGCCCGACGCGGGCACGTGCGAGTCGGTCTTGGCCATAACGGGTCCTCCGAAAGTGGGCGTGCGGAGCGCCGTCTCATGGTGCGCCGGATGCGCCACCATCTTCCACGGAGGCCGGCCCGGATCACCGGATCACAGCCCAAACGGGCCCGACCGAAACCCCATGCTAGCGCGCATTCGAGCCCGGCGAGACCGTGGTCACCGTGACAAACGTCTCATCGCCGCTGGTCGCGGCCGTGCCGGCCGATCCTGGCCCGCGGCTCGTCGCCTTCGCGCCGGGGCCGCGCCGCCCGTCCGACTCGGTGTGGCGCACCCGGCCGCCCGACCGAGGGCGAGAGGTACGCCCGGCGGGACCGATCAGTCGAGCGCGAAGGGCGGGTACGCGTCGGTGAGGAGCAATCCGTACACCATGACCCGGATGTACCACCGCGTCACACCGACGACGAAGTCACGCAGGCCCGCCGGCCACTTCCCCGTGAACAACACCGCGAAGAACGCGATGACGTACACGACGTAGAGCGCGATCCCGAGGAACGCGAGCACGATCGCCTGTGGGATGAGCAAGAAGATGCGGAAGAACACCGTGACCCGGTTGCGGTCGGTGAGCTGCGGCTGGATGTCGACGCGCACGCGTGGGTCGTCGAGCGGGTCGGCACCCGTGGTGGCGTAGGTGAAGGGCGGGTACTCCTCGCGGCAAGAAGCCGATGTACGAGTAGACCCGCGCCGCGTACCGGATGTACATCATCTGGATGCCCGCGAGGCCTTCCGGGAGGTTGCCCGTGAAGACGATCGCGAACCACGAGACGAGCGCGATGACCTCCGCGACGATCTGCAGTACGTAGAGGATCACGTAGTGCGGAAGGGCGAGCAACCACTGCACCAGCGGCCGCCAGTTCGCGATCTTCTCCGGCGGGTTGTAGGCGTAGGTCGCCGGATACGTAGGCGGGCCTTGCATCATCGGGACCTCCCAAACGACACCACAGCGAATGGCCACACCGAATGGCCGCGCCGAACGTCGCCAGTGTCACCCGCGGTTGGGCGAAAAAGGTGGATCCTCCCCGCTCGGGCGATCCGTACGGGTTTTCCCGCAGCCGAAGCTGCGAAGCGGCGCGGTCGGCCCGGCCGACCGGTCGAACCCGACCGGCGTGTTGTGGGTCAAACCGGCTCCACGCCCCAGTTTCCATGCCAACAGTTGTGGGTCAAACCGGCTCCACGGCCCAGTTTCCATGCCAACAGTTGTGGGTCAAACCGGCTCCACGGACCGGTTTCCATGCCAACGGGTTAGCGGGTGTGCGCGAGGCGCGCTTTCAGGTCGGCGATGGCATCGATCGGACCGGGGTCGACGTCGTTTTGCAGTGCGAGGTAGCAGCTCGTCCAGTCGCCGAGGTACATCAGGTCGAGCAGCTGCGCGAGCCGGCCGTCGCCCTCGGCTTCGACTGCCAGCACTTGGTGCACGCACTCTTCGATGATCTCGCGCGTCGCGTCGAATCGAAGCTGCAGCCGTTTGTGCTCGAACCCGTGACGCAGCTCGACGATCGTCATCAACTGGCGCGTGACGTCGCCGTGCTGTCCCCACCCACAGATCTCGTTGTGGTCGAGCTCGGGATATTGATGCCAGAACGCGGGGGCCTTCGCGTTCTCGTTGACGTCGCACTTCCAACGATACGCGGCGACCCCGCCGAGCGCACCACCGCCGTAGACGAGCGGGATCGTTCGGTCGATGTGCCGGGCGAGCTCCCGGGCCGGGTTCGCGGCGCCGGTGACGGCCGGAACACAACGGTCGCGGCGCCGCGCGAGCTGAGCCTGCGCAGTCACGAGATTCGCGTGCGTGCCCGGCGCGAGCCCGGCGCGATACAGCGTGACGAGCAACGGTGCGACGAGCGCACCGATCGCGGCGCGCGGCATGAAGCCCGGCGGACACGGGAGATGCAGCGCACCGGCGTCGCGCGCGACATCAGCGAGACGCCCGCCACACGAGATCGCGACGAGCTGCGCTCCTCGTTCGACCGCACTCGACGCCATCGACACCGTCTCCTCGGTGTCGCCCGAGTACGAGATCGCGATCGCCAGGGTCTGCGGTCCGACGAACGCCGGGGTGCGGATCTGCTTGAGCACGGTGATCGGGACCGGAAGCTCGTCGTTGAACGCGGCCGCCACGACGTCACCGCAGATGCCGGAACCGCCCATGCCGAGGACGACGATGTTGCCGATGGTGTCGCCGCGGGGGAACCGGTCGGCGTGGACTTGCCCCGCGACCTCGTGGGCGTGCGCGAGCTGTTCGGGGAGCCCGGCGACCGCGTCGAGGAAGCCGAGCGTGTCGACGGTCACTGCTCGAACGTGGGTCCGACCCCGTCGGTCTCGGCCTTCTTGGTCAGCCGCGCGTGCTCGGCGTCGTCGACCGTCTCGGCGTCGTCGATGAGCAGATCGGGAATGTCGCCCTCGAGCACGCGATAGCGCCGGCGGAGTCGCGGGTTGTACAGCGACTGCTCGTCGGCGAAGTACAGCAGCGGACCTTTGTCCTGCGGGCACGCAAGAATTTCGAGCAGTTTCGGGTCGAGGGCCATGCCGCGCAGACTAGCGGCGCAGGCCGTCAGCCTGCGCTGACGAGTGCGAGGATCTCCGCCGTGTGCGCCTCGCACTGCGCCGCGTCGGGGGCTTCCAGGTTCAGGCGCAGCAACGGCTCGGTGTTGCTCGGCCGCAGGTTGAACCACCACTCGCCGCAGTCGACGGTCAAGCCGTCGAGCCGGTCTTGCGACCGGTCGGAATACCGAGCGGCGACCGCCTCGATGATCGCCAGCGGGTCGTCGACCCGTGAGTTGATCTCGCCACTCTGCACGTACCGTTCGAACGGCTTGCGCAGCTCCGACAGCGCAACGCCGGCGCGCCCGAGTTGCTCCAGCACCAACAGCGCGGCGATCGATCCGGAATCCGCGCGCCAATTGTCGTGGAAGTAGTAGTGCGCGGAGTGCTCACCGCCGAAGATCGCCCCGGTCTCGGCCATGACCTGCTTGATGAAGGAGTGGCCGACGCGCTGTCCGTACCGGAATGCCGCCGTGTTCGCGGATGATCTCCGGCACCGCCGCGAGCAGATCAGGTTGTGCACCACGGTCTCGCCCGGGTGACGGTCGAGGATACCGGCCGCGACGATCGCGGTCGTGGTCGAGCCGCTGACCGGAACTCCCTTGTCGTCGACGAGGAAGACCCGGTCGGCATCGCCGTCGAACGCGAGCCCGATGTCGGCCTCGAGATCGAGCACCGAGCGCTGGAGGTCCTTGAGGTTCTCGGCCTGGATCGGATCGGCGGGGTGGTTCGGGAAGGTGCCGTCGAGCTCGCCGAACAAGACGGTCAACGAGAACGGCAGGCCTTCGAACACGCGGTGGACGACGAGTCCGCCCATGCCGTTGGCGGTGTCGGCCACGACCTTCAACGGCTTCAGCACGGAGACGTCGACGAACGAACGCACGTGATCTCCGAACGCCGACAGCAGGTCGACCCGTTCGACCTTGCCGGCGACCTCGCCGCGTGCGGTCACACCCGACGAGACCATCTCTTTGATCTGCTGCAGTCCCGACTGTTCGCCGACGGGAGCCGCGCCCGCGCGGCAAAGTTTGATGCCGTTGTACTGGGCGGGGTTGTGACTTGCGGTGAGCATCGCGCCCGGCGCGTCGAGGTGACCGGATGCGAAATAGACCATGTCGGTCGAAGCCAGTCCGATGTCGGTGACGTCCGCGCCGGCGAGCGTCGCGCCCTCGATGAACGCGGCTGCGAGCGGCTCGGAGGACGCGGCGCATGTCGTGTCCGACGACCAGCTGCTGCGCGCCGGTGAAATGCGCGAACGCGTTACCGATCCGGCGCACGAGCGCCTCGTCGATCTCCGCGGGATACACGCCGCGAATGTCGTACGCCTTGAAGACTCCGTCGAGCGACACGCTGCTCCTACCAACTTTTCCGAGAGCCGTTCCGGCCTCAGAGCCGGATCATGGTAGCGCCGGGGCCGGTTCGTGCGGCCCGGCCGGTTCTCCTTCGGTGGAACCGGGTTCTTGACGCTCCGGAGACGTATCCGGTTCCTGACCGTCGGGCGCTTCACTCTGCGCGAGATGTTCGTCACCCCGATCCTCGGTGGTTGCATCGTCAGCCGAAGCGTCGTCGTCCAGGGCGTCGTCGTTCGGTTCGTCGGACCCACCCGTGTCGGGCTGGCCGTCGCCTCCGGCCGCGAACCGTCGCGCGCCGCCCCAGAGCCCGAGCAAGACGATGCCAACCGCGCCGGCCGCCGTGATGACGCGCCCGGCCCAGTCGGCGCCGGTGAGCCCGTAGGTCAACTCCACGTGCTTCGACGTCGGCACGACGACCATCATGTTCGGCGCGAGCCGGTACGGGCCTACGGCGCCCTTGACGTGCCAGTTCGGGAAGTACGACTCCTTGACCTCGACCGGCTTGCCGATGTCGGAGACGTCGAAGGAGATCTTGTCGACGCTCGACTGCACGTTGGTGACGTGCACCGGCGTTACCGCCGTCGGTTTGGCCGTAGGGAGGTCGGCCGCCTTCACGCGCGTCCAGTTCTTCGGCCCGGTCTGCGCGTAGACGGTGCTCAACACGTTGCGGTTGACCCACCACGGCGCCGTCGTGCACTCCCAACCGTCTTGCATGCGCGGCTCGGCGCCGTTCGCGGGGTCCCAGGCCTGACCCCAGCACTTCGAGTATGTCGGGCGGCCGACCGGCAGCGACGTGAGCACGACCGGCTCGTGATCCATGCCGACGACGAGATCGCTGTTCGCGACCTCGTACACCTTCCAGTCCTTCAGCTCCTTGTCGGGCGCCGGCCCGGCGATCGGGGGGTTCTGCGGAATGGTCTTGACGAGCGTGAGGTCGGCGCTCCCGGCGGCGAGCTTTTGCATCTCGGGCGTCCACGCCATGTAGTAGCGGACGCCGAGCATCTGCAGGTGCCGCACACAGAGGTCGAAATCAGAGCTCGGGGACCCGTAGACCAGGCCTCGCACCGGATTCGACGGGTGTTGCGAGCACTCCGCGACGGTGAGGAAGTGGTAGTCGGTCGTGGCCGACGACTCGAAGTAGATGCCCTCCATCGAGTCGATCTTCCCGTTGGTGAAGTACGGCAGCAGCTCCAACGCGAGGCTCGTGCCGTAGCTGTTGATCGCGTCGGGCTCGCCCGACGAGGGCTCCCACAACGCGCGTCCGTTGCCGTTCGTGTCGGCGACCTGCTCCATCGCGTCCATCACCGCGTGGTACTGCGGGTAGGCCGCCTTCTGCTCGTAGCCCGAGTAGTTCCACGCCGCCCAACCCCGGATCGCGATCGCCGGATTGTGGTCGGTCGCGTCGAATCCGCGCTGCAGGGCGAACGCCCCTGCGAAGCCCATCACCACCGCGAGCGTGATCGCGCCGAGACGGCGACGGATCCTCGTGACCTCGACCGCGGAGAGGCGCTCGGGCGGCTCCCAACCCTCGGGTCCGCGATCGAAGTGACGGTCGGCGAGCGCCCACACCGCTTCGTTGCGGATCTCGGGGGCGAGCGAGTCTTCGGGCGCGGTCGCGACCTCGGCCCACGCGTGGGCGCGGGAATCACGCAGGTCGCCGTCGCGTATCCACGCGTACGCGCTGCCCACGCCCAGCGCGCCGACACGGGCGATCTCGGTCGCACCCATCGCCGCGATGAACGCCCACGAGAGCATCCAAAAAGGCAAGAACCGTGTGTTCCAGATCGCGTGCTCGGGCCATTCGATGAACATCACGCCCATGACGATCGCCAAAACGAGGAGGACGAGCGTCGAGCGGCGCCGGTACCAGCCCGCCGCGACGACGGCGACGCCGGCCAGGAGCCAGATCCACCAGGGCAGCCACAACGTCGGCGAGAAGTGCCGCAGCGGATTCGTGCCGGCATCGATCGGCGAGCGTCCGACCGCGTTCCACAGACCTTCGAGGGTATGGCGCACCGGACCGGGCAGCCATACCCATGACGGGAGCTTGAAGTTCCCCTTCGGGAGGAGCTTCGTGTACCGCATGCTCTGCGTGAACGCCTCCTGCCAGAGCAGCGGCAACAACCATACGGCGCTCAACGCGAGGGCGACTCCTCCGACCGGCACCGCGATCGCGAACGTGCGGAGCGGCCGCCGCGTGAGCCACAACAAGAACGCGGCAATGATGATGAAGATCGCCACCACGATGTGCGACATGATCGCCAGCGCGATGAGGAGCGCCGGGAGCCAGCGACGTTTGCCGGTGTCGAGCGTGTAGGCGAGCGCACCGAGCCCGAACAGGGCGAACGCGAGCGCGATGCAGAACGAGAACTCCCCCGCCAACGTGCTCGCGATGTTGCCGCCGTAGATCTGCCAGTCGTTGCGGGTCTGCACGAGCGTGCCGAACGCGGCGATCGCGAACGCCGGCGGTGCGGGCCAAGGCGCCTTCATGCCCCGAGCGAACGCGTACCCCGCCGCGGGCAGCATCAGCGGTCCGCTCACGGTGACGAGCTTGAACGCGACGTTGTAGGGCATCACCACGTTCAGGGCCCAGATCATCAACGCCGGGACCGGGAAGTAGTACTGGCCCACCGGGAATCCCGCGTACCAATCGGGCGCCCAGCCCGAAAGGCGGAACTTCGGGAACCAGTTGTCGATCATGAACTTCGGCCACCACACGTGGGCGCCCATGTCGCCGCCGTTGGCGGTGGTGTTGCGGAACAGGTCGCCGAACTTGAAGCTGCCCGGCGAAAGCGTCCAGTGGTGCGCCGGATCGATGATCGAAAAGACGAGGAACGTGCAGATCGCGACGATCGCCCACCCCGCCGCCCGTTCCCAGAGCGCGCGCGGCTGGTCGTCCTCGTCGAGCGGTGCGACGGTTCGGACCGGCCTGCCGGCCGCCGTTTCGTCGGCGACGGCCTCCTGGTCGGTTGTCGTCACGGTCTCGGGTTCCGTCGTCGGGGCAGCCACCGGGTGCAAGGATGCCAGACCGCGCCCCGACACCGGACTCACCCTGGCGCCGGTCCGGCCGGGGAACCGACCTAGTGGCCGGTGCGGGCGAGCTCGAGCACCTCGTTCAGCGACAGGACACCTGCGTCGTCCTGCCACGTGTTGGCTTCACATTTCGAACAACGGTGGAACACGATCTCGCGGCCGGCAACGCGCATGCGGATCGTAATGAGCACCGTTTTCGCACATCCTGTGCAAATCAGCATTCCGTGCCTCCCTGACACCGCGCCGATGCTGTTGTTCGGCACGCGCGACCCCCGGCTGAAGACCTCGAGCCGTGACATTCGCCACGCACGCGCGCGGCCACGGCCGAAACGCCGGTTTCGCGCGATTAGAGCGCCAAGAGAGTCGTGATGAGGTTGAAGCCGATGTGGATCATGATCGACGCGGAGAGGTCGCCCTTGCGCACGGCCACAACTCCCGACACCGCTCCCATCATGAACAGCGCCGGAACCACGGCCAGATCACCGATGGTCGGGCTCAACATCGGGTGCGCGAGGGCGAACGCGAGCGCCTGGACGATGACGGCGGCGGTCGGAGACATCCGCCGGCGCAGCGCCCGCAGCAACAGCCCGCGGAACAACAGCTCCTCGCAGACCGGTGCGACGAGCGCCGCCACGACGGCGAACACCGCGAGCTTGGCGCCGCTCGCGTGTTCGAGGTCGTTCACGACGGCCTGGTGCGCGTTCGCAATGTTGACGAGCGGCGTGATGATGACCGTTCCGATCAAGAACAGACCGAGACCGGCGAACGGCGCCCACCAGTCCTTCACATCGAGGGTCAGGCCGAAGTCGTCGCGGACGGATCGGCCCTTGACGCGCCCGATGTAGGCGACACCGCCCAACCACGTCCCGAACTGCGCGAGGGTCGACAGCGCCGTGGTCAGCGCACCGACGTGACCGGCCGTATCGCCCGTGATCGCGAAGCCCACCGACGCGCCCACGAGGGATGCGACGATGCCGGCGAAATAGATCCAGAAGAAGTCGCCGATTCCCCAGCGCGGTGCAGGTATCGCGGGCCCGTCGTCCGGACGTGGACCGGGAGACGGCGAAGAAGATCCCGGATCCACCGACTCAGGCTACCGAGCAGGTGATCTCGGCCGATCGACACATGACGTCCGCGCGAGCCTGGAAACCACTGGGAACGGGAAACGGCTCTCGTCCGCCATACGATGGGCTGCGTTCGACTGCCGTGGAGAATCACTCATGAGCCCAGGCCCCGAAGACCAGTGGCGCCCGCCGGAACCACCGCCGGGTCGTTCGCCGCGGCCGAGTGGGCCCGGTGGCCCGCTGAAGACGGGTAACCGCCCCAAGTGGATGCCGTGGGTCGTCATCGGTCTGGTCGTCGCGATCTTCTTGGTCTGGAAGGCCACACCCAGCTCGACGACGGCGCAGGAGAAGCTCGACTACGGAACCTTCCTCACGCTCGTAACGCAAAACCACGTCGCGAGCATCAAGTACGACGCTTCGAACGGGAAGATCACCGGCGAGTTCAGGGCCGGATTCACGCAGAACAACGACGGCAAGAAGGAATTCACGACCCAGGGCCAGCTCAACCAGCTGCCCGACGCCGACATCGCAACCCTCAAGCAGTACAACGTCGCCCGCAACTACAAGCCCCGATCGAGCGACATCCTCGGGACACTGCTCGTCTATCTGCTGCCCCTCGTGCTCATCGGCGCGATCTGGTTCCTGATCGCCCGGCGCGCGCAGGGACAGATGGGCGCGGTGATGAACATCGGGCGCTCGCGCGCCAAGGTCTACAACACCGACAAGCCCAAGACCACGTTCGCCGACGTGGCCGGCTACGGCGCGGTGAAAGAAGAGATCACCGAGGTCGTCGGCTTCTTGAAGTCGCCGGGCAAGTTCAAAGAGATCGGCGCTCGGATCCCCAAGGGGGTCCTGCTCGTCGGGCCGCCCGGCACCGGTAAGACCCTGATCGCGCGGGCCGTGGCCGGCGAGGCCGGGGTTCCCTTCATCTCGATCACGGGCTCCGACTTCATGGAGATGTTCGTGGGCGTGGGCGCGGCCCGCGTGCGCGACCTGTTCCAGACTGCGAAGAAGCAGGCGCCGGCGATCATCTTCGTCGACGAGATCGACTCCATCGGCCGCAAGCGCGGCGCCGGGCTCGGCGGCGGTCACGACGAACGCGAGCAGACGCTGAACCAGATGCTCGCGGAGATGGACGGCTTCGAGGCCACCGAGGGCATCGTGATGATGGCGGCCACGAACCGCCCCGACGTCCTCGACCCCGCACTGTTGCGGCCGGGCCGCTTCGACCGTCAGATCATGGTGCCCTTGCCCACGCTCGACGAGCGGGTCGAGATCCTGAAAGTCCACATGCGCGACAAGAAGGTCGACCCCGACGTCGACGTGAACGTCGTCGCGCGGGGCACGCCCGGGATGAGCGGCGCCGATCTCGCCAATCTCGTGAACGAGGCCGCCCTGTTCGCGGTGCGGCGAGAAGCCCACGAAGTGCACCGCGAAGACTTCGACGTGGCGCGCGACCGCGTCCTGATGGGACTGAAGCGCGAGTCGCTCGCGCTGTCGGAAGAGGAAAAGGAGATCATCGCCTACCACGAGGGCGGCCACGCGGTGTGCGCCTACGTGCTCGAGCACGCCGACCCGCTTGCACAAGGTGACGATCCTGCCCACGGGTATGGCGCTCGGTGTCACACACCAGCTGCCCACCGAAGAGCGTCATATCTACAAGCGCGAGTACATCGCCGACTCGTTGGTGGTGCGTCTCGGCGGCCGAGTCGCCGAGGAGCTCATCTTCGGCCATCAGTCGACGGGCGCGCAGAACGACCTTGTCGGCAACACCGAGCTCGCCCGCAAGATGGTGCGAGAGTGGGGCATGTCGGATCGCATCGGTCCGATGGCGTGGGGCTCGCAGGGTGCGGTCTTCCTCGGCGAGGACCTCATGCACACACGCGACTACTCCGACGAGACCGCACGAGTAATCGACGAAGAGGTCGAACGGATCCTGCGCGACGAAGAAGACCGCTGCCGCAAGGTGCTCACGGAGTACCGGGCCGGCCTCGACGGAGTCGCGAAGGGTCTGCGCGAACGCGAGACCCTGAGCGGACAAGAGGTCGCCGACATCGTCGACCAGGCCATGGGCCGCAAGGTCGGTGGTCCCCGCCTGATCACGAAGGCCGACGGCACCGAGGACGTCGCCCCCGACGAAGGCGGCCTCCTCGACGACCTGTCGGGCGACGAGCTCGCCGAGCCGCAACCCGGATAAGGCGAACGCTTCCTACCCCGCCCGCAGCTCCGCGACCGCGTTCCACAGCTCGGGCGCGGCGAACGCGCCCAGGAACGACATCCGCACGACGCCTTCGGCATCTGCGATCAAGGTCATGGGCGCGGCGTCGACGTGGTAGCGCTCGTGAAGCTCCGGGCGGGCGAAGTACTCGATCTCGGTGACTGCGACCTCGTCCGACTCGAGCGCGGCGGCCTTGTCGTAGAGGCCCGCGCACGAATCACACGTCGCCGACGTGAACAGCACGACGAGCCACGAAGCGTCCGGGCGCACGAAGTCGGCCCGGTCGAGTTGGGTCGGCGCGACGCCCGGCGCCTGGGTGGGCGCGTCGTGGTGCCGACGCCGTTCGAGCCACCACGCGAGCGCGGCCAGCAACGCGAACAACGCGACCGCGACCGCGATACGCACGACCATCTAGACAGTCCTTCCCCCGAGCCGGATCCTCGCCCGTCGGCATGTCATCCGACAACCGCTCCCACGGAATTCGCCGCGTCGCCCGCGGCGATGATCGACCGTTCGACATACACCGGCACGCTCGCATCGATCGTAAGGGCCGCGTCGAACGTCGCCGGCTTGCGGCCGCCGACGACCACCACCGTCACCGCCCGGCCGGGCGGCACCCGCACCCGCGCCAGCGCGGCCGGGCGATCGACCCGGCCGCCGTGGACCAGACCGACGCTGACGACGGCCGGACCGGCGCTGGGGTTGAAGAACGAGAGCTCGGTCGACTGCTCGCCCTGCACCCGGCTGCGGGCGAACGCCCACGCGCGCGCCGGCACGGTCGCGCCCGCCGAGGTGACCACACCGACCGCGGTCGGCGCGTCGTCGTATCGGGTCAGCGTCTGCGCGACGATCGAAACGTTCTGCTCGGACCGCACGTCGAGGCTGTAGCGCACGCCGTCCGGGATGGCGATGCACGACCTGGCGTTGGCCGCCGAGCACCGACCGAGCGTCACCCACGTCACGGCGTCCTGGGCAACGGCGACGGTGACGGGGGCGAGCGCCTGCTTGGTCGACTCCGCCGTGGCCTGCACGTCGACCTGGGCGTCGTCGTTGCCCACGTTCGCGATCGCGACGAGGGCGGTGGCTCCCGGCCGCGCGGTCGCGCCCGCGAAGGTCCAGTCGGTTGCCGTGGTCGGCGCGCCGAGCGACAACGCGACGCCCGGCGTCCCCGCGGTGGGCGTGTAGACGATCGTCTGCGCGGCGACGACCGCGCCCACCTCGGTATCGACGGCGACCGCGACCCGGTCCTGGCGCACCGCCACGTCGTGGATCGAGACCACCTCCCGCGATCGACGCGCGACGTCGAGACCCTGGAGCGTGCCCGGGCGCAGGACTCCGCTGCTCGTCCGCAGCGTCACGTCGACCTTGGCGTCGGACGCGTACGGGTTGTCGAGGACGAGCCACTGCTGCACGCCACGCGGCGTGCTGCCGGCCGCGAAGTACCAATGCGTCGACGTCTCGCTGGCGCAGGGCGTGGTCTCGAGAACGCGGCCCTCGATCCCTTCTTCGACCACGACCCGGCCGCCGAACGTCTCGACGGTGAGCGCGCCCGGTCCCCCGAGCTGATCGCGGGTGCGGGTGAGCACCGAATTCGACGGCACCTCGACCGAAGCCTGGGTTGGATTTCCGTTGTCGGCCAGGTCGGTGACGACGACGTCGGCCGTGGCGGCACCGAGATTGGCGAAGGTGACGCGCCCGGCGTCGTGGGGCAGCGCCGGCGGAAGGCCCGGGCAGAACCACACCGCGTTCGACGGCGCCACGACCGCGGCGCTCGGCCCGACCGCCGGGACCAGTGACGGTCGACGCGACGCGCTCGACGCGGTGCCGGCGGCGATGGCACCACCGACGAGCAACGCCACGATGACGACGAAGACGAACCGCCGGGACTTCACGCGCGGTCCGCGGGTTCGAGGATGCGCGACCCGGCCCGAATCTCGCGCGACACTCGACCCGGCGCCGGCGCGTCGCGAACCACAGGACCAAGAGCGCGATCCAGATCGCGATCTCCGCGAATCGCGCCGCCGACACGAGGCCGCCGCCGGAGAAGCGCACACGCACCGGCGCCGAGGCGTCGAGGGCGAAGGCATTCGTCCACCCGAAGGCGTCGCTGCGAACCAGTCGATGACCGCCGGCGGTCGCGACCCAGTCGCCGTTCGCCGCCTCCGACCACAGCAGCGTCCCCGGTCCGATCGGGGTCGTCGTGCCCGCCCGCGCACCCGCGCCGGTCACACCGACCGGCTCGGACCGAAGGGCCGCCGCCTGCGGATCTCGGCCGTCGACCTGCACCGACCGGTTGCCCGCAGGAACGACCGCGCGCGTCGGGATCCATGCGTCGTTGTCGTAGACGACTCCGGACGTGTCGACACGCGAAAGGGTGAGATCGAGTTGGCGGCCGAGCGCGTTGGCGAGTGCAGTCTCGTCGTGGCCTCCCGCACCGCTGCTCGGCGCCGCTCGGCTGATGAACGCGATGTAGCGGACACCGGCGGGAGCCAGGAGGTGCCCGAGCCGGACGGTCGAGCCCGACGCCGCGGCCGCGATCATGCCCGCGAGGACGCGATCGGCCTTCTGCGAGGCTGCCGCCCACGACGAGCGCGCGTCGCCCGACCCCGTCGCGGGTGAGCGCGAACCCGACGTCGCCCACGACCTTGGCGTCGACCGGCAAGACGTTGGGATCGCCGACCCACAAGACCCGGAACCCGCCGGCCGGGACGTTGTCGGCCATCCAGGAGTACGTTCCCGGCCAGTCGTCGGCGTGGAGCGAGAAGCGGCCGGAGAGCGTGTCGGCCGCGAGTCCCACGACCGCGAGCGCGAGACCGGCGCCGGCGACGACCATCATGATCTGACGCCAGCCGAAGTGGAAACGGCGCAGGTCGTCGAGCACCGCCGCCACGCCGAGGCCGGCCGCGAACGCCAGCCCGATCGCCGCGGCGACCAGCACGCCGTTGGGCGACAACACGGTCGCGCCGGCCGACAGCCGCCCGGGCAACCAGGCGAGCGCCAGCGCCACGACGGCCAACGCCCACGCCCGCATTGCCCACGCGAGCCGGGGTCCGGTCGCGATCGCAAGCGGCACGACCGCCGCGGCGACGATCCCCCAGGGCGCGAGGCCGGCACCGGATCGGCCGGTGTGGAAATGCAGCAGCGTCGCGAACGAGAGCGACGGGCGGGGTTGCGCACCCAGGGTCGCGGCGTCGGCACCGAACAGCGAGAACGACCAGGGTGCGAGCAACACGGTCGCGGCCACGCTCGCGAGCACCGCGCCCCCCACCGCGAGCCGCGCCTGGCGCGCGCCTCCGGTGAACGGCAGCACCATGCAGAACGCGAGCGCGATCGCGGGTGCGAGCAGCAGCGCGGGCGGCCACACCGAGCCCGCGATCGCTACCAGCAACGCCACCGAGCACAGGCTGTGCAGGCGACTGCGCTTCCGGGCGTTCGCGTTCGCGGCCGACGACGCGCGCCGGGCGCGGTTTCGTCGTGCGCGCTCTCGTCGGGTGCGGTGTCGATCGTCGCCCGTACGAACGCGCCGAAGACGTAGGGCGCGAGGCGAAACACACGAGCGGACCGAGCTCGCCCTGCCAGATCGCGTTGCGAGCGATCGGGTTGGCCGCGTACGCAGCCGCCGCGGCGACGCCGGGCAACGCCGACGACGTGAACGGTCGGAGCAATCGGTACGCGCCGAAGATCCCGAGCGGGAGCGCCCCGCCGACAACGAGCGACTGGGCGAGCCCCGGATGGTCGAAGAGCACCGCGCTCATGACCGCCATCAGCGCAAACGCCGGGGTCGCGGGGCGGGCCGAGCCCATCATCGTGGTGCGCCACGAAGCCGTGAACGTCGACCACGCCGACCCGACCCCGGGCCAGCTCCGGAAAGAGCCCACTTCGGGGACGTGACCGGAAAGCAACGAGCGGGTGCCGAACAACACGAGCACGGCGAGCACGACCGCGATCAGCGCCGGGAGTTGGCGCATCGCGGCGCGAGATGTCGTCGACGCGGTACGCGTGTACGCGACGAGACCTCGGCGAGCCGCTCCCCCGCGTGGACGCGTTCGATCATGAAGCGGCGCACGCGAGCGCTGCCGCGGATCATGAGGTCGCGCACGTCGCCGTCGTCGATCCGGCGCGCCTTCTGTGTCGCCGAGCGCGCCCGGCGAAGCTCGCCCGGACGAGCGAACGCCTGCAACCACCCCGCCGGCATCGACCACGCGCGCGCCACGCGCCCGGTGACGAGCAACCCGAGCGCCTCGAAGACACTGAGCACGAAGGCGACGGGCAGGACCCAGACGAGTGCGAGCGCGGAATACGACTTGCAGAGCAGGCGAACGCGCGCCCGCGTCTCGGCCCGCAGCTCGGCCGGGGTCAGATCGCGCGTGCTGGCGCGCTTCGAGCACCGCCGCGCGTCCTTCGCGAACACGCGCCGCGGGCGCGACGATCACGCGAGCGCCGGCGAGCCGGGCCCGCCAGCAGAGATCGATGTCGTCGGCCCCGGGGGTGGTCGCCGGGTCGAAGCCGCCGAGCTCGTGGAAGAGGTCGGCGCGTACGAGCATCGCCGCGTGCGACACGTAGAAGACGTCGCGCACGCCGTCGTGCTGCTCCTGATCGACCTCGTCGGGCTCGATGCCGGAGAAGGGAACGCCGTAGTGGTCGATCGACATCCCGACCTCGAGGAGGACCCCGGGATTGTCGCGGTCGACGATCTTGGGCCCGACGATGCCCGCGTTCGAACGGTATGCCTCCTCGACCAACAGACGCGCCGCGTCGGTGTCGAAGCCGACGTCGTCGTGGCAAAAGAGCAAGAACACCGCGCCCTCGACGGAGGCCAGCGCCTCGTTCGCCGCGGTCGCGAATCCGCCCTCGCCGGAGCACCGGCGAACGAACGCGCCGGGAAGGGCCTCGGCAATGCGATCGGTCGGGTCCTCGGCCGAGCCGTTGTCGAGAACCAGGACCGCCAGAGCCGGATAGTCCTGGGCCCGAGAGCGCGGCCAGGCTCTCTTCCAACCAGGGTCCGGGGTCGTGGGTGACCATGACCGCGACCACGGGCGGAACCGCCTGGGCCGGTTCCGTCTCGTCGTCACCCTCGAGCAGCTCGGCGCTGATCGAGTCGGGGTCGATCGTCTCCATGAGGCCGGGAGAGGTTAGCCCGCAGCCCGCGCCGAACCTTGTCGCGCGCGATCACGAGTGCTTGCTGGAGCTAGCAGATTGTGTTATCTTCGCGAGCACACACACCAGCGATCGACCCAAAGTCTTTCCCCGGAGCCAAGAAGCAGGAGCACGTCATGGCCAAGAACGCACAGAAAGCACTCACCGACGCCGGGTACATCGCGGTTGGCCTCGGGGTCATGGGCTTCCAACAGGCACAGGCCCGCGCCCGCGCCACCCAAGGACGCGTGCGCGAAGCCGGCGGATGCCTCGCGGGACGCCTGCGCGACGCGCGCGGCGCGTTCGACGCGCAGACCCGGACTGCGCGCACGCAGGCCGAGGCCCAGGTCCGCAACTCCGTCGCCCGCGCCGGCGCGCTGCGCGACGAGGTCGAAAAGCGCGTCGAGCCGGTCGTCGGTCAGGTCCAGGCGCAGCTCGGTGACCTTCCGGAACGCGTCGTGCAGGCAATGGAGCCCGTGACGGCGCGCGTCCGTGAGATCGCGGGCAACGCCGCCTAACCGATACGGCCACCACCGGCGGTAGGGTCGCAGCGTGCTCGCGACTCTCGCCGGTGGTGTGGGCGCCGCCCGATTCCTTGCCGGGCTGGTGCGGGTTGTTCCCGCGGCCGACGTCGTCGCGATCGTGAACACCGCCGACGACGACGAGTTCCACGGGCTGTACGTCTCCCCCGACCTCGACTCGGTCACCTACACGCTCGCGGGAGCATCGAACGTCGCCCAGGGCTGGGGCCTGGAAGGTGAGACCTTCGCCACGCTCGACGCGCTCGCGCGCTACGAGGTTCCCACGTGGTTCCGGCTCGGCGACAAGGATCTCGCGACCCACCTCTTTCGCACCGAGCGCCTGCGGGCCGGGGCGGCACTGTCGGAGGTGACCACCGAGATCTCGCGGGCGTGGTCGGTCGCGGCCCGCCTCGTCCCAATGACCGACGATCCCGTGCGGACGCGTATCAGCGTGCAGCGCGACTCCGGCCGTGTCGAGGAGCTCGCGATGCAGCGCTGGTTCGTCGGCGAACGCGCCGAGCCGCCCGTCGTCTCCGTACGCTTCGAGGGTGCCGAACGGGCGCGGCCCGCGCCGGGTGTGCTCGAGGCATTGACCCTCGCCGACGTGATCGTCATCTGCCCGTCGAACCCCGTGATCTCGATCGGTCCGATCCTGGCGATCCCGGGTGTGCGCGAGGTGTTGGTGGCGCGACGCGACAAGGTCGTGGCGGTCAGTCCGATCGTCGGCGGCGCGCCCGTGAAAGGGCCGGCCGATCGCCTCATGGCGCCCCTCGGCATCGAGGTGTCGTGCGTCGGCGTCGCCCGCACCTACGCGGAGTTCTGCAACTCCTTGGTGATCGACGCGGTCGACGCCCACCGGGCGACGGAGGTCGAGGCCGCCGGCGTCCACGCGGTCGTCACCGACACCATGATGCGCAGCCCGGAGATCGCCGCCGCGCTCGCCGCCGAGACGCTCGCCGCCGTGGCGTGACGCTTTCCATCATCCCGATCGAGGGCATCGGCGAGATCCACCCGGGCGACGAGCTGGCGGTGCTCATCGCCGACGCGGCCCGGGCGCAGGGCACGCCCCTCCACGACGCCGACTGCCTCGTCGTCACCCAAAAGATCGTCTCGAAGGCCGAGGACCGGCTCGTGCCACTCGATCCCGACGACCTCGACGCGCGCCGGGCCCTCGTCGAGTCGGAGTCGCTGCGGATCGTGCGCCGGCGGGGCGACCTGATCATCAGCGAGACCCGGCACGGTTTCGTCTGCGCCAACGCCGGTGTCGACCTCTCGAACGTCGAACGTGGATGGGCGGCGCTGCTCCCGGTCGATTCGGACCGTTCCGCCAAACACATCCGCGACGCGATGCGCGCTCGCACCGGCGTCGAGGTCGCCGTCATCGTCTCCGACACGTTCGGCCGGCCCTGGCGCCGCGGCCTCACCGACGTCGCGATCGGAGTGAGCGGCATCGCCGCGGTCGTCGATCTGCGCGAGACCACCGACGCGCTCGGACGCGTGCTCCAGGTGACCGAAGTCGCCGTCGCCGACGAGATCGCGTCGGCCGCGGAGCTGGTGATGGGCAAGGCCACCAACGTGCCCGTCGCGATCGTGCGCGGTGTCGACGCGTCGTGGTTTCGGGAAGGCTCGGTTCGGGAGCTCATCCGCCCGACCGACGAAGACCTGTTCCGATGAGCACGGTCCCATGAGTGCCGTACCCGCGTTCGTCGAGGCTCGGCGGTCGATCCGGGCGTTCCTCCCCGACGCGCTCCCCCGTGCCGACCTCGACACGATCGTCGAGGCCGCCTGCCTCGCCCCCGCGCCGCACCATTCACGACCTTGGCGCTTCGTGGTTGTCGACACCGACGGCGCCAAGCATGCGCTCACGCGCGGCATGGGCGCCCGCTGGGAACGCGACCTTCGCGCCGACGGGGTCGCGCCCGAGCGCGTCGCCGAGCTGGTCGAGGCGTCGTATCGGAAGCTGCTGCGCGCGCCGGCGTTCGTCGTCGGCTGCCTGACGTGGAACGGGCTCGACCGTTATCCCGACGAAGGGCGTCAACGCGCCGAGTGGGGCATGGCGTTGCTCTCGCTCGGCGCCGCCGTCGAGAACCTGATGCTCACCGCGACCGACCGCGGCCTGGCGTCGTGCTGGGTGGCCGCACCGATCTTTTGTCCCGAAGAGGCACGCGACGCGCTCTCGCTCCCGGCCGAATGGTTGCCGCACGCGCTCGTGCTGGTCGGACGGCCCGATCCCGCGTACGTCGGCCGCGACCGCCCACCCGTCCCGCTCGACGAGATCCGCCGCTTCGCCTAACCGGCGTCGGGACGCTGGGCCTTGAAGTGCTCCAGCGTGCGAGCCAGACCCTCTTCGAGCCCGGTGAACGGTGTCCAACCCAAGTGGATCTCCGCTTTGCCTACGTCGACCGCGCTGCGTTGCAGCTCGCCCGTCCGGGCCGGTTCGTACCGCGCCGGCTCGCGAAAGCCCGTCAGCTTCGCCATGACGTCGTACAGCTGCTGCACACTCGTCTCGAGGCTCGTGCCGACGTTCACGATCAAGCCACCGCCCTTACCCACCGCGCGCACGAACGCGTCGACCACGTCGTCGACGAAGACGAAGTCGCGGGTCTGCGAACCGTCGCCGAAGATGACGGGGCGCTCGCGAGTGAGCAGCTTGTCCGAGAAGATCGCGACGACGCCGGCCTCTCCGTGGGGATTCTGACGGGGGCCGTAGACATTCGCGAGTGCGAGCACGGTGTACTCGAGGCCGTGCTGGCGACGGTAGTAGTAGAGGTAGTCGCCGACAGCCTTCTTCGCGACGCCGTACGGCGACTCCGGGTGTTGCGGAGCGGTTTCCTTCGTCGGGATCTTTTGCGGGCTGCCGTAGAGCGTGCCGCCGGAACCGGCGAAGACCACCTTCTTGACTCCGGCCGAGCGCGCCGCCTTCGAGGACGTTCAGGGATCCGATGATGTTGACGGTCGCGTCGAACACGGGCCGGACGACCGAGACGCGTACGTCCATCTGCGCGGCGAGGTGGAAGATCACCTCGGGCTTTCTGTGGTTGATCAGCTCGACGACGGCCGGCGACGCGACGTCGAGCCGGTGGAAGGAGAAGCGGCGGTCGGGTAGGGCCCGCGCGCCGGTGAGATTCGCGAGCGAACCGGTGGAGAGGTCGTCGACGACGTCGACGCGCCAGTCCTCGGCAAGGAGCCGATCGACGAGCGTCGATCCGATGAAGCCCGCCCCGCCCGTGACCAGAGCTTGCACCGCGCGCCCCCTATTCGCGCTCGGCCGGGACCCGCCCGCCCGAGATCCGCGTACCGGACGGAATGGTCGCGCCGGCGCCGACGATCGTCTCCGCGGCGAGCGACACGTCGGGTTTGAGTACGGCGTACGCCCCGACGACGGAGTCCCGCACGCTGCCACCATGGGACACCCGGGCGCCGGTGTGCAGCACGGCACGCTCGAGCTCGACTCGGGCCTCCACCACCGCGGCCGCGCCGAGCACCGACGCATGCACTCGGGCGCCGGCCTCGATCCGCGCGCCGTCGCCGATGAGCACGGGCGCCTCGATCCGCGCCTCGGGTTCGATCGTGGCCGTCCCCTGCACCCACACGCCCGCGTCGATCTCGTGCGCGCCGGGCGCGGGCGGATTGGTGAGCCGGCCCGCCAGCGCGTCGACGTGGGCCTGGAGGTACTTCTCCGGTGTCCCGATGTCGAGCCAGTACGCGTCGCTTTGGAATCCGTAGACGAGACCGGGTTCCGAGAGCATCCGCGGGAACGTCTCGCGCTCGACGGACACGTTGAGCCGGGGCGGGATGCGCCGCAAGAACGCCGGCTCGACGATGTACGTCCCGGCGTTGATCCAGTTGCTCGGCGCCTTGCCCGGCGCCGGCTTCTCGACGAACGCGATGACACTTCCGTCGCTTTGGGTCGGCACCACTCCGAATGCACTGGGATCTTCGACCTGCGTGAGCGAGATCGTGGCCTCGGCACCGTTGTCGTCGTGGAAACGCACCATGGCGTCGAGGTCGAGGCCCGTGAGCACGTCGCCGTTGCAGACGATGATGCGCTCGTCGATCCCGTCGGCTGCGAAGCGGATCGCACCGGCGGTGCCGAGCGGCTCGTCCTCGACTGCGTAGCGCAAGACCATGTCGCCGAAGACGTCGTGACCCGAGCCGTCGTGAGCGAAGTGCCGGTGGAACGCGTCGGGCAGGTAACCCATCGACAGCACGACCTCGTCGACGCCGTGCGACCCGAGCCATGCGAGCTGGCGTTCGAGGTGGGGCTGATTCGCTATCGGCAGGAGCGGCTTGGGGGTCGTGAACGTCAGTGGCCGAAGGCGGGTTCCCTCGCCCCCGACGAGGACGACCGCCTTCACGGCTTCGACGTCGACGCCGGGCCGGTCGTGGCGGCTGGCGGCGCGGTCGTCACCGTCGCCATCGGGGCGCTCTCGGCGCCCAGGGCCTTGGCCAGGTTCGGCACCGACGGCGGGTCACCGATACTGGAGATCGACTTCCCTTCGGGCAAGAAGGCGATCACCACGATGTCGTACTGGTTCAGCTTGTACTTGGCGGGATCCCCCGTCTTGACCACGTACTTCTGCTTCACCTTGCCGGTCGTGTCGCCATCCCACTTGCCGACTTCCCATTGCAGGGTGCCGGGGGAAGTACCGCACTTGTCGCCGTTCTTCACCGTGGTGCCGAGGAAGTTGTAGCTGCTCGACGAGAGCTTCCAGCCCCCGTACTCGAAGTACAGGCCGACCGTGGCGCCACGTACCGGCCTCGGACGACACGAGCGGCTCCATGTGGATGACACCGTCGTCGTGGCTGTGCAAACCGGCGTACACGTTCGTGTTGGCGACTCGGGCCGGCTGCCCCGCAGACGTCGCCGCGGGCCAGTTCCAGATGCCGGTGCCCGACGAGTCGCCCATCCAGTGGTCGCAGTCGTAGACGCCCAGGGCGGCGTGCCAGTGGGTGTCCTTTTTGGTCGCGTTGTTCGGGTCGGGCAAGAAGGGCCCGACGGGAGCGGGCGCCGTGGCGCGGGCATAGACGATGAGTGCGATGCCCGCGATCACCACAATTGCGGTCAGGCCGTACCACCACGTGTTCTGGCGGGAACGCTTCGCTGACCGGACGGCGGCGCGCTTGCGCTTCGCTCGGGAGGCGTTGGTCACGGCCGCAGGCTAGTCGCGAGCCGAGCCGGGCCTGGATGCATGCCAGGCGTGCTCGGCCATGGCCAGGCCGCACCGGACCGCGAGATAGCCGCCGGCCAAGGGCAAGAACAGCACTCGTGCGCCCGTGAGCCGCCGGCGGGCGAAGCGCCACGCCGACCGATGGTGCTGGATCAGCATCCGGTAGGGCCGACGCGAGGTGCTCGCGCCCTGGACGTGAGTGACGCTGCCGGCCGGCTCGTACGCGACGTCGAAGCCCGCGCTTTGTAACCGCCAGCAGAGGTCGAGGTCCTCCATGTACATGAAGTACCGCTCGTCCCATCCGCCGACCGCGTCGAGCGCACCGCGGCGTAGCCAGATCGCGGCGCCCGACACCCAGTCGACCGAGCGCGGTTGTGACGGGTCCGCGTTGAGCTCGCGGTAGCGCGCAGTGAACGGGTTGGTCGGCCACCACAACCCGAAAAGGCCGTGGGCGACCGCGAGCGGGACGGTCGGAGAACGGCGGGCCGACGGGTAGTCGGTGCCGTCGGGGTTGCGGATGCGGGGGCCGCACGCCCCGAGGCCCGGCTCCTCGTCGAACCGGGCCAACAGCGCCTTCGCCGTGCCGGGCTCCACCGTGAGGTCGGGATTGAGCACCGCCACCACCGGCGCCCGCGTGGCGGCGATGCCGAGATTTGCGGCCCGCGCGTAGCCCACGTTGCCCGGCGCGGTGATCACGCGCGCGTTCGGCGAACGCCGCGCGCAACGCGTCGACGGAGCCGTCGGTCGAGCCGTTGTCGACGACGACGAGATCGACATCGCCCGCGCTGGAATCGGCGAGCACCGAGCGCACGCACTCGGTGAGCAACGCACCGGCTTCGTAGTTGACGACGACGGCGGCCCAGGCGTGGGTCACGCGACCGCTAGTCCCGGAAGCGGAACTTGACGAGCGTCCACAGCGCTGCGAATCCGTCGCGCCACGTGATCTTCTTGCCCTCTTCGAACTCGCGACCGGAATACGAGATCGGGACCTCGTAGATGCGAATGCCACGCTTGAGGATCTTGGCGCTGATCTCGGGTTCGATGTCGAAACGATTCGACTTGAGTTGCAGCTCCTCGATGAGCGACCGATCGATCAGCTTGTAACAGGTCTCCATGTCGGAGAGCGTCGTGTTGAACAACACGTTGGTGACCAACGAGAGGAAACGGTTGCCAATCCAGTGCAGCAGCAGCATGTTGCGGCGCTCGCCGGTGAAGCGCGATCCGTAGACGACCCGGGCCCGACCGCGCACCACGGGCGCGAGCAGCTTCGGCCAGTCTTCGGGGTCGTACTCCAGGTCGGCGTCTTGCACCAACACGTACTCGCCGGTGGCATGCGCGAAACCGGTACGCAGCGCGGCGCCCTTCCCGCGATTGCGATCGTGCATCACGATGCGGACAGTGCTGTCGCCCAGCTGGCGCAGTACGTCGCGGGTACCGTCGGAGCTGCCGTCGTCGACGACGATGATCTCACTCTCGATGCCGTCGGGCAGCTCGACCGCCCGCATGCGCCGCAGGATCTCGACGACGGTGTTGCGCTCGTTGAACACGGGCACGACCACCGACAGCTTGCGCAACTTCGGGGGCGTCGACTCGTCAGGCGCGGCCAAGGGTTCTCTCCTCGAGATACCAGTCGCGCATACGGGTGAGACCTTCGCGCAACGTTACGGTCGGTTCCCAGTCGAGGAGCCTACGTGCCCTCGTGATGTCGGGCCGGCGCCGTGTCGGATCGCCGACGGGCAGCGGTTCGAACACGACTTCGGAGTGCGACCCGGTGACCTCGCGCACGACGTCGACGAGCTCGAGCATCGTGATCTCGTTCGGATTCCCGATGTTCACCGGATCATTCACGTCGGAGTCGAACAGGGCCATGATCCCGCGGACCTCGTCCTCGACGTAGCAGAACGACCGGGTCTGTTGCCCGTCGCCGTACATCGTCAACGGCTTGCCGTCGATGGCCTGGATCAAGAAGTTGGACACCACCCGGCCGTCGGCCGGGCGCAGGCGCGGGCCGTAGGTGTTGAAGATCCGCACGATCGCCGTCGGGAGGTCGTAGAGGTGGCGGTACGTGGTCGTGAGCGTCTCCGCGAATCGCTTCGCCTCGTCGTATACCGCACGGGGCGCGTTCGGATCGACGTTCCCGTTGTACGACTCCGACTGGGGATGGACCTCGGGGTCGCCGTAGATCTCACTCGTGGACGCCAGCAGGAAGCGGGCGTTGTTCGCGAGCGCGAGGTCGAGCGCGCGGCGGGTACCCAGCGAGCTGACGTCGAGCGTCTCGAGCGGGATCGAAAGGTACTCGGGCGGGCTCGCCGGGCTCGCGAAGTGCAGCACGCCGTCGACGCGACCCTCGACCGGCATCTCCTTGCACACGTCGGCACGCACGAAGGTGAAGCCCGGGCGTTCCGCGAGGTGGGTGAGGTTCTGGAGCCGGCCCGTCGAGAGATTGTCGATCGCCACGACCTCGTCACCGCGCGCGAGGAACGCGTCGCAGAGATGCGACCCGACGAATCCGGAGCCACCGGTGACGACGATGCGCGCCATCTACCGTCGCCCGACGCCCTGGTACGCGAAGCCGCGCCGCCGCATCGCGGCGGGGTCGAGCAGGTTGCGGGCATCGACGATTACCCGGCCCTGCATCGCGTCGCGCACCCGGTCGAAGTCGAGCCACCGGAACTCGTCCCACTCGGTCATGAGCACGATGGCCTCGGCGTTGGTCGCGGCGTCGTACGCGTCGGCGCACAGCTCGACTCCGGAAACGAGATCGCGGGGACGGTCGCCGGCGCCGTGATCGTAGGCCCGGACCACCGCGCCCTCCTCGATGAGGCGCCGGGCGACGTAGATCGCGGGCGAGTCCCGGAGATCGTCGGTATCGGCCTTGAAGGTCAGGCCCCAGACCCCGATCATGACGCCCGCGAGGCTTCCGCCCACAGCCGTACGGACCTTCTCGATCATCCGCTCGTGCTGCGCCGCGTTGACCTTCACGACTCCCGCGAGCAGCTCGAACTCGTACCCCGCCGCACTCGAGATATGCCGGAGCGCGGCGACGTCCTTGGGGAAGCACGAACCGCCGTACCCCGGGCCGGGATGCAGGAACTGGAACCCGATACGCGTGTCGTAGCCCATCCCGATCGCGACCTCGCGCGCGTCGGCGTCGACCGCCTCGCAGATGTTGGCGATCGCGTTGATGAACGAGACCTTGGTGGCGAGGAACGCGTTCGAGGCGTACTTGATCATCTCCGCCGACGCGGGATCGGTGACGAGCACCGGCGCGTTCACGCGCTCGTACAGCTCGCTGACGCGTACCGCCGCCTCCCGCTGTTCGCAGCCGATGACGATGCGATCGGGATTGAGAAAGTCTCGGACCGCCTGGCCTTCGCGCAAGAACTCGGGGTTCGACGCCACGGTCACGCCGTCGGCGCGCGCCCCGCCTCCGACAACACCCGCTGCACGAACCGCGTCGAACCCACCGGCACGGTCGACTTGTTGACGACCACGGTGTTCGGCGCGAGCACCGGCGCGATCTCGCGGGCGACGGCCTCGACGAACGTCAAGTCGGCCTGGCCGTCGTCGGCCTGGGGGGTCTGCACGCACAAGAACACGATCTCGGCCCGCTCGGCGGCCGTCGCGGCGCCGATCACGAACTCGAGCCGGCGGGCGGCGAGCCCTTCGGCGATGAGCTCGGGCAAGTCGAGCTCCAGGATCGGCACCTCGCCCTTTCGCAGCCGGGCGACGCGCTCGGCGTCGATATCGGCACACACGACGTCGTGGCCGAGGTGAGCGAAACAGGCCGCGCTGGTGAGCCCGACATAGCCGGCTCCGATGACCGCGACCCTCACGACGCTCTCCGTCCGACTCCCGACACGACGAATCAGTCTAGGCGGGCACCGAGCCGGTCCATCCAGTTCAACAACCCGCCACCGGCAGCGATGTGAGCGAGGGCGAGCCCGACCCCGACGAGCCACTCGTGGGGGGCGTCGTGTTCGCGGTGGCGCCCGTCGTGGCCTTCGGCGCAGGGCGGCTGAGCCCGTTGTAGTCACTCCCGAGGACGAGGACGATGTCGACTCCGGCGGGCGCGCTCGCGAGCGGCACCACCTTGCCCGCGCCGCCGAGCTCGGAGAGCACGAACTGCGCCTTGGTGGCCGCGCCGGACGCGTAGCGGACCTCGGTCACCGCGTAATCGCTCCGATCGGCGTTCGTCGCGGAACCGACCACCGAGAAGCCGAGACCCCCCAGGGCGTCGTGGGCGCGGCCCCCAATCCGGGTCGGCCGCTGCCGTTCTCGACGGAGACGTGGATCGTCGACGGGTCGACCGAGGCCGTCCCGCTCGACGGGTTCGACGGGTTCGAGGTGTTCGACGGATTCCCGATGCCGCGCAGGCGGGCGAGCAGCGGCGCTGCCTTGGCGGCGTCGAGAACGAGTGCATCCTGGCCTTCGATGAATTGGCGATTCACGGGCAACGTCTGCGTCTCGACGCCCCCCGGACGGTGGAACGCGTACGCGAGCGCGCGCAGCGGCGACAAGCCGAGCTTGGGGTCGCGCTGGAGGTCCGTGAGCATCGAGTCGAGGAGGGAGCTCGCCTTCCAGGGCTTCGCCGTCGCGGCGTGCAGGGTCTGCTGCGCGAGGGTGCGCAGGAAGTATTGCTGGCGCCGGATCCGGCCGAGATCGGAAGTGGGATCGGCCTGCCACTTCCCGTTGATCAACGATTCGTAGTACCGCGAGCGCACGTAGGCGAGCGCCTGGTCACCGTTCAGCTGCTGGCATCCCGCCGTGTTGATCGACAGGCCGGTCTTCGCATCGCGCGCCGGCGCCGGGAAGTAGATCGGTATCGTCCCGATCGCGTTCACCATCTTGCGAAAGCCCTCGAAATCGACCTCCAGATAGTGGCTGATCGGCACGTCGAAATCGCTCTCGATCGTTTCGATCACGCGTTGCGGCCCGGCGTTGAACGCGGCATTGATCTTGGCGTGACCGATGCCGGGTATCGCGACCCACAAGTCGCGGGGGAACGACACGAGCAACGCCGTGCCCGTCTTGTCGTCGATGTGAGCAACCATGATCGTGTCCGAGCGTTGCCCGGTCTGCTGCTGGGCGCTGCCGAAGTGTTGGGCCTCTTGCGGGGTGTTGACGAACGCGCGCGAGTCCGACCCGATCAGGAGGTAGTTCCCACCGGGCTGGAGAACAGAGGGATCGATGGCGGCTTTCGCCACGCTCTTCACCTTGTTCGACGCTTCTGCGTACGCGCCCGCGACCGCAACCGTCGCCAGCACGACCGCGATGACGAAGGCCGTGACGAAGCGGTGCAGGAACGCCCGCGGCGACAACGCATTCACGCGATCACGCGCGATTCGTCATTTCGAGGGACAACCGACGAGCGCGCCGCCGGTCTTCGGATCCACGGGCACGAAACGGGTGTCGACGGTGTGGTGCACGACGGTGGTGGTCGTCGTGCTCGATGTCGGGACCGACACCGAGGTGGTCGTCGTGGCCTCGGGCAGGTTCGCCGGGTGCGGCACGAGATCGAAACGATGCTTGAGTGTCGCGTAGTCGCGACCGACGATGAGCAGCACGTCGCCGCCGAGCGTGTTCTTCGCCGACGCGGCCTCGACGAGATTCAGGGTCCCCACGGCGACGGCCACGGTATAGCCCTCCGCGAACTTGCCCGGCGCGTAGCGAACCTGGGTCTGGTAGTCGCTGCGGTCGGCGTCGGCGGCCGGTCCCGCCGACCGGAACCCGGCCGCGACGAACGCGTCGAGCGCGCTCGCTCCCCGCGTACTTCACACCGGAGCCGTTGACGACGCGTAGGTTCACCTTGTCGGCGGCGAGCGGCTTCACGACAGTCTTCTTCGGGGGCGTGAAGTTCGCGAGTTGATTGGTCACGAAGACGTAGTCGGGGTACTTCACCACGACCCGATTGGGGTTGGACGGGTCGGGCATGTTCGGCAAGGTCGACATCTCGACCTTGGCGGGGTTGAGCCCACGGAAGGTGAGGGCGAGCAGGTTCAGTTCGCTCTGTTTGAGGTAGGGGTCGTGCCCGAGGCTCGCGAACACCGCGCCGAGCAGCGAACGGATCGCGAACGGGTCGCTCCCGGACGTGTCGATCGCAGCCTGGCTCACGGTGCGCAGGAAGTACTGCTGGCGCGGGATCCGGTCGATGTCGCTCCCGGTCGCGAACCAGCCGTTCCCGCCCGTCGAGGTCTTGTAATTCCACTGCCAGGGCGCAGGGTTCTGCAGATTCTGCGGGACGTAGTAATGCCGCGACCTCGCGTACGCGAGCGCTTGGTCGCCGTCGAGGCTCACGCAACCGGCCTGGTTGACGTCGAGGCCCGTGTACGGATCGTGCGCCGGTGTGGGGAACCAGATGTGGACGTGGCCGATCGTGTCGACGATCTTCTTGAACCCGCGGAAGTCGACCTCGAGGTAGTGATTGATCTGCATTGGCTTGAAGTCCTGCTGGAGCGTCTGGATCACCAGCGGCGCGCCACCGAAGGCGAACGCGGAGTTCAAGAGGTTGCGGCCGTGACCGGGGATCTCGACCATGAGGTCGCGCGGGAACGACACGAGCATGCCCGTGCGCGCGGCGGGGTCGACGTGCAGCACCATCATCACGTCGGAGTGCTGCGGACCCACATCCTTGAGGGTGCCGTACGCCTGGGCTTCTTGTGGCGTCTCGTCGGCCGGGCGGATGTCGGAACCGATCAGGAGATAGTTCGCGGGCTGACCCGACTTCGCCGGGGCCAAGATGCCAGGTGGGATGTGCACGACGTGGCTCTCGGCGAACTTCCGCTTCCCATACGCGTCCGCCGACACGAGCACCCCCGCGGTCAGGACGACCACGACGACGAATGCGATTGCGAAGCGGCGAAGGAACGAGAACAGAGTCGAAGGCGAGGGCACGCGACGCTGGAGTGTACTGACGCGCGGTCCGGACATTCGGACGGCCCGGCCGTCTTCACGTGCCCTTCACACGAACGCCCGTCACCAGTCCCGGTTGCATGGGCGCAGCCCGTTTACTCCACAGGGAGTCCCAAGCTCCGAGCGACGACGATCCGCTGGATCTCGCTCGTGCCCTCGCCGATCTCGAGGATCTTGGCGTCACGGTAGAAGCGGCTCACGGGCGTCTCGTCGATGTAGCCGTACCCGCCGTGGATCTGCACCGCGTCGCGGGTAGCTGCGACCGCGATCTCGCTCGCGTAGAGCTTCGCCATCGCGGCCGCGGGCGCGGATGGGCCGGCCCTGCTCGCGCAACCATGCGGCCTTGTACACGAGGTTGCGAGCGTTCTCGACCGCGACCGCCATGTCGGCGCACTTGAACGCGATCGACTGGTAGCGACCGATCGGCCCGCCGAACGCGCGGCGCTCGTTCGCGTACGCGACCGACGCGTCGAGCACGCGCGCGCCATGCCGAGCGCCAGCGCGGCGATCGCGATGCGACCGTCGTCGAGGATGCGCAGGAACGTCTTGAAGCCCTCGCCCCGCACTCCCAGCAACTGCCCGGCCGGCACCCGGCAACCGTCGAACACGAGCTCGTGCGTATCCGATGCGTGCCAGCCCATCTTCCGGTACGCAGGCTGCACGACAAAGCCCGGCGTTCCGGAATCGACGACGATGTTGGATATCTCGTTCGGCGCGGTCCGGGCGGTGATCGTGACGCACTTGGTCAGCGCGGTTCCGGAGTTCGTGATGAAGGTCTTCTGGCCGTCGATGACCCATTCGTTCGTCGCGTCGTCGAGCGTCGCGCGCGTACGCGTCGCGCCGCGTCGGAGCCGGCCTCGGCTTCGGTGAGCCCGAACGCTCCGAGCACCTCCCCCGCGATCATCGGGACGAGGTACTCCTGCTTTTGGTCCTCGGTGCCGGTGTAGAAGAAGGGCGCCGCACCGAGACTGACCCCGGCCTCGAGCGTGATCGCCATCGAAGCGTCGACGCGCGCGATCTCCTCGATGGCGATGCAGTACGTGAGGTAGTCGGCGCCACTGCCGCCGTATTCCTCGGGAAACGGGAGGCCGAACAGCCCGAGCTTGCCCATCGCGTGGACGGTGTCGACCGGGAACTCGTGGTCGCGATCCCAGGCCTCGGCGTGGGGAGCGATCTCGCCCTCGGCGAAATCGCGGACGACGGCCCGGAATTGCTCCTGCTCTGGCGTCGGATCGAACTCCACGGTCACGACCGTACTCGTCGCAGTACCGTGCGTCCCGTGGATGCGTACCCGGGCTACGCCGTCGTGCGCGACGGTGCACACTGGATCGTCTGCACGAGACCGACACGCGCGCTCCTCGCCCGCGGCGCCGACGTCTTCGCGGCGCTCGACCAGATCGCAGGTGAAGGCTTCTGGGTGGGATTCGTCGCGTACGACGCCGGGCGGGCCATCGAGCACACCGCACCCCGGATCGACGACGATCTCGGTCTCCCCGACCTCGCGTTCGTCCGCTTCGACGACACGTGCACGGTCGACGAGCTCCCGCCGCCCGGCACGTTCGCCGGCACGCCCGGTGCTTTCGCATCGGGCTGCGAGCTCGGTCGAGGTCGTTCGAGCCTGACGCCCGGCGAGCACGCGGCGCTCGTCGCCCGTGTGCACGACCTGCTCGCCGCCGGTGAGTGCTACCAGGTGAACCTGACCCGGCGGCTCACCTTCGACGCCGCGCCCGACCCGTTCGATCTCTTCAGCGCACTCGCGCGCCTCAACCCCGCACCGCACGCGGCGGTGTGCAGCTTCGGCGACGCGCTGCCCGGCATCGCCGTGGTGTCGGCGTCGCCCGAGCTGTTCTTGCGCGTCGATGGCCGCTCGGTCGAGACCCGCCCGATCAAGGGCACGGCGATCGACGCGTCGACCTTGCGTACGAGCGAGAAGGACCGCGCCGAGAACCTGATGATCGTCGACCTCGCCCGCAACGATCTCGGGCGGGTATGCGAGTTCGGATCGATCGACGTTCCGGCGCTGTTCGCGATCGAGGACCATCCCGGTCTCGCGCACCTCGTGAGCACGGTGCAGGGCCGGCTCCGCCCCGACGTCGGTCTCGCCGACCTCATCCGCGCCACCTTCCCGCCCGCATCGGTGACGGGCGCACCGAAGCCGCGCGTCATGCAGGCGATCGAAGAGCTCGAGCCCGTTCGGCGCGGCGTCTACTGCGGCGCGTTCGGCTGGATCGACGCGACGCGTGACCGCGCCGAGTTGGCGGTGGCGATCCGCACCTTCACGATCGCGGCCGGACAGACCCATCTCGGTATCGGTGGGGGCATCGTCGCCGATTCGTGCGCGCACGACGAATGGGCCGAGACCGAACTGAAGGGCGCGCGACTGTTGCAGGCCGCCGGCGCGCGCCGCGACGAAACGGTCGACGTCCGATGACCGCGTGGATCGACGGCGGGCTCGTCGCACTGGCCGATGCGAAGGTGTCGGTACTCGACCACGGGTTGGTGGTGGGCGACGGAGTCTTCGAGACCTTGCGGGTGTACCGCGGCGTTCCCTTCGCCTGGACCCGCCACCTCGCCCGGCTGCAGGCGTCGGCCGACGGGCTCGGCCTCGAACTTCCGCCGAGCGACGAGCTTCGCGAGGCGGCGGACGCGGTCCTCGCCGCCAACGACCTCACCGAGGCCCGGCTGCGCATCACCGTGACGGGCGGGATCGCGCCGCCCGGCTCCGGACGCGGCGCCGCGCCCCCGACCGCGTTCCTCCTGGCGTTCCCGATCGAACCCGCGGCGGCGAGCGTCGCGATCGTGATCGCGCCATGGACCCGCAACGAGAACGGCGCTTTGGCCGGACTCAAGACGATTTCTTACGCAGCGAACGTCCGGGCGCTCGCGTACGCGCACGAGCGCGGCGCGGGGGAAGCGGTCTTCGCGAACACCCGCGGAGATCTGTGCGAGGCGACGGGCTCGAACGTCTTCGTCGTGCGCGACGGCGTGCTCGTCACTCCTCCGGCCAGCGCGGGCGCACTGCTCGGCGTGACGCGCGCCCTCCTCTTGGAACTGGCGAAGGCGTCGGGGATCCCCGCCGAGGAGCGCGATATACCGATCGAGGCCCTCGTGGACAGCACCGAAGCGTTCCTGTCGTCGACGACGCGCGAGGTCCAGCCGATCAGCCACGTCGACGGAGTCGCGTTGGCCAATGTGGGCGGTCCGGTCAGCCGACGGCTCGCGGCCGCGTTCGGCGACCTCGTCGGGAGCGACCTCGACCCCTAACGCCGGCCGCGGTGCAGCGGTGCAGCGTGCCGCGGTTCAGCTAACGGCGTCGTGGCGGAGGTGCACGACGTCGCCCGCGCTCACGATCCGGCCGTCGACCACCAAGAACCCCTCGCCGGTCAACGCGCTCGCCGTTCCCTCGAACGCCTCGTGCGCGAGCTCGACTCGTACCCTCCGGCCGAGCGTCGCCGAGCGCGCGATCGCGTCGACGACAACGCGGTCGAGCGCGGCCAGCCGGGCGTCGTACGCGACGAGCCATTCGACCAGCAGCTCCTCGCGATCGACCGGCACCGCCGTCGCGATGTCGCGCAGCTCCGGCGCCAACGCGCCCGGTACCACGTTGCAGCCCATCCCGACGACCACCGCGCCCGCACCATCGGCCTCGGCGAGGATGCCCGCAATCTTGCGGTCATCGATCACGACGTCGTTGGGCCACTTCAATCCGGCCGGAACCGACGCGAGCACGTCGATGGCATCGAGCGCCGCCAACCCGGCCGCAAGCGTCACGAGATGGGTCGCTTCCAGGGGCAGCTCCGGACGCAACAACACCGACACGAGGAGTGCCGATCCCGCAGGCGCGACCCAGGTGCGACCGAGCCGGCCCCGGCCCGCGGTCTGCTCGTCGGCAACGGCGACCACGCCCTCGGGCGCGCCCTGCGCAGCGCATTGGAGCAGGTAGCGGTTGGTGGAGTCGACGAACGAGAACCAGCGGACGTCGTCGAACCGCGTGCCCGCGAGGCGAGGATCGGTCCACGCCTCGGGCTCGCGCGACTCGCGTGCAGTCACCTCGACTCCTCGCCGGCGGGTCGTGGGCTCGGTGTACCCGTCGCCGTCGGGCCGTCGGGGCTGACGACCGGCGACTTCGCTGTGCCCGCGCGCCCACCCTTAGGATACGCAGCCGTGCTCTCGAAGATCCTGATCGCCAACCGGGGCGAAATCGCCATTCGCGTCATGCGGACATGCCGCGAGCTCGGCATCGCCAGTGTCGCCGTCTACTCGGAGCTCGACCGCGACGCCGCGCACGTGCGCTACGCCGACGAGGCGTACGCCCTCGGTGGTCAGACCGCGGCCGAGAGCTACCTCAACACCGAGGCCATTCTCGACGCGATCCGCAAGAGCGGCGCCGACGGGGTGCACCCCGGCTACGGCTTCTTCTCCGAAAACGCCGACTTCGCCCGGGCCGTCACCGGATTGGGCGTGGCCTGGATCGGGCCTCCGCCCGAGGCCATCGAGGTGATGGGCGACAAGATCTCCTCCCGGCTCGCGGCCGCGCGCGCCGAGGTCGAGAGCGTGCCCGGCACGACCACCCCGATCACCGACGCCGCGCAGATCGTCGCGTTCGGCGACGAGGTCGGCTATCCGATCGCGATCAAGGCCGCGTATGGCGGCGGCGGGCGCGGCATGAAGGTCGTCGAACGCGCCGAAGACGCGCAGAGCGCGTTCGACTCCGCCGCACGCGAGGCGCAGGCATACTTCGGTCGGCCCGAGTGCTACCTCGAGCGATACCTCACGCGCCCGCGCCACGTGGAGCTCCAGATCTTCTGCGACACCCAGGGCAACGGCGTCTACCTGAGCGACCGCGACTGCTCGACGCAACGCCGGCACCAGAAGCTGATCGAAGAAGCGCCCGCCCCGGAGATCCCCGACGCGACGCGTCGCGCGATGGGCGAAGCCGCGGTGAAGGTCGCGCTCGCGTGCGGCTATGTCAACGCGGGCACGGTCGAGATGCTCTACCAAGACGGCGAGTTCTTCTTCCTCGAGATGAACACGCGACTGCAGGTGGAGCACTGCGTGACCGAAGAGGTCACCGGCCTCGACCTCGTGGCCGAGCAGCTGCGGGTCGCGGCGGGCGAGCCGCTCTCGTTCGGTCAAGCGACGATCGAGCTCCGGGGCCACGCCATCGAATGCCGGATCAACGCCGAGGATCCGACGAAGAACTTCCTCCCCTCCCCCGGCACGATCACCCGGCTGCGCGTCCCGTCCGGGCCCGGCGTTCGCTGGGACGGCGGGTACGAAGAGGGCGACACGATCTCCCAGTACTACGACAATCTCGTCGGCAAGCTCATCGTGTGGGCACCTGATCGCGACCGTGCCATCGAACGCATGGTGCGCGCGCTGTGCGAGTTCGAGATCACCGGCATCAAGACGACGATCCCCGCACACCTGACGCTGCTGCAGACCACCGACTTCCGCGAGCTCGGTCATTCGACGAAGTGGGTCGAGGAAGAGGTCGACCAGACGGTGTTCGCCAGCCATGTGCGCGGTGCCGGCGGGCTCGCCGCCGGCGCGCCTCCGCCGACGGCGCCGCACCGTCGACCGAGCAGACCGTCCCGGTCGAAGTCGACGGGCGCCGCTACTCGGTGAAGGTCTGGTTGCCGGAGGCGCCGGCCCGCAGCACCGCCGCAGCCGGCGCCGGACTCGGAGCCGTCCGAAGCCGGCCGTCACGGGCGGGAGTGGCGGCGCCGGCGGGAGCGGTACCGTCGTCGCCCCGATGCAGGGCACCATCGTCAAGGTGCTCGTCGAAGTGGGCGCCGCGGTGACCACCGGCGAGGCGCTCGTGGTACTCGAGGCGATGAAGATGGAGAACCACATCAACGCGGAGACATCGGGAACGGTGAAGGAGATCCGCGTGACCGCCGGCGACTCCGTCGGCACCGGCGACGTCCTCGCCGTCATCGAATAGCCCGCCGAGCCTCCCACAGTTGGCAGGAAAACGTGGCTCCCAGAGCCGAAAACCACGCCGACAGTTGGCAGGAAAACTGGCTCCCAGAGCCGAAAACCATGCCGACAGTTGGGGGAATCCCGTCGGGGTTGGTGCGGGGGCGTGCCAACATCGGATGATGAGCCTTCCGATCTTCGTCGTCGACGCTTCACGGGCGAGCCGTTCCGGGGGAACCCGGCCGCGGTGGTGCTCGACCACGGCGACTCGGTTGGATGCAACGCGTCGCCGCCGAGATGCGCCATTCGGAGACGGCGTTCGTCCGGGCGCGCTCCGACGGTGGATTCGACCTGCGCTGGTTCACGCCGACGGTCGAGGTCGATCTCTGCGGGCACGCGACGTTCGCCGGCGCGCACGTGCTGTTCGAGACGGGACGGGTCGCGCCGGGAAAGACGGTGCACTTCCACACACGGGGCGGCGAGCTGCACGCCGAAGAGGCAGGCGCGCTCGGTATCACGCTCGACTTCCCCGTCGCCGTACCGGTGCCGTCACCGCCCGTACCCGGACTCCTCGACGCGCTCGGTCTGGTGACGGCGGAACTGCTGCGCACCGACGGCGACTTCTACATGTGCGTCGTCGACTCGGCGACGACGGTGCGCGCCCTCACGCCCGACTTCTCCCGCCTGGCACGAGTACCCGGCGTGCGCGGCGTGTACGTCACCGCACCCGGCGACGCCGGCTACGACATCGTTTCGCGGTGTTTCGGTCCGGGCGTCGGGATCGACGAGGACCCGGTCACCGGGTCGATGCACTGCGTGCTCGTCGCGTATTGGGGCCCGCGCCTCGCCAAGGACGAGTTGCACGCGTTCCAGGCGTCGGCTCGCGGCGGCGAGGTCACCGTCGTGCGCAAGGGCGACCGGGCCCTGCTGACGGGACGGGCAACGACGGTGCTCGCCGGAGAGCTACGCGCGTGATCGGTGCCACGCCAGCTGCGCGTTGACGCCGTCGCGCAGCGCCACCCGGGGCGTCCACCCGAGCAGCTCACCGGCTCGGTCGATCGAGCCGCCGTTGCGGAACGCATCGCCGGGCTGGCGCGCTTGCTGATCGATTTTCACGGGCGATCCCGCGGCTCGCCCACCAGCTCGATCAGATCCGAGAGCGTGATCTCGCCGCCGCCCGCCAGATTGCAGTAGGACCCGGGCGCGATGTCGCGCTCGGTCGCGAGGAGATTTCCGCGCACGATGTCGTCGACGAAGGTGAACTCGCGGATCTGCGAGCCGTCGCCGTAGCGCGGGAACGGAGTCCCGTGGATCGCGGCTTCGCACAGGCGGTGGATCGACATGTCGGGCCGCTGGCGAGGGCCGTAGACCGTGAAGTAGCGCAGCGACAACGTAGAGATACCGTGGTTCTCGGCGTAGAGACCGCACAAGTGCTCCGCCGCGAGCTTGGTCACGCCGTAAGGGCTGAAGGGTTTCGGCAGGTCACGTTCTTGGGTGGGGTAGCGCGGTTGATTGCCGTAGACGGATGACGACGATGCGTACACGACCCGCGCTCCGGGCCGCGCCGTGAGTACCGCGTCGAGCAGCCGCTGCGTCGCCATCAGGTTGTGCTCGACGTAGTCGGAGAAGCCGGTCGACCACGACCGGCGCACGCCCGCCTGCGCGGCCTGATGGAACACCGCGTCGGCGCCGTCGAGGAGCGGCTCGATCGCGGCCGTGCGCAGATCGGCGTCGACGAGCTCGAACTGCGGGTGCCGACGCGCGGCGACGAGATTCCGTTCCTTCTCGGCCCGTGCGTAATACGGCGTGAAGCAATCGACGCCGACGACGGAATCACCACGGGCGAGCAGCGCGTCGGCGAGATGGCTCCCGACGAATCCGGCGACACCGGTTACAAGCGTCCGCACGTCACGAAGCAGCGTCGGCGAGCGATTCCGACGAGCGCGGGGTGTACGAGTAACGAGTCGACGATGTCGACGGCCTTCAGGTGATTCGTTACCGCCACCGCGATCACCGAGATCAGCTCGGCCGCGTTGCGCCCGACGATCGCGCCGCCGAGCACCACCCCCGTCGCCGGGTCGGACAGGATCTTCACGAACCCACGCGTGTCGCCGTTGATCAAGGCCTTGGGGTTCGCCGAGAACGGCACCTTCGTCACGCGTAGCTTGCGGCCGGCGGCGAACGCCTCGGCCTCCGCGACGCCGACTTCCGCGATCTCGGGGTCGGTGAAGATGGCCTGCGCAGCCTTGTCGTAGTCGAGATGGCGGTGGGCGCGCGCCGTGAGGCCCATCACGTGCTCAGCGATCTTGCGCCCCTGCATCGCGGCCACCGACGAGAGTGGCAAGCGGCCGGAGACGTCACCGGCCGAGTAGATGTGGGGCACGTTGGTCTGGCAGTGCCGGTTGCCGGGGACGTATCCGGCCGTCGTCGACATCGACACCGGCGGCCTCGCAGCCCAGTCCCTCGGTGTTCGCGACCGATCCGATGCACATCAGTGCGTGCGAGCCGTCGACCGCGCGGCCGTCGTCGCAGGCGATGAACACCTTGTCGCTCTCGCGCCCGATCGAGATCGCACGCGCACCCTTCAACAACTTCACCCCGCGGCGCAAGAACTCGTCTTCGAGCACGGCCGCGACCTCGGGATCCTTGTACGGCAAGACCTGCTGGCGCGACACGATCAAGGTCACCCGCGAGCCGAGCGCGCTGAACATGTGCGTGAACTCCACGCCGGTGACACCGGAACCGATGACGACGAGATGCTCGGGGATCTCGGGCGGCGGGTACGCCTGACGCGTCGTCAAGATGCGCTCACCGTCGATCACCGCCCAGTCGGGAACGCGCGGCCGCGAGCCCGTCGCCAAGAGGATGGCATCGGCCTCGAGCTCCTCGGTGCCCTCGGCCGTCACCGCTTCGACGGTGTACGCGCCGGTCAGGCGACCGGTACCGCGGATGAGGCGTACGCCCTGCGATTCGAGCAGGCTCGTCACACCGTTGCGGAGCTTGGCTTCCATCCCGGAGATACGGGCACGCAGCGCGTCGACGTCGAGGCAGCCCGTAGCTTCCAGGCCCATCGTCTCCGCCAGCCCGAGCTCGGCCAGCGCGTTCCCGGTTGCGACCATCGCCTTGCTCGGGATGCAGTCCCACAGATGCGCAGCGCCGCCGACGATGTCGCGCTCGATCATCGTCACCTCGGCCCCGATCGACGCCGCGACCGTCGCCGCGGTGTTCCCGGCGGGCCCGCCTCCGATGATCACCAACCGCACGGCCATACGGACCAGGCTACGCGGCGCGGGCCGCCTACCCTGACCGTTCGATGCAACAACTCCTGGTCGACGAGCTGACCGGCGACACGGTGATCCTCGCCCCGGCGCGCGCCCTGCGGCCCGACACATTCCGAGTCGAGGCCGACCCCCTCGCCGCGAGCGTCGCCACGTGTCCGTTCTGTCGCGGGAACGAGCACGAGACACCGCCGGAGGTCGCGCGCATCGGCCCCGGCACCCCGGACACGCCCGGCTGGACGCTCAGGGTGGTTCCCAACAAGTTCCCCATCGTCGGGGGCGGGGTCCCGGGCGCGCACGAGGTCGTGATCTTCTCTCCTGCCCACGACGCCGACCTGGGCGCGCTTTCGGAGACCGCGGCCGCCGACGTACTCGTCGCGTTGCGCGACCGCGCGCGCGTGCATCTGGCGAACGGTCACGCGTACGCGCAGGCGTTCGTGAACCAGGGCAAGGCGGCGGGCGCGTCGATCGAGCACCCCCACGCGCAGCTGGTCGCGCTCGATCTCGTGCCCTCGCGTGCCCGCCGCGTCTCGATCGCTTCTCGCCCGCAGCGTTCGCGAGCGACCAGGAGCATCGCGTCGCCGACGGCGCGGTGACGCTGTGGTGCCCGCGGGCGTCGCCGTCGCCGTTCGCGCTCCGCCTTGCCGTCGTCGACGGCGGCGCGCGCTTCGACGAAGCGTCCGACTCCGACACCCGCGCCGCCGGCGTCGCGCTGCGCGACGCGGTCGCACGGATTCACGACGTGCTCGGCGCCGTGGCCTACAACGTCGTGATCCAGACGGCGCCGCGCGACGCACGCGGAACCGTTCCACTGGTGGATCGACGTCGTTCCACGCGTTGCGGTCACCGCGGGATTCGAGCTCGGCACCGGTCTGGCAGTGAACGTCGTCGCGCCCGCGGACGCCGCAGCCGCGCTGCGGGCCGTCCGATGAAGATCCGGGTCGGTCTGACGATCGACGCGTCGCCGGAGCAGACCTGGAGCGTCGTCGAACCGATCGAGCACCACGTCGAGTGGATGGCCGACGCGGAGTCGATTCGTTTCACCGGCTCGGGCACGCGCGGCATCGGCACCACCTTCGATTGCGTCACCAAGGTCGGTCCGATCCGCCTCACCGATCACATGCGCGTCACCGAGTGGGAGCCGAACCGCGTCATGGGCATCGAGCATCGGGGCATGGTCACGGGACAAGGGCGCTTCACGTTGCGGCGCCGCCCGCGCGGGCGCACCCGATTCACCTGGAACGAACGCCTGGTCTTTCCGTGGTGGATGGGCGGACCGGTGGGCGCGCTCGCGGCCAAGCCGGTGCTGCGCGCGATCTGGCGCCGTAACCTGCGCCGGCTGAAGGCGATCGTGGAGGCCGCATGACGAATCGGGCAGTGAGCCTCGCGGGACTGCAGACGCTGGGCGCGAGCCTCTCGCTCGACGTCGCGCGAGAAGCCGACGACCTCGGCTACTCGACCGCGTGGGTCGCGGAGGCCAACGCGGCAGAAGGCTTGTCGCTACTCGGCGCGATCAGCCAGGTCGCGCCCCATATCGGAATCGGCACCGGGGTCCTGGCCCTGCAGCTCCGCACGCCGCCGCTGCACGCGATGGCCGCGGCCACGCTGCAACAACTGGCCGGCGACCGCGACGTCTTCCTCGGCGTCGGGATCTCGTCGCCCGCGGTCGCGGGCCAGTGGCACGGTGCGGGCTACTCCGACCGGCCGATCGCCCAGGTCCGCGAGTTCCTCACGCTGCTGCGCGAGTGCCTCACGGGTGAGACCGTGACCTTCGAAGGCGACTTCTACAACGTCAAGCGATTCCGGCTCGGGTTGAAGCTCGGCGAACGGCGGCCCAAGATCGCGCTGGCGGCCTTGAACAAGCAGATGCTGGCGCTCGGCGGTGAACTCGCCGACGTCGTGTTGCTGAACTACCTGCCCGCTCGCCTCGTTCCCTGGTGTGTCGAGCAGGTGCGGGCCGGCGGCGACGCCGAGATCCACGCGTACGTGCACTGCGCGGTCACCGACCGCGACCGTTACGCCGACCTCGCCCGCAAAGACCTCCTCAACTACGCGGTCGTGGCCGCGTACGCGACACAGTTCGAGCGGGCCGGATTCGTCGATGACGTGGAGCACTTCCGGAATCGCTGGGCTGCACGCGATCGCGACGGTGCGCTCGCGGCGATCAGTGACGGCTGGGTCGACGCGATCCAGATCATGGGCGACGCCCAACACGTGCGCGACCAGGTGCAGGCGTACGCCGACCATGGCGTCGACGTGCCGATCGTGTTCGCATTGCCGTGGGGCGAGGATCGGCGCGCCACGATCACCGAGACCCTGCGCGCCCTCGCCTAACGCCGGGGCGAGGCGGGCTAGCGGCCCGAGAACTTCGCCTTCCCGGGACCCTCGGCGAGGAACGACTGCACACCGGTCGACGCGTCCTCCGTGCCGAAGGCCTCGACGAACGCGTCGAGCTCGAGGTCGAGTCCGTCGGCGAGGGGACGACCGATGCCGCCGTCGATCACCCGCTTGGCGAGACCCATCGCGACGACCGCGCCGCGGCCGAGCTCCGAAGCCCAGTAGAGCGCGGCGTGCTCCACTTCGTCGGGCGCGACGACGCGGTCGACGAGACCGATCGTGAGCGCCTCCTCGGCACGGACCTGGCGCCCGCTCCAGATCATGTTCTTGGCACGCGCGGGCCCGACGAGGCGGGTCAGACGCTGCGTACCGCCGGCGCCGGGGATGATGCCGAGCAGGATCTCGGGCTGGCCGAGACGCGCGGTCTCGCCGGCGACCCGGAAGTCGCACGCGCACGCGAGCTCGAGCCCGCCGCCGAGCGCGTAGCCCCGCACCGCCGCGATCACCGGACGCGGGACGGCCGCGACCGCGTCGAACGCGTCACGGAACGCGCCGCCGATCACGCGCGCCGACTCCGGGTCGGAGAACTCGGAGATATCCGCGCCCGCGGCGAACGCCTTCTCCCCGCCCGCGACCACGACGGCCTTGGTGGACCGATCCGCTGCCGACTTCGCGCGCGCACGTCGCGCAACCGCTCCAACAGCGCGCGCGACAGCGGGTTCATCGGTGGGTTGTTCAGGCGCACCACGACGACGCCGTCGGCATGGGGTTCGGTGAGAACGAGATCGTCGGACATGCCCGGACCCTATTACCGACCCTCAGGCGCCGGATCCAGGGCGCACGAACGCGACCTCGGCCCGGATGAGGCCCCGGTCGCTCACCCCTGCAGGATCGCGTCCAGCGCGGTGTACGGGTCGCGTGTCCGCGCCGCGACCTCGTCGACGATCGCTTCGAACCGCGCGCCGCGGCACAGCGCCGACGCCCGCTCCAGCATCTCGGCGCCGACCAACCCGTGCAACTCCTCGCGCAGCCGCGCCCGGCGCCGTGCGCCGGCGTCGCCGGTCGCTTCGAGATGGGCTCGGTGCGCGGCGATCGCCGCGAAGAGATCGTCGACGCCCTCGCCGGTCGTGGCCACCGTACGCACGATCGGCGGCCGCCACGACCGCCGGCCCGACAGCTCGAGCATCCCCACGAGGTCGCTCTGGGTCTCCGCGGCACCCGGCCGATCGGCCTTGTTGACCACGAACACGTCGGCGATCTCCATCAGCCCGGCTTTCGCCGTCTGCACCGAGTCGCCCCAGCCCGGGTTCACGACGACGATCGTCGTGTCGGCGTGGCCGGCGATCTCGACCTCGACCTGACCCGACCCCGACCGTCTCGATGACGATCCACGCCTTCCCGACCGCGTCGAGCACCCGCACCGCCTGCGGCGTGGCGAGCGCGAGACCACCGAGATGACCACGGGTGGCCATCGATCGGATGAAGACGCCGGGGTCGGTCGTGTGACTCTGCATGCGCACCCGGTCGCCGAGGATCGCACCGCCGCTGAACGGGCTCGTCGGATCGACCGCGAGCACGCCGACCTCGCCGCCCGTCGCCGCGCAGGCGCCCGACGAGCTGGTCGGTCAGGGTCGACTTCCCGGCGCCCGGCGCGCCCGTGATCCCGATCGACCACGCGTTGCCCGTCCGCGGGTGCAGCATCCGGATCGCGATCGCGCGCGCCGTCGCCGCCCCGTTCGACCAGCGAGATGACCTTGGCGATCGAGCGCCGGTCACCTTGCAGCGCGCCCTCGACGAGCGCGGCGGTGGCGTCTCCCATGGAGCGCCGACGCTACTCGTCGGCAACGACCTCGGTGATGCCCGGGACGCGGTCCATGATGATCCGCTCGACGCCGGCCTTCAGGGTCATCATCGAGACCGGGCAGGTTCCGCACGCTCCGACCAGCGACACGTGGACGACGCCGTCCTCGTCGATGCCGTTGAAGACGATGTCGCCGCCGTCGCTCTGCAACGCCGGCCGGATGATCTCGATCGCCTCGAGCACGGCCGGTTCCATCTCGGCAAGATCAAGTGCCATCAGATCTCCAAGTCGCAACCGTCAGAAGGTGGGAGTACCCGGTTCAACGACTCCAGTATGGCGCTTGTTCCCCGGGGGCCTCGACCTCGGGCACCGATGGTCGCGGCCGGCTCAGGGGTCGAGGCGCTCGACGTCGGCACCCAGCGACCGCAGGCGCCCCGCGAGGTCGGGGTAGCCCCGCTCGATGTGCTCGCCGTCGTGCACGATCGTCTCACCGTCGGCCACCAGGCCGGCCAGGACGAGTGCCGCTCCCGCGCGGACGTCGGAAGCCCGCACCGGAGCGCCCGAGAGACGGTCGACGCCGCGCACGATGGCGTGGCGGCCCTCCGTGCGCACGTCGGCGCCCATGCGGGCGAGTTCGTCGACGAACTGGAACCGGCCGTCGTAGACGTTCTCGGTCACGATGGCGCTGCCGTCGGCCACGGTCAGGACCGCGACCGCGAGGGGCATGAAGTCGGTGGCGAAGCCCGGATGGGGCAGGGTCGCGACGTCGACCGCGCGGAGCCGCTTCGGCGCGAGCGCCCAGAGCCCGTCGCTGGTGGGCGAGATGCGCATTCCCATCTCGCACAGCTTCATCGAGACCATCTCGACGTGCTCGGAGCGGACACCGACGAGCTCGATCTCGCCCCCGGCGATGCCGCACGCCATGAGCAGCGTCGCCGCTTCGACCCGGTCGGTCATGATCTCGCTGTCGACCGCGTGCAGCTCCTCGACACCTTCGATCTCGATCGTCGACGATCCCGCACCCAACAGGTGCGCGCCCATGCGATTGAGGAAGGTGGCGAGCGCGGTCACCTCGGGTTCGCGCGCCGCGTTCTCGATGACGGTTGTCCCCTTCGCCAGCACTGCCGCGCACATCAGGTTCTCGGTCGCGCCGACGCTCGGGAACTCGAGGACCGTACGAGCGCCGTGCAACAGCTCGGTGCGCGCGACGACGTACCCGTGCGCGACCTCCACGTGCGCGCCCATCGCCTCGAGCCCGCGCAAGTGCATGTCGACCTTGCGGCTCCCGATGTTGTCGCCTCCGGGAAGGGCGACGCGCGCGTGCCCGCACCGCGCCAGGAGCGGACCGAGCACATTGAACGACGCCCGCATTCGCGCGACGAGCTCGTACGGCGCTTCCGGTGTGAGGTCGCCGGCGGCATCGACCCGCACGACATCGGGTGCGGGCTGGTCGACGCGGGCGCCGGTCGCGCGCAGGAGCTCGATCATCACGTCGAGGTCGCGCACGGTCGGCATGTTGCGCAGCGTGGTGACGCCCGGCGCGAGCAGCGCGGCGGCCATCTGCTTCAGGCCCGCGTTCTTGGTGGCGCCGGACGGCTGTACCCGTCCGGAGAGCGGCCCGCTCGCGCGGACCCGAAATCGGGTCACGGCGAAAGAGACTACTTACCCGAGTAATCGGGTCGGCGCTGCTCGACGAAGGCCTGGATCGCCTCGCGCATGTCGTCCGATCGCAGGCATACGGCCTGGGCTTCGGCCTCCACGACGAGTCCTTCCGCCACCGGCACCCGGTCGGCCGCCTCCACGGCGCGCTTGGCGCCCTGCACCGCCAGCGGCGGCTGCGCGGCGATGAGCGCCGCGAGCGCGGCCGATTCCGCTTCGAGCGCGTCGTCGTCGACCAGGCGTTCACACAGACCGATGCGGTACGCCTCGTCGGCGTCGATGCGCGCCGCGGTCCAGATGAGCTCCTTGGCCTTCCCCGCGCCGACCACACGCGGCAGCCGTTGCGTGCCGCCGAGATCGGGAAGGATGCCGTACTTGTGCTCGAGCAAGCCGACCGACGCGCCCCGAGCGAACACCCGGATGTCGCACGCCAGTGCCATCTGCAGCCCGGCGCCGAGCGCGAAACCGCGCACCGCGGCGATCGTCGGGTACCGCGCCTGCTCCAGCCAGGAGTACGCCTCCTGCGCTCGGAGGATGCCGTCGACCGTAGGGTCGTGGTGCCGCGTCCCGACGTCGTCACCGCCTTCGAGCGAGTCGGTCGACCCACCGGTGAACACCGACGTGTCGATGCCCGAGGAGAACGCGCGCCCGTTTCCGATCACGACGAGCGCGCGCAAGTCGGGGTCGTCGCGCAGTTCCTTGCCGAGCGCGCGCAGCTCTTGCCACATCTGAATCGTGAACGAGTTGAGCTTCTCGGGACGATCGAGCCGGAGCCAGCCGATGGAGCCGTCGCGCGCGAAGTCGACGGTTTCGTATGCGTTCATGTGCGAACGGTATCGCCGGCCGCCGCGCATCCGAAACGCACCACCTCGACCGGCTCCTGGATCCCCGCGACCGTGATCATGCCGGCCGGTTCCATCGGCGTTCCCACCGGCGCGTGCTCGGCCAGCTCGACGGTTGCGAACAGCTCGTGGGCCTGGGCGGCGGAGGCGAGCCGGGCCGCGAGGTTCACCGATCGACCGGTGTAGTCGTCGCCCTCGAGGAGGATCACCGCGCCGCCCGCGCAGCCTGCATGCATCGACAGCGGCAGTTCCAGATCGTGCGTGAGCGCCTCGAGCTTCACCACCGCGGCGATGAGTTGCGCGGGCTCGACCGACACCAACATGCAGCCGTCGCCGAGCCACTTCGCGATGCGAACACCGAAATCGGTCGCGACCTGGCGGACGGCCCCGCGGAAGATCGTGAGCACCCGCACCGACTCGTCGTCACCGAACCGATCACCGAACGAGGTGAATCCGGAGAGATCGACGAACGCGAACCAACGATCGACACGCACGGTAGGAGTCTGTCACTTCCCGCTGGGCAGACGATCGACGAATTCGACGACGGCCGCCGCCGCGTCGGCCAGCACGACCTCGGTGGTCAGCCCGCTCGCCTTCAGGGGTTTGAACCCGTGATCGCCGGTGTCGATCCAGTGGAACTCGACTCGCCCCTTGATCTTCTTCGTCTCCTTGCGCAGCTCTGCCGGCGTGGCGAACGCGTCACGCGTCCCGCTCACGAACAGCGCGGGCATGTGCAGCCGCGCGAAGTGCTCGACGCGAAGTTGCGCCGCCCGGCCGGGCGGATGCAACGGGTATCCCAGCAGCACGAGACCGAGCGCGCCGGCGTCGGCCGCGACCATCGAACAGATACGGCCGCCCATTGAGCGCCCGCCGAGCACGAGCCGTTCGGGCGGCAGCTTGGCGAGGCGCGCCAGCTCGGACGCAGCCTCTCGCACTGCAGCCTCCAGCACCGGCGCCCGATCCGGCGCGCGCCGTCCCGCCGCTCGGTACGGGAAGTTGAAGCGCAGCGACGGCACCTTGGCCGCGGCCAAGGCGTCGGCAACGGTGGTGAGGGCGGCCGCGTGCATGTCGGCACCGGCACCGTGCGCGAGCAGCACCGCGCGATCCGCGCCGCGTTTGGGTCCCTGGTACGCGAAGTCGGTCAACACGTCGATACCTCGGCGATCAACACCAACGGGAGAGGAACGACTGCGACGCGGGCGAGCTCGTCGGCGACGGTCGCCGCGCGCTTCCAGCCGTGGCCTTCGCCTTTGTAGACCTGTAGCTCCACGGTCGCGCCCGCGCGCCGCAGGGCGTCGGCGAGCTCCCGCGTGCACGCGGCGCTGACGACACGGTCTTCATCGCCCTGCAACAGCAGCACCGGCGCGCGCAGAGTACCGGCGTGCGTGATCGGAGACCGTTCGACGTACTGCTCGCGCGCGCCCGGGTAGCGGACCCACCAGCCTCGAGAGGTCGCCCGACTCGAACCGATGAGTCGTCGCCGCGAGATCGAGCAGGTCGGTCACCGGATACAACGCGATCACGGCGGCGACGAGCTCGAGATGGCGAGCGGCGACGTTCAACGCGGTGAACGCGCCCGCGCTCCCGCCCATGAGCGCGACCCGGCCCGGCGCCGCCCAACCTTCTTTCAGCCCGTGTTTGATGCCGGCCGCGACGTCGGCGACGTCGACGTCGCCCCACCGGCCGTCGAGCGCGTTCCGATAGGCAACGCCGTACCCCGACGAACCGCGGTAGTTGGGTTGCAGCACCGCGTAGCCCTGCTGCACGAGCCACTGCACGCGCGGATTCCAGTCGGCCAACGCCTGCCCGGTCGGGCCACCGTGAATCTGGACGACCATCGGCAACGCGTCACGCGCGCGTCGGCCGGACGCCACAGCAGCCCGTGCACCGCCGCGCCGGCCGACTTCCACATGACGGGCCGGGGCTCGACGAGGCCGGTGCGTTCGAAACCGGCGACGGCCCCGCGCGCGACCGGCCGGCGAGCCGAGCCGTTCGGAGCGAGCACGACCACCTGCCCGGGCGTGACCGCCCCGGAACGGACACACGCGATCCCCGCTTCGCCCCACGAGAGCTCGCGGTGCCAGCCCGCGCGCCAACTCCCGCGCCGACTTACGTCCCGGCGCGCCGATCACGAGCCGGCCGAATCCCGACTCGTTGCGACACCACGCGAGCTCATCGCCCGCAGGTGACCACGCGAACGATCGCTGCCCGGCCGACCACCCCGGCTCCGCGCACTCCTGTTGCGTGTCACCGGGCAGCAGCGGTTCACCGTCGACGATCAGCGCACCATCGCGCACCCACGCGAGCCGCGCACCGTCGGGCGAGAAACGCGGCTGGCTGCACGCGCCCGCGTCGTCGACGACGAACGGCTTCGCGTCGACGCCGTCACGCCGCATGATCCGCGACCCGTGCCACGGCATGTTGGGCAGATCCCACTCCTGCCACACGAGCGTGCCGCCGTCGGGCGACCACGCGGGATCCCAGGCGTAGTCGGCGTGCGAAACCCGCTCGGGCCACCCGGTGCCGTCGAGGCCGACGGTCGCCACGTCACACGCGTCGTCGCGTTCGATCGCGCACGCGATCTCGCCGCGTGCCGACACCGCCGGTGCGAGCGCCCGGCCGTCGTGCGTCAACACCCGCTCGACGCCGCCCTCGGCGCCGACGAGCACCAGCCGGCCGTCGGCCCCCGCCACCACGAGGGTGTCGTCGTCGACCCAGGCGTACCCGCCGGCGACGCCGCACTCGGCCGTCACCACGCCCGCGGGCCCGCCGCCATGGGATCCGGCGAGATCCGCCGGCGCGACCACGAGGTCGGCCCGGCCGTCGTACGCGTCGACCCACGCCAGGCGGCGGCCGGAGGGCGACCAGCAGGGGTTGCTCACGCTCCGTGACCGACTCAGCATCGTGGGTACAATTCGAGGCGCCACCGACCGCCGACGCTAGTCGCGCGGCTTGCCTTTCGGGTCGCCCGGCCTCCATCCTGGGTGACACATGGCGACCCCCCGATCTGCCCTTTCGCGCACGCGCACGCCCAATCCGGGCGACCCGCTGCGCATTGCGTTCCTCATCTACCGCGGCAACCCGCACTGCGGCGGCCAAGGCGTGTACAGCCGCCACCTCACCCGCGAGCTGACCGAGCTCGGCCACAGCGTGACGATGCTCGCCGGACCGCCGTGGCCCGTCGCCGACGCGCCGGTGACGCTCGAGCACGATCCAGAGCCTCGACCTGTACAAGCGCGAGAACCCGTTCCGCGTCCCGTGGCCGCACGAGTTCCGCACCCGGTCGGACGTCGAGGAGTTCGCAATCATGGCCGGGGCCGGCTTCCCCGAGCCCTACGCGTTCAGCCGGCGCGTCTACGCGCACCTGCGCGACCGGCGCGACGAGTTCGACCTCGTCCACGACAACCAGTGCCTCGGACGCGGCCTGCTCGGCTTCGTCCGCGACGGCTGGCCGTTCGTGAACACGTTGCACCACCCCATCACCGTCGACCGCGACCTCGACCTCGCCGCCGCGAGCTCACCGCTGCGCAGGCTGACACTGCGCCGTTGGTACGGGTTCCTCGGCATGCAGATGAACGTGGCGCGCCAGCTGCCACGTCACATCACCGTGTCGCAGAACTCCAAGAAGGACATCGTCGCCCAGATGCGCGTCGATCCCGACACGTTGCACATCGTCCCGGTCGGCGTCGACCAAAAGCAGTTCCGCCCGCTGCCGCACATCAAGCGCGTCCCGGGTCGGCTCATGACGACGGCGAGCGCCGACGTGCCGCTGAAGGGCCTGACCTACCTGATCGAGGCGTTGGCCAAGATCCGCACCGAGCGCGACGACGCGCACCTCGTCGTGATCGGCCAGCCCCGCCACAAGTCGGCGGTCCCCGCGCAGATCGAGCGGCTCGGACTGCAGGGGGCGATCGAGTTCGTCAGCGGCGTGAGCGACGAGCGGATCGTCGAGCTCTACGCCGAAGCCGAGATCGCCGTCGTCCCGTCGCTCTACGAGGGCTTCTCGCTCCCCGCGATCGAGGCCATGGCCTGCGGGGTTCCGCTCGTCACCACCACCGGCGGCGCACTGCCCGAGGTCGTCGGCACGCCCGGCGACGGCGCCATGATGGTGCCGCCCGGCGATCCCGGCGCGCTCGCCCAGCAGATCATCGACGTCTTGAACGACGACGAGATGCGCGCTCGCCTCGGCGAGCGCGGCCGGCGCCGCGTGCTCGACCGGTTCACGTGGCGCAAGACCGCGGAAGGCACTGCCGAGCAGTACTACCTCGAGCTGGAGGCGCACGCGAAGCGTCGCCACGACTCGGGATACGGCGCCTGATGCTGACGGTCGACTTCGACCGCCTCGGCCTCGTCCGGGGTGAACGACTCCTCGACCTCGGCGCGGGCGGCGGCCGCCACGCGTTCGAGGCGATGCGTCGCGGCGCGCGCGTCACCGCGCTCGACTACTCCGCGTCGGATCTCAAAGACGTCGCCGCGGTCGCGGGCGCGATGATCGACACGGGCGAAGTCTCCTACGAGCAGTGGGCCGGCGTCGCCAACGCCGACGCGCTCGACCTGCCGTTCCCGGACAGCACGTTCGACCGCGTGATCGTCTCCGAGGTGCTCGAACACGTGTGGGACGACGAGCGCACGCTGAGCGAGATCGCCCGCGTGTTGCGCCCGGGTGGCCGGATCGCGGCAACGGTCCCGACCCGCTGGCCCGAGCGCGTGTCGTGGGCCCTCAACTGGCACTACCACGACACGCCCGGCGGCCACGTGCGCATCTACCGCCAACACGAGCTCGAGCTGAAGCTCGAACGGTCGGGCTTCTTCCTCCGCGGCTCGCATCACGCGCACGCGTTCCACTCGCCGTACTGGTGGTTGAAGTGCGCGTTCGGGCTCGAGAACACCGAAGCCGTACCGGTGCGCCGCTACCACGACTTCTTGTGCGGGCTGATCGAGAACAACCCGGGCTGGGCACGAGTCACCGAGCGGGCGCTGAACCCGGTGCTGGGCAAGAGCGTCGTGCTCTACGGCGAGAAGGTTGCACCGACCATGGCGAAGTGGGGGAAGCGAAGCCTTGCCTGATCACGACCTCCCCGAAGTCGACGGACTCCTGAGCCGCGCCGCAGGTCGCGCAGACGATCGATGCCATCGCCTCGGTGCAGCTCCCGGACGGCAACATCCCCTGGACGCCGGGGCACCACACCGATCCCTGGAACCTCGTCGAAGCCGCGATGGCGCTCGACGTCGGCAACCGTTTCACCGAGGCCGAGCGCGCGTACGAATGGCTGGCCCGCATGCAGCACGACGGCGGCTCCTGGAACGCGTACTACGTCGGCGACGACGTCAAGGAGCACACCCTCGACACCAACGTGACCTGCTACGTCGCCAACGGCGTTTGGCACCACTACCTGTGCACTCGCGACTCGGGATTCCTCGAGACCATGTTCCCGGTCGTGGAACGTGCGATCGATTTCGCGCTCGACAACCAGCACCCGACCGGCGAGATCGAATGGGACGCCGACCCCGCCCGCGTCGAAGGCAAGGGCGCTCTCCTCACGGGTTCGTCGAGCATCTACTCGTCGCTGCGCTGCGCGATCGCCGCCGCGGAACGGCTCGGCCGCGATCGCCCCGACTGGGAGCTCTCGCTCGGGTCACTCGCGATCGCGATCGCGCACCGCCCGGAGCGGTTCCTCGACAAGGACCGCTGGGCGATGGACTGGTACTACCCGATTCTCGTCGGGGTCTTGCGGGGGCACGCGGCCGAGGCCCGGCTCGCGTCCAAGTGGGAGACCTTCGTTGCGCCGAGTCGGGGCGTGCGCTGCGTCTCGGATCAGCCGTGGGTGACGGCCGCCGAGACGTGTGAGCTCGTCATGGCTCTCGACGCCATCGGCCTCCACGACCGCGCGCAGGAGCTCTTCGCGTGGGTGCAGTTCCTGCGTCACGACGACGGTTCGTACTGGACCGGCATGAACTTCGAGGGCGAGCGCTACGACGAGGCCGGTGAGTACTTCACCGCCGAACAGCCGACGTGGAACAGCGCCGCGGTCGTTCTCGCCGCCAACGCGCTGGGCGGCTCCGGTCCGACCGCGGGAATGTTCAGAGGCGAGGGACTTCCCGGCGGGCTGACGGCACAGGAACTGATCGAGGCCGGCACCGCCATCGAGGCCGAACGCGCCTCGCGAGACCGGCACTGACCCTCACGTTCCGGAGGCCGGGGCCGACGCGTTCCCGGTCGACAGGCATGCGCGGAAATCGGCCGTCGCCGTCGTACGATCCGCGATGGATGCGGGGTTGGCGGAGTAAACGAACGAAGGCCAAGGCACGCGAGGCTGCAGTCGGCTCGTGACCGCGCCCGTGACCCTGCCCGCGCCCGTGACGCCGGTCGAGGCGCTCGTGACGCCGGTCGAGGCGCTCGTGGTGCGCGAAGACGGACCGCCGGCCGTCGCGGAACTGGCTGCTCCTGCTCCCGCCGTGGCGCCCGGCGTCGAGTCACAGGTCGAGGTCCTGCGACTCCTCGAGGTCGTGACCAGCATGTGCGATCACGTCATCGAGTACATCGAGGCCGACCGCGCCGAGCGCCGCGTGATGCTCGAGACCCTGAGCCAACTCGGCCGCGTGATCACCGACGGCATCGCCGTGACCGTCGCAGCCGCGGCCGTCCCGCCGGTCACGGCACCGGCCACCGCGGTCGCGAACACCGCGCCCGCCGAGATCACGGCCGAGGAGACCGCCAAGGCCCCGGTCGAGCCGTTCGCGTTCGCCATGCGCGAGCGCGTCGTCGGTGGGTCGATGCCCGCCGGACCCGATCCGGCCACCGACGCCCGCCCCCGACCGCGAGCCGAACCGCGGGCCGAACCGGTCATCGACCTGGTCGGGCCGGAGTCGGAGTCGGAGCTCGAGGCCGAATCGGCACCTCGCGCCGAACCCGAGGTCGCGTCGGCGCCTTCGCCCATGACCGAGATCGCCGTCGAGGTGCGAGGGAAGTTCGGTGATCGGTGGGTCGACGGCTTCGAGATCTGCGAGGTCATGACGACTCCCGCCGGCCCGCGCTACCGCCTCCGGCGCCGGCGCGACGGCGTGGTGCTCCCCGAGCTCTTCGATGCCACCAACATCCGTCACGTCGAGACGTTCGAGGAGCTGAGCGGTTCCGCGCTCGGGTCAGGCGCCCCTCACGCGAACGGGCACGGACGAACGGACACGGGGAACCGGGCCGGGTCAACGACTCGGTGGGGTACTGGTCGCGTTCTTGAGCACCCGCAACGAGCCGGTCGCCGAGACCGGCTCGAAGCCGTCGGCGACGGCGCGTTGCCACACGTGAAAGGGCGCCTGCCCACCCTCGGCCGGATCCTCGAAGACGTCGTGGATGGCGAGCGTTCCACCCGCGACGACGTGCCGCGACCAGCTCTCGTAGTCGGCGGTCGCGACGTCTTCGGCGTGGCCGCCGTCGATGAACAAGAATCCGAGCGGCGTCGCCCAGGCGCGCGCGACCGGGACCGAAGCGCCGATGACGCCCACCACCACGTCTTCGAGATCGGCCGCGAGGATCGTGCGCCGGAAGAACGGCAGCGTGTCCATACGCCCGGTCTCCGGGTCGACCACCTCGGGATCGTGGTGCTCCCATCCCGCCTGGTTCTCCTCGGAACCTCGGTGATGATCGACGGTGAACAACACCGTGCCCGCGTCGCGGGCCGCGGCGCCGAGATAGACCGCGGACTTCCCGCAGTAGGTACCGACCTCGAGCAGCGGCCCGAGCCGACCGGCCGGCCGGGCGGCGTCGTGCAGCGCGAGACCTTCGTCGTCCGGCATGAAGCCCTTGGCCGCACGTGCGACCTCGAGCAGGCGATCGTCCATCACGGGCGCGCACACTAGGTCGACCTGAGCATTCCGCTCGGGCCGGCACGCCGCCGGTCGTCAGATCCGGGCGGCCTCGACCCAGCGTCCGAACACCTCGGCCAACGCGTCGACGATCTCCCCGAGGGTCGCGTAGGCCCCGACGGCGTCGATCAGGGCGGGCATCAGGTTGACCTCGGGATCGGCCGCCTCGGCGCGGATGCGGGCGAGCACCGAGGCGACCGTGGCCGAGTCGCGCTCGCGCTTCACCTTGTCGAGCCGGCGCCGCTGCTCCTCTTCGACCTCGGGCCCGATGCGCAGGATCGGCGGCGGCGGCTCGTCGCTGCCCTCGAGGAAGCCGTTGACACCGACCACCACCGCACGGCCCGAGTTCAGCTTGCGCTCGAGCTCGTAGGCCGAGTCGGCGATCTCACCTTGGTACCAGCCCTCCTCGACGCCGCGCACCGCGCCGTCGAGCATCGAACCGTCGCCGAGCTCCTCGATCCGCTCGAACAGCTCCCCGGCCCGGCGCTCCATCTCGTCGGTGAGCGCCTCGACGTACCAGGAACCGCCGAGCGGGTCGGCCACGTTCGTCACCCGCGTTTCGTGCGCGATCACCTGCTGTGTGCGCAACGCGATCCGCGCCGCTTTCTCCGACGGCAACGCGAGCGTCTCGTCCATCGAGTTGGTGTGGAGACTCTGCGTCCCGCCGAGCACCCCCGCGAGCGCCTCGATCGCGGTGCGGACGATGTTGACCTCGGGCTGTTGCGCGGTGAGCGACACGCCCGCGGTCTGCGTGTGGAAGCGCATCTGCAGCGATCGTTCGAGCCGGGCGCCGTAACGGTCGTGCATCCACCGGGCCCAGATCCGGCGCGCGGCGCGGTACTTCGCGATCTCCTCGAAGAAATCGACGTGCGCGTTGAAGAAGAACGAGAGCCGCGGCGCGAACGCGTCGACCGGTAGGCCTGCGCAGCAACGCGAGCTCCACGTAGGCGAAACCGTTGGCGAGCGTGAATGCGAGCTCCTCCGCGGCGGTCGAACCCGCTTCGCGGATGTGGTACCCGGAGATCGAGATCGGGTGCCAGCGCGGCATATCGGAGGTCGCAGAACGCGATGGTGTCGCGCACGAGCCGCAGCGACGGCCGCGGCGGGAAGATGAACTCCTTCTGCGCCTGGTACTCCTTGAGGATGTCGTTCTGCAGCGTCCCACCCAGGCGCGCCCGCTCGACGCCCGTCGTCTCCGCGTCCGCGACGAACATTGCGAAGATCACCGCCGCGGGACCGTTGATCGTCATCGAGGTCGTGACCGCGCCGAGGTCGATACCACGATAGAGATCGTGCATGTCCGCCAACGTGTCGACCGCCACCCCGCACTTGCCGACCTCGCCGAGCGCGAGCGCGTCGTCGGAGTCGCGACCCATCAGCGTCGGTAGATCGAAGGCGGTCGACAGACCGTCGCCACCCGCGTGCAAGAGCTCGCGGAAACGGCGGTTCGTGTCGATGGCGGTGCCGAAGCCGGCAAACATGCGCATCGTCCAGAGCTTCGAGCGGTACATGTCGGCGTACGGCCCGCGCGTGTACGGGTACGCGCCCGGGCGCTCGGCGTCGGCGGGTCCGTAGACCGACTCGACGGGAACACCCGACATGGTCTCGAACCGGGCACCGGAGTCCGGCCCGGAGTTGTGGCTCACCACTGCATGCTAGAACCCGAACATCTCCGTGACGCCGTGATCGCGGCCGGCTGTATAACCGCCGTCGACGGCGAGCGCCTGCCCGGTGACGAAGGAGGCGTCGGCCGACACGAGGAACAATGCGGCGGCCGCGATCTCGTCGGGCCGCCCGAGCCGGCGGAGCTTGTGCTCGTTGCGGATCTCCTCGCGAATGTGCTCCATCCCCGGCATGCCGAAGACGCCTTCCAGCATCGGCGTCTCGATGAACCCCGGACAGATCGCGTTGGCACGAATGCCGGCCCGGCCGTAATCGATCGCGAGATTCTTGGTGAAGACGACGACCGCACCTTTCGAGGCGTTGTACGAACTCCCGCCCGCGGTGCCCTCCAGCCCTTCGACGCTCGCAATGGTGACGACGCTGCCTCGCTCGCCGTCGATCGGCGCCTGTTCGAGCATGTGCGCGATGGCGTGCTTGGCGCACAAGAAGGTGCCGGTGAGGTTGATGTCGAGCACCCGCTGCCACTCGTCGCGATCGAGCAGGTGCGCAGGACCGCCTCCCGCGACACCGGCGGCGGTGACGACCGAGTCGATACGACCGTGTTCGGCGACCATCGCATCGATGACACCGGCGATCGCGGCCTCGTCACGCACGTCCGCCGCCGCGAACGTCACCTCCGCCGCGCCGGACGGCAGATCGAGATCAACCGTTGGCTCGGTGATGTCGACGCCCACCACCTGCGCGCCCTCCGCGGCAAAGCGGGCGACGCACGCGAGCCCGATCCCCGAGGCCGCGCCGGTCACCAGTGCGGACTTCCCGTCGAGTCGACCCATGCCGAGTTTCTAGTACGCACGGACCGGCCCGGGGAATCCGGCCGTGTGACCAACCCCTGGAATCCGACGGATGCTCGACTATGGTCCGTCGACCATCGAGACAGCGGAAGTGGGGAAATGGAGTCGGAGCAACAGCCCGATCGCAACCTCGCAATGGAGCTCATGCGGGCCACCGAGGCCGCCGCGCTGGCCGCGGGCCGCTGGATGGGCCGCGGCGACAAGAACGCGGCCGACGGCGCCGCCGTCGAGGCCATGCGGGTCGTGCTCAGCACGGTCCAGATGGAGGGCGTCGTCGTCATCGGCGAGGGCGAGAAGGACGAAGCCCCCATGCTCTTCAACGGCGAGCAGATCGGCGACGGCTCGCCGCCCAGCATGGACATCGCGGTCGACCCGGTCGACGGCACCACCCTCACGGCGCTCGGGCGCGGCGGCGCGATCGCCGTCATCGCGATGAGCGAACGGGGCACGATGTTCGACCCCGGTCCGTGCGTGTACATGGAGAAGATCGCCGTCGGTCCGGCCGCGGCCGACGTCATCGACATCAACGCGCCGGTGAAGGCGAACCTCGAAGCCGTCGCGAAAGCGCTGGGCGAGAAGGTGAGCGACGTCACCGCGGTCGTGCTCGACCGTGACCGTCACGCCGACATCATCCGCGAATGTCGCGACGCCGGCGCTCGCATCCGCCTGATCCCCGACGGCGACGTCGCCGGCGCGATCTCGGTCGCGTGGCGCAACTCCGGCAACGACATCCTGTTCGGCGTGGGCGGCACGCCCGAGGGCGTGATCGCCGCGTGCGCGCTCAAGGCGCTCGGCGGGACGATCCAGGGCAAGCTCTGGCCCCGCAACGACGAGGAGCGCAACGCGGCCCTCGATGCCGGGTACGACCTCGACAAGGTGCTGATGCTCGACGATCTCGTCTCGGGCGACGACGTGTTCTTCGCCGCCACCGGCATCACCGACGGGGAATTGCTGCGCGGCGTGCGCTACTGGGGCGAAGGCGCCGGCACGCAGAGCCTCGTGATGCGGTCGAAGTCGGGCACGATCCGGGTGATCGACGCCCAACACCACTGGACCAAGCTGAACGCCTACTCCGCGGTCAAGTACGCCTGAGCCGCGCCGTCGGCCCGGATCCCGGCGGCCGCGGTCGACGGCTCGACCTGGCGGTCCTCGCGGCCGTATCGCAGGAGAACGCGGGGACGGCGGTTACCCTTTCGCGCCATGTCCCGTCCCGCTGACCAGTCGCCTCCCAACGTGATGCACCTGCATTCCGAGAGCGAGGGGCGGCGACGAGGAGTTCGCCCGGCTGTTCCGCTCGGTGGAGCTTCCCGACGACGAGCTGATGGCCAATCTCGGGATGTTCGTCCGGCGTCAGCAGTGGGCCCGGTATCTCTTCATGCACGAGCTCTACCAGCGCGCCCTGTCGGTCCACGGGGTCGTGATGGAGTTCGGCACCCGCTGGGGCCAGAACCTCGCGCTGTTCAGCGCCTTCCGCGGCATGCACGAGCCGTTCAACTTCACGCGCACGATCGTCGGCTTCGACAGCTTCGAAGGCTTCCCGTCGGTCGCGACCCAGGACGGCACGGACGACGGGATGGCGGCCGGCCGCTACGGCGTCCGCACGGGTTGGGAGACGACGCTCGACGCGATCCTGAGCTACCACGAAGCCGAGAGCCCCGTCTCGCACATCCGCAAGTTCGATCTGGTGAAGGGCGACGTCTCGCAGACGCTGCCCGCGTACCTCGAACGGCATCCGGAGACAGTGGTCGCGCTCGCCTACTTCGACATGGACATCTACGAACCGACGGAGACGCGCTTGTCGCGTTGCGTCCCCATCTGACCCGGGGCACCGTTCTCGGCTTCGACGAGGTGTGCTTCGCGCGGATGCCCGGCGAGACTGTCGCACTCCGCGAGACGCTCGGACTCGATCACGTCCGGTTACAGCGCGTGCCGTACTGCCCGGTCACCTCCTTCCTGGTCTGGGAAGGCGACTGACCCGTCGGAGTCAGCCGCGTCGGCGTCCGAAGAGGCCGCGCTCAGGCGGAGGTCGCGACTTCGAGGCGGACGTCGGCGCGCAGGAGCGCGGCGGCGGCCACCTCGTCGTCGGCGTCGGCCCGCAGGGCTTCCTCGGCGCGGGTCTTCGCCTCGGTGGCGCGGGCGACGTCGATGCCGTCGGCCGGCTCGGCGACGTCCGAGAGGATGATCACCTGGTTGTGGCTGACCTCGACGAATCCGCCGTGCACGGCGAACCACGCCTGGGTGCCGTCCTCGAACTTCACGCGCGCCGGCCAGTCGGCCGAGCGCGCCGAGGAACGGCGCGTGGTTGTCCTCGAACGCGATGTCGCCGCCGCCGAGCGTGCGCACGACGACCATCTTCCCGACACCCTGGTAGAGGATCTGCTCGGGCGAGACGAGCTGCACGTCCACGACGAAGCCCCTAGCCCTCGAGCGACTTCGCCTTGGCGAGCACCGACTCGACGCCGCCGACGTTGAAGAACGCCTGCTCCGGCACGTGGTCGAGCTCGCCGTTGACGAGCGCCTCGAAACTCTCGACGGTCTCCTCCACCGGCACGAAGATCCCCTTCAAGCCGGTGAAGACCTCGCCCACGAAGAACGGCTGGCTCAGGTACTTCTGCACCTTGCGGGCGCGGGCGACAGTGACCTTGTCCTCTTCGGAGAGCTCGTCGAGACCGAGGATGGCGATGATGTCCTGCAGCTCCTTGTAGCGCTGCAGCGTCTCTTGGGTCTTGCGGGCGACGTCGTAGTGGCGCTGCCCGACGATCTCGGGGGCGAGGATGTTGCTGGTCGAAGCCAGCGGGTCGACGGCCGGGTAGATGCCCAGCGCCGCGATCTCGCGTGCGAGCTCGGTGGTCGCGTCGAGGTGGGTGAACGTGGTGAACGGTGCGGGGTCGGTGTAGTCGTCGGCGGGCACGTAGACGGCCTGCAACGAGGTGATCGAACGACCCTTGGTCGAGGTGATGCGCTCCTGGAGCTCACCCATCTCGTCGGCCAACGTCGGCTGGTAACCCACCGCCGAGGGCATCCGGCCGAGCAGCGTCGACACTTCCGAGCCCGCCTGTACGAACCGGAAGATGTTGTCGACGAACAACAACACGTCTTGGTTCTGCACGTCACGGAAGTACTCGGCCATCGTGAGCGCGCTCAGCGCGACCCGCAGCCGCACGCCCGGCGGCTCGTCCATCTGGCCGTACACGAGTGCGGCCTTCTCGATGACGCCCGACTCCTGCATCTCCAGCCAGAGGTCGGTTCCCTCACGGGTGCGCTCGCCGACACCGGCGAACACCGACACACCACCGTGCTGGGTGGCGACCCGGTTGATCATCTCCTGGATGAGCACCGTCTTGCCCACGCCCGCGCCGCCGAACAGACCGATCTTGCCGCCCTGCACGTAGGGCTCGAGCAGGTCGATGACCTTGATGCCCGTCTCGAACATCAACGCCTTCGGCTCGAGCTGGTCGAACGGCGGTGCGTCGCGGTGGATGTTCCACCGGTCGGCGATGCCGGTCACCTCCGACTCGGCGATGTCGAGCGGCTCACCGATCACGTTCCACACGTGACCGAGCGTTCCGTCGCCGACCGGCACCTGGATGCCGTGGCCGAGGTTGCGCACGGCCGTGCCGCGCTGCAGACCGTCCGTGGGCTTCAAGCAGACGGCGCGGCAGCGACCTTCGCCGATCTGCTGGGCGACCTCGGCGGTGACGGTGATCTTCTCGCCCTCGAGCTCGATGTCCATCTCGAGCGCGAAGTTGATCTCCGGCAGCGCGTCGGGCGGGAACTCCACGTCGACGACGGGACCGAGGATCGCGACGACCCATCCGTCCTTCAGTTGTGTCTGCGGTTCGGCGGTTGCGGTCATGGCAGCTGTTGCTCCCGAAGTTTCAAGCGGTCTTGTCGTAGTACTCGGCGGCGTGCACGTCGTCGTGGTCGGACGCACCCTGGCTCAGCGCCTCGGCGCCACCGACGATTTCCATGATCTCCGTGGTGATCGAGTCCTGGCGGGCCCGGTTCATGCGGCGGCGATACGTGAGGATCAGCTCCTCGGCGTTGTCGGTCGCCGCCTTCATCGCGCGCTGCCGGGCGGCGTGCTCCGACGCCGCCGCGTTCAGCAGCGCCGCGTACACGCGCGACTCGGTGTAGCGCGGCAACAACGTCTCGAGAATGGTGTCCGGGTTCGGCTCGAACTCGTAGTCGGCGCTCGGCTGACCCGTCTCGTTCGAGGCCGCGGCGGCCGCTTCGTCGGACTCCAACGGCAACAGGGGCTCGACCACGACCTCTTGGCGGCCCGCCGAAACGAAGCGGGTGTAGACGAGCTGGACCCGGTCGAGCTCGCCCGACTCGAAGCCGCTCACGACGGCCGACGCCACTCGCCGGGCGTCTTCGTAGGTGGGACTGTCACTGAACCCGGCGTAGGCCGCGTCGATCGGGTAGTCGCGAAAGCGGAAGTACCCCTCGGCCTTGCGACCGACCGTCACGAGCGCGTTCTCCCGGCCGGCGCGCTCCTGATCACGCATGTCGTGCTCGGCGGCGCGGATGACGGTGGAGTTGTAGCCACCGCACAAACCGCGATCGGCGGCGATGACGATGTTCGCGACCTTGCGCACCTCGGCGCGCGGCGTGAGCAGCGCGCTGTTCGATCCGCCACCGGCCGACTGCAGGTTGCGCACGACATCGGTGATGCCCTCCGCGTACGGCTGGGCCGCGTGCACCCGCGCCTGCGCCTTCACGATGCGCGAAGCCGCGATGAGCTCCATGGCACGCGTGATCTTCTTCGTCGACTCGACCGACTTGATCCGCCGGCGCAGGATCCGCTCCTGCCCACCTGCCATATCTATGCGCTCCTTCGCCGCATCGCCACCGGCACGTCTCCTGCTACTCCGTCGCGCTCGAGGCAGTCGGGACGAACAGGGCTTTGAAGTCGGCGACCGCGGTCGCGATCACGTCGCCCTCGGGCAACGCGCCGGAGTTGCGGATGTTGTTCAACAAGTCGGTGTGACGCGTTCGGATGAAGTCGAGCAACTCGTTCTCGAAGCGCTTCACGTCGGAGGTGGGGATGTCGTCGAGGTAGCCGTTCGTGCCGGCGTAGATCGACACGATCTGTTCCTCCACCGGCATCGGTGCGTGCAGGCCCTGCTTCAACAGCTCGACGAGGCGCGCGCCCCGCTCCAGCTGGGCCTTCGACACCGCATCGAGCTCGGAACCGAAGGTCGCGAACGCCTCCAGCTCACGGAACTGGGCGAGGTCGAGCTTCAGCGTTCCCGACACCGACTTCATCGCCTTGATCTGCGCGGCGCCACCCACGCGCGACACCGAGATGCCCACGTCGACGGCGGGACGCACACCGGACTTGAACAGGTCGTCCTGCAGGTAGATCTGACCGTCGGTGATCGAGATCACGTTGGTCGGAATGTACGCGGAGACGTCGCCGGCTTTGGTCTCGATGACCGGAAGTGCGGTGAGCGAACCCGCACCGCGCTCGTCGTTCAACTTGGCCGCACGCTCCAACAGGCGGGAGTGGAGGTAGAAGACGTCGCCGGGGTACGCCTCGCGGCCCGGCGGGCGGCGGAGCAACAACGCCATCTGGCGGTATGCCTCGGCCTGCTTCGACAAGTCGTCGTACACGACCAACGCATGCTGACCGTTCTCCATCCAGTGCTGGCCCATCGCGCAACCGGTGTAAGGAGCGAGGTACTTGAACACTGCTTCGTCGGAAGCGGGCGCACTCACCACGACCGTGTACTCGAGCGCACCGTGCACACGCAGCGTCTCGACGGTCTGCGCAACCGTCGAGCCCTTCTGCCCGATCGCCACGTAGATGCACTTCACGCCCTGACCCTTTTGGTTCAGGATCGTGTCGATCGCGACGGTGGTCTTGCCCGTCTTGCGGTCGCCGATGATGAGCTCGCGCTGACCCCGGCCGATCGGCGTCATGGCGTCGATGGCCTTGATGCCGGTCTGCAACGGCTCGTGCACGGGCTTGCGACCGGTGATGCCGGGCGCCTGCACCTCGAGGCGGCGCATCTCGTCTTGCGAGATGGGACCCTTGCCGTCGATCGCGACCCCCAGGCCGTTCACGACCCGCCCGATGAGCGTGTCGCCGACGGGGACCGAGAGGATTCGACCCGTCGCGGTGACGAGCTGGCCCTCCTCGACCGAGTCGGCGTGACCGAGGATCACCGCACCGATCGTGTCTTCTTCGAGGTTCAGGGCGAGCGCCTGCGCACCGCCTTCGAACTCCAACAGCTCGTTGACCGCGGCGTTCGGGAGCCCGGCGACGCGCGCGATGCCGTCACCGACTTCGAGCACGCGCCCCACCTGAGCCCGGTCGACCTCCGGCCGGAAGCCTTCGACGTTCTTGCGCAGTACCGACGCGATGTCGGCTGCGTCGATGGTGAGCTCTGCCATTTAGAGCGTCTCCTTGAGCTGATCGAGACGGTGACGGACGGTGCCGTCGATCACGGTGTCGCCGATCGTGGCGACGAGCCCGCCCATGACGGTCGGGTCGACCACCACACGGACCTCGATGTTCTTCTTGGTGGCGCGGCTCAGCGCCGTCGCCAACCGCTGCACCTGGGTGTCGTCGAGCGGAACCGAGGAACGAACCTCGGCGACCTCGTGCTCGCGACGCTGCGCCGCGAGCTCGACGAACCTCGCCACGATCGCGGGGAGGTCGTGACCGCGACCCGCACCCACGATGAACGCCGCGATCGCCCGCGTCGTCTGCAACGAACGGTTCTCGAGCAGCTCGTCGACGATCGCGGCGCGACGGTCGGCCGGCTGGCCCGGGTTCGCCAGCGCCATGCGCAGGTCGTCGTTGCCTTCGACGATCCGGGCGAACCGGAACAACTCGTCTTCGACCTCGTGCAGGTTCCCTTCGGTCTGCGCGATGTCGAGCAGCGACTGCGCCCACGCTTCGATGCGGTCGCTCATCGTTCTCCGCTCTCGGCCCTGTGGGCCGGGCCGCTCGGGCCCCGCTCACTGCTCGGCGTGATACACGCCTCACGACGTTCGCTCACGGCTAGTTACTCCCGGATACCTGGTCGATGAAGCTGTCGACGAGCTGGCGGTTGGTGTCGGTGTCGAGGTTGCGCTCGACGATCCGACCCGCGAGATCGATCGACAGCGCCGCCACGTCGGTCCGCAGCTGTGCCATCGCCTGATTCGTCTGGTTGGCGATGTCGGCTTGGGCCCGTGCCCGGATGTCGTTCGCCTCTTGCTCGGCCCGGGCGATGAGGTCGGCTCGCACCGACTCCGCCGCCTGGCGCGCCTCTTCGATGAGCCGGCCGGCCTCGTTCTTGGCGTCGGCAATCTCCGCGAGGTACTGCGCCTTCTCCGCCTCCGCTTCGGTCTTGGCCTTCTCGGCACCCTCGAGGTCGTTGCGGATCCGGTCCTCGCGTGCCTTCTCCATGTTCTTCACGGCCGGCACGCCGAACTTCCACACCGCGATGAGCAGCACCAGGAAGGACGCCGATCCCCAGAGGATCTCGTTCTTCGCCGGCAGCAGCGGCGACGGTGCCTTCTGGCAGTCGTCGGCCGTTACGTCGCCGCCCTTGGCGAGCTTGTCGAAGCACTGCTTGGCCGCCTCGGTCGAGAGCGGCTTCTCCGGCTGCACGGGCGCCGGCTCGGCCGCGAACACGGGCGCGGCCAACAAGCCGACGACGAACGCGATGCCGAGCACCGCGACCAGTGCGTGAATGCGCTTTCGCACGATTCCCCCTACCCGGAGATGATGAACGCGAGGACGAAGCCGAACAGCGCGAGCGCCTCGGTGAACGCGATCCCGAGGAACATCGTCGTGCGGACGGTGCCGGCCGACTCGGGCTGGCGCGCCATGGCCGTGATCGCGTTCCCGACGACCAAGCCGATGCCGATGCCGGGGCCGATGGCGGCGCCGCCGTAGACGATGCCTCGACCGATCGCGGTCAGACCCTTGGTGGGGTCGGCGGCCGCCTGGGCGAGGAGGAGATGGAGCAGAGCCACGTGGGTTCTCCTTGTTGTTTCTTCTTAGTGCGAGTGAATTGGGTCAGTGCGAGGGGTGCATCGAGCTGTCGATGTAGACAGCCGTCAAGATCGTGAAGATGAAGGCCTGCAGGAATGCCACCAGGATCTCGAACCCGGTCATCGCGACCAGGAGGCCGAACGAGAACGGCATGATCACGGCCGTGACCTTGGCGGCCCAGAGGCCCGCGCTCAACGCGGCGAAGGTCACGAGAATCAAGTGGCCGGCGAGCATGTTGGCGAAGAGTCGGACCATCAGCGAGAACGGCCGGACGAGGAAGGTCGATACGAACTCGATCGGGATGACGAGGATCAGGATCGGCTTCGGGACGCCCGGCGGGATGAGCGAGTTCTTCAGGTAGTGCAGCGGGCCCTGCTTCACAATGCCGACGACGTTGTAGATCACCCACGTGACCAGCGCGAGTGTGAGCGGCATACCGAACCGCGCGTTCGCGGGGAACTGCACGAACGGGATGATCTCGGTGATGCTGCTGAAGAAGATGAAGAAGAACAGGGCGGTGAGGTACGGGAGGTACTGCAGCCCGTCGGTGCCCATCGTCTGCATGATGATCTGATTGCGAACGAAGCCGACCCCGGACTCGGCCGTGTTCTGCAGCAGACCCGCAGGCACGAGCGCGTCCTTGCGCCGCGTCCCGAGAAAGAAGACGAGCATCGTCGCCAGCGCGGCGAAGACGTAGATCGCCGCGGTCTTGTTGAAACCGAGCGGGCCGGCTCCCCAGATCGTGACGTTGCTGATCGGCGGTACGTCGACCGCGAGCAGAAGGGCGTTCATTGGTCTCCGGTAGGTCGTGCCGGCTTCAACCCCGGCGCAGCGAGCGTGAGACTCACATATTTCATTTCCCAGACGAGCAACCCGAGGTGGGTACCGACGATCGCGATACCGAGTGTCGGGAGATCGATCCAGGGTTGGTGGCGCAACACTACGAGTGCGACGACGATCACGGCGAGGCGGAGCACGTAACCACCGAGCGCGGCGGCCCCGATCGCCGTCGGGCCGCTCTTTGCCGCGCGGGTCATGATCGCCGCGGCGGCGAGGAAGTTGACGAGCACGATGGCGAGCGCGATCGCCGCGCTCGCAACGCCGTCCCAGCCGCGTACCGAGGCCACGAGCAGGACCAAGGGCGCGACCAACAGGCCCCGCTTGACGATGTCGAGCGCGACCTCGCGTTCGACGAGCGGTACTAGCGGCTCTTGTGCAGCCACGGCTTCCCCTCCTCGTCGCGTTGGATCTGGTCCATGTACGTGTAATAGGCGCGTACACCGAGTCCGATCACGGCGAGCAGCCCGAGAACTACCGTGAACAACGGGCGCGTGCCGACGCGATCATCGACGAAGAGACCGGCCAGCACGAAGAGCACCGTGGTCGCGACGAGTTCGAACGCGTGGGAGAGCGCATTCGAGAACCCGTGCCATGTGTCTCGCTGGTCGCGACGTTCCCCTGCCGGAACCACGCCGAAGCCCCTTCCGGATCACCAGCCTCTGACCCCCGCCACCGTTGCCGGAGGGCGCTTGTGAATCCGTTCGCAATCTACGGGCGGTGCGAAGAATGAGTCAAACCGGAGCGGGGAAATTTACGCCCGCTGGCGGCGGCGCTCGGCAAGATCCACCACGTCTTCACCCGGACCCTGAGTCCCGGTCGGGTGCCGGGCCCGCTCGTGGCGCTCACGACGCGAACGCACCCCGGGGTGGAACCACGCGAGCAGGAGCAGCGCGAGCGCGGCGACCACGAACGGCACCAGCGCGTTGCTGCCGCTCTTCGGGAAATACGTGGGGACGAGCGCGACTCCCGAGAGCAACGCGGTCCAGGCCCAGAGGATCACGACGGTTCGACGCGGCCCGTGACCGAGGCGCATGAGCCGGTGATGGAGGTGACCGGCGTCGGCCTGATGCCAGTGTTGGCGGTGGATCATGCGGCGCAGGAACGAAAAGACGGTATCGAGGATCGGCACGCCCAGGATCAACACCGGGATCAGGAGCGGCCCGAAGAAGAAGAACGTGTTCCCCGAGAACGCGTGGTCGGTGCGTCCGCCGATGGTGATGGTCGGCACGGCGAGCAGCACCCCGAGGAAGAGCGCCCCCGCGTCGCCCATCATGATCTTCGAGGGATGCCAGTTGAACGGCAGGAACCCAATGCACACGCCGACCGCGATGATCGCGACGAGAGGGCCGATGTTGGTGCCGTCGATGTAGTTCTGCTTGAACAGCCGGTCGGCGAACAAGAACAGCGCGCTACCGGCGATCGCGACGATGCCGACCGCCAACCCGTCGAGACCGTCGATGAGGTTGACCGCGTTGGTCATCAACACGACCCACAACGCGGTGACGAGCGGCGCGAACTGCGAGCCGAGCACGACCGTGTCGGTGTGGAAGAGGTTGAACGGCATGCGGAAGTAGAACATCGTGACGCCGTAGAACGCGAGCAGGCTCGCGGCCACGACCTGCCCCGCGACCTTCGCGGGCGGCGAGACGTCGATGAGATCGTCGAGACCGCCGACAACGAACATCACGCCCGCGCCGAGGATGAGGCCGAACGGCTCGGAGCTCGACTGGAACATCTCGTGGAACTGCGTCATGTGCGACGCGACCGCCATCGCCGCCAAGAAGCCGACGAACATTCCCGTGCCGCCCAGCGTGGGCGTGGGGCGCGTGTGCACGTGCCGCGCGTCGGACGACGGTGCCACCACCGCGCCGAAGCGAATGGCGAGGAGCCGGACGAGCGGCGTCAGGAGCAGCGTTGTACCGAGCGCGACGGCGAGAACGACCGCGTATCCGGCCACCGCGTTACCCGCTCACCCGCGCGCTCACGCGCCTTCGGGGTACGGGGTGAACTTCGAGCAGAGCCGGTTGGCCTGCTCGCGGACGTCGGCGGCGACGTCGACGTCGCCCGGGGCGCGCAGCACGGTTCCGATCAGCGCGCCGATCTCTCGCATCTGGTCGGGACCCATCCCGGCCGTCGTGCACGACGCCGCGCCGAGCCGCAAACCACTGGTCACGAAGGGCTTTTCGGGGTCGTTCGGGATCGCGTTCTTGTTGCACGTGATACCGGCGACGTCGAGCGCCTCCTGCGCGACCTTGCCGGTGACGCCGAAAGGCCTGAGGTCGACGAGCATCAGGTGGTTGTCGGTACCACCGGAGACGATGCGGAAACCTTCGTCGGCGAGCGACGCCGCGAGCGCCTGCGCGTTGGCGACGACGTCGGCCGCATATTGACGGAACGACGGCTCGCTCGCCTCGCGGAACGCGACCGCCTTGGCGGCCACGACGTGCATGAGCGGACCACCTTGCAGACCGGGGAACACGGCCTTGTCGATCGCGGCCGCGTAGTCGCTGCGGGACAGGATCGCGCCGGCGCGCGGACCCCGCAGCGTCTTGTGGGTGGTGAAGGTCACGACGTCGGCGACCGGTACCGGCGACGGGTGCGCCCCGCCTGCGATCAAACCGGCGATGTGCGCGGCGTCGACCAACAAGAGGGCGCCCACTTCGTCGGCGATCGCCCGGAACGCCGCGAAGTCGATGATGCGCGGGTAAGCGGTGGCGCCCGCGATGATCAGGCGGGGGCGCTCCCGCACCGCGAGATCGCGGATCACGTCGTAGTCGAGCATCTCGGTGTCGTCGTCGACGCCGTAGGCCACGAAGTCGTACATGCGGCCGCTGAAGTTGACCGGCGAACCATGGGTGAGATGACCGCCCTGGTCGAGGCGCATTCCCATGACCTTGTCGCCCGGCTCGAGCAACGCCATGAACGCGGCCTGGTTCGCATTCGCGCCCGAGTGCGGCTGCACGTTCGCGTGCTGCGCGCCGAACAGCGCGCACGCGCGGTCGCGCGCGAGGTTCTCGGCCTCGTCGACGACGAGGTTGCCGCCGTAATACCGCTTGCCGGGATAGCCCTCTGAGTACTTGTTGGTGAGGACCGATCCCTGGGCTTCGATCACTGCGCGGCGAAGTGAAGTTCTCCGACGCGATGAGTTGGATCGTGGTGTTCTGACGTTCGACTTCGCGGCGGATGATCGCGGCGATCTCGGGATCGGTGCGCTCCAGCGGTGTCGTCATCGATTGGCCTCCTCGGTCTCGATGGCGGTGATCTCCTCGATGCGGCGGACGTGGCGCCCGCCTTCGAACGGTGTCGAGCAGAAGATGTGGGTGATCTCCTCGGCGAGCTCGGCCGCCACGATGCGGGCGCCGATCGACAGCACGTTCGCGTCGTTGTGCTGGCGCGCCATGCGGGCGGTGTACAGGTCGTTGCAGAGCGCGGCGCGGACGCCGTGCACCTTGTTGGCCGAGATCTGCTCGCCCTGGCCGCTGCCCCCCAGGACGACGCCCATCTCCGCGTCGCCACACGCCACCGCGCGGCCGACCGCGGCGCAGTAGATGGGATAGTCGACCGGCTCTTCGGAGTGCGTGCCGAGATCGTCGACATCGTGCTGCCAGCCCTTCAACACCCCGATGAGGTGCTGTTTGAGCGGGTAGCCGGCATGGTCACTGCCGATTGCGATGCGCACCCGGCGAGTGTACCCAGCGGCTTCGGACGGTCCCGCGAGGTCGGCGCACCCCGCAACTAGCGTCCCGGCCATGCCTGCCCCGATCGTCTCCGGGCCCGGCGAGTCCGAGGAGCCGCCGCACATCAGCCCTCGCCATCTCCGGCTCGCCGAGGAGTTGTGCCGCCGGCGCCTCGCGCGCGAGGTGCACGGTGGCAAGCGGAACGCGAACCGGACCGGCGACATGCGATTCGCGGTGTCGAACCGCATCGAGGCCGATGCGCGCCTCGCGCAGGCCGAGCCCGGACTCCCCCGACCGGAGGCGTTCGTCGAGCCCCACGACCTCGAGCCCGAACAGCGGGCGCTGTATCGCGCTGCGGCCCGGGGTTACCTCGACGAGTTCGGCCGCGACCACGCCCGGGTCACCGAGCTCGGGTACCGCACGGCCCTCCCCCACCTCGGCGTCGAGCTCACGTCGAATCTCGGCATCGCCGCCGAGCTCCACGACGGCGGGCGCGAGCTGCGGAAGGTGCTCGTCGGCGCCCGGCGCGACTCCAAGCTCCTCGACCAGGTCGACGTGCGGGTCGCGCTCGTCCGCACCGAGGAGTGGGCACCGGTGCAGCTCGACATCGTGGTGGTCGACGTGATCGAGCAGCGCCGCGCGCACCACACGCCCGACCTCGAGACCGACCGCGCCGAGGCGCACGCCTGGATCTCCGAACGGGTCGCGCTCGTGCTCGAGCTCGCCGACGACGCCCGGCCGCAGGCGGGGCGCGACTGCCAGGGATGTCCGTTCATATCCGGCTGCGCGAGACATCCGGGCTGATCGGCCGTGCCCGCGAAGCGCCTGCTCTCCGACATCGTCTCGCTGACCCCGAGCAACTACGAAGACTTCACCCGCTGCCCGCGCCTCTTCTACTGCAACGCGCTGCTCGGGCTGCCGGCGAGCGATCCCGCGCCTCCGACGGTGCAGGGTCTGGTCGTCCACGACATGCTGCGCAAGATCCACCTCGACGGCGACTGCTTCGACGGAGACCACGTGGTCGACGTGCTGGTCGCGCACGGGATCGACACGCCGGCGGTGCGCGAGATGGTCGCCCGCCACGCCGACCGCTGCCCGTCGCGCGCGGCCGAGCGCGCCGCGCACGAAGTCGACGTCGCCCGATTCCACCGCATGCCGCCACCGATGTTCATGGCCACCGCACGCATCGACGCGGTCTGGGTCCACGACGGGATGATCGACGCACGCGACTACAAGACGGGCGGCAAGTGGGTCGACCAGGTCTGCGAGATCAAGGCCGCGCACGTCCAGGCGTACGTGCTGGCCGAGCGCGCGCGGCGCAAGGACTCCGGCTGCGGTTGCGCTACGAGTACCTGCAGCCGGAGGTCGACGAGGATCCCGAGCCATGGGACCTCGACGACGAGACGCTGGACGCGATCGAAGAAGAGTTGCGCGCCGCGGTGCAACGGATGTGGGCCGAAGAGGAATGGCGCGGCGTTTCCGAGATCGAGACCTGCCGCACCTGCCGCTACCGTTCGATCTGTCGTGACAGCGCGGCGCCGGGTGAACCCGCGTGGCCGGTGCTGAGCACCGAGCCGACCGAGGCCGTCGATCACTCCGAGGACGCGTAGACCCGGCCGGTAGGGTGCCGCCGTGGCCGAAGTCGATCGCCGGGCGCCGGTCGTGGTGGGTGTCGGGCAGACCCAACAGCGCGTGGCCCCGGATCTCGCCCGCGCGCCGATCGAGCTGCTGGCCGACGCGGCCCGCGCCGCCGACGCCGACACCGGCACGCCGGTCTCGCTCCTCGCTCGGGCCGAGGCCGTCGCCGTCGTCGCGATCGGATCGTGGCCGTATCCCGACCCGGGCGCGCTCGTGTCTCGCAACCTGGGCCTCTCGCCGCGCGTCACCGCGGTCTCGACCGTGGGCGGCAACAGCCCGCAGCTGTTGATCGACGAGTTCGCCACCCGCATTCGAAATGGCGACTGCGATGTCGTGCTCGTCGGCGGCGCCGAGAGCATGCACACGCGTTGGCGGGCGCGGCGCGAGCCACGGGTGGAGCTCACCTGGGAATCGGGCGACGACGAACCGTGCGGGCTGGTCATCGGCGACGACACCCCCGGCACCACGGCCTTCGAGATGGCGCACCTCCTCGTCGCGCCGACCATGGTGTACCCGCTGTTCGAGACGGCCTTGCGCGCCCGTCTCGGACACGGCATCGAAGAGCACCAGCGCTACGTCAGCGAGCTGTGGTCGGGCTTCGCCGCGGTCGCGGCCGGCAATCCGCATGCGTGGTCGCGCGTGGCGTACTCACCCGAGGAGATCCGGACGGTCTCCCCCGACAATCGCGCGGTGTGCTTCCCGTACCCGAAGCGGATGTGCGCGAACATCGACGTCGACCAGGGCGCGGCGTTGCTGCTCTGTTCGTACGAAGCGGCGCGTGCGGCCGGCGTCCCCGACGACAAGATCGTGTTCCTGCATGCCGCCGCGGAGGCACACGACCACTGGAACGTCGGCGAACGGTGGTCCCTTGCGGAATCGCCGGCGATCGCCGCCGTCGGATCCGGCGCGCTCGAGGCCTCGGGCACGTCGCTCGACGAGATCGGCCACTTCGACCTCTATTCGTGCTTCCCGTCCGCGGTGCAGCTCGCACGCAACGCGCTCGGGATCGCCGACGACGACCCCCGGTCGCTCACCGTGACCGGGGGCTTGGGGTTCGTGGGCGGTCCGGTCAACAACTATCCGACCCACGCGATCGCGACGATGGTCGACCGCCTGCGTTCGCGCCCGGGCGACGTCGGCCTCACCACCGCGATCGGTTGGTACGCGACCAAGCACACCGCGGCGGTGTGGTCGAGCCGGCCGCCGGCCCGCCCGTTTCGGCGGATCGACGTGCAAGGCGTGGTCGACGCACTTCCCCGCCGCGTCGCGGCCGGGCTCGTCGACGCCGAGGCGACGATCGAAGCCACCGCGGTCGCGTTCGAGCGCGACGGCACACCGTCGGTCGGTGTCGTCACCGCGATCACCGACGACGGCCGGCGCGTCATCGCCAACGCCCGCGATACCGACGTCCTGGGCGACATGACGGTGCGACCGTGGGAAGGCCAAAGCGTGAAGATCACGAACGACGGTTCGACGAACTCGATCGGCGACGCGTGAACGACCCGACGTTGCCGCCCTCACGTGGGCTCATGTTGTGGCGCGGTCTGCGGCGCAAGTGCCCGCGGTGCGGCACCGGCAATCTCTTCCACGGCTGGTTCCGCATGGCTGCCGACTGCCCGAACTGCAAGCTGCACTTCGAGCGCGAGCCCGGCTATTGGGTCGGCGCAGTGGCGATCAACACTGCCGTCGTGGGCTTCTTCTTCGCGATCGTCCTCATCGCGTTCAGCGCGGCGACGGTCCCCGACATCCCGTGGGTCACGCTGCTGGCGGCCGAGATCCCGCTCATGGCCCTCGGGCCGATCGCGTTCTACCCCTACTCGAAGACGCTCTGGGTCGCGATCGATCGCGCGTTCCTCGCGCACCTCTGACGCGGGTCCCGCACCTCGCGCGCTTACCGCAGGTCGATGGTCAGCGTGAGTACGCCATCGGTGAACGACCAGGTCGCGTCGCCGAGCATGGCGAAGTCCTGGAAATCGAGCTGGGCCCGCTCCAAGAACTGCTGGCGCTCGGGGCCTGCGACCGGAGGCAACGGCCGCTGCCGGACAGCTGCGGCCCGCTCCCGGAACCGCTCGAGCATTCCGTCGATGTCGAGTTGATCGTCGGCCATCGCGACGAAGTTACCCCTTGCGCGGCGACGAGCACGCGGGCCCGACCGGTGAGGTCGTCGCGCACGAGCACGCCGTCGTACCCGAGCGTGCGCGCGTGTGCACTCATCGCGTCGGCCTGGTGCGGCGCGATCTCGCACACGAAGGGCGCGCCCGGCGCGAGCCATTCGAGCGCGAGCGCGAGCAACGTCACGATCGCTTCGGTACCGGTCGGGCCCGACACCAGCGCGCGCCGAGGCTCGTAGGCCGCGACCTCCTGCGGAAGATCGACGACCTCGTGCTCGGCGATGTACGGCGGGTTCGACACGACGAGCTCCAGGGAACCCCGAAGTGTCTCCGGCAGCGGATCGAACCATTCGCCCGCGGCGGCGATCCGCACGCGCGTGGCGGCGCAACCGGCGACGTTCGCACGCGCGACCGCGAGGGCATCCTCGCTCACGTCGGTCGCCCACACCTCGACGTCGGGGAGCTCTGCCGCGAGAGCGATCGCGATCGCGCCCGAGCCCGTCCCGATGTCGACTGCGACCGACGTGAGCGAGGGCGCCTCGACGAGCGAGAGGCGCCGGCGTGTCCGCCGGATTCCCGCGCGCGCCGCCTCCTCGAGCGCGACCTCGACGACGTACTCCGTCTCGGGCCGGGGGATGAGGACGCGACGGTCGACGAAGAGATCGAGACCCCGAAAGCCCCATCCGCCCAGCACGTACTGCAGCGGCTCACCCGACAATCGGCGCCGCACCATCTCGCGCAGTGCCGTCTCCGCGCGCGGGCGGCGTCGCCTCGGCGATCTCGAGCCATTCCCCGGCGTCGTACCCCGACGCCCGTTCGACGACGAACCTCGCCTCGGCGTCGGCGGGATGGATGCCGGCGTCGGCGAAGGCGCGAGCCGCGTCCGACCGCAGTTCCCGCCACGTCATCGCGCGCCGGTCACTCACCCGCGAGCTGGCGGGAGCGTTCGTCCGCGGCCAGCGCCTCGACCACTTCGTCGAGCTCGCCTTCGAGCACGCGGTCGAGCGAATGCAACGTGATCGGGATGCGGTGGTCGGTGAGGCGATTCTCCTTGTAGTTGTACGTGCGGATCTTCTCCGAACGGCCACCGCCCTTCACCTGGTCGCGGCGCGCCGCGCTCACCTCGGCATGCTGGCGGTCCTGTTCGGCCTGCAACAGTCGTGCCGCGCAGGATGCGCATCGCCTTGTCCTTGTTCTGGAGCTGGCTCTTTTCGTCCTGGCACGACACGACGAGGCCGGTGGGCTTGTGCCGGATCCGCACCGCGGAGTCGGTCGTGTTCACCGACTGCCCGCCGGGCCCGGTCGCGCGGAACACGTCGATCTCGAGATCGTTCGGGTCGACCTCGACATCGACTTCTTCGGCTTCGGCCAGCACCGCCACCGTCGCCGCGCTGGTGTGGATCCGGCCCTGGCTCTCCGTCGCCGGAACCCGCTGCACACGGTGCGGCCCGCCCTCGTACTTGAGCAGGCTCCAGGCGTCGTCGCCCTTCACGAGGAACGTGATGTCGCGGTACCCGCCGTGCTCCGACGGCTGGCTCGACAGCACCTCGATCTTCAAGCCGTGCCGCTCGGCGAAGTGCTGATACATGCGGTAGAGGTCGCCGGCCCAGAGATTGGCCTCCTCGCCGCCCTCGGTGCCTTGGATCTCGATGATGACGTTGCGGCCCTCGTTCGGGTCGCGAGGCAAGAGCAGTTCCTTGATCCGCTCCTCCAACACCGCGGCCTGGGCTTCCTTGTCGGCCAACTCTGCACGCCACTGGTCGCGCTCGGCCGGATCGGTCGCCCCTTCGAAGAACTCCCGGGCGTCGCCGACGTCCTGGGTCACCTGGCGCCACTCGGCGTAGGCATCGACCACCGGCCGCAGTTCCTGTTGGCGGCGCCCGGCGTCGCGGGACGCGCGGCGATCACCCGCGGCGTAGATGCGGGGAAGGTCGGCCTCGAGCCGATCGAGCTCGTCGGCGAGCGCAGCCAGCTGTTCGAACATCGGATCGGAGGGTACCGGCCCCGCCCGCGACCCCGATCAATACGCCCACATCGGGCACGGATCCGAAATCGTCGCGTCGAACGCTCAAGGTCGTCGGCGCTCGGGTCGAAAGCACCGGCAGGTACGGCTGGGAACCGATGTCTGCCAGGGCGGCAGCATGAACGTACCGAACATCACCCAGGGCCCCGGGAGCACTACCCCTCTCCCGCGCGCCGCTGCCGACGGCGGGATCCCGACGCCGGCGCACACCGACGGCGCGGCCGGCCGCGTTCGGGTGCATGCTCCCGCGGCCGGCATCTCGCTCACCCGCTTGGCCTGGTTCGACGCGAACGGCGACGGCCGCATCGATCCGCCGCGCCGCCGGTGCCGGCGGCGATGCGACGCTGCTCGTCCCCACCCACGAGGTTGACCTGCCCACCTGGGGGCGGCCCGCGAATCCGGTCGTCGTAGGGCCGGCGGCCAAGTCGCGGGAGGCGGTCGACGGTGAGGCCACGTCGTCGGCCGTTGCGGCGAACGCGGCACAAACCCAACGCGCCGTCGACGCGTATCAGCGCTACGGCCAGACGCCGGGCGCGGCGACGCCCACGCCCGACCCGCTCCCCGCGGTCAACGTCACCCCGCCGCCGGCTCCCATCACCTTGGCCGCCGCGCCGAGCGCGTCGCCCGATCTCGCGCCCACCGCGACCGCGACGCCGAACGCGCCGTCGCCTGAGCAACGCCACCCGAGCAACGCCACCTGAGAGGCGCCGCCCGCGGTCCCGGCGTGCTAGCGGCCGCTGATCAGGCCTTCGATCCCACCGGGTCCGACGGCCGACTGCTCGGCGAGCTGATCGAGCATCTTGTGGAACTCGTCCGAGCCGAACCGATCGGCCATGGCGCGCGGGATCGCCGGGAACGCGTAGTCGTCCGCCGGCAACGGCGGGTGGTCGGTCGCGGGCTTGCGCGCCATCACCGCGTCGATCACGGGTGCGATGCGCGCCTGCTTCTCGCGCGTCAGCCGTTCGTCGCGATCCTTGAACTCGGGGAGAACCTCGCGGCCGAACAGCTCGAGCGCTTCCATGATGTGCTCGTGGCGATTCTTCCCGGCCTGGAAGCAGAAGATCACCTGGTCGACACCGCAGTCCTCGTAGCGCCGCAGGTAGTCGCGCAACTGCTCGGGTGTACCCACCGCGCCCCGGAGCCCGCCGATCCCCTGCTCGACCACCTTGGCACCGAGCCGGTCGTCATTCTCCGCCGCCGCGACCACCGCTTCGGGGTCGTACCCGTGCTCGGCGCGGCGCTGCTGGAACTCGTCCCACACATCGGTGACGGCCGGCCGGTGCCGGCCGAAGACGTAGTAGTGCGCGAGCGAGTACCCGAAGAAGTTCGCGCCCTCGAGGCCGCGACGCATCGCTTCGTCCTCGTCGTCGTGACACATGAAGGTGGTCACGCACGCGACGTTCGCGTTCACCGCGTCGCCGATCGGTACGGCTTCTGCCGCCAGGGTCGCGTAGTAGTCGTCGACCCAGTACTTCGCTTCTTCCGGGTCGACGAACGCGAACGCCAGTGCGCCGATGGCCTTCTGCGCGGCGAGATGGATCGTGTCCCGCCGGCTGCACGCGACCCACAGCGGCGGGTGCGGCTTCTGGCGGGGTTTGGGCACGACGTTGCGGGGCGGCATGGTGACGAACTCGCCCGAGTGGCCGGTGAACGGCGTCTCGGTCATGCAGCGCACAGCGATACGCAGGCCCTCTTCCCACATTGCCCGCTTCTTGTCGGGATCGACCATGAACCCGCCGAGCTCGGCCTCCGACGACGACTCACCCGTCCCGAAATCGGCGCGGCCGCCACTCACGAGATCGAGCATGGCGATGCGCTCGGCGATGCGCGCCGGGTGGTTGAACGGCGGCGGCGTCTGCACGATCCCGTGCCCCAGCCGGATGTTCTTGGTGCGTTGCGACGCGGCGGCCAGGAACACCTCCGGCGCGCTCGAATGCGAGTACTCCTCCAAGAAGTGGTGCTCGACCTCCCACACGTAGTCGATGCCGAGCGTGTCGGCGTACTCGATCTGGTCGAGCGCGTCCTGGATGAGTCGATACTCGGAATCGTCGGTCCACGGCCGCGGCAGCTGGTGTTCGTAGAAGATCCCGAACTTCATCGCGCGGCCGGCACCGTCGCGTCAGGGCCAAGGGCGCGGAACTCCTCGATCAGATCGCTTCGACGCGGATGCGACGCGAGCGCGTGCTCGACTTCGGCCATCGCCGTGCGCAGGAAGTTCTGCCGATTGACGCCGAGCGACTGCTCGAGCGCGGCGTCCCAGAGCGTCCCGATCACCTCGGTCCCGCCAATCTGCGTTCCGTCTTCGCCCACGAACGTCCGGTCGCGCATCTCGGTCAGCGCGGTACGCAGGTAGTCGACGTGCGGCATCTCGTCGGCGCGGATGTACTGCACGAGGTCGGCGGCACGACCATCCCCCGCGACGAGGTCTGTGTCGGCGAGCACGGTCTCGGCCCACGCGAACGTGTGGAAGGCCGATACCTCGATGAACAGCAACCCCACCATCCTGCGGACCATCATCTCGAGCGAGAGGTCGATCTGCGGGAAGCGCCGCAGCGCCTCGGCGTTGCGGCGCGCCTCCTCCGGCGACGGCGGCTTGCCATCGGCGGGCACGATGCCCATGCGCACGAGCATCGTCTGGGTCATGTCCTCGGTCACCGGGTTCTCGAACCCGATGTCGCGCGCCGCGAACCACATTTGCTTGTGTCCCGCTTCTTCTTCCCAACCCGCCTCGTCGCGCGCGTGCGCTTCGAACAGGCCGCGTTGCAGGTGTGCGATCGCGGTTCCTTCGATGCTCTCGTCGAAGTGTTGCTGCATGTCTTCGACGATGACGGCCCGGATCATCGAACCGAACCCTTCGACCGTGCCGATCCGCGTGAGCGCACCGATCGTCGGCTCGGTCACGCCGGCACGCAGCAGGAACTTCGTCTGCGCGACGTTCGGGAACACCTCGGGCCACAACTCGATCGGGGCGTCGAGGATGTCGGTGCCGAACGCCTCGCGGTGCGACTGCTGCCATGCCTTCGTCGCGGGCACGCGGTACTTCGTGCGGGGCGACAGGTAGGCACCGTTGCTCGCGAACCCTCCGTGACAGCGCACGCCCCCCGCGACGAGCGGCTCGGCCACCTCGTCGTTCGCAAGCAGCTCCGCCTCGGACCATGTCACCTGAAGATTGCTCACGGCCAGCAGTGTATACGCTAGAGTTACACCCGTGGCCAGCGTGTCGGTCGACCCCTTCGCCCCCCGCCGCAGCCCGGCCCGGCGGCTCGCACTCCTGCAGGCGGCGGCCGAGGCGTTCGCGCACGCCGGCTACGCGGCCACCTCGATGGAGGAGATCGCGGCGACGGCCGGCATCACCAAGCTGATCGTCTACCGCCACTTCCAGACCAAGGAGACGCTCTACCGCGCGGTGCTCGAACAGGTCTTCGAGCGCCAGGTCGAGCTCTTCTTGGCGAACATCGCCCAGGGCCTCGAAGCCGAAGGCAGCACCCGCGCGCTGCTCGAGGTCGGGCGCGAGTGGCCCGACGGCTTCCGCCTCCTCTGGCGGCACGCGGCGCGCGAGCCGCAATTCGGCGAGTACGCGCTGTCGCTGCGCGATGTCGCGGTGAGCGCGGCACGTGACGTCGTCACACCGCTGGTCGCGCCCGCGCTCGCGGAGTGGGCTGCGCAGACGCTCTTCGATCATCTCGTCGACGCAGTGCTCGACTGGCTCGACTACGGCGACGCCGCGCGCGACGAGGGCTTCGTCGCGTTGGAGGCCTCGGCGATGCGCGCGACCGTCGCCGCGTGGGCGTCGGCGTCGGCGTCGTTACCGAGTTAGACCGCAGGCGCCGTCGCGGGAACGCGCCGACCGACGCGCGCGTCGACCTCGGCGATCTGGCCGGCCGTCATCACGGCGCGCAGCGAGGCGATCGCGACCTCGAGCTGATCGAGGTCGGGTTGACGCGTTGTCAGCCGCTGCAGGAGGAGACCGGGCCGCATCAGCGCGCGTACGACCACGTGGTTCATGTTCTTGGCCGACCAGCGGATGACCTCGTAGCTGAGGCCCGCGATCACCGGTACGAGCACGACGCGAGAACCGAGCACGAACAGCAGGTTGGGCCGCGGGATCACCGAGTACACCAGGATCGCCACGACCATCACGGTGAGCAGGAAGTTGGTTCCGCACCGCACGTGCGCGGTCGAGAACTGTTGCGCGGTCTGCGGCGTCAACTCGACACCGTTCTCGTACGCGGCGATCGCCTTGTGCTCGGCGCCGTGGTACTCGAACACCCGGCGGATGTCGCGCACGCGTGAGATCGCGAGCAGGTACACGACGAAGATCGCGAGCCGGGCGACGCCTTCGACGATCGAGAAGGAACCGTGCAGCCGATGGCTCAAGGAACGACCGGCCAGCGCCGGCAGCACGATGAACAGGGCGCTGAACGCGACGGCCGCGACGCCGACCGACCATCCCATGACCTTCTCCGAGACTCGGTCTTGTTCGGGTACCTGTTGATTCGCCGACCACGTGAGCGCGCGGTACCCGAGCCCGAGCGACTCACCCAGGCCCATCACACCGCGCAGGATCGGGATGTTGCGATAGCGCTCGGCCCAACCCGGGACCTCGCGCACCTCGACCAGGACCGCACCGTCCGGATCGCGCACGGCGACGGCCCAGTGCGACGCGCCGCGCATCATGACGCCCTCGAGCACGGCCTGTCCGCCCATGTAGCGCGGCTCGGCCCGGGGCATCGTGGGTGTTACGCCTTCTTGGTCTTGGCCTTCGCGGCCCGGCGCTGGAAGCGCTCGACCCGGCCACCGGTGTCGACGAGCTTCTGCTTGCCTGTGTAGAAGGGGTGGCACTCGGAGCACAGCTCCGCACGCAGCTCGGAGGCGGTCGAGCGGGTCACGAACTCGTTCCCGCAGGAACAGTGGACCCGGCATTCGACGTAATCGGGGTGGATGTCAGTCTTCATGGTGTCGTCCAGTCTAGGGGCAGGCACGCCCTGTAACCCAAGAGGTCAGGTTCCCATTCCCGTGGGGGCCTTGGCGATCTCGGTGAGGAACTGCGTGTTGGTCTTGGTGCTGCGGAGCTTGTCGATCAGCAGTTCGAGGCCGGAGCCCCCTTCGAGGGCGCCGAGCACGCGGCGGAGCTTCCAGACCTGCTGCAGATCGGTCCGGTCGAAGAGCAGCTCCTCGTGGCGGGTGCTCGACTGCTCCACGTCGATCGCCGGGTAGATGCGGCGATCGGCCGTCCGCCGATCGAGCCGAAGCTCCATGTTCCCGGTGCCCTTGAACTCCTCGAAGATGTGCTCGTCCATCTTCGAGTTCGTTTCCACGAGCGCGGTGGCGAGGATCGTGAGCGATCCGCCTTCTTCGACGTTGCGCGCCGCGCCGAAGAACTTCTTCGGGGGGTAGAGCGCGCCGGCATCGATACCGCCGGACATGATCCGTCCCGACGCCGGCGCGGCGAGGTTGTACGCGCGGGCGAGGCGGGTGATGCCGTCGAGGATGATCACGACGTCCTTGCCGCACTCGACGAGCCGCTTGGCCCGTTCGATGGTGAGCTCGGCAATGTGGCAGTGCTCGTCGGACGGGCGATCGAAGGTGGATGCGACGACATCGGCGCGCAGCACGTGGCGGCGCATGTCGGTGACTTCCTCGGGCCGCTCGTCGACGAGGAGCACGATGACGTGGCACTCGGGGTTGTTGCGTTCGATCGAATAGACGATCTGCTTGATGATCGTGGTCTTGCCCGCCTTGGGCGGCGAGACGATCATGCCGCGCTGACCTTTCCCGATCGGCGCGATCAGGTCGATGATGCGGCCCGTGATCTCACCCGGGTTGTCGGCGAGCTCGAGCTTGAGACGCGAGTCGGGAAACAGCGGCGTGAGATCCTCGAAGCGCACGCGGTGGCGGGCCTCGTCGATCGAGAGGTCGTTGATGAGGTCGACACGCACGAGCGCGGGATACTTCTCGCTGCTGGCGGGCGGGCGCGTCGCGCCCTTGACGTGGTCCCCCTTGCGCAACCCGAAGCGCCGCACCTGTGACGCGGACACATAGGCGTCGTTGCGGCCCGCGAGGTATCCCGACGCGCGCAGGAAGCCGTAGCCCTCGTCGCGCAGGTCGAGCAGGCCTTCGATCTCGATGAGATCACCGTTGTAGTCGTCGCCCCGATCGGGGCGATCGGTTCGTTCCGGCCTTCCGTCGACCCGGCCGTCACCGGGACCGCGCTCGCGGTCGCGGCCGCGCCGGCGCCGCCGGCGCTTGTTCGCCGACGTGTCGTCGTCGTGCCACTGCTGGCCCGCGCCCGAACGGTCGCCCGATCCACCGTCGCCTTCGTTGCCACCGCCGTCGTTGCCACCGCCGTCGTTGCCACCGCGATCGTTGCCACCGCGATCGTTGGCGTCGTCGGCCGAGTGCTCGTCGTGCGGCGTGGTGTCGTGCGGTGCGGCGTCGCGCGGCGCGCGAGCTTCGGTCGCGACGGCGGTCGACCCCGACGGGCCGGCCGCCTCGCCGTTGGCCGACGCCTCGTCGGCGCCGTTGCGCTCGCTCCGACGGCGGGGCCTGATCAGGTCCATCTCGTCGGCCGAGTTGGTCCCGGCCGCGAGCGCGTTCTCTTCCTCGGCAATCGATGCGAGGTCGTCTGCAACGGCGGTGGTCGACCGCACCTTGCGCGGGACCGACCTCGTCGTGCCGTTCGATCCCGCCTCGGGCGGGGCGGTCGCGGCACCGACGATGGCGTCGACGAGATCCGCTTTACGCATCCGGCTGGTCGACTTCACGCCCAGCGCCGACGCGATCTCCGAAAGCTGTTCGCGATCCTTCCCGTCCAGTTGTGAACGGTCGAAGGTCTCACTCATTGTTCTGCTCCTACCGAGCGGCTGCGGCCCTGCCGACAGCGACCGGAGTGTGATCGTGTGATCCGTGTTGCCAAAGCCGACGCAAGGAAATGGCGGCGGCCGACGAAACCCTCGGAAGGTCGTGCACGATCTCGCCGGGCGTGCCGAGCACGGAAGAAAGTGAGGTGACCCGGCCCCCACCGCCGAGAAACGCTCTCGGGTCGAGGTCTCGAGGGATCGAACGCACCCTATACCCACGGGCGCAGCGGGCGCATGCTCCCCATTGAACACTCGGCGGCGGCGTTCGATTCCTTACATATTCCGAGGCGCCGTGCTCTCCCGGCTCCCGGCTCCCGGCCACCGGCGCGGGCGCGGCACCGTTGGGTCAGGCCTGCACGAGCCGAGCCATCAGTGAGTGGCCGGCAACCGGCGCGCACCCGGCCGTCGTGGGCTCGGTGTAGTTACCGCCGGCACCCGCGCGCGTCGAGTCGTAGAACAGGTAGGGAACGGGTTCGCCGCTGTGCGTCTTGGTGTTGCACGGCGTCGCGTGATCGGGCATCAGGAGGATCCGGTAGTCGTCGCCGCCCGCGTCGAGCGCGTCGACGACGGGTCCGATGACGTCGGCGTCCCAACGTTCGAGCGCGTCGACCTTGATGTCGGAGCGACCTTGATGCCCGGCCTCGTCGGTGGCTTCGATGTGCAAGACGAAGAGATCACGATCGACGAGCGAGTCGATGCACGCCCGGGCCTGCGCGCCGTAGTCGTTGTCGAAACCGGCGGTGGCGCCGGGAACGTCGACGACTTCGATACCGGTCAGCACACCGAGGCCCTGCACGAGATCGACCGCCGACGACATGCGACCCTGCACACCGAAGGTCTCGGCGAACGACGGCAGCGCGGGCCTGACACCCTGACCCCAGAGCCAGATCTGCGTGGCGGTGGAACCGACCGGCGCGGCCGCCGCGCGCACGACGGCGCGCGACGCATCCATCAGTGCGTTCAGCTGCGGCGCCGCCGGACCCCGGGGGAAGACGGCGACCTGACCGGTGAGGTCGTGCGGGGGCGTGCACTCCGCATCGGTCCACGAGCTCGGCACCACGAGGAGGTGGCGGTATTCGACACCGGCGTGGAACCGGACGCCGTCGCGCCCGGCGCCGAGCGCCGCGTCGAGCGCCGCGATGATCGCGTGGCTCTGCTCGTTCGTGGGGTGGCCCGCCGCGAAGTCGACCATGATCGGCGCGGTGTCGTCGGACAGCGTGACGAGATTGCAGCGGTACGCGACCTCGTCGGCGGCGAGCTCCACGCCCATCGCCGCGGCCTCGATCGGCGCACGACCGGTGTGGTAGCGGGCGGGGTCGAAACCGAGGATCGACATGTTCCCGACGTCGCTGCCCGCCGGGAGCCCGGGCGGGATGACGGCGGCGCGCCCGACGTCGCCATGGGCCGCGAGCGCCGCGAGGCGGGGCATACGCGCCGCCTCGAGCGGTGTACGACCACCGAGCTCGGCCAGCGCGACATCGGCACAACCGTCGGGCACGAAGACCACGTATTTCATCGCGCGGATCATACGGGTGGCCTCACACACCCACGAAGGCCACGCATCTCGGCGGCGCGGCCGACTGATCGGCGTCGGCCCGTAGCCTCCCTCGGATGCGTCGAATCTGGTTCGCCGTCGTGGCGCTCGGGCTCGCGGCCTGTGGCGGCGGCTCGAACGCCGAGACCGCGACCACGACTCCGGTGCCGCCGACGAGCCCCGCGCCGACGACGACCACGACCCGTCCGGCATCAGCCGGATCGGCCGCAACGACGACGACCGACGCCGCCAACGTCGACCTCGGCCGGGTGCACGTCGGGTTGACGCGCGTCGTCTCCGGCCTCGAAAGCCCGATCGCACTCGCATGGCGAGCGCACGACCCCAACATGTTCGTGGCCGAACAGGGAGGTCGCGTGCGGCTCGTCGAGGCGACCGGACGGCTCGCAGCGACACCCGTGCTCACCGTCGGTCCGCTGTCCGGCGGCAACGAAGAAGGACTCCTCGGTATCACCTTCTCCCCCGACGGGTCGAAGCTCTACGTCGACTACACCGACCCGCACGACGACACGCACGTCGACGAATACGCGATGCGGGGCGAGACCGCCGTGGCCGCGAGCCGGCGTTCGATCCTCGTCGTGCCCCAACCGTCGTCGAACCACAAGGGCGGCGAGGTCGTCACCGGTCCGGACGGCATGCTCTACGTCGGACTCGGCGACGGCGGCAACGAAGGCGACCCGAACCACATCGGTCAGAACCTCGGCGTTGTCTTGTCGAAGATCCTGCGCATCAACCCCGCCGCCAGCGGCAGTTCCCCGTATTCGGTTCCCGCCGACAACCCGTTCGTCGCACGGGCGGGCGCTCGACCCGAGACCTGGATGTGGGGACTGCGCAATCCATGGCGCTTCTCCTTCGACAAGGCAACCGGCGACATGTGGATCGGCGACGTCGGCCAGGACGAATACGAAGAGGTCGACGTCGCACTCGCGGGCGAGAAGGGCCTCAACTGGGGTTGGAGCGCGCGAGAAGGCTTCCACGCGTATCGCGGCCCGGCGCCGAGCGACGCGCGCGATCCGCTCCTGGAGATCTCCCACTCCGCCGGCGCATGCGCGATCGTCGGGGGCTACGTGTACCGCGGGCGTGCCATTCCCGCGCTCGACGGCGTCTACGTGTTCGGTGACGACTGCCGCCCGAACCTCGTCGGCGTCGTCGCGAGCAACGGTCGTGTGGTGAGCCGACGCGACCTCGGCCCGAGCGTCGCCGCGCTGACGACGTTCGGGCAGGACGACGCGGGCGAGCTGTACGCGGTCGCGCGAGGCGGCACCGTGTACCGCATCACCGCGAGCTGACGGCGCGCCCGCCGGTCAGTGATTGGCGCGCCGCAGCACTGCGGCGCCGACCCGACGGGTGATCACGTGCGGCGACACCGCCGACAGGTTGCCCATCACCTTGTTGGCTGTACCCGGGATGACGATCGCCCGGTTCTTGGCGACTCCGTCGAGGCCGGCGCGCGCGACCTCGGGCGCCTCTTGCCACAAGAACCCGGGCACGGCGGTGGCGGGCGCGTTGGCCCGGGCCTGGAACTCGGTGTGGGTGAAGCCGGGGCACAGCGCAGTCACCGAGACGCCGCTGCCCTTCAACTCCTCGTGCACGGCCTCGGTGAACGACGTCACGAAGGCCTTGGTCGCGCCGTACGTCGCGTTCGACGGCCCGGGCTGGAATCCCGCGAGCGAAGACACGTTGAGGATCGCGCCCCGGCCGCGCGCCGCCATCGCGCTCGCAGCCGCGTGCGTGAGCCGTACGAGCGCGACGACGTTGAGACTGATCTCGCGGGTCTCGGTCTCGACGTCGAGCGTGTGAAACGACCCGAACGTGCCGAACCCCGCGTTGTTCACGAGCAGATCGACGTCGTGTACCCGCGCTTCGACCGTCGCCAACTGGGCGGCATCGGTGAGATCGGCCGCCAACACCTCGGCGTGCACACCGCTCGCCGCCTCGATCTCCTTGGCGAGCACTTCGAGGCGAGCCGCGTCGCGGGCAACCAGCACGATGTCGTGACCGCGCTCCGCCAACTGGCGCGCGAACTGCTCGCCGATACCGGCGGAGGCACCTGTGACCAACGCAACGGGATTACCCATGCCCACCTGCTCTCGCCGCGATCCGTACGGGCCGTCCGCGCGGATGCTACGCCGGGCGTGGGATGTCGGCCACGAGCGTCCCCGTCACGACGATGCGTTGCGCTGCGCTGTGCTTGGGGTTGCACGCGATCAGCGTGACCGTGGCCGTCGGCGTCGGATTGGTCACGTAGAGGGCGCTCGGCAGCACGATCTGCGTACCCGTGACCTTGTAGACGCAATCCCGGCCGGGCATGTGGAACACGATGTCGTCACCCGGAGCAAGCAGGTCGAGGTTGAGGAACGGATGGGTGTGGGTGACGCGGTGCCCCGGGAACACGGTGTTGCCCGCCTGGCACGGCATCGCCGATCCGGGCCAATGGCCGGGGCCGTGATCGATGACGGTGAGCGTGATGCCTTCGAAGACGGCGTGGAGGAGTCCGATCTTCGGGATCTGGATGCTCCCGATCTGCACGATCGGTGTCGCGGCGTAGGGATCCGCCGGTGGCGCCGCGGGGTGCGGGAGCTTGGCGAGGTCGACGGTGGTCGTGGTCGCGTGCGTCGTCGACGTGCGCGGAACCGTCGTCGTTGTCGCGATCGTGGAGGGGACGAGGAGGGGAGAGTCGTCCTCACCGGCGTGGGCGGCGCCGCGGTTCATCACCGCGGCGGTCGTCAGTGCGGCCGCGATCACGATGCCGAGGGCACTCACCAGCGCGATCCATCGCTTCTTCGTCATACCGACTCCATCGTGACTCATCGGTCAGAGCCCGAGCTCCTCCGCCACCACGTCGACCGAGGCATCGACGGCGGGTCGAGCCTCGATCTGAGCGATCGCCCGGTTGGGATCCTTCAATCCGTGGCCGGTCACCGTGCACACGATTGTCTCACCTCGTTCGACCAAACCTTCCGCGGCCCCCTGCAGGAGTCCGGCGACCGACGCGGCCGAGGCCGGTTCGACGAAGACACCCTCCTGCGACGCGAGCATCCGATAGGCCTCCAGGATCTGGGCATCGGTGACCGCGCCGATGTGACCGCCCGACTCGTCGCGTGCCGCGATCGCGTAGTCCCAACTGGCCGGATTGCCGATCCGGATGGCGGTGGCGATGGTCTCGGGATGTGCGACCGGCTCACCGAGCACGAGCGGAGCCGATCCGGCCGCCTGCCAGCCGAGCATGCGCGGCCGCGTCGTGACGATGCCGTCACGGGCGTATTCGCCATAGCCCTTCCAGTAGGCGGTGATGTTGCCGGCATTGCCCACGGGGATGCAGTGGACGTCGGGGGCCTCGCCCAGCGCGTCGCAGATCTCGAACGCGGCCGTCTTTTGGCCCTCGATGCGGAACGGGTTGATCGAGTTGACGATCGTCACCCCGCCGCGCTCACCCAGCTCGCGCACCACGTGCAACGCGTCGTCGAAGCTGCCGCGGATCGACACCACCTTGGCGCCATGGATGAGCGCCTGCGCCAGCTTGCCCAGCGCAACGTGACCGTCGGGGATGATCACCGCGGCGAGCATCCCCGCCCTCGCCGCGTATGCGGCCGCGCTCGCCGAGGTGTTGCCCGTCGACGCGCAGACCACGACCTTGGCGCCGTCCTCGGCCGCCTTGGAGATCGCCATCGTCATCCCGCGGTCCTTGAAGGAACCGGTGGGGTTCGCGCCCTCGACCTTCAACATCACGCGCGCGCCGACCGCGTCGGACAGCCGCGGCGCGTCGACGAGCGGCGTGCTGCCTTCACACAGGCTCACGACGGGGGTCTTGTCGGTAACCGGCAGCCGATCCCGGTAGGCCTCGATGATTCCTGCCCAGCGGGCCACGGCTACTCCTCGCCTCCGACAACGCGCAGCACGGATCCGATGCGTAGCACGACGTCGAGGTCGCGCACGTCGTGGATCGTCGCGGTCAAGGCCGCTTCGCGCGCCAGGTGCGTCACGAAGATCAGGCGAGCGCCCTCGCCCTGACCCTTCTGCTGCATCGATTGGATCGAGACCTCATGGTTTCCGAACACGCCCGCGATCGTCGCGAGCACACCAGGCTGATCGGCGACGTCGAGCGAGACGTAGAACTGCGACGCGGTCTCGTCGATCGGACGGATCGGCTTGCGCACGAGGTCGCCGATCGTCGCGCCCCGCGCCGGCCCGGAAGTTCTTGGCGGCGTCGATCAAATCACCCAGCACCGCGCTCGCGGTCGGCCCGCCGCCCGCGCCCCGGCCGAGCATCATCAGCTGGCCGACGGCCTCGCCCTCGATGAACACCGCGTTGTACGAACCGCGCACCGAGGCGAGCGGGTGATCGACGGGCACCATCGCCGGATGCACGCGTGCGCCCACCGCGCCGTCGTGCTCCTCGGCCACCGCCAGCAACTTCACGACGTAGCCGAGTTCTTTCGCGGCCGCGATGTCGTCGGCGGTGATCTGCGTGATTCCTTCGCGATACACGTCGCCGGCGACGATCCGCGCGCCGAACGCGATACTCGCGATGATCGCGGCCTTGGCCGCCGCGTCGACGCCTTCGACGTCGGCGGTGGGGTCGCGTTCCGCGTAGCCGAGGTCCTGGGCCTCGGCGACTGCCTCCGAGAAGCTCGAACCGGCTTCGGTCATCTGGGTCAGCACGTAGTTCGTCGTTCCGTTCACGATGCCCATGACGCGTGTGATCCGCTCTCCCGCGAGCGACTCGCGCAACGGACGCATGAGCGGGATGCCACCCGCCACCGAAGCCTCGAAGAGGAGGTCGACGCCCGCGGTCTCCGCGGCCTCGAAGAGCTCCTCGCCGAAGTTTGCGAGCAGTTCCTTGTTGGCGGTCACGACGGGCTTGGCCGACTTCAACGCGGCGAGAATCAGACGGCGGGCCGGCTCGATCCCGCCGATGACCTCGACCACGACGTCGATCGTCGGATCGCTCACGACCGCGTCGGCGTCGTTCGTCAGGACGCCCGGCGCGAGGTCGACGTCACGCTCCTTGGCCACGTTGTGGACCGCGACGCGCCCGACCTCGAGCCTCACCCCGGCGCGTTGGGTGATCAGATCGGCGTTGGAGTCGAGGAGGCGCACGAGCGCCGCGCCCACGTTTCCACAGCCCAGGAGTCCCACTCGTACGACGTCGGTCACCCCGCCATTCTTGCGGATGACTCCACCGCGGCGGAACCGAACGCCGCCAGGAGCTTCGCAAGGCGGGCACGGCCCGGGCGCCCGGCCGTTCCGGGCTCGTCCAGGCGGAGGCGAACCGTACGCAAAGTGACGAGGCCGCGAGATCTCGCACCATCGAGCACGATTTCCAGATCGCGCTCGGTGAGCACGCCGGCCAGATCGACGATCGTGCGCGCCGGACTCGTGACGGGGAGGTCCCGCACGTGGAGCACGTCGCCGCGACCGATCCGGGTCACCCGGTGGACGACGACAGCCTCCGAGCGCAGACCACGGCCCTTCGCGACGATCAGCTCCGGGCGGTCGGTGGCCCCACACCCAATGCCCCAGATTGCCGCCGCGCTCGAGTGCGAGAGCGCGCACCCGGGGCCGGCCCACAGCGCCGCAGCCCAATACCTGCCGACGTTCGACAGCGGGGTGCCCGCGTGGCGGTATACGTGCGGCAGCACGCGCTGCCAGACCTGCGCCTGCACACGCCGTTCGAGTTGGCCCGCGCCGAAGCCCGCGGCCAGCACCTGCACGCGTGTGAACACACCGCGCTGGGCGAGAGCCACCGCGGCGAGCCGCGCTTCGGCGGCCAGCATCGTCGCCATCGTTGCTCCCGGGGAACCGACGACACCGGGGGAAGGCGGGAGCGAAGTGCTCGAGGGAACTCGTTGCGGCGCCGCGGGGAACCGACGTCGAGCGAGGCTACTCCGGCTACCCCGCGGAGGGAGTCGACGGCGCCCATCGGTAGGCGAGGCAGAGCACACCGTTGTCGTAACTCTCGCTGTTCGTCGACGGCCACAAGGCGCGGCAACGCGCGCATCGTCCATGCGCCGGCCGCGTGCCGCATGTCGGCGGCCTTGGCGCTAGGTGTCGAGTCCCGCGTCGAGGCGGACGAGATCGGCGTCGGTCTCGCGGCGGACCACGAGGCGGGCTTCGCCGCCGCGTACGAACACCACGGCCGGGCGGGTGACCTTGTTGTAGTTCGACGCCATCGACTGGCAGTACGCGCCGGTCACCGGTGTCGCCAACACCTCGCCGATCGCGAGGTCGGCCGGCAACTGCGCGTCGCGCACGATGACGTCGCCTTGTTCGCAGTGTTTACCCGCGATCGTGACCACCATCGGTCGTTCGGCCGTTGCCCGCTCGGGAAGAAAGGTCTCGTAGCGCGCGCCATAGGTGAGCGGACGGAGATTGTCGCTCATGCCGCCGTCGACGGCCACGTAGGTGCGGACGCCGGCGATCGCCTTGACGGTGCCGATGGTGTAGAGCGTGATGCCGGCCGGCGCGACGATCGACCGACCGGGTTCCGAGAGCAGCCGCGGCGTCGACTGCACCCCGGCGTTCTGGAGCGCCTTGCCGACCGCGTCGCGCACGACGGTGGCGTACTGCCCGATCGTGGGAGGAGCGTCGTCGGAGAGGTACCGAACACCGAGACCACCACCGAGGTTCAGCTCCTCCACCGGTATGCCGACCTCGACCTCGATCGCGCGCACGAGACCGACCATCTTCTCGACGGCGCGCTCGAACGAGTCGAGGCGGAACACCTGCGATCCGATGTGGCAGTGCACTCCGGCGAACCGCAGGACGCCACGCTCGACGACCTGGTGGACCGCGGCGAGCGCGGCGCCGCTGTCGAGCCCGAATCCGAACTTCGAATCCTCGGTGCCCGTCTCGATGTACTCGTGCGTGTGAGCCTCCACGCCCGGCGTGACTCGAATGTGCACGCGTGGCGCCGGCATTCCCTGCGCCACCAGCGCCTCGAGGCGTGCGAGCTCGTCGGTGGAGTCGACAGCGATCCGCCCGACCCCGGCTTCGAGCGCGGCACGCAGCTCGGCCGTCGACTTGTTGTTGCCGTGGAAGACGATGCGCTGGGGCGGGAAGCCCGCGGCGAGCGCGATGTAGAGCTCGCCGCCGGTCGCGACGTCGAGGTGCAATCCCTCCTCGTGCACGAGGCGCGCCATCGCGACACACAAGAACGCCTTGCTCGCGTAGGCAACACCGTCGCCGAGCGCGGCGCGGTACTCCCGGCACCGGGTCCGGATGTCGTCCTCGTCGTAGACATAGAGGGGCGTGCCGAAACGCTCGGCGAGCGACACGAGATCGACTCCCGCGATCGCGACCCTCCCGCGGGCGTCGACCGTCGCCGACGCGGGCAGCAACGACAGGTCGAACACGCTCATGCGTCGAACGCTTCGTCGAAAACCTCGTCGCGCTCGAGTCGGGTCATCTCCTCGGGCGCGCGCACGCCGAGCACGGTCAACGCGTTCGCGAGCCCGATGCGGCAGGCCTCGGTGAGCCAGAGCCGGGCCTGGGTCAGCTCGGCATCGCCGGACAGCACCTTGCAGTCGCGGTAGAACCCGTGGAACTCGGCCGCGAACTCGCGGACCCAGGTGCTGACCTTCTGCGGCGCGCGCACCTCGGCCGCTTCGTGGATCGCATCGGGATAGCTCGCGAGCGCGCGCAGCAGCGCGTCTTCGCGCTCGTGGGCGAGAAGCGAGAGGTCGACCTCGGCGAGGGGCTCGCGAACAACACCGGCGGCATCGGCCTTGCGGCCGATCGAGGCAATGCGCGGCGTGCGCGTACTGCACGTAATACACGGGGTTCTCGCGCGACTGCTCGGTGACGACGTCGAGATCGAACGTCTGCGCGGTGTCGATGCCCTGCAACAAGAAGGTCATGCGGGCCACGTCGGGATCGACCTCGTCGAGGATGTCGGCGAGGGTCACGATGTTGCCGGTCCGCTTCGACATGCGCACCTCGGCGCCGTCACGCACCACCTTCACGAATTGGCCGAGGATGATCTCCGGCTCACCGGCGTCGAAGCCGAGCGCCTCCATCCCGGACTGCAACGACTTGACCTGACCATGATGGTCGGCGCCCCAGATGTCGATGAGGTGCGTGAACCCGCGCCGGAACTTGTCACGGTGATATGCGAGGTCGTTGCAGAGATAGGTCGTGCTGCCGTCGCTGCGTACGAGGACGCGGTCGCGCTGATCGCCGAAATCGGTGGAGCGAAACCAGCGCGCACCCTCGCTCTCGTACACGACACCCTTTTGCGTGAGTTGCTCCAGCACGTCGACGACGTCACCGCGTTCATGGAGCGTCCGCTCGGAGAACCACGTGTCGAAATGCACACCGACGCGCCCGAGGTCGTCCTGCAGGCTCTGCAGGATCTTGCGGTACCCCCACTCGCACGCCTCGTCGGGCGTGACCTCGTCACCGAGCTCCGCGTGCAAGAGCGTTGACATATCGGCGAGGTATTGGCCGTGGTATCCGTCTTCGGGCACGGGCTCCAGCCGGTACCGCGCGTAGAGCGAGTCGCGGAACTTGTCGAGCTGGGCGCCGGCGTCGTTCAGGTAGTACTCACGATGCACTTCGGCGCCCTGCGCGGCGAGCAGGTTCGCGATCGCGTCGCCGACCGCGACCCAGCGCCCACCACCGGCATGCAAGGGACCCGTGGGATTCGCCGACACGAACTCGAGATTGATGCGCCGGCCCGCGAGCACCGTCGAACGCCCGTACTCGTCGCCGGCGGCGACGACATCGCGCAACGCGTCGTGCAACCACGTGGGCGCAAGAAAGAGGTTGAGGAAGCCGGGCCCGGCGATCTCAACCTTGGCGAGGTGCGCGACGGTATCGGCCTCCAGCGCGATTTTGATTCGCTCGGCAATCTCTTTGGGATTGCCGCCCACAGTGGCCCGGAGCTTCAGCGCGACGTTCGACGCCCAGTCGCCGTGCTCACGACTGCGCGCCGGGTCGAGATCGATGCCACCGGGCGGTTCGGGCAGGGCGGAGCGCTCCAGTGCGCGACCGAGCGCTGTGCGGAGATCGTCTCGAATCATGGCGACGAGATCACGGAGGCTGGCACGCCATTCGCTCGGGGTGAGCGAATCGTACATTGCGGCCGGATCTTGGCTCCGACCCATTTTCACGCGAGGCGCGCAGCTCACTATGCTGAGTGCACAAGGGATCAGGATTCACGAGGGGGCGGCGCGCCAGAGGGTCGGGGGCCGTTGCGATGGGCCAAGGAGGGCAGTCGTGTCGCAACCGTCGGGGGTCGCTCGTGGGCTCGGGGCACTGTTTCCCGGTCCGGCGAGCCAACGCGAGACCGACTCGACCGCGACCGGCACGAACGCTCCCACTGGGGTCATGCGGATGAACGCCCTCGGCGAGGAATTTGCCTCAGCGGTTGCCACCAGCGAGTCGGGTATTGCCCTCATCTACAAGGCACTCGACGCGCTCGTCGAGCAGTTCGAGCTCGACGACGCGGCTGTCGTCATCGAGGAGGCGAGCCTCGGCCAGCAGGTGTTCTGCGCCGGCCGGCGCCCGCTCGGCGTCGACGACGAGGAGCTCTTGGCGTCGACGCCCGGCCTCTACACGCGGCCCGCGCTCGACGACCACAGCTTCGACCGTTCGCTGCTCTTGACCCTTTGTGTCTTGGCGCTCCGTCTCGACGTGCTGCGCTACGACGCGTGGCACGACGCGCTCACCGGGTTGTACGACCGCCGGAGCTTCGATCGGTTGCTCGAGATGGCGATCGCGCGCAGCACGCGTTACGAGTGGCCGTTCACGCTGGTGCTCCTCGACCTCGACCACTTCAAGGACATCAACGACGAGCAGGGGCACCAGGCCGGAGACGCCGTGTTGCGCGATCTCGGTGAACGCTTCCGGCGAACACTGCGTTTCGGCGACAACGCGGGCCGCATCGGCGGTGACGAGTTCGCGATGATCCTCCCCAACACCGAACCCGACCTCGTACCGGCCTTGCTGGATCGCGTACGCCGGGCCGAAGGGGTCGAGAGCGCCTGCCCGGCATTCTCGTTCGGCGTCGCACACTGTCCGCAGGACGCGACCGAGTTCGACAAGCTCGTGCACCTCGCCGACAGCCGGCTCTACGAGGCGAAGCAGGTCAAGCGATGACACCGGTGACCCGGAGCGACTCGGTCTGGTCGATCGACGACCTCGAGCTCGAACTGCGCAAGCTCCCCGGCGTGCGCGCCGCGGGCTTCGAGGACGTCGACGACATGCTGCTCGTGCAACTCCACGTGGCTGATCGCGTCGAACGCATCAACCGCTCCGAGCGCACCGATCAACCGGTACCCGTCTCGGCGTCGCGCATCGCGGCCCGGCACTCCGATCGTCCGGTTGCCGTCGAGGTCGTGCGGTGGCGTACGGCGCCCGCCATCGAACCGCAGCCCGTGCCGGAGCCCGCCGCGACGGTCGATACCTCGACTCCCGAAGCCGCATCGTCGGAAGTCGCAGCAACCGAACCCGCGGAACCGGCTCGTACCCGGCTGCTCGCCGTGCTCGCGTTTCCCGACACCGACGAGCTCGAGGTACACCTCGTCCACGACGGCAAGCGCACCATCGGACGCGCGCCCGCGAGCCGCGGCATCGACGGCGCCGTCGCGGCAACGCTCGACGCCGTCCGCGACCTCGGCTCCGGCATCCGCCCGCGCCTGCGGTGGGCCCGGGCGCTCGACAACGACGGCATGGCCGACGGCCACGAGGTGGTCGCGGTCGCGCTCGACGGCGTCGATCCCCGCTCCGACACGCACTACGGATTGGCGTCGGGCACCAGCCTCATCGACGCGGCCGCCCGGGCGACGCTCGACGCGTTGAACCGGCGCCTGAGCCGCGGGCACTGAGCGAGCGATACGCCAACGGTCCCGGCCGCGGCGCGCCCGCTACCATCGGCTCCCCTTGCCCTCGTAGCTCAGGGGATAGAGCATCGGCCTCCGGAGCCGTGTGCGCAGGTTCGAATCCTGCCGAGGGCGCTGTCTGATCGCCGCCAGCGAGGTTCAGCCGATGTTCGCCGGCTGCGGCGATCGTGCCGGCGTCGCGAGCTCGCACCACCTGCGGTTGGCGTGGCGGCGGCCGCCGGCCGTCACGACGAGTGCAGCCGCTTCCAGTTCTCCGGCGAGGTCGAGTCCGTCGGTAACGCCGGCGACGAAGATCGCCTTGGTGAGCACGTCGGCTTGCCAACCTCTCGCGGCCGCGACCGAGACGCTGACGATGTCGTTGTCGATCGGTTCGCCCGTCCGCGGATCGATCAGGTGGTGCCGACGCGAGCCGTCGCGGTGCCACGAGCGGTAAGCGGTCGCACTGGTCGCGACGGCCCCGTCGACGAGCTGCACCGAATCGCCCTGACGAGAAGAGTCGGCGTGGCGCAGATCGATCACCCAGCCGTCGCCCGGTGAGGCGCCCGCGACCCGCAGGTCGCCGCCGACGTTCACGCACGCACCGTCGGCCCCCGCGGCCCGCAACGCGTCGATCGCGAGGTCCGCGGCAAGCCCCTTGCCGATGCCCCCGGGATCGACCCCTACTCCGAGCGGAAGCCGAACGCGGCCCGATACGCGGTCGACCTCGATCTCGGCGCAGCCGGACCGCAACGACGAGGTCGAGGCTCTGGCGGTCGCGTCGGTGATGTCGCAGAACGATCGGTCGTAGCCGGCCCGCACCACGTCACCGAGAACTGTCGGGTCGAAGCATCCCTTGGTGACATGCCAACCCTCGATACCGAGCGCGATCAATGCGACGGTGGGAGCCGACACGACAAGCGGCATACCTTCGTTCGCGTTCAGCCGGCTGATCTCGCTGGAGCTCTCGAAGCGACTCCAGCGTGCCTCGAGCTCGCGCAGGTGCGCACACGCAGATTCGACCAGGGCGGCTCCGCCGTCGCCGATCGTGATGACGTGCGCGATCGTGCCCATGACGTCGAGGTGCGCTTCGTGTCTGGGCTTCACGTCGTACTGATCGGCGAACACCGAAGTCGCCGGAGAAGACGCCGGCTGGGAAAGTCTTGAGAGGTTGGCAAAGGCTCGGCGCAGTTGCTCCGCGCACCCGATCTCCGTCCGATGGCACACATGACCGGAGGGAGCAACCCATGAACATCGGCGGCGTCGGCGCACCCATGCCGGCAGACACTGTCTCGGGCGCGAGCCCCGTAACGGGCGGGCGATTCGAAGGTCAGCTTCAGGGCGTCATGAACGACATGACCGGAGTGCTCGCAATGTCCCCGCAGCAGCTCAATTCGAGCATCTCCCAGGCGGGCAACCTGTCCGCCGTGGCTGCCGGCAAGGGCATCTCGGAACAGCAGCTCGTCAGCTCGATCAAACAAGGGCTCGAGGACGCGGGCTCGAAGTTGAGCGGAGCGCGGCTGGACAACATTGCGAGCCGCATCGCACACCATCGCGGTGTACGGGCCAAGGGCGCCGGACCTTCGGCCGCGGATCAGGTCTCGTCAACCACGCTCTCGCCCGGCACGTGGCAGCCGACAGCATCGGGCAGCGACAGCGCATCGGTGTAACGACGTCCGCGCCGCCGTGTGAGCGAGCCGCGGAGCGAGCCACCGGGCCACCGGGTACATGCCGTCGGCAAGGCGGCATCACGCCGCGAGCGAGAACGGTGGGTAGCGATCCGTTGCGAGGACAAACGCGTAAGCGATGACACGGTTGTGCCATCTCATGACGCCGACGACGAAGTCGTAGATCCCGCGCGGATAGCTGCCGGTGAAGACAATCGCGAACCACGCGCCGACCACGGCGAAGAAGACGCCGATGTCGATGAAGACCAGTACGACGTAGTGCGGGATGGCGAGGAACCATTTCACCAGGGGGAGCCAGCGGTTGAGGTCGTTCGGCACGTCCGGATACGCGATGTCGAGGTGGACCGACTGCTCGTCGTCGGTCGACGGGTACTCGTCGCGCAAGAGCAGGAGGTAGGCGATCACACGGTTCTGGAAGCGCAGGAACGCGTAGTTCCAATCGAACCACCAGCGCGGGTACTTGCGCCGAAAGAGGATCATCAGCGCCGGCCCGGCGACGAGAAGGCCACCCGCGGCGCTCGCAGACGAGTTGGAGCCCCCGGCGGAGTAGGTGCCGCCACTGATCGCGGCCGCGAGCGCAAGTATCGGGACCGCCAGGACGAGGCGGAACGCGACGGTCACGCGATTGCGGTCCTGTTCGGCGACGTCGACCGTCAGCGAGACCGGGTACCCGGATGGATTCGTCGAAGCCACGTCCTATCCCTTCGTGCCGCGTGCCGGGGCGAGCACGGCACCGATCTCGTCGGCCCAGTGGCGAATGTGCTCGGGATCGCGCCAGTCGCCGGCGCTCTTCTTCGCCATGGCACTCGCGGGGAAACCCTTGGCGTCCGCCGCGAGCCGACCGCCGAAGGTGGCGTGGCCGCGCGCGTTCACGCGGTCCATCAGCGCGCGGACCTGACCCACCGGCGGGATGTCGCGCTCGGTCGCACTCGCGTCGAGGGGGCCACTGCTGAAGAACCACACGGGCATCTCGCGAAGCGATGCGATATTGCGCTTCACGAACCGGCGAGACGACCGGCGCCACCGCATCGCGTACAGCGCCCCGCCGACGACCACGGCGTCGTACCCGGCGGGCGTCTTCCTCTCTTCCACCGGTGCCAGCTCGACTTCGAGGCCACGCGCGACCAGGGCGTCACGAATGCCCTCGGCGATACCTCGCGTCCCACCGCGCTTCGATCCGTAGACGACCAAGACACGCATTGCCGACCCCTCTTGCTCGGAGAGAACTGCTCAACGATGCTCCGAGCAGCCCCGCAAACGACAGAGGCGTAGGTCATCGGGCCGCGGGACATCGGGCCCGGGGACTGCCGACGGGAACGCGTCACCCGGACGGACCGAAGCGTTCCACCCTGATCTCTCCGCTGGAGACGCCGATACCGAGGAGTAACCGGCTCGCCGCGTCGGCGAATCCCGAGGAGCCGCACACGTACGCGCGCGTCCCCGCTCCGATCGGCTGCGGGATGTCGCCCGCGACGAGCCGGCCCGGTGCGCGCCCGAACCCGGGCGGCGTCGCTCGCGTGTAGACGAGCGTCGTCTCGGGCCCGGAGATCTCACCGGCGTAGTACAAGTCGTCGGGCCTCCTCACCGACACGACGAGCCGCACGAGACCCGACCGGCCGGTGCGTCGCGCGAGCCGGAGCATCGCCATCAGCGGGACGACACCCGAGCCCCCGCCGATCAGCACGGCGGGCGCGTCGCCGTCCCACACGAAGAACCCCCCGATCGGCGCGCGGTACCTCGAGCTCGTCGCCGACCGCGACCTCGTCGTGCAAGAACGACGACACCTCACCACCTTCGAGGCGTTCGACCGTGATCTCGAACTCCGGTGTGTCATCGGGCGCCGACGCGATCGAATACGAGCGCGACGCGGTGTATCCGTCGGGCGCGGTGAGTCGGACCACACAGTGCTGACCGGCTCGGTGCGGGGCCGGTTGTGCTACCGCGAGCCGGAACGTCTTCGCCCTCGCGTTCTCGGTCCGGATCTCGACGACGCGCGCCTGCTGCCACGGGCTCGGGCGCGCCGGCGGAGCCGGCATCGGCGTATTCAATCAGTCGCCCTGATATCGCTGCTCGAGCCAGGGATCGCCCCGGTCGTGATAGCCGTTTTGCTCCCAGAACCCGGGTTCGTCGTGATCGAGCAGACGCAACCCGGCGATGTACTTCGCGCTCTTCCAGAAATAGAGGTGCGGCACGAGCAGACGCGCCGGGCCACCGTGTTCGGCCTCGAGCGGGCGACCCTCGTAGTCCCACGCCACCCAAGCCTGACCGTTGCTCACATCGGCCAGGGGCAGGTTCGTGGTGTACGCCGTGTGCGAGAACGCGAGCACGTGGGTCGCGGCCGGCCGCACGCCCGCGATCTCGAGCAACGTGTCGACGGAGACGCCACCGAATTGCACTCCCAGCTTCGACCATGTGGTGACGCAGTGGATGTCGCCCGAGTAGCTCGACGGCGCGAGCGTGTGGATCTCGTCCCAGGTCCACGTGGTCGGGCGGTCGACCAGTCCTTCGATCCTGAAGGTCCACGACGACGTGTCGAGCCGCGGCGTGACTTCCGCAGTCAGTACAGGCCAGGTACTCCCGGTGTCGTATTGGCCCGGAGGCAACCGCGCATCGCGCTCCCCGCGCCCCCGGCCGGCGAAACCCCGAGTGAAGTTGCCCATGACCGTCCCTCCGAGTTCGTCGGTGCTCACGCGTGGAGAGCGAGGAATTCCAAGACCTGGCGGACCGCGCTCGATCCTTCGCCGACCGCGGCGGCGACGCGCTTCAACGATCCGCTGCGGACGTCGCCGACCGCGAAGACACCGGGGATCGACGTCTCGAACGGCAACGGATCGCGACCCCCGAACGTGGGTCCATGCGCGACGTCCTCGGACAGGGACCGGTCGGTGACGACGAATCCGGACCGATCCAACAGCACGCAGCCTCCGAGCCACGCGGTCGCGGGAACGGCGCCGATGAAGCAGAACAGGCCCTGGCACGGAACCGTTCGCCGCTCCCCCGTCTCGTTGTCCTCGAGCGTCACCTGTTCGAGATGCGAGCCGCCCTCCAAGCCACGCACCTCTGTGTGTCGTAGCAGTTCGATTCGGTCGTCCGCCTCGATGCGGGCGATGAGGTACTGCGACATCGTCTCCACCAGTTCGCGCCGCCGCACCACCAGTGAGACGGGGCTGCCCTGGTGCGCCAGGTAGAGCGCAGCCTGTCCGGCCGAGTTGCCGCCGCCCACGACGATCGTGTCGAAACCGCGGCATACCCGCGCTTCCAGCTCCGTCGCGGCGTAGTACACACCCGCGCCTTCGAAGCGTTCCAGATCGTCGACGTCGAGCCGGCGATAGCGCGCGCCCGACGCGATGATGACCGCGCGCGTCGGGATCTCGCTCCCGTCGGCCAGGACCACGACGTGAAACCCGTCTTCGAGGCGCAGGCCCGCGACCTCGCACGGCGCGTTCAGCCGGGCACCCAGGCGCATGGCCTGGACCGCGGCCCGCGAGACCAGGTCGTCGCCGGAAACGCCGTTCGGGAATCCGACGTAGTTCTCGATTCGGGAACTCGCCCCCGCCTGACCGCCCGCGCCGACCGCGTCGAGGGAGAGGGTGTCGAGCCCCTCGGACGCGCCGTAGACGGACGCCGCCAAGCCGGCCGGGCCGGTGCCGACGACGACGAGATCGCTGATGTAGCCGGGGACATTGCGATAGGTGAGCCCCAGATGGAAGGCGAAGTCGCCGACGGTCGGGCTCCGCAGCACGGCGGTGGGCGTCACGACGACGGGAACGTCGCGCGGCCGTACACCCATGTTCGCGAGGTACACCGGCGCGTCGTCGACGTCTTCCAGGTCGACCCACTGATGCGGGAGATGGGCACGATTCGCGAACGTGCGCAACGCCATGGCCTCGGGCGAGTAGCGCGAGCCGATGATGCGAATGGTTGCCGCGCCCTCCCCCGACCGAAGGATCTCGCGGCGCGCGACGAGCGCGCGGAAGATCGTGTCGGAGAAGTCGGGGCGCGTGCTCATCAATTGCCGGAGGGTGGCGAGATCGATGACCAGCACGCGTCCGGGCTTCGAGATCCGGGCGCTGAGGAACGCGCGTTGTCCGGTCAGGAGATTCAACTCTCCGAGAAACCGCCGTTCGCCGTGCGTCGCGACGACGACCTCACCGGTGTCGTCCATGCGCACGATCTCGGCTTCGCCCTCGAGGACGACGAAGAAGTCGGGGGTCGGGCCGCCGGCGCGATACAAGAGGTCGCCCCGCGCGACCTGACGGACCTCGCCGAACCGCTCCAGCTCGGCGAGTGTCGCGTCGTCGAACCGCGGCCACGCGACCGCGGCCTGGGGGTCTTCGTCGGGGGCGCCGCCGGACTCGTCGTCGTCGCTCATGGCAGTCGCCACCCTAGGCGTCGCCCATTTGCCTCGGCGCGGCCGATCGGCGGGCACCGCGCCGGGTCGGGCTGCAACGGTGGGCCGTCGACCGAGCAGTACACCGTGCGCGCGCTACGGCGGGCGCGAGTGCGCGTACGGAGGCCGAGGAAGCTCAGGGGCGACGCGGCGGCGGCCACGATCGCGGCGATCACCAGCGCGACGCGAAACGCGTGCGTCACCTGATGCGCGCCGGACGCCGCCGTCAACCCGGACACGACGGGCACCACCGCCAGCGCGGCCAGGCCCGCGGTTCGTGCGATTGCGTTGTTCACGCCCGACGCCACGCTCACGTGATCGGGATCGACCGAACCCATGACCGTAGCGGTCAAGGGCGCGACGAACGTGACGAGCCCGAGACCGAAAACGACCGCGCCCGGCAACACGTCGCTCACCCACGAGCTGTCTGGTCCGATACGCGTGAGCAGCGCCAGGCCGGCGGCCGTGAGGAGCGGTCCGACGGTCAGTTGCAGCCGGGGGCCGATCCGCTGCGCGAGCGCCCCCGACTGCGCCGACAGCGCGAACATCAACACGGTGGCGGGCAGGAGCGCGATACCCGCCCGGAACGCCGACCAACCGACCGCGACCTGCAGCTCGTAGACCACGAGGAAGAACGCCACGCCGAGCGCGCTGTACAACAACACGGTCGCGAGGTTCGTCACGGTGAACTCGCGCCTGCGAAAGAGCGCGGGAGGGACCAGGGGATCCTGCGCGCGCCGCATGCGCCGCACGAACGCCGCGCCACCGACGAGGGCGATCGCGCCGACACCGGCGACACCCGGGTCGGTCCAACCGCGCGGTCCGGCCTCGGTCAGTGCCCAGGTTGCCGCGCCCAAGCTCAACACCGCGATCGCGGCACCGACGAGATCGAGGCCGCGAGCTGCATGCGGATCGCGGGTCTCCGGCACCGCGGCACGCGAACACACGATCACGAGCATGGCAACCGGCACGTTGATGAGGAATGCCCAACGCCAACCCGGACCGTCGACGAGCCATCCGCCGACGAAGGGGCCGAGCGCGCCCGCCACTCCGCCGAGCCCCGACCACGCACCGACCGAAGCGGCGCGATCCTGCTCGCGGAAGCTCGCCTGCAGGATCGCGAGACTGCCGGGAGTCAAGAGCGCGGCGCCCACGCCTTGCAGGACCCGCGCCACCACCAGCACCGCGACGTTCGGAGCGGCTCCGCAGAGCAACGACGCGGTCGCGAACCACGCCGTGCCGACCTCGAAGACGCGCCGCCGGCCGAACCGGTCACCGAGCGCGCCGCCGAGAAGGATCAGCGACGCGAGCGCGAGCAGGTAACCCGTCAACACCCACTGCAACGCACTCACGCCGGCGTGGAAGTCGGCACCGATGTGCGGCAACGCGACGTTGACGACCGTGGCATCGAGTGATGCCATCCCGCTGGCCGCGACCGTCGCCGTGAGCGCGATCCGGCCCGTCACCGAATGCAGTGCGAGGCCGTCGTCCACCGCCGCCATCATTGCACCGGAGCCCGGCGCACGGCCCGGGTGTGGTCGCTACGCCGCGCGCGCCGCGTACGTCAAGCTTGGGCGGTGGCCGGTTCCGACGCGCGTCGGCTCGCGAGCCGCGCACCGATACGCGCGATGCGGTCGATGTGGTGAACGATGCGGGCGCGGGCCTCTTCCGCCTCGGGGCTCAGGCCCTCGATGGTCTCGATGCCCCAGTGACGCAGCACGACCGGCACGAGCACCTGGTCGTGGTGCAGCACCAAGTCGTAGATCCCCGCCGCGGCGATCGCGTTCGCATGCGCGGAGAAGTCCGGGATGCCGACGCCGGGCATCTCGAACGTCCGCACCTGGCGCTCGATCGCGCACACGGTTCCCGACGGGTCGACTTCGAGCGCGGCCGAAACGAGGTCGCGATAGAAGAGGTAGTGCAGGTTCTCGTCGGCGGCGACGCGCGCCATCACCTTGTAGCCGGCCTCGTCATCGAGGAGGTTGCCGGTGTTGCGGTGCGAGATGCGCGTGGCCAGCTCCTGCATCGCGACGTAGGCGATCGTGTCGACGGCGCTGTCGGGCTGAGGTACCCGCCCGCCCGACACCTGGTGCATGCGCGCGTTCTCGAGCGCCTCGAGGTCGACCGCGTGGGTCACCGTGATGTAGTCGCGGATGACGATGCCGTGGCGCATCTCCTCGGCGGTCCAGCGCCGGCCCCATTCGCGCCACACCTCGTTCGCGAACATCCGGTTGATGGTCTCGAAGTAGTAGGGCAGGTTGTCCTCGGTGAGGAGGTTCACGACCAAGGCGCTCCGCACGCCCGCCGACAGCGGGGAGGACTCCGGATCCCATGCGTCGCGCGGTGCGGTCTCGACCGCGCGCTCCCACGGGATGAGCTCGTGCGGCATCCACGACTTCGTGGTCGCGAGGTGCCGTTCGAAGAGGATCTCGACCTGCGGCGTGAGGACGTCCACCAGGTCACGGGAGCTCGTCAACGTCATGAGGCAAGCCTACCTACCCGTAGGTAGGCAATTCCACCACCGAAGCGCCACGGGCCGCGACCCCGCCGGACGGGTTGGGGCGCACCGGCCGGACTCGATACGTTCGGTCCATGATCATCGTCGTCGCGGCACTCAAGGGCGGGGTCGGCAAGACGACCACATCGGTGTATTTGGCTGCCCTGGCGGCCGCGCGGCGTTCGGCCGTGCTGGTCGACGCCGACCCGCAGGCGAGCGCCGCCGATTGGGTCGAGAGCGCCGAGGACGAATACCTGGAACGGGTGACCCTCGTCGAGGCTCCGACCGACCGGCTGCTGATCAAGGCCCTCGACCGGATCGACCCCGAGGAAGTGGCGGTCGTCGACACGCCGCCCGGCAACGAGCGACTCCTGGCCAAGGCGATCGAGCGCGCCGCGGTTGTCATCGTGCCGACCCGCATCGGCGGCGTCGAGACCACGCGGGTGGAAGCGGTCCTCGATCTCGTGCCCCGCAGGCTGCCGGTCGGTCTCGTCATCTCGTCGGCCCGCACGTACACGCGCGACTACAACGACGTGGTTGCCGCGTGGACCGAGGCGAACGTTCAGGTGTGGGGCAGCGTGCCCGAGCGCGTCTCGATCGCCGCCGGCCCCGAGGCGCCACTGTCGTCGGACGGCATCGATGCCTACCGAACCGTCTGGCGACGCGCCCTGCGCGCAACCCGCGAATAGCTCCGGCGACAAAGCATCATGCAAGCACTCCGCGGCGGTCGAGCACGGGGCCGAGGAGATCGACGAAGTTGTCGACGTAGAAGCGGGTCCGGGCGTCGGCGTCGATGCCGGCGGCGTCCATGCTTCGCTCGAAACGAGCGATCGGATTCCGGCCGCCTTCCACGTGTGGGAAGTCGGACGAGAACATGCACACGTCGTCGCCCGAGTTCGCGATCGTCCAGCCGGCGTCCTCGTGCGGGTACGGCGTGACCCGCACTTGGCGTTGCACGTACTCACTCGGGCGAAGGTCCATCTCCTGCAGCCGCGTCTCGTTCTTGCGAAACGCCTCGTGTGCGGAATCGAGCGCTCGCATCCAACCCGGGACCCATGTCGCGCCCAGTTCGATGACGCCGATCCGCAGGCTCGGGTGCCGCATCAACACGCCGTCGACGATCAACGCGTTCAACGTCTGCATGACCGGCAACGGGATCGAGAGGTAGTCGATCGACTTGAAGTTGGTGTCGCCGCCGTGGAAGTCGGGCACGGCGGGCCCGCCGTTGTCGAAGTAGTCGAGGTGCATCACGTTCGCGCCCGCGCCGGCCACGTGTAACACCACGGGTACGCCGGCCTCCGCGCAGGCGGCCCACATCGGCTCGAGTGCGACATGGCTCGGCGAGTGGCCGGCCGGGTACTGCCCGATCCAGATCGCGGCGGTCCCGGCGTCGATCGCTTCCACCGTGAGCGCGACCGCGGCCGCCATGTCGCCGACGGGAACAACGGTGACCGGCAGCAGGCGCGGATCGACCGAGCACCAGTCGATGACGGCGCGGCGCTGCGCGTGCGCGATCTTGACCGCGAGCTCGTGGTCGCCGTCGCGATCGAAGCGCAACGCGTGCGGACTCGTGAAGGTGTCGAAGACCAGTTGGCTCGCGAAGCCGAGGAGATCGAGCGCGCCCGCGCGGTCGGCATTCAGGAACGAGCCCGTCGCGAGGAAATTCTTGCGCAACGTGATCTGCGCGGCGTCGTCGGCCCGGTAGGACTGGTCGCGATGCTTGGCGCTCGCGCGCTCGACCGCGTCGTGTGGGGTCGTGTCCTCGTCGTCGTCCGTCCACACGAGCGGGAACCGCTCACGCGTGCGCGCGTCAAGGTACGGGTGCAGCCAGTCGGCCGGCTCCATGATGTGCGAGTCGGCGTCGTGCATTGGTCGGGTCGCGTACGGCACCCCCGCGACGCTAATTCCCCCCGCCGCCGGCGACATCTCGCAGAACGCCGAGCCGGCGGCCGCGAGGGCCGAGGCCCGGTGGGAGGCGGTGCGCCCGGCAGTTGCCCTGACCAGCTATTCTGGTGCTTCGGGTTCCCATGAACACCTGCCGGGGCCCGCGGCCGTCCCTCACCTGTTTCCGTCCGGAGATGCCGAGGATCGGCCTCCGACACGACGTACAGGTTGAGGAGCAACGTGACCACATTCGCAGAGCTCGGCCTCCAGGCCGAGATCGTTGACGCCCTCGCGGAGCAAGGGATCAACGAACCGTTCCCCGTTCAGGCCGCCACCATCGAGGACGCGCTCGCCGGGCGCGACGTGTGCGGCAAGGCCAAGACCGGCTCGGGCAAGACGCTCGCGTTCGGCCTTCCGGCCGTCCAGACGACCAAGGCCTCGCGACCGGGTCACCCGACCGCGCTGGTGCTGGTCCCGACCCGCGAGCTCGCGAAGCAGGTCGTCGACGTGCTGAGCCCGATCGGCAAGAAGATCGGCGTGCGCGTCGCCGCGTTCTACGGCGGCACGTCGATGGATCGCCAGATCCGCAACCTCTCCCGCCGGATCGAGGTCGCGGTCGCCACACCCGGCCGGTTGATCGACCTGCTCGAGCGGGGTGAGCTCGACCTCGACGAGATCGGGATCCTCATCATCGACGAGGCCGACCGCATGGCCGACATGGGTTTTTTGCCCCAGGTCGAGTGGATCATGCGCAAGGTGCCGAACGACCGCCAGACGTTGTTGTTCTCGGCCACCCTCGATCGCGAGGTCGACGTGTTGGTGCGCCGCTATATGCACGACCCGGTGCTGCACGAGGTCGTGTCGGAGGAAGCCGACGTCGAAGACATGCTGCACCGCTTCTTGAAGGTGCACGAGCTCGACCGCATCAAGGTCCTGGCCGCGATCGCGTCCGGCGTGTCGCGCACGATGGTGTTCGTACGGACCAAGCGCGGCGCCGACAAGCTGGTCTCGCAGCTCAAGCGCGAAGGCGTCGCCGCCGCCGCGATCCACGGCGACCTGCGCCAATCGGCCCGGGAGAAGGCACTGAAGGACTTCCAAGAGGACGAACACGGCGTGCTCGTCGCGACCGACGTCGCCGCGCGCGGCATCCACGTCGACGATGTCGACGTGGTCGTCCACTACGACCCGCCGGAAGAGCACAAGTCGTACGTGCACCGCTCGGGGCGAACGGCGCGGGCCGGCAACGAGGGCATGGTCGTGACGTTCGTGCTTTGGGACCAAGAGCTCGAGGTCGAACGCCTGCAGCGGCGCCTCGGCATGCGGGAGCCGATCATCGAGGTGTTCTCGAACGACCCGCGGCTCGCGAACCTCGCGGCCCTCGACAGCCCGGCGCCCCGGCGCAGGACTGCCGGGGTCTGAAAGGCCCGGGAATCGCTCGGGATGATCGCCGGCCCGGCCGGTACCATGCGCTCCCGTGACGCAGATGCAACCCGGCCCCGATAGCCCGTCCGACGAGGGACCGGTCACGCCCGAAGTCGTCGAGCTCCCGATGCTGTTGCCCGAAGGCGCGGAGGGTGACGGCGAACAGGTCGCCCGGCCCACGAAGCTCATCCGGATCGCGGCGATGGTGCGCGCGCTGCTCGACGAAGCGCGCCGCGCCCCGCTCGACGAGGCGGGCCGCCGATCGCTCAAGGAGATCCACGAGCGTTCCATTCACGAGCTCCAAGAGATCCTCTCCCCCGACCTGCGCAAGGAGCTCTCCGACGTGACGCTCCCCTTCTCGAGCGAAACACCGAGCGACTCCGAACTGCGCATCGCGCAGGCGCAGCTCGTCGGTTGGCTCGAAGGACTCTTCCACGGCATCCAGGCCACGCTGTTCACCCAGCAGGTCCAGGCCCAGCGTCAGTTCGAGGACATGCGCAACCGCCGCACGCTGGAAGTCGGCGGCGCCCCGACCGGCGAACAACGCATTCCCGGCGTGTACCTCTGACTCCGCCATGACCGCACCCGTGCCCTTGGGCAGCTTCGACTGGGAACCCGCGAGTTGGCGCCGGCGCGCGGCCGCGCACCAGCCCGATTGGCCCGACGCGGCCGAGCTCGAACGCGTCACCGACGAGCTGCGCCGGATGCCGCCCCTCGTCTTCGCGGGTGAAGCACGATCGCTACGGGAAGCGTTGGCCGCGGTGAGCAGGGGCGACGGGTTCCTCCTGCACGCCGGAGACTGTGCCGAATCGTTCGACGAGTTCACTGCCGACAACATCCGCGACAAGCTCAAGGTCATCCTGCAGATGTCGGTCGTGCTGACCTACAGCACCGGCGTCCCGACCGTGAAGGTCGGCCGCATCGCCGGGCAGTTCGCCAAGCCCCGTTCGTCACCGGTCGAAAAGCGCAACGGCCAGGAACTGCCGTCGTACTTCGGCGACATCGTCAACGACTACGCGTTCGACGCCGTCGCCCGGCGGCCGAACCCGCAGCGGATGCTGCGCGGCTACAACCAGGCCGCGGCGACGCTCAACTTGTTGCGGGCGTTCACGAAGGGCGGCTTCGCCGACCTCAATCGCGTGCACCAGTGGAACCTGGAGTTCATCGCGTCGCGGCGGGAGGGCCGGCGCTACGAAGAGGTCGCCGACGGCATCGAACGCGCACTGCACTTCATGGCCGCGTGCGGTATCGACCTCGCGCACGAAGCGCAGCTGCACGAGGTCGACTTCTACACCTCGCACGAAGCGCTGATCCTCGGATTCGAAGAGGCGCTGACACGCCGCGACAGCCTCACCGGCGACTGGTACGACTGTTCGGCTCACCTGTTGTGGATCGGCGAGCGCACCCGCCAGCTCGACGGCGCGCACGTCGAGTTCCTCTCCGGCGTGCAGAACCCCATCGGCGTGAAGCTGGGTCCCGACGCCACTCCCGACGAGGCGGTGGCGTTGTGCCGCCGCCTCGACCCGGGTCGCCAGCAAGGGCGGCTCGTGTTGGTGAGCCGCATGGGCGCCGATCTCGTCGCCGACAAGCTGCCGCCGCTGCTCCGGGCCGTGACACGCGCCGGTCATCCGGTGGTCTGGGCCTGCGACCCGATGCACGGCAACACCTACACCCATGAAAGCGGTTACAAGACCCGTCACTTCGACGCGGTCATGCACGAAGTCGAGCAGTTTTTTCTGGCATGCCGGGCCGCCGACGTGTGGCCGGGCGCGGTCCACGTGGAGCTCACCGGCGACAACGTCACCGAATGTCTGGGCGGCGGCGACGACGTGCGCGGCGAACAGCTCGAGGACAAATACGAGACGCGGTGCGACCCCCGGCTGAATGCCCGCCAGTCGCTCGACCTCGCCTTCCGGCTCGGCGAACTCGTTCAGCGCTAGCTGTCGCCGAGCGGGTGCGCTCGCACGCGCCGGCGCTTCGCGTGGGCACGGATCGGCCGATTGGGTGTCATACGCTCGGAAGGAAACCAGGGGCGCTCAGCTGTCCCGGAACGAGGTGCGTTCACGATGACGACCGACCCGAGGCTCCACGCGAGGCCTCGCCTCGAAGAGCTCGGACCCAACGTGGGCCTGATCGACGAGATGTACCGCCTGTACCGCGAGAACCCGAACGCGGTGTCGGCAGGGTGGCGCGAGTTCTTCGCCGACTACCAGCCCCGTTCCGAGGTCGCGGCGCCTGCGCCCTCGGCGCCCGTGCCCCCGCCGGACGCGCCGGACGCGCCGGCCAAAGCCGACGGGACCCGCGCCCCGATGGTGCTCGACGGCGAGACCCCCCAACCGTTGCGGGGCGCCGCGGCACGCGTCGTCGAGAACATGGAGGCGAGCCTCGGCGTACCCACCGCCACCTCGGTGCGCGCCCTGCCCGCGAAGCTGCTCGAGATCAACCGGCAGATCCTGAACAACCAACTCGCACGCGATCGCGTCGGCAAGGTCAGCTTCACGCACCTCATCGGGTTCGCGGTGGTCCGCGCGCTCCAGAGCGTTCCGAGCATGAACGCGAGCTTCGGCGTCGTCGACGGCAAGCCCATCGTCGTCCGCCACCAACACGTCAACCTCGGCCTCGCGATCGATCAGCAAAAGAGCGACGGCACCCGTACATTGCTCGTGCCGAACGTCAAGACCGCCGACGCCCTCGACTTCGCCGCGTTCCACGCCGCGTACGAGGACCTCGTCCAGCGCGCGCGCACGAACAAGTTGACGGTCGACGACTTCGTCGGCACCACCGTGTCCCTCACCAACCCGGGCACGATCGGCACGTTGCATTCAGTGCCCCGCCTGATGCCCGGCCAGGGCGTGATCGTCGGCGTCGGTGCGATCACCTACCCGCCGGAGTACGAAGGCGCGGACCCGCAGACACTCGCGGAGATCGGCATCAGCAAGACCGTCACCCTCACGAGCACCTACGACCATCGCATCATCCAGGGCGCGGAGAGCGGCGAGTTCCTCGCAAAGGTGCACGATCTCCTGTTGGGTGGCGACGGCTTCTACGACGACATCTTCGCCAGCTTCGGCGTTCCCTACGAACCCGCGCGCTGGTCGGCCGACCGCAGCCCACTGGAGGGATCGGTCGAAGCGCAGGACAAGATCATCGCGGTGCAGCAGCTCATCAACATGTACCGCGTCCGCGGCCATCTCATCGCGAACCTCGATCCGCTCGGGCTCAAGGAGCCGCGCACGCACGAAGAGCTCGACCCGAACTACTGGGGCCTGACCATCTGGGACCTCGACCGCGAATTCCCCACCGGTGGCCTCGCGGGCCGGGATCACATGAAGCTCCGCGACATCCTCGGGGTGTTGCGCGACGCGTACGCCCGGACCATCGGCGTCGAGTACATGCACATCCAAGAACCCGATCAGAAGGCGTGGATCCAGCAGAAGGTCGAGGGCACCCACGGCGACACGACCGTCGACGACAAGCGCCGCATCCTGTCGGCGCTGAATGGAGCGGAGGCCTTCGAGCGCTTCTTGCACACCAAGTTCCTCGGCCAGAAGCGCTTCAGCCTCGAGGGCGCGGAGACGCTGATCCCGATGCTCGACTTCCTGATCGGCGACGCGGCCGACGCCGGCATGGACGAGGTCGTGATGGGGATGGCGCACCGCGGCCGGCTCAACGTTCTCGCCAACGTGGTGGGCAAGTCGTACGAGCAGATCTTCCGCGAGTTCGAAGGCGAGCTCGACCCGAGCGTGCCCCAGGGCTCCGGCGACGTGAAGTACCACGTCGGCGCGACCGGCAAGTTCACCGCGGCGTCGGGCGCGACGATCGGCATCACGCTCGCCGCCAACCCGAGTCACCTCGAAGCCGTCGACCCGGTGACCGAGGGCATGGCGCGCGCCAAGCAGGACCGGCTCGGTAACGGGGCGCAAGAGCGCGTGGTCTGTGTGCTCATCCACGGCGACGCCGCGTTCGCGGGTCAGGGCGTCGTGGCCGAGACGCTCAACCTCTCCGAGCTCCCCGGCTACGACGTCGGCGGGACGATGCACATCGTCGTCAACAATCAGGTCGGGTTCACCACGACACCCGGATTCGCCCGCTCCACCGTGCACGCCACCGACATCGCCAAAGCGGTGCAGGCGCCCATCTTCCACGTCAACGGCGACGATCCCGAAGCATCGGTGCGCACGATCCGGTTGGCGAACGAGTTTCGCGCCGTCTTCAAAAAGGACGTCGTCGTCGACATGGTGTGCTATCGCCGGTACGGGCACAACGAGAGCGACGAGCCCGCGTTCACTCAACCGCGGATGTACGAGGTCATCGGCAAGCGCCGCTCGATCCGCAAGCTCTACACCGAACTCCTCGTCAATCGCGGCGACCTGACCCTCGACGAGGCCGAGCACGCGCTCGAGGACTTCCGGTCGCGTATGGAAGAGGCGTTCGACGAGACCAAGGCGAGCACACGCCCGCGACCGACGGTCGGTGCGGCGGGGCCCGAGCCGAAGCCGTCGCACGTCGACACCGGCGTGGCGCGCGACCGGCTCGAGCACATCGTCGAGGTCCTCACCAACTTCCCGACCGGCTTCGAGCCGCACCCGAAGCTCGCCCGGATCCTGGCGGGCCGGCGTACGGCGTTCGACCGCGACCAGGTCGACTGGGCGCTCGCAGAGGCGCTCGCGTTCGGCTCGTTGTTGCTCGAGGGAACGCCGGTGCGCGTCGCCGGACAGGACACCCGCCGCGGCACCTTCAGCCAAAGGCACGCGACGATCGTCGACCACCGTACCGAGCACGAGTACACCCCGCTCGCGCACCTCGGCGCCGAGGCCGCACCGTTCATGATCTACGACACGGTGCTCTCCGAGTTCGCCGCGCTCGGCTTCGAGTACGGCTACTCGGTCGCCGACCACGACGCGCTCGTGTGCTGGGAGGCGCAGTTCGGCGATTTCGACAACGGAGCGCAGACGATCATCGACCAGTTCATCGTCGCGGCCGAGGACAAGTGGGGCCAGCGCAGCGGGCTCGTGATGCTGCTCCCGCACGGCTTCGAGGGCCAGGGCCCCGAACACTCGTCGGCCCGCCTCGAGCGCTTCCTCGTGCTGTGCGCGCAGGACAACATCCGGGTCGTGTACCCGACCAACGCCGCGCAGTACTTCCACGTGCTGCGCCGCCAGATGCACGAACCCACCCGCAAGCCGCTCATCGTGATGACGCCCAAGCGCTACCTGCGCATGCCCGTCACCGCGTCGCCGGTGGCCGCGCTGACGTCGGGAGGATTCGAGCCGGTGCTCGACGACCCCACGCCGCCCTCGAAGGTCGAGCGGGTCGTGTTCTGTACCGGGAAGTTCGGCCAGGAGTTGATCGCGCGGCGTGACGCGGATCAGGCGCCGATCGCCGTCGTGCGGCTCGAACAGCTCTATCCGTGGCCTCGCGAGGAGATCGCCGCGGCGTTGGCGCGCTATCCCGATGCAGCCGTCTTGTGGGCGCAAGAGGAACCGGGGAACATGGGCGCGCGGTACTTCGCCCGCCGGCGCCTCGAGGAGATCGCGACCGGGCGCCCGGTCGACGTGATCGCCCGTGCCGAAAGCCCGAGCCCGGCGAGCGGGAGCTCGACCGTGCACGATGCCGAGCAGACCGCGCTCCTCGACCGAGCGATGAGGCCCGAAGGGCGATGAAGCCCGCAGGCTGAGCGTTCCTCGGCGTGCGAAATCGCGCCCGCGTCGACGGCGTGCCGAAGAAGCACCCGCGCTAGCACCCGCGCTAGCTAGCCCGATTTCGCGCGCCCCGCGCGTCGGATCAATAGCCTCGGCGCATGCCCGAGATCGATGCACGGCTGGCAGAGCTCGGGATCTCGCTTCCCGATCCGTTCCCTCCGGCCGCCAACTACCTGTCGTCGGTGCTCACCGGCGATCTGTTGTTCGTCGGCGGACACGGGCCCGTCGACGGACCGACAATGATCCTCGGCAAGGTCGGCACCGATCTGACCTTCGAACAGGGTCGCGAGGCGGCGCGGATGACTGCACTCTCGTTGCTCGCCACGATGCGGTCCGATCTCGGCTCACTCGATCGCGTGACGCAGATCGTGAAGGTGTTCGGCATGGTCAACGTCGGTGGTTCGTTCGACCAGACACCTGCGGTCATCGACGGATGTTCCGATCTCCTCGTCGAGGTCTTCGGCGACCGGGGCCGTCACACGCGATCGGCGGTCGGGGTCGCCGCGCTCCCCTTCGGCATCGCCGTCGAGATCGAGCTGATCGCCCGCGTGGGGTGAACCGGGCCGTTCGTCAGCGCGAACGGAGGGTGCGCCAGCCGACGTAGCCGGCGCCGAGCCCGAACGCGATCGAGATGACCGCGAGCGTGTCGTGCACCACTTTGAACCCGACCGACTGGTCCTGGCCGGCGATGATCACCACGCGGGTGATCCATACGTAGAGCGTCCACGCGCACAGCGCGATCAGGAACCAGGCAACTCGTCGCGACACGGAGTCGAGGCTAGGGGTGCGACGCGTGGTCGACCGCATCGAGGCAACGCCGGATGCCTTCGGCCGACCCGTTGGTGAGCGGAAGGCGCACGTCGGGGGTCGCGATCCGGCCCTGAGCGTGGAGCACGCCCTTGAATATCGCCGGGTTCGGGTCGACGTACGCCGAGCGCACGACCGCCAGCAAGGCCTCGGCGTGGGCCCGGCCGTCTTCGATCTTGCCGGCCAGCCCGCACTCGATCATGGCGACGAACCGCTCGGTGCACAGATGGGCGGCGGCCGAGATCGTGCCGACTGCGCCCATGCACATGAGCGGGAAGAGCAATGTGTCCTCGCCCCCGAGAACGCCGAACCCGTCGGGCGCGTGCGCGAGCACCTCGAGCGTGTCGGCATCGAGCGTGGCAACGGCCTGTTTGACACCGGCGATGTTCGGCACGCCCGCGAGCTCGAGCAGCCCCGCCGCCCCGAGATCGCGACCCGTGCGCGCCGGGATGTTGTAGACGACGACGGGTACGGGACTCGCGGCCGCGACGGCGCGGAAGTGCGCCACGATGCCCTCGATCGACGGTCGCACGTAGTACGGCACGACCACGAGCGCGCCGACGACGCCGGGCGTGCCGGCGAGCGCGGCGTTGGCGCGGATCGTCGCGTCGGTGTTGTTCGACCCGGTGCCGACGATCACGCGGGTGCCGGCCGCCGCGCACGCACGCACGACCGCCTCGATGACGGCCTGCTTCTCGCCGGCGTCGAGGGAGCTGGCCTCGCCGGTCGTGCCGAGCGCGACGATACCGGCGACCCCGGCCGCCGAGTACTCCTGACACAGGCGTTCGATCGCCCCGACGTCGACTGCGCCCTGCGCGTCGAAGGGGGTGATCAGCGGCACCCAGACGCCGCGGAGATCGAGATCGCTCGTCATCTCGCAAAGCGTAGTTGGAAAGGAGCCGAGGTTCCCGGGTGGCGGTGGCGGACGGGTACCTTCCCCGGATGCCGCTGTGGCTCGAGGTCGCGATCACCGTGCTCGTCGGCGTCGCGACCGGCGTGCTCTCGGGGATGTTCGGCGTCGGCGGCGCCGTCGTCTCCACACCCGCCATCCGGGCCCTCGGCGCCACCGCACTCCAAGCGATCGGCTCGACACTCCCATCGATCCTGCCGTCGTCGATCGCGGGGGCGTTGCGCTACCGGCGCGAGAACATGATCCTGCCGCGGGTCGCGGTGATCACCTCCGCGTGCGGCATACCTGCTTCGATCGCGGGTTCCCGCTTGTCCGGAGCCGTGCCCGGCAATGGCCACGCGCTCATGATCCTCACCGCGGCACTCGTCGCGTACACGGGCTACCGCACCGCGTTTCCGACCTCACGCACACTCGAGCGGGCGGGTGAACCCCTCAGCGACGAATGGTGGCGGCTCGCCGTTATCGGCAGCGCCGCGGGTGCGCTGTCGGGACTGCTCGGCATCGGCGGCGGCATCCTCATGGTCCCCGCGTTCGCAGCCTGGGTCGGGATCCCGTTGAAGCAGACGATCGCGACTTCGCTCACGTGCGTGGGGGTCTTCGCCGTCCCCGGGACCTTGGCCCACTGGTATCTCGGGCACATCAACTGGACTTTCGCGGCCGCGCTCTCCGTCGGCGTCGTCCCGGGGGCGCGCCTCGGCGCACGCTTCACGATCAATGCGGCCGACCGGATCTTGCGTCTGAGCGTCGGCGCCCTGCTCGGGATCGTCGCGATCGTCTACGGCACCGGCGAGGTGCTCGCACTGATCAAGTGACGGGCCCGCACGAAGACGTCGTCGAGCATCTCCGAGGTGAGCCGTCCGGTGAAGGTGTTCTGCTGGCTCGGGTGGAACGCCCCGACAATCGTCACCGATCCGCACGCGACCTCGAGACCGTGAGCGAAACGCGGGCGCCGCGCGGGCAGCTGAACCCCCGCGATCGCGGCGGCGCGCATCGTCGCCCAGGTCGCCGCGTAGCCGAAGGCGCCGAGCACGACGATCACCCGCACCCGCGTGAGGAGCTGCATCTCCCGCACGAGATACGGCATGCACGTGTCGCGCTCGACCGGCGTGGGCTTGTTGGCGGGCGGCGCGCAGCGCACCGCCGCCGCGAACGTAGGCGTCGACCAGCGTCAGCCCGTCGTCGACCCCCATCGACTCGGCCTGATTCGCGAACCCCGTGCGATGCAATGACGCGAACAGGAAGTCGCCCGACCGGTCGCCGGTGAACACGCGCCCGGTTCGGTTCGCTCCGTGCGCGGCAGGTGCGAGCCCGACCAGCGCCAGCCGGGCGCCCGGATCGCCGAACCCCGGTACGGGCCGGCCCCAATAGTCCTCGTCACGAAACGATGCGCGCTTTTCGTGGGCGACCGATTCGCGCCATTCGACGAGCCGCGGGCAGCGGCGACACTCGATGATCTCGGCGGTGAGTGCGGCGAGGTCGGAAGACGGCACGGAGTGCGAGCCTACGGTCGGGTCGCCGCAGCCCTCCGCCGCTACCCTCGGGCGGTGCGGGTCTTGCTCCTCGTCAACGCGACCGCGTCGTCGGTCACGGCCCGCAAGCGCGTGATGATCCGCAAGTTGCTCGCCGCGCAACACGAGGTCGAGGTCGCGGAAACCTCGCGCCGGGGTCACGCGACGCGGCTCGCACGTGCAGCCGCGAACGACGGGTTCGACGTCGTCGTGGTCCTCGCCGGCGACGGCACGTTGAACGAGGCAGCCGACGGACTCCTGCGCACCGATACCGCGCTCGCGCCGCTCCCCGGAGGTTCGACGAACGTCTACGCGCGCACTCTCGGATTCTCGACCGACGTCATCGACGCGACCAACGAGCTGCTCCGCTCCCTTGCCCGCGGTGCGACGAAACGCATCGGAGTCGGCCGCGCGAACCGGCGTCCGTTCCTCTTCAACACCGGTATCGGGTTCGACGCGGCCGTGATCCGCCGCGTCGAACGTTACGGCGAGCTGAAACGACACTTGTCCCATCCGCTGCACATTGCGGCGGCATTCGAGGCCTTCTTCCGCCACGAGGGCACTCGAACCCGTCTCCACGTCGAGCTCGACACCGGCGAGACGATCGAAGACGTCCGCTTCGCGATCGTCTCCAAGACCGATCCGTACACCTTCCTCGGCCGCCTGCCTCTCGCCGTCGCGCCCGACGCGGGGCTCGACCGGCCCCTGGCGCTCACGGCATTCCGGGCCCTCGACGCTTTCACGCTGCTCGGCGGCGCGGCTTCGGCAATGCGCGCCGGGCAGTTCCTGGCGCGGCGCCGGGGAATCGACCATCGCCACGACCTGCACCGCATCATGATCCGTAGTGGCGAGCCCTTCGCCTACCAGGTCGACGGCGACGACGTCGGCGACACCGAGCTCCTCGACGTCGAGTACGAGCCCGACGCGCTCACCGTCGTCGTTCCCTGAGCGTCGCCACCGCGACGTCGGGAACGTTCGTGATGATCGCGTCGACGCCCGCGCGTGCGAGCGTCGCGATCTGATCCGGTTCGTCGACCGTCCACACGTTGACCTTCAGGCCGGACCGATGCGCGGCTGCCACGTCGTCGGGCGCGGCGCGCAGCGCCGCGTCGCGATCGACGTTCAGCCACGCATGACCGTGCTCGACAACGACCGGCGCAGCGGCTGAAAGCACCTGGCCACTCGTCAACCAACCGGTCGCGATCTCGGGTGCGAGCGTGTGGCTCGCGTCGACTGCGCCGAGGTCGAACGACGAGATGATGAGGTCGGCGACCGGTACCGACGCGCCCGCTCGCAGGAGATCGACAACCGCGCGCACCACCGACCGCTCGGGCGTGTCGGGGTCGGGCTCCCACGGAAGACACTTGATCTCGACGTTGACCATCATTCCCGCGCACGCTTCCAACGCCTCGGCGAGCGTCGGGATCTCGGGGTGCGCGGCGCGCAGCGAAGCGAACGGCTGCTCGACGATGATCCCGAATCCGTCGACGTGCGGATCGTGGTGCACGACCAACTCACCGTCGGCGGTGCGCCGGGCGTCGAGCTCCACCCCGTCCGCGCCCAGTTCGCGCGCTTTCGCGAAGGCGACGAGGGTGTTCTCGGGCCGGGCGAACGACGCACCCCGGTGACCCAGCACGAGCGGACGATCGACCACGGCCACCCAGCCTACGGACCGCGTGAACGGGAACACGTTCCACTCCGGGACGCGAAAGTCCTGGTCAGGCCTCTTGCCGCCGCGACACCTGTCCCCTAGCCTGCGTACGCCTCGGAGTGAGGCTTTGTGGGGACGTTTGTGATCGGGCGCACAAGTACGTGGCGAGCAGCCGCAGCTATGCGACCCAACAGGGGGGAAGAACAGTGGCTCTGACGTGGATTCGAACCCATGATTGGGACGCCGAGGACTGGCGGGACAAGGCATCTTGTCGCGACACCAGCCCCGAGCTGTTCTTCCCGATCGGGACGACAGGTCTCGCGCTCGACCAGATCGACGCCGCGAAGCAAGTGTGCGACGAGTGCCCCGTGAACACCCAGTGCCTGGAGTTCGCCCTCGCGACGAATCAGGAAGCCGGCGTGTGGGGCGGAACCACCGAGGACGAGCGGCGGCGGCTCCGTAAGGGCCTCGACGTCGCGGCGCCGGTCTCCGCCACGCGCCTCGCGTAGCGCACCCGCACCCGCACCCGCCGGTGCTACAGATCGACGCGAGGCATCTCGACGGGAACGCGGACGCGCACCGACGTGCCGTGGTCGTCGTGCATCTCGATCGAACCCTGCAACTCGCTCGTCACCAACGCCTGCACGATCGAGAGGCCGAGCCCACGTGATCCTTCGAGGGTGAACTGATCCGGCAGTCCGGCACCGTTGTCGTGTACCTCGATGTCGACGTGCCCGTCGGAGCGGCTGAGGGTCACCTCGACCAACGCTTCGCTCGCGCCCTCGGGGAAGGCGTGGTCGACCGCGTTCTGCATGAGCTCGTTGAGCACCACGGCCAACGGCGTCGCCACCTCACCGGGCAGCTCGCCCGCGTCGCCCTCCACCTTGAAGCGGATCGTGTGCTCCGGCGACGACGCCGTGTCTTCCACGAGACGCGCGAGCGGGCGCACGATCTCGTTCAAGGAGACGACATCGCCCGCTTCACGCGACAGCGTCTCGTGCACGATCGCAATTGAACGGATGCGCCGCTCCGATTCCCGCAACGCGGCCCGGCCTTCGGGTGACTGCAACCGCCGGCCCTGGAGCCGGAGCAGCGAGGCGATGGTCTGCAGGTTGTTCTTGACTCGGTGGTGGATCTCCCGGATCGTGGCGTCCTTCGAGAGGAGCAAACGGTCGCGGCGCCGGAGGTCGCTGACGTCGCGCAACAACACGAGCGCGCCTGCGGGCTGCTTCTGGTCGACGAGCGGGAGCACCCGGACGAGCACCGACACGTCGTCGCGTTCGATCTCCTCGGCGACCGGGAGGCGCAAGAGCATGGCGCTGCGCGCCGCGGTGTCGTCGAACCCGACGTCGATCAATCGCTGCGACTGCGCGTACGCGTGGATACCCATGCGGTGCAGCGAGCTCACCGCGTTCGGGCTCGCGAACTTCACGCGCGTCTCGGCGTCGATCACGATCACACCGTCACCGACACGCGGCGCGCTCTCCATCTCGACCTCGTCGACGTCGAACGGGAAGGTGCCGTCGGCGATCATGCGGGCGAAGCGGTCGAACACGTCGAAGTAGGTGCGCTCGAGCTCGCCCGACCGCCGAGAGAGCGTCATCGACTCCTCGCGCGTCACGATCCCGATGAGCCCGTCGTCGCGGCGCACGGGAATGACCTGCACCCGCACCCGTTCCTTCGATCCGAGCGCGGCGGTGTCGCCCCGGACGATGTCGCCCGAACGCCAGCACCGTGCGTACAAGGGTCGTTCCACCTCGTCGACGACGGTACCGACCAGATCTTGCGGATAGTTCGTCTGACCCGTGACCGGCCGCACCTGGGCGAGCACGACGAAGCGATGACCTTCCTCGCCCGTGATCGGCGCGAGCAACAGCAGATCGGCGAACGACAGGTCGGCGAGGTGGCGCCACGAGGAGACGAGCCGCTCCATGTGGACGAGATCGGCGCCCGAGAGCGTGGTACGCGCGAGCGCGAGGTCTGCGAGCGTGCTCACGCGCCCGGTTCCGTTCCGTTGAAGAGGTAGTGGCTGATCTCCGCGAGCCCGCCGACGTCGCTGATGTCGTCGGAGAAGGTCGGGACACGGGCCACGACGTCGGGAACGCCGGAAAGCTCGGCGCGCAACTCGGCTTCACGCATCGCGACGACCGAGAAGTTCCGGAACGACTCCCCCACCGTCCGTAGCACCCGGGCAGTCCGGTCGCGATCTGCGAGCGCCGGATCGCCGGCCTCGAGCAGCGCGTCGGCGAGTGGTCCCGCGTCGTCGATGCACGCGGTCGCGGCCGTCGCGCCGTCGGGATCGCGCAGAGAATCGGGCAGCGTCTTGTTCAAGACCAGCGCGCCCAGGTGGAAGCCGCGCGCGACGAGTGTCTCGCAGAAGCGTTCGGCTTCGTGCAACGGCGCCGCTTCGAGCGTGGTCACCACGGCGAACGTCGTCCGCTTGTCGTGCAACAAGCGCTCGACGGCGCGCGCCCGCGAAACGAATCCGTCGTACATCGCCTGGAAGTTCAAGAAGAACTCGGCAATGTCCTGGAGGAATTTGCTGCCAAGGATGCGATCAGCCATCTGGTAGAAGGGCCGGCTCGCGATGTTGAGCACACGCGTCCCCCGCTTCCCGCCCACTCGGTACGGCAGCGTCAACCAGCGCAGCAGCCGGCTGCCGAAGAAGTCGGCCATGCGCGCGGGAGCATCGAGGAAGTCGATCGCGTTCCGCGTCGGTGGTGTGTCGATCACGATGAGGTCGTATTCACCGCTCGCGTGGATCTCGAACAGGCGCTCCATCGCGATGTAGTCGTGACTCTGCACGAACCGCGCCGTGAGGTTCGTGTACAGCCGGTTGTCGAGGATCCGGTACGCCGTCTCCTCGTCGGGGGCGTGTCGGAGCACGAGGTCGTCCCACGACTGCTTGGTGTCGAGCATCGCCGCCCAGAGCTCGCCGCGCGCCTCGATCCCGGCCGCCTTGAGCACCTCGGGCGCAACGCGGTGCGCACGGTTCCCGAGCCCCTCGAGCCCGAGGGCGGTCGCCAGCCGCCGGGCCGGATCGATCGTCAGCACCAGCACCTTGCCACCGAGGTGGGCGGTGGCGCCGAGCGCGGTCGCGGCGGCGACCGAGGTCTTGCCCACACCCCCCGATCCGCAGAACACCACGATCTCTTTGGCCGCGAGGAGTTGCTCGATCGTGACGGCCCGCTCGGGCTCGCGACGGCGCGGGCTCATAGCCCGAGCTCCGCGCCCAGCGCGTCGGCGACCATGCGCGTCACGCGCAAACCGTGCGCGCGGACGAACAGGTACGGCACGTATAAGAGCGGAAGGTCGACCGAGCGCCGGAGGAGCTCCAGATGCGTCGCGCCCGTACGCCGCAACGAGACCGCGAGCCGCGCCGCGTCGAGCACGTCCGTCGCGCCGCGCCCGACGCGCGCCGTCAGCACCTCCGACGGCAGGGGCGTCCGGAGCGCTTCGAAGGTCTCCTCGTCGCTGCGCGTGAACAACTCCGGGAGCACCCGATTCACGATGACCGAACCGAGCGGCACGTCGACCTCACGCCGGATGCGATCGACGAGCTCGATCGTCTCCGCGACCGGCATCTCCTCGGGCGTCGTGACCACGTTGACCGCGGTGATCGCCGGATCCGCGAGCAGTTCCGAGACCCATTGCGTCTGGCTCCGCAGCGGCCCGACGTCGACGAGCTCACGGATCGCGTCGGCCGCACCGAGCTGGGCGACGATGTGGCCGGTCGCGGCCGCGTCGACGATCACGAGGTCGAAATCCGCGCGGCCCTCGATCGACTCCCGTACTTCCCAGGCGATCTTGCCGATCGTCAGGATCTCCTTGACGCCCGGCGCCGCGGTCGCGACGAAGTCGAGCACGTGCGCGAGCGGCCCGAGCCGCCCGATCACCGGCACGCGGAGGTTGAGCTTGAGGTACTCCTGCAGCGACGCCTCGGTGTCCATCGCCAGCGCGAGCACGCCGGGATGGATCTCCTTGGGGGCGAAACCGACGGGCGTGTGCTCGAACTGCGCGGGAAGGTCGCCCTTCGCGTCGACCTCGACGAGCAGGACGCGCTTGCCGATGCTCGAAGCGAGGAGCGCGGTGGCGGCCGCCATCGTGCTCTTGCCGACCCCGCCCTTGCCCGTGAAGAAGAGAAGCCTTCGATCGAGCAGCTCGGGCGCGGGCCCGTTCACGGCGGCGTGCGCGCTAGCTCGCGCCGAAACCGACCTTGCGACCACCTGCGTCGGCCGCGACCTCGACGTATGCGATCTTGTCGACGGGCACGCCGATGCGCCGGCCCTTCGTATCGGTGAGCCACAGCAACGCGTCGCTCTTGGCCATCGCGGCTTCGATTGTGGCCGTCACGCCGTCGACCGAGTCGTCGGTCTCGACGGTGAGTTCCCGGGCCGTGTACACCACGCCGATTCGAATCTCCATGACTCGGACCCTAGCCGTCAGACGATCTTGAGCTGGGTTCGGTAGATGCGCTTGGGCGCCATCTCGACGTCGAGGCGTTCCGCCATCGCGTGAAAGACACGCGACGCCGGGTCGTCGGGATGGCTGACCACGATCGGCTCACCGATGTCGGCGCCGGCACGCAGTTCGGGCACCAGGGGAACCTGGCCGAGCAGCGGTACCTCGAGCTGATCGGCCAGCTCCCGGCCGCCGCCCTCGCCGAACAGGCGGTACTCGGTGCCGTGGTCGCATTGGAACCACGACATGTTCTCGATGACGCCGACCACCGAGAGGTTGACCTTGCGGGCCATGTACGCGGCGCGCTGCGCGACCTTTTGCGCCGCGGGCTGCGGAGTGGTCACCACGATCACCTCCGCCCGCGGCAGGAACTGCGCCATCGACAACGCGATGTCGCCGGTGCCCGGCGGCATGTCGACGATGAGGTACTCGGGCTCACCCCAGTGGACATCGGTGAGGAACTGCTCGAGCGCCTTGTGGAGCATGGGCCCGCGCCACACGACCGGCTGGTCCTCCCGGGCGAAGAACCCCATCGAGATCAGCGTGACACCGTTGGCATCGGGCGGAACGATGACGTCGTCGATCACGGTGGGAGGACGATCGATCCCGAGCATGCGGGGCATGGAAAAGCCCCACACGTCGGCGTCGATTGCCGCGACCTTGCGGCCCCGCTGCGCGAGCGCGACGGCAAGGTTGGTGGTGACCGACGACTTGCCGACGCCGCCCTTGCCCGAAGAGATCGCGATCACGCGGGTGTTGGAATCGGTAAACGGGTTGGTGCGGTGCTCGTGGCCGCCGTCGCCGTGCGCTGCGCCACCCTGGAGCTGCTGCGAGAGCGCCGCGCGCTCCTGATCGGTCATCACCCCGAGGTCGACGTCGACATGGGTGACGCCCGCGAGGGGCGCGACGGCGTCGGTGACGAGGCGGACGATCTCGGCCCGCATGGGGCACCCGGCGACGGTCAGGGCGACGGTCACCTTGACGGTCCCGCCGTCGATCAGGATGCCGCGCACCATGTTCAGCTCGACGATCGACCGGTGGATCTCGGGGTCCTCGACCGGGCGCAGGGCTTCGAGCACCTGGGCCTCGGTGGGCACGCTGGGCATAGTTGAGCCTCCCGGGGATTTCCACTACCGACGTAGGTACAATACCCAGCGTGGCCAACGAGGATCTCACCGCGGACGAGTTCGGCGCCGCCGTGGCGGCCGTAACCAGCGCCTTCGGCGACCCGACCCGGCGCGACATCTATCTCTTCGTCCGGTCGTCGGCCGAAGGGGCGAAGGCCGCCGAGGTGGCCGAGCACTTCGACCTGCACCCGAACGTCGCCCGGCACCATCTCGAAAAGCTTGCGGGTGGCGGCTACCTCGACGTGGAGCTGGAGCGCCATGTCACCGCGGGCCGGCCGTCGAAGCGATACCGCGCCGCGGCCGGCGACACGAACCTCTCGTTCCCGCCCAAGCGCGACGACCTGCTCGCGACCCTGCTCGCCCGGGCCCTCGAACGGCTGCCGGTCGAAGTAGCCCGCGCCCTCGCCGAGGAGGTCGGCTACGACTACGGCCGCGAGATCGCGGCGCGTATGGAACCGACCGAGGGGCACCGCTCGGTCAAGGCGGCGGTCGCATCGGTCGCCGACGCACTGACCGCGCACGGCTTCGCGGCGCACTCCGAGGCGCGCGGCAACCTGCTCACCCTCGTCTCCGAGCATTGCCCGTTCGGCGAGGCCGCGCAGCGCTGGCCGCACGTGTTGTGCGCGGTCGACACCGGGATGGTGCGGGGCATGCTCGAAGGCCTCTACGGCAAGACCGAGCCGCAGCTCACCGAGAGTCGCCCCGACGGCGACCAGCACTGCGTCACGCGCGTCTGAGCGACGTCGTCGTGACGAGCGAGCGCGTGTACCTCGATCACGCCTCCACCGCCCCTTTACGCGACGCGGCCCGCATCGCGATGCAGCCGTTCCTCGACACGACGTTCGGCGACCCGGGGCGTTTGCACGCCGAGGGGCGCGCCACGCGGGCCGCGCTGGAGACGGCGCGCGAACAGGTCGCCGCGTTCTTCGGCGCCCGCCCGCGCGAGGTCGTGTTCACGTCGTCGGGCACCGAGGCGGTGAACGCCGCGATCACGGGGGCTCTCGCCCGTACTCCCGGTCACGCCGTGACGACGGCCGTCGAGCACTCGTGCGTGCGCGACGCGGTGGTACGAGGCGCGGCCGGCGTGACGGTCGTCGGCGTCGATCGGTACGGACGCTTCGACGCGTCGACCGTGCTCGATGCGGTACGCACCGATACCACGCTCGTCAGTGTGCAACTCGCGAATCACGAGGTCGGCACGGTGCAGCCGGTCGCCGAAGTCTGCGCGGCGTTACGCGAGCACACGGCGCTCGTGCACGTCGACGCGTGCGCGGCGGCCGGCCACGTCGCCGTCGACTTCGGCGTACTCGGTGCCGACCTCTGCTCGGTGACCGCGCACAAGTTCGGTGGCCCGCTCGGCGCGGGCGCGATGCTCGTTCGCCGCGGGCTGCGGGTGCCGCCGTTGCTGCTCGGGGGCGCGCAGGAACGTGGTCGCCGTGGCGGCATCGAGAACGTGCCGGCGTGGGTCGGCTTCGGAGCCGCGTGCGCCGACGCCGACCTGCACACCGAGGCGGCGCTCCAGCGGGCGCTCGTCGACCGGGCCGCGACCGTCGTCGAGGTCGTCGCCGACCTGCAACGCTTCGGCGACGGAAGCCTCCCGAACGTCTTGTGCTTGGGCATCGGTGGCGTCGAAGCCGAGCCGATCCTGCTCGCCCTCGACCAGCGCGGCGTCGCCGTGCACTCGGGCTCCGCGTGTTCCTCGGAGACACTCGAGCCCTCGCCCGTGCTCGAGGCGATGGGGGTCGATGCCGACCGGTCGCTGCGGGTGTCGGTGGGATGGTCCTCGACACCGGCCGACGTCGACCGGTTTGTGGGAGTGTTCCCGGGAATCGTCGAACGCCTGAGGGGGTTGCGACCCGCATGACTGCAACAGTTCGAAGGCTCAACCATGCCGTGCTCTATGTGCGCGAGGCGCGCCGGGCGGCCGCGTTCTACAGCGAGGCGTTCGGGTTCGAGGTGCTCGCCGACTACGGCGAGGGCGCCGCGGTGTTCATGCGCGCCGCCGGCACGGAAAACCACCACGATCTCGGGCTGTTCTCGATCGGCGCCCAAGCCCCCCTGCCCGAGCCGGGCCGGGTCGGCCTCTACCACCTCGCGTGGCAGGTCGAGACGATCAACGACCTCGCCGAGATCCGCGAGCGCCTGATCCGGATGGGGAGCATCGTCGGCGAGAGCGATCACGGCGTGACCAAGTCGCTCTACGGCAAGGACCCGGACGGCAACGAGTTCGAGGTCATGTGGATGGTGCCTCGCGAAGAGTGGGGCGACATGGAGCACGCGGCCATCACCGAGCGCCTCGACCTCCAAGCCGAGCTCGCCCGCCACGCCTGATTCCCACTCGCCGTTGGCAGCAAAAGCGGCCGTCCCGCCCAGAATTCCCACCACAACTGTTGGCAGTAGAAGCGGTCGTGGGGGCCGGAATTCCCACCAACGGGCGGGGCGATCTAGGCGCGGGCGGCGAGGAGGTTGAGGGCGGAGCCGGCCTTGAACCACTCGATGTGCTCTTCGGAGAGCGTGTGGTTCGCGCCAAAGACGTCGGCGCTCCCGTCGGCGTGGTGCACCACCACGTGGATGGCGCTGCCGGGAGCAAGGGCGGCCAGCCCGTCGAGGTCGATCACGTCGGCGGCCTGGATCTTGTCGTAGTCGGCGGGGTCGGCGAACGTCAGCGGGAGCACGCCCTGCTTTTTGAGGTTCGCCTCCGCGATGCGGGCGAAGGAGCGGGCCAGCACTGCCCGTCCACCCATGAACCGCGGCTCCATCGCCGCGTGCTCACGCGACGATCCTTCGCCGTAGTTGTCGTCACCAACCGCGAGCCATTCGATTCCGGCGGCCTTGTACTCACGGGCCAGTTCGGGCAAGGGTTTGGTCGAGCCGTCGCGGGCATCGACGCCCATTCCCGTCTCCGCGTCGGCGAACGCGTTGACCGCGCCGAGGAACAGGTTCTGGGAGATGTTGGCGAGATGGCCGCGGTAGGTGAGCCACTTTCCCGCGGGCGAGACGTGGTCGGTCGTGCACTTGCCCTTGGCCTTCAACAGCACGCGCAGGCCTGTGATGTCGCGCCCGTCCCAGGCCGGGAACGGTTCGAGCAATTGGAGGCGATCCGAGCCGGGCGCCACCGCCACCGTGACCGTCGATGGGTCGGTCGCGGGCGCGGAGAATCCGAGCGCGCCACGATCGAACCCGCGAGCGGGCAGGTCGTCGGCGACGGGCGGATCGAACTCCTCCAAGAAGGAACCGTCGAGACGTCCGCTCAAGGCCATGCCGACCACCGTCTCCGGCGATCCGATGAAGGCGAGCGTGTTCTTGTTGCCGTCGTTGCGGGCCGGGAAGTTGCGATTGAACGAGGTGACGATGACGTTCGGCCCCGCCGGCGCGTCGTCGCGCTGCCACTGCCCGATGCACGGTCCGCACGCGTTGGCGAGCACCGTCGCGCCGATGGCTTCGAGGTCGGCGAGGAGCCCGTCGCGCTCGATCGTCGCGCGCACCTGCTCGGATCCGGGGGTGATCATCAGCGGCGCCTTGACGTGCAGACCCCGCGCCGCGGCTTGGCGCGCCAAGTGCGCGGCGCGGCCGATGTCTTCGTAGGACGAGTTGGTGCACGAGCCCACGAGCGCAGCCGAGATCTCCCGGGGATAGCCCTCGCGCTCGGCCGCGGCCGCGATCTCCGACACCGGGCGATCGAGATCGGGGGTGTGCGGACCGACCAGATGCGGCTCCAACGTCGACAGGTCGATCTCGATCACCCGGTCGAAGAATCGTTCGGGATCGGCCTCGACCTCGGGGTCGTCGACGAGGAACTCGGCGTTGCGATCGGCGAGATCGGCGAGCGCCTCCCGGCCCGTTGCCTTCAGGTACTTGGCCGTGTTGTGGTCGTAGCCGAACAACGAGCAGGTCGCGCCGATCTCGGCGCCCATGTTGCACACCGTTGCCTTGCCCGTCGCCGAGATCGACTGCGCGCCCGGTCCGAAGTACTGCACGATCGCGCCCGTACCGCCCTTCACGGTGAGGATGCCCGCGACCTTCAAGATGATGTCCTTCGGCGCCGTCCAGCCGGAGAGCGTTCCCGTCAGGCGCACACCGATCAGCTTCGGGACGCGCGTGTTGTACGGCCAGCCCGCCATCACGTCGACCGCGTCGGCGCCGCCGACGCCGATGGCGACCATGCCGAGGCCGCACGCGTTCGGGGTGTGCGAATCGGTGCCGATCATCATCCCACCGGGGAACGCGTAGTTCTCGAGCACGACCTGATGGATGATGCCGCTACCCGGCTTCCAAAAGCCGATGCCGTACTTCGACGACACCGTTTCCAAGAAGTCGTAGACCTCACGGTTCGTGTCGAGCGCGACTCTCATGTCGGTGTCGGCGCCGACGCGGGCCTGGATGAGGTGGTCGCAGTGCACGGTGGTCGGCACCGCGACCGACGGCATCTTCGCCAGCATGAATTGCAACAGCGCCATCTGCGCGGTCGCGTCCTGCATCGCGACGCGGTCGGGTCGGTAATCGGCGTAGTCGACGCCGCGCGTCAGCCCCACCGTGCGCGCGTCGTCGGCGTGCGCGGCGAGGATCTTCTCCGCGAAGGTCATCGGCCGGCCGAGCCGTTCGCGCGTGATCGCAACCGCACTCGGATACTTCGCGTACACGGCCTCGACCAGTGATACCGGCGTGGTGGGACCAATTTGCTCAGGCATGTTGCAGTGCTCCTGCTCTCAACGAGAACTCGATCTCGAACGTCGTGCGGTCGGCGGGATAGCGGTGCTCGGAAACGAGCGTGGGAACACCGGCCGCGTCGAGTGTGACGCGCCGGCACAACAACAACGGGGCTCCGACGGCACAGGCGAGCAGCCGGGCCGTGGCCGCGCTCGCGATCTCCGCGGTAATCGTCTGGTGGACCGTGCCGAGCTCGACGCCGCGCAGCGGGAGCAGGTCGTAGAACGGTGAGCGTTCTACATCGGCCCGCGACACGTCGGCGCCCACATCCGCGCGCACCCAGACCGTGACGAGCGCGAACGGCTCGTCGTCGGCGAGGTTCACCCGTTCCACCCTCAACACGTCGCCGCCGCGGTCGATCCGCAGCGCGTCGGCGACAGACGCGGGCGCCTCGACGAACCCGAAGGCCAGGATCTCGCGGCCCGGGCGCGCACCCGCCGCTTCCACCGCAGCCTCCACCGTGGTGACGCGCCCGAGCGGCTGGCGTACGGGGTCGACCGCCGCGAACCAACCCGCACCCCGCCGGCTGGTGACCAGTCCCTCCTGGCGCAGCAGGTCGAGGGCCCGGCGGACGGTCACCCGGCTGGTGGCGTACTCGCGGGCCAGCTCCAGCTCCCCGGCCAGGGCTCCCCCGGCGCCGAGGTCGCGGGCCGCGATCCGGGCCCGGAGTGCATCGGCGAGATCGAGGTAGCGCACGACCTGTATTGTACTTGTCTACGTCGAACCTGACAAGTCGACGGGCGGCGGACCCACATCCCGGACGATCGGGTCGAGCTCGAAGTAGGGCCGCGGCGCGAAGCCGAAGAGCCGGGCCACCACGATCCCCGGGAACGTCTGCGCCCGGGTGTCGTACGCCCGCACGTTGGCGTTGTAGATGCGCCGAGCCACCTGGATCCGGTCCTCGGTGTCGGCGAGCTCATGCTGCAACGCCACGAAGTCCTCGCTGGCGCGCAGATCGGGATAGCGCTCCGCCACCGCGAGGAGTTGCGCGACACCGCGGCCGAGCGCCTGCTCCCGCGGCGCCTGCTCGTCGGGCGCGCGCGTCTCGGCCATGGCCTCGGTGCGCTGCGCGGTCACCGCTTCGAACGTCTGTTGCTCGTGCGCGGCGTATCCCTTCACGGTGCTGACCAGATTCGGTATCAGGTCGTAGCGCCGCTGCAGCTCGGTGTCGATATCGCGCCACGACTCGATCGCGACGTTGCGCAGGTGCACGAGCCGGTTGTACATCGCGAGCGGCACCGCGACACCGAGCACGATCACGATGATGACGAGGATCGCGGTCATGGGTCGATCACTCCCGGTCTTCGAGCGCGGACGTTCGCGATCACCGCGGCGGATAGGTCGAGTACACGACCTGCGGGATCTGGCGGTGGAACTGCTCGAGCCAGCTGCCCAGCTCGAGCCAACGCGCGGGCTCGAGCTTCGGCGCCGCGAGGAGCACCCATGGGCCGTCGACCTCCACCGTGTCGAAGGTGTCGGTGTCGAGCAGCCACTGCATCATCTTGGCGTCGAGCAACGAGAACGCGAACGTCTGATCGTCACACTTCACTCGGAACCGCCGGTTGAAGTCGTCGTACTCGAGCTCGACGTCGCGCAGCCCGAGGTGATCGCCGAGCCGGGTGACGAAGTTCTCGTGCCCGATCCGCAACCGGGGGCACGCGGCCGGGATCGTCACGAGTCCGCACGTGAACCGGTGGTAACTGCGGCTCCTGCTTCCTCGCCCGTCCGAAGCCTCGTCGTAGTACCAGTAGTCGAACATGCGCATCGGCAGGCCGGCGTGCGTACCCGAGATCACGAGCTCGACGCGCCGGCCGTCACCCCGCGAGAACAACGTGAACGGCATGTCGACGATGTGATCGACGTCTGCGCTCGAGAAGGTGAACCCGATGCGCGGTGCGAGCGCGCCGACTGCCCGTACCCGCGCCCGGCGCGCACGGATCTGCTGCACGGCCACGCCGATCGCGAACAGGAAGAGCGCGACGACGATGAATATGACGATCACGGTGCCCTAGTGCGCCTTCCACGCGTCCTTCGGGCGCGTGCGGTCCTTCACGACGGCCGGGAGCCGGCCGCGAGCGATGTCGGCGAGGGTGACGTGCTCGAGCACGTCACGCAGGCTGGCCCGCAGCGCGACCCAGACCTCGGGGAGCCGCTCGGCCGCGCCTTCGTAGGCGAGCTGGTCGGGACGCACGCCCTGGACGGCTGCGAGGGGGCCCTCGACCGCCCGCAGGACGTCGGCGACGGTGACCTCGGACCCCGGCCGGGCCAGCTGGTACCCCCCCTCGGCACCGCGACGCGACCGGACGATCCCCGCGCGACGCAGTTCCGTAAGGATGTTCTCGAGGAAGTTCTGCGGGATGCCCTGCAGACCGGCCAGATACTCACCCTTGACGGGCTTGGCCGACTCCTCCGCCGCGGCGAGCTCCACCGCCGCCCGTACTGCGTAGTCCGCCTTCGCCGTGATCCGCACGGAGGGATTCTTACCGCTCGGGCGGCACCGGCCGTGGCCGGCGCCGCCGAGCGCCACTACCGGTCGCGCTCTTCGACCTCGAACTTCGTGAAGACATCGCCGACCTGCGTGACCTGCGCGACGTCGATGCCCTCGACCACGTGACCGAACAGGTTGTAGCTCGGCGTGAGCTTGCGGGTGCAGTCGTCGATGCAGATGAAGAACTGCGAACCGTTGGTGTCGGGACCCGCGTTGGCCATCGCGACCGCGCCGAGCGTGTACTCGCCCTTGACCGGTTCGTCGGCGAACTTGTAGCCCGGACCGCCGCGACCGCTGCCTTCGGGGCAACCGCCCTGGATCACGAACTCGGGAACCACGCGGTGGAAGGTGAGGTTGTCGTAGTAGCCCTGGCGGGCGAGACCGATGAAGTTGTTGACGGTGTTCGGCGCGAGCTGCGGGTCGAGATCCATCACGATCGCGCCGCGATCGGTCGTGATCGTGACGCGGTAGATCTTCGACGCGTCGGTCTGCGGTTCGGGCATCTTGGCGGCCACGACGAGCTCCTTACGGCTTGGTGGTTGGTGTGCTGACGGGGGCCGGGCATTTTCCGGCCGTGACGGCTTGCTGCAGCGCGATCAGAACCTGGGAACGCATGGGATGGTCGACGGGGGCAGTCGTGAGGAACTGTTGGAACGCAACCGCGCCCGCACATTGCTTGTTCTCGAACTGCGCGAGCAGCAGCCCCTTGAAGACATAGGAATCAGGGTAGGTCGGATCGACGGAAATCGCCTGGTTGAGGTCGTTCAAAGCCGCGTTGCGCAGGATCTGCTGAGATGCCGCGTCGGCGACCTGCTGGGAGACGAGGGTCGTGATCCAACCCTCGTACGCGAGCGGTTCGGGCTGGGACGGGTCGAGCCTCGACGCCGCGGCGTACTCCTTGATCGCGTCGGGCGAGTCTCCCGTGGACACGAGGGCACGGGCGTAGCTGATGCGCGCGCTGTAGCTGTTCGGTTGCGCCGCGGCCGCGGCCTTCGCCGACGCGAGCAAGGTCGCGGCCGACACGGTGGTCGGAGAGCGGCCCGCCTGGGCGTCACCCGTGATCTCCTGCCCGGGACGGCGTTGCCCGACTGCATGGGCGAGCAGGAACGCGGCGAGGACGGCGAACACCACGATGCCGCCGATCGTGACCACGCGCAGCGCAGGTGGCACGCGGGCGCCGGTCGGCGTCCGGCGCTCGACCCCATCCGCGAGCGACGCGATGACGGCCGCCGCGGCGCGGTGTAGTCGTCGTGGAGAACGCGGTACGTGTCGGGATCGATGTTGCCGGCGAGGAGTTCGCTGTCGAGGTCGTCGAGGGAACGCAGCAAGAACTCTCGCTCGTCCTCGAGGGTCTCCCGGTCGGAGCGAACACCCTGATCGTCGCTCATCGTCCCTCCACCCCCCGGACGTCGTCGTCATCACCGTCGTCACCGTCGTCACCGTCGGAATCGTGGCGGCGGGCCCGGCGCACGACCTCTTCGTCCTCGACGGTCGCGGTCAGGCGCGGCGTGTGGCTCCACCGGCGCACCGCGACGAAGATGCTCACCGCCCCGAGGATCACCGCCAACGCGGGCAGGCCCCAGGCCACGATGCCGAGCCCCGAATTCGACGGTGTCTCCAGGATCTTCTCCGTGTAACGGGAGACGTAATAGGCCCGGATCTCGGCGTCGGTCTGCCCGGCGGCGATGCGGCGCGGGATGTCGTCGCGGATCGCCCGCGACTGTGACGAGTTGCTGTCGGCCACCGACTGGCCCTCGCACACGGGACACGCGAGCTGATGCTCGAGCCGGTCGGCGCGCGCCGCGGGCGAGTTGTCGGGACGGGAGCGCACGACCAGGACGACGACGCTCACGACCACGACGAGCGCCAGAGCGAACCACGGAACGAGCTGACGCGACTTCATGCGCCCGCGAGACTCACGCGCATGCTTGGCCGTTGCGCGCGGACTGTAGCCACAGGTCGAGCGCGGCCACCGTCGACACGCCCAGCGTCCCGCACCACGCGACGCCGTCGGGCGCGATGACGTACGTCTCGGGCTGACCGGTGGTACCGAAGCCCAACGACGCGTCGCCGTTGGGATCGATGCCCACCGGCCACGTGATGCCCTCGTTGCGCACGTAGCCTCGCATCGTCGAGGCGTCGTCGTCGATCACGATGCCGACCATCGCGAAGTCGGCCTCCGATTTGTGCTCGGCGTAGAACTGCTTGAGCGCGGGCGCTTCCTGTTGGCACGGGATACACCAGCTGTTGAAGAAGTTGACCACGTAGGTCTTGTTCTTCAGGTCCGCCGACGAGATCGTCTTGCCGTCGAGGCCGTGCAGCGTGAACGCGGGTGCCGGCGCGTGCTCGAGCACGAGCCGCGGCACCGACGGCTCCGAACGGTGCTGGACCGCCAGCACCACACCGAACGCGACCAGCACGACACCGACCGCGAGCGCGATCCATCGTGTGCGGAGCCGAGTCGCCTGCATCAGGTCGACACCCCGGCGAGCGGAGCCGCCGCATCGTCATCGCCCGGCGCATCGGCGAGGTCGGCGATCGCGGCGCGCCCGAGGACGTCGCGCTTGCGGGTGGGCACGAGCGCGAGCGCGCACCCGAGGGCCATGATGAGCCCGCCGATCCACAAGAACATCACCATCGTGCCGACCTGCACGCCGATCGTGACGCGCCCCGACGTGGGCGACGAGACCAACGTGAGATAGATGTCGCGCCAGGGCGTGGTGTGAATCGAAGGCGTACCGATGCCCTCGGCCGCGTTCGGGAACGTGGAGATCGCGGGCGCGAGCTCGCCGACCCCACTCACGTGCACGCGCGCCTTGATCGTCGTCTTCTGCGCCGACGTCTGGACCTCACGCCCGACGTAGGTCACGGTGTAGCCGCGCACGCGAGCCGACTCCCCCACCGACAGCTGCACCTCACGCCGGGTCGTGTACCCACCGGTCGTGGCCAGCGCGATCGCGATGACGACCACCCCGACGTGTACGAGCAGGCCGCCGTACAGCCGTGGGTTCGAGCGCAGCGTGCGGACCGCGGCGACGGGAAGCGCCTCGGCGGTCGCGCGCTTGCGGGCCCGCACACCGATGACGGCCGACCGGCCGATGCTCGTGAGCGCAAAGGCGCCGAGCGCGAACGCGCCGACGTTGGCGATGCCGGGCGCCCCCGCGATCACCGCGACCACGAGCGTGACCGCACCCGCCCACGCCGGGATCAAGAGCCGGTCGCGCAGGACCTGACCGCTCGTGGCCCGCCACGGCAACACGGGCCCGACCGACATGAGGAACAACAGCGCGATCCCGAGCGGGACGCCGAGCCGCGTGAAGTAGGGCTCGCCCACGGTTATCTGCTTGTTCTGGAGCGCCTCGACGAGGAGCGGGAACACCGTGCCCGTGAGCACGACCAACGCGAAACCGGCGAACAGCAGGTTGTTCAGGAGAAACGCGGCTTCACGCGAGACCGCGGAGTCGATGCGACCGGGCGAGCGAAGTTTGTCGCCGCGCCATGCCACCAAGGCGACGCTCCCGAACGCGCAGATACCGAGGAAGGTCAACAGCCACGGACCGATGCTCGACTGCGAGAACGCGTGCACCGAGTTGATGACCCCCGAACGGGTCAAGAAGGTACCGAGAATCGTCAAGCAGAACGTGGCGAGCACGAGCGACAGGTTCCACACGCGCAGCATCCCGCGCCGTTCCTGCACCATCACCGAGTGGATGAACGCGGTCGCGGTGAGCCACGGTAGGAGCGAGGCGTTCTCGACCGGGTCCCAGCCCCAAAAGCCGCCCCATCCCAGCACCGCGTAGCTCCACCACGCACCGAGCACGATGCCCACGGTGAGGAAGCCCCAGGAGACCAACGTCGTGCGGCGCACCGCCGCGAGCCAACCCTCACCGAAGCGGCCGGTGACCAGCGCGGCCACCGCGAACGAGAACGGGATCGCGAAACCTACGTATCCGGCGTAGAGGAACGGCGGGTGGATCGCGACGAGCGGGTGATTCTGCAGCAGCGGGTTCGGACCCGCGCCGTCGAACGGGATCGAGCCGGGCTGGGTCTTGAACGGGTTGGCCGAAAAGAGCATCAAGGCGAAGAAGAACAACAGCACGCCGTACTGGACCAGCGTCGCCCACGCCACCAGCGGGTCGTCGGACCGGTGACGGAAGCGCCATACCGTGACCGCCACGTACACCGAGAGCAGGAGCGCCCACAACAAGATGGAACCCTCCAGCGCGGCCCAGGCCGCGGTGAAGGTGTACAGGCCCGGAGTGGCGCGCGCGACGTTGTTGACGACGTACTTGATCGAGAAGTCGTGGCCGTACAGCGCCGTCTCCATGACGACGAACGCGCCGATCGCCGACACGAGGATCACCGCGATGTAGCGGCGCCCCATGTCGAGCAGCGCCTTGCGCCCGGTCGCGAGCCCGGTCGCGAGCGTGATGAGACCGAGCGCGGAGGCGACGGTGCCGATCGTCAACAGGCCGAAGCCGAGCTGGGCCCTCATGACGTCAGTTGCCGAACGGATCGGGGGGGCACTGGGTGGCGGTCTTGGGCGGCTTGTAGTCGGCACCGTGCTTGACCAACAGGCGCGTCGAGTCGAACGTGGTCGAGCCGGGTGCGCTCCAGTGACCCTCGGCAACCACGGGCGTGCACGCCTTGAACAGCTCGGGCTCGTCGCCGACGTGATGGATGTGCACCGTGACCCCACCTTCGGTGAGGTCGAAGTCGGCACCGCCGGGATGGATCTGGAGGTCTTGGGGCATCACGCCGCCGCCGATGCGCATCGTGCGCGTTCCGTCGTGCGGTTCGTCGCGCACGGCCTGCGACACCGTCTTGAAGAACACGACGTTCTTCTGCATCAACACCAGCATCCAGCCGACCGCGCCGAGGCAGAGCACCGCGACGATCGCGTACCGCACGCGGTTGCCCTTGCGCGGCGGAACGATCGGCGGCGTGGTGGAAAGGTCAGTCACGGTTCTCGTCGCGCAAGGTTCGGCGGAGAACTCGGGATCGTTGGCGGATCCACACGAAGTAGCCGCCCAACGCAACGGTGGTGATCGAGTAGCCCGCGATCACGAAGTTCCAGTTGTGGCTCATGCCGGCACGACCTCGGGCTCGGTGCGCACGCGCTCCGCGATCGCGCGTTCGAGCTCACGCGCCTCACGACCCTCTTCGAGCTGGGCGAGCTGGAACCGCTCGAGGACGAGGTACGCGTAGAGCATGGTGAACGACACGACGGCCGCGATGAGCGTGAACGCCATCGAACCGTCGATCAACACCTTGTTCTGTTGGTTGAACACAGTGCCCTGCTGGTGCAGGGTCTGCCACCACGTGACCGACAGGTAGCTGATCGGGACGTCGGCGAACGCGATCAGTGCCGCGATCGCGCTGCGCTTGCCCCGCTCCTCCGCGGTGGCCCCGGTGCGGCGCAGCGCGAGGTAGCCGAGGTAGAGGAAGAACAGGATCGCGGTCGTGGTGAGCCGGGCGTCCCATTCCCACCACGTTCCCCAGGTGGGCTTGCCCCACAGCGACCCGAGCACGAGCGTCAGCCCGGTGAACACCACGCCGACCTCCGCCGAGGCGCCCGCGAGCAGGTCCCACGCGCTGTCGCGCGTGCGCGGCACCAACCACAGCAGGGATGCCAAGGCGGTGACCCCGAACGCGAGGTAGGCGACCCAGGCGGTCGGGACGTGCAGATACAACAATCGAACGGCGTCGTAACCCTGATCCGCGCGGCGGCGTGACCCACAGGGCGAACACGACGGTCACCCCGAGGGCAACGACGGTGGCGGCGAGGAAGAGCCGTTTCATGCTTCCTCCAGGAGCGGTCCGAACGCGACGGTACCGGCAGTGATCGCGAGCACGGCAAACGCGGCGAGCAGTTGGACCCAGGGCCACGCGTCGCCGGGCGTACCGTCGAGCGCGGCCTGGAACGAGCGTGTCCCGCCCAGCATGACGGGCGTCACCGCCGGCAGGAGGAGCAGCGGAACGAGCGTCTCGCGGGCGCGGAATCCTCCGGCCAGCACGCCGTAAACCGTACCGGTGGCGGCGAGTCCGACGGTCGCGGCAAGCGCGGCGCACAGCAGCACGATCACGCCCCTCACGGTGACCCCGTAGAGCACCACGACCGCCGCGCCGACGATCACTTCGAGCAAGAACAGCTCGACCGCGACCGCCGCGGCCTTGCCCAAGAAGATCGAGCCGCCGTCGAGTCCCGACAGGCGCAGGCCGTCGCGGGCGCGATTGGCCTCCTCGATCGAGAACGATCGGCCGACGGCCAACAGTACGGCCAGGAGGATCGCGGCCCAGAACAGGCCGGGCGCGGCCTGGCGGAGCAAGGTGCGGTCGGAGTCGAGCGCGAACGCGAAGAGCATCACGACCACTCCCCCGAACGGGACGATCTGCTGCAGCGCGACGCGGGAACGGCGTTCGATGCGCAGATCCTTGCCCGCGACAAGCAGTGCATCGCGCAGGAAACTCACGCGCGGGTCTCGAGCTCGACGGCGGGTGGAACGGGCGCCGATGCCGGGGGAACGGGCGCGGCAGGAACCGGCGTGCACCTGCCCGGCGACGATGCGGACTTCGCGTGTCGCGATCCGGCGCGCGAGGTCGAGCTCGTGCGACGCGAGCATCACGGTGCAATCGTCGGCGGGCGCGCTGCGCACGATCGCTTCGAGCACCTCCCGGCCGTGCTCGTCGAGACCGGCGTGCGGCTCGTCGAGCAGCATCAGGCGCGGCTTGCGCGCCAACGCGTTCGCGAGCGCCAACCGCCGCCGCTGGCCCTGCGACAGCCGGCCATGCGCGACGTGCGCGACACGTTGCAGACCGACGCGCTCGAGCGCGTCGTCGCCGTCGACGGCACGGTGTCCGGTCGAGCGGGCGGCGAAGCGCACGTTCTCGGTCACGGTGAGGTCGTCGTAACAGAACGTCTCGTGCCCGACGAGCGCGATCGCGCGGCGAACGCGCCGGGGTTCGACCGCCAGATCCACTCCGAGCACTTCAGCCTCTCCCGCGCGCAACGCCAGCAATCCCGCGCACAGGCGCAAGAGCGTGGTCTTCCCGGCACCGTTCGGCCCGCTGAGCAGGACGACCTCTCCCGTCTCGACGTCGAGGTCGGCACCTGCGAGCGCGGGAAATCGTCCGAGCATGCAAACGGCCGACCGAAGGCGTACGCAGCGCAACCAGAGCTCCGGGGACCGGGGGTGCGGTACGGCACGAAGCTTACGGAGGCGCCGACGAACCCAGCGAACCGAGGTGACCACCGCGAGCGATCATGAGTTCACAACCGGTACGATCCGCCTCGTGCGCCGTGCCATCGTGGGCATCGGCCGGACGCTGGTGACCCTCGGGATCTTGATCCTGCTCTTCGTCGTGTATCAGCTCTGGGGGACGGGCATCTTCACCGCCCGCGCCCAGGCCAGCCTGAAGCACGACCTCCGCAAGGAGCTGGCCCAAGCCGCGATCGACAATCCCGTCGTGGCGAGCACGACGACGACCGTGAAGAAGCCCGGCGCGACGACGAACTCGCCGACGACCCTTCCTCGGAACAACGTCCGGCCGGCGCCCACCACGCCCGCCGAGGGCCAGGGCGAGGGATTCATCACCATCCCCAAGATCGGTCTGAGCATGGCGTTCGTCGAGGGCACCTCGCGCGACGACCTGAAGAAGGGACCCGGGCACTACCCGGGCACACCGCTACCCGGCACGATCGGGAACGCCGCGATCGCCGGGCATCGCACGACCTACCTGCACCCGTTCTGGGGGGTCGACAATCTGAAGCCGGGCGACGACATCATCATCCAGACCGCGGCCGGCTCGTTCGACTACCAGATGACACAGCAGCTCATCGTCAAGCCCACCGATGTGTCGGTGGTCGCCAACACCCCCGACCCCCAGCTGACCCTCACCTCGTGCAATCCCAAGGGATCCGCATCGCAGCGCATCGTGATCAAGGCCAAGCTCGTCTACGACAAGAGCTCACCACCGAGGAAGGCGCAGCCGATCACCCTCGGCGCCGGCAAGTCGCGCGTCAGTGAGCAAGCCGGCCTCGCCGAAGGCCTGTCGGGCCAGACCCGCAGCTACGCGCCGAGCATCTTCTTCGGCATCCTCGCCGCGCTCGTCGGCCTCGTGTGGTGGTGGGGATTCCGGCGCTGGCGCCACCCGCTCACCTGGTTCATCGGTGTGCTGCCGTTCCTGGTCGCGCTCTTCCCGTTCTACGTCTACCTGGAACGCGCACTCCCCGCCGGATACTGATGCCTTCAGACCGCGACCTCGTCGCGGTCCGAGGCAGTTTCGCGTCGCGGTGTCCGCGGTGCACGGATGGACGTCGCCGCGCTCGATCGCGACGCGCGTGACGGCGAGAGCATCCGCACCGCCAACAAGAACAGGATCCCGAGCAGCACCACGAACGCGCTCCACTGCACCGCGCGGTTCGATCGATCGGTTCCGGCGAGGAAACCGTGGACGGTCGCCATTGCGAGCATCGGCACGCTCAGCACATGCACGCGATGCCAGAGCTTCCTCGGCAGCCGCCGCATCGCCCACGAGGTGATCTGGATCGCGAGCAGCAGATACGTGGCGAAGATGCCCCACGCGACCGCGTGCGGGCGCCACGACGACGCGAACGGCACGAACAACTGCTTCGGCGTGAACGAGACGAACGAGTCGAGCCAGACCGCGCCGACATGGACGACGACGAAGACGATGGTCAGCGTTCCGAGATAGCGGTGCAGGTCGAGGATCCACGCGGGCAGTCCGCGTCGACGGATCAGCTTCGTCGACGCCAGGAGGCCCCAGACGACCGCCGCGGCGACGACCACCCAGGCGACGATTCCCGCGGCCCGGGTGATCCACCACCACGTGCGGGGGTCGAGGGCCGCGTTCACGCCTGCTCCCACGTGGTTGTCGCGTGACGCGTGCCGTCGGTCTCCACGACGACCGCCGCGACGCCGACCCGTTCGAGGAGATCGAGCCCGCCGTCGACACCGGCGACGAGCGCGGCTTTGGCCACGCCCTCGGCCCACCAGGCCTCGTCGGCCTGCGCGACGACCGCGACGACACCGCGATCGGCCGGGGCCCCGGAGGCGGGATCGATGATGTGGTGCAACGTTCTTCCTCCTCGGGTCCAGCGCCGAAAGCGCGTGGCGCTGGTGACGATCGCGTCGCCCGACAGTCGCCGGACGGCGAGCGTCTTTGCTTCGTCGAGCGGGTCTTCGACCCGGATCTCCCACGTGTCCGAGCCGGCCGGACACCCTGCGGTGCGCACGTCACCACCGAGCCCGACGCAGGCGCCGGCCGCGCCGCGCTCGACGAGTCCCGTCGCGACGAGGTCGGCGGCGAGGCCCTTGCCGATCCCGCCGAGGTCGAGACCGACGCCACGAGGCAATGTCACCGTCGCGCGCTCACGATCGACACGTATGCCCTCGCACCCCGGTGTCGCGTGAAGCTCCACGGTGAGCGGACCTCCGTCGGGCGCAATGTCGCGGAAGGTCCGGTCGTAACCGATGACCTCGAGCGCCCGGCGCACCGTCGGATCGAAGCAACCGTCGGTGACGTACCACAGCGACAACGCGCGCCCGATCGCGTCGACGAGCTCGGGTGGCGCCGGAACTTCGGTTCCGCCCGCGGCCGCGACCGCGTCGTCGAGCGCGCGCAGATCGCTCTCGGGGCGGAATCGACTCCAACTCGCCTCGAGCTCCTCGAGCCGCGCGACCGCCCACTCGACGAGAGCCGGACCGGCGCCGCCGACGACCATGAGCTCCGCGGTCGTACCCATCGCGTACACCTGGCGCGTGAGTACGGGCGGCGTCGCCGTCAGGGGCATTTCGATGCGTGACACGCCGGAACCGGTGCGGGCGCGGGGGCGGGTGCAGGCGAAGGTGCCGGCGCGGCGACCGGGGCCGGCGCGGCGGGCGCGGGACCGGCCGCCGGCGCCGACGCGGGCGCCGCCGGCGTGTAGCTCGGAGCCGACGACGACCGCGAGTACGTCGGCGCCGACCGCGACCCGGTCGACGGCGCCTGCCCGACCGGCGGGTCGGTGACGACGATGACCCGGTGCACGGTCTTCCACACGATCGTGGTTGGCGTCGGCGCAACCTCACGGCGAGCGCTGCTCGCGCGCAGGGCTCGCGACCTGCGCCGACGCCAACCTCGACGGGGCCTTGGGCACCGCCGACTGCACACCGATGGCGCCGACGATGCCGAGGAGGGCTCCGGCGCCCATCCCGGTCGCCGCGACCCGGCCCCCGGCCGCTTTGCGGCGCCGGCGACGCTTCGGGATCGACCCCGATCCCGGAGTCTCGACGGTCATCGGTCCGCCGGAACGCTCGACGACGAACCGGACCCGGGCGTGGTTGCGTCCGTCTCGTGGCTGTCGACCGTCTCGCGGCCGTGGTCGTCATCGACCCACGTCGTCGGAGTCGTGGTCGTCGTGACGACCGGCGGTGCCATTGTCGTTGTGGGGCTCGACGCGGTCGTCGGCGATGTCGTCGACGGTGCGGTCTCGGGCGACGCGGGCGACACCTCCTGCGCGCTCGAAGGCGCCGACGCCGCGCGGGCGTACGAGCTTGCCGCGGGCCGGTGCACGATCTCGTCTTCGTAACGCGTCTTCACGACCACCACGGGGCGGACCTTGCGCTCTACACCGGGAACGCCCGGTGTGGCCGACGACGGCGCCGCGTTCGCCGACGCCGCTTCGGCGCGGCCGAAACCGAGAATCGGCGCGTGGAGCACGGCGGCGCCGGCGACAGTGCCTCCGGCTGCAACCAGGACGGCCGATGCGGCGAGGGCTCGAATGGTGGTCTGGGTAAAGGGCACGGGAACCTCCGATGGACGGGTGACTCGTCCCATCGTCGGGTACGGAGGCGCCCGAGAACAGGCACGCGCGGCGCTTTTGCCCCAGACTTGGGACGGGCTTGGCGTTCGCCACGCGAACGCCGGCTCAGGAGTCCGGCGAAGCCAGATCCACCTCGATCGCGCGCACCGCCGAGATCGCTGCGGCCGAAGCCGACCGATCCACCGCCATCACGGGCGATCCTGCGCGCGATCTCGATGCCACGCCCGCTCCCACTGCGACTTGCGCATCGCACGCGCCGCGAATCCCGCGCCGCCGTCGTCGACGACGAGGCGACCGCCTCCTCCGGGTCTCGGCGCAGTCGTCACGCGAGCCGGACTGCCGGGCGGAGTATGGCGCAGCACGTTGTCGAGAAGGACGTCGACGAGTTGTTGCATGTCGTGGCGCCGCGCGTCGACGATCAGCGGATCAGGATGCAGACGGGGCTCGAGCTGACGACCTTGCGTCCGCGCGAGCACTTGCCAGAACGCAACCCGCTCCCGGACCACCTCACTGAGATCGACACCGTGCCGCTCGGTGGGAACACGTACGCGCCGCGTATCGGCGATCACGCTCGTCACGGCTTGCTCGAGGTCGTCCACCGCGGCCATGACGCGCCGCGCCTCGTCTGCGTCGTGCAGGCGCTCGGCGTCGAGGCGGAGCGCGGTGAGCGGCGTGCGCAAGGTGTGGGACAAGTCCGCGGCGTAGTCCCGCTCGGCTTGCAGGAGATCACCGATACGCGCCGCGAGCGTGTCGAGCGCGCGACTCACCTCCACGACCTCGGCCGAACCGCTCACCCGTGATCGCGCGTCGAGGTCGCCCGCGGCGAGGCGGCGTGCGATCTCGGTCAGCGTGTTCATGGGTTTGGTCACGGAACGAGCCAGGCGGTCCGCGATCAGCGCCGCGAGGAGCAGCAGGACGATGGCCAGGCCGGCGAGCGACACCCAGGCGACCATCACCCGCGCTGCAGCTCGCTGCGCGGCACGCTGACACGGACCACCGCGGTCTGGCCGGCCGGCTCGAGCACGGGCAGGAACACGTCGACACCGCCACCGGCCGCGCGGCTGAACGAGCGCCCACCACGAGCGAGCGCGAGGCTGTCGGCCGCGGGCGGTCGGGAGCGGTCGCCGACGACGGCTCCGTCGGCGTAATACACGGAGATCGACCCCGGAACCGACGCGTCGGCCTCCGCGACGAGCGCCGGCGCCGACGAGCGATTGCCGACGATGATCTGCCCGACGTTCTGCGCAACGGTGTCGGCCTTGCTCGTGGCCCTATCGGCCGCGATCGTCCGGACCAGGAACGCCAGCGGCAAGACGAAAGCGATGACGACGATCGACGTGATCGCAAGGGTCATCGAGACGAGTTGGCGGCGCACGGGAAGGTTCTACTCAGTCTGCGGGCGCGAGCATCTTGACTCCCACGCCGCGCACCGTATGGAGGTAACGCGGCGCGTTCGCGCTCTCGCCCAGCTTGGCCCGCAACCACGACAGGTGCGTATCGACCGTCTTTTCGACACCGCCGTACGGTTGCGCCCATATGTTGGCGAGCAATTCCTGTTTCGTCACGACGCTGCCGCACCGCCGCGCGAGGTAGAGCAGGAGATCGAACTCCTTGCGGCTCAGCTCGAGCCGCTCGCCGCCGAGCGTCGCCGTACGCGCCGAGGCGTCGACCACGAGGTCGCCGACCTCGACCGTTGTCGGTTCGGGTCTCGCAGTGCGCCGCAGCAGCGCGCAGATCCGGGCGTCGACCTGTTCGGCCGAGAACGGCTTGACGATGTACTCGTCGGCGCCGGCGTCGAGGAGCCGGACGATCTCGTGCTCCTCGTCGCGAGCCGTCCCGATGATCAACGGCACCGCGCTGACCGCGCGGAGCATCTTCAGGAGGTCGCCGCCATCGATGTCGGGGAGCCCGAGGTCGAGGAGAACGACGTCGGGCGGATCGTCGACGATCGCCTGGAGCGCAACGAGCCCCCGGGCCGCCTCGGTCACCGTGTGACCGCGGATCGTCAACGATCCCACCAGAGGTGCCCGGACGCGGTCGTCGTCTTCGACGATGAGCACCTTCGCCATGGGCTCCCAGCGTACGGCGGACCGGCCGTCGACCGCGCCCCCGGCGGAGGCTTGGCCCGAGCTTGTGCTCCGCTTGAACTCGTCAGGCCGACAACTGGATGAGAATGGGGCGGTGAGGCGAGCAGCATTCCTGGGGGGCGTGTGGACCGTCGGCGTCGTCGTCGCGGTCGCCGTCGCCTTCGCGGCCGTCAGCCGGGTCGCCAACGGCGTCGCCCCCCACGACGTCGCCCGTCTTTCTGCCAGTGCCATCGACCAGGAGCTCGCGGCCCACAAGGCACGCACCGCCGGCACCACGCCGCGGTCGAGTGTGTCGTCGAGCACGGTCTCGACGACGACGTCGTCCAGCACGACGCCGACCACCTCGTCGCACACGACACCGACGACGATCGGCACGACGCAGCCCACCGCCGCGCCCGACACCAACACGACCATCACGGCGGAGGCGCCGCCGCCGACCGCGTCACCGACGACACAACCTTCGCGGCCCGGGCCGACCACGACGGTCACATCTTCACCGCCCGATCCGTCACACAACACGGTGACGACCTCGCAGGGCGGGACCGTGTTCACCCGGTGCTCGGGGCCGGACTCGATCGTGTACGTCGCGGCGGTGCCGAAGACGGGATACGAGCGCACGACCGACGTCGAAAGTGCGAGCGGTATTCGCCAGACGTTCGAGAACGGCAGTCACCGTTCGAGCATCGAGGCCGAATGCTCCGACGGCGTCGTCCACGCGCAGGTCGACGAGGAATCGATCGTCGACAACTGACGGCGATCGAGGCGCGCCGCGCCGGCCGACGTCCGCGTCTCCGCGGATCACGGGTGGATCAGATGCCGGCCGCGGCGGGCTGATCGGATCCGCAGTACCGGCACTTCGTCGCGGCGGCCGGCAGATCTTCCGAAAGACAGGCCGGGCAGGTCTTGACCGCCGCCGGCTCGCCGAACACGGTCGCGCCTCGACGGGCCATGACGGTCTTGTACGGCACGACGATGAAGAAGTACAGCACGCCCATGAATACGGCGAAGTAGATCGCGGCCGAGATGAACGATCCGATGTCGAGGAACGTCCGCGTATTGCCCTTGTCGCCGAGTTGGATCCCCAAACCGATCCCGCCGCCACCTTGGAAACGGTTCAGGATCGGATTGATGATCGCGTCGGTGAAGGCCTTGATCAAGGTGCTGAATGCCAGCGCGACCATCAGGCCGATGGCTACAACCACGACGTCGCCGCGCATCAAGAAGTTCTTGAACCCTGCGATCACTGCTCATCCCCCTGAGGTCGACTCCGGCCGCTGTGCGCGCCCGAAAGCTGGATGGTGGCTGATCGCCGACGATTCGGACAGGGCCGATCGGCACAAATGGTGCCGATGTCGCGAGCCGGTCCGTCGTCCGATCGGCGCCCGCGTATCGTCGGCCGGCGAGCGTTACGGTGCCTTGATCCGGGCGATGGACCGCTCGATCAGGTTCTTGCCGAACTCGGTCGGCGCCGCCTTGTACAGCGTCGCGTTGTAGCTGACGGTGTAGCGGTTGACCCGAACGATCTCGATGACGAACGCGATCTGCTGAGTGACGGCCGCTGAGGTGAGCGACGCGACGGCCTGGTAGCCGATCGATGCATCGCCGACCGCCGGTGCGAGCAGATCATCGACCGAGATGGTTGCCTTGACGCCGCTCGTGGCGGCCTGTTGGGCGACGAGCTTGCCGAACAGGGCGCTCAGACAGCTCTTCATCGTGCTCGCCGAGTAGACGCCGTAGGCGGCCTTGGCGTCCGCCACGCTCGGCCACGCCACCACGTCGTTACTCACCTCGCCTCGCGTTTGGGGCGGGGCGGTCGCGTCCACGAAGATGTTCGACGACACCTTGACCAGCTGCCTCTCCCGCGTCACCGTGTCCGCGAAGTCACGGCACTGGGGGATCGTCTTCGCGAGCTCGATCTGCGTCTGATCGGAGGCCGACGCCGACGAGGTTCCGCTGTCTCGCCACGCGCTCGGCACGTCAGTCGCGCGCAGGAGCCCGGACTTCATGATGCGCGCCGTCTGGTCCGGCGTCGTCGTGCTCGAACCGCTCGACGCCGGCGCGGTCGTGGTGACTGCGCTGCCACTCGCCGGGTTCTTCGTAGAGCCGCCACACGCCGTGGCGATCATGGCGAAGGCGAGAGCGAACGCGGTCGGCATCACCAGGCTGCGGTATCGGCGGGCCCGAGACATGATGCTCCTCCTACCTTCTCAGGTCAGGTGCGGGTCGGGTCGCAGTCGGGCTGGCTCCAGTCGGGCTGGCTCGGCGGCGAGGACGACTCGGTTGGTCGGGTGCACCCATTCAAGAGGCCGAGACGTCACCGGGCTGTCACCTCACCGTGACCGCAGCCGCCACGCGACGGGACAACTGCCGGGCGCGGCGGACGCTTCGCTCCGAGACGCTGCCGTCACGATGGCGTGACGGTCGGGGCGCAGCCTGGCCGTAACCAGTTTTCGCGCGTCGGCGATCGTCAGGACCGTCGGCGCGCGGTGGCCCGTTGACGATGTGGTGGTCAGATCGTGTCTGATGACGGAGGTCCCGGAACCCGCGTAGGTAGGAGCCCCCGGCGAGGATCGCCGTGGGAGAAGGGTGCGCGGGTCTTCGCGTTCGGCCTGTTCGCGAGCCTGGTGATCGTGGCGGTGTCGCTCGTGTTGCTGCAACCCGTGAACGCGGGTCGCGCCAGCGCGAGTCGTGTCGCGACCGACGATCTCCCTTTGCGCCAGCAGTCCGCCAACTTGCGATCGACATTGGTCGCGTGGCAGCTCTTCTTGGAGCCGGCGCTGGACGCGAGCCAAGTCGTCGGCGCAACGATCAACCCGACCGATATCGCGAAGGGCTCGCAGTACGCGCAGGCGCAGATCGATCAGTCGAAGTCGCTCTCGAGCGCGCTCCGGCGGCGCGGCCTGACAGACCAGGCCCATGCACTCGACACCGCGTCGGGCGTGTTGACTGCCTCGTTCACGAAGCTGAGTCCTATCGCCGCGGGAGCCCGCGTCTCGCCGGCCGAGTACACGAAGGTCCTCAGCGTCGAGCGCAGCGCGTTCGTGACTCTCTGGGAGGTCACGTCGTCGATCGACTCGGCGATCGCGCAGGATCTCACAGCACCGAACGTCCACAACGTAACGGACCGGGTCGATCTCGTGCGCACGATGGTGATCGGAATCGGTGGCATCAATCTTCTGCTGGCGCTGGGCGCGGGTGTTGCTTTCGCATTGCGCACGACACGCCGCGAGCGGACCCGCCGACTGGACGATCATCGACGCCTCTACGGGGCGGAATTGCAGCAAGCCTTGGAGCTCTCGGAGTCCGAAGACGCCGCGTACGACGTCGTCGGCCGAGCGTTGCGCGACGCAGTCCCGCTGCTCGACGTCGAACTGCTCATCGCAGATTCCAGCCGTGCTCACTTCCACCGCGTGGTCGACAGTCGCGACGGCGCCGACCAGAGCGAAGGGTGTGGTGTGGTGTCGCCCCTCGCGTGCCCGGCCACAGTGCGCGCCCACACGATGCTGTTCCCGTCCAGCGAGGCCCTCAGTGCCTGCCCGTACCTCAAGAACCGAACCTCGGGCCCGTGCTCCGCGGTTTGCATTCCCGTGAGCATCGCGGGCCGCACCGTTGGCGTCATGCACGCCACGGGGGCCGACGGGACGCTCCCGGCGGCCGCCGACGTCGAGAACCTCGAACTCAGCGCGCGCCGAACCGGCGAACGCGTCGCGATGCTCCGTACCTTCGAGAGGTCCGAGACCCAAGCCCGGACCGATCCGCTCACCGGTCTCCTCAACCGTCGCAGCCTCGAGAACCAGGTCCGCGACCTCCACAGCGACGGAATCCCCTACACGCTCGCCTACGGCGACCTCGACTTCTTCAAAGCACTCAACGACACCCACGGTCACGAAGCCGGCGACCAAGCGCTGCGCCTGTTCTCACGGGTCATGCGCGACTCGGTCCGTCCCGCCGACCTGGTGTGTCGCTACGGAGGCGAGGAATTCGTGATCGTTCTGCCCGATTGCGGTACCGACACCGCGATCACCGTCCTCGAACGGGTCCGAGAACGGCTCGCACTCGCGCTCACGAGTGGCCGCGTCCCGCCCTTCACGGTCAGCTTCGGCGTTGCCGACTCTCAATCGGCCGACACGTTCAACGAAATCGTCAACCACGCCGACCACGCACTCCTCGACGCGAAGGCCGCAGGCCGCAACCGCGTCGTCCTCGCCGATCCCTCGGGCCCGCGGCCCGAACGCGCTCCGGCTCCGCCGCTCACGATTGCGGCGAGAGAGACCATCTGACCACGCCCGGGAGCCGGTCGGGCGCAGCACACGGAGGAACCCCGGCCCGGCGTCAGTGGCCGCTGAAGTTCGGGGTGCGCTTCTCCGCGAACGCGGCCATGCCCTCTTGCAGGTCGTTGCTCGCGAACGCGGCGGCCTCGAGCGCGGCGATCTCTGCCCGGGCCTCGTCGCCGAGCCATTGGGCCTCGGCGACGAGATTCAACGAACGTTTGTGGCCCCGCACGGTCAGCGGCGCCGACGCCGCGATCTCGCCCGCGAGCCCGAGGGCCGCGCCGAGCGCGTCGTGGTCGACGTACTGGACGAGACCGAGGTGCTTCGCCTCTTCGGCGTCGACGGCGCGACCGGCGAGGAGGAAGTCGCGGGCATTGCCCTGGCCGACCAGTTGGACGAGCCGCCAGATGTTGCGCGTGCTCAGGTGTATGCCCAGCTTCCCACCGGGGATGGCGAGCCGGGCCCCGAGTGCGGCGACCCGCAGGTCGCAGGCCACTGCGAGCTGCATCCCCGCGCCGATCGCGGGGCCGTTGACGGCCGCGATGACCGGAGCCGCAAACGCGACGATCGCGTCGATCACCGCTTCGAACGCGGGCCGGAAGGTGTCGGTGGTGGCGTCGCCGTGAGCCGCGAAGCGCGACACCAGGTCGGCCCCCGCACAGAACGCGCTCCCCGCTGCCGGTGATGACGAAGGCGCGCAGGTCGCCGGATTGCTCGAGATGGGCGCGCAGCTGGTCGCACAGCTCGGCGTTCAGCGCGTTGCGGCGTTCCTGGCGGTCGATCGTCGCGACGCCGACATGGCCGCGTTCCTCGAAAATGATCATGTGGCGGTCGCTTGGTTCAGGACTCGTCGATCAGCGCGATGCGATCGCCCTCTTGCACCGTCTGGCCCGGTTCCACGTCGAGCTCCCGCACGACACCGGGCACCTCGGTGATCACGGGGATCTCCATCTTCATCGACTCGAGGATGCAGATCTCGTCGCCCTCGGCGACCATCTGACCCACTTCGACGACGACTTGCCACACGTTCGCGGTGATCTCCGCGTGGATCTCGGCCATGGGCGAGGATCGTATGCGGCGGCAGAGGTTCTTGCTGTATCTGCGACTCACCACTCCTCGCCGCGGCCGCGAGGCGGCGGGCGGTGTGACGGTCACACGGGGAGGACGCCGTGCTTGCGCCACGGCCGGTCGACCTGCTTGTCGGCGGTGATGCGCAGGCCGCGCGCGATCGCCGCGCGCGTGTCGGCGGGATCGATCACGTCGTCGAGCTGGGCGTGCCCGGCGGCGATGTACGGATCGATGTTGGCCCGGATCTCCTCGGCCAGCTCCAGCCGCCGCGCCGCGCGTTCGTCGTCGTCCTCGATCGCCTCGAGTTGCTTGCGGTGAATGATGTTCACGGCGCCGTCGGGACCCATGACCGCGATCTCGGCGGTCGGCCACGCCACGATGTAGTCGGCTTCGTACGCGAGCCCGTTCATGACGAAGTACCCGGCGCCGTAACTCTTGCGCAAGATGACCGAGATCTTCGGCACGGTCGCTTCGCTCACCGCGAAGAGCATCTTGGCGCCGTGGCGGATGATGCCCTGTTTCTCGACTGCGGAGCCGACGATGAACCCGGGCACGTCGTGCAAGAACACGAGAGGGATGCCGAACGCGTCGCACAGCCAGACGAACCGCGCCGCCTTGTCGGCCGCGTTCACGTCGAGCGCCCCACCGAGCACCATCGGCTGGTTCGCGACGATCCCGACCGGCCGCCCGTCGACGCGCGCGAGGCCGGTCACGAGATTCTTCGCCCACTCCGGCTTCATCCAGAACACGTTGCCGTCGTCGACGATCGCGTGCACCACCTTGCGGACGTCGTACGCCCGCCGCGGCGCGGTCGGCACGATCTCGTACAACTCCTCGGCGCGCCGATCGGCGGGATCGGAGGTGGGTCGTAGCGGTGGCCGCTCGCGGTTGTGCTGCGGAAAGAACGAGAGGTACTCGCGCACGACCCGCAGACATTCCTCCTCGTCGGGCACTTCGAGGTCGGCGACGCCCGAGACCTTGGTGTGCACCGCCGATCCGCCCATTTCCTCTTCGGTCACGTCCTCACCGACCGCGGCTTTCACGAGATGCCGTCCACCGAGGGCCATCGACGACGTTCCCTTGACCATCGGGACGAAGTCGGCGAGGCCGGGGATGTACGCGGTGCCCGCCGCGCAGTGGCCGAGCATCGCCGCCACCATCGGCACTACCCCGCTCATCGCCACCTGCTCGCGGAAGAGCGCGCCGGCGCCGGCGAAGGTCGAGCCGCTCGTCGACTGGATGCGTGCCCCCGCCGAGTCGAGCAGCCACACGAACGGGATGCGTTGACGGACCGCGTGAGCGCGCATGCGAGAGATCTTGGCCTCCCCCACCGCGCCCATGGAACCGGCCATCACGGTGAAGTCGTAGGCCGCGATGGCGACCTGACGGCCGTCGATCTCGCCGACACCGGTGATCGCGCCGTCGGCGGCGAGATAGCGATCGCCGAGGCCCGGGTCCATGTGATCGGCGAGCAGGCCGTACTCGACCCAGCTACCGGGATCGACGAGCAGGTCGAGCCGGGCCCGTACGGTCAACTTGCCCAGCGAATGCTGGCGCTCGACGAACTTCTCGCCCCCCATTGCGAGGGCGCGGCCCTTGCGCTCGGCGAGATCACCGACGAGCGGACCCCAGTCGTGACGAGCGTCGGCCATCGTTACCGTCCCTTCCACTGCGGCGCGCGCTTTTCCGCGAACGCGGCAACGCCCTCGGCCGCGTCTTCGGTCTGCGCCGTGACCGTCAACATTCCTTGGAGATACGAGAGCGCGGCGTCGGCATCCATCTCGAGCACTCGGTAGAACGCGTCGCGGCCCCAGCGCATGATGATCGGCGATTTCGACGCGAGCTCGGTCGCGAGCGCATCGACGGTCGCGTCGAGCTCGTCGACCGGGACGACCCGTTGCACGAAACCGATGCGCTCCCCTTCGGCCGCGGCGACGCGCCGCCCCGTCATCATGAGGTCGAGCGCCGTCTTCGGCGGCATCGACCGCAGCAAGGGGACGGTGATCATGTATGGCCACAGGCCGACGTTGATCTCCGGCGTGCCGAACACCGCGTCGTCGGACGCGACGATCAGGTCGCACGCGCACGCGAGGCCGAAGCCACCCGCCAGCGCGTAGCCGCGCACGCGCGCGACGACGGGCTTGCCGAGCCGCCACATGTCGCGGAAGAGATCCGCGAGCAGACCGCGTCCGTCGTGCGCGGAGGCGGCGCCGTCGGCGATACCGCCACCGCCGAGATCGGCGCCCGCACAGAACGCCTTCTCACCCGCGCCCGTGAGCACGACCACGCGCACGTCGTCGTCGGCACGGACGCGCGCGAAGACCTCGCGCAAGCCTTGCATCACCTCGAACGACATCGCGTTGCGGCGCTCGGGACGATTGATCGTCACGCGCGCGATGCCGGCGGCGTTCTCGTACAGCACCTCGTGAGCCATCAATTCCGGATCGTATTCGCATACGATTGCCCCCGTGCTCGTGTATGCGATCGCCGTGGCCGTGGCGTTCGTGATCCCGGCGGTCACACGCGGCTCGTACAGCCGGATGTTCGGCGTGCGCTGGCGCTTCGGTTCGATCCTGTTCGCCGGCCTCGCGATCCAGATCGTGCTCGAATACGTGGCCATCCCGAGGGCGCACTGGCACGACGTGGGGTTCGGGCTCCTCGTTGCCTCCTACGTCTTCATCCTCGCGTTCGCGGCCCGCAACCTCGTCCTTCGCGGGATGGGGATCGTCTTCATCGGCATCGCGTGCAACGCGCTCGTGGTCACCGCGAATCAGGGGATGCCGGTGAAGTTCCCGCCCGAGTGGCAGGGCAAGTCGTGGGCCCAGGCCACCGTCAAGCACCATCCCCGCCAACCCGACGACAAGCTGCGATTCCTCTCCGACATCATCGTGTTGAAGGCGCCGTTCGATTCCGTCATCAGCTTCGGCGACCTCATCTTGATGGTCGGGTTGTGCGATGTCGCCTACAACGCCAGCCGCAAGGCCAAGTCCCGGAGCCGGCCGCCCCGGGAACCTCGGCGCGGCCGCCGGGCGCGCCGAGCGCGACGAGCCAAGGATTCGCGGCGTACCCGGCGCTCCCGCCGCATCCACACGCCGCGTCGGACCCCGCTCGACCTCACCGCCGACGCTCCGGACAGCTCGCCGCCCGCACGGGGCTCGGCCGACGATCAGGAGTTGGCGCTCACCCGATCGCGCAGCACACGTTCGAGAGCGACGACCACCCGCTCGTCGTAGACGTACGACGGCGCCGAGCGCAGCGATTCGACCGCGAGATTGCCGGGGACGTTGTCGCGCACGGTGAGGTCGTCATACTCACTCGCGAGGCGCAACGCCTGCACCGCGAGCCGCCGCCTCGGGTCGTCGACGTCGCCGGTGACGAGCTCTCCCGCGGCGGCCAGCGGACGGATCTGGCGCAACATCGAGCCCGTCACCGCGGTCACCTCCCCGGGATCGACGCCGTGTTCGTCGACCGGATCGTCGAGCGTGACCTGCCCGAGATGGTGCAAGAGCGCGGCCATCTCGAGATCGCGCACGTCGACCGCAGGGAGCCCGAGCTGCTCGCCCATCGCGGTGGCCAGCGTCGCCACCCGCTCCGCGTGCCCGGGCGGGACCATGCCACCGAGCTCGGGTGCCATCGCCAGCGCCTCGATCGTCTGCCGATAGGAGCGGGTGGCGGAGTCGAGTCGTTCGAACGCGTACCAAGCCGCCAGCAACGGCGTCGAGAAGAGCAACGGCCCCCAGATTCCGAGGCGACCGCTGCCGTCAACACCTCGGTAGCCGATTGCCATCAACATGCCCGACGACGCGATCGCCAACCACGCGAGCCGGCCCCGCGCCGAGAACGACCCGCCGAGTCGGAGGAGCCTGCTGGCCGCGACGTCGACGAGGAGCTGCGCGGCCGCGGCGGCAGCGAGCGCCACCAGCACGGGCGCCACCTGTTCGCGCTGGCCGACGAGATGCCATGCCGCTTGATACGCCGCGTAGGTTGCGGCCGCGACGGTCAAGCGAACCGCGAAGATCGTGAGGCGCCAGCCTCGACTGCGGTCGGTGATGCGAATCAGGATCGAGACCAAATTCCGCGCCGAGCACGGCGATGGCGTACTCGCGCACGGTGAACGAAGACGCGAGCACGACCAGCACCGCGTACGAAAGCGGCAACGCGCCGCGGTCTTCGAGGCGGAGCGCGAGCAGTTCACCGAGTACGAGCCCCGCGGCGAGCCAGGTGATCGCGTCGGCCCGGCTCCCGGAGTCGACGTAATGCGCGACCGCGCCCGCGACGAGCCCGAGGATGCAGACGAGGGCCACGCGGCGGCGATTCATCGCGCCGAGCCCGAATCTCGAGGATCGATCCGCATCAGTTGTTACTCGGCAGCCTTCGGCAGACGGAAAAGGACTGATCAGCCCTTTTGGTCAGCACGACCGTAGCCAGCGCGACCGTCCCACCGGTGCGTTTGGCCCGGTCAGGACGACGCCGCGGCTTGCGAGGACTCACTGTCGAGCAGGTCACCCAGGCCGGCGCTGCCCAGCCCCGCCACCGGAGCGTTGTCGAATTCGGCCTGGCTCTCGAAGCCGTCGCCGTGGTGCTCGCCCCGCTTCTCCACCGCGTGGATGAGGGCCTCGACACACGCCGGGTGGAACTGCACACCCGCTTTGTCCCGGAGCTCTTGGAAGGCCACATCCTGGGCCAGCGCCTTGCGATAGGCCCGCGTCGAGGTCATGGCGTCGTACGCATCGGCGATCATCACGATGTACGGCTCGATCGGATGGTCGAGGTCGTCGGGGTCGAACCGGGTGTGGTCGCTGTGCGACGCGGCGGCGATCGGGCGCAGGAAGTCGATGTGGCTCAGCATCTGGACGCTGACCTTCTCGTGCACGCGCACCTGCGCGAACTCCTCCGGCGTCAGCCGTCCCGGCTTGTTGAGGAGTTGATTCGGGACGACGAGCTTGCCGATGTCGTGCATCAGCGCCGCGAACCGCAGGCGCTCGAGCCGGGCGGGCATGAAGTTCAGCTCTTCGCCGATGTAGCGGGCGTAGTCGGCAACCCGCTCCGAATGGCCCGAGGTGTACCGGTCCTTGGCCTCGAGCGCGTGGATGAGCATCCCGACGGTCTCGTCGTGCGATTCCTTCACCCGCATGTAGGACGCGAACATCTCCCGGGCGATGAGCATCGGCACGATGATCAGGACCATGACGGTCGGTCCGAGCGAGAGATACAGCCGGCCGAGAAGAAACCCGAGTGCTGCGAAAGGAAGCACCTCGGCACCGGCAGGAAGTAGCCCGGCCAGGACTTCGCGCCAGGAGCTCGTGCCCTCGAGGACATAGGAGAGCAAGAGCAACGTCCATGCGACCGCGATGTACACGAGCGCCACCGGGAGCACGATAAGGACTGAATAGATGGCCGAGCCTGTCGTCGCGGACGGCAGAACTCCGTACGTCAATGCCGCGGAAAGGAAGGCGAGCGCAGAGAGTCCAGCATTGAACGGCAACCATCCCCAGGTGGCCTTCGATATCGGCAACGGTCGCAAGTCGACGAGCGAGCAGACCAGCATTGCCCCGAGGAGCGAGTGCTCCTCGCGAAAGACGACAATCGCCGCCACGCAGACCATGAGCCCCGGCGACACGAACACACCCTCACGAAGCCGAACCGGAAGCTGCGCAGTGAGGACGACCAGGACGGCGAAGACGACAAGTGGACCCAACCGCGGCAGTCCTTCGGAGCGCGCGAGATAGGACCCGGCACCAGCCGCTATCGCCAATACCGCAGCCGTGAACCACCAAAGCTGGCGGGGAAACGGGGACATGGTCTCCTCTGTGTCGGCAGAATCAGCCAGATCTGGAGACAGGCGGCAAGGCCGCGGGCTGAGCCCGCCTTCTAGCGCCGAGTGAAAGCGGCGCCACCAGCAAGCAGAACCGTAACAAGCCCACCAGCGAAGGTAGCGGCACGGACAGCGATCTTCTTCACAGGGAATCCCCCCTCGCGTAGTCCTCCGCCGTTGCCGCTATCGGCGGCGGGGCAAACCGCTTCGCTGAGGAAAGTCACGTTTGTGAAGTAGAGGCCAACCCGAGGCCTTGCCGTCTGTCTCCCAATTCGTAAGAGCCGAAGCAACCTCCAATTCGAAGGCAACAGCAGTTCGCACCAACCACGCGAACAACAGCAGCCCCACCCGCCGGAGACGAGTTCGGCCAATTCTCGCCCGCGGTGCGGTCAACGTGCAACACCTAACGGCGGATCATCCGGACAATTGGACACTTTGGCCACTTGGTCGCGAAATCTCCGATTGTTGCGATTGGGACGCGGCTGCCTACCGTCATCCGGGTGGGGAAGCGGGCAACAGGCGTTCTCGTCGCGGGGATCCTCGTCATCAGCGCGTGCAGCGGTGGTTCGGCCACTACGAGTGCACCTACGACGAACCCGGGCTCCGCAGGCGCGGCCCGGAGCACCGTGGCGCCGACGACGACCACGACCATGCCCGAGTTCAGCTTCGACGACTCCGTCCCCCCGCCCGAGCTCATCAACACCGGCACCGACTACGTCGCGATCCTGAAGTCGCTGGAGCGCTACGGGAATTGGCTCGCCGCCCACCGGCCCGACCCAGCTCTGGTGTCCACGATTCTTGCGACAGGCACGAAGCTACAAGAGCTCTTCGCACGCGATCTTGCACGACTTCCGCGCACAACAAGAAACGAGAGATCGAGGAACTCGGGAGCGCCAAGCACGCTACACGATTCTCAGCGCGACGACTAGACGCGTTCTCGGCGAGGGTCGTCGAAGACATTCGCGTTCACAGGGTCGTGTCAACTCGAGCGGCGAGATCACGAGCCAGGTTCGCGTTCGTCGGGCCTGACGACATACCTGCATGCTCGTCGTTCTCGATCGCGGTCAGTGGCACCTCGCCGTCGGTCGACGTCCAAGCGAGCACCGCGTCGTCCTCGATGAGACGGCTCGTACTGTCTCGTTCGTGCTTCTTCGGCTCTCGCCGCATCGACGCGCATCGCCGGCGTCGACGAACGGTGGACGGCTCGACTGAGCGACAGCGGAGAGGTAACGGTTGGTGTCGCAGTGTCGGCACCGGGGTCGGGATCTTCGGGGCACGCGGGGGACGATTCGGGGCGGCCGTTGGTCTCGTATCTGCTTTCCTGGTCGGTCGATCCAACGGCGGCGCAGACCGGCAGCCTCAACGGCTTGTGCACCGTTCCGGGCCCGGCCGGCCAGCCCGTGTTCGGATTCCTCTACCACCTCGTCGGAACCGATCCGACGGGCGCGATCGTCGACGACCGCTTCGAGTGCGTCGCGTTCGTGAACGGCGACCCGTCGCAGCGACCGGCCGCGCCGCCCGTCCCGGCGGTTCCCACGTTCGGCGAAGCGTGGAACAGCGTGCAGTTGCCGCCGCCCGCCGTCACGCTCGATCCGGCGCGCCGCGGCATCACCGGGCTCGACACGCGCATCTCCACCGGCGGCGCGACGACGGTGACGATCAGCGCAACCATCCGGGGCTACGCCATCACCGGCACGGCGACGCTCGACCACTACTCGATCAGCGTCGACGGGCAACCCGCAACCGACGCGGGCACCGGTCACTACACGTTCGAGACCAAGGGCAATCACACCATCGCCGTGAGCGCGGTGTGGCACGGCGTCGCCGCGATCACCGGACCCGATCTGCCGGGCGGCCTGCCCACCGTCGACCTCGGCAACGCGACCATCACCTCGACGCGCACCTACCCCGTCAACGAGATCCGTTCGGTCCTGCAGCCGTAGCGCGCCGCGGCCCGCAGATACGGTGTCGGGCCATGGCGTTGGACGGCGCACGCCTCTTTCACGTGAACGTGAACTGCTCGGATCTCGTCCGTTCCCGCCGCTTCTACACCGAAGGACTCGGGCTCGCGCTCGGCGCGCGCACGGCCCCGGAGGTGGCCCAACCGGGCGCGGCGTTCGGACTCGATCGGGCTCGCTGGGACGCGTCGATCCTGCTCGGTCCGCGGGCGTACGAGGGGGGCGCGATCGATCTCCTCGAATGGCACGAACCCGAACCGATCGGGGCGCCGCCGGCGGGGCTGACCGAGACCGGGTTCCAGCGCCTCGGCATACGCGTGACCGATCTCGACGCCGCCGTCGGCCGTGTCCGGACACTCGGCGGCTCCGTCTGGAGCGAGCCGCACACCCACGAGCCCGGGAACGGCACCCGGATCCGGTTGGTGCTCGCCGCCGACCCCGACGGCACCGCACTCGAGCTGATCGAGGGCGGACCCGCCGCGGTGTCGTTCGTCGCGATCGGCTGCCGCGACCTCGACCGCTCCTGCGGGTTCTACGAGGGACTCGGGTTCCGGGAGCTCGCGCGCTACCCGACCGAGAACCCCGACGGCAGCCACCTACGTATCGACGGTCCGGTCGCGATGGACGAGGTCGTCCTCGCCGCGCCCGGCGGCGGAGAGGTGCTGGTGATCCTGGTCGGGTTCCGGACACCGCCGTGCGAACCGGTCGCGGCCCGCGCCGCGAACGCGCTGGGTATGTGGCGCGCCGCGTTCCTCGTCGCCGATCTCGACGCCGCGGTGGGCGAGCTCGGGCGGCAACGGATCGAGACCATCTCCGCGCCGGTCGCGCTTGCAATGGGTCCGGGCCTGCCCACGCTGCGCTTCGTCTGTTTTCGCGGGCCCGACGACGAAGTCGTGGAGCTGATCGAGCAGCCGGTGTCGGCGTCGGCCGAGTAAGAGCGTCACGCCGTTCGTCGGCGCCACGACCTAATGTCATCGGCGCGGACGAGTGGAAAGCAACAGCCATGGATGAACTGGACCTCACGGAAGTCGAGCGGGAGATCTGTCGGCTGCCCGACGTCTCCATCGTTCGCATCGTCGCCGAAACCGACGGCCGCGTCTCCGAAGTCCACGTTGTCGCGCATCAAGGAAAGCACCCGAAGCAGATCGTGCGCGACGTGCAGTCGATCGCGCTCGCTTCGTTCGGGCTCGAGCTCGATCGACGGGTGATCTCGGTCGTGCAACTCGGCACCAATGTCCTCGACGAGACCGCGGCGCCCGAGCCGCGTCCGTCGATCGTCGCGATCACCGCGGAGGCGAGCGGCCTCCGTTCGCTCGTGCGCGTCACCTTGGTGCTCGGCGACGAAGAGGCCGTCGGATTCGCGGAGGGCTCCATCGCCACGACCACGCGCCACCGCCTCGTCGCGCTGGCGACCGTCGATTCGTTGCGTCAGCTCGAACCGGCGGCCGAGTGCGTCGACGTCGACCACGCGCAGATCGTGCGCATCGGCGCGCAGGACGTTGCCGTGGTCACGGTCGTGTTCGTGATCCCGCCCGCGGAGCAACTCGTCTCGGGCTCGGCGATCGTACGGCCCCAACAGGAGCCCGATGCAGTCGCCCGGGCCGTGCTCGACGCCACGAACCGCCGGCTCGCGTACGTACCGGTCCCCTAGTTCGCCCTATCGTCGGCGCCATGGCGCCGCAGGCGGTCACGGTCTCGTTCCGGCTCGGCGGCGACGACGGAGTGTCGGTCGAAGCGCGCAAGTGGTCGTGGGCGCTGCACGAGCTCGGGTTCGCGACCCGTCGGGTCGCGGGCGCGTTCGAGGGGCCCGCCGAGCACGACGACGTGGTGATTCCCGGTCTCGCGATCGCTGCGTCGGACGCAGCTCCGCTCGACCTGCGCGCGCTGCGCGACGCCCTCGACGGTGCCGACCTGGTCATCGTCGACAATCTCTGCTCGTTGCCGCTCAATGTCGACGCGGCGAACACGGTCGCGCACGTCGCCAGTGAACACACGGGCCGGGTGTGCTTTCGTCACCACGACCTGCCGTGGCAGCGCCGTCATCTCGCGCATCTGGAAGCCGACTTCCCGCCACGCGTCCCCGGTGCGCTGCACGCCACGATCAACCTGCGCAGCCGGCGGGAGTTGCACGCCCGCGGCTACACCGACGCGGTGACGATTCACAACTACTTCGACCTGCATCCCGCGCCCGGCGACCGCGCCGCGACCCGCAAGCAGTTCGGCTTCGTCGACGACGACTTCGTGCTCTTCCAACCGGCCCGCGCCATCGAACGCAAGAACGTCCCCGGCGCGCTGCGCTTCGCGCAGCAACTGCACGCGATCTCGCCGGCACGGTCCTTGCGCCTTTGGATCTCCGGCCCTGCGGAAGACGGGTACGCCCCGATCCTCGAGCGCATCATCGAACGCGCCCGGTTGCCCATCACCGTCGGCCGGGCCGCCACGGCCGGCGACGCGTACGCCGCGTCCGACCTCGTCGTGTTCCCCTCCACGTGGGAGGGATTCGGCAACCCGGTCATCGAGTCGATCGCGCACCGGCGTGCTTGCGCGGCGTACCCGTACCCGGTACTGGCCGAGCTCGTCGCCGCCGGCGTACGCGTCTTTTCGAGCCAGCAGCCCGAAGCGGTCACGAAATTCCTCGACGACACCCAGGACGCGCGCGACCGTTACTTCGACGCGAACGTGCACCGGGCCTCCGTGTCGTTCGCACTCGCCGACCTGCCGGCCGCGATCGACGAGTCGTTCGCCGCACACGGGTGGATCGCGTGGTAGCCGACGACCCCGTCGTCGCCCGGCGTGAGCGCATCGCCCGGTTCGCCGCCCTCGGCAAGCGCATCGGCTACTCGGCGCTCCTGGTGGCGATCGTGACCTTCTTCATCGGGGTGGCGACGTCGTTCCCGACGTGGACGGTCAGCGTCTCGATCGCGGGGCTCGCGGTCTCGTGCGTCGTCCTCCCGATCCCGATCGTGCTCGGCTACGGCGTTCGGGCCGCGGCACGCGAGGACCGGGAACGGGGGATCTGAGCCGGCGTTAGCATCACGCACAGTCGCGGAGCCGAAGAGGAGAACCCCATGCCCAAGGCAGCTGTGTGTCCCGCCGTGAACGAACCGCTCGAGGTCGTAGACGTCGAGCTCGACAGCCCGAAGGCCGGTGAGGTGCGCGTGCACATGGGCGCGTCCGGGGTGTGCCACTCCGACCTCTCGGTGGTGAACGGCACCCTGCTCTCGCCGCTGCCGGCGGTGCTCGGCCACGAGGGCGCGGGCGTGGTCGAAGCAGTCGGCGAGGGCGTCACGCGGGTGAAGCCCGGCGACCACGTCGTCCTCTCGTTCGTCCCGCAGTGCGGCACCTGCTACATGTGCACGCACGACACGCCCGAGATGTGCGAGACGGGCTTCATGGCGATGGCGATGGGCGCGCAGCTCGACATGACGCCGCGCTTCTCGCGCGGCGGTGCCCCACTGCACCAGATGTCGGCACTGGGCACATTCAGCGAAGACCTCGTCTGCCCGGAGATCAGCACGGTGAAGATCGATGCCGACGTTCCGTTCACGAGCGCGGCACTCATCGGTTGCGGTGTGCTCACCGGCTTTGGCGCGGCCGCGAACACCGCCGACCTCGCGCGTGGCGACACGGTCGCGGTCATCGGCTGCGGCGGCGTGGGGCTCAACGCGATCCAGGGCGCGAAGTGGAAGGGCGCGGAGCGGATCATCGCCATCGACCGCTTCGACTCCAAGCTCGACATGGCCAAGCAGTTCGGCGCGACCGATCTCGTCAACGCGACCAACGGCGACCCCGTCGCCCAGGTACAAGAGCTCACCGGCGGCCGCGGCGTCGACGTCTCGTTCGAGGTCATCGGACTGAAGGACACTGTGCAACAGGCCTTCGCCATGGCGCGGCGTGGCGGCCAGGCGATCATCGTCGGCGTGCCGAAGATGGAGCAGATCATGGAGATCCCGATCGCCATGGAATTGCTCGTCAACGAGAAGCAGGTCCGCGGCTCGTGGTACGGATCCTCCGACGTGCAGCGCGACGTTCCCCGGCTGGTCTCGCTCTACAAGGACGGGACCCTGAAGCTCGACGAGCTCGTCTCCCGGCGAATCGGCCTCGAAGGCATCAACGCCGCCTTCGCGTCGATGGAAGCGGGCGAAGTTGCCCGATCGGTCGTCGACTACGGGATCTAACTAGCCTCGCGGCCATGCGCCAACGCCGCTTGGGTCACAGCGATCTCGTCGTCTCCGAGGTCGGGTTCGGAACCTGGACACTCGTCACCGACTGGTGGGGCCGAACCGACGACCCCCACGACATGATCAAGGCCGCGCTCGACGAGGGCATCACCTTCTTCGATACCGCGCCGGTGTACGGCGCCGACGGCGCGGGCGAGACCATCCTGCGCGACTACCTGTCGTCGAGTGACGACATCGTGCTGACCACGAAGGTCGGCTACGACATCGCCGCCGAGCGCCGGTTCCCCGGGCAGTCGGAACGCCCGCACGACTGGGAACCTCAGTCGGTGCGCCGACAGGTCGAAGCGTCGTTGGCACGGCTCGGGATCGACCACATCGATCTCCTGCAGCTGCACAACCCGCGCATCGAGCCAATCGTCGACGACGCCTTGTGGGAAACGCTCGTCGAGCTGCGTACCGAAGGCAAGGTGCGCGAGCTCGGCGTCGCGCTCGGTCCGGCGATCGGCTGGGTCGAGGAGGGGAACATCTCCATCGACGACCGACCGATCAGCACGCTGCAGACCGTCTTCAACATCTTGGAGCAGGAGCCGGGGCTGACGTTCGCAGCGCGCGAACGCGCTCGCAACGGCGACGTCTCGCTGATCGCGCGCGTTCCCCACGCGTCCGACACGCTCTCGGGAAAGATCACGCTCGACACGGTGTTCCCCGCCGGCGACCACCGCGCCCACCGCAACCGCGACAACATGCTCGACAACTTCGAGAAGGCCGAGACGCTCGAGTTCCTCTGGCGCGACACCGGCCGGACGATCGGCCAGGCCGCGATCTCGGGCATCCTCGCCAATCCGGCCTTCGCCTGCGTGTTGCCGACCGTCCTCTCCGTCGACGAGGTGCGCGAGTACGCCCGGGCGTCCGAGCTTCCCCTCACGACCGAGGAAGCCAACGCGGTCGACGACCTGCGGGCGCGCAACTTCGACCACGCCGACCGCTACACGATGCCCCTGAAGTCGAGTGTCTGAGCCGTCGGAGCTCCCCGCGCGGCCGGCCGCGGTCCTGCGGATGCCGGCCGACCAACGCCGCCAGCAGCTGTTCGAGGTGGCGCGCGACCGATTCGCGCAACAGGGCTTCCACGCCACCTCGATGGACGAGATCGCCGAAGCCGCCGGCGTCACCAAGCCGGTGCTCTACCAACACTTCCCGAGCAAGCGCGCGCTCTACGTGGAACTGCTCGAAGAGACGGGCCGCCAACTCCTGAACACGCTCGCGGAAGCGAGCACCCAGGCCGGATCACTGCGGGAACGGGTGGAGATCGGGTTCCGCGCGTATTTCCGATTCGCGATCGGCGACCGGTCCGCGTTCTTGTTCCTCCTCGGCACGTCGTTGCGCTCCGACCCCGAGTTCGCGCGCATCGTCGAGGAGATCCTCGACGCGGCGGCGGAAACGATCGCCACGCTGATCGAGATCCCCGCACCCGACGAGCAGCGCCAGATGCTGGCGAACGCGATCGTCGGTATGGCCGAGTCGGTCGGGCGCAAAGCGCTGCGCGATCCGAACGCAGTGGTCGACGGCGACCAACTCGCAGAGTGGATCGCCGAGCTCGGCGTGGTTCGGACTCCGCGGCGTGCGCACCGACGCCGCGGTCGACTAGAGCTTGCGCAGCCGCACGCGTCCGATCGCGTGGTCGCTGCCCTTTTCGAGCACGAGATGCGCGCGACCACGGGTCGGGGCGATGTTCTCGCGCAGGTTCACCAGGTTGACCTGGTTCCACACCGAGTGCGCGAACTCGCGCGTCGCTTCCTCGCTGTACTGGGTGAGGAAGTTGAAGTACGAGCGGGGGTTCTGGAGCGACGTCTCCCGTAGAAGGAGGAGCCGGTCGACGTACCAGCGCCGGAGGTCCGCTTCCGCGGCGTCGACGTAGATCGAGAAGTCGAAGAAGTCGGACACGACCACACTCGCCTCGACCCGACCACGGCGTGAAGGGGTCTGCAACACGTTCACGCCCTCGACGATGACGATGTCGGGCGACGCCAGCACGATCTCCTCGTCGTCGACGATGTCGTACGTGAGATGCGAGTAGAGCGGCGCGCGCACCTTCGGTGCACCCGTCTTCAGCTCGGCGAGGAACCGCATCAGCGCGCGCACGTCGTAGCTCTCGGGGAAACCCTTGCGCGCCATGAGCCCGCGCGCTTCGAGTTCCGCGTTCGGGAACAAGAAGCCGTCGGTGGTGACGAGGTCGACACGCGGATGGTCGGGCCAACGGGCGAGTAGCGCCTGCAGCATGCGAGCGATCGTGCTCTTGCCCGCCGCGACGCTGCCGGCGATCCCGATCACGAACGGGGCACCGGCGTGGAGGTGGCCGAGGAAGGTCTCGGTGACGGCGTGCAACTCTCGAGTCGCGGCGACGTTGAGGTTCAACAGCCGCGACAGCGGGAGGTAGACGTCTTCCACCTCGCCCATCGGCATCGGCTCGTTGAGCCCGCGCAGCGCGGCGAGGTCGTCCTCGGCCAACGACAGTGGCGTCGATGCCCGCAGCCGGCTCCACTCCTCGCGGGTGAAGTCGACGTACGGGTCGAGCTCTGCTTCTTCCGACGCATACATGTTCAGGCCCCCGCTGCAGCCTTCGTCACTCCACGCGTGCAACACCAATCGGGCAGCTCACGCCGGTCCCACCGAGCCCGCAGTAGCCCATGGGGTTCTTGGCCAGATACTGCTGGTGGTAGTCCTCGGCGTAATAGAAATCCCCCGCCGGTGCGATCTCGGTCGTGATCTCGCCGTAGTTCGCCGCAGTCAGCTGCTCCTGGAACATGGCGCGCGACGCCTCGACGGCGCGTGCCTGCGTCGTCGTTGAACGTGTAGACGCTCGATCGGTACTGCGTGCCGATGTCGTTGCCCTGGCGCATCCCCTGGGTCGGGTCGTGGTTCTCCCAGAAGATGCGGAGCATCTCGTCGAGCGAGGTGACCTTCGGGTCGAACACGACGAGGACCACCTCGGTGTGCCCGGTGCGTCCCGAACACGTCTCCTCGTAGGTCGGGTTCGGAGTCGTGCCGCCGGCGTAGCCGACCGCGGTCGTGTACACGCCCGGGGCCGTCCAGAACTTCCGCTCGGCCCCCCAGAAACAACCCATGCCGAACACGATCTGCTCGAGGCCCGCGGGAAACGGCGGCTCGAGCGGGGCGTCGAGCACGAAGTGGCGCTCGGGGACTGCGAACGGCCGGTTCGGACGACCCGGGAGTGCTTCGTCGGCGGTGGGCAGGTGGGCCTTGTCGCGACGCGAGAACATCGATACACCTCTTCTTCTGGCGGATACCGTCCAGTGAACCATCGTTTTACCCAAAAGGTTCCCGGCGCATGGAGATACCGCTCGAACTCCGCCGCCTACCGCCGACGACCACGCTCGCATGGATCGCCGGCCGATTCGGTGACGGTTCGAGGGTCACGTCGGTTCGGCGTATGCACAACGCGTCGGCCGCGGCGGTGCACGCGGTCGACGTCGAGGACGCCGCGGGCGATCGGCACGCGCTTGTCGTCCGCCGCTGGGTGCGAACCGACACGACGCCCGCCGCCGGCGCCGTCGCCGTCGAGAACGAGGCGGCGACCCTGACGTTGCTGGCATCGGCGCTGGCATCGACGAGTTCCCCGCGGGCGCCCACACTCGTCGCGGCCGACCCATCGGGCGAGGGCGCGGACGTGCCGGCATTGGTGATGACCCGGCTCCCCGGCCGCGACGTCTCGCGCCCACCAACCTCGACGCCCATCTCGACGGACTGGTCACGGCCCTGCGCGCGATTCATTCGGTGCCCGTCGCAGGAGACGCGCTCGGCGGGTACGCGCCGTGGGGGCTCGATGGCCGCTCCGAGCCCCCCGCGTGGTCGCGCCGGCCCGAGGTGTGGCGCCGGGCATTCGCCATCGCCCGCCGGCCCGTCCCGACGTGTGTCCCGGTGTTGTGCCACCGCGACTTCCATCCCGGCAACGTCTTGTGGCGATTCGGGGAGGTGTCGGGGGTGGTCGATTGGACGAGCACCTGCATCGGTCCGGCCGCCGCCGACGTCGCGCACTGCCGCGGCGAATCTCGCGTTGCTGTTCGGTCCGGACGTGGCCGACGAGTTCGCGCGGCGCTACGGACCGGTCGACGATCTGGCGTGGTTCGACGTGGTCGACGTCGCGGGTTGGCGGACGCTCGACCCGTGGCGCTGGCACGACGCCGGGCGTTCCGACATCACCGACGAAGCGATCATCCACGCGTTCGACGACTTCCTCGCCGCCGCGGTCGAGCGCTGCGTCCTGAGCGCGCGCTCGACCGCTCAGCGATCCGGGTCGGCGCGCGAGCTCGACGAAGGCGCGCGCCGACGGCGTGAGCGGGTTGGCGCGGTGCAGGAGGCCGATCGTGCGGGTCAGCGCGGGAACCAGCCGCGCGACGACGGCGCCCTGCGCGCCGAGCGACTCCGCCATCGACCACGGTAGGAACGATGTACCCGCCCCGCTGAGCACGAGCGGAGCGATCGCCTCGCGTTGCGAGATCTCGACGGCAATCGTGGGCGCGACCGCTGCGGCGGCCAGCGCGCGTGATCGAGCAGGTCACGCGTCGACGTGCCGGGCGGGGTGGCGACGAGCGGCATACCGGCAAGGCGACCGACGGGTAACCGTCCCGGCGCCGGCAACTGCGTGCCGGGTGGACACACCGCGACGATCTCCTGGCGCAGCGAGCGCGATCGCGACGAGGTCGTCGCGGCGCGCCGGCAGCTCGGCCAGACCGACCTCGCTGCTGACCGCCGGCAACCCGGTCCTCGAGCGCGCTCGCGTCTTCCGGCTCGGCCACGCGCACGACGACCCCGGGATGCAGCACGCGGAATCGACCGACCAACGCCGCGAGCGGATCGACCGCGAGCGTCGGCGAGCGCGACCAAGTCGAGCGTCCCCGAATCGAGCTCGCGCACCGCGCCGACCGCGTCGAGCACGACGGCCCGCGCCCGGACCATCGTCCGGGCCGGGCCTTCGAAGGCGCGGCCGGCATCGGTGACCACCACGTGGCGGCCGATCCGATCGAACAGCCGCACACCCAGTTCGGTCTCGAGCCGGCGGATGCCCTCCGACAGCGTCGGCTGCGTCACTCCGCTGGCAGCCGCGCCCGCGGTGAAGCTGCCCTGGTCGATCACGGAGAGCACGTACTCGACGTGGCGCAGTTCCATCAGTCGACCCCGGGCCGACGACGCCCCGTACTCATAGGTTCCCCGTATCCATAGGTAAAAACGATGTTATCGGTAGGTCGTACAGGCTTGACCGATGGCACCGGGAGACCGTTCAATAGGCCTGTGGACCTGCACATTCTGATCGGCGCGGTGTTGATCGGGGCGGCAGTCGGTTTCCTCTCCGGCGCGTTCGGCAAGGGCGGGTCCGCCATCTCGACGCCGCTCCTGCACCTGATCGGCGTGCCCGCGCTGGTCGCGATCGCATCGCCGCTGCCGGCCACCATCCCGTCGACGTGGCTCGCGAGCCGCGGCTACGCCCGAGCCGGGCACATCGATCGATCCGTCGTGCGCACGGGCCTGATCATCGGCCTCCCACTGACGGCGCTCGGCGCGCTCCTCACCCGTTGGATTCCGGGCGAGCCTCTCGTCCTCGCGACCGACGCCATCCTGCTCGTGCTCGGGCTGCGCGTGTTGCTCGCGGCGCACGAGGACGACGAAGGCGCCGGCGCGTCGGTACCGCGCGTCGCGACCCCGCACGCTCGCCGTCGTCGGGGTCGTCGCGGTCGTGTCCGGCCTGCTCGGCAACAGCGGCGGCTTCCTGCTCGCGCCCCTCTTCATGAGCGATGCTGCACATGCCCGTCCGGCGCGCGCTCGGGACGTCGCTGGCGCTCGCGGCGATCCTCGCGGTGCCCGGAACGATCGTGCACGCGTGGCTCGGGCACATCGACTGGTCGCTGACACTGGTCTTCGGACTCGCCTCGGTACCACTCGCGACCGTCGGCGCCGCGGCTGCGCTGCGCATCCGGGAGCGATCCCTCACGATCGCGTACGGCCTCGGCATCGCGTTGCTTTCCGGCGCCCTGCTCGCGTTCGCCCGCTGACCGACGCCCGCCCCGGCGACGGCGACGGCGCGTCAGCCTGCGCCGACCAGCGCCGACGCGCTGGGGATCCGGAGGGTTCCCGGCGTCCCGGACGCCGAGGTCGCGGCGTGCACGAACACATGCCCGGCCGCGTCGACCAGGCGGTAGCCCCCGGGCGCGGCCACGACGCCGACCACCGGCGCGGCGAGCGGCAACGGAGCGTTTCCCTTGAACACCGAGTCGCCGAAGGAGAACACCTGACCGATGGCGCTCACCAGCCAGTAGCCGCGACCGTCGGGCAGGGCGGCCATGCCCGTGACGCCGAAGCCCGGAGGATTACTGCCCATCGAACCGAAGAAGCGCGCGTCGCCGAACGCGAAGATCCCGCCGTCGCGCGCGACGAACCAATAGCCGCGGCCCGTCGGCGACGCCGCCATCGCGACGATGGGCTGATTGAGACGGATGCTTCCCGTAGAACCGGCGAAGCGCGCGTCGCCGAACGCGAAGATCCCGCCGTCGCGCGCGACGAGCCAATAGCCGTGCCCCGTCGGTGTCGCCGCCATGCCGACGATCGGCTGATTGAGCTTCACTCCACCCATCGAGCCGTAGAACTGCGCGTCGCCGAACGCGAACACGCCGCCGTCGGCCGCGGCAATCCATCCACCGCGTGCCGTCGCAGTTCGCGCCACGGCCACGGCCTGAGTCGTGAATGATCGGCCGAAACCCACACCGCCGTCGACGGTGGTGACGCGGCCGGTGCGGTCGACACCGAACGTCGGCGTCCACGGCGACACCGACGGCGGCGGCGCGGCGGGGCGCGGCGGCGCGCTCGGAGGTGCCGGCAGCGTGATCGAGACGAAGCGGGGACCGAGCATCCGACCGTCGCGTTGCGCGTCGGCGGGATCGAAACTGTTCACGTTGTACGAACCGAGCATCCCACCGTCACCGAGGCGGGTGTCGGCCAGGACCATGGGGTTGTACGTATACGCCTGTCGGTACGTGTAGCCGGCGACGCGCGACGGCGGCGGCGACGGGACGGAATACACCGTCCCGAGATCCCGCCAAGGACCCGCGGGGTCGGGCGCCCACCACGCCTCGACCGGTGGACCGATGATGCTGACCGTCTTCGTGATGAGGAGGAAGCCGTTGCCATAGCGCTGGACGCCGGTGTTGCTCACCGCGGCGCGCAACACCGGCGTGGCCGCAGAGCGATCCGCGACCCATGACGACCCCGAGCGGAAACGCCACGCGCTCGGCACCATGATCTGACTCTCGGGGACGCGCGCGACATACATGTCGCTCGAGAAGCAGAACGCACACGTGCGGAGTTGCGATGCGTACGTGTACACGTAGCCACCGTCGTACACCGCGCCCCCGCCGTACACCCGCGCCGCGCTCCACGGAATCGTGGAAATGCGCGCGAGCGCCAACGACGGAAGGTCGAACGCCGCGACCGTGGCGCCGAGCGAGGTCCCGAACGCCGAGTTCCGGACCAACTGCTGCATGAACACGTAGAGCCGCGAACCGACGACGACCGACGCGCCGGGCCAGTAGAACGAACCGTCTTGTTGCGGAGGCAGGACCCAACTCTTCGAATCACCGACGGTCCGGTTCAACAGCGTGAAGCAACGGCCCGCCTGTACCCACGCCGAGTTGGTACCGAAACCCTGCGACGGACCGGGAGTGCCGTTCGCGTTGACGTTGTAGTACGCGGTATCGCCGAGCGCGAAGAAGCGGCGGCCGTCGGGCAGCCGGACGGCGGAGGTGATGTCACCGACGCCGAAGCTCGCGTTCCGGCCGTCGGCAACCGCCTGGTAGCCGGCGGCCGAGGTCGGCGCGCCGGCCAGGCAACGGCTTGCGTCTGCCGCCGCGGGCGTCGGATTCACTGCGACCGCGGCGACGGCAGTCGTCAGCGTTGCCAACAGGACGCGTGCCGTCGTGCCCACGATCTCTCGTTCCCGTCGCACCCGCGGACGTCGTTCGGACGCGCGAAACGCTAGGTCATCGCGCACCGCGCCCGGCGTCGGGTGCCGACGCGTGCGGCCTTGCCGCAACTTCTCGACCGCAGGGATCTACGAAGCCGAGCAAGTCGCGTTCTGATCGACCGCACGCGCGTCGTCGCGCGCGGCGATGTCGGCCGCGAGAATCTCCTCGAGCACGTCGCGCATCACGTCGAGCTTCTCGCGACCCACGAGCTCCGCCCAGCCGTCTTCGATTCGGTTCCAACGCTCGCGTCCGACCTCGAGCCGAGCGTTCCCTTCCTCGGTCAGCAAGATGACGCGGGCGCGGCCATCGCTCGGATGCGGCGCGCGCCGCACGGTTCCCGTCCGCTCCAGCAGGGACACGACTTCGGATGCGGACTGCTTGGTGATCCCGAGGTGACGGGCCAGGTCGACCGTGGTGACGTCGTCACGGCCGCGCAGGTACCGGGCCGCCAGGCCGTGCACGACCGTCATCGGCGATGACGAGCCGGCGGGGCGCGCGGCGCGCAGCCCGTCGACGATCGCCTTGGCGGCGCGGATCACGAGGACCACCAACTCGTCGCCGGGCATGTCCGCGGGCACGTCGGCCGACGGCGGCCCGGCCGACGACGACGAACGTGACGCGGCGGTTCGGGAGAGGGTCACACGGCCCACTATAGTCAGGTCTCCTTACTATTGTGCGGGGCCGCGCGCCCCTCCACACGGTGTTCCCGGAGGCCTCCCCCCATGTCGCTGCGCGCCCTCGCCCGCTTCTGTTACCGCCGGCGTCGCCTTGTCGTGTTGTTGTGGCTGGCAGCCCTCGTCGGCATCAACATGGTTTCCGCCGCGGCGGGGACGAACTTCACGACGAACTTCAGCGCGCCCAACACCGAATCGACCCGCGCCTCCGACCTGCTCGCCGCGAACTTCAAGTCGGAATCGGGCGACGGGGTACAGGTCGTGATGAAGGGCACCCCGTCGATGCACGACCCGGCGGTGCAACGACAAGCGAGAGCGTTCCTCGCCGCGCTCGCACGCGTGCAACACGTCGCCGGCGTCGGCGACCCCTTCACGACGCCGGGAGGCATCTCGGCATCGGGGACCGTGTCCCTCACCAACGCGCAACTCGACACCAAGTCGCAAGACGTTCCCAACTCGGTCGGCAAGCTGATGCTCGCGCTCGCCGATCGCCACACGACTGCGCAACTCGAGGTGCGCCTCGGTGGTCAGCTCATCCAGCAGTCGGAGCGCCAGGCACCGCCGTCGAGCGAGGGCATCGGCATCCTGGCCGCCATCCTCATCCTGCTCATCGCCTTCGGATCGGTGCTCGCCATGGCGCTGCCGATCATCGTGGCGCTCGCGGGTATCGCGGTGGGCCTTCCGATCATCGGACTGTTGACGCACCTCTATCCGCTGCAGAGCTTCGCGACGACGCTGGCGACCATGATCGGCATCGGCGTGGGCATCGACTACGCGCTCTTCGTCGTCACCCGTTACCGCCAGGGACTCCACGCGGGCCTCGACCCCGAACAGGCGGTGATCACCGCCGTCGACACGTCGGGACGCGCGGTGCTGTTCGCCGGTCTCACCGTGATCATCGCGTTGTTGGGGATGTTGGCCATCGGCTTGTCGTTCATCAGCGGCCTCGGCATCGGCGCCGCCGCGGTGGTCGCCCTCACCGTCGCCGCCGCGGTCACGCTGCTCCCGGCGGTCCTCGGCTTCGTGGGCACCAACATCGACAAGCTCCGCCTGCCGTGGGTGCACAACGATGGCGGCGGTACGCGTGAGACGATCTGGCACCGCTGGAGCCGGTTCGTGCAACGCCGGCCGTGGTTGTTGACGATCGCCGGCCTCGGCATCGTGCTCGCGCTGGCGGCGCCGGTGCTCTCGCTGCGGCTCGGGTTCGTCGACGCCGGCAACGATCCCGCCGGCACGCAGTCGCGCCAGGCGTACGACCTCCTCGCGAAGGGATTCGGTCCCGGGTTCAACGGACAGTTCCTCCTCGCGATCGAGATGCCCGCCGGTCGAGACCACACTGCGGACCTGACCCGGCTGCGCTCCACGATCGCCACGACACCCGGCGTCGCATCCGTGTCGCCGGCCGTCACGAACCCCACCGGGACGACCGCGGTGATTCGCCTCTACCCGACCACCTCGCCGCAGGACAGGGCCACGAGCACCCTCTTGCACCATCTCCGCCACGACGTCATCCCGCAGGCGACGGCCGGCACCGGAGAGAAGGTCTATGTCGGCGGATTCAACGCCCTGACCGACGACTTCGCGACCTTGCTGGGCCAACGGCTCCTACTGTTCATCGCCGTCGTCATCCTCCTCAGCTTCTTGTTGCTCATGACGGTGTTCCGATCGATCCTCGTGCCGCTCAAGGCCGCGATCATGAACCTGCTGTCGATCGGCGCCGCGTACGGCGTCGTGGTGATGATCTTCCAGTACGGCTGGGGCAAACAGCTCGTCGGCGTCGGCAAAGAGGGACCGATCCAGGCGTTCCTGCCGATCATGATGTTCGCCATCCTCTTCGGCCTGTCGATGGACTACGAGGTGTTCCTGCTGTCACGCATCCGCGAGGAATACCTCCGCACGGGCGACAACAACGGGGCGGTCGCCGACGGTTTGTCGGCGACCGCGCGCGTGATCACCGCGGCCGCCGCGATCATGTGCACGTTCTTCTTGTCGTTCGTCCTCGGCGACAACATCATCATCAAGCTGTTCGGTATCGGGTTCGCGAGCGCGATCTTCATCGACGCCACACTCATCCGGATGGTGATCGTGCCGTCGACGATGGAGCTCCTCGGCGACGCCAACTGGTGGCTGCCCGGTTGGCTCGATCGCATCCTCCCCCGCCTCGACGTCGAGGGTCCCTCGATCACACCCGACGAGGCCGCCGCCGAATCTGCACCGGCGACCGGTGAGTCGGCCGCGTGATCCACGTCCGGCTCGCCGCGCGGCGGGCGAACGGCCGGCCGACCATCGTTGAGGACGAACCGAACCCGTGCGAGGATCAGGCATGACCCACTTCAAAGTTGGCGACAAAGTGATCATCACCGAGGGCGACTTCAAGGGTGAGCTCGGTGCGATCACCGACAAGCACCTCATCGGCGACGGGCTCACGGTCGCGCTCGAGAAGCACGGCAAGGAGATCAAGACGCACGAGGCGCACGTCAACAAGGTCGACGACTAGCCCGGCCCACGCCCGCAACGCCGCTCGGCCACCGCGGACGCGATGTTGAACCTCTGGGCGGTCGTCGACGAGCGCGTCGACGACGCGCCGCTCGCGGCCCCGGGTCGGGGAATGGGTCGAGATTGCCGCGTTCGACGCACGCGGGGGTCGCGACTACGTGATGGTCGCGAACCGGCGCGACCTGACGTACTTCCGGCTGGAGCCGGACGAAGCCGCGCTGCTCCCACTGATGGACGGCACGCGCACCGTCGGCGAGATCTGCGTGAGCCGTCTGCAGAGCACGGGTGGACTCGACGTCGCGCCCGTCGTCGAGCTCGTGCGGCTGCTCCACTCGGGCGGCTTCCTCACCGATCGCTACGTCGACGTCGAGCAGGCGCTTCGGCGCGCGACCGCACCCCATCGCCGGCGGACCCGGGTCATCACCTTCGCCAAGGACCCGAGCGTCGAGTGGCACGGCGCCGAGGCCTTCACCCGCTGGTTACACACGCGTGGGCTCCGGTACGCGTTCACGCGCGTCGCGACCGTCGCCGGTCTGGTCATTGCGATCGCAGGAGTCGCCGCCTTCGTGTCGGTGCGCGGGCGCACGCACCCGTTGAGCTCCAACTCCTCCGGAAGTGTGTTCGCGGTTCTCCTCGCGCTGAACCTCTTGCTCGTTTTCGTGCACGAGCTCGGACACGCCGCCTACCTGATCCATCACGGGCGGCGGGTCCGGAGCTCCGGCTTTCGGATCGCCTTCGGAAATCCGTCGTTCTACGTGGACAGCTCCGACGTCTTGATGCTCGATCGGCGCAAGCGGATCTCACAATCGCTGGCCGGCCCGTTCTTCGAAGCCGTGGTGACGGGAGTCGCCGCGATCGCGCTGTGGGCACGGCCTCACATCGCGCTGGCCCCGGTGCTCTACACGTTCGTGATCCTCAACTACTTCGTGCTGGTCCTCAATCTCGTGCCGTTTCTCGAGCTCGACTGCTACTGGGCCCTCTCGGACGCGTTACGCGTTCCCGACCTCCGACCGCGTTCGGTCGCCTTCCTCCGACGCGACCTCTGGCGCAAGCTCCGCCGCCGCGAGCGGCTGACGGTGGCCGAGATCGGCATCACGTTCTACGGCACGCTCGGAGCGGTGTTCACCGTGATCGCCCTCGCGTGGTCAGGTCTGTTGTGGCGCGACACCTTCGGACCGATCCTCAACCGCATGTCGCACGAGGGGGTCGCCGGGATCGTCCTCCTGGTCGTTCTCGTCACGTTCATCGCCGGCCCACTGATCGGGGGCATCGTCTCCCTCCTGTTCGCCCGAGCGCGCTCCGCACGCGCAGTGTTGCAGCGGATCCGGTTCCGCTCCCAGCGCGGCTGGCGGACGGAGGCGGCCCACCTGCTCGACGAGTCGCCGTTGTTCGACAATCTTCCCGCCGACGTGCTGAGCGACCTCGCGGGACGGGTCCGCCTGGTTCCCGTCTCCGAGCAGACCACGGTGGTGAGCCAGGGCGATCGCGCCGACGCGATGTACGTCGTCCGCAGCGGGACACTCGAGGTCGTCGAGCACCTTGCCGACCGGGCGGGCGAACGATCGATCGCGAGGCTCGGTCCCGGCGACGCGTTCGGTGAGCTCGGTGTGGCGACGGGAGCGCCGCGCAACGCCGGCGTGCGAGCACTCACGCGCGCCGAGTTGTTCGCCATCGACAAGGGAACCTTCGACCGGCTGCTCGCGGATCGCATCGCGGTGCCCACCTTGGCGCCGACGGTCCAAGAGCTCGGTGCGCTCCAGGCCCTGCCCGCCTTCGCGCACCTGACGCTCCCCCAACTCGGCGCGCTGCGCTCGCGAGGAACCTGGCTACGGGTCGCGCCCGGCGAAACCCTCATACGCCAAGGCGAACCCGGCGACGCGTTCTACGTCATCGGATCGGGGCGCTTCGACGTCGCCCGCGACGCGGAACCCGTCGGGACCCTCGGGCCCGGCGATCACTTCGGCGAGATCGCGTTGTTGACCGACGAGCCCCGCACGGCGACGGTTCGCGCCGCCACACCCGCCCGGGTCTTCCGGCTCGAGCGACCCGCATTCGAGGAGCTCGTCGCCGACGCCCTCGCCCACCCGCAGCACGCGTCGTCGGCGCCAACGGTGTTCGAGCGCGCATAACGTCGCAGTACCACGTCGAGGTCTCACCCACGTTCCAAGGAACCCCCGATGGACTGTTGGCACTGCAAGCGAACCGCGGTCGGCGTGTGCCGATTCTGCGGACGCGCGGTTTGCGAAGACCATGTGCAGACGCGGCCGTTCATCCTCGAGCTCCTCGAGCACTCGAGCCCGGTCCGAGCGATCGTCGTCGACGACGCCCTCGCATGCGGTGCCTGTCATCCCCGGCCCGAACCGATCGACTTGCCGGAGCTCGACTGACTCCCGGGGACTCCGGGGACTCCGGGGGCGCCGGCGCGCCGGCGGAATCCGTATCCTGGGAAGATGGACGATCCGGTCATCGAGGTGGCGCCGCTCGGGTTCCAATGGGCGACCATGGACCCGTTCCTGTTCTGCGTTCATCACGTCGACGACTACCCCGCCGGCAACGACCGGCTCGGCCCGGAGGCATCACTCGCCGGCCGCGACATCGGCAACGACTTCGCCGGCATCGACGGTTGGCGCATGTATCACGGGACGACGGTGGCCGGTTTCCCCCAACATCCCCACCGGGGCTTCGAGACGGTCACGTTCGTACGGCGCGGCTTCATCGACCACTCCGACTCGCTCGGAGCGACCGCGCGCTTCGGCCGCGGCGACGTGCAATGGCTCACCGCCGGCAAGGGAATCGTGCACTGCGAGATGTTCCCCCTGCTCGAACGCGACGCGCCGAATCCGGTGGAGCTGTTCCAGATCTGGTTGAACCTCCCGGCCCACGACAAGATGGTCGACGCGTACTTCACGATGTTGTGGGACGAGGACCTTCCTCGTCACGTCGTCGCCGACCCGGCCGGGCGGACGACGAACGTCACAGTGGTCGCGGGCGAGCTCGCCGGACTCCGACCGCCGCCGCCCCCGCCGGATTCTTGGGCGTCGCGGCCCGACTCCGATCTCGCGATCTGGCTCGTCGAGATGCAGCCCGGCGCGCAGTGGACAGTTCCGCCCGCCGCGGGGCCCGACACCGTACGCGTGTTGTACGTCTTCGAAGGCGGCGCGCGCGTGGGCGAGCACGAGCTCGAAGCTTCGACGGGCGCCCGCCTGCGCGTCGAGAACGACGTCACCGTCACCGCCGGTCCCGACGGCGCCGAAGCTCTGGTCCTGCAAGGTCGGCCGATCGGTGAGCCCGTCGCGCAGTACGGGCCCTTCGTGATGAACGACCAGGCCGGAATCGAGCAGGCCTTCGCCGACTACCGCGCGACGCAGTTCGGCGGTTGGCCGTGGCCGAGCGACGATCCGGTGCACCCGCGCGACGCCGGGCGTTTCGCACGCGACGCCGAAGGCCGGTTCATCACGCCGGCCGAATCCGTCTCGCGCTGACGTTCAGTCGCCGACGGCGAGGTCGACGCGGTGGTTGTAGAAGCACAGCAGCCCCGCGATGCCTTCGGCGCCGGCGACGGGGTTCTCGTAGCTCCAAACGATGCCGTCGTGCACCGCGTCGCCGAGCTGGAGCGTCCAGTACGAGGCTTGACCCTTGAACGGGCACTCCGTGCTGAAGCTCGTCGGCCGCAGCAGATCCATGCGGATGTCCTCGCGCGGCAGGTAGTACCGGGTGGGCATTCCCGTCTCGTCGAGCAATACGGGATGCTCCGTCTCGGCGATCCGGTGGCCGTCGACCTCGACGACGACGTGGAGGTCGGCGGGTGTGATGGTGACGGTGTGGCCCGGGTTCATAGTCCACGAAACTGTAAGGGACGCCGAGTCATTCCGGACCGACCACCTGCAGCCCTACTCGACGGGCCGGGCGCAGCGATTCTTCGAACGTGCCGGTCGCGGCGTCGACGAAGTCGTGTTGGCGCCACGCCTCGTACGCGACGACGCTCACTGCGTTCGCGAGATTGAGGCTGCGGTTCGACGGCCGCATCGGAATGTGCAGGCGGTGATCGTCCGCAAACTCGCCGAGAAGTGTTTCACCGAGGCCGGTCGCCTCGCAGCCGAACACCACGACGTCGCCGGGCCGGAACGCGATGTCGTCGTAACGCCGATGGGGAACACGGGTGGTGGTCGCGAACCAACGGTGTTCTCCCCCGAGCGCGGCGCGGCACTCGGCCCACGTATCCCAGACCTGTGTGTCGGTGAGCTCGTGATAGTCGAGCCCACCGCGGCGCAGCGCCGCGTCGTCGAGCGAGAACCCGAGCGGTCGTACCAGGTGCAGCCGCGCGCCGACGTTCGCGCACAGCCGGACGATGTTGCCGGTATTCGTCGCGATCTGCGGTTCGACCAGCACGACTTCGAGCATCGCGACCATTGTGTCGCGCTCGCCACCAGTCTGGGAATCCGATCCCGCGACCTTCGCCGCGCCCAGGACACCGACCACGGCCAACACGACTAGCACGGCGCTCTTGCGAGGGCGCGATCAGGCCACCCGGACGAACAGCTTCGCCCAGCCGGCCGCGGGGATGGAGACCTCGACGTCCCACTCGCCGGTATCGGCAACGTTGGTCACCTCGACCTCGGCAGCGCCGGCAGCCGGCGACCAGGATCGTGCCGCGACCGGCCGGCGCGCCCAACCGCGCACGTGCACGCGCTCGCCCGCGCCCAACAGCGTGACGACCACCTGGTCGCGCTCGTCGGCGACGCGGGCCACACGCGTGTCGCCCGCGCAGGCATAAAGCGTCGGGTCGCCGAGCACCGCAATACCGCTCGCGAGCACGGGCGCGACCACCCGGAAGTCCCATTCGGCCCGCGCGAGCGTGACCTCGAATCCGCCGTCGCCGGGGATCACCTCGACCCGGCCGGTCCGCCAGTCGAAGACCGCGACCTCGTGCGTCTGCGGACGGTCCTCACCGAGGTCGGCAAGGGACACCCGCGCCGATCGAGATTCGTCGGATCCCACGTTGCACGTCGTGACGTACGCCCACCGCCCGGCGGCATGCTGCGAATGCGTACTCGCGACGATCAGTTCACCCGACCATACGGGCGCGGCGAAAGCGGCGCGATCGATCGCGGCGATCGGCGCGTCGGGGCGCACGAGCACGCCGTCGGCGCGGCATGTTCTCCGGATCAGCTCGACGTCGGCGGCGCCGATCCGGTCACCGATGCCGACCGGACCCGCCGAAAGCGCGGCGAGCAGCGCCTCGACTTCGCGCGTGCTCCGAGGTGCGAGCGGAATGGAACACGTCCTTGTAGGGCCACTGGCCGAGCGCGCGCGCCATCACGTTGGTGTGCAGGAACCAGGCCCACAACACTTCAGGGCCGACCATGTAGCCGTGGTCGCCGCTCGTGCGGATCGAGGTGACGTTTCGCAGCCGGCTGGTCTGCGCGAAGTCGGCGGGCGATGCCATGCACCACTGCGCGTGCAGATCGCGCGCTTCGAGCGCGGCGTCGATGCCCTCCTGCCAGGCCGCGGCCCGGCCCGGCGTGCGGCAGGCCGCGCACACCGAGAAAGCACTCGATGAGCCAGTCGTGCTCGAACACTTCCACGCCCCAGGCGACGGCCTGGTCGAGAAGACGCTCGTACAACTCGGCGTCCTGCGGATGCGCGCGGTCGCCGTCGGTCCACATCGCCATGTCGCCGGCGTACGCAGACTGCGCGCAGAGATGCCGGCAGTGCGCGACGAGGGGACGCCGCCCGAGCCGTTCGCGCAACGCGGCAATGCCATCGGGCAGCACGTCGGCACGGGGTTCCCACCGAACCATGCCGGTCGGCGGGACGACCCACTCGTCGGTATCAAACGGGCGCAACACTTCGTGCGGGTACCACCACGAGTCGAGCTGGACCGCACCGACCGGCACACCGCGCGCCTCGAGATCATCGACCGCCGCGACGATCGTCGACGCGGTGTCGAGTCCCGGCTCGGTGCGATACCAGTACGCGCTGCCGTTGTCGGTCCAGTAGGAGAGCCGGGTCCCGAGCACGTCGGCATCTCGCGCCGGTGCGGCCACGCCGGATGCCTCCCGGAGCAAGCGACTCCAGCGCGCGAAGCAGTCGCGCACTCCATCGCCGGCGATGATCGCGAGCTCGGTCGCGAATCCTGCCTCCACGTCGTCGACGTCGCCGTGCCAGCCCGCGGCAGACCGGCCCCGGACTGCTCCCGGCCGGCGGGCACCGCGATCACCTGCTCGTGGAACGCGGTGAGCGGCGCGAGCAACATCGTCCGGCCGTCGGGCGCGACCAGCCCGAGCGGCATCACCACCGCCGGTCGGAACGGCAAGAGTCGCCAACGCGACAACGCCGCGTCGCTGAAGACCGGCAACGCGAACTCCGTGTACTGGTGACCGAAGCCCCGCATCCCTTCCGGGGCGCCGCGCTCGGCGCGCGCGCCGGGGGCGAAGTGCCACGCGATCGCGGGTTCCGCGAAGTTCCCGGAGCCCGCGCCCGAGCGCGCGACGAGCGCCTCCAGGCGGACGACGACCACCGGTTCTCCGGGGAGGGCGCGCACCTCGCTGCGGATACCGCCGGCCTGCACGGTGAGACACGCGTCGGAGCCCGAGATCACGGGCGTCGTGGGCGGTCCCGGCACACGCAGGGTCGCGGGCCCGAGCCAGTCGGGCTCGTCCCATCCGACCCGCAGCACACCGCCGGCCGTCAGACGAACCTGCAGCGGTCCCGCGCCCAGGCGGTATGGGTGTGCGCCGACATCACTCACGCCGGGCATTCAATCGGATCGCCGGCAATCGGATCGCCGGCAATCGGATCGCCGGCAATCGGATCGCCGGCGACCTCGGGCCCTTCGTCCCGTCGGGCGGGGGCGTGATCCCCTGAACCCGTGCCGGCATCGCGCCTAGCGTCGACGCCACAGGCCGCGCGGCACTGAAGGCCCGCGTCACCCAGAAGCCGCGTCACCGAAGGGATCGACATGACCCCCAAGACGTTCGTCGTCCCGCTCGACGGATCCGAGTTCGCCGAGCGCGCCCTGCCGGTGGCGCAGTCGCTGGCAGAACGCGTCGGCGGCCGTCTCTTGCTGGTCTCGGCGCAACACTACGGGCCCCTCGAGCCGACCGAGTACCTCGAAGCATGCGCGCGGCGCACTGCGGGGGTCCCGGTCGAGATCGTGGGTACGAAGACCACGTACCCGGTGGCGGCACTCGTCGAGGTGGTCGACGGCGACGAGGATCGCGTCCTCTGCATGACCACGCACGGCCGCGGTCGGCTGCGCTGGGCGGCACTCGGCAGCGTGGCCGAGGAGGTGATCCGTCGCGCCGGACGACCGATACTTCTCGTCGGTCAGCATTGCCGGGCCGACTTCCTGGCGCGGTCCTCACACCTCCTCGCGTGCTCCGACGGTCTCGAAGGGTCCCAGGAGCTCGCCGCCGCGGCCGGTGATTGGTCGGCCTCGTTGGGTCTGGACGTCAACGTCGCCGTCGTGACGCATCCGCTCGACGTGGAGAACTCGGAGCATCCCGACGAGCTCCTCGACCTCGTGAGCGCTCCGTTCGGGGGCTCGGATCACGTGCGGTCGGCCCTGCTGCGCAGCAGCTACGTGCCCGGCGCGCTCGCCGACTTCGCCGAGGAGCTCCCGGCCGCGCTCGTGGCCATCAACTGCCGGGCCCGGCACGGTCTGGCCAGGGTGGCGCTCGGCAGCGTGACGATGGGCGTCGTGCATCTTGCGCCGTGCCCGTTGCTCGTGACCCATCACATGACCGACGCGGCCGGCCATGACTGACGGCGAGCTCGAAACGCTCTCCGACGAAGAGTGCCTGCAACGGTTGCGGGGAGAGAGCATCGGTCGCATCGCGTTCGTCGCCGAGGAGGGCCCGGTCATCCTGCCCGTGAACTACCGCGTCGTCGATGCTCCGTCCGGGACCCTGATCGCACTGCGGACGCGGCCCGGCAACCTCGTCGAGCGCGCCCCCACCAGCGTGGCCTTCGAGGTCGACAGCATCGATTCCGAGCATCACGAGGGCTGGTCGGTCCTCGTCCGCGGCGATCTCCTGCATGCCACGCCCAACTCCGATGCGTTTCGGGAGCAGTACGACTCGGAACCGTGGCTCGCGGGCAGGGATGCCTGGCTGCTCGTCGACCCGTGGGCGATCAGCGGGCGCGAGCTCCACGGCGCGGAGCCGCTCTGGCACTTCCGCGCCGGCGACTACCTGTAGTTCGCCTCTCCCTTCCCACGTGATTCGGCGGTCAGGGGCCGGAGCCCCGGTGCTCAGGGTCTTTCGCCCCTCACGACGGGCTCGCCGACGCGACAAGATCAGGGCATGAAAATCATCGTGGGAGTAGACGGATCGGCGCCGGCGACCCGAGCGCTCGAATGGTGTGCCGCGCACGCGAAGGCGCTCGACGCCGAGATCATCGCCGTGTACGCGCTCGAGATGCCGATTTACGCCGACGGGGGCTTCGGCTTCGCCCCGATTCCGGCACCGTTGCCAACGCCGTCGGATGCCGACCGGGCGGAGCTACGCGAGAAGATCCTGCACGAATGGTGCGCTCCTCTCGAGCGAGCGGATGTCCCGTTTCGGGCAGTGGTGATCGACGGTTCGCCGGCACCGGCGATCATCGCGCTCGCCGAGAAGGAGGACGCCGATCTCGTCGTCACCGGCCGCCGGGGCCGCGGCGGCTTCGCCGAGTTGATCCTCGGGAGCACGAGCCACCATTTGTCGCATCACCTGAACCGCCCGTTGCTGATCATTCCCTGATCGCTCGGCGAACGACCGAACGGAGCACCGACATGGCCGACCATTGGGGGCCGCTCGCGCCGCTGGCAGGCGACTGGTACGGCGAGGGCGGTCTCGACACCGCGTACTCGCACACGCAGCACGCAGTGATCGCGACGCCCTATCGCGAGAAGCTGAGCTTCAAACCGTTCGGTCCGGTGCACAACGGGCGCCAATCGCTCTACGGCCTCGACTACAAGACCGCGATGTGGCGCGGTGACGAGGAGAACCCGTTTCACACCGAGGTCGGATACTGGCTCTGGGACGGCGCGACGGGTGAGACCCTCCGCGGCTTCGTCGTACCGCGTGGCATCACGGTCCTCGCGGGCGGAACGGTCCCGCACGACGCGACGACCTTCTCCCTCGAAGCGGCGGCCGACGATCCCAACTACACCATTGGACAGAACAAGTACCTGGGCGCGAACGCGTCGACCTCGAGCTACGCGGTGACGATCACGATCAACGACGACGACACCTGGACGTACCACGAGATCACGATGCTCGACATGACGGAGTTCGACGAGCCCTTCCCCCACACCGATCACAACACCCTGCACCGCGCCGAGTGAACACCGTGCGGCCGACCCCGGACACGGGCCCCTTGGGTCAATGCCGCTGCAACACGACCTTCAACGCGCCGGTCTCGCCCGCGCGTGCGAAGACGTCATAGGCCTTTTCGAACTCGTCGAGCGCGAAGTGATGCGTGACGAACCGACCGGCGTCGACCTGGCGTCCCGCGAGCAGCTTCAGGAACGTCGGCGTCGACGACGTGTCGACGAGGCCCGTCGTGATCGTCACGTCCTTGATCCACAGCTCCTCGAGATGCAGCGTCGCCGGCTCACCGTGCACACCGATGTTCGCGATGTGCCCTCCGGAGCGGGCCAGCGAGACGGTGAGCTCGAACGTCGGCCGGAGTGCCGACCGCCTCGATGGCGACGTCGGCGCCGAGGCCGTTCGTCAGGCTCCGCACCACCGTGAGCGGGTCCTCGTGGGCCGGGTCGACCACGACGTCGGCCCCGAACTGCTTCGCCGCCTCGAGCCGTGACGGCGCCAGGTCGATCGCGACGATGTGACCCGGGCTGTACAGCCGCGCCCCCGTGATCGCCGCGAGCCCGATCGGTCCCGCGCCGACGACCGCGACGACGTCGCCGGGCGAGACATGCCCGTTCAGAACGCCGACCTCGTAGCCGGTGGGCAAGATGTCGGCGACCATCAGCGTGTCCTCGTCGGAGACCCCGTTCGGAACCGGATACGTCGACGTGTCGGCGAAGGGCACCCGCACGTACTCGGCCTGCGTGCCGTCGATCAGATGACCGAGGATCCAGCCGCCACCACCGATGCACAGGCCATAGTGACCCTCCCGGCAGAACCGGCACGCGCCGCACGACGTGATGCACGACACCAGCACCCGGTCGCCGGGCTTGACGTTCTTCACGCCCGCGCCCACCTCTTCGACGGTACCGACCGCTTCGTGGCCGAGCACCCGACCGTCGACGACCTCGGGCACATCCCCCTTCAAGATGTGGAGGTCCGTACCGCAGATCGTTACCGCGTCGACGCGTACGATCGCATCGGTGTCGGCGACGAGTGCCGGCTTCGGCACTTCTTCCCACGCCTTGCGGCCCGGGCCGTGATACACGAGTGCCTTCATCCCCGTCTCCTCTCGTCGGAGCATCGTTGCCCTTCGATCGTCGATCGTGAGCGGCACGAGAACCAGGGCCGGTCGCCTCTATCTGGTAGGGACCAGAGCAGGCAGGGTTCTGGGTGTGGCACGCTGCCACCGACACGAAGGAGGCGTCATGACCAGTCGAGGACTCGACCGGATCGGGCCTGACGAGTGCATGGAATTGCTCCGGGCCAACTCGTTCGGGCGGATCGGGACGAAGATCGCCGACGAGCCGGTCATCCTGCCCGTCTACTACGCGGTCGCCAAGGACGAGGTCGTGTTCCGGACCGACCCGGGCACGAAGTTGATGGCGGCGGCGCTCGACACCCGTGTGGCCTTCGAGGTCGACGATCGCGACGGCGGCTGGAGCGTGCTCGTGGTCGGGCACGCGGACGAGGCGCGCGTCTCGACACCGGCGCTCACCGAGGCTTCGGCCCGGCTCGACGAGTTCTGGCCCGCCGGCGAACGGCACGATCTCGTGCACGTCACCATCGAAAAGATCGAAGGGCGCCGGCTCCACCCGAACCCGTGACGATCACGCGCGTGACGATCACGTCACCTCGCCGAGGCGTTCCATCGCTTCGGACGCGAGGACGGTCGGAGCGCGGGTGGCGTCGAGAACGAACGCCGACGGCCACGGGTCGAACCGGGACCGGACCGCGGCGCTGACCGCGGGCGTCGCGTCCGACGCGTCGGCGGCCGAGCCCTCCGCGCGCGCCGTCGCCCGCTCGGCCGCGCGGGCCTCGGCCACCGCGGGCGGGGCACTCAGGCAGAAGGAGACGACCTCGCTCGATGTCGCCTCCGCGACGCGCTGCGCGTCGGCGCGACGATCGCGGTCGCTCCACGACGCGTCGACGATGACGCTCTCTCCCGAAGCGAGCAGGGCTCGCGCCGATTCGAGGAGTGCGTCGTACGTGCGTGCATTCCAGTGCGGCGCGTACAAACCGTGATCGAGCGCGCTCGGGGCCGGAGTCGTCGGCTGCAGCCCCGCGAGGCGTTTGCGGATCTCGTCCGAGTGCAGGGCCCGCCATCCGGTACTGCGTTCCAGCTCGCGACTCAGTGTCGTCTTGCCCGTCGCCGGCGGACCGCCGACCAGGACGAGACGGACGCGTCCGCGGGTGAGGTGGTCGGCGGCGAGCGCCAGCAACTGCCGGGCCGACGCGGCGGCGGCCGGATCGGCGTCGACCCGAAGACACGCAACCTTCGAGCGAATGAGGGCGCGGTAGGCGACGTAGTAGTCGGCGAGCGAGGTGGGCCAGCTGTCGCGGCTCGCCGATCGGTACCCGTCGAGCAGACGGCGCGCGAGATCGCCGCGCCCCAGCCGCTCGAGGTCCATCGCCAAGAACGCCACGTCGGCGACGACGTCGCCGAAGCGGAGCGCGTCGTCGAACTCGAGGCAGTCGAGCAGTCGCGGGCCGTCGTCGAGACAGAACACGTCGTCGGCGAGCAGATCGCCGTGCCCGTCTCGGATCCGACCGCCGGCCACGCGCGCTTCCAGGAGCGGCGTGCGACCGGCCAAAAACTCCCGGCCGTGCCGATCGACACGACCGAGAAGGTCTGCGTCCAGGACCGGTCCCGCGAACAGGTTCAACTCGTCGACAGTGCTCGACCACAAGTGCAGCAGGGTCGCCGGCATCGCGGCTCGGTCGATTTCCGGGCTCGTCGGCGCCGCCTGGTGCATGCGCGCGAGCTCCTGCGCGATCGCGTCGACACACGCGGTCGGGTCCGCCGTGCGGGCCAACCACGCGAGGCGGCGCTCGTCGGGCATCCGGCGCATCTCGACGACGGTGTCGACCACCTCTCCCCCGCGATCCTCGAGCGGGACCACACCGAGGTACACGTCGGGCGCGAACCGCCGGTTCACGCTGACCTCTCGTTCGGCGTTCGCTCGGCGCAGCTCCGGAGTCGAGAGGTCGATGAACGGATAGCGGACCGCCTTCTTGAGCTTCCACACGCGATCGTCACCCAACGCGACGATCGATACGTGCGTCTCGACGACCACGATCGGCGTCAGCGGCGCTCGGCGCTGCAGCCATTCGCCGAAGCACTTCCGCTGTTCGGCGACCTGGGCATCACTCATGCCCGCCGGCTCGCTCAGCTTCGCTCGGTGCTCGGGCGCACGACGCGCGTGGATGCTCGGAGATCACACACGGACTCGTGCCCCTCGTCCACCTCAGGCCCGCCGCGTGGCGACCGGCGGCGTGAGCCGCCGGCCACTGAGCAGTTCGCAATTCAGCCGCACGTAGTGGCTGCGAGGTTTGCCGGCGTACGGGGGGTCGAGCGTCGGAAGCCCGTCGTGCTCGTGCTCGGTCGTGAGAACAGTCGCGCGGCCCAGAACGAGCACCGTCCAACCGTCGTCGGCCCCGGCGTCGTACGCGTCGACCTCGAAGGCGAGCACGTCACCGTTTCCCGCGGCCCGCAGCTTCACGTCGTTACCGGTGCGGAACGTGATCGTGTCGTCGGCGTAGAGGTAACGGACCGGGAGGATCACCGGCAGGCCGCCGCTCGTCATCCCGATGCGACCGAAGGTCCGCGTCCCGAGCAGGGCCCGGCATTCCGCGTCCGTCAACGGGACGAATCCATCAGCGGGATTGGACAAGATGCTCGCGTCCGTCATCGTGTCTAGTCTCGACGGTGACCCCGCCACCCGGCAGGGCCGAAAGGCCAATCAACCCGGGTCCAAATTCTGGACCAAGATCCTTGCGTCACCAACGTGCAGTGACGAAGCCCGAGGAACGATGTCATCGGAATCACCGCTCTCGGACGATGTGCTCCGCCAGACTCTCAATGCGGCTCCGGACGGCATCCTCGTCGTGGACGAAAAGGGAACGATCCTCTTCGCCAACCCGATGGTCGAACAACTCTTCGAGTATGCGCTCGCAGACCTCGTCGGTCGGTCGGTCGACATCCTGCTGCCCGAGGCCGTGCGCGCCCCGCACGCCGGGCGGCGAGCGGAGTACGCCGCGCATCCCCGCACCCGATCGATGGGAACCGGGCTCGATCTGTACGGGCGCCACCAGTCCGGTACCGAGTTCCCCGTCGAGATCAGCCTGAGCCCGCTGCGCACCGAAAACGGGCTCCTCGTCGTGGTGATGATCCGCGACGTCACGGAACGGCGGGCGGCCGACGATGAGCTCGGGCGCGCGCACGAGGAGCTGGCCCTGGTCGACGACCGGGAACGCATCGCCCGGGATCTCCACGACACGGTGATCCAACGGCTCTTCGCGGTCGGGCTCTCGCTGCAAGCCGCGCTCAGCCGGCCGAACGACCCGGCCCTCGAGCGTGTACAGCTCGCGATCGACGAGATCGACACGACGATCCGCGAGATCCGCTCGTCGATCTTCGCGTTGCACACGCGACGGCCCCTGGCCCAGAGCCTGCGCGACGACGTGGTCGACGTCGCTCGCGAAGCCGGCCGCGCGCTGGGCTTCGAGCCTTCGGTTTCGTTCGACGGTCCCGTCGACTCGGTCACGACGAACACGATCCGAGAACACGTCCTCGCGACATTGCGCGAGGCGCTCAGCAACGTGACCCGCCACGCGCACGCGTCGAAGGTCAGCGTCGAACTCGCGGCCGGCCCGCGCCAACTCGTCTTGGTGGTGTCCGACAACGGCGTCGGGATCGACGGTCGCGGCGCAGGAAGCGGCTTGCAGAACATGGCCGAGCGCGCCATCACGTTCGGCGGAGCGTGCGAGGTCAGCCGGTTGTCGAGCGCGGGCGGGACTCAGATCGAGTGGCGTGTCCCACTCGCCCCGGATCCCTCGTGAATGACGTCGATTCCTCGCGCCGACGAGTCGTACTCCCGTAGCTTCGCCAGCATCCGCACGATCGCCGCATCGCGTTGGTGGGGCGTGAGGCTCTCGAGACCGCTGACCGATGCGAGGAGACTGCCCCGCCGGCGTGTCACCGAGGCCCGGGCGCCGGCCAGCGCCGCGTTCGGGGTTCGCGACGCGGCCAGCGCCTCGGTCGCGATACGCGTGTGACGCGGCAACTCGCTCGCCGCGACCTCCTCGATCGCGCCGACGACGTCATCACCGCGATCCAACACGCGCATCTCGTACTCGTCGTACGGATCGAGTACCGCGGGGCCGGCGACGACGAGCGGCACACGATGCATGAGCGCGCAGCGCACACCGTCCTCGTGCGGCGCCGGCTGCGACCGCGGCCGTGAGCGCACCGTCAGCGCCACGTCGACGGCATGCGAGCGCAACGGGCATGCCGACTGATCCTTGAGCCCACTGCAAGGAAACGCGGGCGCATCGGGCTCGTGGCATCTGAGCACGACGTGGCCGGCCTCGGTCAGGTCCCGGACGGCCTGGTCGGCGGCGCCCCGGTCACTCTCCAGGACCATGATGTTCAACGACATGGCAACTCCTCCTCCGTAATGGTGCGACCGTGGGGCGGGATGCGACGCCCGGTGACCGTTTCGCTCCGGAGCCGCAACCAGGTCGAATGCGGGCCGGGGCACCACGGACCGAGCGGCAGCTGCTCGAGCCGGGCGATCTCGACGGGATCGAGCACTTCTTCGGCGACGGCGAGGACGAGGACACTCCAGCCGGTGTGGAACAAGCCGTCGATACCGTCGCACTCGAACGCGACCGGGCCGTTGCGCGCGCCGTGAAGCTTGGTTCCCGCGTCGGTGCGCAACACGATCGCGTCTCCGTCGAACGCGAAGTTCACCGGAAACACGAGCGGTCGCCCGGCGACGACGACGGCGAGGCGACCGAGCGATGCCGAAGCGGCCAACCGGAGACATTCGTCCCGATCGAGCTCTTCGAGACCGGTTCTACGGTCGATCTTCGTGCTCATTTACGGATGATCCACCGGGGCGCGCGCAGGGACCAGGGCCGATGGTCACCTATTCGGGAGGGGCCTCGGGCCTTCGCTGGGCCGACAACTTGGCCGCGAAAACAGCCGCCTCCGTGCGGCGTTCCATGCCGAGCTTCGAGAGCAGATTCGACACGTAGTTCTTCACCGTCTTCTCGGCGAGGAACAGGCGCTCACCGATTTGGCGATTCGTGAGTCCTTCGGCGATCAGATCGAGGATCTTGCGTTCCTGGTCGGTGAGCCGCGCGAGCCGCGGGTCTTCCTCGGGTCCGGTGCGCAGCCGCTCGAGCACGCGGGCCGTCACACTCGGGTCGAGCAACGACTGTCCGCCCGCGACCCTCCGCACGGCGTCGACGAGATCGGTCCCTTTGATCTGTTTGAGCAGATAGCCGGCCGCGCCGGCCATGATCGAGTCGAACAGCGCTTCGTCGTCGGAGAACGACGTCAGGATCAGGCACTGGATCGAGCCGTCGAGCGATCGCACCTCCCGGCAGACCTCGACGCCATTGCCGTCCGGCAGCCGCATGTCGATGATCGCCACGTCGGGCTTGGTCGCGGGGATCCGGGCCACGCCTTCCTCGGCCGTACTCGCCTCGCCGACCACCTCGATCTCGTCGTCGGCTTCGAGCAGCTCACGAACGCCGCGGCGAACGATCTCGTGGTCGTCCAACAAAAAACGCGAATGCCCATCGGATTTCCCCGGTCGCCAGCCGCCCGACAGTAGCGCCCGGCAGCCGGAGGGGGCCGCCTTGGCGTCCGTCAGGCCCCTTCGCCGCTCACCACCGAGGTTCCCACCGTTCCCTGCACGAGTGCGTAGGCGTCGCCGAGTGCCCCGATCGTGGCCCGGCCCCGCGTCGACCGGACGAACGCCGACGCGGCCTCGATCTTGGGCGCCATGGAACCCGCCGCGAACCGGTATCGCTGCAACTCGGCGGGCGTGACCGTTCCCAGAGGCCGGGCATCCGGCGTCCCCCACTCGGCCTCGACCGCGGGCACGTCGGTCAACAACAACAAGAGATCGGCCGAGAGCTGGCGTGCGAGCAACGCGCTGGCCAGGTCCTTGTCGACCACCGCCTCGACGCCGTGGCGGACACCGGCCGAGTCGACCACCACCGGCACCCCTCCGCCACCGGCGCAGATGACGAGCACTCCGTGGTCGAGCAGCAAGCGGATGGTGGGCAGCTCGACGATCGAGCGGGGGGTCGGCGACGCGACCACGCGCCGCCAGCCCTTGCCGTCGGCCGCGACACTCCAGCCCCGCTCTCGCGCCAACGACTTCGCCCGGGCCGCGTCGTAGACCGGACCGATGGGCTTGGTCGGCCGACGAAAGGCCGGGTCGAGCGCGTCGACCACCGTCTGCGTGATGAGCGAAGCGACGGGGCGTTCGCCGACCGCGTTCCCGAGCTCGCGTTCGAGCAGATAGCCGATCATGCCTTCGCTCTCGGCGCCGAGCACGTCGAGCGGGTAGGTGCGCACGTCTCGGAACGCCTCGCTCTGCAACGCGAGCAATCCGATCTGCGGCCCGTTCCCGTGCGTGATGACGAGTTGATGCTCGCGCGCGATGTCCGACAGCGCCGCCGCGGCGACCTTCACGTTGCGCTGCGTCACCTCGGAGTCGAGTGACTCGTTGCGCCGGAGCAAGGCGTTGCCACCGAGGGCCGCGACGATCAACATCTCGGATCCCATCGCGGCGCGCCGTCGAACACCAGCACCTCACGGTTGCTCGGTGCCAGTCGACTCGACTCCAGGCCCGGGCGATGCACGATCGCACGGCGGAGCCGGCCGACCTCGGAATGCACTCCGTATGCGCTGGCCATCGGGCTTCCCCCGGACACGGATCGGATACACCGCTCGTGGCGATGCTCGCTCCGACGCTACGGAGCGACCCCCGAGCTCACGAGAGGCCGACGCCCCGTCGCGCGCGGGTCGAAAGGCCCTGCTCATCCCGGCGCATCGCCCCTGCCCACCAACTCGTGGTTCCACCACGATGGACCCATGAACGCGCCGATCGTGCGCGTCACTGTGGCGAGGGGAGCGGGAATGCGAATCAAGAACTGGCTGAAGACCGTACCGACCTTGGTGATCATCGGTTCGGTGTTGTTCCTCGTCCTCTCCATCGGGAGCGGGCTCTTACTGTGGGGTTCAGGCTTCGCGCACCGCATGGTGCACAACCAGCTTGCCGAACAGCAGATCCGGTTCCCGGCAAAGGGGACGCCGGCACTTGCTCCGAACGAGTTCCCGGGGCTCCAGCGCTATGCGGGCCAGGCGGTCGACAACGGCCCGAAGGCGAAGGCCTATGCGGACCAGTTCATCAAGGTCCACCTCAACGGCATCGCGAACGGCCAGACCTACTCGCAGGTGAGCGCCGCCGCCCAAGCCAATCCGAACGACACGAAGCTCGCGGGCCAGACCCAGACACTGTTCCGCGGTGAGACCTTACGCGGCCTGTTGCTGTACGCGTGGGGTTGGTCGGTCGTCGGCGAGATCGCGTACTGGGTCGGGATCGGCGCGCTCATCGGTGCGATCGCAGTGTTGCTCGCGCTCGCACTCGGGTTCTTCGCCCACGAACGCCAGGACAAGCATCAAGAACTGACCGCGGTCGCCGGCGCCGCGAGCCCGGGCATCCCGGTCAGCGTCGGCTGAGCGCCTTCGCGATCCGTTCGACGTTTCCCGTCTCACTTCGACGGATCTCGGGGACGCCGTCCACATCGGACGGCGTCCCCGATGTCGTATGCGACTTCGTACGCGACTTCATACGCCGCCCGGCTGCGCCGGGTCTCGGACCGACGCACCACCCACCAGCGTCGCCGTGCGGTCGACCGAGTGGCGCGCCATCGGGCACTCTGTCCGTCTTGGAATCGTGGTCCTCGAATGTTCGCGACGCGGTCGACGGCGACATGGCGGTGTTGCGGGATCTCTACAACGCCTTGATCCCGACGACGACCGTGGCCTGGACCGACGCGTCGCAGACCCTTCGGGAGCGCCGGGCGTGGTTTCGCCGTCAGCAGCGCGACGGCTACCCGGTCCTCGTCGCGGAAGTCGCCGGAAAGGTTGTCGGCTTCGCGGCCTACGGAAGCTTTCGAGGCTCGGGAAAGTGGCCCGGCTATCGCCACACCGTGGAGCACACCATCCACGTCGACGAGGACTACTGGGGTCGAGGCGTCGGCCGATCGCTGCTCGTTGCCTTGATCGAACGGGCCCGCGCCAACGCCGTCCACGTCATGGTGGCCGCCGTGGACGGCGCCAACGCCGAGTCGATCGCTTTCCATGAACGGCTCGGGTTTACGACCGTGGCTCGAATGCCGGAGGTGGGTCGCAAGTTCGACCGTTGGCTCGACCTCGTCTTGATGCAACGCATCCTTTGACGGTGAAGAGCGAGTAGGGCCGAACGTCCGCGCCGACCGAGGCCCTCGGCTCTGGCTTCGGGGGCCGGACAAGCCCACGCTGGAGCCGGCCACAACGAGGAGGCGTTCGATGGACATGACCGACATCGAGAAGCTCGCGGAGGTTCGCGGGAACCCCGCCGTGTCGATCCTGTGCCGGCTGGACCGGCGCCGGCCGGGCAACCTGGAGGATCCGCGCCGCCTCGAAGCACTCCGCAAGGAAGCGATCGACGCCGTGTTGAACACCTACGACGAGCGGCTCGTCGCACCGCTGCTCGGACGCATCGAGGCCGCGATCGCGGGCGTCGACCTCGCCCATCCCTCGGAGGCCGTCGCCGTGCTGGTGACGGCCGACGAAGCCCACGTCGCGCCCCTGCCGTTCCCGGTGTTCAGCCGCGTCGTCGTCGGCGAGACGTTCGCGACCCGCGATCTCGTCAACGCGATCCGCCAGACGCTGCACGCGCGCGTGCTCGTCCTCGCCGCCGAACGGGCCCGCTGCTTCGAGGCGATCGGCGCGAGCCTGCGCGAGGTCCACGGTCACGGCTTTCCACTGCATCTCTCGCCGCCGGTGCAAGAGGACACGCCGCATCGAGATCGTCCCATCGGCGAGCACGAGCAGGCCGAGGCGCATCGATTCGTGTTGCGAGAGGTCGACACCGCGCTGTCCGAGCTGCAGGCGCGCGACCACCGACCGCTCGTCGTCGTCGCGCCGGTTCGGGAGCTCGCGTACTTCGACGAGGTGACGAAGTTCGCAGCCGACGTCGTCGGGCGAGTCCACGGCAATCACGTCGAGGACAGCCTCGCGAGCATCGAGGCCGTCGTGCAACCGGCATTGAAGGCGGAGCTCGCACGCCGATCCGACGAGGCCGTACGCCGCGCGCGAGGAGGCCGTCGGAAACGGTGCGGCCACGCGCTTCGCCCCGGTGTTGGCCGCGGCGCTCGAAGGACGGGGACACGAGTTGATCCTCGAAGAGAACTTCCGGGTCGCGGCTGCGGACACCGAATCGCACCACGACGCGGTCGACCAGGTCATCGAAGCCGTCCTCGAACACGACGGACAGGTGACGATCGTTCCGGACGGCACGCTCTTCGACCATGGCGGCATCGTCTTGATCGTCCGCTACTGAGCGGTATGGCGAGTACCCGCACATCGGCACCGAGCCGTTACGTCTCCCCGGATCGACTCCGAAGCCATGTCGCTCATTGAGTTACGGGACGTATCGAAGCGATTCGACACGGTCGCCGGCGTCGTCGTCGCGCTCGACGGCGCGACGTTGTCGGTCGGAGCGGGAGAGCTGCTCGTGGTACTCGGACCGTCCGGCAGCGGCAAGACGACACTGCTCAACCTGATCGGGGCGCTCGACACCCCCAGCGCCGGTGTGATCGAAGTCGGGGGTCGGCGCCTGACCGGCGCGTCGACGGCCGAGCGATTCGAGTACCGCCGAAAGACGGTCAGCTTCGTATTCCAGGCGTTCAACCTGTTCCCCGAGCTGACCGCGCTGGAGAACGTCCGCTTCGGCGCCGAGATCTCGGGTCGGCACGGAGCGGCCGAGCGGGCGCTGCAGGTGCTCGAGGACGTCGGGCTGGCGGCGCGGGTGCAGCACTACCCGCACGAGCTCTCGGGCGGTGAGCAGCAGCGCGTCGCGATCGCGCGGGCGCTGGCGACCGGCAACCCGGTTCTCCTCGCCGACGAACCGACGGGCGAGCTCGACTTCCACACCGGCGTACAAATCCTGCGCCTGCTGCAACAACAGGCGCAAGCCGGTCGGACGGTGCTCGTCGTCACCCACAATCGCGAGATCGCGCGGGTGGCCGATCGCGTCGTCGAGCTGAGCGGCGGTCGGATCGTGTCCGACGGTCCACCGCCCGGCGGCCGCGTCCCGGTCGCGGAACTGCGCTGGTAGCGCCGTGGGCCTGCGGTTCTGGCTGAGGTGGTCCGGCCGCGACCTGCGCAAGCGCTCGCCCCAGGTGATCGCGATCGCCGCGATCATCGCGCTCGGGTCCGGCATCTATGCGGGCCTCGGGTCGACGTCGATATGGCGGCGCAGCTCACTCGACGCGAGCGCCGCCCAGCTGAACGCCCACGACATACGGATAGCGGTGCTGGGCGGACAGACGATCGGTCGCGATCGCGCCGTCGCCGCGGTCACGGCCGCGGGCCGGCGCGGGCGCGGGCGGCGCCTGGATAGCCGGCGTCGAAGCGCGCCTGTTGGTCCACGTACCGGTCACCGCGACGACCGGGACGTCGCTCGTGCCCGCGGCCGGCGAAGTGCTCGGCGTCGACCTCGCGCACGGGCGGCGCATCGACCAGTGGAAGGTCACGGCGGGTCGCGACCTCACGATCGCCGATGCCGACGCTCCGGTCGCGCTCCTCGACCTGCACTTCGCGCGCCAGCACCATCTCCCCGCCGCGGGAACCCTCCGCGTCGGCGAGGCCGACGTGCACTACGTCGGCCTCGCGCTGTCACCCGAGTACCTCGACCTGAACACGACCTCGGGCGAGGCGATCCAGGGACAGGCGACGCGCGCCGTCCTGTTCGCGCCGATCGCGCTGGCCGAACGACTCGCCGGCACTTCCGGTCAGGTCGACGACGTCGTCGTGCGCGCCAAACCCGGCACCGACATCGAGCGCGTGGCCGCCGGGCTCGGGCGATCGCTCGCGACGAACCTCCCCGGCCTCGCGCTCACGGTCACGGCGCGACGCGACGAACCGTCGGTGCGCGCGCTCTACGGCGAGGTCGACAGCGAGCGGCATCTCTTCGACGTGTTCGCGCTGATGATCCTGGCCGGAGCGGGCTTCGCCGCGTTCAACCTGACGAAACGCGTCGTGGAAGCCCAGCGGCGCGACATCGGCATCGCGATGTCACTCGGGTTGCCGCGCACCAAGATCGCGGCCCGCACGATGCTCGTCGCGGCCGAGATCACGATCTTGGGTGTGTCGCTCGGCGTCGGCGCCGGTTGGCTGATCGCCACCTGGATCGTCTCCGTCATCCGCGACAGCGCTCCGCTTCCCGTGTGGCGGACTCCGTTCCAGGCCGGGCTCTTCGCGCGCGCCGCGCTCCTCGGCCTGCTGGTTCCCCTGGCCGCGTGCGCGTTCCCGGTCTGGCGCGCGGTGCGGGTCCGGCCCGTCGACGCGCTCCTCCCGCCCCACCTCCGGACCGGCGGCCACCGCCTGACCCGGCTCCTGCGACACGTCCGTCTCCCCGGCAGCATCACGCTGCAGGCCCCGGTCCGCCGGATCGTGCGCGCACCGGCGCGATCGGTGCTCACGATCCTCGCGATCTCCTTCATCATGGCGCCGCTGCTGGCCGCGCTCGGGGCGACCGATTCGGCGTCGGCGACGATCTCGAACGGCGAGCGCATCCTGACCGGCTCGACCGGCGATCGGTTGCTCGTCGATCTCGCCGGCTATCAGAGTGTCTCGTCGCCGCTCGTGCAGCGCATCGAACATTCCGCGCTCGTCGACAGGGCGGAGCCCGGCCTCAACACCGGCGGATATCTCGTGCACGGCCGGACGACGCTCGGCGTCTCGCTCAGCCTCGTCGACCTCGACAGCCGCCTCTCCGCGCCCGCGGCAATCGTCGCGCTCCACCTGAAGGGCGATGGCATCGTCGTCTCCAAGAAGGCCGCATCCGATCTTCACGTTCGCGTCGGCGACCTGATCACCTTGCGTCATCCGCTACGGGTCGGCACCGGTTTCCGCTTCGTCGACAGCACGATCACCGGTCGCGGGCGTGCATACGAGTCCCTACCGATTCGTCGCGTTCATGAATCTCGGCGTCGAGAAGATGATGGGCCTCGACGGCATCGTCAACACCGTGAAGGTCCAACCACGAGCGAATGTCTCGATGTCGCAGCCTGCAACAATCGATCGCCGCGATGCCCGGAGTCGCGTCGGCGCTCTCGGCCGGCTCGTTGTCGAAGACGATGCGCAACCTGCTCTCGGTCGTCGGAAACCTCTTCGTGATCCTGCAGGTCGTGATCGCGTCGCTCGCATTCCTCGTCGCGTTCAACGCCAGCCACATCGGCGCCGAGGAACGGGCGCGCGAGCACGCGACGATGTTCGCCGTTCGGCGTGCGCGTCCGCGTCGTCGCGCTCATGTCGGTGACGGAGAGCATGCTGCTCGGCCTGGTCGGGGTCGCGCTGGGCCTCGGCTTCGGCGCCGCGCTCCTGCGACTGGATCCTCGACACGGTGTTCCCCTCCGCCGTGCCCGACCTCGCCGTCCAGCAGGCGGTGACGCCGGCGTCGTACCTGCTGACCGTCGCGATCGGACTCGCCGCCGCCGCGCTCGCCCCCTTGCTGAACATTCGGCGCCTGCGCGCGATGAACCTCCCGAGCACTTTGCGTTTCGTGGAATGAGCGGCCGGCCACTCGGTCAGCGCTGCGGCACCAGCGACGTGAGCTCGAAGCTGCCGCGTCTCGGTGTAGGTCGACGACCCGATCACCGTGTCGGTGTGCACGGTGACCTGGCGCTCGTTGCGCAACGGAAGGCCGTCGTTCACCGCGAACCACAGATCGGCGCTCTGCGTCCCGGTCTGATTCCCGCTCAGCGTACGTACCTGGCGGAAGTGATAGGCGGGAACCGCCGTGCCGCCCACGACGACGCTCTCCGAGCCGACGAACGTGTACGGGCCCGACGTCGTCGCCTATCCCTTCGTGCCGGAGCTCTTCCCGCTACACGTCTGGCGCCACTGATCGCCGGCATGCATCGTCGCCCGGATCGCGACCGACGGCGGATCACAGGTGAAGCGTCGACGTGCTGTCGTACTTCGTGAAGACGAAGTCCCATCGCTCGAACGTCTGACCGCCGAGCTCGACGAGGCCGCCGTTGCGCGGGCAGTAGATCCAGGTCTGCCAGTGCGCGCTGTTGTAATCGATCCGGAACGTCCAACAGCCGTCGGTGCGGTGCGTCACCGTCGCGGGCATCCGCGGACCCTGGTTCTGCGTCTTGGGCGGGAGCGAGAGGTGCTCTGTTCCGGAACCGCGATACGAGTACACGCCGGCCGCGGGTCGCAGCACGCTCGTGTTGGGCGGTTGCGTCGCGAGCTCTGCTCGAAGCGGCGCTGCGCGTCGCTCGTCGACGCCTGGTGCGCGCCGCTCCGGTTCCAGAGGATCACGACGACCACAATCGACGACGAGCACCGCGACGACCACGACGGCAACGACGATCCGGCGCCGCGACCGCGGCGGCCGCCGAGCCGGCAGATCGGTGCTCACCCCTGTGTGCCTCGAGGTGGGCGCTCACGTAGTCGCGGCAACCGCCGAAGGTCCGCACCTGCGCGTAGTCGGACTCGGGTATCTGCACGCCGGTCGACTCCCCGAGCGCGATGAGGAAGTTGAGGAAGTCCATCGAGTCGAGGTCGAGCTCCTCTTGGAGATCGGCGTCGGGCGCCAACGTCGTCGAGGTCGGCTTCGGGGGCGATGCCGGCGAGCGCGCTGCCGAATCGCCGCGGATCGCGTCGGCGCTCACAGCTCCTCCGGTCGGTGCAGGAGCCGTTCGATCGCGGCCAGGAACCGCGCGCCGATGTGGCCGTCGGTCGCGCGGTGGTCGGCCGAGAGCGTGGCGGACACGACCGGGCGCACCGCCGATCGACCCGTCGTCGGCCCACACGCGTTCGGAGACCTTGCCGAAGCCGACGAGCGCGACCTGCGGCGGGTAGATCACGCCGAACACCGCGCGCACGCCCTGGTCGCCGAGGTTCGTCACGGTGATCGTCGCGTCGGTCATCTCCGAGCCGCGGAGCCGGCCGCCGCGGGCCCGCGCGGTGAGATCGCGGAGCGCGCCATCAGCTCGGCGAGCGCGAGCCGGTCGGCGTCGCGGATCGCGGGCGCGACCAGGCCGCCGCCGCGCAGCGCGATCGCGACGCCGAGGTGCACGCCGGCGCCCGGTGACGAACGCGTCGTCGCTGCCAGAAGCCGTTGAGCGCCGGGGTCTCGCGCGGCCGCGAGCGCCGACCGCCTTGTAGAACAGCGCGGCCGGCAGGATGCGCTCCTCCACGGGACGCCTGCTCGTTGTGACGCTCGAGCCACGCGAGCGTGGCGTGAGCGCGATGTCGTGCTCGAGGTAGTAGTGCGGGATCTCGCGCTTCGAGCGCGCCATGAGATTGCCGATCGCGCGGCGCATCGCCGCGGCCTGATCGACGGGCTCGGTGCGGCGCGCGCTCGCGTCGCCCGGCGTCGGCGCCGCGCGCGGCCGCGCTCGACGTCGGCCGCCGAGATCGGGTGCCCGGGTTGCGCGGGCGTCAGCGCATCGAGGTCGACGCCGAGCTCGGCGGCGCGGCCGGCGCGCGTACGGCGACGCCGCGACGCGCACCGTCGGCCGGCGCGAGCGCGCGACCGGCGCCGCGGGCAGGCCGGCGCCGACGGGCGGCGCGGCCGGCGGCGCCGGCGGCGGCGCGGCGGTGGTGCGCGCCGGCGGCGCCGCGGCGGCGGCCGGCGTCGCGGGCGCGGTCGGAGCCGGCGCGTCGCGGCCGGCGACCGGCGGCGCGGCCGCCGCGCCGACGAGCGTCGCGAGCGGTGTCCCGACCTCGACCTCGGTCGCCCTCGGGGACGAGCAGCTCGCCGATGACGCCGTCCTCGAAGATCTCGACCTCGATGTCGGCCTTGTCGGTCTTCACCACCGCGACCAGGTCGCCGCGGTGCACCGTGTCGCCCGGGTGCACGAGCCACTCGAGGACCGTGCCCGAGTCCATGTCGGCGCCGAGCGACGGCATGCGGAACACGCCGCCCGACTCAGGCACGCGCCGACCGTCCGGTGTCGCCGCGGCAACGACCGCGTCGCACGCTCGGGGAGCGCCGCGTCCTCGAGGTGCTTGGCGTACGGCATCGGCACCTCCGCGCCGCAGACGCGCTCGACCGGGGCGTCGAGGTCGTAGAAGGCCTGCTCCATGATCCGCGCGCTGATCTCGGCCGAGATCGAGCCGCTCCGCCAGCCCTCGTCGACGATCACGGCCCGGTGCGTCCGGCGCACCGACCCGATGATCGTCTCGTCGTCGAGCGGGCGGAGCGTGCGCAGGTCGATGACCTCGGCCTCGATGCCGCCGGCCGCGAGTCGTCCGGCGGCCGTCGAGCGTCGATCGGCAGCGTTCCGCCGTAGGTGATCAGCGTCACGTCGGTCCCCGCGGCGGCGCACGGCCGCGCGGTGATGTCGACGGGCGCCGCGATCGGTCGGCGAGCTCGGCGGAGGTGTTGTAGAGGCCACGCGTGCTCGAAGATGCAGCACCGGATCGGGATCGTCCAGCGCGGGCCACAACATGCCGCGCGCATCCTCGACCGTCGCGGGCACGAGGATGCGCAGGCCGGGGATGTGCGCGTACCAGCCCTCGAGACTGTGCGAGTGCTGCGCCGCGACCTGGCGGCCGGCGCCGGTCGTCATGCGGATGACGAGCGGCACGTTGCACTGGCCCGCCCGACATGTGCAGGAGCGTCGCCGCGTTGTTCATGATCTGGTCGAGCGCGAGCAGGCTGAAGTTCACGGTCATGATCTCGACGATCGGGCGCATGCCGCCGAGCGCGGCGCCGATGCCCGCGCCGACGAACGCCGACTCCGACAGCGGCGTGTCGCGGATGCGCTCGGGTCCGAACTCCTCGAGCAGCCCGAGGCTCACCGCGAAGCAGCCGCCGTAGCGGCCGACGTCCTCGCCCATCAGGAACACGCGGGCGTCGTCGCGCATCGCGTCGCGCATCGCCTCGCGGCATCGCCTCGCGATAGGTCAGAGTGATCGTCTCGCCGGTCATGTCCGGCCCAGCTCGCTCGTGACGAACCGGGTGAGATCCTCGACCGGCTCGGCGGTTCCCGCCTCGGCGAACGCGACCGCGGCGTCGATCTCGCTTCGGCGATCGCGCTTCGATGCGCGTCGATGTCGTCCGGGCCGATCGCGGCGCGCTCGACGAACGCGGCGATCGGGTCGCGCTCCTTCCACTGCTCGACCTCGGCCTTGTCGCGGTAGCGCTCGGGGTCGTACATCGAGTGCGCGCGGAAGCGGTAGGTGCGCAGCTCGAGGAAGTGCGGGCCGCCGCCGGCCCGGATCGACGTCGACCGCGCGCCGGCGCGGCGTCGCGCACCGCGACGACGTCCATCCCGTCGACCGGCCACGCCGGCATCTCGTAGCTCGACGCCTTCAGCGACGAGATCCGTCTCCGACTCCGATCGCCGCGAGCGCGGTTCCCATCGCGTAGAGGTTGTTCTCGCAGCAGAAGAGCACCGGCAGCTCCCACAGCGCGGCGAGGTTCATGCACTCGTGGAACTCGCCCTCGGCGACCGCGCCCTCGCCGAAGAAGCACGCGACGACGCCGCCGCGGCCCTGCATCTTCTCGCGCCAGCGCGAGCCCGACGGCGACGGGCAGGCCGCCGGCGACGATCGCGTTGCCGCCGTAGAAGCGGCGGGCGACGTCGAAGAGGTGCATCGAGCCGCCGCGGCCGCGGCTGCAGCCTTCCTGACTTGCCGTACATCTCGGCCATGATCGCCGGCGCGGCGACGCCGCGCACGAGCGCGTGCCCGTGGTCGCGGTAGGTCGCGACGATCGTCGTCGTCGGCGGTCGAGCGCGTGCGAGTCACGCCGACCGCGACCGCCTCCTCGCCGATGTAGAGGTGCACGAAGCCGCGGATCCGTCGCCGCGCTGTAGAGCTCGACGCAGCGCTCCTCGAAGCGCCGGACGCGCATCATCTCGCGCAGCAGTGCGAGCGCGTCCGCGTGAGTCGAGGATCTCGCTCATGACTCCGTCTCCAACATCGACAGGTCGCCTTCGGGCAGCCCGAGCTCGCGCGCGCGCAGCAGCCGGCGCATGATCTTGCCGCTGCGCGTCTTCGGGAGGTCCGCGCGGAAGTCGATCTCCTTGGGCGCCACCGCGGCGCCCAGGCGCTTGCGGCCGAAGCCGATGAGCTCGAGGCGGAGCTCGTCGCTCGGCTCGTAGCCGGCGCGCAGCACGACGAACGCCTTCACGACCGCGCCGACGATCGGATCGGGCTTGCCGATCACGCCGGCCTCGGCGACCGCCGGATGCTCCATCAGCGCGCTCTCGACCTCGAACGGGCCGATGAGGTGGCCGGCCGACTTGATGACGTCGTCGCCGCGGCCGACGAACCAGAAGTAGCCGTCGTCGTCGCGGCGTCGCGAGGTCGCCGCTCAGGTACCAGCCGCCGCGGAAGCACTTGCGGTAGCGCTCGTCCTCGCCGAGGTAGCCGCGGAACATCGACGGCCAGCCCGACGCGCAGCGCGAGCTCGCCCTCCTCGCCGGTCTCGCACTGCTCGACGACTCCGTCGCGGACGACCACGTCGCCGTGCTCGTCGCGGCGCAGGATCGCGGCGTCGATGCCGGGAAGCGGCCGGCCCATCGAACCGGGCTTGATGTCGGCGGACAGCGAAGTTGGCGATCATGATCCCGCCGGTCTCGGTCTGCCACCAGTTGTCGTGGATCGGCGAGACCGAGCGCGTCGACACCCCAGCGCACGGCTTCGGGATTGAGCGGCTCGCCGACGCTCGCGACGAGGCGCAAGCGCGGACGAGGTCGCGTGCGCGGGCATCGACCCCCGCCGACCGCATCATCATGCGGATCGCGGTCGGCGCGGTGTACCAGACGGTGACGCGCTCGCGTTCGAGCGTCTCGTACCAACGCTCGCGTCGAACTCGGCTTCGTCGAGCACGAGCGTCGCGCCGATCGTGAGCGGCGCGATGATGCCGTACGACGTTCCGGTCACCCAGCCGGGATCGGCGGTGCACCAGAAGACGTCGTCGGGGTGCAGGTCGAGCGCGAGCCGGGCGGTGGTGTGGTGCGCGACGACCGCCTCGTGCACGTGCATCGCGCCCTTCGGCGTACCGGTCGTGCCGCTCGTGAAGTGCAGCAGCGCGAGCTGCTCCGGATGCGGTCGGCGCGATCGTGAACTCGTCGGACGCGAGCGCGGCGTTGCTGCTCGTCGAACGTCGTCGGTCCCGACCAGCAGCACGTGCGCGAGGCCGGGCACGTCGGCGCGGATCGACTCGACCTTGCGGCGGTACAGCGCGGCGGTCGTCACGAGCACCCGGGCGTCGCCGAGGAGGAGCCGCTGGCGGATCGGTTCGGGCCCGAACGCCGAGAAGAGCGGCGACACGACCGCGCCCGCTTCGAGCGCGCCGAGCACCGCGACGTGCAGCTCCGGGACGCGCCCGAGCAGCGTGTACACCGCGTCGCCCGGGCCGCACGCCGAGCGTGCGCAGCGCGTTGGCGAACCGGTTCGTCTGCGCGTCGAGATCGCGGTACGTGAGGTCGCGCCGGGCGCCGTCCTTGCCGAGCCACCGGATCGCGACGTGATCCGCCCGCGGTCCGCATCGCGTGCCGGACGACGGCCTCGTGCGCGATGTTCAGGCCGCCGCCGCCCGGCAGCCCGTCGAGGCGGCCGCGCGCCGCGTCCCAGTCGAACGACCGACGCGCGGCGTCGTAGTCGACGAGGTTGGGCGCCGCGGCTGCTGCTCGCGGCTTGTGTATGCGTTCCTCCTGCACCACCGGGCACCTCCCACGACAGAGTCCACTACCACCGCGCTCACGGGACCATCTCGGCGTCGACCGCCTGGAGCGCCGCGGGTGATATCGGTCGGCGAGATGATGCCGACGACCGCCGCCCCTTCACACGCGAGAATCCGACCGTCTCCACCGGGCTTGGCGCGGCGCAACACGTCGAGCAACAGCTCGTCGGGAGCGGCGGTCGTGAGATCGGCGAGCGTCCAGGAGATCGACGAGACGGGCGTCGTCGTGCGCAGCTCCGGTCTGACCGACCGCATGCGACCGAGCGTGACGAGTCCGGTGCAGCCGCCGTCGGCGCCAAGCACCGGGAACGACGAACAGTGCCGCGCGAGCACGTAGTCGTGCAGCGCGTCGTGGACGCTGATCGTGCCGGGCACGGAGATCGGGTCCGGGGTCATGAGATCGCGGACGCGGGTCGTTCCCAGGCTGCGCGTCATCCGCGCCTGCATCTCCTCGACGCGCGATGCCGAGAGCAAGAACCATCCGAGGAGCACGAACCACAGTCCCGACACGTCGACGCCCACGAGGAACTCGAAGAATCCCAACCCGACCAGGACAAAAGCGAAGACCCGACCCGCGCGCGCGGCCTCGATCGTGGCCCGGGCGCGATCGCCCGTCTGCCGCCAACGGATCGAGCGCAGGACCCGACCGCCGTCGAGCGGCGCGGCCGGCACCAGATTGAACACGGCCAAGATGATGTTGACGGATGCGAGCCAGACCGCGCACGACGTGACGAGGTCGGGCACGCCCAGTGCGACCAGGAGCACGGCCAGGCCGAACGCGCCGGCGCCCAGCACGAAGCTCATCGCCGGACCCGCGAGCGCGATGCGTTGGTCGGCCGAGGGAGTCGACGGCTCCTGCTCCAACCTCGACACTCCCCCGAGCAGCCAGAGCGTGACGTCGCGCACCTGGATGCCGTGGCGGCGGGCCACGACGCAGTGACTCAATTCATGGGCGAGGAGCGAGGCGAAGAAGGCAACGGTCGTGACGACGGCTGCGATCCAGTACTGCGCGGTCTCGTATCCCGAGGTGAACGCGGGGAGCCCGGACGCGGCCAAGCTCCACGTCAACAACCAGAAGATGATGAGGATGCTCCAGTCGAGCTTGATATCGAGCCCCGCGATCGAACCGATGCGGAAGCCCTTGATGCCGTGCATGTCAGGATTCCTTCGGCACCCTGTGCGCGGGAGCTGGTACGACGAGCACCGGGCAGGGCGCGAGGCCCACCACGCCCATCGCGACACTCCCGAGCACGACACGCGAGACGCCGTCGCGCCCACTCGCGTTGATCGCGACGAGGTCGGCCGGCAGATCCCCTGCGAAGTCGGCGAGCGTCGCCGCGATGTGCGACGAGCCGCGCATCATGATCGCCTCGGCGGCCACACCATCGTCCACGAAGCGGTCGGAGATCGCGTGGACGGTGGTGTTCGCAGCGGTCTCGGACTCGGCATCGAGCAGATTCGAGACCATCGCGACCTGGACATCGAGACCGAACGCCTTGGCCCATTCCGACGCGACCGGCACCACCGCCTCGGGATCGCTGAAGGCGTCGACGCAGGCGAGGAGACGCCCCGTACGCAGCGACCAGTCGACCGCGGCAATGACGGCCGACGAGCAGCAGCGGCTTGCGGGCGTGTCGCACGACATCCTCGGCCACACTGCCGAGCATCGCCCAGCGCAACGCGCCCCGGCCGTGCGACGTCATGCAGACGACCGAGTCGGGGTGAGCGCTGGAGACGCTCGCGATCGCGCGCCACGCCGGATGCTGGTCGACCAGCACCACCTCGGTCTCGACGTCGTGTTGTTCCTGCGCGACGCGTTCGAGGTACTTCCCGGTCTCCTCCGGATTCTGTTCCCACCGCGTCGACATGACGATCATCCGGGCGCCCACCCCGCGAGCGACGGCGCGAGCAACCGGAACCGCGCGTGCGGCGAACTCCGAGCCGTCGAGCGGGACGATGATCATGCGGGCCATCACGCTGAGTGACTCCTTGTTGCGGATCTGCTCCCACAATGACGGAGGAACGCGTCGCCGGACAGGGACGAGCGGGCCGGGTCGTCGGGTCCTTCGGCCCTCGTTGGCCGGGCGGACCCCAAGCGACGATGGACGGGGACCACAGCGAGGGGTCGACATGCCTGACCGGGCCCGACGGTGATGTGAGTGCTGGGCCTGCTCGCCGCCGTGCTCGTCGCGGTGGCATTCGACTTCACGAACGGATTCCACGACTCCGCGAATGCGATCGCCGCGCTCGTCGCGACCCGGGCCGCTCGTCCGGGCCCCGCGCTCGCATGGGTCTCCGCGTTTCACGTCCTCGGACCGCTGATCGCGGGAACGGCGGTGGCGAGCACCGTTGCGGGAGTCGTCGACGTCCGCTCGAGCGCGACGACGGCCACCGTCGGCGCGGCCCTCAGCGCCGCTTTGCTGTGGAACGTGCTCACGTGGTGGAAAGGCCTGCCTTCGAGCTCGAGCCACACGCTCGTCGGTGGCCTCGTCGGCGCGGCCGTCGCCGGCGCGGGGACGCACGCGGTGCGCTGGGGCGGCTTCGACGGTGTGCGCCCGGTCGGTGTCGCGGGCGTGCTGAGTGCACTCGCGATCTCACCCCTGCTCGGCTTCGCGGTCGGGTTCGGTGCTCATCGTTTCGCGGTCACCGCGCTGCGGCGCGCGCGCCGTGAGATCGAGAAGCCGATCCGGCGCGCCGAATGGGGAACCTCGGCCGCGCTCGCGTTCAGTCACGGCACGAACGATGCGCAAAAGACGATGGGCGTGATCACGTTGCTCCTCGTGGCGCACGGAGACCTCACGCACTTCGCGGTGCCGCTGTGGGTGAAGCTGCTCTCCGCGGCGTCGCTCACGTTGGGCACGAGCCTCGGGGGCTGGCGCATCGTTCGCACGCTTGGCATGAGAATCGTGCGCTTACGGCCCCTCGACGGCCTGACGAGCCAGGCCAGCTCGGCGAGCGTGATCTTCGCGGCCGCCGCGCTCGGCGCACCGGTGAGCACGACCCACGTGGTGGCCTCTTCGATCGTGGGCGTCGGCGCACAGCAACGATGGCGACACGTACGGTGGGCAGTGGTGCGCGAGATGGGATTGGCCTGGGTCGTGACGCTCCCGGCCTGCGCGATGCTCGCGGGCGTGCTCTTGCCCCTCTGGAGGGCGTTCACATGAAGCGGTGGTTCCTTCCCCATACACCCGATCTGATCGCGCTCCTCCGAGCGCAGGCCGAGATCACCGTCGCCGGCCTCGACGCGTTCGCGCAGTGGTCGGCCGGGAACGCGTCCGCCGCGCGCACGGTGCGAGACACCGAACATGAAGCCGACGCGGCTCGTCGCGAGCTCCTGGGCCAACTCCGCGCCGCGTTCAGCACCCCGCTCGACCCCGAAGACATCTACGAGCTGTCCGAGCGGCTCGACGCGATCCTCAACGGCGCCAAGAATGCCGTGCGCGAAGCCGACGTGATGAACATGGCGCCCGACGCCGCGCTGGCGAGCATGAGCGTGACGCTCGCCGACGGCGTCCGCCACCTCTCGACCGCGTTCGCAGAGCTGCCCGGCGACAAGGACCGCGCCCTCGAAGAGGCCGATGCCGCGATCCGCTGCGAGCGAGCCCTCGAGCGCCTCTACCGCAAGGCGATGTCGGATCTGCAGGCCGTGAGCGACGTCGGCGAGGTGACCGGCCGCCGGGAGCTGTACCGTCGGTACGCCGCGCCTCGGCGAGAGCCTCGTCCGCGTGGCCGAACGGATCTGGTACGCGGTGGTCAAGACGGCGTGATGCCGTGCACCGCGTACTGCACCTCGACCGTTCGCCGATGCCCGTTCCGAACCGAGATCGATGAGCGCGAACGAACAGTCGAGCACACACCGGGCCCGCGAGGTCGCGTTCGTCCTCCTGCGGCACGGATTGGGCTCACTGCTCGACGTCTTGGACCTGCGCGGACTCGTCCACGGCGCGCGGCACGCATCGCCGCGCACGTCCGAGCCCGGTCCGGTGCATCTTCGCCGCGCCCTGGAGGAGCTCGGGCCGACGTTCATGAAGTTGGGCCAGGTGCTCTCCACGCGCCCGGATCTCGTCTCACCCGAATACGAAGTCGAGCTGGCGCGCCTCCAAGACGCCGCACCCACCGTGGCGGCCGAGGAAATCGTCGCCGCCGTCGAGACGGCGCTCGGTCGACGGCTGAGCGACGCGTTCGCCCGGTTCGACCCCGTGCCGATCGCGGCCGCCTCGATCGGCCAGGTGCACGCCGCGACGTTGCCGGACGGCTCGGACGTGATCGTGAAGGTGCGCCGGCCCGGAGTGATCGACCAGGTGAACGTCGATCTCGGGCTGATCGACCGGCTCGCAGGCCTGGCCGCGCGACGCTCGGCGGTCGCCGCCCGCTACGACCCGGTCGGGCTCGCGCACGAGTTCGGACGGACCCTGCTCGGCGAGCTCGACTACATGCGGGAAGGTCACAACGCGGAGTTGGTCGCGGCCGGTTTCGCCGGCGACGAGCGAGTGCACATACCGAAGGTCTTCTGGGACTACACGCGCGCCGACGTGATCACCGAAGAACGCGTCCGGGGCATCAAGATCGACGACCTGCACGCGCTCGATGCGCGCGGGATCGATCGGGCGATCGTGGCGCGGACGTTTGCCGAGGCGTACTTCTCGATGGTCTTCACCCGCGGGTTCTTCCACGCCGACCCGCACCCGGGTAACGTCTTCGTCGAATCGGCGGACCGCATCGGCTTCGTCGACTTCGGGATGGTGGGATCGGTTCCGCGGCAGGCAACCCGCGGACTCGGGACGATCGTCGTCGCACTGGTCACGACCGACGCCGGGCGCATGGCCGACGGCTTGTTGCGCCTCGGGATCGCGTGCGAAGACGTCGACCGCCCGTCGCTCGAACGAGACCTGTTCCGGTTCCTCGACCAATACGCCGGCACGCCTTTGGAGCAGCTCCACATCGGTCCGCTCCTCACCGATCTCATGGGTGTCGTGCGCGCACACCACCTGCGGCTGCCCAGTGATCTCGCGCTGCTGCTCAAGACCGTGACGATGTGCGAGGGCGTCGCCGCGCAACTCGACCCGACGTTCGAGCTCGTGCCGTTGCTCGTCCCCTACGCCACCATGTTGGACCTCGAAGACGGAAGTTGACCGGAGCCATCGGTGCCGGATTCGGGCGCCGGTTCAGCGCGCCGTCGGAGCCGGCGCGCCCCCGACCGGGTGAATGCGGCCGTCCGCGAGCCGCACGACGCGGTCGGCGGCGGCCGTGAGCCGGGGATCGTGGCTCACCGCCAGTACCGCGCCGCCCTCCTCGCAGCACGACCTCAGCATCGAGATGACGGCGGTGCCGCTCTCTTCGTCGAGGCTGCCGGTCGGTTCATCGGCCAAGACGAGCCGGGGGTGATTGGCGAAGGCGCGTGCCACCGCGATGCGCTGCCGTTCACCGCCGGACAGCTCGGGCGGGCGCACGCGGGCCTGGCTCCGGAGGCCGACCTGGTCGAGGAGCGCGACTGCACGCGCTCGACGCGTGCCCCGGTGAGTCCTCGTCCCGAGCATGACGATCTCGACGTTCTGGCGAGCATCGAGATGCGGGAGAAGGTTGTGGAGTTGGAAGACGAGCCCGATCTCCTGGCGGCGATAGCGGTCCAGGTGGCGGCCGTGAGCGAGATCGCGGCCGTAGACGCGGATGGTTCCCGAGTTCGGGCGGTCGAGCGCCGCGATCAGGTGCAACGCGGTCGACTTCCCACCCCCCGACGGGCCGACCATCACCACGAACTCGCCCGGGCCGACAGTGAGCGAGACGCCGTCGAGCACGACTCCGCGACCGCCGCCGTACGACTTCACGACATCGGTCAACTCGAGCGCGGGAAGGAGATCACTCATGCTGGAGCGCCGACAGAGGGGTGAGCATCGCGGCGCGCACGGCCGGGTACAGGGCGCCGAGAATCGCCATCGCGAACGCGAAGAGGAGCGCGTGGCCGAAGAGCCACGCCTCGTACACGGGCTGGAACACGCCCACCAGCGCGTCCACGTGCGTGAGCAGCTGGATCGCGCCCAAGCCGATGCCGATGCCCGCGCCGGCCCCGACCAGGCTGACGATCAGCGCCTCACCCAGCACCAAGCGGAAGACTCGCCGCCGGTTCCACCCGACGGCGCGGAGCAGACCGAACTCCCGCAGGCGCTCGTAGAACGACAGCAGTGACGTGTTCATCACTCCCGTCGCGCCGATGAAGAGCGCGAGGATCGACCCGCCCACGTTCGCGGCGGTGATCAGGACGAGGTTCCGGTCGACACGCCCGTAGTCGCTCTCACTGCGTGCGGTCGCGAGCCGCGGGCTGGCGGTCTCGATGCGCCGGCGGAGATCGGGAATGGAGACATTCGGCCGGGCCCGGACGAACGCGAGCGTGTACACGCCCGGCTGACGATGCCACCCCTGCAGGTCGGCGAGCGGGAACATTCCGGCCGCGTCACCGAAGACGTTTCCGGTCGAGAAGAGGCCGACGACGCGAAACTTGCGCTCTTCGACCGCGAACGTGTCGCCGACCTTGACACCGAAGTCCTTCGCGGCGCGATACCCGAGCATCATCTCACCGGTACCCTGCGCGCTGGACGCCGTCTCGTGGTACGAACGGCCGGTCAGCACCGTCACGCCGAACTCGGGTTGGTCGGCCGTGCGGATCCCGATCTCGATGAAGAACGGGTGCTTGGCGTTGATCTTGCCGGTCGCGACGAACACCCCCGTCGCGGCCTCCACGCCGGGGGTGGCGCGGAGGGTGTCGACGTCGCCTTGCGAGAGCGCGGCTGTAAAGGATGTCCGACGCGCCCTTCTGCGAAACGCTGAAGTCGGCGTTCCCGGTCCGGAGGATGGCGACGGCCGTCTGGCGCAGCGACGTGGTCAGGACCCCGAGGGTGAGGACCGCGGTCACGCCGATCGCAACGGCGATCGCGGTCACGACCGCGCGCATGCGGCGGCGAAGCACGTTGTGCAGGACGAGACCGACGAACGTCACGATCTCAGCGTGGCCGACCGGCCCAAGGCCGCCTAGGGACGTGCGCCTCCGCCGGAGCGGACATTCGGCCCTGCCGCCGCCGCCCGAGGCCTCGCGGGACCTTCGGCCCGACTCGTGCGACCTTCGCGGGTGTTCGGGGCGGCCGGACGCGGGGAAGATCGACTCGATGGCCTCACCAGCGGGATCCCGACGAGATCGACCCCGCAGCCCTCGGCTCGGCTCGTGCCGCGGCGCGGCGCGCGACGCGGCGCCGGGGCGCTCGGCCATGAGATTCGGGAGTCTGGAATACCCCCGGGGGTATGCTGGTTACAGGGCGGTGCATCCACTCGGAACACCCCACAGCAGCCGTCGCGGTCACCTCGATCGGGGAGCACTCAGATGTACAGAGACATAGACGCCGCCGAGTTGGCGGCGCGGTTGGGGACGGACGACGAACCGCTCGTACTCGACGTGCGCGAACCGAGCGAGGCCGCCGAATGGGCGATTCCCGGTTCGAAGAACATCCCGATCGGCCTGCTCCCGGGCCGCCTCGGCGAACTCCCACGCGATCGCGAGATCGTCGTGGTGTGCGCCTCGGGGAGCCGTTCGTCCCAGGCGGCCGACTTCGTCGCCGCCCAAGGCCGGCGGGTCGCGAATCTCCGGGGCGGCATGGTCGCCTGGGGCGCGACCTACGACTGGGTGGTCGTCGAACTGGATGACGTTCGGATCGTGCAGGCACGGCGCCGCGGCAAGGGTTGTCTTTCGTACGTCATCGGTGCCGTCGCCGGCGACGAAGCCTTCGTGATCGATCCGTCGATCGATGTCGACGTCTACACGGAGATCGCGACCGAGCACGGCTGGCGAATCAGCCACGTGTTCGACACGCACCTGCATGCCGATCACCTCTCCGGCGCCCGCGCGCTCGCGGAGCGCTCGGATGCGTCGCTGCACCTCAACCCGGCCGACACGTTCGACTTCGCGTACGAGCCGCTGCACGACGGGGATCGTTTCCCCCTCGGCGGCGACATCGTCTTGTCGGTTGCCGCGTTGCGTACGCCCGGCCACACCCAGGGCTCGACGATCTACTTCGTGGGCGATCGCGTCGTGTTGACCGGCGACACGTTGTTCGTCGACGGCGTCGGACGCCCCGATCTGGCCGAGCGCGCCGAGGAATTCGCGCACAACCTGTATCGGTCGCTGCATGAGCGCGTGCTCACGCTGGCCGACGACACGCTCGTCCTTCCCGGCCACTACGGCGACGGGGTCCGCGTCACCCCGGCCGAGCCGGTCGGCACCAGCCTCGGCCGGCTGCGGGCCGCATTGCCGCCCCTCGCGCTCGACGAAGCCCGGTTCGTCGAATGGGCGGTCGCACGCACTACCCCGAGGCCACCGAACTACGCCGAGATCATCAACGCCAACATGGGCCGCTCCCCGCTGTCGCTGGTGGAACTCCAGCGACTCGAGGTCGGTCCCAACCGCTGCTCGGCCTGAGCGGCAAGGAGGACTCGATGGAGATTCCCGAGAACGTCGTCGACGACGTCCGCAAGCGACTCCGGCGCGCCGCGGGCCAGGTGCAAGCCGTCGAGCGAATGCTGTCGGAAGGGCGTGAATGTCGCGACGTCGTCATCCAGCTCTCGGCTGCGACGAAAGCGCTCGAACAGGCCGGCTTCAAGTTGGTCGCGGCCGGGCTCGCGTACTGCGTCGAACGACCCGAAGAAGCACAGGCAGACGGTTATGCACTCGACGACGTCGAGCGCATGTTCTTGAAGTTGGCATGATGATGCGCGCCTTCGAGACCACCGTTGCAATGACCCTCGCCGATGCCGAGCACGCGATACGCGAGTCGCTCGGCGCGCAGGGCTTCGGCGTGCTCACCGAGATCGACGTCGCCGCGACGTTGAAGGCGAAGCTGGGCGTCGACCGTCCGCCGCTGAAGATCCTCGGCGCGTGCAATCCCACCCTCGCGCACCGTGCGCTCGAGATCGACCCGTCGGTCGCGCTCCTCCTGCCGTGCAACGTCGTGCTCGAGTCCGCCGAGGGCGGAACGCGCGTGCGGATCGTCGACCCGCTCGAACTGATGGACGATCCGCGCTTTCGCGATCTCGCCGACGAGGCCGCGGGCAAGCTGCAAGCGGCCGTCGACGTCCTCGGCGTTCGCGCCGCCGGCTGAAGGACACTTCGTGCAACTGGCGGGCGTCGGAGTCGCAGGACTGGTGGTCGGTGCGCTCTTCGGCCTGTTCGGCGTCGGCGGATCATCCTTCGCGACCCCGATCATGTCGCTGTTGGGACTGTCGGGCTTCGCCGCGATCGCGTCACCCTTGCCGGCGACGATCCCGGCTGCGCTCGCGGGTGCACGCCAGTACGCACGCCGCGGCGAGGTCGACGCCAACGTGGCCCGGTGGTCGCTCATCGGCGGCATCCCCGCGACGATCCTCGGGGCGCTCTTGTCACGCGTGGTCGGTGGCCCTGCCCTGCTCGTCGCGTCGGGCGTCGTGCTCGGCGTCGTCGGCGTACGCGTCCTGCGCCCGATCTCGGCCGCGAGCCTCGCAGCGGGCTCCGCTCGCCGCGACCGGCCGGTGCTGATCACCGCGATCGCCGCGGCGGTCGGGTTGTTCACCGGGTTGCTCGCGAACGGGGGCGGCTTCTTGCTCGTCCCCGCGTACCTGCTCGTCCTCGGCCTGTCGATGCGCCAAGCGTCGGGAACGAGCCTCGTCGTCATCGCCGCACTGACGATCCCGACCCTCATCACGCATTGGGCGCTCGGCCACATCGACTGGACGGCTGCGCTCGTGTTCGCCCTGGGCTCGGTTCCCGCGTCGTGGGCAATGAGTCACCGGGCTCAACACATTCGTACCGAACACCTCCAACGCGCCTTCGGCGTGCTGCTCGTCGCATTTTCGCTTTGGTTCGTCGCTTACCGCCTCGTCTTCTAGTTCCAGGAGCACCCGCATGACCGTCACACACGACATCGTCACCGGACACGAACCGTCGGGACCGCCCGACCCGAAGGCGCTGTTCTCGCGCCTCGCGGCCTTCTCGGCGCGCCGCCGACGCAGTGTCATCACGGTCTGGCTGCTCCTCGCGTTTGCCGCCGCGCCCCTCGCGCTGACGCTCACCGGCGCCCTTTCCGGTGCCGGGTGGGAGGCCCAGGGCTCGACCGCGCAACGGGTGCGCGACGAGATCCGCCGCGACTTCCCCCAACTCGGAGCGGAAAACCCGGTCGTCGTCTACCACCAGGCGGCTCCGATCGCGACGAACCCGGCACCGCTGCAGCAACTCGTGGCGCAGCTGGCGCACGCGCCGCGCACGAATGGCGTCGCCAACCCGCTCACGTTGCCGCCGGCGGCCGGCTTGATATCACCCGACGGGCACACCGCGCTCATCCCGGTCTCGCAGGTCGTGCACAAAGACGCAGACCGACCCGCCGCCGCGGGTGAGCTCGGCTCGTACGTACACAAGCTGACGCTCGTTCCGGGCGCGCGTGCAGAGGTGACCGGCGAATGGCCGGTCTGGAGCGACTTCAACAAGATCAACGCCGAAGCGCTGCACAAGGCGGAGCTCGTGAGCGGCCTCCCCACGATGATCTTGCTCTTCGTCGCATTCGGCATGCTGATCGCGGCAGGCCTCCCGCTGGTGCTCGCGCTGGCCGGCATCGCCGTCGGGTTCGCGCTGTTGCACATCCTCGGATGGTTCACGCCGCTGTCGGTGTGGTCGATGAACTTCTCGATGATGATCGGCCTGGCGGTCGGCATCGACTACAGCTTGTTCATCGTCAGTCGTTACCGCGAGGAACGCGCCGAAGGCAAGGACGCGATCACCGCGATCGAGAACACCATGTCGACGGCCGGTAAGGCCGTGTTCCTCTCCGCGCTGACTGTCGTCATGGCCCTTGCCGCGGTATTCATCGTCCCGGTCATGGTCTTCCGGTCCATGGCGCTCGGGATGATCCTGTCGGTCGTTGCCGTCGCACTTGCATCGCTCACGCTGTTGCCCGCGCTTCTCGTCGGTCTCGGCGACCGCGTGCTCGTCCGCAAGAACACAGAGGATCCCGACATCACTGCCGAGAGCCGCTGGCAGCGGTGGACCGGCGTTGCGTTGCGCCGACCCGCGATGGTGCTGGCCATCGGCCTCGTCATGCTCGGCGCGCTCATCGCCCCCGCGCTCGGCATGCATCTCGGCATGCCCGGCGCCCACGTGGTCGACAAGGGCAACACGAGCCGCGACGGCTACGACATGCTGGTCGGCGCGTTCGGTCCCGGTGCCGCAGCACCGGCGTTCATCACCACGCCGGCGGGCGACGCGGCTGCCGTCGTCCGGACCTCCGCCGCAGTGGCGGGCGTGGTCGACGCACGCGTCGTCACTGCGCCTGCGGCGTCGGGCCGCGTCGTCGTACGCGTCACCGGCTCGACCCCGGTCGACGACCACCACACGGCAACGCTCGTCAACACGTTGCGCGCCCGACTCGCCTCGGCCGTCCCCGGCGCGCAGGTGGGTGGTCCGGCCGCGCAGAACCGCGATCTCACGGCCGTGCTCACCGGACGCGCTCCATACGCGATCGGCGTCATCCTGATCGTCGCGTTCCTTCTCCTGCTCATCGTCTTCCGCAGCCTCGTCATCGCGGTCACCTCGATCCTGATGAACCTGCTGACGGTCGGCGCCGCCTTCGGCTTCGCAACCCTCGTCTTCCAACACGGGTTCGGGACCGGGCTGCTCGGCATACAGCACCAACCCTTCGTCGACGCCTGGGCACCACTGTTCTTCTTCGCGCTGCTGTTCGGCCTGTCGATGGACTACCAGCTCTTCTTGCTCGCCGCGATCCGCGAACGGTACGAAGCCACCGGCGATACCCGCCGGGCCATCGGCGAAGGGATCGCCCGCACCGGTCGACCCATCACCAACGCGGCGTTGATCATGATCATCGTGTTCATCGCGTTCGGCATCACCGGACCCATACCGCCGACCGAGCTCGGCCTGACCCTGGCGATGGCCGTCCTCCTCGATGCCACCGTGGTCCGGGTACTCCTCGTCCCCGCGACGATGGCGCTCATCGGGGATCGGAACTGGTATCTCCCGCGCTGGCTCGAGCGCATCCTCCCCAACATCCACTTCAGTCACTGACCCGACCCACGGAGGGATCCACGATGGTTCACCTGTCCGAGCTCGACACCGCCACCAACGCAAACCAGCCGAACTCGCCGGTTCGTTCGAAGTGGCCCCTCGAACGAGTCCTCTTCGCGCTGGCGGGAACGATGACCCTGCTCAGCGTGCTGCTCGCCGCGACCGTCAGCCCCTGGTTCTTGCTGCTCACTACCTTCGTGGGAATCAACCAGTGGATCTTCGTCGCGGTCGGCAACTGCCCGGCGTCGCTGATTGCACGGCGATTCGGGATCACACCACGATGCAGCTCGTGACGAGTATGCGTCGCTGAAGCAGAGGAGTCCGTCACCATGACCCATTTCCACGACGTCATCTCCGAGCTCCGAGAACCGACGCGCGAGCTGCGGCACGCAATCCCCGAAGCCTGGGCCGACTTCGAGCGCGCTGCACGAGAAGGCACTCGAGCCCGGCCGACTTCCCGCGCACGTCAAAGAGCTCGTCGCACTCGCGATCGCGGTCTCTCAGCAGTGCGACGGGTGTATCGCCTACCACGCCCGAGGTGCGGCGAAGAAGGGCGCGAGCCGCGAGGAAGTAGCCGAGGTGCTGGCCGTCAACCTCCTCATGGGCGGCGGGCCGGCGAGCGTGTACGGGCCGCGCGCGTTGGCCGCATTCGACGAGTTCGCCCCGCCCGCGGTGCCGTGATGGACCACAACGCGTGGGACGAGCGCTACGCCGGTGACGACCTGGTGTGGACGGCGGAGCCGAACCGGTTCCTCGTTGCCGAAGTCGAAGGGCTCGCGCCCGGCCGCGCGCTCGATCTCGCGTGCGGCGAAGGGCGCAACGCGGTCTGGCTCGCCGAACGCGGCTGGGATGTCACCGGCGTCGACTTCTCCGCCGTCGGTCTCGGCAAGGCGCGCCGCCTCGCCGAGGCGCGAGGCGTATCGGCGCGATGGGAAACCGCCGACGTCACCGAGTACGAGCCGACCGCGGCCGGCTTCGACCTGGTGATCGTCATGTACCTGCATCTTCCCGGAGCGGCGATCTCGCGAGCGTTGCGGCATGCCGCCGACGCGGTCGCACCGGGCGGAACGCTGCTCGTGGTCGGACACGACATCACGAACCCGACCGAGGGTTGGGGCGGCCCCCAAGACCCGGCGGTCCTGTACGGACCCGACGACGTCACGGCCGCGGTCGAAGGGTTCGAGGTCGTGAAGGCGGCGCGCGTCGCGCGTCCCGTGCAGACCGACGACGGCGAGAAGACGGCGATCGACGTACTCGTACGAGCAACCCGACCGACCGGCGCCGCGTGATGTCAGGTTCTGTCGAGGGCGGCGAGTCGACACTCCCGATCGGGCTCGTGGGTGACGACGTGGAGGTCCCGTGCGTCGACGGCGTCCGGCGCCGCTATCTCAATCTCGACGCGGCTGCCTCCACGAGCGCGCTCCCGGCCGTTGCCGCCCGGGTGAACGACTTCCTGCCGTGGTACTCGAGCGTGCACCGCGGCGCCGGCTACAAGTCGCGAACCTCGACGAACGCGTACGAACAAGCGCGGTCGGCCATGCTCCGATTCGCGGGACGGTCCGCAGACGGCGACGACATCGCGATCATCTGCCGGAACACGACCGAGGCGATCAATCACCTCGCGTACCGACTCCGGCTCGTCCCGGACGACGTCGTGGTCACGACCGTGGTCGAACACCACGCAAACCTCTTGCCGTGGGCGCGCGCGAGTCGCCCGCGGTTCGTCGAGTGCGCACCCGAAGGAACGTTCGCGACCGACGCGGTCGTCGCCGCGCTCGATGCCACACCGCGACCCAAGCTCTTGGCCGTCACCGGCGCGTCGAACGTCACGGGCTGGCTCCCGCCGATCGACGACATCGTCACCGCCGCGCACGAACGCGGCATTCCGGTGTTCCTCGACGCCGCGCAACTCGCACCCCATCGGCCCCTGCCGGCCTCGGTCGACTTCGTCGCGTGGAGCGGCCACAAGATGTACGCACCGTTCGGCGCGGGCGCACTCGTCGGCCCGCGTCGCGCCTTCGTCGACGGCGACCCCTTCTTGGCGGGCGGAGGCGCAGTCGATCTGGTCGATCTCGAAGAGGTCGTCTGGACCGACCCGCCCGAGCGCGAAGAGGCCGGTTCACCGAACGTCGTCGGAGCGATCGCGCTGCACGCGGCGATCGACGAGATCGAACGCATTGGGTGGGAATGGATCGAGCACCACGACCGCGGACTGGCCGCGCAACTCCGCGCCGGCCTGAGCGCGATACCCGGTGTCCGACTGCTCGGCCCCGGTCTCGACACGGAGACGTTGCCGCTTGCGACGTTCATCATCGAGGGCATGCATCACGCGCTCGTCGCGGCGCGGCTCAGCGCGGAGTACGGCATCGGGGTCCGGCACGGCTGCTTCTGCGCGCACCCCTACCTGCTCCGGCTGCTCGACCTTCCCGACGACGAGGTGAAGGCGTATCGCCAAGCGGTCCTGCGCCACGACCGGCGCGAGATGCCCGGCGCCGTACGGGCCAGCGCGGGCATCTCGACTTCTCCCGCCGACATCGACCGCCTCATCGAGGCCATCGCCGACCTCGCCGGCGGTTCGCCCGCACCGGTCGGCTACCGACAAGACGACCACACCGGCGACTATTGGCCCGATACCCAGTCGCCCGGGTGGACCAACGATGATCGCGCCCTCGGCGCGTCCTGCGCCCGCGGCTGAACCGGCCCCAGTGCCGAACCGCACCGATGCCGAACTGCACCGATGCATGGGACCTTGGCCCCTGTCCCCGATGCGGTAGCCGATGCACGCTGGGAACAGGAGGTGGCGTGACCTATGAGGTGGCATGACGGTTGGGGTGCAGGCGCGTGGGTGGCGATGGCGTTCGTGATGGTTGTCTTCTGGGCGATCGTCGTCGCGGCGATCATTGCCCTGGTGCGCACCGACCGCGGACACGGGGCCGGCCCGAGCGCGCGGCCGCCCGACGACGCGACGCGGATTCTCGACGAGCGCTTCGCGCGTGGCGAGATCGACGCCGACGAGTACACGCGCCGCCGCGACCTGCTCCGAGGTCGGTGACATCGTGCGCCGCCCCCTGCTGATCGCGGTCGGTGCCGGCGTCGTGGTGTTGCTCGCGGCAATCAGCACGATCGCCATTGCCGGCGCCCGGGGCGGGTTCGACCGCCACCGCGACTCCTTCGGCGCGGATGCTTCACCCTCGAGAGGGTGCACGGTGCCGAACCTGCCCGGAACCGTCGTACACGTCACGCTCACGAACGCGGGCGGGCCGATGTTCGGTGGGCCGATGATGGGAGGCGGCAACGCGCGCGGAGGAATGATGCGACTCACTGTGGACACGGCGACGGTTCCACACGGATCGATCTCGTTCGTCGCGACCAACGCCGGCTCGATCAATCACGAACTGCTGGTGCTCCCACTGCCCGACAAGCAGATCGTCGGCACCCGGTCGCTGCTGGGCGACGGCCGCGTCGACGAGCGGGCGAGCCTGGGCGAGGCGTCCAACAGCTGTGGCCCGGGAGCGGGTGACGGGATTGCGCCCGGCGACTCGAGTTGGCTGACCTTGTCGCTCGCACCCGGTCGTTACGAACTGATCTGCAATCTCCCCGGTCACTACGCGGCAGGAATGTACACACAGCTCACAGTCCAGTAGCGGTTCCGTGCACGCGGCCATCGGGCCGGAAATCGTCAACTCGGCCCCCGACCAAGGGTGAAATCATGGCGACACCGCAATTTTGCGAGTCGTGTGGAGCAGCCCTCAACGAAGGCGCCCACTTCTGCACGGCCTGCGGGCACCCGATCACACCGGCCGCGGCCGAGTCCGCCCCGCCGCCCGCGCCGGAGTCCGCGCCCACGTCGGCACCCGCATCGGCTCCGGCACCGGTTCCCACACCCGCCGCGGTGTCCGCCCCACCGCGATCCGAGGACCGGTCGCGGTGGCCGTGGCTGATCGCGCTGATCCTCGTCGTGCTCATGGCGCTCGGAGGAATCGTCTTCGCGGTCGCGAACCGCAACGACTCCAAGTCGAACGCCCCCGTCGCCGGCGGCGAGGTGTTCCTCGAACCCGCGGCCGAACCGGGCGCCGATCCGTTCACCGCGAGTGTGGCGGCCGCATACATCCCGGCCCCGGCGGTGACGACCACGTCGGCAGCACCCGCGACCACCGTGCCGGGCGTGATCACGGCCACGCAGGGTTCCCTACCGGGCCTGTACGGCGGGACACGCAACAGCTCGTCGTGCGACGGCGAGAAGATGATCGCCTTCCTGCAGGCGAACCCCGACAAAGCCAAAGCGTGGGCCGGCGTCGTCGCGATCGACGTCGCGAGCATTCCGAGTTACGTCCGCGGGCTCACTCCGGTCGTGCTGACGCGCGACACCCGTGTCACCAATCACGGCTACGCGAACGGACGCGCGACGCCGCGCCAATCGGTGCTGCAAGCCGGCACTGCCGTGCTCGTCGATCAGTACGGCATTCCGCGGGCAAAATGCGGGTGCGGGAACCCGCTCGCACCGCCGGTTCCGACTGCGGTCACCCCGAGGTATGTCGGAGTAGCGTGGCCGGGCTTCGCGAGCACCAACGTCACGGTCATCGTGCAGAACATCACGGTCGACAACTTCGTGTTGGTCGACCTCGACACGGGCGCCCGGTTCCGCCGGCCGGCCGGAACGACCGGCGGTCGAGACACCGCGACGACGCCCACATCCCTCGCGCCCGCGACCACGCCGTCGACGACGCCGTCCACCACGGGCCCCGCCGCGAAGCCCACGACCCTGCTCGACATCTCGAGCATCGCCGGCGTCTCCAACGGCCCGACACAACCGAGCGTTCTCTCGCTCGACCGCGCGACTGAAATCGTCTCGATCGCCAACTACCACTGGAACAACGTGCGTGGTGCAACCCCGGGGACGATCGGACTGCGGGCCACCGACGGAACGATGTACGGGCCTTGGCCGACGACCGGATCCCCCGGCCAAGGCGGCGTGCCGAACGCGTCCTGGACCGCTCATCCGAACGAGACGCTGCCGGCCGGAACCTATGACGTCGTCGACTCTGATCCCGGCAGTTGGGCGTGGGCATCGGACACGAACGGCCGAGGCATGGTCACGATCACCGGCTACGCGATGGGTCCGAGCGTCAACGGCGGCTGATCGTCGCCGTCCGTCGCTCGAACGAACCGAGTGCCGAGGAGGGAAGGTGCAGGCCGCCCACAAGGCGGCGGTGCCACGTCCGTTGAGCAGGCGTACGCAGATTCGGGTCGGCACCGAGGCAGTCCTCCCTGCGAATACGAACGACTCGACGCCTGCGAAGGGCTTCTGCCGCGTAGCGCCGTTCCCACAAGGCTCGATCGGGCACAAGGAGCGCGCCGGAAGAACGATGCCGCGGTGGAACGCGACGATCCCGACCGGGCGCTCCTCGCCGACCCCGCGCCCCCGGCGAAGAGCAAGACAGCCGCCAGTGCAAGCCGCCTTCGTGGTGAACGCAACTTCCTCGACCCCGGACACATTCGGTGCAAATTCATCGCGCGGATCTACTTCTTATCGGCGAAAATGTTCGTCTAGGTCGAGGTGTGACGGCTGGATGAACGTAGGGATGAGGCATCTCCACCGAGACGAAAGCCGCGCTCGGTCGCTATCCCCGTTCGCCACTTCGGCGACGCGTGCTGGGGCTCGATGACTGGCGCGTCGTTCCACGTGTCGAATTCCCGGCGTCGACAATGCCTCGTTCCGGGGGTGCTCGGCGTTGCGGCGATCGGGGAGTTGCGGGCTGCGAACAAGAAGACTTCGCGTGAGACAATGCGCTCGTGGCGGGCCCGCAACCGGTGATCAAGAGTGTGCGCTTGCTGGGCGGTGTACACGCGGTCGCGGTCGACGGCTCGGCGATCGACCTGCCCAGTCCGAGTCAGCGGCGGCTGCTCGCGATCCTGGCGCTCCACTCGCCGCGTCGGCTGAGATCGGAATGGCTCGCCGACGTCTTGGGGATCTCGCCCGGCGCGTTGCGGATGTCGGTCTCCAGGCTGCGAACGGCCATCGGCGGAGCCGTCCTGCAAACGGCGAGCACGGGCTACTCGGTGGTGACCGACGTCGACGTGTTGCAGTTCTCGGAGGCTGTCGCCGGTGCAGCCGATGCCGACGATCGGATGCGAGGCCTGGAGCGCGCGCTCGGCCTGTGGATCGGACCAGCGCTCGAGGAGTTCTCGGGAGAGGAATGGGCTGACGGCGAGATCGCTCGGTTGACCGAGCTGCATGCCGGCACGGTCGATGACTATGCGGAGGAGCTGATCTCGGCGCGGCGCTCGGCCGACGCCGTCGCGGTGCTCGAAGGACAGGTCGCGCGACACCCGTATCGCGACAGCTCGCGCGGACTCTTGATCCGCGCCCTGGCGAGCGCGGGCCGCCAGGGCGACGCGCTCCGCGCGTTCCAGCAGTACCGCTCATTGCTCATCGAGGAGCTCGGGACCGAGCCATCCCCGGATGTCATACGTATCGAGCGGCGCGTCGCCACGAGCTGGGATGGCATCGATACCGATACCGACCCGCCCGCGCTGATCGACGCAGTCACGGTCCCTCTCCCGAGCGCGTTGGCGCACGCGGCTCGCTTCGTCGGCCGCGCCAACGAGCTGGACGCGCTCGCCGAGGAACTCGCGCTGGTGCGAGGTTCGGGACTTCGCGGCGTGGTACTCCGAGGCGAACCGGGCATCGGCAAGACCACCCTCTTGGCGGCGTTCGCGCAATCGGTGGTGTCGATGGCCGACGCGACCGTCGTCTACGGGCGATGCGACGAGACCGGGGTACCACTCCAACCGTTCCGCAGCGTGCTGGCCGATTGCGTCGAACACGCACCGGTCGACCTCCTGGCCGAGCATGTCGCGCGGTGCGGTGGCGAGCTCGTGCGGATCTGCCCACAGCTCGCATCGCGAGTAGAGACGGCTCCGGACCCGACGGTGTCCGACGACGCCACCGAACGATTCCTCGTGTTCGAGGCCGCGACCGACCTCCTACGTCGCATCGCGACGCCGCGACCGCTCGTGCTGATGTTCGACGACCTCCAGTGGGCAGAGCCGACCGCGTTGTTGATGTTGCGTCACATCACGCACGCGCTGGCCGACGCGCCCGTTCTCATTGTTGCCGCCAGCCGCGAATCAGGTGAGCACGCCTCGGAACAATTGCGAGCCGCGCTCGCCGAGCTCGAACGCGGCGAGCATCGTGGTTTGCAGTTGACCGGTTTCGACGACGACGAGCTCGCCGATCTGGTCGCCATCGCCGCGCCGGTTACCGGCGATGTCGAGGCGCACCGCGTCGCCGCCGCGTTGCGTATGGAGACCGCCGGGAACCCGCTCTACGCGTCGCAGCTCATCCGGCACTGGGTCGAGTCGGGCCGCTTCGACGATACGGGCGTTACCGCATCTGACCTGCCGGCCGCGAGTGAGAAAGATGTGCCGCCAAGCCTGCGCGACGTCGTGTGGAGCCGGGTCAGCGCGCTCGGTGCCGATGCGTCGCGCATCCTGACCGCGGCGTCGGTGCTCGGTATCGAGTTCTCCGAAGACGTGCTCGTCGACATGATCGGGCTTCCGGAGTCGGTCGTGGTCGAAACGCTCGATACCGCGACGCGTGCCGGGCTCCTGATCGACGCGGGCTCGGTGCGGCGATCGACGCGGTTCGTGCACGCGCTCGTCGCCAATGCGTTGTACGCCGACCTGGGACGATCGCTACGCGTCCGTTTGCACGGACAGGCCGCGCGCTCGCTCGAACAGCGCACCGAGGAGATCGGGCCCGGCGTCGTGGTCCAGCTCGCGGCGGCATTGTGCTCGCGCCGGCTGGCCCGATGCGGCCCAGCGGTGGTCGACCCTCGCCGGCGATCAGGCGTTCGAACAGCTCGCACCGACCGAGGCGGCGCACCACTACCGCATCGCGCTCGACATGGCGATCGCGATGCATCGTCCCGACGCCGAACGCGCCGATCTGCTCGTGCGGCTCGGCGAGGCGCAGCTCCGGGCCGGCGACCCGCAAGCACACGACACGCTCGCGCAAGGTGCCGACCTCGCCCGCCGCAGCGGCGCGCACGACTCGCTCATCCGGGCTGCGCTCGCGTCGAACCCCGGCTTCGTGAGCGCCGATCCGCGTGCAACCGATTATCTCGCGACGGTCGAGGCGGCGGTCGCGGTCGCAGACGAGACCGATACCGCCACCTACGCCCGACTGCTCGCGCTGTTGGCCCAGTGCCTCGTCTGGACCCCCGACGCCGAACGCCGGGTCGCGTTGGCGCACACAGCGCTCGAGCTGGCCGACGCGCATCATGATCCGACGTTGCTCGCGCGCATCGCGCCGGGTGTGCTCTGGGGACTGTGGGAGCCCGGGAGCGGCGACGTCCGGTCCCGCGTCGCGGCGAAAGCGGTCGCGGTTGCCGAAGCATCCGGCGACCCGCGACTCGAATTCGGTGCCCATCTCTCGGCCTTCGGCATCGCGATCGAATCCGCCGATCATGTGACGGCCGCGCGCAGTCTCGCGAAGCTCCGGGCGACGGCGCGCACCATCGGGGAGCCACGCTTGCGCTGGACGGTCGGCCTGTCCGACACGTTCACGGCGACGATGGCGGGCCGCCTCGTCGAAGCCGAGTCGGCCGCGATGCAAAACCTCGAGCTCGGTATGCAGATCGGTGCGCCCGACGCCTTCACGTTCTTCGCTCCCCAGTTCTTCGCGATCGGCACGTTCGCCGGCCGGCACGACGAGCTCTTCCCTCTGGTGGAGCAGGCGACGAAAGACGACCCCCTGGCCATCGCGTTCAAGCTCGCGTACGGCATCATCTGCCACGCCGTCGGGCGCGAGCAGACTGCACGTGAGATCCTCGAAGACGGGATCGCGAGTGGCTTCGCGGCGATGCCCGTCGACAACCTCTGGACGACTTGCGTCATCGGCTACGCCATCCTCGCGATCGAGCTCGATCGCGCCGACGCCGCGGCCCAGCTCCTGCCCCTGCTCGAGCCGCACGCGAACGACGTCGCGTTCAACGGCGTGTCGAGTCAGGGACCGATCGCCGCCTACGTCGGGAAACTCGAGTCGCTGCTCGGCCGTCATGACGACGCGGAGGAACACCTGCGCGCCGCGCTCGACATCACCGAGGCGTTCGGCTGGCAGTACCACCGCGCGACCACACTCTTCGCGCTCGCGCAGGCAAGGAGTCGCCGGCTCGGCACCCTCGACGCCGAGGGACACGCCTGGCTCCGCGAAGCATCCGAGCTGTGCCGGACCTTGGGCTTTCGGACGTGGATCCCCCGCATCGACGAACTCGCCGGCGCGCAGCCGGACCCCGCTCCCCTGCGCTGATGCCGGCGAGTCCGGACGCCCGCCAGGATCGGGATCAGGATTGGGGTATCGAGGTCGCCGACACGATCTGATCGAGGATGGACTGGTCCGGCAACGTCGGCGCGTCGAGCGTCGGCAGTTCGCGGATGCGGCCGAACGCCCGCTCGATGAAGGGACCCTCGATCACGGGACTGTGACAGCTCGCGATCGTCGTGATGTCGAGGTTCTGCACGCGGTCGACGTACTCGCCGTACTTGTCGGGGTCGAGCATCGTCAGCCACGGGCTCACAGCACCGAGTGCGAACATCCACAAGCCGTGGAACCAGAAGTCCTGGTCGAGGTCCGCAATCGCGATACCCGGATCGGGGAGTGGCGTCGCGAACGTGTCGACGGCCCAGTACACGCCGGTCGTCGAGTCGTACAGACCGCGGGTCGTCGGCGAATCGAACACGGGCGGACGCAACGCGTGCAGTGTCCGATCGCCCACGTCGAACGTCTCGCCGTCCATGACCCATCGGCAACGCTCCAGCGGGAAGTCGAAGCAGTTCGTGTGCCGTTCCACCATCGCCCAGTTGCACACCAACTTCGCGTTGGGGCATGCGCTCATAGCCTCGTCGAGGTTGCCCGTGTGATCGACGTCATCGTGCGAAAGGAAGATCCAGCGAACATCCTCGGGCTCCACAAGCGAGAAGACGTCATCCAGCCATTGCTTGCGGTTCGCCGGCGTGCCGGTATCGACGATGACCGGCTCCTTGCCGAGGATCACCATCGAGTTGATGTACACGAACAACGGCTGACCGAGAGCGGGCTGCACCTGGTGAATCACGTACGTGTCGTGCGCGATCTTCGTCGGTGCGACGGTGGTGGTCGGTGCAATCGGGGCGAACGTCATGCGTCCTCCAAGCTTGTGCTCGAGCGCGTCCGAGCGTCGCGGTTACGGCAGGAACTTGTAGACGTCGATCGCGGTCTCTTCGGGGGGAGTCGGAAAGCCGCCCTCAATGCCGGCTGTCAGCTTCGGCAACAACGTGCCGTCGCGGAACTGCTCCCAGTTCTCCTTCGACTCGTGCACGGCAACGATCGTCCAACCACCGGGCACCGCGCCGGCGACGTGAGCGATCTGACCTTTGGGCAGCTGGTTCGGGCCGGGGTGCACGGCCGCGACCGATGCTTCGTAGTTCGCTTTGGTGCCGCCGGGGAAATGATGAATGATTGCGTACGCCATCGTGACTCCTGAGTTCGAATGTCGGATCTTGCGGTTAGTTCGAAAGCTGCGCCGTGAGGCCGTCAACTTCCATCTCGGAGTACTCGTTGTCGGCGTACGGTCCGACCGCGCCCTCAACGACCTCGCGTACCGCCGCCACTGATTCGCCTTCCCAGATACAAACGCCGAGTCGGTGATCACGAGTGGCCGCGTGCACGGGCAGCGCGACACCGCCAGGGAGTCCGCCCGCCATTGCTTTGGCCTCGGCTTCTTGGAACCCCTTGGGGTCATGGATCCGATGAATGACCGTTACGAACATGGGAAATCCTCCACTCTTGTGTTGGGCTGGGTCGGGCCGTGTCAGCCCATGGACATGAACTCGAGCTGGATGTTGTCGGGGTCTCGAAACACGAGAACCGCGTAGCCGCCCTGGTCGTTGACCGGCGAGTGCTCGACTCCCAGCTCGGTGAGCTTCGACTCCCAGGCGTCCAACTCGGCGCGACCGGACACCGTGAAGCCGATGTGGTCGAGTCCGGTCCTCGACTCCGAGAATCGCTCGCGTTCGTTGGTTGGGTGCGTGTGGAGCCCAACGCACATCGACCAATCAGGCTTGCCGAGCACGACGGCGTAACCGGTGCCGTCGGGGTGTGATTCTTCCATCAGCTTGGTCAACCCGAGCAGCTCGCTGTACCACGGGACACTGCGCTCGATGTCGGTCACAGTGACAGACACATGGTGAATTCCCGAGACGTCCGGCATCGTGCACCCCTGTTTGTTTCCGGCTTCCGACGCGACGCGGTCGTTACGACTCGACGAGCATCACGATGGTCTCGGGACGCACACCGTCGTACTTCATGGCGTCGGCCGCGCCTTGGGTCGCCAGCGCGGTTCGGAGCGTGTCCAGATCGGGCACCGTGAAGATCAGCCCCACCCGATTCGTCTTGTCCGGATCGACGAAGGTGCGCACGGTCATCCCGAGCGGCCCGAAGAACTCTTCGCGCTTGGGTGAGTGAAGCCAATGATCGACATCGTCGACCTCATGAAAAGCAATTACCGTGGTCATCGCGTCTCCTCTCGAGCTGCCTCAACGGCCAGCCGACCGTTCAGACGGCGCTGGTCCATGTACTCATCCGAGGACGACGATGGCAGCAGGAGCGCATCACTCGCGCATCACTTGTTCTTCGGACCAATCGCCGGCCGCCTGCCTTGCGGGCCCGCAGCAGCACCAGGATCTCCCGGCGCTGCGGCTCGGCGATCGCGTCGAAGACGTCCGACGTCGTCGCGGCTCGTGCCACGTGCGCCATCAGATTCCGATATCGGAATACGTCAAGCGAGACCTAGGTATGTGCAGGCCGGAGATGCTGCGAGGGACAACCCGCGGGCCGAAGGTGCGCCGGGCCGAAAAGTCCCGTGACGCCCTTCGACGGTCGCGGGTGGTCAGCAGCAGCCGGACTCGGCGGCGGCCGGGGTCCGGCCGAGCGTGACTGGCTCGGCCGCGCCAGGGGCACAACACGTCGCGGTCTCGCCTTCGCCGAGAATCTGGTTCGTGAGCTGGTCCGAGTCGCCGGTCTTGACGTACCACTCCCAGCGGGCGCCGTCGGGGTCGGTCACCCAGGTCTCGACCTTGGTCGCGTAGCAGCAGATTGTGTCGTCGATCCCAGTCGTCGCGAGCCCGGTGTCCGAAAGTCGGGCCTCCGCGGCCTCGACTTCCGCAGCGTTCTCGGTCTCGACGCCGAGGTGGTTGATCGTGGCGCCTTCGGAGCCTTCGAACAGCACCAGCTTGAGGGGCGGGTCGGCGATGGCGAAGTTGGCGTAGCCGGGCTTGCGCTTGGCCGGCTCCGTCGCGAAGAGCTTCGAGTAGAACTCGACGGCCTTGTCGATGTCGGTGACGTTGAGTGCGAGCTGGACGCGAGACACGGGAATCCTCCGGCTAGGGTGTATTGATGGTGATCGATGTGATACGCACTCTACCAATACATCGATAGAAGTCAATACGTTGCGGGGTCGGTTTCGATCCGGATGCGAGGTGGCGGTGAAGATCGAGGCGTTCGACGGGTGTTGCACTCCGGTCACCGCCGGAGTGCTCGACGAGTCCGACGCCGAGGATCTGGCCGCAGCGTTCAAGGTGCTCGCGGATCCGGCCCGGCTGCGCCTGTTGTCGATGGTGGCTTCGGCGAAGGCGGGCGAAGCCTGCGCTTGCGATCTGGTGGGCCCGGTTGGGCGTTCCCAGCCCACGGTGTCACATCATCTGTCGATGCTCGTCGACGCGGGTCTACTCGTACGCGAGAAGCGCGGCAGGTGGGCGTGGTACCGGGTCGTGCCCGAACGGCTGCAGGCGCTGCAGGCCGCGCTCGCCCCGTAGATCAGTGGCTGCGGTCGGCTCGATGGCGATCGAGGCCATGAGGGCTTCTACCCGTCGACCGATCTCGTCGCGGATCGGGGGGCGGAGGCGGTGAGCAGCTCGTCGACCAGTGCCCGGATCCGGCGGTCGATCTCGTCGCGGATCGGGCGCACCGCGTCGACACCCTGACCGGCAGGATCGTCGAGCTTCCAGTCCTCGTACCGCTTGCCCGGATAGATCGGACATGCGTCGCCGCAGCCCATCGTGATCACGACGTCGGAGGCTTTCACTGCCGCCTCGTCGAGCTTCTTCGGGTGCGCGCCATCCGCGCGCAGATCGATGCCGAGCTCGGCCATGGCCTCCACGACCGCGGGGTTGATGACGTCGGCCGGCGCCGATCCGGCGGACCGAACCACGACGCGATCACCGGCGTGATGGGCCAACAAAGCCGCCGCCATCTGCGAACGGCCGGCGTTGTGGACGCAGACGAACAGCACTTCGGGGCGAGGGTCAGGCATCAGAGGTCTCCGAGTGATCGTGGGGATAGAAGAGGCGGACGAGCCCGAACGCGATCACCACGCCGACGAACTGCATGACGATGAACATCGGCGCCGACGACGGCGCGATCCCCGCGAAGGTGTTCGACAGCGTGCGAGCGATCGTGACGGCAGGGTTGGCAAAGCTCGTCGACGACGTGAACCAGTAGGCGCCGCCGATCCACGCGCCCACTGCGAACGGGATGACGTTCGCTCGACCAGTCCGCACGCAACCCTGGATCAACAACAGCAACGTGACGGTGGCGACCACCTCGGACAGCCACAACGCCGGCGAGGATCGGATGTGCGTCGACATGTTGACGGCCGGCAGCTCGAACATGAGGTTCGCGAGCATCGCCCCGAGACACCCGCCGATCACCTGAGCGACGATGTACAGGCCCGTGTCGCGGGTGGTGGTCGTGCCGAGCAAACGGTCCAGGATCGTGACAACCGGGTTGAAGTGCGCGCCCGACACGGCGCCGAACATGAGGATCAGCCCGATGAGCGCACAGGCGGTCGCCGCCGCGTTCTCCAGCAACTGCAACCCGACGTCGCCGGTCGACAGCCGACTGGCCATGATGCCCGACCCGATCACGGCCACGATCAACATCGCGGTGCCAAACCCCTCGGCCACGAGGCGACGCGTGAGGTCGAGGTGAAGCCGACCGATACCTGTCTCGATCTCGCCGCCGAGCTCGACGTCGCTCAGGTGCATCTCGTCGCTCATGACGCCTCCGCCAGCGCGACGAACGCACGGATTCGGTCCCGGAGCTCGACCACGACGGCGTCGAACGCGGCCTTGGTGCCGACCACAACCGGGTCGGGAATCGACCAGTGCAGCCAGGTGTCGTCCGAGTCGAGCTCCTCGTGGGCTCGGTCGCACACAGTGATCACGAGCGGCGGCAGAGCTTCGACGTCAGCCAGGTCGCGCGGTGCGGCTCCTTCGAGATCCAGGCCCGCCCGGCGGGCGGCGGCCACCGCACCGCGGTGCACGCGGTTCGCGGGATGGGTCCCGGCCGAAGTGGCCGGTTCGCCGGTCGCCTGGCGCCACAACGCGGCGGCCAGCTGCGAGCGCGCCGAGTTCGCGCTGCACACGAACATCGCAGCACCAGCCCGGATGTGTCGACCGGTGCCAAGACCCTCGAGCCGTTCGGGCAACAGGTGCACATAGCGGCGACGCCCGTCTCCGCTGGAACGCGACCGTTCGATCAACCCCACGCGCTCGAGGACATCGAGATGATGCGCCAGCAGGTTTGATTCCATCCCCAGCCGCCGGCGCAGCTCGACCGGGGCCCGGTCCGACACGGACAGCTCGTCAACGAGCTCCAACCGCGCCGGATCACCGAGCGCAGCATGTCGAGCAGCACGCGTCGCCAGGGTCACCGACGGATCCATGGCCAATACCATCTCACTCGTAGTCGAATGAGTCAAATTCCCTTGAGCAATATTGCGGCGTTCTCGAGCTCGAGGGTGGCGTGGGCGATAGTGAAGCTCGCGTCGAACCGGTCAGAGCTTGGTTTCGGCGACGAGGACGAGGCCCGCGTCATGGACGAGGGCTTTGACCCCGGCGAGAAATGCCGTGACGTCTTGTTGTTCTTCTGAGGTGACCTCGAAAGACATGTACGACGGGGCCTTCTGGCGGGCGCCTTTGACGGTGGGAACCTCGAGGCGGAGGTTCACGACGTCGTAGGGCTCGTTCGCGATGAGCTCCTCGAGTCGGACGAGGAACTGCTTGTCGCCGAACTCGCCGGCGATCTCGACGCGGGCGCGGGTCGTGACCTGCTCGACCGCTCGCTGCGCTTCCGCGCGTGCTTTGAGAACGTCTTCGCGTTCGTGCTTGCGGGCGGCTTCCTTCTTGACGGTGCGGAAGATCCGCCGTTCGCGTTCGAGCTTCCACACGGCATCCATCGGCGGGAAGGTGATCGCACCCGTGGGGCAGATGTTTCCGCAGGTCGAGCACCCGACCGCGCAGCTCATCGGGTCGACCGCGATGGCGACCGCGTCGCGCATCTCGTAGACGGAACGCCCGCACGTGATGTAACAGAGCTGGCAGCCGATGCAGGAGTCGTCGTCGACCTTCGGATACCACGGGATGTCCTCGCGGGGAATCCCGTGCCACAAGTTGGGCTTCGTGTCGGCCATGATCATCTCCCGTTTCGGGGTGGTTGCCAGCCGTGCAGGATCCGCGCGTAGTTGACGCGTTCCCACGCTTCGGGGTCGGCGACATTGTCGAGCGCCATCGCGCCGCGAGCCTCGCTAACGCTGCGGTAGCCCTTGTCGTCGAGCCAGCCGGACAGCTCACGGTGGATGCGTTCGAGCGCGCCGGGGGCGTCTACGAGCAACGCGGACACGATCTGCACGGCCGACGCGCCACACAGGATCGCCTTGGCCGCGTCGAGGCCGGTGTGTACGCCGCCGGTGGAGGCGAGGGACAGTTCGACGCGGCCGTGCAGGAGCGCGAGCGCGTGCAGGCGCAACGGCAGCTCGGCCGACGTCGATGGGGCGAGGTGGCGATCGACGTCGAGAGTGTCGAGGTCGATGTCGGGTTGGTAGAAGCGATTGAACACCACGACACCGGCCGCGCCGACCTCGGCAACACGGGCGACGAAGCTGGGCAGGCCCGCATAGAACGGTGACAGCTTCACCGCCACAGGAACGGCAGCGGTCTCGACGACCGCGGCGACAACTTCGAGTTGACGGGCCTCGATGTCGGCGCTCGTCGCGTCGAGTGCCGGAACCTCGTAGAGGTTCAGTTCGAGCGCGTCGGCACCGGCTTCGGCGAGCTGGCGGGCGAGGTCGGTCCACCCGCCGGGCGTGACGCCGTTGAGCGACGCGACGATCGGCACCTCGAGCGCGGCTCGGAGTGCTTCGAGGTGGCGCAGGGTCGAGGTCGCACCGATCGCGAAGACATCGGTGTCGGGCAAGAAGGAGCGGGCTTCGGCGTCAGTATCGACGAGCGTGTCCAAGTACTGGTGGGCGGCGAGTTGGTCGTTGACGATCTGTTCTTCGAACACCGAATGCAGAACCACGGCGCCGGCGCCCGCGGCGACGAGACGTCGGGCGGCGGCGACGTTGTCGGCGAGCGGTGAAGCACCGACAACCAGCGGGCTGCGCAGTTGGAGACCGAGCCAGTCGGTCGCGAGGTCGACCATCTCAGCGCTCCCCGACGGGGAGGTGGATCTGGGCGAGCTGTTCGTACAGCGCATGGCGGCGACGCACCGCGACTTCGCCGGCCACCAGCAGGCGTTCGTAACGCTCGGGGTCGCGCAGCTCCACCATCCGGAACCGGGCTTCTTGTTCGGCGTACTCGCGCAATGGGATCGACGTCGGGTCGGCGTCGACGACCAGCGGCGACTCACCGGTCGCGATGCGTCGCGGGTCGAAGCGGTACAAGGGCCAGGCGCCGCTGCGCACGGCACGGCGCTGCTGGGCAGGAGAGTGGACCAGGTCGTAGCCGTGGGCGATGCAGGGGCTGTGCGCGATCACGATCGAAGCGCCGGGATAGCTCTCGGCTTCCTGGAGCGCGGTCAGGGTCTGCGCCGTGTGCGATTGCATCGCGACGCTGGCGACATAGACGTTGCCGTAGCTCATCGCGAGCAAGCCGAGATCTTTCTTCGCGGTCTCCTTGCCCGCCGACGCGAACTTTGCCACCGCGCCGAGGGGCGTCGCTTTCGACGCCTGCCCGCCGGTGTTGGAATACACCTCGGTGTCGAGGACGAGCACGTTCACGTCCTGGCCGGTCGCGAGCACATGGTCGAGGCCACCGAAGCCGATGTCGTACGCCCAGCCGTCACCGCCGACCAGCCACACCGAGCGCGGTACTAGTGCGTCGGCCGCGTGGGCGAGGTCGTCGCTGCCGTCGATAGCAGCGAGCGCGGCCCGGAGTCGCTCGACGGCGCGGCGTCGCTGGTCGATGGCGTCGTCGTCGCCCGACCGGCACGGCGCGGAGAGTTCGGCGACGAGGTCGGCGGGAAGCTCGGGAGCGAGTCGTTGGAGGAGAACCTGGGCGCGTCGGGCGAGGGTGTCAACACCGAGGCGCAGGCCGAGGCCGAACTCGGCGTTGTCCTCGAACAACGAGTTGCTCCAGGCCGGGCCGCGCCCGCGCGCATCGGTGGTATACGGCGTGGTCGGGAGGTTGCCGCCGTAGATCGACGAGCAGCCGGTGGCGTTGGCGATCAGGAGGCGGTCGCCGAACAGCTGGGTGAGCAACCGGATGTAGGGCGTCTCGCCGCAGCCGGCGCAGGCGCCGGAGAACTCGAACAAGGGTTGCAGCAGCCCGAGGCCCGAGCGGGTGTGCGGGATGCGCGACCTGGTGATGTCGGGGATCTGCTCGTAGAAGTCGAAGGCGTCGCGCTCTGCGACGCGATGTTCGTCGGCTGGCCGCATGTTGATTGCTTTGCGGCGGGGCTGCGTGCGGTCGCGGGCGGGGCACACCTCGACGCAGAGACCGCAACCGGTGCAATCGTCGGGGGCGACCTGCACCGTGAAGGACAGGCCCTCGAGCTCCGGCGTGTAGCCCTCGGGCACCGACCGGAACGAGTCGGGCGCGCCGTCGCCGTCAGCCGGCTCGAACACCTTGGTGCGGATCGCGGTGTGCGGACAGATCATCGAGCAGCGGTTGCATTGCACGCACAGGTCGGGCTCCCAGATCGGGATCTCCAACGCGATGGCCCGCTTCTCATAGCGGCTGGTACCTGTCGGCCACGTCCCATCAGGAGGAAACGCGCTCACCGGGAGGCGGTCGCCGTGATCCTCCAACAGCAAGCGGGTGACGCGCTGCACGAACTCGGGAGCGTCGTCGGGCACGGCGGGACGCCGCAACCGGGTGGCGTCCGCAACCGCCGGTACCGCGATCTCGTGCATGGCGGCGGCGGCGGCATCGATCGCGGCGGCGTTGCGACGAACGACCTCCGGGCCACGCTTCCCCCACGTCGCGGCCACGGACGCTTGCACGCGGGCGGTCGCGTCGTCCGAGCGCGAGTACCCCACTCAACGCGAAGAAGCACATCTGCATGATCGTGTTGATCCGACGCCCGAGCCCGTGGTCCTCCGCGAGCCGGTACGCGTCGATCACGAACAACCGACAGTCCCGATCCACCAACGTCCGCTGAGCGTCGCGTGGCAGGCTCGCCCACACCTCATCCGGTGCAACGGTCGAGTTGAGCAGCACAGTCGCGCCCGGCTCGGCACGGTCGAGGACATCGAGACGATCGAGGAAGCCGGGATCGTGCACTCCGACGAACCCGGCCCGGCGAATCTGATACGTCGAGCGGATCGGCGCGGGCCCGAACCGTAGGTGCGACACCGTCGTCGCGCCCGCCTTCTTGGAGTCGTAGACGAAGTACCCCTGGCACGCGAACTCGGTGGCATCGCCGATGATCTTGATCGACGCTTTGTTGCTGCTCACCGTCCCGTCCGACCCGAGCCCGAAGAACACCGCGCGGGTCACCTCCGCTGGCTCCGTATCGAAGTCCTCATCGACGGGCAGCGACAGTCCGGTCACATCGTCGGTGATCCCGACGGTGAATCGGGTGCGTGGGCGATCGGCGTCCAGCTCGTCGAGCGCGGCCTTCACCATCGGCGGAGTGAGCTCCTTGGAACCCAGCCCGTAGCGTCCACCGGTGATCCGAGGCAATCGCTCGCGATCACCGCGTGCAACCGCGTCGACCAGAGCCGCGGTCACGTCCAACAACAACGGCTCGCCGGTCGCGCCCGGCTCCTTCGTGCGGTCCAGCACCGTCACCGCCCGCACCGACGACGGCAACGCCGCGACGAACGCCTCCATCGCGAACGGCCGGTAGAGCCTCACCTTCACCAACCCGACCCGCTCGCCCCGCTCCACCAACGCGTCGACCGTCTCGTGGGCGCACTCGGCACCCGAACCCATCATCACCACCACCCGCTCTGCTTCCGGGTGACCGACATAATCGAACAACCCGTAACGGCGGCCTGTCAGCTCCGCGAAGCGGTCCATCGTCGCGGTCACAGCATCCGGGCAGTGGTCATAGAACGGATTGGTGGCCTCCCGACCCTGGAAGAACGCGTCGGGGTTCTGAGATGTCCCCCGCACCACCGGACGGTCGGGAGTAAGCGCGCGCGCTCGGTGCGCTGCGATCGCCTCGGCGTCGACCAACGCACCGAGCACCGCGTCGTCGACGGCGACGATCTTCTGGATCTCGTGCGAGGTGCGGAACCCGTCGAAGAAGTGCAAGAACGGCACCCGGGTCGCCAACGTTGCCGCATGCCCGATCACCGCGAGGTCCTGGGCCTCCTGCGGCGAACCCGACGCCAACAGCGCGAACCCCGTCGCGCGCGTGGCCATGACATCGGACTGGTCGCCAAAGATCGACAGCGCGTGCGTCGCGATGCTGCGCGCCGCCACATGAATGCAACACGCCGTCAACTCGCCCGCGATCTTGTACAGGTTCGGCAGCATCAACAACAGGCCCTGCGACGCGGTGAACGTCGTCACCAGCGCACCGGCCTGCAGCGCACCGTGCACCACACCGGCCGCGCCCGCCTCCGACTGCATCTCCACCACCTCGGGCACGGTCCCCCACAAATTTGCCCGGCCTGCCGCCGACCACTCGTCCGCGTGCTCCCCCATCGGCGACGCGGGCGTGATCGGATAGATCGCCACCACGTCGCTCAACCGGTACGCCACCGACGCCACGGCTTCGTTGGCGTCGACCGTCACCATCCGCGCGTCGGCGACGGCCATCCCGCGGCGGTCGTCGGCACGGGGTTCACGAGCTATGTCGCTGCTCAGCGGCGTGCTCACGACGCCGCCACATGGCGATGCGTCGAATGATGGGCGACGGCATCGTGGGCGACCGCGCCGGTCTCGCAGTACATCAACCGTGCGGGCGGGTCGACGTTCTCGATCCGGTTGATCGCTGCGAGGCGGGTCACGTGGTGCTGCACCACGACGGCGTGCTCGATGCACAGGCCGGCACCACAGTCGATGCAAATGGCGACCACCGGACTGCAATTGGCGGTGGTAGTGCAGTCGGAGCGATTCATGCCGGTTCTCCTCTTGGGTAGAAGCGCCCGCGGGCCCACAGCGCGACGTACACGAGTCCGACGAGGACAGGGACCTCGATCAGTGGACCAACGACACCGGCAAGGGCCTGGCCGGAGGTGACACCGAAGACGCTGATAGCCACCGCAATGGCAAGCTCGAAGTTGTTGCCCGCGGCGGTGAACGCGACGCTTACCGCTCGCGCGTACCCGAACCGAAGGCGCATTGACAGTGCAAACGCGCTCGTCCACATGATCGCGAAGTAGGCGACGAGCGGCACCGCGATGCGGGCCACGTCGAGAGGCTTGTGCGTGATCTTGTCGCCTTGCAGCGCGAACAAGATCACGACCGTGAACAGCAAACCCCACAGGGCGACCGGCCCGATGCGCGGCAAGAACGTCTCCTCGTACCAAACGCGGCCACGACGGGCTTCGCCCCAAAGGCGGCTGAGATAGCCGGCCACCAACGGCACGCCCAAGAAGATGAGCACCGCCCTCGCGATCTGCCACATCGACACGTGGATCGCAGCCTGGTCGAGACCCAGCCAACCCGGAAGTACTTCCAAATAGAAGTAGCCGAGCAAGCTGTACGCGAGGATCTGGAACAACGAATTGAGAGCGACGAGCACCACCGCGGCTTCGCGGTCGCCACACGCGAGATCATTCCAGATGAGCACCATCGCGATGCAGCGCGCGAGACCGACGATGATCAGCCCCGTGCGGTACTCCGGCAGATCAGGCAAGAACACCCAAGCGAGAGTGAACATCAACGCCGGGCCGACAACCCAGTTGAGCACGAGTGACGTGCCGAGCATGCGCCGGTCGGCGGCGACATGGCCGACACTTCCATAACGGACCTTCGCCAGCACCGGATACATCATCAACAACAAGCCGAGCGCGATTGGAAGCGACACACTCTCGACCTTGATGCGATCCAGCGTCTCGTTCAGACCAGGGAGCGCGTGGCCGAGACCGATCCCCAGGACCATCGCGGCGCCGATCCACACCGGCAGGAACCGATCCAGCAATGAGAGGCGCTGCAATACGGCGAAGTCTTCGGTGCGTGACGGTGCGGCGTTCGCAGCCTTCGCGACATGGGTCACGACTTGACCTCGTCACGCTGCGCAGAGCCGACCACTCGTCGTTTCGGCGATCGACCCGCCCGGCAGCGGTACCCCCGTCTCGCTCAGCTGCTGCCACAGCGCCGCGAACCCGTCCGGGGCGAGGCGGTAATCGATCCACCGCCCCCGACGCGTTGCCGTGACCAGTCCCGCTTCGCGCAAGACACGCAAGTGGTACGACAGCAGATTCGCGGCGATCACCATCTCGACGCGAAGGTCGCAGACGCAATGGCCGCCGCGCGCCAGGATCCCGATGATCCGCAACCGCACCGGGTCCGCCAGCGCTCCCAAACGTTCGGCCACACCAATCGGGATTGGTTCAAGCGCCGTCGAAACGTCCACCGTTCGACCGTACGACGACGCCGCGTCGTTGACCTAGGGCCTTTCGACCTGACCGGTCGCCAAGAGTCCCCTTGGAATCTGCTCCGAACGCCGAAAACGAGGTAGCTGGCCTGGAGGCCGGCCAGCATCAGTTCGTGGCCCGAGACGAAGAGCGCGAAGTACGGAATCAACGATGCGTTCGACCAGTGCCAGTAACCGTTGCGCTTGCGGAACAGATACACGAGCGACACCACAACCACGAGCGATCCCGACCAGTCCAGCACCCAGGTCGGGATCTCAACACCGAAGAGGTACATCAGCCGACGCCTCTGGCGCAGCACGCCGAAGGGCCAGTTGCGGTGGACGTGACGAAACAAGAGGTCGACCTCGGGAAGTCGAGGCGCTCCGCTCCAATCGACGTCGCGCATATCGAGCGGGGGCAGCCGACATCGCCCTTCGACCCCAGGGACCTCCAACCACCAGTCGGCCACGGTCGCCGGGCACGGTGCCTCAAACGCCGTCGCGAGAGGAGCGAACAGCCGGACGGTCGGCGCTGGAGCGCGACCCGCAATCCATGTGATCCCCTGCGGCGTCGCGATGTGATGATGGAAAAGGTCCGCTCCGCAGGAGTATTCGACGGTGACCCGCGACGTCACGTCGCGGTCGACGATGGCGGGGTCGAAAGCGGGGGACCGGGTGCGTAGCCGTGTTCACGCGCGTAGTTCGCGCAGCCGGCGTCCGTACCTGACCAACAAAGACCCAAGAACGTCCGGACCACGTCTTCGAACGGTCGCCCACCTTCGGTTCCACGCACTCGGAAACCCTTGACGTGACCGAACGGCGAACCTTCACGTCGCTCGACGCGGATCAACACCTCCGGACCCCACTTTGCGAGATCAGTACCGGCACGAATCTCGATCGGGAAGCGCAGCGCGTGCACAGACGACGGCGGCCAATGCTCCGCCGCAGCCGGCGGGAATCCAACAGCCGCCGATATCGACCCGCTGACGCGCGGAACACCCACCATCAGCGTCGGTTTCGCCGACACTCCTTGCGCTTCGATGACGTCGAAGGAGTCGATCCGCACGTCTTCGCTACCGCGATCGGCGATCGCCACCCCGATAGTCACCACGTTCGTTGGAGGTCCCCAACTCGCGTCCGTGTCAGCCGAGCTATACGAGATGTGGCGCGACGGTCGTCCATGCGAGGTCGCAACGGTCGAACGTGACGATCGGGACGCGGCACCACTCGTCGCCCCGGAGCACCCGGCGACCAGTAGCACGGCCGCCAGCGCAAGTCGTTTACTTGGTGAGCGCAACTTCCTCCACCCAGGATGCATACGGTGCAAAATCGTCGCTCCCGCAGAGGTACCTTTTGTCAGTGGAAACATTCGTGTAGGTGTGGCGAGTGACGGTCTGTGACGTCGTTTGCGTGCTCGCCGCGATCGCCAACGACGTGGCCCCGGACGTACCCCCAATCGACACCCCGTTGGATACGGTCCGCGTCTTGCCTTGCGAAACGTTGAGGGTGTAGAGAAAAGTGCCCGACTTGCCAGGCATCTCTGTTCGGAACGAAGTATTGCAAGAAAATATGTCGCCGGTCTTGGCTACTGTCCGCACACCGCTCGTGGCCTTTGTGTACCGGTATTCTCTTTGACCCGAGCCGATCAGGCCGCCGAACGGCGGATTCACGGCGTCGTCGCGGCACATCAGCGCCCACTCGGGCACGTCAAGGTTCGGGAAACTACGCGCCAATGAGAGCTCGTCGGACTCAGACGGCTGAGCGATTGCAGAGATCAAGGCCGTCCGGACGGCGGCCTCCCGACCTAGTGCCGCGACCGGAAACGTTGGTGGTGTCGCGTCCACCACTCGGCACACGGTCGCGCAGACTCGCTGCATGGCTGAACGGGTGCAGGTTCGGGTTCTGACCAACGACGAGGGCCGCAAGCTGTTGGCGATCGTACGGCGGGGTTCGGGCTCGGTGGTGCGGTGGCGGCGCGCCCAGATCGTGTTGTGGTCCGCGCAGCGGATGGATGTGCCCGCGATCGCGATGATCGCGTTCACGTCCGAGGATCGGGTCCGGGAGGTGATCCACAACTTCAGCGGCGACGGATTCGATTCGCTGGCACCGAAGCATGCGGACGGCCGACCACCAAAGTTCACGTTGCCCGAACGGCAACAGATCAAATAGATCGCCTTGTCGCGGCCGGTCGATCATGGCCTGCCGAGTTCGGGCCGCTCAACTTGCAACCCCATCCGGGCAAGCAGTGGGCGCCGATCGCGAAAGGCAAAGGTGATGCCGAGACACCTCGTCGCCGTCGTCGGCGTGCCACCTACACGCGACCGCACGGCGTGCGGCATTTGATGGCCGGCTACGACCTGTGCACCGATCGCCTCTACGGACACGTCGTCAAGAAGAAGGGCCGGACGGCGTTCTTGACGTTCGCCCGTTACCCGCGGTCGCTGTATCCGCCCTCGGTGCGGATCTCGATCGTGCTCGACAACTTCAGTCCCCATCTGTCCACGACGAACGACCACCGCATCGCGGAGTGGGCCGTGGCGAACAACGTCGAGCTCGCCTACACGCCGACGTACTCGTCGTGGCTGAACCGGATTGAAGCCCAGTTCCAGGCACTGCGCTATTTCGCGCTCGACGGCGCCGACCACCACAGCCTCGCCGAACAAGCCTCGATGATCCGCCGCTACATCATCTGGCGCAACCGCCACGCACTCGACGACGAACTCCGCGAAATCGTCAACCGCGCAAACGTTGCCTGACGCTGCACTAGGGAATGTGCAGGCCGGAGATGCTTCTCGCGACGACCAACCGCTGAATCTCCGAAGTTCCCTCAAAGATCGTGTAGCTCACTTTGCTCCGTAAGGGCAGTCGTGACACGTCCGCTGAGCACGCGGTATTCGGCTGGCGGGTCCGTCGAATCCGTCGTGTCGTGGCGAGTTGTAGGGATCTAAGTAGGGATGCGTTCGAGGCGTTGCGGGCCGAGCTCGTACCGATTGCCGACACACCGCGTGAAACGCGGCAGACAATGCTGAGTCCGGCCCCAACCGTCAACCAGTCCACGCGGTGACATCGCACCAGGTCCCCGCGTCCACACCGCCCACACTGTCCATGGCGCGCACCTCGCTCGACACGGTTTGATGGGCGCAGTGATGGGCGCCCGAAGGGCTTCTGCAGATCGTGCTCGGCGCACACTTGTCGTAACGCAAGTTTGCCTGTCACACGTTGACATCGCGCCACCAACGCCCGAGTTGTATGCATTGCTGGGTGACATGCTCTCGGGGGTCCCGCCCCGTCGAGCACGCGACCGGTCACGCCATCGGGGACTGCCGGCGGCGCTCAGCGTCGTGGCCGGATGCGAACGGCACGATGCGCTCCGATTGCGCAGGCCCCGGTGAGCAGGTGCATGCTTACGAGAGTGGCCTTCGAATCGGCGCCGACGTCGAGGCGCAGGAGGGGCACCGCCGACAGCACGGCCGTGGCGGTCGCCACGCGCACCCAGACTGGAAAGCTCCGCGGCCACCGCCGTTCCATCCACCACAACAGGACGCCGCCCAGCGCGACTGACGTGGCGACGGTGACGGCTAGCTCGGCGTAGGTCAGATCGGCGCCGTTCGGGCTCCAGCCGGTCACGACACGGATGTGAGCACCGAGGTTCCCGATGCCGAAGACGACCGTTGTGGCTGCCATTGCTGCGGCGAACCCGAGCGCGGTTCCTCTGACTGTTGCTGGAGTTGTCTCCAAGCGGGAGAGCGTTGGCGCGTTCGGCCGGGCTGGCCTGTCGGTGGTGGTCGGTGATCTGCGTACGGCGCTCACCACGCCGCTCCCGCGAGTTGCCGGGTGCTGGCGTTGAGCCGGTTGAACAGGTTCGCGACCGCGGTCCACAGCACCAGTGAGGCGAGCTGTGGTTCGGTGAAGTGCTGCGCGGCGTCGTCCCACACCTGATCGGGGACGGGATCGTCGCGGTCGCTGAGACGGGTGACGGATTCGGCAAGGGCGAGCGCGGCGCGTTCTGGGGGCGTGAAGAACGGGGCGTCTCTCCAAGCGGCCACGGCGCCGCGGCGCTCCTGGGTCTCGCCCGCCTCGCGGCGCTGTCGACACCGCTGACGACACACGCGCTGCAACCGTTGACCTGACTAGCACGCAGATGCACGAGGTGCATCGTCGAAGGCTCGACGCCGCTTCCGTGGGCGGCCTTGATGAGCTCGTGGATCGACGTCATGGCTGCGGGAGGGATCACATCATGGTTCGCGGTACGGGAATGCATGAGATTCTCCTGGTGTCAGATGGGCCTACGACACCCCTGACGGATCGGCGCACCGAAACGTGACACCGACCTCGCGCGGAACGACTTTCATCCGCGTTCGAACCGACGGCCGACGCTGAGCACGCGACGCCGGAACTCGGGGCGGCGGGAGCCAACCCGTTCACCTCGCCCGATAAGTTGACGGCGGGCCCGTCAGTCAGCCCAACATCTACGGGCGGCGCGGAGGACGCGGCGCCAACCCACGGAGGTTGTTTACAGCGGGGGTCTCTCGTGAGAGGGATACCCAATCGACGAGCGAGAGCAGCAACGCATGATCCGCAGCGCCTGGCACTGCTCCGTCACGCCGACGAGGTCAGCGGGAGCATCTCGGCCGCCTGCCGCTGCTACGGCATCAGCCGCCAGGTGTTCTACAAGTGGCGGCGCCGCTTCGAAGAAGGCGGCGAGGAAGGGCTCCACGACCGGTCGTCAGTGCCGGCGCTCGCCGATCAGGACGTGGAGCACAAGCGGAAGTCGTCTTGTGACGAAAGATATCCGCGTGGCGCCATCTCCTTCCGCAGTTTCCCGTACGGGTCATGGGACGATCAGTGGCCTCGACGGGCGCGGAGCTGTTGTTGATGACGAAGATGGGGCTAGCTCTGGTTGCTGGTCGTTACCGCGTTGTTGACTGGGCAGTCGCCCTCGCTCCGGCCGCACGCGGCGAAGTCGCAGAGGCGACATAGCCAGGGTTGTGAACGGTCGTGACTGTGGGCTGAGCGTTCTTCGGTTCTGGCGCGGGTGACTGTGGTCAGCATGGCGTCTAGTGCTGCCGCAAGGTTGTCGATCTCGTCCGAGCTCAATGCGCACAACACGCTGGTCAGCGACGTCTCGCGTGCGTGAAGTATTCGTGCGGCCGTGCGTCGGCCAGTTCGTGTCAGGACGACGGATACGGCCCGTCCGTCCTGTGCTCCAGCTCGCTCGATGAGGCCCTCGGCGGCGGGGGCCGAGGGGCTGAGCGTCGTGATCGCCGCGACGGCGGTGTTCATCCGGTCGGCGGCCACCCGAATCCGTCGGCGTAGCGCTCAGGTGCGCCGTCGACGCCGGATGCTGCCGACCGCGACGAGAACACTCGTCTGTTGCGGGCGGTCGGGGCCCGTCGTGCGAGGCGCGTCGATCCCGGCTCCCTCGCGAGACGACGTCGGCGTGTCCGTCTGCCCCCCGATCCGGCATCAGCCGTTAGAACATTGAAAACCTCATCGCGTGCCTGCCGGCCCGAGCACTGGCTTGATGTCGACGACCGGGGTGCCATCAATGGCTTCGAGGTCGCGTACAAGAAGTCGAGTGCCATCAATGGCGACGATTGAGACCTCGTGCAAACCGATCGGGTTGGGGCGATCCGGCGAGCGCGTGCTGAACACACCCTGGAGCGGTCGTGCCGGATCGTCGCGCGGATGTAGTTCGAGCACAGTCCGATCCCCGCGATCGAGCCACGTCAGGACGATGACCCGATCACCGACGTCGAGGTTGAGCATTGCGTGCAGAAACTCTGGACGCAGAACGATCGATGCGTCGGGGGCACCTTCGTCGCCTTGAGCTGGCGCGCTGGCGAGATCGGTGAGTGACGATTCGACGACACCAATCGGCCGAATCTCGTAGATGGCCTCGCTCATTCGAACACCGTGAGGTCAAGATCGTCGATCGTGTTGGGCGCAGCAAGCATGGCGATGTGAACGATCTTGTCGCCGACGATTGTGAAATCCCATGCGACCTTGGTGCGCCCTGCGACGACCCACACGATGCCAACGGCGCCGTCAATGAGCGCTGGCTGTGCGGCCAATGCTCGGCCGGAGAACGTGGCCGCGACGGCTCGGGATCCAAGAACGGTCTCGGGCGAGCCCATACGAACCGCCATGGCGTCGGCTTCGAGGACGATCTCGGGATCGAGGAGCGCGACGAGCACGTCGAACTCGCCATTGCGCGACGCCGCAAGAAACGCATCCACGACGGCGCGCTGTCGCTCCGGATCCGTATCCGCAGGGCGGTCCGATCCCTGTACCTTCCGCCGGGCGCGGCTTGCGAGTTGCTTTGCCGCAGTCGTCGAACGACTCACGATCGGAGCGATCTCATCGAAAGGCACTCCGAACATGTCGTGGAGCACGAAGGCGAGGCGCTCGGCAGGGCTGAGAGTGTCGAGGACCACCAAGAGCGCCGCGCCGACCGAGTCGGCGAGCACTGCTTCCTCTTCGGGATCGCTGTCGGGCGCGGTGCCGGCATGTTCCGGCGCCAGCCGCAGTCCGCCCGTCTCCTCTCGGCGAGATGTCCGCGAGCGGAGCATGTCGAGAGAAACCCGCGCGACCACTGTCGTCAGCCAGCCACTGAGGTTGTCGATCTCGCTCGCGTCTACGCGGCTCAGGCGCAGCCACGACTCCTGCACCGCGTCCTCCGCCTCGGCGCTCGACCCGAGCATGCGATAGGCCACGGCGCGCAGGCGGGCGCGGTCCGCCTCGAATCGATCTCCGAGCCAATCCGCTTCCGGCATGGTCACCTTCCTCCGTACTGATCCGTCATACAGATGACGATCCAAACGGCACCGAGGTAACACGAAGGTCGAGGAGGCCCCCATGCCCAGCCGCAATCAGACGATTATCTACCCCGTGACGGACATCGGCGGCGCCAAGCGTCTGTTCACGACGCTGCTCGGTGTCGAGCCGAACATGGACGAGCCCTACTACGTGAACTACAGCGTGGACGGCCAAGACATCGGGCTCGACCCGAACGGGCGCGACAAGGGCATGACCGGACCAGTGAGCTACTGGGAGGTCGAGAACATCGCCGAGAGTGTGGATGCGCTGGTCGCCGCCGGGGCTACGACGCAGCAGGCGATCAATGACGTGGGCGGCGGCAAGCTGATTGCGACCCTCACGGATACCGACGGGAACGTAATCGGACTCTCGCAGACGCCCGCGCGCAGCTGATCGAGCGCAGGACGCCAGGACAGCGCGGGCTGCATGCGCAGGCGGCAGTCCCGCGGTTCCTGGACCGGAACGTTGGGCAACGTGACGTGTGCTCCACGCGCTTGAGGGCTATGTCCTCGGCGCCGCCCCGGGTCTCGTCGCGGTGCACGTGGACGGGTCGAGCGTTCTTCGTCCTGGACGATGCTCCCGCCCGAGTCTCCCAAGCTCTGCTCGACTATGATCCGCGATGGTCACGACATTGCGACGGACGAAGGATCGCTACGGCAGGATCGCACGATGAAGGCTTCTCGCCAGTGGTTATCCTCGTATCGTCGACTGCAAAGGCACCGGGCTTGGCCGCCGGCACGCAAGCTGGCCCGGCAGCACGCGTACGCTTCACGACCGTCGACCCGTGTACCCGGGAGTCCGTCGGGTACGACGCCCGATCGTTGAAGGCCGAGATCAGGGAATGTGCAGGCCGGAGATGCTGCGCGCCACTACCAGGCGCTGGATCTCCGAGGTTCCTTCGAAGATCGTGTAGATCTTCGAGTCGCGGTGCCACTGCTCGACCGGGTGCTCACGCACGTAGCCGGCGCCGCCGAGGATCTGGATCGCGTCCTCGGTCACCTTGACGGCGGTCTCGCCCGCGTACAGCTTCGACATCGAGCCTTCGCCGGCCTGGAACTGCTTGCCGTTCGCGGCCATCCAGCACGCGCGCCATACCAGGAGGCGGGCGGCGTCGATGTGCATCTTCATGTCGGCGAGCTTGAACGCGATCGCCTGGTTCATGATGATCGGCCGCCCGAAGGCCTGGCGTTCCTTGGCGTAGTCGAGCGAGTACTCGTACGCGGCGCGGGCGATGCCGAGCGCCTGCGCGCCCACCATCGGACGCGACGCTTCGAACGTGCTCATCGCGGCCTGCACGCGCGAGCTCTTGCCTTCACGGGCACGCGCGAGGCGGGAGTCGAGCTTCTCCTTGCCGCCGAGGAGACATGCGCCGGGGATCCGCACGTCGTCGAACACGACTTCAGCCGTGTGTGAGGCTCGGATGCCCATCTTCTTGAACTTCTGGCCCATGCTCACGCCGGGCGTGCCGGCCGGCACGACGAACGACGCGTGGCCGCGACTCTTCAACTCGGGATCGACCGACGCGACCACTACGTGAATCGTCGGCACCTTGGTGATGCCGCCATTCGTGATCCACGTCTTCGCGCCGTTGATGACCCACTCGTCTTTGGCTTCGTCGTAGACGGCGCGCGTGCGCAGTCCCGACACGTCGGAGCCGGCGTCGGGTTCGGACACCGCGAACGCGGCCATGCGCAGATCGTCGGCGGTGCCGAAGCATTGCGGCACCCACTCCGCAACCTGCTCGGGCGTACCGCTGCCGACGATCCCCGACACGCCCAGGCTGGTACCAAGGAGCGCGAGCGTGATGCCCGCGTCGCCCCAGGCGAGCTCCTCCGACACGAGCGCGAGCGTCAGCCCGGTCTTGTCGCTGAACGCGTTGGCGAGGAACTCCCATGAGTAGAGGCCGATGCGGGCGGCCTCTTCGATGATCGGCCACGGCGTTTCTTCGCGCTCGTCCCATTCGGGCCCGGCGGGTCGAATGACGTCGGCGGCGAAGTCGTGGACCCATTTCTGGATCTGCTGCTGATCCTCGTTGAGATCGAGCGTGAAGTCGGTCATGACCACCCTTACGAGAAGGCTCTACATCCATGTTACCGGTCGGTAATACAACCATACCAGCCGCGTGCGGGGGCAAATATCACCCATTCGAGGCACCGGGAGCTCATCAAGCGCCGGTATCGCGCGTCCGAAATTGAAGAGGGAAGCCGACTCGTCGTCTCGCCTCGAAGTGGCGAGCGCCACGGTGCAGGGGGACGCGTTGAAGGATCGAGTGCTCGTTGTCGCGGTCGCGGCCGTCGCGCTGTTCGTCGCGAGCGCGCCGAACGCGCACGCCGCGTTCACGCCGAACCACACCGAGTACCACCCGTTGACGTTCCCGGTTCGCGAGCCTGTGCACTACTACGACGACTTCGGTGGTGTCCGACATCATCCCGGCAACGACCTCATGGGCGCCAAGCTCGATCACGAGCTCGCCGCGAACGACGGGACGATCACCTTCGTGCGCGGCGACTCGAGCGGTCACTCGGGGAACATGCTCATCCTCACCGGGACCGACGGGTGGAAGTACTGGTACATCCACATCAACAACGACACGCCCGGCACCGACGACGGTGCGAACCCGCCCCGGTGGCGCTTCGCCCCGGGTATCGCCGAAGGCGTGCACGTGAAGCGCGGGCAGTTCATCGCGTATATGGGTGACAGCGGGGAGGCCGAGACGACCGACCCGCACCTGCACTTCGAACTGCACCGGCCGGACGACACGTTCATCGACCCCTACACGTCGTTGCGGCTCGCCCAGGGGGCGGGTGCGAACGGCCTGTGTGCGTATCCGACCAACCCCACCGCGCATCCGAGCGCGGCGGCCGGGCGGGGATTTTGGACCTTGAGCGCCCGGGGCACGGTGCTCGCCTTCGGGAACGTTCCGAAGTTCGCCAACCCGCCCGCGGCGGCGCCCGGCGACCCCTACGTCGCGCTCGCCTCGACACCGGACGGCCATGGCTACTGGACGGTCACCGCGCACGGAACAGTGCACGCGTTCGGCACCGCACGCGACTACGGCGGCGCCGACACGATCGGGCTGAACCAACCCGTCCTCGGAATCGCGTCGACCGCCACCGGGAACGGCTACTGGCTGCTCGCGCGCGACGGCGGCATCTTCAGCTACGGCGACGCGCACTTCTCCGGCTCGACCGGATCGATGACGCTGAACTCGCCCATCGTCTCGATGGCCGCGACGCCCGGCGGCCGCGGCTACTGGCTACTCGGCGCCGACGGCGGCGTGTTCAGCTTCGGCGACGCGCACTTCCGCGGCTCGACCGGCGCCATGAAGCTCGCCGCGCCCGTGACCTCGATGATCGCGACGCCGGACGGGAGCGGGTACCTGTTGCTCGCAAGCGACGGCGGCCTGTTCAGCTTCGGCCACGCGCCGTTCGCCGGCTCCATCCCCGGCGCGGGCTGGTGTCCCGGGCCGACCGCGCTGGCATTCGCGCAGACGCCGATCGGCGGCGGCTACTGGATGCTGTTGTCCGACGGCCAGGTCGTCGCGTTCGGTAACGCGACCGCGTGGGGCGAACCCGCGGCGACGCACACCACCGCGGTCGCGCTGGCCGCCGCGCACTGAGCGCCCCGCGCCGCGCACTGCGCATGTGACAATCGTCACGGAACCTCACGTCGGCGGGGTCGGTCGACCGATGCTGTGAACGGTTCGCCCCTCAGCGAACTTCAGACGCGCTATGACGGGAACGGTCTCCGCAATGTCGCGGGGGCCGTTGCCGTCGTACGCGTCGGCGTCGCGACGTCGTCGTCAGCGGCTGATACCCCGGATGATCCTGCGCAACAGCAAGGGTCCGGGCCAGTGGATGTAGGGCGCGTCACCCGAGACGAAGAGCCCGCCGTCGGCACCGGCCATCCAGTAGCCCCCGCCGTCGGGAGTTGCCTCGATGCCCATGACCGGCAGCCGGAGACCGAGAATCGGACCGGACCGGGAAACTCTCGCGTCGCCGAACCCGAACACCTGACCGTCGCCAGCCGCGATCCAGTATCCGTGCCCCGTGCCCGACGTCGCCATCCCGACGACGGACGTGCTCCGACCGGCTGCCGATCCGAAGAAGCGCGCGTCGCCGTACGCGAACACCCCACCGTCGGCCGCGACGAACCAGTACCCGTGGCCCGAGGCCGTCGACGTCATGCCGACGATGGGCTGGTTCAGACGGATGTTTCCGGTCGATCCGTAGAACCGTGCGTCGCCGAACGAGAAGATCCCGCCGTCCGACGCGACGAGCCAGTAACCGCGGCCCGAGGGCGTCGCCGCGATGCCGACCATCGGACGGTTGAGGTGCACGCCGGACATCGAACCGAAGGCGCCCGCGTCGCCGAAGTGGAACACGTTGCCGTCTCGCGCGACGAGCCAATAGCCGCGGCCGTCTCGCGTCGTCGCCATGCCGACGACGAGCGACTGCGTCGCACCCGTGGCCGCGCCGTAGTACCCCGAGTCGCCGAACGCGAAGACACCTCCGTCGCCGGAGAACATCCGAAAGCCCTTGCCGAACGGAACGACCGCGCGTGAAACCGGCGAGCTCGCGCCGGCGCCGAGGGCGTTGACGGCGACGATCGCGCAGATGTAGGTCGAACCGTTCGTGAGCCCGGTCACGGTGATCGGCGATTGCCGGCCGGTCGCCGTGCTACTCGAGCCGCCGTTGGTCGCTCCGCAGTGCGCTCGGTACGAGGTGATCGGCGAACCGCCGGTTCCGGGAGCTTGGAACCACACGACGATCCGACCGTTGCCGACCGAGACGGTGGGTGCCACGGGCCGGCTCGGAACCGTCTTCGGGATCACCGCCGCGGACGGCGCGGAGTTCGCGCCCGGTCCGTTCGCGTTCGTCGCGAGCACCGTGCACGTATACGTCTTGCCGTTCGTCAAACCGGTCACCGTGATCGGCGACGACGCGCCGGCGAGCGAACGTGCCGCGCCGCCATTGGACGACGTGCAGGACGCGGTGAATCCCGTGATAGGCGAACCACCGTCGGCCGGCGCCACGAAGGTGACCGTGATCCGAGCGTTCCCGCCGACGACCGCCGGCGGTGCGGGCGCGTCCGGGCGAGCACTCGGGATCACCGCCACGGACGGCGCGGAGCTCGCGCTCGGTCCGTTCGCATTCGTCGCGAGCACCGTGCACGTATACGTGTTGCCGTTCGTCAAACCCGTCACCGTGATCGGCGACGACGCCCCACCCACCGAACCCGCCGCACCACCATCCGACGACGAACACGCCGCCGTATACCCCGTGATCACCGAACCACCATCAGCCGGCGCCACGAACGTCACCACCACACTCGCATTCCCCGCCACCACCGACGGCTGCACCGGAGCATCCGGAACCGTGCCCAGCACCACCGCCGCCGACGCCGGCGAGGTCGCGCCCGGGCCGTTCCCATTCGTCGCGAACACCGTGCACGTATACGTCTTGGCGTTCGTCAAACCCGTCACCGTGATCGGCGACGACGCCCCACCCACCGAACCCGCCGCACCACCATCCGACGACGAACACGCCGCCGTATACCCCGTGATCGCCGAACCACCATCGGCCGGCGCCACGAACGTCACCACCACACTCGCATTCCCCGCCACCACCGACGGCTGCACCGGAGCATCCGGAACCGTGCCCAGCACCACCGCCGCCGACGCGGGCGAGGTCGCGCCCGGGCCGTTCCCATTCGTCGCGAACACCGTGCACGTATACGTCTTGGCGTTCGTCAAACCCGTCACCGTGATCGGCGACGACGCCCCACCCACCGAACCCGCCGCACCACCATCCGACGACGAACACGCCGCCGTATACCCCGTGATCGCCGAACCACCATCGGCCGGCGCCACGAACGTCACCACCACAGTCGCATTCCCCGCCACCACCGACGGCTGCGCCGGAGCATCCGGAACCGTGCTCGGCACCACCGCCGCCGATGCCGGCGACACCGGACCGTCACCATCGGCGTTCGTCGCGAACACCGTGCACGTATACGTCTTGGCGTTCGTCAAACCCGTCACCGTGACCGGCGACGCCAACCCACCCACCGAACCCGCCGCACCACCATCCGACGACGAACACGCCGCCGTATACCCCGTGATCGCCGAACCACCATCGGCCGGCGCCACGAACGTCACCACCACACCCGCATTCACCGCCACGACCGACGGCTGCGCCGGAGCATCCGGCGGCAATGCCCACGCCGGAGCCGCGCCGGCGACCGTGATCACACCGGCGACGAGAACGCCCGCGACCAGACCGGCCGCGCGGCCGCGTCGATACCCGCGGGTACGCCGCCAGCGCTCAGACAACGTCATCAATCCCCCAGAGCCCCCACGACTCCTGAAAGGGTAGCGACCCGGGGATCGGCTCCGAAAGGGAGCGATTCACCCAAAGGCCGCCCGGCGCCGCCAACTAGGTTCCACCGCCGTGGACGACACCGGGTTGGGATCGGGATTCGGAGGGCGGGCAGCGATCGTCGGCATCGGCGAGACCGACTACCTGCGCGGCGCCCCGTTCCTGCCCGTCGAGCTGATCCTCCAGGCGGCCGACGCCGCCATCGCCGACGCCGGACTGCGCGCCACCGACATCGACGGGATCATTCCTCCGCCGGGCTACACCACGAGCGAGGAACTCGCGGCCAACCTCGGGATCGACACGCTGCGCCTGGCGACCACGGTGCACATGGGTGGCGCGAGCCCGACCGCTTCGCTGCAACACGCGGCGATGGCCGTGGCGGCCGGGGTTGCGCGCCATGTGCTCGTCGTCGTCGGTTGGAACGGCTACTCGGCGTTCCGCCCGCGAGAAGGCGTGCCGCAACCGCGCCGCGGAATGGACGGCAGCGCGGTGGGCGACGTCGTCCTCGACTACTACCTGCCGTATGGCGCCCGGTCGGCCGCGCAGTTCTATGCGTGGATCGCGATGCGGCACAAGCAGCTGTACGGAACGCTCGACACCGACACCGGCGAGATCGCGGTGACGTTCCGGGCGCACGCCCAGCTCAACGAGCGAGCGCTCATGCGGGGGACGCCGTTGACCATGGAGGAGTACCTCGGTGCCCGTTGGGTCTCGGAGCCGTTCCGGCTCTACGACTGCTGTCTCGAAACCGACTGCGCGGCCGCGGTGGTGGTCAGCGCAGTCGAAACGGCGCGCGACATGCCGCACGAACCGGTGGTGATCCTCGCCGGAGCGGAGGGCCACCCCTACCCGGCCGACGACATCGCCAACCGGCCCGACATGTTCTGCATCGGTCTCACCGACGCCGCGCCGCGGGCGCTCGGTGCGGCGGGCGTGCGCGCCGCCGAGCTCGACTTCATGGAGATCTACGACTGCTTCACCTACGTGGTGTTGCTGCAGCTGGAGGCACTCGGATTGTGCGATCGCGGTGAAGCCGGCGCGTTCGTGCGCGACGGCGTGCTCCGGCTCGACGGTGGCGCGCTCCCGACGAACACTCACGGCGGGTTGTTGTCGCAGGGACACATGTGGGGCATGAACCACGTCGTCGAAGCCGTGCGCCAACTTCGCGGCGACGCGGGCGCGGCGCAGGTCGCGGACGCGGAGATCGGCTGCGTCACGGGTTGGGGCGACTTCGGTGACGGCAGCATCGTCGTGTTGGGGCACGACCGATGAGCGATCGCTTGTTGCCCGCCGCGTTCGGGCTCAACGGCGAGTTCTACGCGTTCTTGGCCCGGGGCGAGTTGCGGCTGCAGCGGTGTTCCGCGTGCAGCACCTGGCGCCACCCGCCGCGCCTTCGTTGCGCCCACTGCGGCTCGCACGACGTGACGTGGGATCCCGCAACGGGGCGCGGCCGCGTCTACTCGTGGACCGTCACCCATCGGGCCGTCGACCCCGCGTTCACCCCGCCGTATGCGATCCTCGTCGTCGAGCTCGAGGAGGGCCCGCGGCTGGTGGGCAACCTGCGCGGTCTCGAACCGTCCGAATTGGTGCTCGATCTCCCCGTCGTCGTCGAGATCGAGCACGCTTCCGACACCGTGGGGCTCCTTTGGTTCAGGCCCGCCTAGCGGGAGCCGATCAGAGAGTGCTGCGGAAGGATCCGCGGTGCAAGCGCTCCCAGGACGGGAGCAGGACTCAAGGACGAGGTGGCCATGGACGGCCGTCGCGCACGCATTGTGCTCGGCGTCGGCGACGACGCCGGACCGACCGAGATTCGACGCGCCTTTCGGGCCCGGGCGCTCGTCGCCCACCCCGACCACGGCGGCGACCGCGGCGCCTTCGCCGAGCTGACCGACGCGCTCGTCGCCCTCGACCCGATCGTCGAGACCCTCGAAGCCCGCCCGACCGCTCGCGTTCCCCTGCCACCGGCGGCGATCCGCCCCCGGTTCGACGCCTACGACTCACCCCGACGCCCCGCACCGAAGCGTGCCTTCGCCGACGTGCTGCACGCTGCGACGGCGCGCCTCGCCTGATCGCGTCACGGCCCGAGCATGCGGCGTGCCGCGAATTCGGAGTGCTCGCACCCGTGCTCGCACCGGTGCCAGCCCGCGTGCTTGCACTTCGTTTTCGCGGGAGCCGTCTTTTGGAGCGTGGCCGCGATGAGTAGCGTCCACGGCCGTGGAACCGTGGGAGCTGAGCGTGCGCGAGGCGGTGCGGCACACGATCGCGTCGTACACGTATGCCGCCGACAACGGGCGGTTCGAGGATGTCGCCGCGCTGTTCGCCGTCGACGGGATGCTCGAGGTCCAAGGCACAGGGGGTGCCGTCGCGCAAGGACGCGACGCGATCCTCGGCTTCTTCCGGGGAGTCGGCAGCGACGTCGTCACGACCGCGCCACCGGGACGGATGCAACACCACGTCTCGAGCGTGCGCGTCGACATCGTCTCGCCGGCCGAAGCGACGGCGACCAGCTATTTCACGGTGATGACCGGTGCCGGCGTCGACCACTGGGGGCGTTACAAGGACCGGTTCGTTCCCGAGGGTGACCGTTGGGCGTTCGCGCACCGGCTCGTCCGCACCGACGGGCACACGCCCGGCGGCTGGGCCGAAGCCCGCTGACCCCCGGGCACGCACGGGAGCTACGCGTAGGCCTCGATGGGTGGACAGCTGCAGAACACGTTGCGGTCGCCGTAGACGCCGTCGATGCGACCGACCGGCGGCCAGTACTTCGCGTGCCGCAACGTGGCGACCGGGAAGGCGGCGAGCTCACGCGGATACGAGCGCGACCACTCGTCGGCCGCCACGTCCTCGGCAGTGTGGGGCGCGTGCACGAGCGGGTTGTCGTCGGCCGGCCATTCTCCGGCTCCCACCCTGGTGATCTCGGACCGGATCGCGATCATCGCGTCGACGAACCGGTCGAGCTCACCGATGTCTTCCGACTCGGTCGGCTCGATCATCAGCGTGCCCGCGACGGGAAACGACATCGTCGGCGTGTGGAAGCCGTAGTCGATCAGGCGCTTGGCGATGTCGTCGACCGTGACGCCCGTGTCGTGGGTGATCGGCCGGATGTCGATGATGCACTCGTGCGCGACGAGCCCGTTCGACCCCGTGTAGAGCACCGGGTAGTACGGAGCGAGCCGACGCGCGAGGTAGTTCGCGTTGAGGATCGCGACATGCGTCGCCCGCGTGAGCCCGGCGCCCCCCATCATCTGCACGTACATCCACGGGATCGGCAGGATCCCCGCCGATCCCCACGGCGCGGCGCTGATCGCGCCGACACCAGTCGCCGGCCCGGCCTCGGGCCGCAACGGGTTGTTGGGCAGGAACGGCGCGAGATGCGCACGCACGCCGATCGGCCCCACCCCGGGACCGCCACCGCCGTGCGGGATGCAGAACGTCTTGTGCAAGTTCAGGTGCGACACGTCGGCGCCGAACTTGCCGGGCCGTGCCACCCCCACCAGCGCGTTGAGGTTCGCGCCGTCGAGATACACCTGACCGCCCTGCTCGTGCACGATGGCGCAGATCCGTCGGATCTCCTCTTCGTACACACCGTGCGTCGACGGGTAGGTGACCATGAGCGCGGCAAGGTTGTCGGCGTGCTCGACGGCCTTCGCCTCGAGATCGTCGAGATCGACGTTGCCCTGGTCGTCGCACGCGACCACGACCACGCGCATCCCCGCCATCGCGGCCGACGCCGCGTTGGTGCCGTGCGCCGACGCGGGGATGAGGCACACCTGACGGTGTGCCTCATTGCGGGACGCGTGGTACTTGCGGATCGCGAGCAAGCCCGCGTACTCACCCTGCGAACCGGCGTTCGGCTGCAACGACACCGCGTCGTAACCGGTGATCTCGGCCAGCCAGCGCTCGAGGTCGTCGAACAGCTCGAGGTATCCGCGCGCCTGGTCTATCGGCGCGTACGGATGAAGACGCGCGAACCCCGGCCAGGTGATGGGTTCCATCTCCGCGGTCGCGTTCAGCTTCATCGTGCACGATCCGAGCGGGATCATCGTGCGGTCGAGCGCGAGGTCGCGATCTGCGAGCCGGCGCAGGTAGCGCAGCATCTGATGTTCGGAACGGTGCACATTGAACGCGGGATGCGTGAGGAACTCGGACGTGCGCACGAGCGCCGCCGGGATCGCGCCCTCGCCGGCCGGCGCGTCGACCGAGCCGTCGATACCGAACGCGGCCAGCACCCCCGCGACGACCGCGGGCGTCGTCGTCTCGTCGAGCGCGATGCCGAGCGTGTCGGCGTCGACCGGACGCAGGTTGATCCGGCGCGCCGCCGCGGCCGCCAACACCTCGGCGGCCCGGCCCGGTACGCGGACCGTCAGCGTGTCGAAGAAGTGCCGGTGCACGACCTCGACGCCGCCGGCGCGCAGCGACCCCGCCAGGCCGGCGGTCATTCCGTGCACGCGCCGGGCGATCGCGCGTAGCCCGTCCGCCCCGTGATACGCGGCGTAGAGGCCGGCGATGACCGCGAGCAGGACCTGCGCGGTGCAGATGTTGCTCGTGGCCTTCTCCCGCCGGATGTGTTGCTCGCGCGTCTGCAGCGCGAGGCGGAACGCGGTACGACCCTGCGCGTCGATCGAGACGCCGACGAGCCGACCGGCCAGCGTGCGCCGATGCTCGTCGCGCACCGCGAGATACGCGGCGTGCGGGCCGCCGAATCCGAGCGGCACCCCGAATCGTTGCGTCGTGCCCAACACCGCGTCGGCGCCCATCTCGCCGGGTGGCGTGACCAACGTGAGCGCGAGCAGGTCGGCGGCGACGCAGACAAGAGCGCCGTTGGCGTGCGCCGCGCTCGATCGTGGGCGCGAGATCGGGCAGGTGACCACTGCTCCCGGGATACTGCACCAAGACACCGAAGCATCCGTCGATTCGATCGCCGGAATGCGGATCGCCCACCACCACCTCGATCCCGAGGGGAACGGCGCGCGTGCGGACCACGTCGATGGTCTGCGGATGGGCGTCGGCATCGACCAGGAAGACCACGCCCTGCTTGGCATTGATGCGGTGCAGCATCGCCATGGCCTCGGCCGCGGCCGTGCCCTCGTCGAGAAGCGACGCGTTCGCCAGATCCATCCCGGTGAGGTCGCTCACCATGGTCTGAAAGTTCAGCAACGCCTCGAGCCGGCCCTGGCTGATCTCGGGTTGGTACGGCGTGTACGCGGTGTACCAGGCCGGGTTCTCGAGCACGTTGCGCAAGATGACGCCCGGCGTGATCGTGTCGTGGTAGCCGAGGCCGATCAGCGAGGTGAACACCTCGTTGCGCCCGGCGAGCTCCCGTAACCGGGCGAGCGCCTCGGTCTCGGACATCGGCTCGACCAAAGAGAGCGCAACGGGCTCGCGGATCACGGACGGGACCGCGGCATCCACGAGCTCCGCCAGCGAGCCGAAGTGCAACGTCGCGAGCATCGCGGCCTGGTCGGCGAGTCGCGGACCGATGTGACGGTCGACGAATGCCTCCAAGCCGGAATCTGCGTTGGCCGGCTGGTCGGGCATGGCGGGAAACCTCTCGTTCCGCGTCGTGGGTGCGAGCCGCGAACGGCCCGACTCCCCCTCTGTCGCGGAACTCCAGAGTTGCCTCGCTCCGACGGTTCGGGTGCCTGAGAGATTCCGGGGAGTGGTTGCTCCTTCGGCGCCCGGATCGCTCGAAATTCGCGTCCGGGCTCTCCCGTCAGAGGTCGACGGCGATGTCCACTCCACGGTAGCCGGTCGTCGTGCGCGAAGCTGCAGGGCGATGAGCCCCAAATCGAGCGCCAAATCGACCGACGAAGAGGTCCCGGAGCCCAGCTCCGACGAGCACGACCACGACCACGACCACGACCACGAGGGTCACGACCACGATGAGCACGACCACGAGCTCACCGAGGAGGAAGCGGCCCAGGCCGAGGCCGACACCGCGGTGATGGCCCAGGCCCTCGCCGCGCTCGACGACGCCACCCTGCGCCACGCCCTCGCGGACATGAGCGAGAAGTCGCGCCTCGACGTCGCCGCGCAGCTGCAACTGCCCCGGGCGACGATGCGCCTCGGCGACGCGCTGATCCCGCTCGTGCGGCGCAAGCTGGCGACCGCCGCACCCGATCACCAGCTGCAGGTGTTGTTCGCGCTCGCCCAACACGTCAACGACGACACCATCGAGGCCCTGGGTCCGCGCGCCGAGGAGCCCACCCGCGACGACCTGCTCGAAGTGCTGCCCGCGGTCATCGAGAACCACGGCGTCACGCTCGTGACCCTGATGCTCGCCGGCTACGCGGCGAGCGACGCGCTCTGCCGGCCGGTGATGCGCGAGCTGCTCGAGGCCGACGACCGCTTCGTCATCGGCGAACCGGTGGCCGTCGAGGCGAAGCCCGAGCTGAGTACCGGGCCCGAGCCCGTCGTCGACAAGGCGGCGCTGGAAGCCAAGCGCGAACAGCGCAAGGCCGCGAAAGAAGCCAAGCGCGCAGCGGAGGCGCGCGAGCGCGAAGCCCGCGCCGCCGCGCAGGAGAAACGTCGCCAAGCCGTGCACGCGGCAAAGCGCAAGACGCGCTAGGAGGTTGTGATGCTCGACAGCGTCATTCGCGGCGGATCGGTCGTCGACGGCACGGGTGCGCCCGCGCGCCAGGCCGACGTGGGTATCCGTGACGGTCGGATCGTCGAGATCGGCAAGATCAGCGAGGAAGCCGCCGAGGTCGTCGACGCCGGCGGCCTCGTGGTCGCGCCCGGTTTCGTCGACCCGCACACCCACTACGACGCGCAGCTGTTCTGGGACCCGGCGGCCACACCGTCGAACCTGCACGGCGTGACGAGCATGATCGCGGGCAACTGCGGCTTCACGCTCGCGCCGGTGAATCCCGAGGACGCCGACTATCTGCGCCGCATGATGGCGAAGGTCGAGGGCATGCCCCTCCCCGCGCTCGAGACCGGCGTGCCGTGGTCGTGGCGCTCGTTCGGCGACTACCTCGACGCGGTCGACAACCGGGTCGGACTCAACGTCGGTTTCCTCGTCGGCCACTGCGCACTGCGCCGCAACGTGATGGGCAAGGACGCGATCGGCAACGAGGCGACGCCGGAGCAACTCGCCGCGATGACGCGCCTGCTGGAGGAGTCGATCGCCGCGGGCGGGCTGGGCTTTTCGACCACCTTGTCGTTCACGCACTCCGATGGCGACGGCGAACCCGTCGGGTCGCGTTGGGCATCGGGCGAAGAGGTGCTCGAGCTGTGCCGCGCGGTCTCCGGCCACGAAGGCACGACGCTCGAATACGTCACCAGCGGTTGCCTGCGCGGGTTCAGCGACGAAGAGGTCGACCAGATGGCCGCGATGACGCTCGCCGGCCGGCGTCCTCTGAACTGGAACGTGCTGACGATCGACTCCCGCGAGCCGCAGCGTTACCACGACCAGGTCGGCGCGTGCGAGCACGCCCGGGCACAGGGCGGCACCGCGATCGCGTTGACGATGCCGACGCTCGTCGAGATGAACATGTCGTTCAAGAACTACTGCGCGCTGTTCATGCTGCCGGGGTGGTCGGAGATCATGAGCCTCCCGGTGCCGGAACGCATCGCCAAGCTGCGCGACCCGGCCGTCCGGCAGTGGATGAACGAGCGGGCCCGCTCGCCGGAAGCCGGCGTGTTCTCCCGGCTCGCGTCGTGGGGCCGTTACCAGATCGGCGACACCTACTCGGCCGCGAACGACGGCTTGAAGGGCCGGGTCGTCGCCGACCTCGCCGAGCGCGCGAATCGGGGCACGTTCGACACGTTGCTCGACATCGTGATCAACGACGACCTGCAGACGATCTTGTGGCCGTTGCCGTCCGACAGCGACCTGAAGTCGTGGCAGATGCGCGCCGAGGCGTGGGACCACCCGCTCGTGCTGATCGGCGGCAGCGACGCCGGCGCGCACCTCGACCGTATGTGCGGAGCGCCGTACACGACCTCGTTCCTCGCCGACACGATCCGCGGGCGCCAGCTCATCTCGCTCGAACGGTGCGTGCAGTTGATGACGCAGGCACCCGCACAGCTGTTCGGGCTACGCGATCGGGGCGAGCTCCGCGAGGGCAACCACGCCGACGTCGTGATGTTCGACCCCACCACCGTCGCGACCGACGAGGTGAAGCTGGTCAACGACCTTCCCGGCGGAACGGCACGGTTGTTCGCCGACGCGATCGGCGTGCAGCGCGTGATGGTGAACGGCACCACGATCGTGAACGAGGGCAAGCAGACCGGCGCGTTGCCCGGCAAGGTGCTCCGCTCGGGCCGCGACACCTACACGGTGCCGATCCCCGCCGACACGAAGTAGTCGCCCCCGCGCCGCCCGGACGCGTCAGCCGAAGTGCGGGATGACGTGGCGGCCCATGAGGTCGATGGTCTGCATCACGGTTGCGTGGTCGATCTTGTACGGGTTTACGAGACAGAGCAGGAGGTCGACGCCCGCGGCCTCGTAGCGCCGGCACGCGTCGAGGCACTGCTCGGGAGTGCCCAGCACGCACGCGCCCGAATCGACGAGATACTCGAGCGACAAGAGGTCGAGCGAGCCGTCGTCGGAGTGCGCCTTCATGTCGGCCGCGTAGTCGTAGTTGCCGAGCTCCTGGTTGCGTTCGGCCATCCACTCCGCGACCTGCGCGATCTGGCGCGCGCCGACCTTCGGGTACCACTCGAACGATTCCCGGGCCGCGCTCCACGCATCGTCTTGTGACGGCGCGCACAACGCCATCGTGAACGTCGCGGCCTGGTTGTTCACGAACTTGCCGATCGGATTCGTGCAGTGCGCGACCGAGGCGCGGTAGATGTCGATCTTCTTCTTCACGTCCTCGGGCGACACCCCGACGGCGAAGGAGCAGAGGCCGAGACCGAGCTCGCCCACCTGGGCGTGGCCGTCGTCGCTCGTCGTCGCGCCCCAGATCGGCGGGTGCGGCTGCTGCAACGGCTTCGGCTGCACGCGCCGGTCGGCCAGCGTCCAGTACTTGCTGTCGATCGAATAGCGCTCGTTGGTCCAGCAACCGACAACGTGCTCGATCGCCTCGCGCCACATCTCGCGGGTGTCCTTCGGATCCACGCCGAAACCCTCGAGCTCGATGCGCGTGGCCGAGCGGCCGGTGCCCATGTCGACGCGGCCGTCGCTCAAGAGGTCGAGCACCGCCACCGACTCCGCGGTCCGCACAGGGTGGTTGTACGGCTTGGGCATGAGCCGCACGCCGTACCCCAGCCGCATCTTGGTCGTGCGGCTCGCGATCGCGCCGTAGAGCACCTCCGGGTTGGAGCAGTGGGAGTACTCCTCCAAGAAGTGGTGCTCGACCGTCCAGAACGCGTGGAATCCGGCCCGCTCGCCGGCGATCGCCTGCTCGAGCGTGTTCTTGTAGGCGATGTGCTCGCTGTCGGGCGTCCACGGCCGAGCGACGGGGATCTCGTAGAAGAGCGCGAATTTCATGTCGGCGACGTTAGGCGACTCAGCGTCGATCCTGCAGGAAGGGGTACTCGGCGCGAACCGATCGAACGCGCTCCGGGTCGATGTCTGCGGTGATCGTGGTCTCGGTCGCTCCGGCTTGCACGATCACATCACCGAAGGGGTCGACGACCATCGAGTCGCCGGCGTAGTCGAGCCGGCCACCGGTGCCGACGCGGTTCACGCCGACGACGTACGCCTGGTTCTCGATGGCGCGGGCGCGCAGCAGCGCCATCCAGTGCTCGCGCCGGGCGGCCGGCCAGTTGGCGGGAACGACGTAGCAGTCGGTCCGCGCGGCGAGCGCCCAGAACTCGTCGGCGAAGCGCAGGTCGTAACAGACGAAGAACGAGCAGCGCGTGCCGTCGATGTCGACGGTGAGGAAATCCGATCCTGCCGAGTAGTGCTCGTGCTCACGCCCGTAGGTGAAGGGATGAATCTTGGCGTAGCGGTGCGTCGTGCCGTCGGGCGCGGCGACGACGAGCTGGTTGAACGGATGCACGTCGTCGCCGGTCCGCTCGGGCACCGACGCGCACACCCACACATCGTGGGTCCGGGCCTGGGTCACGAGGAACCCGGCGCTCGGACCGTCGACCGGCTCCGCGATCCTCTCGGTCTTCATCGAGAACCCGGTCGCGTACATCTCGGTCAGCACCACCAGCCGCGCCCCGTCGGCCGCGGCCCGGGCGATCATCGGTGCGAGCCGGGCGAAGTTCTCCTCGGGCTGCTCCCAGACGATGTCGTGCTGGATGCCGGCGACGATCACTCGGCCAGGCTCTTCAATCGGGTGCACGCCTCGTCGAGCACCTCGGTGCGTTTGCAGCACGCGAAGCGCACGAGCGGCGAACCGGCGGCGACGTCGTCGTAGAACACCACACTCGGCACGGCGACGACACCACACCGGTGGGGCAACGAGCGGCAGAACGCGAGCCCGTCGGTCTCACCGAGCGAACGGATGTCGACCGTCGCGAAGTACGTGCCCTGCGGCTTTCGGACCTCGAACCCCGCGTCGGCGAGTCCCGTGCACAACCGGTCACGCTTGTCGAGCATCTCGCGGCGGAATCGGTCGAAGTACTCGGCCGGGAGCCCGAGCCCGACCGCGATCGCGTACTGGAACGGGCCGCTGCTCACGTAGGTCAGGAACTGCTTCACGGTCTTGACCGCCACGACGAGCTCCGGCGGCGCGCACACCCAGCCGACCTTCCACCCGGTGAACGAGAACGTCTTGCCACCGGAGCCGATCGCGACCGTGCGGTCGCGCATTTCCGGGAGCGTCGCGATCGGCACGTGCTCGCCGTCGTATACGAGGTGCTCGTACACCTCGTCGGTGACGACGAGGAGATCGTGTTCACGCGCCAGCTCCGCGATGGTCGTCAGCTCGGCGCGGGTGAACACCTTGCCGGTGGGGTTGTGCGGGGAGTTGACCAGGATGAGCTTCGTGCGCGGCGTGATCGCGGCGCGCAGCTCGTCGGGATCGAACGTGTAGTCGGGAGCACGCAGGGTGACGACCCGCCGCGTCGCGCCGGCCATCGCAATACACGCCGGATACGAGTCGTAATAGGGCTCGAACATCACCACTTCGTCGCCCGGGCCGCACAGCGCGATCAGTGCGGCCGCGATGGCTTCGGTCGCGCCGGCCGTGACGAGGATCTCCGCGTCGGCGTCGTAGTCGAGCGCGTAGAAGCGCTGCTGGTGTGCGCGGATCGCCCGGCGGAGCTCCGGGATCCCGATTCCCGGCGGGTACTGGTTGTGGCCGGCGGCGATGGCGTCGATCGCGGCCTGCCGGACGACATCCGGACCGTCGGTGTCGGGGAAGCCCTGTCCGAGATTGATCGCGCCGGTCTCGACCGCGAGCGCCGACATCTCCGCGAAGATCGTCGTGCCGAACGGCTGCAACCGTTCGACGAGATACGGGTTCACGCCGCTGATCCTACGAACTGGGGCATGCGGGCGCGAACGCGCTCGGCCCGCGTGGATCCGGTCAGGGCAGGGCGCCCAGGATCACGTCAGGTGACAGTGGCGTGTGGTCGATGGTCGCGCCCACGAGCGCGAGCGCGTCGGCGACGGCATTGAAGATCGCGGGCGGCGAACCGATCGCGCCGCCTTCGCCCATGCCCTTGTGCCCGCCGGGTGTCGGGGAAGGCGTCTCGACGTGGCCGTACTCGATCGTCGGCACCTCGGTCGTGGTCGGCAACAGGTAGTCCATGAACGTCGTGGTGAGGGGGTTGCCGTCGTCGTCGTAGACGAAGTGCTCGTACAACGTGCCGCCGATGCCCTGCGCCACACCACCCGCGACCTGACCCTCGACGATCATCGGGTTGATCATCACGCCGCAGTCCTCGCTCACGACGTAGCGCAGGATCGACACGACACCGGTGACGCGATCGACCTCGACCGTGCACGCGTGGCACGCGTTCGACCAGGAGAACGCCGGGCCTTGAAGGTCGCGGTGGCTTCGAGCCCGACTTCCATCCCCTCGGGGAGGCGGGCCGTCTCCAGGTGCGCGATGCGCGCGACCTCGCTCCACGCGATCGAACGCGTCGGGGTTCCCTTGACCGCGATCTGCCCGCCGACGATCTCGAGGTCGTCGGGCGCGGCTTCCATGAGGTGGGCCGCGATCTCGATCGCCTTCGCCCGCACGACCGCGCACGCGTTGCGACACGAGTTGCCCGCGATGACCGCGGTGCCGCTGCCGCCGGTGCCGCGCCCGTAGGCGGTGACGGCGCTGTCGCCCTGCACGATCGTCACGTCGTCGATGTCGATGCCGAGCTCCTCGGCCACCACCTGCGCCATCGTCGTCTCGATGCCCTGACCGTGGGCGCCGGTTCCGAGGGAGACGGTGACCTGACCGTTCGGGTTCACGCGGACGACGGCGGTCTCGGTACCCATTGGGTCCATCATCCCGGTGCTCGGCTCGACGTAGAGCCCGAGCCCGATCCCGATCAGGCGGCCTTCCTCGGCGAACACCCGCTGCTGTTCGGCGCGGAACGCGTCGTAACCGATGATCTCGGCGGCCTGTTCGAGCGTCTCCGACGGGCTGACCATGTCGAGCGGCAATCCGGTCGGCAGCGTGTAAGGCAACTCCGACGTGGGAACGACGTTGCGGCGCCGCCACTCGAGCGGATCGATACCGACGTGGCGCGCGGCGGCGTCGACCAGTTGCTCGCGGGCGACGGTCTCGAACATCCACGGGCCGCGGTACGCGCCTCGCCCGCACGTGTTGGTCCACACCGACGCGCGTCCGCAACGAGGCGACGGGGCACTTGTAGGGACCGGTGAACAAGAGGCCCACGAGTGCTCCGGCACCCCCGGTCGCACCCACCGGGAACGATCCCGCGTCCTCGATGTGGTCGATGTAGGAGCCGAGGAGCCGCCCGTCGGCGTCGAGCGCGAATGCGCAGTGACCCACGTCGGCACGCGCGTGGTTCGACGCGATGAGGTTCTCACGCCGGTCCTCGATCCACTTCAACGTCCGGCCCAACCGCCGCGCCGCGAGCGCGACGGTGAGCTCTTCGCGCGGCGTGAAGAACTTCTGCCCGAAGCCACCGCCCACGTCGTGACCCTCGACCCGCACGAGGTGCGACGGCACGCCGGTCACCCGGGAGATCGCGTACTTCGCCTCGTGCGGGTTCTGCGTGCTCATCCACGCGTGCAGGGCACCGGCCGCGGGTTCGTACTCCACCACGATGCCCCGCGTCTCCATGGGCACGGGCGTGTGGCGGTGCTGGCGGAACGTGCGCCGCACCACGTTCGGACCGGCGAGGAGCGCCTCGAGCTCGGGAGATACCGGGAAGGCCATCTCCGCGCCGAGGTTCGTGCCCAACTCGGGATGCACGATCGGCACACCGTCGTCGAGCGCGCGCTCCACGTCGATCACGGCCGGCTCGGCGTCGATGTCGACCTCGACCAGTTCGGCGGCGTCCTCGGCGATGTACCGGCTCTCGGCCACGATCAACACGATCGGCTCGCCGACGAACCGCACGTCGCCGTCGGCCAGCGGGCGCAGGGGGGCGCCCGGCGCCTCCAGCAGCAGCGTCGGTTGCATCGTGCCCGCGTGGGGATTGAGATCGGCGGCGGTGAGCACGGCGATCGACACCCGCCGAGCGCGCGCGGCCGCGGCGGTCTCGACGCCGAGGATCCGGCCCCGCGCCACGTCACTGCGCACGAACGTGCAGTGCGACATGCCGCGGGAGCACGATGTCGTCGACGTAGCGACCGTTGCCGGTCAGCAGGCGCGGGTCCTCGCGCCGCTTCACCGACTGACCGACGAACCGACCCGCGGTCGACGTGCTCACTCCGCCACCCCCGCGGCTCGTTGCACGGCGCGGACGATGCCCTGGTAACCGGTACAGCGGCACAGGTTGCCGGAAAGCGCCTCGCGGATCTGCTGCTCCGACGGGTGCGGATCGTCCTGCAGCAACGCGGTGACCGACACGACGAACCCCGGCGTGCAAAAGCCGCACTGCAGGCCGTGTTCTTGGCGGAAGGCCTCCTGCACCTCCGACAAGGCGCCGTCGGGACCACCCAGGCCTTCGATCGTCGTGATATCGCAGCCGCCGGCCTGCACCGCGAACAACAGGCACGACCGTACGGCATCACCGTCGACGAGCACCGTGCACGCACCGCAGACTCCGTGCTCGCAGCCAAGGTGCGTCCCCGTGAGCGCGCACTCGTCGCGTAGGAAATCCGCCAGCGTCAGGCGCGGCTCGACCATCGCTCGCCGGTGCTCACCGTTCACCGTCATCTCAACCGCTAACAAGGAAACCCTCCTGGGCGCGCGCGACCGCGCGTTGTACGAGGTGCCGAGCGATGCGCACGCGGGTCGGCGCGCTCGCATGTACGTCGCCCGGCGGATCGAGATCGGAGGCGGCGACCTCGGCGACCTCGAACGCGGTCGCGCCGGCGAGAAGGGCGTCCTCGGCCGCTCGAGCGCGCACCGGTGTCGAGCCCACGCCGAACAACGCGATGCGGGCGCGGCCGTCGGTGACGGCGCACGCCACGCCCGCCAGCGCGAAGTCGCCGTGGCGGCGGGCCACCTCCTCGATCGCGAACCCGCTGCGATCCGGCCACACTGCAAAGCGCGCCGCGACGAGCAGTTCGTCGGGCTCGGCCGCGGTCGTCCACGTACCGATGAAGAAGTCGTCGGCCGCGACCCGTCGGCGCGCGCCCCCGGCCCGGGCCAGCTCGAGCTCGGCGCCCAGCGCGACGGCCACCGCCGGGTACTCCGAAGCCGGATCGGCGTGGGCCAGCGAGCCGCCCACCGTCCCCCGGTTGCGGATTTGGAAGTGCCCGATGAGCGGGGTCGCCTCCGCGAGCAGCGGCGCCGCGGCCGCGATCGCGGCGTCGCGCTCCATGACCCGCTGGCGCGTCCCGGCCCGCACCACGAGCGACCCGTTCTCGCGCTCGAAGCCCGCGAGCTCGCCGACGCGGTTGATGTCGACGAGGTGATCGAAGCCGGTCAGCCGCAGCGCGAGCATCGGGACGAGGCTCTGCCCCCCGGCCAGGACCTTCGCGTCGTCGCCGTATTCGGCGAGCAACCCGCACACCTCCTCGATCGTCGTCGGCGCGTGGTACTCGAACGGCGCAGGCTTCATGCACCTCCGACGCTAGCGGCGAACTGACACCCCCGTCAGGGTCGCCGCCGGCGCGTCCCGAACGTCGATGGCCGGGGTGGGCGCGACCCGCGGCCGATCGAACACCAAGACGATCGACGCGATCACCGGAACCGACAGCGACGAGATCATCGCGACCTTGTCCACGCCCGGCATCGCCATCGTGAGGTGGCGCAGGTGGTACACGAGGTGCGGCGCCGCGTAGACGAACCACGCGCCCGCGGTGATCCGGCCGATAGCGCGGGTCCCGACGACGATCGCGCCGATCGTCAGCACGAGCAGCGCCAGGTTCAGCTCGCCGACATCCCGGATGAGATGTTCGTTGTAGCGCCCGTCCATGGCGACCCAACCGCGCCCGAAGGGGAAGTCGTCGTAGAAAGCACGCGGGAAGAACGCGGCTTGCACACCGACGCCGAACGCGCTCGCGGCAAGCACCCACAGCATCAGCCGCACACGTCCGGGACGCGCCGGCTCGATCCGCAGCGCGCCGCGAGTTTCCGGTAGCCGACGCGTACGTTCGGCGATGCCGGCCTCCACACGGTCGCGGCGCGGAACGCACGATTCGACACCCGTTGCGACGCGGCGAGATGGCTCGACGTCTTCGGCGCCGCCCACCGCGGCGCGCGCCGCAACCGGCGGCGCCCGACCGCGGCCGCCAACGCCGCGCCTTGCTCGGCGCGCGTGAGCGGCTCGTCGTCGACGACGTCGTAGGTACCGGCCGGGGCGTCGAGCGCGGCCACGACGGCGGCCGCCGCGTCGTCGGCATCGATCACCGGTGTGTAGCTGTCGGCAGCGCCGGAGTCGAGCATCAGCCCGCGCCGCGCCAGCTGCAATGTCGCGAGCGCCTGGTCGCTCTCGGGCGCGTAGAAGCGGCCGAAGCGCAGCACCACTCCCCGCCCGCCCTGCGCCCCGAAGCGCGCGACGTTGTCCTCCGCGGCTCGTACCGCGCCGCTGAACTCGGTGGCAGCGCAAGGCGCCGACGCGGCGTCGAGCCATTGGTCGCCGTGCTCGCCGTAGAGGAACGCGAGCGACTCCTGCACGAACACGCTCGCACCGGCGGCGATGGCGGCGTCGACGAGATGACCCGACACCTCGCGCCGGATCCGCTCGTTCTCGTCCCACGCGTGCTTCCGGGCCATCTGTGCGACCGGCGGGATCTTCGTGGCGAGGTTCACGACCGCGTCGTGACCCACCACCGCCGCCCGTAACGCGCCGGCATCGAACAGGTCGACGCGCACCGGTACGGCACCGAGCGATTCGAGGAGTGCGTCCTTCTCCGGCGACCTCGAGACCGCCGTGACCCGATGACCCGCGGCGGCGAGCCGCGCCACCGCCCTGCGCCCCACCACCCCGGTCGCGCCCGCAACGAACACCCGCATGACGGCCTCCTCTCGGCGTTCACTAATCCGGATACTAGATATCCGGATTTTGGTTGTCGAGCCGGGAGGCAGAATGCGGGCGAGAAGGGCGGCAGAATGCACGCGCGGAACGACGAGCCGGAGGTGCGAGGCGTGGAGTCGACCGATCGGGCCGCCGCCCGCCACGACGGGCTCGCCCGCACCCCGGAACCGCCGTACTGGGCCGTGATCTTCTCGGCCCGCCGGAACCGCCGGGCGGGCGACGATTTCGACGAGACCGACCGGCGGATGATGGCGCTGGCCGCGCAGCAACCCGGCTTCCTCGGGGTGGAGACGGCGGGCGCCGGCATCGGGATCACCGTGTCCTACTGGGCCGACGAAGCCGCGATCGCGGCGTGGAGACGCAACGCCGACCACGCATTCGCGCAATACGAGGGACGCACGCGCTGGTACGACGCGTACGAGCTGCGCGTCGCGCGGGTCGAGCGCGCGCACAGCTACGTGCGCGACGACCGATGAGCATCTCTCCCCCCGAGCGCATCGACCTCCCGAACGACACGTACTTGCGCTGGATGGCCGTCGACGACGCCGACCCCGTCGCGCCGCGCCGTCGGTGAGAGCCTCGAGCACCTGAAGCCGTGGATGCCGTGGGCCGAACCGTTGTCGGCCGACCCGCATTTCCAGCGCGGGCGGCTCCGCAACCAGCCGCAACAACGCGAGCGCGGCGAGGAGTGGCAGTACGGGTTGTTCTCCGCCGCCAACCGCGCGTTGCTCGGCTCCGTCGGCCTGATGACGCGCCGCGGTCCCGGCACGCTCGAGATCGGCTACTGGCTGCACGTCGACGCGGGCAGCCGTGGCTACGCAACGACCGCGGCGCGAGCCCTCACCGACGCCGGGCTCCGGCTCGCCGGCATCGACCGCATGATCATCGTGTGCGACGAGGCGAACGTGCGGAGCGCGGCAATCCCGCAGCGATTGGGCTACACCCTCGACCGGGTCGAGACGCGCCGCGCCGAAGCGCCCGCCGAGACCGGGCGCATGCAGATCTGGGTTCTCGATCGGATCGCGACCGCCGCCGAAGCCGACGGGGCCGCGACGGACGACTAGGCCGTGAACGGCACCGCGGCCTCGATCCGCGCCATCACGTCGCGGTCGAGCAGCTTTGCCACCTCGAGCGCTTCCATGTTCTCGCGCACCTGCGACGCCCGGCTCGCGCCCGTGATCACGGTCGAGACCCGCGGGTTCTTGGTGCACCACGCGAGCGAGAGCTGAGCCGGCGTGCAACCGAGGTCGTCGGCGACGACCTTCAACGCCTGCACCTTCTCGTTCGTCTTCGGGTCGGTGAGCATCCCCTGCAGCCACTCGTAGCCGGGCAACCTCGCGCGCGACCCTTCGGGCATGCCGTTCGCATACTTGCCCGTGAGCACGCCGGAGCCGAGCGGACTCCACGTGGTGAGGCCGAGGCCGATGTCCTCGTAGAGGCGTGCGTACTCGAACTCCACGCGCATGCGGTGCAACAGGTTGTACTGCGGCTGCTCCATCACCGGCTTGTGCAGGTGATGACGTTCGGCGATCTCCCACGCGGCACGGATCTCGTCGGGCGCCCACTCCGAGGTCCCCCAGTAGAGCGCCTTGCCGCTCGAGACGATGTCGCTCATCGCCCACACCGTCTCCTCGATCGGAGTGTTCGGATCGGCGCGGTGGCAGAACAACAGGTCGACGAAGTCGAGTCCCATCCGTTCGAGCGAGCCGTCGATCGCCTGCATCAGGTACTTGCGATTCAACGTGTTCTTCATGTTGGGTTCGTCGTACAGACCCCAGAACACCTTGGTGGAGATCACGTAGCTGTGGCGGGCCCATTCCAGCTTCGAGATGGCCTCGCCCATGATCCGCTCCGAGTCGCCTTCTGCGTAGCCCTCGGCATTGTCGAAGAAGTTGACGCCGGCTTGGCGCGCGGCATCGAGACACTCCATCGCGGTGTCGACGCCGAGTTGGTCGCGAAATGACACCCAGGAACCGAAGGACAACACACTGACCTGCAGGCCGCTGCGGCCGAGACGTCGATATTCCATGGCACCGACCGTACCCTGGCCGGCGTGCTCCTGGCCGCCGTCGTCGAGACGTCGCAGACCGTTGCCGCGACCCGTTCGCGCACGGCGAAGATCGACGCGCTCGCGAGCGCTGCTCCGCGACTGCGCGACCGATGAGGTCGCGACCGTCGTGTGCCTGCTGACGGGCGAGCCGCGCCAGGGTCGTATCGGCGTCGGATGGGCGACACTGTCCGCCGCGCGCGATCTCCCCGACGACGACGACAGCGCGCCGGAACGGGAGCGAATCACGGTCGCCGAGCTCGACGACGCCCTCGACCGCATCGCCGCCACCACGGGCCCGGGGTCGGTCGCGGCCCGCCGGGAGATGCTGGGCGCGCTGTTCGCCCGTTCGAGTGCGGTCGAAGCCGACTTCGTCGTACGCCTGCTCACCGGAGCGTTGCATCAGGGCGCCCTCGCGGGGCTCATGGCCGACGCGATCTCCCGGGCCTCGGGCGTTCCCGCCGGCGCGGTCCGGCGAGCCGCGATGCTGAGCGGCGACCTGGCCGCGACGGCCCGGCGCGCCCTCACCGGCGGCGAAGCCGCGCTCGCCTCCGTCCGGTTGACGGTGCTGCGCCCGGTCCAGCCGATGCTCGCCGCGACCGCCACGTCGATCGCCGACGCGCTCGCGGCAACGGGCGCCGCGTCGGTGGAGTGGAAGCTCGACGGCGCCCGCATCCAGGTGCATCGCGCCGGCGACGAGGTGCGCGTGTTCACGCGCAACCTGAACGACGTCACCGCGCGCCTGCCCGAAGTGGTCGAGGTCGCATTGGCCCTCGAGGCGAGCACGTTCGTACTCGACGGTGAGGCGATCGGCGTCGACGACGGCGCGCTCCCCCGTCGGTTCCAGGACACGATGAGCCGTTTCGGCGCCGACGACGCCTCGGGCCACGCGTTGAGGCTGGCGCCGTTCTTCTTCGACGTGCTCCATCTCGACGGCGACGACCTGCTCGACCGACCCTTGTCCGAGCGCAGCCCGATCCTCACCGAGCTGACGGGCCGGTGGCGCGTGCCGGCGATCGAGACCGGCGACCCGCAGACCGCGGCGCGGTTCCTCGCCGACGCGCTGGCGACCGGGCACGAGGGCGTGATGGTGAAGGCGCTCGACTCGCGCTACGACGCCGGTCGCCGGGGCGCGGCGTGGCGCAAGGTCAAGCCCGTCCGCACCCTCGACCTCGTCGTGCTCGCCGCGGAGTGGGGCCACGGGCGGCGCCGGGGGTGGCTCTCGAACCTTCACCTCGGGGCCCGCGACCCGGCGTCGGGCGCATTCGTGATGGTCGGCAAGACCTTCAAGGGCCTCACCGACGAACTGCTCACCTGGCAGACCGAGCGTCTCCAGGAGATCGCGGCGCACCGCGACGAGCACACGGTCTACGTCCGCCCCGAGTTGGTCGTCGAGATCGCGCTCGACGGCGCGCAGGCGTCGACGCGTTACCCGGGCGGCGTCGCCCTCCGGTTCGCGCACGTGCGCGCGTACCGGGCCGACAAGTCGGCGGCCGATGCCGACACGATCGAAGCGGTCCGCGCGCTGCTCGCGCCGTGAACACGCGCGAGCGGGTTCAGCCCGCCGCGCCCGCCAACTGCGTCATGTACTGGTTGAGGTCGAAGTAGTCGCGCCATTTCGCGATCTTGCCGTCGCGGATCTCGAACGTGCCCATGACGGGCAACTCGATCGTGACGTTCGGGAGCACGAAGATGTCGAGCCGCTCCGTCAAGACCGTGTTGGCGTCGGCCGCGATGTTCAGCACGCGGAACTCGATGCGTTCCACTCCGGTCGTGAACATCGCGAACGTCGCCTTGATCGCTTCCACCCCGACCGCGGGATCCACCGGGATGTTGTGGTAGATCGCGTCGTCGGTGAAGTACGCGACGATCTCGTCGACGCTCGCACCGCGTCCCCAGTCGTCACAGAACCGCCGAATCAAATCAATCGCGTCGCTCATGGCGACCGACGATACTGACCGGCCATGGGCACGTCACTGTTCAGCCGGGGAACTGCGATCGAACCGGTCGGCGACGGCCGCTATACCGGCGACCTCGGCGAGCATTGGAACTGCCCGATCGTTCCCCAGGGCGGCATCGTCGCCGCGACCGGGGCCCGGGCGATGTCCATGGCCCTCGCCGAGCCCGCACAACCGCTGCGCAGCCTCAACGGCGTGTTCGCGGGCCAGGTCCGCGACGGCCCGGTCGAGATCGAGGTCGTCGTCTTGCGGCGCGGGCGTTCGATGTCGCAGGCCCGCGTCTCCGTGCGCAATCCCGGCGCCGCGGCCGGCTTCGAAGGTCTCGGCGTGTTCGGTGCGCAGCGGGAGGGCTTCACGTTCACCGACGCGCGGGTGCCCGACGGGGTGATGCCGCCCCTCGAATGCCCGTCGTATCGCGACCCGCCGCCCGAGGGATTCGAACAAGACCGGTTGCCGTTCAGCTTCTGGGAGCACGTGGAGGGCCGGGCGACCCTCGGCCACGCGCCCTGGGAGGACTACGAACCGACCTCGTCGCTGCGCGCGCAGTGGTATCGCTTCGACGACCCGCCCCGGGCCGACGACGGCACCTGGGACCCGCTCGCCCTCGCCGCGCTGTGCGACACGATGCCGGGCGCGGTCGGCGAGCGGGTCGGCCCGGAAGGGCGCAGCCGCCAGTGGCTCCCGCCGAGTGCCGATTTCACCGTCCACATCCTCGGCGTCGCCCGGTGCGAGTGGGTGCTGGCGGTCAACCGGGCCCGCCACGCGGGCGACGGCTACGCCTCGGCCGACATGGAGCTGTGGGACGTCGAAACGGGCCCACCCCGCCTGGTTGCCTACGCCACGCAAACGATGCTCTTCAGCTTCGTGAAAGAGGTACCGCGGCGTCCGGGAATCGTCCCCGAATAACGGTTCTCCCCTTGCCGGCCGAAGCGGGCCCGGTGTTCACTTGATCACGGGGAAGGGGCTGAGAGGCGGCCCCTGGCGCGACACATTGCGAGGCGCGCCGGGGACTGCCCGCCCCTCCCCTCGAGCGCGGCGACCAGCGGGGTCGTTCAGCTCCGCTTCGGTGGGATCGAGCCGAGCTCGCCGCGCTCGAACAGGTCGATCGAGTCGAGGATCTCCTGCTTCGTGTTCATCACGAACGGTCCGTACCACGCGACGGGCTCGTGCAACGGGCGACCGCCGAGCAACAACACGTCGGCGCCGGCGCCGGCCTCGATCACGACGCTCTCGCCGTCGCGGCCCAGCACCGCGAGCTGATGCTCGCCGACCGTGCGCGAGTCGCCGGCGACGTGCACCCCTCCGCGCAACACATAGAGCGAGCGCGTTGTACTCGGCGGGCCACGCGAGCGCGAGCCTGCCGCCCGCGTCGATCGTGGCGTGCGCGTACACGATCGGCGTGTGCGTGGTCCCCGGACCCGTCTGGCCGCCGAGCTCGCCCGCAACGAGGCGGAGCAACGTCTTGGCGTCCGCGCTGCGCGCGAGCGTGACCTTGTCGCCGCTCAGATCCTGGTAGCGCGGCGGCGTCAGCTTGTCGGCCCGCGGCAGGTTGACCCACAGCTGCACGCCGTGCATCAGCCCGCCGTCGCGGAGCATCGCCTCGGTCGGCTCCTCGGAGTGCACGAGGCCGGCGCCGGCCGTCATCCACTGCGTGTCGCCGCCACGCAGGATGCCGCCGCCACCGGTCGAGTCGCGGTGCTCCATCTCGCCGTCGAAGAGATACGTGACGGTCTCGAACCCGCGGTGCGGATGGTCGGGCGCGCCCACCGCCTCGCCCGGGCCGTATTGGATCGGGCCCATCTCGTCGAGCATGAGGAACGGATCGGTCGCGCCGAGGTCGGCGCCGGGCTGCGGGAACGGCCGGTGCACGGGGAAGCCCGCGCCCTCGAACGACGCCACCGCGGTCACGATCGACTGGACGGCCCGGGGATCGGACTCGGACTCCTCGAGCACCGGGAGCACCGACGGGTCAACGGGTGTGATGGCGGGCATGGCGTCCTCCTCGGTTTCCGAACGCGGCTCGGTACCGAACGCTGGTCGGTTCCGAACGCGGTCGATTGCGAACGGCGTCCACAACCCTTGCGGCCGCAACTATATTCCCCGCAGGCCGTCCAGCACCGAGGGCTCGAACGCGTACGCGTACATCACGGCCGGCTCGATCCGGGCGAAGGGCGGGGTGGTGCCGGCGTACCACTCGTCCCACTCCGGATACACCTCTTGGATGTAGGCGAGGAAGTCCTGTTGCTCGGCGCTGCGCACGTCGATCTCCACCGCGCGGCCGTGCACGATCGTCGCGAACGTCTCGCCGATGGTGTGGCACGCGCTCACCTGGGGGCGGGCGCGCAGGTGCCGGAAGCGCATCGACTTCTCGCCGGACCCGAAATAGAAGCGACCGCGGAAGAACAACCCGTCGACCGGGCTCACGCGCGGTTCACACGCGGCCGTGACCGTCGCGAGGTCGAGCACGCGCACGCCCCGCAGGACACGGGCGAGGTCCGAAGCCGCGACCCGGCGCTCGGGTGTGTGAATGCTGCGCATGTGAATGCCGATGCGCGCGTACGACGCGTCGAGCAACTGCTGCAGCCGGGCGATGTCGGCGGCCGTCTCGTGCACACGAAGAGGTTACCGATGGCAACCTCGGGTTCTCTCCTGCGACACGTGCCCGTTACACGGCAGCGCGCCCAGACTGTCGACGATGCCACCGACGAAGGCAGGACATGGTTACGACGGCACGGATGCAGGCGCAATCCGACGATGAACGGGCGCGGGACTGGCTGAAGCGTCGCCTGGAATGGGAAGAGATCTTCGGCGCATTGCGCGATGCGGGCGCCGGGAGCGGGGCCGCACCGCCGGCGCCGCTTTCGGAGCCGGTGATCGGCTGACGCTCTACGATTGGCGCACACTCCACGGGGAGTGGCGCAGCGGTAGCGCACGTGCTTTGGGAGCACGAGGTCGGGGGTTCAAATCCCCCCTCCCCGACTGATCGGGTCGCAGGGGCGGCGCACCACCGGACAGACTCGGCGTCGTGCGCGTCGGCGTGTTGATGCTCCCAACCGACCCCTGGCCCGAGGCGGTGGCGCGGGCCCGCCACGTCGAGGCCCTCGGATACGACCACCTCTGGACGTACGACCACCTCTCCTGGCGCCGCTACCGCGGGCGCGCCTGGCACGCCGCCGTGCCGTGGCTCACCGGAATGGCCGGCGCGACCGATCGCATCCGGCTCGGCACGATGGTGTCATCACCGAACCTGCGCAATCCGGCGACGCTCGCGCAGGAAGCCGTGACCGTCGACCACGTGTCGGGGGGTCGATTCATCCTCGGCGTCGGCGCGGGCGGGGTCGGCTTCGACGCCACCGTGTTCGGCGCCGAGCCCCTCGGGCGCGCGGCGCTCGTCGCGCGGCTCGAGGAATTCGTCATGCTGGTCGACCGGCTGTTCGCCGAGCCGAGCGTCTCCTACGAAGGTGCGTACTTCACGCTGCACGAGGCGTGCGTCCGCCCCGCGTGCGTGCAGGTTCCGCGCGTCCCACTCGCGATCGCGGCCGGCGGCGCGAAGACATTGGCACTGGTCGCGCGGTTCGCCGACGCGTGGATCACCTACGGCGACACCGTCAACGGCGACCCGTCGGCGGCCGGCACCGAGCAGGCGGTACGAGCGCAGTCACGCCGGCTCGACGACGCGTGCGCAGCTATCGGGCGTGATCCGGCGACACTGCAACGCATCTTCCTGATCGGCAACGGCGAGGAACGCCCGCTCGCGAGTGCGGCCGCGTTCGACGACTTCGTCGGGCGGTACGCGGAGATCGGTTTCACCGACCTCGTGTTCCACCATCCGCGCGCCGACGATCCGGCCTGGGACGAACCCGAGGCGATCGTCGACCAGATCGCGATCGACGTGCTACCGCGCCGGCGTTAGCCCCGGCGGTACGACCAGCTCCGAAAGACGCGCGTGCGCAACCAGTAGCGACCGCCGCTGTACGGCAGCTGGGTCACGACCTTGCCGCCGGCCGCGCGGAAGTAGTTGGTGCACCCGGCGGTCCACACCGTCGTGGCCATCGCGGCCTGGAGCTTGCGGTTGTAACGGTCCATGACCGAGCGGCGGATGTCGAGCGAGCGAACGCGCCGCCGCTTCATCGTGCGCAGCGCGCTCATGATGTAGTTCACCTGTGCCTCGTGCATGAAGATGACGGAGTTCACGCCATTCGTGTTCGGTCCGTACAACATGAACAGGTTCGGGTAACCCGACACGGTGAGACCGAGATACGCCTCGGCACCGTCGCGCCAATCGTCGTGGAGCCGGCGACCGTCACGTCCGTAGAAGTCGACCGCGGTCATGTACTCGTTCGCGCGGAATCCCGTTCCGAAGATGATCGTGTCGACCGCGTGCTCTTCACCGTCGGCGGTGCGGATACCGGCTTCGGTGATCTCCGTGATCGGCTCGGTCACCAGGCGGACGTTCGGGCGCGTGAGCGCCGGGAGCCACTCGCGCGAGATCAGCGGCCGCTTGCACCCGACCGGATAGTCGGGCGTCAACTTCGCCCGGAGCTCGGGGTCGGTGATCTTGCGCTCGAGATACGACTGCGCGAGCGCGGTCATCGTCACCGTCTGCTCGGCGGCAGCCTCGAAGTTGGCCCGTTCGTACGTCCACCAGATCTTCCAGCGATGCCATCGCGCCGCGCCGGGAACACGGGCGAACCGGCGTTGCTCGGCCGGCGCATACGGTCGGTCGAGCCGCGGCGTGATCCATATCGGAGAGCGCTGGAACACGGTGAGGTGCTCCACGGCCGGCGCGATCGCGGGTACGTACTGGATCGCGCTCGCACCGGTGCCGATCGACGCGACCCGTTCACCGTCGAGCGACTTGGTGTGGTCCCACTGCGACGAGTGAAACGTGCGGCCGCGGAAACGGTCCGCGCCCGGGATGTCGGGAACCACGGGGATGTTCAACATGCCGAGCGCGCTCACGACGACGTCGGCCGTGAACTCCTCGCCGGTCGACGCTGCGAGCCGCCACTGTTGATCGTGCTCCGACCAGCGCGCCTCGTCGATACCGACACCGGTCCGCAGGTGCGGCCGCAACCCGAACTGGTCGGCGCACCGCTCGAGGTACGCGAGGATCTCGGGCTGGGTCGCGTAGGTGCGGCTCCACCACGGGTTCAGCGCGAACGAGAACGAATAGAGGTGCGACGGCACATCGCAGGCCGCTCCGGGATAGGTGTTGAAGCGCCACGTGCCGCCCACGCCGTCGGACTTCTCGTAGATCGTGAACTCGTAGCCCGCGCGCTTCAGCTTCGCGCCCAGTGCGAGTCCGCCCGCGCCCGCGCCGATGATCGCGACACTGGGTGGACGCCGGTCGGAACCCATCGCCAGACGATAACGAAACCGGCACGCAGTTGGCCCGACAACGCAGGTCGGGGGCGGTACGCGCGCCTCCGGGGATCTCGAACGCGGTCGGGTGGCTACAGTCATAGGTGCGAGCAGCCCGAAAGAGTCGGTCCGCCGCGCTGAGAATCGAGTATTTGTGGCACAGGGAACAGTCAAGTTTTTCAATGCAGAAAAGGGATACGGCTTCATCTCGCGCGAGCAGGGTGACGACGTCTTCGTGCACTTCTCCGCCATCCAAGGCGACGGCTACAAGAGCTTGGACGAGGGTCAGACCGTCGAGTTCGAGGTCGGCCGGGGCAAGAAGGGTGACGAGGCGCAGAACGTTCGGGTGATCTGAGATCGCCTTTCGTTGTTCGGGAGCCGCCGGCGATCGACGCTCGGCGGCTCCCGTTTCTTTTCTACGGGTCTTTCTACGGTGAGTGGGGTGAGGTGATGACGGATCATCTGGTCGTGATCGGTGGTCTCGATATCGAAGCGCGGCGCGAGTTCATCGCGTCGGCCAGCGGCGCGATCGACAAGGCCGCCGGTAACACGGTCGGGCCCGTCGGTCTCGACTGCTCCCGGGTCGAGGTGCTCGACGACGGAACGCTCGGGATGTTGGTGCTCATCGCGCGCCAGGCCCAGCGCCGGGCGCGCGCGTCACCCTCGAGAACGCCTCCGCCCGGCTCCGGGCCGAGATGGACGAAGCCGGCGTCAGCCACTTCTTCGACTGGTAAGCGGCGCGGCGCGCAAGCGCTCGTCGAGCTCGCCGACAGCCGCGGTGAACGCCGGCTCGAGCGGGTAGTCGGAATGCGCGCGGATCGGCGGGTAGACGAAGTCGCCGGGGGCGATCGTGTTGTCGGGTTCGACGACCACGTTGCCCGGTCCGGCCGGGATGCTTCCGCCGATCGGATCGGTGTTGCGATAGAGGTTCTGCCACTTGCCGCAGAGCCGCATCCCCATCTCGTCGAACGTCGCCCGGTTGAAGAACGCAGGAAACCACCGGGCGTAGAGTCGCTGCAGCGGTGAGCCGTACGTCAGCAACGCGACGTGTTCGCGGACACTGGGGCGCAACTGCAACACGACGGGCGCGGCGATGACCGTCCCTTGACTGTGCGCGGAGAAGATCACGTCCTGGTTCTCCTCCTTGACGTACCACGTGATCCGGAACACGAGCTCCGGCAGCGCCCGATCGGTGTAGCAGGGGGGCCCGAGCGGTTGCGCGTGCCGCGGCCAGAACGTGGTGAGGTCCCAGACGATCCCCACCTTGCGCCGCAAGCTCTCGTTGCTCCGGGCGCGCAGGACCATGAGCACCATCGCGGCCGCGAATGCCGTGATCATCCAACTGCCGTAGATCGTCGCGTGATCGGCGATCCAGCCGCGGTGATCGACCTCGAACGCCGGCCGGTAGTGGTTCGTGTCGATCATCACGACGACGACGGTCGTGGCCACCGCGACGACGAGTGCGACCAGCGCGGGAACGAGCACGACGCTGCCGATCCGATCGGTCAGACGCGCGCGCCGCTCGGCCACCGCGATCGCCCGGGCGCGCGCGTCGGCCTGCCGAGAACGGCCCCGGAGCGCCCGCACGGCGAGCAATCCGGCGCCGCCGGCGAGCGCGAACGCGGCGAGGACGACAACGAGGAACGCGGTGCCGCGTGCGGCCCACGTCAACGCGTTCGGTACGACCACCGGCACACGATCCGGGTTCAGGCCGGGCGCGAGCTGGGTCGTCGTCTGTCCGAGGTAGTCGCCGACCCGCAACACGACTCCGGCACTGAACATCGCGCCGATCACGAGGGCCAGCCCACACACCAGTGCGCTGCCGGCGCCCCGCAACCCGACTCGGGATCGGCGGTTGGCGGTCCAGGGCACCATGCCGAGCACGCCGATCGCGACGATCATCACGATCTGCACGAGGAACAACCACACGATCACCGACTCGACTCCGGGAAGATCGTTACCGCGGGGTGTCGGCACCGTGGGATCCGACACGAGGACCGCGACGAGCGCGACGAACGCCGCGCCGGACCCCACGAGCGCGCCGACCGACAGCACCCGGCGCAAGAGCCTCGACCGCGTACCCCAACCGATCGCCGCCGCCACTGTCGCCGCACCCAGGGACACGAACGCGAACCCGCCGACGACGCGTAGTGCCGTCGCCGACGACTCCGACCAGTACGCGATGCCTATCGCAGTCACCGCCGTGACGATGCCGAGCGCCGACGCGACGTGGACATGACGCAGGTACTCGCTCGGTTCGCGGTCTTCCCAGAGCTTGGGGTCGTCGAGATCGGTCGCCTGCTCGGCGATCGAGACGTGATCGAGGTCGCGTGCCCCCACGACCGCGAGCACGGCGGCACGCGCGTTCCAGGCGCGCCGAGCGAGGAACCAGAGCAGCAGGATCGACGCCAGCGGCAACGCGAGCACAATCGCGACCCGCCGCGGCGGGCTCGACAGGCCGCTCCAACCGAGAACGCGCGTCACCGAGTGCCCGGTCACACAGCTGGGGTTGTTCCCGCACTGCCACGCGGTCTCGTCGACCGACGCGACGAACGTGGCCATCACGAAGGTCAACGTCAGCGAGAGCGCGAAGACGCGCACGGCCGCCGCGTGCAACGCGGCGACGGCGCGACCGACGAACGTGCCGGCAACCGGCGGTCGCATCGCCGCCGCCGTATTCGCGAAGGCGAACGGCGCCAACAGCACCCACAGCGCCTGCACGGGTGACCCCGAGGTCATCCCTCGCCACGAGTAGCCCTCCAGCCAGCGCAACCGGCCGCGGCGGCGCGCCGCGGGCAGGGGCAGATTCGGGTCCGGCTCGTAGAAGCCGGTGGTCGCGTCGCCCGCGACCCGATCTACGGCCGCCGCGTCGAGCATGCCTTCCGGAGGAGTCCCGCTGACACCGTGAATCCGGAGCTCGACGAGCCCCCGCGTCGCGTCGGAACCGTGCTCAGCCATCTGAGACCGCCCATTGTTCTGAGGCCGTCGCGGACGGTACTCGCATTCCGGAATCGCCGCATCAGGGCGGGCACGTACGCTGAGGACGTGACCGACACCCTCGAACACCGGCACGGCCCGTGGACCCACGAGCACCACCATCACGGTCCGCACCGGCACGCGCGCCTTCCGTTCCGGTCGCACGAGCCGGCCGACCACGAGCACCACGAGCACCACGACCACGAGCACCACGACCACGACCACGACCACGACCACGACCAGCCCGAGCCACGACACACGATCACGACGATCACGGGCACGGGCACGGGCACACTCACGGCCTCGTCGATCGCTCGATCGTCAGGTCGCGCGCCGGGGTCCGCGCCGTTTCGGCCAGCCTCGCCGTCCTCGCGGCCACGGCCGCGATCCAGGCGGTCGTGTTCGCCGTCTCCGGTTCGGTTGCGCTGCTCGCCGACCTGATCCACAACGGCGGCGACGCGCTCACGGCCGTCCCCTTGGCGATCGCGTTCCTCGCGCGCAGCGAACGGGGCGAGCGGTGGGCGGGCTACGTCGTCGTGCTGACGATCCTCGCGTCGGCCATGATCGCGGCAGTCGAATCGATCGATCGACTCGTCCATCCCCAAAATCTCCACTATCTGGTCCCGTTGGCCGTGGCGGGCGCAGTCGGCTTCGTCGGCAACGAGCTCGCGGCCGGTATCCGGCTGCGCGCCGGACGCCATCTGCACAGCGCCGCACTCGTCGCCGACGGCCATCACGCCCGCGTCGACGGCTTCGTATCGCTCGGCGTCGTCGCGTCGGCCGCGGTGGTCGGGGCCGGGCTGAAGATCGCCGACCCGCTCATCGGGCTCGCGATCACCGCCCTCATCCTGCGGATCACCGGGCAGGCGTGGCGCACGATCCGCACCGACGACTCCTCTCACTGACAACTCCCCTCACTGACGACTCCTTCCACTGACGACGTGACATCTGCCACGAATTCGCCCGCAGCGGTGGCGTTCCGGCGGTGACGTGTCAACCTCGGGTGGGCCGGACAATCACATCTCAGGGGAGGTGCGGATCGTGATCCGCAGCAAAGTGCGCTCGAACGGACATACGCACGAGACCGTCGGTGTCGACGAGCTGACCGGCGCGTGGAATCGCGCCGGGTTCGTCGCCGCCGCGACCCCGCTGTTCCTCTCGTGTCAGCGGCGGGCGACACCCGTCGCGCTCGCGTACTTCGACTTCCACACCGTCGGTTCGGACGCGCCCGCCCCGAGTGGCGCGACGGTCGACCGGATCCTGATGACGATGGCCGAACTGATGCGCAAGGCCTTCCGCGCGTCCGACGTCATCGGCCGTATCGACACCTTGCGCTTCGCGGTGCTCCTCCCCGACTGCACCGAAGAGGCCCTGGCCGCGGTCGACGGCGTGCGCGCCCTCACCGACGGATCCAGCGGTCCCGACGAGCTGACGCTCACCGCGGGAATGGTTCGCAACGTCGCCGGCGGAACGCTCGACGACCTCATGCACGCGGCCGACGTGCGCACCCGCGAGATCAGGCGCACCCGCTAACAGACGGTTCCCGACTCGTGGCGCACGAGGCGCCGCCGGTCATCGGACCGCCGGGACCCGCGAGAGCAGCCGGTTCTCGGCGTACCCGCCGTCAGCCCGGGGCCTCGGGCATTGTATGCGGACGCATATATCTGTACTGTCGACCGCATGAGCACGACCAGCGACACCATCTGGGTCCGGCGGCCGACCGCGCCCCCGCCGGCGATGTGAGCGCACCGACCTTCCGTCTCGACACGCCGCTGACCGGTGCGACGATCGGCATCCGCACCGACCGGGCCTGGCGATCATGGCAGTTGATCGCGAGTGTCTGGGAGGGGTACCTGCGGCGCGACGGCGCGCGGACCCTCGCGGTCGAGACCGGCGCGCAGGTCGGCCGGCCCGCGTCGAGCGACCGCGAGCAGATCGACGAGCTCGCCGCGCAGGTCGACGCGGCGATCGTCGGTCTGGGCACCTGCGGCTCGTGCACGACGTTCACGATCAAGGACTCCGTCACGATCGAGGAACACCGCAAGCCCGTCGTCGCCATCGTGTGCGAGGAGTTCACGGTGCACGCGCACAACGTGGCGCGCCACGTCGGTCACGGCGACCTGCGTGTGCTCGTGCTCCCCTACCCCCTCGAAGCGCGGCCCACCGAAGAGCTGCAGCAGATCGCCGACGAGTACTACCCCAAGGTCCTGGAGTTGCTCGGGGTGACGGCGTGACCCTCACGAGCGAACGCCTCGAGGTTCCGGCCGACCCCCGGGCGCTCTACGAGCTCTCGATGGCCGAGCACTGGAGCGACGGTGTCCCGCAACTGCCGGCGACCGACGACGCGATCGAGGCCCTCCTCGCGGCCACGCCGTACCCGGCCGAGCACGTCGTGTGCGTCCTCCCGCCCGTCAACGGTGTCGCGACCGTCGAGCTCGTCGCGATCAACGCCGCGCTCGCCGGCGTCGAGCCCGCCGCGTTCGCGACCGTGCTCGCGGCGCTCGAGGCCCTGTCCGAGCCGGAATGGAACGCGTTCGGCCTCACGACCACCACGTCGAGCGTCTTCCCGATGCTCATCGTCAACGGTCCGAGCCGCGACGCTCTCGGCATCGACTACCGGGCGAGCTGCATGGGTGGCGCGGCGGGCCGCGGGTCGATGACCATCGGGCGCGCGGTCGCGCTGTGCCTGCGCAACATCGGCGGTCAGCGCGCGGGCGAGACGACGAAGTCGGTGTTCGGCCAACCGGCGCGGTTCGGCTTCTGCATCGGCGAATGGGAGGAACGCTCGCCCTGGCCGTCGCTCGCGCAGCGGCGCGGCTTCACCGCCGACGACGACGTCGTGACGGTCCACGGGGGCAAGGGAACGTTCCCGATGGCCGACATCCACAACGACGACCCTCACGATCTGCTCTACCTCATCGCCAAGAGCCTGGCCTACCCGCTCGCGAACATGTTCCTCGGCAACGTGGGCAACGGCGAGGTCGTCGTCGCGTTCAACCCGATGTGGGCGGAGCGTTTCGGCGCCGCGTTCCCAGACGTCGACGACCTGACCGCTTACCTCCGAGAGAACGCGTGGCAGCCCGTCGACATGTGGCCGGAGGCGAACGCGAAGATGTTGCACGATCGCGGCCGCGTCGACGGTCGTGGCCGCGTGCACCTCGTCGAGCGCCCCGACCAGATCGTGCCGATCGTGTGCGGCGGGCTCGGTTCGTTGCACGCGATCGGGCTCCCGAGCTTCGGCGAGAGCACGATGCAGAGCAAGTCCGTGGCGCGGGGCGCGTGACGATGGACCCCGCCGCCGTCGTCGAGGCGGTCGACGAGCTCGCGGGGTTCCTGCGGGCCGACGGCGCCGACCTGTTCGTGCGCGAGGCCAACCCGAAGACGGCGCGCGTCCATCTCGAGCTCGTGCTCGAGGACGTGACGTGCGCCGACTGCGTGCTGGCGCCCGACGAGCTGCGCGACACGATCTCGGACGCGCTGCAACGCCGGATCCCGGGTGAGTTCGAGCTCGTGCTCGACGACCCGCGCCGACCGTGAACACCGACGACCTGGCGAGCTGGAGCGCGCTCGTCGACGTGTACCAGTCGGTGCTCCACGACGTCGTCGCCGCGCTCGACGCGCGGGTGGGGATCGACTCCGGCGTCTTCTCCGCACTTGCGTACCTCGAGCGAGCCCAGCGCGCGCACCGGCTCCCGATGGGAGAGCTGCAGGGACTCATGCACCCCCGCTACAGCCAGCCGGGGTTCAGCCGGCTCGTGCAACGGATGGAGTCGGACGGACTCGTCGAGCGCCACCGCGACCCGGCCGACCTCCGGGCGACGATCGTCGTCACGACGCGCGCCGGCCGCAAGCGGTTCCGCGAAGCGAACGCCGTCTACACCGACGCGCTCCGCACGTCGTTCAGCTGCCACCTCGACCCGGCCGAACACCGACAACTCACGGAGATCCTCGGCCGCGTGGCGACCGGACGCGACGGGCTCCGTGGTCGAGGACCGGCGCCGGCCTGACGATTTGGCCGTCAAGGGACGACCCTTTCGGCCCGATCCTTTGGCAGAAGAGTCGGCCAAGGAGGGACGGCGTGCGCAGGCTGGTGGACAAGGTCAGCCTTGTCGCGCGCTTCGGCGTCATCAGCGCCCTGCTGGTCGTCCTACTCGGTGTCGTGGTCGGGTCGCTCCTCCAGGGATCACTGCGCGACCGGACGGTGGGCGACGCGGTCCGCACCGCGCAGGTCGCGGCCAACATCGGTGTCCGCCCGGTCCTGACGCCGAGCGACCTCGAACACGACTTCCTGCCGTTGCCGGCCGCCCGCCGGGTCGAGCTCGACGCGGCGCTGCTCGACAGCCTCTCGCGGAACAACATCGTCCGGCTCAAGATCTGGAACGCACAACACTTCGTCGTGTGGTCGGACAACACGCGCCTCCTGCAGCGTTGGTTCCCGGGCGACGCAGACCTCAACGAGAGCTTCACCGGACGCGTCACCGCCGACGTCACCGACCTGACGGCCCCCGAGGAGCTCGACGACCGCGCCAATCAGCGGCTGTTATCGGTCTACGTTCCGCTGCGCGTCGGTAGCGACGGCCACTTCACCGACGATGCCAACGCCAAGATCCTCGGCGCGTTCGAGATCTATCTCCCGTACCAACCCATCGCGCACACCATCGCACACGACACGCAGCGCCTGTATCTCACACTCGCCATCGGGCTCGCGCTCCTCTATCTCGTCTTGTTCCGGCTCGTCGCCCGAGCGTCGCGTGACCTCCGCCGCCAGGTTGCGACGAACCGGCATCAGGCGATGTTCGACATGCTCACGAACCTGCCCAACCGGATGTTGTTCACCGATCGCTTGGACCAGGTCGCGACGCAGGCGCGCCGCAACGGAACGGTCGCTGCGACCCTGCTCCTCGACCTCGACCGGTTCAAGGAGATCAACGACGCGCTCGGTCACGAGTCGGGCGACCAACTACTCTGCCTCATCGGCGCGCGCATCGCGACACGCCTGCGCGAACAAGACACCGTGGCCCGCCTGGGTGGCGACGAATTCGGCGTCGTGCTCCCCGGCCTCGCCCACCCGCAGGACGCCGTCACCGTCGCCGAGGACATCGCCACCGCCCTCGAAGAGACGTTCGTGATCGACGGCATCGAGATCGACGTGCGCGCCAGCATCGGCGTCGCGTGCACCGACGACGCCGACGACGCCGCAGCCCTGCTACGCCACGCGGACGTCGCGATGTATGTCGCGAAGCGTTCCCACTCCGGCATCGAGAAGTACTCGAAGCGTCACGACCTGTTCAGCGCGGAACGCCTCGCACTCGCGTCCGAGGTCCGACGCGCGATCGAACAGTGCGAGCTGGTGTTGCACTACCAACCCAAGGTCGACCTGCATTCGGGCCGATCCGAGGCCGTCGAGGCACTCGTGCGCTGGCAGCACCCGACTCGGGGCCTCCTCGGCCCGGGAGAGTTCCTGCCCGTCGTCGAGTCGACGCACCTGATCAAGCCGTTGACGCTGTACGTGCTCGACGAGGCGTTGCGCCAGGTGCGGTCGTGGAACGACGCCGGCGAACGGATACGCGTCGCGGTGAACGTCGGCGCCGCCTGTGCCGGCGACGTACGGCTGCCGGCGCAGATCGAGGAGATGATCGGCCGCCACGGCGTCGACCCCGCGCTCCTCGAGATCGAGCTCACCGAAACCGCGGTGCTGGACGATCCCGCCCGCGCCAAGACGGTCCTGAACGCGATCACCGAGCTGGGAGTGACGGCGAGCGTCGACGACTTCGGTACCGGCTACGCATCGATCGCGTACTTGACCGGCCTCCCGATCAGTACCCTGAAGATCGATCAATCGTTCATCTCCGACCTCACCGTTCCCGAGAACCTGGCCGTCACGCGCTACTCCATCGAGCTCGCGCGCACGCTCGGGCTCACTGCCGTCGGCGAGGGCGTCGAGGACGCGGCCAGCCTGCACGTTCTCGAGGACCTCGGTTGCGACGAGGTCCAAGGCTTCTTCTTCGCCCGGCCGGCACCCGCCGACGAATGCATGGCCTGGATCCGGTCCCACAACGCGATCGAGGTGACACGATGACGAGGCGCCAAGCAATCTCCGCGGCCGGGCTGGCGGTGCTCGTTGCCGCGTCGGCGGCGTGCGGATCCAGCTCGCATCCGTCATCGACACCGGTCACCGTCTTCAAGATGTCGGCCGATCCCGGCGTCGACCTCCCTCCCGTCGACCCGCGGCACCGCGTCGTCCTCACGAGCGCCGCGCTGCGAGCGAGCCTCGACGCACTCCTGTCGCGTCACGCAACGCTCGTCGCGACCCTCATGCACGAAGTCGGTGCCGGCGACAGCGACACCGGCCCGGCCGTCAACGCCCTCGCCGCGAACACGCGCTCGTTGACCGACACGATCGCGGTGGTCTACGGCGCCGACGGCGCGCGGGCCTTCGCGCAACTCTGGGAACAGCACACGCAGTTCTTCATCGACTACGCCAATGCCGACCGCACCCACGACAGCGGCGCGAAGCAGCAAGCCGAAGGCCGGCTTCTCGACTACCAGAACGACTTCGCCAGCTTCGTGACCACCGCGACCGCGGGTGGGGTGCCGCTCGTCGCCGTGACCAACCTGTTGCACAGCCACGTCGGTGACCTGACGGACTACATCGACGCCGACGTCGCCGGCCGCACCGCCGACGCGCCGCCGGTTCCTCGATCAGGCCGTGGCCCACATGCACCTGATCGCCGGCGCGATCGCCCATGCGATCGTGCTCCAGCATCTGCAGACGATCACGCCCTGACGCCAGGCAGGCCGCAGCCGGGCCTTGCGGCGCCGCACCGGCCCGGAGGACCAGCTCTTTCGCGGACGGCGTACGAGCCGCCTAGTCTGGCCGCGCGGCGACCAACCGCACGCGGGTGTAGCTCAATGGCAGAGCCCCAGCCTTCCAAGCTGGCCATGCCGGTTCGATCCCGGTCACCCGCTCTCGAAGAATGTCCTGGTCAGCCCACGTGTACAGACCTTGACGAACGTCTGCACCGACGCGGCGAACACCGCTTGTGCCCTCCACGTGCCCTAACGAACGGGCGGTTAAGCGCAGTAGTCGTCGACGAACCGCTGAAGCGCCGATCGTCGCCACAGAAATCGGTCCGAACATCCGCACGCGGCAACACCTCTCGCAGCGTGGATGCAACCGCCGATCCAGAATCGACGGGCATCACTGTCTTGACTGGACGTCATCGCCCAGCGGAAGCCCATAACGCTCAGCATCGTGCGTACCACTCGATCGCTTCCCGGCACGCTGTAACCGGTCACGACGATTCGCTCGGCGTCCACGATTGCTCCGCCCGATGCGACCAAGAGCTCTCGGAGCATCCCGTTCGCCATCATTCCTTGTGGCGTGGGCGTCGGCGGAAGAAGCGCCGGCTCGAGACCCGGAGCGGACTCACGCACCTCATCGAAGCGCAAGTTCCCGACGCCTCGCCCATTGGCCGATTTCGCGTGCGTCAAAGAGGGTGTCGCCGTATCCGCCGCGCTCACCCGAGTACATCCAGTTCAGTGACCCATGAAGTTTCAGAAGCTGAAACGTTCCTCTTCTTCCCCGGCCAGGACTGCCAACCTTCGCGAGCGCTCAGCGTGGGTAAACGCAGAGTCGAGAGCGAAAGATGCCCCGCTCCCGATTTCGGGAGTCCGAATTGATCGCGAAGCGCAACGAACGCGGATTCGACCAGCGTGTCGTAGTCGAAGGAGACAACCGTCGTACGGTCCGCGTGCCATCGTCCAACGAGCCGCGCGGAGATTCATCGGGCAGGTCGTCCCGCATTGCCGAACGCTGGCATTCCCAGATCGTGCTCGGCGAGCCACAGGATGACATCGACGAGCGCAGCGCGAGATCGGTGGAGCACCGCGTCGGGCAGCCGTGGCTGTGGCTCAGCCAGATAGCCGAGTAGCCTTCGACGTCAGCCGATTGGCCGAGGGCTGCTCCACGGGAACCTCCGGCGCGGCCAAGCTGAGATAGCGAATCAGCGGTTCCGCGAGATCGCGGACACAGGGCATCTCGACGAAAGGGGTCACCGAAACCGGAGCCAAGGATGAAGCATCGCTGGGCTTCCGCCACCAGTTCCTCCCCGCCAAGGATGCCTTCGGGTCGCGGCCTCGCCGCTGATCGCAGTTGTCTACGACGGCGAGGAGCTGCTGCACGCGTTGGTGGGAGATGCCGAGGACGTCGGCGGTGTCGCGGCGGCTGAGGCCCATGCGGTCGAGCTTCTTCGCCGCTTTCACGGTTGCCGATCCGGCGGTCTGCGCGGACTTCGAGGCGGCATAGCGGGCTTGCGACACTTCGCTCGCCAGCGTGGCGACTTCCGCCGGCCACTGCGGCGTGATCTCCAAGGCCCTCGGGCTCGCGATCGAGCCACAGCGCGAGCGCTTCACGGATGCGGGTCTCGGCTTGGCGCAGGGTGCGGCCGTAGGTGTGGCAACCGGGGATGCCCTTGATGCTGACGAGCCAGGCGTCGCTTTCGGGATCGCGCTCGTAGACGGCGACGTAGTTCTTCGTTCTCGTCATCGCAGCCATCCTTCTCCGAGGCACGGGCTCAGCAATCGCTCGATGCTGCGGAGCGTGCCGGTCGCCACGTCCTCGCCTCGATGGATCGGGATCACGGTCTGACATCCTCCTGGGCAACGCACGATCACGTGCGAGCCGCGTTGGCGGACTCGCCCGCATCCGAGTCGCTCGGCTCTCCGCAGAACCTCGCTCCCCTTCATTCGTCTATCTCGCTAGACACTTTAGCAGGTACCGGCTTCGATCAGGTCGCTCAGGGCCGCGGCGATCACTTCGTCGCGTTCTCGGGTGGCGTGCTGGTAGCGCAGGGCGGCCCTCGGCGAGGCGTGGCCCATGCGGTGCATCAGCTCGCGCGTGCTCGCGCCGGTTGCGGCCGTGAGGGTGTTGCACGTGTGGCGCAGGTCGTGGAGGCGCAGACCGGGAACGCCGACCTTCTCCGTCGCCTTCTTCCAGAGGACCGACCAGTTCGACCGGCGCAGACGCGCGCCTTTCGCGCCGACGAAGACGAGCGCGTCGTCGCTCGGCTCGACGTACTCGTCCAGATGGGCGGCGAGCTCGGGCACGAGCGCGGCGGGAATCGTGAAGGTGCGGCGGCCGGCTTCGCTCTTGGGCGGACCGAGCTGGAGCGTTCCGTCGTCGCGCTGGACGAGGGCACGGCGAACGGTGATCGTGCCGGCGGCGAGATCGATGCAATCGCGCGTCAGGCCGGCGAGCTCACCGAAGCGGAGGCCGCCGAACGCGGCCGTCAGGACGAGCGCACGAAAGTGCGGCGGGACCGCGTCGGCCAACGCCCAGACCTGCGCGAGCGTCGCGACCGGGCGCTCGGCGCTGCGCTCGATTCCGGCGCCGACGATCGCGCACGGGTTCCGCGCGATGAGTCCGTCGGCAACGGCGGTGTTCAGGATCGTGCGCAGCAGTCGGTAGCTCTTGGCCGGCGTCAGCGAGCCCGACCCGCTCCTCCGCACGAGCTGCGAGTACCAACGGCGCACGGTTCCGGCGCTGAGCGTGCCGATCTCGTGATCGCCGAGCGCGGGGACGATGTGGTGCTCGAGCAGAGACTCGTAGAGGTCGACGGTGCGCGGGCGCAGGTTCGGCGCGGGTCTCGACCCAGCTCCGTGCGTACCCGTCGAGCGAAACGCGACCGGCGTCGGGATCGGTCCACGTGCCTCGGGCGAACTCGGTCTCGATCTTCGCGAGCCACTGACTCGCCTCGGCCTTGGTCGCGAAGCTGCGCGGCGCACGATGGCGAACGCCGTCGGGCGACGTGTAGCGCGCTTGGTAGCGGCCGGACGACAACGTACGAATGGAACCGAACGTGCGGCGCCTGCTCATCGTTCGGCTCCCGTGCCGGTCGACGTGACGAGGCGCCTCAGCGGCGCGATCCGGAGCCGGCGGCACGCGATCGCGCCGAGCCGAGCTCCGCGTCGATCATAGGCAGCGGGTGTGTCAGCGAACGGGGCGGTACGCGAGCCGCGGTAATCCAGTCCGCGACATCGACAGGATCGAAGCGCACGAAGCGGCCGACCTTGACGTACGGGATCCGGCGCTCTGCGACGAGCCGGCGAACGTGCCTCTCCGTGACGCACAGCCGTTCCGCCACCGCACCGATGTCCAACAACGTCGAGAGCTCGTCCACATCTCTGAATGGCGCGTCGAGTTGCGAAAACGCGACCAGAAACCTCGCGTCAATCCGACGCTCACACACGTTGCATCACGATGCACGGCACCCCGCGAAACGGTCGCCAAGATCGGCACAGATATGCCGGTTGCGCTAAGCGCAACCAGCCGAGGTCTGCACGCCCTGGATCACCTTGCCTTCGGTCGTCGTGCGCGACCGGGGCACGGCTACTGCTCGGGCAGCCGTTGTTCCTTCCGGACGCCGCGACACACGGCGACGCCGAAGCCGGCGATCAGTACCAGAGAAGCCACCAAGACGACCAGGAAGACGAGGAGCCCACCCGTGATCGGATCCATCGCGAGCTCCCTTCCGAGGAGATGGGTCGACCGAACTCGCGCAAGCGTAGGTGCCGAACGGTGGCGGCGCGTTTGTGCCCTCCCCGTGCCCTAACTATCGGGCACGGGTGGGCACGGGCGGTATTGGGCGGTCAACCGACATGCGTGTTGACCTGCACAAACGTCTGCACAAGAAGGTCGGGCGGCGCAGCCGCCCGACCTTCCAAGCTGGCCATGCCGGTTCGATCCCGGTCACCCGCTCTCCCAGCGCGTCCTGCTTCGGCACCCTGGAGCCACGTCGGTACTGTCCCCGTGAGCACGCCTGCGCCGTGACGATTCAGAACTCCGTCTCGTGCGTCTCGCCAACCATCGGCGACGCGGTTGGTCAGCCGCCGATCGCGGGATCGGCCGCGGTCTCGCCTTGGGCCGCGACCGGCGGCTCGGAGGGCGCGGGCTCCACCGCGCGTACGGCCGGCTCGTCGCGGTGGTGGTGGAACTCCCGGACCGCTTCACCCAACGATCGGGCGACCTTCGGCAATCGAGTAGGTCCCAGCACCAACAGCGCCACGACCAACACGATGAGCAACTCGGGTGCACCTATGTCGGCCATGTCCTACCTGCTCGCGTTCGCGTATTTCACGGACGGACACGGACCTACGACGCCGGGCACATCGCCCGGCGCATCCTCAGTGGGACCGTGGCGACCGGGACGACGACGAGGTCGTCGCCGTCGATGTACGCGCTCGTGAAGGGCTCCCACCGCGCGTACGAGATCGTACGCGCGAGGTCGGCGTCGGGCTCGACCCTCACGAAGCGCTGGCTCGCGGCGTCGATCAGGCAGCGCATGGCGCCACAATCCACGCTGAAGATGCCCCCCTCGAGCTCTCGGGAGACGCCTTGCAGTTGCTCGAGAGGGGCCGATCCGGATTCGCACCCGGCACCCGAGCGCGGGGAGCGCCCGGGAAACCGGGTGTTGGGAGACTGATCGAGCCAGCGCGCACGAGTGGAGAGCTCGATCCCCAGAGAATGGACAGCAGTTCGAAGCGCGGCGCGATCGACGAACGGCGCCAAGATCCCGCTCGTGCGCGTCGACATGAGCAGCCGGGTCGAAAGCGCTCCCGTGCCTTCCATCGCGACGCGGTGCTCCACGGTCAGGGCGCCATTGCAACCGAGTCTGATCACCGCGGAAGCGCCATTGCCGCGGAGGACTGCCGGCAGACTCCTCCGCGCGCCGAACGCGAGGGGCACGTCCCAGTAGATGTCGCCGTTTCGCTCACGGGTGGCCGAATTCCACATCGCGTACTCCGACTCGGTCGTGAGCACATGCTGCACGTTCTCGATCGGGGCCGGGACGATGATCTCGGTGGCGAACTGCATGCTGCGATCGTCGTCATCCCGTGCGACACCTGCGCGCTCGGAACATTGCGGTTCCGCGACAATCCGCCCGGGTACTGGCTGGGAGGCTGATCCGGGGCCTGAGAGCGTGGCACGTCGGCCATCATGGACGCCATGGCCCAGCGCCTCCTCGTCGTCGAAGACGAACGCCCAGTCCGCCAGATGCTCCGCCTCATGCTCGAGGACGAGGGCTTCGTGGTCGTCGAAGCCGCAGACGGCGAGCGCGGTCTCGCCGCGCTCGCCGTCGACGAACCGGATCTCGTCCTCGTCGACCTCCGCCTGCCCGGCATGCACGGGCTCGAGGTCTGTCGCCGCATCCGCCAGACGAGCGACGTCCCGATCATCATCGTCACCGCCCAAGTGGACAGCCACGACGTCGTCGCCGGACTCGAAGCCGGCGCGGACGACTACGTGACCAAGCCCTTCGTCGGCAAGGAGCTCGCGGCACGGATACGGGCCGCGTTGCGCCGTGCGATGCCGGTGCATCCCGCCGGGAACGTCCACGTGTTCGACGACGTCGAGGTGCGACCGCGCGAGGGACTCGTCCGCCGTGGCGGCGAGACGGTCCACCTCACCAAGACCGAATTCCGGCTCCTCTGCGAGTTCACGGAGAACGCGGGCCTCGTGCTGTCTCGCGAGCAACTGCTCGAGAACGTATGGGGCTACGACTATCTCGGCGACGGGCGGCTCGTGGATGCCCATGTGCGCCGGCTCCGCACGAAGATCGAAGACGACCCGGCCAACCCACGGTGGCTCTGCACCGTTCGCGGCCTCGGGTACCGCCTCGAGCGATCGCCAGACCCCGAGGCGCCCAATGGCTGAGCCGCGTCGACTCGGTTTGCGCGCCCGCGGTGCGGTGGCCTTCGCGGTGCTGGCACTCCTGCTCTCGACGAGCCTGTCCCTGTTGACCTACCAGCTCACGCGGTCGTACCTCATCGATCAGCGCGAGTCCCTCGCGCTGCGCCAGGCGCTCGTCAACGCCCGTGCGGTGAGCGATGCCCTGCGCTCCACGACCCAGGACGTTCCCGCGATCCTGACCTCGCTGACCGCCAGCGCCGGCCATCAACCGGTCGTCAGAGTCGGGAATCAGTGGTATGCAACTTCGGTCGCGATCGGGCGCGAAGATCTCCCCGCCTCGCTCCTGAGCGTGACCGCGAACGGGCACGCGGCCAACCAACGCACCCACATCAACGGAACGCCGGTCCTGGTTGTCGGCGTACCGCTCGGGGCCAGCGATCGCACGTACTTCGAGGTGTTCTCGTTCGCGGAGCTCGAACGCACGCTCTCCACGCTCGCCTGGTCGTTGTTCGCCGCGGCCTGTGCCACGACCCTTCTCGGCGCGGCCGTCGGCGGCTACGCGAGCCGCCGGGTCCTACGACCCGTGGGGTTCTTCTCGAACGCCGCCACCGAGATCACGCGCGGGCACCTCGAGACGCGACTCGACGCCCGCGGCGACGCCGATCTCGCGCCGCTCGCGGCCTCGTTCAACGATATGGCCGAAGCGTTGCAGCGCCGCATCGAGCAAGAGGTTCGGTTCGCGTCCGACGTCACCCACGAGTTACGCACGCCGTTGACCGCGATCTCGGCCGCCATCGACGTGCTCGACCGTCGCTCCGACGACCGAACGCGCCCGGCCATCGAAGTACTGCATTCGGAGGTGCGCTATTTCCAGCAGCTGGTGCTCGACCTCCTCGAGATCTCTCGCATGGACGCCGGCGCGGGCGACTGGGTCACCGAACCCGTCGAACCACTCGAGCTCGTGGCGTCGGTGATGCGCCGCCTCGGTCATGACGACGTGGCCATCGACGTGATGCCTTCGACACCGACGACGATGAGCCTCGACAAACGGCGTGTGGAGCGGATCATCGCCAATCTCGTCGAGAATGCAGATCGCTATGCCGCCGGACCCGTCCGCGTCGAGCTGGCCGGAACCGACGGTCACGGTCTGCGCATCGCGATCGAGGACGCCGGGCCCGGGATCCCCGTTGCGGAGCGGCTCACGGTCTTCGCGCGCTTCGCTCGCGGCTCGGGCAGCGCCGACCAGTCCGAACGGGGCAGCGGGCTCGGTCTGTCGCTCGTCGAGGAGCACTGCCGAGTCCACGGCGGGCGCGTGGGTCGAGGATCGCGACGGCGGCGGCGCGCGCTTCGTCGCGGAGTTGAACGAATCATGAGCGCGCGGCACGCTGCCGGTTCGCCATTTCGGCAGGCCTGTTCGCCGTGACGATCGCCATCGCCGTGCTGGGTACCTCGTGCGGCGTCAGCGGTCAAGGCAGCGCGCACCGGATCAACGACGATGCGCTACCGGGCGGCCTCGTACCGGACCGGAGCCCGACGACGGCCACGACGGTCGCGCTCGCCTCCGAGCGTGTACGCCTCTACTTCGTGCGGGACAATCATCTCGTCGAGGTGACCGCGCAGGTACCGAAGCCGACCAACCCGAAGGCGGTCGTCGACGCGCTCGTCAGTGGTCCACCCGCTACCGGCTCGACCGGCCTGCGGACGGCACTGTCGTCCGCAGGCGTCGTACATAGCGTGACGCTGACCCGCGGCCGCGTCCGTATCGATCTCACACCGGCCTTCGAGGCATTGCCGCCGAGCGACCAGATACTCGCACTGGGTCAGCTCGTCCTCACCGTGACCGCGCGGCCCGGCGTCGGGCAGGCGGAGTTCACGCTCGACGGCGAGCCCATCGACGTCCCGCGCGGCAACGGCTTGTTGGTGTCCGGCACGGTCGTGCGCGACGACTACGTGAAGCTCCTGCAGGGGGCGTGACCGCGCGGCCCGGCATCGGCGCCTCGCGAGATCAGCGGGGCGCGGGGCGGTCGAGGTTCCAGTGCCGTGACGACGCGGCGATCCAACCGTCGGTCCCCCGCGGCATGATCCCGAATCGACTGATCATGCGCTGGCCACCTTCGTAGTCACCGTAGAGGAGGTCGATCGTGAAGGGCCCCCGCGCCTCGATGGCCGCGCGGAGCCTCTCGAACATCGGTTCCGACACGTCACGCAGCGCACCCTGCCAGAATCCTCGATCGGACGGCGGCAGATAGAGATCACGCGTCAGTCGCCGGAAGTCGGCCGGGTCCGGTCGTCCGGCTGCCTCCCCGGCCAGGCGTTCCGGGTACACCTTCCAGCGGTCGAGCACCGCGATCCCGCTGCCGGCGTTGCGCAACGAGATCGCGAGATAGATCGCGCCGTCACCGACCTCCGCCACCGCGCCGCCGCCCGGGACCTTCACCCACTTCTCGTCGACGAAACCCACCTTCTCGATCGGGTCATCGAGACGCGAGGGGACGAGCAACGGCCGTAGGCCCGCGAGCATCGTGCCCTCGGCGGCCCGAGCGGCCCGGTTCGCCGAGCGCACCGAGCTGAACGTCGCCACCGCGAGCACAAGGGTGCCGACAGCGGTCGAAAGCGAAGCGATCGTCGACCAGTCGGCCACGGCGCCACGCTACCCAGCACCCGTCCGTCCGGCCCCCACTCGCCGCGCGTCATCGGCAATGCACAACGACGCCGACCTGCACTGAGAGAACTGCACCCCGGCCATTTCCAATACGAAAGTTGCCGCTATTTCTGTTTGTGCTACAACTGTCAGCCGCGCCGAGCACTTCAGAAATGTTCAATATGACGTTCAATACGACACTACCCCGGGAAGGTCGATTTCGATGGCAAAAGCTGTTGCGAAGAGCGAAGTTCGCGTATCCGCTTCAGAAGAAGCAGAAGTCGCCGTAAAGGCATATCTCGCAACCGTCGGAAAGCCCAAACCTCGCGGCCGCCAGGCCCGGCCGAAGCCGGATTTCGCCGCAGCCACCCGAGGTATGACCGACCCGTTGGCCAAGCTCGCGGCGATCAAAGCCGAGCGGGAACGGGTAGCAAACATCGTTGTCGGCGATGTCGCCGAGGACGGATTCATCAAATACGGGAAAGTTTGGGCGGACGTCAACGGTTACGGGCGCGAAGATTTCGCCGCGCTCGGGATATCCCGCCGCGTCCTCGATTCGGTATTCGGCGGTAGCGCACCGCGCATCAAGACGACCTCGACGCGCGCGCCACGGGTCAGCACCAAAGACCTCGCCGACGCCGTCAGCGCGAAGCCGGCGGGCGCATGGCTGACGGTGAGCGCCATCATGCGCGAGGTCGGTGGATCGCCGGCGACGGTGCGCAAGGTCCTCGACGAGCTCGCGGCCGCCGGAACGGTCACCGACCCCATCGACGATCCGAAGCACAGCGGCAAGGGCCGGGCGCCGAAGGTCTGGGAGCGCAACTAGCGCGCGGCGTCGCGGATTCGCACCACCAGCTCGCGCCACTGCAGCGAGACCGTTCCCGCGAGGTCGCCGAGCTCGACCTCGGCCCGCCAGAGTTGGTCGGCGCGACGACAGGTCACGACGCGGCCCGTGAGCCGCATCTCGGAGCGCCCGACGTTGACCACCATGACCACGTGCTCGCCCGGGCGCACGGCGTGCGACAGCAACACCCGGACGTAACTCGGCGAGCACTCCTCGGTCGCACCGTCGAGCTCGACCTGGTCGCGACCGGCATGACCGTTGATCGGGTACATGATCGGGACCGTCGGGAGCCGGAGCCGTTCGCGCGCGGTGATGAACCGCACGAGCCGCGACGTCGTCGCCACGCCGAGGTCGGTGAACGAGATACCGATGCCGGCACCGAACTCGTCGGCGCTCACGTGCGCCACCTCGCCGTGTGCCTCGGCCCGGGTCTCGTCGAGTGCGAACGCAACCGACAGGGGTGTGCCCCGCGCCAGCACGGCCGGGGCCCGGAAGCGCAGACCGCCGGCCGACACGTCTTCGGTCACGCTCTCGAGCACGCGGGCCCCGCCCTCGCGCGTCCATCCGTCCATGCCCGCGATCGCCTCGGCGCAGCGCACCCGCACCGCCAACGCGGTGGGGAGCCGGAACGCCGTCCGGCGATTGGAAGCCTGGACTGCCTTGTCGGCACTGCCCCCCATCGCGATCCGCCTATTCGGGCCCATCTCCGGGCATCGTGAGGTTCGGGCCGCGAGCGGAGAGGAATTCCGTCACACCAGCGCCCCGGCGACGATGTCGCCGATCGCTTCGTGCTCGGTGAGGAAGGCGTCGTGGCCGCTGATCGAGTTCACCACCGCGACCCCCTTGTTGCAGGGAATGAAGTCGGCGAGCTCGTACTGGAGACGTAGCGGGTAGAGCCGGTCGCTCGAGATGCCCGCGATCGTCACGTCGGCCTTCACGCGTGCCAAGGCGTCGGCAACTCCCCCGCGGCCCCGGCCCACGTCGTGATGATTCATCGCCCGTGACAATCCGATGTAGCTGTTCGCGTCGAAACGGTGCGTGATCTTGTCGCCGTGGTATTCGAGATACGACTCGATCGTGTACTGACCCCCTTCGAGCGGGTGCTCGTCGTTCTGGTGGCCACGATTGAATCGTTCGGCCAGCTCGAGCTCGGTGCGGTACGACACCTGCCCGATGCCGCGCGCGATCGACAGTCCGTGGGCCGGCCCCTCGACCGCGTCGTAGTAGTCGCCGCCGCGGAAGTTGGAATCGGCTTCGATCGCGCGGATCTGCAGCGAGCACAGTGCGATCTGCTCAGCCGTCGCCGCCGCCCCGGACGCGATGATCACCGCCCGCTCGAGGCGATCGCGGTACTTGACGGCCCACTCGACCGCGCGCATACCACCCATCGAGCCGCCGATGACCGAATGCCAGCGTTCGATGCCGAGGTGGTCGGCGAGCGCGGCCTCCACGTCGACCTGATCGCGAATCGTGGTCACCGGGAACCGCGAGCCGTAGGGCGTGCCCGTCGCCGGATCGATCGACGCCGGGCCGGTCGTGCCCTGACATCCCCCGAGCACGTTCGAGCACACGACGAAGAAGCGGTCGGTGTCGATCGCGCGTCCGGGACCGATGAGCGGGTTCCACCAGCCGAGTTGTGCGTGGCCGGGCTCGGCCGGACCCGCGGCGTGGCTGTCGAGCGTCAACGTGTGCAACAAGAGCAGCGCGTTCGACGCGTTCGCGTCGAGCTCTCCCCACGTCTCGTACGCGACCGTGACCGGCGCCAGTGTCCCACCGGCGCGGAGGGCGAGCGGCCGCTCGGTGAACAGGGTCGCGAATTGGCGGCGTCCGGGCGGATCACCCGGACGCCAGGCCCCGGCCGCGAGGTGATCGCCGGCCACCGGTCAGGACGACTTCGCGGCGCGCAAACCGGCGTCGAGATCGGCGAGGATGTCGTCGAGGGTCTCGATGCCGACGGAGAGCCGCACCAGTCCCGGCGTCACCCCGGTCGTGACCTGTTCTCCCGGCTCGAGCTGGCTGTGCGTCGTGCTCGCCGGGTGAATGGCCAAACTGCGCACGTCGCCGACGTTCGCGAGGTGGCTGAACAACTCGAGGCTGTTGATGAAGTTCTTGCCCGCCTCGATGCCACCCTTCAGCTCGAACGCCACGATGGCGCCCTGCCCGTTGGGCAGGTACTGCTGCGCGCGGGCGTTCCACCTGCTCGACTTCAAGCCCGGGTACGCGACCCACTCGACCTCGTCACGCCCTTCGAGCCACTGCGCGACGGCCAACGCGTTCTGCGAGTGCCGCTCCATGCGCAGGCTCAGCGTCTGCAGGCCCTGCAGGAACAGGAACGAGTTGAAGGGCGCGATCGCCGCGCCGAGGTCGCGCAGGTACTGCAACCGGCACTTCAACACGTACATCGCGGGACGCAGCTCCGGCGGCAGCTCGGCGAACACGAGCCCGTGGTAGCTCGGGTCGGGTTCGGTGAAGCCGGGGAACCGGCCGCTCCCGGGATAGTCGAAGACACCGCCGTCGACGATGACGCCCCCGATCGACGTGCCGTGACCGCCGATGAACTTCGTCGCGCTGTGCACCACGACATCGGCGCCGTGGCGCAGCGGTTGCAACAGCGCCGGACTCGCGAGGGTGTTGTCGATGACGAGCGGGATCTTGTTGTCGTGCGCGACCTTGGAGATGCCCTCGAAGTCGAAGATGTCGCCCTTGGGGTTGCCGATGCTCTCGCCGTAGAACGCCTTGGTGTTCGGGCGAATCGCCTTCCGCCACGCGTCGAGGTCGTCGGGGTCTTCGACGAACGAGACCTCGATCCCCATCTTCGGGAACGTGTAGTGCAGCTGGTTGTAGGTGCCGCCGTACAACGAGGCGCTCGACACGATGTGCCCGCCGTTCTCGGCCAGGTTCAACAGCGCAATGGTCTGCGCGGCCTGGCCGCTCGCCACCGCGAGCGTGCCGACGCCGCCTTCGAGCGATGCCATACGCAGCTCGAAGGCGTCCTGGGTCGGATTCATGATCCGCGTGTAGATCATCCCGAGCTCTTGCAGACCGAAGAGGGCCGCGGCGTGGTCGGTGTCGCGGAACACGAACGACGACGTCTGGTAGATGGGCGTGACCCGTGCACCGGTCGCAGGGTCCGGCGCCTCGGCGCCGGCGTGGACGAGACGGGTCTCGAGGCCCCAGGCTGAATTCGACATGCTCGTGTTCCTTTGTTGCTACGACCGGACCGATCCGAACGGCTGATCAGAAGATGCGCTCACGGTAGGTCCCGATTCCTGACAAGTCCATGAGGGATTCACCCCGGGCCGCGAACCGGCGAGATCTCGGAGATTCGGGTTTAGGCGCCGGCCGAGCGCGGTACTTCCACCTCCGGACTCGCCCGCACTGCCCCCCGCACAGTGCGCCGGGTTCTTGCAGTACCGGTTCGGGAACGTCGAGGATCGCCGCCCGGCCTCGACGTTCCCGCCCGAACCGGGCCTGTCGTACCCTCGCTCGATGCCGCCGCGACGGGATCGAGGCCGAGGTGAGCAAGGCCGGCCCGAGCCGGGTTCGGATGCGCCGCGCCGCCGTGCGTTGGCGCAGTACGAGGCCAAGCGAGACTTCGCCGCAACGCCGGAGCCTCGGCCGCGCGCCGCGGGTCCGCCCGCTCGTGACGACGCTGACCCGCGCTTCGTCGTGCAGGAGCATCACGCCCGGGCGCTGCACTGGGACCTGCGCCTCGAACACGAAGGCGTAGCGGCATCGTGGGCGGTGCCGAAGGGCATTCCGGTCGACCCCGAGCGCAACCACCTCGCGATCCGGACCGAAGACCATCCGCTCGAATACCTCGACTTCTCGGGCGACATCCCGGCGGGCGAGTACGGCGGCGGATCGATGGGCGTCTGGGACACGGGCACGTTCGCGACCCACAAATGGGACGACCGGGAGGTGATGATCACCTTCCACGGGCAGCGGGTCAACGGGAGGTACGTGCTGTTCCGCACGGGCGGAACGCAATGGATGATCCACCGCATGGACCCACCCGTCGACCCGGACCGGCGACCGCCGCCGAACGACCTTCGACCCATGCTCGCCACGCTGAAGACCGACACACCGCGCGGCGAAGGCTGGGCTTACGAGCTCAAGTGGGACGGCATTCGCGCGCTCGGTTACGTCGACGGGGGCCGGATCAAACTCGTGAGCCGCAACGGCAACGACGTCACCCGGCGCTATCCGGAGTTACGCCGCCTCGGCGAGGCGCTCGGCGCGCGAGGTCGTGCTCGACGGCGAGATCGTCGCGTTCGACGACGACAGCCGGCCGAGCTTCGAGTTGCTCCAGCGGCGCATGCACGTGGAGGGCGATTCCGCGATCCGCAAGCTCGTCGGGGAGGTGCCGGTCGCGTACGTGTTGTTCGACGTGTTGTGGCTCGACGGCCATTCGATGATGGACCTCCCCTACCGCGAACGGCGCGCGCGCCTGCGCGAGCTCGAACTGAACGGCGCGTCGTGGCAGACGCCCCCGCACGAGGAAGGCGACGGCGGCGCCACGATCGACGTGAGTCGTCGCTTCGGGCTCGAAGGCGTCGTGGCGAAGCGACTCGACTCGCGCTACGAGCCCGGCCGCCGGTCACCGGCGTGGATCAAGCTCAAGAACCAGATGCGCCAGGAGTTCGTCGTCGGCGGGTGGCAACCGGGCGAGAAGAGCCGCACGGGAAGCATCGGATCGCTGCTCATCGGGTACTACGACGGCGAGGTGCTGCATTACGCGGGCAAGGTCGGCAGCGGCCTGTCGGGCCCGATGATCGCCGAGCTCGAACGGCTCGTCGCCGTGACCGCGCTCGACGAGAGCCCCTTCGGCGCGGGGCGCGTACCGAAGGGGGCCCGTTTCGTCGAGCCCGCCCTCGTCGTGGAGGTCCGCTTCACGGAATGGACGAGCGTGGGAAACGTCCGTCACCCGACGTTCCTCGGAACCCGTACCGATTTGGACCCGCGCCAGGTGGTGCGCGAGATCCCCGGTGAGATCTGAAGCTGACGGAGGTTGTTTACGTCTCAGTCCAACGTGGTACGTTCGTCGAAAGGGTTCGGCGAGAGGATGGGCACCGTGAACGATCGAGCAGTACGGCCCGACCAGATGTTCGCAACCGTTCGCGACGACACGCACGGCGTGATCGAGGCCTAGGCAATGGACGCGGCCGAGCCTCGAGAAGACGCCGTACGGCTGAGCGTTCCCGTCGCGTTGGAGTACGTCCGCATCATCCGTCTCACGGGATCCGGCGTCGCCAGCCGGCTCGGATTCGACGTCGAGGAGATCGAGAACTTTCGCGTCGCACTCGACGAGCTCGCGAGCATGGCGATCGAAGTCGCCGCGCCCGGCACGCTCGAGCTCACGTTCTTCACGACCGACAGCGAACTCCGCGTGACGGGCCGCGCGCCCGTCGCCGACGGCGCCGAAGTCGGCGTCGAAGCCCTGACCGCGCAGATCCTCAAGGCCGTCATCGACGACTACGAACTCCGGACGGACGACGGCTTCGTCTCCTTCTCGTGCGTCACCCGCCGGCCTCTGATCTGAAATGGCGCTCTCCGCGGAGGAGCGCGCCGAATCGCGGGCGAAGTTCGTCGAGTACCGGCGAACCGGCGAACGCAAGCTTCGCAACGAACTGATCGAAGCGCACAAGTCGCTGGCTTCACATCTCGCGCGCCGCTACGCGAACCGCGGCGAGCCCTTCGACGATCTGCTCCAGGTCGCGTACCTCGGCATGTTGAAGGCCGTCGAGCGATTCGACCCCGAACGCAACCTCGAGTTCTCGACCTACGCGACGGTCACCGTCGAAGGTGAGCTGAAGCGCCACTTCCGCGACAAGACCTGGTCTGTCCGTGTGCCCCGTCGCCCGCAGGAGCTGCATCTCCGACTCGGCAGCGTGATCAACGACCTCTCCCAACGGCTCTCGCGCACGCCGCGCGTCCCGGAGGTCGCGGCCGAGCTCGGTGTCGCAGAGGAAGAGGTGCTGGAAGCGATGGAGGTGGGTGGCGCGTACCGATCGTCGTCACTCGACACGTGTGCCGGCGAGAGCGCCGACCCGACTTCGGTCGAGCGCCGTCTCGGCACCGACGACCAGGGCTTCGACCTCGCCGAACACCGCGTGCTGCTCGATACCGTTCTTGGCGACCTGACCGAGCGCGAGCGCACGATCGTCGAGCTGCGTTTCTTCCACGACAAGACCCAGACCGAGATCGCCGAAGAAGTCGGCATCAGCCAGATGCACGTTTCCCGTCTGCTCGCGGCACGCTCATCCGCCTGCGTGAGCGGGTCGAGACCCTCGACGCCTAGCGCGGCTGTTCGTGCGCCTCGTCGTCGAGGCACGCGTGACATTCGACTTCGAGGGTCGAGTGTTCGATCCCGAACGTCGATGCCAGCATGCGCTTCAGCGCGCCCGTGTGGAGCTGGGCATCGTGCAGGCTGAGCGCTCCGCCGAGCACGACGTGCGCGGACAGCGCGGCCTGCTCGCTCCCGGTCGTCCACAGATGCAGGTGATGCACCGCTTCGACGCCCGGTTCGGACGAGAGCGCGTTGCGCACCGCGGTGACGTCGAGGCCTGCCGGCACGGCTTCGAGCAGCACCCGAGCCGCGTCGCGGAGCAGCTGCCAGGCACCGCCGATCACCAACACCGAGATCAGGATCGAAGCGGCGGGGTCGAGCCAGAGCGCTCCGAAGATCGCGACGCCGGCGCCGGCGACGATCACACCGATCGAGCCCAGGGCATCGGTGAAGAGGTGCAAGAACGCGCCGCGGATGTTCATGTTGCCGTGTGCGTGGCGGAAGAGCGCGCCCGCACTCACCACGTTGACGAAGAGCCCGATGGAACCGACCACCAAGACACCCGAGGCGGTGACGTCGTGGGGAGAACCGAAGCGGCGAACGGCCTCGATGATCACCACGATCGCCCCGGAGAACAGGAGCAGGCCGTTACCCTGCGCGACGAGCACCTCCGTGCGGCCGAACCCGAACGTGTGGCGTTCGGTCGGTGGGCGTTGCGTGATGCGCAGCGCCGCGTAGGCGACGGCCAGTGCCACCACGTCGGTCGCCATGTGCGCGGCATCGGCAAGCAACGCGAGCGATCCGAAGGCGAATCCGCCGATCACCTCGACCGCGAGGAACAAGGCGTTCGCCACGAGAGCGAACACCAGAGCGCGACCACGGGCATGAGCGTGCTTGTCGATGAAGGAATTCACGTTCGGTCCCGGGCTAGGAATGCCCGGGACCGAGACGCTCGGCCCGGGCGGCCTCACGCCGGAACATCTCCTCGACGTCGCCGCGCAGCTTCTCCTCCGTGGGCGGCCAGCCGTTGGGACTCACCCGGCCGTCGATGCTCGAGAGGTCGACCGGCCGGCGCTCGTTCGACGCCTGGTACACCGCGAAGCAGAGCTGCAGGGCGCGGGTCGCGGTCGCGGGGTCGAGATCGGGCGCCTCTCCGGCGAGCAGCCCGTCGACGAACGCGGTCGCGGAGCGCCGGAACGATCCGTCGTACGACGCGTCGAGCTCGGCGAAAGACGTCTGACGGCCGTCCTCTTCGTAGAGCACGACCGGCGGCAACGAGAGGTGCAGGTTCCCACAGAGCCGGGTCACCCAGATGAACCCGCGTGTCCCTTGGATCTCGAAGAACTCGTCGGCGCCGTAGTAGTCGCTGCGGATGAACATGTCGGGCGTGTACGAGACCTCCATCATGCCGAGCAGGTCGTCGCGGCGTACTCGAAGAGCGCGACCGTCGGCGCCTCGAAGAACAGCGGGCCCTGACGCGCAACGGATTGCACGCTGCGGATGTCGGTGTCGACGAGCCACAACGCCATCGCGTACTTGTGCATGACGTCGTCGAAGAGGTGGCCGCCCGGGCTCTCGGCGTTGAAGCGCCACGAGTATCCGGCCGGGTCCAGACTGGCCTGGAACCGCGACTCCGTCCGCCCCACGACCGTCTTGATCCGCACCACCGTCGGCGTGCCGATCGCACCTTCGCGAATGAGATCGCGGGCCTTGCGCAGGGGCGGGTAGTGACAGCAATTCTCGGTGACCCGGAACACGCGGTCAGACGTGTGCGCCGCTTCCATCATCCGGCGCGCGTCGCCCACGTCGTTCGCGATCGGCTTCTGGCACGAGACGTGCTTGCCGGCGCGCAGCGCGGCGATTGCGTGCTCGGCGTGCAGCGGCGTCGGGCTGAGTATCTCGACCGCGTCGATGTCGTCGTCGGCGAGCAATTCGCCGAGCTCCGTGTAGCCGCGCTCGACTCCCCACTCGGCCATCCGGCGCTCGAGCACCTCGGGCCGGGGGTCGCACACCGCCACGACGTCGCACTGCGCGTGCTCGAGGTACCCCGGGACGTTCAGCGTCGCGATGTTGCCGGTACCGACGATCCCCATGCGTACCCGATCGGTGGCCATACCGGTACTTTCGCACAGCCGCCCGAAAATGCGCCCGCCGGAGCGGCGGCAAAACCTACCGTTGTCCCATGCAGATCGTTCCGACCGACCGCACCAGGGTCCGCCGCCTCGCGAAACGCGGCGAGCTACGACCGGGACCTCGTCTACGCGGTCGTCGACGAGGCCCTCTCGTGCCACGTCGGCTTCGCGGTCGACGGTCGGCCATGGGTCGTTCCGACCATCCACGCCCGGATCGGTGACCGGCTCTATCTCCACGGCGCGGTCGCCAACCACATGCTGCGCTCGCTCGCCGGCGAGATCGAGGCGTGTGTGACGATCACCATCGTCGACGGGCTCGTGCTCGCCCGCTCCGCGTTTCACCACTCGATGAACTATCGCTCCGTCATGGTGTTCGGCCGGGCGACGATCGTCGACGACGACGAGGAGAAGCGGGCGGCGCTCGCAGCACTGGTCGAACACATCGTGCCCGGGCGCACGAACGATGCCCGGCCGCCGACCGATTCGGAGCTCCGCTCGACCACCGTGGCGCGACTGGTGATCGACGAGGCGTCGGCCAAGGCGCGCAGCGGCGGCCCTGTCGACGACGAAGCCGATCTGGCGCTGCCCGTCTGGGCCGGGCAACTCCCCGTGCGCGCCGCCTTCGGCACACCGGTGCCGGAACCCGGAATCTCGGCGGCCCCGCCCCGCTACGTCGAGCGCTACGCCCGGCCGTAGCACCGAAGACGTCGAACGGCCGTCGTCGCCGTTGCACGCGATTCCGTGCGCATTGTTGGTCGGTCGTGCCGGGCAGTACGTTCACGCGTGCTTGTGTCGGAGGTACACGAACAGAGGACCCGCTTGATGAAGGCGCTACGCACACCCGACGATCGCTTCGACGGCCTGCCCGACTTCCCCTTCGCGCCCAACTACGTCGAGGTGCCCGACGGCGAAGGCGCCACGCTGCGCGTCCACTACCTCGACGAGGGTCCGGGCTCGGCGCCGGATCGTCCTGTTGATGCACGGCGAACCCTCGTGGTGCTTCCTCTACCGCAAGATGATCCCCGTGCTCGCCGCAGCCGGCCTGCGCTGCATCGCCCCCGACCTCGTGGGCTTCGGGCGCTCCGACAAGCCGACCGAACGCACCGACTACACGTACGCGCGTCATGTGGAATGGATGCGCGCCGCAATGTTCGACGCGCTCGACCTCCACGACGTCACCCTCGTGTGCCAGGACTGGGGTGGCCTGATCGGCCTCCGCCTCGTCGGCGAGCATCCCGACCGGTTCGCTCGAGTCGTCGCCGCGAACACCTTCTTGCCCACGGGCGACACTCCGCCCGGCGAGGCCTTCCTCGGTTGGCAGCGCTTCTCCCAGACGGTGGACGACTTCGCGGTCGGGTTCATCGTCGGCTCGGGGTGCCACTCCGAGCCGGCCGACGCGGTCGTTGCCGCGTACGACGCTCCGTTCCCCGACGACACCTACAAAGCCGGAGCTCGGCAGTTCCCGCTACTCGTGCCGACCGCACCGGACGACCCCGCGTCGGCCGCGAACCGCAACGCCTGGGACGTGCTGCGGGCCTGGGAAAAACCCTTCCTGACCGCGTTCTCCGACCAGGACCCCATCACCCGGGGTGGCGACCGCGCGTTCGACCGCGACGTGCCGGGCTGTGCCGGTCAACCGCACACGACGATCGTGGGCGGCGGCCACTTCCTGCAAGAAGACAAGGGCGCCGAGCTGGCACAGGTCGTCGCCGACTGGATGGCCGGCGCAGACCGGTGACTGCAGAGCAACCGCTCGACGTCTACGCCCTCATCGACGAGGTCCAGGCGATCGCGCGGACGGGTCTGCACTACAGCGAGAACCCGTTCGATCGTGAGCGATACACCAAGCTTTGACGGCTGCGCAACGCGAGTACGCGGCGCGTACGACGATCGACCGTGCTGCGGTGGGTAAGCGCTTCGCGGCCGAAGTCGGATACGCGACGGCCAAGGTCGGCGCCGACGCAGCCGTCTTCGACGATCGGGACCGCATCCTGCTCGTGCATCGCGCCGACGACGACAAGTGGGGCCTCATCGTGGGCTGGGTCGACCCGAACGAGTCACCGGCAGACACGGTGCTGCGCGAGCTCGCGGAGGAGGCCGGACTCCAGGCGCGCATCGAGGGTCTGGTGGGCGTGTTCTTCCGCCCCGCGCGCGCCGGCGAGCACCCGCACGGAACAGTCTCGATCGTGTACCGGTGTTCGATCACCGGCGGCCGGTTGACACCGCAGCTCCACGAAGTCCACACCGTCGCGTGGCGTGCGATCGACGACATGCACGCCGACGAGTGGCATCACCATCACGAACATCTCGCGTGCGCCGCGCTCGACGCCCACTGGCGCGCCGGCGTGGGCCTTGTAACTTCGGCGCTCGTTCACGCGCGCGGCGTGTCGATGCTGTCGCAACCGCCGGCCGCGAACTGCTCGTCGACGTCGACCATCGAGAGCGCGTCGGCAACCTGGGCGAGCTGCGCCGCGCTCAGCCGGTCGACGAAGTGGCGGCGGACACCGCGCACGTGGGTCGGCGCCGCGGTGCGCAGCGTCTCCACTCCGCGCTCGGTGAGCACGGCGTTCGAGCCGCGACGATCGCTCGGGCACGGGCGCCGCTCGACGAGCCCGCCCTTCACGAGCCCGTCGACGCGCCGGGTGATCCCGCTCGGCGAGAGATGCAGGTGCCCCGCCAGTTCGCTCATGCGAATCGCATGGGCCGGGGCCTCCGAGAGGAAGTGCAGCACCTCGTAGTCACCGAGGCTGATTCCGTGCTCGGCCTGCAGCTCGTTGTCGAGTGTCGCGAGCAGGCCCGTCGACGCCCGGACGAGGTTTCGCCAGGCGAACATCTGCGGCTCGGTGAGCCATGCCGCGTCCGGGATCACTTCGGCCTCGCTCATCGCGGGACCCTACCGGGAGCAGGGAATAGTTCTTGCGTCCGCAAGCTTGTACTACCCAGTTGCGCACGCAACGATTGCGCCCGACAGATACTCGACAGGAGTCCCAAGATGACCACCACATCGTCACAAGCCGTACAAAACATCCCTACCGCCGGATCGTACGCCCTCGACCAAAGCCACTCCCACGTGTCGTTCAGCGCCCGCCACCTGATGGTCACCAAGGTCCGCGGCCGCTTCCCGGTGACGGCGGGCAAGCTCGTGGTCGCCGAGGATCCCACGCAGTCGGTGGTCGAGGCGACGATCGACGTCAACGCCGTCGACAGCGGCGACCCCAAGCGCGACGAGCACCTCCGCTCGGCCGACTTCTTCGACGCCGCGACGTTCCCCACCGTGACGTTCCGCTCGAACCGCGTGGAGAACCACGGCGACGGCGAGTTCACGCTCGACGGCGACCTCACCGTCAAAGGCGTCACCCGTCCGGTGACCCTGAAGGGCGAGTACCTCGGCACACAGGCGTCGCCGTGGGGTGACACCCGGATCGGCTTCACCGCCGAGACCGAGGTCAGCCGCAAGGAGTGGGGCCTCGAATGGAACGTGGCGCTCGAGACCGGCGGCGTTCTCGTGAGCGACAAGGTCAAGCTCACGATCGACGCCGAGTGGGTCAAGGAGTAACGGCGCAATCGCGGGGAGGGCACAAGCTCTCCCCGCGCGTTACCTTGCCGGGATGGCGGACACGATCCGGCTCAACTGGCGCAAGAGCGAGACGCACGGTTTCGAAGACGATCCCGCTCCCCGCCCGATCCGCTACACGCTGTTCTCCACCGACGACCACCTCGTCGAACCGCCCGGCATGTTCGACGGCCGCCTCCCGGCCAAGTTCCAAGAGCTCGCGCCGAAGGTCGTCGAGACCGAAGAGGGCCACGAAGTGTGGCGATTCGACGGCCAGACCTTCTTCCAAGTCGGCCTGAACGCGGTCGTCGGCCGCAAGCGCGAGGACTGGAAGGTCGAGCCGACGCGCTTCGACGAGATGCGCCCCGGTTGTTACGACGTCGACGCGCGCATCGTCGACATGGATATCAACGGCGTATGGGCATCGGTCAACTTCCCGTCGCAGATCACCGGATTCTGCGGCTCGGTGTTCTCGCGGTGCAGCGATCCCGAGCTCGGCCTCGCGGTGACACGAGCGTGGAACGACTGGTTCCACGACGAGTGGTTCACGAAGCACCCCGACCGCATCGTCCCGATGGGCATCACGTACCTCGCCGATCCGGTCGAAGCGGCCAAGGAGATCCGCCGGAACGCGGCGCGTGGCTTCACCGCGGTCACGCTGCCGGAGAGGCCGCATCGCATCGGGATGGAACCGATCTTCTCCAAGTGGTGGGAACCGATCATCGCCGCGTGCGCCGACACGGGCACCGTCGTGTGCCTGCACGTGGGGTCGACCGGCGTGGCCGACATGCCGCCCGGCGCACCGATGGTTCCGCTCGGCGCGACCCTCTTCGGCCAGCTGTCGCTCAGCGCCTGCGCGGAGTGGCTGTGGTCGCCCTATCCGGCCACATATCCCGATCTCGAGATCATCATGAGCGAAGGCGGCATCGGCTGGGTCGCCATGTTGCACGACCGGCTCGAGAACATCGTCGACCGCTCCGGCTACGGCGACTACTTCCCGGGCGAGCTCCGGCCGGCCGAGGTGTTGCACCGCAACTTCTGGTTCTCGACGCTCGACGATCCGTCGACGCTCGGCACGCGCCACACCGTGGGCATCGACCACATCACGTTCGAGTCCGACTACCCGCACGGCGACGGGACGTGGCCCGACACGCAACAGGTGTTCGCCGACGTGTTCGGAGACCTCCCCGCCGACGAGATCGCGAAGATCAGCCACGAAAACGCGGCGCTCCTCTTCCGCCACCCGCTGCCTCCGGCCGGGAACCCGCACGCGGTCGGCCTTCGGCAGTGATCGACGCGGCGTACCGCGGCGAGCACGTACAGCTCGAGATCGTGTCGCTGGCCGCGGGCGAGTCGCGCGTCGTGAGCCCGCCCGCGGGCCAGGAGGGCGCGCTGGTGCTCCTCGAGGGCGCGGTCCGGTTCGACGGCGAGCCGGCCGAGCGCAGCTCGGTGTTCGATGCTCGCGCGACCGCGGCGTATCTCCCGCCCGACTGCGCCCTCGTGGTGGAGGTGACGACGAGCACCGAGCTCGCGCTCGTCACGACGATCGGGTACGAGTTGGCGTCGACCGACGATCCGACACTCGTGCAACCCGACGACGTCGTCGTGCAAGCGGGCGGCGAACCGGGATGGCAACGCGACGTGCACGACGTGATCTCCGACGCGGTCCCGTCCCGGCGACTCCTCGTCGGCGAGACCTTCAACGAACCCGGGCAATGGTCGTCGTTCCCGCCGCACCCGCACGACGTCACCGCCGGCGAACCGGCGCTCGAAGAGGTGTACTACTACCGCTTCGACCGGCCCGAGGGCTTCGGTTTCCAAGGCCTCTACGAAGCGAACGGCCGGGCCGAGGCGGTCTTCCTCCAGCACGGGAGCATCGTCGGCATCCCGCGCGGCTATCACCCCGTCTGCGCCGCGCCGGGCTACCGCCTCTACTACCTCTGGGCGCTGGTCGGCGAACCTCGCCAACTCGCGATGCACGAAGATCCCGTGCACCGCTGGTTGAACGAACGCTGACTCACTCGCCCGCGAGTGCGACCGGGAGATCGTCGCCGTATCCGGAACGCTGGATCGTGGCGGCTGCGTCCTCGTCGCGTATCAACAGTCCGGAGAGGGCGGCGACGACCACCAGGCACGCACCGACGAAGAATGCGGCGTGGTACGCCGAGAGCGCCGGGTTCTGGTTCTTCGCGCCCGACAGCAACACCGACAACAAGATGCCGACCCCGAGCGCGGCCGCGACCTGCCGTTGCGTCGAATAGATCGCCGACGCGCGGCCCGTGTCCGCGGGAGTGATGTTCGCGTACGTCGCCGCCTGCAGCGGGACGAAGGCGAAGGCCATGCAGATGCCGCGGCCGAACATGATCAGGCGGATCCACCAGAGATCCGTGTGCACGCCGACGACGGCGAGCATGATCGTCACGGCCGCCATGCCGACCATTCCCCAAAAGATGAGGCGGCGGGGTCCGATCCGGTGGTAGAGCCGGCCGACGAGTTGGCTCGAGACGATCACGCCGATGGCCTGCGGGAACGTCGTCAGGCCCGACTGCAGCGCGCTCAGGCCGCGCAGGTCCTGCAGGAACAACGGCAGGACGTACAACACGCCGGCGAAGCTGCCGTAGGTAAGTGTCAACACGATGTTGGCGTTGCGGAACATCCGTTCTCGATACAGGCGCAGCGTGAGCATCGGTGCGTCGACCTTCGCCTCCACCACCACGAGCAGCGCGAACAGGCCGGCACCGACGATCCCGGTGGTCAGGACCGTGGTCGAGCTCCACCCCTTTTGTGGGCCTTCCGACAGCGCGTAGAGCACGAGGGCCAATCCGGCACCCGAGAGGACGAACCCGGGTAGATCGAATGCTCCGGCGGTGCCCTCGCGGTGCTCGCGCAGGAACAATGCGCCCACCACGAAACCGAACACGCCGACCGGCAAGTTGACGTAGAAGATCCAGCGCCATGACACGTCGGTAACGAGCCAACCGCCGACGATCGGGCCCAGCGCCGGCGCGAGCACGGTCGGGATGATCAGCACGGTCGAGGCCTTCGCCCGTTCCACCGGCGGGAAGGCGCGGAACAACATTGCGGTCCCGACCGGGGTCAACATGCCGCCGCCGACGCCCTGCAACACGCGGAACGTGACGAGCTCGCTCAGGCTGTGCGCCTGCCCGCACAGCGCGGACGCCAGCGTGAACATCGCGAGCGCGAAGAGGAACACCTTCTTCGTGCCGATCCGATCGCCGATCCATCCCGATGCCGGGATCCAGATCGCGAGCGACAGGAGGTAGCCGAGAACGACCCATTCAATAGCCGACTGGGTCGCGCGAAACTCCCGCGCGAGTGCCGGCGTGGCGACGAACACGATGGTGGTGTCCATGATGTCCATGAACATCCCGCATACAAAGACGATCGCGACGATCCATTTGTATTCGAGACGAAAAGGTTCCCGCGACACTCAACGGAGCGTAGGCGCGGGCCAACTCACCACGCACACGGGCTCGATCTGATCAGCCCGCGAAACGGGGCTGCACCTTTGTAGCAACCAGCTCGAGTGATTCCCACGCAATCTCCGGCGGGATGCCCCCACACAGGGGGTGCAGGGCGAGCGAACCGTGTGTTCGAAGCAATTCGACACACGTGTCGGGCGTCACGACTGTGTACACGTCATTCCGGCGTAGCTCGTCGACCGTGGTCGCGGTGTCGAGCGCAACTGAGTCGACTCCGGCGTCGAGCTGCCACTGTGCATAGCTCCGGGCGTCGTGGAGGAGGTGCGCACCGATCTGCGCCCACGTCCGGTCGGGATCTTCCGACACGAAGACGTTCAGCGGGCCGGTTCCCGGAGTGATGACGAAGCCCGGGCCCATACCCAGGCGCGCACGCTCGCTCTCGTATTCGGAGACGAGCCGGTCCGAGCGCAGCTGCGGGAAGAACGGCATGTCGAGGCGCGCCGCCCGCTTCGCCGCGGCCACGGACCCTCCCCCATAACACAGGAGCGGATGCGGCTGTGAGTACGGAGTCGGTCGTACGTGGACGGTCCGGCCCTCGTGCTCGAACGGTTCGCCCGTCCACGCGCGCCGCATCAAAGTGATCGCCGCCTCCATAGTGCGCGCCCGGTCGGCGAACGACCGGCCGAGCGATGCGTACTCCGCCGGGCGGTATCCGAGGCCCGCGACGTACGACACCCGACCCCGGCTCACCTGATCGAGCACCGCGATGTCTTCGGCGAGCTTGACCGGGTCGTAGAGCGGCACCAGGAGCGCGGCGACACTGATCGCGATCCGGCTCGTACGCGCGGCGATGGCCGAAGCCATGACGAGGGGCGACGGGAGATACCCGTCGTCGGTGGCGTGGTGCTCCGACACGACGACGGCCGTGAAGGCGTGTTCCTCCGCCCAACCGGCCATGTCGAGCGCGGCGGCATACAGATCGGCGACCGGCGCGCCGAAATCAGGCGCGCGCAGGTCGAAGCGCATGACGAGAGTTCCGAGAGTTCCGAGAGTTTCCATCACAGGCCAGACGCTATGCGTCGGGATGGACGCGGCAGTAATCTCCGAAACTTGACGACGAGCCCCGACGCCATGGCCACCGGGTGGACCCGCGACAACGACGCGCCCGACGACCCGAAGCGCTGGATCGCGCTCGTCATCTTGTCGAGCACGCTGTTCATCATCGTGCTCGACAACACGATCCTGAACGTCGCGGTGCCGACGATCATCCGCGAGTTTCATACACAGGTGTCGTCACTGCAGTGGGTGATCTCCGGATACTCGTTGATCTTCGCCTCGCTGCTGATCAGCTTCGGCCGGCTCGGCGACATCGTCGGACGCCGGAAGATGTTCTTCCTCGGTGCCGGACTGTTCGCGGTCGGATCGCTCGTCGCGTCGGTCTCGCATTCGGTCGTGCAACTCTTCCTCGGAGAATCGCTGCTCGAGGGCATCGGCGCGGCGATGATGCTGCCCGCCACCTTGTCGATCCTCTCCGCGACGTTCAAAGGGCGTGAGCGCGGCGTCGCCTTCGCGGTGTGGGGCTCGGTCGCGGGCGGCGCGGGCGCACTCGGTCCGTGGATCGGCGGGATCTTGACCACCGACTACTCGTGGCGCTGGGCCTTCCGGGTCAACGTGGTCATCGCGCCACTGGCGATCATCGCCGGAATCATCTACGTCCGCGACTCGCGAGACGAGCGGGCCAAGGGACTCGACCTTCCGGGCGTCGTGGCGGTGACGGTCGGACTGCTCGCCCTGGTGTTCGGGATCATCGAAGCCGCGCGCTACGGCTGGTGGAAGCCCGTCGGCGACCAATCGATCGGCGGTTGGGACTGGCCGATACACGCGGTCTCGGTCGTACCCGTATCGCTCGCGATCTCCGCGGTCGTGCTGACGATGTTCGTCCTCCTCGAACTTCGCCGCGCCACCGGCGCCAAGCCGGTCGTCTTCGACTTCTCCGATCTCGTCCACAAGGGGTTCCGGTACGGGCTGATCAACACGACCGTGCTGGCCATGGGAGAGTTCGGCGCGTTCTTCGTGCTCCCGATCTTCTTGCAGGCCGGCCTGCACCTCACGGCCATCCGCAGCGGCACGTGGCTGCTCCCGGCCGGGATCATGGCGTTCGTCGGCGGCGGCATCGGCGGTCAGCTCAGTCGCCGCCACGGGCCCAAGTACGTGATCACCGTCGGGCTCCTGCTGGAAGCCACCGGCATCTGGCTCTACGTGGCCGCGTTCTCGTCGTCGACCACGTTCTTGCGGCTGCTGCCCGCACTCATGCTGCACGGCATCGGCATCGGCTTCGCCACCAGCCAGCTGACCAACGTCGTGCTCAGCGACATCCCGCCGCAGAAAGCGGGCTCGGCGAGTGGCGCAGCCGGAATGGTGCGCCAGGTCGGCACCGCGCTCGGCATCGCGCTCATCGGCGCGATCTTCGTCTCCCAGGCGACCAGCCACGTCCGCCACGATCTCGCGCGGGCAACCGACATTCCGGTCGCGGTCCGCGAGCAGGTGATCGCGGGCGTCGGCGACAGCGTCGGCGGCGGCGCGCCCGCCGGCGCGAACGAAACGCCGACCGGCCGTCGCATCGGCACCATCGTCTCGAAGAGCGTCACGGACGCGGCGCGGCCCGCGGTCGCATTCGCCGGTGCCGTCGTGACCCTCGGCGCGCTCATCTCGCTGCTCGTACCGAACATCCCGGCCGAGGGCGATCCTGCGGCGCACGCAGCGCCGGACGCGGTCACGGCGGGAACTGCAGCCGACCCCGACCCCGAACCGGAACCCGACCCCGAACCCGAACCCGAACCCGAACCAACGCCGGCGTAGCCGATCCCGGCGACGAGTCCGGAACCGCGCGGTCCGGGGTTACCGCGGGCCGGGCCGGGACCGCCCGGGATTCGCGGGCCAGGCATCGAAGCGCGCCGCCGGACGGATCGCGCGGTACTCCTGCACGACGGGTGCGAGCTCGGCCGGAGTCGCGCCGTGCATGATCACGCCGTCGACGCCGAGGTCGAACTGACGAAGGACGCGGGCCGCACACTGCCGGGCGTCGCCCGTCGCCGCGGGCTCGAGCCACTCGTCGGGCAACAACGTCGCGACGTGCTCGAGCGTCTCGGTGTCGGCTTTGGTGTCGAGCGCGCCCGGAAACGTCGACACGACCTCGTCGGCCCGAAAACGCGCCAGGACCGCGGGGTCCCAGCCGTTGGTCTCGACGAGCAGATCGCCGTAGCCCTGCAGGTATGTGGCGAGGCGCCCGACCGTCTTCTTCAGGCGCGCCGCTTCGGGGAGATGGTCGCCGATCGTCGCGTAGCACGACCAGATGCGCACCGACGCCGGATCGCGTCCGGCCTCCTCCGCGGCGCGGCGCACCGACGCGACGCAGCGTTCCACGGTCTCGTCGGTGAAGTAGGTGTGCAACACCACCGCGTCGAAACACCGGCCCGCGAGGGCGAGCGAGTTCGGGCCGAACGCGACGAAGCCGAGCGGAATGTCCTCGTCGAACGACGCGTCGAGATGCAACACGGGGAACTTGCCCGCGGGTCCGTCGTGGCCGAAGACCACCTCGCCCTTCCAGAGCCGCCGCATGAGACCGACGAAGTCCTCGATCTGCGCGGTGGTGATCCGCGGAATGCCGTACGCGTCGAACAGGGGTGCGATCCCCCGTCCGAGACCGAGCGTGAACCGCCCACCCGTGAGTCGATGCATCGTCGTCGCGTGCGATGCGGTGACGATCGGATGGCGGGTGTTGTGGTTGGTCGCCGCGGTCGCGATGCCGAGCGTCGACGACACCGCGCCAACCGCACCCGAAAGCGTGAAGGCCTCTTTGATGTTGAAGCGCTCGGAGATGAAGGTCGAGCCCAGACCGAGCTCCTCACCCGCCGCGACCTCCGCGATCAACTCGACCGGCGACTGCGGCGCTCCGGCGAGAACGTAGAAGCCGAGCTCGTTCAACTGACCCTGGTCCATTCGTCCAGTATCGCCTTCGCTCCCCATCCTCCGTCGACCCGCGCCCGAGATCGTGTGCCGACGTCACAGGGTCCCGCCGGCCGCGTCGGCAGTGGTGCTGATCGCCGGACCGGAGGCTCGCCGGGCTCCGGTAGCTTGCGGACGCGCGCGCTTCGGAAGCAGGTATCTGCATGTCTTCGTTCTCCACTCACCACTCGAGCTCGGCCAAGTCGGGTCCGCCGACCACGCCCACGCCGCCGTCGACGACGCGCAAGCCGGCTCCCCGCTGGTTGCACACCGTGTGGCTCGTCGGGCTCGTCCTGACCCTGCTGTTGCTCTTCACCCCGAGCTCGTCACCCAAGACCACGTCACTCACGTTCTCCGACTGGAAGACCAAGGTCGACGCGGACAAGGTCGACACCGCCATCATCGATACGTCGGGCAAGGTCACCGGACAACTCACCGACAAGTCGCGCTACGAATCGCGTATCCCCGCCGCGCTGAAGGACGACGCGCTCACGGCCGAGCTCACGCAGCACCACGTCACGATCAGCGGAACCACGAACTCCACGAGTCTTTGGAGCGTCATCGGTGGTCTCGCGCCGCTCCTCCTGCTGCTCGGCGCGTACTTCTACATCAGCCGCCGCGCGACCAAGCAGCTCGCGGGCGGCGTCATGGGCATCGGTGCGTCGAAGGCGAAGGTCTACGACCAGGAACGGCCGAAGACCCGCTTCGTCGATGTCGCGGGATACGAAGGCGCCAAGCGCGAGATCAGCGAGGTCGTCGACTTCCTCAAACACCCGGAGCACTACGCCGCGGCGGGCGCGGTCGCGCCACGTGGGGTGTTGATGGTCGGGCCGCCCGGAACCGGCAAGACGTTGTTGGCACGCGCGGTCGCCGGCGAAGCCGACGTTCCCTTCTTCGCGTTGACGGGTTCGAGCTTCGTCGAGATGTTCGTCGGCGTCGGCGCGGCGCGCGTTCGCGACCTCTTCGCCGCCGCGCGCAAGGCCGCGCCCGCGATCATCTTCATCGACGAGGTCGACGCGATCGGTCAACGCCGCGGCGGCGCGCTGGTGTCGAACGACGAACGCGAGCAGACGCTGAATCAGATGCTCGCCGAGATGGACGGCTTCGACCCGACGTCGGGCGTGGTCGTGCTCGCGGCGACGAACCGGCCCGAGACGCTCGACCCCGCGCTCCTCCGGCCCGGTCGCTTCGACCGCCAGGTCGAGATCCCGTTGCCCAACCTGCGCGAGCGCACGGCCATCTTGGCGTGTACACGCACGCGGCAAGAAGCTCGGCGACGACGTCGACCTCGACGTCGTCGCCCGGTCGACTCCGGGCTTTTCCGGCGCCGACCTCGCGAACCTGCTCAACGAGGCCGCGATCGTCGCCGTGCGCGACGGGGCGCGTCACGATCTCCGCAGCCGACTTCTCCGAAGCGCGCGACCGCATCCTGCTCGGGCGCCGTGAGGCGACGAACGCGTTGATGCCCGGCGAGAAGCACGCGGTGGCGGTACACGAGTCGGGGCACGCGCTCGTCGCGGCGCTGTCGCCCAACGCCGACCCCGTCGCGAAGGTGACGATCCTGCCCGCCGGGCAAGCGCTCGGCGTCACCGAGCAACTTCCGTCCGACGAACGTCACCTCTACAGCGAGAGCTACCTCAAGGACTCGCTCGCGGTCCGGCTCGGCGGCCGCGCCGCGGAATTGCTGGTGCTGGGCGAGGCGTCGTCGGGCGCGTCGAGCGATCTCGCGGGCGCAACCGACCTCGCGACGCGCATGGTGCGCGAGTACGGCATGAGTGAGCGGCTCGGCCCGGTGGGGTTCGCGAGCGGTTCGCCGATGTACCTCGGCACCGAGCAGGTGCGCACCCGCGACTACGCCGAGGCGACACAACGGGTGATCGACGAAGAGGTCTCCGGCCTCCTGAAAGAAGCGGAAAAGCGTGCACTCGCGCTCCTCACCGAACACCGCGACGCCCTCGATCGCCTCGTCGTCGACCTCGTCGCGCACGAGACCGTCGACGGCGTCGCCGTCGACGCGGCTCTGCAGGGTGGCGCCGGCCCGACCGGTCCCGCCGAGAGCGGGGGCCCGCTGCGAACACCCCAGTTCCAGGCGCGGACCACGCCCCCGACCCGGTGACGGCCGCGCCCACCGATCGCACCGTCGCGGGTGCGCGCCCCGCACCGGTTGGAGCCGAACGTGCTCGTGCTGGTAGATAGCGTTCCTGAGACACTCTGGAGGCCAGATATGCCGGATCGGATCCCGTTGGTCGACTACTTGGCGCTCGAGCCCGAGCCCCATCTGGTCGCGCACGAGTGCGCGGCGTGCGGCGCGCGCTTCTTCGACCGCCGCAACGCATGCGCCCATTGCTCCGGGACCGAGTTTCGGCCGGCATCGATCGCAACGACGGGCGAGGTGCGAGCGTTCACCATCGTGTCGCTCGCCGCGCCGGGGATACCTGTTCCGTTCGTCGCCGCGGTCGTCGACTGCGACGGTACGAGCGTGCGCGCCAATCTCGTCAATGTGGAACCCGACGCGGAGCACGTACATGTCGGGATGAACGTCGTACTGACGACGCAGACCGTGGGTGCCGACGCCGCCGGGACCGAAGCAATCGGGTTCGGGTTCGAACCGCTGGAAGGAGCCAACAGTGGCCGGTGACAACGTCTGGATCCTCGGGATCAACATGACGAAATTCGGCAAACAGCCCGACAAGGACACCGTCGACCTCGCGTGCGAAGCGGCAATGGCCGCGCTTTCGGACGGCGGCGTCACGATGCGCGACATGGGGATCCTCGCGGCCGGGAACCTGATGGGCGCCGCGGGCGGCATCGGCCAGCAGATACAAAAGCAGATCGGCCAGACGGGCATCCCCGTCTACAACGTCGTGAACGCCTGCGCGACGGGCGCGACGGCGTTGCGCACCGCGATCATGGCGGTCAAAGCCGGCGAGTGCGACATGGGCCTCGCAGTCGGGGTCGAGAAGCTCGCGGGCGCCGGGCTGCTGGCCGGCGGCGCCCGGGGGGCGGACTCCGACACATGGACGCCCCGGGGTCGTTACGGCGCGGTGGCGCCGGTCGACGGGCGTATCGGTACCGAGACGATGCCGGGAGTGTTCGCGCAGATCGGCATGGAGTACGGCCACCGCTACGGCGGGGTCGACTTCGAGCTGTTCGCCAAGATCTCGGAGAAGAACCACGCGCACTCGACCCTGAACCCGCTCGCCAGCTACCAGAAGCGGTTCACGCTCGAGGAGATCATGAACGACATCATGATCGCCTACCCGAACACGCGGCCGATGTGTTCGGCCAACTGTGACGGCGCCGCGGCCGCGGTCGTCGTGAGCGACGCCAAGCTGAAGACGCTGTCGCTCGAGCAGCGCAAGCGCGCGGTGAAAGTGGCCGCGTCGGTACTCACGACCGACCCGTGGGAAGAGGCGTGCCAGATCCTGCCGAACGTGAACACGCTCACGCGCAACGCGGCCCAGCAAGCCTACGAGGCGGCCGGGATCGGCCCGCAGGATCTGGATCTCGTCGAGCTGCACGACTGCTTCGCGACCGCGGAGCTCGTTCACTACGACAACCTCATGCTCTGCGAGCAGGGCGGCGCCGCCGACTTCTTCCGCTCCGGCGCGACCTGGCGAGACGGGAAGACGCCGGTCAATGTCTCGGGCGGGCTCGAGTCGAAGGGCCACCCGATCGCGGCGACCGGGATCGCGAACATCTGGGAGATCTGCCATCACCTCCGCGGCGAGGCCGGCGATCGTCAGATCGAGGGCGCGCGCGGTCGGGCTCGCCCACGTGATCGGGCTCGGTTCGGCGTGCGGGGTGCACATCCTCGAACGCGCGGCGTGATCGAGTTCGCGGGGAGGGACGGGAACCGCCTCGCGGCCGACGTTGCCGGCGACCCGAACGACCCACCCGCGGTCCTGTTGCACGGCGGCGGCCAGACGCGTCATTCGTGGGGAACCACGCTCGGCGCTCTGGCCGACAAGGGCTGGCGGTCGTATGCCGTCGACCTGCGCGGTCACGGCGAGAGCGAATGGGCGGCCGACGGCGACTACACGCTCGACGCGTTCGCCGGCGACATCCTCGCGATCTCCCGAGCGCTCGAGGCTCCGCCGGCGCTCGTCGGCGCCTCGCTCGGCGGTCTGTCGTCGCTCGCCGCGATCGGTGAGCACACAAACGAGCACGTCGCCCGCGCGCTCGTGCTCGTCGACGTCGCGCCCCGGATGGAAGAGCAAGGCCGGATGCGCATCGGCGCGTTCATGGCCGAGCACATGGACGACGGATTCGCGTCGCTCGACGAGGTGGCCGACGCGATCCAGCGCTACAACCCGCACCGACCCCGCCCGTCCGATCTCGGGGGTCTCCAAAAGAACCTCCGGCACGGCGCGGACGGCCGCTGGTACTGGCACTGGGACCCGACCTTCATCGGGGGCCGGCTGGGCGGCGCCGACGAGACCCGTTCGTCGCTCGTCGATCCCGTGCGGCTGAAGAAGGCGGCGCAGGCACTCACGCTTCCGACGCTGCTCGTGCGCGGCCGGGTGAGCGACCTGCTCAGCGAAGAGGGCGCGCGCGAGCTTCTCGAGCTCGTGCCGCACGCGCGGTTGGTCGACGTCGCCGGCGCCGGCCACATGGTCGCGGGCGACCGCAACGATCTGTTCAACGACGCGGTCGTGACGTTCCTCTCCCAGGTGCGCTGAACCGCCCCCGGCCGCCGTGTTCGCGGTCGCCGTGTTGAATGGTGGGGATGACACGCCGGAGTACTGAGGAGTTGCGGCAGCGGGGCCTGCGCCTCGAGTGGGCCACCAATGGTTGGAACGCCATGGAGGTGGTCGTCACCATCTCGCTCGGGCTGAAGGCCGGTTCGCTGGCCCTGATCGCGTTCGGGCTCGACTCGGTCGTCGAGATCTTCGCCTCGATGGTCGTCATCCGGAACCTGCACGACGGCCGCAGCGACCCCGGCGACCGGCGGGTACACCGATCACTTCGGTTGATCGCCGCCGCCTTCTGGTTGCTCGCCGCGTTCTTGATCGTCGTCAGCATCCGCGGCCTCGTCCGGGGCGACCGCCCCGACAGCTCACCTCTCGGTGTCGCGTACCTGGCCCTCACCGCGTTCGCGATGTTCGGCCTCGCGCGACTCAAGCACACGACCGCCGCCGCACTGGGCAGCGAGCCGCTCACCGCCGAGGCCGCGATGACGTTCCTCGACGGGTGTCTGAGCACGGGCATCCTCATCGCCCTCGTGCTCAACACCTGGTTCGCCTGGTGGTGGACGGATGCCGCCGCCGCGTTCCTCGTCGCCGGGTTCGCCGTCAACGAAGGGGTCGATCACTGGCGCAATTCCGCGCCTCACGACTCCGCACCCGAACGCACCGGCCACGCCTGACCGCGCGCGACGTCGCTCCGTGTGCGCGGGTCGTTGGTCCCGCGCACGACGGGCCGCGCGGCACTGCCGTTGCGACGACGCCGGGCCGATGATGGTCGTCGGCCGAAGGGAGCGCGCGATGGCAATTACGAAGAAGCTCGTGCAAGCGGCAGGACTGGCGGCAGGCGCGATCGGAATGGTGGTCGCGACGAAGCCGGACAGTGACCTCGGGCGCCGCGCCCGGAGGCTCGCCGATCGCCTCGGACGTGACGTCCGGTACGCGGCCGCGAGCGCGCCGGGGCTCGTATACCGCCTCGCGGGTCGCCGGCCCGACCCGAACGTGAGCGACGACATCCTCGCGGACCGGATCCGTTCGAGTCTGGGACCGCTCGAGAAGCGGCTCGACGTGCCCCACGTGCACGTGATGGTCGAAGACCACGTGGCCGTCGTGCACGGCGAGGTTCCCGACGAGCGGGTTGCCGGCGCGATCGAGTGCGAGGTCATGCGCGTCAGCGGGGTGGCCGGTCTCGAGTCACACCTGCACGCGGGCCTGATCCCGAGCGATACCCGGCCCTCAGAGGGTGCGGGCGAGATGCTCCCTCCGTCGGACGCGATGCGCACCCTGTTGAGCGCCGCCCGAGACGCCGGTGCGAGCGCGGACGCAGCGCGCGGCGGTGCACGCGGTCTTGTGCGGGTTCTTGGATCGGATACCCGACCAAGAACGTGCCCATGTGCTCGCGCACCTGCCCGTCGACGTCCGCTCGCTGGCCGGGCCCGCGCGGCGGCGCGGCGAGCGTTCGCCGCGGCTCAAGACGTTGCCGCAGTTGGTCGCCGCGGTGACGGCCGAAGGGCGCATCGACCCTCGGCACGCGGAGGAGATCACGCGCGCCGTGATCGCAAGCCTGCGCGGGATGGTCCGTGACGAGGCGCAAGACATCGCCGCGGTACTTCCCGGCGAACTTCGCGAGTTCTGGGAGACCGCACCGGCGCACTGACCAACGAACCGGGCGTTCTCCCGAACGAAGAAGCGCGGCGATGACCGACATCGAACACTGGATCGAACTCCACCAGACCGAGCTCCACGCTCTCGCCGAGCGGGAGGGCGCGCACGATGACACCGTGCACTTCCTCGCAACGCTCGTCCTCACCGGCGCGACCGACGCCGACATCTACGAACAGCTCGGGGATCTGGTCCCGTCGTCGGACGGCCGGCACAGTCCCCTCGCCGGGGCCCCCGAGCTCATCGCAGAGGTACGTCGACTCGTCGCGGCCCCGTGAGCCGGATCCGGGCCGTCGGGTCGCGGTGGTCGCGGCACGTCGGTGCACGTCTGCGCGGTCGGTGCAGCGTCGGTGCAGCCGTGACGCAGCTCCAACAGAAGGTACAACGGAAGGGATCGATGAGATGGCCGAGCCCCGCGACCCGGTCCGTGAGGTCATGTCTCACGGCGCAATTTCCGTCGACGAGAAGGTGACGATGCGCTCACTGGCCGCGGTGCTCGCCGAGCTCGATATCGGCGTCGCGCTCGTCGCCCGGCCCGATCGGTCCGTGGGGATCGTCTCCGAACGCGACGTCGTTCGCGCCCTCGCCACCGGCGCCGACCCCGACGAGGTGTGGGCCGCCGACCTCATGGTGGACCGACTCGTGCTCGCCGAGCCGGAGGAGATGATCGTCGATGTCGCCGAACGCATGTCGACCGAGGGAATCCGGCACGTGGCCGTCGTGAGCCGCGGGACGATCGTCGGCGTGGTCTCCGCGCGATGTCTTGCCGGCACTCATCGACCACGCCCGGGCCACGCTCTGACGGCGCAATGGCGCGACGCCACGTCGACGACCCCCCAGGGCGGTCGTGACATGCGTCGCACCGGGCGACGATTGCTCCCGCCCGGTCGATGCCCCGCCGATGACTCCCCCCGCATGGATACTGATCTGGCTCCGTTGCGCCACGCCCACGGGCTGCTGCAGGTAGGCCGTAGCGTCACCGACGTCATCGACGAGCTGCGCTGGCTGTTCGCGCTGTGCTTCGTCGACGCGATGGCGGCCGTCGCGGCATGCATCGCCTTGACCGAGAGCGGTTACACCGTGCCGGACGAGGCCTTCGCGCGGCCGTTCGTGTGAACCCGATACCTGGACGACCGCGCGTACGGGTGAAAGCTCATGAGTGGGCTCCTCACCGGTCGCCGATGGTCGGCCGGTCTTGTGCACGCGCCGCGTCGAGCACGATGCGGCGTTCGGCCGAAGCGATGCCGGCGCGGGCGCGGTCGACCGCGTCGGGGTTCACCGAGATCGATGTGATGCCGAAGCGCACGAGGTGCTCGGCGAAGTCCGGCTTGTTCGACGGGGCCTGACCGCACAGCGACGAGGTGATCCCCGCGGCGCGCGCGGCCGAGATGATGCGCCCGATCGCATCGAGAACCGCCGCGTCGGACTCGTCGAACAATTCGGAGCAGACCTCGGAATCGCGATCGACGCCCAGCATGAGTTGCGTCAGGTCGTTGGATCCGATGGAGACACCGTCGATACCCAACGCCGCGTACTCGGGAATGCGGTACACGACCGACGGCACCTCGGCCATCACCCAACGGTGCAGCCCTCGCTGCGCTCCGAGGGGGCTGCGATCGACGAGCTCCAGACACGCTTCGAGCTCCCACCGTGTTCGCACGAACGGGAGCATGAGATGCAGGTTCGGCGCCTGCTCACGCACGTGAGCCAGGACCTCGAGCTCGAGGGAGAACAGGTCGGGCTCGCGCACATAGCGATAGCAGCCGCGATAACCGATCATCGGATTGCTCTCCACCGGCTCGTACGCCGCGCCGCCTTCGAGATTCGCGAACTCGTTGCTCCGGAAGTCGATCGTCCGGTAGACCACCGGTCGAGGTGCAAACGCCGTTGCGATGCGCAGGATCGACGACGACATTCGCGCGACGAACTCGGCGCGATCGTTCGCGACCACGGCGCGCGGATGGCGGCCGGCGAGTGCCTCGGTGAGAAGGAACTCCGCTCGCAACAATCCGACGCCGTCGACCGGGAGGGCGGCGACACGTTCCGCCTGATCCGCCATCGCCACGTTCACGTAGAGCTTGGTCGCGATCGGCGAGACCGCGACCGGTGCCGGACCGGCGCCGCGGGCCTCGGCCGTAACCGCCGTGACGGGCGCACGATCGCCTTCGAGCACGACACCCTTGGCGCCGTCGACCGTGACGAGCTCGCCGTCGCGCAACAGCTCCGTCGCACGCCGTGTCCCCACGACGCACGGGACCCCGAGCTCGCGGCTCACGATCGCGGCATGGCACGTCATTCCGCCGCCATCGGTGACCAGCGCGCCGGCCCGGCGCAGGACCGGAACCCAGTCGGGACTCGTCATGGGCGCGACGAGCACCTCGCCAGTCTGCAGAGAATCGCCCTCGGACGGCGACCGGATGACGCGTACTCGTCCGACCGCGATACCAGGCGCCGCGCCGAGTCCCCGGACCAGCACGACGTCGACCGACGTGGGAGTCCCGGCGGTCGACGACTCGGCGGCCACGGGCCCCAGGGTCGTGATCGGGCGCGACTGCACGAGGAAGATCTCGCCTCCCGCGATCGCCCATTCGGTGTCTTGCGGCGCGCCGTAGTGGCGTTCGACGCGCAGCCCGAGCCGCGCGAGATCGAGGGCTTCGTCGTCGCTGAGTACCCGACGCCCGCCCTCGGCCGGCGACAGATCGACCCGCCGATCACCGCCGGCGTCGTCCGCGACGATCATGAACGTCTGCACACCCACCCGGACGTCGGTGAGACGCGGGCCGTCCTTGGCAATACGGTAGGTATCCGGCTCGACCTGGCCGCCGACGACGACCTCGCCGAGGCCGAATGCACCTTCGACAACGATCGTCGACGGGTCACCCGTCGACGGATCGACCGTGAACATCACGCCGCTGCGCTCGGACTCGACCATCTCCTGCACGACGACCGCGATCGCCGGTTCGTCGGCGATGCCGCGAGTTCTCCGATAGGAGACGACCCGTTCACCGAACAACGACATCCAGCAGTCCACCACCGCCGCACACAACTGCTCGTCTCCGCTCACGTTCGTGAACGTCTGATTCATGCCTGCGAACGATGTGTCGGCCGAGTCCTCCGCGGTGGCCGACGATCGCACCGCGACCCGGCGGTTCGACCCGAGCCGGTGATACGCGTCGAGCAACTCGGAGCGCAGCGCGGGCGGGAGACCCGCCTCGTGCACCGAAGCCTGCAACCGGGTGGCGCCGTCGGACAATGAGCCCGCGTCATCGATGTCGATCGAGCGCTCGATCTCCACGAGGCCGGTACGAACGCCGCCGGCGTCCATCGCGCTCAGGTATGCCGGAGCGCTGATCACGAATCCGGGCGGCACGGGGAACCCGGCGCGGCACAGCTCGCCGAGGTTGGCGCCCTTGCCGCCGGCAATCGCCGTATCCGCGACCCCGAGCGCTTCGAACTGCACTATCTGCGATGTCTGCAACATGACCTCGAAATCCCTTCCGTTGCCCTAGCCCCCTACGGGTACGAGCAGATCGGCGAGCCGAGTCTCGGCATCGATCACGAGACGCAGGTCGAGCAGGAAGTCGACGACCTCGGTGCCGCTGACCAGCGTCCGGCCCTGGAAGCGGGTCAGCGCATCGTCGATCGATGCGCACACACGCGCTCCGAGTTCAAGGGGTTCGTTCGCCGTCATTGGTCCCTCCGCGTCATCTGCGATGAACTCCCAGCATCCCCCGATGACGACGAGGACGGCAGGGACGGACGTCCCGAGCACCGGAGACCTCCGGCCGTAGTTCGATCGACGACGCGAGCCCGCGAGCTGAGTCCGCGCCACGATCTTGTCGATTGCCCGCGCACTCGGGACGACCGGCGTTCGAGCGGTGACTTTCGTCCCTGCCGGCCCTGGACCGTCCCGACGCATGCTCATGCGACCCAACGACAATCGGAGGAAACGATGGGCACGGGACAGTTCCTCGAGTACCTGCACGACGACCAGGCGACACGTGTGCTCGCCGAGGAACTGGGCGAGCTGCTCGCCTGGCGCGGACGTGGCGACCTCGTTCCGGACGCCCTGCGGACCGTCCGGTCGCGCCCCATCGCGAGCTGAACCCACCGCGCCCGGTACACGGTCCGCCATTCAGCCGACCGGGGTTGCCGAGTCGCCGCGACAGACCCGAACGCGAGGTGTGCGTCACACCGGATGGCGCTCGGAGCCCTCGGCAAGCGGCGACGGCCCGTCGAGGCGAATTTCGAGGGGAAAGAGGGCGACGGGAACCGAGGCGCTCGCCAGCATCTCGTGCACGAGCCGACCGTGTCCTCCGGCGAGGTTCCGGTGCCACGCCATGACCACGAGATCGACGTCGAGCTCACGGGCCGCGTCGCGCAGCACGCTCGGCAGCGTCACCGACCCGCATCTCGAACCGGACTCGAGACGGATCGGCGACCACGCTGCTCGACGCGCCGATCATGAACTCGCGCTCGAACGCGTCGGCCTCGTACACCGGACTATCGGCGAACGGAGGAAGCGCCGACGGCTCGATCACATGAAGCGCGATCACCTCGGGCGTCGGCCGCTCCTCGAGCCGGTCGAACAGACGTCGCAGGGCGTGGCTCTCGCCGTCTCCTTCGACCGCGACGAGCACGCGACGCAACGGCCGATCGGCCGCGTGCGGGGGGACGACCACGACCGGCCAGTCGAGAGACTGCACCAGGTCCAGCGCGATGTGACCGGCGGGTTGTGCACCGGCGGGGACGCCGCGCGTTCCGATGACGAGCGCGATCGCGTCCCGATCGTGCATCTCCGCGCGCAAGGCCGAGACGACATCGCCGTGAAGGACGTGCAGCGGGACGTTCGCCGCGTCCGCGATCGCGGCGGCGCTCCGGCCGCTGTCGTCTTCTTGCACGTGGACGCCCTCGACGTGCGCCACGAACAGTTCGGCGAGCCGGCGGGCGAGGTCGAGCACGGGCTGGGCTGCGGCCGAGTCGTCGATGGCAGCGAGGATCGTCATGAGGCACCTCTTCGGTTGGAACGACGGCACGCGCGTGTCGCCCGCCGCGCACATGATGCGACGACCGTCGACGATCAAGACGACCGGCGCCGGCGCGCTCACGACGATGGCCTCGGGTTCCAGGCCGCAGGACCAACGGGACGCCACGGAACCGGACGTCGGAGCTCGAACCCGGACCAGGTGTCCGGAAGCCGCGGGTCGACGACGAGCGCGTCGCCGCGGGGCCGCAGTCCCGCGAACCCGTACGCGAGGGCCTGCCAGACGCTTCCCATCGCGCCGAGATGCACACCACCGGCGCCGGTCCGGGTGAGGTCGTTCGACGTCGATTCCGGCGGCGATCCGCAACCAGGCCAGGGCATCGTCGATCCGACCGGCGCGAGCGAACAGCGCCGCGTGAATGCCCGGCGACAGCGAGCTGCCGTGCGCCGTGCGCGGCTCGTAGTAGTCGAGGTTCGGGGCCAAGCGACCCCGGCCTCGACCTCGTCGGGAAGCAGATGGTGGAGCATCAACACGTCGGTCTGCTTCACGATCTGTGCGCGACGCACCCGCTCCGCGGCCCAGCAACAGGTCGGCGGTGATCGGACGCTGGGGCGCGATGTCACGGATGAGCAATGGTTCGAGCTCGAAGAAGCCCGCGAACTCCTCGTAGATACCGGTTGCAGCGAGTCGAAGCCGTCGATCGAGCGCGTCGGCGAGGCGTAGCCAGGTCTGCAGCTCCTCGCCGTCGACCGCGCCGTCGTCGACGCTCCGCCGCCGACGCGGCCGCGCGGCGCAGGTTCCAGCGCGCGAGCACGTTGGTGAAGGCGTTGTCGTCGACCGGCTCGTGATACTCGTCGGGCCCGATCACGCCGTAGAGATGCCCTCGCCCCGAGCCGTCGACACGGATACGTGACGCCCAGTAGCGCGCGGTCTCGACGAGAATCTCCCGACCGGCGCCGACGGCGAACTCGTGATCGCCGGTCCAGTCGATGTAGCAGCACGCCGCCCAGGCAACATCGCCGACGATGTGCACCTCGGCCTCGCCGGTGCGGATCGGCACGACGCGACCGCTGTGGTCGCGCCCGGAGTGGGGGGTGACGTCGAATCCGCTGGCGGCCGACTCCCAGGGAAAGCGCGCACCCTGGCACCCTTCGACCGCGCGCGGCGGCGAGCGCGGCGGGAAGGCGACGGCAGCGGTATTCGAGCATCGCTCTCGCGGCGGCGGGCTCGGTCGCGGCGAGGAACGGAAGCACGAACAGATCCGCGTCCCAGAACACGTGCCCGCGATACGCGTGCCCCGTGATACCCCGCGCGCCCGACCGCAGCTTCGCCCCGGTCGGCGACCGACGCCATCAGGTGGAAGAGCGCGAGACGAACCTGCAGTTGGAGCTCGTCGTCACCCTCGATGCGGATGTCGGCGCGCTCCCAACGCCGCGCCCACGCGCGACGGTGCTCGGCGAGCAGCGAGTCGAATCCGAGGGCGCGCGCGCTCGCCCAGACCCACGACCGCGCGATCGGGCTCGGCGCCGTCGTCGCCGACGACGTACGCGGCGATCCGATCGAGACGGATCGCGTCGCGTTCCTGCCACGCGGCCGCAGTGATCGACCCACCGGTGCCCCGGACCGCCATCCATTCGTACTCGCCCTCGCGACCCGAGAGAACGGCTCCGTCGGGAGAAACGAGTGCATCAGAGGCATCGGGCGGATCGACATCGGCCCGCAACACCGCGATACCCGGGCGGGCGAGCGAGGAAAATCGCACCGACTGCACCCGGGTCGCTCCGACGATCTCCTCACCGAGCAGACCGGTTCGCAGATCGAGCACCCGCAACACCTGGTCGTCGGGGGCGAGCGCACTCGCCGAACGTCGCCCAGCGCGGTCCCGCGAGGAGATCGGTGAGCGGCCCCTCGCCGTCGTAGACCCCGGCGGCCATCAACTCCGGTCGGGCCGCGGGATGCGTGAACAGCGGCGCGCCATTGGTGCCGATCATTCCGTCGGCGATCGTGAGCAGCGACTCATGCGTGCGCCCGAGGTCGGGATCGAATGTGTCGACGACAAAGGACCATCCCTCCCGCGCGACGATGCGGGGAAGATCGCCGCGGCGCCGTACCTGATCGCTCAACACCTCGAGGAATCGCCGCGGCCCACCCGCGAGATGCACGACGCCTTCGGGCACCCCGTTGGGTTCGATCCCAACCGAACAGACTCCCGCGTCCGCACCTTCGGCGACGATCATGAACGAGTCACTTCCCGGTAGCCCACCGAGAGCGCCGAATTCGTCGCCGCCGATCAGGACCGACTCGGAAGCGATACCGTCGGCCCAGAGCTCTGCGAAGACCGCACGCGCCGAGTCGGCCTTGTCGGTGAGCCCGATCTCCACGTGCTTGGCGTCGCTGGTCACCCGCGGATCCGCGAGTCCGGCTTCACGCGGCGATATCGGTCGCGAGCGCGGCAACCTCCGCAAGGTCGTCGATGCCCGCGGCGCGCAGCCGCAGCTCGACGGCCGCGAGCAGTCGATCGATCTCGGACTTGGGTGGGTCGGTCCATTCCGGGAGCGGGATCAGGTCGATCTTGCGACGGTTCAATCGCTGCGACACGATGCGCGTCTCGAGGCCGCGCGCCGCGAGTCGGGCAACCGTGTGCTCCGCAGCCCGCGTCAGCGCAGCATCTTCTTCGGTCGTCGCTTGCCGTCGCGAGATGAGCACAGGGCCATCGACGCCGACCTCGAAGAGCTCCGAGCCGCGGTTGAGCGCCAGCAACAGCCGGCCCGGCCCCGACGGGCGCGCCGCGAGCTGGCTGTCGACATTGTCGACGTGCGTGCCACTCACGACCGCGACATCGACGCCGAGCGCGCACAGCTGCTCGACAACGCGGCGTACCGCGCTCGCATCCGCACTGCGGTCGGTGACGGCCGTGCCGTCCCAGTCGAACATCACCCCTTCGAAGCGACGAGCGAGCAGCGCCGGCAGTGCGAGGTCATCCATCTGGCTCGAGTCTCGTGCTCCGAGGCGAACTGCACAAACACCGTGACACGACTCGGCCGGAGTGACTCGTCGCCGCCGGATCGACGATGCTGACACCGACCAACGGCGTGGGCGCAGCGCCGGTTCTCACGGTTGAAACTACCCGGCGATGCGCCGAAGATGAGAGCGGTTCGTCGGACTCGCACGAGCCCGTTGACCCTTCACCTGCGAAGGTGCACCTGGAAACACTCGCTGCGTCACGAGAGGGTGTCGGTCCGCCGTGGATGCGCTTCACCGTTCGTGTCGACGACGGAGGCAACGATGGCGATGTCGCGCGATGAGCCTGAGCACCTGTTCGGCCGTCCGCTCGACCGTTGTCCAACATGCGATTCCGACGACTTGGTGCCGGTGGTCGAGGTCGAATCACGAGATGTGCACTTCTCGTGCCGAACCTGCGGCCGGTGTTGGCACGTCGAACTCGGATTCGTTCATCGGGTCACTCCCCCGGCGTGCCTGGGCTGTCCCGAGCGGGTCCGCTGCGAAGCGGTGTATGCGGCCGATCAGTCACGACCACGCTAGGCACCGACGCCGTCGGCCGGCCAGGGCCGAAGTGCCCTTCGCGGCGCGGCCGCGCCGGGGTCCGTCCCGGCGGAACCATCCGGGCCGTTCAGGCGGGCGCGAGCGCCAAGGATGCGCGCGCACGTTGTCGGTATTCGTCGCCGAGCTCGTAGAGCATGGCGGCCACTTCGAACACCGTGACGCCGCCGTCGTGCTCGTCGTCCTCGTGCTGATCGTCGTCGTGCTCGTCGTCGCTCAACAACGCGATGAGGAGCTTCATACGGTCGGTCATGGCACAACCTCCCTGCCATCTCTCGCCTGGTTACTGCATCGGCGCCCGCTCGGGCCGTCCGTAGAGCCGAACGTCCCGGCACGAACTCGAAACGTCACTCCGCGAGTCCCGAACCGGACACGCCGGTCCTGCGACAACCGGCTCCGCCGGCCGGGAGACCCCCCCTCGCGTGATCTGACGTCATCTGCGTATGCGCTTGTCCAACGCGTCGGCGAAGACCAACACGAGCGGCGTGAGCAGGGCGACCAGCCATCCGGCGTTCGACGGTGGGGCTTGGTCGAGGAGATGCGCGAGTGGCTGGATCCACAAGAAGGCGGCGAGGAGCGCGACCTCCGCACTGACCGCGACGACAACGAGTGGGTTCGTGCGTAGCGGTATGCGCCAGACCGGTTGCGATCGGCTGCGACACGCAAAGGTGTTCGCGACCTGGCCGAGTACCACTGCCGCGAAGGCGGCACCGGAGGCGGCGTGCAGCGTCGGACCGGTGGGGAACGACTCTCCGGGCCGCCAGCCGGCCGCGACGAAGGAGACGACGAACGCGGCCATCGCCATGAACGCTTCGGATGGGCCGAGCACGCCGAACGCACGTCGTGCGACCGTGCGGTCGAGAAGGTGGCCGCTCGCGGGTGGATGTTCGAGGGTGCGGGCGCTCGGCGGATCGGCGCCGAGCGCGACGGCGGGAAGCGTATCGGTGCCGATGTCGAGCGCGAGGATCTGGAGCACGCCCAACGCGAGCGGGAAGCGGCCGCCCGACAAGGCCCAGACGACGAACGGCGTGAGCTCCGCGACGTTGTCGGTGAGGTGGTAGGTGAGAAACCGGCGGATGTTGGCGAAGGTCGCGCGACCCTGTTCCACCGCGGCGACAATTGTTGCGAAGTCGTCGTCGAGCAGCACCAGGTCCGCGGCTTCGCGGCGACGTCGGTGCCGACGCCTCCCATGGCCACGCCGATGTCGGCTTCGTGCAACGCGGGGCCGTCGTTGACGCCATCACCGGTCATCGCGACGACATGACGCCGGCCCCGCAGGGCACGCGCGATCTGGAGCTTCTGTTCGGGCTCGATTCGAGCCAGAACGATGCCGTCGTGGTCGACCAGGGCGCCGAGGACCTCGAGATCATCCGGCAGCTCGTGGCCCTCCAAGACCACGACGGGGTCGCCGAGCAGCCCGACCTCCTGCGCGATGGCCCGGGCGGTCAGGGGATGATCTCCGGTGATCATCGCGATCTTCATGCCGGCGCGGCGGCAGCCGGCGATGGCATCGCGTGCGTGACTCCGGGGCGGGTCCTCGAGCCCGACGATGCCGACGAGTGTCAGTGCTCGTTCGGCGTCGTCGGCACTGTCCGGGATTGCTCCGTGAAGGTCACGGGCTGCGACCGCCAGCACGCGCAGACCCTTCGCAGTCATGTCGACGATCACGTCATGGACGCCGCCGATCGGGCCGCAGACCGGCAGCACCGAGTCGGGCGCGCCCTTGACGAAGACGTGATCGCGAGTGATCACCGACATGCGGCGTCGCCGAGCATCGAAGGGAAAGCGGCGGATCTCGGGTTCGCGGGCGATCTCGTCGTCGAGGTCGGCACCGGACCGCAGCGCCAGTGCGTGCAGCGCGGCTTCCATCGGGTCGCCCGTCGCGATCCACGTCGCCCCGGACTGCACGACACGTCCGTTGGAACAGCGGGTCGCAATGACCGCACAGCTTCGCACCGCGTCGCGCACGGCGCGGTCGGCGTCGATCGTCGCGGTCGGCTCGTAGCCCTCGCCGACGATGCGCGCCCTGCCGGCCGGGGTCCACGCGTCGACGACTGCCATGCGATTCTCGGTGAGCGTCCCGGTCTTGTCGGTGCACACGAACGTCGTCGAACCGAGGGTCTCGACCGACTCGAGTCGACGGACGAGCGCATGTCGCCGCGCCATGCGTTGCGCGCCGATGGCGAGCGACAGCGTCACGGTTGGGAGCAATCCCTCGGGTACGAGCGCGACCGTGACACCGATCGCGAACAGGAAGCCGTCGCGTGCGTCGGTCCCGATGAGGAGAGCGAGCGCGAAGAACAGCGTGCCGACCCCGACCGCGATGAATCCGATCATGCGTACGACTCGCGCAAGCTCGCGCGCCAGTGGAGTCGTCCGACGACCGCCCGTTTGCGTCATCGACGCGATGCCGGCGAGGCGTGTCGCCGCGCCCGTCGCCACCGCGGTCGCCCGGGCCTCGCCTTCGATCACGAACGTTCCCGCGAAGAGCGTCGCTCCCGCTTCGACGCGGACCGCGTCGCTCTCCCCGGTCAGCGTGGAAGTGTCAACGAGGAGCGCATGCGCTACATCGACCCGAAGGTCGCCACTGATGCGATCACCCGCGACACAGAGGACGACATCGTCGACGACCAGCTCCGAGGCGTCGAGCTCGACGGGGTTTGCGTCCCGCAGCACGGTGACGCGCCGCGGCAGGAGGTCACGGAGGCGTTCGGCCGCGCGCTCGGCGCGGAACTCCTGCACGAACGCGAACACTCCGTTGAGCACGACGACGGCGAAGATCGCGACGCCGAGCTGCACCAACCCGGCGACGATCGCCAGCGCGCCGGCGACCCACAGCATCAGCGCGAAGAAATGCACGAGCTGACCCAGCAGCTGCCGCCAGGCCGGAACGCGAGCCGGGACCGGAAGCCGATTCGGACCGTCACGCGCGAGCCGAGCCGCCGCCTCACTCCCCGAAAGGCCATCGGAGGCCGTGCTCGTCGTGCTCATTCGCGATCCCTTGCCCTCGTCATCTGTCATCGGGCACCGCTCGTGCGCTGACATTCTGTCGGGACATTCGCAGGGTCCGAAGCAGTCGCCACCCCGGACCGTCGATCCTCGGCGACGCTCTGCCCGCCCACAGATGGCGACCCGTCACGCCGGGCGAAGGGCGCGAGAGCCGCCCCGAGCATCGGCTCCGCCGACTTTGCGCTCGAGTGCGAGCTGCCACGGGGGGTCAGTCGGCGGCGGCGAGGACGTCGACGCGGGCGGCGTAGCCGGGATCGCGCCGCGGACTCCGACCGACGAGTCGCGCCTGGAGGAGGTGCTCGGCCGCAAGGTCCTCGCCGCCTTCGAGGAGAGCTGCGATGCCGCGCGATCGTGACGACGCGGTCGAGCACGCTGCGGAAGTGGCGGTCGCCGAAGTCGCGGTCGGTGATCGATCGGCGCATGTCGTCGACCGCGTCGTCGAGCTCGGCGTGCGCCTGGTCGGCGAAGGGCGCGGAGCTCGCGTGCAAGATCTTGCCGAGGCGTTCGGCGACGACGTCGACGATGGGCATCCGGTGCAGGTCGGTGAGAACCTGCGCGACGAGCACGTTGTGTGTGCCTTCCCACGACTCGTAGACGATCGAGTCGCGGTAGAGGCGCGGGAGGACGCTGAAGTCTTCGATCGTGCCGTTGCCTCCGAGCACCTCGATCGCCGTGCGCGTCGCGCTCGTGGCGTCGACCGAAAGGGCGTACTTCGTCGCGTTCACGAGGAAGCGGTGGTAGACGGTGACCTCGTCATCGGCGTTCGCGGCGTCGATGCGGTCTTCGAGCGCGGTCAGCGCGAACGCGAGATGCAGCGCCCCGAGCCACAGAACGCGCAGGTCGGCGATCGTCGCGCGCGTCGACGGGAACTCGTCGATCGGGCGTCCGAACGCGCGGCGGTGGCGCGCGTACGCCGACGCTTCGAGGTACGCGCGCCGCATCATCCCGGCGGATCCGATCGCGGTCATCCAACGGCTCGTGTTCAGAACGATCCCGACCGCGGTGCGGAAGCCGTTCTCGACTGCTCCGATCGGCCAGGCGCGGGCTCCGTCGAGGTCGATCTCGCCGGATGCCATACCTCGAGTGCCGAGCTTCTCCTTCAGGCGTCGCAGAACGAAGCCGTTCGGCACGTCATCGAGCGTTCGGGGGATCACGAAGCAACCGAGTCCCCGCGTGCCCGACGGACCGTCGGGTACGCGGGCGGTGACAAGGAACTGCTGCGCGTCGGCAACGGAGCAGAACCACTTCTCGCCCGTGATCTCATAGGTGCCATCGGCGCGCGGTCGCGCGATCGTCGCGTTGGCCCCGACGTCGCTGCCACCCTGCACTTCGGTCAGGAACTGCGACCCTCGTTCGGCGTGCGCGTAGTCGGTGTCGAGCAGCGGCGGCAGGAACCGGTCACGAATCGCGGGGTCCGCGGCTCGCCGCAGCGCGCGCGCAAGGCCGATCGTGCACACCGCCGGACACGCGTGACCGGCTTCACCTTCGAGTGACAGGAGGTAGAGAAGCGTCGCCTGTTCGTACGCGCGACCCGGGGTACCCGCGTGGGCGACGAGGCCGCTTCGCCAGACCGCTTCGCCCGCACGGTGGTAATCGGGATCGAAGCGCACGGCCTCGATTCGGCGGCCGAAACCGTCGTAGCGCGCCAACTCGGGCAGGTGCGCGCGGTGCTCATAGCGCGCGCACGCCGGACCGATGGTGTCGACCACAGCCCGGCCGAAACGGGTCGCCTCGCGCGCCGAGCGCGGCCATGCGCTCGGCCGGCAAGGCGCCGACGAGGAGCCGGCGCAGGGATGCATCGGCGGCGAACGGGTCGTCCGGGAAGTCGGCACGCCAGGCCTCGAGATCACGCCGGGCATCGTCGAACGTCACGGGTACAAGTCTTTCAGAGACTCGTCTCCTCCACCGCGCCGATGTGCCGGGCCGATCGCGGATGGGGCCGGCCGAGTGCATGGCCGCGCTCGCGCGCGACGGTCGCGCGCAGGGAAGCGCTCCCACCCCCGGGGCTAAGGTCGCGCATTCGGGGTACCTTCGGGGTCGACCAAGGGAGTGGCGTGGTCGCGATATCGGCCTACGAGCTCGATCTGCCGTCGTGCGACACGGCCGGCGTCGACCGCGATCAGCGTCTGGCAGTCATCGCCGAGGCTCGCGCCCAACATTGGCTCGCACGCACCCCGATGGGCTTCGCGCTCGACGCGCTACGACGACATCGTTGCGGTGTTGCGGGATCGGCGATTCCATTCCGCGCTGTCGTTGATCCCGCAGATGCAGGGTGTCGACGGCAGCTACTTGGAGACGCGGCGTCCGTCGATCCTGTCGATGGAAGGCGACGAACACGCCCGGCTCCGTCGCCTGGTTGCTCCTGCGTTCACACCGGCTGCCGCCGATCGTCTACGGCCGTTCATGCGGACCGTGATCGGCGAACTCATGGATACCGTCGCTCCTGCGGGCCAGTGCGACCTGGTGGCGGAGGTGTGCGAGCCGTACCCGATCCCGATCATCTGTGAACTCCTCGGTGCCCCGAAGGACGACTGGCAACTGTTTTCCAGGTGGGCGACCGACATCTTCCGGATCTTCAACCAAAACCTGGCCGAAGACCTCCCCGCGATCCAAGGCGCATCCGCCGAGCTCGAAACCTACGTACGGACCCTGGTCGACCGCCGCCGCGACCAGCCGGGCTCGGATCTGCTGAGCGCCCTCATCGCGGTCGAAGAATCCGGTGACCGGCTCTCGAACGACGAATTGATCATGCTCGCCGAAGCCGTGCTCATGGCCGGCACCGATACCACCCGCAACCAGCTCGCCTGTTGCATCGCGCTCCTCGGCGCGCATCCCGAGCAATGGCGAAGGTTCGTCGCACAACCACAGCTGGCACCGCGGGTCGTCGAGGAGACGATGCGCTACCTCGGGGCCGTGCAGGCGACGATGCGGGTCGCGTCTCGAGAGATCGAATATCGCGGTGTGCTGTTCCCCGCCGGAACCCTCGTCGCGCTCTCGCTCGCCGGGGCGAATCGCGACCCGGACATCTTCCCCGAGCCCGAACGCTTCGACATCACCCGCGAAACGACAACGCCACAGATGACGTTCGGGTCCGGTATCCACTATTGCCTCGGCGCACACCTTGCCCGCGCTGAACTCCAAGAGGCGCTCACCGTCATCGCACAACGGCTCCCCGACCTCGAACTCGGCGGGCCCATCGGCTGGAAGCCCGAGACGTTCGGGATCTGGGGCCCGGCGCGCCTGCCGGTCCGCTGGACGCCGCCGCGCTGAACGGGGCTGCTCCCGGCCTCGGACCCTCCGTACCACCGTGCGCCCCCCGCCACCGCCACCAAGAGCGTGCGGCTCATCGCGGGCCAAACCCGGCCGTCGGGTCGGGCGGCCATATGGTGCTTGGTATGACGTTCACGCCTGACCGGGTCGATCCCGGCGCGGGTGCTCCGACCGGCTCGGAGCTCGATGAGAGTGACACGGTCGAAGTGGTAGCAGCCCGGCGCGCGATTCGGCGCCGGGTGCGCCGCATCGTCATGGTGGTGCTGCTCGCGGTGGTGATCACGGTGGGCTGGTCGCTCGGGACCGCGTTGGTGCGCGGGTCGGATCCGGTGAGTGTGAAGTTCGTCGAGTGGGTCCGCGGTCATGGTGGGGGCGGGATCGTCAACGTCATCGAACGCACGTGGTACGAACACCATCAACCCGCGAAGGGCGGTACCCCCAAGGGCGGCATCCCCAAGGTCGCCGCGCCCATTGGCCCGACGACACCCCCGACCGGCGTCGCGCGCACTCCCACCACGGTTCGGTATTCGCCCCCGCCGATCAAGGCGATCGCGAGTCCTGCGCTCGCGGGTGAGGGCGTGTGGCAGGCCACCGGCCGTCTCGTCGACGGCCGTCCCGCCGTGTACGAGACGTTCATGCGGCCCGACCCGGTGCACACCAGCCTGCTCGCGGGCGTTGCGTGGCTCGACCGGCGAGCGCTACGAGCCGTGATCTACAACGGCAACGATCAGCCGGGCGGGTCCGGTTGGCAACACGGCGACCACGTGCCGGCCTCGGAGACGGCGGGCTTGGTCGCCGCGTTCAATGGAGGCTTCCGCCTCGACATGGCGCGCGGCGGCTACCAGAGCGAAGGGCGCGTCGTACATCCTTTCGTGGGGGGCCGCGCCACGTTCGGAGTGCGCGCCGACGGCACCGTCGACCTCGGGGTGTGGGGCCGCGACATCCAGCCCACCACCCCGTATGCGTCCGCGTTCCAAAGCCTCGATCTCATCGTCGACGGCGGTCAGGACGTCGCGGGCCTTTCGCGCGATGACCACCTCCGCTGGGGCGAGACCCTCGGCGGCCGCGTCTTCGTCTGGCGCTCCGGTGTCGGGATCGACGCCCGAGGCAACCTCGTCTACGCCGCGGGCATACTCGACATCGTGAGCCTCGCCGACGTGCTCCGCGCCGCGGGCGCGGTACGGGCCATGGAACTCGACATCAACTCGTACTGGGTGAGCTTCGACACCTTCCTCCCTGCCACCAACGGCCTCCCCGCCACCAACGGCCTCCCCGGCGCCAACGGGCCCGTGGTGCCATCCAAACTCCTCCCCGATATGCAACGCAGTGCGAACCGCTACCTCGTGCCCGGCACCCGATACTTCGTCGCGATGTTCGCCCGGTAGACGCCAACCATCAACGACCGCGCCCTCGATGCACACGGGCTTCGCCTTGGAGGAGCGGGTGCGGGCCATCCGTGGTCAGGCCTCGCGTGCCGATCAGACTGACGATGCCAGGCCCCGACGGGGACGCTCGCAGAGGGGTGCGCAACACCACGACGCGAACTGGCCGCGGTGCGAATGCGAACCCGGGATCCCGAGCCCGAAGTGGGTCGCCCGGACGAGCAGGGCTGGGTAGCTCGGATGTATCCGTTCGTTGGTCCCGACGTTCGAGATCCTCGACTGCACGTTGCGCTGGTCGTGGTATCGCTCCAGGTGCTCGGCCAGACGCTGTTGCATTTCGACGTCTCGATCGCGCAGATCCTGATCGCAGTCGGCACATGCGCCGTCTTGGAACTCGGGATCACGTTGCGGCGGCACCGAGTCATCCAATGGCCGGCGAGTGCACTGTTGACGGGGAACGGCGTCGCGTTCGTGTTACGCGTTCCCGGGACCGAGCACGGCGATTGGTGGAGTCTGCGTGGTGCGTGGATCTTCGCCGTGGTAGCGGTCGTGTCGTTGGCGTCGAAGTATCTGATCCGGGTGGGCGGTCGCCCGCTGTTCAACCCGTCGAACTTCGGTCTGCTGTTGGCGTTCTTGGTGCTGGGGAGCCGGCGAGTCGACCCGCTCGACTTCTGGTGGGTACGGCCCGGCATCGCGCTCGACGCTGGCGCTGACCGTCACCGTCGTCGGCGGGCTGCTCCTGGCTTGGCGAGTGCAGATGCTCGGAGTGATCACGAGCTTTTGGCTGTCATACGCGGCCGCGTTGGCGCTCCTCGCGGCCCGAGGGCACTGCATCACCGCACGATGGCACATCGGGCCCGTCTGCGACCGGTACTTCTGGACGGTGCTGGTGACTTCGCCAGAGGTGCTCGTGTTCATGTTCTTCATGATCACCGATCCCAAGACCGTCCCCCGCGGGCGAATCGCCCGCGTTGCGTACGGTGCCGCGATCGCGCTCGTGTTCGTCGCGCTGGCTGCGCCACAACGAACCGAGTTCGCAACCAAGGTCGCGCTCCTCGCGGCGCTCGCGGTGGTCTGCGCGGCCCGGCCGATCCTCGAACGGTTCCTCCCCGTGGCCGGTTCGGCCACCGACCGACTCGCGACGATGCTCGGGCTGGGGCCGGCATCGAGCGGCAACCCAGTCACTCGCACCGCCGGTGTCGGACGACGTCTGCGCCGCGTCGCGGTCGTCGGCGCCGTCGCGATGGCGTACTCGGCGATCATCGTGGGCGCGGGCGCACCCGCGAGCACAGCCGACGTCACGTCTGCGACTCGGCCCGTGCCGACGAACTGTGCCGAGAGCGGCTCGACCTCCATCGCACAACCACGGCCGACCGTTGCGGCTGCCCCGCTGCCGACCGTGGTGGTCAGGAACGCGATGAACGTCGCGACCCGAGTCACCACCGAATCAGCGCGACAGATCGTGCGTGACGTCATCGACGACCTGGCGATCGCCGCTGACGCGATCGAACACCACAACCCCGCCGTTGCCGCCGAAGTCGCACGCACTCCCTGGCTCGACAGCCTGATCTCGACCATCTGCGCGACGACCGGGCCGCTCGTCGTTCCGACCTATCGGTTCGACCACGCGACCGTGACCGTCGCGAAGCGCGCCATCGGTCAAGTCTTTCCCGAAATCGACGTCGCACTACAAGGCGAGCAGCGTGAGACCACCATCACGCGGTCGACACCTCCTCGCCAAGTCGCCGAACGGGTCACACCATTTCGGAACACCTTCGTCGTCGCCGTGTCGCGGCGGCTTCTGGCTCGTCTGCGGGTACCAATCCGACCCCCGCACGGCGAACTGCGTAACCGCCATGTGACCTCCTCGCCGACCGATACGAACCGCGACGGCACCGCGCGTACTGAGACGTAGGAATAACCCGCATCGCACAGATGTTCGAATCGACATGGGCCGGAGTTATCTCGCGCTTGGCCGTCTACGAAAGAGATCACGTTGAGTCCGGCGTTCGCGTACCTGTTTACATTCTTGGTTGCGGTCGGGTTGAGTGTCGTCATCACGCAACTCGCGATGCTGGTGACAACGGTGTATCTCCACCGTCACCTCGCGCACAACAGCGTGGAGTTCCGACCCGAGGTACGCGGAGCCAGCCGGTTCCTGATCTGGATCACGAGCGGGATGAAGCCACGGCAGTGGGCACAGGTCCACCGGTACCACCACGCGGCGCAAGACACACGCAATGATCCGCACAGTCCCGTCAACTTCGGCGGTGGTCGTCGCGGCGCGCGGTACGTGCTCTGGCACAACGGACCGATGTACACGCAAGCGACGCGAGATCCGCACCTCGCAGAGAAGTATCGCGACCTCACGGCCGACCGGTGGGATCGGTGGCTCTTCGACCACGGACCGGCGGGAGTGCTGCTCGGCATCACTCTCGCAGGTACCGTGATGGGCCTCATCGGCCACACGCTCGTGGGCGGATGGATCGGCGTGATCGTCGGGGTTGCAGCAGGTCTCGCCGCCGCCGGACTGCACTTCGCGAGCTATCTGCTCGCGGGCGGCGTCATCAACGGATACGGGCACGCGAGTACCGTCCGCCAACCGTCGAGCGGATACTCGCGGAACATGCCGATCATCGCGTGGCTGACGGTCGGCGAAGGATGGCATCGCAACCACCACGCGGCGGAGAACTCGCCCCGTCTCGGAATCGGCCGTCAGCTCGACTTCGGCTGGATCGCGATCAGCGCCGCTCCGCCGCCTACGACTCGCCCGCATCACCGCCCGCGGAACCGCGGGGCTCGATCGCCTTCGAAATCTCTCCGCGTCCTGGGCTGCTCGACTCCCCCGACAACACGCCGCCGCGCGAAGACACTGCCATGGTCGCCACCGTCATATTGCTTTCGCAGTCTCATTTGGGGAAGGCTGCGCCCTCGACGATGAGAGGGCGGGCGGATGGGGTTCTTTCGGTCTCGGTTCTTCGTCGCATGCGTAGCGAGCGCGGCGACCGCACTCGCGAGCGTCGTCGGGGTGTGGTCGGCTACTGCGGCGACGGCTGATCCGCTGGGCTCGATCACTGAATATCCGGTGCCGACTGCGGCAAGCTCGCCGTTGTGGAGTGCACCGGGTCCGGACGGAAACGTCTGGTTCACCGAGAACGATGCGAACAAGGTGGCGAAGGTGACGCCGGCCGGCACGGTCACCGAGTACACGGTCCCCACCGCCGCGAGTCGCCCGGATGGGATCACGGCAGGTCCGGACGGCAACCTCTGGTTCACCGAAGCGGCCGCGAACAAGGTGGTGAAGGTGACCACCAGCGGCACCTTCACCGAATACACCGTCCCCACCGCCGCCAGTGACCCCGAGGGGATCACGGCGGGTCCGGACGGCAAGCTCTGGGTCACCGAACGCGACGGGAACAAGGTGGCGAAGGTGACCACGAGCGGCACCTTCACCGAGTACACCGTCCCCACCGCCGCGAGCATCCCGGAAATGATCACCACGGGTGCCGACGCCAACCTGTGGTTTACCGAACTCACCGGCAACAAGGTCGGCGAAGGTGACCACGAGCGGCACCTTCACCGAGTACACCGTCCCCACCGCCGGAAGCTTCCCGACTGGGATCGCGGCGGGCCCCGACGGCAAGCTCTGGGTCGCCGAACAGACGGGAAACAAGGTGGCGAAGGTGACCACCAGCGGCACCTTCACCGAGTACACCGTCCCCACCGCTTCGAGCGGTCCGGAGGGAATCACCGTGGGTCCGGACGGCAACGTGTGGTTCACCGAAGGCACGGGGAACAAGGTGGCGAAGGTGACCACGAGCGGCACCTTCACGGAATACGTCGTTCCGACTGCGAGCAGCTTCCCGGTCGGCATCGCGGCACGTCCCGGCGCCATGTGGTTCGCTGAGGCTCACGGCGACAAGGTGGCGAAGATCGGCACCGGCACCGGTCCGACGCCGCAGGGTTATCGCACGACGAGTCGCGACGGCAACGTGTACAACTTCGGTACCGACGTCTCGCACGGTTCGCTGAAGGCCAGCGGCGTGACGCCGTCGCATCCGATCGTCGGGATCGCGTCGACACCGTCGGGCAAGGGCTACTGGCTCGCAGCCAGCGACGGCGGCATCTTCGGCTTCGGCGACGCGCACTTCTACGGATCGCATGGGCGGCGTCACACCTCAATCAACCCTGTCGTCGGGATCGCGTCCGACACCGTCGGGCAAGGGCTACTGGCTCGCAGCCAGCGACGGCGGCATCTTCGCGTTCGGCGACGCGCACTTCTACGGATCGCATGGGCGGCATCACACCTCAATCAACCTGTCGTCGGGATCGCGTCGACGCCGTCGGGCAAGGGCTACTGGCTCGCAGCCCGAGACGGCGGCATCTTCGCGTTCGGGAACGCGGGTACCACGGTTCGCTGCCCGGCTTGGGCATCACGACCGGTACGCCCACCGTTGGCATTGCGCCCACACTGTCGGGCAACGGCTACTGGCTCGTCGGGAGCGACGGTGGCGTCTTCGCGTTCGGGAACGCGGGCTACCACGGCTCGCTGCCCGGATCGGGTGGCGCGGCGTCGGCGGTCGTCGGTATCGAACCGACGACGAGCGGCGGCGGGTACTGGGTCGCCGAGGTCAACGGGACGAGCCCGAACTTCGGGAACGCGACGAACCTCGGCAGCGTGTCGCCGACCGCGCCGGTGAGCGGTATCGCGGCCTGAGTGCGCACCCGGACCTGCACGATCCAGCAACCAGGCGAGCACGGTCGGTTATGTATCGCTGCGCTTCTTCGTTCGCTGCGGTGAGGTCAGCCGGCGATGCTGCTCAACGGGGCCGTTGGCGATGCGCTCCCAAGGTTCGATGCGTTGCCGAAGTTCGGGTTCGTGCCGTTCGTTTCTGCAAGCCAGTAGCCGGCGCCGGTCGAGGTGGCTTCGATACCGACGACGGGTGAGGCCGCGCCGCCCGAGCCGGGGAGCGAGCCGTGGAAGCCCGCCCCGCCGAGGGCGAAGATGCCGCCGTCGGCGCCGGCGAACCAATAGCCGTTCCCCGACGGCGTGGCGGCGATACCGACGATCAGTTTGCTCGGCGTGATACCGAGACTGGGGAGAGAGCCGTGGAATCCGGCCCCGCCGAACGCGAAGATGCCGCCGTCTGCCCCGGCGAGCCAGTAGCCGTTCCCGGAGGGAGTCGCGGCGATACCGACGATCAGTTTGCTCGGCGTGATACCGAGACTGGGGAGAGAGCCGTGGAATCCGGCCCCGCCGAACGCGAACACGCTGCCATCGCTCCCCACCAGCCAATAGCCGCTCCCGGACGGAGTCGCGGCGATACCGACGATGGGCTTGTTCGGCGTGATACCGAGACTCTTCAACGAGCCGTGGAAGGCAGCGTTGCCGAAGGCGTAGACACTGCCATCGGCGCCGGCGAGCCAGTAGCCACCGTGAGAGGGTGTCGACGCGATACCGACGATGGGCTTGTTCGGCGTGATACCGAGACTCTTCAACGAGCCGTGAGACACGTCGGTGCCGAAGTTGTAGACGTTGCCGTCGCGGCTTGTCGTGCGAATGCCCTGCGGCGGCGGACCGGACGCGACCGAGACTGAGTCGACCTCGCCCGGATTCAGGATCGTCCACCACACGGTCTTGTTCGGTCCGGCCGTGATGCCGCCGCCCTCACCGACCAGCGTCGCCTCGGTCGTCACCACACCCGCGGTGAGCGACGCGCTGCACCACGTTGCTGCCGCTCGAAACCCAGAGCGCGCCGTTCGGGACCCGCCGTGATCGCCCCGCCGAACGCGGCTGCGTCGGCGAACTCGGTCACGGCGCCGCCAACTGTCACGCGGTCGATTGTCTTTTGGTCGTCGGCAACCCAGAGAGCGCCATCGGGTCCGGCCGCGATTTGCGCCGGAGAGACGGTCAGTGGACCGGTGTGCGGGATGGTCACGTAGCTCACGACGCCACCCGTGGTGAGCTTCCCGACGCGGGCATTGGCAGGATCAGTGAACCACAGGTTGCCGTCGGAGCCCGTCGCGATGTCCTCAGCGCCGCGGCCGGGACCAGGGATCGCGAACTCGGTGATCGCTCCCGCCGTCGAGATACGCCCGATACGCCGCGCGGATTCCTCGGTGAACCACACCGCGCCATCAGGACCGGCCGTGATGAACTGCGGGCTACCGCCCGACGGCAGCGCATACTCGGTCACCGATCCCGAGGTCGTCACCCTCGCGATCTTGTTCGCCTGGAACTCGGTGAACCACAAGGCGCCATCGGGACCGGCCGTAATGCCGTCCGAGTCGGCGTTGGCCGTCGGGATCGGAAAATCGGTCACGACGCCAGACGGCGTGATGCGACCGACCGCCTGACGGAACGAATACGTGAACCAGAGGTTGTTATCCGAACCCATGGCAATGTTCGTCGGCTGCACGCCCTGATCGACGACGGGCAACGTGTGGCGCACAACCGTTACGGCCGCGCCCGCACCATTCATCGCCGGCAACATCGCCGCGGCGGCCGCAGCACCGACCAAAGCAACCGTTCCGATCCGACGCGCCATCACACGAACCGCCACCATCATCGGATCCGCCCCCCGTTCAGCGCCGAGACCCCTCTGATCTTGCGCAGCGTCGGCAAACCTAGTCGAGGGATCCCGACTTCCAACGCCTCTGCCGGCGTCGCTACGACGCCGAGAGCATCAACCACAACCTCGACGACACCCTCGGGCACGGGCGCGCCCACAGCATGGGTCACCAACGCCAAGCCCTGCACTGCGGCAACGCCGCTTCGATCCACCGGACCGAAACCGCCCGTCGCGTCTTCCGACGGCTGCGAGGGCGAGCACCGCAGGACATGCGCGCCCGCGAGTCTGCCCCGCGTTTCGTCGATCCCACCGTTCGGCGCGCCGCCGGGCTGACGCGACCGTCGCGACTACGACACTTCTTCGAGCATCTGCGCGATCGCGGCGCGCCCGGCTCGACCGGTGCGTTCGATGCTGAACTCCGCGGCACGCGCGACGCCGGCCGATGCCAACCGCTCGCGGCACCCGCGGTCGGTGACGATCTGCATGATGCCAGCGGCGAGGGTCTCGACCCTGCTCGCGTCGACGAGCAGCGCGGCCTCGCCACATGTCTCCGGGATCGCCGCCGCGTCCGACGCGAGCACGGGCGTGCCGACGCTCATCGCCTCGACCGGAGGGAGCCCGAACCCCTCGAAGCGGGACGGGTACGCGAGCGCGAGCGTGTTGCGCAACAGGTACGAGCGCGCATCCTCGCCGACCCGGCCGAGCGCTACGACCGTTCCCGGGCGCGCGTCGTCCAGCGCCGCCTCCTCCCCGCCGCCGCGCCACCACCTGCCCCCCGCGAGGACGAGCTGCACGCCATCGACCGCGGCCGCCGTGAACGCGCGGATGAGCCGCGCGACGTTCTTGCGCGGGTGCAGATTCCCGAGATACAGGACGAACGGGCGGTCGATTCCCCGCATCCGGAGCTCGTTCCGGACCCGCGCGAGGGCGTCCGCGTCGAGATCGGCGGGTGGGGTGACCGCGGAGGGCACGACGTGAACCCGCGCCGGATCGAGCCGATAGCTCTCGACCAGATCGCGCCGGCAGAACTCGCTGATGGTGATCACCCCCGCCGCGGCTCGGGCCTGGCGCGGTACCAGAGCATTCAACCGTTGCCGCGCCGCGAGCGGATAGTCGTGGGGCCGGTGCCGGAACGACAGGTCGGTCACGACCAGCGCGGCCGGTTTGCGAACGGCGACGGGAAGGTGCGTGTAGCCGACGAACAGCCCTTTGTCTCGCGCCGCCCGGACCGAGAGCGAACCGAGCAACCGCAACGAGCCGCTCGGCCGCAACTCGACGCCGCGGATCGACGGATGATCGGGCACCGCCGTGCCAGGACGGACGTAGAGCACCACCGCGTCGCCGTCGCGCGCGGTCGCGACGAGCCCGTCGACCAATCCGCTGACGTATGACTCGTCGCCGCCGCGACCCGACCCCAGAGCCGTGGCGTCGAGCGCAACTCGGACGGGGCCGTCCACGTCAGGAGAACACCGCCGCCCACCTCTGCATCGACTCACCGAGCCGGCGGTAGATGTCGACGAAGTGGCGCGGCGCGCGCGACCGGCCGACCTCCGACATGAACTCCTCGGTGAAGTCGGCGAACATCACGTCGTAGTCGCGGACCGCGACGCGCGCCGCCGCCTCGTCGACGAGCGGGAAGAAGTCGTTCGCGAGAAGGTGCATGTAGTGCTCGATCTTCGCGGTCTTCTCCCCCGCGGTGAGGCGGGTGTGCTCGACGATCGGCGCGCCGAACGAGAAGAGGTGACCGTGGCGGTCCATGAGCTTCTTGACGACGTAGCCACCCCAGATGTCGTCGTGGCGTGACAGCTGCCAACCGCCCGGCGAACCGTCTTCCACCCAGAGATCGGGCAGGAAGAAGTACGCGGGCGTCAGCTCGCGCACGAACGACGTGTTCATTCCGCACACGGGGATGTTGCCCTGCGCGATGCGCGGCTCGGGACCGTAGAGCCCGGGCTCGTACGGCGCCTCGTGCGGCGGGAAGCGGTCGATGCCATTGAGGTCGACGATGCGATTCCACAGTCCCATGTGCAACACGACATCGCCGGTCACGGTCGTCGAGCGCATCCGCGCGTCGATCGGGTTGCGCAACTCGTACGGGTAGCCGCGGGCGTACCAGCCTTCCGCGTTGAGGGAGTTGACCCAGCCGTTCTCGCGCTCGGGCTCGAGCGCGGGCGCGTCGACCACGTGGGTCAGCGCCGCGAGATGCGCTTCGAGCCATCCGCGCGGCACCTTGCAGTCGTAGTCGAGCGCGACGACGACGTCGTAACCCTCCCGGTAGGCGACGACGTGGCCGAAATTGCGGCACGCCGCGCTCTTGTGCGGGATCGCGTCGTAGTGCGCACCCATGAACTCGCGCTGGGCAGAGAAGTCCCAATAGGTCACGTTGGCGCGCGGCGGAGGCGCGAGCTTCCCGTCACTGTCGTCCGAGACGATGATCGCGATGTCCTCGGGGATCTCCTCGAAGATGCTCCAGTCGGGATCATTCGGGATCGGCATGACGACCGCCACCGTGCGCTGCGCGGCCGGGTCGCCCAGGGCGTCGGGTTGGGTCTGGTCGTGGATCGACGTCATTGCGCGGCCTCGTCCTGCATCGCGGCGTAGCTCGGTTCGACTTCGGATGCGACCAGGTCGATGAAGCGGACTTCGCGCGCGTCGCGCACCAGATCGCCGAATTCCGTGTGGAGATACTCGGCCAGCGCGACCTGCCAGGGCCGCATGGTGTTCAGGCCCTGGAGGTTCAGGTGCATGTTGCGCATGATCTCGGAGCGGGGCCGGACCGACGAATACTCCTCGGCGAAGAAGTCGGAGCCGACCTCGACCAACTCGACGTCGTCGGAGAGGCCACAGATTGCGAGGATCTCGCGGGCGACGTCGTAGCGACTGCCGCCACCTTCGCAGACCATGTGGTAGCGACCGTACGAGCCGGTTGCGACGAGGCCGTGCAGCGTGCGCGCGAAGTCGGGGACGTAGGTGGGCGTTCCCAGCTTGTCGCCGACCGCGTACAGCGTCGTGCGCCCGGCGCGGATCTGCTGGATGATCTTGGCGACGAACTTGTGATCCTTCGCACCGCCGCCGACCATCCATCCGGCGCGCACGATGTAGGAACGCGGCGCGTAGCGCTCGACCAGGAGCTCGCCCTCGTACTTGGTCTTGCCGTACACGTTCAGCGGGTTCGCCTCGTCCCACTCGTGATACGCGTCGGCCTTGGCGCCGTCGAACACGCCCGCCGTGCTGATGTAGACGAGATCGACATCGCGGCGACCGGCTTCGAGCGCTACGAACTTCGTCGCCAGCGTGTTCGTCGCGTACGCGTGCTCGTCGTGGGCGTCGGAGTATTCGAGCGACGTCTCCGCCGCGAGGTGGCAGACGAGATCGGGCGCAACTTCGCGGAACGCGTCCTTGACCTGGTCCCGGTCGCGCACGTCGAGGTGGGACAGGACCGGCCCGCCCGCTCCCCACGGCCGGCGATTGTCGAGCTTGATGTCGGTCGCGACGACGTCATGACCGGCCGCGACGAACGCAGGGACCAGTCCACTTCCGAGCATGCCGGCCGAGCCGGTGACGAGCACCTTCATTGCGTCCTCTCCATGGTGTGGGATCCAGCCGCGCCGCGACACACGAGCACGACATATCGGGCCAGGCGCATCGCTCCGGGAACCCGCGTGAGCAACGAGTGATCGAAACGCTCCATCCGCGCGAAGACGCCATCGGAGAGCTCGACGAAGTTCTGCAGTCTGGTCGTGAGTTGAAAGGGATGGACTTCACTCACTGCGAACGCGGACCGGATCGACGCGAGGTCGCGTAGGTCGATGGAGCGCTCGTCGGGCGTATCCGTCCGCGCGGGGAACACGCGGGTCACGGGGCGCGAGTAACGGGCGCGGCGGACCCACTCGGGCAGGAGTAGGACCGGCTCGGCGAACAGCGCGATGCCCGACGTCCCGATCAGGCGGGCGATGTTCGGCATCGCGCGCGAAAGCTCCAGGTGATGCAGGACCTGGTTCGCGACGACCGCGTCGAAGCTGCCGCCCGGTTGATCGAGATCCTCGACCGGCATGCCGATGAGCTCCACGTTGGCCGAGACGCCGTTCACCTCCGCCCGGCGCCGGGCGAGCGCGAGCATCCCGTCGCTGACGTCGACCCCCACCGCCTTGGCGCCACGCAAGGCGAGATAGGTCGAGAGATTCCCGCTTCCGCATCCCACCTCGAGGATGCGCTTCCCGGCCGGATCGCCGAGCTGCGAGAAGACGAAGTCGAGGAACTCGACGTGCTCGCGATTCGGGTACGGCGGACGCAGGGGGTCGACCACGAGATCGGCGTCGCGCAGCGTCCCGGCCAGATCGCCCGCGCGCGCGTCGTAGACCTCCGCTTCGTGTTGCTGGCGCAACGACCGCGACGACGCACTCATGCAGTCGTTCCTTTCCCGATGGCGGCGAGACTCCGCCGCGCGTTGGTGAGATGCGCGCGCGCTGCGCCGCGCTGGTGCCCGTCACGCAGGCTCGCGACGCCGTAGATCGCGGCTCGCAAGGAAAAGCCCACCGCGGCCATGGCCCGGAACAGCGCGAGGGAGAGCGCGCCGCGGCGCATGCCGAACCAGCGGATGAACGACTGCAGTGCCAGCGGCGATGCCTCGCCCGTCCGCCGCTTCGTGCTCTGGCCCATGAGATGGATCGCCGTCGCGGCCGGCTCGTACCACACGGTCCACCCGGCATCCCCGGCGCGCGCGCAGAGGTCGACGTCGTCCATGTACGCGAAGAACCGCTCGTCCATCAGCCCGATGTCGGCCAGGGCGTCACGGCGCACCACCATGCACGCGCTCGAGACCCAACCCGGCTGGAAAGCGGTGTCGACGTCGCGTCCGAGCCAGAGGCCCGACCGCGGCCGGAACCGGTCGAAGAAGAAGAAGTACGAGGCGGCCGCGGCCAATGACGGCAGCCGGCCCGCCGTCCAACGCTGGAACGACTCGTCGCCGTACACCAGCCGGGGCCCGACGATCGCGGCCCGGGGATCGGTCGCGAGCCGGTCCAACAGCGCGTCGAGGCAACCGGCCGTGAGCATGGCATCCGCGTTGATGAGCAGGAGCGCGTCGCCGCGCGCGGCGCGCATCCCCTGGTTGTTCGCGGCCTGATAACCGCGGTTCGTCGCGTTGACGATCACCTGCACGTCGGGCCAGTGCTCGGCCAGCATCTCGACCGAACCGTCGGTGGAGCCGTTGTCGACGACCACGATCTCGGGCCGCGGATCCGCGAACGCGCGCAGGCTCTGCAAGCACTCGTCGAGGAGGTCGCAGGTGTTCCAGTTCACGATCACCGCGCTGACTGCGGGGATCGCCGGCTTCGCGCCGGGACACCGACGATGCCGTCATCGGATCGAGACCGCCGTCTCGAAGGTCTCCGTCGTCACCTGCAACGGCCGCCCGATGCCACCGTTCGCGTCGACCACGTACACGTCCGATTGCAGGGGCGGACCGCTGATCCCGATGTAGTAGATCTTCGAGCCGTCGGGGTCGTACACCGGCCGGAACATCGGCGACTGGCTGCTCTGCACGAGGATCCTTCGCTCGCCGGTCGCGAGGTCGAGGCGGACCAGCACCCAGTGCTTCAGGTCGACCTTCCCGTTCGCGGCGGCGACCGGGAGGTCCTGGCCTCCGGTCGCCCCGACGTCCGCACCCCGGTAGCTCGCGTAAACGACGTACCGGCCGTCCGGCGACCACGTCGGCATCATGTTGATGTAGTTGTCGTCGGTGAGCTTGTGCGCGTGGTAGCCGTCGGCGTCCATCTCCCAGATCTGCATGCCGTCGAGCCCGTTCGACGAGAACAGGACGTGCTTCGAGTCCGGCGACCACGTCGCCTGCGCGTCGGCCACGCCGACCGCGCCCGCGGTCGCGTTCGTCAGGTTGAGGACCTCACCCGTCTTGGTGTCGAGCCGCAGCACGAACGACTCGGTGTCCACCGTCGACACGTTCGTGAAGATCACGTACCTGCCGTCGGGCGATACGGATGGCGTGATATTGCCGCGCGCCTCACCGTCGGGAATCGCGTCGCGATAGTCCTCGGTGCCGATGGTCGTCAGTTGCGTCGGCGGGCCCGGGCGCGAAAGATCGAGCGACCACACCTGCCGTCCGGCCGTCGCCTGCCGCAGGATCGACGGGTCCGTGTAGTACTGGCGCAAAGAGCCGATCGTGTAGTGGCGCGTCCGCCCGACGCCCGGTGGAGGCGCGGGCCCGTATTGGATCGTCGCTTTCGGATCGAACAGCGCGTTACCGTCGAACAGGATCTCGCGGCGGTCCGGCGAGAGCGTCGCCGACTGGGCGCCGAGCTCGTTGGGAACCGGGATGACCTGATCGCCGAATCGATCCGGTGTCGTCTCGATGACCACGTGCTTGCCGGCGCGGGTGGTCCCGGTGATGATCATCCGCTCCGACGTCAGGTCGCTCTGCGGCTTCGGGTCGGTGATCGAGCCCGGCCGGGGTGGGCCCGGACGCACCCAGCTGAACCAGTTGATCGCGAGCGCCGTCGACTCGACCACGACCCGCGGCGAGCTCCCGTCCTGGTTGACGACACAGATGCAGGTGCGGTTGGCGGAGAGCACCGACATGTACCCGATCGCGCTGCCGTCGGGTGTCCACTGGGGAACGTACGCGGGACCCTCCGCCGGCGTACACGGGTCGCCGTCAGCAGCGCGTGTAGCAGGCTTGACCCGCGGTGAGCTTCCGTTCCGCGCCCGTCGCGACGTTGTGGTTGATGAGCACGAAGTCCTGCAGCTTCGTCTGGAAGGGATTCGACGAGTTCGGTGCGTGCGGCGAGCCCGACCCGACGTAACGCGCGATCGCCACGTTCTGCACGTTCGGCGACGGTTGCGGGTCGGTGTTGTACAGGCCGTCGTCGGTGATGAGCCGCCGCCCGGATCCGTCGCCGTTCATGATCGACACTTGCCCCGGACGGTTCGATCCGTTGTTCGGGTCGCGCGCGTCGATGAAGACGATCTGTCCGTCGGACGCGATCGCCGGGTCGGAGTCGAACGCACCCGACTGCGAGCCGACGATCGACAGGTTCGTGACCGCGCCCGTCGCGAAGTCCATGCGGTAGATCGCGACCTTCTGGTACTCGTTCCAGAACGACGTGAACAGCATTGACTTGCCATCGGGCGCGATGATCGGCTGCGCGTTCCGCCACGGGTTGTTGGTGATGGGCCGGATGTTGGTGCCGTCGGGGTTCATCACCGAGACCGGTTCGGACTCCCCCGTCGAGCGCGATGTGAACGAGATGCCCTGACCGTTGAACGCCCACGTCGGCCAGCTGAAGTCACGACCGTCGTTCGGCGAGATCTGGCGCAGGTTCGTGCCGTCGCCGTTGACGGTGTAGATACCTCGCTTGTGGGTCGTGCGATTGAACGCGGAGAACACGATGCTCAACCCCGCGACCGAGGGATCGGGCTCCGGCGGTGCACCGGCTGCGAACGTCGTACCGGTTACCGCGAGCATCATGCCCGCGAGTGACGTCGACACGACCTGGCGCCGCCGTCGCCGGCTCGCCGCGAGTCGCTCCGAGCGGGTTCGGGCGGGCCGCGCGAACGCACTCCGCAGGTCGACGGCGGCACGCTTTCGGCCACCCTGAATCGCGCGGCCGCCCCGGTGCATCGCCCGACGCGATCCGGCCACCGCGAACCGGGAGACGTTGCGCAGGCTGTGACGAGAAAGCGTCCGCGGACCCCGGCGCGCGCCAGTCCGCGCGCCACCGCGACCTGCGGGCCGATCGCCGTTCGTAGGCGGCGGCGGTTGCATCCGGCGAGTTCGCAGGACCGGTCGGGGCCGGTCGAGACCGGCGAGCCGCGAACACGCGACGGCCAGGCCCGCGAACATGAAGAACAGCGCGCGCGGCTGCTCCTGGCGTAGGGAGAATTCGAGCATCTCTTCGACTGCGAAGAAGATGAACATGCCCGTGACGCCGAACCCGATCGCCGAGTACAGACGGTCCTTTGACCGCGCGAGCCGGACCGCGACGAGGAACAGCGGGAGCGCGAGCACGAACAGGCCCGCCAAACCGAGGAGTCCGCTCTCGGCCATCTGCAGGAGATACAGGTTGTGCACCGGGGCATCGGTGAAGATCAGGCCGTAGGTGTCGTACTTGCTCATGACCTGCTCGAAGTTGTTCAGGCCCGCGCCCACGAGCGGCTGGTCTTTCCAGACCTTGAGGCCGAGCTCGTTGAGCTGCATGCGGGCGCGCCACTCGTACGCGAAGTGGCTGCTGCAGGTCGTGGCCGCGTCGATGGCGCGTGTACAGGTCGCGGTGCGGGTCGGCTTGCCGCCCGAACGGCTCTCGAAGCTGCGCGTGACGAAGCTCGACACGAACGGATACAGCAGCACCAGCAGCACCGCGATCACTCCGAGCGAGATCTTCAGCACGCGCGGGTCAGCCGGCCGGTCACGATGAACGCGATCGTGAGAATGACGAACGCGGGCGCGATTCCGAAGGCGGCCGACCGGGCGTCGGCGAAGAAGATGGGCGTCACACCGAGCGCGGCGCCGGCCAAGCAAACCAGGCGCAGCCGGGTGGAGCGCAGGTTCACCGCGAAGCTGTACGCCATCAGCGCGCACGGCCCGACGAACGCGCCGAGGAACACCGGGTGCACGATCGTCCCGAACGGGCGCAGGGCGTCGTAACCATCGAAGCGGTTGTTCAGCTGCGCGGGCGTACCGAACGCCGACATGCCGAGGGCGCCGTGGGTGACGTACTGACCCGCGACGATCAGGACCTCGCCGCACAGCCCCGCGCCGAGCGCTCCCAGCACGATCCAGACCTGGTTCTTGGTCCGGATCCGCACCGCGAAGTAGACGAACACCGCGACGGCCGACATCATCCTCACGACCTCGGCGAGCGCGAGGTCGGTAACCGGCGCCGAGAGCAGGCTGGGCATGAGGAGTGCGAATCCGAAGATCGGAGCCCACATCACCGGCCGCCGGAACGCGCTGCGAAGTTGCTCGAGCATCGCGCGCGGGCCGCGGACCCACCACGTGAACCAGAGGACGAACATCATGAGGTCGAACGACGAGATGTAGATCGAGATCGGGCCGCCGGAGACGTCGACGTGCTTCGTGCTGAACGACTTGTGCAAGAGGGCGAAGATCGCGAGCGTCGCCGTGGCGAGGAGGACCTCCTCCCGTTTGGTCACGAGGAGCAGGATCGTGACGAACGTGAACAGGGCCGCGACGCCGGCGACGCCCTTGATCCCGAGGAAGCCCGCCATCGTCGCCACGATGCCGGCCGCGAATGCGGCCGCCCACACCGTGAGTCCCGTGTGGCGTTCGCTCCAGGACGGGCGGGGTGCGCTGGTGTCGGGGGTCATGGTCTCGCTCATGACGCGCTCCGGACCGGCGCCTCGAGCGGGGAGCGCACGACGAGCGGCGTCGGACTACGCCGCGGCTCCCGGCGGTAGCCGGCGTTCGCGTACGCGATGAGCACCTTCCAGTACATCCATCGGGTCAGGGCCGTGTTCTTCGTGCGGCTGTCGAGCCAACGCACGCACGAGGGCGCGGTATAGCGATTGAAGAGCAACTCGCGGGCGCCACCGCGTGCGACGCCTCGCCACGAGCTCTTCGGCGTGAGCACGCCGTAGCGCTCGAGCAGCGCGGGATCGTCGATGAGCACTTCGAGATCGCGCAACCCGCGCCCAATCGACTCCTGGACGCGACACGCGCTCTCGACCGTGTGCGGGTGGTAGTGATCGGCGCGGGCGTCGGGCGCGTAGATGGCACTCAGGCCGGCACGTGTCCACCGCCATCCGAGCTCGACGTCTTCGTGGCCGATGTGCGCCCAGTCTTCGTGGAACACCAGGTTGCGCTCGAGCATCACCTGCCGGGGCAGCGACAGGTTCATGCTCCAGAAGAAATTCGTACGGCACCGGCCGGCCGGCACGCCCCGCCAGCCGGTCGTACATGAACGGCTCGTAGAACTCGGTGAACGGCGTCGGCGGCATCTCGGGCGACTGCCGGCACGAGCCCAGGACCGCGACCGGTTCCGCGTGCGCCCGATGCACGCGGGCGTGCTGGGCCATCGCGTCGGGCTCGAACCACATGTCGTCGTTGACGAAGAAGGCATACTCTCCCGTCGCCACGTCGAGACCCCGATTGCGTTTCACGGCCGGCAGGCGATCCTCCGACCGCACGAGCCGGACCCGCGCACCCTCGCGGCTCTCCGACTCGGCCGCGAGCCGCTCGACCATCTCGGGAGTGCCGTCACTGGAGTTGTCGACGGCGATGACCTCATAACGATCGTCCGGGTAGTCCTGCGCGAGCAGGTGCCGGATCGTCCGCTCCACGACGTCACACCGGTTGTAGGTCGGGAAGATCACCGAGAACGTGGGCGCCTCGTTCACGCCGCACCTCCCGGGACGAGTTCGGCCGCGACGGCTTCGTCCCGACGCAGAATCGCGCGCAGCTCGGTCCGGTCGAACACGCCGCACAGGGCGAGCGCCGGTACGTAGAGGACGCCGCCGACCATCGGCGCCAGAACCCAGTTCACCCCGAGCAGCCGCAGCCCGCCGACCGTCAGGCCCAAGATCGCGTTTGCGCTCAGTACGCGCAGGAGGTTCGAGGCCGCGAGTGTCGCGTCCGCCAGCCGGGCGACCGCGACCGTCGAGCTCACCGCGAGGAATCCGGCGCTGAGCAGCGTCCCCCAGGCCGCGCCCGACGGGCCGAGCCACGGGATGAAGAAGACGTCGAGCGCGACGTTGAGCACGACGGCGAGCGACAGGTAGACGAGGTTCGCGCCCTGGCGATTGGCCGCCAGAAGCACAAGACCCTGCCAAACGTTCACCGCCATGAAGACGAGCGCTACGGCGAGCAGCATCATCGGCCCCGCGGAGCCGTGGTACTGGTCGCGGTACGCCGCCTGCACGAGCGGCCGGGCCGAGATCGCGAGCACGATCGAAACCGGGACCACCGCGGTGAGGATGAGATCGGTTCCGCGGCGGTACATGCGCGTGAATGCGGCTGGGTCGCGGCCGCGCTCTCGAGCGAGGAGCGGGAACACGACCTGGACGACCACCGCCGACGCGAGGAAGAGATACTCGATCGGCTGGTACGCGGCACCGTAGACCCCGACGGCGGCGCGGGTACCCAACGCCGCGACCATCAAGGCGTCGAGCTTCAGGTACAGGACCCCGATCATCATCGCCGGACCGATCGGCAGCGACGCCCGCAGCAGCGGGACCGCGCGCGGTCGCTTCCACGTGGGGCGCAGACCGAAGCGCCGGTGCGCGAGCAGCCAGGCCAACGCGGCGGCGACGAGCACGTTCGCCGTCGTGGCCGCGACCAAGAGCACGACGCCCGCGTGGCTGAGTACGAGCAGGATGACCGCGATCAGCTTCACGACGTTCGCGATCAGCCGCACGAACGCTTCGTACTGCTGCTTGAGCGCGACGTGGAATACCACGACGACCGACATGAAGGCTTCGCCGACGAACTGCGCGCCGGCGATGAACGTCGCGGCGCGCACGGTTGCGCTGGCATGGAGCGCGAAGAGCGCGAGCTGGGCCAGGGCGGCCGCGACCACACAGAGTCCGAGCCGCAGCCAGATCACGGTGCCGACGAGCTCGTCGCCGGTCGACGGATCTCGCGCCACCTCGCGCACGGCGAGCTTCGGCAGGCCGAACTCCGACACGAGCCCGGCCAACCCGACGACGCTGATGACCACCACAAAGTCGCCGTAGCGATCCGGTCCGAGATGCCGCAGGATCAACAGGCTCGCGGCCACGTTGACCAACAGATCGAAGCCGCGCGCGATGAGTTGGGCCGTAGTGCTCACGGCCACCGCGCGCGCGACCGGGGAGCCTTCGGCTCCGGCCAGCTTCGGACCCGACATCGGTCAGCCTCAGAGGGGGGTCGGTGGATCGTCCGGCTGAGGGCGCACCGACACTCTCGGTGTGCTCGGCAGTGCTCAGGTCGATGTCGTCGAGCTCTCCGATCTCCCGCGACGCGGAGCCGTTGGACCCTGCGGGGATGTAGAGAGGCATCCGGCGTTGCACCCGGAAGAACGACCACACGAACCCGATGAGCGCGCCGAGGAACAACCCGACCGCGAGGAACAGGTAACGCTTGGGCGATACGGGATACGTCGGCGCCCCGGCGCTGGCCACCTGCGTCAGCTCGACCTGCGGGCTCTGCGCGTTCACGCTCGCAGTCTCGAGTTGTTGCGCCAGCTGCTGGCGGGTGTTGCTCGCGATCGTCACGTCGAGCAGCAGCTTCTCTACCTCCGACTGCTGCTGGGAGACGCTGCCGGTGCTGCCCGTCGCGCCCGAGAGCGTGCTGTTGAGCGCGCCGAGCCGCGCGGAGTCGGCCGAGACGGCAGCTCGCGCTTGCTGGGTCTGGGTCAGCAGCGCCGTGTAGGCCGGGTTGACGCCGGTGGTGTTGACGTTCGTCGAGCTCCGGCCGGTCTGGATGTTCTGGCTCGTGTCGGAGCTCGGCGGGGTGGTGGAGAGCTGCGCCTCGAGCGACGAGGCCGTCGCCTGATCGGCATCGAGCTGAGCCTGCGCGGCATTGATCTGCGCTCGGAGCGTGTCCGCCGAGCCACTGGAGAGCGCGTCCTGCTCCGGCGTGGTGACGATGTTGTTGGCGGTCTTGTAGTTCGCGAGCGCCGTGCGGGCCTTCTGCTCGGCGGTCAGTGCCTTGGTCACCTGCCCGCTCAGGTAGTCACGGTACGTCGCCGACTCGGTGCGGAACCGGGCGTTGCTCTCCTGTACCAACGCGTTGGCCGCGGCGTTGGCGATGTCCGCGGCCGTCTTGGCGACCGACCAGCTCCCGGTGATGTCGAGCGTGAAACCGTCGTGCACCTGCTTGGCGCTCAGTCCCTTCGCCACCGTCTGCACCGCGGTCTCGTGGCGGCTCGGGCTCTTGTAGAAACCCGCCGTCAGGTAGGCCCGCGCGTGCTTGTAGACGCTCGCGATCGCCTTTTTGATCTGCACGATCGGCCCGTTCTTGCCCTTCACCGGCTGGTCGAGGTGCAGCTGATCGACCACGACCTCGGCGACGTGACGGTTCTGGACCAGCCCCGCCTGGGTGTCGGCCAAGGCGGTGGCGAGGTTCGAGTCGATCAGTCCCGACTGTTGTGCCAAAGCGGTGCCGGTGCTGTTCAGGCTCGTCGTGTCACTTGCGCGCAACAGCACCCGTGAGGTGGCGGAATAGGTCGGACTCAACGCGAACGACCCGAGAAACGCGACCAGCATCGCGATGACGCCGATCGCCGCGACCCGCCAGTAATCGCTCCAGATCGCTGCGAGGCTCCACGACTCGACCGCGGGCGCTCGTGATGACTCGTTGACCTCGACCGAGCTTGCCTCGCTCATGAGATCTCTCCTGCTTCGATGACGCCGCGACCTGGGGTCGCGACGGCGTACTCCGATGAGTCCGCGGTGGATGTGGCTGTCGAGGTGGTGCGCCCGCCGGCGCGAACTGCGTCGCGGGCGATGATGAGGGCAGCGCGTCCGGCCAGGGCCGATGCGGCCACAGGCCGAAGCAGACGCCGCGGGCCCGTGAGGTGGTGCTTCGCGTAGTACCGGTACGCGCTGCGGTGGAAGTGGCGGACCTGTGGCGCCGGCCAGCCCCGCCGGCTGCCGCCCTCGGCGTGCATGACGCGGGCCGCGGGCACGCACCACACACCCAGGCCCGACTGCTTGACCCGCCGGCAGAGGTCGGCGTCCTCCCAGTACATGAAGAAGGACTCGTCGAGCCCGCCGACACGAGAAGCGGTGGCGCGACTCATCATGAGGCAGGCACCCGACACCCAGTCGATCTCGAACGCCTCCACGCCATCGTGCGCGCGCCCCGCGAGGTATCGCGTCGAGTACCGGTTGTTCGGGAAGACCCGGGTCAGCGGGGACCGGCGGCCGAAGACGGCGGCCGCCGGGGTGGGAAAGGTACGGGCCGTACCCTGATCGGACCCGTCGGGGTTCTCGAGCCTCGGCGCCGCGATGCCGGCCTCGGGATGCTCGTCGAGGAACGACACGAGCGTGTCGAGCGCGCCGGGCATCGGTGTCGCGTCGCCGTTCAACAGGACGACGTGGCGGCCCGAGGACGCCGCGAACGCCCTGTTGTTGGCCGTGGAGAAGCCCGCGTTGCGACCCATCTCGATGAGCCGCACGTCGGGGAACTCGGCTCGCAGGAATGCCGCGGTGCCGTCGCGGGAGTCGTTGTCGACGACGACGATCTCGTACGTGTGGTCGCGAACCGTCGCGTCGACCGCCGCAATGCAGTCGCCGACGAACACGCGCGAGTTGAAGGTCACGATCAACACCGAGAGATCGCAGCCGGGCATCAGTGGGCGCCGATCATCAAGACGACGATCGCGATCGTCCGGCACAAGATGGTCAGGTCCAACCACAGCGAGCGACGCTGCACGTACTCGTGGTCCTTGGCGTTGGTCTCGACGAACCGCAAGATGTTGCGGCCGCTCACCTGCGCGAGGCCGGTCATGCCCGGTTTGACCGCGAACTTGCAGAATTGGTGCGGGGCGTAATACGGAAGCATCTGCGGGATCTCCGGGCGGGGGCCGACGAAGCTCATGTCGCCCTTCAGCACGTTGAGCAGGTTCGGGAGCTCGTCGAGGCTCGTCCGGCGCAAGTGTTTGCCAAAACGCGTGCAGCGCGGGTCGTACGGCAGCTTGAAGTACATCGTCGCAATCTCGTCCTCGTCGTACTGGTACGCGTACAACTCCGGGAAGCGCGTCGCGGCGTCGATGTGCATGGTCCGGAACTTGAAGAAGCGAAAGATGCGCCCGTTCTCGCCGACGCGACGCTGGACGAAGATCGGCGAGCCCTTCGAGTCGAGACGGATCAAGGCGGCGAGCACCGCCATCACCGGCGCCATGACGACGAGCAGCACCGACGCGAGCACGACGTCGACGAGGCGCTTCGACGCGTGATACAGCACGCTGCGCGGCGGCGCGGTCGCGCCCCGTGCAAGTTCCAACGCATCGTCGACACTCGGTCGCGCACGCGCGGGGGCCGCGGTCGAGCGGCTTTCTTGCGCGTCCGTTTCGGCCGCGGTGAGATCGATGTCGACCGCGTCAGCCTCACGTGTGCGGGTCTGACGTTGGTCATGACCCGCCTCAACAGTTACGCCCGCCACACCCGCGAGCATTTCGTCGCGCCGCCCCACTTGTTACTCCCCAGCCGAGTCGGAGTCCCCCCTGCGACGGCGTCCTGCCGTCGCCCACCGAATGACCTCCGAGTCGACCCGAACATTGTGGGCGATCACGCTCGGTGGCGCAAGCCTGCGCACGATGGTCACGCGCTCGTTACAAACCGGACGTTCTCGGCGTCAGTGAACGGTTCCGCCGTGCTCTTCGGAAAACCGCTCGGTGTATCCCGATATCCGGTCGCGAAACCCCGGCTCGTCGATACCGAAGTCGGAGGGTGCATACACGTGCACACCGCGAGCCCGTTGCGGGTGGTTCGCAACATAGGTTCGCATTCTCGTCTCGACGTCGAGCTCCAGGTCCACGCCGAACGCGCGGTAGAGGCCACGAACCGTCTCGATCGGGTCGGCAAGGAGGTCGTCGTACTGCAGGTCGACGAACCGCTCGTCGCCGAGCCGATCCCGGGACCCGACGGCCCGCTCGAGCACTGTCGCCCACACGTGCGGCCATTCCCGGCCGATCCCGCGCAGGTCGAGCCGGTCGGTCCCAATCGCCTGCAGCACCGCGACCAGGCTGCAGTGCGAGGCGACGGCGGTGAGCGGGTCGCGGTGCAGCCAGACCACGTGCGCGTCGGGGAAGGTCTCGAAGAGTGCATCGAGCGCCAGGAGATGCGCAGGCGACTTCAACATCCAGCGCTCTGCGCCGCACCGCCACTGCAGGAGCTGGAGTTGGCGCCGGAAATAGTCGTAGTGCGGTCGGAGGTCGGCCTGCAGGCACCACGTGACGTGCGCCGGAACGTGGTTGATCACCCCGAACTCCAGGCTCGCGAAGCTGTGCGCGAGCAGGCTCACGCATTCCGTGGGGGCGGTCGCGCCCACCGGATGGATCGCGTTGGCGTCGGGCGCGACGTAATCGAGCACGCGTTGCGCGCGCCGCGCCGAGGTGATGCGGGGGTCGGAGTCGTAGGTCTCGCGGTCGGGCGGCGGCGTCGGCCGGGTGGCCTCCCAGAACCGCAGCGTCCGATTGGCGTCGTCGCACGCGAGCAGTTGCTGCAGGAACGTCGTCCCCGAACGCGGCAGACCCACCACGAACCACGGTGCGGCGACGGCGCCGTCGAGGATCTCGGGGTGGCGGGCCCACCAGTCCTGCATCTGGATCCGGTTGGCCAGCAGGGTCACGACCTGCGACCTGGCTGCGAAGCGACCGACGAAGTTCAGCTGCGCCTCGTCCTCGAGCGCGCCGAGGAGCACCCGCATCGGCTCGAGATACTCGTCGGTACCGGTTCCCGTGCCGGAGTCGGTGGCGTTCGCCTCTCGGATCGCCGCGTCGAGCAGTTTCCGCTCGTCGAACGACGCCGGTTGCAGGCCCGCCGCCCCGAGCACCCGGCCGACGAGATTGATCGCGACGACCGGCGCCCGCCGCCGGGTCGAGACGCCGCGCCGCGCGGTCGAGTGCTCGCTCGAGTGCTCCGCCACCGCGCCGAGCGTAGCGATGTATTGCCGAAGCCCCGCCGTTCGGTCTAGCGTCTGCGCGTGAGCGGGGGACTCACCGCGTGACGGGGCCGGGTGTGAAGCGACACGGAAGTAGACGACGTCGCACGTTTGCACGTGCGCTGCCCTTCGGCTTCACGGTGCTCCTCGCGCTCGACCAGAACCGCGCTCCGTCCGCCGCCGACATCGTGCACGTGGGCTGAGCTTCCCGCCACTCCAGGATGCGAAATGGATTTCGAATGGACTGCCGAACAGCAGGCGTTCTATGACGCGGTGGTCGCGTTCGCGGCTCGCGAGCTGAACGACGACGTACTCGGGCGCGACGAGCGCCACGAGTTCTCGCCGCGGGCCTGGAAGACCTGCGCCGAGTTCGGCATCCAAGGCCTCCCCGTGCCGGTCGAGCACGGTGGCGGCGGCGCCGACGCGCTCACGATCGCGCGGGCGATGGAAGCCCTCGGCTACGCGTGCGCCGACAACGGGCTCCTGTTCTCCCTCGGTGCGCAGATGTGGTCGGCCGAGATCCCCCTCACGCGGTTCGGCACCGACGAACAGAAGCAGCGGTGGCTCCCCGGGCTGTGTGACGGCTCGCTGATCGGCGTGCAGTGCATGACCGAGCCCGCGACCGGCTCCGACGCGTTCGCGATGGCGACCACGGCCGACCGGCGCGACGACGTGTTCACGCTCAACGGCACCAAGACGTTCATCACGAACGCGCCCGTCGCCGACATGTTCGTTGTGTTCGCCACGACCGATCGCTCGCGCGGTATCGGCGCGCTGTGCGCGCTGGTGGTCGACCGCGCGAGCCCGGGCGTGCATGTCGGCAAGCCGTTCCGCAAGATGGGCCTGCGCACCTCGCCCATGAGCGAGGTCACGTTCGACGGCTGCGAGGTACCGGCAACGAACCTGCTCGGGACCGTCGGCGCGGGCATGGCGATCTTCAACACCTCGATGGACTGGGAGCGCTCCCTGATCCTTGCGACCGCGGTCGGGTCGATGCAGCGCCAGATCGAACGCTCCGTCGCCTACGCGAAGGAGCGGCGCCAGTTCGGCCAGCCCATCGGCAAGTTCCAGTCGGTCTCGCACCGCATCGTCGACATGCGGGTCCGGCTCGATGCCGCGCGCCTGTTGCTGTACCACACCGCATGGAAGAAGTCCCAGGGCAAGAGCACTGCGGTCGAGGCTTCGATCGCCAAGCTCTTCATCAGCGAGGCCTATCTCCATTCGAGCCTCGACACGCTGCAGGTGCACGGTGCCTACGGCTACATGGAGGAGTCGGAGATCGAGCGCGAGGTCCGCGACGCGATCGGCAGCCGGATCTACTCGGGCACCTCCGACATCCAGCGGAACATCGTCGCCTCGCGGATGGGATTGTGAGCGCGCGCCTGCTTCACGAGCTCCTCGAGCGCGCGACCGACCGGGCCGCCGATGCTCCTGCGGTGGTCGACGGTGAGCGGGTGGTCTCCTACGGCGAGCTCGACGCGTGGTCGAACGCGATCGCGCGCGTGCTGGTCGACCGGGGTGTGCAGCCGGGCGATCGGGTCGCGCTCTATCTCGACAAGTCGGCCGAGGCGGTCGCCGCGATCTACGGCACGCTGAAGGCCGGCGCCGTGTACGTGCCGTTCGACCCGACCTCGCCCTGCACCCGGCTCGGCTACATCGCGGCCGACGCGGGCATCCGGGTCGTGTGCACGTCGCACAAGATGCTGGCGGCCCTGCGCGACATGACCGCCGCGGGTGCACCCGTCGCCGTCGCCGTCGTGCTCGACGGCCCGACCGACCAGCCCGGCACCGTTCCGGAGGTTGTCGGCTCGAGCGCGATCGACGCCGCCGGCACGGAACGATTCAGCGTCCGTCGCATCCCCGAGGATCTGGCGTACATCCTCTACACATCGGGCTCGACCGGTAACCCCAAGGGCGTGATGCTCTCGCACCGCGCGGCCCTGGGGTTCGTCGACTGGGCGGTGGAAGCCGTCGGCGTGACGAGCACCGACCGCTGCTCGAGTCATGCACCCCTTCACTTCGACCTCTCGATCTTCGACCTCTTCGCGTCGGCCGCGGTGGGCGCCGCGGTCGTGCTCGTTCCCGCTGCGACCTCGCGCTTTCCCGTCGAGGTTCACCGATTCATCGAACGGCAGGGCATCACGATCTGGTACTCCGTGCCGTCGATCCTGTCGATGCTGACGTTGCGCGGCGGGCTCACCGACGGCGCGCTGCCCCACCTGCGCGTCGTCCTCTTCGCGGGCGAGGTCTTCCCGACCAAGCACCTGCGCGAGCTCATGCAGCGGCTCCCGCACGCGGAGTTCTGGAACCTGTACGGACCGACCGAGACGAACGTGTGCACCGCGTACCGGGTCCCGGCACTCGCGGCCGGCGACGACGACGCCCATCCCGATCGGCCGGGCCGTCGAGGGCGACGAAGCGTTCGTCGTGACCGACGACGACCGGCTCGCGACCCGCGGCGAGGTCGGCGTGCTCCACATCCGCGGGGCGACGGTCATGTCGGGCTACTGGAACGATCCCGAGCGCACCGGCGCGTACGCTCGCGCCGAGCCCGCACCACGCGCCCCTGCGCGACCTCGCGTACTGCACCGGCGACCTCGTCCGCGAGCAGGCCGACGGCAACTTCGAGTTCCTCGGGCGGCGCGACCTGCAGGTCAAGAGCCGTGGCTATCGCATCGAGCTCGGCGAGATCGAAGCCGCACTGCACGCGCACGAGAACGTGGTCGAGGCCGCGGTGGTCGCCGTTCCCGACGAGATGGTCGGAAACCGAATCCACGCGTTCGCCGCGGTGCGCGTCGACACCGCCGACAAAGCGCTGATCGCCGAGTGCCGGGCCCGGCTACCGGTCTACATGGTGCCGGAGCGACTCGAGCTGCTCGACGCGCTGCCGAAGACCTCGACCGGCAAGATCGACCGCCGTGCGCTCGTCGAGCTCGCGGCGGAGCACTGGACGCAACCAACGACGAGTGGGGCCCGGACGTGACCGACGTCGAATCGACCATCCGCGACTACATCATCGAGATGCTCGGGGCCGAGGCGCCGCCCGAGCTCACGCTCGAGACCCCGCTGCTCGAAGAGGATCTCCTCGATTCGGTCGGCATCTACGAGCTCGTCGTCTATCTCGAAGAGCGGTACGAGATCGAGGTCCTCGACGAGGAGGTCGTCCCCGAGAACTTCGGCTCGGTGGCGTTGCTCGCCAAGCTGGTCGAGTCCAAGCGTTAGGGCCGGCTCAGCTCTCGGTGGCCGCGTCGCGGTGTTTGACGACACGAGCCGGGTTCCCGAGCACGATCACGTCGGAGGCGACGTCGCGCGACACGACCGAGTTCGTGCCGACCACGACCCGGTCGCCGATCTTCACGTTCCCGAAGACCTTGGCGCCGTCGAAGATGTAGCAGTCGTCGCCGATGGTCGGTAACCCGTCTCGCGAGACGTCGTCGTAGCCGCCGCCGCCGAGGCGGGCACCGCCCATCACCCGCGCGGCGAGCCGATGCGGACCGCACTGAACGCGACGCCGACCGGGTGCGGGAGCGCCAACCCCGGCCCCACCTCCGCGCTCGGCGCGAGGTCGGCGCCGAAGACGACACAGTTGAGGAAATAGACGAGACGGGAGAACGGCCGGAGCCCGGCGCGGTGCAACGCGCCGCTGGCCCGGAACAACAACACCGCCCACGTTCCCGGCAACAACAAGATGTCGACGAGCCCGGTCACCGACGGCCAGCGCGCCTGCTTGAGGTCGGCCATGCTCGCGAGGTCGGCGCGGACGAGTTCGAGGAAGCCGACCGTCCGAAGGCTGTCCTTTGCGGTCATCGACGTCTCCGTGTCCCCGTGTCTGTGTGCCGGCGTTCAGCCCGGCGTCGTCGCCCGGAGGCGGCGGTCGAGCCGCACCAACCACCACACGAACAGGCCGGAGCTGACGGGCTGGAGCACAAGGATACGCCAACTCGTCAATACCATCGAGGGTGCCAACACACCGGCACACAACAAGAGTGTGTGGCGACGTGTCCACTGCGACGAGCCCGTCCACCACAACAAAGCCGCGACCGCAATGCTCCACAGCGCGAGCGCGACGACGGGGACGAGCGTGGGCGCGAGGTGGATCAACCCGAAGAACGACAACAGGTACACCGTGAACCAGGCGAAACCGAGCGCGAACGCCCGCTTGATGCTCGGGACGTGATGCAGCGACCGGGGGATGTGCCAGCGGGGCAGGACGAGGGCGACCGCTATCGCGGCGAAGATGACCCAGAGCGTCGCAACCCGTTGGGCGTGATCGGGAACGATGCGGACCTTGCCTTTGTTGCGGGTCGACACCTCTCCCACCGCGATGAACAACGTGATGACACAGCAGACGATGATGCCGCGCTTGCGCAGCCACGGACGGCCCGAAGATTGGTGGAAGCAGAGCTCGGCGAGCGCGATCGAGATGAACATGCTGACGAACGTGTGGAACACCGTCAGATTCGCGACGAGGTTCCAGTTCACGTGACCTACACGGCCGAGCTGGGTCGCGGTCAGGTTCAGCGCCGTGGGCTTGAACCAGGTGTCGGCGACGATCCCCTCGTCCAGCGCCCCGAACGCGAACCCGAGCACGAGCGCGCCCGGCCAGCCGATGCGGTCCCGGACGAGGAGCTCGCGCAGCAACAGGGCGGGCGGGCCGTACAGCAGGCAGAACAAGAGTGCGATCAACGGATTCAAGAACAGCAGGGTCGGGAGGTTGCCGGAGCCGACGAGCTCGGCCACCACCGGGGCCAGTACGGCGAGGCCGAGGATCGGCTTCCATCCCCGGGGCGCGCATCGCGTCTGGCCATTTGGCGAATCGTAGATGCAGTCGCCTCGAACCCGATGCTGCGCTCAAGACGTGGAAGGGGAAGGACGATCCAAGGGGGAGCGCCCGCCCGCGCCCCGATCACGGCGGACGGACGCGACGGTGTGCATCAGGGGGAAGGCGGTCGCCACGCGAACCCGTGGGAATGACTCTTGGCAGCAGCGCTCGATGTTCGCCGCGCCGATCACGGCAGTGGTCGTGACGCTGTTCGCGATCTTCGGTGCGAGCTCGGGTGAGCTCGCGTTCGCGGCCGCCCGGGCGAAGGCGCCCGCGCGATCCGCGGACGCGGCGCGCCGGTCGCACAGCTCGTCACCCACCTCGACGGCGCCGACGGTCGCGGTCTCGTCCGGCAACGGAGCGCTCGCGCTCGCTTCGCCGGCGCGGACGGCGCGGTCGAAGCCGAAGTCGACGACGACCACGACCGTCGCGGCGCAAGATCGTCGTGACCACGACCACGACGACCGTTGCCACAAGCGCGACGCCCGGAGCTACCCTCGCCGCCGGCGACATCGTCTACGACGGCGGGAGCGTCAACCAGCACTTCGAGGTGTACACGATGCACCCCGACGGCACCGGCGTGCGCCAGCTGACGAACAACGTCAACTACAACTCGTGGTGGGCCCGGCCGTCGCCGGACCGCACCCGCATCCTCTTCTACCGCACACCCGCCGGCGTCCCGCCGACGACGTACACGCAGGCATCGCTGTGGATGATGAACGCCGACGGCTCGAACCAGCACGTCGTGCTGGCCCAGGGCGCCAACGGTTGGACGCTGCAGGCGCACGCGGAATGGTCGCCCGATGGAACACGGATCGTGTTCTTCGCGGCATCGACGCAGGCCCTCATCATGACGATCGCGCCCGACGGCTCCGGCCTGAAGACGATCGGCGGAGGGCCCGGCGCCAACGTAGATCCGTCGTACTCGCCCGACGGCAAGTCGATCGTCTACGTCGGGTGTCCGTCGCCCACGTGTGACCCGTCGACGACCGAGGTGTACGTGATGGCGGCCGACGGAACCGGCACCCGCACCCGCCTCACGACGAACAGCTACCGCGACCAGGACCCGCAGATCTCCCCGAACGGCAAGGTCGTCGTGTTCCTCTCCCAGACGTCTCAACCGAGCGCGGCGAATCCCTACGGCCTGTGGAACCTCAGCACGGTCGGGATCGACGGCACGAACGTCCGCCGGATCACGCGTGGTCCCGCGCTCGAGTCCGCGCCCCGCTGGTCGCCGGACGGCACCCACATCTGGACGCACCGCACGGCGTTCGATCAGTACGTCTGGGACATCACCTCGATGAACGTCGACGGAAGCAACATCCAATCGATCAACCTGCCGTACACGCAGGAGTTCCCCGCCTTCGCGTAGTCGTCCTGCCGAGGTACCGCGCGACTCGTCCGGAACAAGACGTAGCTCGCGTTCGCGACGGGCCGCGACGGCGCTTCGCGCCGGATCGACGTCCGCTCCCGCCTCGAGGAGCACGCCGCGCGGCCGATCCCGATTGCTCGGGTAGTTTTCTACCGGGTCTTCTTCAAGCCCCGCGCCCGTAGCTCAGTTGGATAGAGCGACGGCCTTCTAAGCCGTGGGTCGCAGGTTCGAATCCTGCCGGGCGCGCCGAGGTCTTTCGCAGGCGGATCGCGCGGACGCGTTCCCGACGCGGACGCTACGTCAGGCGGACAGGCCGGTCGCCGGCGTCAGCCGACGCGGTTCGTGCTCGCGACCATGCCGCGAGTTGGTCGGCGGGCATCGGGCGCGCGATCAGGTACCCCTGGATGAGGTCCGATCCCAGTTCTCGCAGGGTGTCGAACTGCGACTGCGCGTCGACACCTTCGGTGACGACGACGAGACCGAGGTGATGACCGAGTTCGATGATCATCCGGATGAGGGACGTGTCGTGGGAGCGGTCCAACTCGAGAACGAACGAGCGGTCGATCTTGATGATGTCGACGGCGAGGTGTTGGAGATGAGCGAGCGACGTGTAGCCGGTGCCGAAGTCGTCGACGGCCACGGTGACGCCGAGGTCGCGGATCTGGTTGAGTTCGGCGGCGGCGACGTCGAGGTCGTCGAGCAGGACGGTTTCGGTGATCTCGATGGTCAGGTTGTGAACATCGATGCGCGGGTCCGCGAGCATTCGGCGAACGCGGTCAGGGACACGTTTGCTGATGAGGTGCCTGCCGGACACGTTGACAGACACCTTGAGGTGGCCGAATTGCGGGTCGCCCGACCAGATGACCATCTGGCGGCACCTTTCCGTCGATGACCGGCAAGGTCATCCCGCGTTCGGCCGCGACGAACAGGGCACCGATCTTGCGCGACAGGGGGTCGGCCACCAGTTCGGCCCAGCTCTTCGACACGCTCGCGACTCCGGATTGCGCAACTCGCTGCCCGGCCTCGTCGAACAGCGCGGTGTCGTGTGACAGGGAGATTGCGGCCTCCGCCCGACTGGCAGCCGGACCGAACCACACCGCATTCAGGTCAACCGATTGGCGGGCAATGGCCTGCACTACGTCATTCGTCCAGCCGAGCGCGACGAGCGACCGGCTGATCGTCTGCGTGTTCGACGTCGAGGCCGCGGCTCGTTCCAGGTCGCTCAGCTTCGAGGTCGACAACGTGTTGAGGTCGGACTCGACTCGTTGGAACTGACCGTCGACCAACGACGACTTCGCCGCACCATGGTCGATCAGTCCACGGAGTGCGCCGACCGTGGACACGATGGGTTCGCCGATCGCATACGGCAGCAACCGCAACGCGCGATCCGTGACCGAACGAGCCGCGCGCATTTCCGCGACCAGATCCAAGCCGAGCAACTTCCCCGCCACCGCCACCGGGACACCGGCTTCTGCCGGATGGAGCACCGCGTCGGCCTTGCCCTATTCCACCTCCAACGCCGCGACCGCGCCGATGAACGACGTCACCGCCGGGACGTTGGCAACGATGGTGTTCGCCTGTTCGGAGTCGCGGCGAGTCCGCAGGACCAGCGGGCCCGAGACCATGCTCAGCACCGCCAACGGAAGGAGGACCAGCACCAACAGGCGGCCGGTCACCCCGAGGCGTCGTCGCTTCTTCGCGCCGCGGTGACGGAACGTCCCCGCCGCGGCCGGCGGCGCAGCCGACGTCGAATCGGGCACGCTCTCCGTTCGACAAAACCGCGGGGCGAAACCAGCCAAAGCCCGGCCGGCGCCAAGAGGCGTTACTGCGCCTGGGCAGGACCGCTCCGATCCCGGCGCGATCGCACGGGCCTACGGGGTCGTCACGAGGTCGTGGAAGCGGCGCGGCGCTCCGCGCCACGCCGCTCATCCGCGAGTGAAGGAGATCTAGCCGCGCCGCTGGCGACCGCGGGCGCGATCGCGCGCACCCTGGCCGGCACGACGCGTCGGCGCGCCGGCCTCGGGTCGGCGCGCACCGCGGGCCGGCCGAGCGTCGGGACGCCTCGGGGTCGATGCCGTCGCGTCGTTGCCCGGCCGCGAGGCATTCGCCGCACCCGAAGGTGCACGACCGACGCGCTCGAGCTCACCCACGAGCCCGACGTCCTTCTGCAGGCGCCGCACGTCGCGGACCGATCCGTCCGAGACGAGCGTGACGACCACACCGGTGGCCCCGGCGCGTCCCGTACGACCCGAACGGTGCATGTACGCCTTGGCGTCCTCGGCGAGGTCGAAGTGCACGACGCACGCGACACCGTCGACGTGGATACCGCGCGCGGCGACATCGGTGGCGATGAGCGCATCGACGTCGCCCTGCTTGAACGATTGCAACGCGCGATCACGCTGACCCTGCGAACGACCACCATGGATCGACGCCGCGGTCACACCCGCCGCCGAGAGCTGCTTGACGAGCCGATCGGCTCCGTGGCGCGTCCGGCAGAACACGATCGTCGATCCGTGCTCGTTGATCAACGTCGCGGTGTGGCGCGGGCGTTCGGTCGCCTCGATGTGCCAGAACGCGTGCGTCGACGCTTCGAGATCGGGCTCGGTGTCGCCGACCTCGTGGCGCACCGGATCGTTCTGGTAGTTCTTGGCGAGGAGACCGATGTCGCCGTCGAGCGTCGCCGAGAAGAGGATCGTCTGGCGGTCCGCCGAGACGAGATCGAGCAGCTTGCGCACCTGGGGCAAGAAGCCCATGTCGGCCATGCGATCGGCTTCGTCGATCACGACGATCTCGACACCGTCGAGCTCGACGGCCCGCCGCTCGACCAGGTCGATCAAGCGGCCGGGACAGGCGACCAGGATGTCGACGCCGCGGCGCAGCTCGCGGATCTGCGTGTCGTAGCCGACACCGCCGTAGACGGCGATCACGCGCCGACCGCGCGTCTTGGCGAGCGGCAGGAGGTCGCGCTGGATCTGGGCGGCGAGCTCACGCGTCGGCGCCAGGATGAGCCCACCCGGACGCAGGCGGCGCGCCCGGGGGACGCGCTCGACCATCGGGATACCGAAGGCGAGGGTCTTGCCCGAGCCGGTCGGGGCCCGGCCGGAGATATCGCGACCGGCCAGGGCGTCGGGGATCGACGCGGCCTGGATGGGGAAGGGTTCGGTGATGCGACGCCGGTCGAGCGCGTCGATGAGGTCGGCGGAAACGCCGAGATCGGCAAAGCTGGTTGACACAGTGCTCCTGATTCTGGACGGCACCGCGCACGAAAGTTTCGATGTTCGCGAAGTCGCCGGGGAGCGATCTCACGCTCGCTGAGGCCCAAGCTGACGTGCAGCGGACAGACCCGGCGGTGCGGTGCAGGACCATGGTAGCGGAGAAGGTGGCCGCGAACCGGACTCTTCGCGCAGAGTGCAACCCGTCACAGTTGACCGCCGGAGCTGAACAGCCGCGTCCGGGCGACCGATAGATCTCATGTCCCGGCGGCTTCTCCCCCCTGAGCCCGCTGGTGAACAAGGGCGACAACGGCCCACAACCGGACATCAGAGCGGCGGCCCCCGACATTCGAACGGGGGCCGTTCTCTGTTGCCCCGTACCCGTTCTGTGTTGGCCCGTACTGTGTGCGCATGCGGACCCAGCCCGTTGTGCTCGTGCATGGAATCGGCTCGTCGTTCGAGCACGGTTGGCGGGCCGGTGGCTGGGTCGACCTCCTCGCCGACGCGGGCCGCCCGGTGATCCCGGTCGATCTCCTCGGCCACGGGACGGCCGCCGCGCCGCACGACCCGGCCGAATACGACCACCTCGACGCATCGATTGAGGCCGCGCTCCCCGACGGTGAGGTCGATGCGGTCGGCTTCTCGCTCGGCGCGCAGCTGCTCCTGCGCGTTCGCGGCCCGCACGCCGGAGCGATTCGGTCGGCTCGTGCTCATCGGCGTCGGCGAGAACATGTTCCGCACCGATCCCGTGCAGACGCTCGCCGAGACCTTCGAGAGCGGCGTCGAGCCCGAAGACATCACCGCCCGGCTGTTCGTGCAGCTGGCGCGCGAGCGCGGGCAACGACCCCTTGGCGATCGCGGCGTGCCTACGGCGCCCGTCCGAACCGTTCACGCCCGCCGACGCGGCGCGGGTCACGTGCCCGACGCTCGTCATCATCGGCGACCGCGACTTCGCGGGACCGCCCGAGCCGCTGGTCGATGCGCTGCCCGACGCACAGCTCGTCGTGCTGCGGGGCGTCGATCACTTCCGCGCGCCGAGCGAGTTCGACTGCATCGACGCCGCGCTCGAGTTCATCGAAGCGGTTCCGCCCCCCGTCGTCGACGCGCGCCGGCGAGCCTTCAGACCCCGAGGAGGCGGTGACGTACCGGCTCGGGGATGAAGAACCACTCGTGCGCGGCGGCGTCGTAGAGGCGCGTATCCACGGCGACGGAGCGGCGTACGACACGCGGGTCGAATTGCTTCGACGCGATGGCGAACGTCCAGAACGCGCCCGGATACGTTGCGATCGCGGCCCACAACAGCTCGGTGTGTGCGAACCGGCGCGCGAGCGTCGTGAAGCAGTCCGCGCACGACCTCGGGATGGAAGTGGATCGACTCCGTCTGGGCGACGAGGATGCCGTCGGCGCGAAGTGACTGCTCGCACAGCGCGTAGAACTCGTCCTCGAAGAGCCGGGCGGCGGGACCGATCGGGTCGGTGAGGTCGACCATGATGACGTCGAGCTCGCCGCGTAGCTCCGCGATCGACTCGAACGCGTCACTGGGCCTGACTTCGACCCGCGGGTCGGCGAGCGCGACGCGCGCGACCTCGTAGTGCTTCGCGCGACGTGCACGATCTCCTCGTCGAGCTCCAACAGGTAGACGCGCTCGATCCCCGGGTGCTTCAGCACCTCCGCGACCAGGTGCACGTCGCCGCCGCCCACCACCGCCACCGAGCGGGGGTTCGGGTGCGAGAACAGCGCCGGATGCGCCAGCATCTCGTGGTACACGTACGTGTCGAGGTCGGTCATCTGGACGATGCCGTCGAGGGCCAGGACCCGGCCGAGCCGGGGCGACTCGAACAGCACGACCTCTTGGAACTGCGTGCGGCGCTGCTCCAGCACGACCGACATGTCGTACGACGCGTGCGAAGCGCTCCCCGGCTCGAACTCCTCGAACCGGCGGGCGGCGAGCTCGGGGGGAACCCCGCGCTCGAGGAACCGGACGTCGACGTGGTCGGCTTCGAACGCGTCGCGCAGCACACCGATGATGGCGTCCATGTCGACGTGGGCACCGCACGTGAAGAGGTCGGCGGCGAGGTAGCCGAACTCGGGCCAGGAGTGGAGCGCGAGATGACTCTCGGCGATCACGGCGATGCCGGAGACGCCGTGGGGTGAGAACTGGTGCACGAACACGTCGATGAGCGTGACCTGGCCCGCGGCCGCGGCCGCGCGCAGCGCGTGCTCGGCGTGCTCGACGGAATCGAGGTGCTTGGCCCCCCAGAACTCACAGACGGCGTGCCGCCCGACCCCCGAGCCGACCCCCGATGCGTCCAAGATCCACCTCCGGCGAAGCTGCAGGTCGGCGAAGCTACAAGCCCGCGAACCACTGCAGGGCACCGTACGGGTGAACATTTTCGAAAGCGGCGCGGGGGCGGCCTCTACAATGCATGGTCCCGGCAGAGGCCTGCCTCGGCCGGGGAGACATGGTGGCTGTAGCTCAGTTGGTTAGAGCGCCTGGTTGTGGTCCCGGAGGCCGCGGGTTCGAATCCCGTCAGTCACCCTCAGACGCGAGCGCGCGCATCGTGGCGCGTGTCTCGTCGTCGTTCAGGTGCGCCACGACGTGTTGGAGCGGTCCGTCGACCGACGCCCACATCGTGCCGTCGGGCTCGACCGTGAGCCGGCGCGACTCCATGCGCGCCACCCGGTCGCCGAGCGCGACCAGGAGTGCGGCGACGTCGTGCAACACGAGCGGGACGTCGCCCTCGACCTGGCGCCAAACGTCGAGTTGCTCACTCAGCCCGGGGATCGACCTCCGCAGCACCGTCTCGTCGTGCTTGTGCGCCCGCAGGCGGGCCGTGGCGTCGAGCGGGACGACGATGAGGTTGCCCGTGCCGCCGATCAGGCGCGCGGCGGCGCCGGGATCGGCGCCGACGTTGTGCTCGATGCGGCGCAGCTCGCCGCGGTGCTCGACGGGCGCGAGCGCACCGCCCATCAGCACGACCCGGCGCGGGAGCGCGCCGTCGTCGGCGAGATCGGCGAGGTGCGTCCACGGTCCGATGCCGAGCAACACGTCGACCTCGGCGACGCGCCCGGCGGCGGCGGGCCCGCGACCACGTCGACGTCGGGCAGGAGCGCCCGCACGAAGGCCGCGCGCAGCTCGACGTCGCCGTCGACGGTGCTGACCCCGGCCAGATCGACATCGGCCGCCTGCGCCGCGCACCACAGCGCGATGGTGTCGTCGGGATCGTCGCCGGCGTCGGTGTCGATCCAGAGCCGCACTCAGGCGCCGCGCAGGATCGCTTCGAGCGCCGGCTCGAGGACCGGGTACCGGAACGGGAACGAGACCGCATCGAGGCGGGCCGGCGTCACGCGTTGACTCGCGAGCAAGAGCGAATCGACGAGCTCTCCTCCGTAGCGAAGCTTCAACGGCAACATCGGCGTGGGCAACACCGTAGGACGATGCAGGACGTGACCGAGCGCGCGGGCGAAATCGGCGTTCGTCACGGGGTTCGGCGCGGTCAGGTTGACCGGGCCGCGCAACCGCTCGTCGTCGATCGCGGCGCGGAGCGCGGCAATCTCGTCGTCGATGGCGATCCAGCTCATCCACTGGTTGCCGGAACCCTGCCTGCCACCGATGCCGAGCCGGAACGGCACCAACATCTGTTCGAGCGCGCCGCCGTCGCGGGCGAGGACGATGCCGGTCCGGACGATGACGGTACGCACCCCGGCGTCGATCGCGGGCCGGGTCTGCGCCTCCCACGCCGTGCACACCTCGGCGAGGAACCCCTCACCGGGCGGGCTGTCCTCGGTGAGCAACTCGTCGCCCCGGTCGCCGTAGTAGCCGATCGCCGACGCCGAGACGAGCACGCGGGGCTTGCGCTCGCGGCTCGCGACCGCGGCCGCGAGCACGGCTGTGCCCTTCGTGCGGCTCTCCATGATGCGGCGCTTCTCCGCGACGGACCACCGGTGGCCGGCGATGCCCTCGCCGGCCAGGTGCACCACGGCGTCGATCCCCTCCAATGCCGGTGCGTCGATGCGCCCCGCCTCCGGGTCCCATCCGATCTCGTCGCCGGCGCTGATCCCGCCTCGCACGAACCGGACGACCCGATGACCGTCAGCCTGCAGCGATGCCGCGAGCGCCGAACCCAAGAGCCCACGTGCGCCACTGATCGCGATGTCCACATCCGAAATGTACGGGCTCGTGGGTTAGCATGTGCGCTCCTTGCGCCCCTAGCTCAACTGGTTAGAGCATCAGACTCTTAATCTGCAGGTTCCGGGTTCGAGTCCCGGGGGGCGTACTCAACTCATCTCGTCGACACCAAGCCGGAGCGGGCGCGGGAAACCGGCGAGACGGCCCGGCCCCGGCCCCGGCCGTTCGCGAGGCGCTCCTTCTCGGCCCGGATTCGCGGTCGCGTTCTGCCCCGGCCGGCGGGGATCGTCGGCTGCGATCGCGCCACGACGAGCAAAACCGATCGGGCGGCTCGAGCGTCTTGTTGGTATGTACTCGGTCGAGCGAGGCTCGTGACGTGGCGCCGACCGATCTCGTCGAGTTCTGCGAGGCGGAATGGCCAAGGCTCGTCGGGGCGCTGAGCTTGTACACGGGTGACCGCGACCTCGCGCAAGAGCTCGCGCAGGAGGCGGTCGCTCGGGCCTGTCGCCACTGGAGCCGGGTACGCGAGATGGATGCGCCGCGCGCGTGGCTGCACCATGTTGCCCGCAATCTCGCGCACTCCCACTTCCGGCGCAGTCGCGCGGGAGCACGCGCCGAGCGAAAGCGCGGCGTCGACCGCACGCAGGTCGACGAGGAAACGGACGCGATCGCGATTCGAGCGGCCGTCGCCGCGTTGCCCACACGCGAGCGCGATGTCCTCGTGCTGCGCTTCTATGTCGATTGTTCAGTGCGTGAGACCGCTCGGATGCTCGACTGTCCGGAGGGAACCGTGAAGACCCTCACGCATCGAGCGATCGGTCGACTACGGGCAGCCGGATTCGTCGACGAGGAGATCTTCGATGGGTGACATCTCGACCCTGCTCGCCCGGGCCGCCGAGACGCCGACTCGCGGCCCCGACATCGAGGGCGCGCTGCGCCACGCGCGTCGCCGGCGGACTGCGCTTCGCCTGGCGGCGACGGCGTTCCTCGGCGCGGCACTGGCGATCCCCGCGTACGCGACACTTCGTCCGAAGCCGGCGCACCAGGTCCACGTCGGAGGCGGCGCCACCGTCACGACCGCGCCACCGGCGCCACCGGTCGAGTACCACAACGCGGCACACCACTACTCGATCGAAATCCCCGTCGGATACTTCCGCAGCGAACAGCCACTCGAACCGTGGCTCGTATCGCCGCACGAGATCCTCTCCGTCGCAACCGCGCCGGTGATTCCCTCGCCGCTCCCCGGCAACCAAGCCGCCTGTCCGAGCGAGATCCCCAAGGTCGCGGTCGACGCGATCGGCCGCGCCGGGGCATACCTCGGGATCTACGAATGGATCCGCGGCGAGGGCATCTACGGAACCGAGCCGCGCCCGGCCCGCGCCGCGCTGCTCCACTGGCGGCCCGAATGCCCTCTGCCGAACGGCATCACCGCCTTCGGCGCCACGTTCACCGACGGGAACCGCGATTTCACCGTGCACATGGTTCTCGGCGCCGACGCGACGGCACGCCGGGCGCAGATCTACGCGGCCCTCGACAGCTTCCACCCCGATACACAGTCGGCCGGGCCCGCGCCCACGACATCTCGTCCCTGACAGCAGCGGTCTCGGGGCATCACGGTCGAACGAGCAACGGCGGCGCGATCGGAGGCGGCGCGATCGTCATCGCGCGTCACGAGCGCCGGCCGGGATGGTGAGCTGCACGAATCGTTCGTAGGCCTCGGTGACACCCTTGCGATCGCCGGTCGCGAGGAGGTCGAGGAGCAGGCCGCGGGTCGCGGCGACCGCGAGGCGGGCGTCGGCGCGAGCCGTCTTCGGATCGGCGCCGGCCTCGATCATCTGCGCGGCAAGCGGCGCGACCCACGACTCGATCACATCGTCGAGGAAGCCTTCGGTACCCGGGCGGCCGAGCAGCGCATGGGCGTAGAGCTCGAAGAACAGCCGCTCCTGGGGCCACAGCTTCGGGTCGCTGATGCGCTTCCAGAAGCGCCGGGCGTCTTGCGGGCCGGAGCCGGAGCCCAGCGCGGTCTCCCGTTGCGCGTGTTCGACCGCCTGCGCGACGGCCACCACGAGCCCGGCCCGCGACCCGAAGTGGTAGATCAGCATGCGGTGACTCGTGCCGATCGCGTCGGCCAGCTCCCGCAGGCTGAGGTCGGCGATCCCGGCGTCGAGCGCGTGGTCGACGGCGGCCGCCAACAAGCGGTCGCGGGCTTGCGAGGACGGCATGCTCGAACGTACCATCTGGTACATGTACCACTTGGTACGCACTACCGAAGCCGAGGTGTTGAACCGATGACCCCGCTCCAGGTCGAGGCCGTAGCGACGGCCGCCGCGCCGGCCGAGATCGTCTGGTCACTCGTCGCCGACGCGACGCGCTACCCGCAATGGGGACCGTGGAACGCCGGCGGCTACGAGGACGCGGGCGACGAGGGCGCGCGGGTCGGCGCCGTCCAGTGGTTCCGCTACCGCCGCACGACCTCGGTCGAGCAGGTGCTCGAGGTCGAACCGCAACGTCGCATCGTCTACACGGTCATCCGCGGCATCCCGGTGCGGAACTACCGGGCCGAGGTGACGCTCACACCCGTTGCCGAAGGAACCCGCATCCGCTGGGCGGCGACGTGGGACACGACCCTCCTCGGCCGAATCGTGCACCGCAAGCTCCGCACGTTCTATCCCGAGATCGTCGCCGACCTCGCCGCCGGCGCCGAGCAAGAAGCCCGGTAGCGAGCCGCGCCGACACCTTCATGCCGTGCGACGGGTCGTACGGCTCCGAATCTGTCATCAACGGCTCGGACCGGGCGGGTGAAATCGTAGGATCCGGCGATGCCCGTCGACGCCTCGCGCACGAGAGAGAAGCTGATCGACGAGGCGGCGCGCGCGTTCGCGGAGCACGGCGTGTACGGCGCGTCGTTGATCGACATCACGCGCCGCGCCGGGCAGCGCAACCGGGGCGCGATTCACTACCACTTCGGATCGCGCAACGGCGTGTTGTGCGCGGTGCTCGACCGCCACGTCGACTTCCTCTCGCGCCGCGAGGGCGAGCTGTTGCAGGTCGCGTTGACCAAGCCCGACGACGACGTGAAGTCGGTCGTCGAGGCGATCGTGCGCCCGGCCGCGGAGCTGGCCGAAAGCGGCTGGCGCGGACGGTGCTTCTTGGTGATCCTCGCCGAGCTCGTCGAGGACGATCCCGCGAGCCTCGACCCCGACGTCGCCGACGCGTTGACGCGCACCGGCGGGTACCAGGTCTACGACCTGCTCGCGACCCGCATGGCCGACGTCAGCCCCGAAGTGCGCGCGGAACGTTTCGCGCTCGCCACCGGCTTCATCCTGCGCGCGGTCGCGGACCGCGCACGCGTGCTCGGCCGCCGGGGCCGGCGCGGGCGCCCGCAGCTCGAGTACGAGACCTTCGTGGCCAACCTGGTGACGATGGTCGCGGCCGGCATGTCGGCCGAGTGATCAGATCTTTGACATAAGTAGACCTCCTTAGTACCGTCGCCCGCGTGACGGACCTGCTTGTCGACGGGTTGATCGCCGAAGCCGCGGGGCCGCCGGGCTCGACGACTTCGGCAGCGACAGCTTCCGCGAGGGCCTGGCCGTCTACTGCGACTCGATCAACTCCCAAGCCCGGCTGAACGAGCTCGGCGAGACCGCGATCCACGCCAACATCGTCAGCAGCCTCGTCAACCGACTGCGGATCGTCGACTGGTCGAGCGGCCATCCCGATGTGGCCGACGAGCAGATCGACGCGCCGCTGATCGTGATCGGGATGTTCCGCGCCGGAACCACCTTCCTCAGCTACCTGCTCGAACAGGACGCCGGCAACCGTGCGCTGCTGCGGTGGGAGGCCGGCGAGAGCGTTCCACCGCCGACGCCGGAAACGTTGCACGACGATCCGCGCATCGAGACCGCCCGCTTCGGCAACGACATGCTGGAACAGATCAATCCTCGCATCCGCGCGATCCACCACGAGGAGCCCGACGGGCCGACGGAATGCATCACGCTCATGAGCCAGGACTTCAAGAGCCTGTCGTGGGAAGCCATCGCGAACGTTCCCTCGTACGGCACCTGGCTCCTCGAGGTCGACCAGCGCTCCGCGTACGAGTACCACCGCCTCGCGCTCAAGGTGCTCCAGAGCGGCGGAGTGCGCGGCCGGTGGACACTCAAGAGCCCGCATCACGCCATCGCGCTCGAAGCACTCACTGCGGTCTACCCCGACGCTCGGCTCGTGTTGTTGCACCGCGACCCCGTCGTGCTGTGCGCGTCGGTGTGCAGCCTCATCCACACGTTGTCGGGAACGTTCAGCGACGCCGATCACCGTGCCTACATCGCCGAACACTGGGTTTCGATGCTCGAGGAATCGGTAGCCCGCATCAACGTGTTCCGCGCCGCGCATCCCGAACATCTGATCGTCGACGTGCAGTACGACGCGCTCGTGCACGATCCCGTCGGCACGGTCGCGACGATCTACTCCGCCATCGACCCCGGCGCTCCCCTCGATCCGCGATCTCGCGCCGCCATGGCCGAGTACGTGGCCGCGCACCCCAAGGACAGCATGGGCGTGCACGGCTACGACCTCTCCGAGTACGGGCTCGACCCGGCGGAGCTGAGCGAGCGCTTCTCGGGATATGTCGAGCGCTACGGCGTCGTGGCCGAGGCCACCGACCGCAACCGCTGAGCGCTACCGCGTCGCGGCCCGCCACCGCGTCGATCGCGGTTTGCTGTTCGTAGGCCTGGCGTAGCAACCAAAAGCGCAAGAACCTCGCGAGCGAGTAGCGCAGGAAGAGGAATCCGCCGGTAACGCTCACGGCCAGGCCCGCGATCGCGAGCGGGGTGTACGAGTTCGAGTCGAGGACGTCGACGTTGCTGCCCGGGGTGGCCGCGACGTTCAGCGAAGCTGCGTACGCGACGAGCGCGATGACGATGCCGCCGACCATGAGGACCACGCCGAGCAGCTGCAGCATGCTCTCCGACTTCATCCGCCCGGTCTTCAACTTCATGTCGGCGATCTCGGCCTTGAACTGTTCGGCCCGGTCGTTGGCTTCATGCATCATGCGTGTCTCTCATTCGCCCAGATATGCGGTCGACAACTCGGACTCCATCTCGGCCGGGGTCCCGAAGTTGGTGACCCGGCCGCGCAGCATGATCCCCACCCGATCGACGATACCGAGAACAACCCGCGCGAACTGCTCGACGACGAGGATCGAGACACCTTCCAGCGCGATGTTGGCGACGATCTCGTACAACTGCTCGACGATGATCGGGGCCAGGCCCATCGACAACTCGTCGAGCAGCAACAGCGCGGGGTCGGTCGCCAACGCGCGTGCCATCGCGAGCATCTGCTGCTCGCCACCGGACATCGTCCCTGCGAGCTGGCGCCGGCGCCGACCGAGCTGCGGGAACCGGCCGTACGCGACCTCCTCGATTTCCTTCAGCGGGGTACCCCCGTGGGTCGCCATCCAGAGGTTCTCGCGAACCGAGAGGTTGGGGAAGATGCCCTTGCCCTCCGGGATCAGGCACACACCACGCCGCGCGAGGTCGTCGGGCGCGGCGCCGTTCACCCGGCGACCGGCGACGAACACGTCGCCGCTCGAAACGGAAAGTTGGCCCGCGATAACGCGCAACGTCGTCGACTTCCCGCCACCGTTCGGGCCGAGCAGCGCGACGATGCTGCCGTAGGGAACCGCGAGGTCGACGCCCCGCAACGCCGTGATGGTCCCGTACGCGGCGCTCACTCCGCGCAGCTCGAGCGCGAGATCGGCGCCGACGGTCGTCACGTCGGTCATGACGTCGAGGCCCCCAGGTACGCGTCGCGGACGCGCGGGTCGTCGCGTACCTCCGCGGGTGTGCCGACCGCGATGATCTCACCGAAGTCGAGTACGTGGATGCGATCGCACACGTCCATGACCAGCGCCATGTCGTGCTCGACGAGCAGGATCGTGAGGCCGTCCTCGCGCACGAGTCGCCGTAGCAATGCCTCGAACGCCCTCGTCTCCTCGTCGGACTGACCCGATGCCGGCTCGTCGAGCAACAAGAGCCGCGGCCTGATCATCAAGGCCCGACCGAGCTCGACGACACGCGCCGTGCCCGTCGGGATGGTGGAGACGTCGGCGTCGGCCAGCGCCGTCAGCCCGATCAGGTCGAGCACCCGTTCGGTCTCGCGCCCTACGTCGATGCGGTGCGACCGTCTCCGGATGCCGCCCGCGAGCCCGCCCCACGTATTTCGTATCTCTCCGGCCACGCGCAGGTTGTCGCGCACCGTCAGATCGGTGAACAGCTCGAGGCGCTGGAACGTACGGGCGATACCGAGCCGGGCACGCTTGTGGGTGTCGAGCCGGCTCACGTCGCGCCCGTCGAACCGCACGCGGCCCGAAGTGGGCGATTGCAGACCGGTGACGACGTTGAACAGCGTCGTCTTTCCGGCACCGTTCGGGCCGATCAGACCGGTGATCTCGCCGGCGCGCGCGTCGAGATCGATTTCCGACAGCGCGCGGTTCCCGCCGAACTCGACGGTCACCTGCTCGACGACCAGCAGGCCTTCGCCGGTCATGCGCGCACCCCGTCGATCCCCAGCCCGCGATCGATCTCGCGCAGGTCGTCGGCGGTGAACGCGCGATCGATCCCGATCAACTCGAGCGGGGTCGCGTCGGCGGATCCGCCGGCCGCGGCGGTGCGCCCGGACGCCGACGGATCGACGAGCGCCGCGACGTACGGCAGCAACGCCACGAGAACCGCCGTGAGGATGGCGAACGTCCAGTGGTTGATCGTGTGCCGGAAGGCGCCGAACCACACGAGCAATTCCACGCCGATACCCGCGTACAGCACCGATTTCGTCTCTCGCATCAAGGGCCGGTAGCGCGCGAACGAATCGCTGAGGAACCCGCTCGGATTGCGTCCGAGCGCGATGCCGATCAACGTGGGCAACAACGCGATGAAGTGCACGAGCCAGGCACTCCAGCCGTGCAACGCGGTGAACTCGTCGCCGACCTTCGTGACGATCCCTCCGAGCGCCACGAACACCGCTCCGTACAGGAGACCGGCGGTCAACCCGCCGGAGACGTAACCCGCACCGGCGACGACGAGCAGCATCAGCATCGTCATCGACTCGAACAGGTTGAAGCGGTCGCTCGTGACCGCACCGATCTCCTGCGCGAACAGGCAGCCGCCCAGGCCCGCGATGGCCGCCGAGAGCATGAACACGGAGAGTTTGAGCCGCACGACGTTCAAGCCGAGCGTCGCGCACGCGGCGGGACTGTTCTTCATTGCAGTCAGGCGGCGGCCGTACGCGCTGCGCCGCAACGCGATCATCGACACGCCCACGACGGCGAACACGACACTGAGCAGGAGCAAGAAGTTGGCTTGCGGATCGAAGTCGACGCCGAATAGCCGGGGCCGCGGCACCTGCAGGGAGCCGTTCGGGAAGATCGCGCTCCAGCGCTCGTGCGCCAACCACGAGTTGCCCGCGGCGAGAGCAAGGACGGCCCCCGCCGCGACCGCGGTGATCACCGCGCCCCGCACCCGGTACGACCGGAACGCGCGGTACACGGCACCCAGGCCGAACGCGGCCAGCAGTATCAACGTGGCCGGGTAGATACGGCGCTCGACCGTGTACTCCTTGAACACCATCTGCTCGACCGCGAGCGAGAAGGCTGCGGTGGCCAGCGCGAGGTACAGACCGCGCAGGCGCAGTGCGGGCAAGGCGATCACCGCGCCGACCACCGCCGTAGCGACCACGGCGACGACGAAGGCCATGATCCCGGCCCGGCTCGTCGCGTCGTGACCGACATGGTGGTACAACACCGTGCCGCCGATCCCGGCGAGCGCCATGGTCGCCAAGCTGACCTCGCCGGCGAAGCCCACCAGCAGCACGAGCGACAGGATCACGATCGCCGCCGCGATCGCGTCGCTCAACGTGATCAGCGGCGCCGGCGCCATGATCCGCGACAACAAGAAGATCGCGACCAAGAACGCGGCGGCACCGGCGTACGCGTCGTTCATCGACGGGAGCGAGAAGCGCTCGCGGGTGCGATACGCCACTGCACCCCGCAGCCGGTCCTGGGGCAGGACGAGCAACACGACGAACAGCAGGATCATCGGGACCGCGAGCCGGAAGTTCCCGCCCCAGTCGAAACTCTTGGGCATGAGCCCGGTCGGCCGTTCGAAGGCCATGCGGGTGGCGAATCCCAAGACCACGGCGCCGACGAAGGTCCACGGCAGGTTGCGCAGCCGGCCGAACATCGCCGCCGCGAACGCGTTGATCACGAGCAGCGTCAGGAGCGTCGAGCTGAGCGAACCACCCTGGAACGGCGTGATGAGAATGCCCGCGAGCGCCGACAACGACACCCCGATCATCCAACTCACGAGCGATACCCGCCCCGGATGGGCGCCGTTGAGCTCGAGCAACGATCGATCGTCGACGACGGCGCGCATCGACACGCCGACGCGGGTGCGGTAGAGCAGCACGCGCAACGCAACTGCGAGGACGATTGCGACGAACAGGATCGTCAGGTCGTGCCAGAGCAGTACGACGCCGAAGAGCGTCACCTTGTGGTCGGCCCCGAAGAACGGCTGGATCGAGTGCGATTCGGTCGGCTTCCACACCCAGTTGGCCAAGCCGATCGCCGCCAGCAGCACGGAGATCGGCACGACGAGCTTCACGATCTCCGACGTCCCCTGCAGACCGCGGATGACGACGCGATACAAGAGCGCGCCGATCAGCGGCGCGAACACGAACAGCACGAACGCGAGTGCGAGGGGCGCGGGCCAGCTGCCCTTCGGGAGCAGCGGCCACGTGTGGCTGTCGTTGACGCGCAGGTCCCAGTAGACGTACGCGCACAGCATCCCGAGCGCACCGTGCGCGAAGTTGAAGACCCCCGACGTCGAGTAGGTCACCACCAGGCCACTCGCGGCGATCGCGAAGACGGCACCAGTGATCAGACCGTTGATCAACAGGTTCATTCGGGTCCTCGATGTGCCGCCGCGCTCCGGCTGACGCCGCTACTTCGGCGTGAACGTACCGAACTCCGTCGAGATCCGCTGGGCGTTGATCTTGGCCGCCGTGACGGCCGACGTGGTGATGCCCTTGGCGACGTACTTGGGACTGCAGTCGAAGAGCTCACTCCCGACCGGCTCGACCTTGACCCAGTTCGGACCGCTCAGCTTCAACAACATCCCGCACGTCGGCGCAGTGTTGTCACCCGGGTTCGTCGGGAGATGCAACCCGCCGCCGGTCCAGTCCTTCTGGGCCGCCGCGGCGTCGAGTACGCACTTCGCGGTCACGGCGGAGCCGCACGACTTCACGGCCGTCGCCCACAAGAGGAACGCCGAGGCCGACTGCTCACCGAGCAGCCCGATCGTGCCGTGGTTCTGGGTGACGAGATCCACGTACTGCTTGACCGCGGGGACCTGATCGGCGAGCTCGAACGGCACGTTCGTCTGGCGCACGTACACGTTGTTCGCCGCGCCACCGTTCTGACCGTTCCACTTGGCGAACGCCGCGGTGTACTGGTTCGGGTCGGTGACCCATGCCGTTGGCTGGAACCCGACCTGCTTCGCCGCGTTCAGGAAGTTCTCGAGGTTCGGATCAGGCGATCCGACCCAGACGACTGCCTCGACCCCACACGCCTTGAGATTGCTCGCGAACGGCTTCCAATCCGACTCACCGGCGATGTTGTAGTGCTGATCACAGTTCAGGAACTTCCAACCCGCGTTCGGATATCCGGCCGCCGCCTTGTCGCGGGTCTCTTGCGTCGCGGGGAAGTCGGCGAACGCGAACGCGGCCTTCTTGACTGCGTCGGGGAACAACTTCGCCACCTGGTAGGCCGACGAGAGCGCCTCCTCGTCGCCGGGATTCGGGATCGGCTGCTGCATGCCCGATCCGCTCGCGAAGGCGGTGCCGACCGCGAAGCCCGGGATCGTCGACAGCTGGCACTGGATGCGCGTCTGTTCCTGGTTCGCGTCGAGGACGAAGCCCTGGCCGACGAGCATGAACACGTTGTCGTTGCAGGCTTGGGTCATGACCTGCGTCACCTGCAACACCTTGGCGTCGTAGTAGTTGCCGATGATCTTGCGACCGTTGATGCCGCCTTGGTCGTTGCACCACTTGATCAGGGGCGTGACCGCATCGGACATCTCCTTGTCGAGCCCGGGCGCCGAGGCGTAGCCCGCGTCGTCGCCGTAGCCGATGGTGATCGAGGTGTTGGTCACGCCCTTCGCCGTCGTACCGGTCGCCGTTCCCTTCCCGCACGGCGAGTCGAGCGTGCCGAACTTGACGACCGTCGGCTTCACCGTCGCCGTCGTAACCGGACCGCCTGCGGTCGTCGTGGGGGTCGCCGAACCGTGATTGCCACCGCAGGATGCGGCCACCAACCCCATGACGACCAGGGCCGATGCGCGACGCGCGCGCGAACTCGTCGACAGCTTCCGCGACAACATGCAACCCCCCGGTCACGGTGAATTTGGGGCCAATCTAAACACATCTCTCTATATCCGCAAGGCATGATGGCCTCGTCGACGTGAGGCTGTTAGACACCGACAACCCGAGAAACCCGGACAGGTGAGCAGATGCAGAACGACGATCTCACGATGCGCGCGTGGCGGTTGCACCACTACGGCCGCCCGACCGAGGTGCTCCGGATCGACACCGTTGCGATGCCGGTTCCCGAAGCGGGCGAGCTCCGAGTCAAGGTCCAGGCCATTCCCTTCAACCTGAACGATCTCGAGCGCATCACGGGCGGGAACATGATGGTCCGCCCGGAGCTGCCGTACAGCCCCGGCATGGAGGTCATGGGGATCGTCGACGCGTGCGGTGACGGCACCGCGCCATGGCAGGGGCGGCGCGTCGTCGCGATGCCGAAAGGCGCGAACGGCGGCTTCGCCGAGTACGCGATCTGTCCGGCGGTGTCCGCGTTCGAGATGCCCGAGTCGATCCCGCTCCCGGGCGCGGCTGCCCTCTACTTCCCGTTCCACCTCGCGTGGCTCGGTCTGTTCGACCGCGCCGAGCTCCGGGCCGGCGAGAGCGTGCTCATCCACGCGGCCGCCGGCGGTTCCGGGTCGGCGGCCATCCAACTCGCCAAGCACGCGGGCGCGCGCGTGTTCGCGACCGCGGGAACCGACGCCAAGGTGCAGTTCTGCAAAGACCTCGGCGCCGATGTGGCGATCAACTACACGACCGAGGATTTCGCGCCGATCGTGCTGGGGGAGACCGGCAACCGAGGCGTCGACGTCGTGTTCGACAACGTCGGCGAAGCCGTCATGGAAAAGTCGATGCAGTGCACCGCCTACAACGGGCGGTACCTCATGATGGGCTTCGCGTCGAACAAGCTGGTGGCCGACGAGCCGTTCCTCGTCCCGCGGCGCGTCGCGCTGGGGAACTTCAAGCTGTGCGGTGTGTTGCTCGCCTACCAGACGCCGGACATGGCGGACATGCTCAAGACCGCGATGGGCTGGAACTTCGCGACGTCCGCGCTCGGCGAGAAGATCACGCGCAACATCGTCGACCTCGTCACCAGTGGCGCGATCAGGCCGGTCGTCGGCTCGACGATCGCCTTCGAGGACATCCCCGCCGCCATCGAAGCGATGGAGAACCGCGAGACGATCGGCCGCACGATCGTCATGCTCGATACTTGACCGCACACGCGTCCGCGGTTTCCCGTAATCACGTGGGTAGTGATCCGCCCGTCCGGTTCGCGCGTTTACTCGGCGTTTACGACGACGTTCTAGGCCGAGGTCATGAGCATCGTCTTGATCAACCAATCGACCACCATCACCGACGCCGAGGTCGAGCACATCGCCGAGGCATGCGACAAACAACTGCAGAACGAGGTCGCGCTCGCGTGGGACATCAAACATCCGCTCCACGTGTCGACCAAGCCCGACCCCAAGGCGTATCCGTTCTTTCTCGTCGACTCGATCCCCGAAGCGCCGGGCGCGCTCGCGTACCACTTCGTGCAGGACAACGGCATCCCGGCCGGGAAGATCGGCGTGAAGACGACACTCGACGCGAAGGAATCGGTGTCGAGCGCGACCAGTCACGAAGCCGTCGAGTTGCAGTGCGACATCTTCTGCGCCTCGTGGTCGTACAGCGACCGCCTGCGCTGCCTCGTCGCCACCGAAGCCTGTGACCCCGTGCAGGCCGACACGTACTCCGTCAAGGCCGGCGCCACGCACGTCGAGGTCAGCAACTTCGTGACGCCGTACTACTTCACCGAGGACGCGCTCGGGAATCCGCTCGACCATCTCGGGAGTCTGAAACAGACGTTCGGCATCGCCAAGGGCGGCTACCAGATCCGCATGAAGGGCGGGAAGGTCAGCAACGAGTTCGGCGCCGACTTCTCCGAGAAGGTCCGGGCCGGCAAGGAAGCGAGCCGCGGCCGGACCTTCTGGCGCAACGTCACGATGGCGCTCGCCCTGCAGAACGACTGAGGAAGCGCTCCCCCGGCCCGCGAATCGGCCCGAATCCCGGCCCGGATCGGCGCCGTCCGGGTCGCATCGCCAACCCGACTTAGGTAAGGCTACCCTTAGCCTCGGCGAAGGGAGCCCGTCCGTGAGTCTGGAAAAGACGTTGTTGCTCGGCTTCGTCGCCGGCGTGACGATCCTCCTCGGCCTCCCGATCGGGCGCCTGCGCCGACCGGTGCCGCGACTGCGCGTGATGCTGAACGCGGTCGCGGTCGGGATTCTGGTCTTCCTCGTCTGGGACGTCCTCTCGGCGGCGTGGGCACCGATCGACGCGGCCCTCTCGGACTTCCACGCGGGCAATGGTGGCCTCGGGCGCGCCGCCGGTTACGGCGTGCTGCTCGCCGGCGGGCTCACCGCCGGCTTGCTCGCGCTGGTCGCGTACGAACGATGGATGGACCGCGCGACGCGCCGTCCCGAGGCGAACGGCGCGAGCTCGGTTGCGGCGCCCGGGCCGTCGACCGGTGCCGCGACGATCACCGCCGCTCCCCCGGCCCGGGGCCTGGTCACCTGGTCGCCCGCCCGCCAACTCGCGCTCCTCATCGCGGTCGGTATCGGGCTGCACAACTTCGCCGAGGGGCTCGCGATCGGCCAAGCCGCCGCGAACAGCGAGATCGCGCTCGCGACGTTGCTCGTCGTCGGCTTCGCGCTCCACAACGCGACCGAAGGATTCGGCATCGTCGCGCCGCTCGCGGCGGAGATCGCCGACGACGGGCAACACGCGGTACCGAGTTGGGGCTTCCTCCTCGCGATGGGTGCGATCGGTGGTGGTCCGACGTTCGTCGGAACGGCCGTCGGCCACGCGTTCCGGTCCGAGGCACTCTCGGTCGTGTTCCTCTCGCTCGCGGCGGGTTCGATCCTCTACGTCGTGGTGCAGTTGACGGCGGTTGCCGCCAAGCACCGGCGCATGGACCTCTTCGCGTACGGGCTCCTGATCGGGATCATCGCCGGGTTCCTCACCGACGCGGTCGTGACCGCGGCCGGCATCTGAGCCGGCATCTGAGCCGGCATATGAACGGGCGCCGGAGCGGGCGCCCGGATCTCAGCCGAGACCATCGAGCACGTTGCGGGTCACGCGCTCGACGTGCTCGTCACCGACGCCGAGGCCGCACGCCCAGTCGGTCGAGCCAATGGTGATCACCGTTCCGCCCGAAGCGTGGGTCCACGTCCCCATCACCGCGTTGCCGTACGACAGCCTCGCGCACGCTTCGGGCGAGCTGTCGCCGAGCACGCGTAACGCGTGGAACTCGACCTCCGACAACGCATCGTCGCGCACGGGGCGAACCGTTGTACGGCGGTCGAACGGTGCGGCCGGCGAGGTGGCGAGGATCTCGAATCCCTCGGGACAGCCGTCTTCGTGGGTGGGAACAGGGCGCCCGTCGACGAGCGTGAACGCGCAACCGTCGCACTCGTAGCCGACGACGGTCGAGCGCGCGCCGAGCAGGTCGCCGTACTCGAGCTCGGTGCCGGCGAAGATCCAGTGCTCGGGCCGGTGCACGGTGTACCCGCCGGATCCGAGCGGGACCCGCCGGCCGATGCGGGCGTAGCCGCCGCGGCAGAACGAGACGCCGGTCAGCGTGTTCTCCGGGCGTCCGATCTCGAGATCGGACCAGATCGACGTGAGCAGGTGCCCGCGATCGGTGCCGTACACGGGATCGTCGGCGTAACGCTGCTTGTACGCGACCATGGTGCGGCCGTCGTCTTCGTAGCGCACCTGCCAAAAACACGTGTTACCCGACAACACGGCAAGATTTCCGCCGCGACCGACGTGCGCCTCGACCGCGTCGCGTTGCGGACTCGACCAGTACTCGTCGTGGCCGACGCAGAGCATCAGTGTCACGCCGTCGAGCAGGTCGGGTTGCCGTTCGAGGTCGGCGTTGGTGGCGACGTCGATCGGGTATCCGGCGCGTTCGGCCCACGCGAGGAACGGCGATTCGTAGTTCGGCCACCCGGCCGAGCCCGCCCATTGCGAGAGACGCTCGAGCGCGAGGTACCCGACGTGCGTCGCCATCTTGTGGTCGGGCGGGTTGACCACCGCGACGCGACGGCCCGCGCCCGGAGGCTTGGCGAGCAACCCGGGCGCCATCGGCCGGTCCCACGACACGTGTGTCGATCCGGTGTAGAGGTTCGACCCGGCGAAGTCGTTGTACGCGAGCCAGGTGTTGGTGCCGAGCACGAGGAGCACACGCCCGACGTGACCGGGTTCCGGATGCAAGACGAAGAACGCGAGGTTCGATCCGTCACGCGGAACCCGCCCGCGCGGCCATCCGTCGACGGGTTCGAGCGCCACCTCGTAGAAGCCGGACGGCCACGAAGCATCCGTCGGGATCACGGCGGCGACCGGCCAGCCACACCCCGCGGCGACGGCGTTGTCGGGAACCCGCAGGTCGTCGACGACGACGCGGTCGAGCCGGGCGACGACGGTGCGCGTCGCCCCCACCCGCGTCACCGTGACGTGCACGGGTCCCAACGACGACGACGCGCACAGCGGGATCCCGGTCCCGGGCGTCGCCGAGTGTGGCCGGCAGTATGCGAAGAGCACGGCGTCACCCTAGTGACGAGCGTGTTCCGGGATCCCGTCGTTCAGAAACCCGTCGTTCAGGAAACCCGTCGTTCAGGATCTGATGTCTTTGCGCCGGAACCACACGATCGCGATCGCGCCGAAGACCACCAGATACGCGAGCTGCACCAAGATGCCGGTGATCATGTCGTGCGAGTAGCGGTTGTCGGTGAACATCGTCTGCCACGCGTCGAGATAGTGCGTGGGGAAGAAGTAGCGGATGCTGCCGAGCTGCGTGATCCCGTCGAGGATCTCCGAGACGATGTACACGCCGACGGTCGCGCCGATCGCGCCCGTGGCCGTATCGGTGAGGATCGAGAAGAAGGTACCCATCGCCAAGAGCGCGGTGAATCCGAAGGCGACGTACGCGGCACCGACACCGACACGCGCCAGGAGCGTTCCCTCACTGAGCTGGAATCCGTGGGCCAGACTGCCGGTGGCCAGCGGTCCGAACGCGGGTACCGAGATCGGGTGGGCGCCGAAGATGACGACGCCGGCGACGAGTCCGGCCAGCGCCACGAGGATGGTCGCGATCCAGATGAGCACACCCGCGACGACTGCCTTCGCGACCAGCAGTCGCCCGCGGCGGAACGGGGCGCATGAGGACGTAACGAAGATTGCCCCAGGCCGAGTCGGCCGCGACGGAATCGCCCGCGAACGTCCCGGCGATCACGACCAGGAGGAACCCGCTCATCACGCTCAAGACCGCGGCGGGCACGAGGAGCCCGCTCTGATGCGCGAGGCGGAACAGGCCTTCGCCGGTGTCGCCTCCCCGGTCGGGCCGGTTGCCGCGTGCATTGATCGCGACGACGATCAACGTCGGGAGCCCGACGAGCAACAGCGCGACGACCAAGGTGCGGGTGCGGATCGCGGCCTTGAAGAACTCGGTGCGGATCAACGCGATCACGGCGCCACCTCCTCGCGTGCCCGGGCCGCGTCGCCCGCCGCGAGAATCTCCAAGAAGGCATCCTCGAGCTGCTGGGTCGGCATGATCGTCGCGACCCGCAGGCCCGCGCCGACGAGCGCCGCGGTGATGTCGGCCCGGTCGATGTCACGGACCTCCAGAACGAGCCCGTCGCCTTGCGACTGCACCTTCGTCACTCCCGCGAGGTTCGCCAACACCGCACCCGCCCGCTCCCGATCGTCGACCTCCACGTATACGGAGCCCGCCGATCCGACGAGCTCGCTCACGGTGCCGTCGGCGATCAGCCGGCCGCGGTTCATCACGAGCACATGGCTGCAGACCTGTTCGACCTCGCTCAGGTGGTGGCTCGACAACAACACGGTCGCCCCGTGCGAGCTCAACCGGCCGATGAGCTCGCGGATCTCGCGGATCTCGCCGGGATCGAGACCGTTGGTCGGCTCGTCGAGGACGAGGAGCTCGGGCCGTCCGAGCAACAGGCGGGCGAAGCCGAGCCGCTGCTTCATGCCTTGCGAATAGGTCTTCACCTTGCGGTTGATCGCGTCGCCGAGACCCGCGATCGCGAGCGCGCCGTCGAGATCGGCGTCCTTCATGCGCGCGCCGCCGGCCTCCCACCACAACCGGAGGTTGCGCATCCCGGAAAGGTGGGGGACGAACGCGGCCTGCTCGACCATCGCGCCGACGCGCTCCAACTGGCGGCAACTCGGGGTGACGCGTTCGCCGAACAGGCTGGTGCCACCGCGCGACGCGTGCTCGAGGCCCATGAGCACACGCAGGGTCGTCGTCTTGCCCGCGCCGTTCGGTCCGAGCAGCCCGTAGACCTGGCCGGGCTGCACCGAGAACGAAAGATCCTCGACCGCGCTGACCTCACCGAACGTCTTCCACAGGCTGTCGATCTCGACGATCGGCTCGGGCATGCGCAGAGGCTACGCACTGAGCGGCGCGATCGCGGCGCGTGGACCGGCGGGATCGCCTCCGACCGCCCCCGAGTGCCCGGCCGGCGGGCAGGTCGAGTGGGCGCCGACGCGCCTACCCGCCGCCGCCGACGACGACCGCGCACACGCTGTTCATCTGCAGCGTGAAAAAAGCGTCGTAGTCGTGGATGACGTTGTGCAGGTGGCCGAACATCTCGAGGTTGATCGTCCCGAGCACCTGGGCCCAGGCGCCGATCCCGCGTGAGAGCACCTCGTCGGGAACGCCGGGCGCGGCGGTGGTCCGCAGCTGCGCAAGATCGCGACGTACGGTCGGCGCGAGCGCCCGAGACGCCCCTGCTGTGATCTCGCCACTGGCGACGCCGTCGACGAGGAGGCCCAGCAACACGTTCGGCACGCGGCTCGCCGGGATCACGGTGGCTTCCGGCGCCGCGTAACCGGGTACCGGACTGCCGAAGATGAGCGCGTACTCGTGGGCATTCGCGAGCGCCCAGCAACGTATCGCTTCGCATACGGCCGGCCAACGGACCGCGACGCTCGGGTCGCCGGCCGCCTCGTCGGCGGCTTCGGCCTGTTCGCCCACCGCGTCGTACGCGTCGATGATCAGCGCGGTGAGCAGATCGTCGCGGCTCGGGAAATAGCGGTAGACCGCGCGCGAGACCATCCCGACCTCGCGGGCCACGGCGCGCAGCGAGAGCGCGGCCGATCCCTGTTCGGCCAGGTGCCGGCGGGCCACGGCCTTGATCTCCTCGGTCAGCTCGACCCGAGCCCGCTCGCGCCGTTCGGGCGACGTTCGGGGCTGATGCGGGGAGGACGGCCGCCATGACCGCATTGTGCCCCATTTCGAGAGCAGTGACAACAAACGAGAGCATTGCTCTTGACAGCTGGGTCGGAGGGGTACATGCTGATCAAACCGAGAGCAGTGCTCTCGCTCATCCTCGCCGGCGAGTCCGGAGTCAAGGAGACCGAGATGGAAACGACCGCATCGACCGCGCGACCGCCGCTACCTCGAGCCGGGCTGGTTCACCCGCAACGTGTTCAACCGCGCCGTCGTGCGCCTGACCCGGATGGGCATCAGCGTGTGGGGTGCACGCGAGCTCCGGGTCCGGGGCCGGTCGAGCGGAGCGTGGCGCACGGTCCCCGTGAACCTGCTCGATCTCGACCGCACCCGGTATCTCGTCGCGCCGCGGGGCGACACGCAATGGGTGCGCAACCTGCGCGTCGCCGGCCAAGGCGAGCTCCGGGTCGGGCGGCGCGTGGAGCCGTTCGTCGCCACCGAGATCGCCGACGCCGACAAGGTCGCGATCCTGGCGGCCTACCTCCGCCGGTGGAAGATGGAGGTCGGGGTCTTCTTCGATGGCGTCGGTCCCGACGCGTCGGACGACGAGCTCGCGCGCCATCGCCGATCGCCACCCGGTCTTCCGGGTCGAGCCGGCCGCGACGCAAGGGCTGACGCAAGGCCGAACCGAAGCCGGCTGAAGTCAGTCTGTTGACGTGACGGGCGTTTCGTCGTTGCTGGCTTCGGTGCCGTCGACGACGACGCGATCGCGGCCCGCGCGCTTCGCGCCGAGGAGGGCCTGGTCGGCCGCATCGAGGGTTTGGCCGAAAGTGCGACCCATCTCGGACGCGGCCAGCCCGACGCTGACCGTGAAGGCCGGCAGCGTCGCGTTGGCGAGATCGACGCGCAGGTTGTCGCGGACGCGCTCGACGACGGCGATCGCGTCCGCGATCGAACACTTCGGCAGGACCACGACGAACTCCTCCCCCCCGAACCGAGCGGGAATGTCGTCGGGACGAACGCCGTCGCGCAAGACGCTAGCGAAGAGCTTCAGGGCGCGATCACCGGCGTCGTGTCCGTGCACGTCGTTCAGCAGCTTGAAGTGATCGAGATCGGCATAGGCGACGACGAACGGAACTCCGTCGTCGTCGAGACGACGCACCCGGTTCTCGAGACTGCGGCGGTTCAACAGATCCGTGAGCGGGTCCGTGTCCGCTTGGATCTCGGACCGAGCGAACGCGCGCAACATCCCGATCCGTTCTCCCGCTTTTCGTCCGATCAGCTCCCACGATCGGAGCGTGTCACCGCGCGGACGCGTGACCGGGCATTGCGTGTGGATCACGCCCGTCGTGCGTCCGGCGATACTGACCGGCACACATGTCGCCCACACTCGGTCGGTGCGGCCGCGCAGGTACGGGCAGGTGTCGAGGTCCGAGCTGTCTTCGAAGTACTGGGTCTGACCGGTGATGGTCGCCGGGCACGCCTCCGGAGACATGACGCCACAGGCCGCGTCGGCTTCCGGATCCGTAGTGAACACCCGGTGGAAGTGCGAGTGGCTCGAATCGGCGAGCAGCAGCTCACACGGCACCTCCGGATCCACGACCGTCAACGCCTGCGCGAGAACGGGGAGGACGGCCTCCTCGGTCCGTTCCATATCGAGGGCACGTTGCAGCGACGTGTCGAAGTGCGCGAACCGTGCGGCGGCTTCCGACCGAGCCGTGCTCGACCGCATGGACCGTTCCTCGCGCCGAGCGCCGCGCAAGAGCCACACGCCCACCGCAGCGAACGCGACGGCGAGCGCCGCGAAGACGAGGTAGGCATTTCTGCGGACGGCCGTGGTCGCGGAGATGAACGAGTCCGCGTGACTCTTCACGGCCGGCTCGTAGATCCTCGACTCGAGCGCCGTGAGCGCGGCGATGCTCGCGTCGTACGCGGTGCGCTCCTGGGCGACCACTTTCGCGAGCGCCGGATCCGTAGGGCTCATCGCAAGCAGACTCGGCACCAACTTCGTCACGCGAGCCGCCGCCGCGTCGAACGCCTGCTGCAAAGCGCTCTCGCCGGGACTACCCAACGCGTGCTTGGCGGTAGGCCGACCACGCCGTGGTCTGGTCTTGCGCGTCGGCCTGCAGTCGGATGAGCAACACCGTTCGCGCCGCCGGATCCTGCGTCTGCACCAAGACCAGCATTGCCCCTTGCCCGTCGACACCCGCCGACCACGCGCGGTGCAACGCGGCTTGCGCGGGTACGACGCGTTCTCCGTTCTCGCGGGCAATCGAGGCCGGGCCCCGAACGGTCACGACCATCGCGGCGGTCATGATGGTTCCCGCGGCCACGCCCAGCAGGGACAGGATCAGCGTGCGCGAACTGGCGCTGATCGGTCGAGAACGCATGGCGGCTCCCTTCGGCGCCGAGGCTCCTCGCTCGGCCGAGAGACCGTTGCTCAGCCGAGGAGTCATTCCCCGCTCCCTTCGACGATTCGCGCCGCCGATCCGAGGACCCATCTCCTCCGTCCGGCAGGTCCGCACGAAATCCGCAAAATGTCGCGATGAGCGCGAGGCCAACACGAGAACAGGTATCGCCGCCGGTCAGGGCGTGCACACGACGAAGGTCCGCCGGCCCGGCGTTGGTGCCCGGGCGTCTCGGGGAGATCGGGCGACCTCACTCGGGGTGATCCGCGAGATCTCTGCGGACCGTCCGGCCTCGTCACTCCTTCGAACCGGTTGATTTCCCCGATTCCCCGCCGATCAGTCGGGCACAGGCCGGCCGAACGAGGACTTCACCGTGCGTCGATTGCGTGCACGCGACGCGGCTCGGCTGAGCCGAGCGGACGAACAACCCGATGACGCTTCGTCGACGATCGCGGAGCTACGCGGTCTCGTCGACGGCGCGGACTCCGAGGACGCCACGCTCCCGACGGGGCCGTTCGAGGTTCCCGAAGCACCGCAACACAAGGGGACGCCACTCGGCGCCCTGCTCGTCGGCCGCGGCATCCTCTCGGAGGATCAGCTCGGTGAAGCGCTGACCGCGCAAAGCTCACGCGGGGAGCGGTTGGGCGACGTGCTCGTCGAGTTCGGTCTCATCTCGGAGCGGGAGCTCGCCGCCGCGCTCGCGGAGCAAGCCGGCCTCGAGACGATCGACCTGTCGCGAACGGAGCTCGACAAGGAGCTCGCGGAGTTGCTCAGCGAGGAGCTCGCGTGGGAGCTGCGTTCGATACCAGTGCGCCGCGACGGGAACCGGGTCGACGTAGCGACCTCGGACCCGCTGCGTCCCGACCTCCTGGCGCGGCTGCTCGACGCGGTGCGTGCACCCGTGCGAATGATCGTCGCGACTCCGGCCGAGATCGAACAAGCGATCGTGAACGCGTACGCGCCGACCGCTGAGATCACCGACGCGCTGCGCCAGTTCGAAGCCGACAGCGCCGCCCGCCAACGCCATCACCCCGACGAAGGCCAGCAACGCGTCTACGTCGACGAGAACGCGCCCGTCGTCAAGGTCGTCAACCTGATCCTGGAAGCCGCAGTGCGGGCTCGAGCCTCCGACGTGCACGTCGAACCGCAGAAGGACCGCCTGCGCATCCGCGCCCGCACCGACGGCGTGCTCCACGAGATCCTCACGATGCCGCCGTCGATGGGTCCGTCGCTCATCAGCCGTATCAAGGTCATGGCCGACATGAACATCATCGAGCGGCGGCGATCGCAAGACGGCCAGCTCGAGATCACCGTCGCCGGCCGGCGCCTCGACGTGCGGGTCTCGACGGCGGCGACCGTGCTCGGCGAGAAGTGCGTGATGCGCCTCCTCGACGGCAGCCGGGCCTTCATCGGGCTGGAACAGCTCGGCATGCTCGACAACACCTTCGCCGACTACAACGAGCTGATCCGTTCCCCATTCGGCATGGTCATCTGCGCGGGGCCGACCGGATCGGGCAAGACCACGACGCTCTACGCGACCCTGTCCGCGATCAACGACGACGGCGTGAACATCGTCACGATCGAGGATCCGGTCGAGTATCTGTTCCCGTCGATCAACCAGATCCAGACGAACGAGCAGGCCGGGGTCACCTTCGCCAACGGGTTGCGCTCCATCTTGCGCCAGGACCCCGACGGCATCCTCGTGGGCGAGATCCGTGACGTCGAGACGGCACGGATCGCCGTGCAGGCCGCGCTCACCGGCCACTTCGTCATGTCGTCGCTCCACGCGACCGACGCCCCGGCCGCATTGCAGCGATTCATGGACATGGGCCTGGAAGCGTTCCTCATCGCGTCGTCGTTGCTCGGCGTCGTCGGCCAACGACTCATCCGCCGCGTGTGCCCGCACTGCGTGGAGCCGTACGCGCCGTCGCCCGACGAAGTCGCCTTCTACGAGAGCTCGGGCGGCGATCCGAACAAGACGGTCTTCATCCATGGCGCGGGGTGCAACTTCTGTGGCAACACCGGCTACTTCGAACGCGTCGGTGTCTTCGAGGTGCTGCGCGTGACCGACACCATCCGCCGGGCGATCGTCGAGAAGGCCTCGCACGAGGAGCTCCGCGAGATCGCGGTGTCGCAGGGCATGAAGTCACTGCGCGATCAGGCCATCCGCCTCGTCAACGAAGACAAGACGACCATCTCCGAGGTCCTGCGCACGGTCTACGTGCTCTAGCGGATACGAGCACCGATGCCCCACTATCGCTACCGCGCAACCGACGCGACCGGAACCGTCGTCAAGGCCACGGCCGACTCGCGCAGCGAGAACGAGTTGCGTGACGCGCTGCTGCTGCAGAACCTCGATGTCACGCACATCAAGGAGCAGCGCCGGCTGGGTGACATCGAGCTCGGCCGGCGCGTTCCGCCGATGGAGATCGTGCAGTTCTCCAAGCAGATGGCGACGTTCGTCCGCGCGGGCATCTCCATTCCCGAAGGTCTCGACGTGATCATCGAGAGCACGTCGAGCAAGACCTTCCAGGGAATTCTGCGCGACGTCAGTGAAGCGATCGTCCGCGGTGTCCCCTTTTCCGACGCACTGGCCGAACACGAGCGCCTGCTTCCGCCGTACTTCATCGGACTCTGCCGGGCCGGTGAGCTCACCGGCCGAATCGACACCGTGCTCGAGCAACTCGGCGACTACGTCGAGCGCGACCTCGAGGCACGATCGAAGGTGAAATCCGCACTGATGTATCCCGCGATCGTCATGGGTATGTCGTGTGTGACCGTCGGCGTCCTGCTCGTGGTCGTGCTGCCGAAGTTCTCGAAGTTCTTCAAGGAGTTCAACACCAAGCTCCCCCCGGCGACGCAAGCGCTGATCACCCTCTCGCACCTGATGAGCCAATTCTGGTTCGTGTTCCCGGCGCTGCTGGCGGTGAGCGCGGGGCTGGCGGTATGGATGCGCCAGACTCCGCGCGGGCGTGACGTGCGAGATCATCTCCTGCTCCGCATACCCGTGCTCGGCGAAGTCGTGAAGTTCGCCGTGCTCGAACGCTTCTGCCGCGTCTTCGGCTCGATGACGCGCGCGGGCGTGTCACTCCCCGAAGCGATCCAGGCCGCGGCCGACAGCACGAACAACACCGTGTACGAAGCAACGTTGCTCGAGGTGCAAGAGCGCATGCTCGCCGGCGACGGCATCGCCGAACCGATCGCCAACAGCGGTCGCTTCCCGCGCATCGTCGTACAGCTCCTGCGCGTCGGCGAGGCGACGGGTTCACTCGATCACCAGCTCGAGAACGCGGCCAACTATTACAACGGGCAGCTGACCTACAAACTCAAGAGGCTCACGACCCTCATCGAACCCGCGGTCGTGATCTTCATGGGTCTCATCGTCGGGTTCGTCGCGCTCGCGCTCGTCTCCGCGATGTACGGCATCTATCACGCCCCGGCGCTGACCCACCCGTGATGACCATGGCGGCGGTCGCAGAACCCCGGTCGCAGGACGGATTCACCCTTGTCGAGGTGATGATGACCGTGATGATCATGTCGATCGCGTTCGTCACGATCCTCGAGGGCGAGGCCGTCTTCTTCCACACGACGACGATCCGGCACGCAACGGCGTCGCTCGACACCGCGGCCCGGAACTACGCCACCGCCTTGGACAACGCGCCGTATGCCGACTGCGCCGCTTCGTACCCGGCGCCGCCCGGCGCGGGAACGACCGCCGCGGTCGCGATCGACTATTGGACCGGCTCCGCCGCGCCGGCGTCGTTCGCGAATCGAACCGCGTGCGTCGCGAACGGCGACCAGGGCGCGCAGCGCCTGACGATCACGATGACCGACACCGGCTCGAGCCAGACGGATCAGCTCACGATCGTCAAGAGGAAGCCATGACGCGCTTCGCGGACTCGCCGACGCAGCACGGCTTCACCCTCGTCGAGCTCCTGCTCACGGTGACGATCCTGTCGTTGATCATCGGTGTTCTCACCGACACGTTGATCCTCGGGCTGCGTACGACGAAGGACACCCAGACCAAGATCGCGCAGGCCGACGCCCAACAGTTCATCGCCCACTTCGTCTCCCACGACGTCATGGCATCGGTCGCGGCGACACCGGGCGGGACGGCGTGCGGCGTTGCCAACGCCGGGCTCGTGACCACCGAGCAGTCGGCGCCGACCCTCTCGGCAGCTGACCAGGTCGTGGCCTACGCGCTCGGCCCGAACGGGCTTTCGCGCTCGACGTGCGCGGTCGGCGCGACGTCGGCCGCGACGGTCACCGTCATCTCGGACGAGGTCACCGCGTTCGAGCGCGTCGTGCACGGCCCCCGGCCCGTGCGGGACCGTGCACCTCGCCGTGCGGACCGCGCCGGGCGTCAACGTTCCTTCCGGCAGCTTCACGCTCGACGTGGCCCGGAGGCAGCAATGAACACGTCGTGTTCACCGAATGCGCTGTACCCAAACAAGAAGGAGAGAGCAGCCATGCAAACGATCCTCGCCGGACGACGCAAGAGGACGCGCGATCAGCGCGGCTTCACGCTCGTCGAACTGCTCGTCGTCATCCTGATTCTCGGCGTCCTCGCCGCGGTCGTCGTGTTCTCGGTCGGCGGGATCAGCACCCGGGGCAAGAACGCCTCGTGCCTCACCGAGGTGCGCGAGGTGCGAACCGCGATCGAGGCGTACAAGGCGCAGAGCGCGACGAACGTGTACCCGCCGACCTTCGCGACCCTCTGGACGCCCCCGACGCAGCTGCTGGAGAGCCCGATCACCGCGACGTCGCCGAGCGCGGCGGCCGGTTACGTCTACGGCGGTCCCGCGACCGGTACGTACAACGTCGCCGCGGGGAAGCCCGGTTGCCCGACCGGATGATGCTCGGCTCTCGCAGCTCGTAGACGAAGGGACGACGTGCATCGGTGGAGGAGATCGTCGCCGATCGACGGTGAACGCGGCAGTGCGATAATTCTCGCGCTGATCGTGATCACCGTCATCGGCGCGATCACGGCCGCGTCGTTGTCGTATCTCCGCACGAGCCTCGCGAGCGTCAACATCGCGACGCGCCCGGAGCGCGCCTCGGAGACGTCGGCCGACGCGGCGATGCAAACGGCGATCGCGTACCTCCGCGCACATCCCGAGATCGGCCGCAGCCTCGGGCTCACCTGCCCGGCGGCGAGCGTGTCGTTCCCCGGCGCTTCCGGGACCGTGACCGTGGGCGTGTGCCCGCAGCCCGGATCGCTCGTCCCGACCGGCACTCCACTGGCCAAGTTCCTGACCCTGGGCGCGAACGCGCGCGAGCCGGACGTCGCCACGACGGCACCGGGAGATCTCGTCGTCTACGGCGACACGTTCGCCAACGCGGCGATCACTGCGGGCGGCTCGGGCCGGCTCGTCGTGCACGACGGCCGGGTGTGGTCGCGCAAGGCGTGCACGGGAACGGTCGTCGTCGACGAGAACACGACCCCACCAACGTGCAACGTCGCGCGCACACCGGCGATGGGCACCAATCCCGCGTACACGCCCGCCGTGGCGGTAAAGCCCGCGAACGGCGTCGGCGCGTGTGTCACCGGAGTCGCGACCATCGGCCCCGGTACCTACACCGTGGCCCAGCTGCAGACCGCGATCGGGGCGTGCACCACGGTCTGGTTCCAGCCCGGCGTCTTCTATCTCAACTTCGGCGCGACCGTGTGGAACGCCGTGCACCTGAAGATCATCGGCGGAACACCGTCACAGGCGGCGCTGCCGACCGCGCCGTTTCCCGGCGGGTGCGATCGAACCGCTCCGGGCACCCAGATCATCATGGGCGGTGCGAGCCAGATCGCGCTGTCCGGCGGTTCGACGCTCGACCTCTGCGGGCTCGACACCACCGAGGGCACGACGACGGTGAAGCTCGCGCTGCTGGGGCTCACCACCAAGGTCGGGGGCATGGCGACCGAGAGCGGGTGCACAACGGCAGTCAACGGCTGCGCGGCCCTCCGGGCTGCGGGAAGCGGGACCGGCGTCAACATCGCGGGCACGGTCGCGCTCCCGAAGGCCAAGCTCGACTTTCGGCCCGACGGCGGTCACGACGCGATCACCGATGCACTCGTCGCCCGCGCCGTCGACATCGCGCCGGCGTCACCGAGCCCGGCGGTGGTCATCGGGACGCCGGGGGCGCCGCGATCGGCCGGTAGCGAAGTACTGACGGCGGCGATCGGTGGCGTCGACTGGCTCAGCGCGCGCGTCGCGCTCCCGGCGGGCGTGAATCCCGCCCCGGCGATCTCCGACTGGGTCATCCAACACTGAAGACGCGTCGGCTGGCGGCCCGTGGGTCGCTCAACTCGTGGGTCCTTCAGGTCGGTGTGCCCTCTGTCTGCAGCGAGTGCGCGGCAGCCCGGGCCGCACCTCGCGCCGCATTCGTCGATTCGAGGCCGAGGCGAACCAGCCGCGGGATACGCCACGGTTTCGTGAGCAGGTAGCGGACCGACGCGCCGACGTTCGGCGTCCCGTCGGGATTGGCGAGGCCGATCACGTCGCCCGGCGTCACGCCGACGAGGTCGCTGATCGAGCGCACCGCCGACCACCGCACCCCCCGGCGTTCGCATACGCCCGCGACCGCGGCCGTCTCCATGTCGACGGCGACGAAGCCGTCGGCGACGAGCGCGTCGCGTTCCGCCGGTTGCATGTCGAAGTCGTCGTGGGTCACCAGCCGGCCGCCGGCCGTCATACCCCCGAGATGCGACGGCCGGTACTCGGCGCCCGATGCCTTGTCGACGACGACCTCGGGGAAGATCACGTCGCCGACCCGGCTCGGACCCATGCCCCCGGCGATGCCGACCACCATGACGTGATCGATCGGCGAACCGTCGAGCAGGCGCTCGGTCGCCTCGGCCGCGAGCCGCGTGCCGATCCCGGTCTTGCCCGCCACCAGTTCGATCGACCCGGACACGCCCGCCCACCCCGCGTCGGTACGCCGGAGCGCGCACGCCTTCACGAGGGGTCCGAACTCCGAGGGCATCGGGGCCAACAGCCCGACCCGGGCCGGACGATCCGCGTCGCTCATGGCGAGATGATGACCCGAGCGGACATCAGTGCGTCAAGCGTTCGAGTACACACGGTCGGGCCGCACGACGACCACGACGCGGCGCTCGTTCGCCATCGCCGCGTCGTACCCGTCCCAGTCGTCGTGGGTACCGCCCGCGGCGACGAAGACCTCCCGGAGCAACAGCCGCAGCCGCTCGGCGTCGAACCCGGCGCCGGGATCGTCGGGTCCGATCAGCTCGACCGCGCCTTCGACGGCCGCCCATTCCCAACCCGCGCGCGCGACCACCGTGGCCCGGGGCCGGGCGCGCAGATACGAGAGCTTGCGGGTCCCGCCGCCCGCCACGAACGCGATCACGTCCTGGCCGCCACCACCCGGATCGGCCATGACCCCGGCATTGACGAGCGACGCCTGCACCGACCCGTCGGCACGCGTGGCGGCCACCACGCACAGGAACTGGTCGGCGGCGGCGATTCGGCGGAAGTCCGCGAGGTCGGTCATCTCCTTGTTGTACCGCGCTCGCGGCCCGCGTGTGGTGGAATCTCCCGGTTCGCCGGCTGACTCAACCACATGGGAGGTCCGAGGTGCTCGCCACCTACGGCTCGGGTATCTACAAGACGCTGCTCGTGCTACACATCTTGACCGCGATCGTCGGGCTCGGAGCCGTGATGCTCAACGGCCTCTACGCGGCACAGGCGCAGAAGCGCCAGGGACCGACCGGGCGCGCCGTATCGGAAGCCAACTTCGCGGTCTCCCAGATCGGGGAGTACTTCATCTACGCGATCCCGGTGTTCGGCATCCTGCTCGTCGTGGTGGGCCACCCGCTGTGGAAATTCTCCCAGACCTGGATCTGGCTCGCGATGCTGCTCTACGTCGCCGCGATCGGGATCTCGCACTCGATCCTGATTCCCGGACACAAGCGCATCAACGCGCTGCTCGCGGAGATGGAACAAGGCCCGCCGCCCGCGGGCGGTCCGCCGCCGCAGGCCGTCGAGCTCCAGGGGATCGGCAAGCGCATGGCCGCGGCCGGCGCGACGCTCAACGTCTTCGTCGCGATCTTCTTGATCCTGATGGTGTGGAAGCCGGGGTACTGAGACTCAGCGCGCGCCGCGGAGGAGACGGCCGGGGCGCGCGCCCTGGTCGTCGCCGTCGCAGAGGATGACCTCGCCCGACTTCACCGTCGTGAGATAGCCACGCGCCCGCTGCACGAACCGGCGCGCGTCACCGGGCAGGTCGTGCACCATCACCGGCGTCTCGAGTTGCACGTGTTCGTAATCGATCACGTTCACGTCGCCGACGAGGCCGGGCCGCAGGACGCCGCGGTCGCCGAGCCCGTACAACGACGCGGTGTCGGCGGTCATCTTCTTCACGACCCACTCGAGCGGCAGCCGGTCGTGTGAACGGTCCCGCGCCCAGTGGGCGAGCATGTACGTGGGAGTGCTCGCGTCGCAGGTCGTGCCGCAGTGGGCACCGCCGTCGCCGAGACCCCACGCGCTGGTCGGGTGCAACAGCATCTCCCGCACTGCGTCGAGGGAGAAGTCGGTGTAGTTGAGCAGTGGGCGGAGCACGAGTCCGAGGCCGTCGTCGGCGAGCAGTGCGTCGTAGAACACCTCCATCTCGCCGCGGTTCTGCGCCCGGGCGAGGGCGGCCACGCTGTGCTCGGGTGACGGCTCGTAGTCGGGCACCGCGCCCATCGGGAACGCGCGGGCGGGGTCGAGGAACTGGCGCATGGGCGCGATCGCGTCGTCGACCTCGGCGAGCAACTTCTCCCGGAACGCGGGGTCGTGCATCGCCGCCACCTTCTCCGCGAGCGATGCCGCGCCGACCGGCGCCCACGACGGGCAGTACGCGAACGGGTGGAACGTCTGCAATCCGAGCAGCAGGCTCACCGGCCGGCCGGCAACCTGCGGGCGCACCTGCGCGCCCTCGGCCGTCGCCTGCGCGCAGAGGTCGAGCATCAGCCGCCACGACTCGGGATCGTGGTCGTTCTGCGTGAGAGCGAAGGTGACCGGGCGCTTGATCGCGGCCGACAGCTTGCGCATCCACGCCATCTCGAGCTCGGGCGCGGCCAGGTCTTCGCCGAGCGCGCCGGCCGGCGCGAGCTCGAACACGCCGGTGCCCAGCTCGCCGAGCACGCGCCCGATACCGAACAACTCGTCCTCGGCCGCGAAGGTGCCGGGCACGGGCTCGCCGTCGATGGCCATGTGCGCGATCGTGCGGCTCGTCGAAAAGCCGAGCGCGCCCGCCTCGATGCCTTGGCGCACGATGCGCGCCATCGACTCGATGTCTTCGGGTGTGGCCGGCTCGTTCTTCGCGCCGCGCTCCCCCATCACGTAGCCGCGCACCGCGCCGTGCGGAACCTGCGCGCCCACGTCGAGCATCTTCGGCGCGCGATCGACCGCGTCGAGGTACTCGGGGTAATGCTCCCAACCCCACTGAATGCCCTCGGAGAGCGCCGCGCCGGGTATGTCCTCGACTCCTTCCATCAGCCCGATGAGCCAATCGTGGCGGTCGGGTTTGACCGGCGCGAACCCGACCCCGCAGTTGCCCATCACGATGGTGGTGACGCCGTGCCAACACGTCGGTGTGAGCAGCGGGTCCCAGGTGACCTGCCCGTCGAAGTGGGTGTGCACGTCGACGAACCCGGGGGTGACGAGCGCGCCGTCGGCGTCGATCGTCTCGCGCGCGTGGCCGTCGACCGCGCCGACCTCGGTGATCACACCGTCGGTGATGGCAATGTCGGCCGTCCGGCTCGGTGCGCCCGTTCCGTCGACGACCGAGCCACCCTTGATCACGAGATCGTGCACTGCCCCACCTCTACGCATCGGAAGCGACTTCGCGGAAGAACTCGCGTACATCTTGCACCAGGAGATCGGGTTCTTCGAGCGCGGCGAAATGGCCACCGCGGTCGAATCGGGTATAGCGGACGAGGTTGAAGCGCGTCTGCGCGTAGGCGCGGGGGATCCGGAAGATCTCGTCCGGGAACACGGCCGCCGCGGTCGGGACCGTGACGTAATCGTCGGTCGGCCCGAACCTGCCGCTGCGCTGCGACTCGCAGTACAAGCGGATCGATGAGTTGATCGTGTTGGTCACCCAGTACACGGTGAGATTCGTCAGGATCTGGTCGCGCGTGACCGCGTCTTCGGGGCTGCCGTCGTTGTCGGTCCACACGAGGAACTTCTCGACGATCCATCCCGCGAGACCGGCCGGTGAGTCGGTGAGCCCGTAGCCCAACGTCTGGGGGTTCTTGCCCTGGATCTCCTGGTACGCGGCGCCGCGCGTCATGAACTCGCCGGCCGCGCCGAGGTCGGCGATCTCGGCTTCGGTGAGCTCGATGCCGCTCGCATCGGCCGGGAAGGCGAGCAGCATGTTCGAGTGCAGCCCGACCATGTGCTCGGGGTCGATCGCGGCCAGCCGCGCGGAGACCATTGCACCCCAGTCGCCACCTTGTGCTCCGTAGCGGTCGTAGCCGAGACGGGCCATGAGGGTCTTCCAGGCTTCGGCAACGCGCTGCACGTCCCAGCCCGGCTCGGTGGTCGGCCCCGACCATCCGTACCCCGGGAGCGAAGGCGCAACCACATGGAAGTCGGCGCGCAGCGGCTCGATCACGTCGAGGAACTCGGCAACCGAACCCGGCCAACCGTGTGTGACGATCAACGGCAGCGCATTCGGGTTGTCGGAACGCGCGTGGATGAAGTGGATCTGCTGGCCGTCGATGTCGGTCAGGAAGTGCGGCCAGCGATTGAAGCGGGCCTCCTGCGCGCGCCAGTCGAACTTCGTGCGCCAGTGCTCGCAGAGGTCGCGGAGGTACGCAAGGTCGGTTCCGTAGTCCCAACCGCTCCCGGGAATCTGGTCGGGCCAGCGTGTACGCGCCAGGCGTTCGTTGAGGTCGTCGAGCACCGCCTGGGGCACATCGACGCGGAAGGGTCGGAGGTCGTCGCTCGCCATGTCGGCGACGCTATCGCAGCGTCACCAGACCTCGAGCGGCGACGTTCCGGTTGCGATGCCTCGCTAGATTCCCCGTCCGTGACTCTCGACCCGCTTGCACCCTTCCGACTCGACGACAAGGTCGCAATCGTGACCGGCGCCAGCGCCGGCCTCGGCGCGCGCTTCGCCCGCGTGCTCGACGCGGCCGGCGCCCGCGTGGTGATCGCGGCCCGGCGCGTCGACCGTCTCGAAGAGCTCGCGTCGGAGTTGCGGGACGCGCACGTCGTCGCGTGCGACCTGTCGATCGACGGCGCGCCCGAGGCGCTCGTCGAGGCGACGCTCGCGCACTACGGCCGCGTCGACGTGTTGGTCAACAACGCGGGGACGAGCACTCCGACTCCCGCGTTCGAGGAGACAACCGACAAGTTCACCGCGACCCTGCGCGTGAATCTCGTCGCACCGTACGCGCTCGCGCGTGAGTCGGCCCGGGCGATGGTGGCCGCCGAGAGCGGGGGCACCATCGTGAACGTCGCCTCGATCTGGGGACTCGTCGGAGTGGGTCAGATCCCCGAGGCCGGGTACGCGGCGTCCAAGGGTGGTCTCGTCAACCTGACGCGCGAGCTCAGCGCGCAGTGGGCTCGCCGGGGCGTGCGCGTCAACTGCCTGGCGCCGGGGTGGTTCCGCAGCGAGATGACCGACGGGGTCATGTTCGGCGACGAGAAGGCCGAGCGCTGGATGCGCCAGCGCACCCCCATGGGCCGCGGCGGCGAAGAGCACGAGCTCGACGGCGCGCTCCTCTTCCTCACCAGCGCCGCCAGCAGCTTCCTCACCGGTCAGACCCTCTGCGTCGACGGCGGCTGGACCAGCATCTGACCGCCTCGCCTCCCGAACCACCCTCCTTTCCCACCAACTGTTGGCATGGAATCCGGGACGTGGAGCCCGTTTCCCTGCCAACTGTTGGCATGGAATCCGGGACGTGGAGCCCGTTTTCCTGCCAACTGTTGGAGTGGAGTTGTGACCGCGCCCGCGTGGTTCGAGCGCGAAGATGGACGGACGCGAGCGTGGCGGAATTGGCAGACGCGCCAGGTTTAGGTCCTGGTCTCGAAAGAGGTGGGAGTTCGAGTCTCCCCGTTCGCACCCACCACCCAGCCGACCCAGCTCGATGCGTTGTTCGCCGCCCCCGTGGCCGGATGGGCGTTGTCGGTAGCTAGGTCGGTGGGGCCGGATCGGGCACGTCGTGCTCGACGTGCTCGAGCTCGCCGCCTCGGGTCACGCCCCACAACGACCCGACGACCACCGCGGTGCCCACGCCCTGGAGCACGGTGATCGACTCGGCGAAGAACACCCACGCGCCGCTCGCGACCAGCGGCGTCTCGCCGAGCAACATGGGCGCCGACACCGACGTGGGCACGTGACGGTGCGCCCAGATCATCAACACGTGCGCGGTCGTTCCGGCGAGCATCGTGCAGGTAGCAAAGAACAGCCCGCGGCCGCTGATGTGCAGGGATCCGTGAGCGACGAGCGCGATCGGTGTGGTGAGCACCGCGGCCGCGGCCAACGTGCCGAACATGAAGGCGAAGGGATCGACGACGATCCGCGTCCGTAGCACCCGGCCGTAGAGGAACCAGCCCGAGTTGAAGACGAGGCCCGCGACGGCGACGACGTCGCCGGTGAGGCTCCACGTACCGCCGTGAGACGCCGCGCCCGCGACCATGACCGTCCCCGCGATCGCGACTCCCGCCGCGCGCGAGGTGCGTGCGCGCCACGCGCTCACCCAGGAACGCGACCGCGAAACCGATGATCAACACCGGCTGGAGCGAGCCGATCAGGGTGACGTCGAGCAGGCGCGTCAGACCGAGCGCGGCGAAGGTCGTGGTCGCGCCCGAGACGAAGAACGCGCCCGCGCCGACGAGCAGCGCGATCCACCGCAGCCGAGGCATGTCGTCGGGCCAAAAGGGTGCAGTCTCGACTAGGTGCGACCGCCACCAGACGATCGTTGCGAGCGGCGGCAACGCGAACCAGAGGCGCCACGTGGTGAACACGAGCGCATCGGAGTGACCGGCGCGCACGAACAGCGACGTGGCCGACCACAGCACCACCGCGATGAGCACCGCACCGATGGCGCGTCGCTCCACCGGCATCGAGCGCGAACGGCTCGCGAGATCGACCACTTCGGCACGCTATCCGGATCGGTGCAACGCGCCGGGCGCGATTTCAACGCTTCTTGCGCTTGCGGAACATCCCCTTGCGCTGCGCGTCGCGCTTCGCTTGCTTGGCCAGCAAATCGAAGCCGGCCGCGTTCACGATGTCTTCGGTCTCGTCGAGCAAGGCGGCGATGTCGGCATCGATTGCGACCTCGGGCTCGGGCGGTGCCGGCTCCATCCCCTTCGCCAGCGATCCGTAATGCCAGCCCGCGTCGATCTTGCGCCGCTCGTAACGCGGACAGTCGGCGGGACAGTTCCACGGCGCTTCGGGCGCGAGGTCGAGGGTGCACTTCCGGACTGCCTCGCCCGACGCGTACGTACGGCTCTCGTAGTGCCGGCAGTCGGTGCGCATGGTCACAACACCAATGGTACCGGCGGTCGATCCCTGCGCTTCGGCCGGATCGGGTCGCCGCCCGCGGCCCGCGGCCCGGACCTGCGACCGGGCCCGAGCTCCCGGTCAGTCGAGCCAGCCGACCGCTTGGTCGAGGAGATAGCGGCTGACCCCGAGACACGCTTCGAGCGTGTCGCACGGCACCTCTTCGCCGCGACGGATCCCGATCAACGAGACCTTCTGGTGGGCGACGATCCGCAACGACCGCTCGGGTGCGTCGGTCGCGGCCGGGAACGAATCGGTGGCCGACACGTCGAGAGGCAGATCGCGCCCGCCGACACCGGCGAGGTCGGTCGCGAGCACGAGGAGATCGGGCCCGTGGGCCAACGGCGGCAGCGCCCACGTGAAGCTCAGCGGGAAATGAAAGGTGTCGGTCGGCTCTCCGTCGTCGCCGACCTCGATCACCGCGTCTTCGAAGCCCAACAGGACGCGCGGATCGATCTCGAGCGAGAGGTAGAGGTCGACCGGACCTTCGCAGCCCTCCTCGGGGTGCAGATCGACTTCCCACGTCTGGCGCAGCGAGTAGCTCTCGACGAAGTGCCGCTCGTCGTGCACGTGGAACCCGTGCTCGACGGCGTGATCCTTCAGGTCGGCAACGAATCCGGCGACGTCGAGTACGGCCATGTCAGTTGGGGAGCGTACCGAACGCCTGCGCCAGCGCGGCGCCGACGTGTTGCAGCGCGTCGCGGCTCGCGTCGAACACCGCAGACAGTCCGAAGAACGCGTGGATCATGCCGTCGTACGGAAGGTTCACGACGGGCACACCGGCTTCTACGAGCCGCCGAGCGTAGGCCTGGCCCTCGTCGCGCAGCGGATCGAACTCGGCGGTGATCACGACCGCGGGTGCGACCCCGCTCAGATCGGGTGACTTCAACGGGGAGATCCGCCAGTCGGTCGGGTCGGCGCCACCACGCGTGTAGCACGAGAAGAACCACCGCATGTCGTCCTCGGTCAGCAAGTGGCCCGTGCCGTTCTCGCGATACGAGTCGGTGTCGAAATCGCAGTCGACGACGGGGTACACGAGCACCTGCATCGCGAGCTCGGGCGCGCCCGCGTCGCGCGCGAGCAACGCGCACACCGCGGCCAGGTTGGCGCCCGCGCTGTCGCCCATCACTGCGAGGCGCGAGCCGTCGCCGCCGAACGACGCCGCGTTCTTCGCGATCCATGCCAGCGCGCGCCAGCAGTCGTCGAGCGCGGCGGGGAACGGGTGCTCCGGCGCGAGGCGGTAGTCGACCGACACGACGATCGCCTTCGTCGCGTTGGCGACCTGGCGGGTCACCAGATCGAATTGGTCGACCGTGCCGATCGTCCAACCGCCGCCGTGGAAGTAGACGATCACCGGGAGGTCGGCGTCGGGCGAGGGCCGGTACACGCGCACGGGCACACCGTCGGCGTCGGCGTCCTCGACGGCGTACACCGGTTCCGACGCGCCCGCTCCCATCACCACGAGCGCCGCGAACCCGTCGCGCACCTCCTGCAGCCGTTCGTCGGTCGGCGGGACCGCGCCCATCGCGTTGACGAGATCGCACACGACCTGCGCTTGAGGATGCAGCGGCATCAGGCGGTCCGGAGCGCAGTGCGCAGCGCGGCGACCGAGACATCCCACGACTCCTGTCCGGGTGGCATGAAGTCGTGCATACCGAAGAAGCCGTGGATGAGGCCGTGGGCGCGCACGGCCTCGGTAAACACCCCCGCGTCGGCGAGCCGGCGGGCGTAGGCCTCGCCCTGATCGCGCAACGGGTCGTATTCGGCGGTGACCACCACGGCGCGCGCCAGTCCGGAAAGGTCGGGCGCTCGCATCGGCGAGAAGCGCGGATCGTCGAAGTCAGCGGGCGTGCGCGCGTAGTGATCCCAGAACCAGCGCATGCCCTCGGCCTCGAGGAAGTACCCCTTGGCGTTGTCGATCATGGCCGCGCTGTCGAGCTCGTAGTCGGTGACCGGGTACACGAGCAGCTGCAACTTCGGTTGCGGCAGCCCGCGATCACGCGCGTCGAGGGTCACGACGGCGGCCAGGTTCCCGCCCGCGCTGTCGCCGCCGATAGCGACCCGACCGGGGTCGGCCCCGACCTCGTCCGCGTGGTCCAGCGCCCACTCGTAGGCGGCGAGGCAGTCGTCGGCGGCAGCGGGGAACTTCGCTTCCGGTGCGAGCCGGTAGTCGATCGACACGACGACGGCACCGACCTGGTCGGCGAGCAGCCGGCCGAGTTGGTCGTGCGTATCGAGGTTGCCGGTCACCCAACCGCCGCCGTGGAACCACAACAGCAACGGCAGGCCCGGCGCCGCGCTCGGCCGGAACACCCGCACGGGGATGTCGCCGCCCGGTCCCGGGATCGTGCGATCGGCCACGTCGTGCACCGGGTGTTTCGGGAAGAGCGGGTTGGTGGTGGCCGCGATCATCGCGGCCCGGCGGGCGGCGGGCGTCGCGTCGGGCCCGAACGTGAGACCCGAGTCGGTCAACACCTGGACCATCATCTCGGCGGACGGATGCAACGCCATTGGGACTACCTCTCCTCGGTCAGCGCGACCGCGAGCGCCCGGAAGGCCCGCCCGCGGTGCGAGACGGCATGCTTCTCCTCCGGCGCCATCTCCGCAAACGTGCGCCCGTCGCCCTCCACGGGGACGAACAGGGGGTCGTAACCGAAGCCACCGGTCCCCCGCGGCTCGGCGCCGACGACTCCTTCGACCTCGCCCCGCGCGACGACCTCCCCGCCCAACGGATCGCGGGCCAACGCGACCGTCGCGAACCGGGCCGTCCGCTGCGGCGGTTCGATGCCGCGGAGCTCGGCCACCAGCTTGGCCACGTTGTCGGCGTCCTCGGCGTGCGCACCGGCGAAGCGGGCGGAGTGCACTCCGGGCGCGCCGTTCAGCGCGTCGACGAAGAGCCCACTGTCGTCGGCGATCGCGAGCAACCCGTAGGCATCGGCGAGCGCGCGGGCCTTGATGCGCGCGTTCTCCTCCAGCGTGCTGCCGGTCTCCTCCACATCGGGTGCGTGCGCGAGCGCCGGCAGCGCGCCCACCGACGCCACGAGCCGCTCCGGGGTGTCGACGAGAAAGGCGATGCCCTCGATCGAGTAGGCGAGCAACGGGGAATCGGTGAGCACGACGAAGATCTCGACGATCTCGCGCGCCTTGCCGGCATTCTGCGTGGCGAGAACGAACGGGAGCGTGGGTGTCACCGAACGCGCGGGGCCGGCGGCTCGGAGACCATCTCCTGTTGCGCGGCGATGATCTCCTCGATGCCGCCTTCGGCCAAGATGAGCAACGAGTCGAGCTCGGGTCGCGTGAAGGCGACGCCTTCGGCGGTGCCCTGCACCTCGACAAAGCGACCGTCGCCGGTCATCACGACGTTCATGTCGACCTCGGCGCGCACGTCTTCGGTGTACTCGAGGTCGAGCATCGGGGTTCCGTCGATGATGCCCACCGAGATCGCCGCGCACGGCTGCAGGATCGGATGCCGCGCCAGCACCCCCACGCGCGACGAGGCGGCTGCACGCGTCGTGCAACGCGATCCAGCCTCCACAGATCGATGCGGTACGGGTGCCGCCGTCGGCCTGCAGCACGTCGCAGTCGACGGTGATCGACACGTCGGGTATCAAGCGCAGGTCGATCGCGGCGCGCAACGACCTCCCGATGAGGCGCTGGATCTCCTGGGTGCGCCCGCTCTGCTTCCCCTTCGCCGCTTCGCGTCCGACGCGCTCCGGCGACGATCCGGGGAGCATCGAATACTCCGCGGTGACCCAGCCCTTGCCCGTGCCCTTCAACCACGGCGGGATCCGCTCCTCGACCGACGCGGTGCAGAGCACGCGCGTCCGCCCGAACTCCACCAGTACCGACCCTTCGGCCATCTCGGTGAAATCGCGTACGAACACAACGCTTCGGAGGTCGTCCGCGGCGCGGCCGGAGGCACGAGTGGTCAAAGCAGTCCTTCCATCCATCGGCCGGGAGCCCGGCCGTTTGGCGCTACAGGCGGGTGACGAGGTGCGGCGACGCGAGCGTCACCGCGCGCCCGAACGCTTCCGAGCCCTCTTCGACGGAGGCTACCGGGTCGAGCGACGGCCACAAATGGGTGAGCATCAGCCGGCGCGCCTTGGCCTCCCGCGCCGCCTCGCCTGCTTGGCGCGCCGAGAGATGGATCGGCGAACGGATGTCGTCGTGCTGATAGGTCGCCTCGGAGAGAACGAGATCGGCATTCGGCCGGAACGCGTCGATGCTCCAGCCCGGCCCGGTATCGGCGGTGTACACGAGCCGCTTGCCGTCGTGTTCGAGATCGACGGCAACGGTCGGAAGCGGGTGATCGGTACGCGAGAACCGCAACTGCGTCTGTTCGATCGTCGCGTGGTCGCCGTCGCCCACGAGCTTCCAGTCGAAGGTGTCGGTCCACTCCCCCACGATGCCCTCGAGGGTCTTCTCGACACCCTCCGGCGCGTACACCGGGAGGCCGCGACGCTCGAGCCCGTACTTGTAGAGCACGTGCAGTCCGTAGATATCGACACAGTGATCCGCGTGCGCGTGCGTGATGACCACGGCCGTCAGGTCGGCCGGATTCGCGTGCATCTGCAGGTTGGCAAACGACCCGTTGCCACAGTCCATCCAGATGACGGCATCGCCCGACCGCACGAGATACCCGCTGCATGCGCCGCCCGCGGGCGATCCGTAACTTCCGGAACACCCGAGAATCGTCAGCTCCACGACCACGCCTCCACTTGCTCGACTTCGGGGCCGAGGAACCGCGCGCCCAACTCACGAAAGGTCGCGGCGTCGCCGCTCGTCATGAACGTCACTCGCCTCGGGGCATCAGGAGCGCGCGCACCCCGATCGGGTTCGCCGAGCTCGGCGCGCACCTCGAATGCCGTCTCGTCGGCGCTCGACACGAGCACGACGTCGGGGCCCATCACGTCGGCGATCGTGCGCGCCAGGAGCGGATAGTGCGTGCAGCCGAGAACCAACGTGTCGACGCACGCCTGCTTCACCGGCGCGAGCAGGCGCTCGGCGAGCACATGCACCTGATCGGAGTCGACGTCGCCCTGTTCGACGAACTCGACGAACCCGGGGCACGCCGCGCACGTGAGATCGAGGTCGGGGTCGAGCTGGGCGGCGGTCCGCTGGTACGCACCCGACGAGACGGTTCCGACCGTGCCGATCACCCCGACCCGGCCGGTCACGGTCGCGCTGCGGGCCGCGCGCAAACCCGGCTCGATGACCCCGACGACCGGTATGTCGAGCTGGTCTTGCAGGTGATCCAGGGCCGCGGCGGCAGCGCTGTTGCACGCGATCACGACCATCCTCGCTTCCTGTTCGAGCAGCAGGTCGACGATCTCGAGCGAATACTTCAAGACCTCGTCGGCGGGTTTGGAACCGTAGGGGAACCGGCCCGTGTCACCGAAATAGACCACGTCCGCGCCGGGGACGAGGTCGAGCAGCGCCCGGACGACCGTGAGGCCGCCGAGACCGCTGTCGAATACGCCGATCGGCCGGTCGTCGTACACCATGGCGGGCAAAAGCTATCGGCCCGCGGCCGCGCGCCGGAGACGATCGGCTACCGCCGCGCCGATCCCGGCGGCGTCGGGCGGCGCGACCCGCGAGGATCACGTCGACACCACGGCGGTCGAGATCGCGCAACTGGCGGTACAGGGTGCGGGCGTACTCGGCGGCGTCGTGAGGAGTGGCGAGGACGCCGACCGTATGGCCTTGGGCGCGCAACCCCTCGGCCCGCGCCTCGAGTGCGGCGGCGGAAACGAGCTCGACACGGGCATTGGGCGCGTAGTGCGACGCGAGGGTGCCCGGCGCGGCGATCTCCCCGCCCGTCCGGCGCGCGAGCACCGAGCCGACGACGCGCGCGAGCTGGTCCTCGCCGACGCCGCCGACGCGCAGCACGACGGGCTCGGGGCCGGTGACGTCGACGATGGTCGACTCGACTCCGATCGTGCACGGCCCACCGTCGAGCACGAGATCGACATCGTCACCGAGGTCGTCGCGCACGTCTTGCGCCGCGGTCGGACTCACCCGACCGAAACGGTTCGCCGAGGGCGCGGCGATGCCACCGCCGAACGCGTCGAGCAGGGCGAGCGCAAGCTCGTGATCGGGGACGCGCAGGCCCACGGTGTCGCGACCGCCGGTCGCGACACCGCTGACGCGACCGGGATCACGGACCACGACCAGCGTGAGCGGGCCCGGCCAAAAGGCGCGCGCGAGCACCTGCGCCACCTCGGGAACGTCGCGGCCGAGCTCGTCGAGTTGCGTCGTGCGGGCCATGTGCACGATCACCGGGTGATCGGGGGGGCGGCCCTTGACCGCGAACAGTCGGTGGAGCGCGTCGGGATTCGCGGCGTCGGCGCCGAGCCCGTACACGGTCTCGGTCGGGAACGCGACGAGGCCTCCGGCGCGCAAGGCCGCGACCGCCTGCTCGATCACCAGTAGTTGATGCGCGTCGCCCGTTCGACGACGTCGTCGATCGGATCGGTCCATGCACCCGACGACAGGTACTTCCAACCACCGTCGGGGAGCAGTGCCACGATCGTCCCGCGCTCCATCTGCCGGGCCGCCTTCACCGCGCCCGCGATCGCGGCGCCCGACGAGATGCCGGCGAACACCCCGCACTCGTTCAGGAGCCGGCGCGTGCCCTCGATCGAGTCGCGCGGCCGCACCATCAGCTTGCGATCGAGCAGCGCGGGATCGAAGATCGGCGGGACGAAGCCGTCATCCAGATTGCGTAAGCCCTGCACGAGCTCGCCCGCCGGCGGTTCCACCGCGACGACCTTCACGTCCGGCTTGTGCTCTTTGAGGTAGCGGCCCGCGCCCATCAGCGTGCCGCTCGTGCCCAGGCCGGCGACGAAGACGTCGATCTCCGGGCAGTCGCGCAGGATCTCGGGACCGGTGCCCTCGTAGTGCGCCTGCGGGTTCGCGGGGTTTCCGTACTGGAAGAGGAAGACGTAGCGATCGGGATCGTCGGCGTGGATCTTCTCCGCCATTCGGATCGCGCCGTTGCTGCCCTCGTCGGCGGGCGACAGCGTGATCTCGGCGCCGAAGATCTCGAGCAGCTGGCGACGCTCGACCGAGACGTTCTCGGGCATGATCACGCGGAGCTTGTAACCGCGCAGCTTGGCGACGAGCGCGAGGCCGATGCCGGTGTTCCCCGACGACGGTTCGAGGATGGTCGCGCCGGGCTGCAGGATCCCGTCACGCTCCGCGAGCTCGACCATCTTGCGCGCGATGCGATCCTTCGACGAGCCGCCCGGGTTCTGACCTTCGAGCTTCGCCCAGATACGGACGCCGGGATTGGGGGAAAGCTGGTGCACGCCGACGAGCGGCGTGTCTCCGATCAGCCCGAGGATGTCGTCGTGCCTCACGCGCCGCCGGCGACCGCAGGCAGGATCGACAGGACGTCGCCGTCGGCGAGCTTGGTGTCGAGGCCGTCGAGGTAGCGGATGTCGTCGTCGTCCTTGTAGACGTTCACGAACTTGTGCAGGCTGCCGCCTTCGTCGAGCAGATTCCCCCGGAGGCCGGGGTAGCGCTCGACGAGGGTGTTGAAGACCTCGCCGACGGTCGCGCCGTCGATCGCGACGGTCGTCTGGCCGTCGGCTTGGACCCGCAACATCGTGGGCAACTTGATCTCAACGGCCATAGTTCGCAGGTTACAACCCGACCCGTCCGGTCGGGATTCCGGCGCCGGCCCGACTTCGACGAAATCTCGTCCCGCGGCGGGTGCAATGCGCCCCGCATGGGCGGCGGGCCCGGATCAGCCGCGGTCGAGCTCGACTGCGACCTCGGCGATCTCCTCGCCGCGGATCCGGTACGCCCGGAGCATCGGCGCCTGGTCGCGCAGCGACACGATGACGTACAGCCAAGCCGGGTCGACCGCCTGGCGAACGTCGGTCGGCGACGGGTAGCCCTCGGTGTGAGTGTGGGAGTGCCACACCCCGACGATCTCGTCGCCGCCGGCTTCGGCGGCGCGCATCGCGGCCAGCATGTCGCGTGGATCGACCGTGTAGGTGACCGCCGACGCGTCGGCGTTCCGGCACGGCCGCGCCTGCGAGACCGCACCCGTCGGTTGCCCGTCCGCGCCGAGCGGCCCGACGAGCAGACCGCACGACTCGTTCGGCAGGCCGTCGTAGCAATTGCCGACGATGACCGCGTACTGCGACTCGGTGAGCCGCAGGGTCGGTTGTGCGAACACCGACGTCATCCTTGGAGCGCCCGCCATACCCGCTCGGCCGTGCACGGCATGTCGATGTGGCGGATCCCGAGGTGCGACAGCGCGTCGATGATCGCGTTGTGCACCGCGGGCGTGGAGCCGAGCGTCGCCGACTCGCCGATGCCCTTGGCGCCGAGCGGGTTCAACGGTGTGGGCGTGACGGTGTTGTACGTCTCGTACGACGGCAGCTCCGCCGCCGACGGCATCGCGTAGTCCATCAGGTTCGCGGTGATGGGGTTCGCGTCGTCGTCGTACTGCACGCCTTCCCACAAGACCTGGGCGACACCCTGCGCGATCCCACCGTGCTGTTGGCCGCCCACGATCATCGGGTTGATGATCGTGCCGCAGTCGTCGACCGCGACGTGGCGCACCAACTCGACCCGGCCCGTCTCGGAGTCGATCTCCACGACCGCGACGTGCGAACCGAACGGGAACGACGACCCGCCCGCCTGGAAGTCGAGCTCGTGCTGCAGACGCTCCGCGACACCTTCGGGTCGCTTCTGCGGATCCTTGGCCGCAGCCGCGAGATCGGCCCACGCGAGCTTGCTCGCCGGCACGCCGGCAACCTCGAGACCGTTGTCGCCGAGCACGATGTCGTCGGGGTTGGCCTCGAGCAGGTGCGCGGCCAGCCGCTTCGCCTGCGCCAGCACTTCCTGGCTCGCGACGAGCAGCGCGCTGCCACCGATCTGGCCCGATCGGGAACCACCGGTCCCGCCACCACGCGGCACCTCGTCGGTGTCGGAGTGGAGGACGCGGACGTTCTCGAACGGAACGCCGAGCGTCGACGCGACGATCTGCGAGAACGCGGTCTCGTGGCCCTGGCCGTGCGCGCTCGTGCCGACGCGCGCCGTGACCGTGCCGTCGTCCTCGATCTCGACCGACCCGAACTCCTGGGTGAGCACCATCGGCGCACTGATCTCGAGGTACGAAGAAACGCCGATCCCCATGAGCACGCGATCGCCGCGATCGCGCCGCGCCTTTTGCTCCGCGCGCAGCGCGTCGTAGTCGGCGTGTTCGAGGGCTGCGTCGAGCGCCTTGTCGTATTCGCCCGTGTCGTAGGTGGCGCCCAGGCCCGTGTTCGGCATGTACGGGAACGCGTCGGGCTGGATGAAGTTCTTGCGGCGGATCTTCACCGGATCGATGCCGAGCTCGTCGGCGGCGATGTCGAGGATGCGCTCCATCATGTGGATCGCCTCGGGCCGGCCCGCGCCGCGGTACGCGGCGACCGGCGTGGAGTTGGTGATGACCGCCTGCCAGTTGAACTCGACCTTCGGCACCACGTACACGTTCGCCGCCATCATCTGCGTGAAGAAGGGGAGGAACGCGCCGATGGCCGCGTACGCGCCCGCCTCGGCGTTCGTGAACACCTTGAGGCCGGTGATCGTGCCGTCATGCTTCAGGCCGAGTTCGACGTCGTGCACCATGCCGCGGCCGTGCCACATCGCGACCATGTTCTCCGAACGCGTCTCCGTCCACTTCACCGGGCGACCGAGCGTGAGCGCGGCCTTCGCGACGAGCAGGTGCTCGACCGTCATGCCCTGCTTCGCGCCGAACCCCCCGCCCACCGCGGCGTTGCGCGCGTGGATCAGCGCCGGGTCGATGCCGAGCAGCATCGCGATCTCGTCGCGCACACCGTGCGGACCTTGCGACGAGACCCAGATCGACAGGCTGCCGGCCTCCTCGCCCGGCGCGGCGACGATGCCACCCGGTTCCATCGGCACCGGCGCGACGCGCTGGTTGACGATGCGCTCGCGCACGACCACGTCGGCGTCGTCGAGCACACCCTCGACCGGGCCCGTGCCCATCGCGTTGGCAACGTTCGAACCCTGCTGCTCGTGGATGATCGGTGCACCGTCGGCGAGCGCGGCGGCAACCGTCGCCAAGGGCGTCAGCTCGTCGTAGTCGACGATGACGGTCTCGGCCGCGTCCATCGCCCGGGCCTTGGTGTCGGCCACGACCATCGCGACGATGTCGCCGACGAAGCGCACCTTGTCGCGGGCGAGCGGCGGGCGGTTCATCGTCGCCGGCAACATGACGAAGCCGTGCACCGACGGGAGATCGAGATCGGCCGCCGTATACACCGCGGCCACGCCCGGCATCGCCACCGCGTCGCTCGTGTCGATCGAGGAGATATCGGCGTGCGCGACCGTCGAGCGGACGAACGCGGTGTGCAGCAGCCCGGCGACGGCGAGGTCGTCGTAGTACTGCGTCGTACCCTCGAGGATCCCCGGGTCCTCCTTGCGGAGAACGGGGTTTCCCAGAATCGAGCCCGACGTCGGCATTGCGTTCCTCCTGCGCTGCGAGAACCGGCCGCAGACTAGCGGTGAGAGAATGCCGCCCGTGCGAGCCGTGCGGAACACCGACTCCGGGATTCGTGTCGTCGAGGTACCTGCTCCCGAGGGTCCGGGAGTGCGCGTGCGAGTACGCGCCGCGGGGATCTGCGGCTCCGACCTCGAGATGGTCCGCACCGGACTGGCCGCGCGAACCCTCGGTCACGAGATCGCGGGCGTGCTCGACGACGACACCGAGGTCGCCGTCCACCCCTTCGTTCCGTGCGGCGAGTGCGAGCAGTGCACGAGCGGTCGGTCCCAGCTCTGCCGCGACGCGACCGCGACGATGCTCGGCGTCTTCACCGACGGAGGGATGGCCGACGAGGTCGTGGTACCCGAGTCGTGCGTCGTCCGCCTGCCCACCGGTATCGCGGCGACCGACGCCTCGATCGTCGAGCCGCTCGCGGTGTCGCTGCACGCGTGCAATCGCGTCGGGATCGCGCCCGGGTCACGGGTGGGTGTGATCGGCGCGGGGACGATCGGCCTCCTGACCGGCGCGGTCGCGCGGCACCTCGGCGCCGACGTGAGCATCGTGGCCCGCCACGATGCGCAGCGACGCGCGGCCGAAGCGCTCGGCCTCGCGCTCGGTCCGCCCCGCGACTGCGACGTGGTGTTCGAGGCCGCCGGGACCACGTCGGGTTTCGACGCGGCCGTGCGCGCCTGCCGGCGATCGGGCACGATCGGCCTGGTGTCGACCACCTGGGAACCGATCCCGATCTCGTTCCTGAACGCGCAGATGCGGGAGGTCACGATCGTCCCGGCGTTCGTCTACGGCGAGGCGCACGGTCAGCGCGAATTCGACGCCGCGACCACGATCGTGGCCGCGCACCCCGAGATCGTCCCGGCAGTCGTCACCCATCGCTTCGGCCTCGACGAGGCCGCCCGGGCCTTCTCCGTGGCCGCAGATCGGGCGCAGGGGTCGATCAAGGTCGTCCTGCACCCCTGACGCGACGTCCGGGGAGACGGCCGTCCCGATCCGCCGGAAGCCCCCAATCGCCCGGGAGCCTCAATCACGAGGCCGGCCGGCCGATCAGGCCTGGATGGACGGCATCGCCGCAGTCGAGGCGCGCATCCAACAGATCATGAGCCAGTTCGGCGCGCCCGCCCCCGGCGGGGTGCTCGGCACGTCGGATTCGGGCACGACGCCGGTCGACTCCTCGCAAGGCTCCGGCACCGGCACCGGCACCGGCACGTTCGCCGACGCGCTGGCGCAGGCGCAGGGAACGTCGGCGAGCTCGGCGAACGTCCCGACCAGCTCGGGAACACTCAACCGGGCCGGGGTGGACTCCACGCAGTGGGCACGCGACTTCCTCACGAAGGTCGGCATGCCGATCACCTCGGAGAATGTGCGGGCGGTCAACGCCTGGGAGCAGGCCGAAGGAACCGCGGCGTCGTTCAACCCGCTGGCCACGACCCAGGGCGGGTACGCCGGTGAGACGAAGTTCAACAGCGTGGGCGTGAAGAACTACAGCACCTACCAAGACGGCATCGACGCCAACGCGCACGCGCTCCTGAACGGCCGCTACACGAACATCCTCGACGCGCTGCGCGCGGGGAACAGCGCCACGGCCGTCGCCCAGGCGATCGCCGATTCGCCCTGGGGCACGCACGGCGGCGTGCTGCGCGTCCTCGCGTCTCAGGGCAAGTAGCGCGCCGCGGTCTCGCCGAGGACGGTCTCGCAATCCGCGATCGTCTCCGCCAGGATCTGCGCGACCGGCAAGACGTCGTCGATCCGGCCGGCCACCTGGCCGCTGAACGCGAACGACGCTTCGAGGTTGCCGCCGAAGTAGAGGTCGTGCACGGCTTCGAGGCTCGGGATCACGGCGCGGTCATCGCCTTCGGCCTGCTCGCTGAACCCGGTGCGCAGCACGCGGAACGCGGGGGGCGAGTGGCGATTGAGCAACAGCGTGTCGCCCTCGTTCGACGAACAGATCAACTGCTTCCAATTGTCGTGCACCGGCGATTCGGCCGCGCTGACCATGCGCGTCCCCATCTGCACCCCGTCCGCGCCGAGCACCAGGGCGGCCGCCATCGAGCGACCGTCGCAGATTCCTCCGGCGGCGACGATCGGGACGTCGACCCGCGACGCGATCAGCGGGAGGAGCACCATCGTCGACGCGCCGGCTGGCGCCTTGAATCCACCACCCTCGTTGCCTTCGACGACGAGCCCGTCGACGCCGGCCGCGACCGCCTTCAGCGTGCCCCGCAACGACGGGACGACGTGGAACACCGTGAGCCCGGCGTCCTTGAGCAGGTGCGTGAACTTCGTCGGGTCCCCGGCCGAGGTCGTCACGAACGTGACACCGTTCTCCGCGACGAAATCGACGATCGAGGGATCGCGCACGAACATCTGCGCGATGTTCACACCGAACGGCTTGTCGGTCAGCGTGCGCATCTTGACGATCTCGTCGCGCACCTCGTCGAGGCGGCCCGACGACGTCTCGATGATGCCGAGCCCGCCCGCGTTGGAAACGGCCGACGCCAGTTGCGCCCGGGCGATGTAACCCATCGGGGCCTGGATGATCGGGTACTCGATTCCCAAGAGCTCTGTGATTCGGGTGCGCACGTGTGCCACGCTATACAGATGACCGAGAACGACGCTCCGGTGATCATCGAGGCCGCGCTCAACGGTGTGACGAGCCGCCGGCACAATCCGAACGTTCCCGCGTCCGCGGAAGAACAAGCGCACGACGCGCTCGCGTGCGTCGGCGCGGGCGCGACCGTCATCCACACCCACGCGCCGAACATCGCCGTACCGGCGCACGAGGCCGCCGAGCAATACGCGATCGCGTTCCGGCCCGTCGTCGAGCAGCACCCGGGCATCGTCTGCTACCCCACCACCGGTATCGGCCCGACGATCGAAGACCGCTACGCACACGTCGGGCTGCTCGACGACCAGGGACTGATCCGGGCCGGATTCGTCGACACCGGTTCGGTGAACCTCGGCGGTACCGGCGCCGACGGACTGCCCCCGAACAGCAGCTACGTCTACACGAACACCTTCGCCGACATCGCCTACAAGATGGAGGTCTGCCGGACGCGCGGCCTCGGTCCGAGCATCGCGATCTTCGAACCCGGCTTCCTGCGCGTCGTGCGCGCGTACTACGACGCGGGCGCGCTCCCGGCGGGGACGCTCGTGAAGTTCTACTTCTCCGCGGGCGGCTATCTCGGCGGAGGAGAACCGCTGTGGGGCGCGCCGCCGATCACCGAAGCCCTCGACCTCTATCTCGCGATGCTGGGCGACGCACAGATCCCGTGGGCGGTCGCGGTGCTGGGTGGATCGCTGCTCGAAACACCGATCGCGCGCGCGGCATTGGAACGCGGCGGACACCTGCGCGTCGGTCTCGAAGACTGGGACGCGGGACCGGCCAACGTCGACCAGACCACAGCTGCGGCACAGTTGTGTCGCAGCGTCGGACGCACCGTGGCCGACGTCGTCGACGCAGCGCGCGTACTCGGGCTCCCGCGCTGACGCGCGACGAAGGCTGACCGCGACCGACGGCCGCCGGGCTATTGGGTCGAAGTTCGAGACGGCGGAGTGCGGAGTGGGAGCTCGCGCATGAGGGTGGGTGAGATCCCACTCCGCCCGATGAAGCGAACGACGTCGGCGCGGATGACGGCCTTGCCTTCGTCGGAGTCGTAGAACCGGTCCTCGAAATCGGCGCGGGTACGGAACCGGAGCTCCGCGATGCCGTCGATGCCCGCGCCGCCCGGCGTGTAGGCGCTGCGCACGACGTTCTGGGTGTAGTCCGCCAGGCCGACGTGGTGCGCCTTCGCCAGCGGCGCGTGGACTTCCGCCCAGTGGCGTGCGAACTGTTGGTGCGAGAGCGCGTCGGCGCGCCGGACGAACGACACGTACTTCACGCCGGGTGCGTACTCACCGTCGGGCCACGTACGGTCCCACGTGATGACGTGATTCGGATCGATGCGGAACACGCTCACCTCACGGGCGACGGCGTACAGCTCGTGGCGCGACGGGAGGTCGTCGAGATCCTGCGCCCGGGCCAGACCGACCTCGATCAGCGCGTCGCACGGCGGTCCGGCGAACGGTCCCTGATCGGGGTCGGCGAAGCTGATGGTGCACGCCTGGACACCCGGATCGGCCAGCGCCACGGGAATCCACGTCTCGAGCAACGACTCGACGTCGGCGTCGGGTCTGCGCCACACCGCGATCATCAGATGTTCCACGACGGCCGAGACTACGCGGGCCGCACCCACGTGTCGCCGCCGAGGTCGTTGCCGTCGAGGGTGAGCACACGATCGGAGACGACCGCGTGCTCACGAGGTGCGCTGATCGCGTTGGCGTGCAGGTCGACGTCACCGGCTCCCCACACGTACAGGCCGACCCGGCAGTCGTGGAACCACGAGTCGGCGATTACCGTGCCGCTCGCGCCACCTTCGACGACGACCCCGCTGTCGCAGTGCTCGGCGAGCTGCTTGTCGACCCGGTTGCCGGCGCCACCTTCGACGGTCACCGCGCGCATCGTCTTCCACGCACGATTGCGATAGAGCGCCGACGCCGTCGCGTTCAGGAGGTGGACCCCGAACCAACGCGTCTCGTAGCGGTTCCGTTCCACACGGGCGCCCACGGTCTCGACACACTTGATCGCGCAGAGGTCGTCGCGGCATTCGTTCTCGGCGATCACGTGGCCCTCACCGCCCTGCAGCTCGATGCCCGCGCCCCAACGCAGACCATGTTGGTAGTTGGCGCGCACCTCGCAGTTCGTCGCACCCATCAGCCACACCTTGCCGCCGGCGATCACGTTGCCCGTGACGGCATGGCCGGTTCCACCGAAGATGGCGACCGACTCGACGTGGCAGTCGCGTACGGCCAGCCGGTCGCCGCCCTGCCCGGTCACGCACGTCGGCGGGATCATCATGTAACCGGGCGAGCCACCCGTGACGGTGACCCCCTCGATCGTCGCGCCGTCGCCGCCCAGCACCACCGCACCCTGGCCCCGCCCGTCGACGACGACCCGCGCCGCACCCGCGCCCCGCAAGGTGACACCCGCCGGCACGACGATCGGGAAGTCCTCGTCGGTCGTAGCGGCCGTCGGGTACGTCGATCACGGCGCCCGGCGCCGCGCCGGCGAGCAGGCCGGCGAGCACGCCCGTGCGGATGGACGCGTCGCGCACGCGGACCGGTTGCCGGTCGGCCGCAATGCTCAGGCAATAGCGCGTGCCGAACGGGTGGCGGTCGACCGCGCGCGCGTCGATCGTCACTCCGGTGCCGGACGCGCGGAACGGGAGCGACTCCCCCGCCGGCGTCGTGACCGCCACGACGCCGGGAACGTCGGCGAAACCGGGTTCGGCCGCCGACGTGAGGTCGAACGCGTGCACGACGTCTCCGGTGCGCGTGTACCAGTGCGCGCCCGAGCCGGGAACGTCGAACGCGGTCGCGTCGTGGATCGCGGCGGCGTGGTCGCGCACCCAGGCGCCGGCCTCGCGCAGGAGGCGGGCCTGGTCGTGGGGGACCGTGCCGTCGGCATTCGGTCCGACGTTGAGCAAGAAGTTGCCGCCCTTGGCCACGGTCTCGACGAGCATGGCGACGATCTCGGCCGCGGTGAGGAAGTCGGCGACCGTCTCGTTGCGGTTCACGCAGAACGACGAACCCAGGCCCCGGCACACCTCCCACGCCCGGTCGGGCGCGACCGCCGGCACGTCGTACTCGAAGGTGACGAAGTCGGGATCCGACGCGAAGAAGCGGTCGTTGAACAGCACGTCGAAACCGTGTGCAGCCGCGTACTCCCGGGCTTCGTTCACGATCCGGTCGGCGCGCCAGTGCCCACCCGGATGTCCCCAATGACCGTCGCCCCACAGCACCGCGGGCTGGAAGCGCTCGACCAGCTCGCGGATCTGAGGACGCATGAACGCGTCGACGTAGCGGTCGACGTCGGGATAGTCGGCGTGGCTCCAGTCGAGCAGCGAGTAGTAGCAGCCGAACTCGTGTCCGCGGCGGCGCACCGCGTCGGCGAGCTCGGCGACGACGTCGCGCTTCGGGCCGAGGACGACGGCGTTGCGATCGGTGTAGGTGGTGTCCCACCAGCAGAAGCCGTCGTGGTGTTTCGTGACGTGCACGAGGTAGCGCATGCCGGCGTCGTCGAGGAGCTGCGCGTAGGCGTCGGCGTCGAAGTGCTCGAACGTGAGCTGAGGGATGAAATCGTCGAAGGGCTGCCCGCGGAAGTGCTCGCGGTGCCAGGCGACGATCTCCGGCATCGGGCACGTCGGGTGCAACACCATGTCGGGCTTGGTCTCGAGAAAGCCCCAATACCAGTCGGCGTACTCGTGCAGAGGCGCGAACGCGGGGACGGTGGCGATGTTGGCGTGCACGAACATGCCGTAGCGAGCGGAGCGGAACACGGTGACAGTCTGCACTACCGTCGCAGGCCGATGTCCCGACGCGGCGACCAGGTCGTCATCACCAATCGGAAGGCCCGGCACGACTACTTCGTGCTGGACGCGTACGAGTGCGGGGTGATGCTCAAGGGCCCCGAGGTGAAGTCGATCCGCAACGGCCGCGCCAACCTGCAAGACGCGTACGCGCGCGTCGAGGACGGCGAGGTCTGGATGTTCGGCATGCACATCTCGCCGTACGAGTTCTCCCGGGGCGAGCTCGACCCGGTGCGCAAACGCAAGCTGTTGCTCCACGGCCGGGAGATCGCGGAGATCGCGCGCGCGACCGAGGAGAAGGGCGTCACGCTCGTCCCGCTTGCGCGTCTACTTCAAGGACGGCCGCTGCAAGGTCGAGATCGCGACCGCCCGGGGCAAGGCGCGCTACGACAAGCGCCAGGCGATCGCGACACGCGACTCCAAGCGCGACACCGAGCGTGAGCTGAAGGAAATGGGGCGGAACCGCTAGTCGCCGACCGCCGGCTCCGGCTCCGGCTCGGGCGCCGGCGGGGAGCCGACCGGGGCGATCGCGCCCTCCACGTGGATACGCGGCAACCACTCGAGCACCTTCGGGAGCCACCAGTTGCGGTCGCCGAGGAGCTCCATCGTCGCGGGGACGAGGACCAGGCGCACGACCGTCGCGTCGATGAACACCGCGAAGGCGAGTCCGAATCCGACGAGCTTCAGCACGCGCAGGTCGGAGAGCACGAAGCTGCCGAACACGCAGATCATGATCACGGCCGCGGCCGTGATCAGCCGCGCGGTCTTGGCCAGGCCTTGGGACACCGCGGTGGAGTTGTCGTGACCGCGGTCGTATTCCTCCTTGATGCGCGACAAGAGGAAGACCTCGTAGTCCATCGAGAGGCCGAAGACGATCGCGAACAGCATCATCGGCACCCAGGCCTCGATCGGTCCTTCCTTGCCGATGCCGACGAGGTTCTTCAGCCAGCCGTTCTGGAAGATCGCAACGATCACGCCGTACGACGCGCCGATCGACAACAGGTTCATGATCACGGCCTTGAGCGGCACGAGCAGCGACCGGAAGACGAGCATGAGCAACAAGAAGCTGAGCAGCAGGATCGCGAGGAACATGTAGGGCAGGCGCGAGCCCATCGTGTCGGCGAGGTCGACGCCCACCGCGGTCTGGCCGCCGACGTGCACTGCCAAGCGTGCTCCCGCCGGTGTTTTCGGGAACGACGGAATCGCGCAGGCGGTGCACCAGCTGAGTCGTGCTCTGGTCCTGCGGCGATCCCGTGGGCACGACCTGCATGAACACGGCCTTGCCGTTCCGGCTCGGGACCACCGGGCTGACGTGTGCGACGCCCGGCGTCGTCGCGATCACGTTCGCGAGCTTCGACATCGCCCCGAGATCGCCGGGCGAGTGCAGCTCACTGGCGACGAGGAGCGGGCCGTTGAAGCCCGGGACCGAAGCCTTCGCTCAGCAGGTCGTACGCGCGGCGGGTCGTGAACTTGGTCGGGTCGTTGCCCGCGTCGGCGATACCCAGACGCAGACCGGCGGCGGGGACCGCCAACACCAAGCAGGATCGCGAGACCGGCGATCGCGACCGGCCAAGGTCGCCGCTGGATGGTCCGCGCCCAGCTCGCCCAGACGGTCTGCTCGGCCGGCTTCGGCCGCTTCGCGGTCGGCAGCGACCACTTGTCGATCGTGTGCCCGACGAATCCGAGCACGGCCGGGAGCAGCGTGACGGCCGCGGCCATCACGAGCAGCACCGCGAGCGACGGCGCCGATCGACGAGGCCGCGGATGAACGAGACCCCGATGAGGAACAGGCCCATCAAGGAGATGACGACCGTGCCGCCCGCGAACAGCACGGCGCGCCCGCTGGTGTCGATCGCGTGCACCACCGCCCGCTCCGGATCTGCGCCTTCGTGCAGGGCCTCTCGATAGCGCGTGCTGATGAACAGCGCGTAGTCGATGCCGACGCCGATACCGATCATCGCCGTCACCTGCGGAGCGAACGACGGCACGTCGAGTGAACGCGCGCGAGCAGGGTGACGATCGCGAGCCCGATACCGATTCCGAACAGGGCGGTCATGATCGGCAGGCCCATCGCCAGCACCGACCCGAACGCGAGCAAGAGGATGAGGACGGCGGCGAGGATCCCGATCACCTCGCTCTTCGGCTGCGTCTGGTCGGTGAACATCGAGCCGCCGAGCTCGACCTGCAGGCTCGGCGTGTTCGCCCTGCTGCGACGAGGTCGCGCATGTGCGTGGCCAGATCGACCGGCACGTCGTTCGCCTGCACGTCGAACTGGATCTCGGCGTACGCGATCTTGCCGTCCTTCGAGACGAACTCGGCGCCGCCCGGTTCGTACGGAGTCGTGACCGACGACGACGTGGCTCTGCTTGCGCAGCTCGGGCACGAGCGTGTTCTCGATCGCGTCGAACACCGCGGGCGACTGCACGCCGTCGACCGTTCGTCTTGAAGACCAGGTAGCCGGTGTCGCCGGCGCGCGAGAAGTCGTCCTTCAGCACGTCGAACGTGCGTTGCGACTCGGTGCCCGGCAGCGAGAAGCGACTTGAGGAGGTCGCCGCCCTCGGCCTTCGCGAGGACGTTGACCCCGACGAGGACGACGATCCACGCGACGACGACCCAGCGCCGTCGCCGGTAACACCATGCAGCAAGCGTCGGGAGCATGGCCGAGACGTTATCGCAAGTAGATACTTGTCAAACTGGCCAGTTCAAACTTGCCATCGGTACGGCGCGGCCGCCCGCCCGATACGCCGGCCGGCGGGCGTCAGTGCGCGTGATCGTGCCCGGCGTGATCGTGATCGTGGTCGTGGCCGGAGTGATCGCCGTGGGCGGCGTTGTGCTCGGCGACCGCCTTGTGCACCTCGACCATGTCGAGGGCGCGAACCTGCTCGATGAGGTTCTCGAGCGCCTCGGCCGGCAGCGCGCCGGGCTGGGAGAACACGAGCACGTTCTCACGGAAGATCATCAGCGTGGGGATCGACATGATGCCGAACGTCGCCGCGAGCTGCTGTTGATCCTCGGTGTCGACCTTGCCGAACACGATGTCGGCGTTCTTCTCCGACGCCGCCTCGAAGACGGGGCCGAACATGCGGCACGGGCCGCACCAGGAGGCCCAGAAATCGAGCAGGACGATGTCGTTCTCGGTGATCGTCTGCTCGAAGTTGTCGGTGGTCATCGTGGTTGTCGCCATGCCAAATCCTAACGACGCACTGGCCCGGTTGATTCCCGACCGCTCGTGCTCCGAACCGCCTCAGCCGGCGCCCTCGGTGCCGCCCGGGGCCGGTAGACTTGGTGTCCCGCTGACGGCCAACGACGCGCACCGGCCCGAGGCGGATTGACAAGGGGGTGCGTGGCTTCGATCTCGAGGATCGAGGTGGGAGAAGCGAGCCGACGTCGCCGGAACGTCGTTAAAGAGTCGGCACAAACCAATACACGCCAATAACCAAATGGCAATGGCTGCCTAGAAATAGGTTGCCCGCCCGCGAGGGGTTCGTCATTCGTCCCTGCGAGGCGTCATCCAGGATGGCTCACCGGTAGGTAAGGCCCCGGGGCCTATCGGGACATTGAAACGAGGATGGCCTACCGACAGGGTGCCGTTGACCCGCCGGTAGGTGACACTTCCCAACGGCTGCGCTCGGAGAAGTCCCACCAACAGCTCGGGAGACGCGGGTTCGACTCCCGCCACCTCCACCACGGCCGCACTTCAAGGAACGACAGCGACGAGCAGCAAACGCGCGAAAAACGCGCGATGGTCCCGCCGAGCTGGGTGGCGCTGCGGACAGGTCGATGACCGACATACGGACCACGGGTGCAGGCCGCACCTTGGCGAAGGTCTGCACGCTCATTCTGCACGCTCGGCCGGAATCCTGCAGCGTCGACCGCACGGCCCGGCGGATGCCGCGACTGCCACGCTGACGAATGACCGTTTCGCCGAGCAGCTGTTGCCACGTCGGTGTCGCGTGAGGTCCTGAGGGGTCCGGGTGGCGCGCGAAAGGCGAGGCGACGTTGACCCGTGGGCATGGTGAACATCCTCTTGGTGAAGACGAATCCTCACACGACAGAAGTCAACCGAACCAGGGGCAGACCCGGGGTCTCCCTTCGTCGCAGCCGTCAAGCAGCCGCAACGATGGCGGGACCCTGACCCGCGCGGTGGACCCTTCAGCTACCGGTCACTCCCCACCCCAACGCGAAGAGCCCGTTATGCCACCGTCAGCGCCGCGCCATAACGCACGGTGCCCCGAGGCTCCACGCTGGGCGCGGATCTGGGCGCGCGTTCTGGTCAGGTCGACGAGTCGTGAGGGCGCGCGCGAGATCGGCATTTATGTACTCGTCCGGGCCGCGTCAATTTCGGCTCGAACCGGCTCGCGTTCGCGCACCAAGAAGAAGTCGGTGAACATGGCGACTGCGACGCGCGGCTCGACGACCGGTTCAAGCGGTGTGGGTCGGGTGCTCTCACGTCGACGTACCGCACCTCGGCGAGCCCGCACGACCAGTTCTAGCGACGAACGAAGCGGCCTTCCAATACGTGTGGCACGAAGACGAGTCGGTCGGCGGTCAACCAGAGTCGCCGTCGGATCGGAACGCGGCCGTAACGCTCGCGCGAATGGCTCGCGAGCCAACTCGCTACAGCATGTTCGCGGCGTATCGCCTTCAGTTCACGCATCGAGCCGAGAATGTCGTGTCGAGCGCCGCTCGTACAGCGCCGATCGGCGGACAGGATGTTCCTTCGGCGTTTGTGTTCCGCTGTTGCACTACATGTGATTACACCTTACATTCAATAGTCGAAGCCGTCCTCGGGGGGTTCTGTGTGCTGCCCGAGTCTTTCCGCTCAACCGAAGGAAACCATCCCATGCACAAGCGCAGCCGGGATCTGCTCGGAGTATCCGCCTGCTTGCTTGCGCTCGGCAGCGCTGCGGGATGTAGTAGCTCATCGAAGTCGGGAACGAGCGCCACGACGCCGTCGACATCCGCGTCCGCGGATTCGGGAGCGGCGAACACCAGCATCGGCTCTGGCGGCGCCACCACGAGCGCGCCGAACTCGACCGCAAAGTCCGGGCATCTCGGAGACACATTGAGCGTGACCGACGTGGGCGGCGACACTGCGACAGTCACGTTCGTCCGAATGATCGACCCGGCAACATCTACGAGCGCCGGGTCGAGCGCGCCTGATGCTGGCAAACATTGGGTCGGGTTCGAGGCGACGATTACCGACAGCGGCGTGAATGCCGGAGGCGATTCCCTCGACGCGCTCGCAAGCGGCTCAGACGGCCAGAAGTACAGCGTCAACAGCAATATCAGCGGGCACGTCTCTGGATGCACTTCGACGGCCGCAGATGCCAAACCGAACGAAAAGGCGACCTTCTGCCCGGGGTTCTTGATTCCCGATGGCGTGACGGTCACCGAGGTCGGATACAGCACTGCTGGGAGCGCCGTCGGTGTCACGCCGTCGCTAACTTGGACGGTTCCTTAACGGACCCGCGAGTGCAGACGCGCTTTGCCACAAACGAGCGTGCCGATTGCCCGCTCGGTGCGTGTTACACCAGCCGCGCCCGCCCCGTTTGCCGCCCCGCGCTTCGTAAAATGTCTGCGCTGCCGTGTTCTGTTCGAGCACCCACAGGTAGATGCGGGGCGACTCCGGATGCGCATCAAGTAGTGCTTGTGCCGCGGCGGCCATCAACACCGTGCCAGTCCAAGGGGCCACAGCGACAGTTCGCGTCGCCGACGCCCGCTCGCCGTCATCAGCGCATATTGCCCGGTAGGGGCGCGTGACGCCAGTGACGCGGGACGCACATATCACTCACGCTGCGTCGCCCGCTGCGGCCCGCACGATATGGGCGCGCGTTCTGCTCGACAGCGCGCACCGGGCGGGTGCGCGAGATCGGCAGTTCGGGCGCGCGTGGTGTCGGACTACACCGGCTCGATGACGCCGTTGTCGGGCGGTCCGACGAGCAACGGCAACATCTTCGCTAGGTGACCACTCGCAACGATATTCGTGGCCATATTGGCGTGGTGGGCATCGATCGACGTCCAGCGTTCCATGAACATGAACTTGTGCGGGTCGTCTTGTCGCTGAAACAGGTCGAACGCCTCGCAGCCGTCGGCCTTCCTGCTGAGGTCTCGGCCCTCGCGGAGAAGCGAAAGTAGCGACTCAGCGTTCCCATCCGACGCCTGGAAGTTGACGACCACGTTGACGCTCACGTTTGTCTCCCAGATCGGCCGGTGCGGCGTGTCACTTACTGCTTCGGGAGCGTAACCGGCGAGCGCGGATCGGATCTGCGCTCCTGAGAGCCGAACACTCTGTCGTTTCATGGAGTTGTGTTCGGTCCGACGTCGCGTTGGGCGGCCGACGAGGCAGGTTCGAGGGTTCTCGACGGGCGGCAAGGCGGGGCGCGAAGGAGCGAGTGCGTCGTTCCAGATGATGGGGTGCTTTCCCGCGCGGCGGCGCAGTGGCTAGCGCGGTGGCGCTACGAGTTGATCGATGAGCGTGTCTTGTAGCCATTCGGCGTATTGCGTCGCGTTCCATTCGAGGACGGTGCGTAGGAGAAGGAATATGTCGATGCTGCCGACGGCCCACATGGTGTCCGCACTTCGCTCGTAATCGTGGCGTAACTGCTGCTTGGGAACCATCCGGATAAGCACTCCGAAGGTTTCCCGCCGACGGCGATGAGCCGCGACGAGATTGGATGCGGCCTTCGCGTCGACGGCGGCGGCCTCGCGGTAGGCAATCCAGACCGGTGCGAGACGTTCCATGGTCGCGGCAATCAAGCCTGCGAGCATTTGCACTTGTCGTGCAGGGTCTGTTTCCGCAGCGACGGCGGCGAACTCGGGCCGGTCGACGAGCATGACCTGTTGGTCGTCGCCGGCGACCGCGAGATCCGTGACCAGGTGGAGCAGATCGGCCTTGCTCTGTCCGGCCGTGTACACCGATTGCAGTGCGACACCGGCCTCGCGGGCGATGTCGGTCATCGTCGTGGCGACGTAGCCGCGTGACAAGAAGAGTTCCCGTGCGGCGTCGACGACGCGGCCGCGTGTCGCTGAACGTTCTTCGGCCGCGCGTTCGCGTCGACGGCGGGCGTCGTAGGGGCGCTTCGCGTCGGTCGCCATGGCCTTGACATTAGAGTACACATCTGTGCAGAATCTCGCTCTACGCTAAATCTGCATGGGAGGTCCTAATGCACACTTCGGCCGCAAGCACCATCAACCTGGGCGGGATCGACGTCCGGTTCCTCGTCGAGGCCGACGATTCCGACGGCGCCGCAACCGTCTTCGAATGCGCGGTCAGGGCCGGGGCGATGGTGCCCGCGCCCCACAGTCATGACGCGTTCGACGAAACGGTCTACGGACTCGAAGGTGTCCTCACCTTCACCATCGACGGCGGCACTCGGGAGATCGCGCCTGGCGACTCGGTCTGCATCCGTCGCGGCCAAGTCCACCAGTTCGTCAACCCCGGCGCCGTCGACGCGAAGTTCCTCTCGGTCGCCACTCCGGGAGTGTTCGGACCCGACTACTTCACCGAGATCCGCGACGTGCTGACCGCCGCCGCAGGCGGCCCACCCGATGTTGGCGCGCTCTTCGAAGTGATGCGCCGCCACGGCCTCACCCCCGCCTGAGCGTTCCGCCGGACTCGTCGAATCAGAAGGAGAACCTCATGAGCACACTCGTCACCGCGCTGGACGATGCCTACGTACATTGCGCAAAGGTGATCGTCGATATCGACCCAAGGAACCTGGCGCTGCCGACCCCGTGCGCGCACTGGGACGTGCGGTCGACGCTCGATCACCTGATCGGCGCGAGCTGGATGTTCGCGCTCGTGAATCAGGGCCAGGCAGCCGGCGAGGACGCGGGCGGCATCGCCGACGAGGATCCGGTGGCGGCGCTCTCGAACGCCGCCGCGGCCAACACGGCGTCGTGGCGGGCGCCCGGCGCATTCGATGGAGAACGCACCTTCCCGTTCGGTACGTTTCCGGCAGTCGCGGCAGCCATGATGAATCTCTCCGAAGTTGTCGTGCACACCTGGGACATCGCGACCGCTCTGCGAACCGACGCGACGATCGATCCGAACATCGCGACGATGCTCGACGACTTCTACGGTTCGATCTCGCTCGACCCGTACCGCGCACACGGCGCGTTCGGTCCTGAAATCCTCGTCTCCCCAGACGCCGCGCCGGCCGAGCGCCTGCTTGCCCGGCTCGGCCGCCAACCAGTGTGAGCGCCGTGCAGATCCAGGCGCTCGGTCATGTCGTCCTGAAGGTGCGCGACGCGCGACGTGTGGAGCGCTTCTACGCGGGCACACTGGGAATCCCGGTCGCAGGACGCACCGCGCTCCCGGTGCCGATGATCTTCTTCACGCTCGGTAATCATCACGACTTCGCCGTCATGGAACTCGGCCAACACGGACCATCGCCCGATCGTCACACCGCCGGCCTCGCGCACGTGGCGTTCAACATCGGTAACTCACTCGACGAGTTCGAATCCGCCAAGCGCGAACTCGAAGCATCCGGCATCGTGATCCTGTTCGAGCTCGACCACACACTCACCAAAGGGATGCACATGCACGATCCCGACGGCAACGAAGTCGAGCTCTACGTCGACCTCATCAGCGCACCGAACACACGCCCCTGACGCCCCCCGTCCAACAGCACCCTCAGAGTAAGGGCGACCTCCCCGAACAGACATCCCCGAACGTCGCGGATGAGGTGTCCCAGAACGCTGGACCAGGGCGTCCGCGACCTCGTTGACCGGGCGTTATGGTCTGCGAGCGTTGCTACGGTGCGCGCCTGCCATCGCACACACCGACGGCCGAGCGGCGCGTTCGGCTCAGATGTCCATGCGGAGCGATTCGGCCTCGTCGGCCAGTGACAGCCAGCGCTCCTCGGCGGCGTCGACGCGGCTCTGGCTGGTCGCGAGCTGCGCGCTCGAGCGCGCGCCAACTCCTTGTGGTCGGCGCCCGCCGCGACGAGTTCGGCCTGCACCCGGTCTCGCGCCGCGATCGCGTCGGCGAGCTCGCGATCGGCGAGCCCCAGCTGATGGCGCAGCGTGCTCGGGCTCTTCTTCGACACGGGCCTCGCCACCGGGGGCGTCGCGCTCCGTTGCGCCGCGGGAGCGACGGACACCGGGCGGGCCGTCGCCGCCGTACCGACCGGCCGCGCCGCGTGTTGCGCGAGCCATCCGGCGACGCCGCCGCGCACCACGACGGCTCGACCGTTGCCGTCGAGTGCCAACACCTCGCTGACGGTGCGATCGAGGAACACGCGGTCGTGGCTCACGACGACGACGATGCCCGGCCAGTCGTCGAGGAACTCCTCGAGCGCGCGCAGGGTGTCGAGGTCGAGATCGTTCGTCGGCTCGTCGAGCAGCAGCACGTTGGGCTGCTCGATCAACGTGAGCAGGAGCTGCAGGCGCCGACGCTCGCCGCCCGACAGCGTGCTGATCGGCGCGAACTGCGCGTCGCCGTCGAACCAGAACTGGCGCATCAGCTTGACGTCGTCGAGCGTGGGCTCGCCCTTGCCGCCGGCGACGGCGTCGCGCACGCGCTGCTTCAGGTCGAGGTCGCGGCCGAGCTGGTCGTAGTAGCCGATCTTGACCGTGCGTCCGATCTCGACCCGACCCTGCGTCGGCTGCAGCCGGCCGGCGATGAGATCCAACAGGGTGCTCTTGCCGGCACCGTTGGGGCCGACGATGCCGACGCGATCGCCCGGTTCGAGCATGTGGTCGAACGGCTTCAGGACGAGCAGCGGTCCGGCGTCGCGCGGCGTCGCGTGCCTTGGGCCACGAGAAGCCGACGCCGTGGAGCTCGACGCCCTTCGATCCCAATCGGGTGCTGCCCAGCGACAGGCCGAGCTCGCCCTCGCGAGCGCCCGCCGCGGGACCGCGCCCGAGGAGGGCGTTGGCGGCATCGATGCGCGCCTTCGGCTTCGACGTGCGCGCCGGCGCGCCACGCCGCAGCCACGCGAGCTCGTGTCGCGCGAGGTTCTTGCGCCGTTGCTCTGCGGTCGCGGCCTGCGCTTCGCGATCGATGCGCGCCGCGAGGTATGCCGCGTATCCGGATCCTCCCGTCCGTTCGTGAGGAACGTGGAGGTAGCTCGCGCCGCGGTCGATCTCGAGCACCTTGTTCGTGACGCGGTCGAGCACGTGACGGTCGTGGGTCACGAGGAGCAGGCCGCCCGGGAAGGCGGCCAGCCATTCCTCGAGGTAGGCGATGGCGTCGAGGTCGAGGTGGTTGGTCGGCTCGTCGAGGATGAGGGCATCCCACTCGCGTGCGAGCAGCGCGGCGAGCGCGACGCGCTTCTTCTGCCCGCCCGACAGCTGGTCGGTCGGCGCGTCGAGCGCACCGCCCATACCCAGGCGCGAAAGCATCGCTTCGCCCTGCCACTCCTGACCGTCAAGGCCGTCGCACACCGCGGCGCGCACGGTGCCCGCCGGCAGCACCGGGAGCTGCGGCAACGCGCCGACCCGAGCGTTGCGGCCGCGGCGCACGACGCCCGCCTCGGGCTCGCGGTCGCCGCTCATCATCGTGAGCAGCGTGCTCTTGCCGCAGCCGTTGAGACCGACGACGCCGATACGGTCGCCGTCGCTGAGGGTGAGCGAGAGATCGGTGAACAGGGGGCGATTCGGGCGGGACGCCCCGAGGCCTTGTGCATCGATCAGGATCACGCCTCAGGCTACGGCTGCCACCACAGGCGCTACGGACGGTCGCCCCTCCGTGTACAGGTCGGAGATGTCAGTGTGCGCTCGACGCACGATGACCGGTGTTGATGTGGAAGGGCGCGTACAGCGGGCAGAACCCAGCGGCTGCGGTGCCGGCCATCACGATCGCCAAGACGACGGCGATCACGCCGCCGATCGTGGCGAAACCGACGGCCCACGCGACCACGAGCAGCAGGACTGCGGCAACGCCGCGGACCCAACGGTCGGTGTCACCCATGTTCTTGTGCATCACATGCTCCTTGTTTCCTCGGTCGTTCGGCTGCTTCGACGGTACGGCCGGCAGGCGGGTCCGACTAGAGTCGAAAGTCATACCCCCCAGGGGTATTTACGGGCTGCCGGGTCGCAGGTTTCGACGCGGTGTCGAAGAAGCGGGACCAAAGTCCCCTCCTCGATGGCCCGATGCCGGTGGAGATCGCACATCCGGCTGACGATGTAGTGGCGATACCGGGTCATGAAGACCCGTCACAGCGAGCGCGACGTGATCGGAAGATCATGAGACGAAGGAATGGCGGCTCCCCGGCAATCTTTCGGTTGCGGGCGAGGCAACGGATCTGGGCGCTTCTCCCGCTGGGGTTGGCGGCGATTGCCCTCTCGGCGCTGACCAGCATGTCGCCGCTGCTGTCGGGCCACAGCGAGGTTCGTCAGGTCACGCGTGACGACGTCGCGCTGATGCACGTGATGAGCCTCGCCCAAGGGCTCACCGAGTTTCAGGTGTTCGTCGAGCCCCATATGTCGAACCTGGCTCGCGCCACGCCGGTCGACCTCGCCCAGGCGGCCTTACTGGCCCAAGCCGTCCCACCATTGTCGAAGTCGGTGGTCGACGACCTGTTGGCGCTGCACCAGCCGCAAACCGCCGACGAGTTGAAGACCGCGGACGCGGCCTACACGAACGTCGTAGCGGGTCTGGGCGTGCTGGCGACGGGCACCCCGAGCCAGCAGGTATCGGTTGCGATCGCCGACGAGCGCGCCGCCTTCACGCGCATCTGGTCCGTCGTGTCCACCGCGGACCACCAGCTGCGGATCGCTCGGGACGAGGATCTGCGTCAAGCCGGCGGGTATCTCGACAACGGCAGCTTCATCGTGTTGATCGTCGACGTCCTGGCCGCCCTCGTGACAATCGGCGCCGCGATCATGCTCGGTCAACGGGCCGGCCGTCGAGAGCGCAGGGAGCACGCGACCGCGGAACGCCGGACCTACGAGAAGTCGTTGCAGGACGCGCTGGAGATGGCGACCGACGAATCCGCGGCGTACCGGATCATTGGCAAGGCGCTGCGCCAAGCCGTGCCCGATCTGCAGGTCGAGCTGCACGTCGCCGACTCGAGCCACGCCCACTTCCACGAGACCCTGAACGCCGACCTCGATACTGTCGAAGGCAGCCAATGCGGGGTGGATTCACCGCTCGATTGCCCGGCCACGACACGCGGCCACACGCTCGTCTTTCCGAGCAGCCGAGAGCTCAGCGCCTGTCCGTATCTTCAAGACCGCCTTTCCGGCGAGTGCTCCGCGGCGTGTGTCCCGTTCAGCATCGGCGGCAAGACCGTCGGTGTCCTGCACGCGACCGGCGCCGATGGTGTGCCCCCCGCGCCGCGAGCCGTGGACTACCTCGAACTCACCGTGCGGCGGGCTTCCGAACGCGTCACCATGATTCGCGCCTTCGCGAAGTCCGAAACGCAAGCGCGCAGCGATCCGCTCACGGGTCTGTGGAACCGCCGGAGCCTCGAGAATCGCATCAACGACCTTCGACGTGAGGGAACCCCGTACGCCATCGCCTACGGAGATCTCGACCACTTCAAGATCCTCAACGACACCCACGGTCACGAAGCCGGAGACCAAGCGCTCCGCCTGTTTGCCCGCGTGCTGCGAGAAGCCGTTCGCCCCAACGACATCACCGCCCGCTACGGAGGCGAGGAGTTCGTCATCGTCTTGCCCGACTGCCCCGTGGAGACGGCGGTGAGCGTGCTCGAACGAGTTCGCGAGCGGCTCGCGCTCGCACTTGCGTCCGGGCGCGTCCCCAGCTTCACGGTCAGCTTCGGGCTCGCGTCGTCGATCGACGCCGACACCTTCGACGAAGTCGTGGCCATCGCCGACCGCGCCCTGCTCAACGCCAAAGAAGCGGGGCGCAACCGAGTCGTGCTCGCGACTCCGACGCTGCCCGAGAACGACACCCCGGAGCCCGACCAGCAGCGCACCGACGCCAGTCGCGAGTCCTCGTGAACAGGCCACGACTCCGGTCCGCCGAGCGCGGTTGAGCGGAGGGTCAACACGACGACGTCATCAGTTGCAACGCACTCCATTCGGAAGGCGATGCCGCGAGATGCCACTTGGCCTTGATGTGATCCCAGTCGAGCGCGTAGCGACACCATGAGGTGGCGTCGGGAGGCCGCCACCGGTCGGGCCCGCCGTCGCCCTTCGATTCGTTCTCCGACGCGAGGATCGGCACGAGGTGATCCGCGCCGGTGAGGTCGTTGGCGTATGCGATGCGTTGCTCGTGCGTCCAGGCCCACGCGCCCGACGCCCACGCGTTCGCGAGTGGCACGGTGTGGTCGATCTGGAGGTCGTGCGCCACCGGTTCGCACCGCGCCCGACCACGGATCGGTCCATCGTCCGGTCTTGACCGTGCAGTCGCGTGCGGTGGTGAACGTGACCGGTGACTGCGATGTGCGGATCAGGACTTCGGCGCGGGTGTCCTGGCAATCGTGGTCGGCGTCGATGAACGCGCCGAAGTCTTCGTCGCGGTTGTACGCGTCGGTGTGCGAGGGCGGCGCGATCACCAGGGGCACCAGGCCCGAGCCGGTCGGCGCGACGGTCGTCGCGGCGCGGACCGTGGTCGGGGCCACGGCGACGGTCGTCGTCGTGGTCACGGCCGATGACGGGACCGGCGCGGTTGATGTCGCGGGGCGTGTGGGCGCGGACGATGTCGGACCGACGGTCGTGCTCCCCGGGATCGGCCGTGGCGAAGCCTTCCGGTGATCGGTCGCCGTGAGCGCGCCGATTGCCGCCGCCGCAACCAGGCCGATCACGACTGCGACCGCGATCTGGCCGGGGGCCGGCCAGTTACGCGACCTCGCCCAGAACGCCTTGATCCACGACATACGGCTAGGCCGACCGCCAACGCGGTCGCGAGCACGGCGTTGTGTCGGCCGAGTGGCCGCAACGGTGCCGCCGTCGGGCCTCGTCGGGTCGTTCGTCGGGTCGTTCGTCGGGTTGTCCGCCGGGTGGACCACCGCGCTGGTCGCTCATCGGCCACCCTTCGTCGAGCGACTGACCGAGCCCCGAACGTACGCGCCGCGCCGCCAAGACCCTGCGATCTCCGACCGTCGATCGCGCCGAGCGCGCCCATGAATAGCGAATTGCGAGCGCACAACCACTATTCGTGGTCGCCCGCACGCCGCGTATTCGTTCACACGCCGTTAACGCGCCGGATATTGCCGGGCAAAGCCTGATCCGTACGGTCCGGCAATGGATTTGGCAGCGGATGCGCCGACGTATACACGCACGTCCACAAGCTCCTATGCGTACGACGAGCTGAAGGCGCTCCTCCTGCGCGGCGACGTGCCTCTCGGTGTCCGGGTCCGCGAAGAACCGCTGGCCGCGCGCTTCGGCGTCTCGCGTACGCCGGTTCGCGAGGCCTTGCTCCGCCTCTTCGCAGAAGGTTTCCTGGCCCGTCACGCCGACGGCGGCTTCCGGGTTCCCGCCCCGAGCACGCAGACCATGGCCAACCTCTACGAGGTTCGGCGGGCGCTCGAATTGTTCGCCGTGCGGCGGCGGGATGCGAGCGGCGCGCCCGCGCACAACCGCGACTCCCTGCACTCGATCCGCCGGGAGTGGATCCGGTTGGGCGACGACGCCGCCCCGGACGACCCCGAGTTCGTCGTGCTCGACGAGGACTTCCACGCCGAGCTGACCGAGGCGTCGGGCAACGCCGAGCTCAGCGAACAGGTCCGCCTGATCAACCAGCGGATCCGTCCCGTGCGCAGCCACGACTTCGTCACGTCGGGCCGGATCGCTTCCACCATCGGCCAACACGTCGCGATCGTCGACGCGCTGCTCTCCGGACAGTCCGAGCTGGCCGCCGACCGTCTCGACCGCCACATCCGCCAGTCCCAAGCCGTCGTCGAGGCGGCCTCGATACGGGCGATGGAACGCATGCTGCGCGCGGGTGAGGAGGCGTGGTGAGCGCGAAGGCCGCCGTCGACGAAGCGCCGGGCACCGTCGCGGCGGGGACCGTGCTGTTGCAGGTGCGGCACATGGTGAAGCGCTTCGGTGCGCTCGCGGCCATCGACGACGTGTCGTTCACGGTACGCGCCGGCGAGGTACACGCCCTGCTCGGCGAGAACGGCGCCGGCAAGAGCACGCTCGTGAAGACGCTCTACGGAGTGCACCGCCCCGACGAAGGCGAGATCTTCATCGGAAGCGAGCAGGTACACATCGGTTCGCCGGCCATGGCGCGCGACCTCGGACTCGGGATGGTGTTCCAGGACCTGCGACTCGTTCCCGCGCTGACGGTGTGGGAAAACGTCGCGCTCAACCTGCGCGACCACGAGTTCCGTCTCAAGCCGCGAAGCGTGCAGGCCAAACTGGCCGAAGAATCCGAGCGCTACGGCCTCGCCGTCGACCCGACCGCCCGTGTCGGCGACCTGTCGATCGGCGAGTGGCAGCGCGTCGAGCTCCTGAAGGTATTGCTGGCGGGCGCTCGAATCCTGATCCTCGACGAGCCGACCAGCGTATTGACCCCGCAGGAAGTCGACGGGCTCTTCGTGGTGGTTCGTCGGCTGCGCGAAGAAGGCGTCGGCATCGTCATCATCAACCACAAGATGCGCGAGGTCCGCGAGATCGCCGATCGGGTGACCGTGCTGCGCGGCGGGCGCGCCATCATCACCGACACGCCCGCGGCCGACCTCACCGACGACGAGCTCGTCACGGCGATGGTCGGCGAAAGTGTGACGCCGGTGCACAACGAACACAGCGGGCCCGAGGCCGCGGGCACAACCCCGACCCTCGTCGCCCGCGGTCTCCGGTTGAAGCCGATCGGCGACGGTTCCGGCTTGCAAGGAGTCGACCTTGCTGTGTCGGCCGGGGAGATCCTCGGTATCGCCGGCGTCGCCGGCAACGGACAACAGGAGCTGACCGACCTCCTCACGGGGACCGCCGAGGGCGGTTCCGGCGAGGTGCGCGTCGACGGTGTGGCGTTGCCGTTCGGTGACCCGAAGTCGTTTCACGCCGCGGGCGTCGTGCCGGTCGTGTCCGACCCGGTCCAACAGTTCGTCGTTCCCGGTCTCACCGTCGGCGAGCACGCGGCGCTGTGGCGTTCGAGCGCCAGTCGCAAACGACTGAAGTTCGACTTCAAAGGGGCCCGTCGTCAGCTCGCCGAAGCCAGCGACCGCGTCGAACTTCGTGTCGCGGCCGCCGATCGGCGCCTGGCCGATCTCTCCGGCGGAAACATCCAAAGAGTCCTCCTTGCGCTCGCGCTCGGCGAGGAATCGAAAGTGCTCGTGGTCTCGTATCCCACGCGCGGCCTCGACGTTCGCACCACCGAGGTGACGCGGTCGCTCTTGTTGGCGGCGCGCGAGTCGGGCACTGCCGTCGTGCTCGTGTCCGAGGACCTCGACGAGCTGCTCGCGCTCTCCGACCGGATCGCCGTTTTGGCCAAGGGCCGGTTGGCCGGCGTCGTCGCGAGAGCAGGAGCCGATCGCCAGCAGCTCGGCAGGTTGATGACCGGAGGTGCCAGTTGAACTCCCCCCGTGCGGCCGCGGACATCGCGGGCGCGGGCGCGGCCGCGAGCCCGGTCGCCACCTCCGAACCGACCGATCCCGACCTCGTCGTCAACATCGACGACGACGATCAGTCGCTTTCCCGCGGACGGCTGGCAGAGCTCGACTGGCGCCGAGGGGTGGCGATTCTCGGTGCCTACGCCGCGTCGTTGGTGCTCTTCGGCATCATCGTCGCGATCAAGGGCGCCGACCCGATCGGCGTCTACCGCGCGTTGTTCCACGGGAGCATCGTGAGCAGCGGCGCGTTCGACCAGGTCGTGCTGCGGGCCGTGCCCATCGTGCTCGCGGCGTTGGCCGTAGCGGTGCCGGCGCGAGCGGGCCTCGTGAACGTCGGCGGCGAGGGCCAGCTCATCATCGGTGCCATCGCGGCGACCGGGGTCGGCGTGTCGATCGGCGGGAGCAGTCCCGGTCCGGTGACATGGCTGTTGATGGGGCTCGGCGGCCGCGGCGGCCGGCGCCGCGTGGGCGGGTTTGGCCGGCCTGGCCCGAACCAAGCTCGGCGTGAACGAAGCCGTGACAACGCTGCTCATGAACTTCGTGGCCAACGACATCATGCTGTACCTGCTGTACCAGCCGTGGAAAGACCCCAACGGCGCGGGACAGCCGCAGAGCCGCCCACTCCCGACGCACGCACAGCTCCCGCAAGCTGTTCGGCTCCCAACTGAACCTCGGCGTCGTGATCGCCGTCGCCGTCGTCGCGCTCGTCTGGTTCGTGCTCAACCGAACGGGCTGGGGGTTCGCGCTGCGGGTCGTCGGCGGCAATGCAGACGCCGGGCACCGCGGCGGGCCTGCCCGTCAACCGGCTCCTGCTGTCGTCGATCGTCGCGGGCGGTGCACTGGCCGGCCTCGGCGGCATGCTCAACTTCGCCGGCGTCGAGCTCCAGCTCCGTCCCGACATCACCCTGACGTTCGGCTACGTCGCCTTCCTCGCCAGCTGGCTCGGCCGCCACCAGCCCGGGAAGGTGTTGCTCGCCGCGCTCTTGTTCAGTGCGATCGCGGTCGGCGGCAACGGACTCCAGCTCGACTACGGCCTCGACGGCACCGTGGTCGACGTGCTCCTCGGCCTCATCGTGATGGCTCCACTGGCCATGAGCATCCGGAACGCGAAGGGCGCGGGCATGAACGGAATCGAGCAGACCCTGATCGGCGGCGTGGACGCCGGCACGGCCATCCTGCTTCCCGCGCTCGGCGAGCTGATCGGCGAGCGCGCCGGCGTGGTGAACCTCGGCATCGAGGGTTGCATGCTCGCGGGCGCGCTGAGTGCGTACGCCGTCGGGGTGACGACCGGTTCCGCGTTGATCGGTGCGCTGGCCGGGATGGCGGCGGGCGCCGCGGTGGCGCTGGTGCACGCGTTGCTCACCGTCATCCGCGGCGCCGATCAACTGGCGAGCGGGCTCGCCGTGTGGTTCCTCGCGCTCGGCCTGACGTCGGTCTTCGGGACCAGCTACATCAACGAGACCGTCACGCCGCTCGGCCCGATCTCGATTCCGGTCCTCAGCCACATCCCCTGGGTCGGTCCGATCCTGTTCCGCCACGACGTCTCGTCTACGTCGGGTACGTACTCGTGGCGCTGGTGTCGTTCGTGTTGTTCCGCACCCGGATCGGGCTGACGATACGCGCGAGCGGCGAGCGCCCCGAGGTGGTCGCGGCCGCCGGTGGTCGCCCGCCGATTGGTGCAGATCCTGGCGGTGACGACCGGCGGTGCGCTGGCGGCCCTCGGTGGCGCGCAGCTCTCGGTGAGCTACGTCGGGAACTGGTTCAACAACATGACGAGTGGCTACGGCTTCGTCGCCGTCGCCGTCGTTCTCTTCGCGGCCTGGCGACCGGTCCGGGTCCTCGGCGGCTCGCTGCTGTTCGGCGTCGCCCTCGCGGCCGCATCGGTGTTGCAGGCCCACGGCGTGGCCGTGAACCAATACCTGCTCGACGCGCTGCCCTACCTCATCACGCTGGTCGCACTCGTGTTGTTCGCTCGCGGCGGCAGCGCCCGCGCGCCCGAAGGTCTGCGCCGTGCCCTGACCAACACGAGCTGACCCGCGATCGCGTTCCGACCCCGCAACCGTTCTGTTCATCTCCATCCCACATCTTTGCAGGAGGTTCTTCCCAATGTCCCGACGACGTTCCCTTCGCTTCGCCACCGCTTTAGCGGTGACCGGAGCGCTCGCGCTGTCCGCCTGCGGCTCGTCGTCGAAGGCCGGTTCCACCACTTCCGGCAGCGGCTTCAAAGTCGGCTTCATCATGGTGGGTTCGCGCAACGACTACGGCTACAACCAAGCGGTGTACGTGGCCAGCCAGCAAGTTGCCAAAGGCATGAGCGGCGTGCAGGTCGTCACCGCGGACAACATCCCCGAGAACAACTCGGTGACACAGACGATGCAGTCGATGGCGAGCAGCGGCGTCAAGGTCATCTTCGCCACGAGCTACGGATACTTCTCGTACGCGGAAGCGTTCGCCAAGGCCAATCCCGGCGTGATCGTCCTGCACCAGGGCGGGTTCGAGAAGGGCACCTTCCCGCCCAACTTCGGCACCTACTGGGGCGAGGCCTACGAGCCCGTCTCCCTCGGCGGCATGGCCGCGGGCGCAGCGACGAAGTCGAACAAGTTGGGCTACGTCTACGCCTTTCCGATCAGCCAGACGATCGCCAACATCGACGGCTTCGAGCTGGGCGCGCAATCGGTGAACCCCGCCGCGCAGACGTATCTGGTGAACACGTCGAACTGGTGCGACCCGCTCAAGCAAAAAGAGGCGGCACAGGCCCTGCTCTCGCAAGGCGTCGACGTGCTCACCCAGCATCAGGACTGCCAGGCCACGGTGATCGGCGCCGCAAAAGCCGCGGGGGCCAAGGTGGTCGGCTACCACTACGACGCGGAGTCGCTCGACTCCTCCGGTTGGTTGACGGGGTCGACGTGGAACTGGACGCCCGTCTACGAGAAGATCATCACCGCGGCGAAGGACGGCTCTTTCAAGGGGAGCGCGTACAACGCGAACTGGGTCGGCACCTTCGCCGACAACAACAACCCGTTGACCCTGGCGTCGTTCGGGTCGTCGGTATCGGCCGATACCCAGGCCAAGATCACAGCCGCCGAGAATGCACTGAAGCAGCCCGGCGCGTCGGTGTTCAAGGGCCCGATCTCGTGCCAGGACGGAAGCGTGCTGGTAGCCGCGGGCAAGGTCCTCACCTACGACGAGATCAACAACATCAAGTGCCTCGTCAAGGGCGTCGTCGGCTCACTGCCGAAGAGCTGACCGCGTGAACCGATCCCTCCCCGCAGTGCATTCGGCCACGCCCTACCCGTGGCCGTATCACGGACAGGTCCTCCCGGACCGGCTGGCGTTCCTCGTCCGGCTCGACGAACGGTGGCGGTCCGGCGAGACCGCAAGCCGTGAGTGCGACGCTCGGATCGCGGCGCTGGCCACGTCGGTCCGGGCGGCGGGCGGGATCGTGATCGGCATCGTTGCCCCGGCGCAGGCCGGCAGCCCCGTCGGGGCAACGATGCTCCCGGTCGAGTGTGACGAGATCGTCACCACCGCGGCCATCGACGGTTTCCACGACAGTCCCTTGGATGGGATCCTCCGCCGCGGCCGCCGAACCGATCTCCTGCTCGGCGGCTGGGGGCTCGAAGGTCCCGTGCACTCGACGCTGCGCGCCGCCAACGACCGCGGTTACGAATGCCTGCTCGTCGCCGACAGTTGCACCCCCATCGATCCCGCGTTGGCGCAAAGCGCGCTCGATATGGTGCGCCATTCAGGTGGGATCTTCGGCGCCTTCGCCGATACCGCGGCCGTGCTGGCCGCGCTCGAAGGCGCTCCGACCGATTCAGTGCTCCAGGAGCCAGTCATGAACGAACCGAACCGGGCAACGACACAGGTGGACGCGTCCCCGTACCCGTGGCCCTACGACCAGACCATCGTCTCGGAACGCACAGCCCTCGTCTGCATCGACTGGCAGGTCGACTTCTGCGGACCCGGCGGGTACGTCGACCAGATGGGCTACGACCTCTCGCTCACCCGTGGTGGGCTCGAACCCACCCGTCGGGTGCTCGATGCAGTCCGAGCTTGGGGAGCCACCGTCATCCACACTCGCGAGGGCCATCGACCCGATCTGTCGGATTGTCCCGAGAACAAGCTCTGGCGGTCGCAACGCATCGGAGCGGGCATCGGTGATCGCGGTCCGTGCGGGCGCATCCTGGTGCGCGGCGAGCCCGGGTGGGAGATCGTGCCGGAGGTCGCGCCGATCGAAGGTGAGATCATCATCGACAAGCCCGGCAAGGGCGCCTTCTACGCGACCGACCTCGACCTCGTGCTGCGCAACCGTGGGATCACGCACATCGTCCTCACCGGAATCACCACCGATGTGTGCGTGCACACGACGATGCGCGAGGCCAACGACCGTGGCTACGAGTGCCTGCTGCTCACCGACTGCACCGGCGCAACGGACCCGCGCAACTATGCCGCCGCGATCGAGATGGTGAAGATGCAAGGTGGCGTGTTCGGAGCGGTCGCCACTTCGGACGCATTCCTCGTCGCCCTCGCCGCCGCGAGCATCGTCCGGCCTCGCCGGGGCCGCGCACGCATCGGCATGAGTCTCGACGAACGGAGCGCAGCCCGCATCGCCTTCGACGAGGCGGCGAACCTCCTCCACCAACTCGATACACCGGTACCGGCGCAAGCGCCGCCGCTCGAATGGCAATCGCCACCCCGCCCCGTCACCGCGCCGAGCGTGTCGGTCACCGCCCCGCCCTACGCGATCACGACCGACCCGGCCGCGCCGCACGGTGGCCTCGTCACGCGGCGCCTCTCGGCCGCGCCGACGCTGGTCGAGGCTCAGGCACAGCTGCGTTCGCGCGCCGTTACCGCGACGGCCTTGGTCGAAGCCGCGCTCGCAGCCGCCGAAGCCGACACCCACGGCGCCATCGTCGCCTCCGATCCCGAACGCGGCGCGTCGCGAAGCCGCCGAGCGGGATGCCGAACTTGCCGAGGGACGCACGCGCGGACCGCTGCACGGCATCCCACTCACCGTCAAGGACATCATCGACGTCGCGGGACTGCCGACTGCCGCAGGTTCGGCGATCTACCTGGATCGACCGCGCCGCGACGCCGAGGCGGTCGCCCTCCTGCGCGACGCGGGCGCGGTGATCGTGGGGAAGGCCGCCACGCACGAGTTCGCACTCGGGGTCACGACGCCGCAGTGCACGAACCCCTACGACCCGACCCGAATCGCCGGAGGGTCGAGCGGCGGATCCGCCATCGCCGTCGCCACCGGCATCGGCATCGGATCGCTCGGCACCGACACCCGTGCCTCGCTTCGAGTACCGGCCGCCTTCTGTGGCGTCGTCGGATTCAAGCCGACCTTCGGACGAGTCGCGACCGGCGGGATCGTCCCGCTTTCTTGGACCCTCGACCATCTCGGGCCGATCACCACGACCGTCGCCGACGCCGCCGCGATGCTCGACGTACTGATCCCCGGATCCTCGGTGAGCACCGGCGGCCCGCCCGCCGAAGGACTCGTCGTCGGGGTGGCGGCCGACATATGCAGCGAAGCCGACCCGGAGGTCGCGGTCGCGGTCGAGGCATCACTGCGGGGACTCGAACGGATCGGCTGCCGACTCGTCACCGTCGACATCCCCACCCCTGACGATCTGGCGATCGCCAACGCCGTCGGGCTGCTCATCAGCCGCAGCGAGGCGGCCACCTTCCACCGCTCGCGCGGGCGCGACCTGTCCGCGTGCATCCCCGAGGTACGCGACCAGCTCGAAGCCGGGATGCGGGTGACGGCGGTCGACTACCTCGACGCCCAACGCGAGCGAGCCCGGCTATCGGCGCGCGTCATGGCGGTATTCGACCGCTGCGACCTCGTCGTGACCCCTTCGACACCGGTCGTGGCCCCTCGACGCTCCGACTACGAACGGTTCCTCATGCGCCTTTCCCGGAACACGTTGGTATGGGGGCTGATCGGGACCCCGGCCGTTTCGATGCCCTGCGGATTTACGCCCGAAGGACTCCCGGTCGGCCTCCAGCTGTCCGCACGACCCTTCGCCGAGGGCGCGCTCGCATCGGTTGGGATGGAACTCGAACAGGAACTGGGTCGCGGATGGTGATCCGCGACGCGGGCGATGCTTCGGCCGCGGCGGCGGCCGAAGTCGCGGTTGAGTTCGAGCGTTACGAGCAAGCATTGGTCGGCGGCGAGGCCGAGGCGATGAACGACCAGTTCTGGTCGAGCCCGGATGTCGTGCGCTTCGGCCTCTCCGACATGCAAGTGGGCTCGGACGCGCTCGGGCAGTGGCGACGATCTCAACCTCCGCTCCCACCCGGGCGCGCCCTGCACGACACCAGGGTCACCGCCGTCGGTCCGGACGTCGTCGTGGTGACGACGTGCTTTCGCTACCCGGGTCGTGCGGTGTTGGGCCGCCAGTCACAAACCTGGGCCCGCCTCCCCGAAGGCTGGCGCATCGTCTCGGCCCACGTCTCGGAGATACCGGACACCGTCGAGGATTGAGCCGCGGTACCGGCCGGCTCAGTTCTTGAGGCGTTCGGCGTTGGGAATCGGTCCGCCGACGGCATCGAGGATCGGCTCGAGCGTTTCGCGCCGGTGTCGGAGCGTGTCTCGGTAACTCGGGAGGTCGGCCGATGCGATCTCGCAACTGAGATCGTGGACCGCGATGTCGAGGATCTCGCGGAGAATTTCGGCTTGGTCGTCGGAGAGTTCAAGGTGCATGCGCAGTCCTTTCGAGTTCACCGTGTCCTTGGCGCGTGTGCCGTGACGACCGCGACGGGGATGCCGACGATGTCGCAGCGCTGCTGGTCGGTGATCGTGAAACCCGCTTCGGTGATGAGGCTCGGTCGGCGGGTATCGTCGAGTGGCTCTTCAGATCGGGGCGGTCGCCGGCGAGTCGCCTGACGTGTCGCCCGACGGTGTCGCCCGACGTGTCGCGTGGTTGGAGGTTCAGCATGGACAACATCGTCGTCGGGATCGATGCAGACAAGGGCGCGCAAGCGGCCGCGCGCTGGGCCGCGCGCGAAGCGCAGCAGAGTGGCGCCCGCGTCATCGCAGTACATGCGGTGCCCCGGACCGGGCTCTGGTCTCTTTCTGCGATGCAGATCGACATCGACAAGATCCTCGGCGAATTGCACGAGCTCCTCGACGGATCCTGGACCGCGGCCCTGCGCAAGGCGGGGGTGCCGTACACGACACAGCTCGTCCGTGGTGACCCCGCGACCGAACTCCTCCGGGCTGCGAAACGAGCCGGAGCCTCGATGCTCGTCCTCGGCTCGAAGAGCCACAGCGCGCTCACCGACCTCGTCGTCGGCGGGACCGTGCACAAAGTCATCAACCGCAGCACCATCCCGGTCGTGCTCGTACCTACCGCGCCACCGGCGAAGAAAGCCGCCTCGGCTCGCAAAGCTACGAACCGCCGGACCGCCAAGGCCTAGACCCCTCGAACGCAGGCCGCGGGTTCCCGGCTCGGCGCGAGCGCAGCCGCGTCGGCGCAGTCATCGGTCGAGGCTCTGGAGGGCGCGGTGCTCCCCGAGACGGGCGGCGGGCGTCTTTGCCGATGGGATCAGGTCGTAAGTCCAATCGGGCTGTTTGTCGCGGTGTCGTGCATCGATGCGGGCAATGCCGTCGTGCAGGTCGACCAGTTCGGCGCGGCGTGTGGACCCGGAACCTTCGCGCCCGGGGCACTTCCGCGGCGGCGGCAGCTGTCGCACTGTGCGAGATCCGGCGAAACGCCCGACCTCGTTCCCGACCGAGTCGGGACTATCACTGTTGTCTAACAATGTTTGCTATAGTACATTGATACAGAACAGTATGCAACCCGAACACCGCATGTCGCGGTCGACTCCAGTCGACCGTCGTCGGCACAACCCGTCGCCTTCGGGCTCGGCCTGATGGGACGACTCTTGCGTCCGCCGACCGTGGACCTACGAGCCCGTTCACGACAGGACTCGCTGCGGGCGAGCAACGTGCGGGACGCCCACAGAGAAAGAGGGCACATGAGCCGAATCGTCGTCGGGCTGAACGCAACCGCCGCGACGCCGCCATCGTCGAATGGGTCTCGAAGTTCGCTACCGATCTACGGGCCGACGTCATCGTGGTGCACGTGATCCCACGCACGACCCTGTGGCTCGTGTCGAGCGTCCAGGCAGACTCTGACGCATACGTCGCGACGGTGCGCACACATTTCGCACGCACGGCGATCGCACAACTGCGCGACCGCGGGATCACGGTGACGCTGCGCGTGACGTGGGGCGACCCCGCACACGAGCTCGCGGCGGTCGCGCGACACGTGCGCTCCGACCTCATCGTGATCGGCGGACCCGATCACCACGCGCTGCACGACGCCGTCTCGAGCATCGCACGCCGGCTCGAACACGGAAGCGACATCCCCATCGTCGTCGTGCCTCCGGCCAAGGTGGGAATGCATGCACACCGATGACGATCGAACCGTCGAGACGGGCGCATCGCCGGCCCAGGTTCTCGGAGCAGACGTCGAGGTAGCCCTGGATGCCTCCTTGACCGTGCACGACCGGCAGGCGCTCGCCGCGCTCGCGACCAGTGGCGCCACGACGCCGGAGCAGCTCGCCCGCACGATGGGCATCTCCACGTCCGCCGCCGCATACATGCAACATCGGCTCCGCACCCGGGGCCTCGTCATATCCGTGCCCGCGGGCCCTGCGAGACGGCAGACCGTCCTGGTGCTCTCCACCGCCGGCCGTGCGATCGCCGAGGACGAATGGGTGCCGGATGGCGAGACGCGGCGAACCGATCGAGATTGACGACGCCGATAATACATGTAGAATGCCAACTGTTGTGATAGATCAGACATGAACGTGCGTGTCGACACGGTCTGACCCGCTCCCAGGGGCGCCCTGCCGCGCCCCTGGGAGCAGTCAGCTTGCAGGCGTGCCGGCGCGAGGGCGAAGAAGCCCCTCCTCCGTGCGGACGACACCAGCGCGCCGGTCAGCGGTATCCGCAGCCGGTCGGCGCGAGCGTGTCTCGATCAGAACGGTTGACCCAGATCGCGCAAACCGGCGCGGGAACGCTCGAAGGCTCGTTGCACGCGCACGACGCGGGCGTTGAGTTCGGTCTTGGATCGACGCAAACGAAGATACGCGTCGTGTTCGAGATCGGTCCACGGCCGGGCCACCCGCGCTTCGACGAGGCGCGCCAAGCCCCGGTTGCATTCCGCGAGTTCCTCCAGGCGTGCGGCGTACCGGAGCCCGAACCGTTCGAGTGCAGCCGCGAGCACGGTACGACTCGCCAGGTCGCGGTCGGAGGGATCGGTTCGCGCAGACCCGTCGTCACTCATCAGCCGAAGTCCGGCGCGTCTTCGTCCGGCGCATCTTCGTCCGGAGCGTCTTCGTCCGTGAGGCGGTCCGGCGGCGTGTCGCCGAGCGGGCCGCGTTGGTACGACGTCACCGACCGTCGGCCCATCATGAGTTCCGCGACCACCGCGGCGAGGAGGCCCGGAACAACGAACCCCGGACGTCCGGTGGCTTCGGCAACGAACATCACCGCCGCGAGGGGCACCCGGTAGCCGGCACCGAGAAATGCCGCGACACCGATCACCGTGAACAGAGAGGTGTCGAGCGCGTGCACACTGCCTCCGACGACGCGCCCGGTCAGCGCGCCCGCCACCACCAAGGGGATGAACAGGCCGCCGACGCCGCCTCCGGCGATGGTTACCGACGTCGCGAGGCAACGCAGCACGAGGATCGCGCCGATGAGCCAGACACTGTGTGTCGGATCGAGGGCCCAGCGAATCGTGTCGTAGCCGGGACCGGTCGTCAGGCTCTGCCCCGCGCACAACCGTGCCGCGACGAAGATCCCCGCCAGGCCCGCGCCGGCGAGCGGGATCCGGATCCAAGCCGGAATCGATGTCACCACCTCTTTCGACTGACGGATCATCCACGCGAACACCCGTGCTCCGACGCCGGCCAGTACGCCGAGCAGGACCGCCGCGGCGAGGTCCTTGAAGTCGAAGGGCGGACTCCCGGTAACCGCCAGGAGCGGAGCCGTGCCGTGGATCGCGACGAACACGAGATAGCTGGTCGCGGACGCGATGAGGGTCGGGCCGAGCATGTACCGGGCGAGATCGTCTTGATAGGGCACCTCGAGCGCGAACACCGCGCCCGTCGCGGGCGTCTTGAAGATTGCGGCGACTCCGGCGCCCGCGCCCGCGACGAGCAGGAGTCTGCGGCGGCGCGCCGAGAACAGTCGTGGGAAGCGACGTTGCAGCGTGTCACCGATGCCCGCGCCGAGATACAACGACGGCCCCTCCAGACCCATCGGCGCCCCGCTGCCGAGGGTCGCGATCCCCGCGATCATCCGCGCCGCGAGAGGTCGCAGCGGCAGCGTGTACTTCGAGTCGTGGAAGGCGTGCAGATATTCGTCGGCCGTCGACGGCGACGCCGACGGCCCGAGGAGATGCAACGCGATTCCGGCCAGACTCAGGCCGACGAAGGGCGCGATCGCCGTGACCCACAACGGGAGGTCATTCACGGCTTGCACGCCGCGGGTCACGGCAGTATCGAATCCGGCGACGCCGAGACCGGTCAGGGCGCCGACGATCGCGGCGAGCAGGACCGCTTCTTTGGAACGCCGAGCCAGACCCCGCGACCGCTGCGCCCAGCCCTTCACGTCGACGCGACCGCTCCAGCGATTCCCGCCGGAGCCGCTCATGATGTCCAGCCGAGCTTCCATGCGCTGTCCGGGGTCTCACCGGCAGCATCCGCGAACGCGCCGAACGCGGCCACGAGCGCGGCGCGCTGTGCGGGTTCGAGGCGACCGATGATCTTGATGATCTCGCGCCGCCGCCTCGCCGTCACGGAACGGACCAATGCACGCCCTTCCGTGGTGAGGCCGAGCACGACTTCACGTCGACTCTCCGTCGAAGTCTTGCGATCGATCAAACCCTTCTCCGCGAGGCGATCGCACAGCCGTGTCGCGGTCGAGGCGTGGATGCCGAGTGCTTCTGCGAGGCTGCCCACGTTCAAGCCGTCCCGCGATGCGAGCATGACCAACGCCCGGTACTGCACCAACGTGACCGTGGCCTCGATCGCCGCCAACGAACGCGCGGCCACACCCACCAGCGCGCGCGACGCGAGCAGTGCGGCCTCGGCCGCGTCTTCCAACCCGTCGGCCGTGCCGCGCCCGACCCGACTTGCCGCACGTCCCGTCATGCATGTACCCTAGCAAACATTGCAACACGCCACTGACGAGGCCGTTCGCCACGAACGGGCTGTCCGGCACCGATGGTCGGCCGAGCGTCGTGTCCGCGGAAAGGAACGATCATGAAGCCCTACACCCTCCCCGATCTCGACTACGACCTCGGAGCGCTCGAGCCACATTACGCGGCCCGGATATTGGAACTGCACCACGACAAGCATCACGCTGCGTACGTCGCCGGACTGAACGCCGCGCTCGACGGCCTCGCCGCCGCGCGCGCATCAGGCGACATGAGCGCCATCGTCGGATTGGAGAAGACGCTCGCGTTCAACCTCTCCGGACACGTGCTGCATTCACTGTTCTGGAAGAACCTCAGCCCCGATGGCGGCGGCCGCCCCGAAGGCGAACTCCGCGCCGCGATCGAGGAGTTCTTCGGATCGTTCGAGGCATTCCGCCAACAGCTCTCCAGCGCAACCACCACCGTGCAAGGCTCCGGGTGGGGCGCCTTGACGTGGGAGCCGCTCGGCGAACGCCTGTACATCGAGCAGATCTACGACCACCAGGGCAACGTGGGCCAAAGTGGAGTGCCGCTCCTCGTTATCGACGCGTGGGAACACGCGTACTACCTCCAGTACCACAACGCACGCGCCGAATACGTCGAAGTGATCTGGAACATCATCAACTGGAACGACGTCGCGAACCGCTTCGAACGCGCGCGTGGTCTCGAGCTCATCTCGTCCGGCATCGCGTAAGCGCCCGTCCGACCACAGAACCCGGCGCGCGGCATCCGCCCGGGCGACGGCGTCGAATCCCGGGGGCGGCGAAGGTAACGTTTCGAGATGGTTGCGGCGCCCGTCAGGCTGTCGGAACTGGTGGCCACACTGTCGCTGGTGTCGGATCTCGGGATGGGTCGACCGGTCGAGCGCGTCCTGCGCCAGACGGTGATCGCCATGCGGCTCGCCGACGTGGCCGGAGTCGCCCCGGAGGTCAGCGCCGCCACCTACTACACGTCATTGCTCACGTGGGTGGGATGTGCCACGGACACGAGTGAGTTGGCCGAGCTGTTCGGCGACGAGACGACCCTGTATGCCGACACGCACGACGACGACCTCGCCGGGGTGACGATGGCGATGTTCGTCGCTCGGCACCTCGGCCACGGCAGCTCCCGTCTTCGTCGGATCGCCATGGTGGGTAAGTTCCTCGCGACGGCCGGCCGCTCGGTACAACAGCAGATGGAGTCGCACTGCCAAGCTGCCAGCGAGTTCGCCGATCGACTCGAGCTGGGCGAGGAGGTCGGTACGCCCCTCATCCAGGCGTTCGAGCGTTGGGACGGCAAAGGCGTCCCCGGTCGCGCCGGGCAGACCGAGCTGGCGCCGGCGATTCGTCTCGTCCACCTCGCGGACTGCATCGAGGCGTTCCACCACAGCGGCGGCGTCGACGCCGCGGTCGAGGTCGCGACGAGCCGGCGCGGCACGCAGTTCGATCCGGATCTCGTCGACCACTTCTGCGCGCGGCCCGACGTCGTCCTCGACGGGCTCGGCTCGTTCCAAGCCTGGGACCAGGTGATCGACCTCGACCCGCGCTTGGGTCAGCAGATGACGCAGGAGCAGCTCGACACCGCGTTGTTCGCGCTCGGCGACTTCTCCGACCTCAAGGCGCCGCTGCGCATCGGCCACTCGCGAGGCGTCGCCGAGCTGGTGGGTGAAGCCGCCCTGACGTTCGGGATGCCGGAGGCCGACGCGGCGAACCTGCGCCGAGCGGGGGCGATCCACGACGCCGGGATGGTGGGCGTGACCAGCGCCATCTGGAACGCGACGGAGCCGTGGTCGCCCGCGCAACAGGAGCGGGCACGGACCCACCCCTACTTCACCGGGCGCATGTTCGCTCGCGTCGCACCGCTGGCGCCCATCGTGGCCTGCGCGTCGCAGCACCACGAGCGCCTCGACGGGAGCGGTTATCCGCACGGCCTGTCCGCCAACGCGCTCTCCATGCCGGCGAGGTTGTTGGCCGCCGCCGACGTCTACCACGCGTTGCGTGAGCCTCGCCCCCACCGGCCGGCCTTCGACGGCGACGCGGCGGTGGCCACGATGAACGAAGAGGTGCGGGCGGGACGGCTCGACGGCGACGCGGTCGCGGCCGTGTTGAGCGCGGCCGGCCACCGCGTGCGCCGCCGAGCCGCGCTCCCGGCCGGCTTGACCCGCCGCGAGGTCGACGTGCTGGTGCTGGTGGCGCGCGGATTCTCCAATCCGAAGATCGCCGCGACGTTGACCATCAGCCGCAAGACGGTGTCGTCGCACCTCGAGCACATCTATACGAAGCTCGGCGTGACCACTCGGACCAACGCGGCGCTGTTCGCGATGCAGAACGGACTCGTCGAACCGCTCGCGACCTGACCAAAGATCGGGCAGTTGCCCGATGCGGGCGATGGCGGGCCGGCGGTACAACACCGGTATGGACACCATCGACACATCGCCCTCGGATCCTCGGTTCGCCGTGGCCGGTTCGCTCCTCGAAGCGCTGGCGGCCCGCGACTTCGAGCGTCTCGCGGCCGCGCTCGACGACGACGCCTCGCTCGGCGCGCTGCTCCCCCGGGGCTTTTGCGAGTGGCACGGCGCCACCGAGATCAGCGCCATGTTCCGGCAGTGGTTCGGGGAAATCGAGCAGTTCGAGGTCGCCGATGCGTCGGTGGGCCAAGTCGGTTCCCGGCTCCAGCTGCGTTGGCGGGTGCGAGTGCGCGGGGCCCGGTTCGGCGACGAGACCATGGTCGTCGAGCAGCACGTCTTCGCCGATACCGGCCCCTCCGGTCGGATCCGGAGCATGTCGCTGCTGTGCTCGGGCTTTTGCAGCGAACACCTCGATACCTGAGCCTCGAACCGCCGTCGAAGCGACACCCACCGCACAACACAGAAAGCGGGTCGGAAATGACCGAGTCCACGATTCCTGCCTCCGGCACGACGAGCGACGCCAAGGTGCTCATCTGCTTGAACCACGGCGCCGAGGAACCCGAGAACGTCCTGATCGCCTACCTCGTCGGCGTCGAGGCGCTCCGAGCGGGCAAACAGGCCGTCATGTTCCTCACCAAGGACGCAGTCCACGTCGCGACTCCCGCCTTCGCCGACAAGATCGACGTTCCCGGTGCGCCTTCGGTCGCGGCTCTTCATGAGGAGTACGCGACGAAGGGCGGCCGGTTCTTCGCGTGCCCGGTCTGCGTGAAGACCCGCGACTTGCAGGATGCGACATGGGTTCCGAACGCCGAGGTCGCCGGCGTACCGTCGGTCCTCGAGTACACGACCGGCGGAGCACTGGTCTTCAACTACTGACGACCCACCGTTCGCCGGGGAGGGCCGATTGCCCCGATGCGCGGCCTCGGCTACCGCGTCATGTCGTCGACGACGGTCAGGTTGACGAACTCCGGAGCGCCGTCGAAGATCTCCGCCATCGTTGCCCTCGCGGCTTGCAGTCCCGCGTCGCGTCGCGGATCGTTCTCGCGGGCGCGAGCCTTCTCCTCGCTCTCGAAGACGACCATCATGTAGACCCGGCTCGGGTCGTTCTGGTCCTGCATCGCCGTCGAGCGCAAGAGACCCGAATCCGGTTGCTCGACCGCATGCAACTGCTCGACCAACCGCGGCAGGTCGTGTTCCCTGCCCGGCTTCAGACGCGTCGTGATGAGCTGTGCCCACATACGAAAGTCCTCCCGTTCGCCAATGGACGCGGAACCTTAGACACCTCGCGCCACGCGCGGTTCACTGCTCGAGGATCGTGCCCACAATTCGCCCCGCACGTGGCACGCGGGTGCGACGCGTCGTCTTCGCGCGAGGTGCGCGGATCACCTCGATGTGAGTCGGGCGCAAATCGCGTCGACGTCGTGACCACCGACGGCGGCGGCGCTTACCGGTTCGGGCGCGGCGGCAGCACTCCGGGCGGCCATGTCGTCGCCTGGTCGTAGATCACTCGATCGAGAACCGTCCCGTCCATCCGAGCACCGCCGAAGTCGGTCGCGATCGCGTACGCGCCCGTCAGGTTCGCACCCCGGAGGTTCGCCCCGTTCAGTTGCGCGCCAGTCAGGAACGCGGCGCGCAAATCCGCGTCTTCGAGGTCGGCACCGATCAGGTTGCAGCCCGTGAGATCTGCGCCGTGCAGGTGGGCTTCGCGCAACACCTTGCCTCGCAGGTCGAGGTCGTAGAGCTTCGCTCCGCTCAAATCCGCGCCGGTGTGATCCCGGGCGGAGACGACCTGGCGCCGTGTCCGCCGGGTACTGCGTCGAAGGATGATCGGCACGGTCGCATCATGGCGTCTCCGCGATCGTGCGGCGAGCGCGGATCAGACGTTCGGCCGTGACAGCCGGCCGCGTGCCTCCGGTGCCCGTCGGCGTCGACCGGGGCCAAGGGGCCAAGGTCCCGACCCGGACATGCCGGACGCCGCTGCCCATCCGGCACCGGGCTCCGTCAGTATTGGGAGATGATCGACGCGGCGCGGCGCGACCACCATCAGCTGGCGGTGCACGAGGTGGTGTTGCTCCTCGAGACCCATGCCGCCACGGGGCTCAGCGCACGCGAAGCGCATTCACGACACGAACAGTTCGGGCCGAACGTGCTCCCGAAGCTCGACCGTCGCGGTGCATTCGGTCGGGCACTCGTCCAGTTTCGCCACCCGCTCATCTACGTCCTGATCGTCGCCGCCGTCCTCACGTTGGTGCTCGGCGACATCGCCGACTCCTGCGTCATCCTCGGCGTCGTGGTACTCAACGCCACGGTCGGGTTCGTGCAGGAATCCCGCGCGGAGCGGGCTCTCGAAGCACTGGTAGCGATGGTGCGGACCTCGGCCACGGTGATCCGCGACGGCGAGCGCATGACGTTGCCGTCGTCGGAATTGGTTCCCGGCGACCTCACCGTGCTCGATGCCGGGGACAAGATCCCGGCCGACTTGCGCCTCATCGCCACGAACGAGCTGCGCGTCGACGAGTCCGCCCTGACCGGCGAGTCCATGCCCGCCGCGAAGTCACCGATCGAGTTGCCGATCGAAACCGCGCTGGCCGATCGCAACAACATGGCCTACTCGGGAACGCTGGTCGTCGCCGGTCGAGGACAGGGCGTCGCGACCGGCACGGGCGCGGAAACGGAAATGGGCCAGATCCACCGGCTGGTCGGCGCGGCCACCGGTGTCGAAACACCCCTCACCCGCAAGGTCGCCCAGTTCAGCCGGATCCTGACGTTCGCGATCCTCGGGCTCGCGGCCGTCACCTTCGTGATCGGGATCGCTCGCGGTGAAGCCTGGGACGAGATGATCAACGCCACGGTCGCGCTGGCGGTCGGCGCGATCCCCGAAGGCCTCCCGGCCGCGGTCACGATCACCCTTGCGATCGGGGTGAACCGCATGGCCCGCCACCACGCGATCGTCCGAAACCTCCCCGCGGTCGAGACCCTCGGAGGCACCACCGTCATCTGCACGGACAAGACGGGCACGCTCACCGAGAACCAGATGACCGTGCAGGCCGTCTACGCCGGCGGCGCAACGTTCGAGGTTTCGGGGACCGGTTACTCCCCCCTCGGCACCTACGGGCGCGACGGGGAAACCATCGATCCCCACGACCACCCGGCGTTGCGTGAGTGCCTGCTCGCGGGCCTGCTCTGCAACGACGCACAAATCGCGGAATCCGACGGCCACTGGGACGTCATCGGCGACCCAACCGAGGGCGCGCTCGATCACCGCGGCCCGCAAAGCCGACATCGATGCCGACGATGCCGGCCGCGTCGCTCCGCGAGTGGATTCCATACCCTTCGATTCCGCGAACGGTTTCATGGCCACACTGCACCGAGCCCCGCACCAAGCTCACGGCGTCGTGTATCTCAAAGGCGCAGTCGAACACGTCCTGGCCATGTGCACGACCGAACTCGACCGCGCCGGCAACGTGAGCACCCTCGACCCGGCGGCCGTGCTCGACCGCACCGACCAGTTCGCCGGTCGGACACTCCGAGTCCTCGCGTTCGCACGAGCGCCGGAGCCCGTGTTCGACCACCTGCAGAGCGGGCAGGCAGACCCGCCGAGCGCCACATTTCTGGGGCTCCAGGCGATGGCCGACCCGCCGCGCGCCGACGCGATCGCGGCCGTCGGGGCGTGTCGAGCCGCCGGTATCGAAGTCAAGATGATCACCGGTGATCACGCCGGAACCGCCGCGGCAATCGCGGCCGAATTCGGCCTCGGCCGGTCCGGGAACGCTCCCGCCGTCGTGACCGGCATCGAACTCTCCGAGTGCCCTCCCGACGATCTTTCCGACCTCGTCGATCAGACGGCTGTCTTCGCCCGAGTCTCACCCGAACAGAAGCTCAGGCTGGTCGAAGGCCTCCAAGGCCGCAATCACGTCGTCGCCATGACCGGCGACGGCGTCAACGACGCGCCCGCGCTCAAACAAGCCGACATCGGCATCGCCATGGGACGCGCCGGCACCGAGGTCGCCAAGGAGAGCGCAGACATGGTCCTCACCGACGACAACTTCGCGTCCATCGAAGCCGCGGTCGAAGAAGGACGCGGCGTCTTCGACAACCTCACCAAGTTCATCGTCTGGACGCTCCCCACCAACATGGGTGAGGGGCTCGTCGTGCTTGCGGCGATCATCGCCGGCAGCACACTGCCGATCCTGCCCATTCAGATCCTGTGGCTCAACATGGCCACGTCGATCACGCTCGGCCTCACCCTCGCGTTCGAACCCAAGGAAGTCGGCATCATGCAGCGTCGACCCCGCCGACCCGACCAGCCGATACTCACCCGGCAACTCGTCGTACGCATCTGCCTCGTCGCGACGACGTTGATCACCGCCGCGTTCGCGCTCTTCTACTGGGAACAAGCTCGCGGCGCGACCACGGACGAAGCACGAACGATCGTCGTCAACAGCTTCGTCATGATCGAGCTCACCTATCTCCTGAACTGCCGCTCGCTCGATCGATCCTTCATCCGGCTCGGCATCTTCACCAACCGCGTCCTCTTGGGCGGTGCCGCCGCCATGATCGGGCTCCAACTCGCCTACACCTACGTCCCGTTCATGCAACGACTCTTCGAGTCCGCCTCACTCGACGTCGCCGCGTGGTTCCGCATCGTCGCCGTCGCCGTCATCGGCTACCTGCTCGTCGAGACCGAGAAGACGATCCGCAGGAGGCACGCCAGCCGTGTGGTCAGTGGCCGGCCAGCGCGAGTTGGCTGACGACCGCCACGAACACCGCCACCGCGGCGCAGCCGATGATGATGCCGGTGGCGGCGACCAGCGTGACGAGTTGCGCCGCGCTGGCGAGATGCGACTTCGAGCGGCGGGGACGAAGCGGTCGGGACGACAGCGGCGCCCCGTGAAAGAACGTGTGTGTCATGGCCACTTCCTTATGGCGTGCCGACCCGTGGTCCCGGGTTGCCCGTAGTGCACTCCCCATACGGGGGGAGTTCGGGGAGTGCGACTACGACTGTTCGACAGGATCGTCGGACCTCGTCGGGTCCGGTAGAGGCGAAGGTCATCTCCGACGAGCGGACCCCACGAGTGCGAGGTCACTCCGCCTTCGGCTCCGTCTCCGGGGCCGGCGCCCCTCGGCGCCGCGGCGCCGGGGCGACCAGTGCCCACACGACACCGAGCACGACGCCGAGCAGGACGATCCACCCGGCCGTGAACTCGCCGAGGCGGACGACGCCGTAGAGCGTGAGCATCGTCGCGAGGGCGACACCGAAGAGGCCGCCGCCGACCGCGCCTCGTAGAACGTGACCGCGGACCGCCATGTCCTTACCCTCCCAGGAACCCGCGTGGCCAGAACAGCAGCCAGAACGCGATCAAGAACATGGCGACGGCGAACACCGAGATCGGCGTGAACAGCGGGTCGTCACCGATCTTCAGGATCACCGCACCACGACATGTGCCTGCTTGACCGACGACCGTGAGTTGGTCACGGGTCCAGGTGCGGTCGTGCGGTCGGGACCGGCCCGACGGTGACCTTCGTCCCTCGCGGGCGGTCGCAATTCCTCTCCAACGAGCGCCACCGGGCGTGGTCTGCTCGAAGCCGCAGGACCGGCGACTCGGAGGAACGAAGTGCGCGCGCGACACACCGACGGCGAACACACAAGGACGAACCCCTCGCACACGCACCGCGCGGACCGTTCCCGGCGGTCGTCGTGCATGCCGAGCGCGCGATCGACCTCGTAGGTCCGAGGTCGCGCCACCTCGGCGCATCGACGTCGCGGTCGCCGCTGTGAAGCGCGGTCGAATCTCGCTGACCCACTATCTGATCCGTTGCGAGCGCGACTACGGGTTGGATCCCGAGTTGCGGCTTCTGCTCGAGACCGTCGCGCGCGCCTGCAAGACGATCTCGTATGCCGTCGGTCGCGGTGCGCTCGGCGACGTGCTCGGATCGATCGGCACGACCAACGTGCAGGGCGAGACGCAGGCCAAGCTCGACGTGCTCGCCAACGAGATCCTCGTGGAAGCGAACGAATGGGGCGGCTACCTCGCGGCGATGGCCTCCGAGGAGATGGATCACGCGCACGGCATCCCGGTGACCTACCCGCGCGGCCACTTCCTGCTGCTCTTCGATCCCCTCGACGGCTCGAGCAACATCGACGTCGACGTATCGGTCGGAACGATCTTCTCCGTACTCCCCTCGTCGGGCGACGGGCCGATCGCGGACGGCGCGTTCCTGCAACCCGGAACTCGCCAGGTGTGCGCCGGCTACGCGCTGTACGGACCGCAGACGCTGCTCGTCATCACGGTCGGACACGGCGTGCAGGTGTTCACGCTCGATCGCGACACCGGGAGCTTCTTGCTGACCCAAGAGAACCTGCAGGTTCCGGCCGACACCGCGGAGTTCGCGATCAACATGTCGAACCGTCGGCGCTGGGCACCACCGATCGCCCGTTACATCGACGAATGCCTCAGCGGCAGCGAAGGGCCCCGCGGCAAGGACTACAACATGCGCTGGGTCGCGTCCATGGTCGCCGACGTCCATCGCATCATCCAGCGCGGCGGGATCTTCTTGTATCCATGGGACGACCGCCATCCCGAGCGGCCCGGCAAGCTGCGCCTGATGTACGAAGCGAACCCGATGAGCTTCATCGTCGAACAGGCCGGCGGCCCGCGCGACCAATGGAACGCAGCGCATTCTCGATATCCAACCGTCGACCCTGCACGAACGCGTGTCGGTGATGCTGGGCTCGAAGCACGAGGTCGACTACGTCACCGCATTGCACGCAGTTCCGTAGCGCCACGAGACCCGTGGAGACTTGGCGTGTACGCGGCGCCCGATCGACGCTGCAAGCGGACATGCTCGAGGAGGAGTCGTGGACCGGTTCGTGGAGTCGTTGGACGAGCTCGACGCGACGATCGAGCGCATGCGGCGTGCACTGGACGGGCTCGAGGCGGCGAATGCGCACACGCGCGACGCAATCAACACCAAGATGCGGATGGCCGACCTCTTCGCGGTGAGCGCGGCTCCGCGGTCCCGGGATGCCGTCATCGACGCGATGAACGCGATGCACTCGGTGCTCATGCGCTCGCGGGGCGAGTTCTTCCACATCCTCGTCGACGAGGAGGCGATGACGATCTCCGAGGTCGCCCGCCTCGTGGGTCATCCGCGCCAACTCGTGAAGCGCCGCTACGACGCGGTGCGGCCCGCCCCCGAACGAGAAGAGGGTGCTTGACGGCACCCGAGGGGTGCGCCCGTAGATTCGGGGTCGAAAGCCGCCGGAGGGAGTACGGGATCATGGCCGAGCAGGTCGCCGCCGACCTCGATCAGTTCACGCGGATTGCGTTGGTCGCTCGTGCGCTGACCACCGCGCTCGAACCGTCGGAGATCGTCGACATCGTCGTCCGTCAGGGCATGGCCGGGCTTCATGCCGAGGGTGGCGTGGTGGCGTTCCTCGACTCGGATGACGTGCTCGTTCCCGCGGTGACAGTCGGCTACCCGACAGCGTCCATCGCCGCCTTCGCTCCCCTGACCATCGACCTCGATCTGCCCCTGACCGTGGCGGCACGGGACAAGGAGGCCGTCTGGGTTCCCTCGCGCGCCGACGCCGCCGCGCGATTTCCTGCCGTCGTCGCGAGCTCGGCGACGCCTTCGCAGGCCTGGGCCGCGATTCCCCTCGTTTGCGAAGGGTCGGTCCTCGGAGTGCTCGGAGTCAGCTTCCTCGCGCCGCGGGAATTCTCGGAGCCCGAACGACTCTTCATCGAGCGCGCTCGCCGACCTGAGCGCGTTGGCGCTGGGACCTCGCCGTAGCGACGGGAACCCGGCGCCGGGTCCGCAGATGCTCTCCCTCCTCGACCGAGTGACGAATCGCGTCTTCGCATCGACACTGACGCTTGCGGGCATCACGAACCATCCCGGCGTCGACGCTGATGTGGCAGACCGACTCCACGACGTCATCGACGACCTCGACATCGCCACCCGGGAGATCCGCAGCTCAGCCATCGCGGTGATCCTTCGAGATCGCGACCCACTCGCGAGCACGTCGCGCGGCGCAACGACGGTCACCGAGACCGCCGGCGACTCGATCCCGAAACCTCCGGTCGCGCAAACCGGTCGACGTCATCTCTGCCGGTTCGACGACGGTCAGGTGTTCGCGTACGCGCGCGGTCACGACTTCTTCCGCGCCGGCGACGACGCGCTCTGGGCCCACGAGAGCGACGACCTGTTGTTGTCGGCACGATCCGGCGTGCCGTTCGCCGCGCCGCGCCGGCAGGGCGTTCCGCGATGTGGAGACCGGCCTCCCCCTGTACTACGAACGGGCGCAGTAGCGCCTCACGTTCCGCACGCGGCGTCGAGATCCCATCGCCACGCAGTGCTGCCGCTTCGGGTGGAATAGCCGTATTCCACGATGTGGTGCCCGCCGACGAGCCAACCCGAGGCGCCGGCTCCGAGCGTGATCGCGATCGACAGGTCGTTCGCGGATCCGTCGAGCAGGAGTCGATCGGAACGGCGATCGAGTACCCGGAGACTCGGACCGGTTGCCTCCGGCACGACGAACGACGGCGGAGCCTTCGGGTCGACCTGCACCAGGCCGGCGTACATCGAGGTCAAGGTCTGCAATGGCGCAGGGAGGGTCGTACCGATGCGACTTCGGGCGAGCAGGTCGCGGCCGGAGTAGACCTCCGGGCCGAAACTCACGTCGTCGGCGCCATCGCCATTTTGGTCGCCTACCGCCGCCGGGAATCCCGCGAACGTTCCGCCCGCGAGATGAGGTCGCGGCACCGGCACGCCGACAGTTGCCGGATCCCGCGTGCCCGACGCAACGGTGCCCGAGACGATGTAGGTGACATCGTTCCCGGCCCCGTAGACGTCGACCAGGAGATCGGTACGGCCGTCGCCGTCGAAGTCGCCGAAACCGCGGAAGACGACCTCGTATCCGGGGTCGGCGGAGGTCAGCAGCAGCGTGCCCTGCGCGCCCGTCCGCTCGACGGACAGCCCCACACTCTGCATCGTGTTCCCGTGGCCGTCGGTCGCGGGAGTCCGCGCGTGCGTCGCGAGGAAGTCGATGCTCACGCCGCCGGGAGCGGCCAGCCCGTAGTAGGAGTCGTGATCGTGCGCGATGGGTCGGTGGACGCAGCCGGCGCGGCCGCGCGCCGTCGCGGCCGTCGTCGTCGAGGGCGCCGCACTCGACGTGGTCGGCGGGCGTGCGATGGTCGACGGCGAGGTACTCGGCGAGGCGCCCGAAGCGCACCCGGCCAGCACCGCACTCGCGAGCACCAGCGCCGGAGCACGACCCATCCACTCATCTTCGTCCATCCGCGGGGAAGGTGCAGGACCGCGGCGCATCGGGGAGCGCGCTCGCGTGCCGCGGTGCAGCTGACGGGGTGACAGCGGTGAGAGGGACAGAGTGCGGCGGCGCGGACGCCCAAGATGCTCGCGGCGAGCGACCGCACGAGCATCGGCCCCTGAGCAGCTGCGGGCGTTCACCGCGCCGAGGAGACGACGCGCACTCGCAGCGCACGCACTCGGCGCCGTCGCGCCGCTGGGGCCCCACACGTGGACGACCGAGATGGCCGTGCGCTCGGGCTCGGCCGGAAGATCGTCACCGAAGATCTCGCCGAGCAGCGCGTGCACCACCGGATGTAGGCGATCCTCGGCGAACCGGTCCCAATCGCCCTCGGACTCCCACACGTCGACGTAGCGCAGCCCACCTTCGGGTCGCTCGATCGCGAGGTGGGCGATCAGTCCCTTCGGCGGCTCGTCGCCGAGCCCGTCGCGGATACGCGCGTAGAACGCGGCGTCGATCGGTACATCTTGCGTGAACGCGTAGGTCATCGCGATCTCTCCCCATACTTGATCCGAAGGACTTTCGGATCAATAATGGAGCGTATGCCCCGGGAGGTCAAGCGGCGCACCTACGACACTGCTCGCCGGAAGGCACAATCGACCCGGACGAGGCAGCGGATCGTCGACACCGCGCGCGAGCTCGTGCTCGAGCGCGGTTACCGAGCCACCACGATCGCCGCGGTGGCCGGTCGGGCCGGGGTGAACGTCGACACCGTCTACGCGTTGGTCGGACGCAAACCGGTGCTGTTGCGCGAACTCATCGAGCAGGCCATTTCCGGAACCGACCGCGCCGTCGCGGCCGAGGAGCGCGGGCATGTGAAAGCGCTGCGCATCGAACCCGACCCGGCCCGCAAGCTCGCCATCTACGCCCGCGCCATTCGCGAGACCCACGAACGCATGGCGCCGCTCTTCCTCGCACTGCGCGACGCGTCGTCGACCGAGCCGGAAGCGCAGCGCGTGTGGCAGGAGATCAGCGATCGCCGCGCCGCCAACATGCGCAAGCTTGCGCGCAATCTCCGTGCTGCGGGTGGGCTGCGCGCCGACCTGTCGATCGCCGACGCGGCCGACGTGCTGTGGGCGACGAACAGCTCCGAGCTCTACGTGTTGCTCACCGTCGAACGCGGTTGGTCGCCGCGCCGGTTCGAACGCTGGCTCTGCGACAGCTGGTGCCGCCTCCTCCTCCCCTGACGCTTCTCTGACGCTTCTCCGCTGAGCGCGGATGCCGGCGATCCCACGAGCGCGGGCACCGGGTTGACTTCGAGCGCACTCGAAGTCATACGGTCGCGCCGTGACCACCACCCCGGCTTGTCCATCGCGGCCACCGCCGAGCGGACGGGCATCTCCGCGCACACGCTGCGGTACTACGAACGCATCGGGCTCATCGATCCCGTCGATCGCGACGACTCCGGGCGCAGGCTCTACCGCGAGAACGACCTGCTCCGGGTCGACTTCCTCCGCAAGCTGCGGTCGACGGGTATGCCGATCACCCGGATGCAGGAATACGTCGACCTCGTGCGCGGCGGCCCGAGCACCGCACGAGCGCGGCTCGAGTTGCTCGACGAGCATCGCCGCCATGTGCTGCACGATCTCGAGCACCTCAACGACTGTCTGGGCGCCATCAACTTCAAGATCGACCGCTACCGCAGGAGCACTACATGAAAATCGGTTTGCACGTCGTCAGCTTCTCGTGGCCCGACGCGCCCGCTTCGATCGCGCCCACGTTGGCCGCGATCGCGTCGGCCGCCGAGGAGGCAGGCATCAGCGATCTCAGCGTCATGGACCACTGGTTCCAGATGGAAGCCATGGCGCCCGCCACCGAACCGATGCTCGAGGGCTACACGACACTTGGATTCATGGCCGCGCACACCGCCACGATCCGGCTCGGGCTCCTCGTGACGGGCGTGACCTATCGCCATCCGGGCTTGCTCGCCAAGACCGTCGCCACCCTCGACGTCCTCTCGGAGGGCCGTGGCCAGCTGGGCATCGGCGCCGCGTGGTACGAACGCGAGCACCACGGTCTCGGTGTCCCCTTCCCGCCGACCGCCGAGCGTTTCGAACGCCTCGAGGAGGCGCTGCAGATCTGCTTCCAGATGTGGAGCGACGAGGACGGTCCCTTCGCCGGAAAGCACTTCCAGCTCGCCGAGACCATCTGCGAACCCCGTCCGATCAGCACACCGCGCCCGCCCGTTCTCATCGGTGGCGGCGGCGAGCGCAAGACCCTGCGCCTGGTCGCGCAGTACGCCGACGCGTGCAACCTCTTCGCGGCCGACCCCGTCGAGCTCGCACACAAGCTCGATGTGTTGCGCCACCACTGCGACAACGAGGGCCGCGACTACACCACGATCACGAAGACAGCTCTGTCGAGGAACAACCCCGCGTCCGATTCCTTCCTCGACGAGATGCGCGACCTCGCCGGCCTGGGAATCGACACGGTGATCTTCGTGCCCGGCGGCGACCCCGTCGAGTTCACGCAGCGCCTCGGTGGCGACCTCGGCGCGCGAATCGCGCGACCTGTAGCGGCGTTCGGACACCGACCGTCATCGCGGCGAAGTCGCCCGCTCGCGTGGAACCCGCAACGAGATGCGTGGTCATCCGCGTGTCGGCTGACGGCCGCGCTGATACGGTTCCTTCCAAGTCGCGCGATGCGCGTCGGTCTGAACGGGGCCGCACATGCGTTTGTCCTCCGCAGGAGGACGGCGAGAGAACCGTCGAGGTGCACGTGGCTGTCGGCCCGCACGAATCGGAGCGTTTCGCACAGCTCGTGGCCGGGCACACGGAACGGGACAGCGATCCCGTCAGCGCGCTGTGCCTGGCGTGCACCGATTTCCTCGGCGTGTCGGGCGCGGGTCTGGTGCTGATGGCCGGCAGCAGATCATTGGGCTGCGTGGGCGTGTCGGACCGTGTCGCCGAAGCCGTCGAGGAAGTCGAGTACACCGTGGGCGAGGGCCCGTGCGTCGCGGCATTCCGCGCCAAGGCTCCGGTGTTCGATGCCGATCTCTCCGACGCGAAAGACGTCCGCTGGCCGGAGTTCCGCCGCGGCGCCGTGGCCGCCGGCGTACGACGCGGCCTTCGGGTTTCCGCTGCTGGTCGACTGGGTCTGCATCGGCGCGCTGAACCTCTATCACCACGAGGCGGGCGCGCTCACCGAGACGCAGGTCCGCGACGCCGAGGTAGTCGCCGCTCTGGCGACCCGAACGCTGATGGCCTGGCAGGCCGATGCACCACCGGGAACGGTGGCCTGGCAGCTCGAGCAGGTTCCGAACCACCGCATGCAAGTGCATCAGGCGACCGGCCGGATCTCGGTGCAGAGCGGAATCTTGGTCGCTGATGCGCTCGTTCTCCTCCGCGCGTACGCCTTCTCGACGGACCGACCCATCGGCGACGTCGCGGCCGATGTCGCTGCGGGAACCCTGCGATTCAACTGACAAGGAATTCGAAACGTGCTCACACACTGAAGTCGTTCTCAGGACCTCAAAGGGGGCGGGACGTATGGACCGAGAAGAGAACTTGCTCGCTGCGTTCATCGAGTTCGCGGACACGATCGTCGAGGAGTACGACATCGTCGAGTTCCTCCACCGGCTGGCCACGCGTTGCGTCCATCTCGTCGACGTGTCCGAGGCGGGCATCATGCTGGCCAACAGCGACAACACCCTGCACTACGTCGCGTCGTCGAGTGAACGGATGCGTCTCATCGAGATATTCGAGCTGCAACACGAAGAGGGGCCCTGCCTGGACGCGTTTCGAGAGGGCGTTGCCATACACACCGCCCTCGACGACGACGCGTACGCCCGCTGGCCACACTTTGCCCCTCATGCACACGAGGCCGGGTTCGCATCGGTGTCGGCCTTGCCGATGCGGCTGCGCAGCGAACTGATCGGCGCGCTCAACGTCTTCTCGTCCAGCCCCACGCCTCTCGGTGTCGGCGACCAATTGGTCGCGCAGGCCCTGGCCGACATCGCCACGATCGGCATCCTCCAAGAACGCGCCGTGACCGACGCGCGCGTCGTTACCTCGCAACTCGAGACCGCACTCGAATCGCGCATCGTGATCGAGCAGGCGAAGGGCATCATCGCCGAGCGCAACGGCGTCGACATCGATGATGCGTTCATGCTCTTGCGCGGCTATGCCCGCTCGCACAACCATCTCCTCGGCCAGACGGCCGGCCAGATCGTCGACGGAACCCTCGAGACCGATGCGCTCACCACGGCCTCGAAGACGGGCGACGCCTGACGCCAGGACTCACGTCAATCGGGGAGCATCGGGGCCGGTTCACCGGTGTGTCTACCGAGCAACACGGCGCGCGTGACCGACGCGGTACCGAACTTGGCCCGGACGCCGTCGAGCGCGGCGTCGAGCGCGCCGCCGCTCGCACGATCGAACGGCAGCGCGAGCTGCACCACCCGGTCGTCGGAGAGGTTGCCGACCGCGACACCGACGAGCGTGAGCCCGTCACGCTCGATCCTCGGCATTGCGCCGGCCAGGAGCTCGCGGGCGGTTGCGAGGATGGTCCCCGTGTGCGCGGTCGCGTGCGCGAGCGTGTGTGAGCGCGTGGCGCGGGAGAAGTCGCCGAAGCGCAAGCGGACCACCACCGTGCGGCCGACGCGCGCGGCGGCGCGCATCCGCCGGGCGACGCGGTCGACGAGCGCGACCAGTGACGCGTCGATTTCCTCCGGCGACCGTCGGGGCTGCGGCGCGACCGAGCGCGTGCTGGGATCCGATCGAGCCGCGCCGCCGCCCGACCCGCACCGGCCGCGGATCACGGTTGTGCGCGAGCGCATGCAGCTGGCGACCGACTGCGCGGCCGAGCATCGCGACGAGCACCGCTCTCGTCGAGGCGGGCCATGTCGCCGACCGTCACGATCCCGCGGTCGTGAAGCTTGCGCGCCGTCACCGCACCCACGCCCCACAGCCGCTGCACGGGCAGCGGATGGAGGAACGCGAGCTCCGCGTCGGCGGGCACCAGGAGCAGACCGTCGGGCTTGGCCACCGCGCTCGCGACCTTGGCGAGGAACTTCGTCCGCGCGACGCCCACGGTGATCGCGAGTCCGACCCGCTCGAGCACCCTCGCGCCGCAACCGGGTCGCGATCTCGACCGGGGTCCCTGACACCTTGCCCAACCCGCCGACGTCGAGGAACGCCTCGTCGATCGACAACCCCTCGACGAGTGGCGTCGTGTCGTCGAACACCGCGAACACGGCCCTGCTCGCTTCGACGTACGCGGAGAAGTGGGGCTCGACGACGATCGCCCACGGACACAGGCGGCGCGCCTGCCGGCCGCCCATCGCGGTGCGGATCCCGAACGCCTTGGCTTCGTAGCTCGCGGCCAGCACCACTCCGCCGCCGACGATCACCGGCCGGCCGCGCAGGCGCGGGTCGTCGCGCTGCTCGACCGATGCGTAGAACGCGTCGAGATCGGCATGCAGGATCGTGGCTCCCGAGCAGACACGAACATATGTTCGCATATCGCCGACGAGTTGGCGAGCGCGACCTGCCAAGCTGGCGCCGTGCGCTACCGCCGGATGCCCATCGAGGTCGAGTCACCCGAGCAACTCGGATACGACACCATCACGAACAACCTCTCCGAGAGCTCGGTCGCCGACCGGCGCCTCTCCGATCTCGACATCGATTGGGACGCCGACCGGGGTGCGGGTCCCGTCGCCGCGCTCGACGACCTGCTGCTGCGCTACGGCGACCATCTCGGCGATCCCGTCTTGCGCGAAGCCGTCGCCGCGGGCGGCGACGGCCTGCGGCCCGACGATGTCATCGTCACACCCGGCGCGGCGGCGGCGCTGTTCGCGACCGCGACCTCGCTCCTCGAGCCCGGAGACCACGCAGTGGTCGTGCGCACCAACTACGCGACCAACCTCGAGACGCCGCGCGCGATCGGCGCCGATCTCGAAGTCGTCGACCTCGCGTTCGACGACGGCTGGCGACTCGACCTCGAGCGGCTCGCGGCGCTCGTGCGACCCGGCACGACACGATTGATCTCGGTGACGTGTCCGCACAACCCGACCGGGACGATGCTCGACCTCGCGCTCGTTGCATGCACTGGTCGAGCTCGCCGAGTCATCGGGCGCGGTGCTTGCTGGTCGACGAGACGTATCGCGACCTCACGCATGGCACCGCGCTCCCGATGGCGGCCACGCTGTCGCCGCGCGCGATCAGCGTCTCGTCGATGTCGAAGGCGTACGGGCTCCCCGGCCTGCGCGTCGGGTTGGGCGGTCTGTCGTGACCCGCGAGCTCGCCGAGACCCTGCTCGCGGCCAAGGAACAGATCGTCATCTGCGGCGCCACGATCGACGAGGCCGATCGCGGGCCGGGTGTTGGCCGATCGCGCCCGGATCCTGCCGCCGATCCTCGACGACGTGCGTACGCGGCTCGACGATCGTGCGTACCTGGATGCGCGAGCAGCAGCACCTTCGAGTGGATCGAACCCTCCGGAGGCGTGGTCGGCCTCGTGCGGTTCAGGCCCGACGCCGCGATCGACACCGCCCGCTTCTACGCAGTGCTGCTCGGCGAACACGGAACGTACGTCGGCCCCGGGCACTGGTTCGAGGTCGACGACCGGCACTTCCGCCTCGGCTTCGGCTGGCCGACCGAGCCCGAGCTTCGCCGGCTCGCCGCCTGCGGCCGCGGCTGGTCGGCGGCCGCCGCACGGCGGCCGCTCTGGCGGAATAAGCAGTTGTGCCCCCGCCGTTTGCGAGGTAGATGAGAGGCGTGGGTGACGCTCTGCACGATTCCGAGACGGTCGCTTGTCACCGGCGCGTCCGGGTTCATCGGCTCCGCAGTCGTGCGCGCGCTGCTCGCCGACGGGCTATCGGGTCCGCGCCTTGTGCGAACCGGCACGCGACGACGACAACCTCGCCGGCCTCGACGTCGAACGAATCGTCGGCGACGTCCGCGACCCGCGGCACTCGACCGCGCCGTCGACGGCGTGACGACGGTCTTCCACCTCGCGGCCGTCTACCGCTTCTGGGCCGCCGACCCCGACCTCTTCTACGACGTGAACGTCGGCGGCACGATGAACGTGTCCGCGGCCGCCGAACGCGCCGGCTGCGAGCGCCTCGTCTACACGAGCACGGTCGGCACGATCGGCGTCGCCGACGACGGGCGACCTCGCCTCCGAGGACACGCTCGTGCATTTCGAGCACCTCTTCGGGCACTACAAGCGCTCGAAGTACCTCGCCGAGCACGAGGTGTTGCGCGCCGGCGCGGCGGGACTTCCCGGTCGTGCTCGTGCACCCGACCTTTCCGGTCGGCGAACGCGACACCGCGCCGACGCCCGACGGGTCGGACGATCGTCGAGTTCCTGAACGGTCGCATCCCCGGCGTACGTCGACACCGCGCTGAACGTCGTGCACGTCGACGACGTCGCGCGCGGCCACGTGCTCGCCGCGCAGCGGGGCGCGACCGGGTCGGAGCTACATCCTCGGCGGCGAGAACATGTCGCTGCAGCGAGATGCTCGCGACGCTCGCCGACATCTGCGGCCTTCGCCGTGCCCCGCATCCGGGTGTCGGCCACGAGCGGTGCTGCCCGATCGTGCGCGGCGCGGAATGGATCCAGTCGTCGGTGCTGCACCGCGAGCCGACGTTGCCGTCGGAGCCGGTGCGCATGGCGACGACCCGCATGGAGTACGACACCAGCCGGGCCCGCACCGAGCTCGGCTACACGAGCATGCCGGCCCGCGCCGCGTTGACGCCGTGCCGCCCGGTGGTTCGTCGACAACGGCTTCGTCAAGGACGCGCCGGCGAGCGAGATCCGCGCCGCGGGCAAGCTCGGCGCCGACATCGACCTGCGCGACCGACGCGGCGGCGACCGAACCGCGGCGCGCGCCGGACGAGTGATCCGCAGCGATGAGCGACCGTCACGACGCGCCCCGGGCCGTCGACCCCTTCGACGTCAAGGCCCTGCTCGCGGCGCGCGGCAACGAGGCATTCGCCCTGCACGAGCGCTACATGAACCCGCAGATGCCGCGGATCCTGCGCACGCATCGGGTTCGACGCCGACTACGTGCGCGCCGAGGGCGCCTACCTCTTCGACCGCGACGGCCGGCGCTATCTCGACTTCCTCTCCGGCTTCGGCGTCTTCGCGCTCGGTCGCTGCCATCCCGGCATCGAGCAGGCGCTCCGCGACGCGATGGAGCTCGAGCTGCCGAACCTCGTGCAGATGGAGTGCCCCCCGCTCTCCGGGTTGCTCGCGGAGGCGCTCGTCGCGCGTATGCCGAACGACGACTATCGCTGCTTCTTCACCAACAGCGGCGCGGAGTCGGTCGAGACGATCATCAAGTACGCGCGCTGCGCGACGGGCCGCTCGCGCATCCTGTTCGCCGACCACGCGTTCCACGGGCTCACGATGGGCGCGCTGTCGCTGAACGGCGCGCACGAGTTCCGCGATCGCTTCGGCATCGCTGCTCCCGGGATGCCAGAGCGTGCCCTTCGGCGACCTCGACGCGCTTGCAGCGCGCAGCTCGAGGCCGGCGACGTCGCGGCCTACGTCGTCGAACCGATCCAGGGCAAAGGCGTCTTCGTCGCCCCCGAGGGCTACCTGCGCGCCGCGGCCGATCTCTGCCACCGCTACGGCGCGCTCCTCGCGATCGACGAGGTGCAGACCGGACTCGGCCGCACGGGCACGTTCTTCGCGTTCGAGCAGTAGCAACGTCGTACCCGACCTCGTAACGGTCGCGAAAGCCCTGTCCGGTGGCTACGTACCGGTCGGCGCGGTGATCGCGAAGAGCGAGATCGTCGAACGCGTCTTCGACAAGATCGACCGTGCGGTCGTGCACAGCTCGACGTTCGGCCAGAACGTGCTCGCGATGACCGCCGGCCTCGCGACCTTGCACACGATCGACGCGGAATCGATCGTCGAAGCGGGCTTCGACGACCGGCGCGTCACTGCATGTCCGGTCTCGACGGTGTCGCCAAGCGCCACGAGCTCGTGCGCGAGGTCCGCGGGCCGGGGCCTGATGATCGGCATCGAGTTCAGCCGGCCCCGATCGTTGCGACTGCGCGCGCAATGGACGCTGCTCGAGTCGATGCGCACCGGCCTCTTCACGCAGATGGTCATCGTGCCCCTGTTCCGCGACCACGGGATCTTGAGCAGGTCGCGGGCGACCACCAGAACGTGCTCAAGATCCTGCCGCCGCTCATCACCACCGAAGAGCAGGCGGACGAGTTCGTCGACGCCCTCGACGACCGTCCTGGACGAGCTCGAACGATCGCTCGGGTTGCTGCTCGGGCGTGGGCAGCTCGCTCGCGCTCCCGGCGTTGCGCGCCCGCTCTTGACCCCCAACCGGAAGGCCGTCATGCCCCTCGACAAGAACGTCGTCCGTCTCGCGCAGGGCAAGAACCTCGCCACCGTCGTGACGTTGATGCCCGACGGGCAGCCGCAGGCGCTCCTCACGTGGATCGACACCGACGGCGAGTTGCTCTTCGTCAACACCGAGCCCCAGCGCCAGCGGGCCAAGAACGTCGCGCGTGACCCGCGTGTCACCGTGCTGATACACAGCGCCGAGAACCCGTGGGACTGGGCCGAGGTGCGCGGGCACGTGGTCGACGTCGTCGACGGGCAACAAGCGCGCGACCACATCGACGCGCTCTCCCGGAAGTACCTCGGCACCGAGTATCGCAATCCGGTCGGCCCGAAAGGTCGCATCATCTTGCGCATCGCCGCCGACAAGACGAACACGCCCGCGCGTTAGCGGGGTCCGGTACGTTGCCGGCCGTGGCGACGTCGCTTCCCGAGCTCTCGATCGCCGACTGGGTGGTGCTCGGTCTCGTCGCGGAAGCACCCGACGCACGGCTGGCCGATCGTGCGCGCGTTGCGGGCCGACGGTCCGGTCGGGCGCGTGTGGACCGTGCCCCGACCGATCGTCTACCGCTCGCTCGCGACGCTCACCGAAGGTGGCTACATCGAGGCGTGCGGCGAGACGACCGAGTCGAAGGGCCCGCAGCGCACGATCGTGCGCGCGACGCGGCGCGGTCGCGGCCGCGCTGCGCCGCTGGCTCGAGACGCCGGTCGAACACGTTCGCGACGTGCGGACCGAGCTCCTCGTGAAGCTCGCGCTGCTCGCGCGCGGCGGCAACTCGTCGCGGCTGCTCGTCGAACGCCAGATCGAGCACCTCGACGCCGTCGTCCGGGCGGTCTCGGGCCGTCCGACCGGCGACGGCTTCGACGTGGTCCTCGCCCGCTGGCGCCGGGAACAGGCGCTCGCCGTCGACCGATTCCTGCGCTCGCTTCTCGACGGCGACCCTCAATAGTCTCATCCTGACTATGTCCGGATATCACGCAGGGGATCATCGGCGATGACAACCGCGTGGACTCGAGCGACGCGTGCACAGGTTCCCGCCGTCGTGGTGATCGCCGCCGTTCTCGCGACCGCGATCTTCGTCGATCCCCCTCGCGGGGCTGCTCTGGCGTGCGCCGTGGTCGTCGGCGTGGTCGGTGCTTGTCGACCCACGAGTCGCTGACCGCGCTTCGCCTGTCGCTCGAGACGTCGATCGCGGCGACCGCGATCGCGGTCGTGCTCGGCGTCCCGCTCGCCTGGGTGCAGGCACGCGTCGAGTACCCGGGCCGCGAGCCTGGTGCGCGCGCTGACGTTGCTGCCGATGGTGCTCCCACCGGTCGTCGGCGGCATCGCGCTCCTGCTCGCACTGGGCAAGAAGGGCCTCGTCGGCCAGTACCTCGACCACGTGGGCGTCCACCTTCCCTTCCACGTCGGCGGCGCGATCCTCGCGGAGACGTTCGTCGCGATGCCGTTCCTCGTGCTCACCGTCGAAGCCGCGTTCCGGACCGCCGACCGCGCGGTTCGAAGACGCGGCGCGGACGCTGGGCGCGTCGCGACTCAGCGTCTTCCGCCGCGTGACGCTGCCGATGATCCGGCCCTCGCTCGTCGCGGGCGCGGTGCTCTGCTGGGCCCGCGCCCTCGGCGAGTTCGGCGCGACGATCACGTTCGCCGGCAACGCCCAGGGCCACACGCAGACGCTTGCCGCTGTTCGTCTACGTCAAGCTCGAAGAAGGCAACACCGACGCCGCGATCGTGCTCAGCCTGGTGCTGCTCGTGATCTCGCTCGTCGTGCTCGTGAGCCTGCGCGACCGTTGGCTCTCGGCGCTGTGAGCGTCGACGCGACCGTTCGCGTCGCGCTCGGCGACGTTCTCCCTCGTCGCCGACCTTCACGTCGACGACGGCGAGATGCTCGCGGTGCTCGGACCGAACGGTTCGGGCAAGACCACCCTGTTGCGCGCCCTCGCCGGACTGCTCCCGCTCGACGACGGCCGCATCGGCATCGACGGCGTCGTCGTCGACGACCCCGCGGCCGGGCGGTTCGTCCCGCCCGAACAGCGCTCGGTCGGAGTGGTGTTCCAGGACTACCTGCTGTTCGAGCACCTGAGCGCGCTCGACAACGTCGCGTTCGGACTGCGCGAGCACGGCCTGCGTCGGGCCGACGCGCGCGCTCGCGCCGGTACCCTCCTGGCCGAAGTCGGCGTCGGAGTCCTAGGCGTCGGCGCGGCCGGGCGACACTGTCGGGCGGCCAGGCACAACGGGTCGCGCTCGCCCGCGCCCTGGCGACCGAACCGAAGCTGCTCCTGCTCGACGAACCGCTCGCCGCGCTCGACGTGCAGACCCGGGCCGAGACCCGCCGCCAACTACGGCGCAGATCCTCGGACGATTCGCCGGCGCGCGCGATCCTCGTCACCCACGATCCGGTCGACGCGCTCGCGCTCGCCGACCGCATCCTGATCCTCGAACAGGGCATGGTCGTGCAGATCCGGCACGCCCGACGAGATCACGAGCCGGCCCCGCTCCGAGTACGTGGCCGAGTTCGTCGGCGTGAACCTCTACCGCGGGGTCGCCGACGGCGACCGACGTCCGGGTCGGCGACACGATCGGTCACCGCCGCGGAGCCGCATTCCGGCGACGTGATGATCGATCGTCCCGCCCAACGCGGTCGTGCTGCACCGCGAGCGGCCGAGCGGCAGCGCGCGGAACGTGTGGCCGGGAACGGTCGCCGGCCTCGAGCATCTCGGCACGCGCGGCCGGGTGCGCGTCCGTGTCGTCGGCGCGCTGACGATCGTCGCCGAGGTGACACCCGCCGGCAGTGCACGACCTCGCGCTGACCGAGGGAACCGAGGTGTGGGCCGCGGTCAAGGCGACCGAGGTCGAGGTGTTCGGCGTCTAGTGCCGATCAGTTCGCGGCGCGCCGGTTACAGCGCGGCGGTCTCCGGCCGGATCGGCCCGGTCGCACCGAGCAGCGTGTTGATCTCGGCCGCGCCGACCGGATGGCTGTAGAGGAAGCCCTGCGCGAAGCCGTAGTCGAGACCGACGAGATCGGCGGCCTCCTCGGGCGTCTCCACACCTTCGGCGATGCTCGTGTAGCCCATCACCGCCGAGATCGCGGCCATGCTCTTCACGACCGCGCGCATGCCGTCCTCGTTCAGCCGCGACACGAAGCTGCGGTCGATCTTCACGACGTTCACGGGGAACCGCTGCAGGTACGCGAGCGACGAGTAGCCGGTGCCGAAGTCGTCGATCGCGATCCCGACGCCGAGCGGCGCGACGTTGTCGACCAGGTTCTGCCCGGCGACCTCGTCGATCAGCACCGATTCGGTGAGCTCCAGCATGAGCTTCGACGGTTCGAGGCCCGACGACGCGAGCGCGGCCGCGATCTCGGCCGCGAAACCGGCTTCGCGCAACTGGCGGGCGGAGACGTTCACGCTCACGTACAGACTGCGATCGCCCTGGTTCCACACGCGCCGCGTGCGCGCACGCCTCGCTGCAGCACCCACCGGCCGATCACCGTGATGAGCGCGCTCTCCTCGGCGATCGGGATGAACTCCGACGGCGAGAGCGTGCCGAGCTTCGGGTGCTCCCAACGGATGAGCGCCTCGACCCCGACGATCTCGTTGGAACCGAGCGAGATGATCGGCTGGAACAGCACGCGCAGCTCGTGCGTTCTCGATCGCCGACTCGAGTTGCGTGCGCAGGCGCAGCCGCGAGTACGCCTCCCACCCCATCGACGTGTCGAACAGCGCGATGCGGTTCTTGCCCTGTTCCTTCGCCCGGTACAGCGCGATGTCGGCGTCGCGCATCAGGTTGCTGTGCGCGTGACCCTGCTCGGCCATCGCGATCCCGATGCTCGCCGGAACGGTCACCGACAGCTCGTCGATCTCGACCGGGAGTTGCAGCACCTCGAGCAGCCGGTGCGCGACCATCATCACCTCGGCGACGTCGGCGACACCGTCGAGCAGGACCGCGAACTCGTCGCCGCCGAGACGCGCGATCGTGTCGCTCGGGCGGAGGCACTCGCTCGAGCGTCCGGACACCGCGCACAACAGCGTGTCGCCCGCGGCGTGGCCGAGACCGTCGTTGACCGCCTTGAAGTCGTCGAGGTCGACGAACATCACCGCGATCCCCGCGCCGGTGCGGCGGCTGCGCAGCCGCGCCTGGTCGAGGCGGTCCAGGAAGAGCGAACGGTTCGCGAGCTTGGTGAGGTCGTCGCGGAACACCCGCTGTTCGAGCTCGCGCGCCAGCTCGCGTTTCACGGTGACGTCGCGCATCGTGACGACGAGGCCGGCGACGTCCTTGTCGCCGAGCATGTTCACGATGCTCATCTCGAAGTCGCGCGGCGCGCCCTCGCCGTCGACGAAGACGCCGACGAGCTCCTCGTGCGCGCCGAGCGGCGACGCGCGCCGAGGCGCGGAGCTGGCGGGCGATCCGATCGGACTCTCCGTCCCCGAGGGATTCGTCGAACCGCCGCCCGACCAGCTCGTCGGCGTCGACGCCGAGGATCGCGCTCGCTCGCGGGCTCGCGTAGGAGATGACACCGGCGCGATCGACGACGAAGATCGCGTCGTTCAGACCCTGCACCAACGCGCCGAGCCGTCGCAGGCCGTGCCGCACACCCGCCGCGCGCGCGCCGGCGGCGAGGTGCCAGAGCCGCAGCGCGATCAGCCCGAACATGACGATCGCGCACGCGCCCGGCACCAGCGTCGAGACGTCGCGATGGCCGGACGACCACGCGTCGGCGAGCGGGATCGCCGAGCACAAGCGCGACCGACGTCAGGATGCACAGCACGCGCAGCCGGTTCGCGGGATCGATGTCGACGAGCTCCGCGTCGCGGCCGCCGTTGGCCCGGCGCGCCGCGATCGCGATCGATCGAGAGCGCGAACAGCGCGCCGATCTCGAGCAGCGCCGTGACCGGTTCCGGTCGAGTGGGTGAGCCCGGCGCCTTCGAAGAGGTCGGCGACGGCGAGCGGGACGACGCCGACGAACAGCAGTCTCGACGCGCCCTCGTGGCGGAACAACAGCCGCACGCCGACCGCACACAGGACGATCGCGAGGAACGGCCGCGCGACGCCGAGCATCCGCCCGACACCTCGGCCGAGCGCGACATCGCCGACGGGTACGCCAGCATCGGCCAGCACGTGGCGAACAGCGCGCAGCCGACGATCGCGCCGTCGAGCACCGACGCCTGGCCGTTGTCGGAGTGTCGTTGGCGGACGATCGCACCGAACGTGACGACCAGCACGAGGTAGGCGGCGATGCGCAGCCCGTCGGCGGCCGTGCAGGAACTCGACGTGCCCCGACGTGACGAACAGCGTGCGCGCAGCCTTCACCGAGGACGACAAGCCCGGTGCCGACGCGACGCCCGTCCAGCGCCGGACGCGCGCTGTGCGCAGCACCGCGCGCACGATGAACGACCAGACGAGCACCAGCGCGCCGAGGTACACGAGCCGCCGGACCGACCCGCTCACCGGGACGCGGCGACGATCACCGGCGCGACCACCACGCTCGCGACGGTGCGGGCGCTACCGGAGCGAGCCGCGGCGGCCCGATCCGAGCCGCCGGGGACGAAGTCGTCCGCCGGGCGCGCCGGTGTCGCGCGGCTGCCGATTGCTTCGGGATGGAGAGCATGATTCGGCTTCATCGTCGGCCGCTCGAGGGCCCCTTGAGAGGCGCCCGGGGCCGGAGACCGAGGTCACACTCGCCCCACGCGCCCCACCGCCTCTCGCCGGGCCCAGAACGGTCAGGACGCCCGAACCGCCATCCCGACCACGCGGCGCCGGGGCCCGCAAGCGACCCGAAGAAGCGGGCGTCGCCGAAGCTGAAGACCCCGCCGTCGGCGGCGACGAACCAGTAGCCGTGCGCGCGTCGGCGAGGCCGCCATGCCGACGATCGGCTGGTTCAGGTGCATGGCGCCGGTCGACCCGAAGAACCGCGCGGTCGCCGAAGCTGAAGATCCCGCCGTCGCGCGGCGACCATCCAGTAGCCGCGGCCCCTCGGCGTGCGCGTCATGCCGACGACGGGCTGGTTCAGGTGGGTCGCGCCCATCGATCCGAAGAAGCGGGCGTCGCCGTAGCTGAACAGGCCGCCGTCGGCCGCGACGAACCAGTAGCCGTGGCCGCTCGGCGTCGACGTCATGCCGACGATCGGCTGGTTCAGGTGGATCGCGCCGGTCGAGCCGTAGAAGTGCGCGTTGCCGAAGCTGAAGATCCCGCCGTCGGTCGCGACCAGCCAGTAGCCGTGCGCCGTTCGGTGTCGCGGCGATGCCGACGATCGGCTCGGGTCAGCGGTCGGCCGCGCATCGACCCGTACGAGCGCGCGTCGCCGAACGCCCGCACGTCGCCGAGCGCGGTCGCGAGCCAGTAGCCCTTGCCCGACGGCGTGCTCGCGATCCCGACGACGCGGTCGAACGCCGCCGAGCCCGGCTAGGACGCGCTCGCGATGCGACGCGGGCGCGGCCGCGCCGAAGCCGACGCACGCGCCCGGTCGTGGTCGCGAACCAGTAGCCGTTCGCCCGGCGCAGATGCGGCGTACCGCCGCGAGTCGGAGTGCACGGGAACCGTGGTCGTCGTCGTGGGCGCGACCGTGGTCGTCGTCGTGGGCGCGACCGTGGTCGTCGTCGAGCGTCGTGCGTCGTCACGGTCGTGCGTGGTCGTCGTCGGTGCGTGGTCGTCGTCGTCGTGCTCGTCGCGTCCGGCACCGACGTCGTGCTTTCCGGCACCGTCGTCGAGGTCGACGTCGAGTTGCCGTCGCCGGGAACCGTGGTCTCGTGTCGGGATCGCTCGTGTCGGGAAGGATCGTCGTGTCGTCGTGCTCGAGGGGTCGACCGTCGTGCTCGTCGTGCTCGTCGTATCGGAGCCGAGGTCGTCGAATTCCCCGGAACCGTGGTGGTCGAGACCCCCGCATCGGTCGTGGTCGTGAACACCGAACCCGATGTCGTCGACGTGGTCGTCGGGTCGGGCGGCACCGTCGGACCGGTGTCGGGCGGCGTGTCGGACACGACCGTGAACGACCCGGGAACCCCTTCGCCGCCCAGTCGGCGGCCGAGAGGTGCCCGACGTTGCCGGCCTGGTCGGTCGGCCACGCGTCGGTCATCGTCCACACGCCGGGTTCGGCGTGGGCGGGCACGGTCGCGCTGTATCGAGTAGTTCCCGTCGAGGCCGTTCCCGCCGACGCGTTGCGCGGCACCGAACGGCACGGTCAGGCGCTGCCGGCCCGACGGCGACTCGAACACGACCGACGTCGCGGAGTCGACCAACCCGTCGGCCGCACCCGAGAGATCGTCGACGATGCGGCTCCGCATGACGATCGAAGCCGACGAGGTCCGCACGTCGACGTTCGTCGTCGACAGCGAGAACGAGCGGAACTGCGGCGGCGAGGTGTCGCCGATGCCCGTCTGGGTGAACGTGACGCCCGGCGCGGTCAGCGTCTGCTGGTTGCCGACCTGGTCGACGAGCGTCACGCTCTCGACGGTCCACGTCACCTTGCTCCGACCAGCGCGGCAGCGTGACCGCGACGACGAAGGTCGCGTCGAACGGCGTTGCCCGCGGTGCGGTGGTCGACGCTCAGAGTCGCGCGCGCGTGGTGCGCGCCGCTCGGGCCGCGCAGCACGACCTGGCTCGCCGCCATCGCCACGCCGTCGGACACGCCGCTCAGGTCGTCGACGGCGTGCACGCTCACGGTGATCGTCGCCGGCTGCAACGACGTGTCGACGCTCGGGGGCGCGATGCCGAGCGCGACGAGTTGCGGCGCGGTGGTGTCGCCCGCGCCCGTCTGGTCGATCGACGACGGAAAGCCGGCGGCGGCGAGATTCGGCCGTGGTCAGCGTCGCCGTGTTGCCCGAGATGTCGACGAGCACCGCCGACGCGTTCCAGCTGGCCGGGCGCGGCGTGCCACGGGATCGTCAAGGTCGAGCGGTAGACGCCGTCGGTCGCGGTGCCCGAGATCCGTTGCGCCTGCGAGAGGTAGGCGGTCGCCTGCTGCTGGCCGCCGGGCCCGGTCAGCACGACCCGGCTGAGCGGCGCGGTGCCCCCGATCGACGGGCTGCGTTCGTCGGTGAGCCGGGCGGTGATCGTGACGACCGCGGGGCCGGCGGACGTGTCGACGGTCGTGGGACTCATCGCGAGCGACACGAGCACGGGCGCGTTCGTGTCGACCGCCGCTCCGCTGCGCGCCATCGTCGCCGAACGAGACGAACGCGACCAGACAGAGGGCCGTCGAGATCGCCGCCACCACCGACCGCCGGCTCCGCGCCACCATCACGTTGCACGATCGGCTCGAATCGGACCCGGATGAGCGCCTCCGGACGGCGGCCCGTGAACCGACGCGACCCCGCACCTTGACGACTTACTAAGGGTACCCTAAGTTAGGTGAGGTCACCCTTAGTTCGGAGCCCGGAGCCCGCCCCGCATGCTTCCCACCTTCGTCATCGGACTGCGAGAGGGCCTCGAGGCCTCGCTCATCGTCGGCATCGTCGCCGCGTTCTTGTGCGCAACGGCCGCACCCGCGAGATGGGGCGCTGTGGACGGGAGTCGGCCTCGGCGTCGCGCTGTGCCTCGCGGCGGCATCGCGCTGCGGATCGCCGAACGCAGCCTCCCCCAACGCAGCCAAGAGGGACTCGAGACGATCGTCGGCCTCGTCGCGGTCGCGTTCGTCAGCTGGATGGTGCTCTGGATGCGCGCCCACGCCCGCGAGCTGAAAGGACATCTCGAAGCCAGCGCCGCGGCCGCGCTCGCGACCGGCTCCGCGTGGGCGCTGATCCTCATGGCGTTCCTCGCGGTGCTCCGCGAAGGGTTCGAGACCGCGGTGTTCCTGCTCGCGATCCTCCAGTCGTCGACGAACGCAACCTCGTCGATGACCGGCGCGGTGCTCGGCATCGTCGTCGCCGTCGCCATCGGCTACGGCATCTACCGCGGCGGCGTGAAGATCGACATGGCGCGCTTCTTCCGGGTCACCGGCATCGTCCTGGTGCTCGTCGCGGCCGGCCTCCTCGCCACCGCCGCGCACACCGCGCACGAGGCCGGATGGCTCGACTCGCTGCAGGGCCCGGCGCTCGACCTTCGGTGGCTCGTGCATCCGGGCAGCGTCCGCGCCGCGCTCATCACGGGCATGTTCGGGCTGCAGCCGCGGCCGACCTGGGCGGAGGTCGTCGCGTGGGTCGTCTACGCGGTGCCGTTCCTCGTCATCGTCGCCGTACCGGCGCGACCTGCCGGAGTGAACACGTCGCCGGCGTCGGCGCCGGCGCCGCGGCCCGCCACGGTGGGGGGATGACACACGTGCACCGATCCTCGATCCTGGCCGCGAGCGCCGCGCTGACCGCGGGCGCCGCGCTGGCCGTCGCCGTGAGCGGCTGCGGCTCGTCGGCAACGACGCGCCGCGCGTCGACCACCGGCGTGCAGAAGGTGCCGTTCGCGCTGACGAAGGCGGGATGCGACCCCGCGCACCTCGGGCTGGCCGGCGGACCGGCCACCTTCGAGGTGCGCAACAAGGGCGCCGACGCGGTCACCGAGATGGAGCTGCAGCAGGGCGGCCGCATCATCGGCGAGGTCGAGAACCTCACTCCGGGCCTTTCCGGGTCGTTCAGCGTCACCTTGACACCGGGCACGTACGAAACGGTTGCCCGAACGGCACCACCGCCGCGAAGGGCGACATCGTCGTGTCCGCCGACGCGGAGAAGACCACGGTCGCACCGGCCGGGAGCGCGGCCGCGGTCTCCCGCTACCGAGCCTTCGTCGAGGCCGAGGCCACGCAGCTCGTGGCCGCGACCACGAACTTCGTGAACGCGGTGAAGGCCGGTGATCTGGCCGGCGCCCGGAGACTCTTCCCGAGCGCGCGCACGCACTACGAGACCATCGAACCGATCGCCGAGAGTTTCGGCAACCTCGACCGCGCCATCGACGCCCGGATCAACGACGTTCCCGCCGGCGCCCGGTTCACGGGATTCCACCGAATCGAGCGGCAGCTGTGGGAGTCCGCCAACACCGCGGGGATGGCGCCGGTCGCCGACCAGCTGCTCGCCGACGTGAAACGGCTGCAGTCGCTCGTCCCGACCATCACGCTCGAACCCGCACAGATCGCGAACGGCGCGGTCGAGCTCATGAACGAGGTCGCGAGCAGCAAGATCACCGGAGAGGAAGACCGCTACTCTCACACCGACCTGTGGGACTTCGACGCCAACAACGACGGCTCGATCGCGGCCATCGAGGCTGTACGCCCACTCGTCGCGGCCGAGAATCCGGCGCTCGCCGGCACGATCGCACAGCAGTTCGCCTCGACCGACAGGGCACTCGACGCGTACAAGCCCCCGGGCGGGGGCTTCGCGCTCTACACCGAGCTGACAAGGCCGCAGACCCGGGCGCTCGCCGCGCGGGTCGAGGCGTTGGCCGATTCGCTGGCCAAGGTGCCGGCACTCCTCGTGACCGGTTGACGTGAGCGCGCGCCCGTCACGCCGAGAGGTGCTCGGCGGCGCGGGCGCCCTCGCGGTCGCGGGCGCCGCGCTCGCCGTCGGCGGATGCAGCGCCGCCTCGTCGTCCACGGCGGGCGCATCCGGCGCCGCCCCCGACGTCGTCGCCTTTCACGGCGCCCACCAGGCCGGCATCCTCACCCCCCCGCAGAACCGGCTCGTCTTCGCGAGCTTTCGACCTCTTCGCGACGATCGCGCCGCGCTGCAGACGCTGCTGCGGAAGTGGTCGAGCGCGGCCGCATTGCTCAGCGCGGGCAAGCCGATCGGCGCGGTCGAACCCGCCGAGGCGGACGCGGCGCCGACCGACACCGGCGAGGCCCTCGAACTCCCGGCGTCGCACCTCACGATCACCGTCGGCCTCGGCCGCAGCGTGTTCGTCGACGCCCACGGTCGCGACCGGCTCGGGCTCGCGTCGAGCTCCCGGCGCCGCTCGTCGAGATCCCGGCGTTCGGCGGCGGCGAGAGCCTCGATCCGGCTCGCAGCGGGGGCGACGTCGCGCTGCAATGTTGCGCCGACGACGCCACGGTCGCGTTCCACGCGTTCCACAACCTGACCCGCATCGCGGCACGACGTCGCGTCGATCCGCTGGACGCAGCTCGGCTTCGGCCCGGCCGCGTCGACCGGCAGCCAATCGAGTCCCCGCAACCTGCAGGGTTTCAAGGACGGCACGAACAACCTCGACACGAGCGACGCCGCGCTCATGCGCGAACACGTGTGGGCCGGCGCCACGGACGCGCCCGCGTGGATGACCGGCGGCACGTACATGGTGACCCGTCGCATTCGCATGCGCCTCGAGCACTGGGACCGCTCCGCCCTCTCCGACCAAGAAGCCACGATCGGCCGTTCGAAGCTCACCGGCGCGCCGCTCGGCAGGCTGAACGAGCACGACCCGCCGGAGCTCGCCGCGACGGACGCCAAGGGCAAGCTCGTCATCCCGGCCGACGCGCACATCCGGCTCGCCGCGCCGGCCGAGAACGGCGACGCGCGCATCCTGCGCCGCGGCTACAGCTTCAGCGACGGCATCGACCCCGTCACCGGCGAGCTCGACGCCGGCCTCTTCTTCGTCGCGTTCCAACGCGACCCGCGCCGCCAGTTCATCCCCTTACAGCAGCGGCTCGCCGAGAACGACGCGTTGAACGACTACATCGAGCACGACGGCAGCGCCGCCTTCGCCGTCCTCCCCGGCGTCACCACCGACGCGTACCTCGGCCACCCTCTTCACCTAACCTCTCATCATCCAACAGTTGGCAGCAAAACCGGCCCCACAACCCACTTTCCATGCCAACTGTTGGTGGTTAAAGCGGGTCGAGGAACCGGTTTTCATGCCAACTGGGCGGGGTTCGGGTCGAGCAGATTCGGGTCGAGCAGATTCGGGTCGACGTCGAGGGGTTCGAGGGGCTCGAGCTCGTCGGCGGCGCGGGCCGCAGGGGCGGCGACGCGCGGGATGAGGAACGACAGCAGCGCGCCGATCAGCACGACCACGGCCGCGAACAGGAGCGCGACGCGCGTTCCGCCGGCCACGCTCGTGCGCAGCGCGTGCTGCAGGATCGTCGTGTCGTGCGCGCTCGTCGACGCGGGCGGCTCGTAGAACGCGCCCTGCGCGTGCACGCCCGCCAGCGCCTGCGCCTTCACCGCGAGCGGGCAACGCGGCGGCGCGGATCCGGCTCACCGAGTGGCTGAGGATCTGGACGCTCAGCAGCGAACCGATCATCGCGACGCCGAGGGCCGCGCCGACCTGGCGGACCGTCGTGTTCGCGCCGCTCGCGACCCCGGAGCTCTCGCGCCGGGACCTCCGACATCACGACGTTGGTGAGCTGCGCGCCCGCGAACCCGATACCGATCCCGTAGAACGCGAGACCGGGGACCAGCCGCCACACCGTGATGTCCAGCGACACCGCGTGGAGGATGAGCAGCAGTCCGGCGACGTACGAGAACAGCCCGAGCCGCACGACGATCGTCGTGCCGACCGCACGGATCAGCCGGCCGCCGACCTGCGCGCCGATGATGATGAACACTCCGGTCGGGAACTGCCACCAACCGTTCTGCTCCGGCGTCAACAGCCGCGCGCCCTGCAGGAACACGGGCAGCACGAAGCTCAGGCCGAACTGGCCCATCGCGAGCACGAGGCCGACGAGCAGCCCGTAGCGGTAGGTCTTGATGCGCAGGTGCGCGAACGGGAAGAGCGGCGATTCGTCGCGGCGTTCCTTGGCCCGCTCGACGAAGTAGAACGCGACCAGGACGACGATCGACAGCGCGAGCACGATCGGCATGATCGAGACGGCTCGCGACACGGGCCACACGCCGTGCCCGAGGACCGAGAACTCCTTCAGCGGCGTCCACCAGCCGTACGTGCTGCCTTCGCTCAGCGCGAACACCAGAAGGAACATCCCCGCCGCGATCAACGCCGCGCCGACCGCGTCGAGCGGGATGCGGCGTTCGGCACGCACGCCGCGGGTCATGAACAGCAGCGCGCCGATGATCGCGAGCGGGGCGATGATCACGTTGATGCGAAACGACCAACGCCACGAGTAGTTCGACGTGAGGAATCCGCCGACGACCGGTCCGAACGCGGCCGCGACGCCCGCGGTCGCGCCCCAGGCCGCGAACGCCGTCGCCCGTTCCCGGCCCTTGAACGTCGTCGACAGGATCGCGAGCGTCGACGGCAGCATCAGCGACGCGCCGATGCCTTCGATGATCGCCTCGCCGACGATGAGCTGGGCGCACCGATGTCGAGACCGAGGCGACGAACGAGCCGACGCCGAACAGCGCGGCGCCGATGATGAAGATCCGGCGGTGGCCGTAGATGTCGCCGAGCCGCCCGCCGATGATGAGCAGCGTCGCGAACGTCAGCGCGTAGCCGGTCACGACCCACAGCAGCGACGGCAGCGTCGTGTGGAAGTCGGCGCGGATCGTCGGGATCGCGACGTTGAGCACCGTGTTGTCGAGCACGACGATGAACGCGGCGAGCAGCACGACGAGGAGCGCGACCCAACGCCGGGGATCGAGATGCTCGCGGGTCGGGCGGCGACGTCTTGCGCGACGATCACTTCGCGCGCCGCTGCGTCATCCGTCGCAGCTGCGCGAAGTCGAGCGGACGCCCGGGCAGCGGGGTGGGGTCGTCGGCGCGCAGGCCGTCGAGGATGATGCGCACGAAGCGCTCGCGCAGGACCGGCTGCAGATCGCCGCACCACGCCGGTGGCGTGGGCGACGCCGGAGAACAACATCGACACGTCGCCGGGCCCGATGTCGGCGCGGATCGCGCCCGCGGCCTGAGCCCGGGCGACGAGCTCGGACACCGCGCGCAGCAACTTCTCGTGCGGTTCCGCAGCCGCCGTCCAGCATGTTCTCGTTCGCCATCTGGTCGGCGAGCGCGCGGTGGCGGGCCTGGAAGTCGGGCAGCCCGACGACGAACCGCTCGAACGCGTGGGCGGGATCGGGATCGGCCAGCGCAGCCTCGACCTCGCGCAGCAGCGTCTCGTACATCGCGCCGACGACGGCTTCGATCAGCGCCTGCTTGGTCGGGAAGTTCCGACACACCGTGCCGACGCCGACTCCGGCCCGCCGGGCGACCTCCTCGACCGGCGCCTTCAGCCCGCACTCGGCGAAGACGGCCTCGGCCGCGGCCAGCACCCGCTCGCGGTTGCGGCGGGCGTCGGCGCGCCGCGGTTCGCGGCAGGCGGTCGCCAGGAGCTTCGCCCACACGAGGTTCCGCAACGGGACTTCCGCCGCTCCGGCACCCTTCGTTTCAAGCGGAAGCATGATTCCGATTATAGTAGAGGATCCGGAACACGTATTCCACTTCCGGCGTTGCCACCCGACATGTCTCTGCCGTCCTGCCATCCCCGGAGTGACCATGGAAGCCGCGACCAAGAGCCCGGCCGATCTCGCGTTCGATCGCCGTTGGTGGACGCTCGCGGTGCTCTGCCTGAGCCTGCTGATCGTGTTCGTCGGCAACTCGAGCCTGAACGTCGCGATCCCGACCCTCTCGCGCGAGCTGCACGCCACCGAGTCGCAGCTGCAGTGGGTCGTCGCGGTCTACTCGCTCGTGTTCGCCGGCCTCTTGTTCTCCACCGGCGCGCTCGGCGATCGCTTCGGGCGCAAGGGCGCGCTGCAACTCGGGCTGGTGCTGTTCCTCGTCGGCGCCGCGCTCGCGTCGGAGTCGACGGGCATGGGCCAGCTGATCGCGTGCCGCGCGATCATGGGCGTCGCCGGCGCGCTCGATCATGCCGTCGACGTTGTCGATCATCATCAACGTCTTCCCCGGCGCACGAACGACCCAAGGCGATCGCGATCTGGGCGAGCGTCACCGGCGCCGCGGGCGCGTTCGGTCCGGTCGCGAGCGGCATCCTGCTCGGCCACTTCTGGTACGGATCGATCTTCCTGGTCAACGTGCCGATCATCGTCCTCGCCCTCGTCGCCGGGAAGTTCCTCGTTCCCAAGTCGCGCGATCCCGAAGAGTCGCAGTTCGATCCGCTCGGCGCGGTGCTGTCGATCGTCGGCGTCGTCGCCCTCGTGTACGGGCTCATCGAGGCGCCCGACAAAGGCTGGATGAGCGTCGGCACCATCGCCGCCTTCGCGGTCGCGGTCGTCGTGCTCGCCCTGTTCGTCGCCTGGGAGCTGCACACGCCCGAGCCCATGCTCGACATGCACTACTTCCGGCGGCCCGCGTTCAGCACCGGTACGGGCGGCATGATCCTGGTGTTCGTCGCGATGTACGGCGTGATGTTCCTCATCACCCAGTACTTCCAGCTCGTGCTCGGCTACAGCGCGCTGTCGGCGGCGCTCCGGCTCATGCCGATCGCGATGATCATGATCGTCGTCGCGCCGCTCACACCGCGATTGAGCGCGCGTTTCGGCGCGCATCGCACCGTCGTGTTCGGCATGCTCTGCATCGCGACCGGTCTGCTCTTGTTCACCGGCCTGACGACGCACACTGCCGTACGCGTACGTCGTGCTGTGCGTCGTTCCGCTCACCACCGGCATCGCACTGTCGATGTCACCGATGACCGCGTCGATCATGTCGGCCGTGCCACCGCGGCGCGCGGGGCCGGCTCCGCGATGAACGACGCGACCCGGGAGCTCGGCGCCGCGCTCGGGATCGCGGTGCTCGGGCAGCGTCGCCGCGTCGCGCTACGCGAGCTCGGTCGCGCCCGCGCTGCGCGGCCTCAGCCGGGCCGACCAGGCGAGCGCGCGGACGTCGATCGCCGGCGCGCTGCACGTCGCGTCGACGCTGCCGACGGCGGCCGGCGACGCGCTCGCGTCGAGCGCGTCGCCATGCGTTCGTCAACGGCATCCACCTCGCAGTGGTCGTCGGCGCGGCGCTGGCCCTCATCAGCGCGGTGATCGTCTTCCGCAAGCTCCCCCACTCCCTCACCCAGTCCGGGGCGCTCCACGGCACCGTCGAGGCGCTCGAAGAGGTCGCGGCGATGGGCCTCGGCGGCGTTCCGCCGGTCTTCGCCGACGACTGCAGCGACGAGGAACGGGCCCTCGAGCGCGACCGGCTCGCCCACCACGAGCACCGACCACCAGAACGACCACGACCGCGAGCGGTCGGCGTAGCTCACCCGCCGACGGGCCCCGGAGGGCCGGATTTCGGGCGGTTTTCGCTCCGGGCGTGGCCTGGCCCTCTATGTTTCCGGCATGGCAGTTCCTCGCAAGCCGGCCCGCACCGCCGGCGCGCCGCCCAAACGCCCCACCGAGCTCGAGGCCGCGGCCGCCCGCCAACGCGCCCGGGAGCGGGCGGGCGAAGACGAACACCCCCGCAAGAGCGGCCCCGCCCGCGGCGGCAAGGGCTGACGCCCTGACCATCACCGGCCCGCACGTACCGAGAAACCGGCGTGGGCCGGGAGTCAGGGCGTGGACGAGCCGGGCCGGACGATGTAGTCGTCGGCGTCCTCGTCCCAGTCCATCTCGATCAGGCCCCGCGCCCGGGCCGCCTTGCAGAACTGCAAGAACCCGCCGTAACCGAACCGCTTCTCGCTGAAGTCGGGCTCGACCTTGCGGAGCTGGGTCTTCAGGCCCGACAGGTGCGGCGGGCCCGACTTGGCCGTGAGCTGGTCGACGACCTTTCGCAGCAAAGCGAACGCCGCCTGCTCGTCGCCGACCTCGGTCGGGAAGCTGACCTCGGGATCGCCCTGGCCGGGACCGGGCGTGAGCGCGACCAGTGCCGCGCTCCTCGAGGTGGCGCAACAGCTCGGAGAATCCCCGGAACCCGTAGGTGGTCTCGCTGAAGGTCGGGTCCTTGCGCAGGATGGCGCGCTTCAGCATCGACGCGAGCACCGGGCCGCCGGCGCTGCGCGACGAGCCCGGACAGCGTCTGGGTCACGAGCACGCCGAGATCGGCCTCCTCGGCACGCGCCGGCGGGCTGCTCTTCGTCGACGACCGCCTCCTTCCTCGGCGGCCGCGCGACCGCTTGGCCCGCGCCGGTCCGGCTCGCCGGTCGCCGCGCCGCGACCGGCTCGACTCCCTCGAGTCGCTCGTAGAACAGGAACTCGTCGCACGCGGGCGGCAGCAGCGCGGAGGTCGACGCCTCGACGCCGATACCGATGACCCGCCGGTTGAGCTCGCGGAGCTTGTGCACCAACGGCGTGAAGTCGCTGTCGCCGGTGCCGAGCACGAACGTCGTGATGTAGTCGCGCTCGAAGCAGAGCTCGATCGCGTCGACCGCCATCTTGATGTCGGCCGCGTTCTTGCGCACCGATCCCATCCGCTGCGGGATCTCGATGAGCTCGACGTGGTGGCGAGTCAGCATCCGGCGGTCTTCGTCGAATCGCGACCAGTCGGCGTACGCGCGCCGCACCACGACGCGGCCGCGCTCCGCCAGCGCGTCGGCGACCGGGCGGAAGTCGAACGCGCTCAGGTGCAGCTGCTCCCGCGCGCCGATCGCGAGGTTCTCGTAGTCGAGGAAGAGGGCGATGCGTTCTTCGTCGTTGTTCACGCGCCCGCGACCATATCGGCAACGGGCCGCCGGCCGGTGCCGCGACACGCGGGGGCCGAGGACTCTCGAGACCAGATAGATGCCGAAGCTGATCGAGGTCACGAAGACGCTCGGTTTGATCGTCGTGCTCGCCAGGCTCGACGAGGATCCCACCGTCGGCGGCGACCAGCGCGAACGCGATCGACAGACCGGTGACGGTCAGCGGGTTCGGCGACCAGCGCTGCGCCGCGGCCGCGGCGGGCGTGATCGCGAGGCTGAGCACGAGCAGCGTGCCGACCACCTGAGCCGCCGCGGTGACGGTGAGCGCGAGCACGAACAGGAAGACGAGACCGAGCCCGCGGACGGACACACCGCGCGCGGTCGCCACGTCGGCGTCGACCGACGCGAACAGCAGCGGCCGGTACACGACAGCGCCATCACCACGACCACCCCGAGCCCGATGGCGACGAGCGCGAGGAGCTGGTCGTTGCTCACACCGAAGATGTTGCCGAAGAGGATGTTCGTCGCCGCCGTCGCGAAGCCGTGGTAGTAGCCGAGCAGCAACACGCCGATCCCGAGACCGAACGCGAGGATCACGCCGATCGCGGAATCGCGCTCGCGCTCGCGCACCCCGAGCGCGCCGATCACCGCGGCGACGATCAACGCGCCGATCAACGCGCCGCCGATGGGATTGTTGTCGACCAGCAGACCGGCCGCCGCGCCGGTGAACGCGAGCTCGCTCGTCCCGTGCACCGCGAACGCCATGCCGCGCGTCACGACGAACGGTCCGATCAGGCCGCACGTGACGGCGACCAGCGCGCCCGCGATCAGCGCGTGTTGCGCGAACGGCTGCGAGAGGTAGAGCCAGGTCGCCGATCAATGCGATCCCGCCCCGTGACGGATCGTGGTGATGATGCGGATGACCGCCGGGCTCGGTCGGAGCGCGGTCGTCCGAACCGACGACGATGATCCGGCCTCGCACGTTCAACACGTCCACTTCGGTGCCGTACAGGTCGCTCAGACCTGCGCTCGTGAGCACCTCTTGGGGCGTGCCGATCGCCCAGCGCCCACCGACGAGATACAGCACCCGATCGACGTACGCCAGGATCGGGTTGATCTCGTGTGTCACGAACACGACCGCGGTCCCGGCGTCGCGCCGGCGCGCGTCGATCAGCTCGCTGACCGCCTGCTGGTGCGAGAGGTCGAGCGAGAGCAGCGGCTCGTCGCACAACAGCACCCGCGGATCGCCGATCAGCGCCTGCGCGATCCGCAGCCGTTGCTGCTCGCCTCCCGACAGCAGCCCGAGGGGCGCCGATGCGTAACCCTGCGCGCCGACCGACCGGATCGCGGCGTCGACGCGCGCACGGGTCGCGGGGGTGGCGAACGGGAGGCCGCGCCGGTGGCCGTCGAGCCCGAACCGCACGAGATCGCGGCCGCGGATCGGCAGGTCCGCGGTCGAAGGCGCGCTGCTGCGGCACGTAGCCGACGTCGTGACTCCCGCGCCGTGGAATCCGCCCGGCGATCTCGACCGCGCCGCTCGACAACCGCGTCGAGCCCGAGCAGGATCCGCAGCAATGTGGTCTTGCCGGACCCGTTCGGACCGAGCACCGCGAGGAACTCGCCCGGCTCGAGGTCGAGGTCGAGATGCTCGAACAACGTGCGCTCGCCGAAGCGCATCGCCGCATCGCTGCAACCGCACGACGGCCACCGTCAGCCGCCCAGCGCGCGCGAGGAGCGCCTCGAGTTGGTGCTGTTGCCAGGCCTGGTAACCCGCCTCGGCCTCCGGCACCGTCTCGGTGACGGCAACGACGGGGATCCCCGCGCCGAGGGCGAGATCCCGCACGTGCTGCGTCACCGGACTGGTCGCCTGCGAGTTGTAGACCAACACACGGATCCGGTGCCTGCGGATGAGGTCGTCCATCGCCTGCGCATCTCCGGCGCTCGGTTCGTTGCCGTCCTCGATCGCCCGCGCGAACCCGGGCGGAGTCACGACGTCCAAGCCGGCGGCATCGAGGAGGTACCCGGGAACGCGCTCGGTGTAGGCAACCGGCGCGTGCCGGTACTTGGCGCGTGATCCGCGCGAGCAGCCGGTCGAGCGGCGCGAGCGAGGCGACGAACGTCTTCAGGTTCGCGGCGAAGACGGCCCCATCACCCGGATCGGCCGCGACGAGCGCGGCCTCGATCGCGCGGGCCACGGCGGGAACGCGGGGGATGTCGTACCAGAGGTGCGGGTTCGCGTCGCGGCCGGTCACGTGCAGCACATCGCTCACGGTGATCACCACCCGGGCGCGGTTCGAGGTGATCGACAACAACTTGGCGACGAAGTCGTCGTAGCCGAGGCCGTTGACGACGACGACCCGCGCGTCGGCCATGGCGGCCGCGTCACGCGCGTCCGACTCGTACTGATGCGGGTCGGCGGACGGGTCGGTGATGATCGACCTCACCGCGACGTGTGGCCCACCGATCCGGGTCGCGATGTCGCCCCAGAAGTTCTCGGCGGCAACGACCTTCACGACCCCGTTCGCCACACCCGGACCAGCCGACGATCCGCTGCAGCCGCCCACGACCCCACCCGCGAGCACACCCGCGAGCGTGAGCGCGACGAGGCGCGGGACGGGCGACCTCCGGGGGAACCACACCCCATAATGAGAACGGTTCTCGTTCTCGAAGTCAAGCCGATCCGAAAATTTGCACCGTACGAGCCAAGATGGGGCCGATGGACCAGCCCGAGCGCCCCGACGCCGACCGGCTCCGGGTCGCCGTCCGGGCGGTGCTCGCCGTCGCCGCCCCGGTGGCCTTCTTCTTGGCGGCGTCGGCCGATCCGCACCTGAACCACGCCGTCGACCTCGCGATCATCGTGGTCGCATTGGCGGCCGGATGGGTGGCGCACCCGTTTCCTCCCCGCGAACCGCTCCCTCGCCGTCGCGGGCGGCGTCGTCGCGTGCACCTCGGTCTGGCTGCTCGGTCAACGCGACGACATCGGCACCGTGGTGATCATCGCGGTGCTGTTCGCGATCGGGATCGGCCTCGCGCTCGGCGGCCGCGTCGCCTCACCTCGACCCGTTGGACCGGCCCGGACCGCAGCCGGCGGACTCCTCGCGCTCGTCGCACTCGCGGTCGTGCGGCTCGTCGGGACGGAGGTCGCGCTCGTCGCCGTCGCCGTGGCCGTGGTTGGCGCCGCGACCGCGCTCACGGCGCTCGGTCACTTCCCGACGCGCGCCTCGCGTCGCGGCCGGGCTCTCGCGTTCGGGACGGTCTTCGTCGCGACCACCCTCGTGTTCACCGGCTACCTCGGCGCGGAGACGCCGGACGCGAACTGGTTCGGGGGCGGCGTCGTGCACGGACCGACCAACAGCGGCGAGGTCGCGCTCACGTTCGACGACGGGCCGAACATCGGCGCGAGCGAGAAGGTCATGGCCATCCTCGACGCGCACGGCATCAAGGGAACGTTCTTCGAGGTCGGCAAAGCCATCGACGCGGACCCGCAGATCACGCGAGCGCTCTACGACGACGGCCAGCTCCTCGGCAATCACTCGTACGAACACGACCAGTGGCGCTGGCTCGACCCGCGCTATCCCGAGTTGCAGCGCACGCAGGATGCCTTCCAGCGGGCGATCGGGACCTGTCCCGTGCTCTATCGCCCGCCGCACGGCGATCGCACCCCGTTCCTCGCGCAGGTCGTGCGCGACCATCACATGCACATGGTGTTGTGGAGCGCCTCCGCCGGCGACTGGGCGACGAACGATGCCCAACTCGTCGCGCGGCGCATCCTCGCAGGCGCGCGGCCCGGCGCGATCCTGCTCCTGCACGACGGCCTCGACGGTAACCCGGCCGCGAACCGCCACGTGATCGTGCAGGCGTTGCCGCTCATCATCGACGGCCTCCGCGCGAAGGGCCTGAAGCCCGTGCGGCTCGATCAGCTCCTCGGCACCGCCGCGTACCAGCACTGCTGACGCGAAAGAGCCGCCGGCATGGTGTGCCGACGGCTCCCGCGAGGTGACTGAAGCGTCAGATGACGCGGACGTTCTGCGCCTCTTGGCCCTTGCGGCCCTGCGCCACGTCGAACTCGACGCGCTGGCCCTCGTCGAGGGTCTTGTATCCGTCACCCTGAATTGCGGAGAAGTGAACGAACACGTCGTCACCTTGCTCGCGGGAGATGAAGCCGTAACCCTTTTCGGCATTGAAGAACTTGACCGTGCCTTGTGCCACGAAATACTCGTTTCTGATACACGACCGACCGACCAATTCGACCGGCTCGCTGCCGACCAGTGTATTGGACCGCGGCGCCACCGCTACCCTGGCCCGGAATTCCGGTACGCGAGGCCGACGAGGGGGTGCGACCGTGCTGTTCGAAGCCTCGGGACTCGTCTTCATCCTCGTGTTCGCCTTCTGGGTCTGGGCGGTCCTCGACGTCATCGCGACCGACGCCGACGCTCTGCCGGAACCTGCCCAAGGGCATCTGGCTGATCGTCGTCGTGATCCTCGCCGACATCGGCGCGCTCGCCTGGCTCCTGCTCGGGCGGCCCGCGAAGGGAAGTTGGCGGCCGGTGTCGACCGACTTCTCGTCCCGCCGCCCGGTCGGTTACGAGGATCAACCGCGCTTCAACGCGACGCCCGAAGTCATCACCGACCGGCGCTCAGAAGAGCTCGATCGGCGGCTCGACGTCTGGGAAGCCGAGCAGCGCGCCAAGAACGCCGACCTCGACCGACGCGAGGCGGAGCTTCGCGAGCGCGAGCTGACGTTGCGCGAACGAGAGATCGAAAAGCGCGAACGCGAATCCGATTCGTAGCGCGACGGCGCCCGGACGGCGCGGGGTGCGCGCCTACGCGGCGGGCACCTTCACGCGGAGCAACGCCTCGTTCGGGTTCTCCGGCAGCTCGAGCAACGGCTGCGCCAGCTCGGCCTGCGTCGGACCGAACTGATCCGCGAGAGGCTTCGAGCGCGGCGACGTCGAAGTCATAAAGCTTGGCCACGTTGTCGGTGAGGATCTTTTGCATGTCGGCGGGGCTCCAGTCGGAGAACACCTGGCGCAACGCCTCACGCGAGAACGGGTAGGTGCCCTCGTCGTGCGGGTAGTCGGAACCCCACATGAACTTGTCGACGCCCACCGTCTCCCTCGCGGCACGAGCGTCGGCCGGACCGGGGAAGCTGACGCCGAGCCACACGTTCTGTTGGAAGTACTCGGTTGCCGACTTCGGGAGGATGTGCTCGGGCTTGAACCGCAGCTCGCCGATCGCGCCGGCCTTCTTCACGCGCTTCAACACGTCGTCCATCTGCGCGAGGAACGACGGGATCCACGCACAGCCCTGCTCGGTCATCACGAACTTGAGCTTGGGGAAACGCTCGAACACGCCCGACAACAGCATGAAGATCAGCGGTCGACGGGAGTAGTTGCCGAGCTCGGTGATCTGGATCAATGCCGACGACGGGTGCGGGAGATACGACGGGCCGCCGACTCCACCGTGGCAGTTGAGCGGCACGTCGAGGTCCTCGGCCACCGCCCACAAGCGGTCGTAGTCGGGGTGGTTGAGCGGCTTGAGCCAGGTGGCGTCCGGCGGCACCGACGGCAGCAGCGCGCCGCCGCGCAGGCCGTGCTCCTTGATCCACTTGATGTCTTCGATCGCGTCGTCGATGTCGTTCACGAAGAACTGACCGATGCCGGCGCGCCGCTCCGGGAACTGCCCGCAGAAGTCCTCGAGCCAACGGTTGTGGGCGCGCACACCGGCGAGCCGGTGCTCGTACTCGTCGGGCTTCGGCGGCGCCGCGAACAGGACGAAGCTCGGGAAGAACGGCGGCACGGTGTTCGGGAAGATGACCTCACCGACCACACCGTCGGCGTCTTGTTGACCGTTGCGCATGTCGTTGTCCCAGTTGCGCCAACGCCGTTGGTCACCCAGGTCCTTGAAGGGGTTCTTGTACTTCGCGCGCCATGCGTCGAAATCGTCGACGTACTTCTTTTCCAGGAACTCCCGGTACTGCGCGTGACTTCCACCGGCGTGGGTGTCGGAAGAGATGATCGTGTACCGCTGATCGGTCGCTGACGACACGAGTCCTCCTGAAGAGTTCCGAAACTAGAATCGCGTTCTAGTATACTGGGCTGGGAATGCCCGACGCCACACCGACGCTCAGACCGTCGAACCTCCTGCCGGCCAAGCTCACGCACGCGCAACAGGCGCGGCGTAACCGGATCGTCGCCGCCGGTCTCGCGCTCCTCGGCGAACGCGACTTCGACAAGATCCAGGTCAAAGACGTCGCCGAGGAAGCCAACGTCGCCCTGGGCACCCTGTACCACTACTTCGCGTCCAAGGAGCACCTCTTCGCCGAGGTACTCGTGTCCTGGGCCGCGACGTTGCGCACGAACATCTCACGCAACCCCCTGCGCGGCACCACCGACGCGCAACGCCTCACGCAGGTGATCAACCGATCGGTGCGGGCGTTTCAACGCCAGCCGTCGCTGGCGCGACTCGTCGCCACCTTGGAGACGTCGTCGGACCCGTTCGCCGCCGAGATCCTCGCCCGGCTCGCGCAAACGACGAACGACATCTACGTCGAGGCGATCCAATCCGTCGACCGCGATACGGCGCAGCGCATCGTGACGGTTGTCGACGCGGTGCTGGCCGCGCGGCTGCGGTCCTGGGTAGCGGGCCGGATCTCGATCGCGACCGTCACCGACGACCTCGCCGACGCGATCACGCTGTTGCTCGAACCGGCCCGCCCCTGAACCGCGCGTTCCCGAGAGCGCGGATTTCCTAGACCGCGCGCTCGTAGTACAACGGCGTCTCGGTGTCGGAGGCGAAGTAGACGCGACCGCGACGCTGCGCCAGCACACTGCCCGATCGTGCCGACACGAGCGTGCCGTCGCGCTCCACGGCCCACAACTCCCGGTCGCTCGCGCGTATGAACTCGTGCCCGCGTTCCGCGTACGCGAAGACAGTGCCGTTCTCGAACCGACACAGACAGCGCACATGCGCCGGGAGTGGAGCCTCGACCGGGGATTCTGCGAGAGGTCGAAGCACTGGAACGAGCACTGGAACGTCGGTCTGCAAAGCCATTCGGGGCCCCTTTACCCGCCGCCAACTTGGCGCCAGCGTACCGGTGCGACCCGGTCCGAAAAAAGGGGCCAAAGGCCTTACCCGACAGTAGTTTCCACGTGCTACGGCGGGATCTTCTACGCGCGCGAGGAGCGCCGCCGCGTCGCAGCACCGGCCCGGAGGAAGGTCTCGGCGCCCGGCGCGGCGAACGTGATGCCGAGCGCGGTTGCGAACGTCGCGATCACCATCGTCAGCGCGGTTTGGACAGCAGAGCCGCCGCGGTGCACGCCGGGTCTCTTTTCGTTCCGATGGGTGAAGCAGGAAGAGGCGCGCTCGTGAAGGCAACGTTCTCGAAAGGTGTCGTGCTCGGGAGCGTCGTCAGCCTGGTGGTGCTCACGGCGACTGCGGCGTTCGCGGGCAGCGGGGTGGCGGGGTCTCACAAAGCAATTTCGTGCACGGCAGCGGGGCCGTGTCGCAATCGGGTCTCGTCTTGATCAACCGGGGCGAGGTGGTGCTTCTCGGTTCAGTGCCCAACATCGGCGGGCTCTGGGGTGAATGCGAGAACCCGAACGCCGTCCATGCGAGCGTCCGGCTCAAGACCAACAATGCGCTGCCGCAATTCGTCTTCGTCAACGGCAGCGGCGGCGGCGCCTCGAAACCGTGAGTTGCGAGGTGCGCGCCCACCGCCCGCGGTGTCGAGACCGGAAAAGCGTTGGCTGAAGCGCGACGGGTCGGAGACTCGACGCAGAAGAACCGGAGCGGCGATAGCGTTCGGTCGTGGCGCGCGGCGATGACGCGATCGGGCTCGAGATCGACGGGCGCGCGGTGCGCATCTCGAGCCCGGGGAAGATCCTGTTCCCCGAACGGGGCGAGACGAAGCTCGACCTCGTGAACTACTACCTCGCCGTAGCCGCGCCGATCATGCGCACCATCGGCGGTCGGCCGGTGCTGATGCAGCGGTTCCCGCACGGCGCGACCGGGTCGTCGTTCTTCCAAAAGCGAGTACCCGAGAACGCGCCCGAATGGCTCGAAACCACGATCGTGAGCACGCCGAACGGCACGACGTCGCGGGCACTGGTGGCGGCGGACCTCGCGCATATCGCGTGGGCCGTGAACTTGGGATGCCTGGGCTTTCACGTGTGGCCGAGCCACGCGGGCGACCCCGAGCACGCCGACGAGTTGCGCATCGACCTCGATCCGCAACCGGGCACGACCTTCGACGACGCCCGCGCCGTCGCCAGCGACGTGCACGCGTTCTTCGACGAGCTGGGGATCGACGCGCACCCGAAGACCACGGGGAGCCGCGGTATCCACATATACGTGCGTCTCCTTCCGCAATGGGACTCGATCCAGGTGCGGGCCGCGGCCGTGGCGGCCGCGCGCGAGCTCGCCCGCCGGAACCCGGAGCGCATCACCGACGCGTGGTGGAAGGAAGAGCGCGGCGAGCGCATCTTCATCGATTTCAACCAGAACGCGCCTCACAAGACGATCTTCGGTGCATGGTGCGCACGCGCGCGCGAAGGCGTGCAGGTTTCGACACCCTTCGCGTGGAGCGAGCTCGAGACCATCGTGCCCGACGCGCTCACGATCGCGACGGTGCCCGAGCGCGTCGAACGGCTCGGCGATCCGTGGGCCGACATGCCGGCCGAGCCACAATCGATTGCCCCGCTGTTGGCCATGTACGAACGCGACCTCGCCAACGGGATGCCGGATGCACCGTGGCCACCGGTGTACCCGAAGATGCCGGGCGAGCCGCCACGCGTGGCGCCGAGCCGTGCGCGCAAGCAAAAGAGTGCCGAGTGACGTTCAGGGGTTGGCCCGACGCGGCCCTGGAGCTCTACGTCGGGCTCGAGGCCGACAATTCGAAGGCGTTCTGGCAGGCGAACCGAGCCGTCTACGACGAATGCGTCAAGGCGCCGTTCCTCGAGTTGTCGACCCTGATCGAGCGGGAGTTCGGTCCGCTGCGGATGTTCCGGCCCAACCGCGATACACGCTTCTCCAAGGACAAGACGCCGTACAAGACGGCCGCGGCGGCGGTAACCGAGAGTGAGGGCGGCGCGTCGTACTACGTACAGATCTCCGGGGAGGGGTTGTGGACCGCCAGCGGGTACTACCACCTGCAGAGCGATCAGCTGGCGCGCTTTCGTGACGCGGTGGCCGACCACCGGACCGGCCCGAAGCTCGCGGCCGCCGTCGCGGCCGTCGCGCGCCGAGAAGTACGAGGTCGGAACGCGCGAGTCGCTGAAGCGCGCACCACGCGGATTCGACCCCGATCATCCGCGCGCGGAATTGCTGCGTATGAAGGGCCTGCACGTCGGCCGCGGCTTCGGCGCGCCGCGCTGGCTGCACACGGCGGGCGCGGCCGACCGCATCGTCGGGGCCTGGCGTGACGCCGCACCCGTGAACCGGTGGCTCGACCGCCACGTGGGACCGACCACGTTGGCCCCACCCGAACCCGACTGATCGGAAGCGGCCAGGCCCCCGGCGGCCGCGCGCCACCCGTAGGCTGACCGCGATGTGTGGCATCGTCGGCTTCGCCGGCTCCGATCCCGAGCTCTTGGAACGCATGTTGCGTTCGATCGTGCACCGCGGCCCCGATGGTCAGGGCACCGACATCGGCCGCCACTTCTCGATCGGGATGCGGCGGCTCGCGATCATCGACGTCGCCACCGGCGATCAGCCGCTCTACAGCGACGACGGCAACCTCGCGCTCGTCTTCAACGGCGAGATCTACAACCACGCCGAGCTCCGCCGGGAGCTGGAGCAGCGGGGCCGGCGTTTCGTCACCGACCACTCCGACACCGAGGTCATCCTGCGGGGCTTCGAGGAGTGGGGCCGCAGTGTGGTCGACCGCCTGACGGGCATGTTCGCGTTCGCGATCTCCGATCACGAACGCGGTGAGCTGTTCCTCGCGCGCGACCGCCTCGGCATCAAGCCCCTCTACTACGTCGACGGCCCGAACGGCTTCGCGTTCGGATCCGAGCTGAAAGCGCTCTTCCAAGACGCCCGGGTACCGCGCCGGCCCGACGCCGACGCGGTGAGGCGCTTCCTCCTGTTCCGCCTGCACGACGAGGGTGAAGACACCTTCTTCGACGGCGTGAAGCGGCTGCTCCCGGCCCACACGATGCTGGTCCGACCCGACGGCATCGTGAAGATCGAGCGCTACTGGAACCCACCGGTCAATCCGGAGTTCGCGTCGAGCCGCTCCGACGACGACTACGCGCAGGAGTTCGCGAGCCGGTGGGACGGCGTGGTGAAGCGCCATCTCATCTCCGACGTGCCGGTCGGCGTGCCGCTGTCGGGCGGGCTCGACTCGAGCGGCGTCGCGACCACCATGGCGCGCCTCATGTCGAGCGGCACCGACCTGCACACGTCCGGCCTCTTCACCTTCTCCGCCCTGTTCCCGGGCGAGACGATCGACGAGAGCGAATACATCCACGAGGTCGAGCGTGCGGTCGGCAGCATCCCGCACTACGCGTACCCCAAGCTCGACGACTTCTGGAACGAGATCGACGAGTGGATCTGGTACCAGGAGGAGCCGACGATCGCCTCCGCGCCCTACGCCTACTACTCCGTGTACCGGCTCGCGAGCCAGTACGTGAAGGTCATGGTGAGCGGCAACGGCGGCGACGAGTTGCTCGCCGGTTACATCCCCTACTTCCGCGCGTACCTCAGCTCCGCGATCGCGCAGCGCCACTACCTCGCGGCCGGGCGCGAGATCGTCAAGGGTCGCGACCTCTACAAGAAGTACGCCGGTGAGCTCATCCGCTCCAAGCTGCCGCAGCGCGGCGCCAACCCGGTGAACGCGCGCGAGCTGCTCCAGCCCGGCTCGGCGGCCGGCGTGCAGTTCCACTCGCACAAGAACCTCAACGAGCGCCTCGCGAGCGACGTGCTCCAGTACTCGACGCCCGACCTCCTCCGCTACGAGGACAAGAACTCGATGGCGTTCTCGATCGAGGCCCGCGTCCCGTTCCTCGACCACGAGCTGGTCGAGTTCATCTTCTCGCTGCCGATCGACCAGAAGATCAAGGGCGGTTGGAACCGCGCGGTGTACCGCAACGCGATGAAGGGCCGCATGCCGGACAAGAATCGGCTCCGCCGCTCGAAGGTCGGGTTCACGAACCCCGACATCACGTGGATGAAGGCCAAGGCGCGCGAGATCCGCGCCGTCTTCTCGTCGCCCGAGCTGGCAGCGCGCGATCTCTACAACCCGGCGCAGCTCGTCACCTCCTGGGACGAGTACCTCGCCGGTCGACCCGGCGACGGCCTCATCTTCTGGCGCGTGCTCGTGACCGAGCTCTGGATGCGCCGCTACATGGATCAGGCGGTCGCGGTATGACGACGCGCCGACGCCGAGGGCGTCGACTACGAGCGGATCCCGGTGCAAACGCATCTGATCCACATCAAAGAACCACTCGAGCCCGTCTTCGACGAGTACGTGAAGCCGGTGCTGCAACCGGGCGACTGGCTCGCGGTCTCGGAGAAGTTCGTCACGATCTCGCAGGGCCGCGTGATCCATCACTCCGTCGTCCGCCCCGGCGTGCTCGCCAAGCTCCTCGTCAAAGGCGTCACCAAACACCCCGACGACGTCGGCTACTCGGATCCGCGCAAGATGCAGGTCGCGATCATGCAGGCGGGCTGGTGGCGCATGTTGTTCGCGATGATCATCGGCTCGTTCACCCGATTCGTCCTCCGGCGCCGGGGCGACTTCTACCGGGTCGCCGGCCATCGCATCTCCGAGATCGACGGCTTCAGCCCCGCGACCGTGAAGCCGTTCGACGAGTTCGCGATGCTCGGCCCGGCCGATCCCGACGCCGCCGCGGAAGAGATCGCGCCACACGTGGGGACGCCCGTCGCGATCGTCGATGCCAACAACATCAACGTCGAGGTGCTCGGCACGAGCAGCGGGTTCCCGGTCGCGCGCCAGCCGTGCGCGAGGTGCTGCTCGACAATCCGCTCGGCCAGAACGACGAGCTGACCCCGATCATCGTCGTCCGCCCCCAGCACTAGCCACCGGATCGGCACCTTCTCGACCACAAGTCCGGTATAAGGCCGGCGAAAACCTCGGTCGAAGTACTTGAGTCCCGAGGCCAAAACCGCCGAAACACCCTGGAGTCACGTCGAGGGGGGAACCCGATGGAAAGAAGAACGGCACTCGCCGCGGCCAGCGCGGCAACGCTCGTGCTCGGAAGCAGCATCGTCGCCGGCGCATCGGTCACCGGCGCCTCGTTCCTCGGCTTCGGCGGCGGCGCCCGCCACCATGCGAGCGCGGCCGTCGCGGCGGCCGCGAAACCGGGCGTCGTCGTCGAACGCCGGGACATCTACGACCGCTACGTCGTCGAGACGGCCAACGGCGAGAGCGGGAGCGCGGCGGCGGGTAGTGGATCTGCGCCGTCACGGGTCAGCGGCGGCGTCGCGGGCCCCACCGGCGCGAGCCTGACGACTCCCGGCGGCGGGACCGCGAGCGATACGACGACGCCGACCTCGCAGCCCGCATCCTCGCGACCCCGGGACGACCGCCAACCACCGGCGCCGGCCCGGACCACGCCGACGACTCGACCGGCCGCCCCGACCACGCAAACGACCCCGCCGTCGCCGGCGACGACCATCCCGCCACGACGACCACGACCTGGCCGGTCGGGGTGCCGAAGGACTGGCCGAAGAACAAGCCGATCCCGCCGATGCCGCCGAACTGCGTCAGCCGCAGCTCGAGGACAACGGCGTGTGGAACTGCGACCACTGAGGCGGCGGGCATGACCGAGCGAACCCCGATTCGACGAGCGCCTCGCGCGGCTCGCCGCCCGCAAGGCCGCCGGAGCCGCGCCAACGCCGCGCACCGCGGCGGCGGCTTCGCACCGACCCTCGTGCCGACGCCCACACCAGCGAGTGAGACCACCCCTCGGCTGCGACTTCGTCCCCATCCGCGCAGCGCGCCCGGCGCCGCCATCCGGCGGCCGCGGGCCGGATCCTCAGCGTCGGGCTGTCGTCGTCGGCGTTCCTCTCGATGGTCGCGGCGTTCGGAGCGCAGGCGCCGGCATCGGCCGCGTCGTCGAGCGCGCGCCGTCGCCGCGGGTCCACCGACCACGCGACCCGCACCGCCGCCGAAGGTCGTCGTCAAAGACGTGCATCACGTGGTCTACGTCGATCAGTGGGGTCGCCCGGTCGCGGCCCCGTCGTTGCCGAAGGGCCTCACGACCGTGCCGGCCGCGACCCAACCCGCGGCCGGCACGGGACCGAAGAACCCGAGCGGTGCGGGTACTTCGGGGTGGCCGGCGCCGTCGTCACCCAACCCGGGGTCCGGCACGCCCGCGCCGTCGGTCGGGCGGCGGAGGCTTCGCGAGCCCGAGCACTCCCGGCGCGCCCGCGCCCGTCGCCCGCGCCGCGCCGTCGCAGCCGACCCGGGGCCGGCGCCGACCACGCCGCACGTCAGCCCCGGCCGACCACGCCCCCGGCCACCAACGCGCCGACGCCGGTCGTCACCACACCTCCGCCGCCCCCGCCGCCGCCGTGCACCGGATCCAAGTGCCCGTGACCGGCACACCGACAGTCGATCCGTCCGCGACGCGCCGGCGAACGCGTACTGGTCGAGCGCCACGCCCGCGCGATGGGAAGCGACGCGCACGTCGTCGTCGGCGACGCGCCCGACGGCGTCGTCGACTGGGCGTTCGCCGAGCTCGAACGGCTCGAACAGTGTTGGAGCCGGTTCCGCCGCGACAGCGAGCTCGCCGCGCTCAACGCCGGCGCGGGCGAGTGGACCGACGTGAGCGGGTCGATGCTGCTCGCACTCACGTGCGCGGCCGATCTGCACCGCGCGACCGACGGACGTTCGATCCCGACGATCCTCGACGCGCTCGAAGCGGTCGGCTACGACCGGACGTTCGAGCATGTCGCGGCATCGGCCGATGACGAGGCCGCACGCATCCCCGCGCCCGGTTTCGGCGCGGTCGAGATCGACGAGGAACGCTCGCGCGTCCGGCTCCCGCCGCGGCGTCCGCCTCGATCTCGGCGGTGTCGGCAAGGGCCTCGCGGCCGATCTCGTCGCGCGCGGCCTCGTCGACCGCGGCGCCCGCACCGCGCTCGTCGGCATGGGCGGCGACCTCCGCGCCCGCGGCGAACCGCCGCCGCGCCGGCTGGTGGGACGTTCCCGGTGCTCGATCCGCTCGACGAGGCGCGCGTCGCGTTCCGGTTCCCGCTCGCGACGGCGCGATCGTCACCAGCACCGACCCGCATCCGCGGCTGGACGCGGGGCGGTCGCCGGTACCACCACCTCATCGACCCCGCGACGGGCGACTCGGCCCGCGTCCGGGGTCGCGGCCGTCGTCGTGGCCGCCCGCGACGCGTGGTGGGCGGAGGGGATCGCGAAGTCGATCGTCATCGGCGGCGCCGACGCCGGGACGCGCCTCGCGGAGCACGCCGCGGGTGTCGGCGTGGCTCTTCCTCGACGACGGCGGGATGCGTCGAATCGGGACCGGCGACGTGACGCTCGTCGCTGCTCGGCGAGTTGAACCCGAAGCTCTCGTGGTACGCGGCGCGCGCGTCGGGATTGGTCGCGTGGGTCGATCGTGACGCTCAGCATCCTCTGGGGACTCGCGCTGTCGACCCGCCTCATCCGGCGCAAGGGCGTGCCGGCGTGGCTGCTCGATCTGCACAAGTTCCTCGGGACGCTGTCGATCGTGTTCGTCGGCGTGCACATCGTCGCGCTGTGGGCCGACAACTTCGTCTACTTCGGCCCGCGCGAGCTGTTCGTACCGTTCGCCTCCGCCGTGGCGCCCGGGCGCGGTCGCGTGGGGCATCGCCGCGACGTACCTGCTCGTCGCGATCCAGCTCACGTCGTGGATGATGAAGAAGCTGCCGCGCAAGCTCTGGCACGCCGTGCACCTCACGAGCATCCCGATGTTCGTGCTCGCGACCGTGCACGGATTCACGTCGGGCGCCGACAACCGGAATCTCGCGGTCCAGTGGGTCGCGCTCACCGGCGGCCTGTTCGTGTTCTTGCTGGTCACCTTCCGGGTCCTGGCGCCCCGCCGCTCGGCGCCGGCGCGCGAGCCGCGAGCGGATCCCCCGGGCGGCGCCATCCGCGACTCCGCGCCGGCGGAAGCGGGGCTGCGCCGCGGCGGAGCGCGACGACGACCGCGACGTCCGAGAACGCGTCCGAGACCGAGACGGGCGCCGAGACCGCGGCCGTCGTTCGCTGACGAACACCGTCGACCGCGGCCGACCGGGTGCGTCGCGGACGTCAGCCGATTGCGGCGACCGAGACGATCGGCACCGCGGGCGGGTTGCCGCCGAGCGATCCGAGGAACGGCTTGGTCGAGAAGTCGAAGATGCCGCCGTCGGCGCCGACCATCAGGTAGCCGTTCCCGAACGCGACCATGCCCACGATCGGCCGGTTGAGGTGCACGCCGCCCATCGAGCCGCGGAACGGCGCCGAGAACGCGAACACGCCGCCGTCGGCCGCGACGAGCCAGTAGCCGCGGCCGTCGGGAGTCGGCGACGAGTCCCACGACGGGCTGGTTGAGCTTCGTGCCGCCCGGTCGATCCGTGGAAGCGCGCGTCGCCGAAGGAGAACACTCCGCCGTCCGACGCGACCATGTAGTAGCCGTGGCCCGACGGCGTCCGGACCGAATCGACCACGCCGCCGTTGAGCGCGACGCTGCGCAGGTCGCCGTAGAAGTGCGCGTCGCCGAACGGGTACACCCTCCCGCGCCGGGTGAACAGCCAGTAGCCGTTCCCGGTAGCGGTCCGGCTGATGCTCGTCACGGAATCGCCGGCGCCGAGCGCCGGCGCGTTGCCGTACGACCGGGCGTCGCCGAAGGCGAACACCCGGCCGACGGCGTCGACGATCCAGTAGCCGTAGCCCGAGACGGAGACGTCGACGTCGGCCGCGTACGCGGTCGACGCGTTCCCGAGGCCCGGGGCGTTGCCGAAGTGATAGATCGTGCCCGTACCCCCGAGCATCCAGTAGCCGTGCACCGGCGAGGCGGTACGTCCACGTCGCCAGCGCCGGGGTCGGATCCTCGTTGCCGGCAACGTCGCGCGCGAACACCCGGAACGAGTGCGTCCCCGGCGGTCGCGGTGACGCTGTTGCGGTGACGTGCACACGTGGTACGGCTGATTGTTGTCGCTGCACCAGAACGCCGAACCGCGCCTCGTTCGCGCTGAACGACAGCGTGGCGGTCGCGCTCGTGCGGAACCCCGACGGCGGCGAGTGCAGCGTGGTCTGCGGCGCGATCTCGTCGGGCGCGGGGCCGACGGTGAACGTCGTGCCCGCGTCGGCGAGCGTCTCGCCCCCGGTGTCGGTCAGCCCGGCGAGATGGATCGAGTACCGACCGTTCGCCAACGCCGCCGTCGGCGTGATCGGTGATCCGGCGCGCCACGCGTTGTAGGAAACCGTTGCCGCCACGGTGTGCCCCACGGCATCGCGGAGCTGCACCGTCGTCCCGTCGACGTTCGTCACGTTGCGCCCGAGCGTGACGGTCGGATTCGACGCCGGCCGCCACGTTCGTCGCGAGCGACTGCGGCTGCGCGTCGACGACCCAGGCTGCGCCGAGCGAAGGGAGCAGCCCCGAGTTCTGCACGAGGATCGCGATGCCGAACCCCGTGGCGACCAGCACGTCGTCGCGACCGTCGCCGTCGAGGTCGCCGACCGCGAGGGCCTTCGAGTCGTAGGTCGGTGTTGAAGTCGTCGATCGAGAACGTCTGCTTCCGCGCCGAAGACGCCGGGCGCGGTCTGGGGGAGCCAATCCGACGTCGGCGGGCGCCGAGAAGAACCCCGTCGACACGAAGTCGTGCACGACGACGATGTCGTCGCGCCCGTCGCCGTCGACGTCGGAAACCGCGATCGGCTCGGGCTTCGCCTCGGTCGGCAACGCCGCCGCCGCGACGAGACCGCCGCTGCCGTCGTGACACCAACCGGCTCACTGCCCCCGGACTCGCGTGGACGCTCGTCACGACGTCGGGCGCGGTATCGGCATTGACGTCGCCGACGGCGACTGCCGAACCATTCGTGACGGTGTGCAGCACCGCGGCCGCGAACGAGCGCGCCGACGTCTGCCGGAACACGTTGACACCCGAGGTCACGACGTCGAGGAGGTTGTCGCCGTGGCCGGTCACGTTGCCGACCGCCACGGTCGACCCCGCCGCCGCTGACGCTCACGCTCGTCGAGGTCGGTGGCGCCGTGAACGACGGCCCCCAGAACACCTTCACGCCCGAACGTTCCCACCGCGACGATGTCGTTGTGCGAGTCGCCGTCGACGTCGGCGATCGCGACCGCTCGTCGTCCCCGGCGCGGCGATGAAGGTGGGAACCGTGCTCGCGCTCAGGTGTTCGCGAAGACGTCGATGCCCCCGCTCACGGGAATCGCCACGTCGGCCTGCCGTCGCCGTCGAGATCGCCGGTCGCCATCCCGCCCCCCGTCATCACGATCGGTCGGCAGCGCGGCGAGCAGCGAGAGGGAGCGGTTCGGCGTCTGGGCGAACACGGCGAGCGTGTCGGGAAACGCCGTGTTGCGTCACCGAACGCGACGAGCGCGTCCTTGCGCCCGTCGCCGTCGACGTCGGCGATCCCGACCGACTGCGCGGGCGTGCCGAAGTCGACGTCGAGCGACGGCAGCGAAACGCGCCGGTGTGCGAGGTCGACCTGCACGACGATCGTGTACGGCGCCGTACTGCCGTTCACGTTCCGCACCCGCACGAAGTAGTTGCCGGTGACCGTGACGTCGAAGAGGAGGTCGCCGCCCGCGAGCTCCTGCGATGCCGCGAACGAATTGTCGGGGTGGTACAGCTCGACGATCGGGTCCATCTCGTGGTCGAGCGCGGCCGGACCGGTCGGCACGTGGATCGAGTACCAGCCCGCCGACGACGAAGTTCACGCGGTACCAGTCCTCGTCGGTCTCGGGCGCGATCTGCGCGCTGTGCGACGGCACCGATCGCCAGCGGGCGTGGCATCGGTCGCGGTGTCGTTCGGTTCGTCGGCACCGACCCGCACGGCCGGGTGCGGCGCGGCCGGAGGCCCGCCGAGCGCGGCGAGCGGGTCGACGATGCCGTGCCCGAACGCGGGATCGACTCCCGGGAGCCCGACGTCGCGCGCGGTGTTGCGGATCTGGTCGCCGACCTGTTGCTGCGTCCACGTCGGGTGCCTCGAGCGAACGAGCGCGGCGACGCCGGCAACGATCGGCGACGAGAACGACGTACCCGACTCGGTCGCGTACTGGTCGCCCGAACCGAGCGCGGTCGAGGTGATGTCGAGACCGGGCGCGGCGACGTCGATCCGCCATCCGTAGCTCGAGAACGACGTGAGTGCACCAGTGGCGGTCGTCGCGCTCACCGCGATGACACCCGGGTACGGCGGCGGGAACCCGACCGTCTCGGCCGACGTCGTTCCCGGCGGCGGCCACGACGACGATGTCGGCGGCGATCGCGTTCTGCACGGCGTCGGCGAGCATCGGATCGTCGAACGACCCGCCCAAGCGAGAGGTTGATCACCTTGGCGCCGTGAGTGCGCGCCCAGTCGATGCCGAGCGCGATGTCGGCGTCGCTCCCGCTCCCGCTGGAGTCGAGCACCTTCACCGGCATGACTTTCGCGCTCGGCGCGATGCCGACGACCGCCGCGATTGTTGTTCGTCCTTGCGGCGACGATGCCCGCTGACCAGCGTGCCGTGCCCGTTGTCGTCCTGCGGCGATGCGCCCGGGTGCAGCACGTTGCGACCCGCAACGAGCTGGCCCGCGAGGTCAGGATGGTCGAGATCGGTGCCGGTGTCGACGACCGCGACGGTCACGCCGCTCCCCTGGCTGATGTCCCAGGCCCGATCGAGCCGGAGCGGCGAGAGGTACGCTGCTCTGCTTCGCCGCCCACTGCGGATCGTTGGGCAGGGTCGACGCGTGGCGGATGTACGAGAACACGACCTGGGCGACGGCGGGATCGCGCGAGCAACGCGGCGCGCACCCGGCGTGCGGTGTGATTCGGCGTGGCGAGCTCGGTCCAGCTCGTCCCCGAGATCGACGCGGCTGATGCGCGCACCGTCGAGCGCGAGGCGGGCCGAGAGATCGGCCGGACGAGAACGGAATCGCACCACGACGTGGTCGAGGTCGATGTCGGGAACCTGGTGCCGGATGGCCCGCGCCGCCCGGCGAGTGCCCGGCGCCCCGGTAATCCCCGTCGGCGGGGAGAGTGGGATGGACGGCCGGGCGGTGGTGAGCGCCGGAACCCGCACCGGCGTCGTTGCGAGCAGGCCGGTCGAGGCCGCGACGACGAGCGCCACGACTCCGACGCGCCGCCCGATCCTCATCCCTGAACCGCCCGGCGGCATTGCGCGTTCTCGACGTAGAGAAGCATTGAACCACGCCCGCTGTGACCGCCCCGTGAGCGCCCGGCCCGGGGCTTTTGACATCTTCTTGACGGAGCCCGATGCGTTCCTGATACCCCGTTGACGGGTGTCCTGGTGTGATGAGAACGGCGGCCGGCCGGCCGCCTGGATGCATCGCAGGAGAGACCCTTGCTCACCGAGCCGACTCCGACGACCGACACGGCTCCTGCCGCCAAGGACACGGCGTCTTCGCTGCCGATGCCGGTGCCCGTCGTTCCCGGTCTCGAGCTGCCCCCCGACAGCGTGCGCTACCGCCTGAAGAACAAGCTGCTCGGGCCACCGCTGCACACCGAGCAACTCGAGCACGAACGTCTGGGCAAGCCCACCGCCCTCGCCGTCTTCGCGTCGGACAACCTGTCGTCGTCGGCCTACGCCACCGAGGAGATGCTGCGCGTCCTGATCCCCGTGGTCGGACTGGGTGCGTTCGCGCTCGTGGTACCGATCACGACCGCGCTCCTCGTCGTCTTGTTCTTCTTGATCCTGTCGTACCGCCAGACGATCAAGGCCTACCCCACCGCCGGCGGCGCGTACATGGTGACGCGCGACAACTTCGGGCTGCTGCCCGCGCAGGTCGCCGGCGTCGCGCTGCTCACCGACTACGTGTTGACCGTCTCGGTGTCGGTCGCCGCCGGTACGGCCGCCCTCGCCTCGGCCTTCTCGGTGTTCGATCCCGTGGATCCTGTGGATCTCGATCGCGTTCGTCGTGATCATCGCGTGGGGCAACCTGCGCGGCGTGCGCGAATCCGGGAAGGTCTTCGCAGTCCCGACCTACTTCTTCATCCTCAACATGGGAATCCTCATCGGCGTCGGCGTCGTCAAGGCGTTCAACGGCAGCCTGGCGTCGCGCGAACTACCAGCACGCCTCCGGTGCTCATGCCGTTCGGGAACCAAGGGCAGCGGCATCTTGATGGGCGCGAGCGCTCGCGTCGTGCTGCACTCGTTCGCGTCGGGCGGCGCCGCGGTCACCGGCGTCGAGGCCATCTCGAACGGCGTCCCGGCGTTCAAGAAGCCGGAATGGAAGAACGCGCGCTCGACCCTCGTCGTCATGGGCTCGCTGCTCGGTGTGATGTTCCTCGGACTGTCGATCATGGACGCCAAGATGCACGTGGCGCCGTTCTCGAACGGCACGCCGACCGTCATCTCGCAGATCGGCAAGCTCGCGTACGGCGGCGGGGCCGTCGGCAACATCCTCTACTACTGCCTGCAGGCCGGCACGATGCTCATCCTCGTGCTCGCCGCCAATACGAGCTTCGCCGACTTTCCCCGACTCGCGTCGTTCCACGCCGGCGACAACTTCATGCCCCGTCAACTCACCAAGCGCGGTCACCGCCTCGTCTTCTCGAACGGGATCATCTTCCTCGCGGCCGCCGCGATCGTGCTCCTTCTGGCCACCGACGCCAAGGTCGACCGGCTCATCCCGCTCTACGCGATCGGCGTGTTCACGTCGTTCACGCTGTCGCAGGCGGGCATGGCCAAGCACCACATCCGCGAGAAGGAGGAGGGCTGGCGATGCGGACTGTTCGTCAACGGGTTCGGCGCCTTCCTCTCGTTCGTCGTCGACATCGTGATCGCGATCTTCAAGTTCACGCACGGCGCCTGGGTCATCGTCGTGTTCGTGCCGATCATGGTCTTCTTCCTCATGCGACTGGCCAAGCAGTACAAGACGGAGGACGAAGCCCTGGCGCACGACGTGCCCAAGGCGGTCGCCGCGCCCGTCCGCAAGCGACTCGTCGTCATGGTGTTCGTCGACCGGCTCGACCTCGCCGTGGCCCGGGCCATGCAGTTCGGACGCGCGCTGCGACCGGACGAGCTGCGGGCGGTGCACTTCGTCATCGACGAGCACGGCGCCGACACGCTCGCGGCGGAGTGGCGCGAGCACGGCTTGACGAACCTCGGCCTCGAGCTGATCGACTGCCCCGACCGGCGGCTCACGCGGTCCGCGGTCGAGACCGTCGCGCACGAGTTGAGCTCCGGCGACTCCGAGGTCTGCGTGCTGTTGCCGGAACGAAAGTTCAACGGCGCGTGGCACCGCATCCTGCACGACCAGACCGCGGAGTCGCTGTCGCGGGAGATCTCCCGGCTGCCGCACGCGAACGTCACCATCGTGCCCTTCCACTTCGACGACCGCGAGACGATCGTCGTTCCCGGCGAGGCGGCGCCGGCACCGTTCGGCAACGCCAGGACCAACGGCAAGGGCTCGGGCGACGGCAACGGCGTCAAGAACGGGAAGGCCAAGGGCAACGGCAAGGCTCACGTCGACACCGCGACGCTCGTGCGGCCCCCCGGCGCGAACCCGATCGACGAAGTGCGCTGCCGCGAGAACGTGAAGGTGCACGGCCGCATCCAGGCGATCCGCGTCGAGCCCCTCGGCGGCGCCCCGAGCCTCGAGTGCACGGTCGCCGACGAGACCGGCGCGGTGTCGGTCGTGTTCTTCGGCCGCCGCGGGATCGAGGGCATCACCATCGGCGCCACCGTGACGGTCGAGGGCATGGCGATCGACCACCACGGCCGTCTCGCCATCGTGAACCCGCTGTACGAGCTTCGCTGACACCCGAAACCGTGCGACGATGGTCGCGTGGGCACCTTCAACGACGACCATCGCTACTGGCAGGATCAGTTCGACTCGCGCCGGGTCGCGGACCGGATCGACGAGCTGCTGGTGAGCGAGCGCGTCGACGAGCACGCCAAGGCGTTCATCGAGTCGCGCGACATGTTCTTCCTGGCGACGTGCGACGCCGGCGGCAACCCGCAGTGCTCCTACAAGGGCGGTGACCCGGGCTTCGTGCGCGTGCTCGACGAGCGCACGATCGCGTTCCCCGTCTACGACGGGAACGGGATGTTCCTGTCGCTCGGCAACATTCGCTCGCACGCCAAGGTGGGGATGCTCTTCATCGACTTCGAGCACCCGAACCGCGTGCGCGTCAACGGAGTCGCGTCCGTAGACCTCGACGATCCCCTGCGCGCGGAGATGGCCGGCGCCGCGCTGGTCGTGCGCGTGCGGACGACGCAGGTCTTCCCGAACTGCTCGCGCTACATCCACCGGCTGCAGGTGGTCGAGCGGTCGGAGTTCGTGCCGAAGCCCGACGTCGAGGCGCCGATCCCCGACTGGAAACGCATGACCTGGGCGCAGGATCAACTCCCGGCGAACGATCCGGCTCGCGCCGCGGAGCCGCTCACCTAGCGCGGGGCTCGGGTCGGAAAGGGGCTCGGATCGCCGAAGGCGGCGGGCGGTCCGACGAACGGCGACCCGAGCCTGGCCACACCTGCACGCGGCGCCGCGCACCGATGCGACACTCAGGTCTTCAGTGTTGCCGTTCGCCCGGAGTTGTCAAGCGCGCGTCACGCGTCGGTCGCCGCATCCGGAAGCAGCACGTTCGGATTCAGGATGCCGACCGGGTCGAGCGCACGCTTGATCGCGCGGTACGTCGCGATCTCGACCGCACTGCGCACTAGATGCAGATAGCCGCGCTTGGCCGCCCCGATGCCGTGCTCGGCGCTGATGGAGCCGTTGCGCGCCGCGACCAGCTCGAACACGGCCGCGGTGACACGCTCCGCGTCGAGCGAGAGCGCCGGTGACGTTCACGTGCACGTTGCCGTCGCCGGCGTGCCCGAACATCCACACCGACGCGTCGGGCGCGAACGACGGCCACGCGCGCGGGCACGTCGTGGATGAACGCTGCGAGCGCACCCGCAGGCAGCGACACGTCGAGCTTCAGCGGCGTACCGAGCAGGTTGATGGCCTCCGGATGGCCTTCGCGGTAGCGCCACAGGGCACGGGCGGCGGCGGCATCGGTCGCGACCGCGACGTCGGCCACGCCCGCGCACGCCTCCACCGCGCGGCCGAGCGCATCGGTCGGATCCGTGTTGGCCGCCGCCTCGACGAGGACGTAGGCCTCGTGCGCGGCCGCGAACGGCCGCGCGAGGCCGAGGCGATCGCAGACGAGGTCGAGCCCGTTCGTCGAAGAAGAGCTCGATCGCGTTCACGCAGTCGAGCTCGCGCCGCAGCGTTCCCACCGCGTCGAGCGCGATGTCCGTATCGTCGAACGCGCAGAGCGCGAGGACCGAGTACCGGGTCGGCGCGTGCAAGCGCAGACGCGCCGCGGTCACGACCGCGAGCGTTCCTTCGCTGCCACACACGAGACTCGGCGAGGTCGTAACCCGGAGTTGTCCTTCTCGAGCCCGTCGAGGCGCCGGATGACACGGCCGTCGGCCAACACCGCTTCGATGCCGACGAGTTGGCGGCGCGTCGGCCCGTAGCGCAACACGTGCACGCCGCCCGCATTCGTCGCGACCATGCCCCCGACCGTGGCCACGTCGCGCGCGCCGAGGTCGACGCCGTACTGCCAGCCCGCGGCGCGGGCGCTGCCGTTGCAGCCGCGCCAGCGTCACCCCCGCCTGCGCCGTGACCTGCCCGGTCCGCGCGTCGACCGGCCCGATCGCGTCGAGGCGCCGGAGGTCGACGACGATCTCCCCGTGCAGCGGCACCGAGCCGCCGACGAGCCCGGTGTTCCCGCCCTGCGGGACGACCGCGGTACCCGCCGCGTTGCAGAGCGCGAGCACGGCCGCGACCTCGTCGACGCTCCCGGGCCGCACGACCGCGGCGGTCGCGCCGCGGAACCGGCCCGTCCAGTCGACGACGTTGGCCTCGACCAGATCGGGATCGGTGCGCACGTGCGTGGCACCGACAGCGTCGCGAAGGGCCGCGAGCAGACCGGACGAGACGCTCATCACCGGCGATGCTACGGCGCGCCCCGCGGCTCCGGTTGGCCCGATCCGTCGTGCCAATATTCGAGTCGTGCCCGAGCCCGAATCGCTCCGCGGGCGGTTGCTCGTGGCCGCGCCGCCCCTCGTCGACCCGAACTTCGACCGGACCGTCGTGCTGGTGCTCGAGCACGGCGACGACGGCGCGCTCGGCATCGTCTTGAACCGGCCGAGCGAGACCGCGATCGACGACGTCTTCCCCGAGTGGCGCGGCGTCACGTCGCCCCCGGAGGTGGTGTTCGCGGGCGGCCCGGTCGCGACCGACGCGGTCATCGCCCTCGCGCGCCGGCGCCACGCCGACTTCGCCCGCGCCGAGATGGAGAGCTTCGTCCAGATCCTCGACGACCTCGGCACCGTCGACCTTGCCGACGACCCGCTCGGATCGGTGCCGCGCTCGAATCCCTCCGCGTGTTCGGGGGCTACGCGGGCTGGGCGCCGGGACAGCTCGAAGCCGAGCTCGAGCAGGGCGGGTGGTTCGTCGTCGACCTCGAACCCGACGATCCGTTCGTCGACGCACCGGGAACGCTGTGGCGCGACGTGCTGCGCCGCCAGCGCGGTCGCCTCGCGCTCTTCTCGAACTATCCCGAAGACGCGACGGTCAACTAGTGCGGCTGCCGGCAGCCGCGCTCGCGCCCGGCGCGGTGCGCGTGGTCGAGGTCGACGGTGAGGAGTACGTCTTGTGGCGCGGCCACGACGGTCGGGTCCGCAGCGCGCCGCGGTGGTGCCCGCACCTCGATCACGATCTCGCCGAGGGTTACGTCGTCGACGACGAGCTCGTCTGTCCCGGACACGCGTGGGCGTTCGACGGCGACGGCAACGCGTACAAGCGCAACGAGTTCGGCCGCGTCGACCCGAAGGGCACGGTCGCGACGCTCGCAGTCGTCGAGGCGGACGACATCGTCGACGTCGAGCCGGCCGACTGAGGAATCGCAGATCGCCCCGCTCGAAAGGCGCGATCGCGTGCCGGTTCGGTACCGTCCGGTCCTGATGGCCGCCACCTACCCGCCCGAACAGCACCTGCTGCGCGATCTGCGCTTCTCGTTCGAGCACGACGCCGACCGCCGCGCAGCCGGGCGTGGATGCCGGTCGTCCCCGAGCTGTGCACCGACCTCGGCCAGGCGCGCGCGGGCGCGCTGGCCACCCTCGTCGACGTGCTCGGCGGCGGGCTCGCGGCGAGCGCGGCCGAACCGGGCTGGATCGCGACGGCCGATCTCACGTTGCACCTCGTCGGCGCGGCGCGCCCCGGCTCGGTCGTGGAAGCGCGGGCCGAGGTACTGCGGGCGGGGCGAACGACCGTCGTCATCGAGGTTGCGCTGGTCGACGAGCACGACCGGAACATCGGGATCGCGACGATGAGCTTCGCGGTGCTCGCGCGCCGCGAGACGAATCCCGAGATCGGGAGCATCCGCCACAGCTCCTCGACGATGGCCACGACGGAATCGCGCCTGCGCCAACATCTGCTCGACGAGCTGGGTGTCGTGGTGCAAGACACTCACCACGGCGTGATCGACGTGCCGGTCATCGAGTGGTCCCTCAACTCGATGGGCGCGATGCAGGGCGGGGTGGTCGCGACCGTCGCCGAGGTCGCGGCCGAGCACGCGCTGCGTGCCGCGACGGGCGAAGCCGTCGTCGTCACCGACCTCTACGTCACCTACCTCGGGTTCGGCAAGATCGGGCCGGTGCGCTCCGCCGTCGAGATCCTGGGCACGGCTACCGGCCACGGCTCGGCCCGCGTCGAGCTCGTCGACTCCGGCGCCGAGGACCGGCTGATGACCGTCGCGCACGCGGTCGCGACGCGGGGCCTCACGTGACCCACTTCGCCGAGTCGGGTCCGGGGCGCGATGTCGGCCGCTACGTGGGCGTCACGATGCGCGAGACCGACGAGCTGCACCTCGTCGGGCACGCGCCGGTCGCGCCCCATCTCTGCGATCCGGCCGGCGGGGTCCGAACCGGCGCGCTGCTCGACGATGCTCGACAACGTCGGTGGCCTCAACGGAGGCCTCGCCGCGCTCCCCGACGTGGGTGGTCTCGACCAACCTGGCGGCGCGCGTCGTGGCGCTCGCGCACGCCGGTCCGCTGCGTATCGATTCCACGGTGCTGAGGCGCGGCCGCAACAACGTCGTGACCACAGTGCAGATCCGCGACGAGGGCGCCGCCGACGCACTCGTCGCCAGCGGCGTGCTCACCTCCGCGATCCTCGTTCCCGAGAACGGTCCACCCCAGTGGCCGCGGCCCCTCGTGCTCGATACCGGCGCCGGCGCGGCCGCGGACCTGCCCGCGATCCCCGAGTGGCTCGGTATCCGACCGGTCGGCGCCGACACCCTCGAGATCGACCTCACCGACGAGCTGCGCAATCCGTGGGGGATCCTGCACGGCGGCGTCGTCGCCACGCTGGTCGACCTCGCCGCGGAGTACGCGACCGGCGGCGGTCACACCACCGACGTCGTCCTGCACTTCCTCGCGCCGAACCGCGTCGGCCCCGTACGCGCGACGGCGCGCGCCGTCGGCGCCCGCAGCGACGGCACGGTGTTGCGGGTCGAGGTCATCGATGCCGGAGCGCAGCGCACCACGGCAGTCGCGATCGTCACCGTGCGCGCCGCCGGCCTGACGGCGCATCGCCACGCTACGCGGGGGTGAACTCCACCGGGAGGTGCTGGATCGTGGTGACGAGCGCGTTGGCGCCCCGCTCGGCGTCGACACCCTCGGGTACGTGGATGTCGGGCAGGCGCGTGAACAGCTCCTCCAGCAACACCCGGATCTCGGTGCGGGCCAGGTTCGCGCCGAGACAGAAGTGCGGACCGGTACCGAACGCCAGGTGCAGGTTGGGCGAGCGGTCGACGTGGAACGCGTCGGGGTCGTCGAACACCTCCGCGTCGCGGTTCGCGCTCGGGTACACGTTGAGCAACACGTCGCCGGCCTTCAGCGAACGGCCGCGCAGCTCGGTGTCGCTCGTGACCGTGCGCGAGAAGCTGATCACGGGCGAGACGTAACGCAGGATTTCTTCGGTTGCGCTGTTCACCAGGCCGAGATCGGCGACGAGCTTGTCGCGCTCGCCGGGGAAGCTCGACAGCGCGAGCATGCCGCCGGAAAGCGCGTTGCGCGTCGTCTCGTTGCCCGCGACGAGCAGCAGCACGAGGAACGCGAGCAGGTCGTCGGCACCGAGGCCGAGACCGCGCGTCGGCGAGCCCGCCCGCCTGCACCTTGGCCATCAGGGCCTGCTCGTCGAACGAGATCTCACCGGCGTCGGCGGAGGAGAGCAGCACGGAGATGAGGTCGTCCTGGGGGTGCGCGCGCCGCTCCTCGAGCAGGCCGACGAGATAGGTGATGTATTCCGCCCACGCTTCGCCCGCAGCTGCTTGCCGCGGGTCGTCGGCGTCGGCGCCTTCACCCGCCATCATCGTGTCCGACCAGTGCGCGAGCCGCTCGCGCTCTTCGACCGCGAGGCCGAGCATCTCGGCGATCACGATCAACGGCAGCGGCTTGGCGATGTCGTCGACGAAGTCGCAGCTGCCGCGCTTGGCCACGTTGTCGACGAGCCCGTGCGCGAGCTCGCGGATGTGGTCCATCAACTTCGTGATCCGCGCGCCGGTGAAGCCACGACTGATCAGACGGCGTTGGCGCGCGTGCTCCGGGTCGTCCATCGACACGATCGAGAGCGCGTCGGCGCCGCCGCCCTTCGGGCGCACACCCTGCGCGCTGCAGAACAGCTCGGGCTGGCGCTCGACGTAGGAGATGTCGTCGTACTTCGACACGACCCAGATGCCGTTCGTCTCGTCCCGATGCACCGGATCGTTCTCGCGCATCCACCGGAACACGTCGTGCGCGACACCGCGGACGTACAAGGTCGGGTCGAGGGCGTCCGGTTCGTAAGGCGCAGCCGGGGCGGTCATGGTTCCTCCGTAGGTACGGACCGGTCGGATCGGTAAGTAGGGCTGTCTAGGTAGCTATCGGCAACGGACTCGGCGGCCTGACCGGCAGAAACTCGGGCGAAAACGTGCGCGAGCTCTCGGGCGCGGCCTCCAACGCGGCTCGCCGGCCCTCCGACTGCGGCAGGTGCTCGACCAAGACCCCGATCACGGCGTTGCGGATGGCCCGAACGACGGCGGGGTCGTGCAGTCCGGGCGCGTCCGGACACAGGGCGACCAACCAGCCGGCGAGCGCGTCCTCGAACGCGTCGGCCGTTTCGAGCAGGGGCCCGAGGACGTCGTCGTCGCCGTGGATCGCCTCGGCGATCAGCGACCGCCACAGATCCTCGTCGGTGGTCATGCCCACGAAGACGTGGTCGAGCAGGGCCGCGAGCCGCTCCTCGACCGGGCCCGCGAGGCCTTCGGGGAACGGCGACGGCGGCAGGTCGGCGGCGCGCCGGTGCGCGATCGCGGCCTGGAGGAGATCGTGCTTCGACGGGAAGTAGTGGTACAGCGTCGCGACGTTCAGCCCGCACGCCGCGGCGACGGCCCGCATGCTCGTGCCGTGACCGCCACCGCGAGCCATGAGGGCGAGGGTGGCCTCGAGGATGCGATCGCGCTGGGCCGGAACGGGGGCCGGGCGAACGCCGGACGCGAAACGGACACGGCCGAGAAATCTATCAAACGTTCGTTTGGTTGCTCCTTATGCTCAGTGCGAGTAGAAGGAACCCGTGTCCGAGGGAACCACCGAGGAAGCGGTCTTCCTCGCGCACTACGACCCGGCCCGGTACCCACCCCTCGCGGTGACCGTCGACGTCGTGCTGCTCACAGTCCGGTCCGGGCGCCTGTCGGTGCTGCTGGTCGAGCGCCGCAACCACCCCTTCCAGGGCCGGTGGGCGCTCCCGGGCGGGTTCGTCGAGCCCGACGACGACCTCGACGGCGCGGCGCGGCGCGAGCTCGAGGAGGAGACCGGTGTGCTCGTCTCCGGCTTCGGAGAGTCGGTGGCGCTCGGCCACATCGAACAGCTCCGCTCTTACGGCACGCCCGGCCGCGACCCGCGCATGCGGGTCGTGTCGGTGGCGTATGTGGGCTTCACGACCCAGAACGAGCCCGCCGTCGCGGGGTCGGACGCGGCCGACGTGCGGCTCTGGGCGATCGACGACCTCGCGATCGAGGGTGTCGGCAGCGTCGACGGCGTGCCGCTCGCGTTCGACCACGCGCAGATCATCAGCGACGGCATCGAACGCGCCCGCGCCAAGCTCGAGTACACGACGCTCGCCACCGCGTTCCTCGACGAGCCGTTCACGCTCGGCGAGCTCCGCCGCGTGTACGAGGCCGTGTGGGGCGAGGCGCTGCACGAGGGAAACTTCCGGCGCAAGGTGCTGTCGACGCCCGGATTCGTCGAGCCCACCGGCGGTACCGCCCCGACCGTCGGTCGTCCGGCCGCGCTGTACCGGCGCGGTCGCGCGACGCGCCTGCACCCGCCGATCCTGCGGCCGTGACGCGCGCGTGCGCGCCGGCGTCTACCCGGGCTCGTTCGATCCGCTGACGGTCGCGCACCTCGCGATCGCGCAGGCGGCGGTGGAACGCGGCCGGCCTCGACCGCATCGATCTCGCGCTCTCGAGCGAACCGCTCGGCAAGGACCACCGCGCGGCAATCGAGTATCGACCGGCGCGTGCGGCGCGATCCGGCGCGCCGCGCAGTCGCGACGGTGGCTCGATGTGACGATCACCGACGCGCAACTGATCGCCGACATCGCCGCGGGCTACGACGTCGTGGTGATGGGCGCCGACAAGTGGGCGCAGGTACGCGATCCCGGCCTGGTACGGAGGCGACGCCTCCGCGCGAGATGCCGCGCTCGCCGCGCTCCCCCGCGTCCTCGTCGCGCCCCGGTTCGGCTTCGACATCGTCGGCGCCGAGGTGCTCGATATCGATCCCGACCAGGCGCACGTCTCGTCGACACGCGCTCGCGCCGGCGAGCATCACCTCATCGCGCCCGCGGCACGCCGGCGCCTGGTCGTCGACGGGAACAACGTGATCGGCAGCCGCCCGGACGGATGGTGGAGCGATCGCGCCGGCGCGACCCGCCGGCTCGTCGCCGCGCTCGGGGCCTTGGCCGTGCGCACCGGCGATGACATCACGGTGGTGTTCGACGGCCGGCCCGTCGCCGATCTCCCGGAACGCGTCCACGACGGCATCCGCGTCGCCTACGCGCGCCGGTCCGGCCGCGACGCGGGCGACGACCGCATCGTTGAGGAGGTCTCGGGCGCCGACGATCGGGCGGCGATCACCGTCGTGACGTCGGACCGCGAGCTGGCGCGACGCGTGCGCGAGCTCGGTGCCACCGTGGAAGGCGCGGGCGCGCTCATTCGCGAGCTGGCATAGGAACACCCGTGACGTTGTCGTCGCGCGCGGCGCGGAACGTGTTCAACGCCATCGACACCAGGTGGTACTGACCGACCGTGAACACGAGGTCGAGCAACTGCTGGGTGTCGTAACGCGCTCGCCATCGCGCCGTAGGTGGCGTCCGTCAGCGTCTGCTCGGTGTGCAACTCGTCGGCCGCGCGCAACAGCTCGGCGTCGGACGCCGACCAACCCTCGGCATCGGGGCCCTCGGCGACGCGTGCGATCTCGTCGTCGGTGATGCCGATGGCGCGGGAGATCGCAACGTGTTGCGCCCACTCGTACGACCGCGCCGCAGTTCCAGCCGGTCCGCAGCACGAGGAGCTCGCGGTCGCGCGCCGGCAATGTGCTCTTGGCGAGCACGTGGTTGCCGAACACGAGCCAGCGCTTCATGAGCTTCGGATGGTGCGCGAACGTGGCGAAGACGTTCAACGTGCTCTCGCCGAGCAACGCCTTCGTCTCGTCGTCCCACTCTTCGCGCGGTAGGGGCTGCAAGCGAGGTTCCATGGGGCCAGAGCGTAGGCTCCCCCGATGCCTCGCGACCTCCGCGACGACACCACCCTGACCCCCGATGCCGACCGGCCGGGGCGATTTCACGCGGACATCCCCGACGGCTGGAAGGTCGTCTACGTCTTCGGCGGGGTGTCGATGTACGCGGCATTGCGCGCGATGCAGGAACACTTCGGGCGAACCGACCTCTCGCTCGTTACCGCCAACGCGATCTTCCTCTCGCCCGTCCCGCCGGGACCGATCACGATCGACGTCGAGGTGATGCGCGACGGCCGGCGCGCGTCACAGGTCGCGGCCGATCTGCGCGTTCCGGGCGTCGACCATCCCGCGTTGCGCGTGCACGGTGTGTTCGGCTCGCCGCACGACATCGAGCTCACTCACCAAGAGGTTCGCTTCCCCGAGGTGCCCGGCCCGAACGCCATCGAGATGCCCCCCGAGCGCCCGAACCCGTTCGGCAAGATCAACTTCCACGAGCAGACGGAGTGGCGCCCGGTGAGCCCCCTCGACGATCCGGGCAAGGGCCACTTCATGTCGTGGGTGCGGCTGCAGGAGAGCGACCCGCACCTGCTCAGCCTCGCGGTGCACGGCGACGTGCTCGGTCCCGCGGTCGGGCGCGCCCTCGGCCCGCCCGATGAGCGCGGCATGTTCATGGTGCTGTCGCTCGAGATCGGGATCCGCTTCGTACGCGCGCCGGTCAGCACGTGGGTGCTCCAGGAGATCGAGGCCTGGCACATCGGCGACGGCTATGCCACCGGCCCGGCCCGCTTGTGGGACGAAGCCGGAAACCTCTGCGCGATCGCCACCCAAACCGCGAACCTGAAGCGCCACATACCCCACGGCTAGCAAGCCGGAGCGGCAGCGAAGCCGACCGGACGGGAGGCGCAGCGCGAGCGTTCTTGGCCGCGACGCCCCTCCTCGCCGGCGGCCTCGGCACACACCCACGAACCGGGATCGTGGTCGCGACGTCGCGGGGCGCGCTACGGGCTTCGACCAAAACGCACGGGCAACGATCTCGTCCACCGGAGCCCGCTCAGTGGGGTGGGGCAACCTCGGCGTGGCTCTCCCCACACCCCGCAGCACGCCGAGGATTGCCTCCAACCCGCTTCCCCCCGGACAGTGAATACCTACTTCACTCTCCGTGGCAAGTACTTTCTCGGGCCCGGCCGCTTCGTGACATTTGCGGGCCTACCGCACTTCGGCCTCAGGGACCCCGGCCGCAGCGCCGTTGAAACGCTGTGACCACCGCCAGCCGGGCCGATCCCGACCGCGCGCCAGCGCGGCGACCGGACATGGGTCACCCCGACGCGTTCCAGTCGCTCCACGACTTCTTGTTCTCGGTCGTGAGCCGGTCGCGCGACGTCATCGTCATCGCCGACGAAACCGGAAGGGTCATCTTCGCGACGGGCGCGATCGAGGCCGTCACCGGATGGACCGCGTCCGACCTGATCGGAACCGACGGCATCCACCTCATTCACCCGGACGACGGCGCGAGCTTCGGCGAGCACCTGGCCCGGCTCTTCGAACACCCGGACGAGTCGAGCATCACCCAGGTCCGGATCAGCCGACCCGACGGCGGCTGGGTGTGGACCGAGGTCGTCGCGCTCAACATGCTCTCGGACCCGAACGTCCGCGGCATCGTCGGACACTTCCGCGACATCACCGACCGCAAGCGCGCGGAGATCGCGCTACGCGAGAGCGAGGAGCGGTTCCGCTCGCTGGTGCAGAGTGGCTTCGATCTCCTCGCCATCGTCGACCGCGACGGCAAGATGAGCTATCTCTCGCCGTCGCACGAGCGCATCCTCGGGCACCCGCTTTCGATGTGGCTCACCGGGCACGGCAGCGAGATCGTCCATCCCGACGACGTCGCCGACCTTCGCGCGACCTTGCAGATGGTGCGCGCGACGCCGGGGATGTGGGCGCGTGTCCGTTGCCGCCAGCGGCACGCGAACGGCTCGTGGCGATGGTTCGAACACGTCTTCACGAACATGTTCGACGTGCCCTCGGTGCAAGGCATCGTGTCGAACTCGCGAGACACGACCGACGCCGAAGCCGCAGTCGAGGCGCTGCGGCGAACCTCGGAACGGTTCCGAGCGCTCGTGCGCCACTCCTCCGACGTCATCATCCTCGTCGACGCGAAGGCGAGCCCGTCGTACGTCAGCCCCGCCATGGAACACGTCCTCGGCTACCGCCCCGACCAACTCGTCGGCCAGAACCTGCTCGCGCTCGTGCACCCCGAGGACCGGCCGATGTGCACCGCCCACTACGAGACGGTGGTCGGCGATCCCACCCAGGAGCACACGATCGAGGTCCGCGGCCGCCACGCCGACGGCCGCTGGCGCTGGTTCGAGCTCCGTACGACCAACCTCCTGTACGAACCTGCGGTCCAGGGCGTGGTCTGCCACGTCCGTGACGTCACCGATCGGCGCAACGCGGAGCATGCGCTCGAGTACCGCGCCTTGCACGACCCGCTCACGAGCCTGCCGAACCGGGCGCTCGTCATCGACCGTCTCAGCCAGACCGTTCGCCGGCGCGCAGCGGCACGGCTCGAGCACCGCGGTGCTGTTCATCGACCTCGACCGCTTCAAGTCGGTCAACGACTCGCTCGGGCACTCGGCCGGCGACGAGCTGCTCGTCGAGGTCGCGTGCCGATTGCGAAGCGGCCGGCGGGCTGTCGACACGGTGGCGCGGATCGGTGGCGACGAGTTCGTCGTCGTGCTGCACGAAGTCGCCGGCATCGACGATGCGGTCGACATCGCGCGCACGATCGTGCACGATCTGCGCCAACCCTTCGCCATCAACGGGCGCGAGATCGTCGTGACGGCGAGCGTCGGCCTGACGATCGCCCCGGGCGCGGCGGAGGTCGACGCGGAGGCCGTGCTGCACGAGGCCGACGCGGCGATGTACGACGCCAAGTCGAAGGGCGGCGACCGCGTCTCGATGTTCGACAAGGAGGTCTGGACCCGCACGGTGCGACGGATCGAGACCGAACAGGCGCTCCGCCACGCGATCGACCACGACGAGCTCTTCCTCGAATACCAACCGGTCTACGACCTCACGACCATCGCGCATCGTCGGCGTCGAAGCGCTCATCCGCTGGCGCCATCCCGAACGAGGACTGATACCGCCGTCCGAGTTCATCCCGATCGCCGAGAGCACCGAGCTCATCGTCCCGATCGGCGAGTGGGTGCTCGACGCCGTGTGCGCGCAGGTCGGCGCGTGGAAGGCCCTCGACGCGACGGGATCGTTCCGCTCTGCATGGGTCAACGTGTCGGGCCGCCAGCTCGCGCGTCCGCAGTTTCCTGCAGTGGTGGAAGCCGCGCTGCAGCGGCACGGGCTCGAGCCGACCGCGCTCGGCCTGGAGCTGACCGAGAGCACGCTCATCGACGAGGCCGAGACGCCGGGCACCGAACTGCGCGACATCGAAGCCCTCGGCGTCCGCGTCGCGATCGACGACTTCGGCACCGGATACTCGTCGCTGCTCTACCTCCTGCGCTTCCGGGTCGACATCTTGAAGATCGACCGGACGTTCGTCTCCGGGCTCGGCACGAGCGACGAATCCACCGCGATCATCGAGGCGGTGATCGGTCTCGCCCACACGCTCGGCATGGGCGTGAGCGCCGAAGGAGTCGAAACGCCGCGCGCAGCTCGAGGAACTGCGCCGGCTCGCACTGCGACGCCGCCTGCGGGTTCCTCCTGAGTCGCCCGGTCGATGCCGGCGAGATTTCCCGCATTCTCACGCCAGGCGTCTGTGCCATCAGCAAGGGACGCGCTGTGGAATCCGTAACAGTCGGGGGCCCGGCGCAGACGCCCGTCATGTTGCGCGGCCGCACGTCCCGATACCTCTGCGGTGAGACGGATCGACGGCGCCTGGCGACTGGTTGGGGCTTCCCTTCTCGTCTTCGCGGCCGGGCCCGCGGCCATCCTCGCGATCCCGTGGCTGCAACAGGCGCACCTCATCGCGGACACGCCGCTGTGGCTCCTCGTCATCTTGCTGCTCGCGTGCAGCATCGCCAACGCCTTGGTCATCGCGATCGAGGGCCACCTCTCGCCCACCTGGGGGCTGCAACTCCGCGCCGCGGTCGCGGCGATCAGCACCGCGTGGGTGGTGTACGCGACCGGCTGGGGATCGCTCCTCGTGATCGCCTACGCGATCGCGATCGCCGACGCGATGCGCGTGCACGGCTCGAAGGCGTGGCGACCCGGGCTCGCGTGGAGCATGGTCGCCGTCTTCGGCGGTGAGGTCGCGATCCAGAGCGGCATCGCACCTTCGATCATGCAACCGTCGACCTCGCACGCGGTCGCCGGCGCGACGATGATCCTGCTTGCCCTGATCGTTCGCACGCTCGGATCGTCGGCGAAGGCGGCGGAAGAGGCCACCGTGCGCGTCGAGGAAGGCCGTACCTACTTCCGCGATCTCGTGCAGCACGCGGCCGACGTCATCGCGCTCGTGAGCTGCGACCTCGAGATCGAATACGTCAGCCCCGGCATCGAATCCATGGTGGGACGCTCGGCCGCGTCGTGTTTCGGTCGCCACATCCGCGACGTGCTCGGGCACGACGCCGCCGCAGACATCGAGCGCGCCCACGAGACGCATCACGCTCTCCGACTTCGTCAGCTGCGAATGGCGGCTCACGAACGAGCTGAGCGGTCAGCGCCAGGTCTTCGCCCGGCTCACGTTGCGCCACGACCAGTCGCTCGTCTTGAACCTGCGAGATGTCACCGAACAGCGGGCGCTCGAAGCGCAGCTGCAACACCGCGCGACCGTCGACGAGCTGACCGGTCTCCCGAACCGGGCGGCACTGACGCAGCAGCTCGGACAGCGCGAGCGCGTCGACGTCACCGTCTTGTTCATCGACCTCGACGGCTTCAAGGAAGTCAACGACTCCCTCGGCCACGAAGAGGGTGACCGCGTGCTGCGCGACGTCGGTTCGCGCATCGCGTCGGTGGTACGCACAGGCGTCACCGTCGGGCGCCTCGGCGGCGACGAGTTCCTCGCGATCATGCAGGGCGCCGACGTCGACGCCGCGCAGGTCGTGGCCCGGCGCATCATCGACGGCATCGTCCAGGTCGGCTCGATCCTCACCACGCTTCCCGCTGAGTGCCAGTATCGGCATCGCGACGGGGACGCCCCGGCGACTCGGCCGAGCAGATCCTGCGGCGCGCCGACCAGGCGATGTACGAAGCGAAGGCGCAGGGACCGGGACGCGTCCGGATCGCGGCGCCCGACGAGTCCCCCGACCCCGACGTGCTGATCGGCCGCCTGATCTAGCGGTAGTTCCTCACGACGTTGCTCAGGCCGGGCGCTCGACCTTCAGCACCTTGCGGTCCGTGCGGCAGGCTGTCGTAGAGGTCGGCGACGAGATCGTCGCGAAACGCCCGGCACGCCGGGATCGTCCCAACGGTTCTCCCACTGGTGCGGGTCGCCCTCGACGTCGTACAGCTCGCCTTCGGTCCCCTCGTACGCGACCGAGCTGAGCGGTCCGATGCCACCGCCGAACATGCCGGTCGCGGCGAAGAACTCCTCGAGCCCGTTCGGCTGCACCGACCGTCGACGGCTCGTACGCGGTGCAGATCCAGCCGTCGCGGTAGATGGTGCGAAAGTGCATCCCGTAGCCGGGGAACTGCGAGTCCCATTCGCACAGCACACGCTCGCGACCCGAGCCGGGCGCGGTCGGCAACGGCGAGCCCTGCATCCAGTCGGGTCGGGGAACGCCGGCGATCTCGCAGAAGGTCGGGGCGAGATCGAGTTGACCGACCGGTTCGGTGATCTCCGACCGCCCGCGGCCATCCCCGCCGACGGCGCGGGCCGCCACACCATCGGCAGCCGCATGAGCGCGTCGGTGTGGAACGGCCCCTTGAAGATCAAGCCGTAGTCGCCCTGCAGCTCACCGTGATCGGTCGTGAAGAAGACGTCGGTGTCGGCATCCCAGCCGCGCGTCTCGATGCGGCGCAGCACGCGGCCGCACGCCTCGTCGATGAGCTCGTTCATGATGTGCGCCATCGCGTTGATCTCGCGGATGTTGTCGTCGGTGACGTTCTGCGGCCGGTAGGTACCCGGTCCGCCTTCGGCGTTGACGAACGAGCCCTCCCACAGCGCGAGCCAATGCGCCGGCTTCTGCGCGAGCACGCGTTCGATCTCGTCGTTGCTCCCGGGATGACCGGCCGGGAGGTCGAGGTCGCGCCAGTCGCAGCGGTGCTGTTCGCTCGACGGCGGATCCCACGGATGGTGCGGGTCGGGAAACGACATCCACACGAACCAGTCGGCGTCGTCGGGCAACGAATCGAGGTACGCGATCGTGCGATCGGCGACCCAGTCGGTGTGGTACCACTCCCGCGGGATCGGGTTGATGCGCGTCTCGGGCGCGTCGGTGTCGCCACCCGGCTGCGCGGCGAGCAGCGGCGAGAAGCCCTTGGTCGCGGCGAGACCGTGCTCGTCGACGAGCCAGTGGCCGTAGTGCTGCAGGGGCCGGTCGCCGAACGCGGGAACGTGCACCGCGAGCTCCGCGTGCTCGAAGCCGCGGTACGGACCGGTGCACCCGCTCGCTCGCCATTCGGTTCTCCGGCCATTCGAGCCGCAGGTCGAAACCGGGCTCGAAGTGCGCCTTGCCGAACAGCGCGGTGCGGTAGCCGGCCTTCTCGCGGAGGTACGCGGCGACACTCGGAGCGTCGGCGGGAAGCGGGATCGCCGTTGGCCACGACCCCGTGGGTACGCACGTACTGGCCCGTCAGCATGGTCGAGCGCGCCGGCATGCACACGGTGTTCTGGTTGTACGCGCGCCGGTAGTTCACGCCGTCGCGAGCCAGCGCGTCGACGATCGGAGTCCGCGCGATCGTGCCGCCGTTGCAGCCGAGCGAGTCGTAGCGCTGCTGGTCGGTCGTGATGAAGAGGATCTTGCGACCCATCAGCGGGCCCGGCCGCGTGGTGTGTGCGCGAGCAGCTCGGACACCTGCTCGCGTTCGTCGTTCGGTCGGATCCCGCTCATGCAACTTCCCTTTCGATCAACGTGCGCATGACCTCGAGGAGCACGTGCCGGGCGCGCCCGATGCTGCAGCCCTGCGCGGTGCGCAGACGGTTCCAGGCGTCCCAACTCGCGAGTACCTCGAGCGCGTCGAGCGTGTCGGCGCCGGCGTCGGGGAACGTCTGCTCGAGCTGCATCCGGAGCAACCGGTCGACGCGGGCAAGCGTGCGGGCGATCGTCGGCGAGTCCTGGATCGCCACCAACGCGGCTCGGCGCACCGGGGTGACGGCCTCGTAGAGCGCGCAGCGCTGTTCGACGAACTCCTCGACCGTCGCGGCCGGTCCGATGATCGATGCGTAGCGCCGCCACTGGCGCTGCGCCACCTCGGCGCGCAGGCTCTCGACGTCGACGAAATGGTTGTGCACCGATCGGGCGGAGACGCCGGCCCGGGCGGCCACCTCGGGAACGCTCGGGCGCAACGAACCGGACTCGTAACACGCGAGCAGCGCGTCGACGATGGCCTCCCGATTGCGCGTCGCCCCGGGTCACCCGGCCGTCGACCACCGTCACGACGCGAGTGTGACACTAGTTGCAGGGTCACTGCAACTACGTGCGGCCTTCCCGCCGGCCCGTCGTGCGGCCCGTGGTGTGACCGATGTCACGTCGCGCGCCGTCGCGGCCCGGCGTACGGTCCCGGGGGTGACGACGAGCGAAACGCCCGATACCGGCTACCTGCCGGTGATGCTCAACCCGTTCGAGCCCGGATTCTTCGACGACCCCTACTCGCAGTACCGCCTGGTGCGGGAGCAGGACCCGGTGCACCACAGCCCGATCGGGGCGTTCGCGCTCTTCCGCTACGACGACGTCTACCGCGTGCTGCGCGACCCGAGCCTCAGCGTCGAGGAGCGGCACATGTCGCCGGTCGCGGTCGCGGTCGATCCCGACATCGCAGAGATGCTGGCCGAGCGCCGCGAAGGCGGCACGCACAACATGCTCAACCTCGATCCGCCCGACCACCACCGCCTGCGCCGATTGGTGTCGAAGGTGTTCACGCCCCGCATGATCGAAGCATTGCGGCCCCGGGTGCAACAGCTCGTCGACGAGCATCTCGACGTGGCCCGGGCAACGGGCACCGATGTCGATCTCATCGCGGCGCTCGCGTTCCCGCTGCCGTTCGTCGTCATCTCGGAGATGCTGGGCATCCCCGAGGGCCGCGACCGCTCGCAACTCCGCGAGTGGTCGGGCGCGGTCGTGAAGACGTTCGATCCCGATCCTCACGCGCGAAGAGATCCTTGCTTCGTTCGACGCGATCGACAACATCAACGCGTACCTCGACGAGGTGATCGCGTGGAAGCGCGAGCACCCGGGCGACGACCTGCTCAGCGCGCTCGTCGCGGCCGAGGACGAGGGCGACCGGTTCAGCGAGATAGAACTCATCGAGCAGGTGCTCCTGCTGTACGTCGCCGGGCACGAGACCACGGTGAACCTGATCGGCAACGGCACGCTCGCGCTGCTGCGCAACCGTGACCAGCTCGCGCTGCTCGACGAACGACCGCAGCGTCGACGCGACCTTCGTCGACGAGTTGCTCCGCTACGACTCCCCCGTGCAGATGTCGCGGCGGATCACCCTGGCGCCCTTCGAGATCGGCGACAGGACGATCGAGCCGGGATCGATCGTCATGACCTGTCTCGGTTCCGCGAACCGCGACGCCGACAAGTGGGGCCCGACTGCCGACGCGCTCGACCTGCGGCGGGCCGATGCGCGCGACCACATGTCGTTCGGCGGCGGGTTCCACTCCTGCCTGGGTGCGCACCTGGCCCGCCTCGAGGGCCAGGTCGCGATCACCACGCTCGTCCGCCGCTTCCCGCACGTCGAGCTCGCGACCGACGCACCCGAGTACAACGGCCGGATCGTGCTGCGCGGCCTCGCCGAGCTGCCCGTCACCCTGCACTGAGCGCAACAGGCCGTGCCCGCCGGCGAGGGCCTCAGCCGAAGACGCGTCCCGCGTGCGTCAGCGCGCAGATATCCATCGTGATCGCGATCGAGATGTGCAGCGCCGCGCCCCACCAGATCGATTTCGTCTTCAGGCTCAGGCTCCCGAGCACGATGCCGCCGACGATCGCCGCGAGCGCCTCGGGCATCGGCTTGCCGTAGTGGAGCATGTTGTACGGCAACGCCATCGCGAAGATGGCGGCCCAACCGAGCCGCGGCGCGAGCCCGTGCAGGAGGAAGCCGCGGAAGAAGAACTCCAGCGCGCAGAACTGCAACCAGTAGAGCGCCCACCACGCGTACATGTACGGCCAGAGCGAATGGCCGGCCGCGGGATGGAAGAACGGATAGCGCTCCTGGAACGAAGCCGTGAACGACGCCGCGATGATCAGCGGCGCCGCCACCGCGTACAGCACGGCGTAGGCGCGTACGTGCGCCACGATGCCGTGCACACGCAGCCCGTAGTCGCGTAGGTGCTCGCGCAGCACCAATTTGACGACCAGCGTCGCCGGGAGCACGTACGCGCCGATGACGACGACGGCCCAGAACGCGAGCTCGGTTGAAGTCGCGGTGCGACGAGACGAGCATGCCGTCGTGCAGCCGCGACGCGAGACCGTGCAGCCCGACGTCACGCAGGATCGTCTCGAGCCACTGGGGCTGGCTGCCGTCGGAGAGGAAGTTCCCGCACGTGAGCGCGACTGCCGCGGTCACGAAGACCATGCACCATCTTGCGATCGGTGGCTCGCGTCGTCGACGCGTGCGCGTCGGCGTCGGCGCGCACGTCGGTGACGTACGCGCGCCACAGTCTGCGCGGCCGGGAGCTCGGCGCCGCGGGCGCGCGGGCTCGGAGCCGAAGGGCGAACCGGTTGCGGTCGCGGTCAGGGTCGGCGCGGCCGGTTGGTCCACCCACCCTCCTCCGTCGGAAACCATCCGCCGGCCGCGAACGTACCGCCGTCGACGTGCACCGTCGTCCCGGTGACGAACTCCGAAAGCGACGACGCGAGGAAGAGGGCCGCGCCGGCGACGTCTTCGGGCTGGCCGAACCGACCGAGCGGCACCCACGTGGGGATCAGGTGCTCGTCGTCGGGACCGACCCACTTCGAGTACGGCACCTGCAAGGTCTCGGTCACGTCGGGGGCGATCGCGTTCACCCGCACGCGGTCGCGCGCGTACTCGACCGCCAAGCGATCGGGTGAAGCCCGTGATCGCGGCCTTGAACGCGGAGTACACCGCGCGGGTCGGGATCGCGCGGAACGCCTCGATCGTGGAGACGTTGACGATGCTGCCGCCGTCGCCCTGCTCGACGAGGCGTGGCAGGATCGCGCCGCGAGCACGCGAGCACGTGCCCGAGATTCACGCGGTAGAGGTCGTCCCATTCCGTCGTCGGTCTGCTCGTGGAACGCGACGCGGCGACCGCCGAAGTGGCCCGACGTTGTTGACGAGGACGTCGACGCGCCCGAAGTTGTCGACGCGCGGCGGTCACGAGCGCATCCGGCGTGCCGTCGGTCGCGCACGTCGCACACGACAGGCCCACCACCCGGTCGCCGGCCGAGACCTGCGTCTCCCGGGCGCGGTCGGCGTCGATCTCCGCGAACACCACGCTCGCGCCCTCGGCCGCGAACCGTTCGACGATCCCGCGGCCGATCCCTCCGCCGCCACCGGTGACGATCGCAACCTTGCCCTCGAGCACGGGGCGGCAGCCTAAGAGGCCTGCCGCCCCGTAGCGCTCGGGGAGGGGAAACCACGGATTACGTCAGGGCGATTGCGAGGACCTCGCGCACGTCGCGCACCGGGTGCACGTTCAACAGGTTGCGTACCTGCTCGGGCACGTCGTCGAGATCGGGCTTCGTTGTCGATGGGTATCACGACGTCGGTCAACCCGGCCCGGTGAGCGGCCAGCAGCTTCTGCTTCAGCCCACCGATCGGGAGCACGCGTCCCTGCAACGTGACCTCGCCGGTCATCCCGACGTTCGGCTTGACCGGGCGACCCGTGACCAGCGACGCGAGCGCCGTGGTCATGGTGATGCCGGCCGAGGGACCGTCCTTCGGGATGGCACCCGACGGAACGTGCAGGTGGAACCGGCGGTGATCGAACGCGCCGGGCAGGACGCCCAACTCGTCCGCGTTCGCACGAACGAACGACAGCGCGATATGCGCCGACTCCGACATGACGTCACCGAGTTGCCCGGTCACTTGCAGGCCGGGTTCGCCGTCCATGGCGGTCACCTCGATCGTCAACACGTCGCCGCCGGCACCGGTCACGGCCAGACCCGTCGCGAGCCCGGGGATCGCCGCGCGCGTCCGCGTCGTCGTGACGAAAGCGCGCCCGGCCCACGTACTCCTTCAAGTCGGGTTCGTCCACCACGACGTTCGTGGTCTCCTGCGCGGCAATCTTGCGCACCGTCTTGCGCGCGATCTTGCCGATCTGGCGTTCGAGACCACGCACGCCCGCTTCACGGGTCCATCCCTCGACGAGCGCGTGGAACGCCGCGTCGGTGATGTCGAGCTCGTCGTCGCGCAACCCGGCCTTCGCCCGCTGGCGAGGGAACAGGTGGTGCTTCGCGATGGCGACCTTCTCGTCTTCGGTGTACCCGTCGAGCGAGACGATCTCCATACGGTCGAGCAACGGTCCGGGAATCGTGTCGAGCTGGTTCGCGGTCGCCAGGAACAACACGTCGGAGAGATCGAGATCGAGCTCCAGGTAGTGGTCACGGAAGGTGTGGTTCTGGGCCGGGTCGAGCACCTCCAGCAGCGCGCTGGCCGGGTCTCCCGACCATCCACCGGACTGAAGCTTGTCGATCTCGTCGATCAGCACGACGGGATTCATCGCCTTGGCCTCGGTCAACGCCCGGACGATCCGGCCGGGACGCGCACCCACGTAGGTGCGCCGGTGACCACGGATCTCGGCCTCGTCGCGCACGCCGCCGACGGCGACCCGCACGAACGGGCGACCCAGTGCCCCGGCGACCGACTCCCCCAGCGACGTCTTACCGACGCCGGGAGGACCGACCAGCGCGAGGATCGCACCGGAACCGCGGCCGCTTTGCACGCCCAGGCCGCGCTCGCGCCGCAGCACCCGCACCGCCAAGAACTCGAGGATGCGGTCCTTCACGTCGGCCAAGCCTTCGTGGTCGGCGTCCAGGACGCGACGCGCGCCCGGGATGTCGTTGCTCTCCTCGGCGGTCTCGCCCCACGGCAACTCCGAGACCGCGTCGAGCCAGTTGCGCACCCACGCCTGCTCGGGATTCTGCTGACCCATGCGTTCCAACCGGTCGAGCTCCTTGTCGACGGCCAGGAGCACGGCGTCGGGGAGCTCCTTGTCCGCCAACTTGGCGCGGTACTCCGCGACGACGTCGTCGTCACCGTCACCCAGCTCCTTGCGGATCTCGTCGAGCTGACGCCGCAAGAGGAGCTCGCGCTGCTGTTTGTCCAAGCCGTCGGTGACGTTGGTGCGGATCTTGTCCTTCAGCTCGAGGTCGGCGAGCGTCTCGCGCATCCAGGCGAGCACCAGCTCGAGGCGAGCCTCGACGTCGACTGTCTCCAGCAGCTCGACCCGCTGGTCCATCGTCAGCTCGGGCGAGTACGCAGCCGTGTCGGCGAGCTGACCCGGGTCGTCGACCCCGGCGAGCACATCGGCGATCCGGCGAGCGCCCCGGTGCTCGAGGATCGCCTCGACCACGACCTTGTACTCGTGCGCGAGCTCCCGGGCGCGGGCAGTGGGCGCGGTCTCTTCGAGCTCCTCCACCTGCACGTGCAGCGCACCGTGCGCGCCGAGCTCGCCGTGGCCGACGCGGCCGCGGCTGACACCCCGGATGACGAGCGCCCGGGTTCCGTTGGGCAGGTCCCCGGCACTCTCGATCGCGGCAACGGTCCCGACGCGAGCGAACCGGCCGTCGACCCGCGGCACGAGCACGATCCGGTCGCCGACATCGGCGGCCGCCGCGCCCGCCCGCTTCGCCTCGTCCGTCTCGAGCGCGATCGTGACCACCATCTGCGGGAGCACGACGCCTTGTGTGAGGGGCAACAGGGGCAGGAGTTGAGTCTTGGTGTCTGACATAGTGCCGTGTGTAACTGCGCGAAGTCATTCCCGATTCCCGCGGTCGGCTTTCTCATGGCACCAGACCTGAACGTCTTGTTCATCACCGCCGACCAGTGGCGGGGCGACTGCCTCGGCGCGGCCGGGCACCCCGTCGTGCGCACGCCGAACCTCGACCGCCTGGCCGCCGGCGGGGTCTCGTTCCGGCGCCATTTCGCCCAGGCGGCGCCCTGCGGGCCGAGCCGGGCCACCCTCTACACCGGCCTGTACCTGATGAACCACCGGTCGGTGCTCAACGGGACGCCACTCGACGCCCGCCACGACAACGTCGCGCTCGTCAGCCGCCGGCTGGGCTACGAGCCCGCGCTCTTCGGCTACACCGACACCAGCGTCGATCCCCGGACGGTCCCACCCGGCGACCCCCGACTTTCGCGCTACGAGGGCGTGCTCGCCGGGTTCGATCCCGTCTGCCATCTCCCCGAGAGCGAGCCGTTCGAGTGGCTCGAGTGGCTACGCGCCGAGGGCTTCGACGTCGCCGACGACTGGCGCTCCTTCGTCGACCGGCCCGCGGGCGGTTCCGGGTGGCAGACGCAATACGACGCCGCCCATTCCCAGACCCGATTCCTGAGCGACCGGTTCATGCAATGGGCCGAGGCGCGCGGTTCGGCAGGTGCGAGCCGGGGCGGTTGGTTCGCCCACGTCTCGTTCCTGCGCCCGCACCCCCCGTTCCTCGCGCCCGCACCGTACGACACGATGTTCGAACCGGGTCGTGTTCCCGCGCCGGTGCGAGCGGCAACCCGCGCCGAGGAGGGTGCACAACATCCGCTGCTCGGGGTGATGATCGATCACCCGTTCCTGAAGTCGCCCGACGACGCCCGAGACCAGCGAGAGATGCAGGCGACCTACTACGGCATGCTCGCCGAGGTCGACGACAACGTCGGGCGCCTCCTCGAATGGCTCGACGCGACGGGCCAGTCGGAGCACACGCTCGTGATCTTCACGAGCGATCACGGCGAGAACCTCGGCGATCACTACATGCTGCACAAGCTCGGATGGTTCGACGAGTCATACCACGTGCCGTTGATCGTGCGGGGTCCGGGTGTCGACGCCGGGCGCGTCGTCGACGCCTTCACGGAGCACGTCGACGTGCTCCCGACGATCTGTGCACTGCTCGGCGCGGAAACTCCGTTGCAGTGCGACGGGCGCGCGCTGACGCCGTGGCTGTGCGGTGGCACTCCCGACGAATGGCGCCGCGACGCGCACTGGGAATTCGATTTCCGCGACCCGGACAGCGCTCTCATCGAAGAGGTGTTCGGTCTCACACTGGAGGAGTGCGCGTTGGCCGTGTTACGAGACGACCACGGCAAGTACGTGCAGTTCTCGGGTTATCCCGCGTTGGCGTCGGTCTTCTTCGACCTCGACACCGACCCCGCGCAGATCTGCAACGTCGCCGCCGACCCGACGTACGCGGCAAAGGTGCTCGACTACGCGCAGCGGATGCTGGCGTGGCGAATGCAGCACAACGAACGCACGCTCACAGGCATGAAGCTGACGATGCACGCGGGCCTCGTCGAACGCAACGCCCCCAGACGATGATGCACGATGCGATGAAAGGCGGCCGGTAGTGGACGCCCGGACCTTCCTCGGGCTCGACCGCGTCGCGCCCGGCGGCAGGCGTTGGCGCATGGACGTCGTGAAGGGGCTCACGTCGGGGACGGGCGCGCTCTTCGGCGGATGCGGACTGGGCGCGTGCATCGAGGTGATGGAGGAACTCACGGGCCGACCGTGCATCTGGGCGACCGCGCAGTACCTGTCGTTCGCGCGGCCGCCCGCGACCCTCGAACTCGACGCCGTCGAGGTCGTGCGCGGCCATCAGATCTCGCAAGCACGGGTGATCGCACGCGTCGGCGACACCGAGATCCTCACCGTGCTCGGCGCGCTGGGCCGGCGTCCCCTTGCGCTCGAAGGACAATGGGCGGTCCGACCCGACGTTCCCCCGCCCGCGGACTGCCCACCCCGGCCGATGCTCGACCGCCACGAGGGCACGATCAGCAGCCGGCTCGACGCCAAGCTCGCCAACGGGCGTGCGCCGTGGGACCTGCCCGGCCCCGAGGGCTCCGGTCATTCCGCGTTGTGGATCCGCCTACCCGAACTCCTCGACATGTCGGCCTCGGCGCTCGCGATCGTCGGCGACTTCGTCCCGTTCGGCATCGGGCAGGCACTCGGTCGGCGCGCCGGTGGGAACAGCCTCGACAACACCTTGCGCGTCGCTCACCGCGTACCAACCGAGTGGGTGCTCGCCGACGTGCGCGTGCACGCGGTGGCCGACGGATTCGGTCACGGACTCGTACACCTGTGGGCAGAGGACGGAACGCTGCTCGGGACCGCGAGCCAATCGGCCATCGTGCGGGCGTGGAGCGCCGACCCGGAACAGCCCATGACCGAGCTCGAAGGCGACGTGCAGCGCTGAACGCCGAGCGGCAAGGATGGGGCCATGACCATCCCGCAGCGCTACGGCATCACGTTCCCCTTCGACGGCATCCCGCTGCTGGGTCAGCGTGATCTCGTACGCGAGCTCGTCGACCTCGGATACACCGATCTGTGGTCGGCGGAATCCGGTGGCTACGACGCGTTCACCCCACTCGCGGTCGCCGCGCAATGGGCGCCGGAGCTCCGGTTCGGCACCGCGATCGTGCCCGTGTTCACGCGTGGCGCACACACGCTCGCGTCGACCGTCGCGTCGATGTGCCAGGCCGCGCCGGGCAAGTTCGCGTTGGGCATCGGCACGTCGTCCGACGTCATCGTCGAACGGTGGAACGGGCTCGCCTTCGACAAGCCGTACCAGCGCGTGCGCGACACGATCCGGTTCCTGCGCGCCGCGTTGACCGGAGAGAAGGTCGACGAGGAGTACGAGACGTTTCGCGTGCGCGGCTTCCGACTCGGCATACCGGTTCCCGAGCAACCACCGATCCTCGTCGCCGCATTGCGCGAAGGAATGCTGCGCCTTGCCGGCCGGGAAGGCGACGGCGCGATCATCAACTGGCTATCGGCCGACGACGTCAAGACCGTCGCGCCGCTCGTCGGCGCGGACAAGGAGATCGCGGCGCGCATCTTCGTGTTCCCGGTCGACGACGCCGGACTGGCACGCTCGGTCGGCAAGCGCGCGATCGCGTCGTATCTCACCGTGCCCGTCTACGCCGCGTTCCACGAATGGCTGGGCCGCGGCGATGAGCTCAACGACCTCTGGCGGCTCTGGAAGGAGGGCGACCGCAAGGCGGCAGCGGATTCGATCCCCGATTCGGTGGTCGACGACCTCCTGGTGTGGGGCTCGCCAGAGAAGTGCAAGGAGCACATCGCCCGGTACATCGAAAACGGCGTGACCACGCCCGCTCCTGCATTGTTCTGTGGCCCCGACCAGCTGCCCGCCGTGATCCGCGCCCTCGCCCGCTAGGGCTCGCGGTCGGTGCGGGTGACGGATCGGGCGAGTGGCTGCGGTCCCCGTGGCGGGGGCGTCAATCGCACAGCCGCCGTTGACTGCGCGTCCGCGGACGCGTACCTCGGCCGTTCGCCAGGGGGCGTCTCACCGGGTGTCTACGCTGACGGGCAGCGCTCGTCAGCTCGCTGCAACAGCCGACCATCCGAAGAGAGCAAGTGTTCGGGGAGCTGGTGTCGGCGATGGTCGGAATACAAACAGGCGGTGCGCGCCGCGCGAACGGTGCGTCGTTGCGCGATGCGGTGATCGCCGCCGGTGCGCGGTGGGCGTCGGGTCAGCGCAGGCTGGTGCGCCTCGTCGCGGAGTTGGACGCGTCGAACGAGTGGGCGTTGGACACATCGCCCACCTGTGCACATTGGGTCGCCGCCGCCGTTGACGTCGAGGTGTGCACGGCCCGCGAATGGGTGCGGATCGGTCGCGCACTGGCCCGTCTCGAGCTCATCGACGAAGCCTTCGAGCGAGGCGCGCTCTCCTACAGCAAGGTTCGAGTGTTGACGCGTATCGCGACACCCGAGAACCAAGCGGAGCTGTGCGCCCTGGCAGAACGAGTACCCGCGGGCCGGCTGACCCACGCGTTGGCGACGTGGCTGGCGCGACACGAGACACCCATCGAGACCGAGGCGCGCCAACATCGGAATCGATATGTCGGCTGGCGCCGCGACGTCGACGGCATGCTCGTCGGATCGTTTCGCCTCGTCCCCGCCATCGGGGCGAAGGTCACCGCCGCGATCGACGCACTTGTCGTGCAGGCTCGACCAGAGGGCCGCCGCCTCGACGCGTCCGCGGACGCGTCCGAGCGGGGCGGAACGGGCCAGTGGCCGACGGTGGCACAGCAACGTGCCGATGCGCTGGATCAGCTGATCAGCGGTGGGGGCGCGGAGGTCGCGACCGAGATCGTCATGCACGTGCGAGGCGACGGCTGCACGCTCGATGACGGGTCTCCGATAGCAGGAAGCTACGTCGAACGCCTCCTGCCCCGGGCCTTCTTGCGCGCTCTGATCCATGACGCGGCGACAAAGCCGATCAACGCTTCTGGCCGGCAAAGACACCCCACGACCCGCCAGCGTCGCGTGGTGAAAGAGCGCGACCGGGCCTGCGTCGATTGCGGCACGACGGAGTTCCTGCAGTTCGACCACGAGCCGGACTATGAGGTCAGTCGCCGGACGCTCGTCGACGAGATCCGGCTCCGCTGTTGGACGTGCCACCGGGCGCGTCACCGAAGAGAGCAACGGCCGCCCGACGCGTAGTCGCGTGCGTGCGTCGACGAACTACGCCGCGGTCTTCAGGTGCACGTCGTCATGGCGGACGTTCGCAAGGTGCAGTTTCGCGAGAGTGCGTACCAACCACCAGCCGGGATCGATCTCGGCTTTGTTCAGTGCGAAGCGGGCCGAGGTGGGCGCAGCGTGATGGTTGTTGTGTAGCCCCTCACCCGCGGTGATGAACGCGAGCACTTGGAGGTTCGTCGCGGAGTTCGCGTACGGCTGCTTGCCTTTCGTGTGACCGATCGCGTTGATCGCCCCCGACAGCATGACGTAGAAGATCGCGTGCAATCCGGCCGCGAGCAGTCCCGTGAGCAACCCCAAGCCGAGCGACCACATCGCGACCATGAGTACCGCGATTCCGACGCCGAGCCCGAGGAGCGAATAGTCGAACGCGAGTCGATCGAGCCTGTCAGGCTGGAGATCGCGCGCGTACTTCTGCACGTTTGCCTCGTCGGACGCGCATCGTTTGTAGAGTCCGACGTTGCCGAGCTGAACGCGCCAGAACCCGACCTGCAACGGGCTGTGCGGATCTTCGGCCGTGTCGGTCGCGGCGTGGTGCTTACGATGCACCGCCACCCACTCGCGAGGCCGCATCCCGGTAGTCATCCAAATCACGGCTCGGAACGGCACCGCGGCCGCTGGGTGGACGGTCAATGCCCTGTGTGAAAGCGCGCGATGCAGATATACGGTTGTGCTGAAGATCGCGAGCTGCGTCACCAAGAATGCGGCCAGAACCGCGGCGATCACGTGGCTAATCGGCACCGCAAAATCGTACTACCGACCGGTCGGTAGGCACGTGTCGGTAGCATGACTGGGTGGCGCTGCCCACCGGATCCGGATCGTCGACGAAAGACGTGATCCTCGAGGTCGCCCTCCGGCGCTTCGGGGATCACGGCTACGCGGGCACGAGCCTGAACGACATCGCTGACGAGGTCGGCATCCGAAGACCCAGCCTGCTGCACCACTTCTCGTCCAAGGAAGTGCTCTACCGCGCTGTTCTCTTCGCATCGTTCGCCGACTGGACCCAGCTCGTCGAGGAGGCGATCGAAGGGACCCGCGAAGGCTGGCCACAGGTCGAGCGAATGTTGCGGGCCGCGTTCACGTTCTTCGAAGACCACCCCGAGTTCGTGCGACTCGTGCGCTGGGAAGCGCTCGAAGGCGGACCGATACTGCGCGACGAGTTGACCGTGCTGCTACGGCCACTGTTCGATCGGGGCGCCGACTTCCTCGAGCGTGAGATGGATGCCGGCCGCCTTCGCCACTATGACGCGCGCCAGCTGTTGCTCACCGGTTACGGCGCGGTGTTGTCGTACCTTTCCGATGGTCAGCTCATGACCGGCCTGCTGGACATCGATCCGCTCTCGCCCGAAGCACTCGCCATTCGCCGCGAACACGTGATCGACGTCTTGCGCACTGCGGTCGCGCTCTAGACCGCGTACGAACGCCACGAGTTCCGTTCAGAGCTTGCCGTCGCTCCAGCGCTCGAGGAGAGACGCGTCGCCGAACACCTCGACTCGATCGGCCGGGATCCGTCCCCACATCATCAGCAATAGATCGCTCGCGGCACCACGCGCCGCGACATCCGCCTTGGCGTGTTCGTTCGAGACGGAAACACCGTCCGGCGCAAGCCGCACCAACCACTCGCCTTCGCCGTCTGTGCAATGAAGGTGGATCGTCTCCCCGGTCCCGGTCGGTGCGCCACCGGGTCGGAACGGGAGGATGTCGAAGAGTTCTTGGATACCGTCGACCGCAAGCTCGCGCTCGATGGGTTCCGTCGCCCCTGCCGCGTATTGCACATCCCAGGCGTGCACCGCGAGTTCGTGGGCCTGACGCCGAGCCCAAAAGCCGACGGTGCGTTGGTCAGTCCACGACCAGCACGGCTCCTCGGCAGCCGCTTCGGCGAGTACGTCGGCCAGGGCGCCATAACCCTGCGTTACGAAGTCGACGAGCGCCACACCGTCGGGGTGCGTGAGCTGCTTCCAATGACCGTGCGGCTCTGCGGGGCGGCTTGCGACGATCTCGGCCGCCCAACGATGCAGGCGGCCGACGTGCGCGCAGAGGTCGCCGACGGTCCACTCGCCGCACGTCACTACCGGTCGATCGACACCCGCCGCACGCGCGGAGTCGACGAATGTGGCACCTGCACGTCGGAACGCGTCGACCAACGCGGCATATTCCATGACGGCCTGCATATCGGCGAATCTATCGGCGTGGCACGATGAGCTCCGGGCCATTGTTCACGGGCTTGTTCACCAGCGTGGAGACCGGCCAACGCTCGAGTTCGTCGGCGGGCGCAGGCACGAGCAACTTCCCGAGCGTCTCCACGTCGTGGTTCTCGGCGTCGAGCCAGGTGTCCCATGCAGTCTCCTGGAGCATCGCCGGCATTCGATCGTGGATCTCGCGCATCAGGTCGTTGGGTGTGGTCGTGATGATCGTGCATGTGCGGACGCGTGGCGCTTCGGCGCCGAGCCGGCGGTCGTGCCATATCGACCACAGCCCGGCGAACGCGATCGGCTCGCCGTCGCGGCGGCGGACGAACCAGGGCTGTCTCTGTTTACGGCCCTCGATCGTCTGCCATTCGTAGAAGCCGTCGGCGGGAACGATGCAACGGCGTTGCTCGAACGGTCGCCTGTACGCGTTGCTCGTCAAGAGCGTCTCGGCCCGAGCGTTGATCATCCGGTCACCGACCGCCATCGACTTCGCCCACGAGGGCACCAGGCCCCAGCGAACGAGATCGAGCACCCGGTGCCCGCGGCTATCCGCGACCACGGGCACGTCCGCCCGCGGCGTCACGTTGTAGTTCGGCTCGGGGTAATGCGGACCGGGCTGATCAGTCCCGCCCGAGTCCTCCCCCATCCTGACCTCCTCGACGTGAAATCGCTCGGCCAGGATCGTCGGCGAGGAGACGGAGACGTAACGACCGCACATGCGCCCGGACGGTACCGGCCGGATCGCCCCGACCGGGGCCCGAACCCGCGCCGGGTCAGAGCATTGACACGCATCCTCCTATCCTCCAGACTAGAATCCGACCGGTCGGTCTTTTCTAGGCGACCGCAGGAGGGTTCATGGCCGGAACGGCTCCATCCACAGGCGTGACCGCTCCCACGAAGGGCATGAAGGGCACGAAGGGAGAGCGAACCCGCAGGCGCATCGTCGAGTTGGCCGCCCCCGTGTTCAACCGCCAGGGCTTCGCCGGCGCGTCGCTGCGCGACCTCGTCGGCGCCACCGGGGTCGAAAAAGGGGGTATCTACAACCACTTCGGCTCCAAGGAGCAGCTCGCGCTCGAGGCCTACGACTACGCCATCAGCCGGGTCACCGAGCGCCTCGCTCGCTCTCAGGACGGCGCCGACGACGCCATCGACCGCCTGATCCGCATGATCGAGGCCTTCGCGAGCAACGCCCGCCGGCCGGAGATCGACGGCGGATGCCCGATGATGAACACGGCGATCGACGCGGACGACACCCACTCGCCCCTGCGGGACCGGGCGCGGGAATCCATGACGCAGTGGCACCGCCTCGTCGGTCGCATCGTCAAGGACGCCAAGGCCGAGGGCACGTTCGCCGCCGATCTGGACCCGTACGCGCTCGCTTCGACGATCACCGCCTCGCTCGAAGGGGCCCTCATGCTCTCGCGCCTGTACGACGACCCCGCGCACATGGACCGCGTCGTCGACCACCTGATCGCCTACGCGGAGTCGCTCCGCGTCGGGGAGCGACGACGATGACCCCGACCCGCGTCGAAGGCGTGCGTTCGCGCACCATCACCTGGACGGATCCCGCACGCGTACGCTTCCGGCTGCGCGGGCTCGACGGCTACGAGCAACTCACCTCGATCAAGTGCGGCGACGCGCCACCGCCCCCCGTGGCCGCGCTCCTCGGGTTCTCGCTCGATGAGCTCGAACGTGGCCGCACCGTGTTCTCCGTCGTCGCCGACGAGGTGCACGAGAACCCGATGGGAACGATGCACGGCGGCATCGTCGCTACGCTGGTCGACACCGCGATGGGCTGTGCAGTGTCGTCGACACTGCCCACCAACGCGGTGTTCACGACGCTCGAGCTGAGCACGAACTTCGTCCGCGCGATAACGCAGTCGACCGGACGTGTGCATGCCGAGGGTCGCGTTGTGCACGCAGGTGGTCGCGTCGTCACCACGGAAGCCCGCGTCTACGACGACGCAGGGACGCTCTACGCGCACGCGAAGTCGACGTGTCTCGTCATGCAAAGAGAACGATGAACGACAACAGACTCAACGACAACAGAGCGATCGACACGATGCGCGTGGACGGCACTGATCTGACGATTCGCGCGATCACGATCGCCGACGTCGATCGCCTGGCGCGCATGTTCGGACATCTCTCCGCCACGAGTGTGCACTTCCGGTTCTTCTCGCCCGTCTCCCGGCCGCCTCGTTCCGCGCTCCTCCGCTTGGCCGACGTCGACCACCGTCGCCGCGACGCCCTCGTGGCCCTCGACGGCGACGAGATCGTGGCCGTCGCCCGCTACGACGGACGGCCCGGCGACGGTCGAGGCACCGAGGGACAGGCAACCGCCGGCCCGACGCCCGGCAACCAGGCCGAGATCGCGATCACCGTCGTCGACGCCTGGCAGCATCGCGGCGTCGGGAAGCGCCTCGCCCGGCGCCTTGCCGTGCTCGCAACCGACCGCGGCTACGACGCGTTCGTCGCGACGATGCTCCCCGACAACCGGGCCGCCCTCGGACTCGTGCGCAAGCTCGTACCCGACGCCACCGTCCGTTGGGCCGGCGGCGAGTACGAGGCGACGCTCCCCTTGGTCCGCGCTGGCTGACGAGCAACACGGACGCACGGGCGCCGCGCCGAGCAGGGTGTCAGTGGGCCTTGCCGTTGCGCGACGCGCGGTCGCCGAGTCGGTACACGAACCGGAGTCCCGACCACGTCTCGTCGACCGCGCAGACCTTGTTGTCGACGAGTCCGTGCGCGAGCCCGAGATCGCGCACGAGACCTTCACGCAGATCGGTCGCGACGCACGCCGTGCGCTTGGGCCACGCGATCCACAGTCCACCCGCGGGTTCGATCGTGCGCGCCAATCCGTCGAAGCGGCGTTCGAGCTCCGCGCGCCGCGTCGCGAAGAAGACGACGACGTCCTGCGCGCCGCGCGCTTGCGTGCGCAGACGAACTCCCTCGGGCAACGGATTCAATGCGCGTTCGAACCCCGCCGGTGCGCGCACCAGTGCAAGTCGTGCCCCCGGCTTGATGCCGAGCTTTTGGGGAAGGGGCGTCCCCGAGTACCCCGCCACGAGCCGCAGTCAATCGCGGTTGGACGGTGCGGTCAATCAGGACGGGTCACCCGCACGCCACCGCGCGAACCGTGGCACCGCCATCGCGATCACTCCGACGCCCGCGAGGCAGAGCAGTCCGCCGGACACAACGGACACGGTCGGCGTGAACGCGCTCGCGACCGCGCCACCCTCGAGGTCGCCGAGGCGCGGTCCTCCGGCGACCACGAAGATGTTGATGGAGGAGATCCGTCCCCGCAGACCGTCCGGGACCGTCAGCTGTTGCACGGTGTTCCGGAACACCGCGGAGATGACGTCGGCCCCGCCCGCGATCACGAGAAGGGCGAGCCCGAGCCACAGGTTGGCTCCCACCAGCCCGAACGCGGTGATCGCGGCACCCCACACGGTCACGGCGACGAGGATGGCGAGCCCGGGACGGCGTACCCGGCGTATCCAGCCGGAGCTCGCCGCGCCCACGAAGGCCCCGAACGCGGCGGCCGCGAACAACCAGCCGACGGCCTCCGTGCCGCGATGGAACTGCTTGTCGGAGAGCACCGGGAAGAGCACCCGGGGCATCCCGAAGACCATGGCGACGATGTCGATGGTGAAGGTCGACTGCAGGACGCGCTTGCCTCTCACGTAGCGCAGTCCGTTGAACACGGCCGCCAGCCCCACGTCGTCCTCGTCGACATCGGCCGGGATCGGACGCTGCGCATGGACCATGAAGGCGGCGCCGAGCGCGGCGACGTAACTCACGACGTCGACGCCGTAGGCCCACGTGAGCCCGAACCGGCTGACCACGATGCCCCCGAGCGCCGGCCCGATCACGGCCGCGCCGTTCCACATGATCTGGTTGAGCGCCGCCGCCTGCGGCAACAGCTCCGCCGTCACCAGCCGGGGTGTCATCGCGGCGCGGGTCGGCATGGAGATCGAGAGGAATGCCGCACTCAACGCCGCCGCGCCGTAGACGAGCGCCAGCGGTGGGTGGCCGAGGTGCGCGCCGTACAACAAGAGCGCTGACGCCGCCATCAGCCCGCCCTGCGCGAACAGCAACAGGCGCCGGCGGTCGCGCCGGTCGATCTGCGGACCGAAGCCGAGCGAGACGAAGAGCATGGGGACGAGCTGCGCCAATCCGATCAGCCCGACTGCCAACGACGAGTGATGCGTGAGGTCGTAGACCTGGACGAACAGCGCGACGAGGGTGAACTGGCTGCCGATCTGAGAGAGAAGCTCGCCGCCCCACAACAGGCGGAAATCGCGCGACCGTCGCAGCGGCGTGATGTCGATCGCGAGGCCCCGCACATGACCCGGAAGGGCGCGGCGACGGCCCGATTCGGGTGAGGTCACAGGACGCGGAACATTACCGACGCGTCGCGGGTTGCAAATCCCGACTGCGACACTGGCATTTTCGCGACCGGTCGACGTAGCCTGCCGCCCAGAGCGGCAACCCCCGTACCCGGAACGACACGAAAGAGGCACCGTATGGCACTGCGCCTGGGCGACGAAGCCCCGAACTTCACGGCCGAGACCACCGAGGGCACGATCAATCTGTACGACTACCTCGGCGACAGCTGGGGCGTCTTGTTCTCGCACCCGAAGGACTACACACCGGTGTGCACCACCGAGCTCGGCGCGGTGGCGAAGCTCAAGCCCGAGTTCGACAAGCGCAACGTGAAGGTGCTCGGTCTTTCGGTCGACGAGCTCGGCAACCACAAGGGTTGGGCCGACGACATCGAAGAGACACAGGGCGCGAAGTTGAACTTCCCGCTCATCTCCGACGCCGACCACAAGGTCTCGGACCTCTACGACATGATCCACCCGAACGCGAGCGACACGATGACCGTGCGTTCGGTCTTCATCATCGGCGCCGACAAGAAGGTGAAGCTCATCATCACCTACCCGGCATCGACGGGGCGCAACTTCGATGAGATCCTTCGGGTGATCGACTCGCTGCAGCTCTCGGCCAAGTACACCGTCGCCACTCCGGTGAACTGGAAGGATGGCGAGGACGTCATCATCGGCGGTGCCGTCTCCGACGAGGAGGCGAAGACCAAGTTCCCGAAGGGTTGGAAGACGCTGAAGCCCTACCTGCGCATCACCCCCCAGCCCAACAAGTAGGCGCCGCAGAGTCAGTCTCGGACGTACTCCCAGCCCTCGCTGCGCAGGTGCAGCCGGTGGCGGGGGCCGGGAGCGTCCAGCTGCTCCAGGTCGTCGTACGCGACGTCCTCGGGATACACGCAGATCGCGCCGCCGCCTTCGATGAAGTGGAAGCGCGGCAGGTAGTCGATCGGCGTTGCCTCGGCGATCGAGCGCATCGCGTCGGCGACCGTCGAAATCTCGCGCAGGTCGAGCAGGGTCACGAACTGCGGGGGCGCGAGTTCGATCTCGCCGGCCGCGTGCGCCGCGAGGGCTTCGGCGGGGCGGAACCATTGCAGCGCGTCCATCTCCGAGCCGTCGGCCGCCTCGTCACCACCTTGGACCGGGCCCGCGAAGAACCAGGTCGCGAATCGCTTGGGCGATCCTTCGGGTGTCGTCCAGTTCGAGAGGTGGATCAACCCGTCGGGGTCGACGTCGACGCCGGCTTCTTCCTTCGCCTCGCGCACCGCGGCCTGCCGGGCGGCACGTAAGAGATCGTCGGGAACCTCGCCGAAATCGCCCGGATCGATGCGCCCGCCCGGGAACACCCATGCGCCGCCGTGGAAGGCGAGCTTGGACGATCGGCGCGCGAGCAGTACCTCGAGCCCACCGTCTCCGTCGCGCAACAAGACGACGGTCGCGGCGGGCGCGGCGACGACGCCCTGCGCCGCTTCTGCGAACTCGCCACTCCTGCGTTGTTCAATCCAGTTGTTCAATGAGGAGCTCACCCTTCTCGTGCCGTGCCCGCAGCACCTTCTTGTCGAACTTGCCGACCGACGTCTTCGGCACCTCGTCGATGAAACTCCATCGTTCGGGAATCTGCCACTTCGCCACGTGTCCGGCGAGGTATCGAGCCAGCGTCGCCGCGTCGGTTTCGCTGCCGCGCTTGCGCACGACGCACGCCAGGGGACGCTCGTCCCAACGGGGATCGGGCACGCCGATGACGCTCGCCTCGACCACGTCGGGATGACCCATCAAGAGATTCTCGAGCTCGACGGAACTGATCCACTCACCACCGGATTTGATCACGTCCTTGGCCCGGTCGGTGATCTGGGTGTATCCCTCGGGCGAGACGGTGCCGACGTCGCCGGTGCGCAGCCAGCCGTCGTCGAACTTCTCGGGCGCCGGGTCGAGGTAGTAGGAGCCGGTGATCCACGGTCCGCGCACCTCGATCTCGCCGACGGCCTCGCCGTCCCAAGGCAGCGGTCGGCCGGCATCGTCGACGATCCGCAGCTCGACGCCGCCGATGATCCTTCCGGTGCGCGCCCGCCAGTCCATCTCCTCGGGCGAGCCGATCTCGACCGACGCGGGCGGGTGCGCGACCGCGGCGAGCGGTGACGTCTCCGTCATCCCCCACGCCTGCACGATGCGCGCGCCGTACTTCTTCTCGAAACTCTCCATCAGCGATCGCGGGACCGCCGAACCGCCGCAGATGATCATGCGGATACTCGACAGGTCGATGTCGTGCTCCTCGCCGTAGCGATAGATGTCGGCCCAGATGGTGGGTACCGCGCCCGAGAAGGTCACGCGCTCCTCCTTCACCATGCGCGTGATCGGCTCGGCCTGCAAGAACTTGCCGGGCATCACCAACGACGCGCCGCACAGGAACGCCGCGTACGGCAGGCCCCAGGCGTTCGCGTGGAACATCGGGACGATCATGAGGATGCGGTCGCGTTCCGAGAGGCCCATCGCGTTCGGCGTGGTGACGGCCAGCGAATGCAGGACCTCCGATCGGTGCGAGTAGGCGACACCCTTGGGATTGCCGGTCGTGCCCGACGTGTAACACATCGCCGCGGCCGCGCGTTCGTCGACTTCGGGCCAGGCGAAGTCCGGAGATTCCGGCGCGAGCAGGTCGGAGTAACGCAGAACGGGTCGCTCGGCACCGAGCGCCGACGCGTCGCCGTCACCGACGACGACGAAGCACTCGACGCGGGGCAGGTCCGCGACGACCTGGGCGAGTACCGGCACGAGCGAGTCGTCGACGAGTATGACCTTGTCGTCGCCGTGGTTGATCACGTAGGCCAACTGCTCCGGGAAGAGCCGGATGTTCAGCGTGTGCACCACTGCACCCATGGACGGGATCGCGAGGTACGCCTCCATGTGCTCCTGCGAGTTCCACATGAAGGTGCCGACGCGATCGCCGGACGCGACCCCGAGGCGCGCGAGCGCGTTCGCGAGGCGACCGGCATTGTCGACGACCGTCCCGTAGGTGGCTCGTCGTGGACCCGATTCGGTCCAGGTGACGCATTCCGCGTCGGCGTAGACCCGCCCGCCGTGACGCATCACCGCCGTGATCGTCAGCGGGAAATCCTGCATCGTGCTCGAGATCATTCGCCCTCCTGCATCCCGCTTCGTTCGCAGCGGAGCGTAACGCCGTATCCCGCGGTCGCGACTACCGCGCGCGTGCCGAGGGCCGGAGCGGCGCTACGGCGGCGAACCCGACTCCAAGGTCTCGACCGACGCCGGGGTCGTGAGCGCGGCGATGACCGCGCCCGCGAGCACCGCGGCACCGCCGAGCGCGACCACGGGCCGGACCGACTCGCCGAGGAAGATCGCGCTGAGCACGATGCCGGTGACGGCTTCGAGCGCCATGACGATCGCGGTGCGGGTGGCGCCGATCCGGTCGAGTACGACGAAGAACAGCGTGAACGCGGTGGCGGTCGCAATGCCGTTCGCGCCGAGCACCGCGAGCGCGTGCACCGACGGTGCATGCAGATCGCCGCGCGCGAGGCCGAACGTGCCGGTGCCGAGCGACGCGCCGAGCGCGGTCCAGGTTGCGGCGGTGATCGAGTCGGTGCGCACGAGCACGCGGTCGCTCACCAAGACGTAGGTCGAGAACATCACGATCGACCCGCCGACGAAGAACACTCCGGCGGCGGAGATCGCGAGCCGGCCGCCGCCGATCGCGACGAGCGCGCTCCCGCCGAGTGCGAACGCCAGCGCGACCAACGTGCGCAGCCGCCATCGGGTGATGCCGAGCACGACCTCCGTGACCGCGATGACCGCCGGGTACGCGTAGAAGATCAGTGCCACCGCCGCGGCCGTTCCGTGCTCCAGCCCGAGATAGAAGCAGGTCGACTCCACCGAGTACACGACCACGCCCAGAGCGACGGCGGACATCCGCTCCCCCGGAGGGGGGAGCAACGGCCGGCGCGTCAGCGCGAGCACACCGAGCAGAAGCAGGCCCGCCACACCGAAGCGGATGCCGAGCGCGACGGGTGGCGCGAGGTTGTCGCGCGCAACGGCGCGGCTGAAAAGGATCGTGCAACCGAACGCGACGGCACCGGCCGCGCCGAGAACGAGATCGAGGCGCCGCGCGTCGGGCGCAGTCTCGGTCGGGCTCACCAACCGACGATGGCGCCGACGACCAGGCCGACTACGAACAACCCGCCCGCGCGGCGGGTGACGAGGAACGAAAGCGCCGCGAACCACAGCGGCCACACCGGGTTGGGCATCGGCGAGACTTCGGGCTTCGGCTCGGCGTAGTACACCCACGTGCGCCGCAGCACCGGGAACGACAACACCACGAGGACCGACGCGACCGGGAGGATCCGGGCGATCACGAGCGCGAGGATCGACGCGTAGAACCCGGCGAACATCCACTGCGTGAGGCGCCGGGCCGCGGCCTCGCCCATGATCACGGGCAGTGTGTGCGTTCCGTCGGGCGCGTCCCACGGGATCTTGTCGATGTGCTTACCCATCAGCACCGTGGTGCAGAGCAGCGCGTACGGGAGCGAGGCGAGCACGACAGCACCGGGAATCGTCCCGGTCGCCGCGTAGTAGCAGCCGCCGACCATCAGCGGGCCCCACACGACGAGAACCGTCGGCTCACCGAGCCCGTGCTTCTTCAGCCGCAGCGGCGGCGCGGTGTAGGCCGCCGACAAGCAGAAGCCGCCCAGGGCGAATCCGACGATCGGCCAGCCCCGGGCAACGGTGAGCACCGCCATGATGGCGAGGCAGACGGCGTTGACCACGAGCGCGCACATGGCCAGGCCCTTGCGGGTGATGACGCCCGCCAGCACCGGGTGCGGCGAGTAGAGATTCCGGGGGTACTCCTCGCGGTCCGTCCCGACCTCGAGGTCGAAGAGGTCGTTCATCAGATTGTTGGCCATGTGGGCCAAGACGATTCCCGTGGCCGACAGGGCGAACCAGCCCCAGGTGACGTCGGCGCCCCGATAGATGGCCAGCAGGCCCGCGATCGCGGCGGCCACCAGGGTCATCGGAAGTACCCCAGCCCGGGTCAAATACAGCCATTTCGATACCGGATCGAGGGGTCCGGGCGGTGGGTTCGTGGTCGCGAGCACGTACCGCCAACTGTGAAAAAGGCCACCCGTGGGTGCACTCTTCGTGGATCGCGCTGCAGAACTGTCTGCCATATGGCCGAAGCCTAGAAGGCCAGACGGAAAGCACGCCCCGACCCGTAACCCTCCGGCTGGTCGCGGCGATGACACCCAAGAGGAGGTGGAGTGATGACAATGACCATGACGACTGCGGAGACCGGACAGGTGCAGGTCCTGCCGCTCTCGTTGACGATGGCCGAGGTGCGCCTCTCGACGGGCGGCTCCGGCACGAGCATCGGCAAGGTCTCCTCGCGGGAGGGCCGCTGGTACTGGCAGCACCGCGACGGCGAGCAGAGCTCCCCCATCGCCGAGAACCGCACCGCCGCGGCCAACGCCCTCGCCGAGTACCACCGGGCGTTCAAGGCGCAGCCCGTGGCGGCGGCACCGGTCCGCCGGCTCCTCTTCGGCTGAGGCCGGCCGTCAACCGCCGTAGTTCATGCGCGTGTCCTCCATGCGGAGGATCTCGGTCGCCTCGTCCTTCACGAAGGCGACGTTGACGACCTCGCCGAGGAACAGCGTGGAGTTGCCGACCGCGACGGGCTGGCGCACCTCGCACTCCACGTAGGCGACCGACTGCGCGAGCACGGGGGCACCCGTGACCGGGCCGTCGAGGTACGCGAAGCCGTTCAGCGTATGTTGCGCGACGTCGACCTCGACCGGCTTGGTGAACTTGCGGACGATCGCCCGGTCCTCACGATCGATCAAACACAGACTGAACACGCCCGACGCCTCGACGAGTTCGTGCGTGAACGCTCCGTGCTCCACCGCGATCCCGATCCACTTCGGGTCGAAGGAGACCTGGGTCGCCCAGTTGAGCGTCATCGCGTTGCGGCGCGCGCCCTGGTCGGTCGAACCAACGACGTAGAGCCCGCTCGGCATCTTCCACAACACGCGCCGGCGCAGCCGGTCGTACTCGTCGGGATCGACGCCGTCGGGAAACGGCGGTACCGGACCTTCCTTTACGGCCATGGGGCGAGAGTACGCGGCTACGTTCACCGGTGCACGCAAAGCACCGGCGTCGCACCGCGATCGGGCTAGCCCGCGCGGCCGAAGTCGTCTTCGAGACGGACGATGTCGTCCTCGCCGAAGTACTCGCCGTGCTGCACTTCGACGAACACGAGGTCGACGTCGCCCGTGTTCTCGATCCGGTGCGAGGCGCCCAGCGCGATGTCGACGGCGACGCCCGGCTCGACCGCGACCGGAACGTCGTTCAGTGTCACCACGCCGGCACCGCGGACGATGAACCAGTGTTCGGAACGACGCGCGTGCTTTTGCAAGCTGAGCCGCTTACCCGGCTTCACGAGGATCTGCTTGACCTTGTGATCCGGGTCGTCGACGAGTACCTCGTAGCTGCCCCACGGCCGTTCATCTCGTTCGAGCGCCATCCCGCCAGTATGCCCGCTCGACCGAGCCCCCTCGAAGTCTCAGCCGCGTTCGAGGACGACGACCGGGATCTTGCGGGTAGTCGCCTTCTCGTACTCCGCGAAGTTCGGCATCAACGCGGCCTGGGCGCGGAACAGGCGTTCGCGCTCGGGGTCCTCGGCCACCCGGGCCTTGGCGGCGAACTTCTCGGTCGGCAGCTCGACGGTGACATCCGGATTGGCAACGAGATTGTGGAACCAGTCGGGGTGCGTCGGTGCGCCGCCCTTCGACGCGATGATCACGATGTTGTCGCCGTCGGTCGTGTAGACGATCGGCGTCGTGCGCGGCTTGCCGGACTTGGCGCCCGTCGTCGTGACCAATACCAGCGGCGCGCCCGCGAACATCCCGGTGACCTGGCCGGCGTTGGTGCGGAACTCTTCGATGAGCGCCTGGTTGAAGGCGTTGAAGTCGTTGTTGAAGTCCTCGATGTTCGGCATGACCCCCGAGACTAACTTCAGCGACGTGGCGAAAATCCCCCCGGGCGTGGACCTCACCGACCTCGATCTGTTCGCCCTCGGGTTCCCGCACGACGTGTTCACGCAGCTGCGCGCGACCGGTCCGGTCCTGTGGCACGAGCCCACCCGCCACACGCCCGACGGCGAGGGCTTTTGGTCGGTCCACACCCACACCGCGTGCATGACCGTCGTGCACGACCCGGGTGCGTTCTCGTCGGAGACCGGCGGCACCCGGCCCTTCGGCGGAACCACGCTCAACGACCTGCCGATGGCCGGCCTGATGCTCAACATGATGGACGACCCCCGCCACCAGCGCGTCCGGATGCTCGTGAGCAAGGGGCTCACCCCGCGGATGATCGCGCGACTCGAAGCGCAACTGCGCGCCCGCACTGCCGTCCTCGTCGAGTCGGCCCTCGACCGGGCCGGCTGTGACTTCGTCAATGAGATCGCCGGCGAGCTACCCATGCAGGCGATCTGCATACTCATGGGAATCCCGGAGGCCGACCGCCACCAGCTGTTCGAGTGGATCGAGCACTCCTTCGACTTCAAGGGCGGGCGCGAGGCCTTCGAGCCGACCGAGGAGGTGTCGCGCTCCGCGCTGGCGATGTTCGAGTACGGGACCGCGCTCATCGCGGAGAAGCGCGCCCATCCCGCCGACGACATGCTCTCGATCGTGTGCCACGCCCACCTCGATGGCGAAGACCCTCCCGAGCTCGGCGACCAGGAGCTGCAGTTCTTCTTCACGCTGCTCTGGGCCGCGGGCGCCGACACGACGCGTAACGCGATCGCGGGCGCGGTCGTCGCGCTCGACACGTTCCCCGACCAGTGGCGAGCACTGCGCGACGGCGGCGCGCTCGAGCAGTACCGGTGTCGAGGAGATCGTGCGCTGGACGCACCCGGCCGCCTACAACCGCCGCACCGCCACCCGCGACCTCGACCTTTTCGGCGAGACGGTGCACGCCGGCGACAAGGTCGTGTTCTGGGAGGCCTCCGCGAACCGCGACGAGAGTGTGTTCGCCGAGCCCTTCCGCTTCGACCTCGCCCGCGATCCGAACCCGCACCTCGGATTCGGCCACGGCGTGCACCACTGTCTCGGTGCCAACCTGGCGCGCCTCGAGATTCGCGTCGTGCTCGACGAGCTCCGCGACCGCGTGCGCGACATCGAGATCACCGGTCCGGTCGAATGGACGCGGAGCAACAAGCACACCGGCATACGGCATCTGCCGGTGCAGCTGTCGCGCGCCTAGGGCTTCGGCGTCGTCACTGCGGGTTTCGTCACTGCGGGTTTCGTCACTGCGGGCTTCGTCACTGCCGGCGTCGGGTCGAAAGCCGAGAACGCCACCATGCGCTCGTAGATGTCGTACACACGTTGCCCGTACAGCGCGCCGGTCGCCCACGTCCCCCACAAGTCCCACCACGTCTGCACGCTGGCCCCGGAACCCGAGCGTCAGCGTGCCGGGCAGGAGGATCTTGTCCGTGTACTTCGCGTCGGGGAACGTCGGATCGACGTAGATGCGCAACAGCTGAAGCTGCGCGCGCACACCGGTCTTGGCATCGGGGAAGTCGAAGCCGTGCGCGCACGAATCGCACCAGCCGATCCCGGCGAAGTTGTTGTCGGTCGCCGCGCTCCCCGGGTTCGCGAATCCGCCCGTCTCCAGGATCGATTGGGCGAACGCCACGTCGCCGCGAACGCCTGTACGCGCGCCCTCGTCGAGGTAGATCTGGGCGAGCACCTGTATCGGCACCGTGATGTTCGTCGTGTAGTGCTGCGCCACGACGTAGTCGGCCATCTGCTTCGCGGTCAGCCGGCTCGGCCCGAGTATCGGGCTGGTCGCGCTCGTGGCCGCGGTCTGGAACTCGTGGATCCCGGCCAGGGCGACGGCAATGCGGGTGCGCGAGTCGTTGATCGTCTTGCGCAGCAGCGCGAGGTGCTGCGTTGCGTTACGAACCGTGTCGGCCGCGCGCGTCGAGACTTGCCGGATCTGCGCGAGCTGCTGATCCACGCGCTGCTCGAGCGCAAGGTATTGATCGAGCAAGTCCTTCTGATTCGTGCCGAACGTTCCGAGCACGTGCAGTTGGCTCCCGGCCTCGACCACCGAGGTCGTGCTCAGGTAGCCGGCGATCGCGTTCATGAGCTGCGCGTCGCCGGCGTGTATGTAGGCCTCGGCCGCCGCCCGGTGCAAGAGCGTGCGCGTCTGGTCGAGATGTCGCTGTGTCGTCTTGGCGACGCCGTCGAGCCGCTTCAGCTCGCGCTTGGCCGCGGCGTCGCGTCTTCGCGCGCCCTCGTCACTCCTCGGTCCGCGGCACCCAGCCCGGCCTGCGCCGCCTTCAGGTCGAGCGTCGCCTGCTGCATCGTCTGCAACAGCTGCAGTCCGGAGTTGGTCGGCAGCGTGAACGCGGGCATGGCCGCCGGCGGCGGCGGGATCGTGGTGGTGGTGGTCGGTCCCGCCGCCGGCATCGTGGTGGTCGTCGGGTCCGACGGCGACGGGACCTGCGGACCGCCCACCGTCGTCGGCGTGGTCGTGGTCGGCGTGGTCCCGGTCGAGGCGGTCGCGGTCAGGCCGTACGCCGAGCCCGAGACCACGACGGACGCGAGCACGGACGCGGCGACACCCGCGGCGAAGGCGGCGCGTACGCGCGAAGATCCGAACATCTCTGTTCAAGTCGGCATCCGTGCTCGAGATCTTCAGGAATGGCCGAGATGGCCCGAACGACAGCCGGACGGACGCGGACCGGACAGCTGGCCGGACAGCTGGCCGGCGGGCGGGGCAACTCCTGCGAGTCGGCCTTCAGCTCCGTGGTACCTGGCTCCAGGGCAGGCCCTTGTCGGCCCGGGGCTCGCCGGGGAGCCCGAGGACGCGCTCGCCGAGGATGTTCTTCATGATGTTGGTCGTGCCGCCCTCGATCGAGTTGGCCTGGACCCGCAGGAACGCCTTTTGCGGGTTCGACAGGTCCATCGCGCTGCGGGGCCGATCGAAGGTGTAGCCGCTCGGGTAGAGCATCGCGTCGGGACCCATGAGGTCCATCACGAAGCTCATGATCCGCTGGTTGAGCCCCGCCATCGCGAGCTTGCCGACCGAGCCTTCCGGACCCGGCGTCCCCTTGCGGCGCGACTGGCTCGCGCGCATGTTGGTGAGGCGGTTCACCTCGGCGTCGATCCACAGGCGCAGGAGGTTGTCGCGCGCGACCGTGTCCTGGCGTTCCTTGTTCCGCTTCCACTCGTTCACCGCGACCGCGATGACGCCCGGAGCCGCGCGGGTTCACCTGCCCGCCGATCGAGACCCGCTCGTTCATCAACGTGGTGAGCGAGACGCCCCAGCCCTCGCCGACGTCGCCGAGCCGCTCACGGTCGGCGATGCGGACGTCGGTCATGTAGACCTCGTTGAACTCCGCGTCGCCGGTCGCCTGTACGAGCGGGCGCACCTCGACTCCGGGCGCGTGCATGTCGATGACGAACATCGTCATGCCCTTGTGCTTCACCTGCTCCGGATCGGTGCGCACCAACACGATGCCGTAACTCGCGACGTGCGCGAGCGTCGTCCACACCTTCTGACCGTTGACGACCCACTCGTCGCCGTCGCGGATCGCGCGCGTCGACAGTCCCGCGACATCGGAGCCCGCGCCGGGCTCGCTGAACATCTGGCACCAGATCTCGTCGCCCGTGAACAACGGGCGGAGGTAACGCCGCTTCTGTTCCTCGGTTCCGTGTGTCACCAGTGTCGGTGCGCACATGCCGTGGCCGATCGGGTTGCGCCCGTACGGAATGGGTGCGCCCGCGGCGAACAGCTTCGAGTTGATCGTGTTCTGGAGTTTCGGCGAGAGCCCGAGGCCACCGAAGCCCTCGGCGAAGTGCACCCACGCGAGACCGAGGTCGTACTGCGCGCCGAGGAACTCCGCCGGAGGCGTCTGCTTCGGGTCGAGCTTCGCAAGAAGCTCGTCGCACAGTTGGGTTACGCGCTGCTCGTCCGCCGTCAACGGAGGCTCCCCTCATAACTTGACCGATCGGTCAAGTGTACCGGCCGACCGCTACGGTCGCCACGTGCGACCCGGAACCGGCGCGGCCGTCATCGCGGCCGCGGTAGCTGTCGTCGTCGCGGCCCGGGCCGGCACGCGAGGCCGCGTGCCGTTCATGCGCAACTCCGTCGCGACGCGCAACGGCCGCCTGGCCGTCATCGGGGCCCGCACCGGCGCCCGCCAGGCAATCCACACCGCCCGGCGCGCGACCGCGTCTCCCGAACGCCGGGCCGAGCTCGACGCCGCCCACCAGATCCGGACCGCGGCCGACGTCGCGAGCGCGCTCGGAGAGCTCAAGGGCGCCCTGATGAAGCTCGGGCAGATGGCGAGCTATCTCGACGACGGCCTTCCGCAACCGATGCGGGAGGCACTCGCCGCGCTGCAGCAGGACGCGCCGCCGATGGCGCCGGAGCTCAGCGCGCAGATCGTGCGCGAGCAGCTCGGCGCGACTCCCCAACGGTTGTTCGCGCAGTGGGATCCGCAACCCATCGCGGCGGCGTCGATCGGGCAGGTGCATCGCGCGGTCACGCAAGTCCGGGCTCCGGGTCGCCGTGAAGATCCAGTATCCCGGGCATCGACGACGCGATCCGCGCCGACCTCGTGAACACCGATGTCGTGTTCCGTGCACTCGCATTGCTCTTCCCGGGTTTCGAGCACGGACCGCTCGTAGACGAGCTGCGCGCCCGGCTCGTCGAAGAGCTCGACTACCGCCTCGAAGCCGACAACCAGCGACTGTTCTCCGACTGGTACGCCGGCCATCCGTTCATCCACGTGCCCGCGGTGATCGACGAGCTCTCGACCGGGCGCGTGCTCGACCACGGAGCTGGCCGTAGGCTCACGCTTCGCGGAAGTCGAGTCGTGGCCGCAGCACGAACGCGACGACGCGGCCGAAGCGATCTTTCGGTTCGTCTTCCGGAGCATCTACCGGTTGCACGCCTTCAACGGCGACCCGCACCCCGGCAACTACCTCTTCCGGCCCGGCGGTCGGGTGACGTTCCTCGACTTCGGGTTCGTCAAGCGCTACACGCCCGCCGAGGTCGACTTGTTCCAGTCGCTCATCCAGAGCTTCGTCATCGATCGCGACGTGCACCGGTTCCGCGGAATCCTCGAAGCGAATGCCGTGCTGAAGCCGGCCGCGATCTCCGACGACGACGTCCGCGAGTACTTCGGGCACTTCTACGAGTTCGTGCTCGAAGACCGTGAGGTCGCATTCACCCCGGAGTACGCATCGGAGACGGTGCGCCGCATGTTCGACGCGACGAGCCCGTACGCGCACGTGGCCAAGTCGTCGAACGTACCGCCCGCGTTCGTCGTGACGCAGCGGATCAACCTCGGCTTGCACGCGGTGCTCGGCCGCTTCGCGCGCCCGGCGCAACTGGCGCCGGATCGCGTTCGAGCTCTGGCCCTTCGTCGACGGTGCGCCCTCGACCGCGATGGGCGAGGCCGAAGCCGGCGTGGCTGGACACGCACGACCGCTGATACGCGCGCTCGCCGCGGCCTACGCTCCCGTCATCGCCGAGTCGAGGAGGGCGCGATGAACCTCGTACGGATCGCAACGTGGGCCGACGTTCCCGACGGGATCCCCACCGCGGCCGCCGTCGAAGGCGTCGATCTGGTCATCGATCCGGCGGGGCGACGAATACTCGGTGCTCTACGGCCGGTGTCTGCACCGCGGCGCGCTGCTCGCCGACGGCGAGATCCGCGGCGACGACCTCATCTGCGGCCTGCACGGCTGGGACTACCGCATCGAATCCGGTGTCAGCGCGTACAACAACGCACGAGGTGCTCGCGAAGTTCACCTCCGTCGTCGACGGCGACGGCCTGTTCGTCGATCGCGACGACGTCATCCGCTGGAAGCTGCAGCACCCGCAGCCGTATTCGCCCGACGTGTATCAAGGTCTCTACACGGATCCGCACGGCACGATCGAAGAGCCGTACGTCATGCGCATCCACGAGCTCGCGGCGAACGGCCTGACCAAGGTCGGTCATCACGGCTTCGTCGCGGCGATGGGCGTCGCCGCGACAGCAGGTGCCGAGTTGGGACTCGATCCAGTTCGTCACCGCGCAGCTCGCGCGGCTCCCGTTGCTCGACGACGTGCCCGTCGGCGCCGAGGTGTGCATCGGCCCGAACGCGGCCAAGCCGTTGTGGCTCGACCTTCCGCTGTTCGTCTCCGACATGTCGTTCGGCGCGTTGTCGCAGGAAGCGAAGACCGCCCTCGCACGCGGAGCGCAGCTCGCGGGAACGGGCATCTGCTCGGGCGAGGGCGGCATGCTGCCCGAAGAACAGCGCGAGAACACGCGCTACTTCTACGAGCTCGCGTCGGCGCGCTTCGGCTGGAGCTGGGACGTGCTCACGAAGGTCCAGGCCTTCCACTTCAAGCTCGGCCAGGGCGCCAAGACGGGGACGGGCGGGCACCTGCCCGGTCCGAAGGTGAAGGGCCGGATCGCCGAGGTGCGCGGGCTGCCCGAGGGCACGCCCGCCGTTTCGCCCGCGACGTTCCCCGATTGGCACGGCGTCGACGACTTCCGCCGCTTCGCCGACGAGGTGCGCGAGCGCAGCGGCGGGATCCCGATCGGCGTGAAGTTGTCGGCGCAGCACATCGAGAACGACATCGACGCCGCGCTCGAGATCGGCGTCGACTACGTCATCCTCGACGGCCGGGGCGGCGGTACGGGCGCGGCGCCGCTGCTCTTCCGCGACAACATCTCGGTCCCGACGATCCCCGCACTCGCCCGGGCGCGCCGTCACCTCGACCGGCGCAAGCGGCGCGACGTGCACGCTCGTCGTCACGGGTGGCCTGCGCGACGCCGCCGACTTCGCCAAGGCGCTCGCGCTCGGCGCCGACGCGGTGGCGATCGCGAACAGCGCGATCCAGGCGATCGGTTGCCTCGGCATGCGCGCGTGCCACACGAACAACTGCCCGGTCGGGATCGCGACCCAGAAGGAACACCTCCGGGCCCGCCTCCCGGTCGACGAGGCCGCGCACCGGCTGAACAACTTCCTGCGCGCGACGGTCGAGCTCATGGAGGTGCTCGCGCGCGCGTGCGGGCACGATCACCTCTCGCACTTCTCGCTCGACGACCTCACCACGTTCGATCGCGACATGGCCGTCGCTCACCGGCATCGAATACGGAGGCGTCCGGTGACCGAGCGCACGCGACGACCGCCGCGACGGCCCGACCGGCAGCTCGTCTGGCACAAGGTCGCCGACGTCGACGCGCTCGCCGACGGCCGCGTGATGACGGTCACCGTCGGGCCGCACCTCGCTCGCGCTCACCACGTTGCAACGACCGCTACGGCGCGCTCGACAACCACTGCCCGCACCAGGGCGGGCCCGCTGGGCGAGGGCTCGATCGAGAAGGGCTGGCTGCGGTGCCCGTGGCACGGCTACGACTACGACCCGATCACCGGCACTCCCCCGCCCGGCTTCACCGATGCGCCCGCGAACCACCCGGTCGAGGTGCGCGCCGACGGCATCTACGTGGCGTTGCCGCCCGAGCGGCCGCGGGCGCGCACGATCTCCGACCTCATGGTCGAGACGATGATCGCGTGGGGCGTCACCCACGTGTTCGGCATGGTCGGCCACTCGAACCTCGGTTTCGCCGACGCGATGCGCGCCGCCGAGACGCGCGGCGACCTCACGTTCATCGGCATCCGTCACGAGGGCGCGGCCGCGTTCGCCGCGAGCGCGTACGGCAAGCTGACCGGGCGGCTCGCGGCGTGCTTCGCGATCGCCGGGCCCGGGCTCGACGAACCTGCTCACCGGCCTGTACGACGCCAAGGTCGACCGCGCGCCGGTGCTCGCGATCTCGGGCCAGGTTCCGTCGAAGGTCCGCGGCCGGGGCGCGTTCCAGGATCTCGACCTCGCAGCCGCGTTCGCCGACGTCGCGGTGTCGACGCAGACCGTGCAACGCGACTCCGACCACGTCGAGCTGATGAACCTCGCGTGCAAGCACGCGCTGCTGCAACGCGGCGTCGCCCACCTCGTCCTACCCGACGAGGTGCAGGCGCTTCCCGCCGACCGCCGGCGCACGCGTCGGTGGGCCGAGCGGGCGCGTTCCCGACCTGTCGGTCGCGCCTCCCGAAGCGGTCGTCGAGCAGGCGGCCGCGCTCGTCGCGGGCGCCCGGCGGCCGGTCGTCGTCGTCGGGCACGGGGCCGCGCCGCGGTATCGACGACGTCGTGCGGCTCGCCGAGCGCCTGCACGCGCCGATCCTCACCACGTTCAAGGCCAAAGGGATCGTCGCCGACGACCACCCGCTCGCGTGCGGTGTGCTCGGGCGGAGCGGCACACCGGTCGCGTCGTGGCACATGAACGAATCCGATCTACTGATCGTGTTCGGTGCGTCGTTCGCCGAACCACACCGGTATCGCCGTCGTACAAGCCGATCGTGCAGGTCGACGCCGATCCCGACGCGATCGGTCGTTTCCACGCCGTCACGGTCCCGATGCTCGGCGATGTCGCCGTCGCGGCGCGCCGGCTCCTCGCCGAAGCGAACGCGCGCGGAGTCGAGACCGATCGACCAGCGCACCGACGTCGCGACCCGGCGCGCGATCTGGCACGAGGAGAAGGTGCGGCGCGGTCTCGACGACCACGGTGCGCGGCGTCGCGTCGGCGCCGCTCTTCGAAGCGCTTGGCCCGGCACACGCCCGAAGGCGCGGTGATCGCGGTCGACGTCGGCAACAACACGTACTCCTTCGGCCGGTACTTCGAGTGCAAGCCCGGCCAACACGTCTTGATGTCGGGCTACCTCGGTTCGATCGGCTTCGGCTTCCCCGCGGCGATGGGCGCGTGGGCCGCCGCACCCGATCGTCCGATCGTCGCCGTCACCGGCGACGGCGGTTTCGGCCAGTACCTCGCCGAGATCACCACCGCGGTGAAGTACGGCATGAACATCACGCACGTGCTGCTCAACAACAGCCAGCTCGGCAAGATCACCAAGGAACAGCGCGCCGCGCGAATGGGACGTGTGGCAGACCTCGCTGCACAACCCGCGAGTTCGCGGCCTACGCGCAGCTGTGCGGCGCGCTCGGCGTGCGCGTGACCGAACGCGAGCAGCTCGACGACGCGTTCGCGGCCGCGTTCGCGCACGACGGACCCGCGCTCGTCGAGGTCGTCACCGACCCCGACCTGATCTGAGCCGCCTCGTCGGGTCGCGAGCGATCGAAACGCGACGTTTCCCCGTTAGCCTCGCCCCGTGACCGACCGCAGGGAATCCCGTCGAGCTCGAGCGGCGAAGCGCTGTCGCCCATCTCGCCTTGAACCGCCCGGACCGCCGCAACGCACTGTCGCAATCGGTGATGACCGAGATGTTGCAGGCGCTCGACACCGTCGCCGCCGATCGCCGAAATCCGGGTTCTCGTGATCGAGGGTCGGGGTCCCGCATTCTCCGCCGGCCACGATCTCGCGGAGATGACCGAGAATCGCGACGCGCGCCTTCTACGAAGAGCTGTTCGCCACGTGCGTCCGCGTGATGACTCGCCTGCACGAGCTTCCCCAACCGGTCATCGCCAAGGTTCACGGCGTCGCTACCGCGGCCGGGTGCCAGCTCGTCGCGGCGTGCGATCTCGCCGTCGCGTCCGACGACGCCCGCTTCTCCACACCCGGGCGTCAACATCGGGTTGTTCTGCTCGACGCCGATGGTTCCGGTCGCGCGCTCGATCGGGCCGCAAGCGTGCGCTCGAGATGCTGTTCACCGGCGAGATGATCGACGCCGCGCACCGCGCTCGACTGGGGTCTCGTGAATCGCGTCGTTCCCGCCGACCGACTCGACGACGAAGTCGCCGCGCTCGCACAGCGCATCGCGAGCGCGAGCCCGTACGTGCTCGCGCTCGGCAAGCGTGCGTTCTACGCGCAGGACAACCTCCCCGAGGCCGATGCGTACGCAGTCACCGCTCCGGTCATGGTCGGTAACGCCCAGGCCGGACGACGCGCACGAGGGCATGCGCGCATTCCTCGAGAAGCGGGCGCCGCAGTGGCGGAACCGCTAGCCGACATCCCGGTCCAGCGGCGCTTCGACGCGCTCGCGCCGCTGCGGCACCCCGCGTACGCGCGGCTGTGGACCGGCGCGTTCGTCTCGAACATCGGGACCTGGATGGAGACGCTCGCGCTCGGCATCTACGTCATCAAGGTCACGCACGAAGCGGCGTGGACGGGAACGATCGCCGCGGCCGCGTTCGTCCCGATCGCATTCTTCGGCCCGATCGGCGGAGCGCTCGCCGATCGCGTGCCCCGCAAACTGCTGCTGATGGCGACGACGTTCGTGCAGACCGCGCTCGCCACGCTCCTCGCGCTGCTGTTCGCCGATCGGCCACCCGTCGGCGCCGATGCTCACCCTGATCGTGTTCGGCAACGGCATTTGCGCCGGGCTCGGCTTCCCCGCGTTCCAGGCGATCCTCCCCGACCTCGTGCCCGTCGAAGATCTGCCGGGCGCGATCGCGCTGTCGTCGGCGCAGTACAACCTCGGCCGCGTCGTCGGACCCGCGCTCGCCGGCATCGTGATCGCGTTCGGCGGTTACGCCTGGGCCGAGGCCGTCAACGCCGCGAGCTTCTTCGCAGTCATCGCAGTGCTTCTCACGCTGGCACTCCCGAAGCCCGGCACCGCACGCGCGCGATCAGAGAGCTCTTCCACTCGATCGTCGCAGGGATTCCGGTTCGTCCGCAACGAGCGCGGGCTGCGCGTGAACGCCGTCGCGATGTGCCTCAACACGTTCCTCGCCGCTCCGTTCATCGCGCTCGTGCCCGCGATGGCCGAGAACGTGCTGCACAACGGGAACGGTCGGGACGTCGATCCTGATCACCGCCCAGGGCATCGGCGCGGTCGGGATGGCGCTCCTCCTGGGCAACCTGGTCGAGCGGTTCGGGCCGCGCCGCCTGCTCGTCGGCCTGATGGCCGCACTCCCGCCCGCGCTGGCGGCGTACGCGTACGCACCCAACCTCGCGCTCTCGTCGGTCGCGCTCTTCGTCGGTGGGGGCGCTGTACCTCGGAGCGCTCTCGACCTTCTCGACGATCGCCCAGCTGCGCGCGCCGGCCGAGTATCCGCGGCCGCGTCCTATCGGTGAACACGATGATCCTCGGATCGCTGTACCCGCTCGGCGCGGTGCTCCAGGGCAAGATCGCCGACGGCATCGGCCTGCGGGAGACGACGTTCGGTGCGGCCGCGATCATGGCGGTCGTGCTCGCGGGAGCGCGTGTCTGTACGGCCCGGCATCGACCGGCGCGCTCGACCGTCCCCCGATGGGCGCCACGGATTAGGGTGCCGGCCATGGCAGTCGTGGAAATGGAACGGCGCGATCACATCGCGCTCATCACGCTGAATCGGCCCGAGGCGCGCAACGCGGTCAGCCCCGAAGTGAGCCAGACGATGGCCGCCCTCCTCGACGAGATCGAGGCCGACGACCGCGCTGCGCGCCGTGGTGCTGACCGGTCGCGGCGAAGTGTTCTGCGCGGGCGCCGATCTCAAGGTCGTCGCCCAGGGCAAGGCGAACGACATCGCACGCGGCAAGGGCGGTTTCGGCGGCATCGTGACCCGCGACTTCCCGAAACCGATCATCGCCGCGGTGAACGGACCCGCGCTCGCGGGCGGCTTCGAGATCGTGCTGTCGTGCGACCTCGTCGTCGCGGCGCAGACCGCACGCTTTGGCATACCGGAGGTGAAGCGCGGGCTCATGGCCGCCGCCGGCGGGCTCATCCGGCTGCCCAAGCGGGTCCCCCTTGCGATCGCGCTCGAGCTCGCGATGACAGGCGACCCGTCGACGCGCCAGCGCGCGCTCCAGCTCGGTCTCGTGAACCGCGTCGTGCCCGCGGCGGCCGTCGTCGACGAGGCGATCGCCCTCGCGGAACGGATCGGCGAGAACTCGCCCATCGCCGTGCGCAACTCCCGCCGGCTCGTCCGCGAAGCCGCCGAGCTGAGCGAGGCCGAGGGCTGGAAGCGCACGACCGAGCTGGTGATGCCCGGTCTTCGAGAGCGGCGACTCGATCGAGGGCGCCACCGCGTTCGCCGAGAAGCGGCCACCCGTCTGGCGCAGCACCTGACCTCGAACACCCACCACGAGTTGGCCGGGAAACCGGCTCCCCAGGCCGATCAGAACCTTGGGAGTGAATACTCCTAGAATCGTCGCCGTGACGGCCGAGCCGACCGAGCAGCCGCGGGAACGGTGGCGGGTGGAGGACCTGGCCCGGCGCGCCGACCTCTCGGTCGACACCATCCGCTTCTACCAAAAGCGGCGCCTGCTGCCCCCGCCCGAACGGGCGGGCCGGGTCGCCTGGTACGGGCCCGAGCACCTCGAGCGCCTGGCGCGGGTCCGCGAGCTCCGGGCGCGGGGACTCACGCTCGCGCTCATCGGTCGGATCCTCGCCGGCGACCTCGACCCCACCGACGCCCCGCTCGCGGCCGCGGTCGCCGGAGCCGACGCCGAGACGCCCGAGGAGTTCCTCACCCTCGCCGAGCTCGCCGACCGTTCCGGCGTTCCCGTCGCGCTGCTGGAGGCGGTCGCGCGCGAAGGCCTCCTCGTCGCCCGCGTACACGACGGCGAACCTCGCTACACCACCGCCGACATCGCGATCGTGCAGCAGGGCCTGGGTCTGCTCGAACAGGGCCTTCCGCTCCCCGACCTCCTCGCGCTCGCGCACGACCACCACGAAAAGACGCGCGAGATCGCGGAGACGGCCGTCGAGTTGTTCGATCGCTACGTGCGCGCGCCGTTGCGTTCGTCGGACCTCCCCGACGAGGAGAAGGCGGACCGGCTCGTCGAGGCATTCCGGGCGTTGCTGCCCGCGGTGACCACACTCGTCGCGCACCACTTCCGCCGGGTGTTGCTGGAAGTCGCCCAGGAGCACCTCGAATCGGTCGGCGAGGAGATCGAGCTCACCGCCGTCAACGTCGCCGCCGCGAGCCGGCTCGAGAGCTGACCCGCATGAGCCGGACCCGTACGATCGCCACCGCCGACCTTCCCGATCTCGACGACAAGCCGCGCGTCGTCGAGGAGATGTTCGATCGAATCGCACCCCGCTACGACGCGCTCAATCGGGTGCTCACCTTCCGCATGGACGTGACCTGGCGCCGGATGGCGGTCGAGATGCTCGCGGTTCCGCCGTGGCTCTCGCGTCCTCGACGTCGCGTGCGGGACCGGCGATCTGTGCCGGACTCTTGGCGCCCACGACCTCGAGCCCACGGCGATCGACTTCTCGGCCGGGATGTTGCGCGCCGCGCACACCGACGCCCCCTTGGTACGCGCCGACGCGTTGCAACTCCCGTTCGCCGACGCGACATTCGACGGCATCACGTGTGGCTTCGCGCTGCGGAACTTCGCCGCGCTCGCGCCCGTCCTGAACGAATGCGGCCGGGTCCTCCGCCCCGGCGGACGGGTCGCGTTGCTCGACGTCGCCGAACCGTCGAGCCCGCTGGTGCGTTCGGTGCACGCCGCGTGGTTCCGCCACGTCGTACCGTTCGTCGGCGGCCTCGTCTCGGACCGGGCCGCGTACCGGTACCTGCCGGCATCGACGGCGTACCTCCCGCCGTTGCCCGAACTGCTGGCACTCGTCGCCGACGCCGGCATCGTCGACGTCAGCCGCCGCACGCTCGGCTTCGGCGCCGCCCAGCTCATCACGGGAACCCGCGCCCAATGACCACCTCCGACGTCACGCTGCAATCGGGCGCGCGGCTCGCCGCGCGCAGCAGGCCGATCGACGGCCCGATCGACCTGCTCGATCACTACGCCGACGGAGACTTCGCCTGGCTCGACGGTGATCACGGATTCGTCGCGTCGGGAGCCGCGGCGATGGTCGACCCGGCCGACGCGGCGTCGTTCCTCGCGACGATCGACCACTCCGTCGATGCACGCGACGTTTCTCCCGCCGCCGGGCCGCGGGCGGTCGGGGCGCTGCCGTTCGCGAGCGCGGGCCGGCTCGTCGTACCCGCGCGCATCGTGGCGCGCGACAGGGACGGTCGCTCCTGGCGCACCGACATCGTCGCGGCCGACACGCCGCCGGCGCGGCGGCCGATCGGACCGGCCCCGGCGCCGCGCGAGTTCCGGGTCGTCGCCGAGACGACGCTCGAACAATGGCGCGCGATGGTCGAGCGCCTCCTCGTCGACATCGAACGCGGGCGGCTGCAGAAGGTCGTGCTCGCCCGAGCCGTACGCATCCACGCCGATCAGCCGTTCGACGGCGCCGGCGTGATCGCCCATCTCCGCCGGTCGCAACCCGGCTGCATCGTGTACGCCGATCGCGGCTTCGTCGGCGCGAGCCCCGAGCTCCTGGCGCGCAAGGCCGGGCCGACCGTGACGTCGCGTCCCCTGGCCGGAACGGGAGTCGACACCGCCGCGCTCGTGCGGTCGGCCAAGGACGCACACGAGCACCGGCTCGTCGTCGACGCCGTGGTGGAGAGCTTGCAGCGACTCTGCACCGACGTGCGCGCGGTCGGTCCGTTGCCGCTCGAGCTCGCCGACGTGAGCCATCTCGCGACCACCGTCAGCGGGCGAGTGCAGAGCGCGGCCACCTCGATCACCGACATCGTCGGCGCGCTGCACCCGACTCCGGCCGTCGCAGGAACCCCGCGCCGGCTCGCGCTCGACGCGATCGACGCGATCGAGAGCGTGCGACGCGGCCGCTACGCCGGCCCGTGCGGTTGGATCGACCGCGACGGAGACGGAGAGTTCATCGTCGCGCTACGCGGCGGTGAGATCGACGGCGCGCACGCGGTGATCTACGCGGGCGCCGGGATCGTCGCCGGATCCGATCCCGACGCCGAATGGGCCGAGACGCAACAAAAGCTCACGCCGATGCTGCAAGCCTTGGTTCGGCCGTAACCGCGATATCGGTATCCGCCTCGTCGAGCTCGCCCACGAGAACCTCGCGCGGCCGGAAGACGATCACGACGACGCAGCACACCAATGCCGCGACCGGCAACACGTTCTGCAGGAACAGATGCCCGAGGGATCCGATCGTCGTCGACGACAGCGACGGGTACTGCTCTCCGAGCAACACCAGCGAGGAGTAGAACGCGACCGTCCAGCTGAGCAGGTTCGGCCGGCGCAGGGCGAGCAACGGCAGCGCGGTGAAGGCGTACCAAGGCATGACCCAGGAGCTGGCGACGAGGAACGCGGCGAGGCCGGCCGCGACCGCGAGCTCGGGCGTACCGCGTGACGTGTGCCGGATCGCGATCACCACCAGTAACGAGACCGCGAGGATCGTCGCACCGTTGGAGGCGAGGCTGCGCAGCAGGTCGGCGCTGCCGACGAAGTTCCCGATCGTGTTCCAGATCGACTGGCGACTGATCAGCGACGAGTGATCGTGCGCGTTCTGCAGCCAACCCGACAGGAGCGGATACGGAAGCGCACCGAGGGCGCCGACGATCGCCGCGAACCGGAATACCTCGGGGCGGCTCCAACGACGGTAGGCCCACACGCAGAGCACCGCCGCGGCGACGAGCGCGGTGAAGTTGACCGAAGCCGCGAGCGCGAACGCGAAACCGGCGAACACCGGGCGGCGTTCGATGGCGGCCAATACTCCGGCGACCACGCCCAATGCCACGAGCGCGTCGGGGTGTCCGCCATTCACGACGCTGATCGCGAGGAGTGGGTGCAGCCCTACGAACGCCAGTACTGCCGGATTGCGCGTGCGCTTCCACAACAGCCACAACATCGCGCCGACGGCCGCGAGCGCGATGAGCTGGTACGTGAAGTGCACGAGGAAGCTCGATTGACCGATCACCGGCGCGAGCGCGGCCATGATCACCGTGAAGCCGAGGCCGTAGATATCCGGCGTTCGCTGCCAGAGTGGCGCTACACGCCGTCGCATCGGGTCGCCCTCGAAGTGCATCGGGTACGACGCGAACGGGTTGGCGTGGTGCACCGTGACGATGCGGCCGTACATGGCGTACGAGTTCACGTCACCGGATTGGTTCGACGGCGTCGCGACCGCGAACGCCAGCGTGATCCCGATGGCGGCGAGCAACGGCTTGAGCGGCAACGTGCCGCGTGCCCAGCCCAGCGCGACGAGCAGCGCCCACGATCCGATCGAGACGGCGATCAACGACGCCCGCTGCTGGGGCGTGATCGACTTCACCGTGAGCAGAAGCGTGGAGATGCAGACCGTCGAGATCGCGAGGGCGCCGTAGACGAGCGCTCGCCCCAGGGGTTCGGCACACGCGAACGCGGTCCATCTCCGATGCAGATCGCGCTCCGACATCAACACCTATCTCGCTCCCGAAACGTCCGCGTCGATGTTAGGCGCAATGGTCACGACAGAGCAGACGCAACGGCCAGCCACGCTCGGCCGTGCTGTTCCCGGGCCTCCTCGCGATCGACGGGTACGACCAGTACCCGCGCGGTGTCCGCGCCGTGCGCGACGAGCCCGGGCACGGCCGCCTGATCCACTCGCTCGGCCGCGACGCCGTGCGCCCGCACGACCTCGACGACGTCGACCGGCTGTGGCGTCGCGAAGAGCGCTTCGAACTCGGGCAGGTCGTGCTGCGCCAGATACGAGAAGATCCCGCCGCCGTTGTTGTCGACGACCACGAAGGTCGCCGGGGGTCCGGAGCCTCCGCCCAGCAGCCCGTTCGTATCGTGCAGCAGACACAGATCGCCGCACAGCGCGACCACGGGCCCGGTCGCCGTCGCCACGCCGAACACGGTCGAGACGAAGCCGTCGATGCCGTTCGCGCCGCGGTTGCCAAGGACGCGCACGCCGCGCCGCGGCGCCATGCACCACTCGAGCGCGCGTACGGGAAGGCTCGATGCCACCACGAGCGTGCCACCGTCGGGGATCGCCGCCGCGACATCACGCGCGATCCGTCCTTCGCACGCGACCTCGGCGTCGAGCGCCTGGTCGAGCGCGCGCCGGGCCCGCCGTTCCGCGTCGGTCCACTCGGTCGCCCATTGCCGCGGCGAGGGTTCACCGAGCGCGTCGGCCAACGCCCCGAGCAAGGCGTCTCCGTCGGCGCGCACGCGCTCGCGCGCGCTGCGCTGCGGGTCGAGCCACGCATCGTCGGGGTCGACGAGGATCGTCTCGATGCCGTCGAGCCAGGCGTTCGCGATCTTGCTCGTCAGCGGAGCTCCGATCCGCAGCACGAGATCGGGCCGGTGCGAGTCGGCGAACGCGCCGACCCGGAGCAGCGCCTCGTAGGTCGAGACCGCGGTCGCGCCCGTTCGAAGTTGCGACAACGGGTCGGCGAGCAGCGGCCAACCCGCGGCGCGGGCGAACCGCTCCGCAATCCCGGGCTCCACGCCCGCGCCCCACCCCGCAACGACGAGACCCCGGGGATGCGAGCGCGTCAACTCGGCCAGCCGCGCCACATCGGCGGCGGCGGGTTCGCGCCGCGTGCCCGGCGACTGCAGCCACGGCGCGCCATCGGCGCGCCCGGGCGTGTCGAGGAGCGGCGCGCCGGTGGGCACGAGCGGCTCGCGGAAGGCCAGATTGAGGTGCACCGGGCCCGCGGGAGGTCCCGCCGCGTGAGCGGCGGCGCGGCTCGCCAACGCGCGCCAGCGGGCATCGAGCTCGGACGCGCCGACCAGTACGTCGGGCGGACCGGGATCGTGGAACCACCGGACGGAGCCGCCGAAGAGCCCGGCCTGGTCGATGGTCTGCCCGGCGCCCCAGTCGCGCAGCTCGGCCGGCCGGTCGGCGGTGCACACGAGCAGCGGGACGCGGGCGTGATGCGCCTCGACGACCGCCGGGTGCAGGTTCACCGCGGCGGTCCCCGACGTACAGCACACGATCGCGGGGCGACCGGTGGCCAGGCCGATGCCGAGCGCTCGGAACCCGGCCGAGCGTTCGTCGAGGACGATGTCGACGCGCAGCCGCGTGTCGCGGACCATGGCGAGCGTCAACGGCGTGTTCCGGCTCCCCGGCGACACGACCGCGTCGGTGACACCGTGACGCACCCACTCGTCGACGAGCGTCCGCGCGAACGAGGTCGTCGCATCGAGGCCGCTCACCGCGCCACACTGCTCTCGTGAGCTCGCAGCGGCCGAAGGTCGTGCTCGTCCCCGGCTTCACCCAGACGATCGCGTCGTGGCGCGGCGTACGCCGGGTCCTGGAGGAGTCGTGCGCCGTGACGGCGCTCGACGTCCCCGAGCGCGACACGTTCGCGGCAACGGCGATCTCGATCGGGGCGCAGGGAAAGCGGGCGGTGTACGTCGGCTACTCGATGGGCGGCCGGCTCGCGCTGCAGCTGGCCCTCGACCGGCCCGACCTCGTGACGGGCCTGGTACTCGTGAGCGCGACCGCCGGCATCGGAGACGACGCCGCGCGCCGGGAGCGGATGGAAAGCGACAACGAGCTCGCGGCGTCGATCGAGCGCGACGGCGTCGATGCGTTTCTCGAGCGCTGGCTCGCGCAGCCGATGTTCGCGACGGTTCCGGCCGACGCGCCCGGGTTGAACGAACGGCGCGGCCTTTCGGAGCACTACCTCGCGCACTGCCTGCGCGTGCTCGGCGCGGGGATGATGGAGCCGGTGTGGGATCGACTGGCCGAGCTCGAGATGCCCGTCGCGCTCGTCACCGGCACGTCCGACGCCAAATACGAGAAGATCGCGCTGACGATGTTGGAACGCCTGCGCGGCGACGTGGTGCACATCCGACTCGACGGCGGTCACGCGCTCCCGCTCGAACAGCCCGCCGTACTCGGCGGGTTCATCGCTTCGTTCGTCGCGCAGCACGCCTAACCGGCCCACAGTCCGATCGCGAGCAGCAGCGAGAGCAGGAGCTGGAAGCGGACGGTTCCGACGAGGGCCGCGATGAGCCCCGGCGGATCGTGCCGGGTCAACATGGCCCGCACGGGCGCGACCGCGAGCGGGAGAGCGAGCACGGCCAGCAACGCGGTCGGGACGAACGCGCCGCACGCGACCACTGCGACGATCGCGCCCGCGATACACGCCACGTACAGGCCACGCGCCTTCGCCGCACCGAGGCGCACCGCGAGCGTGCGCTTCCCCGTGACGCGATCGGTGTCGACGTCGCGCACGTTGTTCGCGAGCAGGATGCCGCACGCGGGGAGCCCGGCCGCGAGCGCGGCCACCCAGGCCACGCCCGGCAACGTTGCGTGTTGCACGTACGCGCTCCCGACGGTGGCGACGAAGCCGAAGAACACCAGCACCATGATTTCGCCCAGTCCGATGTAGCCGTACGGCTTCGGACCGCCCGTGTAGGTGACCGCGGCGCCGATCGCCGCCACCCCGACGAGCAAGAGCCACGGGTCGACGACGAGCGACAGCACCCCACCGACCACGGCCGCGAGCGCGAACGCGAGGAACGCCGCGTTCCGAACCGCGCGCGGCGCTGCCAGACCGGTCGCGGTCAAGCGCACCGGGCCGCGGCGCTCGGCGTCGGTGCCGCGGATCCCGTCGGAGTAGTCGTTCGCGAAATTCACGCCGACCTGGAGCGCGAGCGCGACGGCAGCCGCCGCCGCGGCGCGGGGCCAATCGATGCCACCGTCGAGCGAACCCGCGGCGGTGCCGACGAGGACCGGAGAGATCGCGGCGCCCAGGGTTTTCGGCCGGGCGCCCTGGTACCACAACCGCGCGCTCGTCACGGGCGCTTGGGGAATCTCTCGAACTCGGGCCGGCGCTTCTCGAGGTACGCGTTCTTGCCCTCCTGCGCTTCCTCGGTCATGTAGTAGAGGAGCGTCGCGTCGCCCGCGAGCTGCTGGATACCGGCGAGGCCGTCGTCGGCAGCATTCATCGACGCCTTGAGCATGCGCAGGGCGAGCGGCGAGTGCTGCAACATCTTGCGGGCCCACGCCACGGTCTCGACCTCCAGGGTGGCGAGGGGTACGACCGTGTTCACCAAACCCATGTCGAGCGCGGCCTGCGCGTCGTATTGCTCGCACAGGTACCAGATCTCGCGCGCCTTCTTCTGCCCCACGATGCGGGCCAACAACCCGGAGCCGAAGCCCCCGTCGAACGAACCGACTCGCGGACCGGTCTGGCCGAAGCGCGCGTTGTCGGCCGCGACGGTGAGATCGCAGACGAGGTGCAACACGTGCCCGCCGCCGATCGCGTAGCCGGCGACCATCGCGACGACCGGCTTCGGCAGCCGCCGGATCTGCACCTGCAGGTCGAGGACGTTGAGCCGGCCGATGCCCTTGTCGTCGCGGTACCCGTCGTCGCCGCGCACGCGCTGGTCGCCGCCGGAGCAGAACGCGTCGGGACCTTCGCCGGTGAAGATGATGACACCGACCTCCGGATCGTCGCGGGCGATCTCGAACGCATCGCGCAGCTCGAACAGGGTGCGCGGGCGGAAGGCGTTGCGGACCTCGGGCCGGCAGATCGTGATCTTGGCAATGCCGTCGGAGGTCTCGTACCTGACGTCGGTGAAGCCGTCGGGCGTTCCCGGCTTCCAGTCGGCACCGGGCCGGATCACGGGCTCCATGCGGTCTCCGTAGGGTCGGTCGCCCGCACGATCGGCGCGGCGATCGGCGCGGCGGGCGGCGGGCGGGATTCTGGGAGCGATCACTCCTACGGTTAGGGTATCGAGCGTGAGTGGCGCCGACGAAACCGAGGTCGTCGCAGTCATCGCGGGCGGCCCGGCACTGGCGGAAGCGGCCTGGCGGGCTTGGGACGAGGGGCACGCGGTCCTGCCGATCAATCCCGCCTTCACCTCCGTCGAGGTCGCCACGCTGCTCGAGCGGCTCCGCCCGACCCGGGTCGCGGGCCCCAACGGCGATACCGGTTCGGTGTTCGCTCGCGGCGTCCCCGCGCCGGCCGGCGCCGCCGCGATCGTCGTTACCAGTGGCACGGCGGGCGCGCCCAAGGGCGTCGAGCTCACCCGCACCGGCATGGCGGCGATGGCCCGCGGCTATTCCGCGGGCCTCGACGCGACCGCATCCGACCGGTGGCTCGCATGCCTGCCGCTGCACCATGTCGCGAGCCTCGGCGCGCTGGCGCGCTCGTACGTGACCGGCGTGCCGTACACCGTGCACGACGGGTTCGACATCGAGCGGGTCGCCCGATCACCGCGCGACGAGGGAACGACGATCGTGTCGCTCGTCCCGACCGCGTTGCGACGCCTGCTCGACGCGGGCGCGCCGTTGCACGAATTCCGGCGGGTGATCACCGGCGGGGCGCCGTGCCCGCCCGCGCTGCGCGCACGTGCCGAATCGGAAGGCGTCACCGTCGTCGACGCGTACGGGCTCTCGGAGACGTGGGGCGGCTTCGCGCTCGACGGCTCACCGATCGACGGCGTCGAGGTGCGGCTTGCCGGTGCCGACGCCGAGATCCTCGTCCGGGGCCCGATGCTGATGCGCGGGTACCGGCTCGATCCGGTGCGCACCGCGGCGGCGTTGGACGCCGACGGATGGTTCCGCACCGGCGACGTCGGCACCATCGACGGCCGCGGCCGGATCGAGGTGGTCGACCGCCTGAAGGATCTCGTCATCACCGGCGGCGTCAACGTCAGCCCGACCGAGGTGGAGGGCGTGCTCGCGCGTCACCCCGACGTCGACGACGTCTGCGTCGTCGGCCTCCCCGACGACGAGTGGGGCGAGCTCGTCGTGGCGTTCGTGGTACCTCGCGCCGGCTCGCACGCGCCGTCGCTCGACGAGCTGCGCGCGTTCGGGCGCGACCGGCTGAGCGGCCCCAAGTTGCCGCGGGCCGCGCGCGCCGTCGACGCGATCCCGCGCACCGCGAGCGGCAAACCGTTACGGCGACTGCTGCGCGACGCCGCTACGGCAGCCGCCGGAGACAGTTGATCGTCCCGACGAACTGCACGACACGCGCCGAACCGCCGGCACGCGCTGCACCGCCGAACAGCGGCCCGGTCGACTCGAGGAGCCAGGCGCGGATCTCTGCTCTCGGGGTGCCGCGCTCGGCGGCGGCCACGCAGTTGCTGACGGTCATCTGGTAGTCGACCATCTCCTCGCGCGTCATCCCGATCGGGTCTTCGAACATCTCCGTGCCGACGACTCGAAAGCCGTCAGGCGTCCCGGCACTCGGGTCGCCGACCTGCGGGTTGCGGGGCGGCAACGGGAAGCGTTCGAACAGCGCGCCGACCCAGTCGTGGAATCCGTCGACGTCGCGCATGTCGGCGAAGTAGTGGTCGTAGAGCGCGACCCACCCGCCGGGCCGGACGACCCGCCCGAGCTCGGCGAAAAAGCGTGCCTGATCGAACCAGTGGACGCCCGACGAACACGTCACGGCGTCGAGTGCACCGTCGACGAAGGGCAGGCGTTCCGCCCGTGCGAGCATGTAGGTGACATTCGGCGCGGGCGCCGCGACGCGCAGCATCTCGGGCGAGATGTCGAGCCCGACGACCATACCCGCGTGCTCCGCGAGCGCGATCGTCGACATACCCGTTCCGCACGCCACATCGAGCGCGCGCTCGACGCCGGTATCCGCACCCACGATCGCGAGCACCCGCGCGAGGGAGCGCGGGTGGTGATAGGGCCGACCCTGCCGGTAGAGCGCACCGACCTCTCGCGCCGCGAACGGATTGTCAGGTGTCGTCGTCACGCAGCGCTTCCTTCCATGTCCGAAAACGCGTGTGCACGATGCCATCAGGACCCGTACCCTCGCCCGAGCCGTCGGGGAAGAGCCGGAACGTGAACCGGCGATCGAGGTCGTCCGCATCGACGGCCATGTACCGCGCGTCTGCGTGCACGGCCGGCCCGGCCCGCCACAACAGGTACTTGTGGATCCGCCGCTTGAACGCGACGAGGTCGACACCGAGATCGGCGCCGAGCGAACGAAGCTCCGCCGGCGCTTCGACCCAACGCGTCGCCGGGATCAGGAAGTCGCGCTGCGGCAGCGGTGGCAACTCGTCGGTGTGCCAGTCGCGCTCGGTCGGTGGCCGATCCTCGGCAGGCGTGGGCATGTCGTGCCATGCTCCCACGCGTGACCTCCGTCGCCGACCTCTCCACCCCCGCGCTCGTCGTCGACAGCGCCGCGCTCGCACGCAACCTCGACACGATGAGCGCCGCGCTGCCGGGCGCCCGCCTGCGGCCGCACGTCAAGGCGCACAAGTGCACCGGGCTCGCGCGGGAGCAGGCGCGCCGGGGCCACGCGAACTTCACGGCCGCGACCCCGCGCGAGGTCGTGGGCATGGCCCGGGCCGGGCTCGGCACCGACCTCCTCCTCGCGAACGAGTGCGTCGACCCGGTTCGCCTCCGTGCGCTCGCCGACTGCCCCGGCCGGGTGACGGTCGCGGTCGACGGCGAGGCCACCGTCGACGCGGCCGCCGCCAACGGCATCCGCGAGGTGCTCATCGACGTGAACGTGTTCCTGCCCCGTTGTGGTTGCCGGCCCGACGACGCTCCCCGGCTCGCCGACCGCGCCCGTGCCGCCGGGCTCGAGGTGCGGGGCGTGATGGGCTACGAGGGCCACGCCGTGCTGATCCCCGACCGGGTGGAGCGCGCGGCCAAGACCGCGCAGGCGATGGAGCGACTCGCCGCCGTCGCGCGCGCCGTGGGCGGCGACGTCGTGTCGGCCGGGGGGACCGGCACCTACGACCTCAACACCGCGGCCACGGAGATCCAAGCCGGCTCGTACGCCCTCATGGACGGCGACTACGGCAAGCTCGATGTCCCGTTCACACGCGCGGCTCGCGATCGTGGCGACGGTGATCCACGCCAACGAGCGCTGGTCGGTTGCCGACTGCGGCCTGAAGGCGATGGGCATGGACCACGGCAATCCCTCGCTCGACGGTGCCGACGTGTTGTTCTGCTCCGACGAGCACCTCACGTTCACGCCCCGCGGCCCGACCGGCGTCCGGCCGCGAGTGGGTGACCGCATCTTGGTGTGGCCCGCGCACGTCGACCCCACTGTCGCGTACCACGAGCGCATGCATCTCGCCGAGGGGCCGGGCATCGACGCGGCCGTCATCGACGCGTGGCCGGTCGACCTGCGCGGCTGGGACGTGCCGGTCGCGAGCGGGCCGACTCCGAAGTAGCGTCGGGGCGTCGAGGGCGCGCCGTACCAAGGAGTCACGCAGTCATGACGGATCTCTCACTTCTCGACGCCACCGCGCAGGCGGCACTCGTCCGCGCCGGCGACGCGTCGGCCGCCGAGCTCGTCGAAGCCGCGATCAGTCGCATCGAAAAGGTGAACGGCGAGCTGAACGCCGTGATCCACCCGCTCTTCGATCGGGCTCGCGCCGCGGTGCGCGGCGGTCTGCCCGACGGACCGTTCACCGGCGTTCCCATCGTCGTCAAGGATCTCGACGGCACGCTCGCGGGCGCGCCCTATCACGCGGGCAACAAGGCGCTGAAGGAGGCGAACTACGTCGCGACCACGACCAGCTACCTCTTCGACAAGCTCGAGCGCGCGGGCTTCGTGATCGTCGCCAAGACCAACACACCCGAGTTCGGCCTGATGCCGACCGCCGAGCCCGAGGCGTACGGGCCCACGCACAATCCCTGGAATCTCGCGCACAGCAGCGGGGGTTCGAGCGGTGGTTCCGCGGCCGCGGTCGCGAGCGGCATGGTGCCGGTCGCGCACGCCGGAGACGGCGGGGGCTCCATCCGCATCCCCGCGAGCATGTGCGGGCTCTTCGGCCTGAAGCCCACTCGTGGGCGCGTGTCGCTCGGGCCGGCCGAACACGAGGCGTGGGCCGGTCTGGTGATGCGCCACGTCGTGACCCACAGCGTGCGCGACAGCGCCGCGGTGCTCGACGTGTTGCAGGGCTACATGACCGGCGACTGGTACACCGCGCCCGCGCCCGAACGCGCGTACGCCGGCGAGGTCGGCGCGGCGCCGGGACGGTTGCGCATCGGTGTGCGCACGGTCGCGCCCCTCGGTCTCGCCGCGGTCGACGCGCAGTGCATCGCCGCGGTCGAAGACACCGCTCGACTCCTCGAGTCGCTCGGCCATTCCGTCGTCGAGGCCGCGCCGGCCGCGCTCGACGACGCCGCACTGCTCGAGACGTTCTCGGCCGTGATGCTCTCGTCGTTGCGCGCCGACCTGGCCGAAGTCGAGGCCGTGATCGGTCGACCGTTGACCTCCGACGACATGGAGGCCTCCACGTGGGCCAGCTTCGAGGCGGGCGCCGCCATCGACGCCGGCAACTACGTCGCCACGCTCAAGAAGATGCAGGGTTGGGCGCGGCGCACGATCTCGTGGTGGCTCGACGACGGGTTCGACATCCTGCTCACGCCGACCCTCTCGGAGCCGCCGCCCGCGCTCGGCGACCTCACCCACCCCGAGACCGGCGCCGGCCGGCTCCTGCCCTTCGTGATCTTCACGGCGCCGTTCAACGTGACGGGCCAACCGGCCATGTCGGTGCCGCTCGCGACGTCGACGGCCGGACTCCCGATCGGCGTGCAGGCCGTGGCCGCGCCGTACCGCGAGGATCTGCTGATCAGGTTGGCCGCCCAGCTCGAACAGGCTCGCCCGTGGGCCGACCGGCGTCCGCCCGTACACGCCTAGACCCAACACGACCAGGAGCGGACATGGCGGACACGATGCTCGATGCGACCGCACAAGCTGAGCTCGTGCGCAAGGGCGAGGTTTCGGCGCTCGAGCTCGTCGACGACGCCATCGCGCGCGTCGAGAAGCTCGACTCCGAGTTGAACGCCGTCATCCACCGCCGCTTCGAAAAGGCGCGCGCCGAGGCGAGCGGAACGCTCCCCGACGGGCCGTTCCGCGGCGTGCCGCTGCTCCTCAAGGATCTGCTCGCCGGCATCGAAGGTGATCCCCATCACGAAGGCATGCGGTTCCTACGCGACGCCGGCTACCGGGCCGATCACACCGACGCCCTCGCGCAGAAGTACCTCGACGCCGGTTTCGTCTGCATCGGCCGCACCAACGCGCCGGAGCTCGGCATCGTCCCGACGACCGAACCGGAGGCGTACGGTCCCACGCGCAACCCATGGGACACGACGCGCACCACGGGCGGATCGAGTGGAGGCTCGGCGGCCGCGGTCGCGAGCGGCATGGTGGCGGTCGCCCACGCCAACGACGGCGGCGGCTCGATCCGCATTCCCGCGAGTTGCTGCGGCCTCGTCGGACTCAAGCCGTCGCGCGGGCGCACCTCGCTGATGCCCGACTACAGCGTCATCGACGACCTGCTCATCGTGGAGTTGTGCGTGACGAGAACCGTGCGTGACACCGCGGGCGTGCTCGACGTGCTCCACGGCGGCGCGATCGGCGACACCGTGCGCGCACCCGCGCCCGCACGCCCCTATCGCGAGGAGGTCGGCGCCCCGCCGGGCAGGTTGCGCATCGGCCTGCTCACGCACAACCCGCTCGACTCCGGCGAGATCCACGCCGACTGTGTCACCGCGGCACGAGAAGCGGCCGTGCTGTTGGAGTCGCTCGGGCACACGGTCGAGGAGACGTTTCCCGCGCCGCTCGCCGACCCCGCGCTCGTCGGACACTTCACCACGCTGTGGGCGGCAACGCTCGTGTACAACCTGCGGTACTGGGAACGGAAGGTCGGCCGCACGATCACCGCGGACGACGTCGAGCCGCTCACGTGGACGCTGGCCGAGATGGGTCGTGCGATCACCGCGCCCGACTACGTCGAAGCGCAGCACGCCGCGCTCGAGGTCGGGCGCCACGCGGAGCAGTGGTACGCGTCGGGCTACGACCTCCTGTTGACGCCCACGCTCGGCGAGCCGCCGGTGGAGATCGGCACGTTCAGTACGCCCGACGAACCCTTGCTCGGCTTCATCCGCGCCGCGACCTTCGTGCCGTACACCCCGCTCGCGAACCTCACCGGGCAGCCGGCGATCTCGCTGCCATTGCACTGGAACGACGACAACCTGCCGATCGGCGTGCAGCTCATGGGCGCGTACGGACGCGAAGACGTGTTGCTCCGCGTCGCCGCGCAGCTCGAACAGGCGCGGCCGTGGGCCGGCCGCCTCCCCACAGTCCATGCGTGAACCGAGCCGTGGAGCGAGCCATGAGTGACGTCGTCATCGCGGGCGGTCAGGGGTTCTACGGCGACACGCCGACCGCGGTCGACGCGCTGCTCGCCGAAGGAATCGACTACCTCTGCCTGGAAGCGCTGGCCGAGCTGACGCTCGCGATCCTCCAGAAGGATCGTCAGCGCGACGAGACCCGCGGCTACACGCGCGACCTGCCCGCGTACCTCGCCCGGGCGTTGCCGTTCGTAGCCGAGGGTCGTACCAAGGTGATCACGAACGCGGGCGGCATCAACCCGACCGCCGCGGCTCGCGCCGCGATCGACACCGCGCAGAGGATGGGCGTCAGTGGCATCACCGTCGCGACCGTCGTCGGCGACGATGTGCTCGCGCGCCTTCCTGCGCTGCACCATGACCACGGCCAGGCGCTCGCGCACCTCGACACCGGCGAGCCGTTCGACGCGTTCGTCGGACCTGCGCTGTTCGCATCGGCCTACCTGGGCGCGCGCCCGATCGTCGACGCGCTCGCGCAGGGCGCCGACATCGTGATCACCGGCCGCGTCGCCGACGCGTCGTTGTTCCTCGCACCGCTCGTCCACGAGCACGGCTGGACCTGGGACGACTGGGACCGCCTCTCGGCCGGCATCCTCGTCGGTCACCTGCTCGAGTGCTCCGGCCAGAGCGTCGGCGGCAACTACTCGGGCGACTGGTGGGCGCTGCCGCACCCGTGGGACCTGCCCTACCCGATCGCCAGCGTCGGCGCCGACGGAACCGCGGTGATCTCGAAGCCGAAGGGGTCGGGTGGCCGGGTCTCGACCGACACGCTGCGCCACCAGCTCCTGTACGAGGTGCACGACCCGACGCGTTACCTGTCGCCCGACGTCGTCGCCGATTTCACGTCCGCGCGCTTCGAGGATCTTCCCGGCGACCGTGTCCGCATCACCGAGGTGCGCGGCACACCCGCGACCGGCACGTACAAGCTGCTGCTCTCGTCGCACGCGGGCTGGTCGGGCGAAGCGCGGGTCGCGTTCTCGTGGCCGGACGCGTACGAAAAGGCGAAGGCCACGGCTGCGATCCTCCGCAAGCGGGTCGAGCTCGCCGAGCTCGCGGTCGACGAGTGGCTCGTCGAGTACTGGGGCGTCGACGCACTCGGCGGGCCGACCGTGCCACCGGCGACCCACGAGCCACCGGAGTGCATCTTGCGGGTCGCGTGGCGGTGCGCGGACCAACGGACGGCCGCCCTCGTCGGCCGCGAGCTCGTACCGTTGACGCTCTCGGCCCCGCCCGCGGGAATGACCGGGGCCGGGCGCGGCCCCGGTAGCGCGACGGAGCTGTTGTCGATCTGGCCCACCCTCGTCGACAAGTCGGTGGTCGACGCCGAAGTGCGCGTCGTGCTCGAGGAGGTCAAGTGACCGTGGCCCGACTCGCGCTCCGAGAGATCTGCGGCTACCGCGCCGGCGACAAGGGCGACATCGCCAACGTCGCGATCTTCGCCGACGACGACGACACGTACGCGCTGATCGTGCGCGAGGTCACCGCCGAGCGGGTGAAGGAGCATTTCGGCGCGATGGTGCTCGGACGGGTCGACCGTTACGAGGCGGCGAACGTGCGGGCCCTCAACTTCGTCATGCAGGGCGCCCTCGGCGGTGGCGGTCCGAGGTCGCTTCGCGCCGACAGCCTGGGCAAGGCGCTCGGCGGCGCGCTCGTGCGCATGGAGATCGAGGTGCCCGCCGCGATGGCCGGCCGCCGGCGCCCGCGTCCCGACGTTTCGTGGGCCGACGAGATCCTGCGCGCCCCCGGAGGCGATGCCCGCTAGCGAACCGTGAGGAAGCCGGCCAGGTTGTCCTGGTCGGAACGGACCTCGGCGAGCAGCGACTCACCGGCACCGGCCGGCATCTCGAGCGCTTCGAGGGCCTCCTCGAGCGGTGCGTTCTGCTCGGAGGTCACGTGGTCGATCTCGATCGCGACCGAGTCGGCGGCGACGAGCACGCGTCCGAGCGTCGAGGTGATCTGCGCGGGCGGTGTGTGGTGCGAGCCGATGGCCTCGACCATCTCGGCCGGGAACCGCATGACCGACAGCGCCGCGGCGCCGACCTCGGCGTGCGTCATGGTGAACTCCATGCGCTCGGCGTCGAGCCGCGAGAGCGTCGGGTCGCCGGCGAGAAGCTCGAGCACCGCGTCGTAACGGCGGGGCGCACGCCGGAACACCAGCGCGCTGCCGAGATCGTGCAACAAGCCGGAGCTGAACGCGTCGTTCGGCTGGATGCCCACCCGGCGGGCAATCGCGGCGGCGGCCGCGGCCGTGGTCACCGAGTGCGGCCAGAAGTCGTCGGGCACCGAACGGCCCTTTTCCGAGAAGAGGTCGAACGCGGCGGTCGTCGCGATGGCGCGCACCGTCGCGAGCCCGAGCACGGTGACGGCGCGCCACGCGCTCGAGACCTTGCCCGAAAGCCCGTAGAAGGCCGTGTTCGCGAGTCGGATCACCTGCGTCGAAAGCGCGGGATCGGACTCGATGAGCCGACCGAGGTCGGCGGCCGACGTGCGCGGATCCTCGAGCATCCACAAAAGACGCATCGCCGCGCCCGGCTGCACCGGCAGCTGGGTGACTTCAGTGATCAGGTCGTTTGCTTCGGCTGTCGCCATTGTTTCCGCCCCCATTGAGGCCCGCCGCCGGGCACCTCGGCGTATGTCCCGGACCCTTCGTATATCGGTCGCGATTGCCAACCCCTGAGTGCGATCTCGCGAGCCCCTACGCTTCGGCCCCGATGAACCACCCCGGCCGACTGCCCCTCAGCACCCGTCCCCGCCGCTACGAGCTCCTGATCGCCACCGATCTGGACGCATCCACGTTCTCCGGCGAGGTCGTCATCGCGCTCGAGCTCGCCGAGCCCACCGACACGATCGTGCTCAACGCCAAGGGCCTCCAGGTGGCCCTCGTCGCCCTCCGCCAGGGCGACCGGCCCGTCGCGGCGACCCTGGCCGTCGACGCCGAGCTCGAACGGCTCGTGATCACGGCCGACCGGGCGCTCTCGGCCGGCGACGCCGTGCTGGAGCTGCAGTTCGACGGCGAGATCAGCCACGGGCTCCTCGGCTTCTACCGCAGCACCTACGTCGACGAGACCGGGACCGACAAGGTCCTGGCCGCGACCCAGTTCGAGGCGCCGCACGCCCGGGCCGCGTTCCCCTGCTTCGACGAGCCCGAGTTCAAAGCAGTCTTCGCGATCACCCTCGTGGTGGCCGACGGGCTGCTCGCACTGTCGAACGGGCCCGAGATCAACCGCAAGAAGCTGCCCGACGGGAACGTGCGTGTCCGATTCGGCGAGACGATCCCGATGTCGACGTATTTGGTCGCATGGGTCGTCGGCCCGCTGGAGGTCACCGAGCCGGTCGACGCGGGTGGCGTGGCCGTACGGGTCGCGTACGTGCCCGGGCGGGGCCACCTCACCCGCTTCGCGCTCGACGTCGGCACCTTCGCCATCAAGTTCTTCGCCGACTACTACGGGATCGCGTACCCCGGCGAGAAGTGCGATCTCGTCGCGCTCCCCGACTTCTCGTTCGGCGCGATGGAGAACCTCGGGTGCGTCACGTTCCGCGAGACGCGGCTCCTCCTCGATCCCGACGAGGTCACGCTCGACGAGATGTCGAGCGCGGCATTGACCATCGTGCACGAGATCGCGCACATGTGGTTCGGCGACCTCGTGACCATGAAGTGGTGGAACGGCATCTGGCTCAACGAAGCCTTCGCCACGTTCATGGAGCATCTCGGCGTCGACGCGTACAAGCCCGAGTGGAAGACGTGGGACGAGTTCGCGCTCGGCCGCGTGGCCGCGCTCGATGTCGACGCGCTCGAGAACACGCGCACCGTCGAGTACGAGGTGGTGACGCCCGAAGACGCCGACGGGATGTTCGACCTCCTCACGTACCAAAAGGGCGGCTCGGTGCTCCGCATGCTCGAGCGGTGGCTCGGCGCCGACGCCTTCCGCGCCGGGGTCCGTCACTATCTCGCGCGGTACCAGCTCGGGAACACCGAGACGACCGATCTCTGGGACGCGCTCGAAGAGGCCACGGGCAAGCCGGTGCGCCGCATCATGGACACCTGGATCTTCCAGCCCGGGTTCCCGAGCGTGTGCGCCCACGACGGCATGGTCGAGCAAGCGCGCTTTTCGTACGGCGACGCCGCGCACGACGAGAAATGGGTGCTCCCCGTGCTGGCGCGCGTGCACACGGGCGATCAGGTGGAGACCCGTTCGTTGCTCTCCGAGGCCGGGCCGCTGCCGCTCGACGTTCCGCAGGGCGCGCTGGTCGTGCTCAACGCGGGCGGCGAAGGCTTCTACCGCGTCGCCTACCCGGCCGAGTGGCGCGACCGGCTGCTCGACGCGGGGGTGCTCGAGCCGCTCGAACGGTTCGCGCTGGTCGACGACCTGTGGGCGTCGGTGCTCGCCGGCAGCGCGACCGCGGCCGAGTTCCTCGCGTGCGCCCGCCGCTTCACGGCCGAGAAGGATCCGGTCGTGTGGCGCGCGGTGATCGGGCACCTGCGCGCGGCCGCGCGGCTCGTCGACGGCGACGCGCTCCGGTCGTTGCAGGCCGAGATGGCGGCGATCGTCCGCCCCGCGATGCAGCGGCTCGGTTGGGACGCGGACTCCGCCGACGAGCGCACGCGCCAGCTGCGCGGCCTGCTGATCAACGCGCTCGGTTCGAACGCGTCGGATCCCGAGACCATCGCCCGGGCGCGCGAGATCTACGAGCGCGGTGGCGCCGACGCCGACGTGCAGGCGGCGGCGATCAGCATCGTCGCGAGTACCGGCACGACCGACGACTTCGACCAGTTCCTCGCGCGCGCCGAGGCCACGGCCAACCCGCAGGAGCAACTTCGTTACCTGTACTCGCTCGGCGACTTCCCGACCGAGGACCTGGTGCTGAGGGCCCTGGAGCTCGCACTGTCGAACGACATCCGCGCGCAGAACGGGCCGTTCGTCGTACAACGCGCGCTGCGCAACCGCGACCACGGTCCCGCGGCCTGGGGGTTCGTGCGCGACAACTGGGAACGGGCGCGGACGCGCTTCAGCCCGTCGTTGATCCCGCGCCTCGTCGAGGGCACGACCTGGCTCGTACAGCCCGGCGTCGCCGACGATGTGGCCCGGTTCGTCACGTCGCATCCCCTGCCCTCCGGCGGCCGAACGATCGCGCAGCACATGGAGCGGCTCGACGTACACCGGGCCACCGCGGCGAGAGAGCGCGACCGGTTCGCCGCTGCGCTCCTCGGAGCCCCGTAGCCGCGACCACCGAGAATCCCGGCGTCTCACGCCGGCGATACCGTGATCGCCATGGCCCTGGACCGGTTCAGTGCGCCCGTGCGGGCCTGGTTCGAGACCAGTTTCGCCGCGCCCACCGACGCGCAGGCGAAGGGTTGGCCCGCGATCGCGAACGGCGACCACACACTGCTGCTCGCGCCCACCGGGTCGGGCAAGACGCTCGCGGCGTTCCTCTGGGCCATCGACCGGCTCGGCACCGCCGCCACCCCGACCAAGGACAAGCGCTGCCGCGTGCTCTACATCTCGCCGCTGCGCGCACTCGCGTTCGACGTCGAGAAGAACCTGCGCGCGCCGGTCGCGGGTATCACCTTGGCGGCGGAACGGCTCGGCGAGCCGTTCGGCGCACCGACCGTCGCGATGCGCACGGGCGACACGCCGGGCAAGGAACGCCAACAGCTCGTCCGCAATCCGCCCGACATCTTGATCACGACCCCCGAGTCGCTCTATCTCATGCTCACGTCGCGGGCGCGAGAGACACTGCGCGGCGTCGAGACGGTGATCATCGACGAGATCCACGCCCTCGCACCGACCAAGCGCGGCGCCCACCTCATGGTCTCGCTGGAACGACTCGAAGCCGTCACCGGCACGTCGCCGCAGCGCATCGGGCTCTCGGCCACGCAACGGCCGCTCGACGAGATCGCCCGCTTCCTCGGCGGCTTCGATGCGAACGGGCAACGTCCGGTGACGGTCGTCGACGCGGGTTCGACCAAGACACTCGACGTCGAGGTGATCGTCCCCGTCGACGACATGAACGAGCCCGGCGCGCACTCCGCGGCATCGGGGGCGACGGCCGGCGCGCTCGGGCTCGACGATCCCGAGGCGCACAGCAGCATCTGGCCGCACGTCCACCCTCGCATCCTCGAGCTGGTCCGCGCCCACCGGACGACGATCGTGTTCTGCAACGCCCGCCGGCTCGCGGAGCGGCTCGCGGCCGGCCTCAACGAGCTCGCGGGCGAGGAGCTCGTGCGCGCCCATCACGGCTCCTTGGCGCGAGAACAACGTGTACAGGTGGAGTCGGAGTTGAAAGACGGCCGGCTGCGCGGCATCGTCGCCACCTCGAGCCTCGAGCTCGGCATCGACATGGGCACCGTCGATCTCGTCGTGCTCGTCGAATCGCCCGGATCGGTCGCGCGGGGCATCCAGCGCGTCGGCCGCGCCGGCCACCAGGTCGGCGAGCCCAGTACCGGCAAGATCTTCCCGAAGTACCGCGGTGATCTCCTCGAAGCCGCGATCGTGGTCCGGCGCATGCGTCAGGGTCTCGTCGAGGAGATGCGATACCCGCGCAATCCGCTCGACGTGCTCGCGCAGCAGATCGTCGCGGCCTGCGCGGTCGACGAGTGGAACGTCGACGACCTGTACGCGCTCGTACGCCGGAGCGCGAACTTTGCCGAGCTCTCCGACGACGCGTTCCGGGAGACGCTCGACATGCTCGCCGGGCGCTACCCGTCCGACCGATTCGCCGGATTGCGGCCGCGCGTGGTGTGGGATCGCGTGGAGGGGCGCGTCCGCGGACGCGAGGGTGCGCAGCGGGTTGCCGTGCAGAGCGGCGGCACGATCCCCGATCGCGGCCTCTTCGGCGTGTTCGTGCCCGACGGCGGGCGCGTCGGCGAGCTCGACGAGGAGATGGTCTACGAGAGTCGTGTCGGCGAGTGCTTCGTACTGGGCGCGTCGACGTGGCGGATCGAGGAGATCACCGTCGACCGCGTCGTCGTCACCCCCGCGCCGGGACAGCCGGCGAAGACGCCGTTTTGGCGAGGCGACCGTCCGGGCCGGCCGTTGGAGCTCGGCCGCGCCCTGGGCGGCCTCGTACGCGAGCTGCGCACGCTCGACGGCCCGGGCGCGGAGGCGACGCTGCGGGAGTCCGGCCTCGACGCTCGTGCCGCGTCGAACCTCCGCAGGTATCTCGACGAGCAAGCCGAGTCGACCGGCGCGATCCCCGACGACCGCACCATCGTGATCGAACGCTTCCCCGACGAGATCGGCGACTGGCGCGTCTGCATCCTCACGCCGTTCGGCTCGCGGGTGCACGCACCGTGGGCCCTCGTCATCGAGGAGCGCCTCGCGCGTGCTGATCTGCCCGTGCAGGTGCTGTGGAGCGACGACGGCATCATCTTGCGGCTCCCCGAATCGATCGACGACGTCGCGACCGAGCTCCTGTTGCCCGATCCCGACGACGTCGAGGAGCTCCTCGTGGCCGGGCTCCCCAACACGTCGCTGTTCGCGTCGAAGTTCCGCGAGAACGCGGCTCGCGCGCTGCTCATCCCGCGACGCCGGCCGGGCGAACGCACGCCGTTGTGGCAACAACGCCAGCGTGCGGCCGACCTCCTCGAGGTCGCGAGCGGGTTCCCGACGTTCCCGATGCTGCTCGAGACCACACGGGAATGCCTGCGCGACGTGTTCGACGTTCCCGCGCTGCGGGAAGTGCTCACCGAGATCCGCTCGCGCAAGCTGCGCGTCGTCCCGGTCGAGACGCGCCGGGCCTCGCCGTTCGCGCAGTCGCTGCTGTTCGGCTGGATCGCGGTATACATGTACGAAGGCGACGCACCGCTCGCCGAACGGCGCGCCACCGCGCTGGCCCTCGATCGCGACCTCTTGCGCGACCTCATGGGCGCCGAGGAGCTGCGGGAGCTCCTCGACCCCGGGGCGCTCGCCGAGCTCGAACTCGAACTGCAGCGCCTGACCCCGGCACGCCACGCGCGCCATGCCGACGATCTCCACGACCTGCTCGCGGATCTCGGCCCGCTGACGCTCGACGAGGTGTCGGCGCGCAGTGCGGCCGATCCCGGGCCGTGGCTCGACGCGCTGCGCGCCGAACGCCGCGTCATCGAGATCGCCGGGCGCTTCGCCGCGGCCGAAGACGCAGCGAGGCTGCGTGACGCGCTCGGCTGGGCGATCCCCCAAGGGCTGCCGAGCGCCTTCACCGATCCCGTCGAACGGCCGCTCGACGGTGTGGTCGCCCGCTACGCGCGCACCCACGTGCCGTTCACGATCGACGAGCTCACCGCCCGCTTCGACATCTCCACCGAGCGCGCCCACGCGGCGCTGACGCAGCTGGAAACGGACGGCCGGGTCGTGTTCGGAGAGTTCCGACCCGGCGGCGTCGAGCGCGAATGGTGCGACACCAACGTGCTGCGAGTGCTGCGCCGCCGTTCGCTCGCCGCACTGCGCCACGAGATCGAACCCGTCGACGCGACCACCTACGCGCGGTTCCTGTGCGCCTGGCACGGCGTGGGTCGGGGCCGGCGCGGCACCGACGCGCTCGTCGAGGCGCTCGAGCAACTGCAGGGGGTGGCGATCCCGGCCTCGGTGCTCGAACGCGACGTGCTGGCCGCCCGGGTCGACGGGTACCGGCCCGGCATGCTCGACGAGTTGTGCGCGGCCGGTGAGCTCGTGTGGATCGGCGCCGGCGCGCTCGGCACCGACGACGGCCGCGTGCGGCTGTTCTTCCGCGACCGCGTGCGGCTGTTGGCCCAGCGTCCCACCTCGGACGGCGCGCCCGGCGACGCGATCCACGCCGCGATCCACGCCGCGATCCACGACGCGATCCGCGACCGGCTCCGGCGCGCCGGCGCGAGCTTCTGGCCCGATCTCGTCGCCGCGACCGGCGTCGCCGACGACACCGCCGTGCTCAGCGCGCTCTGGGATCTCGTGTGGGCGGGCGAGGTCACGAACGACACGTTCGGCCCGCTGCGCGTCCCACGGCGCGTCGCGGCGCGGCGCGCGACGCCCCGGGCCCGCCCCCAACCCGGGCGGCTGTCGCGCCTCGGGCCGCCCACGGGCGCGGGCCGGTGGTCGCTCGTCGCACCCCTGCTCGAACCGGAGCCGTCGTCGACCGAGCGGGCCCACGCGGCCGCGCTACAGCTCCTCGAACGTCAAGGGGTCGTGACGCGCGAGGCTGTCCGCGCCGAAGGCGCTACAGGCGGCTTCGCGGGCGTGTACCCGGTCCTGCGCGCACTCGAGGAGTCGGGGCGGGCTCGCCGCGGCTGGTTCGTGGCCGGCCTCGGGGCCGCGCAGTTCGCGCTCCCGGGCGCGGTCGACCGCCTGCGGGCCCAGCGCACGATCGACGAGGAGAGCCGCTCGCGGGCGCTCGTGCTCGCGGCCACCGACCCCGCCCAGCCATACGGCGCCGCGCTTTCGTGGCCGGAGCGCGCCGGCGGATCGGCCCGGCCGTCACGATCCGCGGGCGCCTACGCGGTGCTGGTCGATGGTGAATGCGCCGCGTTCCTCGAACGCGGCGGCAAGGCTCTCGTCACGTTCGCACCGGAGACGGGTGATGTCGAGGTCGAGCGGTGGGCCGAGGCGCTTGTCGAAGCGCACAAGCAGGGGCGCTTGTCGCGGGTGCAGATCGAACGTATCGACGACGAACCCGCGCGCACCTCGCCGTACGCGCCCGCGCTGCGCGCGGTCGGATTTTCCGACGGATACAAGGGACTCACACTCCGGTAGCCTCACCTCGCTCACCACTCTCGGGTCGGAGGTCGACATGGGTTTTCTCGACAAGGTCAAAGAGACGGCCGGCAAGGCCGCAGATCAGGCCAAGCACGCGACGGCGGTCGGCAAGGAAAAGCTCGACGACGCGCGGTTGCAGAAGAAGATCAACGACCTGTGCCAGGAGATCGGCGCTCTCGTCGTCGCGCAGCGACGGAACGAGGCGCCCGAGGATGCCCCGGCGCAGATCGACGCGAAGGTCGCCGAGATCGCGGAGATCGAACAGCAGATGCAGGCCAACGACGTCGACGGCCCGACCGCGGACTCGGGTGAAGCGACGTCGTAGACACGCTCGTCGCGCACGCCCGTCCGCGTGGGATCACCGCAGCGCGACCTCGGCCGCTCGGGCTCGGGCTCGGGCTCCGCGGCCAGCATGTCGCAGTCCCGGCCGGCCTCCTTCGCGGCGTAGAGCGCGGCATCGGCGAGCCGCAACGTCTCGCGCGCCGAGCGCCCGGTTCCGTGGCGGGCGACGCCGGCGGAGAAGGTCGTGAGCGGACTGGTCGCGGCCCACGCGCGCCGGAACCGATCGAGCATCGCTTGTGCGCCCTCGATCCCGGCTTCGGGTAACACGACCGCGAACTCCTCGCCGCCGTAACGCGCCACGCAGTCGACCTGGCGCGCGGTATCGCGCAGCGCCCCGGCCAGCCGCCGCAAGGTCTCGTCGCCGACCTGGTGCCCGTGCCGATCGTTCACCTGCTTGAAGTTGTCGAGATCGACGAGCACCAGCGCGTCACCGGGACGCATCGTCGCGAGGGCGCGCGCGAACGTCCGCCGGTTGGCGAGCTCCGTCAAGGGATCGGTCTCGGCGTCGCGCGCGAGCGCCGCCGACTCCCGCAAGCGACGGAACATGCGGCCCGCTTCCTCGGAGAGCAGCTCGGCGGCCTGGCCCGCGGAGGGTTGCAGGCGGCGCCGGGGCGTCGTCCACATCGCGATGATGACGCCGATCGGTGCCGGGCCGGCGCCCGGCAGCGGCACGGTCACGACCGCCCGGACACAGGCCGCCGCGGGCGCGAGCGCGTGGACGCGCTGCGGGTCGGCCACGAACTGCGGCACGTTGGCGTCGAACTCCCCGATGCCGAGGGCATCGACGAGCAGCGGCGCCGAATCGGCCAGTGCCGGGTGCCCGAAGAAGGCCCGGTTCAAGAGCCGCCGCCCCCCGGCACGGTCGGCGAGCAGCACGGCCACGGCGTCGGCGCCCAACAGCTCGGCCGACAGCGAGGCGACCATCTGCGCGCCCCGGCGCTGGTCGTCGACCCGGGAAAGGATCCGGACCGCCTGGAGGAGACGCTCGACGCGGGCCTCGGCCTTGGTCCGGCGGGCGTGGGCGAAGGCGAGCATCTCACCGACGAGCACCAACATCGGGAGGGCGAACGCGAGCGTCGACATCAGGGGCGTGTCGAAACGGAAGCGATCGGCGATCACGAGCGAGAGCGCGGCGATCGGCGCGAGCGCGGTCGCCGTGCCGGGCGGTTGCGTGATGCCCACGAACACGAACGGCAACGGCAGCATCGCAAGATAGGGCTCGGACGCCCCGCGGGCGATCACGCCGCCGAAGGCGAAAAGCACGAACGCGAAGAGGGGGATCGCCAGCTCCGCGTCGGCGCGAAGCGCGACCACGGGAACAAGCCCGCGCCGACACCGAACGCAGCGGCGAGGCACGCGATCGGCCCGATCGACGATGCGCCGTGGAAGTCGGGAACGACCAGGTCGACGGCCAGCGCGAGCAAGCCACCCACGAGGAACACCAACGCGGCGACCCTGGGCGCGAGCACGCCGGGATCGACCTCGCGAAACGAGAGGCGGATCTCCTGCGACACGGCTGCGCTGTTCCTGCGCATCCGCGACCAGACCGACGCCAAAGCACCCTCCCAAGCAACACCTGCGCCCGACCGGGATATCGGCGGCCTCGCCGGCGAACTTGAGCGGAATTCTGAGGAATTTCGCGTTGGCGGGATCCGACGGCGCGCCGGGCGCGGGTTTTGCCTGGTCGGGGGCGTACAGACCCCGTAATATCCCGCCGCTCCCCACCCCTTCGCCCCAGGAGTCACCCATGGCCGGCCTCTTCGACATCGCGGGCAAGACCGCCCTGGTCACCGGCGGTAGCCGTGGGATCGGGCTGATGATCGCCCGCGGCTACGTGGAAGCGGGGGCGAAGGTCTACATCTCGTCCCGCAAGGCCGAGGTGTGCGACGAGGTCGCGGCCGAGCTCTCCAACGTCGGAACGTGCATCAGCATCCCGGCCGACCTGGCGCAAAGCGACGAGTGCGAGCGCCTCGCCGCCGAGATCGCGCGGCTCGAGCCCCGGCTCGACATCTTGGTCAACAACGCGGGCGCGACGTGGGGCGCGCCGCTCGCCGACTACCCCGGCGAAGCGTGGGACAAGGTGATGAACCTCAACGCCAGGTCGCCGTTCCTGTTGACCCGCGCGCTCGTTCCGCTGCTCGAGGCCGCGGGAACCCCCGACGATCCCGCCCGGGTCATCAACATCGGTTCGATCGACGGCATCCAGGTTCCGCTGCTCGAGACCTACGCGTACAGCACGAGCAAGGCCGCGATCCATCAGCTGACGCGCCATCTCGCCCGCCAACTCGGACCGCGCAACATCACCGTGAACGCGGTCGCACCCGGACCGTTCGAATCGAAGATGATGGCCGCGACCCTGCGCGACTTCGGCGATTCCATCGCTCGTTCATCACCGCTCGGTCGTATCGGCCGCCCCGACGACATGGCCGGCGTCTCGATCTACCTGGCGAGCCGGGCCGGCGCGTACGTGACGGGCGCGATCATCCCCGTCGACGGCGGCATCGCGACCACCAAGTAGCGAACCGAACGCAGCGAACCGCCCACAACGTCGGCTGCCGCGTCCGCGGCGCCGCAGCTCAATGCTCCGGGGTGAGCATTCCCCGCTCCATCAACGTGTACAACCACAACAGCGCGGGGACGAGGACCACGGCACCGACACCGAGGACCACGAGCATCGCGACGAGGGTCGCGTGCGCACCGGCCGCGTCCGAGATGCGCACGCTCCGCTCGAGCATGTACGGGTATTGGCCCGCCGCCCAACCGAACAGCACTGCCACGACGGCGACCGCGGCCGACACTCGCGCCCACGCGTAACGCCGCCGGACGAGGAGCAGGAGCGTCGCGCCGCCCGCGACCGCAGAGATCGCGACGAGCGGCGCGGCGCGGTGCGTCAGCCCGTGGAAGAGGTCGGGCGCGTCGTCGTGCAGTACGAACACGCTCGCGAGCGCGACAATGCCGGCGCCGACCCCACTGCCGATCGCGCGCCGGCGGAACGCCTCGACCATGGCGGGCTTCCCCCGGCGCTCGGCGTCGGCGGTGAGATACACCGCGGCGAGGAACGCGCACACCACCACCGCCATGATCCCGCCGAGGATCGAGGTGGGATTCGTCCAGCTCCGCACCACGTCACCGGGCTGGTCGCCGGCCGGGACGCGTCCCGACGCGACACCCCCCACGACTGCACCGAGCATGAACGGGGTGAGTACCGACGACGACGCGAACGTCGCGCCGAAGAACCGCCGTAGCGGCAGCGTCTGCGAAGCCTTGCGGAAAGCGAAGGCGGCACCACGCAAGATGATGCCGACCGCGGCGAGGGTGAGCGGGACATACAGCGTCGACATGATCGGCGCGAACGCGACGGGGAACGCGGTCCACAGCGTCACGAGCACGAAGATCAGCCACACGTGGTTGGCCTCCCAGACCGGGCCGATCGACTCCTCGATCAGCGCGCGCGGTGCCTGCCCGCGCGCGTCGCCACCCGCGACGAGGTCCCAGAGGCCCGGCGCCGAAGTCGGCGCCGGCGAGCAGCGCGTACAACGCGATCCCGACGAACATCGCCGCGGCGCACGCATCCGCGAGCGTCACCGCGGCTCTCCTTGCGCCGTCGCCTCTGTGAGCTCGGGCGGTAAGGGCACGCGCATGAGCCGCCGGAGCACGATGATCGTGAAGACCGCCATGAACGCGTAGACCATGAGGAGCAGGTAGTAGCCGAAGCGGATGTTCGGCGCGTTGGTCACGGCGTCGCGCACGCGCATCACCTGCCAGACGATCCACGGTTGGCGTCCGACCTCGGTCGTGACCCAACCGCATTCGAGCGCCACGACCGAAGCCGGGCCCGCCGCCACGACGGCCCGCAAGAACCACCGCGACCGGGGAACGTTCCTGCGCTTGCGCCACGCGAGCAGCATCCACACACCGAGGCCGAGCATCGCGGTGCCGATCATCACCATCAGCTGGAACGCCGTGCGTACCACGTTCACCGGCGGGCGATCGGCGGGCGCGACGTCCGCCAAGCCCTTCACGACCGCATGCGGATTGTGGAACGCGAGGATCGACAACCCGTCGGGAATCGGGATACCACCCTTCACCTCGTTGTCGACGTAGACGCCACCGAGATGCAGTGGGGCACCCTTCGTGGTCGCGTACAGGCCTTCCATCGCCGCGAGCTTGGCCGGCTGGTGCTCGGCGACGTGGCGGGCGGCCCAGTCACCGACGATCACCTGCAACGGCGCCGCAACCATCGCGACGGTGAGCGGCAGCAGTAGCCCGACGCGTTCGTAACGCGTCCGCCGTCCCCGCAGCATCGCCCACCCGTACGGCATTGCGACCAGGCACCCGCCGACGATGAATGCGGCGAGGATCATGTGTATCGCCTCGGGCCAGAGGGCGGAGTTGAACATCGCCGCCCACGGATCGACGTGCGTCACGTTGCCGCGCGCGTCGAGCGTGAATCCGGTCGGGTCGTTCATCCATCCGTTCGCGGCGACGACGAAGAACGCCGACGCGACACCGGCGACGCCGATCGGCACGCCCGCCCAGAGGTGGACGCGCGGCGGAAGGCGATCCCACCCGTAGAGGTAGATCCCGATGAAGATCGCCTCGAGGAAGAACGCGAAGCCCTCGATCGCGAACGGCAGGCCCATGACGTCACCGAACCGACCCATCCAGCGCGGCCAGAGGATCCCGAACTCGAACGACAGGATCGTGCCCGACACCGCGCCCACGGCGAACAACACACCGACCGCCTTCGCCCAGCGGCGGGCGAGCGTGGCGTAGACGAGATCGCCCGTGCGCTGGGCCTTCCACTCGGCCAGCACGACCAGGAAGGGAACCGACATCCCGATGCAGGCCAACACGATGTGCGACCCGAGCGAGAAGGCCATCTGCTGGCGGGCGTAGAACAGGTCGGGCTGATCCAACGCCAGCACGCCATGCACATCGTGACGTTACGCTCGCGATATGGCCGACACCGACCTCACCCGCGTCGACGCCCTGATCGACGATCTGCTGGCTGCCCACGACCCGCAGCGCACGGAGCCCACCGCCTTTCGCGGAGAACAGTACGACCGGGGCCTGGCCTGGGTGCACTTCCCGGAGGGCTTCGGCGGCTTGCATCTTGCGCCGATCGTGCAGCGCCACATCGACCGCCGGCTGCGAGAAGCCGGCGCGGCCGCACCGGCCGGCACACTCTTCTTCGGCCTGTCACTCGCCGGTCCGACCATGGTCACGCACGGCAGCGACGATCTCCGCCACCGATCCCTGCGACCGATGTTCACGGGCGAGGAGATCTGGTGCCAGCTCTTCTCCGAGCCGGGCGCGGGCTCCGACCTCGCCGGGCTCGCGACGCGGGCCGTACGCGATGGCGACGAGTGGGTCGTCAACGGGCAGAAGGTCTGGAACACGCTCGCCCATCTCGCAGATCGCGGCATGCTCGTAGCCCGTACCGATCCCGAACTTCCGAAGCACAAAGGCCTGTCCTACTTCATGGTCGACATGCACGCGCCGGGCGTCGAGGTGCGGGCGTTGCGACAGATCACCGGCGAAGCCGAGTTCAACGAGGTGTACCTCACCGACGCCCGTATCCCCGACGCCGATCGCATCGGCGACATCGGCGACGGTTGGCGCGTGTCGATGACGACGCTGATGAACGAGCGCACCACGATCGGCGCGGCGAGCAGCGGGGGCGGCGGCGGCGCCAAACGCGTGCTCGGGAATTCACGAAGCGCTCGACCTGTGGAGCAAACGGCCGCCGGCCGAACGCGACCTCGTCAGCCGCGACCGTCTCGCGCGGTTGTGGATCGAGAGCGAGGTGTTGCACTACACGAATCAGCGCGCCGCGGCCAAGGCCCGCGCCGGGAACCCCGGGCCCGAGGGATCGATCGCCAAGCTCGCGCTGGCGAACATGAACAAGGCCACGTACGAGCTGTGCATCGACCTGCTGGGCGCCGACGGCATCGTCGGCTACGACTACACGTTCAAGCGTCCGGCCGAAGCGGGGCTCGAGGCGCCGCTCGGATCGGCCCGCAAGATGTTCTTGCGAGCGCGGGCCAACTCGATCGAGGGTGGCACCTCGGAGATCATGCGCAATATTCTCGGCGAACGGATCCTGGGCCTGCCCGGAGAGCCGCGAGTCGACCGGGACCTGCCCTGGTCGCAGGTTCCGCGCAACTGAGAACACCGCGTCCGAGATACCGCGTCCAAGGGAGAACCATGAGCCAACTGGCCGTCGACGGCTTCCGGGCCGAGCGCGACGCGATCCTGACGATCGCGAAGGGCATCACCGCCGAGGAATGGATGCAGCCGTCGGCCTGCGCAGGCTGGACGGTGCGAGACGTGATGGGCCACATGGCGTGCACGCTGCATGGCGTCATCGACCCGGCCTTTCTTCCCGACATGGCCGGCGGCACGGAGCCGAGCATGGAGCCCGCAGTCGCCGAGCGCCGCACATGGCCGATCGAGCAGGTGCTCGAGGAGTACGAGACCTACAGCGGACAGGCCGCCGACCTCTTCGCGAGCGTGCAGGATGCTCCGCTCGCGGAGACGATGCTGGCGATGGGAGACCTCGGGACCCATCCGATGTCGATCCTGCCCAGCACATTCCTGTTCGACGGTTACACCCATCTCCGCAACGACATCTTGACCCCGAACGGTTCGCTCGACCGTCCGCAGCCGCCACGCGACGAGATGCGGCTGCGCCCCACCGTCGAGTGGATGCTCGCGGGCCTTCCGTGGATGTGCGCCGACGCGCTCGCCGGCATCGTCGACCGGCCGCTCGTGCTCATCCTCGACGGCCCCGGCGGCGGAACCTGGACGATCACTCCGGGCGGCGACGAAGGACGCGTCGTCGTCACCGAGCGGGAAGACGCCGATGCCGCGGCCACGATGCGCAGCACCGATCACGACTTCGTCGTCTGGGGTACCCGGCGGGCAGCGTGGCGCGATCTCGTGACGGTCGAGGGCGACACGGCCTACGCGGGGCGCTTCCTCGACGCGATCAAGATCATCTGACCGGGAGCCCGGCGTCGTTCGCCGGGGCGGTTCAGACGACTTCGATACGGGCGCGGCCTTCTCGTTTCGAGAGGTACAGCGCACGGTCGGCTTCCGCGAACGTCGACTGCGGATCGGCGTTGCGGTGGTGCGTCGCGATGCCGACGCTGAACGTCGGGACGTCACCCAGTGCTCTCCAGTGGTCGAGCAACCGCGCGGCGATCGCCCGCGAATCACCGTCGTGCGCGTGGAGCCGTACGAGGAATTCGTCGCCGCCGTAGCGGGCGACGCTGTCGTGGTCGCGTAGACCGGCCCGGAGATGCGCGCCGAGCTGTTCGAGCAACCGGTCGCCGCCGAGATGCCCGCGCGTGTCGTTGACATGCTTGAAGTGGTCGACGTCGATCAGCAGCAACGAGTCGCCGGGTTGCAGTCCGCCGACGAGAGCGTCGGCGTGGCGCCGGCTTCCGACGCCCGTGAGCGCGTCACGCAGCGTCTGTTCTCCGAGCGCCTCGAGGAGCCGGAGCTGTTCGAGCCGACCGCCGAACTCGCTCGACAGGAGTTGGACGACCTGGTTGGTGACCGGGTCGGCTGCGACTCCGTACGCGACCACGACCGCGATCACGCCCGAAGGCCCCACGAGTGGTATCGCGAGGCCGTTGCGGTCGCCTCGCGGCTCGCCCGTCGTGGCCGCCTCGGTCGCCAAACCGAAGCTGCGCGGGGGGACGACACCGGCGGGGACCGAGCCCGATTCCAGCACCAACAGCTCGACCCAGTGTGCGTGCAGCACGACGCGGGTCGACTCCGCCGCGAGCTGCCGCGCCCTCGGCCAGGTTCAGCACCTCGCGTAGCTGCGACGATGCCGACACGAGCCGGCCGAGGTCTTGCGCGTACCGGCGGCTGCGCGCCATCGCCCACGCGATGGTCTCGGCGATGAGGACCGACGTGACGATCGCGACGAGCAGGCCGGCGAAGGACACCGACACATGGGGCGTCGTCACGGTGAGCCACCCGCACCCGAGCGTGACGATCGGCGCGAACAGGGTGGACGTGCCGCGGGGCTGGGTGAGCCCGAGCCACCCGAAGATGAGCAGGAAGAACACCGGGTAGGCGGCCTGCGCCTGGTCGGTTGCGGCGTAACCGGTCCACTGGCCCGACGCGAGGAGGAGCACGAGCCCGACGACGGCGAGGGCGAGCGACGCCCGGCGCGGGAGGCGCGACCAGGGCACGAAGAGCACGGCCACCGCCGCGGCGAAGCTCAACACCCCGAGCACACGCATCCGGCCGACATCAACGCCGTTCACCCCGAGCGCGCCGAGCACAAAGGTGTTGCCGACGGCGACGGCACCCGCCCCGACGAACAACATCGCGCCCGAGCGCGCAACGAGACGCGCCTCGCCCAGATTCTCCACGTCACCGTGTCGGTTCGCGGTACCCCCGAATTGAGGGAATGCGGCAAGGTTCACCCTGGCCGGCCGCGATCGCGTCCTATTTGCGACCTTCGGGAACTCCCGAGCTCAGATCAGCCGCCGGAGACATCCTGGACGCGCTTCTTGCCGGCCGCGATCCACGGCATCATCGCCCGCAGTTCCGCGCCGACCTTCTCGATCGGGTGCTTCGCCGCGGCCTCGCGCATCCGCTCGAAGTTCGGCCGGCCGTTCTCGTTCTCGGCAATCCATTCCTTGGCAAACTCGCCGGACTGGATCTCCCCGAGGATCTTCTTCATCTCCGCCTTCGTCTGCGGAGTGATGACACGCGGACCGCGCGACATCTCGCCGTACTCGGCCGTGTCGGAGATCGAATAGTTCATCGCGGCGATGCCGCCTTCGTAGATGAGGTCGACGATGAGCTTCACCTCGTGGAGCGTCTCGAAGTAGGCGCTCTCGGGCTGGTATCCCGCCTCGACCAACGTCTCGTAACCGTTGCGGATGAGCTCTACGAGACCGCCGCAGAGCACCACCTGCTCACCGAAGAGATCCGTCTCGGTCTCCTCTTCGAACGTCGTGTCGAGCACACCGGCGCGCGTTCCGCCGATGCCCCGCGCGTACGCGAGCCCGATCTGCTTGGCCTTGCCCGTCGCGTCGTTGTGCACCGCGATGAGGCACGGGACACCGCCACCCTCTTCGTATGTGCGGCGCACGAGGTGGCCGGGACCCTTCGGCGCGATCATCCACACGTCGACACCCGTCGGCGGCGTGATCTGGCCGAAGTGGATGTTGAAGCCGTGCGCGAACGCGAGCGAGTTGCCGTCGACGAGGTTCGGTGCGATGTCGGCCTCGTACACCTTCTTCTGCTCGGTGTCCGGCAACAGCACCATGATGATGTCGGCCTCGCGCACCGCGTCGGCCGTGGGGAGCACACGCAGTCCCGCGGCCTCGGCCTTCGCCTGCGACGCCGACCCCGCCCGCAGGCCGACCACGACGTCGATGCCGGAGTCCTTCAGGTTCAGCGCGTGCGCGTGACCCTGCGAGCCGTAGCCGAGGATCGCGACCAGCTTGTCGGCGATCAACCCGAGATCGGCGTCGTTCTCGTAATAGACGGTTGCAGGCATCGAACGGAATCCCCTCGTGAACGTGCGGTGAATCGGGCGGCTCGGCCCGGGCGGGCCGCCGGCGACCAATAGTGTCGCCAACCGACCCGCGAAACGGAAATCAGCCCCGGGCGGTCTTGACCGAACGCAGCCGGGTCGACTCCCGGGCAAGCTTCGGCAGTGCGATCCGCCCCGTGCGCTGCAGTTCGACGATGCCGAACGGCTTGACCAGGTCGCTGAAGGCGTCGAGCTTCTCGGGCTCACCCACGACCATGATCGTCATCGCCTCGTAGCCGACGTCGACGATCTTGGCCTCGAAGATCGCCGTGAGCTCGGTCACCTGGCTGCGGGTCTCGGCCGCGGCCTTGACGATGACGAGCATCAGCTCGCGCTCGACGCCCTCGGCCGGCGGGACCTCGGTGATCTTGATCACGGGGATGAGCTTGTTGAGCTGCTTCACGACCTGCTCGAGTGGCGCCGACTCCGCGTCGACGACGATGGTCATGCGCGAGAACCGGTCGTCGTCGGTCGGGCTGACCGCGAGCGAAACGATGTTGAACGCGTGGCGCGAGAACAGGCCCGCGACGCGCGACAACACACCCGGCTTGTTCTCCACGGTGACGGTGAGGATGTGATGCGGTCTCGATCCGATCGTCATCGCCCGCCCTCCCCGAACTCCGGGCCGAGGATGATGTCGTCGTTCGACGCACCCGCGGGCACCATGGGGTACACCTTCTCGCGCCAGTCGGTGCGGAAGTCGATCACGACCGGACGGTCGTCGATCTCGTTCGCCTTCTCGATGGTGGCGACGACGTCGTCGGCATTGTCGACGCGCATCCCGACGCAACCCATCGCTTCGGCCCACTTGACGTAATCGGGCAGATCGGGCGACAGGTACACCTCGCTGTAGCGCTCCTCGTAGAAGAGCTCCTGCCACTGGCGCACCATCCCGAGGTACGCGTTGTTCAAGATCGCGATCTTCACCGGGATGCGCTCCGATGCCGCGGTGACGAGCTCCTGCGCGGTCATCTGGAAACAGCCGTCGCCGTCGATCGCCCAGACCATCCGATCGGGACGGCCGACCTTGGCGCCGACCGCGGCCGGCACCGCGTAGCCCATCGTCCCGAGCCCACCCGAGTTCACCCAGGTGTTCGGCTGCTTGAACTTCCACAGCTGACTCGCCCACATCTGGTGCTGACCGACGCCCGACACGAGGATGCAGTCGTCGGGGGTGTTGTCGCGCAAGCGCTCGATCACGAACTGCGGCTTGAGCGGGCCACCCTCTTCCTGGGTGTACTTGAGCGGGTAGCGATCCTGCCAGTCGTGAATCGTCGCGAGCCACGCAGAGAGGTCGGGCGGCGCCTGCTTGGCGTACTCGGCCTTCATCGCCTTGATCAACTCCTCGATGACCGTGCGCACGTCGCCCACGATCGGCACGTCGGCGTGGCGCACCTTGCCGAGCTCGGCCGGATCGATGTCGACGTGGATGACCTTGGCGTCGGGCGCGAACGTCGAGACCTTGCCCGTCACGCGGTCGTCGAAGCGCGCGCCCAAGGTGATGAGAAGGTCGGCTTTCTGCAGCGCGGTCACGGCGGTGTAGTTGCCGTGCATGCCCGGCATGCCGAGGCACAGCGGATGTTCGTCGGGCATCGCTCCTCGGCCCATCAGCGTGGTGACCGCGGGAACGCCCGTGAGCTCGGCCAGCGCACGCAGCTGGTCCGAGGCACCTGCGAGCATGATGCCGCCGCCGGCATAGATCACCGGTTGACGCGCCTCGTTGATCAGCCGGGCCGCGTCCTTGATCTGGCGCGGGTGCCCCTTCACGTTGGGCTTGTAGCCCGGCAGATCGACCTTCTCCGGCCAGTACCACTCCATCTCGGTGTTGGCGACGTCCTTCGGGAGATCGATGAGCACCGGACCGGGCCGGCCCGTCGTGGCGACATGGAACGCCTCCCGCACGACGCGCGGGATGTCCTGGGCGTCACTGATCAACCAGTTGTGCTTCGTCACCGGCATGGTGATGCCGACCGTGTCGGCCTCTTGGAACGCGTCGGTCCCGATGACCGAGTACGCGACCTGGCCCGTGATGACCACTACCGGAATCGAGTCCATGTAGGCGTCGCAGAGCGGCGTGACGATGTTGGTCGCAGCCGGACCGCTCGTCACCATCGCGACGCCGGGCCGTCCGGTCGCGTGCGCGTAGCCGCTCGCCATGTGCCCCGCGCCCTGCTCGTGGCGGACGAGGATGTGGCGGATCGACGAATCGATGAGCGGGTCGTAGACCGGGAGGATCGCCCCTCCCGGGAGGCCGAACATGACCTCCACCTGCTCCATCTCGAGGCTCTTGATGAGGGCCTGGGCTCCGGTCAGCTTCATGATTTCCTCTTCGGACGATTCCGGGCATGAAAAACCCCTCGCAGCTGCGAGGGGCGAGGTAGCGCTCGGCGCGCGAGGGCGTGCCGGAGCGCTACGTAACTACTACGAGAAGGTTGCGGGCGGCCATCGGCGCCAATCCTAACACCAGACGACCGGGGTGGGTGCAAGTCTCCGGGGCCGGGCCTCCGGCATCACGGCGCAACGCTCAGTGCTGGTGGCTCGGGCACCAGTAGGTCGTGCGGCCGCCGACGGTCGCCCTCGCCAAGGGCGAGCCGTCACGGGGACACACGGCACCGCCGCCCCTCGGCATGTCGCCGGTGTGTGATCCCCCGCGCCGGTCGAGGGTCCGCAGCGTGGCGCGGATCGCTTTGTGGAGGTTCTTGCGTTCGGCCCCGCCGATGTCCGCCGGCGGTCGCGCCGGGTCGATCGCGGCCCGCCACAACGACTCGTCGACGAGGAGGTTGCCGAGGCCGGCGACGCGGTGCTGGTCCAAGAGCACGGCTTTGATCGGCGCGGCACGGCGGTCGAGCGCGGCGTCGAGCTCCTTGTACGAAAGCGTCATCGCGTCGGGTCCGAGGCGGCTCTCGTCGGGGTCGAGCTCGACCGCGCCGAGCCGACGCGGATCGCGCAACATGAAGTCGCCGCCGTCGGCGAAGTGCACCCCGAAGCGATGCCATTTCGCCACGCGCCGGTTGCTCGCGTACACGAGCGGGTCGCCGGCTTCGGTGTCGTCGACCAGCACGCGCCCGCTCATACCGAGGTGCAACCCGATGCGCACGTCGGGATCTCCCGTGTCGAGCACGAGCTGCTTGCCGCGCCGGCGCGCGACGGTGAAGACATTGCCGACGAGCGCGTGCCGCAGCGCGGGCGCGGTCGTCCCCCGCTTCATGAACCACGTGTCGGGCGCGTGCACCTTGACGATCTCGCGACCGAGCGCCCGCGCCTCCAGCACCTTGCGCGCGGCTTCGACTTCGAGGATCTCCGGCACGGATCTGCGGGCCGCTGATCAGGTATTCGTGATCGCGCCCGTCTCGGCACCCTGCGCGAGACGTGCGTACTTGGCGAGGAATCCACTCGTGTACCGCGGCTCGGGCAGCTTCCAGTTCAGCTTGCGCTTTTCGATCTCGGCCGCATCGACGAGGAGATCGATCGTGTGCTCGTCGGCATCGATGACGATGCGGTCGCCCTCGGCCACGAACGCGATCGGCCCACCATCGACGGCTTCGGGCGCGACGTGGCCGACGCAGAAGCCGTGCGTCCCGCCGGAAAATCGGCCGTCGGTGATGAGTGCGCAGTCGCCGCCGCGGCCCGCGCCCTTCATCGCGCCCGTGACGGCCAGCATCTCGCGCATTCCCGGCCCGCCCTTGGGGCCTTCGTAGCGGATCACGACGACGTCGCCGGGCTCGATCTGCCCCGCGATGATCGCGGCCATCGCCAGGTCTTCGCCGTCGAATACACGCGCCCGGCCTTCGAAACGCATCTGGTCGAGGCCCGCGACCTTCACCACTGCACCGTTCGGCGCGAGCGATCCGCGCAACACGGCAATCCCGCCCTGGGTGTGCACGGGGTTCGACAGCGTGTGGACCACCGTGCCGTCGGGGGCGGGGGCGCGAGGTCGTCGAGGTTCTCGGCAATGGTCTTGCCGGTAACGGTGAGGCAATCACCGTGCAGCAAACCTGCGTCGAGCAGCTCCTTCATCACGACCGGGACTCCGCCGATCGCGTCGAGATCCGTCATGTGGAACTTGCCGTGGGGCTTCATGTCGGCGAGGTGTGCGACCCGAGCGCCGATGCGATTGAAGTCGTCGAGATCGAGCTCGACGCGCGCTTCGTTCGCGATCGCGAGGAGATGCAGTACCGCGTTGGTCGACCCGCCGAGCGCCATCGTGATCGCGATGGCGTTCTCGAACGCTTCCTTCGTCATGATCTGGCGGGGTCGCAGATCGAGCTCGAGCAGATGCATGACCGCGCGACCCGATTCGTACGCGAAGTCGTCACGCCGCCGGTCGACGGCGGGCGGCGACGCGGAGCCGGGCAACGCCATGCCCATCGCCTCGGCGATCGACGACATCGTGTTCGCGGTGAACATCCCCGCGCACGAACCCTCGGTCGGGCACGCGCGTCGCTCGATCTGACCGAGCTCGTTCTCCGTGATCGTTCCGGCCGCGCACGCGCCGACGGCCTCGAACACCGAGACCACGTCGAGCGCCTGGTCCTTGTAATGGCCGGGGAGGATCGAACCGCCGTACAGGAACGCCGCCGGCAGGTTGAGCCGGGCCGCGGCCATCAACATGCCGGGCAGGCTCTTGTCGCATCCGGCAAAGGTGACCAGCGCGTCGAGCCGCTCGGAGTGCATCACGCACTCGACCGAGTCGGCGATGATCTCGCGCGAGACGAGCGAGCCCCGCATGCCTTCGTGGCCCATCGAGATGCCGTCGGAGACCGCGATGGTCACGAACTCGATGGGGAAGCCCCCCGCGTCGCGCACACCCTGCTTCGCCCGCTTGGCGAGGCGGTCGAGCGGCATGTTGCACGGCGTGACCTCGTTCCAGCTCGACGCGACACCGACCTGCGCCTTGCCCCAATCGGCGTCGGTCATGCCGATCGCGCGCAGCATGGCCCGGGCGGGCGCGCGCTCCATACCGTCGGTGACTTCGTGGCTACGGGGCTTCATGTCGGACATAGGGGCAAGGGTAGCGTCGGCCCTCGTGACGGATCCCCTGCGAATTGGCCTGGTCGGTGCCGGGCCGTGGACGCGCATGATGACCGGCCCCGTCCTCGCGACCGGTCCGCAGACCCGGGTGACGGGTGCGTGGTCGCGCACGCCGGGCCACGCCGAGGAACTCGGCGCGCAGCTTCGGGTCCCGGCCTTCGACGACCTCGACGCCTTGTTCGACACGTGCGAGGCGGTGGCGATCACGGTGGCGCCCGAGGCCCAGCCCGGGCTCGCCATCCGGGCCGCTCGGGCCGGCAAGACCCTGCTCCTCGAAAAGCCGCTCGGTCTCGACGTCGCCGCCGCGCAGTCGATCGTCGACGTCGTGGGCGAGACCGGCGTCGGTGCGCTCGTGATGTTGACGTACCGCTTCGATCCCGCGCTCGGTGCCTTCCTCGACGACGTCGAGCGCATCCGACCCGTCGGCGGGCGGGCGTGCTTCATCTCGGGCGCGTTCCTGGGTGGCCCGTTCGCGCACGGCTGGCGGCTCGAACGCGGGGCCGTGCTCGACATCGGTCCGCACGTGCTCGACATGATCGAAGCGGGCCTCGGCCCGATCGTCTCGGTGCAGGCCGTCGGCGACCCGCTCGGCTGGGTCTCGGCGAACTGCACCCACGCGTCGGGTGCGACCAGCAACGTGTCGATGTGCTCTACCGCGGCCACCGCGAAGGGCCGGACCGAGATCGAGGTGTACTCACCCACCGGCGCCGCCTTCTACGACGGCCGGGCCGTCGATCAGGTCGCCCGGGCCGCCCAGATCCGTACCGACCTCGTCGCCGTCGCCGGCGGAGCCGAACACCCGGCCAGCGTCGCTCAGGCCCTGCACCTGCAAGAGCTCGTCGCCGGCATCGAGGCGCAACTCGGGCGGTGAACCCGCGAGAATCGAGCGCGTGACCACGCCCGCGACCGTCGACGAGCTCCTCGAGCTGATGGCCCGCGGCGCCGGCGTGTACGACGAACCGGCGGTCGACGGGCTTTCCCACGGGTTGCAGTGCGGAGCGAACCTCCTCGTCTCGCATCCTTGCGATCCGGAGCTCGCCGTCGCCGGCCTCGTGCACGACATCGCCGACATCGCGTTCCCCGACGTTCACGACGACCACGCGCGGCGCGGCGCCGAGCTGATCGAGCCGGTGCTCGGGCCGCGCGTGGCCCGGCTCGTGGCGATGCACGTGGAGGCGAAGCGCTACCTGCTCGCCACCGACCCGGCGTACCGCGGCCGGCTCAGCCCGCGCAGCGTCGAGACGTTGCGGGTGCAGGGCGGCGCGCTCGAACCGGCCGCGGTCGCCGCGTTGGCCGACGACCCGGACGTCGACGCGATCCTCGCGCTGCGGCGCGCCGACGAACGCGCCAAAGACCTCGACGCGCGGCCACCGGGTCTCGACAGCTGGCGCCCGCTGCTCGAACGGCTCGCGCGATGAGCACCGACCGGTTCGACGTCGTCGTCGTCGGCGGCGGGCACAACGGACTCGTCGCCGCGGGCCTCCTCGCGCGCCGAGGCGCGCGAGTCACCGTGCTCGAGCGGCGGTCACAGGTCGGCGGCGCGGCAACCACGGAGCAGCCGTGGGGACCGGAGTTCAACGTCACCGCGCTCTCCTACGTCGTCAGCCTGATGCCGCCGACGATCGTGCAGGAGCTGGAGCTCGCGAAGCACGGCTACAAGGTGTACCCGCAGAACGGCTACTTCGTGCCGTACCACGACGGGCGGGCACTGCAGCTACCCGACGACGCTCCCAAGCGCCGCTACGAGGAGATCGCACGTTTCTCGCAGGCCGACGCCGACGTGTACGACCGTTGGGACGCGTGGCTCGGGAGCCTGGCCGACGTGCTCGGCCCGCTCCTCACGACGATCCCGCCGCGGCTGGGTTCGCGGCGACCGCGCGATCTGATCGATCAGCTGCGGCTCGCGTGGAGGTTGCGCGGCCTGGGTGTGCAGGGGACCGCCGACGTCACCCGCCTGTTCACGATGAGCATCGCCGACCTCCTCGACGAGTTCTTCGTGTCACCACAGATGCAGGGCGTGCTGGCGGTGAGCGGCGTGATCGGGACGTGGGCCGGGCCGCGCTCGGCCGGGACCGCCTACGTCATGGCGCACCACAAGATCGGCGACGTGGGCGACGGCCAGCTCGGCTCGTGGGGCTTCCCCGAGGGTGGAATGGGCGCCGTGAGCCGCGCGTTGCGCGACGCCGCGATCGCGAACGGCGCGACCGTCCGCACCGACGCCGCGGTCGCACGCATCGACGTGCGCAACGGGCGCGTCCGCGGGGTGACGCTCGCATCGGGTGAGGAACTGCGCGCCGACGTGGTGGTCGCCGCGACCCATCCCAAGATCACGTTCTTGGAACACGTCGAACCGGCCGTGTTGCCGACCGATTTCGTCGAACGCATCGAGCGGTGGCGATCACGGAGCGGCACGGTGAAGGTGAACGTCGCGGTCGACCGGCTGCCCGAGTTCACCGCCAAACCCGGCTTCGATCCCGAGGTGCACGGGGGCACGATCGTGCTCGCGGAGTCGCTCGACGACATCGAGGGCGCCTTCCAGGACGCGGTGGCCGGCCACGCGGCGAACGTGCCGTTCGCCGACATCTGCATCCCGAGCGTGTTCGACCGCACGCTCGCGCCGCCGGGCAAACATGTGGTGTCGATGTTCACGCAATGGGTGCCGCACACCTATGCCGCGACGCAGGATCGGACCGAGCTCGACGCGTACGCCGATCGGGTCATCGCGCGTGTCGACGCGGTTGCGCCCGGCTTCACGGATTCGATCCTGCACCGCCAGGTCATCGGGCCGTACGAGATGGAGCACGAATACGGGCTCATCGGCGGCAACATCTTCCACGGCGAGCTGTCGCCCGACCAGATGTTCCACATGCGCCCCGCGCCGGGCTACGCCGACTTCCGCACCCCCATTGACGGGTTGTATCAGGCGAGCAGCGCCACGCACGGCGGCGGCGGCGTGACCGGCATTCCCGGCCTGCACGCCACCCGTCAGATCATGCGCGATAGACGGAGACGTGGAAAGCGCTCGAGCCGCTGAAGGGTTGGCGGTCGAACGTCGCCCAACGGTGTTCGAGCGTCAAGCCCCCGAGCTTCGCCATGAGATCGAGCTCGGGCGGCCACGCGAACCGCAGCTTGGCGTGCACCAGCCGGATGCCGGACTCCGTGATGCGAACCTGCGTGGTGTCCAGCCGCTGCGCGAGCGCGTCGAACACGGTCGCGTCGAGGCGGACGCGGTCGAGCGACGCCTCTTTCACCGAGACGTGCTCCCCCGCCTCGACGCGCGAGGTGTCGGGGACGAACGTGTGGATCAGGAACCGGCCGCCCGGCCCGAGGTGCGCGGCGACATTGGCGAAGCAGCGCAGCTGCGCGTCTTGCGAGTAGAGCTGGAAGAACGTGTTGAACACGACGAAGACGAGCGCGAACGTGCCCTCGACGGCCACGTCGGCCATGTCGCCGACCGTCACCGGAATCGTGTCGCCGCCGGGCTTGGCGCGTAGCTGCTCGACCATCGCGGTCGAGGCCTCGATTCCGTGCACCTCGACACCGTGCGCCGCGAGCGGGATCGCGACCCGGCCGGTACCGATACCGAGCTCGAGCGCGCGACCGCTACCCGCCAGCTCCGCCAAGAGCGCAACCTCGGCCGCGGTGTCGAGGTGCTTGTACCACTCGTCGTAGACGTCGGCGACCCGCTCGCCATAGGTTTCGGGTCCGAAGCCGTCCATCGCCCAATCGTAGGGATCAACATGCTCGTCGACGCCGCATTAACGACCACCGATCTGCACGCCGTGCCCGAAGCGGCGCGCGGCATCGAAGCCGCCGGATACGACGGCATCTTCTCGTTCGAGGGCGCGCACGACGGCTTCTTCCCGCTCCTGCTCGCAGCCGAGCACACCGAGCGCGTGCAACTCACGACCGCGGTCGTCATCGCGTTCGCGCGTAACCCGATGACGCTCGCCCAGTCTGCGTACGACCTGCAGCTCGCATCGCGCGGCCGCTTCAATCTCGGGCTGGGTACGCAGATCAAGCCGCACATCGAGAAGCGCTTCTCGATGGAATGGTCGAAGCCGGTCGAGCGCATGCGCGAGCTCGTCTTGGCCGTGCGGGCCATCTGGGCCCGCTGGCACGAAGGCACCAAGCTCGACTTCCAGGGTGAGTTCTACCGTCACACGCTGATGACCCCGTTCTTCGATCCCGGCCCGAACCCCTACGGCCTGCCCCGCATCTTCCTCGGGGGCGTCGGACCGCGCATGACCCAGGTGGCGGGCGAGGTCGCCGACGGGTTCATGATCCACCCGTTCTCGACCGAGAAGTTCATGCGCGAGACCACGGTGCCGGCCCTGGAACGCGGCTTGGCCACGGCGGGTCGTGATCGCTCGCAGCTCGAGATCGTGTTCCCCGCGATGGTGATCGTCGCGGACACCGACGAAGAGCTGGCGCGCGGCCGCGACGCCATGCGCCCGCGGCTGGCGTTCTACGGCTCGACGCCCGCGTACAAAGTGGTGCTCGACGCGCACGGATGGGGCGACATGCAGCCCGAGCTCAACCGACTCTCGAAGACGGGCGACTGGGCGACCATGGCGTCGCTGATCACCGACGAGATCGTCGACACGTTCGTGGTGTCCGGGACTCCCGAACAGATCGCACCGAAGCTCGGCGAGCGCTACGGCGACATCGCACAACGCGTGTCGTTCGACACCCCCGACAAGCTCGGCGCGGAGCGCGTCGCACGCGTGCTCGCAGGCTTTCGAACCTCGTAGCCGCGGGGTTCGCGCTTGCCGGCCGGCATCGAGTCGCCGGCCGCGGCTCAGCTCAACTCGTACTCGCCGCCCGCTGGTCGATGAGCGACGGGATGGAGCTCGCCGTGCTCGAACCGCCACGAGTACCCGCAGGAGTCACAGACCAGCTGTCGTTCCGCGGGCTCCCCGACCCGGTACAGGTAGGGCTCGACACAGCGGGGGCAGTGACAAGCAGGACTGCGCGCGTTCCTCGGGCGGGGGGAAAGGAAGGGTTCGACGCTCATCACGCACCTCCCGTTGGGACGTACTGAGATCGTGCGCGTCGCCAGGCACACGTGTGTAGGGCCGAACGGCCCAGATCCTTGTCAGCGGCCCCCAGGTAGCGGTGCCGTCGAAGCTCGACGTGAACGGGCGATGCCCGATCGGCACCCCCGGCGCGGCGAGTCGGGCTCGGCAGACCTCGGACTAGGTACCGGAGACGACGGCAGCCGCGAGCGCGACGGCATCCTTGTCGCTCGTGTTGACGAAGAGCCGGAAGTAAGGCGCGTGGCCGGTCACCAGGATCTCTCCGGTCTGCGGCGAGCCGCGGAAGGCGGTCGCGCCGACTCCGCTCATTGCTTCACTCTCGTGGTATTCCAAGCCGATCTGTTTGCCCGGCAAGAACGCGACCCATCCGTTGACGAAGCTGCCGTCGGCCAGGGTCCCTTCGAAGGTGCACTGCGACTTCGCGCCGCCGGGGCCCGTGACGATCTCGCTCTTCGTCTCTTTCCAGCCGACCGACGTCATCGCGGTGGTGGTGATGACGCACGGATCAATCGGAATGGAGCTATCGGTATTCGCGGCGGCCGTGGTGCCGGCGCCCGCGATGCTCGAACTCCCCGAACTCGACGGATTCGTCGTGCCCGATCCCGCCTTGGGAGTACTGCTCCCGCTCGAACAACCGAGTGGAACTGCCAATGCCGCGACACAGCACGCCGAAACACTCACCCGGCGCACGAACGTCAAAGGACTGTGGCGCAACCGAGCCGAGCGAAGTGTGGACATCGATGAAGTATGTCATACCGGTGAGGAGCGCCTGACTGCCCGGCGTCTCACAATCGCGCGACATCGCTGCCGGCCGGCGAGCGGGGATTTGCAGCGCGGTGACGTCGAATCCCGACAGCACGACGATCTTCGGTTGCGCCTTCGCAAACAGGTCGACCAGCGTCGGAGCATTGAAGATGTGCAGCTCGTCGGCTCGGGCCGACGAAACGTCCTGGTACGAGAAGATGCCCAGCGATGCCCGGTCCACGGGCTTGCGGTGCGCGTCGGTGACGACGTCCGCGACCGACAGTGCAAGCACCTGGTCGCCCGGCTGCGAGTGTTGGTCGACGCATTTCGTGACCGCTCGCGTCGCGCTCGGCGCGCCATTCCAACCGGGCGCGCCGACATAACCGCGGTGACCACCGGTGACCGCGGTGACGCCGACGCATACGACGAGTGCCACAGTGACGTGCAACGGCGTGACCGTTGCGGATTCGATCGCCGACCGTCGATCCTTCGGGCGCGTGCCGGACGCACTCCCTCGACGTCGAGCGGCCGGGGCGGCCTCGTCGGCGAACACGACCAGCGTCGCCGGTCCGAACTCGGTGGCGAAGGCGCGATACTGCCACGCGCGCCCTCACCGTCGACACAGGTGAGCACCAGGGCGCTCGTACACGATGTGTGCAACGTTGCGGATGTCGAGGCCGCCCTCCGCAGCACCGTGCCTGCGAACGGATCGCGCCTCGTGCGCGCATCGGACCACGGAGACGCCTCGTAGTACCGTTCGCCCATGATTCTGATCTGGGGGCTGCGGGCCCGGGCGAAGGCGTTGTCGACGGGCGAGTTCTTCTGCTCGCATTGCGGCGCCGACCGGTCGTACGTGCTCCAACAGATCCGGCGTTGGTTCACGCTGTTCTTCATCCCCCTGTTCCCCGTCGGCAAAGTGCTCGGCGAGCAGGTGAAGTGCTCGACGTGCGGGACCGCGTTCAGCCCCGAAGTGTTGAACATGCCGACGTCGGCGGCGTTCAGCGAGAACCTCGGCGGCGCGACCCGGCTCGCGGCGATGGCGATGCTCGCCGCCGGCGACCAGTCGAACGGCGCGGCGCGCGCGGCCGCGGTCGACGCGTCGCGCAGGGGTGGAACCGCGAGCTACGACGAGTCGTGGCTCGTGAACGATCTCGAGGCGCTCGATCCCTCGAACCTCGGCGACTACCTCGCGCCCTTGGCCAAGGGCCTCGACCCGCAGGGCAAAGAGACGTTCGTCGAACAGATCGCCCGCATCGGTCTCGCCGACGGACCCCTGACCCCGCCGGAGATGCACGTGCTCGAATCACTCAGCGCCGCGCTCGGCATCAGCGCCGCGCACCTGCGCGGCATCGTCGTCTCGACGGCCCCGCAAACACCGTCGACGGGCGACGGACCGCCCGACGAGTCCCGCCACAACTGACCGGTCGCCGACCCGAAGATCGGCCGGATGCCACCCGGCCCTGAAGACGCGGCCGCGGAACCGCTCGTACTACGCCCCGCCCGAGAGGCGCTGTTCCAGGATCTCGTTGATCACCTGCGCGTTGCCCTTGCCCTTGAGCTCGCGCATGACCTGGCCCATGAGGAAGCCCCACTTCTTCTTCTTGGCCGCGTCGTCACCGGTCCGGTACTCGTCGGCGACGCCCGCGTTGGCGGCCAGGATCCGGTCGATCACCTCGCCGATCGCGCCTTCGTCGCTCACCTGCGCGATGCCGCGCTCTTCGACGATCGTGCGCGGCCACTTCTCTTCGCGTAACGACTCCCCGAGCACGTCCTTGGCCTGCTGGCGCGAGATCGTCCCCGCCGCGACCAGCGCGACGAGCTCGGCGATCATCTCCGGCGTCAGCACCGCGGGAGCGAGCCCCGTCTCGTTCAGATATGCGAGCACTTCTTGGCGCACCCAGTTGACGACGTCCTTGGCCGTACCGGCACCGTCGCTCAAGGCGGCGACCGCGCGCTCGGCATAGTCCGCGAGACCGGGCACCTCGACGAGGATCCGCGCGTCCTCCGCGCCGATTCCCCACTGCTCGACGTAGCGCGCTCGTTGCGCGGCCGGCAGCTCGGGCATCGTCGCCCGCACCCGATCGCGCATCTCCTGCGTGGGCTCGACCGGGACGAGATCGGGTTCGGGGAAGTAGCGGTAGTCGTGGGCTTCTTCTTTGGAGCGACCGGAGATGGTCCGCCCGCTCCCCTCGTCCCAGTGGCGCGTCTCCTGCACGACCTTGTCGCCGGCCTGGGTGAGCGCCCACTGCCGCTCGGCCTCGTACTCGATCGCACGCAACAGTGAACGCAGCGAGTTCAAGTTCTTGATCTCGGCGCGGTTGCCGTACTCGGACGCGCCGGGAGCCCGCACCGAGACGTTCGCGTCGATGCGCAGGGAGCCCTCTTCCATCTTCACGTCGGACACGCCGACGGCCAGGAGCGTGGCGCGAAGCTCCTCGACGTAGCGCTTCGCCTGCTCCGCGGAACGGATGTCGGGTTCCGACACGATCTCGAGCAGCGGTACTCCCGCGCGGTTGTAGTCGACCAACGAGAAATCAGCGTCGTGGATGCGGCCGCCGACGCCGACATGCTGCGACTTCCCGGTGTCTTCTTCGAGGTGCGCCCGCGTGATACCGACGCGTGCGCCGTCGATGTCGAGCCAGCCGTCGATCGTGATCGGCTCGTCGTACTGCGACGTCTGGTAGTTCTTCGGCATGTCGGGATAGAAGTAGTTCTTGCGGGAGAACACCGAGCGCTCGGGCACGCGGAGATGCAGCGCCTCGGCGACCCGCAGCGCGTACTCGACGGCGGTGGCGTTGAGCACCGGGAGCGATCCGGGCAGTCCGAGGCACACCGGGCACACGTTGGTGTTGGGCTCGTCACCGAACTCGTTCGGGCAGCCGCAGAACATCTTGCTCGCGGTGGAGAGCTCGCAGTGCACCTCGAGGCCGATCACCGTCTCATAGGCCGTCGTCGTCTGCGTCACGGCTGCCAGACTACGCAACGTGACGACCGGACCGGACTCGAATGATTTCGCCGTCTCCCACGTGCACGTCCGCAACGGCGTGACGATCGCACGCCCGCGAGGGCGTGGGCGGGACTCCGCTGCTGCTGCTGCACGGGTATCCCGAGACCAAGCGCATCTGGTGGCGCGACATCGCCGCGTTGGCGGCTGCGGGCTTCGAGGTGATCGCGCCCGACTTCCGCGGCCACGGCGACTTTTGCTCGCGAGCGTCTCGGTCCGGAATTTGCGCCACACGCTTCGCGGTGCGCCGCCCGCGCATGAAGTCGCGACTCGTGCCGCTATCCGCGGTACCGCCGCAACGCGCTCAGTGTGCGGCGGGCTGCCCGAAACGGGATCGGCCCACCGGTGTCGTGCCGGTGGGCCGATCATCGTTCTCGATAAGGGCGGAAGGCTCGCCGCTCCCTGAAGGTCAGCCGTTGGACGAAGGTGCCTGCGCGTGGATGACCAAGGCGACCGGCGGCTGCGTTCCTTCCACGACTTCGACTTCGACCCGGTCGCCGACCTGGGGTTCGCTGTTGCCTTCGGCTTCGACTCTGGTGTTCGCGTCGATGCCGATCGTCACCTGCGCGGTGCCGGTGTCGACGACGATCGATCCCCCGGCTCCGGGCGCGTACGACACGATCGTGCCTTGGACCGACCCGAAGCTAGCGCTCGAGTTCTCCATGTCGTTCTGGCAGTTCGCGTTGTCGGTGTCTTGCGGGTCGGGGCTGACGACCGGCGTGCCGGTGCTGCAATTGACCTGGTCTTGCCCGTCGCCACCATCGACCATGTCGGTTCCGGTGCCGGTATTGATGTTGTCGTTGCCGGTGCCGCCGATGTCGGTGTCGTTGCCGGTACCGCCGAGGATCGTGTCGTTGCCGTCGTCGCCGGTAATGACGTCGTTGCCGTCGCCACCGCTCAGGTGGTCGTTGCCGGAACCACCGTCGACGACATCGTCTCCGGCACCGCCGAGGATCGTGTCGTTGCCGTCGTCGCCGGTAATGACATCGTTACCGCTGCCCCCGTTCAGGTGGTCGTTGCCGGAACCACCGTCGATCGAGTCGCTGCCGTTCCCGCCGGTCAGGTTGTCGTTGCCGGCATTCCCGTCGATGGTGTCGCCGGTGGTGTTCGTGTCGGTCGCGACCACCTGGACGTGGTCGTTGCCGGTGCCGGCGTCGATCGTGTCGCCCCCGCCGCTGTTCACCGTGATCTTGTCGTTGCCGGTTCCTCCGAGGACCACGACGTCGCTCGCGTCGATCGTGATGCGATCGTTGCCGCCCATGCCGCAGTAGGTCTCGCCCGGGGTCGTGATGTCGACCTTGTCCGAGCGCGCCGTGCCGGTCACGTCACAGGTGTACGCGGTGGCGCTTTGACGGTCCGACCTTGCGCTCTCGGTCGTGCCGTCGCTCGCGGTGACCGCGTAGTCGTACTCCTGGCCGTCGACGAGACCAGCGGTGTCCTGGTAGCTCGTAGCCGTCACCCCGGTCGCGATCTGCGACAGCGTGCCGTCGTGTAGCCCGCGGTAGACGTTGTACGACGTCGCGCCCACGACCGACGACCACGTGACCGTGATCTCCAGACTCGCCTCGGGCTGCGCATCCACATTCTGCGGCGCGCCCAGCGTGCTGGTCACCACGACTGGACCCGATGCATTGCTGGTGGCACCGGCCCGAGCCGGAGCCGCCAGTCCGAGAGTGCACGCCGCGGTGGCGCAGAGAAACACGCGCGCGGAGAAGAGACGATCAAACACAGTTACCCCCCATATGCCCCGTAATCGATGGCCGCAGCCTGACGGTCAACTGAGTGTCGCGCAAGGAGATCCACCATAAGTCTTGGTTAAGGAGACCCGCGCTTGCCTGGACGCGATACCCCAAACCGCGCGGTGGGCGTTTACTCGCGTGAGGGGACGCCGACACGGCACCCCTCCTCTCACCAGCCTCGGAGGAAACGACGAAATGCGCACATCGATCATCGCCAAGGCCGCAACGGCGACCGCAGCCCTCCTCGCCGCAACGGGTGGCCTCGCCGTCGCCCATGCGCTTCCCGCGCCGGTCCAGGATGCGGTATCGCACATCGGAATCGGCTCTCCGGCGAACAGCGGCGGATCCGGGACGCCGAGCGTCGATGACACCTCGACCAAAGGCGACCCGACCTCCACGACGATCGCCGCGGACACGACCGTCCCCGGTGACACCACGCCGACGACCGCCGCGGCCGTCGACACCCAAGGCGACGGCACCACCGACGGATCCCACGACGAGGTGACCACGACGACTGTTGCCGACGGCACCACGCCGACGTCGATGCACGTCGACCTCGGCGACAACAACCAAAGCGAAGTCGACAACAGCCAGAGCGACAACAACCAGAACGAGACCGGCAACAACCACAGCGGACGCGGCCAGGACAACCGCGGCATTCAGGGCCACGACAGTACGTCGCCCGCCACCGTCGATCCCACGACCACACCTACGACAGAGGTGTCCGGCAGTGGCAGCAACCACGGCAACCACCGCGGCAGCTCGGACTCGAGCGGCAGCAATCAGGGCTCCGGATCGGGCTCGGGCGCCGACGGAAACAACTGACCGTCCGATCACTCCCACATCACATTCGCAACCCAGTCAAGACCGACACGCGAACCGGCGCGCTTGCTCTTGCAAACGCGCATCGATCGCCCGATCTGGGACGCTCATGCGAGGGCTGACTTCTCGGCGTCGAGTGCAGACCTGCGTGTCTTCTGCGACGCCATCGACAAACCCCGAAGAACATGAGGGATCCTCGGTAACGTCAAGAGTTGCGGCACGCCGAACAGCTCGAAGCTGTCGCGTTCCGAGGTGACCGCTTGCAGTCAAATATTGCGACGGTCACCTGATCACGTGGGAAGCCGCCGACACGTTCAACCAGATCACGGCTGCGTTTTGCCGCCGGCCAACTCCGTAGCCGCCAATTCGATGGCACGCGCGACCCGGAACATCGTGGCTTCGCCCAGCGCGGGCGCGAGCACCTGCACGCCGATCGGGAGGCCGCCGTCGTCGGTGCCGAACGGCACCGACATCGCGGGCTGACCGGAAAGGTTCGCCGGGACGGTGCACACGTCGCAGAGGTACATCGCGAGCGGGTCGGCGGTCTTCGCGCCCAACTCGAACGCGACCGTGGGCGACGTCGCCGCGATCAACACGTCGAACTGCTCGTAGACGCGCTCGAAATCGCGCAGGATGAGCGTGCGGACGCGTTGCGCTTGGCCGTAGTACGCGTCGTAGTACCCGGCCGACAACGCGTAGGTTCCCAACATGATGCGCCGCTTGACCTCGGCGCCGAACCCGGCTTCGCGTGTGGCCGCGTTCATGTGCGCGACATCGTCGGCGTCGACTCGGAGTCCGTACCGAACACCGTCGTAACGGGCGAGGTTCGACGAGGCCTCGGCCGGCGCGATCAGGTAGTAGGCCGCGATGCCGTAATGCGCCGACGGGACCGACACCGTGTCGACCTTCGCACCCGCGGCCTCCAGGCCGGCCGCGGCAGCGCGCACCGCGGCGCGCACGCCCGGCTCGATGCCGTCGATCTCCGTCATCTCCTCGACGATGCCGACCCGCAGACCCGACACCCCGTCGTCGAGACCGGCCACGAGCGCCGGGGCCGGACGATCGATGGAGGTCGAGTCGCACGGGTCGTGACCGCCGATCACCTCCAACAGCATCGCCGCGTCTTCGACCGTTGCGGCGAACGGGCCGATCTGGTCGAGCGACGACGCGAACGCGATCAGTCCGTAGCGCGACACCACGCCGTACGTGGGCTTCGCTCCGACCACCCCGCAGAGGGCCGCGGGCTGGCGGATCGAACCGCCGGTGTCGGAGCCCAGCGCCAATGGGGCGAAGCCCGCCGCGACCGCGGCCGCGGAGCCTCCGCTGGAACCGCCCGGAACGCGGGAGAGGTCACGGGGATTGCGGGTCGGCCCGAACGCCGAGTTCTCGGTCGACGACCCCATCGCGAACTCGTCGAGGTTCGTCTTGCCGATCACCACCGCGCCGGCGGCACGGACCCGGTCGACCACGGTCGCGTCGTACGGAGGGCGCCAACCCTCCAAGATGCGTGAGGAGCACGTCGTGGGGATGCCACGCGTGCACATGTTGTCCTTCAGCGCGAGCGGAACCCCCGCGAGCGGTCCGGGGTCGTCACCGCACGCCGACCGCGGCGTCGACCGCGTCGGCGGCCGCCCGCGCTTGGTCGGCGAGGACGACGTTGAACGCGTGGATGTCGGCTTCGAGACCGTCGATGGTCGCGAGGTGTTCCTCGAGCACCTCGCGCGCCGAGCGAACGCCGGCCCGCACGTCGGCCGCGATGCGCCGGGCGCCGGTCACGGCTCCTCACCGAGGATGCGCGGCACACGGAAACGATCGCCCTGCGCGACGGGCGCGGCCGCGAGCACCTCGTCGCGCGGCAGGCTCGGCCGCACCACATCGGGGCGGAACACGTTCACGACCGGCAGCGGATGCGCGGTGGGCGCCACGTCGTGCGTGTCGAGCGCGGAGACCTGCGCGGCGTAGTCGACGATCGCGCCGAGCTCGTCGGTGAGCGACACGATCTCGTCTTCGCTGAGCGCGAGACGGGCGAGTTCCGCGACGTGTTCGACGTCGGCACGGGTAATGCGATCGGCCATCGGCGAGAGGCTACTTGTACGGGTCGAAGCGGCTGAGCGGCAATCCCCACCACTCGTCCGGTGCCGGCTTCCAGTCGGGGTCGGGATAGATGCAGTTCACCGGGCAGGCGGGCAGGCACTTGTCGCAGCCGCTGCAGAGCTCGGGCACGATCACGACGTCGGCGCCGTGGTTGAAGATCGCACCGAACTGGGAGGGGCAGTGGCGCAGGCACGCGTCGCAGTTGATGCACTCCGACATCTCGATGCGCAGCGGCGCGTTCTTCCACTTCGCGTTCCGCTCGTGATCGGCGATGCGTTCGAGCCTCGTCGTTGCGGCCACGAGTTCAGGCTAGACGGCAGTGCCCGGGCCTCCGCTACGATCCGATCGCGAGACCTCGCCCCGCCCGCCGGGGTCGTTCCGGCCGATCTCAGGAGGCACCCGTGCCCGACAAGTACCAGTTCCTCTCCGACCCTTGGTTCGATGCGGCCGCGAAGCTCATCCAAGAACACCAGCCCGAGGTGCCGCCGGCGAACCTCGTGATGAACCTCGAGGTCGCCAACGGCGACGAGACCGTCCTGTTCTTCATGGGCGCCAAGAACGGCGAGGTGCTGTTCGGCAAGGGCAAGACCGACGGCGCCGACCTCACGATGTCGACCGACATCGACACGGCCCGCTCGGTCTTCGTCTCGGGCGATCAGCAGGCCGGCATGCAGGCCTTCATGGCCGGCAAGGTACGCGTCCAGGGCGACATGACGAAGCTCATGATGCAAGGCGGCGGCGGCGCCAACGCGGCGCTCACCACCGCGATGCAAGAGATCACCGAATAGCTACGCCTTGGGCGGCGCGAGCTTCGCGGCCTCGACCGCCAGCTCGGCGACCGTCCAACGCTCGTCCTTGTCGATCGTCTCGGCGGCCTTCCACGACTGGGCGCGCTGCACCTTCGCGCCCTGCACCATGAAGCACTCGCCCGTGATCGGGCAGTCGACGGTCGCGAGATACGCGACGAACGGCGAGACGTTGCCCGGGTGCCACACGTCGAAACCCTGCTCCGGCGCCTTGACCGCGTCGCCGAGGCCGGGCGTGGCTTCGGTCAGCCGGGTGCGGGCACCGGGCGCGATCGCGTTGGAACGCACGCCGTAGCGCACCAGTTCCTTCGCGCACACCTGCGAGAGCGTGGCGATACCGCTCTTGGCCGCGTCGTAGTTCGCCTGGCCGGGGTTCGAGAACAGGCCCGAGGTAGAGGTCGTGTGGATGATCGACGCCTGCACCTCCTTGCCGGCCTTCGTCTGTTCGCGCCAGTACACCGCGGCGTGGTGCGTCGGCGCGAAGTGACCCTTCAGGTGCACGGTGATCACCGAATCCCACTCCGCCTCGGTCATGTTGATGATGACGCGGTCGCGCAGGATGCCGGCGTTGTTGACGAGCACGTGCAGATCGCCGAACGTGTCGACGGCCTGTTGCACGAGCCGCTGTGCACCGTTCCAGTCGGCCACGTTCTCACCGTTGACGACGGCCTCGCCGCCGAGGGCCTTGATCTCGTCCACCACCTGCATCGCCGCGCTCGGGTCGCCGCCTTCGCCGTGCATGTCGCCGCCGAGGTCGTTCACCACGACCTTCGCCCCCTCGCTCGCGAACAACAGTGCGTGCTCGCGGCCCAACCCGCGCCCCGCGCCCGTGATGATCGCGACCCGTCCGTCGAGTGCACCCATTGCAGGACCTGTTCTTTCTCTCGGCTTTGGCTTTTCGGTCTGGCTCTTCGGCCTAGCGACTGATCGTCACGGTCGAATTTCGCAGGGCGCAGGGTTCCCTTGGCCGGCGCCTGCTGGCCGACGCGCGATCGTGCGGCTTGAAGCTGCCGACCGTCGACGCCTGGAAGCCGTTCTGCGCCAGGTAGTCGAGCGCCTCGATGAACGTCATGTTGACGACGTTCGGACACGGGCAACAAGTCGGGGCCCTTCGAGACGGTGACGACGATCGTCGATCCATAGGGCGCGGACTGGCCGATCGCCGGCGTGGTGGAGATCACATCGCCGGACTTCACCGTCGACGAGAACTGGTCGGAGGCGGCGCGCTGGACGACGAATTGCCGGTCGGTGAGCGCCTTCGACGCGACGTCGAACGACACGCCGGACACATCGGGAATCTTCACCGGCGCGTGGCCCGAGCTCAGCACGATCGTGACCGTCTTGTCCGGCGCGACCTGCGTGCCCACGGGCGGCGTCACGGAGATGACGCTCCCCGCCGCGATCGTCTCGCTCGACGCGGTCGGCGGGTTCGCCGCGTAGATGAGCCCCGCGGCGTCGAGCGCCGCCCTGGCGTCCTTCCACGGCGCATTGATGATGTCCGGTACCGGCACCGGCGCGGGGCCGCTCGACACGACCAAGGTCACGTGGTGGCCTTGACTGAAGTCGCCGGCCGCGGGCTTTTGCGAGATGACGGTGCCCTGCGGTTCGGGCGCGGCGCGCTCGCTGGTCGAGACCGTGAGGCCCTGCGCCTGCGCCTGTAACCGGGCCTGATCGACCGTCAGCCCCGACAGTCCGGGGATCGAGATCGGCTTGCCGTTGCCGACCTGCGCGAGCGCGGCCCGCGGCGAGGCCGACGGTGAGGATCAGCACGATCGACACGATCCACGGCACCAGCCGGCGCTGCCCCGGCACGCGTCGCTTGCGGTCGGGGTCGGGTTCGACCCGCGGCTCTCCCGCGCGCTCCCAGTCGGTCGCGTCCTGATCGAACAGGGGCGCGGCCCGCACGGGCGCGGCGGTCGTGGGGTGCGGATCGGCCCGGTCGACCATGCCCGCGAGCAGGAGCGGGCCCGGCGGCGGCAACGCGTCGGCGGCATCGGAGATGGCTTGGCGCATCGTCGCCGCATCGGGATACCGATCGCCGGGTTCGATCGCGCCGGCCCGGTCGATGACCGGCTCGAGTGGTCCGAGCGCCTCGCCCGCGACGATCGGTTGCAGCGTGCGCGCCGTCAGTGTCCCGATCGTGGTGTCGGACGCGAACGGGAGGTGACCGGTGACGCTCTCCACGAGGACCAGCGCGAGCGAATAGAGGTCGGAGCGCGCGTCGAGCTGCGCTCCCTTGGCCTGTTCCGGCGACGCGTAGCGCGCGGTGCCGAACACCGCGCCCGCGGGTTCGGTCCAGCTCGCCTCGGCCAGCGCGCGGGCGAGTCCGAAGTCGGCGACGCGGACGATGCCGTGCTCGTCGAACAAGAGGTTCGCGGGCTTGATGTCGCGGTGCAGCACGCCGCGGCGTGGGCGTATTCGAGCGCGGAGGCGACGTCGCGGCCGACCCGGGCCGCCTGCGGGACCGTCAGGTTGGAGTTCTGATCGAGCATGGACCGCAGCGAGCCGCCCTCGAGCAGCTCGAGCACCATGAAGGGCACGTCGTCGTCGCCCCAGTCGTGCACGGTGACGATGTGGGGGTGATGCAGCGACGCCGCGAGCTGAGCCTCGGCCCGGAATCGCCGTAGGAAGGCGGCATCCTCGGCCAGGGCCGCGTGCAGCACCTTCACGGCCACGCGGCGCTTCAGCCGGGTGTCCTCGGCGACGTACACGCGCCCGCTCGCGCCGGTGCCGACCGCACCGTGAAGCAGGTACCGGCCCGCGAGGACACGGCCCGCGAGATCGCTCACCGCACTTCCGGGCATGGTTTCAACGGTAGTGGCCGGGTGCGCGCGACACGCGTCACGGCCGGGAGGAGCCCGTTCCCGGAGGCGGGGTCGGCGACGGTATGTTCACGACGTGTCGCTCACCCGGCCCGAGAATCCCGTGCGTGTGGCGATCGTCGGCAGCATCGTCTTCGTCGCGGTGACGCTGCTGGTCGTGGGCGGCGCCGCGCAGATCAACGGCCCCGCGACCGTCCAGCGACCGGCCGAGATCGTCTCGCTCTCGCCCAACGAGAGTGACCAGCTGCTCCCGCAGGGTGAAGTCGGCGCCCAGCTCCGCACGAACTTCACCGGCCAGATCGCCATCGACGGCCACGTCATCCCGCAGGACCAGATGGCGATCAACCCGGGCCTCGGAACGATCTTCTTCGATCCGGGGGCGGGCAAGGACATCCAGGAGTTCACCAAGGGCGGGCACACCGCGGTCATCCAGTGGTGGCCGGTCACGATCCCGACGGTCGAGGCCGCCCGCGCCCAGCACCAGCTGCGCAGCTACACCTGGTCGTTCAACGTCGGCTGACGCCCACCGAGCAGCGCTTCGAATGCCGGCTCGTCGAGAATCGTGACCCCGAGCTCCTCGGCCTTCGCGAGCTTCGATCCCGGACTCTCGCCGACCACGACGTAGCTCGTCTTCTTCGACACGCTCGACGTGACCTTGCCGCCCCGCGCCGCGATCTCGTCGGCGGCCTCGTCACGGGTCCGGTGTTCCAGCGCACCCGTGAGGACGAACGTGAGACCCGCGAACGACGCGTCGACGACTTCACGTTGCTCGCCGCGCTCGCCGGCGAAGTTCAGGCCCGCCGCGTGCAGGCGCTGCACGAGTCGCCGGTTGCGATCGATCGAGAACCACGACGCGAGACTCTGCGCGATCGTGGGACCGACCCCGTCGACGGCGGTGAGCCGCTCCTGCGCCGCGGTCATGATCGTGTCGAGATCGTCGAAGGCGCGCGCCAGCGCCTGCGCGGCCGTGGGCCCGACGTGGTTGATGCCGAGCCCGACGAGCACCCGCCACAGCGGCTGTTGTTTCGAGGCCAAGGTCGCGTCGACGAGGAGTTGGGCCGAGCGCTCGCCGATCCGCTCCAGCGGAACGAGCCGCTCGACGCTCAGCGTGTACACGTCGGCCGCGTCCTCCAAGAGGCCCGCGTCGACGAACTGCCGTACCCGCTCCTCACCGAGACCCTCGATGTCGAGCGCGCCGCGACTCGCCCAGTGCACCAACCGCTGCACGCGCTGCGCGGGACAGTCGACGTTGACGCAGTGGTGGTTCGCCTCGCCCTCGACGCGCACGAGCGGCTGACCGCACTCCGGGCACTTCTTCGGGAACCTCCACGGCTTGGTCTTCGGTGGGCGCATCGCGAGCACGGGGCCGACGACCTCGGGGATGACGTCGCCGGCCCGGCGGACGATGACCGTGTCGCCCGGTCGCACGTCTTTGCGGGCGACGTCGTCCTCGTTGTGGAGCGTCGCCATTCCCACGTTCGCGCCGCCGACGAACACGGGCTCGAGCACCGCGAACGGCGTGGCCCGCCCGGTGCGCCCGATGCTCACGCTGATGTCGCGGAGCAACGTGGTCTTCTCCTCGGGCGGGAACTTGTACGCGATCGCCCAACGCGGTGCGCGCGACGTGATGCCCATCTCCGCGCGCTGGCCGAGGTCGTCGACCTTCACCACCACACCGTCGATCTCGTAGCCGAGCGAATGGCGACTGGCCTGGATCTCCTCACAGAAGGCGTAGACCGCCTCGAGGTCGTCGAAGGCGCGGATGCGGTCGTTCACGGGGAAGCCCAGGGTGGCGAGCCACTCCAGCGTCTCCTGATGCGTGCGGAGCCGCGGGCCGCCTTCTTGCGCGCCGAGCTGGTACGAGTAGAAGGCGAGATCGCGGCTGGCCGTGATGCTCGGATCCTTTTGCCGCAAGCTGCCGGCCGCGGCGTTGCGGGGGCTCGTGAACAGCCGCTCACCGGCGGCGCCTTGCCGTGCGTTCAGCGCCTCGAACGCGGCAAGGGGCATGAACACCTCGCCGCGGACTTCGAGGAGCTCAGGGATGTGCCCGGGCTTGCCCGCGAGCGTGTGGGGCACCGCCCTGATCGTGCGCAGGTTCTCCGTGACGTCCTCGCCCGTCTCCCCGTCGCCGCGCGTCGCCCCGACGGTGAACGAGCCGGCGACGTACTGCAGCGACACGGCGAGACCGTCGAGCTTCGGCTCGGCGACGAACCGGATCGGCTCGGTGATGAGCCGCTGGATACGCGTGCCCCACGCGAGCAACTCGTCGCGCGAGAACGCGTTGTCGAGCGAAAGCATCGGCACGCGGTGCTCCACCGGAGCGAACGTCGACGCCGGACGACCTCCGGGCCGCTGCGTCGGCGAGTCGGCCGTGACGAGCGACGGGTACTGCTCCTCGAGCGCGGCGCAGCTCCCGCACCATTGCGTCGAAGTCAGCGTCGGCGATCTCGGGTTCGTCGAACACGAAGTACCGCTCGCTGTGGTACTCGATGAACTCGCGCAGCTGCGCGACGCGCTCGACGACCTCCGGAGCAGGTTTCCTCTTCGGTCGATCGGCGGACGGGCGGGCGGCCACGTCCGAAATCTACGCGCCGACCGCGAGCTTCGTAGCCGCCGCCTGGTCGTGCACCCGGTTGCCGATTTCCCGCGCGAGCAACATCGCCCGTTCGGCCTGGCTCTCGCCGTGGCCCGCGAGACCGCACGCGGGCGCGACCAGTGCCTGACCGCGCAGCTGCACCGGATCGCAGCCCCGGCGGGTCAGCTCACACCACGCCTCGAGCAACGCCTTCCACAACGGCTGCGGGTGTTCTCCGACCGGGCGATGGGTCGGGATCGCGCCCCACGCGACCCACCCCCCGCCGTCGAGGAAGCGTGAGAGCGCGGTCGGCGTCGTCGAGATTCGAGCGCGTCGACGTCGAAGTGCACGACCTGGGGGCCGGCGTCGAGCGCGAGGCGCAGGTCGCCGTTCCCGCACACGTGCACGCCGGATACGTCGCGGCACGCGGCGAGCGCGGCTCGACAACAGATCAGTCGCGACCTCGCGGTCGATCGGGCCTTCGGAACCCTGCCAACGCACGAGCGCGGGCTCGTCGAAGAAGCAGACCAAGCCCGTGCCCGGAAGGCGCGCGCGTCGACCAGTTCGGCGATCGCCGCGGCCCAAGCGCGCGCGACGCGCGCACCCAAGGCGAACGCGAGCGCCGCGTCCATCCCGGCCTCGACGAACGCGACACCGAGCGTGAGCGGGCCCGCGGTCTGCACTTTGATGTGCTGGGGCGGCCGCGGTTGACGCTTCGCGACTTCGAGGAACGTGAGGAGCCCCGCGTGCGTGGTGTCGTCGAACAACGTCTTCAGCCGACCCATCGGCTCGACCGCCGAGGTCACCTCGATCACGCCGTCGTCGTGCACCGTGAGGCCGGGCACCGCGGCGGCCCACTGCGCCACGACACCCTCGCGCCGCGAGCGCAACGGAAGCTGCGGTGCGGCCGGGAGCTCGGGCAAGCACCGCAACGTCAGTGCCGCAGCCGCGTGCGCATCGTGGTGCGGGAGGCTTCCGATCGCCGTCGCCGTTCCCGCCTTGATCGCCCCGCCGAGCAGTGCTTCGCCCATGAGGATTCGTAGGATAGGACGACGCCGGCACACTCGACGAAGCGGAGTGAACGTTGATCTGGCTCTGGTTCTCTCGAGTGGTCTGGGCGCTGTTGCCGGTGACGACCGGCACCGCGCTCGGTGACGCGACACAGAGCTGGTCGACCGCGCCCGCGCGTCTCGCGGCGGTGCTCCTGTGGTTGGCTTGGACCGCGGGATTGTTCGCACTCTTCGCGCCGCGCCCGTGGGGACTCACGCTGTTGCGCGTTGTCGCTCCGTGCGGATTCGTGTGCGTTGTGTTGTCGGCCACCTCGACCACCGCGACGTCGGCCGCGCTCGCGCTCGCGGGTAGCGGTATTGCCGCAGTTTCCGTCTTGTCGGCACCGGTCGCGGCGGCAACCGCGAACGCGTTGGCCTACGGCCACGAGCAGCGCTTCGGGCTGCGCATCCCGGCCCCGCTCCTCCTCGGGCCCATACCGGTCGCGGTCGCGCTGATCGGTCTGGGCGCGACGAGCGGGCCGCTGCTCGTCGCCGACGGGCGTTACCTCGTCGGCGTGCCGTTGACGATCGTGGGGTTCGCGGTCGCCGCGCTCGTCGCGCGCGCATTGCATCCCCTGTCGTGCCGCTGGCTGGTCCTCGTTCCCGCCGGCATCGCGGTCGCGGATCCGCTCACGCTGACCGAGCCGGTACTCGTGCGGCGCGAGCACATCGCGTCGCTACGACGGTCGGCGAAGACGAGCCTTCCCACCGAGGCGCTCGACCTCCGGCTCGGCACGCTCGCGGGCGGCGTCGAGATGGTCCTCTCGGAGCCGGTCGAGTTCGGGCGCCGCCGCGGTCGCGCCGACGCCGAGATCGTCGCGACGCAACTCGTGGAAGTCGCGGTGGTTCGGGCCGACGACGCCATCGCTCAGGCCCGGCGGCGACGCATCAACGCGTAGCAGCCGCGGCTCATTGCGCGACGATGCCTCCACCGCAACACACGTCGCCGTCGTAGAACGCGACCACCTGGCCCGGTGCGACGCGCGGCTGCGGCGACGCGAAGACCACGTCGTCGGCGTCGAGCGTTGCGAGGACCGGAGTGCCGTGGGCGCGCGTCTGCACGAGCAGCTCGCCCGGTAGGGGTCGAGCCCGCAGCACGTCGCGCATCCGCAGACGATCCTGCAGCAACGCGTCGTGCGGACCGACGGTCACCGTCGCGGTGCCGATCTCGATGTCGGTCACGTACCGCCGCTCCCCGACCGCGACGCCGAGCCCGCGGCGCTGACCGATGGTGAAGGCATCGATGCCGTCGTGGCGGCCGACGACCTCGCCCCGCTCGTCGCGGATCGTCCCGGATCGGCGCGCGATGCGCGCACCGAGAAATGCGTCGCGCCCGCCGCGCGTGATGAAGCACACATCCATGCTCTCGCGCTTGTCGGCGGTGCGCAGCCCGAGCACGCGGGCGCGTTCACGCACATCGACCTTGGTCAGCTCCCCGATCGGGAGCATGATGCGCGCGAGCTCGTCGGGTCCGAGCATGTAGAGCACGTACGACTGGTCCTTGGCGGAGTCGACGCCGCGCGCGACCGCGCGACCGTGGTCGGTCGGAACGACACGCGCGTGGTGACCGGTGGCGACGAAGTCGAAGTCCAGCTGGCGCGCGCGCTCGAGCACACGCCCGAACTTCATCGTGCGGTTGCACTCCACACACGGGTTCGGCGTCTCGCCCGACGCGTAGGCGTCGACGTACGGGTCGACGACGGCCGCGCCGAAGGCGTCGGAGAGGTTGAACACGTAGTGCGGGATGTCGAGCTGGGCGGCGACCCGGCGCGCGTCCTCGACGTCCGAGACACTGCAACAGCCACTGTCGCTCTCGCCGCCCCAGAGCTTCAGCGTGACGCCGGTGACCTCGTGCCCCTCGTCGCGCAGGAGCGCGGCCGCGACCGACGAGTCGACGCCGCCGCTCATCATCACCATGACCCGCGCCATCAGCGGGCCCGCAGCTTGGCCACGACTTCGGGGACGACGGCGAGCGCAGTGTCGATGTCGGCGCGCGTCGACGCGTAGCCGAGCGAGAAGCGGATCGACGAGAGCGCGCGATCGCGGGGCATGCCCATCGCGAGGAGCACGTGCGACGGATCGACCGCGCCCGAACTGCACGCCGAACCGGAGGCCGCCATGATCCCCTGCTGGTCGAGGGCGACGAGCAACGTCTCCGCTTCGACGCCGTCGAAGCTGCAGTGCAACAGCCCGGCGACGCGCGCCGCGGCATCGCCGTTCACGCGGCATCCCGGGATCTGCGCGGCCAGGCCGGCTTGCAGCGCGTCGCGCAGCGCCGCGATGCGCTGCAACTCGCCGGCCCGCTGCCCGTGCGTGACCCGTAGCGCGGTTGCGAATCCGACGATGCCGGCGACGTTTTGGGTGCCGGCCCGCCGCCCCTGCTCGTGACCGCCGCCCTCGACGAGGGGAACGAGCGCGGTGCCGTCGCGCACGATCAGCGCGCCGACGCCCTTCGGACCGCCGAACTTGTGACCCGAGAGGGCGACGAGGTCGACACCCGGCGTCACCTCGGCGACGTCGAGCCACTGCGGGGCCTGGATCGCGTCGGTGTGCACCACCGCGCGGGCGCGCGGTCGCGGACCATCCGCGCGATCTCCCTGATCGGTTGCACCACGCCGGTCTCGTTGTTGACGAGCATCACCGAAACCAGCGCCGTCCGCTCGTCGAGGACGCCGGCGAGCGCGTCGGCGTCGACCACACCGGCGGCCGACGCCGCCACCCGCGCGACGCGGAAACCGTCCCGAGCCAGCCGGTCGGCCGCGCCGAGCACGGCCTTGTGCTCGATGCCCGTCGTGACGACGCCGTCGAGCGCCGGGTCACGGAGTCGGGCCGCGGCGGCCGCACCCTTGACGGCCAGATTGTCGGCCTCGCTCCCGCCCCCGGTGAACACGACCTCGCCCGGCCGGCAGCCGCACACCACCGCGACCGTCTCCCGGGCCTCCTCGAGCGCGGTCTTGGTGCGGCGCGACGCGCCGTGGCCGCCCGAGGGGTTCCCCGGGTGTTCGGCGAAGAACGGGAGCATCGCCGCGATCGCCTCGGGCCGCATCGGCGTCGAGGCCGCGTGGTCGAGGTAGGCCGGCGCGCTCATCCGTCCAGGCTACGGCGGCCGGTTCGGGAACAGGACCTCCGGCCCGGGCGTTCGGGACCCTCAGCGGATGTAGTTGTCACACCCGAAGGAGATACTTCGGTTATGAGCGTGCGGAGTAGGACCACCAGCGAGATCGACGAGAGTCAGTTGCGGTTGCTGCCCGGTGGGTCGGGGTCGTCCGGCCCCGATTGGCAACTCGACGAGCGCACACGATCCGTCGGACGCCTCGGGGTCGCACAGGCCCGCGAGGTGCTCCGTCAGGCGCGCCCGCCGCAACCCAACCATCCCGAGCCGATCCGCAAGGCCAGCTGACAAACTCACACCCCCGGGCGGTCGGCCCGGCGGATCGTCGCACGGCCGCCCACCCGGCTCGGCCGCGCGTGCACCGGTGATCTTCGCGAGACTCTCGCGATCACGACGAGGCGGTGCGCGCAATGGCCATCAGCGAGAACGATGTCGCCATGGTTCGGCGGTTCTACGCCGCGTTCGCAGATCGCGACTTCGACACGATGCGGGCGGCGTTCACGCCCGATGCGGTGTGGCACCTTCCGGGTCGGGGCGCGATCGGCGGCGAACACCGAGGGTGGGATGCGATCTACAACGACTTCTTGGCCAAGACCGGTCCACTCTCCGGTGCGACCTTGCGCGCCGGTTTGGCCGACGTGGCGGTTGGAACCGACGTGTTGGTCGCGGTGCAACACGTCACGGCCGACCACAACGGCCGCCGGCTCGACGTGACCGGCTGCCAGGTCATCCGCATGGAAGGCGGGCTGATCGCCGAGGTCCGTGGCCATTACTCCGACCAGTACGCGTTCGACGCGTTCTGGCAGGCCGACTAGCGCGTCGCGTTCGGTCGATCCGAGAAGCGCTCGAGCAGCAGGCGGGCCGCGGCGGCCGGCGACGTGCGACCGCCGACCACGTCCGCCTCGAGCGCGTCGAGATCGGCGCGGACCCGGGCGTCGGAACGAAGCCGATCGAGCAGTGTCTCGCTGACCTCCGACCACATCCACTCCCGGGCCTGTTCCCCGCGCCGCGCGGTCAAGCCCCCCGACTCCCGCGCCACCGCCATGAACTCCTCGATGACGGCCCAGATCGGGCCGATCCCCTCGTTCAACGAGCGCGGAGCACGACAGGACGCGGGGCGACCAACCATCGGTGCGCGGGCGCAACAGATGGAGCGCGTGGCCGTAGTCGCCGGCGGTATGGCGCGCGAGGTCGGCGAGCGCGCCGTCGGCCTTGTTGACCACGACGAGGTCGGCGAGCTCCACGATGCCGCGCTTGACCCCCTGGAGATCGTCCCCCGCGCCCGGCGCGAGCAGGAGCACGAACACGTCGACCATCCCTGCGACCGCGACCTCCGATTGCCCGACGCCGACGGTCTCGACCACCACGACGTCGAACCCCGCCGCCTCGCACACCAGCATCGCCTCGCGCGTACGCCGCGCCACCCCGCCGAGCGTTCCCTTCGACGGCGAAGGCCGGATGAACGCGCTGCGGCGCACGTGACAGGTGCTCCATGCGCGTCTTGTCGCCGAGGATCGACCCCCCGCCGCGGGTGCTCGACGGATCGACGGCGAGCACGGCCACTTCGTGACCCGACGCGACCAGATCGAGCCCGAGGGCCTCGATGAACGTCGACTTCCCCGCCCCGGGCGCGCCGCTGATCCCGACCCGGGTCGAGCCGCCCGTCGCGGGCATGAGCTCGTCGAGCAGCGCGGCGGCTTCGGCGCGGTGATCGGCGCGCGTCGACTCGACGAGGGTGATGGCGCGGGCGAGCGAGCGACGGTCGCCGGCGCGCACCGCGTCGGCGAGCGCACTCATCGACGCGAGATCGTCACGCGGCCGGGTTGCGCCGGATCAGGGCAAGGATCTCCGACGCCGCTCGCGGGATGTTGCTGCCGGGCCCGAAGATCGCGGCAACACCCGCGCCGTGCAAGAAGTCGTAGTCGGACGCCGGGATCACCCCGCCCACGACGACGACGATCTCGTTCGCACCCTGCGCGCGCAAGGCCTCGACGAGCTGCGGCACGAGCGTCTTGTGCCCCGCGGCCTGGCTCGAGATGCCGACCACGTGCACGTCGTTCTCGATCGCCTCCCGGGCCGCTTCCTCGGGCGTCTGGAAGAGCGGGCCGATGTCGACGTCGAAGCCGAGATCGGCGAACGCGGTCGCGATCACCTTGGCGCCGCGGTCGTGACCGTCCTGGCCGAGCTTGGCCACGAGGATGCGCGGGCGCCGCCCCTCTTCGGTCGCGAACGCCTCGACCTCCTTGCGGATCCCTTGGAACTCTTCGTCGTCCGCATACGCGCCGCCGTACACCCCCGAGATCGTACGGATGTTGGCGCGGAAGCGGCCGAACACCGATTCGAGCGCGTCGGAGATCTCCCCGACCGTCGCCCGGGCGCGCGATGCCTCGATCGACAGCGCCAGCAGGTTGCCGTCGCCCTGGGCGCCTTCGGTCAGCGCGCCGAGCGCGGCCTGCACCTTCTGCGGGTCGCGTGTCGCCTTGATCCGTTCGAGCCGCACCAACTGCCGGCGCCGGACCTCGGTGTTGTCGATGCTGCGGGTGTCGATCGCCGATTCCTTCTCCAGCCGGTACTTGTTGACCCCGACGATCACCTCCTCGCCCCGGTCGACGCGCGCCTGGCGGCGGGCCGCGGCTTCCTCGATACGCAGCTTGGGCATGCCCGACTCGACCGCCTTGGTCATGCCGCCGAGACCTTCGACCTCTTGGATCAGGTCCCAGGCTTCGTTCGCGAGCGACTGCGTGAGCGCCTCGACGTAATACGAACCGCCGAGCGGGTCGATCACGTGGGTGACCCCGGTCTCCTCGGCCAGGATCAGCTGCGTGTTGCGCGCGATGCGCGCCGCGAAGTCGGAGGGCAACGCGATCGCTTCGTCGAAACCGTTCGTGTGCAGGCTCTGTGTCCCGCCGAGGACCGCCGCCAGCGCTTCGTACGCCGTGCGCACGACGTTGTTGTACGGGTCCTGTTCGGTGAGTGACACGCCCGAGGTCTGGCAGTGGGTGCGCAGCATCAACGAGCCCGGCTTCTTGGCGCCGAGGCCGGTCATGATCCGCGCCCACAACAACCGTGCGGCGCGCAGCTTCGCCACCTCCATGAAGAGGTTCATGCCGATCGCGAAGAAGAACGACAGCCGGCCCGCGAAGTCGTCGACCGACAAGCCGCGCGATGCGGCGAAGCGCGCGTACTCCAAGCCGTCGGCGAGCGTGAAGCCGAGCTCTTGCACTGCGGTCGCGCCCGCTTCTTGCATGTGGTAGCCGGAGATCGAGATCGAGTTGAACCGCGGCATGAACCGTGCGGTGTGCTCGATGATGTCGCCGACGATGCGCATGCTCGGCGCGGGCGGGTAGATGTAGGTGTTGCGGACCATGAACTCTTTGAGGATGTCGTTTTGGATCGTGCCGGTGAGCTGATCCTGGCTCACACCCTGCTCCTCGGCCGCCACCACGTAGCCCGCGAGCACCGGCAGCACTGCGCCGTTCATCGTCATCGACACCGACATCTTGTCGAGCGGAATGCCGTCGAACAGGATCTTCATGTCCTCGACCGAGTCGATCGCGACCCCGGCCTTGCCGACGTCGCCGACGACCCGCGGGTGGTCGCTGTCGTAGCCGCGGTGCGTCGCGAGGTCGAAGGCAACGGACAGACCCATCTGACCGGCCGCCAGGTTCTGGCGGTAGAACGCGTTCGACTCCTCCGCGGTGGAGAAGCCCGCGTACTGGCGAATCGTCCACGGCCGGTTCGCGTACATCGTCGCCCGGGGCCCGCGCACGAACGGCTCCATGCCGGGCAGCCCACCGACGGTCTCCAGCGCCTCGAGATCGGCCGCGGAGTAGAGCGCCTTGACCGCGATCCCCTCCGGCGTCTGCCAGGTGAGCGTGTCGGGGTCGGCGCCCTTCAGCTCCTTCGCCGCGAGCTCACGCCACCGATCGAGATCCGGTTCTGTCATGTGGGTTAGTGAACCACGCACACGGCCCGGCCCGAGAAGCCCGGGCCACGCGACGCCCGTTTCACGCGCACCTACGCAACTTGACGTGATCTCCGAGGTTGACGTGATCTCCGAGGTTGACGTGATCTCCGAGGTGGCTCCGCGGACGAACGCGGTGCCTAAAAGCGCGACTCGGTGTCGATCGTGACCGACTGGCCCGCCGGGTCGACGCCGACGCGACACGTCGGGCACGCCGACGGGACCGACCCGTCCTTGAACGTGCCCGCCTTGAAGAGGCTCTTGCACTGGTCGCACTCGACGTAGGTGGCGCGCTCTTGTTTCACCTCTTCAACCTACTCACGCCGGGGACCTGCGCTTGTACCGCCCGGCACCAAAACCCCCCAACCGCAGCACCCTTGCTTCTCTCCGTTGGGTCGTGATAGACAGTTTGAGACAACTTGACGTGATCTCCGACGCTCCTGGAGGACCAGTGACCGGTGCAATCCATGTGATGCCGTGGCCCGACCCCGTCCTCGACGCGATCGGCCACGATCCCCGGAGCTGGTACGTCGAGACGTTTTGGCTCCCGACGCTCGGACCGACGGCGCTGCTCTTGCTGCGTCACCTCGCCGATCGTTTCGAGACCGACCCGAAGGGCGTCGACCTCCCCGTGGCCGACACCGCGGCCGCGCTCGGACTCGGCCCGCGCGAAGGCCAGCAGTCGCCGCTCGTGCGCAGCCTCGCCCGGCTGCAGCAGTTCGAGCTGGCGTGCTCCGACGGCGACGTGACCATCGCGGTGCGCACCACGCTGCCGCCCGTCCATCGTCGTCACGTCCGCCGGTTGCCGTCGGGCCTCCAGGCGCGCCACGCGGAATGGATCGAGGAGCAGGCGGCGAAGCCGGTCGACGTCGCCCGCCGGCGAGCCCGGCGGTTCGCGCTCACGTTGATCGCGCAGGACGAGCCGATCGATCTCGTCGAGCGCGCGCTGCACGCCGGCGGATTCCATCCCGCGCTCGCGCACGAAGCGGTGCGTTGGGCCCGCGAGCAGGTGTCCGCGTCCGACGAAGCGCCGCTTCCCGAAGCCTCATGAACAGCCGCGTCATGAACAACGCGTCGACCGAAGAGTCGTTACCGGCGAACTCCGCCCCCCGCCGGTAACGCATCGCCGGGGCGGGGCGCGACCGTGGGGTGCGCCCCGCCCCGCTGCGAACGGCATCGATCCCTGCGTGGGATCCCGAACTCGAGACCGGCGCGCCGTCGCTCGGCTCCCGTACGCCTCGAAACGCAAGGGAGCATCATCCGCGGAATCGGCTTTCTCCTTATCACCACGATCGCCGCGGCCGGTGGCGGCCTCGGGGTCGCCGTCGCCCCACGGGCACCGGCCGCGCCGGCCGCGCCCGTGCCGGCGGGCATCGTGGCGACCGGCGCCGGGCCGCTTGGCGGATCGCAGGTCGCGATGGCGCGCAACGCCGACGGCCGGCTCGAGGTGTTCGGCGTCGCGACCAACGGTTCGGCGTACCACCGGTGGCAAGTGACCGCGGCCGGGACCTGGTCGGCGTGGGCGCAGTTCGGCGGCCGCTTCAACAGCCTCGCGGCCGAGACCAACGCGTACGGACGCATCGAAGTGCTCGGTATCGCTGCCGACGGGAGCATCTCGCACACGCGGCAAGGCGCGCCGGGCGGCCCCTGGTCGCCGTGGACCCGCGTCGACGGTCGACTCGTCACGATCGCGCTCGCCCGCAGCTACGACGGGCGCCTCGAAGCGTTCGGGACCGACGCCGCGCACAGCGCGTACCGCATGACGCAGACGGTCGCCGGTGGGGCGTGGTCGGCGTGGTCCCGACTTCACGGGAAGTTTCGACGAGCTCGCGGCCGAGACCAACGCCGACGGCCGTATCGAAGTGTTCGGCCTCGCGACGAACGGCACCATCGCCCACAGCTGGCAGGCAACCGCGGGCGGGGCGTGGACGCCGTGGGGGGCGGTCGACGGCAAGCTCACCCGCATCGCGATGGCACGCAGCTTCGATGGGCAGCTGGAGGTGTTCGGCACCGACGACGCGCACCGCACCTACCGCCGAACGCAGCTACGCGCCGGTGGTGGGTGGACGGTCTGGTCGCGGTTCACCGGAAGCTTCGACGACCTCACCGCGGCCGCGAACGCCGACGGCCGCATGGAAGCCTTCGGCGTTGCGCCCGACGGCACGGTCGCCCACAAGTGGCAGCGCACCGCGGGTGGAAGGTGGACGCCCTGGACCGCGATCGACGGGCGGCTGCGCCCGTAGCGGATTCGTGCGGCGCCGCGAATATCCTCCCGCGCCATGGCCGGGGCCGAGCTCGAGAAGATCGCGGGCTGGCTGCGCACCGCGGGTTACGTCACGGCGTTGACAGGCGCGGGCATCTCCACCGAGTCGGGCATCCCCGACTTTCGCGGGCCGAACGGCGTGTGGACGAAGAACCCCGCGGCGGAGAAGACCGCGACCCTGGAGTACTACATGTCGGACCCGGCCGTCCGGCGTTCGGCGTGGCGGAACCGGCTCGACAGCGAGGTGTGGACGGCCGCGCCCAACCCGGCGCACCGCGCGCTCGTCGAGCTCGAGCGCAAAGGTGCACTGCACGCGCTCGTGACCCAGAACATCGACGGTCTGCACCACGCGGCGGGGCAGTCGCCGGAGATCGTCGTCGAGATCCACGGCAACGTCCGCGAAGCCAAGTGCATGGCGTGCGGCCGGCGCGCGCCGATGTCCGAGACGCTCGATCGCGTCCGGGCGGGCGAGCCGGACCCGGGTTGTCGGCGCTGCGGCGGCATCCTCAAGTCGGCGACCATCAGCTTCGGCGAGAACCTCGTGGTGGCCGACCTCGAGCGGTCGCAGATCGCGGCCGGGCGCGCGGAGGTGTTCCTCGCGATCGGCACGTCGCTGGCCGTGTTCCCCGCGGCCGGACTGCCCGACATCGCCCGCCGCAACGGCGCCCGGCTCGTGATCTTGAACGGCGAGGAGACGCCGTTCGATCCGGCGGCCGACGTGGTCGTGCGGGACCGGCTCGGCGAGGTGCTCCCGGCCCTGGCGGCATTGGTCTAGGCGCGGGTATACGTGCTGGTCTGGCCGTTGGGAATATCCGACCGCTGAGGTAGTATTTAGACCTTGCAGGCGCCACCACGGCGCGCTCCGGGGAGTCGAGATGCCGAGCTTTCGCGAGCTGTTGAAGGAAACCAAGGCCGAAATCCGGGAGATCTCGCCCGCCGACGCGGAACCGCTGGTCGGTGAGGCCACGTTCCTCGACGTGCGCGAGCTCGACGAATACCAGCAGGGAATGATCCCCGGCGCGCTGTTCATCCCCCGGGGTCACCTCGAGAGTCAGGTCGAGAACAAGATCCCGAACCACGACGCACCCGTGGTCGTCTACTGCGCAGGCGGCATCCGCTCCGCCTTCGCGGCCAAGACGTTGCACGAGCTCGGCTACTCCGACGTCGTGTCGATGGCCGGCGGGTTCGGGCGCTGGAAGAACGAGGGGCGCGACTGGATCACTCCGACCACGCTCAGCTCCGAGCAGCGCGACCGGTACGGCCGCCACATCCTCTTGCCCGAGGTCGGCGAAGAGGGTCAGCAGAAGCTGCTCGGCGCGAAGGTCCTGTTGCTCGGCGCCGGCGGTCTCGGTTCGCCCGCCGCGCTGTATCTCGCCGCGGCCGGCGTGGGGACGATCGGCATCGTCGACATGGACGTGGTCGACGCGTCGAACCTGCAACGACAGATCCTGCACAACCTCGAGCGCATCGGCGACCGCAAGGTCGACTCGGCCAAGAAGACGCTGACCGCGCTGAACCCCGACGTCAACGTCGTCACCTACGACGTGCGCCTCGGCGCCGACAACATCCTCGACGTGATCGACGGGTACGACGTCATCGTCGACGGCACCGACAACTTCCCCACGCGCTACTTGTTGAACGACGCGGCGCTCCTGAAGAACATCCCGGTCGTACACGGCTCGATCTTCCGCTTCGAAGGTCAGGTGACGGTGTTCGACCCCTACAACGGGCCGTGCTACCGCTGCTTGCTCCCCGAGCCGCCGCCGCCGGAACTGGCGCCGTCGTGCTCGGAGGCCGGTGTGCTCGGCGTGCTGCCCGGCATCGTCGGATCAATCCAGGCGCTCGAGGCGATCAAGCTGATCCTCGACCTGGGCGAGCCGCTGCGGGGCCGGCTCCTCGCGTACGACGCGCTCGAAGAGACGTTCCGCAACTTCAAGGTGCGGCGCGACCCGACGTGCCCGGCGTGCGGCGAGAACGCGCACATCGTGATCGCGGAGTACGACGACCTGTGCATCCCCCACGCCGTCCTCGCCGACGGCACGGTGACCGGTCACTGACTCCCGGTACTCGCCGCGCCGGTCGTCGGGGCCGAAGACGTCGGGGCCGGCGACGATGCGACGGCCTGAATCTTCCCCGACATCGCGGCGTGAATGGTGCACGTGTAGAAGAACGTGCCCGCCTTGGCGAACGTGAACGAGTACGACTGGCCCGGACCGAACGTGTCGGTCCCGAACGCGGCCCCGAAGTCGACGGCGTCGGCCGACTTCTTCACGTTGTGCACGACCGAATCGCGGTTCTTCCACGTCACCTTCGTGCCGACGTCGACGATGACGGCGGCGGGCGAGAACTGGTTGAGGTGGGCGTCGATCTCGACCTGAGCGTGACCGCGCATGTCGACGGGGGCGAGCGGGGGCGCGACCTTCGGCGCCGACGAGCTGCACGCCGCCGCGCCGACGATCACGCCCGCCAGCGTGACGAGCACGAACAGGCGCCGCATCATGGCTTGCGGAACGTCGACGCGAGCTCCACGAGCGTGCGCACGCCGTAGCCCGTCCCACCCTTCGACGTTTCCGCGTCGTCGGACGACGAACGGGCGGTCCCCGCGATGTCGAGGTGCACCCACGGCGCGTCGCCGACGAACTCCTTGAGGAAGAGCCCGGCCGTCAACGTGCCGGCGCCGCCGGCCGACGCGATGTTGCGCAGGTCGGCGATCTCGGAATCGAGGTTGCGGCGGTAGTCGTCCGGGAGCGGCAGGTGCCACACTCGCTCGCCGGCGCGCGCGGCCGCCTCGCTCACCTGCTCGACCCACGCGTCGTCGGTGCCCATGAGCCCGGCAATCTTGTCGCCGAGCGCCGTCGTCACTGCGCCGGTCAGGGTCGCGAGGTCGATGATCGCGTCGGCGCCCTCCTCGCTCGCGAGCGAGAGCGCGTCGGCGAGGATGAGCCGTCCTTCGGCGTCGGTGTTGAGCACTTCGACCGTCTTGCCGTTACGCATCTTCAGCACGTCGCCCGGTCGCATCGCCGCACCGCTCGGCATGTTCTCGACCAGGGGGACGTACCCGATCACCCGCGCCTTCACCTCGAGATCGCGCAGCGTCGACATCGCCGCGATTACGGCGGCCGCCCCCGACATGTCGGTCTTCATCGTCTCCATGCCACCCGCGGTCTTGAGCGACAACCCGCCGGAATCGAACACCACTCCCTTGCCGACGAACGCGACCGTGCCGCGCGGACGCTCCGGCGCGTACTCGAGCCGAAGGAACCGCGGCGGCCGGTCGGAACCGTTGCCGACGCCGAGCACGCCGCCCATCCGCTCCCGGACGAGCTGCTCGCCGGCGAAGACCTTCACCTTCAAGCCCGACGAGCGCGCGACCGCCCTGGCGAGGTCGGCAACGTCGGCCGGCGACTTCGCCGCGGCCGGTTCGTTGATCAGGTCGCGCGCCCACGCCACCGCCTGCGCGACCCGGGCGCCGCGATCGAGCCCGGCCCGCACCTTCGCGTTGGCCCGGCCGATGACGAAGACACGGTCGAGGCGCGACGCCTTGGTCTCCGACTTGTAGCGCAGGAACTGGTAGCGGCCGAGGCACACGCCCTCGGCGAGGGCCTGCGCCGCGACGCCGCGATCGATATCGGGCCCGACCGCGTCGAGCAGCGTCGTCGCGACCGACACGACACGCGACGCGCGGCGCGGCGAGCACCGCGCCCGCGCGCCGCAGCGCGGCGGCGTCGAACGTCTCCTCGTCGCCCACTCCCAAGAGGAGCGCGGCGCGCGCACCGAGGCGGCCGCCGGTCGGCACCGCGAGCACGTCACCACGCTTTGCCTCGAAGTCGGTCTCCTGCATGAACTCCGCGAGCCGGCCGTCGATCGCGTCGTCGACGAGTTGCGCGCCCGGACCGAACCGCGCGCCCGAGAAGATCGGGACGACGAACAGGTCGGCTTTGGGCGCGCCGGGAACGAGCTTGAACGTGGGAGGCATTCGGATCCTTACGGTGTACGCGAGGGACGGAAGTCGCCTTCTTGCCAACGCGAGAGCGTGTAGACGAGGTCGGCGAGGCGGTTGAGGTACGGAACGACCTGACTCTCGGGGCCGAGCCAGCCGACGCGCGTCGCCGCGACCGAGACCCGCTCGGCCCGCCGGATCACGGTGCGGGCGAAGTCGAGCGCGGCCGCGACCTGGTTCTGGCCCGGGAGCACGAACTCCTTCGGGGCCTCGAACCGGCCCGTCACGTCGTCGATGACGGGCTCGAGCCGCACGACCATTTCGGCCGTGACGAGCGAAACCTCCGCAGTGAGCTTGGCGCGGTTGTCGGGCGCGGTCGCGAGCTCCGCGCCCACGACGAAGAGCTCGCGCTGCAGCTGCACGAGCAGCTCGTGGAGCTCCGAACCCGGCTCGGTCACGGCGCGGGCGAGCCCGATGGCGCTCACGGCCTCGTCGACGGCGCCGTAGGCCTCGGGCCCGACTTCGTCCTTGCCGACCCGGCCTCCGTACAAGAGGCCGGTCGTGCCGTCGTCGCCGGTGCGCGTATAGACCTTCATGCCGAAGCGGCAGCCTACGACGCCAACACGGCGTTTTCGTGTAGAGGAGCGCCGTAGCGGCCACGTAACCTGGTCTGATGCCCGACCCCCGAGGAACACCCGCGCCCATCGCCAGCGGTGCAGTACACCCGTTCCTCGACGCGCTCCACGAGCGCGTCCTGGTGCTCGACGGCGCGTTCGGCACGTGGATGCAGGGCCACGACCTCGGCCCCGACGACTTCGGCGGCGAAGCGCTCGAGGGCTGCAACGAGCAGCTCGTCGCCACCCGCCCCGACCTCGTCAGCCAGATGCACGACGAGTTCTTCCGGGCCGGCGTCGACGGCGTGGAGACCGCCACCTTCGGCGCCTTCCCGCTCGTGCTCAACGAGTACGGCTTGGCCGATCAGACGGTCGAGCTCAACCGGCGCGCGGCCGAGCTCGCCCGCGAGGTCGCCTCCGGCCACGCGGCCGACGGCCGACCCCGCTTCGTCATCGGCTCCATCGGTCCGGGCACACGCCTGCCGTCGCTCGGCCAGATCCGCTACGACTCGCTCCGCGACGACTACGCGCTCCAGGTCGAGGGTCTCATCGCGGGCGGCATCGACGTGCTCCTCGTCGAGACCGTCTACGACCTCCTCCAGGCCAAGGCCGCGATCAACGGTGCGCGCGCCGCGATGCGCAAGGCCGGGCTCTCGAACCCGATCCCGATCATGGTGCAGGTCACCGTGGAAACGACGGGCCGCATGCTCGTCGGCACCGAGATCGGTGCCGCGCTCACCGCGCTCGAGGCGATGCGACCCGACGTCATCGGCATGAACTGCGCGACCGGCCCCGTCGAGATGACCGAGCACCTGCGCTATCTCGCCCAACACGCCCGCGCGTTCCTCTCCGCGCTGCCGAACGCGGGACTGCCTTCGGTCGTCGACGGGCACACCCACTACGACCTCACGCCCCCGGGTCTCGCCGACGCGCACGACCGGTTCGTCGCGGAGTTCGGGTTGAACGTCGTGGGCGGTTGCTGCGGCACGACGCCGGAGCACCTGCGCGCAGTCGTCGAGCGGCTCGATCACCGGCCGCCCGTGCTGCGCACGCCCGAGTTCGAGCCCGGCTGCTCGTCGATCTACTCGCACGTACCGTTCGAACAGGAGCTCGCGTACCTCGCCATCGGCGAACGCACCAACGCGAACGGCTCACGCAAGTTCCGCGACGCGATGCTCGAAGCCGACTGGGACTCCTGCGTGCAGATGGCGCGCGAGCAGGTCAAGGAGGGCGCGCACGTGCTCGACGTGTGCGTCGACTACGTCGGCCGCGACGGCGCCGTCGACATGGACGAGATCGCCGGACGGTTCGCCACGCAGGCGTCGTTGCCGCTCGTCTTCGACTCCACCGAACCGCAGGTGCTGGAAGCGGGGCTCAAGCACCACGGCGGCAAGGCCTTGCTCAACTCGGCCAACCTCGAAGAGGGCGAGGGCGAGGGCAAGCGCATGGACCGCGTGTTCCGTCTGGCGCGTGAATACGGCGCGGCCGTCATCTGCCTCACGATCGACGAAGAGGGCCAGGCCCGTACCGCCGACTGGAAGCTGCGGGTCGCGAGGCGCATCTACGACATCGCGACGACGCGCTACGGGCTCGAGCCGACCGACCTCGTCTTCGACGCGCTCACCTTCCCGCTCTCGACCGGCGACGACGACCTCCGGCGCGACGCGATGGAGACCATCGAGGCGATCCGGCGCATCAAAGCCGAGCTCCCCGGCGCGCACACCGTGCTCGGGTTGTCGAACGTGTCGTTCGGCCTCAAGCCCGCGGCGCGCCACGTGTTGAACAGCGTCTTCTTGCACGAGTGCCGCGAGGCCGGCCTCGACGCCGCGATCGTGCACGCGGCGCGCATCATGCCGCTGCACCGCATCGACGAAGCGCAAAAGGAAGCTGCGCTCGACCTCATCTACGACCGGCGCCGCGAGAACTACGACCCGCTCACGGAGTTCATGGCGCTGTTCGAGAACGTCGAGGCCGGCGCGATCGAAAAGGAAGACCGCTCCGGCTGGCCGGTGTCCGAGCGACTGAAGCACCGCATCATCGACGGCGAGCGTGACGGCCTCGAGGCCGATCTGCAGGAGCAGTTGACCGAGCTGACGCCGCTCCAGATCGTGAACGACGTGCTGCTCGACGGGATGAAGGTCGTGGGCGAGCTGTTCGGCAGCGGCCAGATGCAGCTCCCGTTCGTGCTGCAGTCGGCGGAGACGATGAAGGCCGCGGTCGCGTACCTCGAACCATTGATGGAGAAGGCCGACTCCGGCGGCAAGGGCACCGTCGTACTCGCCACGGTGAAGGGCGACGTCCACGACATCGGCAAGAACCTCGTCGACATCATCCTGACCAACAACGGTTACATCGTCTACAACCTCGGCATCAAGATCGCGATCAGCGAGATGATCGAGAAGGCACTCGAAGTGAACGCCGACGCGATCGGCATGAGCGGTCTCCTCGTGAAGTCGACGCTGATCATGCGCGAGAACCTCGAGGAGTTGAACGCGCGCGGGCTTTCGGACCGCGTTCCGGTGATCCTCGGCGGCGCGGCGCTGACGCGCACGTACGTGGAACGCGACCTACGCGAGGTGTACGACGGCCGCGTGTTCTACGGCAAGGACGCGTTCGAGGGACTGCGCACGATGGACGCGCTCATCCAGGGTCGCAAGGACGGCACCCTCGACGACGCATTCGGGCGGGAGGCGGGCGGTCGCAACCTGCCGCCCCGCAAGTCGCAACAGCCGGTCGAAGACGTCGACATCCCGGCCCGTTCCGATGTCGCCACCGACGTGACGATCTTCACGCCGCCGTTCGTCGGCTCGCGCGTGGCCAAGGGCATCTCCCTCGACGACATCGCGGGTTACGTGAACGAGACCGCGCTCTATCGCAACCAGTGGCAGTTCCGCCCCGAGTCGGGCGAGAACGACCAAGACTTCAAAGCGCGTATCCGGCCCACGTTCCGGGCCCAGCTCGCTACGGCCAAGCAGGAGGGCCTGCTCGTGCCCGCGGCCGCGTGGGGCTATTTCCCGGTCAACAGCGAGGGCGAGAACCTCGTCGTGTGGAAGGACGAGACCCGCACCCAGGAATGGCTGCGATTCCACTACCCGCGCCAGCGCAAGGCCCCGTTCCTCTCGATCGCCGACTTCTTCCGCCCGATCGACTCCGGCGAGACCGACTACGCGGCCTTCCACGTGGTCACGATGGGCACCGCGGCGAGCGCACGGGAAAAGGAGCTGTTCGCGGCCGACAAGTACCAGGACTACCTGCTGCTGCACGGCCTGTCGGTCGAGATGACCGAAGCGCTGGCCGAGCTCTGGCACCGGCGTGTCCGCGAGGAGTGGGGCTTTGCCGACGAGGACGGTCCGACGCTCACCGGCCTGTTCAAACAGCAGTACCGAGGGTCGCGCTACTCGTGGGGCTACCCCGCATGTCCCGACCTCGACGACCAGACCAAGGTCGCGGAGTTGTTGGAGATCGACCGCATCGGCGTGTCGCTCACCGAGGAGTTCCACCTCGTCCCCGAGCAGTCGACGAGCGCGATCATCGTCCCGCACCCCGAAGCCAAGTACTTCGTCGTCTGACGCATACCCCCCGAATCAGGGGCGGAGCACGGCCCGGGCGACGAGGTCGGTACCGAACGCGGTGAGGATCGCAAGGTACAAGAGGCCGGTCGCCGCCATCACCGCGGAGTAGTACCGCTCGCGTAGCGCGGCCCACGTCATCGCGACCAGCCCGATCGTCATCGCCGCGCACCCGATCCAGATCCAGCCGAGCACACCGCGGTATCCGTCGGCGATCCCGCCGTTGATCACCTGCACCATGCCCGTCGGCAACAAGAACACGACGACCTCGAACGGCCACGCGGCCGCGGTCCACGCGACGAGCTCCTTCAACGGCTCGCGCGGGAGACCGGGCTGCACGAGATACCAGTGCCCGAGCAGCATCGCGTCGCTCACGCTGCCGAGGAACACCGCGCCGACCGCGAGCCGCGCCACCGCGAGCAGGTAGGGCCCGCCCGCGAACTGGGCCGCCGCGAGGAGGCCGATGGCGCCGGCGATGGGCGCGACCAGATCGAGGACGGGCGCGAACTCCGGACCGCGTTCGAGTTGCTCTGCGTCGGAACGCCCGATCATGGCCGAGACCCGCGCCCGGCGCGCGGCGCGCACCTCCTCGCGGCCCGAGACCCCGGCCCGACGCCGCTGCACCGAGACCGTGAGCGCGACCGCGGTCGCCGCGACACCGGCGATCGCCGCGACCGCCGCGACGACCGCGCGCCGCGCTGGTGCCACCGGTGAGGAACACCGCGGCCCCGCCCGCGGCCATGAGGCCGAACACGATGCGGATCAGCCAGCCGTACCCCAAGCTGACCTCGCGCCGGCGAGTCGTGACCCAGCCGAACAGCAGGCCGCCGGTGGCCCACTGCAACAGGAACGTTCCCGCGTCGAGCTTCACGCAACGATCGCGATATCACGCGGCGCGTCGTTGAGCCGCAGTGGTCCGGTCGCGGTGGCGACGACGATGTCTTCGAGCCGCATTCCGAACCGGTCGGGGAAGTAGATCCCGGGCTCGACACTGAACACGTTCCCCACCTGCAGCGGGCGGTCGTTGCCCGCGACGATGTACGGATCTTCGTGCGCCTCGGTACCGATGCCGTGCCCGACCCGGTGCACGAAGTACTCGCCGAAGCCCGCGTCGGTGATGACGCGGCGGGCGGCCGCGTCGACGGCTGCGCACGCCGTGTCGACCGTCGCGGCGCGCACGCCCGCCTCTTGCGCCGCGGCAAGGACCGCGTACACGTCACGGACCTCGACGCCCGGATCCCCGACGTGGAACATGCGGGTGATGTCGGAGCAGTAGCCGCCCATCGTGCCGCCGAAATCGCACAGGACGATGTCGCCGTCGGTGATCACGCGTGTCGCGGCGGGATCGTGGTGCGGGCTCGCGGCATTCTCACCCGCGGCGACGATCGCGAAGTTGGCTCGCTCGTGACCGGCCGCGAGCATCCGCTCTACGAGCTCGCGATGTACGTCGAGCTCCGTTCGGCCCGCGAACGGCTCCAGCCGCATCTCCGACGCGATGGCGTCGACGACGTGGGCGGCGCGCGTCGAGCGCAGCGATCTCGTCGGCGTCCTTGACCATGCGTACGGGGCCGACCACGTCGGTGGCCCGCACGAACACGCACGACGGCACCGCGTGTTGTAGATCGAGAACGAAGCGCGCCCACGTGTGGTCACCGATCGCGACGCGCCGAGCCGAGCGCCGGATCATCCCGGCCACGAGCGCGATCGGGTCGTCGGTCTCCTCCCACGAGACGATCTCGAAGAGCTCGGGCCGGCGGTCGACGCGGGGGCTTCCAGCCGCGGGACCACCAGCTGCGCGTCGCCCGTACGCGGGAGAACCAGCATCGTCAGCCGTTCGAGGGGCATGGCCTCGTACCCGGTGAGGTACGGCAGGTCGGGCCCGACCGACAACAACACGGCGTCGACGCCGAGCTCCGACATCCGCGCGCGTACGCGCTGGATCCGGCTCGCGAACGTCACGCGTCGATCCCGGGCAGGCCGTCGATGCTGATCGCGTTCTTCGTACCCCAGTACGCCGCGACCCCGTCGTCGCCCTTGCCGTCCGCCCACTCGAGCAGTCGCGCCCGCTCGTCGACGAGGTCCATGAGCGGCACCGCGTAGCCGCACGACGTGGTGACCCGCTCGACCGCGACTTCGATGATCGATCGCCGGCCCGGTAGCTCGGGGAACTCGCCCGCGAGCGCGTCGAACTCCGGGGTGTCGGCGGGGTGGACGGTGCCCCGGCCGTAGATCCGGGAGATGCGCGGGTTGCCGTTGAAGGCGCACGCCATCAGGGTGATCCGCCCGTTGTCGCGCAGGTGCGCGATGGTCTCGACGCCGCTGCCGGTGAGGTCGAGGTACGCGACCCGATCGGGTGCGAGGACGCGCAGCGTGTCGTAGCCCTTCGGCGACAGATTCACATGGCCGGCGGCACCGCTCGGTGCCGTCGCGACGAAGAACATCGGCTGTTCGCGCCACCACTGCGCGAGATCGGGACGCAGCGACGAGAACCGATCGGCCATGCGCCCATTATCTCAGTGCGGTGCGCTGACGAGCCGATCCGCACCCTCACGAGCGTGATAGCTCGAACGCACGAGCGGACCGGCCTCGACGTGCGCGAAGCCCAGCGCCTCGCCGTACTCGCGCAGGGCCGAGAACTCGTCGGGGTGCCACCACTTGGCCACCGGCACGTGGTCGGCCGACGGCCGCAGGTACTGCCCGATCGTCAGGATCCCGACGCCGACGGCCCGGAGGTCGGCCATCGCGCCGCGCACCTCGGCCTCGGTCTCGCCCATTCCCAAGATGAGACCCGACTTCGTGACCAGGCCCGCGGCCCGAGCCCGGCCCAGCACCGCGAGCGATCGGGCGTAACCGGCCGAAGGCCGGACGGCTCGTTGCAGGCGGGCCACGGTCTCGAGGTTGTGGTTCAACACGTCGGGGCGGGACTCGAAGATGGTCGCCAACGCCGCGGCGTCGCCCTTGCAGTCGGAGATCAGCAATTCGACCGCGGTGCCGGGGCTCGTCGCGCGGATCGCCTGAACCGTCGCGGCGAAACCCGAAGCGCCGCCGTCGGGGAGATCGTCACGAGCCACGCACGTGATCACCGCGTGGGCGAGGCCGAGCGCGGCGACGGCGTCGGCGACCCGCTGCGGCTCGTCGAGGTCGAGCGCGAGCGGCTTACGCGTGTCGATCTGGCAAAAGCCGCACGCGCGCGTGCAGCGATCGCCGTTGATCATGAAGGTGGCGGTGCGGTCGGACCAGCATTCGTAGATGTTCGGGCAGCCCGCCTCTTCGCAGACCGTGTGCAGGTCGAGGTTCCGGGCGAGCTTCTTCAGCTCCAGGTACCCGTCGTCGAACTTCGCACGCACCCGCATCCAGTCGGGGCGCTTGCGGGTCAACGCGACCTCGACACCCCCGACACCCTCGACACCTGCGATGCGCTCCGGGCGATGCCACGCCACGTCCTGGCGATCGATCGCGCCTGCGCCGAACGCCTCGGTGAACCGCACGACGACCCGTTCGACCACGGCCTGCATCTCGATCGGCCGGCCGAGCACCTCGACCATCGAGGTGACGCCGCGGTCGCGGATGCCGCAGGGAACGATGTGATCGAACATCGAGAGGTCGGGGTCGACGTTCAGCGCGAACCCGTGCCGCGTGCGACCGCGCGACACGCGCACGCCGATTGCCGCGATCTTCTCGTCGCCGACCCACACACCGGTGTAGCCGGTGGACCGCTCGGCCGCGATCTCGAAGTCGGCGCACACCGCGATCAACACGTCTTCCAGCTTGCGGACGTACGCGACCACGTCGCGCTGGCCCGCGCGCCACTCCGCGAGCGAGACGATCGGGTAGCCGACGAGCTGGCCGGGACCGTGATACGTGACATCACCGCCGCGGTCGGCGTCGACCATCGTCGCGCCCACCGATGCCGGGTCGCGCAGCACGTGCTCCGCCTTCGCGCTCGACCCGAGCGTGTACACGTGCGGGTGCTCCTGCAGCAGCAGATAGTCGGTGTCGGCGTGCTCGTGCACTGCGCGCTGCAACGCCTCGGCTTCCGGATACGGCACCAGGCCGAGCCAGCGCGATCGCACGGTCATGCGAGCTCGGCTTCCCAGTCGTGCGTCTCGAGCACCTCGCGCAGGGCATTCAGGAACGAAGCCGCGTACGCGCCGTCGAAGGCACGGTGGTCCCAGGTCAGCGACAAGAAGCCGACGTGGTGCACCGCGATCGCGTCGTCGCCGTCGGGCCCTTCGACCACGACTGCTTCCTTGCGGATTCCGTCGGTCGCCATGATCGCGACCTGCGGCTGATTGATGATCGCGTACGTCTGCGTGGTGCCGAACGGCCCCATGTTCGTGATCGTGAACGTTCCGCCCACGATCTCGTCGGGGCTCAGCTGCTTCGACTTCGCACGCGCGGCAAGATCGCGGATCTCGCGGGCGAGCAACCGCAGCCGCTTGCCGTCGGCGTTGCGGATGACCGGCGCGATCAGGCCCTTGAACTGCAGGTCGATCGCGATCCCGAGGTTGATGTCGCGATGCACGACCAGTGTGTCGCCCTCGACACTCGCGTTGACGAACGGGTACTCGTGCACGACGTCGCTGAACGCGCGCGTGATGAACGGGAGGTAGGTGAGGGCGAAGCCTTCCTCGGCCTGCCACGCCGCCTGGTGCGCTCGGCGAACGCGCTCCACCCGTTCGAAGTCGACCCGGACCGATGTGTACACGTGCGCGCTCGTCGCGACCGAACGCACCATGTGCTCGGCGGTGCGCCGGCGGATGTTGTCGAAGGGAACGATCTCGTCGCCGGACACGCGAGCCGCCGGGGGCGCCGGCACGGCGGCGGGAGCCGGGGCGCCGGGCGCCGGCGCGGGACCGCGGGCGCGCGCCGCGTCGAGCACGTCGTTGCGCGTGATGCGCCCGCCCTCGCCGGTGCCGCGGATCGCGGCGGCGTCGAGGCCCTGCTCGTCGATCAGCCGCCGGACGATCGGCGACGTCACCGCGCCACCACCGTTGCCCGAAGGCGCGGGCGGGGCGACCGGGGCCGGGGCAGGCGCGGTCACCGGCGCGACCGGAGCCGGCGGCGGCGTGACGACGGCCGGCGTAGGAGGGGCCGGCGGCGCGGGCGCGGCGGGCGGCCGGGCCGGCGCGGGAGCCGGGGTGGAAGCGGGAGCCGGGGTGGGAGCGGCGGACGGCGCCTGCGCCCCCGCCTCGGTCGAGATCACTGCGAGGCGCGCGCCCACCGGAACGGTCTCGCCTTCGGGTACGACGATCTCGGTGATGAACCCGCCTTGGGGGGCCGGCACCTCGGAGTCGACCTTGTCGGTCGACACCTCGAACAGCGGCTCGTCGGCGTCGATCTTCTCGCCGACTTGCTTGAACCACTTCGTGATCGTCCCTTCGGTGACCGTCTCACCGAGTTGCGGCATCGTGACGTCCATGAGCCCCTCTGGTTCTTCGTATGTATGGGACGAGAGCCCGCACCGTGCCGGGCCCTAACCGTGTAGGGAACGCCCGGTGAGCGCCAGCACCGATTCGCCGAAGAGCTCCGACAACGTCGGATGGGCGTGGATCAACAGGCCCACGTCGGCCGGCGTGGCCTCCCAGTTCACGGTGAGGTATGCCTCGGCGATCAGCTCGGTGGCCCACGGTCCGCCGATGTGCACACCGAGGATCGGGCCACCGCGTTCGGCGACGATCTTCATGATCCCATCGGTCTCACCCACGATGAGCGCACGCCCGTTGCCCATCCACCGGTGCACCGACGTCTCGACGTCGTAGCCGCGTTCTTTGGCCTGGGCCTCGGTGAGCCCGCAGAACGCGACTTCCGGGTGGCAGTAGATGCCCCACGGAACCTTGTCGTAGTCGAGCGGGAGCGGCGCTTCGCCGAGCATCGTCTTGATCGCGACGATTGCTTCGGAGAAGGCGACGTGGGCGAGCTGCGGAGTAGCGACAACATCGCCCGCCGCGTACACACCGTCGACGCTCGTGCGCATATTGCCGTCGACGACGACGAATCCCCGCTCGTCGACCTTGATACCGGCACTGTCGAGCCCGATGTTCTCCGAGCGGGGCCGGCGCCCGACCGACACGACCACCTTGTCGGCCGCGAGCACCTCCTCGCCGTTCTTGCCCTCGAACTTGACGGCCGCGCCGTCGAAGCCGAGCACGCGCACACCCGTCTGGGCCTTGATGCCGCGCTTTTGGAACGCGCGTACCACTGTTTGCGCGACCTGCTGGTCGACACCGGTCAGGATCTGGGGCAGCGCCTCGAGGATCGTGACGTCGGCGCCGGCATCGCCGAGGAACGACGCGAATTCGCAGCCGATCGCGCCGCCGCCGATCACCACGACCCGGGCCGGGATGTCGCTCAGCTGCAACACCTCCTCCGACGAAAGCACACGGTCGCCGTCGAAGGCGAGGCCGTCGAGCGCCAGCGCGCGCGGCGAGGAGCCCGTCGCGATCAACACGTTGCGCCCGCGGATCATCGTTCCGTCGGAGACGCTGAGTGTCCGCCCGTCGGGCTCGAGCACACCCGTGCCGGGGACGACGGTGACCTTGCGGTTCTTCAGGAGCGATTCGAGCCCGGCGGTCAGGCGATCGACGACCGTCTGCTTGCGGGTCTGCGACGTCGAGAGTTGCAGCGCCGGATCCGAAGTCAGCACACCGAATTCGGCCGCGGCGCGCACCGTGCGCAACACCTCCGCGGTCTGGAGCAGCTCCTTGGCCGGGATGCACCCCCGGTGCAAGCAGGTGCCACCGACGCGCTGCTCCTCGACGATGGCGATGCTCATTCCGGCGCTCGCACCGTAGAGCGCAGCGGCATAACCGCCGGGACCCCCGCCGAGCACGACAAGATCGAACTCGCCCGGCAGATCGTTCTCGCCGGGCCGGCCGGAATCGTCAGGCACGTGCGCTCCTCTCGTCACGGCACCCGGGCCGACGCGGGTTCCCGGGTTCGGCCGTCATCGGTTCACGAGGACGACCTGGGTTGCGAACGCGACCAGGATCACCAAGCCGGTGAGCGCGGCGAGAACGATGTACGTCCGGGTACTCACGGCTCGTTCGGCGTTCTCAAGACGTTCTCGAATCTGTCCGAATGCGCAGGTTCCGCACGCCTGAAGGCTAGTCCCCCCCTTGTCGGGCCCCAGGCGCGCTTGAGGGTGGTCCGCGGGCGGCGAGTAACCTGCCACGTTCGTGGTCGAGCGCGTACAGCGGCTGGCAGGTGCAGCCAAGAAGCTTCCCGTGCCCGAAGGCACCTGGGCGATCGGCGCGGGCCTGATCATCGTCGGGCTGAGCGCGTACGGCTTCCAGATCCTCGCCGCCAAGCGGCTTTCGAACGACGATTACAACTCGCTCAACGTCCTCTGGGCGTTGGTGTTCGTGTTCTCGCCCGGTCTGTTCCAGCCGCTGGAACAAGAGGTCGGCCGGGCCGTGTCCGCCCGCCGGGCCCGAGGCGACGGTGGCGGTCCCCTCGTGCGGCGGGCCGCGTTCCTCGGCGGCGTGCTCGCGCTCGCCGTGATCGTCACCGCCGCGATCGCGCACGCCCGGATCGTCAACAAGCTGTTCGACGGGCGGGGAGTCCTGCTCATCGCCCTGTTCGTCGCGATCGCCTTTTACTACGTCGCGTACATCACGCGGGGCACACTCTCGGGCAACGGCCGCTTCGGTCCGTACGGGCTCATGCACGGCTCGGAAGGCACTGTCCGCATCCTGGCGTGCATCGTGTTGTTCGCGGTCGGCACCAAAGCCGTCGGGCCGTGGGGATTCGCGCTCGCGGCGCCGCCGCTGTTCGCGGTCGCGATCTCGCTGCGCGGCCAACGAGGCCTGCTGCAACCAGGCCCGGAGGCGCCGTACTCGGAACTGTCCGGAGCGCTCGCCTGGCTGTTGCTGGGCTCGGTACTCGCCCAGCTGCTCTCCTACGCCAGCGTCTTCGGCGTCACCCACTTCGCGACCGAGAGCCAAAAGAACGTCAGCTCGCACTTCATCACGGGCCTCTTCGTGGCCCGCGTTCCGCTGCTCCTCTTCCAGGCGGTGCAGGCGGCGCTTCTGCCCAAGCTCGCGGGCCTCGCGAGCGAGGGCAAGCACGACGACTTCCGCATCGGGATGCGACGCTTGATCCTGGTGGTACTCGTGTTGTGCACGACGGGAATCGTCGCGGCCACCCTCATCGGTCCCTGGGCCGGACAGAAGCTGTTCGCCAGCAAGTGGGACCTCGCCAACCGCGACATGTTCCTGCTGACGCTCGCGGCCACCGCGTTCATCGTCGCGTTGACGCTCGCGCAGGGCTTGATCGCGCTGAAGGCCTACAAAGAGAGTGCACTCGGCTGGATCGTCGGCGTCGTCGCGTTCGTCGTCGTCGTGGAACGCGGCCACGACCTCATCCTCCGCAACGAGCTCGGCTTCCTCGCCGGCGGCGGGACCGCGGCGCTCGTGATGGCCGCGCTGTTGTTCCCACGGATGCGCCGCGGCGGCGCGACGTTGCAGGATCTCGTCGCGGTCGTCGAGCACGAACCCCTCGAGATCTGATGGTGATCGGAGCGTGAGCGCGCAGCCGGCGGACTTGCCTTGGAACGCGCCCCCGCACCGGCTTCCGGCGCTCGTGCGCCTGGCCCGACCGAAGCAATGGATCAAGAACGTCCTCGTCATCGCCGCGCCCGGGGCCGCCGGCCTGCTCGGCAACGGAACCGCGCTGACCCGCACGGCCATCGTGTTCGTCTGCTTCTGCCTGGCCGCGAGCGGTACCTACTTCCTCAACGACGCGCTCGATGCCGACGCCGATCGCCGGCACCCCACCAAGCGGTACCGGCCGATCGCGTCCGGTGAGGTAACGGTGCGCACCGCGACCATCGGTGGAGTCGCGCTGCTCGCGGCCGCGATCGCGCTCTCGTTCGCGGCGCGCTGGCAGCTCTCGCTCGTGGTCGGCGGTTACCTCCTGCAGACGGTCATCTACAGCGTGTGGCTCAAGCATGAAGCCGTGCTCGACCTCGCGTGTGTCGCGTCGGGGTTCGTGCTGCGGACGATCGCCGGCGGTGTCGCGGTCGGCGTGACGATCTCGCCGTGGTTCCTCATCGTGGCCGGTTCGGCGTCGCTGTTCATGGTCACCGGCAAGCGGCACGCGGAGATGCTCGAGCTCGGCGAGCGCGCCGGCGCGCACCGGCCGACGCTGGCGATGTACTCGCGCGAGTACCTGAGCTTCGTGCGCGCCGTCTCCTCGAGCGTCACCGTCCTCGCGTACTGCCTCTGGGCATTCGAGAAGTCGTCGAACGTCGGGAACGCGGCGTGGTTCGAACTCTCGATCGTGCCGTTCGTGCTCGGCATCTTGCGCTACGCGCTCCTGCTCGAACAGGGCCGCGGCGGCGCCCCGGAGGAGCTCGTGCTCGCCGACCGGGTCCTGTTGGCAATGGGCGCGATCTGGGCGCTCCTGTTCGCACTCGCGGTGCACGGTTCCTGACATGGCCGCCTCCCCGATGTCCGGGCTCGAGCTGCTGTCGGGCTGGGGTCGGACCTCACCGACGCTCGCGACCGTGCACCGGCCCGACGACCTCGAGCGCATCGTCTCGCACGTCACCGCGCCGAGCCCGCGCGGCATCATCGCTCGCGGTCTCGGCCGGTCGTACGGCGACGCCGCGCAGAACGCCGGCGGCGACGTGTTGTCGTGCCACAACCTCGACTCCGTGCTCGCAATCGACGTCGACAAGGGCACCGTGACCGTCGAGAGCGGTGTGAGTCTCGACACGCTCCTGCGCGCGCTCCTCCCCCTCGGCTGGTTCCCCATGGTCATCCCCGGCACGAGCTTCGTGACCGTCGGGGGTGCGATCGCGTCCGACATCCACGGCAAGTTCCGCCATGGCTCGTTCGCCGACTACGTCGAGCGCATGCGCATCGTCACCCCCACGCACGGCGCGTCCGTGCTGGAGCCCGACGCCGATGCCAACGCCTTTTGGGCGACGAGCGGGGGCATGGGCCTCACCGGCGTCATCACCGAAGCCACGCTCAAGCTGCAACCTGTCGAGACGTCGCGCATCGTGTGCGACACGGAGCGCACGACCGACGTCGACGACTGCATGGCCCGGATGCTCGATGGCGACCACGACTACCGCTACTCCGTGGCCTGGATCGATTGCCTTGCGACGGGTGGACATCTGGGCCGCGCCGTACTGACGCGCGGCAATCATGCGAACCTCGACGAGCTGCCGGTGTCGGACCGTTCGACCGCACGCGAGTACGCACCGCGCACATTGCTGGGTGCGCCGCCGTGGCTCCCCAACGGTCTGATCAACCTGCTCTCGGTGCGCGGGTTCAACGAGGTGTGGTTCCGCAAAGCCCCACGGACACGACGCCGGCACGTCGAAGGGATCAAGCCGTTCTTCTTCCCCCTCGACGGCGTGCGCGACTGGAACCGCATCTACGGTTCGCACGGCTTCGTCCAATACCAGTTCGTCGTACCGTTCGGCTCGGAACAGGTCATCCGCACCGCGCTCGAACGGTTCAGCGCGGCACGAGTGCCCACCTTTCTCGCAGTGCTCAAGCGCTTCGAGCACGACAGCCGGTCGCTGATCGGGTTCCCGATCTCGGGCTGGACGCTCGCGCTCGACATACCCGCGTCGCCGGCATTCGGCCCCCTGCTCGACGGCCTCGACGAGTTGGTCGTGGCCGCCGGGGGCCGCATCTACTTGACGAAGGATTCCCGCCTGCGGCCGGAGTTGCTGTCGGCGATGTACCCGCGCCTCGACGACTGGCGTGCCGTCCGGGCCGGCCTCGATCCCGAAGGCCGGCTGCGCAGCGATATGGACCGACGGCTCGATCTGAGCGGGACCGGGAGGAGATCCTCGTGAAGGACGCGTTGGGCGAGGTGCAATCGGTGCTCGTGCTCGGGGGGACCTCCGACATCGCAGTCGCGACCGTCCGCAAGCTCGTCGCCGGCCGCGCGGCGCGGGTCGTGCTCGCGGCGCGCAAACCCGAAGCCTGCGACACCGTCGCCGCCACGCTGCGCGCCTCGGGCGCCTCGGAGGTCCACGTGGTCGGGTTCGACGCCACCGACTTCGCGTCGCACGAAGCCTTCGTGCAAACCACCTTCGACCGGTTCGGCGATTTCGACGTCGTGCTCGTCGCGTTCGGGGTGCTCGGCGACCAGGCGCGCGCCGAATCCGACGGTGCGGCCGCGGTCGACATCGTGCAGACGAACTTCACCGGCACGGTGTCGGTCACGGTGCCGCTGGTCGTCCGCCTGCGTGCGCAGGGGCACGGGACCCTGGTGCTGCTCTCGTCGGTTGCCGGTGAACGCGTCCGGCGCTCGAACTTCGTGTACGGGTCGTCGAAGGCCGGGATCGACAGCTACTACCAGGGTCTCGCCGCGTCGCTCACGTCGAGCGCGGTGCACGTGATGATCGTGCGGCCCGGATTCGTGCACACGAAGATGACCGAGGGGATGAAGTCGGCACCGCTGTCGGTAACGCCCGACGCCGTCGCCGACGCGATCGTGCGCGGGATCGCGCGCGGGCGAGAGATCGTCTGGGTGCCGCCTGCAATGCGCTACCTGATGGCCGTGCTCCGGCACCTGCCCACCGCGGTGTTCCGGCGCCTTCCCATCTGATGACCGAGCCGTGACCGAACGGACCGTCGCCGCCTTCGACTTCGACGGCACCATCACGCGGCGCGACACGCTGGTGCCGTTCCTCGCGGCGGTCGCCGGGCGCGGCGCGGTGTTGCGCGCCATCGGCGGCGAGTCGGGCCGGCTCGCGCTCGCCGCCGCGGGTCGCGCAGACCGCGACCTCGCCAAGGAGCGCGTGCTCACGCGGGTACTGGCCGGCGTTCCGTACGCCGACGTCGAAGCGGCCGGGCGCGCCTACGCCGCCGACCTGACGCGGGTCGCGATCACGGTCCACGCGCGCGATCGCATCGCATGGCACCGGCGCGAAGGGCACGACGTCGTGATCGTGTCGGCATCGCTCGACGTGTACCTCCACGACGTGGCCGGGGCCCTCGGCATCGCCAACGTGCTCTGCACGAGCCTCGACACCGACGAACACGGACGATGCACGGGCCGGCTTCGCGGCCCGAACTGCCGGGGTCCCGAGAAGGCGACACGCCTGCGCGCGCTGTTCGCCGAGTTGGGGCTCGGCGACGACGACGTCGAGCTCTGGGCCTACGGCAACAGCGGCGGCGACGACGAGATGCTCGCGATCGCGCAGCATCGCGTCCGCGCCCGCCGGGGCCGGTTCCGGGGCGCCGGCGGGTAGCCGCCTCTCCCCGCGCCACTGAGTACGCTGCCGCCGTGGATCTCGACGATCTTCAGCGGCACTGGAACGAGTGGGGCCGTCGCGATCCCTACTGGGCCATCATCTCGAGGCCCGATCGACGCGGAAACCTCTGGGACCTCGACGAGTTCCTGCAGACCGGCATCGACGAAATCGACGGGCTGCTCGCCTGGTTGGCCGAGCTCGGCCTCGCGGTGAGACCGGGACGCGCCCTCGACTTCGGGTGCGGGGTCGGCCGGCTCACCCAGGCTCTGGCGCGGACGTTCTCCAACTGCGACGGCGTCGACATCGCGCCCTCGATGATCCGGCTGGCCGAGGAGATCAATCAGTTCGGCGAACGCTGCCGGTATCACGTCAACGATCGCGCCGACCTCGCCCTCTTCGACGACGGCGTGTTCGATCTCATCTACTCCGACATCGTCTTGCAGCACATCGCGCCGCAGTTCAGCGCGCTCTACGTGCGCGAGTTCACACGCATCCTCGCCCCCGGGGGCGTCGTCGTGTTCCAGCTCCCGGATCATCCGCTGGCGCCCGACGAGACCGGCACGACGCTGCCCTCGATCGCCGACGACGCGTTCCACGCGGAGATCGCGCCCGCCGCCGACCGGATCGAGATCGAGGCGGGCAGCGTCGCCGAAATCGTCGTCGTCGTCCGCAACACGAGCCGGGCGCCGTGGCCCGACGACCGGTTCGTGAACCTGGGCAACCACTGGCGCACCGCGACCGGTGAGATCTTGCGACTCGACGACGGCCGCCAATCGATGGGCACGACCGTGCGGCCCGGCGACGCGGTCGAGCTGACCCTCCAGATGCAGGCGCCGGACGAGCCGGGCTCGTACCTCCTCGAGCTGGACCTCGTCATCGAAGGAGTCGCGTGGTTCGCAGATCGCGGGTCGCCGACTACGACGGTCCCGGTGCAGGTCGTCGCGCGCACCGCGACGGCCACCGATGACGGCGAGGCGGAGTTCCTGCCCGTCATGGAGATCCACGGCATTCCGCGCGCCGACGTGGAGGCCGCGCTGGTCGCGGGTGGTCTCGACATCGTCACGGTTCGAGAGACCGACAAGGCGGCGGGATGGCGCGACTACTGGTACGTCGGCGTGAAACCCGACGGCACGACTCCTGCCGCGGCGACGAGCGCGGCGCCGCGCAGTCGCCGCCGCGTACGCGATCTGCTCCGCCGAACCTGAGTTCCGAACCTGAGCGCCGCGCCCGACGCCGCGGTTACGCGAACGGCTGCAACTTGCCGGCGATGCCGACGGCATTGCCGAAGGTCTCGCCCAGTGCGTCGCCCAGATTCGGCGCGTCACCGAACGACAGAACTTTGCCGTCGCCGCGCAGCATGACGTAGCCGTTGCCGGTGGTCGACGGGAGCATGCCCACGTACGGCGACGACGACGGGTAGATCGCGCCCGAACCGACGAACGGCGCGCGCCCGAACGAGAACACCCCCCCGTCGCGCGCGATCATCCAGTAGCCGTCGCCTTGGGGCCGCGCCGCCATCGACACGACGGGCTGGTTGAGGTGGATGTTCCCGGTCGACCCGTGGAACACCGCGTCGCCGAAGCTGAACACACCGCCGTCGCGCGCGTAGAGCCAGTAGCCGTACCCCGTCGTGGTCGGGGTCATGCCGAGCACCGGTGCATTGAGGCGCATCCCGCCCGTCGAACCGAAGAACCGCGCGTCGCCGAAGCTGAAGATGCCGCCGTCGCCCGCGACCAACCAGTACCCGCGGCCCGACCGCGTCGGCGCCATGCCGACGACAGGCGCGACCAGCCGCCGCCCGTTCATACCCCCGTGGTACCCGGCGGCACCGAACGCGTAGACGCTGCCGTCGGCCGCGAACAACCAGTAGCCCTGCGCAGTCGGATGGGCGGCGATACCGACGATCGGGCTCGTGAGCCGAAACCCCGACGTCGACAGCGGCACACCGCCGAACGCCAGTACCTGCCCGAGGTCGGTCGCGATCCAGTAGCCCGCACCGCTGAGGCGCCCCGCGACCCGCGCCCGGATCGCGGGAAGCATCGGCTCGACCCGTTGTCCCGGGCAGTCGGTCGACGACGTGTCGCGATGACCGCAGATGTTGAAGAGGTTCTCGACCGCGCCGTTCGCCGCCGGGTAGGCGCCGCGCCCGAGCGGGTCGATGCCCCAGCGTGCGCACTTCCACGCGAGCAACGTGACGAGTGAGTTGAGCATGGCCGGCGACATGCCGATGCCGTCGTAGGTGCCCATCAACGCGACGCCGATCGTGTTCGCGTTGTGATAGATCGTGTGAGCACCGCGAACGTTTGCGCCGTTCAGCTCTCCGGTGTGCGCCTGACCCGCCGCGTAATCCCGCGCCCACCGCCCTTCGTAGATGCGACCGTTCGGATCGATCAGCCAGTTGTACGCGATGTCGATGTACTCGCCGGATGTCTCGTTGGCCAGGATCCCACGGCACAAGCTCGGATAGTCGGTGATGTCGTTCGGAGTCCCGGTGTGATGCACCACGAACTTCGAGACGGTCGAGTCGTAGATCTGGCCGGGCTTGCGCAAGGTCTCGTTCGCGCCCCATTGCGCGCGCGTGACGATCGGCGGAACCGGCCAGTTGTGCACCGGCGCGAACAACAGCTGGGCATCATGGATGTCGACGGCACGACTGCCGCGACCGAGGTGCGTGACGTACGGCGCGGCCACCGCCGCGGCACTCGCGCCGGCGCCGAGTTGCAGCGCGGCGCGACGCGTCAGTCGGCGAGAAGGGGCACTGTTGCTGTCGTCGTTGCGCACGTACCTCCCCCAGCTCTCCACCAGGGTCACCGGCAACTCCGCCCGCTTTCGAAGCTACAGCGTACCCGGCGATGTGTGGTAGCAACCTGCGGTGTCTCCGACGGAGCGTCCGACCGTAGCGATCGACGTCACTCCGTTGCTCGGCGCGCGCACGGGCATCGGTGCCGCGGTCGCGGAGATCATTACTGCGCTGCGCGCGCTCGAGGCCGGCCCCGACCTCGTTCCGTACACGCTCAGCACCCGGGCCCGGCTGCATCGTGACGCGGTCCCGCCCGACACGCGCTTCGTGCCCATTCCGGCGCGCATCTTGTTGAGATCGTGGGTGCGCGCCGAAACACCGCGCATCGATCGCTGGTTGCGGCCCGCGAGCATCCTCCACGCGACGAACTACCTCACGCCCCCGAGCCGGCTGCCGACGCTGATCAGCGTCTACGACTGCTCGTTCATCCGCTATCCGGAGCTTTGCTCACCCGAGGTGCGCGCGTTCGACCCCATCATCCGGCGCGCGGTTGCACGCGGCGCGACGTTGCACACCGGATCGGAGTTCGTCGCCGACGAGATCGAGGAGTTCTACGGCATGGGCCTGCGCGCCGCCGGTCGACTCGTGGTGATCCCGTTGGGGGTACCGGCGTTGGGCGACCGGGCCGAGATGCCATCCGACGTCGAGCGCGCGCTCGGCGGCGCGCCCTTCATCGTCGCCATCGGGACGCTCGAACCGCGCAAGAACTTCGCCCACCTCATCGGCGCGTTCGGTCTGGTCGCGCAACATCACCCCGACGTGCGGATCGTCATCGCCGGCCACGATGGTCCAGGTCGGCCCGAGATCGACTCCGCCATCGCGCGGCTGGCCGAAGGTGCCCGCCGACGCGTCGTGCTCGCGGGCCCCGTCTCCGACGCGGGCCGACGCGCGCTGTTGGAGCAGGCGACCCTCCTCGCCTACCCGTCGATCTACGAGGGCTTCGGGTTCCCCGTCCTCGAGGCGATGACCGTGGGCCTCCCCGTGGTCGCCGCCCGCGCCGGATCGATCCCCGAGGTCGCCGGCGACGCGGCCCTGCTCGTCGAGCCGACCAACGAACAGGTGCTGGCCGACGAGATGGAGCGGATACTCACCAACGACGACATCCGAGCCGAGCTCGTGGCCCGCGGCCGCGATCGTGTGCACGTGTTCTCGTGGGATCAGACCGCGCGCGCCCTCGCGTCGTGCTATCGGCGCATCGCGGAGGCGCGGTCGTGAAGGTTGCCGTGCACGCGGGCCAACTCCTGCAGCCCGTTCCCGGCGGGATCGGGCGCTACGAGATCTCGCTCCTGCGGAACCTTCGCGCCTTCGGCGTGGAGCCGATCGCGTTCGCGGCGGGCCCGAGGCCGCGCGGTGTGGACCGGCGCGTCCCGTGGATCGACCTCGGACGTCCTCGGGCCAGCGCGCGCGACGAGCTCTGGCACCGGCTGCAACGGCCCCGGATACGGATCGACGCCGACGTCGTGCATGCACCCAGCCTGGCGATACCTCCGGTGCGCGGCCGTCCGCTCGTGGTGACGGTGCACGACGTCGCGTTCCGGCGGTTGCCCGAGACCACGACCCGGCGGGGTGTCACCTTCCACACGCGCGGCCTCACGCTCGCCCGCCGCCACGCAACCCTGGTCGTCGTTCCGTCGGCGTTCACCGGCCGGGAGCTCGAGCGCGAAGGATTCGACCGTGACCGGGTCGTCGTCGTTCCGTTCGGCGTCGATCGGCCCGTGCCTCGCGATCCGGCGGAGATCGACCGCGCCGTCGCGCTCGCCGGGGTCGAGCCGCCGTACGTCCTCACGGTCGGGACGGTCGAGCCCCGCAAGGATGTCGCCACGATCGTGCGCGTGGTCGACCGGCTCCGCCGCGCCCGTCCCGACCTCACGCTGGTGGTCGTAGGCCCTCCCGGGTGGGGCAAGGTGTCGGGCCTCGATCGATCGTTCGTTCGCGTCATCGGCGCGCAACCGTGGTCGGTACTCGACGCGCTCTACCGCCGCGCCGACGCGTTCTGCCTCGCGTCGCTGTACGAAGGTTTCGGGCTACCCGTCGTCGAGGCGATGGCGCGGGGCCTCGCGGTGATCGCGACGAGCGGTTCCGCGCTCGAAGAGATCGTGCAGGGCGCGGGCGCGCTGTTCGTCCCGGGCGACATCGACGCGTGCGCGGAACAGATCGGTCGTGTGCTCGACGACACCGAGCTGCGCGGCGAGATGGCCCGGGCGGGACTCCTTCGGGCCGCCGAGCTCAACTGGGGCCGCTGCGCCGAAGGCCACGGCCAGGTGTACGCCCGGGCTCGGGCCATGGGGCCGAATTCGTAGACTCCCCCCGTGCGCGTGCTGCTCGACGTCTCCGCCGTCCCCGCCCGCCCGGTCGGCGCCGGCGTCTACACGATCGCGGTCGCGCGCGGGATGGCGGCGCGACCCGACGTCGACCTGCACCTCCTCACGCGTCGGGGCGACACCGCGCGCTGGGCGGAGATCGCACCGGCCGCCGAGCTGCATCCGCTCGCGCCGAACCGGCGGCCGAGCCGCTTGGTGTGGGAGCAAGCCGCGGGACCGGGCGTCGCCCGCCGGATCCGGCCCGACGTGTGGCACGGCCCGCACTACACGATGCCGTTGCGCTCCACGGTGCCGACGGTCGTGGCCATGCACGACCTGACGTTCTTCGACCATCCCGAGTGGCACGAGCGGTCGAAGGTCGTCTACTTCCGCAAGATCATCGGCGCGGCCGCGCGTCGCGCCGACGTCATCATCACCGGGAGCAACGACGCGGCCGAGGGACTGCGGGCGCGGTTCCAGCCCGCGGCCGAGATCGTCGTCGTGCATCACGGCGTCGACCACGCGCGTTTCGCACCGACGGCCGACGACTCCGCCGACCTGGCCGCGTTGGCGAGGCACGGGATCACCCGGCCCTTCATCGCCTTCGCGAGCACGATCGAGCCGCGCAAAGACGTGCCGACCCTCGTGCGCGCGTTCGCGCGCATCGCGGCCGCGCACCCCGACGTGCAGCTGGTCGTCGCCGGTGGCGACGGGTGGGGCGTGGCCGAGGCACGGGCGGCAATCGCCGCGAGCGGGGTCTCGACCCGGATCCTGCGGCCGGGATACGTCGACGACGCGACGTTGGCCGCCCTGTTCCGGCGGGCCGAGGTCATTGCCTATCCATCGCTGGTCGAGGGCTTCGGCATGCCCGCACTCGAAGCGCTCGCGAGCGGGACTCCGCTCGTCACCACGTCGGGCTCGTCGGTGGAAGAGGTCGTCGGCGACGCGGCGCTGCTCGTACCACCCGCCGACGCCGACGCACTCGCCCGCGCGCTCGCGACCGCGCTCGACGACGCGACGGTCGCCGGCCGGCTCCGGGCCGCGGGACCGGCCCGCGCCGCGACCTTCACCTGGGAACGCTCGATCGAAGCGCACGTCGACGCCTACGGGCGGGCGATCCGCCATCGGGCCCGCGGCGCGGCCGTCGCCGGATGAGGGCGCTCGTGACGGGCGCGACCGGGTTCGTCGGTCCGCACCTGCTCGCGCACTTGCGCGACTGCGGTGACGACGTGATGACCCCGGGCGACGCGATGGGTTCCTTCGACATCACGCACCGGGCGACGGTGCACGACGTCTTCGACACGCACCGTCCCCACGTCGTGTACCACCTGGCCGCCGCGTCCGACGTCGCCGAGTCGTGGCGTGATCCGACCGCCTGCCTGCGCGTCAACGTCGAGGGAACGGCCAACATCCTCGACGCCGCCCCGCGAGCGGGGTCGAACGCGTGCTCGTGGTGGGAAGCGCGGAGGAATACGGCAAGATCGACGCCGACACGCCGCGACTGCGCGAAGACGCGGCGCTGCGCCCGATGACACCGTACGGCGCGAGCAAGGTCGCCGCCTCGTTCCTGGCGTTGCAGGCGTGGGTGGGAGCCGGGCTCGAGACCTTGCGGGTACGCGCGTTCTCGCACACGGGTGCGGGCCAATCGGACCGGTTCGTCGTTCCCGCCCTTTCGCGCCGGATCGTCGAGGCCGAACGCGCGCACGAAGACACCATCTCGGTCGGCAATCGCGAGCCGGTACGCGACCTCTCCGACGTGCGCGACGTCGTACGCCGCGTACCGGCTGATCGTCGAACACGGCGCGCCCGGTGAGGCCTACAACGTATGCAGCGGCAAGGGCGTGTCGATCGGCGAGATCGCCGATCGACTCATCGCGCGCGCCGGCGGAAGGATCGACGCCGTGGTCGACACCGCCCTCGTGCGCCCGGTCGAGGTGCCGCGTCTCGTCGGCGACCCGACGAAGGTCATGGATGCGACGGGTTGGTCGCCGCAATATTCACTCGACGAAACGCTCGATGTCGTGCTGGCCGACGCGCGCCGGCGCGTCGAGGCTCAGGGTTCTTGACGGTCGAGCCAACCGAGCAGTGCCGCGATGGCACGCGGATCGTGGCGGAGCCGGTGCGGCCCGTTCGCAACGATCCGTAGGTCGACGCAGCCGTCGCCGACCGCCGCCAACCGGCGCGCGTCCTCCACGGGCACGACGTCGTCGGCACTGCCGTGGACGAGGAGCCACGGTCGGGGCGCGATGCGCTCCGCCGCCGCGATCGGATCGAGGTTCGCGATCGCGCGAATCCAAGCCCCGGGATCGGGCGGGAAGTCGGGCGTTCGCAAGACACCGGTGCGGCGGGCGTATTCGAGGAACCACTCCGGCTCGCGCACCCATGTCCGCAGCGAGGCGGGCGCGGCAAAGGTGGCGATGCCGCGTACCCGCTCGTCGTCGGCCGCGACCACGAGCGCGAGCGTGCCCCCGAGCCGGAAGCCCGCGATCCACACGCCCGTGATGTCGGTGCGCGCGTGCAACACGTCGACCGCGCTCCGTACGTCGGCGAGCCAGCCCTCGATCGAGAAGTCGCCCTCCGACGGTCCGGTACCGCGGAAGGTGAACGTCAGCCCCGCCCACCCCGATTCACGCGCGATGCGGTCGCACAACGACTGGTCGGTGTTGCCGAGCGAGGCGGCTCCGCCCGCGCCTCGCGGAAAGCCCGGGAGCACGAGCAATCCCGGCACCCGGGTCACGCCCGCCGGACGCGCGAAATGCGCCCCCAAGCGCAATCCCTCCGAGACGAGCTCTTCCATGTCGGTGGTTATCCTGGCGCGCGTGACCGCCTCGACCACGAACCCGGGCCCGTCCGTCTCGAAGTCGCCCGCGCTGAAGGAGTGGGCGGCGATCGTCCATGCGCTCCTCGAGGGCGAGCAGATCGTCGACGTGCGCAAGGGTGGGATCCGGGAGGACGGGCGCCATTTCGACGTACCGGCCCGCCGCTGCTGGCTCTCGCCGACCGCGGAGCACCAACACGCCGCGCTGTTGAAGCCGGCCTACGAACGTTGGGTCGACCTCGCCGATGCGTCACCGGTCGGCCAACCCGTGACGTTGCACGGTTGGGCCGACATCGTCGACATCGCGACGATCAGCGAGCCCGAGCACATCGACGCGATCGATTCGAAGCTCATCTGGACGCGCGACTACGTCGAGTCGAGATTCACGTGGAAGCGGCGGGACCCGCTCTGGGTGCTCGTGCTGCGCGTGCACCGGCTCGCCGAGCCCCTCACCGTCGCCTGGAAGCAGGAATACGGCGGCTGCACCTCGTGGGTCACCTACGACGGCGTTCCGAACGACCCCGAGAGCCTCGCGTCCGAGGTCGTGCTCTCCGACGCGGTCTTCGAGGCAAAGTACAAGGGCATCCGCGACGCGCTGCCCGAGGAGTGCTGGAACCCTCCGGCCGGCTAGCCACGCGCAGCCGCGCGGATCGACCGGTGCGGGCGATAGCCGCGGTTGCGCGCCTCCGCGAGGGTCTGCGGCGAGATCGCGATGAACCGTTCCGATGCGAGCACCGCGTCGATCTCGGCGGTCGCCGCGCCGTCCACGCCGTAGAGGTCGAGGTCGTACACGACCTGGGTCGCCTTGTCGCCGAGGTAGCGATAGTGCTCGAACTGCAGGGGCCGGGCCATGGACACCGAATCTACCGGCCGAACGTGAATGGGGGGCGCCGAAGCACCCCCCATTCGTTCGACTGATTCGGACCCGTCGTCGCCTACGTGCCGGTGGGACCAACTCCGGCAGCTCCGACGGTGGTGCAGCGGTTTGGATTCCGCAAGGTGGTCCAGTCGAGAACTGACGGCCTAGCGGCCGTGCACCTCCGAAGTCCCAGATTTATCGTGCATCTGTTGGACCACCTCCTTTCTCCGGTACGCACGTTGTACCAGATCCGCTCGGGCGGAGGAACCGTTTTCGCGGGTCGTTCACACTTCGAAACAATCGCCGGAACGCGTCACGCGGGGCGGGGTCCCGAGGCCGGCGGATCGCCCGCAGGAGGCCCGACGGCACCGATCTCCCGGAGGTACGCGAGCTGGGTCTCGATGACGGCGTGCACCTGCTCCGGCAGGTACTCCTCGCCGGTCGACCGTGACCGCTCGAGGATGTAGTCGACCGTCTCCGCGCCGCCGACCACGACATCGCCCGGCGGGTGCGCCGACGAGCCGTTTCCCGTCACGCCCTTGCGTTGGAAGTACTCGAGCTGGAAGTCGAGGATCCGGCGCACATCGTCGGGCGTGAGCGTGGCGGCGACGATGTCGGGCAGGTTCGCGACGACCCATTCGTACGCCTCTTCCGGATCGAAGACGGGCGGCGCGGGCTCGGCCGCCATCCGCCCCGCCTCTCGCACGACGAACCAGGCCGCGACCGCACACGCGATTCCGATCACCAACAGCGCAGTCACGAGGGCCACGCTCAAGCTTGTAGGTCACGAAACGCCCGCGGGGCAACTCGTAGCCGAGCGGTTCCGGCGTTCAGGCCGCCGGTACGGGTACCGCAAAGAGCCAGATCTCCACCGGATTCGCCGTGTCGCGCTGCGCCGCCGGCCCGGTTGGTGCCGCCGCCGAACGAAGGCCACGAGGTCGACGTCGTTGGCGTCGGCGCGCCAGGGTGGTCTCACCCGACCGCCGCGACCGCCGCGACACCACCCACCGCGCTCGCGGAGTACCAACCGACCATGAGCAACACGACGCCGACCGTGCCCGCGGTTGCGCACCACATCACTGCCACGGCCAGCGCGGCGACCAGCCAGGCCGGTAGTGACCGGACGCCGCGGGTTGCAGGAGGTGGCGGTCTCATCGACTATGCGCTGGGGACCTGCGCGAGCGTGATGACCAGCGCCTGCGCCGCGTACGCGTCCGGTCGGTGCGTCAACGATTGCGCGAGGAACCTGGTGTTCACGGCTTGGGGTGTCGACACGATCGCAACCCGCGGCAGGACCCGGCTGATCGCGTCGGAGGATTTCGCGACGACGAAGAGTCGTCGCCCCTGTCCGTTCCAGGCTTTCGACAGTCCAACAAGCGCGTCGGCGCGCGCGGGACCGCGTGCCACTCCCACCTCCGCACCGCACCAGCCCCGCAACGCCTGGGGAATCCAGTCGTCGAAGAGGTCGGAGTCGTCGCGTTCGAGCACGACCACCGCGGCGTGTGGGCCGATGTCGACACATGCGTCCTGCACGATCGCGAGGAAGCCACGCTGCTCGCTCATCGAGCGCACGCCGCTGACCGTGTAGAGCGGATACGCGACCGCCGAGATCGCGAACACTACGGCGGCGACTCGCCACGCAGTTCCGTCGCGCCGGCCCGGACGTGTCCCGGCACAGGCAGCCGCGAACCCCAGCGCGAGCAACACGAGGAGCGGGAACGCGCTCACGAGGAACCGCCGTGTGACCCAGACATGGTCCGGGACGGCGTCGGCCTTGTAGAGGTACAACAAGCTGCCGGGCGCGAGCACGACGAGGACGCCGACCACACGTGTCATCCGGCCGAGCAGGAGTTGACGTACGAGGAAGGCTGCGCCGATGATCGCCACCGCGAGCGTGAGCGGACCGAGGTACCAACTCATCCAGACCATCGACTGTTCGAAGTAGTTACGGGTCGGATCAACTGCCACCCGCTCCGCGGCCTGAAGGCCGCCGACGAGCCCGATGGGCTGGTTGTGCAACTGCTGGATGTGCGGCCGGACGAGCCAGGCGAAGAACCCGACGAGCCCGACGAAGACCGCGGCCCCGCTCGCGATCTTCGTCCACGGCAACCCGCGCAACCGCGGGGCAACGAACGGCCACAGCGCGACGACCACCGCGCACACCATCGCCGACCCGAGCGCAGCCATGGCGAGCAACTTCACGTTGTGGGACAGATCGCTGAAGTAGCGACCGCTGTGGCCGGTGAGGTCGATCAGACCGAGCGTCAGACCCGGCACGAGTCCCGCGACAAATGCCCCGATCGACACCGACGTCGCGCGCCGTTCCGGGCCTCGGTCGCCGCGTAGCCAGGCGACCGCGAAGAACACGGGCACACCAATGAGGAACACGATCGCGTCGATCCGGGCCGCCTCGAGCGCACCGAGGAACAAGCCCGATGCGAGCACGCGACGCGCCACGACGGCATGAGCCGGGGCGAGACGAGCAACCAGAGCGCGGTGAAGAGCAGGATCTGCGACGGGATCTCGGAGTACGAGTCGCGGGAGAACGACACCTGCGGGATGACGAACGCGAGCGCGAGCATCGCGGAGAGCGCGAAGAGCGGACGGCGGAAGAGCCGCCACGCGAGCACGTAGAACGCGAGCAGCGCGAGCCCGCCGAGTATCTCGGGCGCGTGGAACATGCCCGCGTCGCCCTTGATCGCGTAGGCCTCGGCCAAGACGACCGGCAACAGATGCGCGAACTGGAACTGCAGGGTGCCGCCCGGCATGTCGTAGATCCCGAACGACGCGAAGGCCAACGACCGGTCCTCGGCGAACGGACCGACGCGCGGCGTCACGGCCAGTGAACCGTCACGCGCGATCCACCGCGCGGTGTTCGCGTAGTCGCCGCCGTCGCGGTTGATGAGCACGTGTTGCGATGCATGACCCGCGTTCCAGGCCGTGATCGCCAAGATCGCCGCCACACCGATGGCCGCGTAGACGTGGGCTTCACGAGAGACCGCGGACCTCGGCGCGAAGACCGGCCGCGCCAACGCCACCACCCCGACCCAAGCGAGCGCGCCGAGTGGGAACGCGAGTGCAGGCCGGTACCAGCCGTTGATCGCCAAGACCAATCCGGTGGCGCCGAACGTCAGCACGCCCGCCGCCGCGGCCAGCGCAACGAACAGCAACCAACTCGGCGGAGCCGTTTCGGCAAAGGCCCCGGCGGCGGCCCGGGGCCGATCGACCGTCGCCTCGGTCGCCCCCTGAGTCATCGGCCGGCCTTCCGCCTCTCGCAACTCATCCGTGCCCGAACCGGTCGCGTAGGCTGGCCGTCCATGACCGAACACGCGTCGACCGTCGCTCCCGGCAGCCCCGCCGAACTCGACGTGTCCATCATCCTGCCCGTATACAACGAGGTCGAGCACCTCAAGCAGGAAGTCGATCGCGTGCGAGTCGCGATGAACGCGTCCGATTACAGCTACGAGATTATCATCGTCGACGACGGCTCATCGGATGGTTCGGGCGAGCTCGCGTTGACGATTCCCGGTGTCCGAGTCATCCGGTTCTTGCAGAACCGCGGTTCGGGGTCCGCACGCAAGGCCGGCACGGCGGCCGCGCGCGGCCGGGTCACCGTTTGGACCGACGTCGACATGACGTACCCGAACGACACGATCCCGCGCCTCGTGAAGGAGCTCGAAGGCTACGACCAGGTCGTCGGCGCGAGGACCACCGAAGAAGGCACGATGAAGAGCTTGCGCGTCCCCGCCAAGTGGTTCATCCGCCACCTCGCGAGTTTCCTCACCAAGACGAAGATCCCCGACCTGAACTCGGGCTTTCGGGCCTTCCGCACCGACGTCGCACGCCAGTATCTCCGCCACCTCCCGACCGGATTCTCGTGCGTCACCACCATGACCATGACGTTCTTGTCGGGCGGGTACTCGGTGAAGTACATCCCGATCGAGTACGGCAAACGTGCCGGCGAATCGAAGTTCCACCCGATCAAGGACACGCGCCGCTACGGCGTCCAGGTCGTCCGCATGGTGCTGTCGTACAACCCCCTGCGCCTGTTCCTGCCGACGGGTTCCCTGCTGTTGACGCTGGGCATCGGGAAGTTGATCTACGACCTCAACAAATACGACTTCCGGGTCACGACGAACACACTGCTCATCCTCTTCGCGGCCTTCCAGGTATTCGCGATCGGCCTGCTCGCGGACCTCGTCGTGCGGGTGTCCCGTGATCGTGACGAAGTGCCGGTCGCGGTCGACACCGTCGAGACCGGAACGCCGTGACGACGACGGAGCTGCATCGGCTCACGTCGCGCATCCAGGAGCGCACGGCCAAGGTCGTGGTCGTCGGCCAGGGCTACGTCGGCCTCCCGCTGGCGATGCGCGCGGCCGAGGTCTCGTTTCCGGTCGTGGGCTACGACATCAGCCCGGTGCGCGTCGACGAGCTCCGCGCCGGACGTTCGTACGTCGAAGACGTTCCCGCGGCACAGCTCGGCGAAGCCTTGCGCGCGGGCTATACGCCCTCGTGTGCGGTCGACGATCTTCGCGACTTCGACATCGCGATCATCACCGTGCAGACGCCGTTGACCGAAGGGGCACCCGACCTCTCCTACATCGAAGCTGCCGGGCACGACCTCGCACGCTTCCTCACTCCCGGCGCACTCGTCGTCCTCGAGTCGACCACGTATCCCGGAACGACCGAGGAGCTGCTCCGGCCGATCCTCGAAGCCGGTGGCCTGCACGCGGAGACCGACTTCTTCGTGGGCTACTCCCCCGAACGCATCGATCCGGGCAACACGTCGCACACCTTCGTGAACACACCCAAGGTCGTCTCCGGTGTCGGCCCGAAGTCGCTCGCCGTGGTGGAAGCGTTCTACGGGAGCCTGGTCGACAAGGTCGTTCCGGCCGCGTCGACCGCGGAGGCCGAGCTCACCAAGTTGCTCGAGAACACGTTCCGGCACGTGAACATCGCGCTCGTCAACGAGCTCGCGATGTTCGCCGCGCGACCTCGGGGTCGACATCTGGTCGGCGATCGACTCTGCCGCCACCAAGCCGTACGGCTTCATGCGCTTCACACCGGGACCGGGCGTCGGCGGCCACTGCCTGCCCATCGACCCCTCCTACCTCGCGTGGCGCGTCGAGCGGCAGCTCGGGCACCGTTTTCGCTTCGTCGAGCTCGCGAACGAGGTCAACCGGGGCATGCCCGAGTACGTCGTCAGCCGCGTGATCTCGATGCTCAACGAGGAGCGCCGCGCGGTGAACGGCTCGCGCATCCTCCTGCTCGGCCTCGCGTACAAGCCCGGCACCAGCGACTGGCGCGAATCACCGGCGATGACGATCGCCGAGCAGCTCCTCGCGCTCGGGGCCGAAGTGCGGGCGCACGATGCGCACGTCCCCGCCGACGCCCGGCTCGGTCCGCCGGTCGAGCGTGTCACCTGCTCGGTCGAAGAGATCGCGGCCGCCGACCTGGTCGTGTTGTGTGTCGACCACGCCGAGCTGCCCTACGAGGACATCGCGAGACATGCCCGGCTGGTGCTCGACACCCGCGGCCGGCTCCGCGGGATCGGGTTCCGGGGCGAGACGCTCTAGCGCGAGATCGAGATCGCGTCCGTCGTTGCCCGGACGCACGGCACCCTCCGGGCGAGCGCTACCGGACGCCCCCTATCGACCTTCCGGCCCGCGCAGTCCGTTCGAGCAGGGCTTCGTAGCGTTCGAGCACCGTGTCCCAGGAGTACTCCCGCTCCACATAGGCCCGGCCCGCGGCACCCATGTCGTCGGCCAAGGCCGTGTCGGCCGCGAGCGTCTCGAGCGCGACCTCGAACTCCGCGAAGCCGTCGTACGGGATCGCGGCATTGCTGCGGCGGGCGTGCCCGGCGAGAACCTCGCAGCGTCCCTGCACGATCGCGGGTCGGCCGAACGCGAAGGCCTCGGTCAAGATCATCGAGAAGCTCTCGAAGAACGAGGGCTGCGCGAGCGCGAGCGCGCCGGCCAATGCGTCGTCACGCGTCTGGTAGTCGACGAAACCCGTCACGACGATGTCTGCGCGCTGCGGAATGTCGAGCAGCGCGTCGCCGACGAGAACCAGCTTGAGACCGTCGTTCGGATGGCGCTGTTTGTAGGCGACGAAGAAGTCGACGAGCGCGAGCGCGCCCTTGCCTTCGTCGATCCGGCCGACGTACAGCAGATAGGGCGCATCGCCGAGCCCGTAGGTCGCCCGGAATCGTGCCGGGTCGGCCGCGCCGACCTCGACCCCGATACCCACGACGGCGCCGGGTGGATCGAAATGGAAACGGTTGCGGATGAGATCGATCTCCTCGGGCGTCGAGAGTGCGAAGGCATCCGGCGCGCGGAATTCGGAGTCGAACAACGACAGGCGCAGCGGCGGCTCGTCGTGCACGGTCGGGTGCAGCACCAGCGGAACCCGACCCCGCAACGCGTGCAACGTCGCCCAGGTAGTCCAGTAGAGATAGGTGAAGCAGATCACGCAATCGAAGCGGTTGGCGTTGCGATCGAGCCAGGCGATCAGGTCGGGCGACCACGGACCTTGTTCGCGCATCCACTCGCGCTGCACGAACAGCGGCCGTGATCCGCGCCCGGCGACCATGCGCCGATTCAACTCGTTGAAGCGCAGGTTCTTGCGGGGCGCGGCGACCCGGAACCGGTGCACGGTCACGTCGGCGATCGTCGACCGGCCCGGCTCGTAGGCGTCGGCCCAGTCGACGTACGACTGGGCACACGTCGTGGCGACCTCGACCTCGTGACCACGCCGCGCCATGCGTTCGGCCATCTCCCGGCAATGTTGCTCGGCGCCGCCGGCAATCGACTCGCCGTAGCGCTGGACTACGTAGAGCAGGCGCATCAGACGACCGCGAGAAGGGACTCGACGACCGCGATGTCGGGCGGATTCCGCTCGAGCTCGGCCACCCGGCGCCGCCCCTTGGCAACGAGGTCGGCCTGCAATCCGTCCGAGGCGAGCAGCGCGGTGACGGCTTCCGCGAAGAACGTCGGACCCTCGTAGGGCGGGACGAGCAATGCCGCGTCACCGACGGTTTCGGGGATCGCCGCGCAACCTCTCGCGATGATCGGCTTCTCGAAGGTCATGGCCTCGAGGAGCGGAAGGCAGAAGCCCTCGTGCTCGCTCGCGGTCACCACCGCGTCGGCCGACCGGAACATCGCCACGAGCTCGGGCTCGTCGACCGCACCCACCACGTGCACGCCGACGAGATTCAGCTCTTGGATCTGCTCGCGGATCGCTCGTGCGTAGCGCTCGAGACGTTGATGACCGACGAGCATCAGAAACCCGCGCATACCGAGGTAGGTCTCGGCGATATGCATCATCTGTACGAGGAAGTCGGGCCGCTTGTGCGGCATCAGCTGACCCACCGCCAGGAGGACCGGACCTTCGAGGCTCGCGAGATGATGCATCGACGACGCGCGCGGCTCCACCGTCGAGAGCCGCCGCAGGTGCACGACCGGCGGAACGACGCGCACGTCGCGATACCCCATCTCCTCCAACTCGCGCGCGTTGTAGTGGGAGTCGGCGATCGCGCACACGACGCGTGGCCGTAGCCGTTCGACCTCACGGCGCCCGAGCGCGAGCAGGTCGGCGAACACGGGGTCGTACGGTTCGAAGTACCGGCCGGGTGTGACGTTGTGGTACACGAGCACGAGCGGCTCGGCCCGCGTCGTCAAGAACTCGTGCACCACCGATTGCCCGATCGACGCGTGGAACATGAGGACGTTGCGGGAGTGGTGCGAGCGGTAGGTCGCGAGCGGGAACACGTCGCCGTGGAGCTCCGGCGAGACGTGATGCGCGTAGATCTCCGACGGGCCGACCCGGCGCAACAGGCGACGGGTACCCAGCGCGAGGTTCGTGATCGCATCGCCGGGGGAGGCGGACACCAGCACCTGATGGATGCCGACCCCGCCGACGTCACTCATCGCCGCGCCCTCACCGGGTTGCGACGATGGCGTAGTCCTGCGGACCGAACAACAACGCGTTGATGCGCTCGAAGTTCGCGTTGAGCCGCTTGGAGACCTCGTCGTCGCCCGGCATGAGCTCGAGGCTCTCGTCGGCCGGCACGGGCGAACGGTCGAACCGCTCGACCTGGGAGAACCCGGCCTGTGTGAACAAGAAGCCGAGGTAGTTCGGGTGCACCGGCCGAACGTGGTCGGGATCGACGTAGAACGCGTGGGCGAACGTGTACAGCGACGTGGGATTCACCGTCTCGACCACGACCCGCCCACCGGGCCGCACCTTCTCGGCGGCGAGCCGGACCACGTCGATGACGTGTTGCGGCGTGAGATGCTCGATGACCTGGATCATGACCAGGCCACCCAGGCTCCCCTCGTCGAGGTCGCGCAGGTACTCGACGGCGCGACCCTCATCGGCGGCCAGGCCGCGCGGCGGGCCCACTCGACGAGCCGGGCATCCGACTCGATGCCGCGCGCATCGACGCCGAGCTCACCGAGAAGCTCGAGGAACTCGCCCCGACCGAAGCCGATGTCGAGCACCGGCCCGCAGCCGGTGAAGAGGGCGGCGAGATCGCGGTAGCGCCCGGCGATGTCTTCGGCGAACCCGCGGAAATGGGCGTTGAACGCGTCGGCGTCGTACCAGGCGTCGAGGCCGGAGCCGGGCACGCGCGCGACGACCTCGCCCATCTGGACCAGCAGCTGCTGCATGCGCGCCTGTTCCTGCGCGAGCTGGAGCTGCAGATCGTCGAGTTGCTGGATCACGCGCGTGTCGTAGGCGTCGGCCAGGAGGTTGGTGGTGCGAGCGAGCAATGCCATCGCGCGGACGACGCGGCGCGACTGATCCTGGGTCTGTTCGAACACACCCTGGATCTGGCGGCCGACGCCCTTCGCGATCGCCCGGTGCATGGTCGATCCGCCCGGCAGCCGGCTCGAGGTGCTGATCGCATCGCGGCGATATTCGAAATGGTCGAGGTCGTCGAGCGCCCCGTCCAGCTCCGCGAGCACGAACGCCGGCGTCGGCGGGCGATCGCCGGTCAGGCGCAGGAAGTGCCCGTCGAGGTCGGCCTCGAGCCCGGGCGGGTACTCGCCTTTGGCGCGGCGCTGCTCGACCCGGTCGCGCAGCGTCGCGAGGAGTTGTTCGAGGTCAGGGGCTTGTTCGTCGGATGCGCGCTCGTCGGACGAGTCTGCAGGCTGCTCGTCGGCCACGACGCCGAATGTAGTCGGGACCGGCCGCGAACGGCGGAAGGGTCAGGCGCTTCGGGTCACGGCCGGACCGCGAAGTCGGCGGCGTAACTCCACCCGCCCAGCGGGGGCGCGGAAGCACCCGCCTGCGCGTCGCCGAACCCGAAGACGCGGCCGTTCGACGCGAGCACGTAGTAGCCGCGACCCGTGAGCGACGGCCGGATCTGCACGCCCGGAACCGCCTGGCAGAGCCCGATCCCCGGGACACTCCCGTAGAACGGAACGCCGAAGCTGAAGATGCCTCCGTCGCCGGCAACGAGCCAGTAACCCTGGCCGGTCGGAGCCGTCGCCATCGAGAGCACGGCCGAGTTCAGGCGCAGGTTGCCGGTCGAACCGTGGAACCGCGCGTCGCCGAAGCTGAACACCCCGCCATCCGATGCCAACAGCCAGTAGCCGCGACCGGTGCGCGTCGCCGCGATCGAGATGATCGGCTTGTTCAGGCGCTGCCCACCCATCGAGCCCCAAAAGCGCGCGTCGCCGAAGCTGAACACCCCGCCGTCGGATGCCAACAACCAATAGCCGCGGCCGGACGGAGTCGGCGCGAGGGCGATGATCGGTGCGTTGAGCGCGTGCCCGGCCATCGAACCGAACGAGCGCGCGTCACCGAACGTGAAGATGTCACCGCTGTTGTCGAGCAGGTAGTAGCCGCGGCCCGAGTGCGTCGCGGCCATCGCGACCGCGGTACCTCTGATCTTTCCCGACGCACTGCCGTAGAAGGGCGCGCCCTTGAGCGCATACACCGAACCGTCGGCGCCCATCACCCAATATCCCATCGACGACGACCCGATCGGATGCGACGAGGGGTTCACGCCCGCGCGGCACTGGCCGGCCGGCAGGAGGTGCAACGCCACCGGGCCACCGTGATGGAGGGCGTCGTGGCGGAACATGGGCCACGGCGGCGTGACCCGGGGCGTGGGCATGGCAAACGCCTGCAGGCGACTCTTGTGATTCGGTGTATCGAATCCGTCGACGACGAGTCGCCAACCGACCCCCGACCCGAAGTCGCCGACCGCGGCCGATCCGTCGTGCGACTGGAAAGCGTCGACCAGCGAGAGGATCGAACCCGTCGCTCCATTCATGACGAAATACCCGAAGTCGTTGCCGGCGCCGACGTCGTTGTGCCCGTCACCGTTCATGTCCGCGATGATCGGCGACGCGATCGGGCCACCGGGCTGGCCCGGGGTGAAGTGGTACGGATGCGTCGCCCACATGAGCGATCCGTTGCCGTGGTACGCGCGCACACAACCGTCGGCGCTGCTCGCGACGACCTCGGGAATCCCGTCGCCGTTGAGATCGCCGAGCGCGGGTGACGGCATGGTCGAGCCACCCGTCGCGACCGGCCAACCTGCGAGGCTCGACCCGTCGTCGACATGCCAGGCGAAGATGTCGTGGCCGTCGGAACGGTTGTAGAAGTTGCCGCCCCCGACGACCACCTCCGGGCGTCCGTCGCCGTCGATGTCGCCGACGGCCGGGCTCGACCACATGGTGTCGTTCAGTTGATGCTTCCAGATCTCCTGGCAATGCGAGCACGAGGGTGTGCTCGTCGACGTGTACGCGATCGCGCGGAACTCGCCGCCCGACCAGTTGATCTGACCGCCCGCGGTCTGGTCGCTGCCGATCAAGATGTCGAGCCGGCCGTCACCGTTGATGTCGTACAGCGCGGGTGACGACCACGTCGTGTCCTCGACGTAGTCGCTCATGATCTCGTGGCAGTTGCGGTCGATCGTGTGGACGTGCAGGTCGAAACCACCGAAGACGATGTCGGGGTATCCGTCACCGTCGACGTCGCCGATGGCCGGTGACGAGAAGACGCCGTCGCTGTAGCCGTCGGGGCCCCCGTTGTTCCAGATGTTGAAGTAGTCGCCGGTGCGATACGTGCAGTGCAACGCGCCGTTGGCGTCGTACACCTTCACGCCACCCTGTTGGTTGGGGACGAACGTGGATCCCAAACCGACGACGATCTCCTGCTTGCCGTTGTTGAACAGGTCGCCGACGGCCGGCGTGCTGTCGATCGTGGTCCCCGTCTGTTGCGGCCAGCCCGCGATGTCTCGGCCGGTCGCGGCGTTGATGACGTGCAGCAGGCCGTTCTCGTGGCCGATCACGATCTCACGGCGGCCGTCGCCGTTGACGTCGGCGATCGTGGGCGACGACGTGCGGTCCCAGCCGGACGAATTGTCGGTCCAGGACGGGTTCGCGGAGACCGTCGCCGCGCCCGCGGGCGCCGCGGCCGTGAGTGCCGCGACGGGCGTGACGAGCGCGGTCGTGAGGAGAACCAGGAACAAGCGAGTGCGCACAGGGGGGCCCTTTTGTTGCAGAGGTGCACCCTTGGTATCGGCAGGTCGGCCAACCCGCTTGAAATCTGCGGCGCCCCGGACCCGACGTCGCCCCGGATTCCGGCTACTTCTTGCGCACGACCAGGCCGAACGACGTGTGGACGTGGTTGTAGGTCTCGGTCCGGAGATGCACGTTCGTGTAGGGCTCGCGGTCGACGTGCAGATCCTCGGGAGCCGTACCCAGCGCGAACGTCGCCTTGAGGTGGTGGCCCTGCTTGCGCAGGCGCGCGGTGAGTGCTTCGAGATGGCCACGCTGGTACAACACGGTGTGACCGGCGTCGAGGGTCGGGCCGTCGGGCGCCACGTTGAACTCCGTGGTGTGCACGCCGACACCGCCCGATCGCAGGCACCGCAACTGGTCCTCGAAGAACTCGAGCCCGGCCGCGAGCGATCCGAGGTGTTCCATCGCGCACGACGACCACGCGAAGTCGAAGGCGTTCAGGTCGGCGGGTATCGCGCGCATGTCGACCGCGCGGAAGGCGACGCTGCGTGCGAACACGTCCGGCGGGCACAAGCCTTCGGCGTTGAGGTCTTCCAACTCGTCGGCGTGTTGGCCCGTCTCCCGCCACTCCTGCGCCTTCGTCACGTCCGCGGGCAGGTCGGTGGCCACGATCGTGCATCCCCGACCGGCTGCGTACGCGGTGATCGGTTCGCGCCCGACCCCGAACCCGAGTCCGGTGCGCCCGGGACGAAACATCCCCGCGTCCTCGAGCACGGCCAGGATGTAGCACCACTCCCACAGCTTGCGGTGCGAGAGCACGGGGAGATGCAGGCGGCGGCACCACTCGCCATATTCCGGCGACGCCACTTGGCCGTACGAGCAGGGCTGCGAGATCGGCCGCGCCAGCGTCGGCTCCCGGCGGTAGGAGATGCCGTGCGCCGCGCGCCTCGACGTCCTCACCGCGCGTCCCGCAAGTGCGAGAAGATCCATGGCCGAGCATCCTAAGAGGGCCCCGATCGCAGGCCCGGGCGATACTGTCCGGCATTCGGAGGGATCGGTCTTGACGGACGACCACGTCGACATCCACAAGCTTGCCGCCGAGATCGAAGCGGAGGTGCGCGCCCGCCGCGCCGCGGGTGAATACCCGCCCGGATTCGAACGTGAGCTCGACCGGCTGTTCGATCGGTTCGCTCCGCCCGAGGTCAGCAACGACTTCGACGCCGCGCTCGAACGGGCCGAGGACCTCGTGATCATCGACCCCGTGATCCCGGTTGCGTCCAACAGCCCGGTGCTCGGCGTCGTGAAGCGCGTCATGTCGAAGCTCATCGGCTGGTACCACACCTGGCTCACCCAACAGATGAGCGCGCTCGCGACCGCCTTCAGCACCGCGCTGCGCCTGCTGGGTGGCCGCGTCGTCGAGCTGGAGCACGCCACGGGCGACGTCGCGCGGGCCCGCGCCGTAGGGGCGCGCATCCCGGCGCGACGCGACGACACCGCGTGGTCGAGCGCGGTGACCGCCGCGTTGCGGGGTTGCTCCGGGCGGGTCGCCCTCGTCGAGTGCGGCGACGGCGCGTTGCTCGCCGCGCTGGTCGCAGCCGGCGTCGACGCCTACGGGGTCGAGCCGCGGGCCGCGGTCGCCGACATCGCACTCGCGCGCGGGCTCGAGGTGCGTATCGACGACGGCGCGGCCCACCTGCACGCGGTCGCGGCCGCGGCACTTGGCGGCCTCGTGCTCCGTGGGTTGGTCGAGCGCGCTCCCCTCGGCGAGCTGTTGCTGCTCGTCGACGCGGCGGCGGCCAAGCTCGGCCCCGGCGGGCGCCTCGTCGTGTGCAGCATGCGGAACGAGGCGTGGGGTCACGGCGCGACCACCGCCGAAGCCGACCTCGTCGCGGGTCGTCCGTTGCATCCCGACACCTGGAGTGCCGTGTTGGCCGACCTAGGCTTCGACCACGTGCAGGTCCAGCCCGCGGGTGACGACGCGTACGTCGTCACCGCGATCCGTTCCGACGAATGACCTCGGTCCACCAGTTCGTCCCGACCCTCGCCCCGCGCGACGCGGTCGGCCGGCACTACCTCGCCGTGCAGGAGACGTTGCGCGGCGCCGGCTACCGCTCCGAGATCTACGCGTACGAGGCGAAGGCCGAATACAAGCGCCTGGCCCGACCCTTCACCTCGTTCGCCGGCCCCGATTCCGGCGAGCCGACCTGGCTGCTCTACCACTCCTCGGTCGGCTCTCCGGTCGCCGACTTCGTCGCGGCGCGCGACGAGCCCATGATCGTCGACTACCACAACATCACGCCGGCGTCGTTCTTCGCACGCTGGGAACCCGCCCTGTCGGGCGCCCTCATGAAGGGCCGCCGCCAACTCGCCGACCTCGAAGCCCGAGCCGCGCTCGGGATCGCCGACTCCGCGTTCAACGCGCAGGAGCTGACCGATCTCGGATACGCGCCGACTGCGGTCGTGCCGATCCTCCTCGACATCGCGACCTTCGACGACGCGGTGGCCGACCCGGCGACCTTCGCCCGTCTCTCGGGCGCGCGCCGCGACGGCGGGGCCGACTGGTTGTTCGTCGGTCGCCTCGCGCCGAACAAGGCCCAGCACGACATCGTCAAGGCGTTCGCCGCGTACCGTCGCCTCTTCGACGACCGCGCGCGCCTGCATCTCGTCGGCGGTTCGTCGTCGCACCGCTACGAGACCGCGCTACGGGAGTTCATCGAGGCGCTCGGTCTCACGGCGGCGATCGACATGACCGGAGCGGTCAGCGCGGGCGGGCTGACGGCCTACTACGAGAGCGCCGACGTCTTCGTCGTGTGCAGCGAACACGAGGGCTTCTGCGTCCCCCTCCTCGAAGCCATGCACCACCGCGTCCCGATCGTCGCCTTCGCGGCCACCGCGGTGCCGGAGACGCTCGGCGACGGCGGGCTCCTCCTCGACGCCAAGGATGCCTGCACGATCGCCACCGCCGTCGATCGCGTGCTGAGCGACACCGACCTGCGCACCCAGCTGATCGACGCGGGCGCGCAACGGCTCCGCGCGTTCGACATCGACACCTCGCGCCGCAAGCTGCTCGACGCGATCGAGCCGGTCGTCGGGTCGGCGTGATCCTCAACCAGTTCGTCCCGACCCTCGAGCCCGGCGCCGTCGGGGCACACACGTTGGTCGTACGCGACGTGCTGCGCGCGGCCGGGCACACGTCGGAGATCTACGCCTCCGAGATCGATCCCGCCTGGGCCGACCGGGGCGCGCACCTGACGCGGGACGCGCGCGGCCGCGCCGACGTGATCATCTACCAGATGGCCATCGGCTCGGTGGTCGCCGACGTCGTGCTCGCGCGCGACGAGCCGATCGTCGTCAACCACCACAACCTCACACCGATGCGCTACATCGCGGGCTGGCAACCGGTCGCCGCGCACGGCGTGGTCTGGGGCCGGGGCCAGCTGCGCGAGCTCGCCACCCGCGCCCGTCTCGGCATCGCCGACTCCACCTACAACGAGCTCGACCTGATCGAGGCGGGTTTCACTCGCACGACGGTCGTACCCATCCTGGTCGACTTGACCGCACTCGACGTCGAAACCGTCACGGCGCCCGCCCGCGCCGACGCGGTGACGTGGCTGTTCGTCGGCCGGCTCGCGCCGAACAAGGCGCAGCACGACATCGTCAAGGCCTTCGCCGCGTACCGGCAATTCCACAATCCCCGCGCGCGCTTGGATCTCGTGGGGGGCGGGCGCGAAGACGGCTACGCCCGCACCCTCGGGCGTTTCATCCACGCCCTCGGCCTCGACGACGCCGTCACCCTCACCGGCGCGGTTTCGGATGCCGAGCTCGCCGCGCACTACCGCGCCGCCGACGTCTTCGTCGTGTGCAGCGAGCACGAGGGCTTCTGCGTACCGCTGCTCGAAGCCATGCACTACCGCGTCCCCATCGTCGCGTTCGCGTCGTCCGCGGTGCCTGAGACGCTCGGTGACGCCGGCCTCCTCCTCGACGTCAAGGACCCGTGCACGATCGCGGCCGCGGTCGATCGAGTCGTCGGAGACCCGGCGCTGCGCGCGCAACTCGTCGGCGCCGGCTCGCGCCGCGTCGGCGAGTTCGACGTCTCACACACCGGTCCCGCGTTCGTCGAAGCCGTGACGTCGGCCGCGGCGTCGACTTCGACGACATGAACGGCGCGCGATGAAGATCGCCGTGGTGACGCCCCGCTACGGCGTCGAGATCCCGGGCGGCGCCGAGACCGCGGCCCGGCTCCTCGCGACCCGGCTCGCGGCGCGCCCCGACACCAGCGTGGTCGCGCTCACGACCTGCGCGCTCGACGCATCGACCTGGGCCGACCATTACCCGAGCGGAACATCCGAGGTCGACGGCGTGACGGTCCACCGGTTCCCGGTGGCGGCGGTCCGCGCGCCGGACTTCGACGCCGCGACGGATCTCGTCGTTCGGCGTGGCCGGCGCGTGACCGAGACCGAGCAACGGGCGTGGATCGACAAGCAAGGACCGGTCGCGCCGGGACTCATCGACGCGATCGCCCACACCGATGCCGACGTCGTGGCGTTCCACCCGTTCCTCTATCACCCAACGGTGACCGGCCTCCCCCGCGTCGCGGCACGCGCCGTCCTGCATCCGGCCGCGCACGACGAACCCGTACTCGGGCTCCCGATCTACCGCGACGTCTTCGGTGCGGCGGCCGGCCTCGCGTACTGGAGCGACCCGGAGCGACACCTCGTGGAGCACCGGTTCACGGTGGGGTCGAAGCCCGCCGTCGTCGTGGGACTCGGCGTCGACGCCGGCGCCGGAGACGCAGCCGTTGCCCGGCGTGTCGTCGGACTCGACGACGACCGCCCCTACCTGCTGTGTCTCGGGCGGGTCGACGACGGAAAGGGCGCCCGGCTCCTCGCGGAGTGCTTCGCGCACTACAAGAGCCGCCGCGGCGGGCCGCTGCGGCTGGTGTTCGCCGGGCCCGTCCTCAACGTGCCGCCCGCGCACCCCGACATCCTCACCGTCGGCCTGGTCGACGAGACGGTCAAGTGGGGCCTACTTCGCGGCGCGCACGCGCTCGTTTCGCCGAGTGCGTTCGAGTCGTTTTCGATCGTGCTCATGGAGGCGTGGACGGTGGGTACCCCCGCGCTCGTCAACCGCCGGTGCGCGGTGACCCTCGACCACGTTCGGCGATCGGGGGGCGGCCTCGCCTTCGGCGGATACGCCGAGTTCGAGGTCGAGGTCGACCGACTGCAGGCCGCGTCGGGACTTCGTGCCGCGCTCGGGACGGCCGGTCGCACCTATGTGGAACAGCACTACCGCTGGGCCGACGTCACCGATCGCTACACCCGTTTGCTGGGCGCGATCGCGACGCGCGCGGCCGGCTGATCACCGGGAGGGCGAGCGCCGCCTCGGTAGTATCTCCCGGTTCCCTCGGAGGTTCAGCGTGGACAAATGCGTGCAGGTGCTGACACCCGGCGGCGGCGCACCATTGTCGATCACCGGATCGGCCGACGACTTCGGTGTGGTGGGCGCAATCGAACGCGCCGGCGGCAATTACGAGCCGCAAGTCATGCACCTGCTCGGCCGCGCCGTGCGGCGCGCCGACACGTGCCTCGACATCGGCGCCAACATCGGGATCCTCACTCTGGCACTGGCGCGGCTCGCACCGGACGGACGCGTGTTCGCGTTCGAGCCCGGCGACACGAGCTACGCGTATCTCACGCGTAACGTCGCGGACAACGACGCTGCCAACGCCGTCACCGAGCAGCTCGGTGCGTACGACGTGACGGGTACCCTCACGCTGCAGACCTCGGCATCGCACCCGGGTGGCGCCTACATCGCCGACACCGACGCCCATGAGTCGGCCAGCGAGCGTGTGCCCGTCACCCGCCTCGACGACTGGGTCGACCGCAGAGGCCTCGATCGCGTCGACGTCATCAAGATGGACATCGAAGGAGCTGAGCTTCGGGCGCTCGCCGGCGCGCAGAAGACACTCGGCCGGTTCCACCCGTTCCTTGTCGTCGAGTGCAACCCGGTCGCACTGAAGCGATTCCAGAACGCCGACGCGAATGCGCTCGTCGACGCACTGAGATCGATATACGGAAAAGTGTTCTTCATCGACGGATTCGACGTACGCGAGCTCGTATCGGCCGAGCAGGCGCAGCGGGCGCTCGAGCTCCACGGCATCATCGATCTCGTCTGCGGCGACCGCGCCCGCGAGCTCGCGAGCACGACGAACGCCGCCGGTACCGCGCGCCGGGCCCGCGCGATCGCCGGAAAGCTCCGACGCGCCGCGACACGGCGGTTGCGGCCCGCCGACGCGAAGTCGCCCGTGCTCAACTTCGTGCACGACCCGTCGTACGAGGCCCGGTTCTCGATCAACCGGCTCGTCGCCACCAAAAAGACCACGGTGGTGTTGGCGGTGTCGGTCCGGAACACGGGGCACGAGTGGTTCTCGAGCACCTTCCCGAACCATCCGATCTGCGCTTCGTACCACTGGCGGTCGGCCGACGGCGCGCTGGCCGAGGCCGACGGCATCCGCACGTTCTTCCGCGACCCACTCGGCCCGGGCGAATCGACCGTGCTCGACCTGGTCGTGGCGATACCCGAACAGGTCGGTGAGTTCACGCTCGAGTTCGCGCTGGTACAAGAGGCGTTCGCGTGGTTCGACGACCTGCGGCCCGAGCTCACGCTGCGACTGCCGGTGATCGTTCGTTGAGCCTGACCGGCCGGATCAAACACGGGGCTCGCCGCACGCTGCGCGAGACCGCCGAGCGTGCGCCGAGATTTCACCGGCTGCTCGAAGTCGGGCGCAACGAGTTCGACCGGGCATTGCACGACGACTGGTACGACGGCAACTACTTCGGGGATCGCGCCCGTGACGGGTTGATCGGATACGACACCTACACCCGCGCGTCGAGCAACGCCGAAGTCTCGGCGTACCTCCTGTGGCGGTTCTTCGACGCGCGCCGGTCGCTCGACGTGGGATGCGCGTTCGGATTCGTCGTCGAAGCGTTGCGCGAAGTGGGGATCGACGCCTCCGGCTGCGACACGAGTCAGTACGCACTCGATCACGCGCTCGGCGCCCGCGGTCACCTCCGCTACGCCCGGCTCGGGCATCGGCTCCCCTACCGCCGCGGCGCGTTCGACGTCGTCTCCGCGTTCGAGATCCTCGAGCACGTCCCCCCCGACACCATTCCGGGCGCACTCGCCGAGCTGCGACGCGTCTCGAGCCGGTATCTCGTCGCGACGATCCCCTCGTTCGGCCCGAACGAGCACGGCCCCGGCGGGTGGTTCGACGTGAAGGTGCGCGCCGAGCGCCTCGACTACTACCGGTCACTCGGCGACGCGTATCAGGGCCCGATCCCCTACGACGACCTCTTCCGCGACGCGCACGGCGACCCGGTCGAGGGCCACCTCACGATCGCGTCGTTCGACTGGTGGACGCACCGGTTCGCCGAGGCGGGCTTCATCCGCTGCGGCCACATCGAGCGCCGCATGCACGCGCAGCTCGCGCGCTTCGGGATGACGCGGTTTTGGAACCTCTACGTGTTCCGGACGGCGGACACGCCCGTGCCCCCGGAGCGCGAGATCCGCACGCCTGCCGAGATCGCGAAGCTCGAGGCCGACTGGAGACTCGATCGCTGGCGGGCCCGCGACGAAGACGTGGCGCGCGTCCGCGAGGCCTGCGGCGACGACGTCTTCGACGGAGTTCCGCTCGTCTACGAGTCATGACGCGCCGGCGGCGGCTGCTCGCGACAGGATGCATCGCGCTCGCGTTCTACGCCTACGCGTGGACCATCCAGCCGAACCGGCCGCAGCTGACCGCGGTGTTCCAAGAGCCACCCAAGCTCGCCACCGTGCTCGAGAACGGGATCCCGGCTCCGGAGGCGGCGACGCCCGCGGTGCAGTACCAGAGCCGCCGCTGGGGCTGGTACCAGGCCTGGTACGACCAGTTCCACTACGCCCGGATGGCCCGGGCGATCGCGCGTGGGTCAGCTCCCCGGCGTCGGCTGGGATGCCGCGCACATGGTGCAGAAGAACCCCGCGGATCCCCACGAGATCGCGAGCTTCAGTTTCGGCCTCGGCTACCCGGCGGTCGGTGCAGTCTTTTTCTGGCTGGGCTTTCGGGGCGATCCGTTCGTCGTCCCCGACGGTCTGCTCTTCGCGCTCGCGGCCATGCTCGCGCTCATCGTCGCCGAGCGCCTGATGCCGCGCCACGACCGCGTTCGTCGTCGTCAACGCGCTCGGGCTCACCGCGCCGCTCGTGCGCTACTTCGTCATCCCGTACGGCACCTCGCTGACCGCGGTCGCCGTGCTCGGCGGCCTGGTGCTCGTCACCGGGAAGCGCTTCGACTGGAAGATCGGCGTCGCCTTCGCCGCGGCGAGCGCGCTCACCTTCGCCGCGCGCTACACCGACATCGTCTGGCTCGGCGCGCTCGTGAGCGTGCCGCTCCTGTTGCGCCGGCGCGAGTCGTGGCGCGTCCTCGTGTGCTTCGCCTCCGCGCTCACCGCGACCGCGATCGTCGTCCTCTGGGCCCAGAATCGCGCGTTCGGCGATCCCTTCACGACCCCGTACCACTACGTGCACAACGGCCTCGACGCGTCGTGGAATGCGTACAAGCTCCGCCAGATCCCCGGTGCCGGCGTCGGCGTCTTCCTCACGGGTGACCGATCGTCGTTGTTCGGCGTCGACCCGATCCTGCGCACGTTCCCGTGGGCGATCCTCGCTCCGGTCGGGCTCTGGATGCTCCTGCGTCGCCGCGATCCGCAGCGCTACGTCGTGTTGGTGGCAACCGTCGTCGGCGTGGCGTCGACCCTCAGCTACCTGGCGTGGGCGTTCGGGAACACGCGCGACCTGCCGTATTGGATCATCCGCTTCCACACGCCGTGGTTCTACCTGTGGGCCATCCTCGCGGGCGTCGCGATCGACCGCGCGCTGGCATCCATCGCCGACCACGAACGCTCGCCCGACCCCGATGCGCCGACGGCGCAGCCCGGTCAAGCGCCTTCGGCCGGCTCCATCGCGTGATCTCCGAAGTGCACCTCGATCGGGAGTGACACGAGCCCGTTCGTGCGCGACGGGTTCATCACCTCGAACGTGTCCTGTTGCTCCCGCCAGTCGTAGACGGTCCCTTCGTCCTTCGACTGGATCGCCAGGGTGACGAGGTAGGTGCCGTCGAGCAGGGGCACGCGGTCGAAGTCGAAGGTCATCTCGCCGTCGCCGTCGGCGGGCGGAACGTCGATCTCGAGGATCGCGGTGTTGGTCCCGAAGAGGTAGACACCGTCGAGGTCGTACACCGCGATACCGAAGAGGATGTCGTCGGTGCGCTCGGTCGCGTGGTACTTGATGCGGATGGTCATCGCCTCGTTCGGCAACAAGTACGGGCGGCCGACCAACAAACCCGGATGGTCGATCTTCACCTCGGTGATGCGCACGCGGTAGTTGGCCTGCGGCGTCCACTCGGTGGTTCCGGTATCGGTCTCGGTCTCGGTCTCGCCCGCGGCCGCGGCGTCGGTCTCCACCTCCGCTTCGGGTTCCTCGGCGCCTTCGTTGAGCTCGCCGCCGCGGAGCGTCTCCCGGAACCGCCGTACGGCCTCGCCGGGCGGCGCGTCGATCACCATCTTCCCGTGGTCGAGCACGATGCCGCGATCGCAAATGCGCCGCACGAGGTCGGGCGCGTGGGTGACGAACAGTATCGTCCGCCCTTCTTCTTGAAACTTCTTCACCCGCTCGATGCATTTGCGCTGGAAGGCTTCGTCACCGACCGACAACACCTCGTCGACGAGAAGGATGTCGGGCTCGACGTTGACCGCGACCGCGAAGCCGAGCCGCACGTACATACCCGACGAGTAGTGCCGGACCTGCATGTCGATGAACTTCTCGAGCTCGGCGAACGCGACGATCTCGTCGAAGATGCGCTCCGTGTCGCGCTTCGACAGCCCGAGGATCGACGCGTTCATGAAGACGTTCTCGCGCCCGGTGAGCTCGTGGTTGAACCCGGCGCCGAGCTCGAGCAACGCCGCGACTCGGCCGCGGGTGACGATCTCGCCGCGCGAGGGTTGCAGGATGCCCGCGATGCACTTGAGCAACGTCGACTTCCCGCAGCCGTTGTGGCCGAGGATGCCGACGGTCGAGCCGGCCTCCACGTCGAAATCGATGTTCTGCAGGGCCATGAAGGGCTCGTACGGGATGCGGCCGTAGTGGACGACCCGTTCCTTCAACGACGTGTAGTGCTCGTGATAGAGCCGGAACTGCTTGTAGATGTCGCGCACCTCGATGGCTGCGGCCATCTCAGAGCTGCTCCGCGAAGTTCGCCTCCGAGCGACCGAAGACGCGGATCGCGATGGCGAGCGTGACGATCCCGAACACGAACGACCAGCCGAGGTACGCGAGGAACCCCCAGTAGGGCCAGTTCGGGAGCAACTGCGTGTGCCCGACCGCGCCGTGCGGGTTGGTCAACTTCGCGTAGATCGCCCGCTGGAAGAGCAACACGATCGGGGTGACCGGGTTCGCGAGCCAGACGTCCTTCGACCAACCGTGGCTCTGCCCGACGAGCTGGAACTGGTACACGACCGGCGTCACCCAGAACCACGCCAGCAGTGCGAGCTCGAGGAAGTGCGACGTGTCGCGCAAGTAGACGTTGACGGCCGACAAGAGGATCCCCAACGCGCTCGTGACGAGGAGCAGCGCGATCAGGGCCAGCGGGATCAACGGCACGTACGCCCAGGCGACGTGCCAGCGAACGACCGCGAGCACGGTGAACAAGACCATGCTCTGCAAGAAGAAGTGCACGAGCATGCTGCCGACCGACGCCAGCGGCAGGATCTCGCGCGGGAACGCCACCTTCTTCACGAGGCCGGAGTTCGCCACGACCGAGCCGGTCGCCGCGCCGAGGCCGGTCGAGAACAGGTTCCAGACCAACAGGCCCGAGAGCAGCCAGATCGGAAACGACGGGATGCCCGAACCGAGGATGATCGTGAACGCGATGTAGAAGACGACGAGGTACAGCAACGGGTTGAGCAACGACCACGCGAACCCGAGGACGCTGTTCTTGTACTTGATCTTCAGCTCGTTGCGGACCATCCCGACGAGCAGCTCGCGGCGCTGGATGATCCGGGCCAGCCGCTCGCGGGCGGTCATGCGGGGTCGCACGACACGCGCTTCGTCGGAGACGCGCGGCACTCGAATCGGCGGCGCGGACATGTGGTTACGTTACCGCGCGGGGCAGTCGCAACCGGGCTCGGATCGGGCGGTGATCCGACGGTGTCTCGGCCAGCACCTCGCCGCCGAGAGCCTCGATACCGCCGCGCACGAGGACGTGATCGATCTGGCTGTGCGGGCGAGACGCCGGGAACGTACGGCCGCGGACGGGACGATCCCAACCGCGCATCACGAGGCCGATCGGCGGACCCCAGAAGTTGAAGTCGCCGGCGAGGATCTGCGGGCCGCCCGCCACCAGCGCTCGCCGCAGCGCCAGCAGATGTTGTATCGGTCCGAGCCGCCACACCTTCGACGACGTGTGCAGCCCGATCACCTCGACCGGCGTGCCGTCGATGTCGACGGTGACCGAGAGCGCGTGACGGCTCCCGGCGGGGTCGTTCAAGACGGTGCCGATCGGCAGCACCCGCCGCTCGAGCACGGGGAACCGGGAGCAGATCGCGAGCTCCCACGATCCCGCGTTCGGCACGCCGTTGCGGTCGCTGTTGCGGCGGCGGCGGCGGAGCTCGAGCCGCATCAACTCCATCGTCTCGATGTGAAAGCCGTCGCGCTCCAGCCCGTCGAGCACACTGACGCCGTTCGCGTCGCGCCACGCTTCGGGCACCACGACGATGTCGGCACCGAAACTGCGGACGACGCGAGCGACATCGAAACGGACGCCCTGGAACCGACCGTACCGGCCGACTCCCCAGTGCGCGTTGAATGCCGCGACCGTGAAGTCGCGAGCAGACTCAGATGCCGATGCGCTGGGCAAGCAGCTCGCGGTGGTACGTGGGATCCCCGAGGTAGATCTCGGAGCTCTTCGCGCGCTTGAAGTAGAGGTGCGCGGGGTGCTCCCAGGTGAATCCGATACCACCGTGGATCTGGATGTTCTCGGCGGTGGCGTGGAAGTACGCCTCCGAGCAGTACGCCTTCGACAGCGCGGCCACGACCGGCAACTCGTCGTTGTCTTCTGCGGCCGCCCACGACGCGTAGTAGGCCGCCGACTTGCCCGACTCGACCTCGAGCAGCATGTCGGCGCACTTGTGCTTGATCGCCTGGAACGACCCGATGGGTCGGCCGAACTGCACGCGCACCTTCGCGTACTCGACCGACATCTCGAGCACCTTCTGGGCCCCGCCCATCATCTCGTTGGAGAGCGCGACCGCGGCCTGGTCGAGCGTCTTCGAGAATGCGGGCCAACCCGCGCCGGGCGCGCCGAGCGGCTCGGCCGCGACCTTGTTGAACTCGAGCTTCGCCTGCTTGCGGGTCATGTCCATCGTGGAGAGGGCCGTGCGGGTCAGACCCGCGGCGTCGCCCTTCACGGTGAAGAACGAGATGCCGTCGGTGCCGGTCGTGCCGGCCGTGCGGGCGACCACGACGATGAGGTCGGCGAGGTGACCGTCGATGACGAACATCTTCTCGCCGCTCAGCGTGTACTTGCCGCCGGACTCGGCCGCCTCGAGCGTGATCCCGGCCACGTCCCACTTCCCGCTCGGCTCGGTGAACGCGAGCGTGGCGATCGTGTCGCCGCTCGCGATGGCGGGGAGCAGCTCGGCCTTCTCCGCGTCGGTGCCCGCGTTGAGGATCGCGTTGGCCGCCAGCACCGCCGAAGAGAAGTAGGGCGCGCACAGCAACACACGGCCCATCTCCTCGAGCACGATGCCGAGCTCGATGAACGTGAAGCCCTGGCCGCCGTACGCCTCGGGGATCGCGAGACCCTGCAGGCCGAGCTCCTGACCCATCTGCTTCCAGACGGAGGGGTCGTAACCCTCGGCCGTCTCCATGAGCCGGCGGACTTCCGTCTCGGGCGACTTGGCCTCGAGGAACTGCCGCACGGTGCGCCGCAGCTCTTCTTGTTCCTCGGAAAACGCGAAGTTCATGTGTGCTCCCCTGTATCCCGCTCAGCGCGGCTCTCTCGGCAAGCCGAGAACTCGCTCACCGATGATGTTGCGTTGGATTTCGCTGGCGCCCGCGTAGATGGTCTCCGCGCGGCTCGCCATGAAGATGTAGTGCAGCTCGTCGATCTCGTACTCACGGCCGTTCGCGCGCTGCACCGTAAGCGCGTCGGCACCGAGGACGCGCATCGCCGTCTCACCGAAGCTCTTGTGCCAGGTCGTCCAGTAGAGCTTGCCGATGCTCGCTTCCGGGCCGACTGCTCCGGTCTTCACGAGATTCGTGAGCATGCGCATGCCGTTGTACTTCATGACCTGCAGGCCGACGTAGCGCTGCGCGAGCTCGTCGCGCAGCACCGGGTCGCCGGCCGCGCCGTTCTTGTGCGCGGTCGCGAGGAGATCGGCGTACTCGCCCTCGAACGCGAGCTGAGACGACATGAAGGCGGTGCCGCGCTCGTGACCGAGCGTCGCCATCGCCACCTTCCAGCCTTCGCCCACGGGTCCGAGCGCGTTCTCCTTCGCGGTGCGCGCGCCGTCGAAGAACACCTCGTTGAACTCGGCGCTGCCGGTCATCTGGCGCAGCGGCCGCACCTCGACGCCCGGTTGGTCCATCGGGCACAGGAGATATGTGAGGCCGTGATGCGAGGTGGAGTCGGGTTCGGTCCGGCACACGACGAAGCACCAATCGGCGCGGTGCGCGAGCGTGGTCCACACCTTTTGCCCCGTGATCACCCACTCGTCGCCGTCGAGCGTGGCGCGCGTCTGGATGTTCGCGAGGTCGCTGCCCGCGTTGGGCTCCGAGAAACCCTGGCACCACAGCTCCTCGACCGACTGGATCTTCGGGAGGAACCGCCGCTTTTGGTCTTCGGTACCGAACTGGATCAAGGTGGGAGCGAAGAGGCCCTCACCGAAGAACGAGAGGCGCGTCGGCGCGTTGGCGCGCGTGTACTCCTCGTTGAAGATGATCTGCTCGGCGACGTTCGCGGCCCGGCCGCCGTACTCGGTCGGCCAGGTGAGGCCGACCCAACGGTCGGCGCCGAGCAGCTTCTCCCACTCGACCCGCACGTCCCAGCCGGTCTCGTCACTGGGCCCGCTTCCGGGCCCGAGCGCGGCGAACTCGCCCTTCAGGTGCTCGCCCAACCAGGCGCGCACCTCCGCTCGGAAGGCCGCTTCCGCGGGCGTGTCGACGAAGTCCATGGCGGGTCGACGCTACTTGACCGACCGGTCATGTTTCCAGGTCGGCACGCTCCTTTTGCCCCGGGGGGCGGCGGTAGCCTCGAATCATGGCCGCCCCGCTGACCCGACCCGCGCACTACGAGACGTCCGACGTCCGTATCGACAAGCTGGTCGTCGGGCCCTACGAGAACAACGTGTTCATCGTGCGCGACAAGCACACGGGCGACGCGGTGCTGATCGACGCCGCCAACGAGCACCAGCTGCTGATCGAGCTGTCCCGGGCGACGGGTGTGCGGCGCGTCCTGACCACGCACGGACATTTCGACCACATCCAGGCCGTCACCCAGATGCGCGACGCCGGGATCGACGTGGGCATCGCCACCCAAGACGCCGAGATGCTCCCCGGTTACGACTTCACGATCCCAGACGACGAGGTGATCCAGGTCGGCGACCTGCGCCTGCGCACCATCCACACGCCCGGGCACACCCGCGGCTCCACCTGCTTCTTGCTCGAGGGCCACCCCGTGCTGTTCGCCGGCGACACGCTGTTTCCGGGCGGGGTCGGCAACACCACCTTCGAGGGCGGCGATTTCCCCACGATCATCCGCTCCGTCGACGAGCGCCTCTTCCCCCTTCCCGCTGAGACCCTCGTGCTCCCGGGCCACGGGCTCGACACCACGATCGGTACCGAGCGCCCCCACCTCGACGTGTGGGTCGAACGGGGCTGGTAGCCGCGCGCGTTGCGCGGTCGGGCTCGCGCGCAAATAGCCGAAACGGCGCGGCTGTGGCTGTCACAGGCGGTGGGTACGGTGACACCAACTCGGGCCATTCGTTTCCAGGAGCGCTCGAAACCGGAGTCACGCGGGCATGAACCCGGGGGCCGCGACGTTCCGTACACCAGTCCGCCAGTCCACCAGTCCGCCAGTCCGCCAGTCCGCCAGTCGCCTGTCCGTCGTTGCGTCGTCCGCCGTCACGAGAGGGGAGCCCGATGATCCGGGTCGTCGAATGGATCGCTCCAGTCCGAAACTGCGCGTGGGTCGCAGCCTGCTTCGGCACGGTCGATCGATGACCGCGCCCGCCGCCGATCCCGCCCTCGACGCGGCGCAGCGCGCCGCCCTGCACGATCACTACGGTCGGGTTCGCGATCTCACCGACGAGCTCGCCTCGCCCCTCTCCGACGAGGACCAGGTGGTCCAGTCGATGCCTGATGTGAGTCCGACGAAATGGCATCGGGCGCACACCACGTGGTTCTTCGAGACCTTCTTGCTCGCGCCTCACGCCGAACGCCAGGGCCGCAGCTACGCGCCGTTCGATCCGGCGTACGCGTACCTCTTCAACTCCTACTACGAAGCGGTCGGGCCACGGCACCCGAGACCGCAACGCGGGTTGCTCTCGCGCCCGTCGGTCCGCGAAGTCGCGAAATACCGCGCGCACGTCGACGACGCGATGCACGACCTGATCGACACCTGCGACACCGACGCGGCCGACCTCGTCGTGCTCGGCCTGCATCACGAACAACAACACCAAGAGTTGTTGCTCATGGACATCAAGCACGTCCTGCACTGCAATCCGACCGATCCCGTCTACACGCGCGACACCTACACCGCGGTACCTGCGGACGCGGTGCACTTCGTCGACGTCGCGGGCGGAAACGTCGAGATCGGCCACGACGGAACCGGCTTCGCGTTCGACAACGAGGGGCCTCGCCACGTCGTGCACCTCGAGCCGATGGCAGTCGCCAGCCGGCTCGTCTCCGCAGGTGAATGGCTCGAGTTCATGGCCGACGACGGGTACCACCGTCCGGAGCTTTGGCTGTCCGACGGCTGGTACGCCGTGCAGGCCAACGGCTGGGAAGCGCCGCTGTATTGGCGCGACGACGGCGTCGGCAGCTGGAGCGTCTTCACACTCGGCGGCCGGCGCGCCCTCGATGGCAGCGAGCCGGTCACGCATGTCAGTCACTTCGAGGCCGACGCCTACGCTCGTTGGCGCGACGCGCGCCTGCCCACCGAGTTCGAATGGGAACACGCCGTCGCGTCTTCGCCGGCCGGCGCGCTCACCCAGATCGCCGACACGGCGTGGCAGTGGACGTCGAGCGCGTACCTGCCGTATCCGCGCTTTCGGCCCGCGGCCGGTGCGGTCGGCGAATACAACGGAAAGTTCATGAGCGGGCAGATGACGCTGCGCGGCGGTGCGCGCGAGACGCCGCCCGGCCACACGCGCGTCACCTACCGCAATTTCTTCCCGCCCGCGGGTCGTTGGATGTTCAGCGGCGTGCGCCTCGCCCAGGACGTGAACCCATGAGCACCATCGAAGAAGACGCGCGCCGCGGCCTGACGGCGCAGCCGAAGGAGATCCCGCCGAAGTGGTTCTACGACGACCGCGGCTCCGATCTCTTCGACGCGATCACGCGCGTCGAGGAGTACTACCCCACCCGGCGAGAACGAGCGATCCTCGAAACGCGTGCGCCCGAGATCGCCCTCCGCACCGAGGCCGACACGCTGGTCGAGCTCGGCTCGGGCACCTCGGAGAAGACGCGCGTCCTGCTCGACGGAATGCGCGACGCGTCCACCCTTCGCCGCTACGTGCCCTTCGACGTGAGCAAGCGCACGCTGCACGACGCGGCCGCCGCGATCGAAAAGGAGTACGCCGGCATCGACGTACAGCCCGTCGTCGGCGACTTCACCCTCGACCTCGACACCATCCCGCGCGGCGGGCGCCGGCTCGTGGTGTTCCTCGGCGGGACTATCGGCAACCTCTTACCCGAAGCGCGCACCGCCTTCCTGCGCGACGTCGCGGCCATGCTCGATCCCCGCGACTACCTGCTGCTCGGCACCGATCTCGTCAAGGAGCCGGCGCGGCTCGTCGCCGCGTACGACGACGCCGAGGGCATCACGTCGGAGTTCAACAAGAACGTCTTGCACGTGATGAACCGCGAACTCGGCGCCGACTTCGACATCGACGCGTTCGAGCACGTCGCCGTCTTCGACACCGAGCGCGAATGGATCGAGATGCGCCTGCGCTCGACGCGCGCCCAGACGGTGCACGTGCGCGCGCTCGAGCTGGAGGTGGAGTTCGCGCCCGGCGAGGAGATGCGCACCGAGGTGAGTGCGAAGTTCACCCGTGAACGCGTCGAGCGCGAGCTGCAGGCCGCGGGTATGACGCTCGTCGAATGGTGGACCGATCCCGACGGCGACTTCGCACTCTCCCTCGCCCGGCCCGCGCGCCCGATCGGAGCCGAACCGGGCTAGTGCTCGATGGTCGGGCGCCGGGGATCGGAGACGATGGTGAGGTCTTCGGGCACCTCGAGCACCTTGACGACTTCACCGGTCACCTCGATGCCGAGATGACCGCCCATGATCGGGATGCGTTCGAGGCGCAGCGTCCCGATCCAGTCCGGGACCGCGGGCGCGAGATGCAGCTTGTTGGCGCGGATGTCGGGCTCGAAGCGCAGGAGCGTCCGCAAGAACAGCAGCGGCGACGCGGCGGCCCACGCCTGCGGTGAACACGACGTGGGGTAGCTGACCGGGAAGCTCAGCCCGTCGCGCGACGTCCCCGCGAACAGCTCGGGCAACAGATCGCCGAACCAGCGGGAGGCGTCGACCATGCCGCGCATGACGCGGTGCGCCTCGTCGGCGAAGCCGTACCGCATCAGGCCGGCCGCGCACAGCGCGTTGTCGTGGGGCCAAACGCTCCCGCAGTGATACGAGATCGGGTTGTACCCCGCGTTCGCCGCCGACAGGGTGCGCACACCCCAGCCGCTGAACATGGCGTCGGAGACGAGGTGGCGGGCGACGTGCGGCGCCTTCTCCTCGTCGACGATGCCCGTCCACAGGCAGTGGCCCATGTTCGACGCCACGCCGTCGATCCGGCGCTTCTCGCGGTCGAGCCCGATCGCGAAATAGCCGCCGTCGCTCGTCTCCACCCAGAAGTCCTGGTTGAAACGGCGCTTGAGCTCTCCCGCGCGCGCCGTCAGCGTCGCCGCGAGCTCGTGGTCTCCGGCCTCGGTCGCGGAGTGCCCGCGGGCGACGAGGGCCGCGTAGACGTACCCCTGCACCTCGCACAACGCGATCGGCGTCGCGGCCAAGGAACCGTCGGAGAACCGCATCGAGTCCCACGAGTCCTTCCAACCCTGGTTCTGCAAACCGTGGTCGGTGGTGCGTTGGTACTCGACGTAGCCGTCGCCGTCGCGGTCGCCGTACTCGCTGATCCACTGCAACGCGGCGTCGGCGGCCGGTAGGAGCGCGTCGACCTCCTCGCGCCGCGAGCCCCAGCGCGACAACTCGCCGACCAGCATGACGAACAGCGGGGTCGCGTCGACGGTGCCGTAGTAGACCCGTCCGCCGCCGAGCGCGAGCGACGCGGTCTCACCGAACCGCATCTCGTGCAGGATGCGCCCCGGTTCCTCCTCGGTGCGCGCATCGACCTCCCGGCCCTGGAAGCGCGCCAGCGTCTGGAGTGTGCCCAGCGCGAGATCGGGGTCGACGAGCATCGTCATCCACGAGGTGAGCAGCGAGTCGCGGCCGAACAAGGTCATGAACCAGGGTGCGCCCGCGGCGACGACCGCGCGGTCGGGGAACTCCGGGTCGAAGATGCGCAACCCCGCGAGGTCGCGCGTCGAGCGATCGAGCAGCGCGCGGAACTGGTCGTCGTCGCTCGTGACCACAGGCATCCGCGCCTGCCATTCCTCGAGCCGGGCGACCGGCGTCGAACGCTCCACCGGCTGACCGCATTGGTAGCGGGGTATGACCTCGGAGTCGCCGATCACCGGCGTGACCTCGATGCACGCCGTCCATTTCCCCCGCGGAGGTATGACGGTCTCGTAGACCACGTGGTTGCCGCGGATGCGCGGCGTTCCGCTGAAATCGACATACGTCGCGCGCTCGAACGAATGCCGCTTGTACCGGAACGTGAGCCGGGAGCCCTCGTTCGACACGGCGAGTTGACCCTGCTTGTGGACCCGGCCTTCTTTGACCTCGAACAGATCGGCGAAATCGGCATCGACGAGGAGCTCGAGCGAGCAGAACGCGGCCTCCTCGCCGTAGTTCTCGATCTCGATGTCCTCGCGCATGCCGCGGCCGACGTAGCGCCGCCGCAAGAGCACCAGGTGCGAGTCGGCGTGGCCCTTCGAGGGATGGCCGCGCAGCACGAACACGCCGCTGAACGGATCGGGCGCGGTCGCGGCGAGCGGTTCGGGCGTGAGCCCGTTCAAGGTGCACCGCAGCTCGGAGACGAACCGCGTGTCGCGAAAGAAGAGCCCCTGCGGTCGTGACGGGTCGATCTCGCCGGACCGGCTCGAGATGCAAAACGCCGAGCCTTCGACGAGCGTGACGATGCCGTCCGCGCCGATGCTCGCACTGGCGCTGGTCGTCCAGGGCTCCGGCATCGCAGAGAAGCTACTACCGCAAACACCCTGCCCCGTCCGAGTGCGCCGGTGATGCAACAAGGTGCGAGCCGAGTGAGGATTACGCTGCCGCCGATGCGCATCGCAGTCGTGGCCCCGGTCTGGTTCCCCGTCCCGCCGACTGGCTACGGCGGTATCGAGCTCGTCGTGTCGTTGCTCGCCGACGGTCTCGTCGACGCCGGCCACGACGTCACGCTGTTCGCGAGCGGCGGTTCCCGGTCGAAGGCGAAGATCATCTCGCCGATGCCCGAGCCGCCCGACCCGCGCGAGCTCGGGAACCCTTGGTACGACGGGTTCCACGCGCTTTCGTCGTATCTACAGGTCGAAGGTTTCGACGTCGTGCACGACCACGCCGGCATCGTCGGCCCGATCTGCGGGTCGATGCTCCACGGCCGCCCGCCCGTCGTCCACACCTTGCACGGTCCGTGGACACAGCAGACCAAGCTGCTCTACGGGCTCGTGGGCCGCCACGTGCACCTCGTCACCGTGTGCGACGCGGAACGCGCCGACAACCCCGACGTTCCGTACCTCACCACGGTCCACAACGGGATCGATCTCGACTCGTATCCGTATCGCGAGAACAAAGAGGACGTCCTCGTGTACATCGGCCGGTCGAACCCCGACAAGGGCCCCAAAGAGGCCATCAACATCGCGCGCCGGGCGGGGCTTCCCCTGCAGATGATCCTGAAGCGCAGCGAGCCGCCCGAACGCGAGTACTTCGAGCACGAGATCGAACCCCTGCTGGCGAGCGACATCGACCTCCACGAAAACGTCTCGCACGAGATGAAGGTCGACATGCTGGGCCGGGCCTGCGCCATGATCTTCCCGATCCGCTGGCCGGAGCCGTTCGGCCTCGTGATGGTCGAGGCCATGGCGTGCGGCACCCCGGTCGTGACGACCAACTGGGGCGCCGCACCCGAGCTCGTCGACGACGGGGTCACGGGCTTTCGGCGCGACGGCGACGACGAGCTGGTCGAGGCGATCGGGCAGGCACGGGCGCTCTCGCCGGCCGCCTGCCGCAAGCGGGTCGAAGAGCTGTTCTCGGCCCAGGCGATGGTCCGCGGTTACGAGGCGGCGTACGAGCTGGTGGCGCAAGAAAAGTAGCGATCGGATTTCCACTACGGCCGTAGTGTTATTACAATGACGGCGTGTCTCCTCCCGTGCCCCCGGCCCTCGAGATCGACGACCTGCACGTCTCGGTCGACGACCACGAGATCCTGCGCGGGGTGTCGCTCCAGGTCGCGCCGGGATCGCTGCACGCCCTCATGGGCCCCAACGGCTCGGGCAAGTCGACCCTCGCCAACACGTTGCTCGCGAATCCCGCGTATGTCGTGACCTCGGGCCGCATCCTGCTCGCGGGCGAGGACATCACCGCGCTGCCCACCGACGAGCGGGCCCGGCGAGGCCTGTTCCTCGGCTTCCAGCACCCCCAGGAGATCCCGGGCGTCTCGGTGCTCAGCTTCTTGCGCCAAGCGATCGCCAAGCGCAAGGGCATCGACGACTTCTCCGTCCTCGAGGTGCGCCTCAGCCTCATCGAATGGACGAAGCGCCTCGGCATGGACACGCGCTTCCAGGAGCGGTACCTGAACGAAGGCTTCTCCGGCGGCGAGAAGAAACGCAACGAGGTCTTGCAGATGGCGATGATGGAGCCGGACGTCGCCGTGCTCGACGAGACCGACTCCGGGCTCGACATCGACGCGCTGCGCCAGGTCGCGGCCGGCATCGCCGAGGTCCGCAACGCGCGCCCGCATCTCGGAATCCTCGCGATCACGCACTACCAACGCCTGCTCGAGCACCTCGTTCCCGACGTGGTGCACGTCCTGGTCGACGGCCGCATCGTCGCCACCGGTGGGCCCGAGCTCTCGCTCGAGGTCGAAGCCCGCGGCTTCGAGGCATTTCGCGGCCACGACGAGGCCCGCACCCAGGAGGCCGGGGCATGAGCACGCTCGACGCCGATCGTGTCAAACGCGACTTCCCGATCCTCGAGCGCCGGGTCAACGGCAAGCGCCTCGTCTATCTCGACTCCGCGTCGTCTTCGCAAAAGCCGGTCGCGGTGCTCGACGCGATGGACGACGCGTACCGCAATCACTACGCCAACATCCACCGCGGCGTGTACACGCTCGCGGAGGAGGCGACCGCGGCATTCGAGAACGCTCGCCGCAAGGTTGCGCGGTTCGTCAACGCGGTGCGGACCGAGGAGATCATCTTCACGCGAAACGCCACGGAGTCGATCAACCTCGTCGCGTACTCGTGGGCCCGGGCCAACCTGCAAGCCGGCGACGCGATCGTCCTTTCGCACATGGAGCACCACGCCAACGTCGTTCCGTGGCAGATTCTCGCAGCCGAGCGGGAACTCGAGCTCCGCTGGATCCCGCTCACCGCCGACTTCCGTCTCGACCTCTCGAACCTCGACGCACTGCTCGACGGCGCCAAGCTCCTGGCCATCGAGCGCGATGTCGAACGTGCTCGGAACCATCAACGACATCCGCCCGCTCGCCGATGCCGCGCACGTGCGCGGCGCGCTCGTGTTGGTCGACGTGTGCCAGTTCGTCCCCCACGTCGCCACCGACGTGCAGGCGTGGGATGCCGACTTCGTCGCATTCTCCTCGCACAAGATCCTCGGGCCCAGTGGCATCGGTGCGCTGTGGGCGCGCTTCGAGTTGCTCGACGCGATGCCGCCCTTCCTCGGCGGCGGCGAGATGATCCGCGACGTGCGACTCGACGGCTTCACGACCAACGACCTCCCGTGGAAGTTCGAGGCGGGGACGCCCGCCATCGTCGAGGCGGTCGGGTTCGGCGCGGCGATCGACTACATCACCGAGATCGGCATGGACGCCGTGCGCGCCCACGAGCGCCTGATCACCCGCTACGCGCTCGAATCGCTGCGCGATCGCTTCGACGACAGCCTCACGATCTACGGACCGACCGACATCGACGTCAGGGGCGGCGCGGTCTCGTTCTTGTTCGACGGCATCCACGCGCACGACATCAGCCAGGTCCTCGACGAAGACGCGGTGTGCGTCCGGGCCGGTCACCACTGCGCCAAGCCGCTGATGCGCCAGCTCGGTATCCCCGCCACGACGCGGGCGTCTTTTTACGTGTACAACGACGAGTCCGACGTCGACGCGCTCATCGAAGCGCTGGCGAAGGCCCAGAAGTTCTTCGCGGTTTAGGATCGCTGCAGATGGCCGGCCTCGAAGACCTGTACCGCGAGATCATCCTCGACCACTACCGCTCGCCCCGGAACCGGGGCGAGCTGGCGGTTCCGCCCGCACACCGGGTCGAGGGCTTCAATCCGCTGTGCGGCGACGAGGTCGTGTTGTACCTCGACGTCGACCCCACGACGGACACCGTGCGCGACGTAAAGATCGCCGGCCAGGGCTGTTCGATCAGCCAGGCATCCACCTCGATGATGAGCGCCGCCGTGAAGGGAAAGCCGGTCACCGAGGTGCGGCGGCTCATCCGCGCGTTCAAGGCGCTGATGTCGATCCACGAGTCGAAGCTCGAAGGTGACGGCGGCGACGGCAGCGACCTTGCCGCCGATCTGGCCGGTGTCCGGCTGGGCGACCTCGAGGCGTTGCAGGGCGTCGTGAAGTTCCCGGTGCGCATCAAGTGCGCGACCCTCGCCTGGAACACACTCCAGCAGGCACTCGACGAGACGGCGCAGTCTCAGGCCTGACGCCGCGCGCGGCGGGCGGAGGCAGCGCTGCGGCCCTGTCCGAGTGGCGTCGGTCACACCGAGGCGGACTTTCGTAGGTTTTCGGGAACCTGACCAGCAATCTGGACGTTGCACTGGAAGAGCGAACGGGCGGCTACGCTGACCGTTCAGACCAGGAGGATCGACGTGGACCAGGCTGGGATCGTCACGATCATCGACGAGGCACTCGAGCGCTTTGCGTCCCGGGATCTCATCGGCTCGTCCGAGGTCGTCGATTTTCTCCTCGACCTCCGCAGTGCCGTGGTCTCCGATGCCGCGCTGGCCGCGCTCATCGAGTCCGAGACCGAGCCCGCACACTGACGCCCCGGCGCAACCCCGCCGCCGCGCCGCCTGCGCGGCTAATTCCTCCATTACCATCCGTCGCCGGTGGAACCTGAGGACGCGCTCGCAAAAGACAAGGCCGAGGAACTCGACCGAGTGGCGCGCCTGGCCCAGCGACGGGGAAGCCGCCGGCGGCGCACCGTCGTGACGACGATCGCCCTCGTGTTGGTCATCGGCGGCGCCGTGGGCGCCTATGCCGCGGTCGCGAATTCCGACAAGGCCTCGGGCGCCGCCCAGACGAGCGCGACCACGGCTGAACACTGCGCCCATCACCACCGAGGCCACGACCAGCACGACCGCGCCGAAGCCCACGACCACCACGCTGCCGGCGATCACACAGCCCAAAGACCAGGTGCTCCCCGACCCCGGGAGCGGGATCCGTGTAGGTGACCGGGGGCCGGCGGTGTTCATCTACGAAGCGCGCATGAAGGCACTCCATTTCGATCCGGGCCACGTCGACGACTACTTCGACCAGGACACCCAGTACGCCGTGACCACGGTGCAGAAGTACTTCGGACTCCCCCGCACCGGCGTGATCGACCAGGGAGTCGACTTCGCCCTGACCCACTTCCGTTACACGGCGGGCGAACCGAACGGCGAACCCGACCGCGTCGAGATCGACCTCGACAAGCAGGTGCTCACGCTCTACAACAACTGGCAGCCCGTGCTCTTGACCACCACGTCGACCGGTAGCGGCGAGCACTTCTGCGGCGGGGTCGACGGCTGCCAGTACGCAATAACGCCGACCGGGCACTTCCACTTCTACGACCTGATCAAGGGTTGGCAGAAGGGCAAGCTCGGCACGATGTGGAACCCGTACTACTTCAACGGGAGCGACGCGGTGCACGGTCTCGACTCCGTGCCCCCGTACCCGGCGTCGCACGGTTGCGCGCGCATCCCGATGCACATCGCCGACTACTTCTACACGCTCGTGCACCAGGGCGAGTCGGTCTACGTCCTCGGCGCCGCGATGAAGGCCGGCAACGGCTACATCGGCCCGGCGCCCACCACTCCGGCGCCCACCACTCCGGCGCCGACGACACCGACCTCGGTGACGCCGACGACGACCGCCGCGACCACGACCACCCCCACCACCGTGAAGAAGGCGACGACCACAACGATCGCCACCACGGGGACGACGAAGCCGCGCACCACCACCACCACGAAGTAACCCGCCACCAGTAGGTAGCCCGCCGCGAGCCCCTCGGCCCGGGCCGGGCGCGGCGTCGCTAGTTACTGAAGGCGGCCAGACCGATGATCGGTGAGGACGGCGGGTGGTCGGCGAGGCTGCCGAGGAACGGCTTGTTCGAGAAGTCGAAGATGCCGCCGTCGGACGCCGCCATCAGGTAGCCGTTGCCGAACGCAACGAGACCGTCGACGGACTGGTTGAGCCGGGTGCCGCCCATCGATCCACGGAACGGTGCGTTGAACGCGAACACGCCGCCGTCGGAACCAACGAGCCAGTAACCCTTCCCGTCCGCCGTCGGCGAGATGCCGACGATCGGCTGGTTGAGACGCATGCCGCCGGTCGACCCGTGAAAACGCGCGTCACCGAAGCTGAAGATGCCGCCGTCAGAACCCACCATGTAGTAGCCGTCGCCCGTGGGCGTCGCGACCGACGCGATGATGGGGCCGTTCAGGTGCGCGCCCGACATGTCGCCGAACGAGCCGGCGTTGCCGAACGGGAACGCGCGGCCCCTGTTCGTGAACAGCCAGTAACCGCCGCCGGTGGCAGTCGCGGAGATCGTGCTGACGAACTCGCCGGCCTCGAGCGGCGGCGTCCCGCCGTAGAACCTGGCGGTGCCGTACGCGTAGACGTGCCCGGCGAAGTCGACGACCCAGTACCCCTTGCCGTCGCTGCGGGGCGCCATGGCCTCGGCACCGGCTACCGCACCGGAGAAGCCGACCGCGCCACCGAACGGGTACACGTGCCCGTCGGCGCCGAGCATCCAGTAGCCGCTGGCGTGGCTGGCCTCTTGCACCGACGTCGACGAGCTCAGCCCGTTGTCGGGTGCGAAGTCGGCCGTCGCGTTCGTGAGGTCGTTCGAGTAGACCATGAACGCGCCGAACCGCGCCTTGGTCATGTGGGGCAGGCAACCCACCGGCACCGAGGCCCGGTACCCCACCTTCGGCACGTAGGTGGCGGTCGCGGAGCAGTACAACTGCGAGAAGGTCGGGTCGAGCACCTCGGCGATCAGCTTGCCGGCCAGGGTGTCGCCCAGCTCGACGATGCGGTCGAGTTGACCGTCATCGTTCGTGTCGAGCGCCCAGACGACGAACACGTTGCCGGCGAGCCAGTTGGCGTCGACCGCGGGGTTCGCCGGGAGGTTCACGGTGACGCCGAGCCCCGTACCCGAGGAGTTCTGCAGCACACCGACCCCGGTGAGGTCACCTTGGGGGAAGTCGGCATCGCCCTTGGCGTCGTGCACGGTCATCGGCGCGATCGGCGCGCCGAGGGCCACTGCCGCGGGCGTCGCCGACGCCGCGCCGTCGCGGCCGTGGAAGCGGACGCCCACCACGGCCCGGGCGAGCGCGCCGACCGATCCGGCTCCGGCCGAACCGGCTCCGGCCGCAGGAATGGGGTCGGCGGCGGCCGCTCCGATCGCCGCCGACGACACGCCCACCGACAACGAAGCCGCCATCACCGCTACGAGCAAACGCTCCCGTTGCATTTCCGCCCCCCACCCTGATCGAGGGCCGAACGATAACGCGCGACCGTCCCGTCCGAACAGGCCGCCGTTTGCGGTGAGTCCACACCGCGCCCCGGCGAGTGGTTACCCGAGCGGGTCGGCGAAGGGATTCGACCCGATCGTCGGATCGCCGAAGGGATCGGGGGCCTCGGCCGGGCGTCCGACCGTGAGGTCGTCGATGCCGAGCTCGGCCGCGATCCCCTCGTAGCCCGTGCGTTCCAGCTCGTCGGCCAGCTCGGGCCCACCGCTTTTGACGACGCGGCCGGCCAAGAACACATGCACTCGATCCGGACGGAGCTCGGCGAGGAGCCGGGCGTAGTGCGTGATCGCCAGCACACCGACCCGGCGCTCCTTGGCCAGCGCGTAGACGCGCCGCGCGACGTCGCGCAGGGCATCGACGTCGAGTCCCGAATCGATCTCGTCGAGCACCGCGAACTTCGGTTCCAGCACCGCCAGCTGCACCGTCTCGGCGCGCTTCTTCTCGCCCCCCGAGAACTCGGTGTTCACACCCCGGCCGAGCAGCGGGTCGGAAACGCCGAGCGTTCGGGCCTCGGCGGCGATCCGATCGTGCAGACCGGTCCGGGTGGCGCCACGCGCTTCGAGCGCGGCGCTCACGACGGCTTCGAGCGGGACGCCCGGAACCTCGACCGGATACTGCATTGCGAGGAAGAGACCGAGCTGTGCCCGCTTCCACGTGGGCAGGCCGAGGAGCTCTTCGCCGTCGATCGTCGCCGAACCGCTCGTCACCTCGTACTCACCGCTGCCCATGAGCGCGTGTGACAGCGTCGACTTGCCGGACCCGTTCGGGCCCATCAACGCGTGGACCTCGCCGGTGCGCACCTCGAGGTCGACGCCGCGCAGGATCTCGTGCGCGCGCGACGTTGGCGTGGAGATCGGAGATCCGAAGCACGTGCTCGCCGCTCACGACACCACTTCCGTCACGACACCACTTTCGTCACGACTTCACGACACCACGACCATCACGTCGTCGCCCTCGACCACGATCTCGTAGACGGGGACCGGTTGCGTCGCCGGGAACGACTGCGGCTCACCGGTGGTGAGCGAGAAGGTCGAGCCGTGCTTCGGGCACTCGAGCTCGAGCTCGTCGGCCCACACGTCGCCTTCGCTCAAGGAGTAGTCGGCGTGCGAGCACCGATCACCGATCGCGTAGAAGTCGTCGCCGATCCGGACGACCGCGATCCGGCGGTCGTCGACGTCGAAGCGGCGAACGGTACCGGGCTCGAGATCGTCGCGCCGGCAGAGGTAGACGCGCGTGCCCATCATCGCCTGCCCCGGGAATGTTCGAGCTTGTCGACGACCGAGCGCCGCAGACCACGGGTGAGCGCGCCGACCGGCAGCCGTTCGAACACGTCGTCGAAGAACCCGAGCACGATGAGTCGTTCCGCCTCCTCGGGCGGGATTCCCCGCGACTCGAGGTAGTAGAGCTGCTCGTCGTCGATAGGGCCGACGGTCGACGCGTGCGAGCAGCGGACGTCGTTCGCCTCGATCTCGAGGTTCGGGATCGACTCCGCGCTCGCGCCTTCGGTGAGCACGAGGTTGCGGTTCGTCTGCGACGCGCTCGCCTTCCTCGCGGCCGGGCGAAGGTGCACGAGGCCGGAGTACACCGACCGGGCGGTGTCCTCGACGGCACCCTTGAAGAGGAGGTCGCTGCGGGTGTTGGGCGCGTCGTGGTCCTGGAGCGTTCGGAAGTCGAGCATCTGCGCGCCGTCACCGAAGTACACCGCGAGCTGATCGCTCTCGCGCGCCCGCGCCGGTCAGCTTGGCCTCACTTCGCAGGCGGGCATAATCGCCGCCGAGCGCCACCGCGGAGGTGCGCAACGTCGCGTCGCGCCCGACGTGCGCGCGCTGCAGACCCAGGTGCCACGTCCGCGAGCCGTGTTCTTGCACGGTGAGGTAGCGCAGGTGCGCGTTGTCGGCGACGAGCAACTCGGTCACGGCATCGACGAGGTGGTCGGTCTGGGGAGATCCGAACCGGTCGAGCACCGTCGCCTCGGCGCCTTCGCCCAGCGAGACCAGCGTGTGCGGGAACGAGGCGCGGCCGTCGCCTTCGCACCAGTGCAGCACGAGGATCGGGTCCTCGACCACCACGCCCGCGGGGACGTGCACGAACGCGCCTCCTGCGAGGAACGCGTCGTGCAGCACGGTGAAGGGGTCTTCGGACGCGCCCGACGCCGTCCCGAGCCGCGTTTCGACGAGGTCGTCTTCGCCCGTGGCGATGCCGCAGGCCCGCACACCTTTGGCCTCGAGCGCGGGGGCGAGCTCGTGGTGCACGACCCGACCGTCGCGCACGACGATCATGCCCGCGTGCTTGCCCGCCTCGGCCGCCCACGGACCGCCACCGGGCGCACGTTCGTCACCGGCGGCGCCGAGCTCTTCGGGCGCGAAGGGGCGGTAGCGGTCGAGGTCGAGTTGATCGATGCGCGAGTAGCGCCAGATCTCCTCGGACGGGGTGGGCCAAGCGACGTCGCGCGAGTCGTTCGACCGCAGCCGTGCGCCGGCGAACCAGCCACTGCGGTCCTCCGAGCGCGCGCGCAGCGTCGGCTGTGAACGCGGCGGTCATCTCTTAGCCGACCGCGCCTTCCATGTTCAGCTCGATGAGCCGCGACAGCTCGACCGCGTACTCCATCGGGAGCGTCTTCGTGATGGGCTCGATGAACCCGTTCACGATCATGGCGGTGGCCTGCTGCTCGCTCAGCCCGCGGCTCTGCAGGTAGAAGAGCTGGTCGTCGCCGACCTTCGAGACCGTTGCCTCGTGGCCGATCCGAGCGTCCTTCTCCTCGATCTCCATGTACGGGTACGTGTCGCTGCGCGATTCCTCGTCGAGGATGAGCGCGTCGCAACGCACGTGGCTCTTCACGTTGCGCGCACCCTCTTCGACCCGCACGAGGCCGCGGTAGGTCGTGCGGCCGCCGTCCTTGCTGATCGACTTCGAGTCGATGATCGACGTGGTCTCGGGCGCGGCGTGCGTCATCTTGGCGCCGGCGTCTTGATGCTGACCGGCGCCGGCATAGGCCACCGACAGCACTTCGCCGTGCGCCTTCGGTCCCGTCATCACGACCGCGGGGTATTTCATCGTGAGCTTGGAACCGAGGTTGCCGTCGATCCACTCGACCGTCGCCTCGGTCTCGGCCCGCGCCCGCTTGGTGACGAGGTTGTAGACGTTCGGCGACCAGTTCTGGATCGTCGTGTAACGGATCCGGGCGCCGGGGCGCGCGATGAGCTCCACCACGGCCGAGTGCAACGAGTCGTTCGTGTACACGGGCGCGGAACAGCCTTCGACGTAGTGCACCGACGCGCCTTCGTCGGCGATGATCAACGTGCGCTCGAACTGGCCCGCGCTCTCCGCGTTGATGCGGAAGTAGGCCTGGAGCGGCATGTCGACGTGCACGCCGGGCGGAACGTAGATGAACGACCCGCCGGACCACACCGCCGAGTTGAGCGCGGCAAATTTGTTGTCGCCGGGCGGGATGACCGTGCCGAAGTACTTCTGCACGATCTCGGGGTAGTCGATGAGCGCCTGGTCCATGCTCGTGAAGAGGATGCCTTTGCGCTCCAGGTCTTCGCGATTCTTGTGGTACACGACCTCGGAGTCGTACTGACTCGTGACTCCCGCGAGGAACTTGCGCTCCGCCTCCGGGATGCCGAGCTTTTCGTACGTGGCCTTCATCTCCTCGGGAAGCATGTCCCAGTCGGAGACGGCACCTTGGGTCGGCTTCAGGTAGTAGTAGATGTCGTCGAAGTCGATGGTCGGCATGTTCTTCGAGAACCACTCGAGCATCGGCTTGCGCTCGAAGCGCTTCAGCGCGTTCAGCCGGAACTTCGTCATCCACTCCGGCTCGGACTTGTGGTAGGAGATGTCGCGGACGACCTGCTCGTTCAGGCCCTTCTTGGGCGTGACCGCATAGCTCTCGGTGTCGTGCCAACCGAGCTTGTACTTGCCCAGATCGATGCCCGAAACGGCCATCGGCACACGCCTCCTCAGATCCCGAGCGGCTGCGGGGCGTAGGCGGGAGCCGGCCCCGGCGGTCGGGCAATTAACACTACCGCCATAGTAACAATCCGGGAGGAGCCGGACCAGCCCGGATCCCGTGCTTCAGGGCTTGGCGGTGGTGGTGGAGACCTGGGGGACCGTCGTGGCCGTCCCGCCCGGCAACGTCGTGGTGGTCGTCGCCGACGCAGCCAGCTTGGCGTAGGCCTTTTGGACGTCGGCGGCCGCGGCCTGGTTGTGCGCTTGGTAGCTGCCGAGATCCCCGGCGGCGAGCGCGGCCTGCGCCTGCTCGAACTGGGCCTGCGCGTCCTGGAGAAGTTGGGTCGCGGACGCCGTCGCCGGCGGCACCGTGCCGGTGTTCGCCGGCAGGGTCGTCGTTGTCGTGGTCGTGGTCACACCACCGGTCCCGCTGGTCACTCCCTTGACTCCGCCCTCCAGCTGCAACTGCGTGTCGCTGCCGGTCACGAGCGCGTTCACCGCGTCGGCCATGTTGATACCGAGCACGGCCCGCTGGCCCACCGCAGCGGCGACCGCGAGATAGCGCGGGAACGTGGTGCTCCCTTCGCCCAGGATCCACACGGGCCGCACGTACATGATCGCGTTGCCGATCGGTATCAGCTGCACGTTGCCCTGGATCACCCGCGAACCCTGGCTCCCGAGCAGCGTGAACTGGCTACTGATGAACTGATCCGACTGAATGAGCGTGGCCGCCTGTCCCGGAGACGGCGCGGACGTGTTCGGGACTTGATACAAGACGAGCTTGCCGTAGTTGTTGGCGTCGGACTGCGCGAACACGAAGGCCGAGAGAATGCCGCCCTTCAGCCGCGGGGTGAACGATCGCTCGAGCAGGAACTGTTGCGGCTGGGCGGGTTTGCCCGCCTCCTGCGGTAACGCCATGGTGAGGTACAGCGGATCGATCGGACTCCCCGATGCGGCGAGTGTGGTGTTGCGACCGCCGTTGTTGCCGCTCGCGACCGTGGACGCGACCGGAGCCGCGCTCGACGTGTCGGGGCTCGGGGCGACGTCCCAGATCGCCTGCTTGTTGAAGTATTGGACCGGGTCGGTGATGTGGTACAGCGCGTACTGCTCGGTCTGGGCGCTGAAGATGTCCTCGGGGTATCGCATGTGCGCGCGCAGATCCGGAGACATCGTGCCGATGTCCTGGAACAGCTCGGGGAAGGCCTTGCGGTAGGTCTTGATGATCGGGTCGGTCGGGTCGACGACGTAGAAGTGGACCGTGCCGTCGTACGCGTCGATCGTGACCTTCACCGAGTTGCGCACGTAGTTGAAGTCGGTGTCGAGGCCGCTGCCCGCAGGCTCGGTCGGGTGGATCGACTGCGAGTACGGGTACTCGTTCGTGGTCGTGTACGCATCGAGGACCCACTGGATGCGGCCGTCGACGATCACCGGGTAGGGATCGGAGTCGTACTTGAGGAACGGCGCAATGGTCTGCACCCGCTGCTTGATGTCGCGGATGTAGATGACGCGGCGAGTTGTTGGTCACCTGACCCGAGACGAGCAGGTTCCAGTCGCCGAAGCGCAAGGCGAGCGCGGACTTGCGCAGGAAGCTCGAGACCTTGACCCCGGCCAGACCCTGATAGGTCGTGGCCTTGGTCGCGCCGGAGCTGCTCGTGGCTTCTTGCTCGGCGACCTTCGAGTCGACGATCGCGTAGCCGCCCACACCCTCACCGAAGTACACGCCGGTGTGCTGCGCGTCGAGGTTGGCCTGGAGATCACCGGTGGGCGGGATACCCGAGAGCACATAGCTCGGTTGGTCGGTGTTCACGTTGTTGGCCGCGGCGGCGACCGCGCCGTACCCGTGCGTGTACACGAGGTGCTGGCTCGTCCAGGAGTTGTCGGGGAGGTGGGCGAGGTCGAGCTCGCGCACCGAGGCCAGGACCGGAGAGGAGGTGTCGTCGCCGATCTTGTAGCGGTCGACGTCGACGTCGCTGAACGAATAGAACGGCGTGATCTCCTGCTGGACCTTGAAGGCGTCCTGCGCCGGGAGCGGGTCGTAGAGGCGCGCGTTGTCGAGCGACGGCTTGGCCGTGGTCGTCGCCGCCTTGTTCAAGGTCGCGTCGTAGTTGAACGTCTTGGTCGAGATGTTCGACAAGCCGAACGCGGTCCGGGTGGCCGCGATGTTGCGCACGATGTACGGCTGTTCCTTCGACAACTCGTTCGGTTGCACCTGGAACTTCTGGATGACCGCGGGATAGATCGTGCCGACGACGATCGAGATGAATCCCCACAGGCCGACCGCGATGATCGGAAACACCCAGCCTCGCCGCCAGATGTTGACGATGAACAGTCCCGCGGCGGCGATGGAGATGACGATGAGCAGCCGGAGCGCGGGCAGGTGCGCGTGGAGATCGGTGTAGGTCGCACCGTCGACGAACCCGCTCCGCGACTTCGTGAGCGCGAACTGCGCCAGGTAGTACTGATACGTCTTCGTCAACGCCATCAGCCCGAGCAACACCGAGAGGTGCACCTTCACCTGCGGCGTCACGCGTTGGAAGGGGCTTTGGAGCCGGATCCCTCCGTTCAGGTAGTGGAACGCGGCCGAGACGATCAGCACCACCAGCAACGCGGCGAAGATCCAGCCCGCCGCGAACTGCAGGAACGGCAGGCGGAAGACGTAAAAGGAGATGTCCTTGTGGAACTGCGGGTCCTTGGTGCCGAACGAGGTCGAGTTCGAGAACAGGATCCAGTTCTGCCATTGGGCCGACACACCCGAACCCATGATCAGCGAGAAGAACAACGCGACGAGCACGCGCACGCGGCCCGCGTAAGGAGCGACGTAGCCGCGGTAACGCTCGATGATCTCGTCTTCGGGGCCCGTTCCGCGATAGCGCGGTGCGATGCGGTCGGCGACGATCAGGTTCACGAGGATGACGACGAAGAACACCGCGGCGAAGATGACCGCGGGCACGACCTTCGCCGACAGCAGTGAGCGCCAGGTGTGCGCGTACCCGACGTCTTTGAACCAGAGGTAGTCGGTGTAGAACCGGGCGAGGCCGCGGAAGCTCAAGAGCACGATCACGAGCACGACCGCGGCGACGATCAGCCACGCCCTCAGGCCGAACGGACGTCGACGACCTTCGATCGGCGTGACTCGCATCCCGGCGATAGTACGTCACGGGTCCCGCCCCGGCCGGGCGCGGACTCCGGTGGTCCTGCGGCTACTTGCCTTCGAGCAACACCGCCGGGACGAGGAGGCATCTGCAGCCCGGATGCGCAGGTGGGAGGGCCTGCCCCGTGGGGAACTCCTTGCCCTTCACCGTGGGCTCGAGTGCATTGTCGTCGCAGTCGGAGCAACGACCTTCCTCGAACGGGATCCACCACAGGACTGCGTCGTCGCCGACCGCGTCGTACACGCCCCGCGCCCACGCCGCGGCCAGCACCTCGCCGAGCGTGCGCTCGAGCGACTGGTTCTTCCATTCGCGAAACCTTGCGCCGATCCGCTCGACGAGACCACCGGTGTCGCCCGCGTCGCCGGAGTCGATTGCGACCGTGAGGCGTTCGCGCAGCGGCAGGATGACCGCGTCGGCCGACATGCCCGCCAGCTCGTCGCTCGCGACCTCGACGTCGGCCCCCACCGCGATCCTCCCGGCCCCGTACGCGTGGTTGATCGCGTCGCGCATCACCTTCGCCCAGGCGTCGCGGGCCTCGTCACCGTCGCCCAGAGCCTGCTGTGCGCTCGGGCGACCCTTGTGCCGGCGGACGGAGTCGAGCAGGGCGCTCTGGTCATCTTGGGCCCGCCGCTTCGCCCGCTTGAGCAGCACGGGCAACAACGGATCCAGGGCACGCGCCCGTGTGGTCCGCCACTCGGCGGCGGTCGACTTGGGCCCGGTCGGGACGCCCGCCGCGGCGCCGACCTCGCCGCCGGCCGTCTCCGTGCCCGCAGCAGCCTCGTCGTGGCCGGCCCGGAGGCGGGCGAACAGCGAGTCGACGTCGGCCAGGGCCGTCGCCACCTCCGTGTCGGAATCGGCATCCGCGCCGCGCTCGGCGCCCGCGCCGGGCTCCGCCGCGGGGACGAGCGGCAACTGCTCGACCGACTCGGCTTCACCCGCCGCCGACTCGACCCCGGCTTCTGCGGGCGCGCCGACGAGCTCGGTCGGGAGCGCCTCGTCGAGCTTGTCGATCTCGGCCGCGATCTCCGCGTCGACGTCGACCGGTTCGTGACTCGGCGCCGAACGCTCGACCGCGGCGCGCGCCTCGACCTGGGTGAGCGCTTCGGTCGCTTCCAGGAACGTCCCCTTCACGGTGCGGTACGCGTCGAGCAGATGATCGCGGCCGGTGCGCAACACCTCGATCTGCCCGTTCAGCAACGAGCGACGACGCACGAGATCACCCAGCACGCGCTCTCGCGCCGACTTCGCCTCGTCGAGCATCTCCCGACCGTGCCGCCGCGCGTTTTCGAGAATCGTCTCGGCTTCGGCGTGAGCCGCGTCGAGCGCCGACTTCGCGCTGCGCCTCGGCCACGGCGACGACCTCGGCGGTCTTGGCCTCGGCTTCCTCGGTCCGCGTCGCGAGCAGTTGCGCCGCATCGGCGCGGGTACGTTCGGCCGCCCCGTTCGCGTCGTCGAGGAGCCGGGCGGCGCGATCCTCCGCCTTCTTGCGGATGTCGTCGCTCGCCTCGCGTGCGGAGCGCAACAGCCGGGCCGTCTCCTCGCCCAGCGCGTCGAGCAGCTCCTGCTCGGAGAGCGGGCGGGGCGTGCGGAGCTGTTCCTCGAGCTCGTCGATCGCCGCCTCGAGCTCCTGTTCCCGCGCGCGCACCAGCGTGAACTCCTCGGCGACCCGCTTGAGGAAGGCACGTACCTCGGTCTCGCTGAAGCCGCGCACACCACGCGTGAACGCATGGTTCGCGACTTCGTCGGTCGAAAGCCGCGGTGTGCTCGAGATCACTCGCTGCCGCCGGTCGGACTCGTTCATCGGAACCCCCATACCCCCAACGCGAGGGATGCCGTGTGTCCGCCTGGCACCATGCTAATCGCGTGCCGGGGAAATTTCGCCCCCCGTCAAGCGGCGATCGTCGTGGAACTGGTCGAGACCGTCGACGGCACGGGCGCGCCGCCCGCGGCGCGCAGCGCGTCGAGCGCTTGTTGGAACGTGAGGACCGGTACGACCTTGATCCCCTTCCCGGCGCGCTCCGCCGCGCGGACCAAGTCGGCCTTGCATCCCGCGAGCGCGGTGGGCGGATCGTCCGGCGAGCACTGCGGGACGATGAACAGCGACACGTGAGCTTTGCGAGCGGCTACCGCCTTCTGCGCGATACCACCGATCTCGCCGACGTTCCCGGAAGTGTCGATCGTGCCCGTGACCGCGACGCGAAGTCCACCGGTCAGGTCGCCCGGAGTGAGATCGTCGAAGATCGCGAGCGTCATCGCGAGGCCGGCCGACGGGCCGCCGATTCCCGTGGTGTCGACCGAGACCTTCACCGGGAACGCGAGGCGCGGCGACACCTCGACACCGATAACCGTTCGTCCCCCGCTCGTCGCGACGCCGCTGTGCACGGTCATCGGCTTGCCGTCGCGGGAGATGCCCAGCGTGATCTGGTCGCCCGCGTGGTGCTTGGACACGACGGCGGTGAGGCTCGGCGCGTCGGTGACCTCGTGGCCGTCGGCGGTGAGGATGACGTCGCCCCAATACAGCACCTTGATCGCGGGGAGACCGGGGAGGAGGTCACTCACGATCAGACCGGGATCGACCCGCACCTTGTAGCCCGCGGCCCGGAGCGCCACCGCGGTCGCCGCGCTCTTCGCGTCGGCCATCTGCTGGAGCCCCTGGTCGTTCTGTTGGCTCGGGGTGAGCTGCCCCGGGTTGATGGCGGCGTCCTTGGCGAGGTCGATGTCGGAGTCGAACCAGGCGCGCACGTATTGCCAGAAGTTCACGTGGTACGCCTCGCGTACGAACAACAGGCGCAGATCGCCGCGCGACGTGGAGTAGGTCTTCGTGCCGGTGATGGTGACGCGGGGCGGGAGCGACAACGCATCCCCGGGGGCGATCGTGGTGTAGGGAACCCGCACGACAAAGCCCGCGATGATGCCGCCGACGATCACGACGGCGAGGCCGAACGCGACCTTCGCCAGCCACGGCCGGCGACCCGGCCGGTGCACGCCGCCGACACCGCCCTCGGGGAGATCGCGCTCGGCGAAGACGGCCTGCGGACCGGCGCCGTCGGCGGGCGCCGTCTCGTCGGTATCCATTCCTTCAGCTCTTGACGCCGCGTGCCGACAGAAGGGGCAAAGCGCGCGCGCGGCCGACAGGCTGCCGCGCGATACCGAGGAGCTGCGACGTGTCCATCGCCCAACAGATTGCCACGCCTACTCCGGCCCCACGGACGCGGCGCCCGCCCGCGCCCCTGCAACCCGCGCCCCGTGTGCGACCGGCGTACACCCTCGCCCGCATCTTCGGGTTGGTGACGTTGACTGCGCTGGGCACCGCGCTCATGGCCGGCCTCATCGCGATCGCCGTCTTGATGCTCGCCTCGAGCCTCGGCGGCTGAGAAGACCCCGCGACAGACCTCGAGGTCGGTGTCGCCCCGTCCTCGACACCGACCTCGAAGCAGTGCTGTGACGATCAGCCGGCAAATCCGCCCGGAACCTGCTGTTCGGTCACCCACCCGATCGGCAAACGCGAGGCGGTGCTGTAGTGAATTGCGGCGATAAGGGCGCAAAGAACCGCCGGTAACGTCTCGTCGTGAGCACCGAGCGCGACACCAACGCCGACACCGACACCAACACCCGGGCCGCGGCGATCGCGGTCGATCCCGAGGTGACCGAGCTCGCGGCCCGAGCCGTCGACGATCCGAGCCCGACCGTGCGCGTGGTCGCGATCGCCGCTCTCGTTCGCCGCGCGCCGAAGCGGGTCAGCGCGCCGGCCTGGCGCCGAGCCGCGCACGACGGCGAGGCACGCGTGCGTCGCCGGGCCGCGGAGATCGCGCCCAAGCTCGGCCGGGCCGGGGCGTGTTCGGTGCTCGTGGAACTGTTGGCCGACGACGACGCGTGGGTCGCGGAGGCGGCTGCGTACGCGATCGGTGAGCATCCGCGCGTCACGTGCCGTGCGGTCGCCGCGCTCGTGCAGGCCGCGACCCAGCACGCCGATCCCCTCGTGCGCGAGTCGGCGGTCGCCGCGCTCGGCGCGCTCGGGGATCCCGCGACCTTGCCGGCCGTACTCGCGGCGTGTCGCGACAAGCCGGCGATCCGGCGGCGCGCCGTGCTCGCGCTCGCGGCCTTCGCCGGCGGCGAGGTCGAGGCCCAGCTGCAGATCGCGTCGACCGACCCCGACTGGCAGGTGCGTCAGGCCGCGGAAGACCTCCTGAGCATCACGGGTTGAACGTGGCGGGCACAGGGCGCGTCGCCGAGCCCGGCTACTCCATGAACAGGTCTCGCAGGCTGTCGAAGCTCTCGAGGCAGCGGCCCGCGCCGAGCACCACGCACTCGAGCGGTGCATCGACGAGATGCACCGGGAGATCGGTCTCCTCGCTGATGCGCTTGTCGAGCCCCCGCAACATCCCGCCACCGCCGACGAGGTGCACGCCGTTCAAGATGAGATCCTGCGCGAGCTCGGGCGGCGTGCGCGCGAGGCATGCGATCACCGCGTCGCAAATCGCGCGGAGCTGCTCCTCGATCGCGCTGCGCACTTCCTCGGGCACGAGCATGATCGTCTTGGGGAGCCCCGACATCAGGTCGCGGCCGCGGACCTCGGCTTTGAATTCGTCGTCGACGGCGTACGCCGACCCGATCGCGAGCTTGATCTCCTCGGCCGTGCGCTCACCGATGGCGATGCCGTACTCACGCCGCACGTACGCCTGGATCGCGGCGTCCATGTCGAAGGAACCGACGCGCAGGGCCTCCAGGGCGACGATCCCGCCGAGGGAGATGACCGCGATCTCGGTCGTACCGCCGCCGATGTCGATGACCATGTTGCCCATGGGTTCGTGGATCGGTAGCCCGGCCCCGATCGCGGCCGCCATCGGTTGTTCGAGGAGGTGCGTCTGCGCGGAACCGGCGCGACGGGCGGCTTCCAAGACGGCGCGCTTTTCGACGTGGGTGATCGCCGACGGCACGCAGATCAACACGCGCGCCCGTGACATCCGGTTGACCCCCGCGTGTTGGAACAACAGGCGGATCATCCGTTGTGTGATGTCGAAGTCGGTGATCGCGCCGCCGCGCAGCGGTCGGACCGCCACGATGTATCCGGGGGTCCGGCCGATCATCTGCCACGCCTCGTGCCCCATCGCGAGCACGTCTTGCGTACGGCTGTTCAGCGCGATGACGGTCGGCTCGTTGAGGATGATCCCGTTCCCGCGCGGTAGACGAGTGTGTTCGCGGTGCCGAGGTCGATCGCGAGGTCGCGCGGCAGCTCAGTACGCCTCTCACTCCGACCGGCGCGGGCGGCGCGTCGGCGCTTCGGGCGCGAGCGCGCGCAGGTTGCGCTCGAACTCGTCGATGCTGTGTTCCATTGAGTTCGGGCGCCGGTTGCGCAACAACACGACGGAGATGCCGACGATGCTGCCCAGGACTGCGATCAGGAGGAACGCCACTCAACGCTCCGATGTCGATGACGAGGTCGAAAACGACGACGCTGCCGATGGAGACGACGCTGCCGATGGAGATGCCGAGCGACCGACGGCCGAACGGATCTCGTGCTGGTCGACCGCCCAGTCGGAGCCGCCGGCCCAGTGCTCCTGCTTCCAGATCGGCGCCGACTCCTTGAGCGTGTCGATCGCGAATTCGGCCGCCGCGAACGTGGCGCGGCGATGCGGCGCCGACACGACCACGACGACGGACGCCTCCGACAAGCGCAGTTCCCCGACCCGGTGCAACAGGACCACCCGGGCCACCTCGGGCCAACGCCGCCGGATCTCGGCCGCGATGTCGCCCAGGGCCCGGACCGCCGGGCCCTCGTAGGCCTCGTACGTCATCGCCTCGACGCCGGTCCGTCCCTCGGCGTGATCGCGGACGACCCCACCGAACGTCACGACGGCGCCGGCGGACGCGACGGTGGCCCACTCGACCGCCACGGCGGTCGGGAGGGGCTCGTCGGTGAGCGCGAACCAATCGCGCGCGTCGGGGGGAGGCCGGAGCACGGCGGGCAGTCTACGGAACGACCCTGGTCGCACGCCTGCCGCGGCCGCGTTCGCGACACGTGTCGGTACACTCGCTCGGCGATGGGGCCAGGCAACCGCCACGACGAAGAGCCCCTCGACGAGCACCCCGAGGGCCCGGACGACGATCACGGCGACGAGCCCGACGACGTGCCTGCGGGCGCCCGCAGCGCGCTCCCCGATCCGCTCGACCGGGTGTGGCTGCACCCCACCGAGCTCTCGAGCCTGAGCGCCGGCTTCGTCTCCTCGCACCCCCGCGGTCCGGCCCCCAACGGGTCCGGCCGGGCGGGGAGACACCGCTCCGGCGCGTGGATCGCGCCCCTCCTCGCGGGCGCCGCGGGCGCCCTGCTCACGGTGGGCGTCTTGGCGATCACCGGATCGTTCGATCGATCGACGGAGCGGGGCCCGATTCCGCCGGTCGGAGACGCGACCACGATCCGCACGCCGACGATCGCCGACACGATGACTCGGGTCGGACCGTCGGTCGTCGCGGTACTCGCCCGTGACGACACGGGTTCACGCCGGGGCTCGGGGGTGTGCGTGCGCCACGGCACCCAGGTGCTGACGAGTACCCGCGTCGTTGGCAGCGCGAGCACCGTGCAAGTGGAGACGGCGGACGGCCACGAACATACGGCGCGCGTCGCCGGGCGCGATCGCGTCACCAATCTCGTGCTCTTGGACATGCAAGACGACTCCGATCTGCCCGCCGCGCAACTTGCCGATGCTCCGCCGCCCACCGGATCCTCGGTATGGCTCCTCGGCGCGGCCGCGCCCGGCGCGCAGTCGCCGTGGATGAGCAGGGGGATGACCTCGTCGAACGACGCGATGGTCGTGAGCGACACCGGGCCCACCACGGGCGGTCTGGTCGAGACCGATGCCGTGAGCAACACCTCCGTGGTGGGGGGCGCCCTCGTCGACCGGGCGGGATCGGTCGCCGGCATCGTGCTCGGACACGTCAACGGGAGCGCGACGACGTACGCGTTGTCGATCAACGTCGCGGTCGACATCGCGCTGCAACTCGACGCCACCGGAGTCGCCCGGCACGGGACGTTGGGGGTCGCCGGGGTCGACACTCCCCTCGGCCCGATGATCGCCGGGATGCCACGCGACGCTCCGGCCGCGCTCGCGGGTGTCCACGTGAACGATCTCGTCGAGGCGATCAACGGTCGAGCCGTTGCATCGATCGGCGACGTCACCGCCCTCGTGCAGGGTCTCGATCCGGGCCGTACCGTGGTGATGGAGCTGCGCCGAGGCCAACAGGCGCTCGCGGTACGGGTCCGCCTGGGTGCCACGACCGGCTGAGTCCCCGGCTCCGGAGCCGACGCGCGAGCATGGGGCGTCGATACGAATGCCGTTGTGAATATCGAGGGAGCCGGTTCTGGTGACGCAAGCGAACGAGTTGGACGACCTCGACCGTGAACTGCTGAACGCCGTCCAGTGGGACTTCCCGCTGGAGCCGCGCCCGTTCGCAGTGCTCGCCGAGCGCCTCGGCGTCGACGAACCAACCGTACGGGCCCGTGTCGCCAAGGTGAAACACGACGGGGTGCTGCGCCAGCTCTCGGCGATCTTCGACACTCGCGCGCTCGGCTACTCCTCCGCGCTGGTCGCGGCGAAGGTCGACCCCGACCACATCGACGAGGCCGCGGCGGCCATCAACGAGCACCCGGGCGTGAGCCACAACTACAAGCGCAACCACGACTACAACCTCTGGTACACGGTCGCAGTACCGCCCGGCGACTCCCTCGACGAGCACATCGAGGTCCTGCACCGAGAGTCGCGTGCGCACGTCACCCGGACGCTGCCGACCATCAAGCTCTACAAGATCGGCGTGAAGCTCGACATGACGGGTCAGACCGCGGCGAACGCGAAGACCGAGGTGCTCGAGCACGAGCGCCCGGAGCGCAAGGCGGAGATGCCCGCGCCCGAGCTCTCCGATCTCGAGCTCGCGACGATCCGCGTCGTGCAACACGATCTCGCCAACGTCGAGCGCCCGTTCGCCGTGTACGCCGAACAGATCGGGATGGGCGCGACCGAGACCGACGTGCTCGAGGTGTTGCGATCCCTCAAGGACCGCAAGCTGATGCGCCGCTTCGCGGCTGTGATGAACCACCGCAACGCGGGATTCAAAGCGAACGCGATGGGTGTGTGGGCGGTTCCCGAGGACCGGCTCGACGAGATCGGCCCGCGGATGGCCGGCTTCGCGGCAGTGTCGCACTGCTATCGCCGGCCGACGTACGACGACTGGCCCTACAGCGTGTTCACGATGGTCCACGGTCGCACGGCGCGCGACTGCGAAGCGACGATCGACGCGATCCGCACCGAGACCGGAGTCGACGAGTACTACCTGCTCTGGTCGGTGAAGGAATACAAGAAGGTGCGGCTCGAATACTTCACGTCCGAGTGGGACACCTGGTACGCCAAGCACGCGACGCCCGCGGCGTAGGTGCCGCGGCGTCGGCGTCGGCGTCGGCGCGCGCGTCCGCGTCAGCGACGACGGCGGCGCCGTGTCAACCACCACGTGCCGAGCGCGGCACCGGCCCCAACCGCGCCCGCGCCGGCCAGCATCGCCCGCGCGGACCCGTCGGGTGAAGCAGTCGCGACGAGGAGTGCCTCTTCGTTGGAGTGGACGGGCTTCCAGCCCGCGCGCTCGAGCCGGTCGTTGGCGACGACGAACGGGTACATCAGGTAGGGCACGAGCGCCGGGGGCGCGTCGCCGAAACCGGTAGACCAACCCACGGTGAGCACGCGGGTCGCGAGGCCGGGCGAGAGCGCGGGTATGTACCGGCCGGGGAGGAGCGCGCCTGCCTCTTCGTACGCGAGCCAGCCGTCGGCGGCGACGTTGTAGGCACCGTCGAGATCGACCGCAGTGGCCAGCTCGAGCGCGGCCGCAGCATCGTCGACGTGCACGACCTGCACCGGCGGGGTCGCGCCGCGCACCCGAACCGGGGCGCGCCCGGTCGCAACCGCGGTGAGCAACGAGTTCGCGCCCGCGCCGACGATCGGTGCGATGCGCAACCGGGTCGCGACGCGGCCGGGCGCTGCGCTCGCCCACTGCGCGAGGAGGCGCTCGCACTCACCATCGACGATCGCGGGAAGGTACGCCGGACTCGGTCGGAGCGGCGCGTCTTCGGTGATCGGTACCGGATTGTTCGCCCAGGCGCCGTAGACCGCGGTGCTCGATGGCCGCACGATCTTCTTCACGCCGGCCGCGGTAGCCGCATCCAGCACGCGGCGGGTCCCCCCGACGTTGACACGAGTGAACAGCGCGTCGTCGGGCATCGGCCCGATCGCGGCGGCGAGGTGGACGATCGCCGTCACGTCGCGGAGGTAGGGCGCGAGGTCGGACCCCAGCACGTCGACCCGGTGGAAGTCGAGCTTGCGGGCCCGGCGCGCCGGGTCACGGATGTCGAGACCGACGATCCGGTCGACGTGCGGCTCGGCGTCGAGCAACGGCAGGAGCCGCTGTCCGAGGAAGCCGGAGACGCCGGTCACCGCGACGACGATTTCATCGGTCATGGTCCATAGACTGGCGTAGTGAGCGACGTTCCCCAAATGGGTGACGATTTCCCCAACCCGTTCGGCGATTTCAGCAAGATCGACTTCAGCCAGATCGACTTCAACAAGATCATGCGGATGCTCCAGTCACCCGGCCCGGTGAACATGGAATTCGCGCGTGGAGACGGCCGAGTCGATCGCGAACGTCGACCCCGAGACCGGTCGGCCGGTGGACGAATCGCCTGTCGATCCCGATGCCGAGCGCGCGTTCGACGACGTCGTCCGAGCGGTGCAACTGATGGTCAGCGAGGCCACCGGCATTTCCGGTGCGCTGTCGGTTCCGGCGCGCAACGTCGACCGAGCCACGTGGGCGGTCGTGACGCTCACCGGGCTCGAACCCGTCTTCCGCGCGCTTGCTTCCGCGCTCGCCCGCGCCGCGACGAACCCGCCGGCCGACGACGGCGCCACTCCCGCGATGGCGGCGGCGTTCTCGCCCGACATGTTGTTCTCGATGATGATGCCGGTGCTCCTCGGCGGCTGGGCCGGCTCGATGATCGGCATGCTCTCGCATCGGGCCTTGGGCCAGTTCGATCTCCCGCTCCCTCTCGACGGCCCGCCCAGCCTCTTGTTCATCTCGCGTAACCTCGACGCGTTCTCCGCGGAGTGGGCCCTGCCGCTCGACGAGTTGCGCTACGCGCTCGCTTTGCGAGAGGTCGTGCACGGCGCGCAGCGCTCGGTGCCGTGGGTGCGCGAACGGCTGCTGCGGTGCGCGTCCGCGTACGTCGGCGCGTACGAGGTGCAGGCCGAAGCCGTCGAAAGCCAGCTCGGCGGGTTCGATCCGGCCGACCTGTCGTCGATGGAAGCGATCGGCAATCTCGGCAATCCCGACATGCTGCTCGACGCGATGCGTACCGAAGGCCAAGCGCCGCTCCTCGCCGAGCTGCAGCGCTTCGTGTCGGTTCTCGAGGGCTACACCGATGTCGTCGTCGAATCACTCGGCGAACGGATGGTGACCGCGCACGGACGCATCGACGAAGCACTCCGGCGCCACCGCCTCGACCGCGGCGACGCGACGGGCTTCGTCGATCGCCTCCTCGGGCTCGAGCTCGATCGGGGTCACTACGAGACCGGCGTCGCGTTCTGTCGGGGCGTGATGGAACGCACTGGTGGCAGCTTCGAACAACTGAACCGCCTGTGGTCGAGTGAGTCGATGGTCCCCACCGTGGCCGAGCTCGAAGCCCCCGGCCTCTGGCTCGCCCGGATCGATCTTCCGCAATCGTGAGCACGGGATCCTCGTGAAGATCGGCGTGCTCGGCGCGGGCGTCATGGGCGGAGGCATCGCGGAGGTGTGTGCACTCGCAGGCGACGACGTCGTGTGTTACGACATCGCGCCGGCCGCGCTCGACGAGGCCCTCACCCACGCGACGACCGGTCGCTTCGGTCTCGACGGTGCGGTCGCGCGCGGAAAGGTGACCCGCGCGAGAAGCCGACGCCGCGCTCGGCGCGGATCACGTTCTCGCCGGAGTTCGAGGCCGCAGCCGCGACCGACCTCGTGATCGAGGCCGTGCCCGAGCGGCTCGACCTGAAGATACGCGTGTTCCGCGACCTCGATCGTGTCGCGCCCGCCGCCACGATCCTCGCGTCGAACACGTCGGGCTTGCCGATCGCCGCGCTCGCGGCGTCGACGGACCGGCCCGATCGCGTCATCGGTTGGCACTGGGCGTCGCCGGCGCCGGTGATGAAGCTCGCGGAGATCGTCGTCACACCCGAAACGAGCGAGGCGACCGTCGCAACCGTCACCGCCGCGGCAACCCGTTGCGGCAAGCATCCGATCGTGGTCAAGGACAACGCGATGCAGTGGGGGTTCGTCGCGAACCGCGTGTACTTCGCGATGGTGCGTGAAGCGCAACGCGTCGTTGACGAAGGCATCGCGACCCGCGCCGAGGTCGACCAGCTGATGATGGATTGCTTCCGCTGGCCGAGCGGCCCGTTCGGGATGGTCGCGGGCGCGGGCTCCGGCTGGAGCTAGCGATCCCCGCGGGGAGCGGCACGCGCTGCCCTCGCGTTCGGCCGGACCGCGGCGCTAGAAGTACGAAAGGAGTGCCGGGGCCGGTGTGGCGAGGAACATCGCGTCGGCGAGCGGGAGTGCCTCGGCGCGGTGGACGTCGACGCGGCCGGCAGCAGCCAACTCGCTCCAGCGATTGCCGCCCAGCGCGCACATGCCGAGCACCGCCGATTCGCACGACAGATCCGGTGCGTCGGTGGTGGCGACACAACTCGCACCGTCGGCGGTGGCCTCGACCGCGACCGTCGTCACCGCTGCGTCGGGCGCACGCACCGCGACGACGACCCGGCCCGGAACCGTATACGTACGCGCGCCGAGCACGGCGACGGGATCGAGGGGCGCGAGCCAGAGGTGGTCGTTGACGAAGTCGACGCGGACACACCTCCCGTCGACGACCACGTGCCGCAGGGGATCGTCGACGGGAAGGTTCATCGCCGAGACCGTGCCGATGAGGTCGACGCCGAACAGGTAGCGCCACAGGCGGATCCAGGTTGCGGGCGACTCGGCCTGCATGTCGATGACCGAGAGCCTGCGATCGGCGATCCCGGCGGGCATGTCGCCACTGATGCCGTACACGACGTATCCGTCTTCGTGACCGCCGCGCGTCGCGGTGCACCGCGACGAACTGCGCCCGGGCCCGGCCGGCCATGTTCTCCCAGAAGACCTGCGGCCACCAGAAGTCGGGGCGCGACGTCATTCCGGCCCGGGTCGCGCGCACCCGGTCGTAGATAGGAGGCAACGCCACCTCCGCCTGCTCGCGCGAGAGGAGATGCATCGTGCCGTCGTCGTCGTCGGGACGCGTGAAGGCGATACGAGCCCGCTCCGCGGTGACGCCGAGCCGCCACGCCGCGACTCCGTAGCCGAACCGGCTGTAGATCGAGCTCTCCGACGCGGTGAGGATCGCCGCGGGTTCGTCGCGGTCGCGCGCGTCGGCGTGCATCGCGGCCATGAGCCGGGTGAGCACGCCCCGCCGACGATGAGTCGGCTGCACCGACACCCACGACACCGCGGCCGCGGGCAGGTAGGCGCCGCCGGGCATCGTGAGCTCGAACGAATACGTGCGTGATGCGCCGACGATGTGACCCGACTCGAACGCGATGCGCGTGCGATCGAGCTCGGCCGCCGCCCAGGTGCGCGACGCGCCCGGTCGCAGTGGAACGCCGCCGAAACCGCGCTGGTCGGCCACGAGCAGATCGTCGAGCTCGTCGGACTCCACCGCGCGGATCTCGAAAGGCATCCGCTCGTTCTAGCCCGGCGGAGGCAGCGAGGGCTGCGTATTTCGGGGCGGGGTCCGTCGGAATGCCCCGACGTAGGAGAGGCCGGCGAAGAGCAGCACCACCGCGACGACGAAGATGCCGCCGCGGCCGCCGCCGGGGAAGATGACCGCACCCACGCCACCCGCGACCCACACGAGCTGGAACCGCGTCTCGAAACGGGCGAAGGCTCGGCCCCGCACCGACTCCGCGCCGTCGTGCTGCAAGAGGCTGTCGAACGCCACCCGCCCGCATGCCGTTGCCGCCGCGACCGTCGCGGCCGCGAACACGAGCGGCAACCGCCCGTAGTCGCGCGCCGCGAACACCAGCGGCAACGCGGGGATCAACAATGCGCCCGCGAGCATCCACTCCTCTCTCACCTTCTTGCGGACGAAGGGGGAGATGACGGTTCCGAGCCCGTTGCCGACCGCGCTCGCGGCGAGCACCAGACCGAAGACCCATGCCGGCTCGTGCGATCGCTTCAACGCGAACGCCGCGAAGAACGTGAAGAAGCCAACGACCGCTCGCAGCAATCCCATCGCGGTTCCCGCGGTAACGATGCTGCGGGCGTGCAGCGCCTCACGCTCGTCGACGGTCTCCGCCGGCCCGGTGTGCTTCGCCCGCGGAATGCCGAACGCGCACACGGTGCCGAGCAGGAACACCAGCGAACCCATGCGCAGCACCCACGGCCCGCCCGCCGTCTTCAAGACGAGCGCGGCGAGCGGCGCAGCCACGGTGGCGCCGAGCACCGCGATGATGGTCAGACGCGAGTTCGCGAGCACGAGCTCGTCGTGGGAGTCGACGACGGCGGGCACCAGCGAGCTCTTGGCGATCGACTGGCCCTTCGAGAGCACGAGCGCGCCGAACGCGAGCGGATACAGGAACGGGCTGTTGATCTCGTTCGCCATCAACATGCACAGGACCGCGCGCCCGGCCATGGCGGCCGCCACCATCAGGCGCCGGCCACCGCGCGTGCGGTCGAGAACCGGTCCGAGCACCGGCGCCACGACCGCGAACGGCGCCATCGTCAAGAGCAGGTACAAGAGCACCTTGGGCCGGGCCGCGCCGACGCCGACGTCGAAGAACAGGGAACCCGCGAGCGAGACGGTCACGAAGACGTCACCCGCCATCCCGACCGCGTGGGCCAGGGCGAGCCGGGCAAACGGCGTGATCGTCGTCGACTCGAGGCGGGTGGGCGTGTCCGTGCCCAGCATCGTAGGACGCCGGTCGCGGGGAAGCGGGCGAGACCACGAGCCCGTACGATTGGCCCATGAGTTCGGCATCGGAAGCTTCCCGCTACCTCAATCGGGAACTGTCGATGCTCGAGTTCCAGGCCCGGGTGCTCGCGCTCGCGGAGGACCCGTCGGTGCCGCTGCTCGAGCGCGGCGAAGTTCCTCGCGATCTTCGGCGGCAATGTCGACGAGTTCTTCCAGGTGCGCGTCGCCGGCTTGAAAGAACAGGTCGCGGTCGGCGTTCGTTCGGACTCACCCGACGGGCTCGACCAGGTCGAACAGCTCCGGGCCATCCGCGCCCGGGTCGAAGATCTCGTGACCCGCCAGGCCGCCGCGTTCACCAAGGAGATCGCGCCGGCGCTCAAAGACGTCGGGGTCGCCTTCACACCCTGGAACGAACTCGACGACGACGCCCAGGCCGCGCTCACCCGGGTGTTCGACGACCGCATCTTCCCCGTGCTCACACCGTTGGCCGTCGACCCCGCCCACCCGTTCCCGTACATCTCGAACCTCTCTCTCAACCTCGCGGTGGTCGTACGCGATCAGGCGAGCGGCGAGGAGCGGTTCGCTCGGGTGAAGGTCCCGCCGCTGCTCCCCCGCTTCGTGAGCGTGCCGAACAGCGCGCGTTACGTGCCGCTCGAGCAAGTGATCGCCGCACACCTCGACGCGCTGTTCCCGGGAATGGAGGTGCTCGCGCAGTACCCGTTCCGGGTCACGCGCGACGCCGACATCGAGTTGAGCGACGACTCCGAAGACCTTCTCGCCGCGATGGAGATCTCGCTGCGTCAGCGCACGAAGTTCGGGCTCGCGGTGAGGCTCGAGGTCGACACGAACATCACACCCGAAGTGCTCGCGTTGTTGTGCCGCGAGCTCGAGCTGGGCGCGAACGACGTCTACCAGGTCGACGCACCGCTCGATCTGACCGGCCTGTGGGATCTCTACGGACTGCGCCGCCCCGAGCTGAAATACCCGAGTTACACACCGCAGAATCCGCCGCCGCTCGCGGGCGGCAAGGACAGCGACGTGTTCTGGGCGATGCGCAACGGCGACGTGCTGCTGCACCACCCCTACGACTCGTTCGCCAACTCGGTCGAGGCGTTCGTCGAGCAGGCCGCGAGCGACCCCGCGGTGCTCGCCATCAAGCAGGCGCTGTACCGAACCGGTGGCGACGAGGCCGGAATCGTCGCCTCTCTCGTCAAGGCGGCCGAGGCGGGCAAGCAGGTCGTGGCGCTGGTCGAGCTGAAAGCGCGCTTCGACGAACAGGCGAACATCGAACGGGCCCGCATGCTCGAGCAAGCCGGCGCGCACGTCGTGTACGGCCTCGTCGGATTGAAGACCCACGCCAAGGTCTTGCTCGTGGTGCGCCAAGAGGCCGACGGCATCCGGCGCTACTGCCACTTCGGCACCGGCAACTACAACCCGAAGACCGCGACGACCTACGAAGACCTCGGCGTGCTGTCGAGCGATCCCGATCTCGGATCGGACCTGTCGGAGTTGTTCAACCACCTCACCGGGTACAGCCGGCCCGGCGAGTACCGGCGGCTCCTCGTCGCGCCGATGCACCTGCGCGACGAGCTGCGCGACCTCATTCGCGGCCAGGCCCGCCCCGACGGCGAGATCACGATGAAGATCAACGCGCTCGCCGATTCGGAGATGATCGACGAGCTCTACGCGGCCTCGGGCGCCGGCGCCCGGGTCGACCTCGTCGTGCGCAGCATCTGTTGCCTGCGCGCCGGAGTACCCGGGTTGTCGGAGAACATCACCGTGCGGTCGCTGGTCGGCCGCTACCTCGAGCACTCACGCATCATCCGCTTCGGCAAGGCGGGCGAGGCCGACACGGAGTACGTGATTGGCTCGGCCGATCTCATGCCCCGCAACCTCGACCGGCGGGTCGAGGCGATGCTGCGCGTCACCGAGCCACGGCTGCGGTCCCGGCTCGACGAGATCCTCGCGATCAACTTCGCCGACGACGTCTTGGCCTGGACCCTCGAGCGCGACGCCACCTGGCGCAAGGTCGAGTCGACTTCGGGCATCGAGTCGCAAGTGCGGTTCCAAGAACTCGCGGTGGCGCGCTCCAAAGTGCGCGCGCCCGACGCCTGACACTATGAGCGCGCCTGACGTCGCGGATGGCTGATGTCATGAGCAGACGCGAGATCACCGTGGCCGAGATCGTGGCCGCCGCGGTCGCCGACTCGTACGAGCGCCTGGTCGAGAACGAATCCGATCTGTGCCGCGGCGACGATCCCGAGTCGGTGCACCAGGCGCGCGTCGCGGCGCGGCGCCTGCGCTCGGATCTCGCCACGTTCGAGCAGTTCGTCGATGCCAACTGGGCAGCCGAGCTGCGCTCCGATCTGCGCTGGCTCGGATCCGAGCTCGGAGCGGTGCGCGACATCGAAGTGCGGCGCGACCGGCTGCGCGCGCACGCGGCGGGGCTCCCGCCGGCCGAGGCCGACGCGGCGCGGCGCGTGATCCGTCGCCTCGAAGCGGACCGGGCCGCGGCGAGAACCGATCTGCTCGCGACCCTGAGCGAGCCACGCTTCGACCGGGTACGGGCGAAGCTCGCCGCGGCCGCGGCCGACCCCGCGTTCACCCCGCGCGGCCGCGCACCGGGCCGCGGACGCGCTGATCGACGTCGTCCACCGGCGCTGGAAGAAGCTGCGTCGCGTCGTCCGCGCACTCGGCGACGAGCCTACGGACGCCGCGTTGCACGCGGTGCGCGTTCGTGCCAAACAGTGCCGCTACGCGGCCGAAGCGTGTGGACCGGCGTTCGCCAAGCGCGCCCGCCGCCTCGCCCGGGCCACCGCGAGGGTGCAAGACGTGCTCGGCGAGCACCACGATGCCGTCGTCGCCATCGAGTGGCTCGCCAAGACGGCGCACGAGTGCTCGCCCGCCGAGGCGTACGCGGTCGGGATGCTCGCCCAGGTCGAACGCCAGGCCGCAGCCGCGTCCCGCGCCGAGTTCCCGGCCGTCTGGGCTCGCGCCGACACCGAGCGCGTGCGGGGCTGGCTGTGAGCGGCACCGACGACACGGTCCGGGCTGCCGGCGGCGTCGTGGCCCGCCACCGGCCCGACGGCACGCTCGAGGTTCTCGTCGTGCACCGACCCCGCTACGACGATTGGAGCCTCCCGAAAGGCAAGCTGGAACCGGGAGAATCGCTCGAGGACGCGGCGCGGCGCGAGCTCGAGGAGGAGACCGGCTTGCAAGTGGAGCTGGGCTCCGTGCTCGAGGCCGCCGAATACGTCGACCGTCACGGCCGGCACAAGGTCGTGCATTACTGGCAGATGACGGCGGTCGGCGCCACGGAGTGGGCTCCGAACGAAGAAGTCGACGAGACGCGTTGGATTACGGTGCCCGAAGCCGCGACACTGCTGACGTACGAACACGACCGGCACCTCGTCGAGGCGGTCGACAGCGCAGCTCGCGGAGGAACCGAGTGACCATCTATCTCGTTCGCCACGCCAAGGCGGGAGAACGCAACGTATGGGAGGGCGACGACCGCCTCCGACCGCTCTCGGGACGCGGTCACCTCCAGGCGCGCGGTTTGCTCGAGGTGCTGGACGGCGCGCAGTTCGATCGTCTGCTTTCGAGCCCGTACGTGCGGTGCCTGGAGACGGTGGTCCCCCTCTCCGGTGCGCGCGGAGTGGCGATCGAACCCGTGGATGCCCTCGCCGAAGGCGCGACGCTCGACGAGGCGCTCGCGCTGGTGCGCAAGCACACCGCGCACGGCGCAGTCTTTTGCACGCACGGCGACGTCATCCCGATGCTGTTGGAGCACTACGCCGATCAGGGCGTCGACATCGGAACCACACCACAGTGGCCCAAGGGATCGACCTGGGCGCTCGCGACGGATGCGACCGGCGAAGTGACGGCGGCCGAGTACCTCCCGCCACCGCCCGACTAGTTCACGGTTCTTGCGGAGGTTCCCGGCCCGAACTGCGGCCCCTGGATTCGTCGTCCGAGCCGGGAACGTCTCGCTCGGCGACCGTAACGAACGCGCGTTTCGTGCAATCGTCCGCCGACCGTCCGCTGGGTGGCGCGCCGGTGACGATTCGTAGACTGCGCCCTCCCGACGAAAGGACCCGCGCCGATGACCCTCGCGACCGGAACCGTTGCACCCGAGTTCACCCTGAAGGACCAAGACGGCAACGACGTGGCGCTGTCGTCGTTCCGTGGCAATCAGAACGTGGTAATCGTGTTCTACCCGTTCACCTTCACCGGCGTGTGCCAGGGCGAGCTGTGTTCGCTGCGTGACGACCTGTCCGAGTACGAGAGCGCCAGCGCGCAGGTACTCGCGATCTCGTGCGACTCGCGGCACTCGCAAAAGCAGTGGGCGCAACAGCAGGGGTTCACGTTCCCGGTGCTCAGCGACTTCTGGCCGCACGGCGCGGTGGCACGCGACTACGGCGTCTTCAACGAGCAGCTCGGCTGCGCGAATCGCGCCACGTTCGTCATCGACAAGCAGGGTGTGATCGTCGACGTGTTCGAGTCACCGAACCTCGGCACGCCCCGCGAGAAGGCCGCGTACGAAGCCGCGCTGGCCAAGCTCTAGCACGAGGGGCGCCCACGGTCGCCGTGCTGGTGGCGCTACGACGGCGCGCCGTAGCCGAATGAGAGTCCGTTGACGCCGGTGGTGCCGTGCAACGACGTCCCCGTGCCCACCTGCGCGGTGACGATCGAAGCATTGCCCGCGGCGGCGTCGGTGCACGCGGCCGCGTTCGTCGCATCGAACGCATAGCCGTTACCGGTGTGCGGCGCCGGCTTCACCTGCGTCACGGCATCCGCGTACAGCTTGCCCGTCACCGTTGCACCGAGGCTCAAGCCCTTGATCACGACTCCGGTGATCTCGAGCACATCCGTCGACGCGGGGTCGTACCCCTTGACCACGACGTACGCCTGCAACTGGAAGGGCTTTCCGAGCGCGTCGGTCTCGTTCATCGTGATCGACAACTTGCCACTCAGCGCGAACGCGGACGAGGCACTCGCGTCGGCCGCCCGGGCCGAGGCCGACGACGCGCACGACGCGTGGCCGGTCAGCTTCAACGACACCGACTTCGGCGTGACCGTCGCCGGTGCACTACCACCGGGATTGCCGGTCGGCTCCACCAGACCCGTACACGTGCCACCGATCTTCGCCTTCGTCGCCAGGTCCGTCAGTAGCGACATCGACTCCGTGACCTGCTGCGTCTGATCCGTCAACCCCAAGTGCGTCGTATCCGCACCAACCACCTTCGCCAGCAGCTGCGCCCCCGAACACAATCCAGCCGACGACCCACCGCCGCCCGGAATCGTCGTCGTGGTCGTCGAGGCGGTCGACGTCGAGGTGGAGGTCGACGACGAGGTCGACGTCGAGGACGTCGAGGAGCTCGACGAGCTCGACGAGCTGGTCGTCGACGACGACGTCGTACCGCTGACCGCCTCCGGCAGTTGGATGTTGAAGAACGCCTGGTCGGCCGTGATCGCCGTGTTGTTGGTGGAAACCCGAACCTGGCAGTTGCGGAAGTCCACCAGACCGTTGCTCGGGTTGAGCGCGGGACCGTTGGGCGAGAGGCAGTTGAACAATGATTGCGGGCTCTCACCCTTGAACGGCGTGAACGCGTGGTTCGCATCGGTCGCCGAGAAGGTGGCCTTTCCCGTCGCGTCCACGATCGCCGGCGACGGAGATGAACCGAGATCGCAGTCGACGGTCGGGCTCCAATGCGGCGCGGACGCCAACACGCCGTCGCACTGCTCCACGCTCACCAGGCTTCCCGGCGTGTAGCCCGACGCCACGACGGTGAACGCCACCGGGTTGCCCAGTGCGTCGCCCGGGACCACGAACGGGTTCCCGGTCGGGGTGGTGATCGTGCCCGCGAACGCCGCGCTCGCGCTCGCGAGCGTGACGACGACCGCAACCATGGCGACGATGCCTCGACGGGACGTTCCTCGACGGGAGAGATGCATGAGTGGAGCTCCGTTCGCGCGCTCGGTTGGGGAGAAGCGACAACGTCCATTCACGCGCGAACACGGTGAACGGTCCATGTTCTCCGTCGTTGTTCGCGGGAGCTTCGGACGACGTTCACGATCACCGGAAAGTGCCGGCGGCATCGCGGCGACGAAGGGCCGCCCACCGTGAGGCGAGCGGCCCGTTCGTCATCACATTCGTGACCTAGTAGCCGAAGTGCAACCCGCTGGCGTTGCCACCGAACATCGACGTACCGGAACCGATCTGCACCGTCGAGATGGTCGCGGAACCGGCCTGGCAGTGTGTCAAGTCGGTGTGCGAGTCGACGTAGCCGGTGGTCGTGACGACACCCTTGGGCGCCTTGACGACCGGGTCCTCGTAGAGGGTGCCCACGATTGTCATCCCGGCTTCCTCGCCGTTCGTGATCGTGCCCTGGTAGAGCGCGATGTCGGGAGCATTCGGGTCGACGGCCGGGGTACGGCGGACGTAGGCCTGAAGCACGTAGGGCTTGGTCGTCACCGGATCGGTCTCGTTCATCGTGACACTGAGCTTGCCAACCGTCGGAGCGTCGGCGGCGGTCGCGGTGCACTTGGTGCTGCCGGCAACCTTGAACGAGAACGAATGCGGAGTGAGCGTCGTTGCCACTCCACCGAAGTTGCACGTACCGGCGATCGGAAGCTTTGTCGACAGGTTCTTCAGGAGCCCAGTCGAGAGCGCTTCCGGTGCGGCCACGTTCGACTCATTCGGCTTCCAGGTGCCGAGCATCTGTTGACCGGCACACGATCCCGCGTTGTGCGCGAGCGCCTCCCACGGCGCGTCCGGCAAGGTGAGGTCGAAGAATTGCCGATCCGCGGTAATTGCCACGTTGTTGCTGGAAACCCGAACCTGGCAGTTGCGGAAGTCGGGAAGGCCGTTGCTCGGCGCGAGGGAAGCCTCGTTCGCCGAGAGGCAGTTGAACAACCCCTGCGGGCTCACACCCTTGAACGGAGTGAACGCGTGGTTCGGGTCGTTGGCGTCGAACACGACCTTTCCGGTTGCGTCCGCGATCGCCGGCGACGGCGAAGTCCCGAGGTCGCAGTTCGTGGTCGGCGACCAGCCGGTCGACGTGGGATCGACACCATCGCACTGCTCCACGAACACGAGCGAACCCGGACTGAAGCCCGTGCCCGCCACCCGAATGGGCAGTGGTTGGCCGATTGCCGTCCCGGTCGCGTTCAAATTGGTGTTGGTCAACGGCGAGGGTGAGGCGCCGGCATTCACGACCACCACCCCCAACCCGATTGCAGCGCCGACGCTGATCAGCGCCGCCGCATGGAAAAGCCTTCGCACTTGGTGTCCTCCCGGTCTCATCGCGCGACTGCGCGTCGGGAACATTCACGCACGCGAACACGCGCGGCGACAGGTCGCGGGCGTTGTGTTCGGCGAGCGTTGGAGGTTCGTTCACCACCTGCACGCACGAATGTTCAACGCCCGATCGACGACGCCGCGAACGGGCGAGGCTGCCGACGACGCGGCCGGTATCCGTTGGCGTGTTGTTCACCCATTCGTGAACTCGGCGGCGCCGAACGCGTCGAGAGCGTGTCGCGCAGCTCGGCGAGGCGAGCGCCGTCGACGCTCCACCAAACCCAGTGCCCCGCTTTTCGCCGCGCAAGATCCCCGCGTCGGACAGCACCTTCGTGTGGGTGCGAGATCGTCGGCTGTGACCGACGCTGGGCTCCGCGCGTGGCCGACGTCGTGATCACGATGGGCCGCGGTGACACGTGCCCCTACATTCCCGGCACTCGCCACGAGGATTGGCCGCTCGCCGACCCGGCCGCCAAGGACATCGAGTTCGTGCGCGGGTCCGTGACGAGATCGCCGACCGGGTGCGCGGACTCCTACGAGACCTCGGTTACGTCGTTGCGTAAAGCCCGGGCCGCGGGCTCGGCTCAGACCGTGCGCCTGCGGCTCGTGATCGCGAGCGCAGTACCCGCCGCGACGAGCACGAATCCGCCGAAGGCGACCGGCCCGGTCGACCCACCCGTTCTCGGCAGCGAAGCCTGCGGGCTCACGATCATCGACGGGTTCGAGGTGGTCGGAGTCGTCGACGTCGCGAGGGATCCAACCGTCGTGGACGTGGTCGATCCGCTCTTGCTCGTTGTCGTCGTCGTCGATCCGAGATCGCCGATCGTGGTCGAGGTCGAGGTCGAGGTCGTCGATCCGCCGATGCTCGTCGTCGTGACCGGCGCCACCGTCGTCGTCGTCGGCGCCACCGTCGTCGTCGTCGGCGCAACCGTCGTCGTCGTCGTCGGCGCAACCGTCGTCGTCGTCGGCGCAACCGTCGTCGTCGTCGTCGGCGCAACCGTCGTCGTCGTCGTCGGCGCAACCGTCGTCGTCGTCGTCGGCGCAACCGTCGTCGTCGTCGTCGGCGCAACCGTCGTCGTCGTCGTCGGCGCAACCGTCGTCGTCGTCGTCGGCGCAACCGTCGTCGTCGTCGTCGGCGCAACCGTCGTCGTCGTCGTCGGCGCAACCGTCGTCGTCGTCGTCGGCGCAACCGTCGTCGTCGTTGTCGGCGCAACCGTCGTCGTCGTCGTCGGCGCAACCGTCGTCGTCGTTGTCGGCGCAACCGTCGTCGTCGTGGTGCCGGCGACCTTGTCCGGCAACTGGATCGACAGGAACGACTGGTCCGCGGTGATCGCGGTGTTGTTCGTCGACACCCGGATCTGGCAGTTGCGGTAGTCGGTCAAGCCGTTGATCCCGGTCATCGCCGGATCGTTCGGGGACAAGCAGTTGAACAACGACTGCGGGCTCTCACCCTTGAAGACCGGGAACGCATGGTTGGCGTCGGACGCGAGGAACGTCGCCGCGCCGCTGCTGTCGACGATCGCCGGTGACGGCGACGAGCCCAGGTCGCAGTCGCTCGTCGGAGACCACGCCTTCAGCGTGTGGTCCACGCCGTCGCATTGTTCGACGGAAACCAACGAGCCCGGCACGAATCCCGTCGCGACGACGGTGAAGGGAAGCGGGTTTCCCGACGCGTCGCCGGTCACGACGAACGGCGAGCCCGAGGGCTGCGTGATCGTCGACGCGAATGCCACTCCGGCCAAGGCGAACAGGCAGACAGCCCCGATCACCGCGACGACTACGACCCGTCGGCTTCTCGCACGCATCGGAACGAACCTTCCCATCCTGTCGGCCCATCCTGTCGGCCCATCACGTCGGCGTCGTACAGATTCAGACACGCCGGGCGCGTCGGCACCAAAGCGTGCTGGGGCTCTTCTCCGCCCGTTCGCTCATCGTTCACCCACGATCTGCGTACCGGTCACCGTGCGCCGGCGCAGCGCGATCGTCAGCGCCGCGGCCAGCAACCCGACGAGCACGAGTGTGTAGCCGAGCGCGAGCCGAGCATCCGACCACGACAGCAAACCGACCTTGGCGCGCGGCGGTGAGGCGACGACCGCGACGCCGCGCGAAGTCGCGACTCGGTTCTCCTTCACCGGCGCGGTCTTGGAACGACTCGTGGCCGCCGCGGTCTTCTCACGATGTCTGGTCGCCGCCGCTGCTCCGGTCACCGCCGTCGGCTCGGACGGTCGCGAGCTCGACGTCGGTGTCGTTGCCGAACCGGGCACTTGCGCAAAGGCAAGCGCGCGGAATGTCTGGTCGGCGGTGACGGCCGCATTGTTGGTCGAGACCCGCAGCGTGCAGTCGGTGTAGCTGGCCAAGCCGTTCTTCGGCGCGGCCTGCCCCGGCGCGAGACAGTTGAAGAGCGACTGCGGGCTCTCGCCGACGAACGGGCGGAACGCGCGATTCGCGTCAGTCGACGAGAACGTCGCGAGACCGCGGTCGTCGACGATCGCCGGCGCGGGTGAAGTACCGAGATCGCAGTGCGCCGTCGGCGACCACTGCGGCACGCTCGGAGCAACACCATCGCATTGCTCGACGTACACCAACGCCCGTACGGGGAAGCCTCCCGCGACCACCGTCACGGCCGGCGGCTCCGCGGCTCGCGCAACCTGGACAACGACGGGCGACGACGACGGCTGCAGGATCGTCGACGCACCGGCCGGTGCCGTCCCGAGACCGATCGCGGCGCCGGCCACCGCGATCATGAACAGTCTCCGCCGGCCCTGCGCATTCCACATCGAAGGAGATTCCTTTCTCACGCCGGAAAGGGGCCGCCCTCGCGGGCGGCCCCTCCCGACATCGTCGAAGCGGGAGCTACGACAGCACTTGGCAACGAGATCCCGCAGTCCGAAGCGCGCTCGGCACCACCGTGAAGCCCGCGTTGTTGATCGCGGTCGTGATCTCCGAGAACAGGTTCGTACCCGTGTAGGGATCGAAGCCCTGCTGCAGCGCGCTCCCCCGGCAGATGAACCGGGTGTACTCCCGAACCGCACCGGAGATTCCGCTGCTACCGCCGGTGACGTTCAGGTCGGTCGTGCTGGTCGACACGATCGCCGGTCCGGGGTTGCCCACGAAGTTGCACGCCCCCGCGGTCTTGGCACAGTCGGCGTCCATCTTGCGGGTCACGTGGTAGAGCGTGCGCCCGATCGGGTAGGTGTTGGCGATGATCCGGCTCGTACTCGGCAAGATGCCGTTGACCGGGGCCGCGATGGCCTGAACCGTGGTACCGCTCCGGGTGAACGACGAGTCGTACGGGAAGGCCGAGAACACACCGAAGCTTCCCCACCAGATCCAGTTGACCGGGTTGTCGGCGGATGCGCCGGTCCCGAGGGCAACGGGGTCGTTGACGAGCTGCTTGATGTCGTTTTCGAGCGGGACGTTGCCGCTGGCGAGCTTGCGGTCACACGACTGGCCGTTGGGCGACCAGCCGGTCGGGACGCCGGTGGCGTTGTTCACGATGTAGCTCTGGAACGTCGCGTACGTGCCCGAGCTCGTGTTCATCTGCCACGGCACGATGTCGGCGTCGTCGGCACCGCCGGGCGTGATGCTCGGGATGACGTCGCTCCAACGCATGCGGCCACCCGTCCCCGTTCCGCCCGCGCAGTTCCAGATGTTGAAGAGCTGCTGCGCGGTGAAAGCCGGGCTCGGGGCGGCTTGCGCCTCGGCGCCGCGGCTGTTGAACACCGCGACCTCGATGCCGTCTTGGGCGTAGCCCCAGTAGGTGTCGGCCGTGAGCTCGTTGCCGCACGGTGCCGCACCGCTGGTCGTCTTCGGGCCACGTGAGGAGCGGCCGTAGTCGACGTTGGGGCCGGTCGTCGCGGTCAAGCAGGTACCGGCCGGGACGGGATTGACCGCGCCTTGGTAGATCGAGCCCGCGCCGGCGTTGCCGTTGAGCGAGCTCGTTCCGGCGCTGGAGCCGACCGGGTTCGCCTGGGCGATGGTGTCACCCTGCCAGTTACCGAGGTTGCTGGTCTCGGGCGATACCCGCCAGGTTGCAGCTGTTCAACGCCGTGCCGTTCGCGGTGACGTGCGGACAGCCCGACAGACCGGACTCGGTCCACAGGTCGCTGATACCGACCTGGGCCCGGTACGTCGTGTCCGAACCGCCGCCCACGATGATGTGCGCGGTGCCGTCGAACCCGTAGCCCGTGGGCGGGGTCGCGAATGCGGAGCTGATGCTCCCCATCGTGCCAACGGCGACCGCGACTCCAGTCACGGCCGCCAACTTCCAAAACTTTCTCACTTCGTCCTCCGATTGGTTGAAGCTGGGTGGAGAGTCACGGCTGTGCCGCGATGGTCAAGGGGCCATTTCCCGCCGGTGAGGTTCAGGGCGACGTCACCAATCGACGGTCGAGGGTGTTCGTTCGAGAGCCGGACCTTGGTCACGGGATGATTCAAGACCGGCGCCACCGCGGTTCTCAACGCATGACGGGCCTGTTCGACGGAGGTTGGCGTGACGTTCACCGAGGCTCCGCAGAGCGTTCGCTCTCGGGGAGGATCAGGCCGAACGAGCCCGTCGCCGGCGCCGCACCATGACGATCGCGGCGGCACCGGCCGCAACGGCAAGGACCGCGAGCATCGCGACGACGAGGGTCGCGGATCTCGAACCCGACGACCTCGATGACCCGGCCGACGCCGCGAGTGCCGGTCGGCGGAACCTTCGCCGGCGCGCCGCCGAAGGCGATCGGCAAGAAGACCTGGTCGTTCGTCGTGTCGTTGTTGTTGGACGACACGCGGATCTGACAGCTGCGGTACTCGGGTACCCCCTGGTTCAAGGAGCGTGCCGAAGGTGCCAGGCAGGCGAAGAGCCCTTCCGGACCCAGCCCGGTGAACGCTTGGAAGCCGTGGTTGGGATCACCCGCGGGGAATCGCGCCGGTGCCCGCCTCGTCGACGATGGCCGCCGCCGGCGAACTGCCGATGTCGCAGTCGCGCGTCGGCGACCAGTGCGGCGCGGTCGGCGGGCGGTCGTTGCATTGCTCGATGTACACCAGTGAGCCCGCGGGGAACCCGGTCGCGACAACGGTGAACTCGAGGGGCGTTTGGTGCGCGTCCAGCCTCACGACGTAGGGGTTCCCCGAAGGCTGCGCGATAGCCGTGACAGCACCCGCGCCCGCGGCGAAGACGGTCGCGAGGAACACCGCAACGAGGAGGCCGACGAGCGTGGCGCGCGGGCGTGTGTTCATCGCAGTGACGGGAGGAGCACGTCGAGGTCCAACAGGAGTGCGAGCAGCGCGAGCACGAAGAACGGCGTGACGACGACGGCGATCGTCGCGGTCCGGTAGCTCCGGCGCAGCAGGCGGACCAGCACCGCCGCGACCGCAAGTGCGAGCGCGGCCATGCCCACCTGCGCGTTCCACAGAGGCGACCCGCCCGGCGTGGTCGCGCGCGCGTCGGCGCTCGGTGGGAGCACCTTTCCAGCGGGACCCGAAACCGCGGTGACCACCAGGCGCCGGTCGGAGAGCTTCCCCCCGGTTCCTGTCACCAGCGTGAGGCGCCGGTCGGTCGACTCCGAGAACGGAGCAAGGTCGCTGCCGCCGACGCGGCGCACGGAGTTCACCGTGAAGACGCCGATCGGGCCACTGCTGGACTTCGTCTGGACCGCGATGAGGTCGCCCGGTTTCAGCTGCGAGAGTTGACCGAACGGCCCGCCCCACGCCGCGCCGTGCCCGACGACGACACTGTTGCCGACATCGCCGGGCATCGGTGTCCCGACCCGATGGCCCGGACCGCTGCGCAGCTGCTGCGGTGTGTCCCCCTCGGCGATCGCCACGTTGAGATGCAAGGCCGGAACCTGCGCGATAGCGATCGTGTTGCCGCGGCCGATATGTGGCCGCGACGCCGCCCACTGCTGGGCGAGCTGATGCTGGCGGGTCGTGTACCAGGCACTTGCGATCGGGCCGTCGAACAGCGCGAAGACGCTGCCCGCGATCACGAGTGCGACGAGCGCGATCGTCGCGATCCGGCTCGTCCGCTCGACCGCCGTCGCGCGCACACCGGCGACGGGGCGCGACGACGTGTGGGCGTTCTCCGCGACGCGCGGGCCGGCGTTCGGCGGGGTCTCGAGGAGCGTCACGACGCGACCCATGGAGCAAGGAGCGTCACGACGCGACCCATGGAGCAAGGAGCGTCACGACGCGACCCATGGAGCAAGGAGCGTCACGACGCGACCCATGAAGCAAGGAGCGTCACGACGCGACCCGTCGGGCGAGGCGCGCCAGCGGCTTGCGGACGAGGAGGTACAAGGCCGCGCCGAGGAGGAACGTCGCCAGCCGGTCGGAGCTTCCGCCACCGGCGGGGGCAGGCAACGGGAGTTTGAGCGCCGTGAGGAGACCGGTATCGAGGCGCTTGGTCGGGAGGGTCGGCCCCGAGTCGACGGTGACGGGAACGGTCACGATCGTGGCCGCCGGACTCCGGGTCGCGGCGATCGGCGCGGAGACCGAATCCGGCGGTGGACTCGACAAGCCCGCACTTCCCAAAGTGTCGACACTCGCCGGCACGGTCGTCGACGTCGTCGACAGCGTCGACGTCGTCGTGGGCACGGACGTGGTCGTCGTCGGCGCGCACCGACGCCCCGCAGTGGAGCATGTTCCCGATCGCACGCATGGCCGTCGCAGTCGGCGGCGCGAGCGGTCCCGGGTCGGTGCTCACGGAGATGTTCCGGTCCGGGCCCACGCAGTTCGACATGACGAGCTGGTTCGCGGCATCGAGCGCCTGCGCGACGAGCGGCGCCGAGAGGCGGCCCTCACCGTTGGGCGCCTCCTGCTCCTGGCCCGTCGTCGCGAGATAGCGGATCAACGTGGCGAGGCTCTCGGTCTTGTCGACCGAGAGTCCGTGTGCCGGCGCGTACAGCCGATCGACCCAAACGAGCGGATACGCACCGGGCACCTTGTTCGTCAAGGCGTACAACGAGGAATCGTTGCCCGCATCGACGGCCTTGTCGATCGAGGCGGGCGTCGGTGCTACCCAGTCACCGTTGCCGTTCTGCAGTTGCGCGAGGTCGATGGTCTGTTTCGGAAACGCCGAATGAAACGACTTCAGCATCGAGGGTGCGGCGGGTGCGACACCACCAGCCACACCGGCGGAACATGAGCCATCGACTCCGCAGCCGTCTTGGCCGAGCTGGTCCACTTGTTGTTCGGCCCCGTCACGGGTGACGCCGCTGACCTGCGGCAGCCGCTCCGTGATCGGGTCCCACGCCTTGATCGGGGGCTGGTTCTTGATTCCGGTCCACACGTCGGGCGCCGCGGTCGCCACGAACTGCTGCATGTAGTAGTTGACTTCGTCGGGATCGGATCGTCCGGCGAACGCGGGGCCGGCGTTCGGGCTGAACGTCGCCACCGATCGTTGCACGGAGTCGGTCGATTGCAGACCGAGCGCCGCGAGCACGTCCGGGTTGTTCCACGCGAGAAGGGCCGGGAAGTCGGAACCCTGATAGTGCAGGAACATCGCGGCGAGGTTGCGCGGCGGGATACGGATGGGTCCCGTCATCGGTGTGGTCACGACGCACTGGAGGGCCGGGTCGGTCACGTCCTTGGGCCACGTGCTCGGATCGTCCGGATTGCACCGGATCGTCTGACTCTCGAAGCCGCCGTGGGGCGGTTCCACGAGCGTCGCGAGCGTCGCGACTTGCACCGGAGCGGAGATGAACGCCGAGCTCCCGCCCTTCACCTTCGCGAGCTCGTCCGGGGTGAAGCCGACGCCCGAGATCGCGAAGTCGACATGGCCGGGATCGGTCGGCGCGGTGCCGAGCGACTGGATGAGGTCCTGGCGCCCGAAGAAGGAGCCGCGGGAGGTGTAGTTCAAGTCAATCGACGACGGCGCGGTCGACAGCTCGTTCTGCCACGCAACGAGCTGTTCGAACACGCTCCAGGCGCCCTCACCGTTCAGTTGGCCGAAGACGACCGGCGCGGTGGCGGCGCCGGCTCGCGGCGTATCCGAGGTCGGTGACAGCACCGCCATCGTGATCACACCGGCGATGACGGCGGCCGAAAGCGTGCGTACCGCGCGGAGACGAGATCGCGTCACGTCGTCGGCCTCCGTCGGCTCCAGACCGTCGTCGCCGCGAACGTCACACACGCGCCGGCGAGCAAGAGCCACACCGATGCGGGCGCCCCACCCGACTGCGTGGGGACGCGGGCCGCTGCGCTCGCAAGCTTGGCGTCGAGCGATTCGGCCGTCGTCGCCGGCCCGCTCTCGAAGCCGCCCGCGCGGTCACGCCCGCCGTTGCGCGCGTTGGCGGTCGAGCGCGTGCTCGACATCGAGGAAGTCGCGTTGCCGCCGCCGGCGCGGTTCGCCTTCGCGGTGCCCACGCCGGCCGCGCTGTTGTTCGACGGGCTCGGACTTCCCGTTCCGCCGTTCGGGCTCCCCGGTCCGCCGGACGACGTCGCGCCTGCGCCACACGTCGCGCAGAGCTGTACCGGAGGAGGAGGCGCAGGCGCGCCCGCTACGGGACAGTTCGCGGTCGACGGTGCTCCCGGGATCTTCACGATCGCGCTGATCGCGATGTTCACCAACTCGCTCGAGAGCCGCGCGTAGCGGAGCTGCGGCGCGATCACCTGGCCCTTCGACACCGCGTAGCACAGGAACTGGCCGAGGGTCGCGCCCTTGGCGGGATCGAAACCGGTCGTCTGCGCGAGCACGTACGAATAGGTCGAGGGGAAGTAGGCCCGGGGGTCGGGGCCGTTGAACGCGAGCTGGAACGTGCCGTTCGGACGACCGGTTGCGTACGCGAGCGCGACGGTGACGTTGGTCTCGTCGGGCTGGGTGAAGACCCCCGCCGCGTTCTGCACGGATGCAGTCGGAAAGCTCCGGACCTTCGCGTACCCCGCCGCGACGTACGTGATCGTGTCGGGTCCGCCGACCGGGTCGGCCACGTAGTTCGCCGTTCCGTCGGCAGTCGCGACGGGTACCGGGTTCGTACCCCAGCCGTCGCGCGGCCATTGCGAGGTGGGTTGACCGGCCTTGAAGTCGGGCAGGTTGCTGCCCTGTTGATCTCCACCGTTGTTCTGCGCGGTGACGAAGGCCTGCCACACCTTGGGTTGCACCGCGATGCAGAACTCGGAAAGCACGTAGCTCTCGCCCGCACCGTCGGATCGCACGATGGGTCTGATGTTGTGGTCGTACGACGCGAGCTGCGGGTTGTTGGCCACGATCTCGGGATCGTCCCACTTCGTTATCGCACCGGTGAAGATCTTGCACACATCGGCGCGCGTCAGCTTGAGATTGTCGATGCGGTTTCCCGAGCCGTCGGTGAGGTTGTACATGAACGCGAGCCCGCCCGCACTGACCGGTACGTACACGAAGCAGCGATCGTCGAACGGCTTGCCGTTGCAACGCGGAACCGGGAGCTCGAGCGAGGGATACTGGATGTCGGAGGCGCCGTAGTCGAAAGCGCTGAGGCCGAACTGCGTCCGCCCGAACGTCGATCCCTGCGCCACGTAGTTGACGGTCAGGTTGAACGGCGAGCGGGCGGTGTCGGCCCGCCATTGGTCGATCTCGAGCGCGGCGAAACCCGAGCCACCGCCCAGGATCGCGGTACCGCTCGCGTGCGCGGCGGGGGCGCCGACCCCGAGCGCGACGAGCGACGAACGCGGCCGCGGCGACCGCGCGGACGAACTGCGACCTCATCCGAAGCGGCCGGTGACGTAGTCGAGCGTGCGCGGGTCGTCGGGCGACTCGAACATCTTCTTGGTGTCGTTCACTTCGACGATGCGCCCGGGCTCGGCCGAACTCCTCGACGAGGAAGAAGGCGCACTGGTGCGACACGCGCGCGGCCTGCTGCATGTTGTGCGTCACGATCACGATCGTGATCTCCGGCGCGAGCTCGGCGATCGTCTCCTCGACGACCCGCGTCGAGATCGGGTCGAGCGCCGAGCACGGCTCGTCCATCAACAAGACCTGCGGCTTCACCGCGAGGGCGCGGGCGATGCAGAGTCGCTGCTGCTGACCACCCGACAGCGACATTCCACCCTCGTTCAGCCGGTCCTTCACCTCGTTCCACAGCCCGGCCCGCGTCAGCGACTGCTCGACGAGCGCCTCGCGATCCGACGCGGGCGTGCGCGACAGCTTGAGCCCGGCGATCACGTTCTCGCCGATCGTCATGGCGGGGAACGGGTTCGGCTTTTGGAACACCATGCCGATGCGCGTACGCACCTGCGTCGCGCTCAGCTCGCCGCCGTAGACGTCGGTACCGTCGAGCTCCACCCGGCCGGCGATCTGCGCGCCCGGGTATGACCTCGTGCATCCGGTTCAGGATGCGGATGAACGTCGACTTGCCGCAGCCCGACGGTCCGATCAAGGCCGTGACGCGCCGCGCGTCCATCTGGAGCGAGCAGCGCTCGAGCACCTTGCGCTTGGCGAACCACGCGCTCGACGTTCGTCGCGCGCAGCTCGGCGGGATTGCCGGCGTCGTACACGGCGCGCAGCGCGCCGCTCGCGTCGGTGTCGGAGACCATGGTGGTCATCGGGATCCTCCGAGCCTTCTGAGGCCGCGGCGTGCGACCAGGCGGGCACTGACGAACAGAGCGAGCACGAGCAGGACGAGAATCAAGGCGCCGGTCCAGGCCCGGTCGATCTGGGTCTTGTTCGGAAGGAACAAGAGCTTGTAGACGAAGAGCGGGAGGTCGGATTGCGGTCCCCGGAGCGGGTTGACGTTGGTCGCGTCGGCGCCGAACGCGGTGAGCAGCATCGGCGCGGTCTCGCCGATCGCGCGGGCGACGGCGAGCAGCGACGCGGTCACGATCCCTGCCAGCGCCGTCGGGAGGACGACCCGTTGCACGAGCCGCCACTGCGGCGACCCGAGCGCGAGCGCGCCTTCGCGCAACGTGTCGGGAACCGTGCGCAGGATCTCCTCGGTCGCCCGGGTCATCGTCGGGAGCATCAAGACGACGAGGGCGGCGGAGCCCGCGGCGCCCGAGAAGCCGTGCCCGCTCACCCAGACGGTGTAGATCAGCAGCCCGGCCACGATGCTCGGCAGCCCGCTCATGGCGTCGACGATGAACCGGATCGGGCGCGCGATCCGGCCGCTGGATCTCATGGAGGTAGACCGCGGTCAGGATGCCGAGCGGAACGACCACGAGCGTCGCGAGGCCCGACCTGTTGCGCGGTACCGATGATCGCGTGTTCGGCGCCGCCTCCGGGCGTGAGGGGTCCGGTCTTGCTCAAGTCGCTCGTCAGGAAGGTCCAGCCGAACTTGCTCGCCCCTTTCGTGACGACCGTCGCCAGCATCCAGGCGAGAGCGGCGATCAACACGATCCCGACCGACCAGACCAACACCGTCACCACTCGGTCCAGCGCGACCTCGGCGTCGTCGTGATCACGCGCGAGCAAGAAGTAGATCGCGACGAACGCGGTGTACCACCACATCGTCAGACCGACGAGGCTCTGCATGTGCACCGCGACGCGCGTGAACTCGGCGATGCCCGCCGCCGCCGCGGCCGCGACCGCGGCCTGCGCGATCTCGGCCGCGCCGACCGACGTGCGCCGGATGGGCACGTCCGGAGCATCGTCGATCTCGGCGCCGCGGCGCCGGATCGGTGACACGACGCTTTCGGCCGCCACGGGCTCGGTGAGATCGACGACGACGGTGTCGGCCCGTGGCCGACCGGCGCTCAGGACCTCGACCACCCCGACGACCACGACGAAGGTCACGTAGCCGCCGGCGACGAGCACGATCACGTTCGAGATCCCGAAGGCTGCGTTCGCGACCAACACCGCCCCCAGGGCGACGACGAGCGCGCCGCCGACCTCGAGGGCGCCGTATCGGCGACCGCGCGATCGCGACCGTGCCTGCTGCTCGCCCCGCTCGCCGCGCCCGACGTCGCCACGGACACGCTCGGCGGCGTGGTCGTCGTGCTCACGCGGTCCGCCCGACGATCAACCGGGCCAAGAAGTTGACGACGAACGCCAACAGGAACAGCGCGAGCCCGGCGCCGACGAGCGCGCTGCGCTCCAAGGGGTTGGCCTCACCGAAGTGGATCGCGATCCAGGCTGCGACCGACGACGCGCCGCCCTTCAGCACGTGGGTGTTCGCCTGGACCTGCGGAACGATCAACAACGCCACCGCGATCGTCTCGCCCAGCGCGCGCCCGAATCCGAGCAGCGCGCTCCCGACGATCCCGCCGCGCGAGTACGGCAGCACGACGTCGCGGATCATTCCCCAGCGGGTTCCACCGAGGGCGAGGGCGCCCTCGCACTGCTCGGGCGGGACCTGCGCCATCACGTCGCGGGAGATCGACGTGATGATCGGCGTGATCATCAGGGCGACGACGACACCGGCGATGAAGCTCGATCCGACGACGTCGTCGGCCTGGCCCACGGTCTGGCCGAGCTTGAGGAACGGGAGCACCGACAAGTGGTGCGAGATGAAGTCGCGACACGGGCACGAGGTGGCGTTGGAGCAAGAAGAGCCCCCACATGCCGAACAGGATGCTGGGCAGCGCGGCGAGCAGATCGATGACCGTCGTGAGGACCCGCGCGAACCGCGCCGGCGCGTACTCGTTGATGAACAGCGCCATCGCGACCCCGAACGGGACCGCGAGCACCAACGCGATCGTGGCGATGACCAGCGTGCCTTCGAGCAGTCCGAGCACCCCGAAATGGCCGAAGCCGGGATTCCACACGCTCGTCGTGAAGAACGACCAGACGCCCGTCTTGCGGAACGCGGGCCGCGACTTGTCGACGAGGAAGAAGAGCGTCGCGCCGACGATGACGAGGCTGACCGAGGCGGCGGCCGTCGCCAAAGCCCGGAAGATCCGATCCCCCGTCGTCGGATGGAACTCCGGCGTGTGGGGGACCTCCGCGGCTTCCATCGTTGCGACGGCGCCGTCTCCGATGCTCATGAATCCTCGTCGCGGGGTCGGTCGAACGGTCGCGGGCCGAGTGTTGCCCCAACGGAATCTCACCGTAGGAGGACAAGGTGAACAGCAGATTGACGACAGCCGACGCGCCGGTACTGGCGCCGCGAACGATTCCCCCGAGCGAGAGCGGTTCCCGGAGGTGCGGGCTACGAGGCCGCGGCCGCGGCGCGCTCGTAGCGGTAGCCCACGCCGCGCACCGTGACGATGCGCCTCGGGTTCGCGGGATCCGCTTCGATCTTCGACCGCAGGCGCTTTACGTGCACGTCGAGCGTCTTGGTGTCCCCGAAGTAGTTCGGCCCCCATATCCGGTCGATCAGCACGTCGCGGGTCAGCACGCGTCCCGCGTTCGTCAACAACAGCTCGAGCAGCTCGAACTCCTTGAGCGGGAAGGCCATGGCCTCGCCCCGGACGAAGACCTCGTGGCGGCCGGTATCGAGCCGGACGTCGCCGATCTCGATCACGTCGGCGGGATCCGCGACGTGTTCCGACGCGGGAATCCGCCGCAGCGCGGCGCGCACGCGGGCGATGAGCTCACGGAGCCGGAACGGCTTGGTGACGTAGTCGTCGGCACCGACCTCGAGGCCGACCACCGCGTCGATCTCGGAGTTGCGCGCCGTGACCATGATGATCGGGACACGCGAACGCGCCCGCAGCTCGCGGCACACGTCGATGCCGGAGATCTTGGGAAGCATGACGTCGAGCAGGACGAGCGCGGGCCGGGTGGCGTCGAAGCGCTCGATCGCCTCGGGGCCGTCGGCCGCCGTCTCCACCAAGAAGCCCTCGCGTTGCAGCGCGACGGCGAGCGCGTCGCGGTACGACTGCTCGTCGTCGACTACCAGAATCAGGGGCGGGTCGGCCATCGGTCCTCCGTCAGTTCGTCTCGGCGATGCCACGTGCCGCGCCGTTGGTGAGCGGTATGTAGAGCGTGAAGGTCGATCCTTCGCCTTCGCGGGATTGCACGGTGACCTCGCCGCCGTGCGCCTGCGCAACGTGGCGCACGATGGCGAGCCCGAGCCCGGTGCCACCGGTGTCGCGACTGCGCGCCCGGTCGACCCGGTAGAAGCGTTCCCAGATGCGCTCGAGATCTCGCGTCGGTATCCCGATGCCGTGGTCGCGAACGACGAAGGCGATGCGGTCGTCGACCACGCACGCTCCGATCTCGACGGGCTGGTCCGCGCTCGAATACTTGATCGCGTTGTCGAGCAGGTTCACCACCGCGCTGCGCATCTGCCGCGGGTCACAGAAGATCTCGATATCGGGCGGTTCGGGGCCGAGCCGCAACGGGACGCCGGCCGCATCGGCGGCGGCCTGCACGAGGTCGACGCACTCCGACACCAGCAGCCGCACCGGCATCGGCGCGCGCGTCGGGGCTTCTTGGGCCTCGATGGTGCTGAGGTCGAGCAGGTCGTCGACGATACGCGCCAGGCGGTCGGACTCGCGCACGACCCGGTCGGCGAGTCGCTGCACCACCGCGACGTCGTCGGTGGCGGCCATGGTCTCGGCCAACAGACCGAGCGCGCCGATCGGCGTCTTCAACTCGTGGCTGACGTTGGCGACGAAGTCGCGCCTGACACTCTCGACCCGGCGCGACTCCGAGATGTCGCGCGTGAACGCGACCGCGCCGACGATCTCGCCGTCGCGGCGGAGCGGGAAGGCGCGCAGCTGCAGCACCTGGCGGGGCGGCCCGTAGAGCTGGAGCTCGCGCTCTGAGCTGTGACCGGTGAGCGCGTCCTGGACGAGCTCCGCGATGGCCTCCTCGGCCAGGACCTCACCGGTACGCGCGCCCGGCGAAGCGCCGGGCGACCGCGTTGCGCACGACCTCCCGGCCGATGCGATCCACGACCACGATCGCGTCACTCGACTCGTCGAGCGCGGCGAGCAACCAGTGCTGCACGGCCTCGGATTGGCGCACACGATCCTCCGCGTCGTGGTGCTCCTCGGCGATCGCGTCGACCAACGAACGATCGTCGGGGACGCCGACCGCGAGCCGTACGCGCGTCAACTCCCGACGGACCGACACGCGTTCCCGTGCGACGAGCACCACGACGACCCACCCGGCCAGACCGAAGACGACGAGGACTGCCGTCACGCTCGCGGCCAGGCGCAGTGCATCATCCGAATCGACCCGTGATGTATCCCTCGGTTCGGGGATCGGAGGGGTTGGTGAAGATCCGGTCGGTGGCGTCGTACTCGACCAGGCGGCCCACACGGTGATCGTGCTCGTCGACCTCCGCGGTCATGAACGCGGTCATGTCGGAGACACGTGCGGCCTGCTGCATGTTGTGGGTGACGATCACGATCGTGTAGTCGCGCTTGAGATCGGCCATGAGGTCCTCGATGCGAGACGTCGCGATCGGGTCGAGCGCCGAGCACGGCTCGTCCATCAGGATCACGTCGGGCCGGACCGCGAGACAACGGGCGATGCACAGCCGTTGCTGCTGTCCGCCCGAGAGCGCGAACGCCGACTGCTTGAGCTTGCCCTTCACCTCGTCCCACAGCGCGGCGTTCACGAGCGCTTCCTCGACGATGTCGTCGAGACCCTTGCGCCGGCCGGTGATACGCGGTCCGAAGGCGACGTTGTCGTAGATCGACTTCGGGAACGGATTCGGCCGCTGGAACACCATGCCGATCCGCCGGCGAACCTCGACCGGGTCGACGTTCGGGCCGTAGAGGTCGTGACCGTGGTAGGAGATACGACCGTTGACGCGCGCGCCGGCGACGAGGTCGTTCATCCGGTTGAAGGAACGCAACAACGTGCTCTTCCCGCAGCCCGACGGGCCGATCAACGCGGTGATGCCGTTGCGGTGAACATCGAGCGTCACGCCCGCGACCGCGACCGAGGTCGAAGTAGCTGACACTCACGTCGCGAAGCTCGAAGACCACCTCCGACCGGGCCGCGCGGCTCAGCCGATTCGCCCGCTTCCGTGGCGATGTGATCCTTCGGACGGATGCTGACCGTCGGACTTGCCATTGCGTCACCCTGTTCGGCTGAGGACACGTGCGACCTTCCGCGAGCGATGAGCTTCGGACCAGCATCGCGGCTGGACCATGGGCTCGCCAAGCGCTTCGCGACATGGCCATGGTAGAGACGCCGGCTGACCGGCCCGTATGGTACGGATGGCCGAGAGATGAACCACACATGAACAGCGGACGACCACGTTCTCGGCGTCCGCGGCCCGCCGGCCCCGAGGGGCAGACTCGGCCCGTTCCACGAAGGAATTCGGAGGGAAACCGTGGCCGAGACCCGGCGCACATTCGACGAACAGCTCCATGAGGTCCGCGCCGAGGTCGTGAAGCTGGCCGTCAAGAGCTGCGAGCAGATCGGCGCGGCCACCCAGGCCCTCCTCGACGCCGACCTCACGGTGGTCGACGAGATCTACGAAGCCCACCGCGAGCTGAAGGAGCGGGTGGTGCAGATCGAGCACCGCGTGTACCAGCTGTTCGCGCTCCAACAGCCGATGGCATCCGATCTCCGGGCGATGCTGGCCGTGCTCCGCATCCTGCACGAGATCGAGCTCACCGACGGCCTGATGCGCAACGTGGCCCGGGCGACCCGGCGCCTGTACCCGCGCGAGCTCCCGCCCCGGATCCGCGGCATCATCGAGCGGATGGGTGCGCAGGCGAGCGTGCAGACCCACCTGGCCGTCGACGCCTTCGCCGACACCGACGAATCCATCGCGGCAGCCCTCCCCGACATGGACGACGTGATGGACGACCTCCAAAAGGAGCTCTTCCGCGCCATCTTCGCGGGCTTCTCCGGCGAGTCGACCAACGAGGCTGCGCTCCAGATGGCGGTACAGCTCGCGTTCGTCGGCCGCGACTACGAACGCGCCGCCGACCACGCCGTGATGATCGGGCGCTGGGTCGAGTTCATGATCACGGGGCAACTCCCGGGCGACATCGAACCCCTCTGAGGCCGGGCGAACCCGCCGCCTCGAGGCGCCGGGCGCGTCGCACCTGGGCGGCGCCCATTGTTCGGGCGTGGTTCACCGTTCGTTTACTTGTCGGCAGCCGGGTATCCATGCGTCGTTCTTAGCCTGGACACTGACAATGAGAACCATCGAAAGGGACCCCGCCTTGATTGCAACGACGCGATCTTCACGCCTGCGGCGCACGGTCATTGCGCTCGCAGTACCTGCACTGCTGCTCGCCGCGTGCGGCAGCAGCTCCAAGTCGTCTCCTTCCAGCTCGGGGGGTTCGACCTCCGGCAGCGGAACGCTGAACGGCTCCGGCTCGACCTTCCAGCTGACCTTCGACCAGGTCGCGATCCAGGCCTTCCAGAACGCCAACTCGTCGATCAAGGTGAACTACGCAGGTGGCGGCTCGGGCAAGGGCAAGACCGACCTGCAGACCAAGACCGTCGATTTCGCCGGCACGGACAGCCTCGTCAAGGCGGCCGACGTCTCCAAGTACCAGGGCGGCAAGTTCCTCTACTTCCCGACCGTCGCGGCGCCGATCACGGTCTCGTACAACGTGAGCGGGCTCGACTCGCTGAAGCTGAGTGGGCCGACGATCGCCAAGATCTTCGCCGGTACCGTCAAGAAGTGGAACGACCCCGCGATCGCCGGTGACAACCCGGGTGTGACGCTGCCCGCCGCCGACATCACCATCGTGCACCGCGCCGACGCCTCGGGCACGACGAGCAACTTCACGAAGTACCTCGTCGCCGCCGGTGGCAGCGACTGGACCCTCGGCAGCGGCGACACGGTCAACTGGCCGTCGGCTTCCCAAGCCGGGCAGGGCAACGCGGGTGTCGCGCAGGCGATCACCAAGACCGACGGCGCCATCGGCTACGTCGACTTCTCCGACGCGCTGGCCGCGAAGCTGAAGTTCGCTTCGATCAAGAACGAGGCGGGCACGTTCGAGGCCCCGACGCTCGCCGGTGCCTCCGCCGCGGTCGCGACGGCGACCATCGCCGAGGACCTGACGTACAGCCCGATCAACGCGCCCGGCGCCGATGCGTACCCGATCACCTCGCCGACGTGGATCATCGTGTACCAGAACCAGACCGACAAGACGAAGGGCGCGGCGCTGAAGACCTTCCTCACCTTCGTCCTGAACGACGGTCAGGCCCTCGCCAACGGCGCCAACTACGCCAAGTTGCCGTCGTCGCTGCAACAAAAGGCGGTCGCGCAGCTGACGAAGCTGCAGATCCCCGCGTAACGTCCACCCGATGACCGCGCTCGCACCGTCTCCCGACCTCGGCGCGAGCAGTACTCCCCCGAGCCCGGCCGGCGGCAAGCAGGTCGATCGCGCATTCCGTGCGATCGCCGTTGCCGCCGGCCTGCTCGTTCTCGCGATCCTCGCCCTGATCGTGTACGCCACGACCAAGAGCGCGTGGCCCGCGTTCGCCCATCAGGGCCTGAGCTTCTTCTTCAGCCGCAGCTGGGATCCGAACCTCGACCACTTCGGCGCGCTCGACTTCGAGTTCGGCACGATCCTGACCGCGGTCATCGCGATCGGCATCGCGATCCCGGCGAGCCTCGGTATCGCCTTGTTCATCACCGAGATCGCGCCCAAGCGTGTGCGATCCGCGGTGACGTACGTCGTCGACCTTCTCGCCGCCATCCCGTCGGTCGTGTACGGCTTTTGGGCGCTGGCGGTGCTCACGTCACCGATCAAGCACCTCTACGACAACATCGCGAGCACGATCGGCAAGGTGCCGGTGTTCCGCAACTTCCTCGGTGGTCCCACCAGTGGATCTTCGTTCATGACCGCCGGGCTGGTGCTCGCGGTGATGATCACGCCGATCGTGACCTCGATCAGTCGCGAGGTCCTCACCACCGTCCCCCAAGACGACAAGAACGCCGCGCTCGCGATGGGGGCGACCCGCTGGGAGATGCTGCGCGTCGCCGTGTTCCCCCGGGTACGCAGCGGCCTGATCGGCGCGTCGATGCTCGGCCTCGGGCGCGCGATGGGTGAGACGATCGCGGTCGCGCTCGTGATCGGCAGCAGTCACGAAGTGACGTCGCACGTGTTCTTCCCGGGCGACTCGATGGCTGCGGTCATCGCGCACAACTTCGGTGAGGCCACCGGGGTATCGCGCGCCGCGCTGATCGGCCTCGGCGTGGTGCTGTTCGCGATCACGATCGCCATCAACGTGGCGGCCCGGGCCATCGCGAACCGATCGTCGGAGATGACCGGAGTCGGACGGTGACCCTCTCGGCGCCGCCCTCGCCGCCCGCGAACGACGACCCGGGCGCGTGGATCCTCGAGCAGTCGATCGCCCCCCGCCGCCGGGTCTCCAACGCGCTCGCGACGTCGTGGATGATCGGATCGCTGTTGGTCGCGCTCGTCCCCGTCGTCGTGATCGCGGTGTACGTGGTGAGCCGCGGCGCCGCGGTGATGAGCTGGAGCTTCCTCAGCCAGAACCTGGCGATCGTGACCCAGTTCGCGGGCGGCGGTATCGCGCCCGCGATCGTCGGCACGTTGGTGATCACCGGCGTCGCGGCCTTGATGGCGATCCCGCTCGGCGTGCTCGCCGCGATCTACCTCAACGAATACGGCCGCCAGAACCGCACGGCCAAGGTGATCCGGTTCGTGGCCGACGTCATGACCGGTGTGCCCTCGATCGTCATGGGCCTGTTCGTCGCGACCATCTGGGTCGAGCGCGGGGCTGCACCTCGGCTACTCCGGGTTCGCGGGATCACTCGCGCTCGGCGCGCTCATGCTGCCGATCGTGATCCGGTCGTGCGAGGAGATGCTGAAGCTCGTCCCCAACGATCTCCGCCAAGCGAGCGACGCGCTCGGCGCCCGCCGTTGGCGCACCGTCGTGTCGGTCGTCGTGCCCGCGGCGCTGCCGGGCATCGTGAGCGGCGCCATGCTTGCCGTCGCCCGCGCCGCGGGCGAGACGGCACCCCTGCTGCTGACGATCGGCATCACGAGCACCGTGCAGGCCAACCCGTTTCACGGGACCAACAACACGCTGTCGCAGGTGGTCTGGTTCAACGCCCAGTCGCCCTTCGCGGCCGCCATCGATCGTGCGTGGGGCGCGGCGCTGACGTTGATCGTCATCGTGTTCGTCTTCACCGTCGTGGCCCGGATCGTCGCGTCGCGCTTCGCGACGATCCGGCGTTAGCAGGCGGCTTACTCCGGCTCGTCGCCGAGGTCCCATTCCAAGATCAGGTGTTCACGCTCGGCGTCGCGGGCAACACGCTCGCGGTTGCGGCGGAACTGCGGGTCGTAGACGGGCAGGAGCTGCAGGCGCGCCATCGCGCGCGTGCGGAACTCGTCGATGGCGCGCTGGTCGCCGAAGACGCGATGGATCTCCCAATGCGGCGCGACCGGACCCGTGTACACCACCCGCACGTGCCCTTGCGGGGGGATCTCCTCGAGCTCTTCGGGGTCGATGGCCATTACGCGCTCCTCGTCAGACGACGAATCAGGGTAGCGCCGAGCGGGAGACGCGACCGACGCCGGGTCGATTCTCCCGTCCAATCCCGCCGTCAGCTCCGAAATTCATGAGATGGCCAAGCGAAATATGGAGCGTATGAGGCCTCCCGAGCGTCTCAGTGTTTGTGGTCGATCGGATCAGGGCAGTTCCAATGACGGGTCCGCGGACGCGACGGCTGGCGAAACCGGAGGCAACCGTCGAACCAACAGGGTCGGCGGGCCGTACGGCTCCGAGGAAGGGGAGGTGATCGTGGACGAGACACCGGACGAATACGCCTGGATGCTCGAAGCCCGATGCCGCGGCGCGAGCCCGGCCGAGTTCTTCCCGTCCGACGGCTTGGGTGTCGAGTCGGCTCAACACATCTGCAACGGTTGCCCGGTGCGGTCGGAATGCCTCGAGTACGCGCTGCTCAATCGCATCGAGCACGGCGTGTGGGGCGGCGCCTCCGAGCGCGAGCGGCGTCGCATCCTGCGCCGGCGCCGCGAGCTCATCTCGTCACCCCGAAGCTGACGCGCGCTTCACGCTCGGGTGCACGCGGCGAGCAGGAGCTCGACGTCGTCGGGCGCCGACACCTGGAACGGGACCGCGCCGACCCCGAGCACGAGCGTGTCGACGCCGAGCTCCTCCCATGCGTGCACCTGTTCGCGGACCTGCTCGACCGTCCCGACGAGGCGGCCGGCCCGGAACGTAGCGAGGTCCGTCGCGTCGAGCACTCCGGGCGGTGAGAGCTCCCGCAGCCGGTCGAAACGCCGTTCGAGATCGCGTTCGTCCTCGCCGCACAACGCGTAGAGGCCGAGCGTCCGCCACATCGTGGCCGGGTCACGGCCGACGTCGGCGCACGCGTCGTCGAGCACACGAAGGCGCTGCGTGTAGTCGTCGGGAGTCCAGACCCAGCACGTGTTCCATCCGTCGGCGTGCTGCGCGGCCAGGCGCAGCAACCGGTCGCCCTTGCCGCCGACGAACACGCGCGGCCGCGGCCGCTGCTGCGCGCACGGCGAGTTCGTCGCGTTGCGGGCTCGGTGGAACCGGCCGTCATAGGTCAACGGACCGCCGCCGAGGAGACCCTTCACGACCTCGATCGCCTCGACGAGGCGATCGAGGCGCACACCGGGGCGAGGCATGTCCATGCCGAGCGCGGCGTACTCCGGCTCGTACCAGCCCGCGCCGAGGCCGACGTCGAGCCGCCCGCCGCTCACGCAGTCGACCGTGGCCAACGCCTTGGCCAGCACCGCGGCGGGCCTCAGGGCCTCCAACAGCACGAGCGTTCCGAGCCGCACGCGGGGAACGGAACGGGCGAGCGCGGCGAGGGTCACGATTGGATCGAAGCAGCCCTCGCGTTCGGCCGACCCGCCGTACTTCGCGAGATCGAGGAACAGATGGTCGGAGAGCCAAACGGAATCCGCGCCGCCGCGCTCCGCGAGCCGCGCGTACTCGACGATGGTGTCGAAGCGCAGGGGGCGCTCCCCCGCGACCGAGTAGTCGTACTGCGGCAGTGCCAGCCCGACGCGCATCGCGCCGAGGCTACCCACGAGGGTCCGCACGTTGGCGCGGAACACCTACGCTGACCGCCGTGCTGGAGTGCGTCATCAACGTGTCCGAGGGGCGCGACATGGACCGGCTCCTCAAGATCGCGCGTGCGTGCGGCCCCTCACTCGTCGACGTGCACTCCGACGCCGAGCACCACCGGTCGGTGTTCACGCTGGCCGGCCCGGGCCCGCGCGACGCGGTCGACGGTGCCCGTTCCCTCGCCGCCGCCGTCGCCGAGCAGTGCTCGATCGTCGATCACGAGGGCGAACACCCCCGGTTCGGCGCCCTCGACGTGGTGCCGTTCGTCGCACTGGGCGGGACCCGGGTCGAACGCGAGCAGGCCGCGGCCGAGGCGCGGGCCTTCGGCGAATGGTGGGCCCGGGAGTTCGCGGTGCCGGTGTTCTGCTACGACGACGCCGACCCCGATGGTCGCGACCTGCCGAACGCCCGCTCGACGAGCTTTCGCAGTCGCGACCCCGACTTCGGGCCGAGCGAGCCGCACCGCCGCCTCGGCGCCACGGCCGTCGGCGCCCGTGCGCCCCTCGTGGCGTGCAACTGCGTGCTCGTGAGCCGTGACATCAGCGTGGCCCGCCGCATCGCCCGCGACATGCGGCCGCGAACGGGGGGGTTGCGAGGCGTGCGCGCCCTGGGCTTCTTTTTGCCCGAGACCAAGCGGGCACAGGTGTCGATGAACCTGGTCGAGCTCGACCGGACCGGCGTGCAGGATGCGTGCCTGCACGTTCGCGACCTCGCCCGCGACTACGGCACCGATGTCGCGAGCGTCGAGCTCGTCGGGCTCATCCCGAGGCGTGATCTCGACCGCTGCAGCGACGACTTCTTGCAGTGGAGTCGCCTCGACGCGGAGTCGACGATCGAGGCCCGGGTCGGCAGAGGGCCGCGCTGGTGGCCCGGCGACCCGCTCCCGGAGCCGCTCTGAGCCGGCGCGCCCTTCGTGGTCAGGCGCTGTCGTTCAGGCGCTGTCGTTCAGGCGCTGTCGTTCAGGCGCTGTCGTTCAGGCGCTGTCGTTCAGGCGCTGTCGTTCAGGCGCTGGCGAGACCGCGCCGGGCGAGGGCGCGCTGGCGCCGGATGCGGCGGCGCTCCCGCTCGGACATCCCACCCCAGATCCCGAACTTCTCTCCGTGGCGCAACGCGTACTCGAGGCACTCGGTACGCACCTCGCAGCCCCCGCAGACGGCTTTCGCCTCTTTGGTCGACGCACCCCGCTCCGGGAAGAACAGATCAGGATCGACTCCGAGACAGTTGGCTCGTTCTTGCCAGCGCCGATCTCCGGCGTCGACATCGAGCTGGATCAACATCTCTCTCATCGGCTGCCCCCTCGCTCGCTCGTGACGGACCGGCTCCCGGCTGGGCTTCCGGGGTGGTCGGGCTGTAAATGCCGCCGATGGAATTACAACGGCGTCATTCTGCCAACCCGGTTCCCGGGGCGCAAGAGGGAGTTTTCGAGGGACCGCACGCGGACACCGGGCCACGCCTGCGCCGCGGCCGGAGCGGGGACGCGCGTCGGGGTCGGCGCCGCTAGTGGGTGAGGAGCCGGCGCGGGTGCTCGCGACTGTCGCGGAAGGCCGCGAACAGGTCATACACCGCGTCGTCGAGCTCGGGGATCGCCAACGCCGCGCCGAACCCGCGATTCGGTTCCGACCGCCCCCAGAGCTGTGGAACCCGCCCCAGCACTGGGACGTCGAGCGCGACCTCGACCTCGGCCCGTGACATGAACGTGGAGCCCTCGTCACCCGTGCAGACCACGGCGAGGCGGACGCCGCCGATGTCGCCGCGGTCTCGCGCCGTTTGGAACAGCTCGAGGAAGTGGCTCGTCGCGGCGACGGCCGAGGGCTCGGGGGTGACCGCGAGGATCAGCCAATCGAGCAACTCGAGGCGGGCCCCGACGGCGTGGCCCGGACCGGACGGACCGCCCGGTAGATCGCAGACGACGATGTCGAACCCGTCGCGCAGCTCACCCAGGGCCGCGTCCGCGGCGAGGTGGACGCGGGCGACCGGACCCCCGCCACAGGGGAGCACTCCCAACGCCGAGGACTCGACCCGGGCGAGGTCTGCCGCGACCGGAGGGTTCGAGCGGGCGAAGTCCTCGAGCGCCGGGCCCCGGACCGCCATACGGGTGGTGACGTCCAGGGCAAGCGGATCGGCGTCCACGACGCAAACCCGGGCCGACACTGCGCTGTGGCGCGCCAGGCTCGCGGCGATGTTGGTCGCCACACCCCGCTTGCACTCTGGATACTTGGCCGTGGTGACACCCACGGTAAGAGCCGTCACAGATGAGGTAACGGCGCTTACCGTGGGTGTCCCGAGCTACTGCGGCGAGCTGTGATGGATGTCACCGCCCGCCGCGAGCCCGCCGCTAGGCCGAATCCGGCGTATCGAGCTTCAGCGAGGCCGAGTTCATGCAGTACCGCAAACCGGTCGGACGCGGACCGTCGGGGAACACGTGGCCGAGGTGGGCGCCACAGTTCGAACAGCGCGCCTCGGTCCGGGTCATGCCGTGGCTCTGGTCGACCTTCTCGTCGACCGCGCTCGGGTCGAGCGCCTGGAAGAAGCTGGGCCATCCGGTCCCCGACTCGAACTTCGCGTCGGACGAGAAGAGGGGCGCATCGCAACACACGCACCGGTAGGTGCCGTCGTCGTGGCAGTCCCAGTACTCGCCGGTGAACGCCCGTTCGGTTCCGGCCTTGCGGGCGACCTCGAACTGGAGCGGGGTCAGGCGCTGACGCCAGCCTTCGTCGTTCTGGGGGAGCTGGTCGTGAGGGGTCTGGGGCATCTCGTCTCCTTGGTCGAACGCTCCAACGCTCGCGCGTTCACGTCCGTTCCCGCAGCCACGCACAAATCCGCGCCCAGGACGCGGGCCCGGTCGACGTCGGCGCGAACCCGGTCGGTGTCGGCCCGATCCGCCACGATCGCCACGAGCCGGGGCCGGTCGGGCCAGCTCCCGACGGCTGCGAGGAGGCACCACCCGTCGAGGGGCGCCAAGTCGAGATCGACCAGGACCGTGTCGAAAGGCTGGCGGCGCAAGAGCGCGATCGCGGCCTCGCCGTCGGCCGCGATCACCGGTTCGGCGTCTTCGGTGGCGAGGCCGTCGAGACGGCGGTCGCGTTGGACCATGAGCACGCGCGGGACCACCGCGCACCTCCTCCATGAGTCAGCTCACCAGGCGTCCGTGCCTGGTCCCATTCCATCGGCGGCCACGCCGGAGCCCTGAGCGCGCGCCGGGAGAATCAGCCCGCGCGGCGCTGCGTGCGCTTTTGGTCGAGGAAGTCGACCAACACGTAGTCGCCGAGGGTCTCGGGGGTCGTGTAGAAGGCCCGACCGCGGTTCATCTTCATCATCCGCTCGACGAACTCACGCAGGTAGAAGTTGTCCTCGAGCATGAACGTGTTGATGCGGATCCCGTCCTTGGTGCAGCGCTGCACCTCCCGCAACGTCATCTCGATGGTGAGCGGATCGGGCGGGTAGTCGAAGAAGGGTTGCCCGTTCTCCATGATGTGGGCGGTCGGCTCGCCGTCGGTGATCATGATGATCTGCTTGCGGCCGGTCTGGCGGGCCAGCAGTTGGCGGGCCAGCAACAGCGCGTGCTGCATGTTGGTTCCCCACTCGAAGTCCCAGGTTGCTTCGGGCAGGCGCGCGGGCTTCACCTCGCGCGCGACCCGCCCGAAGCTCACCATCCCCAGGTAATCGCGCGGGAACTGCGAGCTGATCAGCGCGTGCAACGCCATCGCGACCTTCTTCGCGGCGAGGAAGCGACCGCGCATCTCCATCGAGAGCGACACGTCGAGCATCAACACGGTGGCACTGCGCGAGAGCTGCTCGGTGCGCTCGATCTCGAAATCCGCGGGGAGCATGCGCACAGGCGTTCCCGAACCTTGACGCGTGATCGCGTTCTTCAGCGTTCGGCCCACGTCGAGATGGAACGGGTCGCCGTACTCGTACGGCTTGTGCTCGTCGGAACGCTCGTGGCCGAAGCCGGCGCGTTCGATCTCGTGGCGGCCGGCGCGGTCTTGGAGCAGGCGCTTGAACAGATCACCGAGGGCGCGTTGACCGATACGGCGGATGCCCTTGGGCGTGAGCTCCATCCGGCCTTCTCGCTGTTCGATCAGACCGGCTTCCTCGAGCTCCTTCGCCAGGTTCGCGAGCTGTTGGAGCGATCGCGCCGCGTCGTCGCCGAGGAGGTCGCGCACCTTGTCGAGATCGACCTCGGCGAGCGGCCCGGGGCTGGTCGCGTTGCGCAGCAAGTTCTCCAACGCGTCGATGTCGCCGAGCTGGTCGAGCAGACCGCTCATGCCGTCGAGCGGGAGCGGCTCGTCGCCACGGAACCGCATGCTCTGGTCCCATCCGGCCCGGGGGAACGCGTTGCGGAGGTTCTGTCCGAGCTGTTCGACCTGCCAGCGGAGATCCATGTCGTCGAGCAGCGCGTTCGCCATCTCTTGGAGCTGGGCGCGCTGTTCCGGCGACATCGAGTTGAGCAGTTGCTGCATCTGCGCCATGGAACGCGCCATCTGCTCGAGCAGCTCGTCGAGTGTCTGCGGGTTGTCGGGGAAGAAGTCGCCGAAGCGCTCCATGAACCCGTCGAAGTCGGGCTCTTCGCCGGCCTCACGCTGTTCGAGCATGTGGTTGAGCTCGGCCATCATGTCCTTCATGCGACCGAGCTGCTCGGGCGACATCTGTGACATGCCCTCGTTCAGCTGATTGAACATCGAATCGAGGAGTTGCTTCTTCAGCTCCTCCATCAGCTCTTCGAAGTGCCCGCGCGCGTTGTCGTCCATCCAGTCGTATTCCTGCAGGTCGCTCACGCGTCCCGCGAGGTCGGGCGGGAGCTGCTCGAGCTGTTCGCGCCGTTGCCGGGCGAGCTCGTCGAGCAGCTCTTCGCGACGCTTGTCCCCCGACTGCTGGGCTTCGTCGACGCGGCGATCGATGCCCGCGCGCTCTTCGTCGACGATCTCGTCGAGGCGGTTGGCGATGTCCTCGTACACGCCGCCGAGGTCGTAACGGTCGAGCTGCTCGCGCCGCTGTTCACGCAGCTTCTCGAGCATCTCCCGCATGCCTTGCACGTCGCGGCCCTGGCGGTCCTGGAATCCCTGCTGCATCATGCGGCGCAGCGCGGCATTCAGATCGCCGTGGTAGAGGAGATCGTCGGTCATCTCCTCGAGCAATGCATCGGCGTCGAGATCGAACCCGACCTGGGTCCCGTCCCAGCGGGAGTATCGGGCACGGTTCGACATGCCGTTACCGTACCCCCGTGACGTTCGGCGCGGATTTCTGGTGGGGTACGGCAGCCTCGTCGACGCAGGCCGACGGCGCCGCGCCCGCATCCGACTGGTTCGCGCTCGAACGGGCCGCAAAGATGCCCATCAGCGGCAACGGAAACGGCTTCGCCGAGCGCTACGCCGACGACTTCGCGCTCTACGCGCAGTACGGCCTCACGCACCATCGCCTGTCGGTCGAGTGGGCGCGCATCGAGCCCGAGGAGGGCCGGCGCGACGACGCCGCGGTCGAGCACACGCTCGAGGTGCTGACCGCGGCGCGCGACGCCGGGGTCTCGCCGTGGGTCTGCCTGCATCACTTCACGTTGCCGGGTTGGTTCACCGAGATGGGCGGCGGCTTCGTCGACGACCGGGCCCGGTCGTACTTCTGGGCGCGCCATGTTGCGTTCTGCGCGGAGACGTTCGGCGATCTCGTCTTCGGTTGGAAGCCCGTCAACGAGCCCGGCGTGTACGCCGGCATCTATCCACACGGCCAGAAGCGTTTCGACATGCTCGGCGCGATCCTGCTCGCCCAGCGCGACGCGTGGCGCGAGCTACGCGGGGGCGGAAAGCCGGTCGCCACGATCCACAACCTTTCTCCGATCTTCACCGTGGCCGACACCATCCCGGCCGACAAGATGCGGGACCGGATCGAAGCGATGATCTGGGGCGTATGGATGCGCGCCGATCGCGACGGCGTGTTGGAGTTGCCGGGCCGGGCACCGCGTGAGGTGCCCGACCTGCGCGAGGCGTGCGACCTGGTCGGCTTCTCCTACTACAGCGCGACCGGCATCGGCGCCGACGGCGCGATCGTGCCGTATCCACCGGACGCGCGCGTCGGCCCGATGGGTGACGCGCCGTGGAGCGAAGGACTCGCGATCGTGTTGCATCGACTGCACGACGAGCTGCCGGGCCGCCCGCTCCTGATCTGCGAGCACGGGGTGGGCACCGACGACGACGACTGGCGCTGTGACGTATTGCGCGAGTCGCTCTCGCTGGTCGAGCGCGCCGTCGCCGACGGCCTCGACGTGCGCGGGTTCTTCCATTGGACGGGCGTCGACAACTACGAATGGAACCACGGGTTCGACGTGCACTTCGGCTGCTTCACCCGTGACCGCGAACCACGCGGCAGCGTGGCGCTGCTCGCGTCGTACGCCCGGAGTTGAGCGGGCCCTCCGTTCCGCCGAGGCAATTCGCACCTTTGTCGACCAACTAACTTGACAAAGCGCGCCCCAGGCGGCTTACTGGTCACCTCACCAGCCCCGCCGCGGCCCGCGAGGACGACCGGATGCACCTCGATCTCTACAAGACGCTCGCCGGGACGATCGTCGGGTTCGTGATCGGCCTCACGGGCATGGGTGGCGGCGCGCTGATGACGCCCGTGCTCGTCTTGATGTTCGGTGTCAATCCCGGCACGGCGGTATCGGCCGACGTGGTGACCTCGCTCGTCCTGAAGCCCTTCGGCGGAAGCATTCACGTCCGCCGGCGCACGGTGAACTGGCGGCTCGTGCAGTGGCTGATGATCGGGTCGATCCCCTGCGCGTTCGCCGGCGCCTACGTACTCGACGACGTCATCGGTACGAGCGATCAGACCACCGTGAAGACGATCCTCGGGTGGGTCCTCATCGTTGCCGCGGGCGCGATCCTCGCCAAGCTCGTGCTCCAGGCCCGGCGCAAGACGGCACCGTTGACCGAAATGATGGACCGGCGGCTCGTGCGCCCGGTTCCCACGCTCCTGGTCGGCGCGTTCGGAGGTCTCGTCGTCGGCATGACGTCGGTCGGATCGGGCTCGTTGATCATCGTCATGTTGATGCTGATGTATCCGACGCTGTCGTCGAAGGAGATGGTCGGGACCGACCTCATCCAGGCGATACCCCTCGTCGGCGCCGCCGCAGTCGGCCACTACGTCTTCGGCACGCTCGACCTGTCGATCATCGGGAGCGTGCTGCTCGGCGCGATCCCCGCGGTCATGCTCGGTGCCCACTTCTCGTCGAAAGGCGCGGACCGCTACGTCCGGCCCGTGCTCGTCGCCGTGCTCGGGATCTCCGCGCTGGGGTTGCTCGGGGTCACGAACGCCTGGCTGCTGACCGGCGCGATCGCCGCGATCGTCATCCTCGCGGCGGTGTTCTTGCGCATGATCCGAGCCGAGCGACGCACGCTCGGGGCCTTCGCCGAGGGCGCCGCGTGCCAACCGCTGACGAGCGGCGAGGTTGCCGTCACGTAAGACTCGCCCCGACATATCCGACATGTCGCCCCGCTCCCGTCGCCGGAGGCACGATGACTCAGATCGAGGTGTTCGCCGACATCGTCTGCCCTTTCGCGCACGTGGGACTACGGCGACTGGTCGAGGCCCGCGCCCGAGCCGGCCGGACCGAGCCGATGCGGGTGCGGGCCTGGCCGCTGGAATGGGTCAACGGCGAACCACTCGTGGTCGCCCGGGTGGAACACCACGTCGAAGCCCTGCGGGCGTCGGTGGCTCCCGAATTGTTCGCCGGCTTCGACCCCGCGACCTTCCCGACCACCTCGATACCGGCGCTCGCGCTCGCCGCCGACGCGTACGCGGTCAGCGACGCACGCGGCGAGGCGGTGAGCCTCGCGCTACGCGACGCGCTCGTTCGAACAGGGACTCGACATCGCCGACCCCGCGGTGCTCGGCGAGATCGCGCGGCAGCACGCGACGCCGATGTCCGATTCGACGGACGCGGTCCGCGGCGACTGGGACATCGGCCGCGCCCGCGGTGTGCTCGGGTCACCGCACTTCTTCGTCGGCGGCCACGACTGGTTCTGCCCGAGCCTCGACATCCGCAGCAGCGAGGGTCATATCGCGGTTCGCTACGGGGACGGGATGCGCGAGTTCTACGCGGCCGCGTTCGGCTGAGCTCAGCCGCGCGAGCGGTACGAGGCGCGGGTTCCGACCTCGTCCTTGTTCAGGCGCTTCGTAAGGTGGAGACCCTCGAGCACGAACTCGATACCGCTCGCGATGCCGGCAGGAGACTCGCCGACCCCGAGGTCGGAGAGCACCGCGGGCATGCCTTCGAGCTTGGAGAGGAGATCGCGGTAGTCGGCGGCGGGCATGTCCTCACCCGTGTGCACGATCGAACCGTCTTCGAACGACGACACGATCGGCCCGAGCCGCTCCGGCCGTACCCGCGCCCGGAACACCTCGAGCGTCGCCGCCTTCACGATGCGCTCGAGCACCTGGCCCTCGCGCCCGTCGTCGAGCGTCTCGATCTCGATCTTGCCCGACGTCGAGGCCGCGAGCGCAGCGAGATCCGACACCCGCGGCACGACCTCGCGTTCGCCGCCGGCGAGCGCCCGGCGGGCCGCATTCGCGACGAGTGTCTCGTAGTTCGCGATCGACAGCCGCGCCGAGACCCCCGAGCGCTGATTCACGTGGGGCGAGCGCCGCGGCGAGCTGGGAGACCTCGGCCACGATCTCGGTCATGAAGTCGGGCACCGTGACCTGGAGCCCGGCGGCCGCGAGCGGGCGCGCCTCCTGATCGATGATGGCCATCTCGAGCTCGGTCTCGAGCGGGTAATGCGTGCGGATCTGCGAACCGAAACGGTCCTTCAGCGGGGTGATGATGCGGCCGCGGTTCGTGTAGTCCTCGGGGTTGGCCGACGCGACGAGCAACACGTCGAGCGGCAGGCGGATCTTGTAGCCGCGGATCTGCACGTCGCGCTCTTCGAGCACGTTCAACAGGCCGACCTGGATGCGTTCGGCGAGGTCGGGCAACTCGTTGATCGCGAAGATGCCGCGGTTGGTACGCGGAACGAGCCCGTAATGGATCGTGAGCTCGTCGGAGAGGTACCGGCCTTCGGCGACCTTGATCGGGTCGACCTCGCCGATGAGATCCGCGATCGACGTGTCGGGCGTCGCGAGCTTCTCGCCGTAGCGGCGATCGCGGTGCACCCATTCGATGGGCGTGTCGTCGCCGCGCTCTGCGACGAGGTGACGGCCGTGTGTGGATGCCGGCGCGTACGGGTCGTCGTTGATCTCGCTGCCGGCGACGATCGGCATCCACTCGTCGAGCAGATTCACGAGCTCACGGATGATGCGCGTCTTCGCCTGGCCGCGCTCACCGAGAAAGATCATGTCGTGACCGGCGAGGAGCGCGTTCGCCAACTGCGGCAAGACGGTGTCGTCGTAGCCGACGACACCTTCGACGAGCGGTCGCTTCTCCGAGAGCACTCGCACCGCGTTCGCGCGTATCTCTTCTTTGACGGGACGAGACTCCCAACCGCTGGCGCGAAGGTCTCCGAGGGTTGCGGGACGGCTCATGCAGGCGAGCATACGCTGAGGCCCGGTGAGCCGTCAGTCGCGCACATTCCAGGTAGCGAGCGAATCGGTGAGTCTGTCGGGTGCCTGGCGTGGCGCACGCTTCCGAGCCCGATCTCGCGAAGACATTCGCCGAGACCTCGTACGACGACAGCTCATGGGCCAACGTCACGGTTCCGCATCATTGGCGTTCGGAACCCGCCTTCGCCGACGCCGACGGGCCCGTGCTGTACCGCCGGCGGTTCACACACTCCGCATCCGCGCCCGCGCCTCGCGCCGACGATCCCGGACCGCCGGGAGACCGACACGACGACCGGCGCCGTTGGTTTCTCGAGCTCGACGGCGTCTTCTACTACGGCGACATCTGGCTGGACGGTGAGTACCTGGGCGCGACGGAGGGCTACTTCGTGCCGCACGCGTTCGAGGTCACCGACGCACTGCGCAACGGTGGGTCGGGCGACGGTGGGTCGGGCGACGGTGGGTCGGGCGACGGCGGGGAGCACGTCCTCGCGATCGAGGTGTCGTGCCCACCGCAGCGGGACCGAACCGCGAAGCGGACGATCACCGGTGGCTACTGGCAGGCTCCCGAGTTCGACCACGCGCTGAACCCGGGTGGAATCTGGCGCGAGGTCCGGCTCGCGTCGTCGGGTCCGGTTCGTATCGACCGCGCGCGGGTCATGTGCGTCGACGCCTCCGTCGAGCGCGGCCGCATCGCGTGCAACGTGACCCTCGACGCGGCGGTTGAACCGCGAGAAGCGCATCTGCACGCGGTCGTACGCGGGCCCGAAGGCGCCGTGTTGCTCGACGCGTGGCGCACGGTGACGCTCGCGACCGGAACGAACGAGCTCGCGTGGACGCTCACCGTCGACGACGCGCCGCGTTGGTGGCCGCGGGCGCTCGGCGCGCAGTCGCTGTGCAGCTTCGACCTCGACGTGGAGGTCGACGGGGTCGTGAGCGACACGTTTTCCCGCCGGGTCGCGTTCCGCGACGTGCGCCGGCACGGCTCGATGATCTTCGTCAACGGCGAGCGCATCTTCTTGAAGGGCGCGAGTTACGCGCCGGCGCGCGCCCTGCTCGGAGAGGCCGACGACGACCTGTTGCGCGCCGACGTCGGGCGCGCCGTCGACGCCAACCTCGACCTCCTCCGCGTGCACACACACATCGCGTCGCCGGCGTTGTATGCCGCGGCCGACGAGGCCGGCCTGCTGCTGTGGCAGGACTTCCCGATGCAGGGCGGATACGCGCGCAGCGTGCGGCGCCAAGCGGCGCGCCAGGCCCGGGTGATGGTCGAGCTGCTGGGTCACCATCCGTCGATCGCGGTGTGGTGCGCGCACGACGCGCCGCTCGGCGACGACCCGCCGGTGCGCGCGATGGCGAACGCCACGGTGCCCACGTGGGGAAAGGACGTGCTCGATCGGTCGACGGCGCGCGCGATTGCGCGCTACGACGGGACCCGCCCGGTCGTGCGGAGCTCCGGCGCGGGCGCTGATTCGCATCTCTGGTTCGGCTGGCGGCACGGAACGATCGCCGGCGTCGGGCCCGCGCTGCGCGCGATCCCCCGTTTCGGCCGGTTCGTGTCGGCGTTCGGCGCGCAGTCGGTACCGGCCGCGGCCGACTGGGCGCGACCCGAGCTCTGGCCCGATCTCGACTGGGTCGATCTCGCCGAGCATCACGGGATGGAGCGAGCGGCCTTCGACGCGCACGTCCCGCCCGGAGACGCGAAGTCGTTCGACGAGTGGAGCGACAGCACGCAGGCGTACCAGGCCGCGCTGTTGCAACTGCAGATCGAGGATCTCCGCCGCTGCAAGGGATCTCCGTGCGGCGGGTTCGCCGTGTTCTGTCTCGCCGACCCGTCCCCCTCGGTCGGATTCGGGCTCCTCGACCACAACCGCGTGCCCAAGCGCGCCTACGGCGCCGTCCGGGACGCGTGCCGGCCCGTCCTGGGGACGATCGATCCGCGGACCGGCCACGTACACGTGGTCAACGACACGCGCCGCGCGCTCGTCGACGCCGAGATCGTCGTCGCGATCGACGGGCGGATCCGGCGCTGGCGTGGCGGCATCGAAGCCGATGCGGTCGCCTACGTCGGGTCCGCGGATCTCGACGGCGCCGTCGACGTCGAGGTCGTGTTGACCCATCCCGAGGTCGGGCGCATCGCCAATCGCTATCCGCTCGTGATCCTCGAGGCCGGGCGCACCGGATAACCACCGGGCGCGCGAGCTGCATGTGAATCCGCGCACGATTCGTCGGCGTTTCGGCGCTGCAGCGTAGAGTCCGATTCACAAGCTCACGAGTCCGAGTTGGAGACAATGGCGACCACAGAAACCCCGCCGGCCAAGACGGCGAAGACGCCGCCGGTCGGCCCCGCCCGGCCGATTCGCAAGCTCGTGCCGAACGGCCCCCCGATCCTGCGCTTCTACCGATCGGCCGTCGGCAAGAAGTGGGTCATGGCCGTCACCGGCGTGATGCTGATGGGCTTCATCGTCTTCCACCTCATCGGCAACCTGAAGCTGTACCTCTCGAAAGAGGAGATCAACCTCTACGGCGAGGCGCTGCGCAACATGCCCGGTCATCTGTTGCCGCGCACCTTCTTGCTCTGGACCCTCCGGGTGGGCCTGTTCGTCGCGTTCGTGCTGCACCTGCACTCCGCGTACAGCCTCACCATGCTCAACCGGAAGGCCCGGCCGGACAAGTACCAGTCGAAGCGCGACTACGTCGCCGCCGATTTCGCGTCGCGCACGATGCGTTGGACGGGCATCATCGTGTTGCTCTACGTCGTGTTCCATCTCATGGATCTCACGTGGGGTACTGCGAACGCACACTGGGTGCGCGGCGATCCGTACAACAACCTCGTGTACAGCCTGCAGCGCCCCGCCGTCGCCGTCGCGTACGCGGTGGCGAACATCGCGCTCGCGTTCCACCTGTACCACGGTGCCTGGTCGATGTTCCAGAGCATGGGAGTGAACAACCCGCGCATCAACAAGCTGCGGCGTTCGTTCGCGACGGCCTTTGCCGGCCTGATCCTCATCGGCAACCTCAGCTTTCCCGTATTGATCCAGCTGCACGTCGTCGACCTCAAGTGTCCGAATACCCAACCGACGACCGCACCGTGCAAGGCAGCGTGACATGACGCTCGACTCGAAGATCCCCGCGGGCCCGCTCGAGGACAAGTGGCAGAGCCACAAGTTCGACATCAAGCTCGTCAATCCCGCGAACAAGCGCCGCTTCGACATCATCGTGGTCGGCTCGGGCCTCGCGGGCGCGAGTGCGGCCGCGAGCCTGGCCGAGCTCGGGTACAGCGTGAAGGTCGTGACGTTCCACGACTCGCCCCGCCGGGCGCACTCGATCGCCGCGCAGGGCGGCATCAATGCGGCCAAGAACTACAAGAACGACGGCGACAGCGTCTACCGGCTCTTCTACGACACGATCAAGGGTGGCGACTACCGGGCCCGCGAGGCGAACGTCTACCGCCTGGCCCAGGTGTCGGTCGACATCATCGACCAGTGCGTCGCGCAGGGCGTTCCGTTCGCGCGCGAGTACGGCGGGTTGCTCGACAACCGCTCGTTCGGCGGCGCGCAGGTGTCGCGCACGTTCTACGCGCGGGGCCAGACCGGCCAGCAGCTGTTGCTCGGCGCCTACCAGGCGCTCATGCGGGCGGTGCACTCCTACGGCGTGCAGCTGTACCCCCGCACCGAGATGCTCGACCTCGTGGTCAAGGACGGCCGCGCCTCCGGCATCGTGTGCCGCGACCTCAACACCGGTGAGGTCTTCTCGATGGCCGCCCACGCGGTCGTGCTCGCCACCGGCGGCTACGGCAACGCCTTCTACCTCTCGACGAATGCGAAGAACTCGAACGTCACCGCCGCGTGGCGTGCGGCCAAGAAGGGTGCCTTCTTCGCCAATCCCTGCTACACGCAGATCCACCCCACGTGCATCCCCGCGAGCGACGAGTTCCAGAGCAAGCTCACGTTGATGTCGGAGTCGTTGCGCAACGACGGCCGCGTCTGGGTGCCGAAGCAGATGGACGATTCCCGGTCGCCCGATCAGATACCCGAAGCCGACCGCGACTACTTCCTCGAGCGCCGTTACCCGGCGTTCGGCAACCTCGTTCCGCGCGACGTCGCGTCGCGGGCGATCAAGCACGAGGTCGACGCGGGCCGGGGCGTCGGACCGCTGAAGAACGGTGCGTACCTCGACTTCGCCGAGGCCACGAGCCGCCTCGGCCAAGACGTGATCGAAGAGCGCTACGGCAACCTCTTCGAGATGTACGACCGCATCACGGGCGAGAACCCGTACAAGGTGCCGATGCGCATCTACCCGGCGATCCACTACACGATGGGCGGGCTCTGGGTCGACTACAACCTGATGAGCAACCTGCCCGGGTTGTTCGTGCTCGGTGAGGCCAACTTCTCCGACCACGGCGCGAACCGCCTCGGCGCCTCGGCGCTCATGCAGGGCCTGGCCGACGGCTACTTCGTCCTCCCGTACACGATCGGCGACTACCTCGCACCCTTGCTCGGTTCGAAGCCCCTCTCGATCGATGACCCCGCGTTCACGGAATCGGAACACGCGGTCGAGGAGCAGACGCGCCGCTTGCTGTCGATCAAGGGAACGAAGACCGTCGACGAGTTGCACCGCGAACTGGGTCACGTGCTGTGGGACAACTGCGGCATGGCGCGGTCCGAACAGACCCTGACGAAGGCGCTGGCCGAGATCCCCGCGATCCGCGAGGAATTCTGGAAGAACGTCTGCGTGCTCGGCGAGAACGAGACCCGCAACCAGGCGCTGGAGAAGGCCGGCCGCGTCGCCGACTTCTTGGAATTCGGCGAGCTGCTCGTGCTCGACGCGCTCCGGCGCAACGAGAGTTGCGGCGGCCACTTCCGCGAGGAGTACCAGACCGAAGACGGCGAGGCGTTGCGCGACGACGAGAACTACGCGTACGTCGCGGCCTGGGAGTTCAAAGGCGTCGAGAACGAGCCCGAGCTACACAAAGAGCCGCTCGACTTCGAGTTCGTCCACCCGTCGACGCGTTCCTACAAGTAGAGGTCCTCCGATGAGCAACCCCGCGCCGAACAACACTGCGCCGAACAACACTGCGCCGAACAACACTGCGCCGAACAACGCCGGCATGCGCATCACGCTCACCGTGTGGCGCCAGCCTTCCCCCGACGTCGCCGGGAAGTTCGAGACCTACGACGTCCCGGGCGTGAGCCCCGACATGTCGTTCCTCGAGATGCTCGACGTCGTGAACGAGCGCCTGATGCACGACGCCAAGGAGCCAATCGCGTTCGACCACGACTGCCGGGAAGGCATCTGTGGTTCGTGCGGGTTCATGATCAACGGGCAAGCACACGGACCCGAGCGGGCGACCGCGACGTGTCAGCTGCACATGCGCAAGTTCCGCGACGGCGATCACATCACGATCGAACCGTGGCGTTCCGCGGGATTCCCGCTGGTCAAGGACCTCATCGTCGACCGCTCGACCTTCGATCGCATCATCGAGTCGGGCGGGTATGTCAGCGTCGGTACCGGTGGCGCTCCCGACGGAAACCTCATCCCGGTCCCCAAGCCGGTCGCCGACGCCGCGATGGACGCGGCCGCGTGCATCGGGTGCGGCGCGTGCGTTGCCGCCTGCCCGAACGGCGCCGCGCAACTGTTCACGTCGGCCAAGATGCAGCACCTCAACCTGTTGCCGCAAGGGCAGGCCGAGCGCTGGGACCGCACGATCAGCATGGTCGAGACCATGGAGACCTACTTCGGTTCGTGCACCAATCACCAAGAATGTGAAGCGGCTTGCCCCAAGTCGATCTCGATCGACTTCATCGCGCTGATGAACAAGGACTACGCCAAGGCCCAGCTGAAGCAGCGGCGCCTGGTGGGTCAGTCGTTCCCGTAGCCGCCCGCGGCGGTCCCACGCCCCGGAGGATGCTCCACGTATGGATGGCGCCCGGCCTCCGGAAGCGGCGGCACACAGGACTCGGGCGTCGTGGGCCTGGTTCACGGCATGGGTCCTGGCCGGTGCCGGCGCCGCGTTCGGCATCCTCGCCGCCTTCACCATCGGAATCTTCGTGGTACCGGTCGCGGGCGGCGCGATCGCGTTCCTGGCGACGCGGCGGCGTGCAACCGACGGCGTCGCCGGATTGATCTCCGGGCTCGGACTTCCCGTGTTGTACGTCGGCTACCTCAACCGCGCGGGACCGGGCGACGTCTGCACCGTGACCAAGACCGGGAGCACCTGCACCCAAGAGTGGAGCCCGTGGCCCTGGTTGACCGTTGGTGGCGCGCTGCTCGTCGTCGGTGTCGCCGTGTTCGTCATCTCGACGCGCCAACGCCCCGCTCGCGACGCGTAGCAACATCCCGACCGAACGACACCGAGGGCGACGCGCCCGGAGTCCACTACGCCCGGAGCCCACTACGCCCGACGGCCGCTACCCCGCGACCGCGTCGAGCGCTTGCTTCAGATCGGCGACGAGATCGGATTGTGACTCGATGCCCACCGACAGGCGTACGAGACGCGGATCGACCTCGAGTGGTGAACCGGCCGCCGACGCGTGCGTCATGCGCGCCGGATGCTCGATGAGCGACTCGACCGCGCCGAGAGACTCGGCGAGCGTGAACAGCCGCGTACGGGTGACGAGATCGAGCGCCGCGTCCTCGTCGAGCGCGAAGAACGACACCATGCCGCCGAAGTCGCGCATCTGCCGGCGGGCGACCTCCGATTCGTCGGGATAGAAGACGCGTGCGACCGCGTCGTGCTCGCGCAACATTCGGACGATCGCCTGCGCGTTGCTGCAGTGCTCACGCATCCGCAACGCCAAGGTCTTCACTCCCCGGAGCACGAGGTAGCAGTCGAACGGAGAAGGAACGGCGCCCATCGAGTTCTGCAGGAAGCGGAGCTCGTCGGCGAACTCGGCGTCGTCCACCGCGACGAAGCCGCCGACGACGTCGGAGTGGCCGCCGAGATACTTCGTCGACGAGTGCATCGACGCGTCGGCACCGATCGCCAGCGGCTGCTGCAGATACGGCGTGGCGAACGTGTTGTCGACGACGACCCGCGCCCCGCGCTCGTGCGCCAGCTGCGCGGTCGCGGCGATGTCGATGATCGACAACAGCGGATTCGTCGGCGTCTCGATCCACACCATGCGCGTCTCGGCCCGCCATGCCTGCGCCAGCGCGCCCGGGTCTCGGAGGTCGCACGCCGTCCACGAGATCCCGTGCCGTTCGTGCACGCGCGCCACGAGCCGGAACGTGCCGCCGTAGGCATCGTTCGGGATGATCAGGTGATCGCCGGGATCGAGCGTGCGCAGGATCGCGTCCTCCGCCGCGAGCCCGCTCGCGAACGCGAGACCGTGGCGCGCGCCCTCGAGCGATGCGACGCACGTCTCCAGGGCGGTCCGCGTCGGGTTGGCGCTACGCGAATACTCGTAGCCGCGGTGCTTGCCGACCGCGTCCTGGGCGAACGTGGTGGCCAGGCTGATCGGGGGGACGACGGCGCCCGTACCCGGATCGGGCTCCTGGCCCGCGTGGATTGCGCGGGTCTCGAAGCCGTCGCCGGCCGGAGCGGTCATGGCGCGCTCGACGCGGACGTGCGCGACGCGAGGAACCCGAGCACGTCGGAACGCGTCAACACGCCGATCGGGTGGCCACCGTCGAGCACCAGGACCGAGGGTCCGGCGTCGAGGCACTCGACGACGCGCGCGACGCCTTCGCCGATACCGATCATCGGCATCGGCGCGTCCATGATCTCGGCGATCGGGTGATCGAGCACTCCGTGATCGCGATATGCGAGGTCCATCAACTCGAGCTCGCGCAACGTGCCGGTGACCTCCTTCGCCGCGAGTGGCAACTCGGTCGTCACCGAGACCACGAGCTGTGACACGCCGGTCTGGTGCATCAGGGTGATCGCGTCGCGCACGGGCTGGTCGGGCGTGATGAGCACGAGTGGCGACATCGCATCGCCCTTGGCCGTGAGCACGTCGCCGGCCACGGGCCCGTCCACGCGCAGGAAGCCCATGTGGAACATCCACGCATCGGAGTAGATCTTCGACAGGTAGCCGCGACCGGAGTCCGGGATCAACACCACCACGACGGCATCCGGCCGGCAGTCGTGCGCGACCGTGAGGGCCGCGTGCACGGCCGTGCCACCCGAACCGCCGATCAACAGGCCCTCTTCGCGCGTCACGCGCCGGGCCGTGAGGAACGCGTCGGCGTCGCTCACCTCGACGACACGGTCGACGATCGTGCGATCGAAGGTCGTCGGCCAGAAGTCCTCACCGACACCCTCGGTCAGGTACGGGCGGCCGGTACCACCCGAATAGACCGAGCCCGACGGGTCGGCGCCGATGATCTGCACGGCGGGATTCCGGGCCTTGAGATACCGCGCGACGCCCGTGATCGTTCCACCCGTTCCGACGCCCGCGACGAAGTGCGTCACGCGCCCGTGGGTCTGCTCCCAGATCTCGGGACCGGTCGTGCGTTCGTGCGCGAGCGGGTTCGCGGCATTCGAATACTGATCGGGCCGGAACGCACCCGGCGTCTCGCGGACGAGTCGCTCTGCAGTCGAGTAATAGGAGCGCGGATCTTCGGGAGGCACCGCGGTGGGGCACACCACGACCTCCGCTCCGTACGCGCGCAGCAGTGCGACCTTCTCGTCGCTCATCTTGTCGCTCATCACGAAGATGCACCGATACCCGCGCTGGGCGGCGACGATCGCCAGTCCCGAGCCCGTGTTCCCCGACGTGGGTTCGACGATCGTCCCGCCGGGTTTCAACAGCCCGTCGCGTTCCGCCGCGTCGATCATCGCCACCGCGACGCGATCCTTGACGCTGCCCCCCGGATTCGTGGTCTCGAGCTTGGCGACGAGCGTGCACGTCACGCCCTCCGCGCCACACACACGCGGCAGGCGTACCAAAGGCGTACGGCCGACGAGGTCGAGAATCGAGTCGGCCGCGTCGATCGGCGGCAGCGCTGCGGCCATGGGACGACGCTACCCCGCCTTGTGATCTCGCACACCGCCCCACCCCGGCCCCGGGACGGCTTGCGTGCGGCTATCCGAACGCATAGAAGGATTGCGATGGTGCAACGGCACGAATACTCGATCGAGCTGAACGCACCGCCGGAGCAGGTGTGGGAGGTGTTCTGGTATCGCGCGCCCGACCGTCCCCAACCCAAAGACGTCAAGACCCGGATCGAGATCCTCCACCCGGGCGACGAGATCGGCAACGGCCTCGTTCGCCACTGTTACTTCCCGGTCCCCAAATGGCTCTTGTCGCGCGGGGTCGGGCAGTCGTGGGAATGGCTCACCCAGGTAACGCCGTTCGAATCGTGGCGTTACGACGCGATCGGCAAGCCGCTGTGGTCGCGCGCGACCGGTTGGACGACGCTGACCGATCTCGGCGCCGGGCGCACCCGGGTCGCGTTCGTCGAGGAGTACGAGGCGTTCAACCCGATCATGCGCCGGCTCCTCGAAAAGCCGGTGCACGACCGCCTGTCACGCGACAACGACACCATCTTGGCGGCGCTCGAAGGCGGTTTGCGTTGGCACCGGAAGCGGCGTGCCCGCGAGGCCGAGGCCACGGGGCACGCGACCGAACGTTGACCACCCGCCTCTTCGTCTACGGGACCCTCGCGCCGGGTCGGATCGCCTGGTCGGTGCTCGAGCCCTGGGTCGTGGGCACGGCGACCGCCGACGCGGTTGCGGGCGTCTTGTACGACACCGGACTCGGCTATCCCGCAGCCACGTTCGCCCCGCCTCCGGCCTCGCCCGGGAGCGTCGGGCACGGGCTGAGCGTCGTCCACGGGATGATCGTCACCCTCGACCCCGAGCGGGCCCAGGTGGCGCTCGGCACCCTCGACCGGTACGAGGGCGACGACTACGAGCGGGTCACCGTGCGGACCCGGGCAGGCCTGGAGGTTGCCGCGTACGCCTGGATCGCCCCCCTGACCAGCTGTCGGGCCCTCTCGCACGGCCGGTGGAACGACCACGCCCAAGCCGAAACTCGTCGCCCGGACGGCCGATGAGGAGGGCGTGACTTTCGACGGGGTCGCCTCGGTCCAGGCTCGCATCGCCCAGATCCAACAGCTGGTCTCGGGATCGACATCCCCACTGGCCGCCACGACCGCGCCCGGCTCGACCTCGCCCGCCTCGACCGGGTCGACCGGGTCGACCGGGTCGACCGGGTCGACGAACGTCGCGCAGTCGCCCGAGTTCGCGTCACTGCTGGCCGACGCGATGGCGACCGGCACCACCGGCTCGGACCCGCTCTCCGATTCCGGCTCGGCCGGCGCCGCAACGTCGACCGGTACGCCGTCGATGCTCTCGCAGCTCATGCAGCTCTCGCAGCTCAGCACGGGCGCGCCCGCGAGCTCGACGCTCACGAGCGGCGCGCTGGCCGGCACCGGGCTCGACGCGACGGCGCTCGCAGGCTCCGGCATCGACAGCACGACCCTCGCCGGGCTCACCGGCACGACCGCGACCCTGCCGATGACCGCCGCCACATCGACCAACGCCACGGCACAGGCGTTCCTCACGACCGCCCTGGCCCAGCAGGGCAAGCCGTACGTGTACGGCGCCACGGCGTCGATCACCGACCCGAACCCGAAGGCGTTCGACTGCTCCGAGCTCACGAAGTGGGCCGCGGCACGCGTCGGCGTCACCATTCCCGACGGCGCGACCGCGCAGTACCTCTACGTCCGCGATCACGGCGACACGATGACCGTGCAACAGGCGCTGCACACGCCGGGCGCGCTGCTCTTCCACTTCGGCCACGAGCCCAAGAATCTCGGCGACATCCCCGCCGACGGGCACGTCGCGATCAGCCTCGGTGACGGCGTGCACACGATCGAAGCCCGCGGTCACGCGTACGGCACCAACGTCTTCGACAACGCCTCCGGCCGCGACTTCAACTTCGCCGGCATGATCCCCGCCATGGCCTGATCCCCCATCCTGCACCAACTGTCGGCAGGGAAACGCGCCCGTACGACCAGAAAACCCACCAACTGTTGGCAGGGAAACGCGCCCCTACGACCAGAAAACCCACCAACTGTCGGCAGGGAATTTGGGAGAGGGAGGGGGTCGGACCCCTAGCCTGCGGGCGTGACCGATCACTCCTTCGCCCGGGCGTGGCAGACCGTCGCCGCGCTCGCCCCCGAGCGCACCGCGCTCGTGTGCGGCGACCGGCACGTCTCCTTCGGGGAGTTCGACGAGAGGGCCGAGCGCCTCGCACACGTGCTGCGCGCCGCGGGCCTCGAGCCCGACGACAAGGTCGCCGTCATGTGCGTGAACTCACCGGAGTATCTGGAGGCGTTCTTCGCCGCCCAGAAGCTCGGCTGCGTTCCCGTCAACGTCAACTACCGCTACGTCGGCGCCGAGCTCGCATTCCTCATCGACAACTCCGACGCGGTCGCGCTCGTGTACCACGACGACTTCGCCCCGACGGTCGCCGACGCGATCGACGCGCTGCCGGCCGATCGCCGACCCCGCGTGCTGTTGCAGGTCGCGCACCAGTATGACGCCGCCCTCGTCGACGGCGCGCGCGACTACGAGACCGTGCTCGCGGCCGTCGTCGCCGGCGCGCCGGCGACGACACGCGACCCGTCGGGCGACGATCTCGTGTTCCTCTACACCGGCGGTACCACCGGTTATCCCAAGGCGGTGATGTGGCGCAGCGACGACCTCTACGTCTCGCTGTGGCAGATGGCGCGCCCGGGATCCGAACCACCCGACGTCGCAACCACGATCAAGGCGGGCAAGCAGGCGGCAACGCTGTTGCCCGCGTGCCCGTTGATGCACGGCACCGGGCTGTTCATCGCGCTGTCGACGCTGGCGGGCGGGGGAACCGTCGTGTTGCTCGACACGCCGCGCCTCGATTCCGAAGCCGTGTGGAGCGCCATCGAACGCGAGCACGTGCAGGTCTGCACGATCGTCGGCGACGCGTTCGCGCGACCCCTTCTCGGCGCGCTCGACGCCGAACCCGACCGCTGGGACCTCTCCTCGTTGCGGGCAATCACGTCGTCCGGCGTCACCTGGAGCCCCGAGACCAAGCGCGGTCTCCTCGCTCACCTTCCGAACATCACCCTCATCGACTCGCTCGGCGCGTCGGAAGGGATCATGACCCGAACGGAGACGCGCGCGACCGACGACATCGCCCCCGCGCGGTTCAAAGCCGGCGAACGACTCGTGGTGGTCACCGACGACGGCGACGTCGTGCACCCCGGCGACGAACGGGTCGGGATGCTCGGCGTCGGCGGACCGATCCCCCTCGGCTACTACAAGGACCCGGAGAAGACGGCGGCCACGTTCCGCACCGTCGAGGGCCGGCGCTACTCGATCCCCGGCGACTACGCGACCGTCGACCCCGACGGAACGATCCGGCTGCTCGGACGCGGTTCGGCCTGCATCAATACCGGCGGCGAGAAGGTCTATCCGGAAGAGGTCGAGCTCGCGCTGCGATCGCACCCCGACGTGTTCGACTGCGTCGTGGTCGGCGTGCCCGACAATCGTTGGGGAGAGATGGTGGTCGCGCTCGTGCAACCGTCGGACACCGCGATGCTCGACGAATCCGCTCTCGCAGTGCACTGCCGCGCGACACTCGCCGGCTACAAGGTGCCGAAGCGATTCGTGAGCGTCGATTCGTTGCAGCGTTCGCCGGCGGGGAAGGCCGACTACAAGTTGTTGCGGACGGTTGCCGAGGAGGCCATCTCGTGAGCATGTGGCAGGGACAGCGGATCCAAGAGATCGACGTCGTCGACGCGAGCACCGGGCGCGAGCACACCGTGCTACTCGACGTGCGCGAGGCCGACGAATGGGCGGCCGGGCACGCGCCCGGCGCGCAGTGGGTGCCACTCGGCGGCCTCGAGTCGGCCCGCTTCCAGATCCCGATCAACCGGCGCATCGTCTGCGTGTGCCGCTCGGGCGCGCGATCGGCGAGGGCCACCGAACAGCTGGCCCAGTGGGGCTTCGACGCGGTGAACATGGCCGGCGGCATGAAGGCCTGGGCGGCGCAGGGCCTCCCCGTCGTGCGCGACGACGAGTCGCCGGGCCAGGTCATCTGAGAACCTACCCGCCGGTAGCCTGACGTCGTGCCGTTCGACCGCGCCGACAGCATCCGCCGCCTGGCCGACGAGACGTTCGACCTGCTCGTAGTCGGCGGTGGCATCACCGGCACCGGGGTCGCGCTCGACGCCGCCACCCGCGGTCTGCGTACTGCACTCGTCGACAAGGGCGACTTCGCCTCGGGCACGTCGTCGAAGTCGTCGAAGCTCGTCCACGGCGGAATCCGCTACCTCCAGCAAAAGGAGGTCGGCCTCGTCTACGAAGCGCTCGCCGAACGCCAGATCCTGCGCAAGACCGCGCCGCACCTCGTACGCGTCCTCCCCTTCTTGCTGCCGGTGTTCACCAAGGACGGCTTGCTCCCCCGCCGCCTCGCCCGCCTGCTCGGCACGACCATGTGGGCCTACGACCTCACCGGCGGGCTGCGCATCGGCAAGTTGCACAAGCGCGTGAGCAAGGAAGAGGCGTTGCGCTACATGCCGACGTTGCCCGCCGACAACATCGCCGCGTCGTACATCTACTACGACGCCCAAGCCGACGACGCCCGGCTGACGCTGACAGTCGCGAAGACGGCGGCCGCGCACGGCGCGGCGGTCGTCAACTACGCGACGCTCGTCGGCCTGTCGAAGGATTCCGCGGGCAAGGTGAGCGGCGCCCGCGTGCGCGTCGACGGCGAGGAGATCGATGTCCGCGCCCGTGCGATCGTGAACGCGACCGGGGTGTGGTCCGACGAGATCCGCGCCCTCGACGACGTCGCGCACACGACCTCCATCCGTCCGGCCAAGGGCATTCACATCACGGTGCCGTGGTCGTTGGTCCGCAACGAGATCGCGGTGGTCATCCCCGTACCGAAGGACCGACGTTCGGTGTTCGTCGTGCCGTGGGGCGGCGACGGCGGTCCTCACCGCTTTACGTACATCGGCACCACCGACACCGACTACGACGGGCCGATCGACGACCCGCAGATCACCGCCGACGACGTCGCGTATCTCCTGCGCGCGATCAACGGCGCGTCCACCGCCAAGATCACCGAATCCGACATCCTCGGGACGTGGGCGGGACTGCGACCGCTCGTGGCCGCGGCGAAGAGCGAGCGCACCGCCGACCTCTCCCGGCGCCACAGCGTGCACACCTCGCCCGGCGGGGTCGTCACCGTCACCGGCGGCAAGCTCACGACATACCGGCGGATGGCCGCGGACGCCGTCGACGAGGTCGTGAAGATGCTCGGTCGACCCGGCCGCAATCGCAGTCGCACCAAACGCATACGCCTGCAAGGCGCCGACGGGTGGGACGCGCCCGACATCCCGAAGATCCTCGCCGAGCGCTACGGCGCCGACGGGCGCGCAGTAGCCGCGCTCGAACGATCGGATCCCGAACTGGCCCGGCCGTTGATCGACGACCTGCCCTACTCGCGCGCCGAGGTCGTGTACGCGGCACGCGCGGAGATGGCCCGCAGCGTCGACGACGTGCTCTCGCGCCGCACGCGCGCCCGTCTCCTTGGCACGCGACGCGTCCTCGGGCGCGGCCGCCGACGTCGCCGCACTGCTGGCCGCGGAGCTCGGCTGGTCGGACGACGAGCGCCGGCGCCAGGTGAGCGAGTACCAGGCGCTCGTGGCCGAGGAACGCCTCGCGGGCGGGCTCCCGGAGACGGCGCTCGACGCGCTGTCGCACCCGCCCGCGTGATTCCGTAGTCTCCCCGCGTGCAGACGAACCGGGGCGCGCCGACTCCTCCCATCGCGTTCGGCGCCGGCGAGGTCGGCGATCACCTCTCGGTGCGGCGGGTCGACGTCGACGACGTCACCCGCGAGCGCCTGCGGGCCACCGGCGCCGAGGTGATCGAGACCGCGACCGAGGTGTCGGCCGCGAGCCGCGACTGGTGGCCCCTCGCGATGATCTGGGCGCTCGACGCGCAGGTCGCGGCGCGCGCGTCGGTCGTGGTCAAGCCGCACGACGTCTTGCAGGTGCAGGCCGTGATGCGGCTCTGTGACGACGCCCGCATCCCCGTGACCGCGGCGGCGGGACGCAGCGGGGTGTGCGGGGCGAGCGTGCCCGTGTTCGGCGGCGTGCTGCTCGATCTCACCGCCATCACCGGCATCGTCGACGTCGACACCACCTCGTTGCTCGTGAACGTGCGCGCCGGAACGTTCGGCGACGTCTTCGAGGACGAGCTGCGCGCGCAACACGGCGTCACCTGCGGGCACTGGCCCCAGTCGATGGCACTTTCGACTGTGGGCGGTTGGGTCGCGTGCCGCGGCGCGGGTCAACTGTCGACCCGTTACGGCAAGATCGAAGACATCGTCGAGGGGCTCGACGTCGTGCTCGCCGACGGCACTCTCGTACAGACCGGCGGCGCGCCCCGCGCCGCGGTCGGGCCCGACCTCTCGCAGGTGTTCCTCGGTTCCGAGGGCACGCTCGGCATCGTCGTCGGCGCGCGCCTGCGCGCCCACCGGCTCCCGACCTCCGAGGTCCGCGCCGCGTACACGTTCACCTCGTTCGCCGCCGGGCTCGACGCGATGCGCCGGATCCTGCAGCGTGGCGCGACGCCGGCCGTCTTGCGGCTCTACGACGCGGCCGAAGCCGACCGCAGCTACCACACCGGGGCCGTACACCTGCTGCTCATGCTGGACGAGGGCGACGCTCACGTCACGGAGTCGACGCGTCGCATCGTCGACGAGGAGTGCATCGCGGCCGATGCCGGGGTCGGTGACATCGCGTTCGTCGAGCAGTGGCTCGGTCATCGCAACGACGTCTCCGCGCTCGAGGCGTTGATCTCGCGCGGGCTCGTCGTCGACACCATGGAGATCGCAGGTTCGTGGCAGTCGTTGCCCGGGATCTACGAACGCACCGTCGATGCCATCCGCTCGGTCGAGCACACGCTGACCGCGTCGGCACATCAGAGCCACTCGTACCTCGACGGCGGGTGCCTGTATTTCACGTTCGCCGGGCGCCCACCCGAAGCCGAGCGCGAGGCGTATTACCGGGCGGTGTGGGACGCGGGCCAGCGCGCGGTGCTCGCCGCGGGCGGCGCGCTCTCCCATCATCACGGCGTCGGACTCAACCGCGCCCGGTTCGTTGCGGAGGCCCTCGGCGCCGGATTCGGCGTGCTGCAGTCCGTCAAGGACGCCCTCGACCCGAATGGCATCCTCAACCCCGGAAAGCTCGGCTTGCGCAATCCGTTCGGCGAGCTCGCTTGGCCGTGACCACCGACCGGGTGCTCGTCGTCGACGTCGGCACGAGCAGCGTGCGCGTCGGCGTGTACGACGCGCGACGGCTCGGCGCACTACAGCCTCGAACGCGAGCTGCTGCCCGATACGCCCGCCGACGGCATCGTCGAGTTCGACGCGCGCGTCATGGCCGAGACCTGTCTCGAGCTCGCGGCCGACGCGCTCGGCCACACCGGGCCCGTCGACGGGATCGGCATCACGAACCAACGGGGTTCCGCCGTGGTCTGGGACCGCGCAACGGGCGTGCCCGTCGGGCCCGGCATCGGCTGGCAGGACCTCCGCACGATCGGTGCGTGCCTGAGCCTGCGGTCGCAGGGCGTGCGTTCGAGCCCGAACCAGTCGGCCACCAAGGTGCAGTGGATCCTCGACCAGCTGCCCGACCGTGAACGGGCGCACGATCTTTGCTTCGGGACGGTCGACTCGTGGATCGCCTGGACGCTCTCCAACGGCACGACGCACGTCACCGATGCCACGAACGCGGCCATCACGGGACTGCAGGCAACCCGCGAACCCTCGCGGTGGGACCCGCACGTGTTGGACGTGCTCGGCATCCCGCACGAGATGCTGCCGGTCATCGTCGACTCGAGCGGTCTGGTGGGCGAGGCCCGGGCGTTGGCCGGCGCGCCGCCGATCGCCGCGCTCCTGGGCGACCAGCAGGCATCGCTCGTCGGCCAGGGCTGTGTCCGGCCCGGCGATGCCAAGATCACGTTCGGCACGGGCGGGATGCTCGACGTCGTGCTCGGCGACGCCCCGCCGGGATTCGACCAGCGCGGGGCCGCGGGAACGTTCCCGATCGTCGCCTGGCGCCACGGCGGGCACGTCACGTGGGGTATCGAGGCGGTGATGCTCGCCGCGGGCACGAACGTGCAGTGGCTGCGCGACGACCTCGGCCTGATCGGGAGCGCCGACGAGTCGCACGACGTCGCCGCGCGTTGCACCGACACCGGCGGGGTCGTGTTCGTCCCCGCGCTGCTCGGTCTGGGCACCCCGGCCTGGGACTACGGCGCCCGGGGCGCGTTCTTCGGCCTGACGCGCGGGACCGGACGCCCGGAGATGGTGCGCGCCGTCCTCGAAGGCGTGGCGCACCGCGGCGCCGATCTCGTCGACGCCGCCGAGGCCGACAGCGGTGTCGCGATCCCGGCGCTGCGCGTCGACGGCGGCATGACCGACAACGGCACGTTCGTGCAGGCGCTCGCCGACGCGGCCCAACGACCGGTCGAGGTTTCACCGATGCGGGAGGCGACGTCGCGCGGCGCCGCGCTCATGGCCGGTCTGGCCGCCGGGCATCACTCCTCGGTCGACGACCTCGCGCAGACGTGGCAACCACGGGTACGCGTCGAACCACGGCGCCCGCTCGATCGCGATCGCTGGCGCGACGCGGTCGACCGCGCCCGTCGTTGGATTCCGGAGCTTTCAGGAATCGACTTCTGAAGCCGGGATCGCCCGTTCGTCGGCGATCTTGCGCGATGCGAGCAGTCCGACCGCGGCGGCGGCCCCGCCGACCAGCGAGACCAACCGCGAGCGGCGCAGGAGACCCGGCGTCGCCAGGCTCACGACGCCGTCGACCGCGTCGGCGACCGCGCCCATCCCCACCCACTCCGCGTCCATCGTCTGTTCTTTCAGCGTGGTGATCGCGCCGATGCCGAGCACGAGATCGCGGACGCCGACGAGGCGCACGAGCGCGCGCGTGGTCGGCTGTGCACCGGCCTTTCCGAACAGCAGCCGCCCGGCCAGGCCGGGCAGGACGAGCAGGACGAGACCGTTGATCGCGCGACCCCGCGCGATGACGAGCGCGACCCGGCGATGATCGAAATCCATGGGAGCATCCTGGCACGGCACCGATCTCGGGCCCGATACGAGAGGAACCGGGCCGGTTCTGTGGGCCGGTCAGGGTGTCGCGTCAGGGCGCTCGAGCGACCAGCGTCGCCCGCCGGCGCGCCGCACGAGGCGGCGCTCGACGAACGGGGCCGCACCGCCGCCTCCCACCGGGACGTACACCGTCGCGAGCGTGTCCCGATCGAGGCCGGCGCCGTCGTCGAGCGGTCCCGGATCGGGCGTGTCGTCGGCGTAGAACCAGCCGACGCCGTCGATCATGTGGCGCGCCCGGTCGACGAGCACCTCGCCGTGGACGATCCCGGCCGGAGGCCCGCCCGCGCCGACCTCCCATTCGAGGTCGAGGCCGACGGCGAGCCGGTCGCCGATCTCGCCGCCGACGCGGAGCGCGTCGCCCGGCGCGTCGAGGCGGATCCCGAACGACTCGAGCCCGAAGGTCCAGTGCTCGCGCGGGGTCTCGCACGTGAGCTCCGCCCACAGACCGTCGGCGCGAATCTCGAGTCCTTGGCGCGGGAGCAACACTTCGTGATCGCGCACGACCACGATGCCGTCGACGTCGGGCACGCCGACCAGGTAGGTCCAGTACCACGCGATCTGCTCGTCGGCGCGCAGCTCGAGCCGCACGAAACCGGCGATGCCCTGATCGTCGCCGGTTCCCTCCCCGCCGGCGGAGTCCCCCGCGACGAAGTCGAGGAGCCAGCGGCTCACAGGAGCGGAAGGTAGTACGTCTCGGGCGACTCCACGGGCGCGTCGGGCGCGGCCATCCCGCCGTCGACGAGCTCGAGAAAGGGATAGAGGTCGAGGCTGTCGCGAGGCACGGTCCAGTCGACGTCGATCCCGGCCAGCTCGGCGAACGGGCGCAGGAACGTGAAGTACACGTACGCGCCCGCATCGATCTTCGCCCGCCGTTCCATTCCTGCGATCTTGCGATACAGCTGCTTTTGCGCCGCCTTGGCCGCAGCCGCGAGCGCATCGCGCTGCGCGGCATCGATCGGTTCGAGCGCGCCCGACGAGACGTCGAAGAACGCGAACGACTCCACCAGGGGCCAGTAGTCCTGCGGGCTGCGTCACCGATGTACCGAAGTCGGTGACGCGCAGGCTCGCGTCGCGCAGTACGAACGCGCCGAGCAGTTCACGATGAGGCATCACGGCCGAGACCTCGGCGCTCCACGGAAAGTGCGACACGCCGAGACGGTTGTACGCGCGCAGGAGCAGCGTGCGCCCGTCGGCCAACGGGTACGGCCCGGTGTCCTGATAGCCGGAGCGGGTGTCGAACCAGAGGAGGAACAAGTACGACGTGAGCAACGCGTTGAGCCGGCTGATCGCGCTCCGTTGCTCGGGACCCGCGACCGGTTCGCACTGCGCGGCGATCTCCTCGACATAGGCGCGATACGGAGTGGCGGTGCCGTTCGCGTCGGCGGCCTGGTGCGTCCCGTCATCGAAGCGGTACGCGGCCGTGGCCCGCGCCCAGAACTCGAAGATGGTCCCGAGCCGGCGTTCGTCGTCGGCCGCGTCGACGAGCCCCGCGGCCATGAGCACCTTGCGCCCGACCAACGGGAAGTTCGGAACCGCCCACATGTGCACCGGATCGATCTGGGTGGCGAGCCGGTGCCCGGCGCGCCCCAGCTCCTCGGGCGCCACGACGCGGTTGATCTCGTCGATGATCTCGGGATAACGCCGGTAGCACTCCACGCAGGCGACGAGGATGTACGCGGTCACCGGTATCAGCGCCGACTCGAGCGCCGTGCGCTCCGTCGTCAAGACATAGGAGACCTCGGACTGATACCGGAGCCACCGTTCGATCTCGGCGCGTTCGAGCGTCACGAGAAGGTCCGCACGACCCCGGGCTCGGCCGAGCAATCGACCTCGACCGGGTCGCCGTCGCCGGGTTCCGTCGCCAACACGGTCGCCATCACGCAGGGCACCTGGTACTCACGGCTGACGATGCCGATGTGCGACTGCGGCGTACCCGACAGGCACACGACCGCCGTCAGCTCGTCGAAGATGGGTGCGAGAAACGTTGCCCCCGCGTCGGCGACGCAGGCGACGACGCCCTCCGCCGTTGAGTCCATGAGCTCGAGCACGTCGTCGGGTGACGACAGGCGCCGCCAGGAGCCGCGTACGGGTCCGGCGGCGAACACCCGGGTACCGCTGCCAAAATCGGTCACGGTGATCGAATGTAGCCGGATCGCCGCCGTTACGATCTCGGCGTGACCGCGCCCGACGACGCGACGTTCCGGTTGCTGCACGAGATTCGCCTGCGGGGCGTGGTCGAGCTCGTCGAGACCGAGATCGTCACACTGCTCACCAACGACGGCCTCGTCGTCCGCAGCGCGCGCGGCGTCCGCATCACCTCCGAAGGCCGCGTCACGCATGCGTCGTGGGCCCGCCTCGAACCGGGCGCCGAAGCCGAACAGGCCGCGCGGCGCGCGTACGAACGCTTCCTGCCGCTGAACCGCGAGCTCTTGCAGGTCTGCAGCGACTGGCAGGTCCGGCCCGGCGGAGTGCCGAACGATCACAGTGAGGCGCGCTACGACTGGTCGGTGCTCGATCGCATGCACGCGCTCGACGAACGGATCGCACCCATCGTGTCGCGCCTCGGGCGCTCGGTCGAACGGTTCGCCGACTACCGCCCGCGGTTGCGCGCCGCGCTGGAGCGCGTCGAAGAAGGCGAGACCGATTGGCTCACCTCACCGCGCCTCGACTCGTACCACACCGTCTGGATGCAGCTGCACGAGGATCTCCTGCTCGCGATCGGCCACGATCGAGCGAACGAGCCGGTCGACTAGCGATGCACCGGCCGAGAACTGCGCTCGCGACGTTTGTCGTTCTCGTCGTCGCGACATCCGGCTGCGCATTTCAGCGCGAGCACACGGGCGCACGCGTCGCCGACCCCGGCAAGTGCGTCCCGGTCGACATCGCGGCCGGTCCGCAAACCGCGTCGTTGCTCTCCGACGCGGCGGCACGGTTCAACCGATCCACCTCGGCGCGCCTGGACGACGGGCGGTGCTTCTTCGCACGCGTGCAGGCCGTCGATGCTCCGGTCGCGTTCCGCGAGCTCACCCACAACTGGCCCGACGCCGTGCAGCTCGGACCCGCGCCCGCGGTGTGGGTACCGGGGTCGACGATGTGGGGCGAGCTCCTCAACGCGCGCCTGGGCGAGCGACACCTTCCCCCGATGGCGCCGAACGGGACACCGTTCGCGCGTACACCGCTCGTCGTCGCCATGCCGGCCGCCATGGCGCACGCGCTCGACTACCCGCAACGGCCGATCGGCTGGACCGATCTCGAACAGCTGGCCCGCGACCCGCGCGGCTGGGGCGCGTACGGGCACCCCGAATGGGGATCGTTCCGGCTCGGCAAGGGCAGCCCGGTATGGTCGACCACCGGCCTCGACGAGACCGTCGCGCTCGACTCGGCGCCGGCTGCCGCGAGCGGCGCGAAGGCGCTGGAACAGTCGATCGTGTACTACAGCGACACGACGCATCCGTACTTCGACAACTGGCAACGCCTGTCCCAGACGTCGCCGGCCCGTGCGATGACGTACCTGTCGGCGACGATCACCGACGAACGCTCCGTCGTCGCGTACAACACCGGCCACGAGGCCGACGACGAGATCAACCGCGTCTCGCCGCCGGGCACGTCGGCGCGCCCGGCGCTGCGCGTCGTCGCGATCTACCCCGAAGACGCGGGGATCGAAAGTGACAACCCGATCATCGTGCTCGATGCGAAGTGGTCGTCGCCATCCGCGCGAACCGGCGCCCGGCTCTTCACCAGGTACGCGCTCCAGAGCACGACGCAGGCAAAGGTGGCCGGCGCGGGCTTCCGGCCCGCACGTGGCGCGCTCGACTCCAAGCTCCTCAACGTGTCCAACGGCGTCGATCCGAAGGCCCACACGCCATCCGTAGCGCCGTCGTCGCCGAGCGAGATCGAACAGGCGCTCACCCACTGGCAATCCAACCGCCGCCCGGCAAACGTGCTGGTGCTGTTCGACGTCTCCGACTCGATGGGCGACGCCACGAAGACCGGCGGACCGCCGAAGATCACGTTGGCCCGGTCGGCGCTGGCCGACGCGATCGACCAGCTCGCGCCCGGCGACAACGTCCGCCTGCGCATCTTCACGACCAAGCTGCCCAACCCGGTCAGCCCGGACTGGCTCGACGTGGTTCCGCGCGGTCCGTTCGCGGCCCGCCGCCCCGCGCTGCGAAAGGCCATCGCCGCGCTCGTGCCGGAGCAGGGCTCGCCGCTCTACGCGGCGACGCGCGCCGCGTATGACACCGTTGCCCGCGAGGCCGACGCCGGGCGCATCAACGGCGTCATCGTCTTGACCGACGGCTACAACGAGGACGACCGCGACAACAATCAGCGTGCGCTCCTCGCCCATCTCTCGGCCAATCCCGCCATCCACGTGTTCACGGTCAGCTATGGCAGCGGCGCCGACCTCACGACCCTGCGCAAGATCGCCCAGGCGACGGACGCGTGGAACTACGACGCGCACGATACGGCCGACCTCGCCGATCTGCTCCCGCGCGTTCGCGAGCTTCTGACGCCGCCCCGCGACCCGAGTGCCGGCGCCGGCTTCTACGGCGACGCCGGCGGAGCGCGGTACACGTCCGGTTCGACGAAGATCAACGTCGCCGCGCGGTTCCACGGCCCGGATGTCGACCTCGAGCGCGTCGATCGCGAGGGCGAGCTCGGTGACGCTGAGGTCGTGATCGAACTCGACCTTCGTCGCGACGACGATCTCGTCCGGGCCGAGGTGTTCCGTGCGGAGGTGGATACAACGCCGCACTCTCGGGCCCGCCTCGATCGCGCCCCGTATGCACGCCACGACTTCGGGGCGCGCCGACTCCCCGACGAGCAGGCTGCTCATCTCGATGACCAACACGATCGCGACGCCGACGAGCAGCACCCCGATTGCAAGACTGCCCACTCCGTCGAAGCGGCCGTTGCCGGTGACGTCGGCCACGACCACGCCGCCGAGCGCGATCGTGAGACCGATCAAGGCCGCGAAATCCTCGAGCAGCACTACCGGCAGCTCGGGGCTCTTCGTGTGGCGGATGAACGCCCACCACGACTCCTCGGCCGGGCGCACTGCGTTGGCCTCCCTCATTCCCGTGCGAAACGACAGGCCCTCCAAGAACATCGATCCGATCAAGACCCCGATCGCCCACCCCGCGCTCTCGATCGGATGCGGGTGGCGGAGCTTGTCGACGCCCTCGAACACCGAGAACACGCCACCGAGGCTGAACAGCACGAACGCGACGATGAAGGCGTAGAAATAGCGGACCGAGCCGTAGCCGAACGGATGCCGGTCGTCGGCGGGACGGCGGGCGCGCCTGCGCCCCAGCAACAAGAGGCCCTGGTTGCCGGTGTCGGCGAGCGAATGAATCGCCTCCGACAGCATCGAGCTCGAATGCGTGACCACGAACGCCACGAACTTGATCACCGCGATACCCAGGTTCGCGAGGAACGCGGCGACGATGGCGCGCTTCGACTCGTGCGGTTGGGCCGGGCCGGATGTTCCGATTGTTCGGGCTGCTCCGGCGCCATTACTCGATGTTCCCGCCCCGGGTCATCGCCTCGACGTCGAGCACGCGATCGAGCTGGGCGTCGGTCATCAGCTTGCGCGCCCGCACGATCTGGCGGACCGACCTTCCGGTGCGACTCGCCTCTTTGATGATCGCGGCGGTCGTCTCGTAGCCGAGTGTCGGGTTGAGCGCGGTCGCGACGGCCGGCGACGCTTCCGCGTAGCGCTGGAGCGTTGCCGAGTTGGCCTCGATACCGCGGACGCACCTGTCGGCGAACACCGCGCTCACGCTCGCGAGCAGATCGATCGACTCGAGCAGGTTGCGGGCGATCACCGGTACGAACACGTTCAACTCGAAGTTGCCCTGCGAGCCACCGAACGCGATGGCCGCATCGTTGCCGATCACCTGCGCGCCGACCTGGGTCACGACCTCGGGGATCACAGGGTTCACCTTGCCCGGCATGATCGACGAGCCGGGCTGGAGATCCGGCAACCGGATCTCGGCCAGGCCGGTGCGCGGCCCGCTGCCCATCCAGCGCAGGTCGTTCGCGATCTTGATCAACGAGACCGCGAGCACGCGCAGTTGCGCCACTCGTCTCGACGAGCGCGTCGCGCGCGCCCTGCGCGGCGAAGTGGTCCTTGGCCTCGCTCAGCGGGAGACCGGTGCGCACCGCGAGCCGTGCAATCACCTTGCGAGCAAAGCCCTTCGGCGCGTTGATGCCCGTGCCCACCGCGGTCCCGCCCAACGGGAGCGTGCACAGCCGGGGCAACGTGTCGCCGAGTCGCGCGACCCCCTCTTCGATCTGAGCGGCGTACCCCCCGAACTCCTGACCGAGGGTGACGGGAGTCGCGTCCATGAGGTGGGTACGGCCGCTCTTCACCTCGTGTGCGAACTCGCGCTGCTTCTTGCGCAAGGCCTTCGTCAGCGTCCCGAGCGCGGGAACCAGCCGATCGTTGATCGCCAGCGCGGCCGCGAGATGCACCGCGGACGGGAACACGTCGTTCGACGACTGCGACATGTTCACGTGGTCGTTCGGGTGCACCGGCGCCCCCAGCGCCGTGGCGGCGAGGCGGCCGATGACCTCGTTGGCGTTCATGTTCGACGAGGTACCCGAACCGGTCTGGAACACGTCGACCGGGAACTGCGCGTCGTGCGCGCCCCCCGCCACCTCCTCGGCCGCGGCCGCGATCGCGGTCTTCATCGGCCGATCGAGCGGGTTGACGCGGGCCGCCTCGGCTTTGATCAGCGCGAGCGTGTGCACGAGCGCGGCCGCGATCGGTCGGCCCGAGATCGGGAAGTTCTCGACCGCACGCTGGGTCTGCGCACCCCACTGGGCGTCGGTGGGCACCCGCACCTCGCCCATCGAGTCGTGCTCGACGCGATAGCCGGACTCGGTCATGAGATCCTCCTGGCTGCACGGTACTTTCTGGCTATGCCCGAGTTCGCGTATCAAGAGGTCCTGCCGATCGGCGCCGACGACACGCCGTACCAGCTGCTCACCTCCGACCACGTCTCCACCTTCTCGGCCGGCGGGCGCACGTTCGTCCACGTCGACCCCGAGGCCCTGACCCTCCTCACCGGCCGGGCGATGTTCGACATCGCGCACCTGCTCCGGCCCGGCCACCTGGCCCAGCTGCGCGCGATCCTCGACGACCCCGAGGCGTCGCCCAACGATCGGTTCGTCGCGCTCGAGCTGCTCAAGAACGCGTGTATCGCGGCCGGCGGGATCCTGCCGTCGTGCCAGGACACCGGGACGGCCATCGTCAAAGGGAAGAAGGGCGAGCTCGTCGTCACCGGGGGCGGCGACCGCGAGGCGATCTCGCGCGGCATCTTCCGCACGTACAACGAAGACAACCTGCGCTACTCGCAACTTGCACCGCTCACCGCGTACGAAGAGAAGAACACGGGAACGAACCTTCCCGCGGAGATCGAGATCGAATCCGTCGACGGCGACGCGTACAAGTTGCTCTTCATGGCCAAGGGCGGCGGCTCGGCCAACAAGAGCTTGCTGTTCCAAGAGACGAAGGCGTTGCTGAACCCCACATCGTTGATGACGTGGCTCGACGAGAAGTTGCGCACGCTCGGCACGGCCGCGTGTCCGCCGTACCACCTCGCGCTCGTCATCGGCGGTACGTCGGCCGAGTTCGCCCTGAAGACCGCGAAGCTGGCGTCGGCGCGCTATCTCGACTCCTTGCCCGAGACCGGCAACGCGCTCGGGCGCGGCTTTCGCGACCGCGAGCTCGAGTCGCAGGTACTCGCATTGACCCAGGCGTTCGGAATCGGTGCACAGTTCGGCGGGAAGTACTTCTGCCACGACGTGCGCGTCATCCGGCTCCCGCGGCACGGCGCGTCGTGCCCGGTCGCGCTCGCGGTCTCGTGCTCCGCCGACCGCCAGGCCCTCGGCAAGATCACCGCCGACGGCGTATTCCTCGAACAGCTCGAGACCGACCCCGCGCGCTTCTTGCCCGAGGTCACGCACGACGACCTCGAGGCAACCGAGGTCGTGCGCATCGACCTCACCCAACCCATGAACCGGATTCGCGAGACGCTCTCGCGCTACCCCGTGAAGACACGCGTGATGCTGAACGGCCCGATGGTGGTCGCACGCGACATCGCGCACGCCAAGATCAAAGAACGCCTCGACGCGGGCGAAGGGATGCCGCAGTACCTCCGCGACTACTGCGTGTATTACGCCGGCCCCGCGAAGACGCCCGATGGGTACGCATCGGGTTCGTTCGGACCCACGACCGCGGGCCGCATGGACTCCTACGTCGACCAGTTCCAACGAAGCGGCGGGTCACTCGTGATGCTCGCCAAGGGCAACCGATCGAAGGCGGTCACCGACGCGTGCCAGGCGCACGGCGGCTTCTACCTCGGGTCGATCGGCGGTCCCGCCGCGGTGCTCGCGCAGGACTGCATCACGAAGGTCGAGGTGCTCGAGTACCCCGAGCTCGGCATGGAAGCGGTGTGGAAGATCGAGGTGCACGACTTCCCGGCGTTCGTCATCGTCGACGACAAGGGCAACGACTTCTTCAGCGAAGTGTCGAAACCCCTTCGCGGGCCAGCAGCTCGCGCTTGAGCCCGACGGCGTTGCGGCCGCCTCCGTAGCCGCCGATCCGGTTGCCGGCCGCGACGACGCGGTGGCACGGGATCACGAAGGGAACGGGGTTGTTGCGCATCGCGCTGCCGACGGCACGCGCCGCGCGCGGCCGGCCCGCGAGCGCCGCGAGCTCGCCGTACGACACCACCTCACCCCACGGAACCTCGCGCACGAGGGTCTCCAACACGTCACGGCGAAAGCCCGCGACGCCGTTCAGGTCGAGCGCGAGATCGAACGCGTGGCGCGTGCCCGCGAACCAGTCGTCGAGTTGGCGGGCGATGCCGCCATCGGCCTTGGTGAGCGCGATGTCGGGCTGGTCGTCGCCGGGAAGACTGATCTCGTGCACCCCGTCGTCGGTGACGACGACCGTCAGCTCGCCGTACGGGCTGGGCTGGCGCCACGCACGCATGCCGACCGACGCGCTCGGCCTCAGATCGAGCCCGAGCTCGGATACGGCGTCGCGCTCTTCGCCGAGCTCTCCCACACTCGCGTCGATACGCCCGCGCGAGAACTCGTTCAGGTCGAGGCCCTGGACGATCGTCCACACGCCGTTCGCCGTCGTGCACGGGAAGCCCGAGATCAGTCCCTCGGGCACGCCGTAGGAACCGTCGGAACACACCGCCATGCTCACCCAGTCGCCCGGCGCGGTCCCGAGCGCCCACTCCCGCATGTGGTCGAGCGCGGCCGACGCCGCCGACGCCGCCGACGATGCGCCGCGCGCCTCGATCACCGCGGCACCTCGCTGCTGCACGGTCGGGATGAAGTCGCTCTCGATCCAGGACCGGTCGACCAGATCGCTCGCCGTCTTGCCGTCGACCTTGGCGTGGAACAGGTCCGGGTACTGCGTGGCGGAATGGTTGCCCCAGATGGTCATGTTCGTGACCGCGGCGACCGGTGCCGCGGTCTTGGCCGCGATCTGCGCCTTGGCCCGGTTGTGGTCGAGGCGCGTCATCGCGGTGAAGCGTTCCCGCGGGATCGACCTCGCGTTGTTCATGGCGATGAGGCAGTTCGTGTTGGCGGGATTGCCGACCACCAAGATGCGAACATCGTCGGCGGCACCGGCGGCCAACGCCTTGCCCTGCACGGTGAAGATCGCACCGTTCGCCGCGAGCAGCTCCTTGCGTTCCATGCCCTTGGTGCGCGGTCGCGAACCCACGAGCAGCGCGTAGTTGACGCCCTCGAAGGCCTTCGACGCGTCGTCGCTCGTCTCGACGCCGACAAGCAGCGGGAACGCGCAGTCCATGACTTCCATGACCAGGCCGTTCAGCGCGCCGAGCGCGGGCGTGATCTCGAGCATCGACAAGACGATCGGCTGATCGGGGCCGAGCAGATCGCCACGCGCGATCCGGAAGATCAGGCTGTAACCAATCTGACCGGCGGCGCCGGTCACTGCGACTCGTACGGGGTTCTTCACGATGGCGAAGCTAGTCGCGGACTACCCGTCGGCTGCTACCGCGTGGGTCGCCACGGCCTGCAGGATGGCGCGGGCCTCGGTCAGCTCGGAGATACGCGACGCGGCGCCTTCGGTGACACCTCCGCTGTCGGGGTGGGCGTCGCGAAGCAGGCGGCGGAAACGCCGGTTCACGTCGTCGCGCTCGATCTCCATGCCCGCCCGCAAGCCCAGGACCTCCATCGCCCAGCGCTGGTCGGGACCGACGCCCGTCCACAACATCTCCTCGGGCGGGCCGCCCGGCCGCCACTCGCCCGCCGCCGCGAGCGGGGGCCGAATCCCGTTCCACATCGCCTCGGCGACGATGCGGAGCTCGACGTCGGCCGCGAGGCCACCCCAGCGCCCGTCGACCACCGTGCGGATGGCATCGAGCGCGATCGCCCGCCCCTGCGAGTGCAGCGTCGCCGCGCCCATCACGGCGCCCAGGATCTGGGGCGCGGGCGCACCGTGCACGTCGAGCTCCACCACGATGTGGCCGTCCTCGCCGAGCATGCGGTGACGCGAGCGGTCGAGGCCGTGAGTGTCGTACTGCAGGCGATGCCGGAGGGCGAGACGCGGGATGGTGAGACCGCGGCGGGCGTCGTGCAACAGGCGCGGGAGCAGCTCGCGCTGTTCGTCGCCGATGGCGGGCAGGTTCGTGGCCACGACCGCGGCGAGCAGCGCCACACCGTGCGCAGGCCCGGAGGTCGGCAGGTACGCGCCATCGAGCGCGACCCGGCGCGTCGGCATGTGCCGGCGGGTGTGACGCACGTTCAGCTCGGCCAGCAACACGGTGCAACCCTCCGCAATGATCTTCGGTCCTGCGGGCCTTTGCGGACGAATCCGGCCCCGCTCCCGATCGCCGCGGCCCGCTGAGCGACGCGAACCGGGTGCGTCGCTCAGCGGGCCGCGGCGACGATCAGGAGCACCACGAGATACACCGCGAGCAACACCGCGGCGATCAGCCAGAGCCCGCTGCGGCCGAGGACGCGTGCGCCCCGCGCCGCGGGGCGCGACAGCCCGCACGACGGGCAGCGGGACGCGTCGGAAGTCACGGGTGCCCCGCAGACGGCGCAGTGGGGGGTGGCCTGAGGACTCGCCGTCATCGGGCCCCTCCCATCTCGCCGGCCGGCATCGCCGTCACCGGACCTGGGCCCGGCGCTCGGCCGTTTCTACCGTCTGGCGCAACAGCATCGCACGCGTGGTCGGGCCGACGCCGCCGAGCCTCGGAGTGATCCAGCCGGCCACGTCGGCGCACGCCTCGTCGACGTCGGGCACCACCTTGCGACCCTGCATCGTCGCTCCCGGCCCCACCACTGCCGCACCGGGGCGCACCATGTCGGGCGTCAGGATCGACGGCCGGCCGGCCGCCGCCACGATGATGTCGGCTTCGCGCGTGTACTGGGGCAGGAAATGTGTGCCCGTGTGGCACACCGTGACGGTCGCGTTGGCGTTCGGCTCCTTCAACGAGAGCAGGTTCGCGAGCGGTCGGCCGATCGTGATGCCGCGCCCGATGATCACGACGTGCTGGCCCTCGATCGGCACCTTGTACATGACGAGCAGCGCCTGGATGCCGAGCGGCGTGCACGGCCGCGGCGCGCCGGGAACTCCCATGACGAGCTTGCCCAGGTTGACCGGGTGCAGCCCGTCGGCGTCCTTGCCGGGATCGATCGCGAGCAGGGCGGCTTCGGCATCGAGGTGGTCGGGCAGTGGTACCTGGAGGATGAACGCGTCGACGTCGGGGTCGCGGTTGTACGCGTCGATGACCGCGTGCAGCTCCGCTTGGGTCACGGTCGCGGGCAGCTCCGTGTGGATCGAGCGCACGCCGATCTCGGCCGAGTCCTCGCGCTTCAGTCGCACGTAGGCGTGGCTCGGCGGATCGTCGCCGACGAGGATCGTGCCGAGGCCCGGTGTGACACCGCGCTCGGCGAGACGTCCGATGCGGGCGCGCAGATCGTCCTTGACGTCGACGAGCAGCGCGTTTCCGTCGAGCAGGGTCGCGGCCATCAGTGGAGGAAGTGCCGTTCGCCGGTGAACACCATCGCGAGCCCGAGCTCGTCGGCGCGCTCGACCACGGCCTCGTCGCGCAGCGCGCCCCGGGTTGGATAACGGCCGCGACCCCCGCGTCGGCCGCGGCCTCGACCCCGTCGGGGAACGGGTAGAACGCGTCGCTCGCGGCCGCACCGCCGCGGGCACGGCCCGCCGCCTTCTTGGCCGCGATCTCCACCGACTCGACCCGGTTCTGTTGGCCGGCGCCGATGCCCACGGCCTGCGCGTCCTTGACCAAGACGATCGCGTTCGACTTCACGTGCCCGCAGATGCGCCAGGCCAGCTCGAGGTCGCGCCACTGCTCCGGCGTCGGCGCGACCTTCGTAACGACGCGCCAGTCGTTGCGCGTCGACGCGAAGTGGTGTGCGTCCTGCACGAGGAAACCACCGGAAATTTGCCGGAAGTCCAAAGCATCTCGGCCGGGTCCCGGGGCCTCGAGGATCCGCGTGTTCTTGCGCTTCTTCTGCAACGCCTCGATCACGCCCGGCGCGTACCCGGGCGCGATGACGACGTCGGTGAGCGGCCCTTCCACCATGCGCTCGACCGTCGCCGTGTCGATCGGGCGATTCAACGCGACGATCCCGCCGAACGCGGATCGCTCGTCGCACTCGAGCGCGCGCTGGTACGCGTCGGCGAGCGAATCGTCGAGGGCGACGCCGCACGGGTTCGCGTGCTTGATGATCGCGCACGCCGGTCCGGACCCGAGATCGTGCACGATCTTCCAGGCCGCGTCGGTGTCGTAGAAGTTGAGGTACGACAGCGCGAGGCCCGCGTGCTGCTTCGTCTCGTCCCACCAGCTCGTTGTGCCCGCCCGGCGATACCGCGCGGCCTGTTGGTGCGGGTTCTCGCCGTAACGCAACTTCTCGTCCGTGCGTTCCAACGCCACGACGATGTGCTCGGGCAGGGGCTCGGATTCCTGCAGCCACTGCACGATCGCCGCGTCGTACGCGGCGGTGCGCGCGAATGCGGCGAGCGCGAAGTCGCGCCGCAGGTCGGCACTCACCGTTCCGTCGTTCGCGCGCAGCTCCGTGAGCAGGGGCCCGTACTGATCGGGGCTCGTCACGATCGTGACCCACGCGTGGTTCTTCGCGGCCGCGCGCGTCATCGCGGGACCGCCGATGTCGATCGTCTCGATGTCGGGCCGTTGCTCGAACGGGTAGAGGTTCGACACGACGAGCTCGAACGGCCTGATGCCGTGCAGATCGAGGTCGCGGCGGTGGCTCTCGTTGCCGAGATCGGCGAGCAGCCCCCCATGGATCTTGGGATGCAGCGTCTTCACGCGGCCGTCGAGCATCTCGGGCGAACCGGTGACGGCTTCGACGCGCGTGACGGGTATGCCGGCCGCTTCGAGCGTCGTCGACGTGTTACCCGACGAGACCACCTCGACGCCGAGCTCGTCCAGACCTTTGGCGAGCTCGGTCAGGCCGGCCTTGTCGTAGACCGAGAGCAGCGCGCGTCGGATCTTCGTCCTGTTGTCGTTCGTATTCATGCGCGGGCCTTCACGAGCCTTTCGATCACGTCGGGATACAAGCGGCGCTCCACTTCCTTGATGCGTTCGTGCAGGGTGGCCTCGGTGTCGTCGTCGAGGACCGGGACGGCCTCTTGGGCCAGGATCGGTCCCGAGTCGACGTCCTCGGTGACGAGATGCACGGTCGGGCCCGTCACCTTCACCCCGAACTCGAGCGCGTCGCGCACCGCGTGCCAGCCCTTGAACGACGGCAGCAGCGCGGGATGGGTGTTCACCGCCCGGCCGCCGTAGGCGTCGACGAACGGCTTCGACAAGATCGTGCCGAACCCGGCGATGGCGACGAGGTCGACGTCGTGGCGCGCCAACCCGTCGACGACGTCGTGGGTATAGGCGACCCGATCGAAGCCGGCGCTGAAATCGGTGCGCTCGACGAGCTCGGCATCGACGCCGTGCGCCTTGGCGATCTCGAGGGCGCCGCAGGGGCGGTCGGCGATGACCACCACGATCGGCAGATTCCGTCCGAGCAGGGCCTCGAGGATGGTTCCGCTGCCCGATGCCAGGACTCCGACCCGCATACCGGCACCCTATCCCGCTCGGTCAAAAGCATCTTTCGGCCGGAAATCCCCAGGTTGCACCCAGAAAGATGTTTCACTTCCCTTTACAACGAGGGAGAAAACTTTCATGGCCGACTCGCAATCCCCTACGCCCGCCGAGATAACGATCATGGCCGCCGGCGCGGTGATGCTCGTCTTTTCGTTCCTACACTTCGCCGGCGACACGGAGCGCCTGGGGCTCGGGCTTGTTCCCAATTGCCACACTGCTGCCCCTATACGGGCTGGTCATGGCGCTGCAGATCGCCCTCACCAAGTTTGCCAAGGTGAAGCTCCCGGAGTCGGTGCTCGGATTCACTTGGGAGCAGATCCACCTCGCGCTCGGCGCGATGGCCGCCCTCATGGCGATCGGATGGCTGCTCACCGACTCCGGCAACAAGCAGATCGGTATGTGGTTCGAGATCCTCGGCGGTATCGCGCTCGCCGTCGGAGCGGTGCTGCTCCAACGGGAACGCAACACCGGCGCGATCGGCTGAGGGAGAAAAACGACATGGACAAGCTCAAGCTCTCGACCGCCAACCTCGTCATCCTGGTTGCCGGTGTGGTGATCCTCATTGCCTCCTTCTTGGACTTCTATAAGTCGAAGGGGTCCGTCACGGTCAACGGCATCACCTTTCACGTCTCGGCCAGTGTCGGCGGAAACGCCTGGAGTACCGGCGCATTCCTGATCGCGACCATTCCGGCGCTCATCGGTGTCGTGATGGCCGCGCAAGTGGCCGTGGCCGCGTTCGCGTCCGGCGTCAAGCTGCCGGAGAAGGTGCTCGGGCTGAGCTGGACGCAGATCCATCTCGTGCTCGGGTTCCAGGCCACGATCATGATGCTCGCGTTCCTCATCCGGAGCACGGGCGGCGTCGACAAGGGCATCGGGCTCTTCTTGATGTTGATCGCGGCGATCGCGCTGCTCGTCGGCGCGGTGCTGCGGATGCGGGAGACCCCGGCGGTCTGAGGGAGTTCCCATGAGCGACCGCGGGGGATCGCTCGGGGTCACCGTCCGAGCGCGGGGTGTTCCCGCGCTCGGCCAGGCGGTTTCGGCGACGGGCGGCGCGGCCGTCGCCCTCGGCGTGCTGCTGGTCAGCATCGACATCCGGGCCGAGAATCCCGGCCGGGCGGCCCCGACCGCGCTGTTCGCGGCGCTGGTCGTGGCGGGCTACCTCGTCGTGGCCCTGGGGCCCCGGGAGACGCACCCGGCCGGGGTCACCGCGGTGGTGCTGGGGATCCCCGGTGCGCTCGGTTGGGGATTGCTTCCGGGCGCGCGCAGCTTCGGCGACATCCGGCCGTTCCTCGTCCTCACGATCATGGGCTGGCTGGTTGCGTTCGCACTGCCACGGACGCGGGGCCGCACGATCTTCGTCGCGGCCGCGGCCGTGTTGGTCTGGCTCTGGATCCTCGGTGAGGTCTCGGGTACCGGCGCGTATTCGGCGGCGCCGATCCCTTCGCCGCCCGCGCACACGTTGTTCAGCCTGCAGTCACTCGCGGGCGAGCGATCGACGGTCGCGCTCGGCGATCTCGACTCGACCGATCCGTTGTATCCACTGGCCCAACAGTGCGACAGCGGCGACGAGGCCGCGTGCGACACGCTGTTCCACAGCGCGCCGGCCGGGAGTGACTTCCAGCAATTCGGGGCGACGTGCGGCAACACCCAACCGAGCACCAACCTCGGGGGAACCTGTGAATTGCGGGGCAACAGTTCGGTCGGCGGGCCGACGCTGCCCCTGCCGAACCTGGGCTCGGGCTCGCTGGCGAGAACGACGAGCAACAAGACCTTCGACATCGGGCTCGTCTCGGCGTTGTTCGGTGTCGCCTATCTGGGTGCGCTGTACCTGCTCGATCGAGCCGGCTGGCGCGGGCTGGCGACGGCATTCGTCGTGCCCGGCTTCGTCGCGCTGGTGACCGGCGCGCAGAGTCTGGGGGAAGCCGCACACCACGCGTGGGCGACGGGCGCGTTCACTTTCGTGGCCGGGCTCGTGATCGGCGTGGTCGGTGACCGGACCGGGCGACGGTTCACGACCTGGGCCGGTGGCCTCACGGTTGCGCTCGGGGGTCTGACGGTGGCACTCGACGCCGCGCACATCTCCCACGCCGTGAGCAACGGCAACGTGAAGCTGGCCGGACCCGGACTCATCGTGATGGCGTTCGGAGTCGGGTTGGTTGCGCTCGCGTTCGTCATTGCGCAGCTCTTGCGGCACCCGGGCGGCGGTGGAGCGTCGTCGGGAGACGACGCGGGGCCGATGTTCGGCGCGCCTGGGTCCGGCGCACCGGCACCGGGACCGGAGCCACCGGGGTGGCCGACGTTGTTTCCGCCACCCCGGGCGTGACCCGCGGCGCCAAACGCCGGCCGCGGCCCGCAACTTCCACCCGTCTCGCGCCGATCGACCCGCGACCTGTGTAACCCGTCGCTCGACCCGTGTAGAAGATTCGTCGGAGGAATCGCCGACACAGGTACTCGGCTGGTCGTTGCACCCGTGTTGAAGATTCGTCGGAAGAATCTTCAACACGGATTCGTAGGTGAATGGCACGGGCGGGGGCTAGGTTGGCGCTCGGCCCGTCGGCAGGGCGCACACCGCCACCACCACCCGGTCACGACTTCCCTCTTCTGTCTCACCGACATACCGGGAGTCGCGTTGGCGGCCATTCGCTATCCCACTCGCTACCGGCGCATGCCACACGGCCCGGCGGAGTTCGCCGCCTTCCGCGCCGAATGCGCTGCCCTCCTCGAACGCGCCCGCGAGCTCGACCACGCGCAGCAGGCCCTCGGCGCCCAGCTCGCGGCGGTGCGCACCCAACTCGCCGAGATGCGCATCGTCATGTGGCCGCGCGTCGACCCCAAAGACATCGTGCACGGATTTCGTCGGACGCTTCGAGGAGGTCCGCCACCGATCCCGCCGGTCGCGCCCGGCGCGCAGCCGCTGGTCGGCAAGCACCTGCGCTCGACCGTGCTCGCCGTCCTCGCCCGCAATCGCGCGACCGATGACCCTCGTCGAGATCCACCGCGAGCTGCATCTGAACGGGTACGCGATCGCCTCCCGTCACCCGGTGAAACGACTCGCCGACGCGCTCGGCTACGAAACCCGGAAGGGCCGTGCGCGCCGCCTCGACCGCGGCGTGTACGTGCTCGACCGGCTGAATCCGGGCGAACGGCGACGGATCTCGCGCATCGCCGTCTCGCCCAAGGCGCTACAGCCCTCGCACGACCTCGGCCATCAGTTCCCCGGCCGCGGTGGGATTCGTGGCGACCCGCACGCCCGCAGCCTCCAGGGCTTCCATCTTCGCTTGCGCGGTGCCCTTCGAACCCGAGACGATCGCCCCCGCGTGCCCCATCTTCTTGCCGGGGGGCGCGGTCACGCCCGCGATGTAGCTGACGACCGGTTTCGACATCTTGGTCGAGATGAACTCCGCCGCCTCCTCTTCGGCCGATCCACCGATCTCGCCGAACATGATGACGGCCTTCGTGTCGGGATCGGCCTCGAACAACGACAAGCAGTCGATGAAGCTCGTGCCCGGCACCGGATCGCCGCCGATCCCGACACACGTCGTCACGCCGATGCCCTTTTGCGCAAGCTCGTTCAAGGCCTGGTAGGTGAGGGTCCCCGAGCGAGAGACGATGCCCACCGGACCGCCGGGCTTCGCGACCTCGGCCGGGATGAACCCGATGTTGCACTCGCCCACCGTCAACAGCCCCGGGCAGTTCGGCCCGAGGATGCGCGACGACGGGAAGTCGCGCGCCACCTTGTTGTAGAAGCGGGCCTCGTCGTGCACCGGGATGCCCTCGGTGACCGCGACGATCAACTCGAGCCCCGCCTCCGCGGCCTCGAGCACCGCGCTCGCGGCGCCGCCGGCGGGGACGATCACCATCGTCGCCGTCGCGCCGGTCTCGCTCACCGCGTCGGCCACCGTTGCGAACACCGGGATGCCCTCGACGTCGGTGCCGGCCTTCTTCGGGCTCACACCGCCGACGACCTTGGTGCCGTAGGCCTGGTTACGCAGCGCGTAGAAGCGGCCCTGACCGCCGGTAATGCCCTGCACGATCACCTTCGTGTCGGCGTTCACCAAGATGCTCACGACCGCGCCTCCGCCATCTCCACGGCCGTCCGTGCGGCCTCCACCATCGTCGGTTTGCTCACGAGCCGGTCGGATTCGTAGCCGGCGAGGATCGCCCGGCCTTCGTCGGCGTTCGTCCCGTCGAGCCGGATCACGATCGGCGACGCGATCGCGACCTGCTCCAACGCCTGCACGATGCCGTTCGCGACTTCCTCGCCTTTGGTGATGCCACCGAAGATGTTGATGAAGATCGACCGCACCGACGGATCGTTGTTGATCACCTCGAGCGCGTTCGCCATGACCTGCGCGCTCGCACCCCCACCGATGTCGAGGAAGTTCGCCGGACGCCCGCCGACTTCGTGCACGATGTCGCACGTCGCCATCGCGAGCCCGGCGCCGTTCGCGATGACACCGACCGTCCCTTCGAGACCGACGTACTGCAACCCCTTCGCCGCGGCTTCGAACTCGCGCGCGTCCGTCTTCTCGAGTCCCGCGAGCTCGTCCCACTCCGGATGACGAAAACGCGCGTTCTCGTCGAGCGACACCTTGGCGTCGAGCGCGTGCACCTTCCCTTCGGGCGTGAGGATCAACGGGTTGATCTCGACCAGATCGGCGTCGCCGTCGACGTAGGCGTGGTACAGCTTCAACAAGATGTCGACCGCGCCGTCGGTGGCGGCCGGGTTCAGCTTGGCCCGCGCCACCCACTCGCGGCACGCGGTCTCGCTCAGTCCGTCGACGGGATCGATGGTCAACCGTGCGATCGCCTCGGGGTTCTCGTCGGCGACCGTCTCGATCTCGACGCCACCCTGCGCACTCAACATTCCGAGGTACTGCTTCGCGCTCCGGTCGAGGGTGAACGACGCGTAGTACTCCTCGGCGATGTCGGAGGCGTGCTCGACCCATACCCAGCGCACGACGTGGCCCTTGATGTCCATGCCCAAGATGTTCCCGGCGTGGGTGCGAACCTCGTCGGCGTTCTCGGCGAGCTTGATCCCGCCCGCCTTACCCCGGCCGCCGACCTGCACCTGGGCCTTGACCACGACGGGGTAGCCCGCGGCACCGGCCGCGCGCACCGCCTCGTCGACGGTCGCGGCGACGTCGCCGGCGGAAACCGGGATGCCGTAGCGCGCGAACAGCTGCTTGCCCTGGTATTCGAAGAGATCCACGAACTACTCCTGCGTGTGTTCGACAGAATTGTGCGAATCGAGAGTGGTCTCGAGCCAATCGACGATGTCACCGAGCGGCGCGCCCGGGGTGAAGACGGCAGAAACGCCGGCCGCGGCAAGCGCGGGACGGTCCTCGTCGGGGATGATCCCACCTGCGAAAACGAGGACATCGTCGAGGTCACGGGCGTGCAACTCCTCGACGATCTTGGGGATCAAGGTCATGTGCGCGCCCGACAGCACCGACAGGCCAACGGCGTCGGCATCCTCTTGTAACGCCGCCTCCGCCACGAGCTCGGCCGTCTGGAAGAGGCCGGTGTACACGACCTCGAACCCCGCGTCGCGCAGGGCCCGTGCGATCACTTTGGCCCCCCGATCGTGTCCGTCCAGCCCGGGCTTGGCGATGACGACGCGGTAGCGTCGCAGCATCGGCTCACCATAGCCAAGGACCAGCAGTGGCCTCCTCTCGCGCCCGCAGCTCAGACATCAAGCTCATCGTCGCGTCGACGGTCGCGGTCCTCATGGCCGGCTTCCTGATCGCCGGCGGAGCCCTGATCGCCACTCGCGGTTCCGGCAACGTCGTGTGCGGCGTCCTGACCGTCGGCAGCGCCAGCGACGTCCGCAAGACGCTCGACACCGGCGGGCCCTACTTCACGACCGGAGGCGCCGGGTGCGGGTTCTGGCTCGCCCTCGCCGACGGCGACATCGTCGCATACAAGGTCGAGCAACCCCAGAAGTGCACGCTCAAGCTGAAGCGCGACCACTGGGAATGCGGCTCGCAGACCGTCGACGCCTCCGGCCTCGCGCAGTACCCGGTGAGCATCCAGACGATCGGCCAGACCGACTCGGTGGTTGTCAACCTGCTGCCGCCGGGCGTCTCGACGACGACGACGACGACAAAGGCCGCGGCGACCGGTTAGACGCGCGCGAGCGGCGCCCACGACAACAGCAGCGTCTTCTCGCCGACCTCGCGGAATCGCACCCGCGCTTCGGCCTTGTCGCCGCTGCCCGTGATGTCGACGATCACACCGTCGCCGAACTTGTCGTGGCGCACGTCGTCGCCGACCCGCAGCCCGAGCTGCTCGGCACCGCGCGCCCCGCGGGCTGCTCGTTCTCACGTCGCATCGCCGCCGCCACCACCGCGTCGCGGTGCGCGCCGAGCCCGCCGCCGCCACCGCTCCCCGCGCCGCCACCACCGCTGCGGCGGCCGCGACCCGACTTCTCCTCGCCGGTCGACGCGATCAGCTCGGCGGGGATCTCCTCGAGGAACCGGCTCGGCGGCCGGTAGTCGGTGGTGCCGAACATCATGCGGCTCCACGCGTGGCAGAGGTACAGACGCTCCTCGGCGCGCGTGAGCCCGACGTAACAGAGCCGGCGTTCCTCTTCGAGCTCGTCGGGGTCACCCAGGCTCCGCACGTGCGGGAAGACACCGTCTTCCAGCCCGATCAGGAAGACGACCGGGAACTCGAGGCCCTTCGCGGAGTGCAACGTCATGAGCGTGACCGAGCTGGCCTCGGGATCGTTCTCGTCGAGGTCGGTGACGAGCGAGATGGCTTCCAGGAACGCCTGGACCCGCGCCAGCCCGTCGGGCCGGGCCGCATCGCTGCCGGCACCGTCGCCGACCCCCACGCCACCGATCGCCGCGAGCCCGCCAAGGTCCCCGCGCTCGACCTGCTCGTCGAACAGCCGCGCCGAGCCCACCAACTCCTGCAGGTTCTCGATCCGGCCGTGTGACTCGACGGACCGCTCCGCTTCCAGCTCGGAGAGGTACCCGCTGCGGGTCAACACGGCTTCGAGCGTCGCGCCGACGCCCCCGGGTGCCGCAGTCTCCACCTCTTGCATCAGATCGAGGAGGTCGCGCAGGCCGCCGAGCGCCTTCCCGGTCACACCCGCCGCCGCGGCCTGGGTCACCGCGTCGCGAAACGTCGTGCCGGCGCCGTGGGCGTACGCGTCGAGCTTGGCGATCGACGTGTCGCCGACGCCGCGCCGGGGCGTGTTCACCACCCGTTTCCACGACACCTCGTCGTCGGGATTCACCAGCGCGCGCAGGTACGCGAGCGCGTCCTTGATCTCGCGTCGGTCGTAGAACTTCACGCCGCCGAACACGCGATACGGCACGCCCGAACGCACCAACGACTCTTCGAGAACGCGACTCTGCGCGTTGGTCCGGTAGAAGACGGCAACGTCGCCGTAGCGGTACTCCGCGCCGTCGACGAGGCGATGGATCTCGCGCACGACGAACCCGGCCTCGTCGTGCTCGTCGTCACCTTGGTAGCGGACGATCTGCTCACCGATGCCCTTGTCGGTCCAGAGGTGCTTCTTGCGCGTCGACGCGTTGTTCGCGATGACCGCGTTGGCGGCTTCGAGGATCCGCTGGGTCGAGCGGTAGTTCTGGTCGAGCACGATCATCGTGGAGTCGGGGAACGCGTCCTCGAACTTCAACAGGTTGCGGAAGTCGGCGCCGCGGAACTTGTACACGCTCTGCGCGTCGTCGCCGACGACCATGATGCTGCGATGTTCGACCGCGAGCAGGCGCACGATCTCCCATTGCGCGGCGTTCGTGTCCTGGAACTCGTCGACGAGGATGTGGCGGAACCGTTGCTGGTACCGGAACAACGCCTCGGGGTGCTCGCGGAACAGGCGGACCGTGAGCAGCAGCAGGTCGTCGAAGTCGACGGCCGACGCCTCGGCCAGCCGCCGCTGGTACTCGGTGTAGACCTCCGCGACCCGGCGCTCGGCCGGTCCGACCGCTTGTTCGGCGTACTGCTTGGGCAGGATCAACTCGTTTTTGAGCGAGCTGATCTGAGTGTGCAGCTGACGGGCGGGGAACCGCTTGGGGTCGAGGTCGAGATCACGGCGCACCCAGTCGGTGAGGCGCTGCGCGTCGGCTTGGTCGTAGATCGTGAAGCTCGAGCGGTACCCGAGCAGCGACGCTTCCCGCCGCAGGATGCGCGAGCACGCGGCGTGAAACGTCGACACCCACATGCGGTGCCCGACCGGACCGAGGAGCTGCGCGACGCGCTCGCGCATCTCGCCCGCGGCCTTGTTGGTGAACGTGATCGCGAGGATCTCGAACGGCGACGCGCCCAGCTCGGCGACGAGATAGGCGAGACGGTGCGTGAGCACCCGGGTCTTTCCGGAGCCGGCGCCCGCGATCACCAGGACCGGTCCGGCGGCCAAGGTGACGGCCTCGTATTGCGCCGGATTCAGCCCCGAGAGATCCAGGTTTCGTCCGCGAGCCGGGACGGCGGGCTCAGTGTCGACCATGACCAATGCATGGTACCGGGGGTGAATTACACGCGTGTCGGTGCGATCTCAGACTTCGACCCAGAGCGTCACCGGGCCGTCGTTCACCAGTTCGACCTGCATGTCCGCACGGAAGCGGCCGGTGGAAACCGGGACGGCCAGGGCCGAGAGCTCGGCGACGAAGGTCTCGACGAGCGGCTCGGCGTGCTCGGGGCGAGCAGCGGCGGCCCAGCTGGGCCGCCGCCCGCGCGCGGCGTCGCCGTAGAGCGTGAACTGACTCACCACCAACGCCGCGCCCCCGGTGGTGAGCACGGAGTCGTTCATGGCGCCGGCAGGGTCGTCGAAGATGCGGAGATGCGCGACTTTCGCCGCGAGTCTCGCCGCGTCGGCCGGGCCGTCGTCGTGGGTCACGCCGACGAAGACACAGAGCCCCGCGCCGATCTCGCCGACGACCTCGTCGCCGACGCGCACGCGCGCCGCGGCTCACCCGTTGCACCAGGGCGCGCACGGCGAAGACCCCGGGCGTGCGCTTACGAAGCCGCTCGTTCCGCGTCGGCCGTGTACGCACCCGTCGTGGCGAGACCGTTCATGGCGGCCCGGTGACGGAAGGCGTCCTGACCGGCGGTCATGTTCGCGTCCGCACCCTTCCAGGCCTGCAAGGCCGCGTGCTGCAGCGCGCGCCCGTACGAGAACGAGAGCTTCCACGGCTGCGGGCCCTTGGCGTTGATTGCGTTGAGGTTCGCGGTCGCTTCCTCGTCGCCCTGGCCGCCGGAGAGGAACACGATGCCGGGTACGGCCGCGGGGACGTTCATCTTGAAGCACGAGATCGTCGCGTCGGCGATCGTCTCGGGCGAAACGGGGTAGCTCGCGTGACCCTTCCCCGCGATGACCATGTTCGGCTTCAACAACATGCCTTCGAACTCGACGCGCTGCGCGTAGAGCGCATCGAAGACGGTGTGCAAGGTGTCGCACGTCACCTGGTAGCAGCGGTCGAGCGAGTGGTCGCCGTCCATCAACACTTCCGGTTCGACGATCGGCACGATGCCCTCGTCCTGGCAGAGCGCCGCGTACCGGGCGAGCGCGTGCGCGTTCACCTCGAGGCAGAGTCGCGACGGGATGTGCGCGCCGATCGTGATGACCGCGCGCCACTTCGCGAACCGGGCGCCGAGCTCCCGATACTCGACCAGGCGGGCGCGCAGGCCGTCGAGCCCGTCGGTCACGAGCTCGTCGGGCGACTTCGCGAGCTTCACCGCGCCCTTGTCGACCTTGATGCCGGGGATGATGCCCTGGGACTCGAGGATCTTGGCGAGCGGGCGACCGTCGGACGCGTTCTGACGGATCGTCTCGTCGAACAGGATCACGCCACTCACGTGGTCGGCCGCGCCGCTGGTGGTGAACAGCATCTCGCGGTAGGCCCGCCGGCGGTCCTCGGTCGACTCGCACCCGATGGAGTCGAAGCGCTTCTTGATCGTGCCGCTGCTCTCGTCGGCGGCGAGGATGCCCTTGCCCGGGATCACCAGTGCCTGGGCCGTCTGATTCAGTGCCGCGTCCATCGCGTGTCCCCTCGTGTCCTTGCCGTCGTCCGGTGTGGTCCACCATTTTCTACCGGAGACGGCTCCGAAGTGGAACCCGGCACCGGATCGGGCGGACCCGATCAGGCGAGATCCGGGATCATTCCCATTCGATGGTGCCGGGCGGCTTCGACGTGATGTCGTAGGCGACCCGGTTCACGCCGGGTACCTCGTTGATGATCCGTGACGAGATGCGCTCGAGCACCTCGTAGGGCAGCCGGGCCCAATCCGCCGTCATCGCGTCGTCGGAGGTCACTGCCCGCAACACGATCGGATAGGCGTAGGTGCGGTCGTCGCCCATCACGCCGACGGTCTTGACCGTAGGCAGCACCGCGAAGCTCTGCCAGATCTTGCGGTACAGACCGGCCCGGCGGATCTCCTCCACCACGACCGCGTCGGCCTGCTGGAGGATCTCGACGCGCTCGCGGGTGATCGTGCCGATGATGCGGACTGCCAGCCCCGGACCGGGGAACGGTTGGCGCCACACGATCTCCTCGGGCAGACCCAACTCCTCGCCGATCGCGCGCACCTCGTCCTTGAACAGCGCGCGCAACGGTTCGACGAGCTCGAAGTCCATGTCTTCGGGAAGACCGCCGACGTTGTGGTGGCTCTTGATGTTCGCGTTGTCGCCGCCGCCCGACTCGACGATGTCGGGATACAACGTGCCCTGTACCAAAAAGCGCGCCTCGCCGAGATCCTGCGCGGCTTCTTCGAACACGCGGATGAACAGCTCGCCGATCGTCTTGCGTTTGCGTTCGGGATCGATGACGTCGTCGAGCGCGTCGAGGAACCGGTCCTGCGCCTTCACGTGGACGAGCTCGACCTCGAACTGGTCGCGGAAGGTCTGCTCCACCTGCTCCGCTTCGCCGAGCCGGAGCAATCCGGTGTCGACGAACACGCACACGAGTTGGTCACCGATCGCCTTGTGTACGAGCGCAGCCGCGACCGCGGAGTCGACACCACCGGACAGGCCGCAGATGACACGCTCGCTCCCGACCTGGGCGCGGATCTCGGCGACCGCGTGCTCGATGATCGACACGTTGGTCCACGTGGGTCGACAACCCGCGGCGTCGAAGAGGAACGCCTTCAGGATCTCCAGGCCGTGCTCGGTATGCGCGACCTCGGGATGGAACTGGACCGCGTAGATCCCGCGGTCGCGGTCCTCGAACCCGGCGACGGGAACGGCGTCGGTTCGCGCCGTGACCGCGAATCCCGGCCGGGGCGACGGTGATCGAGTCGCCGTGGCTCATCCACACGACCTCGTCGACGGGGAGGTCGGCGAACAACAGCGACGATCCCTCGACGTGCAGCTCGGTCCGCCCGTACTCGCCCTGGCCGGTCTTGGCGACCTGCCCGCCGAGATCACGGGCGACGAGCTGGGCGCCGTAACAGATGCCGAACAGCGGCACCCCGGCGTCGTACACGGCGGGGTCGATATCGGGGGCGCCGGGCACGTGCACCGACGCCGGCCCGCCGGAGAGGATGATCGCCTTGGGGTTGCGGGCGAGCATCTCCGCGATCGGCATCGAACGCGGGACGATCTCGCTGTAGACGTGCAGCTCGCGGACCCGGCGCGCGATCAGCTGCGCGTACTGCGCCCCGAAGTCGACGACGAGGACGAGGTCGGGTGATTCGTTCACGGCGCGGCGATCCTCATCACGCCCCGACCCGTCACGCCATACCGATGCCCTGCGCGCGCTGCAACGACTTGCCCTCGGTCTTCAGCGTGGGCGCGACCATCACTTCGGCTTTTTGGAATTCCTTGACCGTCTCGTACCCGGTCGTGGCCATCGAGGTCCGCAAGGCACCGAACAGGTTGAGGGTGCCGTCGTTCTCGTGCGCGGGACCGGTGAGGATCTCGGCCAGCGTCGCCTTCTGCCCCGCGAAGACGCGCGCACCACGCGGCAGCGTGGGATGGAACGTGGCCATTCCCCAGTGGTACCCGCGGCCGGGCGCCTCGTACGCGGTCGCGAGCGGCGAACCGATCATCACCGCGTCGGCGCCGCAGGCAATCGCCTTGGCGATGTCGCCACCGGTCGACATGCCACCGTCGGCGATGACGTGCACGTACACACCCGTCTCGTCGAGGTGGCGGATTCGCGCGCCCGCGGCATCGGCGATCGCCGTGGCCTGCGGAACACCGATACCGAGCACACCCCGGCTCGTGCACGCGTGACCCGGGCCGACGCCGACGAGCACGCCGACCGCGCCGGTGCGCATGAGGTGCAACGCGGTGGAGTACGACGCGCAGCCACCGACGATGACGGGCAGCTCGAACTCGCGGATGAACTTCTTCAAGTTGAGCGGCTGGCGCGCGGGATCGTGGGAGACATGCTCCGCGGAGACGACCGTGCCCTGCACGACCAACACGTCGAGCTCGGCGTCGAGTACGTGCTTGGCGTACTGCTCGACGCGCTGGGGGGTGAGCGACGCCGCCGCGATCACTCCGCTCGCTTTCACCTCGCGAATGCGCTGCGGGATGAGCTCCTCTTTGATGGGCTCGTCGTACAGCTCCTGCATGCGGCGCGTCGCCTTCTCGGGCGGCAGCGCGGCGATCTCTTCGAAGACCGACTCGGGATCTTCGTAGCGCGTCCAGATCCCTTCCAGGTTCAAGCACGCGAGCCCGCCGAGCTTGCCGATCTCGATCGCGGTGGCGGGAGAAACCACACCGTCCATCGCGGACGCCATCATCGGAAGCTCGAACTTGTACGCGTCGACCTCCCAGGTGATGTCGACGTCTTCGGGATCGCGCGTGCGGCGACTCGGCACGATCGCGATGTCGTCGAACCCGTAGGCCCGGCGACCCGACTTCCCGATCCCGATCTCAACTTCCACGGTGCCTCCGGCCCTGTCGTCTCGGAATTTCCCAGGATATCGACCTGTCGTGACGAACTTGCGACCAGCCCGTGATCAGTCGGACGCGCCGGTGCACGAGCCCACCTCGTCGGTGCAGCATCCACGGCGCGCCCGCGCCCGATGCCGCTACCGCCCGTCGACGAGATGGGTGAACAAGCCGGTGAGGATCCGGGCGGTCGCGCCCCAGACCGTCTCGTCGTCGAGCTCGAAGAACGTGACGGCGAAGTCGACGTCGCCCGTGTTCCAGTGCTCCTCGCGAAACGCCTCGGGATCGAGGAGATCCGAGAGCCTGACCTCGAGGATGCGCACCACCTCGGATGGGCTGGGCGTGAGCGCGGGCGGCGCGGCCAGGAATCCTACGAACGGGGTGATCGTGAAGCGCGTGGCGACCGTGCCGATCCCGTCGAGGCGGGCCACGACCTCCACCGCCGCGGGCACGAGGCCGACCTCCTCGCAGGCCTCGCGCAAGGCGGTGGCCTCCAGGTCGGCGTCGACGGCGGCGTCGAACTTGCCGCCCGGGAACGCCATCTCGCCCCGGTGCGACGACATCGTCTCCGGGCGCTTGATGAGCACGACCCAGGTGTCGCCGTCGGACTCGTACAGCGGCACGAGCACGGCCGCGGCCTGGCTCCCGGCGACGTTCGGGCCCTTTTCGACGGCGGCGGGCAGGTCGGCGAGCCGGTCGCGGACCTCCGCGAGCGTGAAGCGACGGCGATCGGGCGCGAGATCCGCCCAAGGCGGCGGCCCTCCGGGACGGAAGGCGTGCGGACGCGGGATGCGCTGTCGACCTCCGCGTCGCGTCGCCACAATGACGATCGTACCGACGCCGTGCGAAACTCCCTCCCTTATGGACTGGAACCTCGCGACCGCGTTCGAATCCGTGTGCGACGCCATCCCCGATCGCGTCGCGTTGATCCAGGGCGACCGCCGGGTGACCTGGCGATCCTTCGACGATCGGGCCACGCGGTTGGCCCACGCGTTCACGGCCGCGGGCCTGAGGCCCGACTCCAAGGTCGCGTCGTACCTCTACAACTGCAACGAATACACCGAAGCCCTCTTCGGGACGTTCAAGATCCGCGGCGTTCCGGTCAACGTGAACTACCGCTACCTCGAAGACGAGCTCGTCTACCTGCTCGACAACTCCGACGCGGAAGTGCTGTTGTTCCACGGATCGCTCGGCGATCACGTCGCGAAGGTCCGCGACCGCGCGCCGGGCGTGAAGCTCTGGGTCCAGGTCGACGACGGCTCGGCGCGCCAAGAGTTCGCCGAGCAGTACGAGGAACTGATCGCGCGCCACGATCCGATGGAGCGCATCGAACGCAGCGGTGACGACCTCTACCTCCTCTACACCGGCGGCACCACGGGAATGCCCAAAGGCGTCATGTGGCGCAGCGAAGACCTGTACGGCGTGCTCGGCGACGGCGGCTACCCGCTGGCCGGGCTCGCCCGCCCCGACACGATGGCCGAGGTCGGCCCGATCGCCAGGGCGCAGATCGAAGCGGGTGCGAATCGTGTGCAGCTCCCGGCGTCGCCACTCATGCACGGCACCGGCGCGTTCACCACGTTCCAAGCGCTCTTCCTGGGCGCGTCGGTGGTCACCCTCGTCGGCCGGCACTTCGATCCGCACGAGCTCTGGGCAACGGTGCAGCGCGAGCGGGTCACGCAGATGGCGATCGTGGGCGACGCGTTCGCCAAGCCGATGTTGCGCGCGTTGGAAGAGGCCGAAGCCGCCGGCACGCCGTACGACGTCTCGTCGCTGCAGATCATCATCAGCTCGGGCGTGATGTGGTCGGCCGAGGTGAAGCACACGCTCATGGAACGCGGGAACTTCATTTGCTACGACTCGCTCGGTTCGAGCGAAGGCGTGGGTTTCGCCGGGTCGATCAGCGCGTCGGGCGCCGAGCAGAAGACCGCGAAGTTCTCCATCGGCGCCCACGCGAGAGTGTTCAACGACCGGGGCGTCGAAGTGGAGCCCGGGTCGGGCGAGGTCGGCCGGCTCGCGGTCGGCGGGTACATCCCCCTCGGCTACTACAAGGACACGGCGAAGTCGGACGCGACGTTCCTCGTCATCAACGGCGCCCGCTGGTCGGTACCCGGCGACTTCGCGAGCGTCGAGTCCGACGGCACGATCACGCTGCTCGGGCGCGGGTCGGTGGTGATCAACTCCGGCGGGGAGAAGATCTTCCCCGAAGAGGTGGAAGAAGCGGTGAAGGTGCATCCGGCGGTCGCCGACTGCTTGGTGGTCGGGGTGCCCGACGAGCGTTTCGGCGAGGCCGTCACCGCGGTCGTGTCGTTGCGGCCGGGAACGCAGGCCACCGACGAGGAGCTGACCGCCGCGCTGGAGCCTCTGGCGCGCTTCAAGCGCCCGCGCCGGTTCGTGATCGTCGACGCCGTCGTCCGCGGCCCGAACGGCAAGGCCGACTACAAGTGGGCCCGGGCCGCGGCCCGGCAAGCCTGAACGCGAAACGACGCGAGCACCCGGGACGCATCCCGAGGCCCGCGTCGGCTGCGCCAGCGGGGCTGGCTACTTCTTCTTGGCGCTCTTCTGCTTGGCGAGCACGTCACGCGAGCTGAGGATGAGCAGGTCCTCGCCGTCGACGGTGATCTCGGTGCCGCCGTACTTCGAGTAGACGACGGTGTCGCCGACCGTGAGATCGATCGGGATGAGCTCGCCACTGTTCTCGGCACGACGACCGGGACCGATCGCGAGGACTTCGCCCTGCTGGGGCTTTTCCTTCGCGGTGTCGGGAATGACGAGGCCGCTGTGGGTCGTCTCCTCGGCCTCTGCGGGCCGGACGACGATTCGGTCCTCCAACGGCTGCAAGTTCATCGGTGCGCCTCCATGTTGAGCTGGCATCTGGACGCTCTTCGAGCGCCTCTTCGAGCGGGGCTTTCGCGGCATCCGGGCGGGCGCATCGATTGGCACTCGCCGGGGTCGAGTGCTAATCGTACCAAGACGGCCGCCGGATCGGCAAGCCCGCCCCGAACCCGGCCCGAACCCGGCCCGAACCCGGCCCGCGAGCCGATCCCCCGGCCGATTCCCGCGCCTCTCCCGCGCTCAGGCCAGGCGCAGGTTGGAAACGACGGGCGCATCCAGAGGGGTCGGGCCGTCGGCGGCGAGACGATACGCGCCCACCGCCGCGACCATCGCCGCGTTGTCGGTGCACAGGGCGATGCTCGGCAACACGACCCGGAGGTCACCGGCCTCGGCCAGGTCGAACAGCCGCGCCCGCAGCGCCGAGTTCGCCGCCACCCCGCCGCCGGCGACGATCGTGTCGATCCCGGTCTCGAGCGCCGCGGCTCGGAGCTTTTCGACCAACACGTCGACGATCGCCGCCTGGAACGACGCCGCGACATCGGCGGTGTCGACATCGGGATGCTTACGGACGTACTGCACGACCGCGGTCTTGAGGCCCGAAAAGGAGAAGTCGAGCCCGTCGGCGCGCATCGGGCGCGGGAACCGGATCGCGGCGGGGTCACCCGAGTGCGCGAGGCGGTCGATCGCGGGCCCGCCGGGGTATCCGAGCCCGAGGAACCGCGCGACCTTGTCGAACGCCTCGCCCGCGGCGTCGTCGACGGTCTCGCCGAGCACCCGGTAACGACCGTGGCCGTCCATCGCGATCAACAGCGTGTGACCGCCCGAGACCACGAGCGTCACCAGCGGCGGTTCCAGGTGCGGATCCTCGATCATCGCCGCGTAGAGATGGGCCTCGTGGTGGTGCACGGCGACATACGGCATTCCGCGCGCCACACTGATCGCCTTCGCCGCGCTCACACCGACGAGGAGTGCGCCCGCGAGCCCGGGCCCGCGCACCGCGGCGACCGCGTCGATCGCCTCGATCGTCGTGCCCGCCTCGACCAACGCCTGCTCGATGACGTCGCAGATCAGCTCGACGTGCGCGCGGCTCGCGATCTCGGGCACGACGCCGCCGTACCGCGCGTGGAGATCGACCTGGCTGGCGACGACCGACGACCGGACCAGCCGGCCGTCGTCGACCACCGCGGCCGCGGTCTCGTCACACGAGGTCTCGATGCCGAGCACGCGCATGCTCACGACCAGCCCGCCATGCGCTCGAACACCGTCGTACCCCCGATGCCGCGTTCGATCCCCGCGAGCAGCCGGCGATACGGAACATCGCTCACCTCGTACGCCCACATGACGAGCGCGTCCTCGCCGGTGTCGCCGTAGTAGCCCTTGCGGACGCCGACGGCAGTGAACCCGAAGCGCTTGTACATCTCCTGCGCGGGCTTGTTCGACAACCGCACCTCGAGGGTCATCGCGAGCGCGCCGCGATCGATCGCCTCGTACGCGAGCGTGAGCAGCAGGCGCGTCCCGATCCCGTGCCGGTGCCACGCCGGATCGACCGCGATGGTCGTGACGTGCCCGTCGGTGAGCGACATCATCAGGCCCGCGTAACCGACGACCTCGCGCCCGACCCGGGCGACGACATAGGAGCGCGACGATCGCAACGCGAGCTCACTCACGAACAGCGAGTGCGACCACGGCCGGGGATACACCTCCGACTCGATGCGCACGACCCCCCGCAGGTGCCGGCGCCGCATCGGCATGACGTGTACCTCGACGTCGACACTCTCGCGTTCGGCCGCCATCAAAGCCCCTTGCGATCCCATTCGAGCTCGGCGTCGCTGCGGCGGAGGTACATGGGCAGCACCGCCGCGGCCGTGCAGAAGTCCTCGCGCTCGTAGCGAGCCACCGCGAGCTCGGCCAGCGCGGTGAGGCTCGGCGACGCGTGCGCCGGGCCCGCGAGCTCGACTCGGCGCCCGAGCGGCGAGAACGCGTCGGCGAAACGCAAGGAGCCGTCGCCGCACACGAGCGCGTCCTCGCCGCGCGCTTCGATCTCGGCGACGAGGTCGTCGGGCGTGCCGAGCTCGTACTCGGAGACGCGCTGCACGCCACCCGGAACCTGCCGGTAGATCGCCCAGTAGAGCTCGTGGCGCCGCGCGTCGATCGTCGCGACCACGAGCCGGCGCGCGTAGCGCAGCGGGTACGCGAGGAGGTCGAGGCTCGGGATCGGGATCACCGGGACGCGCAACGACTGCGCAAACACTTTCGCGGTCGTCACCCCGACGCGCAGGCCGGTGAACATCCCGGGACCGATGCCGACCGCGACGGCCGAGATCTGCGCGGGCTCGACACCGCTGCGCTCGCAGCACCATGCGATCGCGGGGGCGAGCGTCTCCGCGTGCCGGGGCGGGCTCGGGTCGGAGGTCGCGCCGAGCTCGACCCGACCGAGCAGGCCGTGCTCGTTCGCGAGCACGACGCCGACCCGGCGGGTCGCGGTGTCGAGGCCGAGGATGAGCATCAGGCGCCGCCCCGGCCGGCGAGCGCGGCATCCAGCGCGGCCCGGCGTGCGAGCCAGCCCGGACCAACGGCGAGGATCCGGAGCACGCGGCGATCGTCGTCGCCGTCACCGTCGTCCATCGCGATACGGACGTCGACGCGCTCGAGCGGGAGGACCCGCGCGATTGCCTCTCCCCATTCGACGACGGTGACGCGCGATTCGAGCAGCTCCTCGAATCCGAAGTCGTGCAGCTCCTGGATGCGATCGAGGCGGTAGACGTCGACGTGCGCGACCGGGAGCCGGCCGTCGTACTCCTGCACGATCGTGAACGTCGGGCTCGTCACCCGCTGTGTGACTCCGAGCCCGCGTGCCAACCCCTTCGTGAACGTCGTCTTGCCCGCGCCGAGGTCGCCGGTCAGCACCACGAGGTCCCCGAGGCGCAGCTGCGAACCCAACGCCTCGCCCACCGCCTCGGTTTCGGCCGCGCTCGCGGTGGTGAGCGTGATCGTCGTCATGGCTGCGGACGGCCGAGCGCGCGCTTCACGTGGACGAAGTCGGCACGCGACTCCGCGAGGGAACGACCGCCGGAGCGCAACACCGCCGACGGATGGAGGGTGGGGATCAACACCGCCGAGTGCCCCGCGCGGGTGAACGCGAATTCCGTCCCGCGCAGCTTGGTGATGCCTTCTTTCGTCTGCAGCAACAGCTTCGTCGCGAAGTTGCCCAAGGTGACGATCACCCGCGGCCGGATGAGCTCGAGTTGGCGGTCGAGCCACGGCGCGCACGCCTCGATCTCGTCGGGCTGCGGATCGCGGTTCCCGGGGGGCCGGCACTTCACGACATTCGCGATGTACACGTCGTCGCGGGTCAGGCCGATTCCCGCGATGAGCTGGGTCAGGAGCTGGCCGGCCCGGCCGACGAAGGGTTCGCCCTGCAGATCTTCCTGTTGGCCCGGGCCCTCACCCACGAACATCAAGTCGGCGTCGGCGCGCCCGACCCCGAACACCACCTGCGTGCGCCCCTGGGCGAGCTTGCACAGCGTGCACGTCGACGCCGCGGTGGCGATCTCGGGCAAGGTCGCGCCGGCGAGGGAGGCCGGATGCGGCGACCCCGGCAGCGGGGCGCAGTGCGGGTCGGAAGTCACGGCACTCCCAGGGACGAGACGCGCATGCTAGCGGCCGGGTACGGGCGAGCCGTCGGGCACCGACGCGCGAATCGCCTCGGCGATCGTGTCGGTCGCGGCGACCCGCAACCGGTCGAGGTTCGGCCCCGCCTCTCCCCTCGCCGTGGTCGCCGTGGCCGTCGCGACCGCGAACGCGACGTCGCCGTCGAAGCGTGTGTGCGCAGGGCGCAACGCCCGTGCGAACCCGTCGTGCGCGCTCTGCGCCATGAGAAAACATGAGACCTTGTCGAGCGCGGCGTCGGTGACGACGACGGCCAGGGTCGTGTTGGCGCGGCTCTCCTCGAACGGCTCGGGCGCCGGGAAGCCCGGCATGGCGGCGGGCGCGCTCGAACCCGCGCGGATCGTGCCGTCGGCGCCGATGACGTCGCCAACGGCGTTGACGACGGCCAGCGCGCCGACGCGGAAACCGTCGACCTCGGTCGTCGCGACGCCGACCCCACCGGGCACCGCGCCGTCGCGCCCTCGCCATTTGCCGACAGTGGCACCCGTACCCGCGCCGACCCGTCCGGTCGCGAGCGTGCCACCGCGCGCGGCGGCGACCGCGGCGGCGTACCCGTCGTCGGCGCTCGGGCGCGCATCGGGGGCTTCGAGGAGATCGAAGATGCACGCGGCGGGCACGATCGGCACGGGCCCGCCCGCAGTCGGGAAACCCTGGCCCCGTTCCGCGAGATAGCGCACGACACCGTCGGCCGCGGCCAGTCCGAACGCCGAACCACCGCCGAAAACGATCGCGTCGACGCGCGCCACCGTGCGCGCGGGATGGAGCACGTCGATCTCGCGGGTCGCCGGCGCGCCGCCGCGCACCTCGCCCGAACCGAGTGAACCCGACGGGAGCAACATCACGGTCACCCCCGTGCCGGTACGGGTCAGGTGCCCCACCCGAACCCCGGAGATATCGAAACCCGACACGCTCGAAGACCCGCGCGGGCCGGGTCAGGCCGTCCGGCCGCGCACGGCACGCACCTGCCGGGCGAAGTCGACGATCAGCCGATCGAGCTCGTCGGTGCGTTCGAGCATCAGCATGTGCCCGCCCCCGGACATCAACTCGAGGCGCGCCCCGGGGATCAGCCGGGCCATGCGCCGGGCCTCGAACGGCGGGGTGAGCACATCGGCAGTGCCGCCGACGACCAGCGTCGGGATGTGCACGTTCGGGAGCGCGTCGGTGAGGTCGAGACCGACCAGGACGCGCGGCGCGTCGCGCCGGGTCGCCGGCGGGCACTCTCCCATCATCTTGCGCACGAGCTCGACATGGCTCGGACGCGGGTCCTTCCCGAAGCCGACGCGCGCCGCGAGGAAACCCAGGTTCGGCGAGTCCCACAACCATTGCGCGTCGGGGGTCCGCTTCAGGATCTTCTCGAGCTGGACCTTGGTCCGCGTCGAACGCGATCCGAGCGGTGTGTACGCGAGCGTCGACAACAACACGATCCCGGCGACCCGTTCTGCGGCGATCTCGGGGAACTGGGTCACGAACGACTGCACCGCGACACCGCCCATCGAATGACCGACGAGCACCGCATCGTGGAGGTCGAGGCTTTCGAGCACCGACTTGATGTCGCGGCCGAGGTTCTCGAGGGAGTGACCCTCCTCGCCGACCACCGACTGTCCGTGACCGCGGTGATCGAACGCGATCGTGCGGAATCCCGCCTTCGGGAGCTCCTCGAGCTGATGCACCCACGTTCGCACCGACAGCGTGACACCGTGCGAGAGCACGATCGGCGGGTCGAGCTCGTCACCGCGCTCGACCACGTAGATGGTGCCGCGGTCGTGGGTATCGACACGATGCTCCACGTACGAAGGCATGTCGAGCGCGCGTGCGGCGTCGCCGTCGGCGGTGCGGCGCACGCGGCGAGCGACGAGGCGCGGCGCACCGTACGCCGCGCCGGCCAGACCGGCGAGCACGCCGGCGGTCAAACCTGCGCGTTTGGCGATGCTCATCGGTACCTCCTCGGCACGCGGGGTCCGACCCCGCACACGATCGTGTAGGCGATCGTGCCCATCCGCTCCGCCCACTCGTCGGCGGTGATCTGCTCGTCGCCTTGGCGCCCGATCAGGACGACCTCGTCGCCGACCTCCACGTCGTCGACGCCGACATCGATCATGAGCTGGTCCATCGTCACTGTTCCCGCGATGGGCCGGCGCCGACCGCCGACCAACACCTCACCGCCGCGGTGCGACAGCTCGCGGGGCACCCCGTCGGCATACCCGATCGGGACGGTTGCGACCCGCGTCGGTCCCGACGTCTCGTAGCGCAAGCCGTACGACAGCCGGGCGCCCGGTCCGAGCGTCTGCACGTGCGCAACCCGCGCCTTGACCGACAACGCCGGGACCAGGTCGACCGCGCCCGCGAGAACGGGCGAGGGCGCGAGCCCGTAGATCCCGATGCCGATCCGCACCATGTCGTAGCGCGCACCGGGCACCGCGATCGCGCCGGCCGTGTTGCACGCGTGCACGATGCCGGTCGGGAGATCCCGGGCCCGGAGCGCCGCGAGCACGTCGTCGAAGGTGCGTTGCTGCCCGGCGGTGTAGTCGTTCCCCGGCTCGTCCGCGACCGCGAAGTGCGTGCACACCCCGGCGAGGCGCAGTTCCGCCCGATCGACGACGTGGGCCGCCAGCTCGACCGCGTCGGCCGGATCGCACCCGACGCGGTGCATGCCCGTGTCGACCTTGAGGTGCACCGCGAGGGGTTCGTTCGTACCCTGCGTGAGCACGGCTTTGGCGAGGGCGTCGATGCCGGTCGCGGTGTAGACGACCGGCGTGAGCCGATGGGCGACCACCGTTTCCGCCGCGGCCGCAACGGGTTCCGACAACACGAGGATCGGTGCCTCGATGCCGGCGTCGCGCAGCTCGATCCCCTCTTCCACGAGCGCGACCGCGAGGTAGTCGGCGCCGGCCTCGAGGGCGGCCCGGCTCACCGCGACCGCGCCGTGCCCGTATCCGTCGGCCTTCACGACCGCGCAGAGCGCGGCCGGCGCGACGAGGGCCCGCAACGTCTCGACGTTGCGGCGGACGGCGTCGAGGTCCACTTCGGCCCATACGGGCCGGAACCCATCCACGTCAGGTGGTCCGCGCGATGAAGCGGACGATGTCGGCCCGCGCCACGATGCCGACCACCTTGTCGTCGTGATCGACCACCGGAAGGCTGTTCACACCCTCGTCGTGCATGATCGTCGCGACGTCTTCCAGCGTCGCGTCGGGCGAGACCGTGGGCGGGTCGGCCTGCATGACGTCTTGCACCGTGGCGCCCGCGATCTTCTTCAGCTCCCGTTCGAGATGCTTCATCTCCCCGGGGAACGCCATCCCCAGCCCGAGGAAGTTGATGAACGTCGGCACATGGACACGGGCCTCCGACGCAATGAGGTCGTCGTCACGCAGGATCCCGAGCAACCGGCCCGTGGCGTCGACCACGGGCAACGATCCGATGTTCTTGTCGGCCAGGACGTCCGCCGCGTGCTCGACCTTCTCGTCAGGACGCAGCGTGGCCACCTGCGTCGACATCACGTCAGCCACCAGCGTGGAGCCGGGCATTCATTCCTCCCAAGGATCACGTCCGGAGCGGAGCGTGTTCAGCGTAGGGGGCAGGGCCCCGAGCAGGTCGGTTGCGATGAGCTCGTCGCCCGTTCCCGCCGCCGTGGCCGCCCGCCCGTGCACGTAGGCGGCGGTCGCGGCGGCGGCAAACGGCGCCGCGCCGGCGGCCACCAGCCCCGCGACGATGCCGGTGAGGACGTCGCCGGTTCCGGCCGCCGCCAGCGCCGAGCCCCCGGTGCGATTCACCACGGCCCGGCCATCGGGCCCGGCGACGACCGTGCCCGGACCCTTCAACAAGACGATCGCGTCGAGGCGCGCGGCGAGATCGCGCGCGGCGGCAACGCGATCTGCGCCGACCGCCTTGGCCGCCAGCTGCGCGTACTCACCGCCGTGCGGCGTGAGGATCGCGGGCGAAAACCCCGCGGCGCGGCGGGCGCGCAGCGTGCCGGGGTCGGCCGCGAGCGCGTACAGACCGTCGGCGTCGACGACGATCGGGACGGGGCACTCCGCCACCAGCCGCCGCACCGCGGCTTGCGTCGCCGCGTCGCGCCCGAGTCCCGGGCCGACCGCCAGGACCCGGAACCGCTCGACGTCGGCCAGCACCGCGTCGGCCGCGCCGGTATCGAGCCCGTCCGACGCGGTTGCGGGCAGCGCGCGCGTCACGATCTCGCTCCCGCCGGCACGGGCCGCGGCATCCGTGCCCGGCACACCACACACGACCATGCCCGCACCCACCCGGGCCGCGGCGTGGCCGGCAAGGAGCGGCGCGCCCGTCATCCCCGTGGATCCGCCCACGACGAGCACACCGGTCGACCACTTGTGGCCGTCCGGCGCGCGCCGGGGCAAGCTCAGGTCGGCAACCTCCAGCACGTACAGACCGGCCGGGTCGGCTTCGACCTCGATGCCGATGTCGATCACGTGCACGGGCCCGGCGCGGGAGCGCCCGGGCTCGAACAACAACCCCGGTTTGAGCGCGACGAAACAGATGGTCTCGTGCGCGTGCACGGCCGCGCCCCGCACCTCGCCCGTCAGGCCGTCGACTCCCGAAGGGATGTCGACCGCGAGGGTCGGCACCCCGGCATCGCGCACCGCGCGCTGCCACCAAAGCCGCGTCACCCTCGAGCGCGCCCCGGAACCCCGTCCCGAACATGGCGTCGATCACCAGGTCGGCGCGTCCGAGCGCGCGGTGCAGTTCGTCGGCGCGGATGGCGCCGGTCAGCGCGAACTCGTCGACGCCAACCCCGCGCGCCCGGAGGCGGCGCGCCGCGACCGCTCCGTCCGCGCCGTTGTTGCCCCCGCCCCGCACGACCACGACCCGACGGCCGTAGGTGCCGCCGAGCATCCGCCGCGCGGCGCGGGCAACCGCACCGCCCGCCCGTTCGACGAGCACGGCTTCGGGTGTGCCTGCCGCGACGGTGCGGCGGTCGGCCTCGCCCATCTGCGCAGGGGTGACGACGGGGCGCACGCGCGGTTCAGGCCCTCCAAGAATCGGCGAGGCGCACGACCGGCTCGGTGAGCAGGTCGACGAAGTCGATCGTGCCGAGCACGTCGTCGCGCATCGCCGGCTCCGTCTCCGTCACCTGGTCGGCGATCGCCCGGTAGCGGTCGCGATACCCCTCGAGCACGCGGCGGGCCGCATCGCCCGGAAGCCGGTCGTGGAACCGGACGTGCAGCAGCGTGATCCCCGTGGTCTGGTTGCCCTTCACCTCGGGCACGATGATCAGGATCCGGCCGTCGGCGCCGCGCACCACGGTGACCTCACGTTCGGTCGCGGCGCGGTGCTTGCTCCCGCGCAGCACCGGCATCGTGTCGGTGCGCGATGGAATGTCGCGCGCGATCCCACCACGGTCGATGACATTGATCGTCTCGCCCTCGATGTTGTACCGCGTCCAACCCGACACGCTCTCGACCGAGGTATCCAGCGCGACGAGGGTGCGCAACGCGCGGTACGTGAGACTGTCACGGGGCGCACCCGCCGCGAGCACTTCCTGCACCAGCGGCACCAGCAGCAGCGTCTCGTCGGAGCGCGAGATGCCGACGGTCACGGTCTTCGCCTGATGCTTGATCGCGTCGATCGGTCGGGTCAGCTCGTCGATCGCCTTCGTGAGCGCGGCGTTGAGGTCTTCGACGACCGTGCTCGGCGTACCCACCTTGCCGAACTCAATCTGGTAGGTGTCGAGTTGCTGAAGGCCCGTGGCGTAGCGCAGCACCGATGCAACGCGGACTGCGGTCGCGGCTTCGAGACTGCCGTCGTATTCGCGCGTCCGCAACAGCTCGAAGAACCGCGTCGCGTGCGGTTCGAGCGCGACGGCGAGCGCGGCCAGCGGATCCTCGTTGTTGCGCACCGCCGCGAACGCGGTCTCGATGCAGCCCCGGGCCTCGCGCAACGGGCGGGCGGTGGCATCGATCGCGAGCGTGGCCTCGTACCCGAAGAGGTGCCCGGCCATCGTGCACAGCACGAACGCGAGATCGGGGTGCACGGCCGGGACAGAGATCGTGTCGACGGCGGCCGAGAACCGCGACTCGCCGTCGTCGACGATCGCTATCGGCGCTGCCTTGTGCGCACGGTAGATCGCGATCTCCTTGGCCACGTCGTCGGCGTTGGAGCCGTGCAGGCCGGCCGCGCACACGATGATCATCGGCTCCGCGGAGAGATCGATGTGCTTTTTGTCCTCGGTGACATCACACGCGATCGACTTGTAACAGAGCTCCGAAAGCTTGATGCGGATCTCGTGCGCGGCGATCCGGTTCGCCCCGTTCCCCACCACGGCCCACGATCTGCGGCTCAGCGCGTTGCGCTGAGCGGTCGCACCGATCGACGCGCGCCGCCCGATGAGCTCGAGCATCGCGCCGGGGAGCTCGCGCAGCCCGACGAGGCGCTCGTGGCGGTACTGCCGCCGATCGGCGTTGTCGTCGGCGAGCTCGGCCGCGATCGCGAAGGCGAGCAGGTTGCACGCCGCGACCTGCGAGTAGAAGGCCTTCGTGGAGGCCACACTCATCTCCACGTCGCGACCGTCTGACGTGAAGAGCACGCCGTCGGACTTGTCGACGAGGTCGCTCTGGCGGCGGTTGACGATCGCGATCACGAGCGCGCCGCGTGCGCGGGCGAGATCGACGGTGCGATTCGTGTCGGTGGTGGTGCCCGACTGCGAGGTGGCCACGACCAGCGTGTCGCTCATGTCCGGGGCAAGACCGAACCCGGAGAGCTCGGTCGCGAGCGTCGCCTCCATCGAGACGGCGCTCCCGGCGATCGCACCGCGTAGCGCTTGCACCAGGCTCCGACCCGCGATCGCCGCGGTCCCCTGCCCGATGACCAGCACCCGGCGGATCGTCCCCGATCGCAGCGCGCCGAGAACCCGGTCGGGAAGTGCCTCCGGCGGGAGACGCACGTCGAGCAACCCGTCGCGCTCGACGATCTTCGCCCGCAACGTCTTGCGGAACGACGCCGGCGCCTCGGTGATCTCCTTGAGCAGGTAGTGCGGGGCGTCACCGCGGTCGACGTCGCGGTCGTGATCTGCGGCGTATGCAGATCGCGCTCGTCGAGCGGGAGGTCGCGCCCGTCGTAGGAGAGCCGGCGCAGACCGGCCAGCGTTCCCGCGTGGCGGCGGTCGAGGACCATCACCTGGCCCTGGCTCGCGGGGTTGCCGGGATCGACCATCGTCTCGCCGTCGAGGCGAACGTACGCGCCACATTCCGCCACGAGGCCGTACGGCTCGCTCGCAACCACGAACGTGTCGGGCGCGAGGCCGACATAGAGCGCCTGACCGCTCCCGCGCTGAGCGAGCAACAGGGAGTCGGGGTCGGTCGTCGACTGCAGGGCGATCGCGACCGAGCCTTCGAACGACGCGACCGTCGACCGGAACGCCTCGACGAGACCGGCACCCGCGCCGGTACGGCGGGCGACGAGTGCGGGGATGACCTTGGCGTCGGTCGTGATCTCGGCCGGGAAGTTGAGCCCGTCGAGCGCCTTGAGATCGGCGTAGTTGTCGACGTCGCCGTTGAGCGCGGCGACCATGTACGCGGCGAGCCGTCGATCCGGCCGTCGCCGTCGAGCTCTTCTTGGTTCAACGGGTGGGCGTTGGCCTCGGAGATGATGCCGATGCTCGCCCAACGCGTGTGCGCGAGCACCGACGCCTGCGCGGTGTCGGCCCGGAGCGCGAGATGCAGCAACTCGTCGTCGCGAATCTGCGCGCGCAGGCGCGCGGTGTTGTCGCCGAGCTCACCGATCTCGGCCGCCGTCTTGTAGACGAAGGCGAGGTGGCCGTCGCCGACGCGAACCGAGCCGGCGGTGAACAGCGGGTCGGCGCTGCGGGCCGAGACGAGACGGGCGATGGCGGGATCGTCGAGGTCGAGGCCGTGCCCGGTCACCACCACGTGCAGGCCCGCCGAGTCGCGACCCCGCACCTCGAGCCGGTCGATGGCCGACAACGTGATCTCGACCGCGTGGAACGCGCCGAGCGCGGCCGGTCCCGGGGGCATACCGGCCAGGAGATCCTCGACCGCGGTCGCGAGGTCGATCCGGTCCTTGCGCATCGACCACAGCGCGTCCTTGCACGTGACCAGCGCGGCGTTGAGCGACTCGATGTCGGCGCCGTCGAGCGCACTGGCATCGAGCCGGGCCTCGATCTCGGCGAGGAGCCCAGCGGCCCGGTCGCCATGATGTGCGAGCCCGGCGCGGGCGACGGGATCCGCGACGAGGGCGGCAACGCCGTCGCCGTCGAGGAGTTGCCGGTCGGCTTCGCGCAGGATCGCGGCCGCCGACTCCAGTGCCCCGACGGTCGGGGCGCCCGTGCCCGAGGCGCCCATCGACGCGAGCTGGGCCTCGGCCTCGGCCACCGTCCGCCGGAGTGCCGCCAGGTCGGGGGCGAGCCGGGTTCCGGATCGACGGACAACGCACACGATGCCGCACACCGCGGGAATTCTAGGGCGCTTCGGAATTCCCCGGCACCGGCGCCCCGCCGAATTGCGAAGTCACGACGCCGCGCAGCCGCTCCGCGGCCGCATCGGCCACCGACTGGAGGTCGGCCTCGATCATCACGCGCACGAGCGGCTCGGTGCCGGAGGCCCGCACCAGTACCCGTCCGGAGTCGCCCAGCTGCGCTTCCACCGCCCGGACCGCTTCGTCGAGACCGGCCGAAGCGCCGACGTCGACCCCCCGTGCGACCGGGATGTTCACCAGTACCTGCGGGACGCGGGTCATCTGGGCGCCGAGAGCGGAAAGTGGGCGGCGCGTGCGGCGGAGCAGGTCGGCCACCTGCAGGCCCGTCAACAGGCCGTCGCCGGTCGTGGCGTACTGCGCGAAGACGATGTGGCCCGACTGCTCGCCGCCGAGAACCAGATCGTTCGACTGCATCGCCGCCACCACGTGCCGGTCGCCCACCGGCGTCTCGACGACCCCGATACCCGCGGCGCGCAACGCGCGCCGGAGCCCCAGGTTCGACATGACCGTCACGGCAATCGCGTCGTTGCGCAGCGCGCCGCGCGCGTGCAGGTCGATCGCGGTCATGGTCATGATCTGGTCGCCGTCGACGAGCTCGCCGCGCTCGTCGACCGCGAGGACCCGGTCGCCGTCGCCGTCGAGGGCGAGGCCGAGCGCGGCGCCGCGCTCGACCACGGCCCGGCGGAGTGCGTCGGGGTGGGTCGAGCCGCAGCCGTCGTTGATGTTTTGACCATCCGGCTCGGCGCAGAGAACGTGCACGCGAGCCCCGGCCGCGCGCAGCACGCGCGGACCGATGTCGAATCCGGCACCGTTCGCGCAGTCCAGCACCACGTCGAGGCCGCCGAGATCGCGGCCGCCGAGCGTCGTGAGGAGATGGGCGATGTACGCGTCCGCGCTCGTGGCGTCGGCCCCGAAGGTCACGCCCGGCGCCACGGCATCCGCTCCCGGCTGCATCGCCGCCGCGGCCGTGAGCTCGGATTCCAGCGCGGCTTCGATCGCCGCCTCGGCCGCGTCGGCCAACTTGCGGCCGTCGGCGCCGATGACCTTCACCCCGTTGTCGTTCCAGGGGTTGTGGCTTGCCGACACGATCGCGGCGGGCACCCCCGCGCTCGCCGCGACGAACGCGATCGCCGGGGTGGGCAACACACCCGCTCGTACGGCTTCCACACCCTCGGCCTGCAACCCGAACGCGAGCTCCGCCTCGATACGCGGCCCCGACGCTCGCGTGTCACGCCCGATGACGACCCGTGGCGGGCGCAGGACCCGGGCGACGGCGCGCCCGAGCGCGACGACGAGCGGGGTCGTCAGGTCGTGGTCGGCGTTGCCGCGTACACCGTCGGTACCGAAGCGCAACACGTGCGTGCGCCGGATACAGCTACCGCTTGGAGTACTGCGGAGCCTTGCGCGCCTTCTTGAGGCCGTACTTGCGCCGTTCCTTCTCCCGGGCGTCACGGCGCAGGAGGCCGGCCTTTTTGAGCACGCCGCGAGACTCGGGGTCGAGCGCGACGAGCGCGCGAGCGATTCCCAATCGGATGGCTCCGGCCTGACCGCTGACGCCACCGCCGCCGAGCGTCGCATCGACGTCGTAGACCTCTTCGGTCTGGGTGAGCCGGAGCGGCTCCTTCGCGATCACCTGGTGCGTGAGGATCGGGAAGTACGACGCGAACTCGCGTCCGTTCACGACGATCTTGCCCGTGCCGGGGCGCAGCCGTACGCGCGCGAACGGCTTCCTTGCGCCGGCCGGTCGTCTGGATCAGGGGCTTGCTCACGTGCGGTCCTTCACGAGGTCGCGGTCGTTTGTGTCGGTCACGCGATGCGCGCCTTGCTGCGTTCGGGCAGCGGGCGGACGACCGGCTGCTGCGCCTGGTGCGGATGAGTCGGCCCGCCGTACACCTTCAGCTTGCGCAGCATCTGGCGACCGAGGGGGCCCTTCGGAAGCATGCGGCGCACCGCGAGCTTCACGACCTTCTCGGGGTCGCGGGCGAGCAGGTGCTCGAGGCTCTCACTGCTGATACCGCCCGGGTAACCGCTGTGGCGGTGGTACGTCTTTTGGAGCAGCTTGCGCTGGCCCACTGCGAGCTTCGACGCGTTGACGATCACGACGTGGTCGCCCACATCCATGTGCGGGACCCACATCGGCTTGTGCTTGCCGCGCAACAACGTGGCGATCTCGGTGGCGAGGCGGCCGAGGATCGCGCCCTCGGCATCGATGACGTGCCACTCGCGCGTGATCTCAGAGGCTTTCGGGCTGTATGTGCGCACGGGCGGACCTTGTTCTCAGAGCGACGGGTTCTCAGGCGGGGCGGGTTCTCAGGTGGAAAGGCGCGCGAAGATGGCAGCGCCGAACCCGAGACAGTAGCCGCCCTGGCCCCGTTCCGACAACTGGACGTAGCCTCCCGGTCCATGGAGCAGGCGGCGACGACACGTCCCCACGAGGTCCCCGAGGCACACCGAGCGCAGGCCGAGGCCGCCCTCGAGGTGCTGCTCGACCGTGCCTTGGACCCGATCGTCGACATGGTGTGCACTGCCCGCGACGGCCTCTACGAGGCGCTCGCCCACGACGGACGGGTGGCGTTCCGCCGCACCCCGGACGGCGCCTACGAGCGGGTCTCGACCGCCGGGCGCGACCCCCTCGCCGACCAGTCGACCGACAAGTTCACCCCCCTCGCCGACGAGCTGGCCCACCCCGCCCCGCACCGGGTCGACAACGCCTATCCCCACGCGTTCGACCAGATCGCCCAGTTGTTCGACGCCCCGGCCGCGCCCGATCTCTGCGTGATCCATTCCGCCGCTCACAACTGGGAGGACCAGGGCGGCCACCTCGGCGAACACGGCTCCCTCGGCCTCGTCCAGGCCCGGGCGCCGTTCGTGCTCGCGGGCAAGGGCGTGCGCAAGCTCGGGTTGGTGCCCCGGTCCGGCCGCCTCGTCGACGTCGCCCCGACGGTGTGCGCCTTGCTCGGGTGCGCACCGGGCGGTGGCGGTGGTCGCGGTCGCGGTGGCGACGACGGCGGCCGCTTCCTCTCCGTGCAGGACGGCCGGATCCTGTCCGAGCTGCTCGAGCCCGACGAGCACCCGCGCCACGTCGTTGGATTCCTGTTCGACGGGACGAACGCGAACGTGCTCTACGACATGGCGGCGCGAGGCGAGGCGCCCAACGTGGCCCGGCTCATCGCAATGGGAGCCGCCCTCGGTCACGGTGCCGTCGCGTCGTTGCCGACCGTGACCCTCGCGAACCACACGACGATCCTCACCGGCGCGCATCCCGGTCACCACGGGATCCTCCACAACGCCTGGTACGACCGCGCCGCCGGCCAGCAGGTGATCACGAACTCGTCCGCGACCTGGCCCTGGAGCATGCAGCACCTGGTTCCGGGCGTCGAGACCATCCATCACGCGGTGCACCGCACCTGGCCCGGCTCGTTCACCGCGTCGGTGAACGAGCCCTGCGACACCGGCGCCGACTACTCGACCTTCGACTTCTTCCGGCGAGGTGAGATACCGCCGATCCCGAAGGACCCGTTCGGCTTGCCCCACACGACCGAACGGTTCGTCCGGCCGTCGAAGGACTACTCGTGGTCGTCGGTGGTCGACCACATGGGAGTCGACCAGGCGCTCGGCATCATCGCCGGCAGCTACCGGGACACCTCGTACCCGATCCCGCGTTTCATGTGGTGCAACTTCACGCTGACCGACGCCGCCATGCACGTGGGCGGGCCGTACTCGGAGATCGCGGCGGCATCGGTGCGCGACAGCGACGGGCGAATCGGCGAGATCCTCGCCGCGCTGGAGACGGCGGGGGTCTTCGACGACTGCGCCTTCGCGCTGGTCGCCGACCACGGGATGGAGCAAAACGACCCGTCCTGTCGGGGCGACTGGGATGTGGCTCTCAGGTCAGCCGGGGTCGAAGCCCGGGACGAAGCGTACGGATTCCTCTATTTCGGCGTCCCGCGGGCGTAGTCTCTGCCCCTCATAGGGAGGAGGTCCAGCATGCGCAGGATCGCAATAACAGGCATGGTCATCGCGGCGATGACATTCGCCGCGTGTGGCGGAAGTAGCAAGAGCTCGCCTACGGGCGCCGGCACCACGAACAAGAACAACACCTCGCCGACGACCGGCGGAATCCTCAGCGGGAACAGCGATCTCGCCAAGCTCGCCGGTCAGTACGCGAAGGCCAAGATCAAGATCACGTACCAACAGACCGGTTCGGGTTCGACCGACACGCTGACGATCGCGCAGGACGGCAACGGCAAGTCGTCGTTCTCGACCGGTAGCAGCACCTTCTACAGCGACGGGAAGACGTCGGTCTCCTGCGACGGCACGGGCACGTCGGCGACGTGCACCGACCTCGGTAGCCTGGGCAGCGGCGCCGCGAACATCGGCGCGTCCTTCACCGGCATCTTCGCGGCGTTCGCAGCCGTCCTGACCCAGCTCGGCGGCGGCGACAAGTCGTCGCAGACGATCGCCGGTCGCGACGCCTCGTGTGTGAAGTACAAGGCGTCGGACGTCATCGGGAGACTGAGTGGCCTGTCGCTCTTCAAGGGCAGCGACATCAAGTCGTCCGACTACGACCCCAACGACAGCGCGACGATCTGCGTCGACAAGAAGACCGGCTTCGTCTTGGAGTTCACGAGCACGAAGAAGGGCGCCCCCAGTGACTCGATGACCGCAACGGCCGTGAGTGACCCGACGGACGCCGACTTCACGCCGCCCGTGACCCCGCAGACGATGCCGAGCATCAGCGTCCCCGCCGGCGTCAGCATTCCCACCGTCCCGGCGGGATAGCTACTCGTCGTAGCCGACATCCCAGAGGCACAGACCGCGCGGCGGGGCGAGTTGCCCCGCCGCGTCGCGGTCACCGGCCCGGAGGATCGCCATCAGATCGCCGGGCCGGCGCTTGCCGAGCCCGACCTCGACGAGCGTCCCCACCACCGAGCGCACGAGCTGCCAGCAAAACGCGTTGCCGCGGATCTCGTAGCGCAGCACGCCGTCGCCCTCGTCGACCCAGTGCGACTCGAGGATCCGCCGGACCGTCGAAGACCCTTCGGGACCCTTCCGGCAAAACGACGCGAAGTCGTGCTCGCCGACGAACGGGTCGGCGCCCAGCCGTAGCGCGCGCAGGTCGAGCTGACCGGGGACCCACCACGTGAAGCGATCCCGGAACGGGTCGGGAACCGGCCGATTGAGAATCGTGTAGCGGTACCGTCGCCACCGGGCCGCGTGCCGGGCGTCGAACTGGGGGTCGACCAGCGCCGCGGAACGGATCACGATCTCCGGGCCGAGCATCGAGTTCACCGCGGCCTGCACGCGGGCCGGATCGAGCCCCGACTCCGACGGGAAGCTCACGACCTGTCCCCACGCGTGGACGCCGGCGTCGGTGCGGCCGGCGCACGCGAGCCGAACGTCGTGACGCAAGACCTTGCCGATCGCCTGACCGAGCGCCCCGCCGACGGTACGCACCTCGGGTTGACCCGACTGGGCCGCGAAGCCGCTGAAATCGGTGCCGTCGTACGCAACAACGAGCTTGACCTGGGCGGGCGGCGCGGCCGCGCCGGGCTTCGCATCCGGTTCGGTCCCGCGGGCCGGGATCGCGTCGAAGAGGGTCACGGCGACAGTCTGCCAAGCGGCCCGCCGTCCCGTCGCCGGGCGCGACCCGCGAACGACGGCGTCGTCAGACGAATTCGAGCCGCGCCATCGGCGCGTTGTCGCCCGAGCGCGGGCCGAGCTTCAAGATCGCGCGTATAGCCGCCGTTGCGGTCGGCGTAGCGGGGCCCGATCTCGTCGAAGAGCCGGTGCGCGGCGTCTTTGTCGTGGATCCGGGCCACGACGATGCGCTGCTTGTGCACCCCGCCGTGCTTGGCCTTGGTGACCAGCTTCTCCACGTACGGACGCAAGGCCTTGGCCTTGGCTTCGGTGGTCGTGATCGCACCCGCCTCGGAGATGATCAGGTGCGAGGCCAGGTTCGCGAGCATCAGCTTTTGGTGCGCGGCGCTTCCACCGAAGCGCTTGCCCTTCTTCGGAGCAGGCATGACTCGGGTTACTCCTTGACGCGCAGCGACAAGCCGCGCTCGTCGAGCTTTTGGATGACCTCTTCGAGCGACTTGGCGCCGAAGTTGGTGATGGCGAGCAGGTCGTCTTCCGACTTCTGCACGAGCTGACCGATCGAGTCGACCCGCGCCCGCTTCAAGCAGTTGCGCGGCCGCTCCGAGAGATCGAGCTCTTCGATGGGGAGATCGAGATCCGGCGACGTCGAGGTGGGCGATGCGATCTCGCCGAGCTCCAGGCCTCGCGGCGCCTCCGAGAGCTCGGCGACCAGGTCGACGAGCTTGCGCAGCGTGTCACCGGCCGACGCGAGCGCGTCGCGGGGCGTGATCGAACCGTCGGTCTCGACCTCGAGCGTGAGCCGGTCGAAGTTCGTCGACTGCTCGACGCGCGTCGGATCGATCGAGAACGACACCCGCCGCACCGGCGAGAAGATCGCGTCGACCGGGATGACGCCGATGGTCGTCGTGCGCTTGTTGCGCTCGGCCGACAGGTAGCCGCGACCCTGCTCGACCGTGAGGTCGAGAGCGAGGCGCCCGGAGGCGTTCACGGTCGCGATGTAGAGATCGGGGTTGAGGATCTCGACCTCGGACGTGGTCTGGATGTCGCCGGCTCGCACCTCGGCCGGGCCGCGCTTGTCGAGGCGCAGGGTGACGGGCTCGTCGGACGTGCACGTGAGCACGAGGTCCTTCAGGTTCAAGATGACGTCGGTGACGTCTTCTTTCACACCCTTGATGACGTCGAACTCGTGCAACGCGTCGTCGAAACGCACCTGCGTTACGGCTGCGCCCGGGATCGACGACAGCAACGTACGCCGCAGGCTGTTGCCGAGCGTGTGCCCGAACCCGGGTTCGAGCGGGGAAATCATGAAGCTCTGGGTGTTGCCCTCGGCCTCGACGGCTTCGATCTCGGGACGCTGGATGATGAGCATGGGGGAAGCCTCGCTTGCTTACTTCGAGTACAGCTCGACGATGAGCTGTTCGCGAACGGGGATATCGATCTGCTCGCGGAGCGGCAGGTCGCGCACGGTCGCCTTGAAATCACCCGCGTTGACCTCGAGCCACTGCGGTGCAGTGCGATCGAGCGTGTCGATGTTGTGACGGATCACGATCATCTTGCGGGACTTGTCGGACAGCGAGATGACGTCGTCCTTGCGCACGACGTACGACGGGATGGTCACGCGCTTGCCGTTGACCAACACGTGGCCGTGACGGACGAACTGGCGCGCCTGACTGCGGCTCGACGCGAACGCGGTCCGGAACACGACGTTGTCGAGGCGCAGCTCGAGCAGGCGGAGCAGGTTCTCGCCGGTGATGCCGGGCTGCTTGTTCGCCTTCGCGTAGATGAGTTGGAACTGCTTTTCGAGCAGGCCGTAGATGCGACGGCACTTCTGCTTCTCACGCAGCTGGAGCAGGTATTCGCTGTCGCGGACGCGACCGCGACCGTGCTGGCCCGGCGGGTACGGACGCCGCTCGATCGGGCAGCGCATGGAGTCGCACTTCGTGCCCTTGAGGAACAGCTTCATGCGCTCGCGCCGGCACAACCGGCACACTGCGCCCGTGTAACGAGCCATCAGACCCTCCGCCGCTTGGACTGGCGGCATCCGTTGTGCGGGATCGGCGTGACGTCTTTGATGCCGACGACCTCGATGCCCGCGTTCTGAATCGACCTGATCGCGGTCTCCCGGCCCGAACCCGGACCCTTCACCGACACGTCGACCTTGCGGACACCGTGCTCCATCGCACGCTTGGCCGCGGCCTCCGCCGCGAGCTGCGCGGCGAAGGGTGTGCTCTTCCGCGACCCCTTGAACCCGACGTTGCCCGAGCTCGCCCACGAGAGCGTGTTGCCCTGCAGGTCGGTGAACGTGATGATCGTGTTGTTGAACGACGACTTGATGTGCGCCATCCCGTAGGAGACGTTCTTGCGTTCCTTCTTCTTCGGCCGGCGTCCACCGGCGACAGGTTTCGCCACTGCTTCTCAGGCTCCGATTCGGTGTGCGGGCGTCTGCGTCACTTGCGGGCTTTCTTCTTGCCGGCGACCGTCTTCTTCGGGCCCTTGCGGGTACGGGCGTTCGTCCGGGTGCGTTGTCCGTGGACCGGCAGCCCCTTGCGGTGGCGCAGTCCCTCGTAACAACCGATTTCCATCTTGCGCTTGATGTCCTGGCTCACCTGGCGGCGCAGGTCACCTTCGACCTTGAGGTTCTGGTCGATGTAGGCGCGCAGCCGCGCGACTTCCTCTTCGGTGAGGTCGCGCACCCGGGTGTCGCGCGAGATCCCCGTCGCGTCGGTCACCTGCTGCGCGGTGTTACGGCCGATGCCGTAGATGTACGTGAGCGAGATCTCGAGACGCTTCTCGCGGGGAATGTCGACGCCGGCGATACGGGCCATCTGCCGTCCTTCCTAACCCTGCCGCTGCTTGTGCCGCGGGTCGTCGCAGATGATCCGGACCGAGCCGTGCCGGCGGATCACCTTGCACTTGTCGCACATCTTCTTGACCGAAGGACGAACCTTCATTGCCGTCACCTTCATCTCGCTCGCGCGTCTCGCGCGGTTGCTTGCGGGGCGTTACTTGTAGCGGTACGTGATGCGACCGCGGCTCAGGTCGTACGGCGTGAGCTCGACCTGCACCTTGTCGCCCGGGGCGATGCGGATGTAGTGCATCCTCATCTTCCCGGATATGTGAGCAAGAACCTTGTGCCCGTTCTCCAGCTCGACACGGAACATGGCGTTCGGCAACGGCTCGACGACCGTCCCTTCGACCAGGATCGTGTCATCCTTGGGCTTGGCCAGAGAGCATCACCTTCAGGGCTGGAAGCGCGCCGACGGACTCGGCATTGCGACTACGAACTACGTCTCGGACTACCTGCGGCCTGGGCGCGCCGAACGGGCAGGGGCCGACCGAAAAGATTACCTGATCAGGCCGGTACCTGCCAAGCCGGTCCCGACCCATCAGTCCCGGAGCGGCAGCGGAGCCGACCGCACGGGAGGCGCAGCGCGAGCGACCCATCAGGCCGGAGCGGCAGCGGAGCCGACCGCACGGGAGGCGCAGCGCGAGCGACCCATCACGACCGCAGCGTGCAGGACTTCGGGGCCACTGTCGGTGATGGCGACGGTGTGCTCGAAGTGCGCCGCCCGGGAGCCGTCGGCGGTCACGACGGTCCATCCGTCGTCGAGGGTCCGGGTCGTGGCCCGGCCCGCGGTGACCATGGGCTCGATGGCCAGGACGACTCCCGCCCGAAGCTTCAGGCCCCGGCCGGCGGGCCCGTAGTTCGGCACCTCCGGCTCCTCGTGCATCGCGGTGCCGATGCCGTGCCCGACGTACTCGCGCACCACCCCGAACCCGGCTGTCGTCACCTCGTGTTCGGCCGCGGCACCGATGTCGCCCAGCCGGTTCCCGGCGACGGTCGCCCGGATCGCAGACTCCAACGCGGCGCGGGTCACGTCCATGAGGCGCTGCGACTCCGCGTCGACCTCACCCACCGCAACGGTGATCGCGGCATCGGCGTGCCAGCCCTCGATGATCGCCCCGCAGTCGATCGAGACGATGTCGCCCTCCTGCAACACCCGAGGCCCGGGGATGCCGTGCACGATGACCTCGTTCGGCGACACGCAGGCCACCGCCGGGAAGCCGTGGTAGCCGAGGAAATTCGAACGGGCGCTCCGCCGCTCCAGCACCTCGCGGGCGGCGCGGTCGAGATCCGCGGTCGTGGCGCCCGGCACCGCGGCCCGTGTGCACGCCTCGTGCATCTCGGCCACGACGGCCCCGGCGCGCCGCATGAGCGCGATCTGGGATGGGCTCTTGCGCAGGACCATGAACGGCGATCGGTCAGCAGAGTTGATCGAGGCAGACCTTGACGAGCCGATCGAAGACCTCGTCGCCCTCGCCGACACCGTCGACGATCGTCAACAGTCCGAGCGCCCGGTAGTAGTCGACGATCGGGATGGTCTCGCGCTCGTACAACTCGAGCCGGCGTTCGACCGCGTCTTCGGTGTCGTCGTCGCGCTGGCGAACCGCTCCGCCGCACGTGTCGCACACCCAGCCGTGCTTCGGGGGCAGGTTGACGTGGTACACGCGCTGGCAGTCCTCGCACACCCGCCGGCCCGCGATCCGGTCGAAGACGATCTCCCTCGGGACATCGAGATCGATGGCGAGATGCAGCGGCGATCCCGCGATGACGCGGTCGAGCTCACGCGCCTGGTGGAGCGTGCGCGGGAACCCGTCGAGCACGAAGCCCCCGCCGAGCGGACCGCCCGGGACCATGCACTCCTCGATCACGCCGACGACGATCTCGTCGGGCACCAACTCGCCCGCATCCATAAATCGCTTCGCCTCGAGCCCGAACGCGGTTCCCTGCGCGGCCTGGGTCCGGAACATGTCACCGGTCGAGACATGGATCACGCCGAAATGGCCCGCCAGACGGGTCGACTGGGTGCCCTTGCCGGCACCCTGCCTCCCGAGCAGCACGAGTCGGGGATCTGAACAGCTCATGTTGCTAGGAGAGGAAGCCCTCGTAGTTCCGCATCATCAGCTGGCTGTCGAGTTGTTTCATGGTCTCGAGCATGACGCCGACTGCGATGAGGATGGTCACACCACCGAACGGATCCTGGATGTTCCACGCCTTCAACACCATGAACGGGATGAGGGCGATGACGGTCAGGTAGAGCGCGCCCGGCAGCGTGATCCGGTTGAGGACCTTGGCGAGATACCGCTCCGTGGGGGGTCCGGGGCGGATGCCCGGGATGAAGCCACCTTGTTTGCGGATGATGTCGGCCTGTTGCTGCGGGTTGAACGCGATCGCCGTATAGAAGTACGAGAAGAACATGATCAGCACGCCGAAGCAGATGATGTAGAACCAGCTCGTCGTCGCGGTCCCGACGAGGTGATCGTTGATCCACTTGCGCGGCCCCGACGGCAGGACGGTCGCCGCGAGTGCCGGGAACGACAACAGCGACGTCGCGAAGATCACCGGGATCACACCCGACTGGTTGACCTTCAGCGGGATGTAGGTGCTCTGGCCGCCGTACATTCGCCGGCCGACGACACGTTTGGCGAACTGCACGGGTATTCGCCGCTGACCCGACTCGATGAGCACGATCGCGAACACCAATCCGACCGCGAGCGCCAAGATGACGACGAACTCGAACGTCGACTGCTTCAGCACCAACGAGCCCTCATAGGGCATGCGGGACACGACCGAGGTGAAGATCAGGATCGACATCCCGTTGCCGATCCCGCGCTGGGTGACCAGCTCGCTCAACCACATCACGAGCGCGCATCCGGTCGTCCATGTCAAGACGATCATCAACGCGCGATAGACGGTGAAGTGCGGGATGAGCACCGTTCCGACCGGGAGCGAGATCCCGGATTGGCCGAGCAGACCGCCGTTGCCGCTCTTCAGTACGAACACGAACGCCGTCGACTGCATGAGGGCCAGGGCGACGGTGAGGTATCGCGTCCACTGCGTGATCTTCTTCTGCCCGGTCTGGCCTTCGTTCTGCCATTCCTCGAGCTTGGGGATCACCACGCCGAGCAACTGCATGATGATCGATGCCGTGATGTACGGCATGATCCCGAGGAAGAAGACGGAGACCGCCGTCAGCGCACCGCCCGAGAACAAGTTGAAGAGGCCGAGCACGCCGCCCGCGCCCTTCGACTGCGACTGCAGCTCCTGGACGGCCTTGAAGTCGACGTACGGCACCGGGATGTGCGAACCCATCCGGAACACGAAGATGATGAAGATCGTGAACAGGATCTTGTTCCGCAGGTCAGCGACGCGGAACATGTTCTGGAGGCGCGAAAGCCCTGACATCACCGGGACCTCATCGGGTCGACGACCTCCTCACACCGGACGAGGCAGTGTAGCTAGCGGTTGGTGAGCGCGTTCCCGCGAGCCGGCGGGCGCCCCGTGGGCCACGGAAGCGGCAGGACCCGAGTCGTTCCACCCGCGGCCTCGATCGCTTGTACCGCGGCCGCCGAGAACGCGTGGGCCTCCACCGTGAGGGGCTTGGTCAGCTCGCCCCGAGCCAGGATCTTCACCAGGCCCCGCTTGGCGACGAGCCCGCTCGCGCGCAGCGTCTCGGGCGACACCTCGGCGCCGGCGTCGAAGCCGTCGAGCGTCGAGAGGTTCACCACGTGGTACTCGACCCGGAAGGGGTTGTTGAAGCCCTTCGCCTTGGGGGTACGGCGGTGCAGCGGGGTCTGGCCACCTTCGAAACGGGCGGGGACGTTGTTGCGCGCGCCCTGACCCTTGCTGCCACGGCCCGCGGTCTTGCCGCCCTTGCCGCCGATGCCGCGAGCGACGCGGCGTTTCGGCCGCCGGGATCCGGGGGCCGGTTTCAGGTCGTGGATCTTCACGAGAGCTCCTCCACCGTGACGAGGTGCGGTACACGCGCGATCATCCCGCGCACCTCGGGCCGGTCGGGCAACGTGTTCGTCGACCCGATCTTTCCGAGACCCAGCGCGCGGAGCGTGCCCCGCTGCTTCGGCTTGATACCGATCTGCGAACGTACGAGGGTGACCTTGATTCCGGAAGTTCGGATATCGCTCATTTGACCTCCGTCACCTCGAGCTTGCCGCGCTGGCGATCGCGGTACGCGCCGAGCATGCCCTTCGTCGAGACTTCCTCGGCCGACTTGCCGCGCAGGTGAGCGACGTCGTCGGGCCGGCGCAGCGCCTGCAGGCCCTGCATGGTCGCCCGCGCGACGTTGATCGCATTCGACGAACCGAGCGACTTCGCGAGCACATCGTGGATACCGGCCGCTTCGAGGATGGCGCGGGCCGCGCCACCGGCGATCACACCGGTACCCGGCGCCGCCGGCTTCATCAACACGCGCGCCGCGTCGTGCTCACCCAGGATCACGTGGGTGATGGTGGAACCGGCGAGCGGGACGGCGAAGAAGCTCTTGCGTGCTTCCTCCATGCCTTTTTGGATCGCGGCCGGAACCTCTTTGGCCTTGCCGTAACCCAGACCGACGTTGCCGTTGCCGTCGCCGACGACCACGAGCGCGGTGAACGAGAAGCGCCGACCGCCCTTCACGACCTTCGCGACGCGGTTGATCGAGATCACGCGTTCGTCGAACTGACCTTCAGCCATGTGAACCCAATCCCTTAGAGAGTCAGTCCGGCTTCGCGGGCGCCATCGGCGACTGCCGCGACCCGGCCGTGGTACTTGAAGCCGCCGCGATCGAACACGACGGTCGTGATGCCGGCGGCCTTGGCCCGCTCGCCGACGAGCGTCCCGATCTTCTTGGCGGCCTCGATGGTGGAGGTCGCACCGCCGCGCAGGTCCTTTTCCATCGTCGACGCGCTCACGATCGTCGTTCCCGAGAGGTCGTCGATGGCCTGCACGTAGATGTGCTTGCTCGAACGGAAGACCGCGAGCCGCGGCCGTTCCGCGGTTCCCGTGACCTTCTTGCGGACCCGGCGGTGACGCCGGTCGCGATGATCGGATTTGGTGAGGCTCATAACGGAACCCTCTGCTACTTCGCCGACTTGCCGGCTTTGCGCCGGATGTGCTCGCCGACGTAACGGATGCCCTTGCCCTTGTACGGCTCGGGCTTGCGGACCTTGCGGATGTCGGCCGCGACCTGGCCGACGAGTTGCTTGTCGTGCCCGCGTACGACGATGCGAGTGGGCTGCGGTACCTCGAAGGTCACGCCGGCGGGCGCCTCGAACTTGACGGTGTGCGAGTAGCCGACCGACAACTCGATGGCGGTCGGACCCTGCGCCGCGGCGCGATAACCGACGCCGACGATCTCGAGCTCCTTCGAGAACCCGTCGGAGACACCGATCACCATGTTGGCGATCAACGTCCGCTGCAACCCGTGCAGCGAGCGGTTCGAGCGGGTGTCGTCGGCGCGGGTCACGTTCAGCTCGTCGCCTTCGCGCTCGATCAGGACGTCGCCGACCAAACGGTATTCGAGCTGACCCTTCGGTCCTTTGACGCGAACGTCGGAACCGTCGATCGTCACCTCGACGCCGCTCGGAACCGTGATCGCCTGCTTACCGATACGCGACATAACGCAGCTCCGCTACCAGACCTGGCACAGGATCTCGCCGCCGACCCGACGCTCGCGCGCCTCGCGGTCGGTCAAGAGACCCTGATTGGTGGACACGATCGCGATTCCCATACCGCCGAGAACCCGCGGGACGCCTTCGGCCTTCGAATAGACCCGCAGACCGGGCCGCGACACGCGCTTCAGTCCGGAGATCGTCCGGCGGCGGTCGCTCGAATACTTCATCTTGATCGTCAGGCGCTTCCCCGGACGGCTCGGGTCGGCGGCGACTTCGAAGCCGGTGATGTAGCCCTCGCGTTCCAAGATCACCGCGACGGCTTCTTTGAGCTTCGACGAAGGCATGGCGACGTCATCGTGGAACGCGACGTTGGCGTTCCGGATGCGGGTCAGCATGTCGGCGATCGGGTCGGTCATCGTCACAGCGCGAACCTCCCCGTCACCACGAGCTCTTCGTCATGCCCGGGATCTCCCCGGCGTGAGCCATTTCGCGCAGACAGAGCCGACAGAGACCGAAGTCCTTGTAGACCGAGCGCGCCCGACCGCACCGGCGGCAACGCGTGTACCCGCGCACCTTGAACTTCGGCGTGCGCTGCTGCTTGTTGACGAGTGCCTTCTTGGCCATCGATTCACCCCTGCCCGTCGCGGCGGAACGGGAATCCGAGTACCCGCAGGAGTGCGAACCCCTGAGCGTCGGTTTCCGCTGTGGTCACGATCGTTACGTTCATGCCGCGAACGCTGTCGATCTTGTCGTAGTCGATCTCCGGGAACACGAGCTGCTCGTTGAGCCCGAAGGTGTAGTTGCCGTGCCCATCGAATTGCTTCGGCGGCATACCGCGGAAGTCCCGGATGCGCGGGATCGCGAGGCTCACGAGCCGGTCGTAGAACTCCCACATCCGGTCGCCGCGTAGCGTCACCTTGGCGCCGATCTCATTGCCTTCGCGGAGCTTGAAGCTCGCGATCGACTTCTTCGCCTTGGTGACGAGCGGCTTTTGACCGGTGATGATCGTGAGGTCGGTGACCGCTCCGTCGAGCAGTGAGCGCTGCTGCGTCGCCTTGCCGACACCCATGTTCACGACGATCTTGACCGGCTGGGGAACCTGCATCACGTTCGTCAGGCCGAGCTCGGTCTGCAGCTTCGGTTTCAGCTCGGTCTCGAAGCGCTGCTTCAGGCGCGGCGATGCGGTGGTGGTCGCGGCCATCAGATGTCGCCTCCGCACTTGCGGCAGGTGCGGTGTTTGACACCGTCGTCGGCGAAGCGGAAGCCGACGCGCGTCGCGCCGCACTCCTTGCACCACAGCGCCACGTTCGAGACATGGATCGGCATCTCCTTGTCGATGATGCCGCCCTGCATGACCTGACCCTTCGGCTTCGTGTGGCGCTTCACCATGTTCACGCCGTCGACGATCACCTTGTCGGAGCCGTTGATGACCCGCGTGATGGTGCCGCGCCGGCCGACGTCTTTGCCCGCGAGCACGATGACGTCGTCGCCCTTTTTCACCTTCATGATTCGTCCTTCGCCATCACAACACCTCCGGCGCGAGCGAGACGATCCGCATGAAGCGGCGGTCGCGCAGTTCGCGTCCGACGGGACCGAAGATGCGAGTGCCTCGCGGCTGCATCTGGTCGTTGATCAACACCGCGGCGTTCTCGTCGAAGCGGATGTAGCTGCCGTCGGGACGGCGCTTTTCCTTCTTCGTGCGCACGACGACGCACTTGACGACATCACCCTTTTTCACCGAGGCACCGGGAACGGCGTCTTTCACCGTGGCGACGAAGATGTCGCCGATGCTCGCGTAGCGCCGGCGGGTGCCGCCGAGCACCTTGATGCACAGCACCTCGCGCGCACCCGAGTTGTCGGCAACCTTCAGCCGTGACTCTTGTTGGATCATCGTGCGCGCTCCAGGACCTCGACGACGCGCCAGCGCTTGTTCTTCGAGAGCCGGCGGGTCTCGGCGACGCGCACGCGGTCGCCCTCGCGCACGTCGTTCGTCTCGTCGTGCGCGTAGAGCCGCTTCGTCCGCTGCATCGTCTTTTGGTAGCGGCGGTGGCGCACGCGGTCGACAACGGCGACGACCACGGTCTTGTCCATCTTCGTGGACACGGCGATGCCCTCGCGGACCTTGCGGGAGTTCCCGCGTGTTTCGTTCGTGTCGTTCGTTTCGTCGGCCATCAGGCCTCCTGCCTGTCAGCTTCGTGCGCCAAGATCTCGCGCTCGCGCATCAGCGTGTGAATGCGTGCGATCTCGCGCTTGTAGCCCGTGATCTCCGTCGTGCTGTCGAGCTGTCCCGTCGCGAGGTCGAGCCGGCGCTTCCACAGCTCCTGCTTCGCCTCCGACAGCCGGTCGACGAGCGTCTCGTCGGTCAGCTCCCGCAATTCGTTGGCCTTGGTCATCGCTACACCTCTTCCTCACGCACGATGAAGCGGGCGCGCATCGGAAGTTTGTGAATGGCGAGCCGCATCGCTTCGCGGGCGACGGGTTCGGGCACGCCGGAGAGCTCGAACAACACCCGGCCGGGCTTCACGACGGCGACCCACTTCTCCGGGTTGCCCTTGCCCGAGCCCATGCGGGTCTCGGCGGGCTTTTGCGTGATCGGCTTGTCGGGGAAGACGTTGATCCACACCTTGCCGCCACGCTTGATGTGGCGGGTCATCGCGATACGAGCCGCCTCGATCTGGCGGTTCGTGAGCCAGCCGGGCTCCAGTGCCTGGATGCCGAACTCGCCGAACGCGAGGCGCGTCCCACCCTTGGCCATGCCGGTCATCCGGCCTCGTTGCACCTTGCGGTGCCGAACCTTGCGGGGCATCAACATGGTGCCGACCTACTCCTCGCCGCCGCGGAAGTGCGGGGTCTCGTGGTGCTCACGCGTCCGGCGTTCGATCTCTTCTTCTTCGGCGAGCAAGCGTTCGAGCTCGGGGTCGGCCTCGCCCAGCAGCGGCTTCGCCGGACCGTCCTCGGCACCCTCGCCGACCTCGGTCGTGCCCTCGGTGGTCGTGACGCCCTCGCCGTCTTCGGGCTTGCGTCGCCGACCGCCGCCCGCGCTGACGACGCGACGCGCGCCGGGCTGGCCGGCCGTCTCGCCGACGGCCATCGCGGCCTCGCGCGCAATCTTGTCTTCGACCGCGCTCTTGTAGGGAAGGATGTCGCCTTTGTAGATCCAGACCTTCACGCCGATGCGCCCGAAGGTCGTGCGCGCCTCGGCCAGGCCGTAGTCGACGTCGGCCCGCAGCGTGTGCAGCGGAACGCGTCCCTCGCGGTACCACTCCTTGCGGCTCATCTCGGCGCCACCCAGTCGACCGCTGCACTGCACGCGCACGCCGAGCGCGCCCGCCTTCATCGCGGTCTGCACCGCGCGCTTCATCGCCCGCCGGAACGACACCCGGCCGGTGAGCTGGTCGGCGACGCCTTGCGCGAGCAGCATCGCGTCGATCTCGGGCTGCTTGATCTCTTGGATGTTGAACTGGATCTTCGGATTGCCGCTGATCTTGCGCAGACCCTCACGCAGGCGCTCGGCCTCCGCACCGCGCCGCCCGATGACGATGCCGGGGCGGGCGGTGTACACGTCGATGCGCAGGCGGTCGCCCGTGCGCTCGATCTCGACCCGGCTGACGGCCGCGCGCTCGAGCTGCTTGCGCAGGTAGTCGCGGATCTTCCAGTCCTCGATCAGGAACTCGCGGTATTCCTTCTTGGGCGCGATCCAGCGGGACTTCCACTCGGTGGTGATACCGAGCCGGAACCCGTACGGGTTGACTTTTTGACCCATGACTAGTCCTTCTCAGCTTCCGGCTCGGCGTCGGTCGCGTCCGGCTCGGCGACCTCGGCGGCGGCTTCGGCTACGGCGGCTTCCGGCTCCGCGACTTCGGTCTCGGCGGCCCAGGCGTCTTCGGCTTCGGGCTTCGGCCACTTCGGGCTCGGCCTCGGGGGCGCGCGAGCGGCGAACTCGCTCGGCGCGCCGGCGCTGGCTCACGGCCGCGCCGCGACCCGTCGCCTCTTCGCGGCGGCGACGGGTCTCGAGCTCGTCGATGTCGAAGCGCTCGAGCACGATCGTCACGTGCGACGTCCGCTTGCGGATGCGGAAGTAGCGACCGCGTGCGCGCGGTTGGCCGTGCTTGCGGGTGGGACCCTCGTCGGCCCATGCGAGCGCGATGTAGAGCTCGTCGGCCGGCAGGGCGTTGTTGTGGTCGGCGTTGGCGATGGCGGAGCCGAGCAGCTTCAACACATCGTCGGCCGCGTCCTTCTCGCAGAGCTGCAACAAGCGCTCCGCGTCGCCGACCGGCAGGCCGCGCACGAGATCGAGGACCTGGCGCACCTTGTACGGCGACGTGTGCAGGTAGCGAACGGTGGCGCGGACGCCCGACTTCGTAGCTGCGTTCGCCATCAGCGCCGGCTCGATCGCTCTTGGCCCGCGTGGTAGCGGAACACCCGGGTGGGCGCGAACTCGCCCAGCTTGTGACCGACCATCGCCTCGGTGACGTACACCGGGACGTGCTTGCGGCCGTCGTGGACGGCGAGGGTGTGACCGACCATGTCGGGCGTCACCGTGCTGCGCCGAGACCAGGTCTTGATGACCTTGCGGTCGCCGGCCGCGTTCATGGCGTCCACCTTCTCGCGAAGGTGGTCGTCGATGAACGGACCTTTCTTCAGGCTGCGGGGCATGTACGTCTACCTCCGTGCGCCGCGCGTACGACGCCGGCGGATGATGAGCTTGTCGCTCGATTTGCCCTTCTTGCGGGTGCGGCCTTCGGGCTTGCCCCACGGCGACACCGGGTGGCGGCCTCCGGAGCTCTTGCCCTCGCCGCCACCCAACGGGTGGTCGACCGGGTTCATGGCGACACCGCGGGTGTGCGGGCGCTTGCCCTGCCAGCGGTTACGACCGGCCTTGCCGACCGAGATCAACCCGGCTTCGCTGTTGCCGACCGAGCCAACCGTGGCGCGGCAGTCGATCGGGACACGCCGCATCTCGGTGGACGGCAACCGGAGCGTCGCGAACATGCCCTCTTTGGCGATCAGCTGGATCGCCGCGCCGGCACCGCGGCCCATCTTGGCACCGCCACCGGGCTTCAGCTCGACGTTGTGCACCGTGGTACCCACCGGGATGTAGCGCAACGGCAACGCGTTCCCGACCCGGATCTCGCTGCCCTGGCCGCTCTGTACCATCGCGCCGACCTCGAGACCCTGCGCGGCGATGATGTAGCGCTTCTCGCCGTCGAGGTAGTGCAACAGCGCGAGCCGCGCATTGCGGTTCGGGTCGTACTCGATGGCGGCGACCTTGGCGGGAACACCGTCTTTGTTCCGCCGGAAGTCGACGATGCGGTACCGCTGCTTGTGGCCGCCGCCGCGGTGACGCGAGGTCATGCGGCCGTACGAGTTGCGCCCGCCCGTCTTGGGCTTCGGCTTCGTCAGCGACTTTTCGGGCTTGGTCTTCGTGACCTCGGCGAAGTCGGACGACGACTGGAATCGGCGCCCCGGGCTCGTCGGTTTGCGTTTGCGGATAGCCACCGTCAGCTCCCGAAGATGTCGATGCGTTCCTCGCCGGCGGCGAGGGTGACGATGGCCCGCTTCTGAGATGCCGGCGCGTTGTAGGTGCCGGTGTTGCGGTTGCGCGAGCGCTTCGCCTTGCGGTTGATCGTGTGGACCTTCTCGACCCGCCGGGCGAACAACTGCTCGACCGCTTTGCGGATCTCGATCTTGTTGGCGTCGGGTGCCACGACGAACGTGTACACGTTGAGGTCGTAGCCCGCGTACGACTTCTCCGACACGACCGGCTTGATGATGATGTCGCGCGGGTCCTTACTCATCGTCGCCACCTTCACCGTCTGCGGACGCGGTGGCGCCCGAACCGTTGCCGAGGCGGGCGATCGTGGTCTCGAGCGCCGGCTTGGAGAACACGATCCAGTCGTTCAACAAGACGTCGTACGTGTTGAGCTCTTCCGGCAGCACGATCTGCACTCGCTCGCCGAGGTTGCGCAACGACTTCCACGCGTTCTCGTCGTCTCGGAACAGACACGACCAGGACCCGGTCTTCGCGCGCACCCTTGGTGCGCAGCCCGATCGCCTGCGAGCAGCTTGACCGCGTCCTTCGTCTTCGGCGCGCCGATTGCCCAATCGTCGACCACGACGACCTTCGACTCCGAGGCGCGGTCGCTGAGCGCGGAACGCAACGCGAGCCTGACCATCTTCTTGGGCGTCCGCTGCGAGTAGTCGCGCGGCTTGGGACCATGCGCCACTCCGCCACCCCGCCACTGCGGTGCGCGGATGGAACCCTGCCGGGCGCGACCGGTGCCCTTTTGGCGCCACGGCTTCGCACCACCACCGCGCACCTCGGCGCGCGTCTTGGTGCTGTGCGTGCCGGCCCGCTTCGCCGCGAGCTGCGCGGTCACGACCTGGTGCATCACGGCGACGTTCGGCTCGATGCCGAAGATGTCGTCGGGAAGCTCGACGGTCCCGGCGTCGGCGCCCGCGGCGGTCTTCATGGTGATCGAGGCCATTACGCCTTCACCCCCGACTTCACCGCGTTGCGGACGAAGACGATGCCGCCCGACGGTCCGGGCACCGCACCGCGGATCAACAACAGGTTGCGCTCCGCGTCACCCTCGACCACTTGCAGGTTGAGCGTGGTGGTGCGCACGTTGCCGAACTGGCCCGCCATCTTCATGCCCTTGAACACGCGTGCCGGCGTGGCGCACGCGCCGATCGAGCCCGGAGCACGGTGCTTTTTGTGGTTACCGTGCGACGCGCCCTGACCGGAGAAGTTGTGGCGTTTCATCACGCCCGCGAACCCGTGGCCCTTGCTGATGCCCGTCACGTCGACCCGTTCGCCGGCCGCGAACACGTCGGCCTTCAGCACCTGGCCGAGCTCGAAGCCCGACAGATCGACGACCCGGAGCTCGGCGAGATACTTGGTGGGGTCGGCATTCGCCGCCTTCAAGTGACCGAGCTCGGGCTTCGAGAGCCGTTGCGCCTTGGTCTCACCGAAGGCGAGTTGCACCGCGGCGTAGCCATCGCGCTCTGGGGTCTTGATCTGGACCACACGACAGGGCCCGGCCTCGATGACGGTGACCGGAACGATCCGGTTCCCCTCGTCGAAGACCTGGGTCATGCCGAGTTTTCGGCCCAGGATCCCTTTGTTCGCCATTGTCGACTCCGGTGACAAGTTGCTCGGACTGGCTCGCTCGGGCGGCGGTTGTCCGCGCCCACGCGAACGCTCCGCTCGGAAGCCCGGGCGGAGCGTGATCTCGGTTGTGCCGCGCGGTTCCGCCGGAAACGGGGCCTACGCGGGCCTCGGTTGAAGTCGCGTCGCACCCGAGGCCGGGGGCGTCAACGCGGCGGGTCGCGATGTGCGGCCCGTAGAGCCCGATGATGCTAGCAAGTCGCCACCCGGAACGCCATCCGCGCGCTCTGCGCGCAGTCGAGCACACGTCTCGAGCGCCGGCGCCCGGAGCGGCTCAACCCGCCGCCCGGAGGTCCGGCTGGGACGCGTCGAGCGACCTTCGCGCGAAGCACTCTCCCACCGGCGGATTCGGACCGCGGGCTTGGGCCGGCGGGCGGACCCGCTTGGCCACGAGGATGTCCTGGTTGTCGGAGACGACCGAGAACTCGCTGGACAGAAGGTCCGCCAGCAGGGCCTTGTCGCGCGCATCGGTGATCAGCCGGCGATCGAGCACCAGGTACTGCACGGTCGCCGGGTCGCGGAGATGTTCACCCTGGACGCCCCAGTTGATGTTGCACCACGGCACGGGGAACTCGTAGATCCCGGCCCGGTGGGTCATGTGGGTGTCGACGTTGTAGGCGACGCTGGCCGACGCCTGGGCCGGCACCGACCTCACGGCCTGCTCTTGGAGCGCGGCCCGCGGGTCGGGTTGCAGCGGCCAGGTGCCGTCGTTGTAGTGACGGGAGTAGACGGCGCACCCCCACACGAAGCTCGAGACGACGGCGGCCACCAGTACCACCGAGACCATCGACCACTGCGCCGCCAACCGTTCCTTCGAGCGCTTCGACATCCACGCGATCGCCTCGACCGTCGCGAGCGCGCAGCCGCCGACGACGATCGAGGAGTAGTGGAAGCGATAGTCGCGGGTGTACGGGAACGACGAGACGATGTTGACGAAGATCGTGGGTCCGGCGATCGCCAGGACCCTGAGGTCGAACACGGGCGCCAGAGCCCACGGGGCCAGGGTGTTCCAGTACCAGGTCTTGCGATCCCGCTGACGGGCGAGGTTCCACGTCTTGGTGGGATGGCGCACGGAGTTGACGACGACCTCGGTCGGGGTCTTGCCGAGGTTGCCGAAGAAGCTGTCGTAAAAGGGCCCGATGCCGTTCTGGTTCGGAATGAGCACACGCGTCGCGAAGAAGAAATACGCGGTCGACACCGCCGCGACGAACGCCCCCCGGCGCCGGTCACCTCGGAACAAGATGACGAGGCCCAGGACCGCAACCGCCAGCGCGAGGTCTTCCTTGCACGACGACCGTGAGAATCGCGGCGACGGTGAAGATCCGCCAGCGTTGGTTTCGCGCCGCCCAATAGGCGAAGAGCAGGGGCCCGATCGCCACCGCGTCGGGATGGAAGAACTCCCAGGTGAGCCACTGGTACGTCGGGTTCAGGAGCAGCGTCGCCGCCAACGCGACGCCGGCCCATTTCGACGCCAACAGGTCGCGGGCCAACAAGTAGATCGCGACCGCGCCGCTGGCCTGGGCCAGGACCTGCACGACGAGGAGGAAGATCGGGCCCGCGCCGAGCCAGTAGAACGGCACGAGCACCAACAAGATGATGTTGGCGTGGTGGCCGAAGAACTCCAGCCCGCGGATCGTGACGAACGGATCCTTGGCCCGGGAGAGCAGCCAGGTCCCCTGGTCATAGATGCCGAGGTCGAAGCCGAACGTGCCGAAGCGGTCGTACCGCAGCATCGGCAGGTGGATGAACTCGTACGACCACAGCGCCAAGAGGATGCCGAGGACGCCCTCGGGGGCTCCCCAGCCTTCGACGACGCGCTTCAGGCGGCCGGCGCGAGGCGGCCCCGATACATCGGACGGCTCAAAGACCTGATCGTCCGCCACGTAGGGATCGGTGGCAGTGTCGCCCCCGGCCACCTCGTCCACCGCGAGATTGTCGCGTGCGCGCCGCGGAACGGGGCTGTCAGGGCGGAACGCCGTCAGGCCTGCTGCATCTTCAATTCGATGTCGACGCCTGCGGGGAGGTCGAGACGCTGAAGCGCCTCGACCGTCTTGCCGGTCGGCTCGACGATGTCGATGAGGCGCTTGTGAATACGCATCTCGAAGTGCTCGCGGCTGTCCTTGTCGACGTGCGGTGACCGCACCACGGTGTACTTGCGGATCTCCGTCGGCAACGGCACCGGACCGCGCACCTTCGCCTGCGTACGGATCACCGTCTCGACGATCTTCTTCGTCGACTGGTCGATGACCTCGTGGTCATACGCCTTCAGGCGAATGCGAATCTTCTGTCCGGTGTTCGCAGCCATGAATCCCTACTTCTCGATTTTGACGACGCGGCCGGAACCCACAGTACGGCCACCCTCACGGATCGCGAACCGCAGACCCTCGTCCATCGCGATCGGCTTCCCGAGCTCCACCGTCATCTCGGTGTTGTCACCCGGCATGACCATTTCGGTGCCTTCGGGCAACTGAACCGTGCCGGTGACGTCGGTGGTACGGAAATAGAACTGCGGGTGATAGTTCGTGAAGAACGGCGTGTGCCGCCCACCCTCTTCCTTGGTGAGGATGTACACCTGCGCCGAGAAGTTCGTGTGCGGCGTGATGCTGCCCGGCTTGGCCAGGACCTGACCGCGCTCGACATCTTCTTTCTTCGTGCCCCGCAGGAGGGCGCCGATGTTGTCGCCCGCGCGGCCCTCGTCGAGCAGCTTGCGGAACATCTCCACACCCGTGCACGTGGTCTTGGTGGTGGCGCGCAGACCGATGATCTCGATCTCCTCGCCGACCTTGACGATCCCGCGCTCCACCCGACCGGTCACGACCGTGCCGCGACCGGTGATCGTGAACACGTCCTCGATCGGCATCAGGAACGGCTTGTCGACATCACGCGTCGGCTCCGGCATGAACGTGTCAACCGCGTTCATCAACTCCAAAATCTTCGGAGTCCACTCCGCGTCGCCCTCGAGCGCCTTCAACGCCGACACCCGAACCACCGGGGTGTCGTCGCCGGGGAACTCGTACTCGCTCAACAACTCACGCACTTCGAGCTCGACGAGCTCCAGGATCTCCTCGTCGTCGACCATGTCGCTCTTGTTGAGCGCCACGACGATCGAAGGGACACCCACCTGGCGGGCGAGCAGCACGTGCTCGCGCGTCTGCGGCATCGGGCCGTCGGTGGCGGCGACGACGAGAATCGCGCCGTCCATCTGCGCGGCACCCGTGATCATGTTCTTGATGTAGTCGGCGTGGCCGGGGCAGTCGACGTGCGCGTAGTGACGGTTGTCCGTCTCGTACTCCACGTGTGCGATCGAAATCGTGATGCCGCGCGCCTTCTCTTCGGGCGCCTTGTCGATCTGGTCGAACGCCATCGCCGCGTTCTTCGGGTTCTGATCATGCAGAACCTTCGTAATCGCCGCCGTCAACGTCGTCTTCCCATGGTCAATATGACCGATCGTCCCAATGTTCAAGTGCGGCTTCGTGCGCTCGAACTTCTCTTTCGCCATCGGACGACCTTTACCTTTCGATTCGGAAGACGTTGGTGTTGCAGGGGTTGATCACGGGCCGGGGATGCGTCACTCGCCGCGAACTCGGGCAACGATCTCTTGGGCGATCGAGTCCGGCACCGCTTGGTACGAGTCGAACTGCATCGTGTAGGTCGCGCGCCCTTGGGTGCGGGACCGCAGATCGCCAACATACCCGAACATCTGCGCCAACGGGACCTTGGCCGTGATCACCTGCGCGCTGCCGCGCTGGGACACACCTTCGACCTGACCGCGCCTCGAGTTCAGGTCGCCGATGACGTCGCCCATGTACTCGTCGGCGGTCACGACCTCGACGGACATGACCGGCTCGAGCAGTTGCGGCTTGGCCTTGCGGGCCGCTTCCTTCAGCGCCATCGAACCCGCGATCTTGAACGCCATCTCCGAGCTGTCGACCTCGTGGTACGACCCGAAGGTGAGCCGGGCCCGGACGTCGACGAGCGGATAGCCGGCGACGACACCGCCCTGCATGGCCTCTTGGATGCCGGCGTCGACCGCGGGGATGTACTCGCGGGGGATCACGCCACCTTTGATCTCGTCGACGAACTCGTAGCCGCCGCCGGGACCCGTGGGTTCCAGCGCGAGCACGACGTCGGCGAACTGACCACGACCGCCGGTCTGGCGGATGTAGCGGATGCGGATCTGCTCGACGGGCTGGGTGATGGTCTCGCGGTACGCGACCTGGGGCTTGCCCACGTGCGCTTCGACGTTGAACTCGCGCATCATCCGGTCGACGAGCACCTCGAGGTGGAGCTCGCCCATGCCGCGGATGATCGTCTGGCCGGTCTCTTCGTCGGTGTGGACGCGGAAGGTCGGGTCCTCGTCGGAGAGCGAACCGAGCGCCTTCCCCAACTTGTCCTGGTCGGCCTTGGTCTTGGGCTCGATCGCGACCGAGATGACGGGCTCGGGGAAGATCATCTGCTCGAGAATGATCGGGGCCGAGCGCTCGCACAGCGTGTCGCCGGTGGTGGTCTGCTTGAAGCCGAGGCCGGCGACGATGTCGCCCGCGTACGCGACCTCGATGTCCTCACGCTGGTTCGCGTGCATGCGCAGGATGCGCCCGATGCGCTCCTTGCGATCCTTGGTGGAGTTGTAGACCTCCGACCCCTTCTCGAGCTTGCCCGAGTAGATGCGGAAGTAGGTGAGCTTGCCGTAGGGATCGGCGACGATCTTGAACGCCAGCGCCGAGAACGGCTCGTTCTCGCTCGCCTTGCGTTCGACGGCTTGGCCGTTCATGTCGACACCCTCGGTGGGCTTGATGTCGATCGGCGCGGGCAGGTAGTCGACGACCGCGTCGAGCATGGGCTGCACGCCCTTGTTCTTGAACGTGGACCCGCACAGCACGGGCACGAACTCGAAGGCGAGCGTTCCGGTACGGATCGCGGCCTTGATCTCGTCGGCGGTCAGATCTTCACCGTCGAGGTACCGCTCCATGAGATGGTCGTCGACGTGGGCGATCGTCTCGAGCAACTCGTGGCGCCCGGCCTCGGCGGCATCGGCGTACTCGGCCGGGATGTCGACGATCTCGAACTGCGCGCCTTCGGTGTCGTCGTCGATCGGCCAAACGACGGCCTTCATCGCGACGAGGTCGATGACGCCCCGGAAGTCGCTCTCCGAACCCATGGGCAGCTGGACGACCGCGGGAACGGCGTCGAGGCGGTCACGCATCATGGCCACGCACCGCTCGAAGTCGGCGCCGACGCGGTCCATCTTGTTGACGAAGCAGAAGCGGGGCACGTCGTACTTGTTGGCCTGGCGCCACACCGTCTCGGTCTGGGGCTCGACGCCGGCGACGGCGTCGAACACCGCGACCGTGCCGTCGAGGACGCGCAACGACCGCTCGACCTCGACCGTGAAGTCGACGTGGCCGGGCGTGTCGATGATGTTGATCTGGCAGTCGTGCCACTGCGCGGTGGTCGCGGCGGAGGTGATGGTGATGCCGCGCTCTTGTTCTTGGACCATGTGGTCCATCACGGCCGCGCCCTCGTGGACCTCGCCGATCTTGTAGGTCCGACCCGTGTAATAGAGGATGCGCTCGGTCGTCGTGGTCTTACCGGCGTCGATGTGCGCCATGATCCCGATGTTGCGGGTCTTTTCGAGCGGAAATTCGCGTGCCATCTCTGTGTCCTGTTTCGAGGCGGAGTGTTCCGGGGGCGAGCAGCAGTCGACCGGGCGAACCCCGATTGCTCGGGGGCCCGGTCGGGAGGCGCGGGGCGGGCCCCGCTCGGCGTCACGGCGCGGTCAGCGTCGTTCGGCCGGCTCCCGTGTCACTGCTCGAATCATCACGTCTTGATCGTCCCTTTTGGGCGCTCTACCAGCGGTAGTGCGCGAAAGCCTTGTTCGACTCCGCCATCTTCTGAAGGTCTTCCCGGCGCTTGATCGAGGCGCCGATGCCGTTGCTGGCGTCCAAGAGCTCGCCGGCCAGGCGCTCGGCCATGGTCTTCTCCCGGCGCTGGCGGCAGTAGCCCACGATCCAGCGGATCGCCAGGGTCGTCGCCCGGCGGGGCCTGACCTCGACCGGCACCTGGTAGGTCGCGCCACCGACTCGGCGACTGCGGACCTCGAGCTGCGGGCGGACGTTCTCCACCGCGCGCTTCAAGACCGCGACCGGATCGCCCTGGGTCTTGCGACCGATCTCTTCGAGCGCGGCGTAGACGATGTGCTCGGCCGTCGACCGCTGGCCACGGACGAGCACCTTGTTCACGAGCTGGGTCACGACGACCGACCGGTAGATCGGGTCGGGCATCAGCTCGCGGCGGGGCGCGGGACCTTTACGCGGCATGCGAGTTAGCACTCCCTCTTCGCGCCGTAGCGGCTGCGCGCCTGCTTGCGGTTCGCGACGCCCGACGCGTCGAGCGCGCCTCGGATGATCTTGTAACGGACGCCCGGAAGATCCTTCACACGACCGCCGCGCACGAGCACGATCGAGTGCTCCTGCAGGTTGTGGCCGATGCCGGGGATGTACGCCGTGACCTCGATGCCGGAGGTCAGCCGGACGCGGGCGACCTTGCGCAGCGCGGAGTTCGGCTTCTTCGGCGTCGTGGTGAAGACGCGCGTGCACACACCCCGACGTTGCGGGGAGCCCTTGAGGGCCGGCGTCTTGGTCTTTTCGGCCTTCGATTCTCGTCCCTTGCGGACGAGCTGGGCAATCGTGGGCACGCGTCTTCCCTCTGAAACTTTCGGTCCGAGACTCGGGACGGACTAGCAGGGCCCCCGGAGCGCGCCGAGGCGCTCGGAGCCGACGGATGAGACTAGCAGGACCGTCGTCCGGCCCCAAGTGGGGCCGGACGAGGCCTCGTTCAATCGCCGGCCGCGACATCTCCCGGATCGCTCGCCGAGATCGCCACCCGCGAGCTCGGCCGCGCCGGCCGACTCGATGATCGACCCCGAAGGTCGCGGGCTCGGCTCGGCGGCCAACGCTTGCGGCCGGCAACTCCGTCTCGGCCTGGCGGTTCGAGCTCGCCTCGCGCAGCCACGTCGCGAGGTCCATCTCTTCTTCGACCTCGGACGTGTAGAACGGCAACGGCTCGTACTCGGGCGCTTCGGTCTTGATGTTGCGATACATCGGCATGCCCGTTCCGGCCGGGATGAGCTTGCCGATGATCACGTTCTCCTTGAGGCCCTCGAGCCCGTCGGAACGGCCCTCGATCGCCGCCTCGGTGAGCACCCGGGTGGTCTCTTGGAACGACGCCGCCGACAGCCACGAGTCGGTCGCGAGCGATGCCTTCGTGATTCCCATGAGCTCCGGACGACCCTCGGCGGGACGCTTGCCGTCCTCGACGAGACGACGGTTCTCCTCCGCGTAGCGGCGGGCGTCGACCTTCTCGCCGGGCAGGAACGCACTGTCGCCCGGCTCCGAGACGGTCACGCGGCGCAACATCTGGCGGACGATCACCTCGATGTGCTTGTCGTGGATCGACACACCCTGGTCGCGGTACACCCGCTGCACCTCGTCGACCAGGTACTGCTGCGTCTCGCGCACGCCCTTGATCTCGAGGAGCTTCTTCGGGTCGAGGGGGCTCTTCTCGTCACCGACCAGCCGATCACCGGCGGTGACCTCCTGGCCCTCGCGCACGCTGACGTGCGCCCGGCGCGACACCGCGTACTCGAGCTCGGTGCCGTCGTCGGAGACGATCGTGATGATGCGCTCGCCCTTCTCGTTCTCGCCGATCCGCACGACTCCCGACACGTCGGCGAGCAGTGACGCCGCCTTCGGGGTACGGGCCTCGAACAGCTCGACCACGCGGGGCAGACCGTGCGTGATGTCCTCGCCGGCGACACCGCCGGTGTGGAAGGTACGCATGGTGAGCTGCGTGCCCGGCTCGCCGATCGACTGCGCGGCGACGATGCCGATCGCTTCACCGAGATCGGAGATCTTGCCGGTGGCGAGCATGCGGCCGTAGCACTTCGAGCAGACGCCCGACACCGTCTCGCAGGTGAGGACCGTGCGCACCCGCAGGCGGGTGATGCCCTCGTCCTCGGCCAACAGCCGCATGGCGTCGTCGTCGATCTCGACGTTGCGCGGGATCACCGTGCCGTCGGCCAGCGTGGCGTCTTCGGTGAGGCAACGGCCGAGCAGGCTGGTCTCGAGGACACGCCACGAGTCGGGACCGGGGAGCACGTCTTCGACCCAGATGCCGCGGGTCGTCTCGCAGTCCCACTCCCGCACGATGAGCTCTTGCGCGACGTCGACGAGTCGACGGGTCAGGTAGCCGGAGTCGGCGGTGCGCAACGCGGTGTCGGCCAGACCCTTGCGAGCGCCGTGCGTCGAGATGAAGTACTCGAGCACCGAGAGGCCTTCACGGAAGTTGCTCTTGATCGGGCGCGGGATGATCTCACCACGCGGGTTGGCGACGAGACCGCGCATACCGGCGATCTGGCGCACCTGCATGATGTTTCCTCGGGCGCCCGAGCCGACCATCATGTCGATGGGGTTGAACGGCGTCGACTGCATGAGATCCTGCATGGCCTTCGTGACCTGGTTGGTCGCGTCGGTCCAGATCTCGATCTCCTGCTGGCGACGTTCGTCGTCGGTGATGATGCCCCGCTCGTACTGGTTCTCGACCTTGGCGGCCTCGCCCTCGAACTTCTCGAGCAGACCGGCCTTGGCCGGCGGCGTGGTGACGTCGGAGACCGAGATCGTCAGCGCGGAACGCGTCGACCACTCGTAGCCGAGCATCTTCATACGGTCGAGACTGTCGGCGACGACGGCCTTGTCGTAGCCGACCACGAGCTCGCCCACGACCTCGGTGATGTCGCGCTTGCGCATGATGCGGTTGACGAAGGGGAAGTCGTCGGGGAACGCGCTGTTCAAGAGCAGGCGACCGAGCGACGTCTCGACGAGCACCTCGGTCGGGCGGTTCACACGGGTCGACTCCGCGCTCTGCTCCCCTACGGGCGCTCCGCTGTCGTCTCGGTTGATCCCGTACTCACGCACCACGATGCTGCGGGGAGTGCCGTCGTCGGCCGGTCGCGGGAAGTGCTCGACCGCGAACTTGCCGACCGGCATGCGCACCTTGATCTTGGCGTGCAGCGCGATCGTCTCGCCGTCGCCACCGAAGCGCTCCTCGTACGCGGCAAACGCCTCGTCGATGGAACGGAACACTCGGCCTTCGCCCTGCAGCCCGTCGAGCGCTTCCGACAGGTAGTAGAGGCCGATGATCATGTCCTGGCTCGGCACCGCGATCGGGCGACCCGACGCCGGCGACAAGATGTTGTGCGCGGCGAGCATCAACATCCGCGCCTCGGCCTGCGCCTCCGCGGAGAGCGGGAGGTGCACGGCCATCTGGTCACCGTCGAAGTCGGCGTTGAACGCCGCGCAGACGAGCGGGTGGATCTGGATCGCCTTGCCCTCGACGAGCACGGGCTCGAAGGCCTGGATGCCGAGGCGGTGAAGCGTTGGAGCACGGTTCAAAAAGACCGGGTGCTCCTTGATGACCTCTTCGAGCACGTCCCAGACCTGCGGGCGGGCGCGCTCGACCATGCGCTTGGCCGACTTGATGTTCTGCGCGTACTCGAGGTCGACGAGCCGCTTCATCACGAAGGGCTTGAAGAGCTCGAGCGCCATCTGCTTCGGCAGGCCGCACTGCTGCAAGCGCAGCTGCGGACCGACGACGATGACCGAACGGCCCGAGTAGTCGACGCGCTTGCCGAGCAGGTTCTGACGGAACCGGCCCTGCTTGCCCTTCAACATGTCGGAGAGCGACTTGAGCGCGCGGTTACCCGGTCCGGTGACGGGGCGGCCGCGGCGACCGTTGTCGAACAACGCGTCGACGGCCTCTTGCAGCATGCGCTTTTCGTTGTTGATGATGATCTCGGGCGCGCCGAGGTCGAGAAGCCGCTTCAGCCGGTTGTTGCGGTTGATCACCCGGCGGTAGAGGTCGTTCAGGTCGGAGGTCGCGAAGCGGCCACCGTCGAGCTGCACCATCGGGCGCAGGTCGGGCGGGATGACCGGAACGACGTCGAGGATCATGCCCAGCGGCGAGTTGATCGCGCGGTTGTTCTCGTCGCGACGGTTGAACGCCGAGACCACCTTCAATCGCTTGATCGCCTTCGCCTTGCGCTGACCCTTCGCGGTGGCGATGGTCTCTTTGAGCTCGATCTCGACCTCGTCGAGGTCGAGCCGGGAGACGAGGTCCTTGACCGACTCGGCGCCCATGCCACCGGCGAAGTACTCGTGGTAGCGGTCGACGAGCTCGCGCCAGACGCGCTCGTCGTCGATGAGCTGCTTGGGCTTCATCGCCTTGAGCGTGTCCCAGACCTGCTTGAGCTGACCGATCTCCTCTTCGTAGCGGAGACGGATGTCCTCGAAGTCCTTGTTCTTGGCCTTCTCGGCGCGCTCGATCTCGTTCTTCTTCGCGCCGCGGCCCTCGAGCTCTTCGAGCTCGGCGATGTAGACCTCGTCGCGCTCGCGCAGCTTGACCTCGCGCTCACGCTCGACGTCGCCGACCTCGGCCTTCATCTCGGCCTCGAGCGACGGCAGGTCCTTGTGCAGGCGCTCGGTGTCGACCCAGGTGACGAGGTGAGCCGCGAAGTAGATGACCTTCTCGAGGCTCTTCGGCGCGATGTCGAGCAGGTAGCCGAGTCGGCTCGGCACACCCTTGAAGTACCAGATGTGGGTGACGGGCGCGGCCAGCTGGATGTGGCCCATGCGCTCGCGGCGCACCTTCGAGCGTGTGACCTCGACGCCGCAGCGCTCGCAGATGATGCCCTTGAACCGCACCCGCTTGTACTTGCCGCAGTAGCACTCCCAGTCCTTGGTCGGACCGAAGATCTTCTCGCAGAAGAGCCCGTCCTTCTCCGGCTTGAGGGTGCGGTAGTTGATCGTCTCCGGCTTCTTCACCTCGCCGTTCGACCAGGTGAGGATGTCACCCGCCGTCGCGAGGTTGATCGTGAGCCGGCGGCTGGAGTTGACGTCGAAAACTGTTCCCATCGCTCAGATCCTCGCTCGTGCTCTCGCGGCGTCTTCCTCGTCCGTGCCGCGCTCGGGTCTCGACAAGTCGATACCCAGCGATTCGGTGGTCCGGAACGCGTCTTCGTCGAGTTCGCGAATCTCGATCTCTTGACCGTTCTCGTCGATCACCCGGACGTTCAGGCACAGGGCCTGCATCTCCTTGATGAGCACCTTGAAGCTCTCGGGGATTCCCGGCTCGGGGATGTTCTCGCCCTTGACGATCGCCTCGTAGACCTTCACCCGCCCGAGCACGTCGTCGGACTTGATGGTGAGGATCTCCTGCAGCGCGTACGCGGCGCCGTAGGCCTCGAGCGCCCACACTTCCATCTCTCCGAACCGCTGGCCGCCGAACTGCGCCTTACCGCCGAGGGGCTGCTGCGTGATCATCGAGTAGGGGCCCGTCGAACGAGCGTGGATCTTGTCGTCGACGAGGTGGGAGAGCTTCAGGATGTACATGTAGCCAACGGTCACGGGCCGGTCGAACGGCTGACCGGTGCGGCCGTCGTTCAACGTGACCTTGCCGTCGGTGCCGATCAGCTTCTTGCCGTCGGCGCCGTCGGGGTTGAGCCGCTCGAAGATCTCGCGGATCGTTCCTTCCGGACCGGCTTGTTCGACCTCGTCCCAGTGCGCGCCGTCGAACACCGGGCTCGCGATCCACACCGCGGGCTCGGTTCGCGTCCGGGTCTTGTTCTGCTCGGCGGGCTTGCGGTGCTCGTCGTCCCAGCCGTGCCGAGCGGCGTAGCCGAGGTGCGCTTCGAGCACCTGACCGACGTTCATACGGCTCGGCACACCGAGGGGGTTCAAGACGATGTCGACCGGCGTTCCGTCGTCGAGGTACGGCATGTCCTCGATCGGGAGGATCTTGGAGATCACACCCTTGTTGCCGTGCCGGCCGGCGAGCTTGTCGCCCTCGCTGATCTTGCGCTTCTGCGCGACGTACACCCGCACCAGCTGATTCACCCCGGGCGGCAGCTCGTGGCCGTCGTCGCGGCTGAACACGCGCACGTCGATGACCTTGCCGGTCTCGCCGTGCGGGACCTTGAGGCTCGTGTCGCGGACCTCGCGCGCCTTCTCACCGAAGATGGCCCGCAGGAGTCGCTCCTCCGGCGTCAGCTCGGTCTCGCCCTTCGGCGTGACCTTGCCGACGAGGATGTCGCCCGCGCCGACCTCGGCGCCGATGCGGATGATCCCGCGCTCGTCGAGGTCCTTCAGGATGTCCTCGCTGAGGTTCGGGATGTCGCGCGTGATCTCCTCGGCGCCGAGCTTCGTGTCGCGGGCGTCGATCTCGTGCTCTTCGATGTGGATCGACGTGAGCACGTCGTCCTTGACGAGGCGCTCCGACAAGACGATCGCGTCCTCGAAGTTGTGGCCCTTCCACGGCATGAACGCGACGAGCAGGTTCTTGCCCAGCGCGAGCTCACCTTGGTGCGTCGACGGGCCGTCGGCGAGGACGTCGCCCTTCTTCACGATGTCGCCGCCACCGACGAGGGGCTTTTGGTTGATGCAGGTGCCCTGGTTCGAACGGCGGAACTTCGCGAGGCGGTGCGTGGTGCGACCGCCGGTCTTGTAGTCGACGGTGACCGTGTCGCCGGCGACGTCGACGATCGTGCCGTCGTCCTTGGCGAGGAGCGCGTCGCCCGCGTCGCGGGCCGCACGGCCCTCGACACCGGTGCCGATGTAGGGCGCGGTCGCGCGCAGCAACGGGACGGCCTGACGTTGCATGTTGGCGCCCATGAGCGCGCGGTTCGCGTCGTCGTGCTCGAGGAACGGGATGAGCGCGGTGGCGACGGAGCACAGCTGCTTCGGCGACACGTCCATGTACTGGACCTCGTCCGGCGCGAAGAACCCGATCTCGCCGCGACCCACCCGGACGAGCACGCGCTCGTCGAGGAAGTTGCCCTGCTCGTCGATGCGCACGTTCGCCTGGGCGATGACGTACTCGTCCTCGTCGTCGGCCGCGAGGTACTCGATCTCGTCGGTGACGCGACCCTTCTCGACCTTGCGGTACGGCGTCTCGATGAACCCGAAACGGTTGATCCGCGCAAAGCTCGACAGGTAACCGATGAGGCCGATGTTCGGGCCTTCCGGCGTCTCGATCGGGCACATGCGGCCGTAGTGGCTCGGGTGCACGTCTCGCACCTCGAACCCGGCGCGCTCACGCGAAAGACCGCCCGGGCCGAGGGCCGAGAGGCGGCGCTTGTGCGTGAGTCCCGCGAGCGGGTTCGTCTGGTCCATGAACTGCGACAGCTGCGAGGAGCCGAAGAACTCCTTGATCGCGGCCACGACCGGACGGATGTTGATGAGCGTCTGCGGCGTGATCGCCTCGACGTCCTGGGTCGTCATGCGCTCGCGCACGACGCGCTCCATGCGGCTCAGGCCGACACGCAGCTGGTTCTGGATGAGCTCGCCGACGGTGCGCACCCGGCGGTTGCCGAAGTGGTCGATGTCGTCGGGGAAGTAGCCCTGGTCGCGGTTGTGCAGCTTCACGATGTACGACACCACGGCGAGGATGTCGGACTTGATCAACGTGAAGTCGGCGCCGGCGCGACCGAGGTCGACGTTCGCGAGCGGGATCGGAAGGTCGAAGCGCTGGAGCCCGAGGAACGGGTACTCCTTGGAGAGCTTCTTCGAGACCTTGTGCCGACCGACCTTGGCGAGGTCGTAGCGCTTCGGGTTGAAGAAGAGGTTCTCGAGCAGCGCGCGGGCGGAGTCGGGGGTCGGCGGTTCGCCCGGACGCAGCTTGCGGTAGATGTCGATGAACGCCTCGTCGGCGCTCGGCGGTGTGGTCCTTCTCGAGCGTGTTGCGCATCGACTCGTAGGGACGGCCCTCTTCGTCGACGATGAGGTTGAGCAGCTCCTCGTCGGTCTCGCCGAAGCCGAGCGCCTTCAACAAGACGGTGACCGGCTGCTTGCGCTTGCGGTCGATACGGACGTAGACGACGTCCTTCTTGTCGACCTCGAACTCGAGCCACGCGCCGCGGCTCGGGATGATCTTGGCGTCGATGACCTCGCGCTCGGGCGCGGTCTTGTCGGGGGTCACACCGAAGTAGACGCCCGGCGAACGCACGAGCTGCGAGACGACGATGCGCTCGGTGCCGTTGATGATGAACGTGCCGCGGTCGGTCATCATCGGGAAGTCGCCCATGAAGACCGTCTGCTCTTTGATCTCACCGGTCTGCGCGTTCATGAACCGCGCGGTGACGAACAACGGGCGCGCGTAGGTCATGTCGCGCTCGCGGCACTCGTCCTCGGAGTGCTTCGGCGGGTCGAAGACGTGGTCGGTCAGCTCGAGCTTCAGCTGACCGGTGAAGTCCTCGATCGGGGAGATGTCGCGCAACACCTCGGCGACACCGTCTTCGAGGAACCAGCGGAACGAGTCGGTCTGTACTTCGATGAGGTTGGGAAGTTCCTTCACCTCGCGAAGCTTCGAGAAGGAAAGGCGCTCACGGGACGCGAGACGGGCCAACGTCACTCCAATCCGGAGAGAATCAAACTGCGGAAATGCTGAATTGCGTGCCGTGCTGCGGGGCGTGCAACGAAAGGCGTCGACGCAAGGCAACCCGGACAATCGGGCGCGCGTCGGCAGGGGCCAGGAAGATCGGAGAGCACGAACGGGCAGACACGGGTACGCCTAGCATAGCGAGTCGCCATGCCGGCTGCCAGTCACCGCGAAACGGACACCGCCCGCTCGACGCGGACGGGCCCGGATGTTCGGTGCAGGATAAGCCCGAACCCGCCGGGTGGCAACGACTTTCCCGACAGATCTTCCCGGCTCGGCCTTCCCGGCGGGTGCCCGAGTCGCTCGGACCCGGCCCCCGACCGGGCTACTTGAGCTCGACCTGGGCGCCCGACTCCTCGAGCTTGGCCTTGGCCTTTTCGGCGTCTTCCTTGGAGGCCTTCTCGATGACGGGCTTGGGCGCGCCGTCGACGAGGTCCTTGGCTTCTTTCAGTCCGAGGCTCGTGAGCTCACGCACGACCTTGATCACCTGGATCTTCTTGTCGCCCGCGGCCAAGAGGATGACGTCGAACTCGTCCTTCTCCTCGGCGACCTCGGCGGCGGCGCCACCACCGCCGGCGACTGCCGCTACGGCGACCGGCGCGGCCGCGGTGACACCGAACTCCTCCTCGAACGCTTTCAAGAAGTCGTTCAGCTCGAGCACCGTCATGTTCTTGAAGACGTCGAGCAGTTCAGTCGTGCTCATGGTTGCCATCGGATTACTCCTCTACTTCTGCTTCGGATGCTTGCGTCGGCTCGGCTGCTTCGGCTTGCGCCTCGGCGGCCGGGGCCTCGTTCTCGCGCTCGGGGGCGGGCTCGGCTTCGGTGACAGGCGCGGCTTCGGTGACAGGCTGGGCTTCGGCCACCACGAGGGCCTCGCCGCCCTCGATCCGCTGGTCGATGAGCGCCTTGACGCCGTACGCCATGTTCCGGGTGAAGGCCTGGAACAGGCCCGCCGCTTTGACCATCGGGCCCTGGAACCCGCCGGCCAGCCGGGCGAGCAGCTGCTCGCGGGGCGGGACGTCGGCGAGGGCCTCGACATCGCTGCTCGACAAGAGCCGCGGGCCGAGGATCCCGCCCTTCAGGACCAGGTTGGGGTTGGCGCGGGCGAAGTCGCGCAGCGCCTTGGCCGCGGTAACGGCGTCGCCGCCGTCGCGGCGGACGAATGCGATGGCCACGGGCCCTTCGAGGCTCTCGGCGAGCTCGTCGAGGCCGGCGTCGCGTGCCGCCCGGCGGGCCAGGGTGTTCTTGAAGACCTTGTAGTCGGTGGCGGCCGGACGGAGCGCGGCACGCAACGTTGCGATGTCGCTGACGGTGAGCCCGCGGTATTCGGTGAGAACGGCTGCGTCGGCCGACTCGAGCCGGGCCTTGATGTCGTCGATCACCGCGGTCTTGCGCTGCATCTGCGCGCTGTCGGCGGGTGCCTTGGTGGGCATGTGTGCTCCTCGGGGGCTCGGGCGTGACGCCTCGCGAGCGGCGCCAGGCCAAGGCCTCGCGCTCCCCGGAAGTCGCCTCACCCGGCGGGCCTGGCTCCCGGCGGGAGTTCGGCCCATTACCTCGTGTCGAGACCGGAAGTCTTCGGCGTTCAGTGGACGGCTGGAGACACTAGCCGAAACGGTTCTCCGGCTGCCGATCGAGCGGCTCGCGCCGGGTGTAGCGGTCCCCGAACGCGTTGCGAGGAATCCTCGGGGGATTCCTCGCAATCGTGCGACGGCGAGGCACGCCCGGGAAAGCGTGCGCCGAGGATTCGTCGGAGGATTCGCCGGGAGGAAGATTCGTGATTGGATCGGACCGCGTGAGCTTGACCCCGACGATCCGCGACTTCCTCGTACAGCTCGAAGAACAGCTCGACTCCCACCCGCCCGCCGGTCTCGACCGTGACGCTATGACCATCACCACCGCCGACGCGATCGCACTCGTGCGGCTCCCCCACGTCTGCGACCGTTCCCGAGACGTCGAGGTCGAGATCGACGACCACCGGGTCAAGGTCGCCTACCTTCCCGAACACGTCACCTTCACGAGCACCGAAGAGGCATTGCGCTTCGTCGAGATGCTGTGCGCAGGGCGCGTCGAGCTCGAGATCACCCGCGGCCCGCTGTGGACCACCATGCGCAGCTTCCGCGACGGACGAGAAATCCCGTTCCGGCGGACGCGCATGCCGTGGCCGTCGCTGCGACCGCGCACCGAGCGGCGCGCGGTCGGCTTCGGCTCCTGACGGCCCTGCCGGAGCCGGCTCCGCGGGCTACGCCTCGACGCGTGCGTCGGGCGCGATCCTCACACCCGGGCCCATCGTCGACGACGTCGCCACACCCTTCAGGTAGCGGCCCTTCGCCGACGCCGGCCGTGCCCGCTGGAGCTCGTCGAGCACCGCCGAGTAGTTCTGTACCAGGCTCTCGACCGGGAAGCTCGCCTTGCCGAGCGGAACGTGCACGTTGCCGTTGCGGTCGGTGCGGTACTCGACCTTGCCACCCTTGAACTCCGAGACCGCCTTGCCGACGTCGGTCGTGACCGTGCCGGTCTTGGGGTTCGGCATCAGCCCACGGGGTCCGAGGACGCGCCCGAGCCGACCGACCTGACCCATGAGGTCGGGCGTGGCGATGGCGATGTCGAAGTCCATGAAGCCCTCGTTCTGCACGCGGTTGACGAGGTCGTCGGCACCGACGACGTCGGCACCGGCGTCACGGGCCTCCTGGGCGGCATCGCCGGCGGCGAACACGGCGACCCGAACGTCCTTCCCCGTACCCGCGGGCAGCGAGACCGTGCCTCGCAGCATCTGATCCGCCTTGCGGGGATCGACGCCGAGCCGGAACGCGGCCTCCACCGTCTCGTCGAACTTCTTCGTGGCCATCGACTTCACCAGCGCGAATGCCTCGGCCGGCTCGTACAGCGCCTGCTTGTCGTAACGGCCCGATGCGTCGACGTACTTCTTGGACCTGGCCATGGTGTCGCTCCCTTCGAAGCTCCCTCGTCGAGACCCGTGGACCCGCCGGCGAGGTGCTCCGGCGGTGGGCATTCATCGGTATGTGCAACGTGGGTGGCCCGAACGCGAGCGACCCGGTCTAGACGACGTCGATACCCATCGAACGCGCGGTTCCCGCCACCTGGGCCATCGCACCTTCGATGTCGACCGCGTTGAGGTCGGGCATCTTGGTCTCGGCGATCTGGCGGACCTGATCCTTGCTGACGGTCGCGACCGTCTCCCGGCGCGGCGCGGCGGCACCCTTTTCGATGCCCGCGGCCTGACGCAGCAGCACCGGCGTGGGCGGCGTCTTGGTGACGAACGTGAACGAGCGGTCCTCGTAGATCGTGATCTCGGCCGGGATCACCGTGCCCCGCTGGGCTTCCGTCGACGCGTTGTACGCCTTGCAGAAGTCCATGATGTTGATGCCGTGCGGACCGAGCGCGGTTCCGACCGGCGGCGCGGGCGTGGCCGCGCCGGCCTGGATTTGGATCTTCACGACTGCAGCTACTCGTCTTTTTGCCATGTCTTTTCCGTCATCTCTTTCGAATCAGAGCGTTGAATCAGCTCGGGCGTTGCCGGCCGTCCGCGCGTTTACAGCTTGGCCACGTCGCCGAACTCGAGTTCGACCGGCGTCTCGCGACCGAAGATGTTCACGAGCACCTTGAGCTTGGAGCGGTCGACATCGATCTCGCTGATGACACCGTTGAAGTCGGCGAACGGACCCGTGACGACACGCACCTGCTCGCCGATCTCGTATTCGAGCCGGGGCCGCACCTTCTTCTCGGCCTGCGGTCCGACCTCGGTCACGCCGGTGCCGAGAATGTTCTCGACCTCCTTGCGCGACAACGGGGTGGGCTTGGCGCCGCTGCCGACGAACCCGGTGACGCCGGGCGTGTTGCGCACGACGTACCAGGCGTGGTCGTCGAGGCCCATCCGCACCAGCAGGTAGCCGGGGAAGACCTTCTTCTGCACGACGACCTTGCGACCGTTCTTGAACTCGATGACGTCTTCCATCGGGATGACGACCTCGAAGATCCGGTCCTCGACCGCCATCGAACGCACACGGCTGGCGAGGTTCGACTTCACCTTGTTCTCGTAGCCCGCGTAGGTGTGCACGACGTACCACCGCCCGGACCGATCGAACGGGCTCGGCTCGGAGACGGACACGATCTCGTCGTCGGAATCGACCTCTTCGACCTCGAGCAGCTCGGCGCCACCGAGGTCGGGAACCTCGACGATCGTCGCCTGGTCGGCCGGCTCGTCGGAAACCACTTCGCCCGCGACGTCCTCGGGGAGGGGCTCGGTCGCGGGTTCGTCGATCTGGGTTTCGGAGGGAGTCATGTCGTCGCCATCGTCGTCGGGGGGGAGCTCGAAAGTGTCGGCCATTACTTGAACACGAAGTTGACGACGTGCACCGCAGCCCAGTCGAACAAGAAGATCAGCGCGGTCATGACGACGAGACCGATCAGCACGACGAGCGACGAGTTCACGATCTCGGTGCGCGGTGGCCACGCCACCTTCTTCATCTCGCCGCGCACTTCGCCGAAGTACTGCTTCGGGCCCGTACGGTCGACCTGCGGGTTCGGGGCCGAGCGACGCTCGGGCGCGCGCGGCCGATCGGATCCCTGACGCGCCATCTGTCGCTTGGTCTGTCGGTTCATGTCGCCTCGAAGCGTGGACTACGAGCAGGGCAGGAGGGACTTGAACCCCCAACCGCCGGTTTTGGAGACCGGTGCTCTACCAATTGAGCTACTGCCCTCCGGGCCTTGGGGGCCAGGCGCGCAAGGATAGCAGCGCGTTCTCCCGATGCCGCAGGCGCTACCCGGCGAGGCTCAGGGTCCGTTTGCGGGACCGGGCGATCAGCACGGCCGCGGTAGCCCCCGCCGCGAGTGCGCCGCCCCCGATCGCACCGGCATAGGCCAGCCGGCGGCCCGAGACGAGCGTGCGGCGCGCACCGTGTTCGGCGGCATCGGTGATCGCGGCGAGGGTCTCGCCGAGCAGTCCCGGAGTCGGCTCCGCGTAGCGGGTCCGGAGCATCGCGAGGGTCCGCAGCAGGCGCCGGTACCGCGCGAGCTCGGCCTGACAGCGCAGGCACGTATCCACGTGGCGCTCGGCCTCGAGACCGACGGCCTCGCCGTCGACGAGCGCCGGGAGCAACGCGGTCACCTCGTCACACCGCATTGGCTTGGGCTCCTTCGTCGTACAACACGTCGCGCAGCTTGCGCCGGGCCCGGTGCAGGCGCACCTTCGCGGCGGAAACCGTTATCCCGAGCTCGTCGGCGATGGCCTCGTGCGACATCCCGTAGACGTCCTTCAAGACGACCACGCTCCGCAGCTTCGCGGGCAGCTCGTCGAGCGCATCCGAGATGCGGTCGAGCGCTTCGGCCGATTCCGCGCCCTGCGAGATGAGCTGTTCGGCGCCGGTGTCGACGGGCTCGAAATCGTCGGCGAAGGGCTCCGACCGGTGGCGGCGGCGGCGCTGGAGGTTGCTCGCGGCGGCGTTCGCGGTGATGCGGTACAGCCACGTGGAGAAGGCCGCCTCACCGCGGAACTTCCCGATGCCCTTCCAGGCCCGGAGGTAAGCCTCCTGCACCACGTCGCGCGCGTCCTCCTCGTTGCCGGAGAGGCGACGCGCGAGCGTGAACGTGTCGACGAAGGTGCGCCGCACCAACTCGTCGAACGCCTGACGGTCACCGCCACGGGCGGCACCGACCAGCTCGGCCTCGTCCAACCGGTCCTCCTGATGGGTACGGGCTTCGACCCAGTGCCCTGGAGAAAGGTTACGCACCGGCCCGACCCGAGAGGTCGGACCGGGTATCCGGCTCACGCGTCTCCTTGTGGACCGTGTGGCGCTTGTCCCAGCGGCAGTACTTCTTCATCTCGATGCGTTCGCGGTCATTGACCTTGCTCTTCATCGTGATGTAGTTGCGCCGCTTGCAGTCCTCGCAGGCAAGTGTGATCTTGACCCGCTTGTCATTTTTCGCCATCTCGTCCTAGTCCCTATTTCTCGATCTTCACGACGCGGCCCGAACCCACCGTACGACCACCCTCACGGATCGCGAACCGAAGTCCCTCATCCATCGCGATCGGCTTCCCCAACTCCACCGACATCTCCGTGTTATCCCCCGGCATCACCATCTCCGTACCCTCCGGCAACGCAACCGTCCCGGTCACATCCGTCGTGCGGAAATAGAACTGCGGGTGATAATTCGTGAAGAACGGCGTATGCCGACCGCCCTCCTCCTTCGTCAAGATATACACCTGCGCCGTGAAATTCGTGTGCGGCGTAATACTCCCCGGCTTCGCCAACACCTGCCCGCGCTCCACATCCTCTTTCTTCGTCCCCCGCAACAACGCACCGATGTTGTCCCCCGCACGACCCTCATCCAAGAGCTTGCGGAACATCTCCACACCCGTACACGTCGTCTTCGTCGTCGGCCGCAGACCGATGATCTCGATCTCCTCACCAACCTTCACGATCCCACGCTCCACCCGGCCCGTCACCACCGTGCCCCGACCCGTGATCGTGAACACATCCTCGATCGGCATCAAGAACGGCCGATCCACATCCCGCGTCGGCTCCGGCAAGAAACTGTCAACCGCGGACATCAACTCCAAAATCTTCGGAGTCCACTCCGCATCACCCTCCAACGCCTTCAACGCCGACACCCGCACCACCGGCGTGTCATCACCCGGAAACTCGTACTCGTTCAACAACTCCCGAACCTCGAGCTCCACCAACTCGAGAATCTCCTCATCATCAACCATGTCGCTCTTGTTCAACGCGACCACGATCGACGGCACACCCACCTGCCGCGCCAACAACACATGCTCACGCGTCTGCGGCATCGGACCATCCGTCGCCGCCACCACCAAAATCGCGCCATCCATCTGCGCCGCACCCGTAATCATGTTCTTGATGTAATCCGCATGCCCCGGACAATCCACATGCGCGTAATGACGGTTCTCCGTCTCATACTCCACATGCGCAATCGAGATCGTGATCCCCCGCGCCTTCTCCTCCGGCGCCTTATCAATCTGATCAAACGCCGTAAACGAATTCTTCGGGTTCTGATCATGCAGAACCTTCGTAATCGCCGCCGTCAACGTCGTCTTCCCATGGTCAATATGACCGATCGTCCCAATGTTCAAGTGCGGCTTCGTGCGCTCGAACTTCTCTTTCGCCATGGTGGGTCACTTTCGGGTGTTGCGGGTCTGATGGGTGGGTAGCGGAGGCGGGATTCGAACCCGCGACCCCACGATTATGAGCCGTGTGCTCTCACCAACTGAGCTACTCCGCCGTGCGAGACGGACCGGATGGCCCGCCCCAACGAGCCCCCTTACGGACTTGAACCGTAGACCCCTTCCTTACCATGGAAGTGCTCTGCCAACTGAGCTAAGGGGGCGAAGCGCCCCGCCACGCTACCAAACCGCAGGTGGGGCCCGCCGTTGCGTAGCGTCACCGCCGTGGTGACGTCCGATGCGTACCGAACCCGCCTGGTCGAACGGCGCGACGCCGACGCGTTGCGCGCGATCTACAACGTCGAGGTGCTCGAATCCACCGTGACGTTCGATCTACGGCCCCGCTCCCTCGCCGAGCAGCTCGCCTGGGTCGACGAGCACTCGGGCGGGCACCCCGCGATCGTCGCCGTCGGCGCCGCCGACGAGGTCGCGGGCTTCGCGTCGCTCTCGCCGTACAGGTCCCGGCCCGCCTACTCGACCACGGTCGAGGACTCGGTCTACGTGCACCGCGACTTCCGCCGTCAGGGGCTCGGCCGGCTGCTGCTCGGTGACCTCGTCGACCTCGCCCGCGACCACGGCTTCCACTCCGTGATCGGCCGCATCGTCGGCGACCACGACGCTTCGATCGCCCTGCACGCGGCGTGCGGCTTCGAGCCCGTCGGCCGCGAGCGCGAGGTCGGCCGCAAGTTCAACCGCTGGCTCGACGTCGTCCTCATGCAAAAGATGTTGTGAGGTGGGAGGATTCGGACATGGGTGCGCCGTCTCGGAGGCCGACGTGGATCTTTGGGGCGGTCGGGACCGCCGCGATCGCGCTGACGGCGTGCTCGTCCGGGGGGCCCAAGGCGACGGCCACGACGTCGACGTCGCCCGCCTCCTCGTCGTCGACCATTTCGTCGGCGGTCGCGACCGCCACGACCGGGAAGTCGACGATCGCTACGGGGGCAACGAACCCGAACGTCGGCACGGCGCCGGCGACCGCGCCGGCCCACCCCGGCGCCAACGGTCCTGTCATCGTCTCCTTCGCCGTGACCCACAAGCCGGCGTGCCCCGTAGTGGCCACCGCCGACGCGCCGTTCTCCAAGGCCGGTGAGCCGATCACGCTCGCGTGGAATGTCACCGGCGCCACCGGTGTCGCCCTGTCGATCGACGACCCGACCTTCTACGCCCACAACGGCACGGGCAACTACGCCAACTACGGGCCGCAGGGCACCGTGACGCTGCCGTTCGCCTGCGACCCGACCGTGCAGCCCAACTCGTCGCACGCGTACACCATCGACACCCGCGACCGCTCCGGCGTCAGCAAGACCATCACCGAAAGCGTCCCGACGAGCCCGTAATCCGTCGTTCCTCGTCGCTCGACCATGCTTCCTCGGCCACGCTTCTTGGTCGCCCGATGGTCAGCCGGTCGTCGTGGTGTACGCGGCGATGCCGATGATCGGCGCGGAGGGCGGGTTGCTCGCGAGGCTGCCGAGGAACGCCTTGTTCGAGAAGTCGAACACGCCGCCGTCGGACGCGACCATGAGGTAGCCGTTGCCGAACGCGACGAGCCCGTTGACCGGCCTTGTTCAACGCGGTGCCACCCATCGAGCCGCGGAACGGGGCATCGAACGCGAACACGCCGCCGTCGGACGCGACGAGCCAGTAGCCGCGGTTGTCGGGTGTCGGCGAGATGCCGACGATCGGCTTGTTCAGGTGGATGTCGCCGGTCGAGCCGTGGAAGCGCGCGTCGCCGAAGCTGAACACGCCGCCGTCGGAGCCGACCATGTAGTAGCCGTGCCCGGTCGGCGTCGCGACCGACGCGATGATCGGCCCGTTCAGCGACCGTGGCCGACATGTCGCCGTAGAAGTGCGCGTCGCCGTACGCGAACGCGCGTCCGACGATTGGTGAAGAGCCAGTAGCCGTTGCCCGACGGCGTGGCCGAGATCGTGCTGACGACTCGTTCGCCGGGCTGGAGCGACGGGATGGCCGCCGTGATCGCCGGCCGCGCCGAAGTGTGAGACGTTTCCGAGCGCGTCGGTCACCCAATAGCCCCGGCCGTCGCGGCGAGGCGCGATTGCCACCGCACTACCGGGCGCATTCCCGTACGCGCCGGCGTCCCGAAGGCATACACACGGCCGTCGCGGCCGAGCATCCAATAGCCGGACCGGGACGAGCTGCTCTGGCCGTGCTGTGATGCCGCGACCGTCACTGCCTTCGACCAGCCCGACCACGGGCCGTCAGCGATCGCGCTCGACGCCCGTACGCGGAACTCGTACGAGCTCGGCGCGAGGTTCGAGAACGTCGCCGACGTCGTCGAGCTCGACACGCTCACCGTCGTTCCACCGGGAGACGCGACGATGACGTAACCGGTGATCGGTGAGCCGCCGTTCGGTGGCGGGCTCCAGGACACCTTTGCCCCAGCGCCGCCGTACGGGACGGCAAGCGGCGAACCGGGCGCTCCCGGCACGGTCGCAGGTACGAACCCGTTCGACGCGCCCGACGCGACGCTCGGGCCGACGGCACTCGTCGCCGTCGCCGTGCACTGATACGTGTGACCGTTCGTCAGGCCCGACACCAAGATCAGAGCCGCCGCCGAGGACGCCGAGCCGGGAGCGCCACCGTCCGAAGACACGCACGACACCGTGTACCCGGTGATCGGAGAACCACCGTCGTTCACAGGTGCGGTGAACGACACCCACGCCGACGCGTTGCCGCGGCTCGCGAGGACGTTCATCGGTGGATCGGGAACCGTCGCCGCGACGAAGACGTTCGACGCGCCCGACGGAACGCTCGGGCCAATGGCGTTGACCGCTTTGACCGAGCACTGGTAGGTGCGGCCAATCGTCAGGCCCGGCACGGAAATGGGACCTGACACCTCGAAGGCCGCGCCGGGATCGCCCCCGTCCGAAGAGACGCACGACACCGTGTACCCGGTGATCACCGCGCCGCCGTCGTTCGCCGGTGCGGTGAACGACACCAGAGCGGATTGACCGCTCGGCGCCGCGGACACGTTCGTCGGCGGATCGGGAACCTCCGCGGGAGCCGGGCCGGGGACGATGCCGGTCGAGAGCCCGGATGGAAAGCTCGCGCCGACGGCGTTGGTCGCCGTCACCGTACAGAAGTACACGTGACCGTTCGTGAGACCCGTCACCACGATCGGGCTCGACGGTCCCGACGCATTCTCGGGGACCCCGCCGTCGGAGGAACTACACGTGGCGCCATAATTGGTGATCGGAGAGCCGCCGTCGTTCGCAGGTGCCGTGAACGAAACCGACGCCGACGCGTTGGCCGCGGTGGCAACGACGTTCGTCGGGCGATCCGGGACCGCCAGCGGCACGAACGCGCTCGAGGCCGCGGATGGCGCGCTCGGCCGACCGCGTTCGTTGCAGTGACCGTGCACCGATAGGTGTGGCCGTTCGTCAGGCCTGATAGCGCAAACGAAGTTATCGGTGGCACAGTCGTCGAACCCGCGACGCCGCCGTCCGAAGACACGCATGATGCGGTGTACTGCGTGATGGGCAGACCACCGTTGTTCGCCGGGGCCGCGACCGTCACCAGGGCGGATTGGTTGTCGGCAGTCACGGACACGATCGTCGGCGGATCGGGAACCGTGAATGCCGTCGTCGGCACGGTGGCCCGACCGATCGAGTTGTTGTCGTAGTTCGTGTACCACATCGCGCCATCCGGCCCGGCGACGATGCCGTACGGCCTCTTGATGGTGGGATCGAAGTACGACGTGAAGATCCCGCTCGCTGTGAGTCGCCCGACAAGGCCATCGACGGGGTCGGTCACCCACAGGGCGCCATCTGGTCCGGTGGCGATGCCGTATCCAATGACGGCGTAGACACGGGTGACGGTTCCCGCCGTCGTGATACGACCGACCCAGTCTGCGTTGTAGCCCATGTTCGTGAACCACAACGCGCCATCCGGACCCGACGTGATACCGGTCGGTGATGAGACATAGATGCTGGCGTAATTGGAGACCGTTCCGGTGGTGGTGATCCGACCGATCGAATTGTTGCCGCCGTTCGTGAACCACAACGCGCCGTCCGGCCCGGCCGTGATGCCGATCGGAGCCGAAATGCTCGCGTCGGTGTAGCTGGTCACCACACCGGCAGTCGTGATCCGACCGATCGAATTGTTGCCGCCGTTCGTGAACCACAACGCGCCGTCCGGCCCGGCCGTGATGCCGATCGGAGTCGAAATGCTCGCGTCGGTGTAGCTGGTCACCACGCCGGCAGTGGAGATTCGGCCGATCGAATCGTGTTCGCCGTCTGCTTCGTTGCCGTTGTTCGTGAACCACAACGCCCCGTCGGGCCCGGCGGTGATGGCTCCGGGATATGCGATCCCCGTTCCCGTGTAGGTGGTCACGGCCCCGCTCGTGTCGATCCGGCCGATCGAATCGTTGCCGTCGTTGGTGAACCACATCGCCCCGTCCGGACCGACCGTGATCCCGAACGGTGCCTGGGAACCGGGAGCGCGATATCGGTTGAACGTCCCTGCGGTTGATACCCGCCAGATCGAGTCGTAGGCGGTGAACCACACCGCGCCATCGGGACCCGACGTGATTCCCTCCGAGCCGTTGATGAAGTTGTTCCCGTAGTGAGTGACGATCCCGCTCGTCGTGATCCGACCGATGGTGTCGTTCGTGACATTCGTGAACCACAACGCGCCGTCAGGCCCGACGGTGATGCCGGTCGGTCCCAAGATGCTGGCATCGGCGTAGATGGTGATGCTGCCGGCGGTCGTGATCCGACCGATGGAGCCCTGCGCGTTGAGGGCGTTCGTGAACCACAACGCGCCGTCGGGCCCGGCCGTGATCCCGAAGGGAAGCGAGACCTTGGCATTGGTGAACGTAGTCACTGAGCCGGCGGTGGTGATCCGGCCGATCGAAGCACCGTTGGTGAACCACAACGCGCCATCCGGACCTGATGTGATCGCGCTGGGGTTATTGATGCCGGTTCCGGTGAAGTTGGTGACGGCGCCATCGGTCGTGATCCGACCGATCGAATCGTCGCGGTTTCGTGAACCACAACGCGCCGTCCGGGCCGGTCGTGATCGCGCCCGGGTATTCCTGCGTGTAGCTCGCGATTCCGGTACCGGTGTAGTTGCTGACAGTTCCTCCAGTCGTGATCCGCCCGATGGAGTCATTGCCGGCGTTGACGAACCAAAGCGCACCGTCGGGGCCGGTAGTCATCGCGCAGGGAGACGAGATGCCGGTGCCCGTGAACGTCGTGAGGGTGCCGCCGGTAGTCATCCGACCGATCGAATCGCCGCGGAAGTTCGTGAACCACAACGCGCCATCAGGGCCGGTCGTGATGCCACACGCGTACGAGATGTTGTACGGGGCGGGATAGTTCGAGATCGTGGGTGTGGTGGCAGCCCGCGCCGCTGACGGGGCGCCCAGGACCGCGATCGGCGCGGCCATCGCCACCGCGAGAACAAGCGCCCGCACGCGGATACCTACCGCCCCCACGACACCTCCCCCGCGGCGCCTGTTCGGACCAACCTCCGAACGTGTTCATGATACGCCAGCACACACAACGCGGTCAGGGCCGGATGGCGGACCTCTGACGACCTCGGCGCGCATGGGGTGCGAGCTCACATCGCTCGGTCACGCCGGGTCACAAAGCGGATTTCGCCGATTTACGCGGCCCGAGCCCCCCGCCGGAGCGGGGGGCTCGGGATACGCAAGCGCTTCCCAGGCGGAAACGCACCTTGGTGGTTGGTGGGCCGGGTTGGATTCGAACCAACGTAGTGAAACACAACGGGTTTACAGCCCGTCCCCTTTGGCCACTCGGGTACCGACCCGGATCTAATCTAGCGATCCGAAACCGAGGCGGCCGAGCCCGGGCCGGGCACAGCGAGGGAGCACACACATGCCGAGCTTCGACGTTGTCTCCGAGGTCGACGTCCAAGAGGTGCGTAACGCCGTCGATCAGACGAATCGCGAGTTGGCGAACCGCTTCGACTTCAAGGGCACCGAGAGCACGGTCGAGTTCAAAGAGGACTCGATCGAGCTCGAGTCGGCATCCGAGGAGCGCCTGAAGGCCGTGACCCAAGTGCTGGACGAGAAGCTCGTCAAGCGCAAGGTGTCGCTGAAGGGCATCGAGTACGGCAAGGTCGAAGAAGCGTCACGGGGCCGCGCTCGCCAGAAGGTCTCGATCCAGGTGGGGATCAACGACGACAAGGCACGCGAGATCGGCAAGTTCATCAAGGGGCTCGGCGCTGAAGGGCGTGCAGCATCAGGTGCAGGGCGACCAGCTGCGCGTCACCGGCAAGAAGCGCGACGACCTGCAGGCGGCGATCCAGAAGCTCCGCGAACACGACTTCGGCGTGCCGCTCGAGTTCAACAACTTCCGCGATTGACGTACACCTGCTGGTGGACCCGCGCGGTGACCGCGCGCCGGTCGATCAGTTGGTGTGCACGTGCTGGTGGCGCAGGCGCGCGATCCGATCGGCGGTCGGCGGGTGCGACCGGAACAGGTTCGCGAAGTTCGCCTGCTTCCCCGTGAGCGGGTTGATGATGTACGCGGTCGCGTCCGCGGGATCGATGTTCATCGGGATCTGCTGGGCGTAGGCATCGATCTTCTCCAGCGCCCGGGCGAGTGGCTCCCCGGTGCCGAGCAGATCAGCGCCGCTGCGATCGGCCTCGTACTCACGCGAGCGCGACAGCGACATCTGCAAGAGCGCGGCCGCGATCGGGGCGAAGATCATCATGGCGATCGCGCCGAGCGCGTTGCCGTTGCGGTCGCGCCCGTTCCCACCACCCATGCCGCCGAAGATCGCGCCCCACATCAACATGCGGGCGAGGAAGGTGATCCCGAGCGCAACGGCCGCCGCCACCGATCCGATGAGGATGTCGTGGTTGCGCACATGCGAGATCTCGTGGGCGAGCACGCCGCGCAGTTCCTCTTGGTCGACGATCTGCATGAGCCCCTGCGTCACCGCGACCGCGGCGTGATGCTCGTTGCGGCCCGTCGCGAAGGCGTTCGGCTGCGCGGCCGGGCTGATGTAGATCGCCGGCATCGGCATGTTGGAGCGCGTCGTGAGGTCGCGCACGATCGCGTACAGCTGCGGCGCGTCGGCCTCGGAGACCGGCACCGCGCCCGCGGCGCGTACGGCGATCTTGTCCGAGAACCAGTACGACCCGCCGACGAAGACGAGGCCGAGCACGGTCCGATGAGCAGCCCGCCCTGACCGAACGCCGCGCCCACGCCCATGAAGAGCGCGGCGAGCGCCGTGAGCAGCACCACTGTCTTGACGTTGTTCTTGAACATCTGTGTCACCTCGGCTCGGAGAACACCGGGAGCGGCCCGGGTCTTCCCGGACACGATGGGACCAGATCAGCCTGAGAGAACGCTGCGAATCCGCTGCGACCGGCGTCGCGGCAAATACGCCGCCGGGCTAGTCGTAGTAGCCCGAGTGGACGTAGAGGCAGGGGATGCCCTCCGACCGGAACATCGCGACGTTCCGGCGGTCGTCCTCGAACGCGAGGGCGAGTTCGAAGCCCGCGGAACGGAGCTCCCAGACCGTCGACTGTTTGAAGTCCACGCGCGACCTCGTAGTCGCCCCATGGGCGGGTGATGAGGAGGTCCCAACGGATCGCGTAGCGGCGCAGCCACGCCTCGGTGAGGTACGCCACCCGGTGGGGCCGGGCCGTCAGCAACACGATCTGCAGCTCCGGGTCGAGGAGGGCGAGCAGGGTGTGCACCTCCTCGATCACCGGGTCCTCACCGCAGGCCTCGAAGAAGGCGCGCCAGTTCTGGCGCGGCGACTCGATGTAGTGCTGGCGCAGCGACGCGTCGGACAGCACGCCGTCGATATCGACGACGACGGCCCGTGCCGGGCGCAGGGGCTCGGCCTTCCAGGTCCAGTGTTCGGGGAGGTACGGCAGGGCCCGCTACTCCTCGGACGGCTGGGCTGCGAGGTACTTCGACTTGATGCCGTCGACGACCGTCGGGTCGGCGAGCGTTGTGGTGTCGCCCAGCAGCTCGTCCTCGGCGACGTTGCGCAACAGCCGCCGCATGATCTTGCCCGAGCGCGTCTTGGGCAACTCCTCGGTGAACAGGATCGTCTTCGGCTTCGCGATCGGTCCGATCAGGTGGCCCACGTGGTTGCGGAGCTCCTCGACGAGCTCGTCGCGCGGCTCGACACCGCCGCGCAGTGTGACGAACGCGGCGATCGCCTGGCCGGTGGTCTCGTCGTTGCGGCCGACGACGGCAGCCTCGGCGACCGACGGGTGATCGACGAGGGCCGACTCCACCTCGGTGGTGGAGATGTTGTGACCGGCGACGAGCATGATGTCGTCGACGCGCCCGAGCAGCCAGAAGTACCCGTCCTCGTCGCGCTTGGCGCCGTCGCCGGCGAAGTACTTGTCGCCGAAGCGGGACCAGTAGGTGTCGCGGTAGCGGTCGGGGTCACCCCATATCCCGCGCAGCATCGACGGCCACGGCCGCGACAACACGAGATAGCCGCCTCCGGGTACGGCGACCGGCGCGCCGGCGTCGTCGACGATGCCCGCCTCGATCCCCGGCAGTGGGAACGTCGCGCTGCCGGGCTTCAGCGTGGTCGCGCCCGGAAGCGCGCTGATCATGATCGCGCCGGTCTCGGTCTGCCACCACGTGTCGACGACGGGGCACCGCTCGCGCCCGATCGTGCCGTAGTACCAGACCCAGGCTTCGGGATTGATGGGCTCGCCGACGGTTCCGATGACGCGCAACGACGACAGATCGTGCGCGGCCGGAAGGTCGTCGCCCCACTTCATGAACGTTCGGATCGCGGTGGGAGCGGTGTAGAAGATCGTCACCTTGTACTTCTCGACGATCGACCAGAGCCGGTCCCGGCCGGGGTGATCGGGAGTGCCCTCGTAGAGCACGGAGGTGGCGCGGTTCGCGAGCGGGCCGTAGACGATGTACGAGTGACCGGTCACCCAGCCGACGTCGGCGGTGCACCAGTAGACGTCGGTGTCGGGCTGCAGATCGAAGACGTACTTGTGCGTGTACGCGACCTGGGTCAGGTATCCACCGGTCGTGTGCATGATGCCCTTGGGCTTCCCCGTGGTGCCCGACGTGTAGAGGATGAAGAGGAGGTCCTCGGCGTCCATCGACTCGGCCGGACACTGCGCGCTCTGACGGGTCACCTCGTCGTGCCACCAGAGGTCTCGTCCCGGTTGCATGGCGCACTCCGACTCGGTGCGCCGCAACACGAGCACGTGCTCGATCGACGGCGTCTCCGCGAGCGCTTCGTCGGCGATGTCCTTCAGCGGCACAACCGAGCCGCGGCGCCACGCCCCGTCGGCGGTGATCAGCACGCGCGCCTGCGCGTCGTTGATCCGGTCGCGCAGCGACTGCGCGGTGAACCCGCCGAAGACCACCGAGTCCGCGGCGCCGATGCGCGCGCACGCGAGCATCGCGGCGACCGTCTCGGGCACCATCCCCATGTAGATGGCGACCCGGTCGCCCTTCACCACACCCAACTCGCGCAACACGTTGGCGACCCTCGACGTCTCGTCGAGCAGGTCCTGGTAGGTGACCGCGCGGCTGTCGCCGGGCTCACCTTCCCAGTGCAACGCGACCTGGTCGCCGTGGCCGGCGTGCACGTGGCGGTCGAGACAGTTCTCGGAGACGTTGAGCCTCCCGCCGACGAACCACTTCGCGTACGGCAGCTCCCAGTCGAGGATCGTGTCCCACTCGCGGTGCCAGTCGAGCGCGAGCGCCTGGGTGGCCCAAAAACCCTGCCAGTCGCGTTCGGCGTCGCGGTAGACACTCGCGTCGGCGACGAGCGCCCGCTGCGCGAACTCCGGCGGCGGCGGGAAGGTTCGGCCTTCTTGTAGGAGTGCGGAAAGCGTCTCAGCCATGCCGCGGAGGCTAGTCACACCCGGTGGCCGCCGAGGCCGCCGGGTCGCCCGCCGCCCGGCTACCAGACGAAGTCGCGGCCCGCGCCGCCCACGCCGAAGAGCACGACGTGGTGCGCGCCGAGGCCCCCGGGATCGGTCAACGCGGCCGCCTCGGTGACACGGCTGCGGCCGGCCAAGGCTGCGAGATCACCACGGCCGGCGCCCTCGTCCCAGGCTCGACGCCCCTCGGCCACCAGCTCGTCGATGCCCAGCGCGCCGAGCCATTCCCGCTGGCGCTCGGGTGCTCACGCACGGGAACGGGCTCGCGGCATCGAGCTGCTCGAGGACGACGTCGGCCGTGATGTCCTGTTCGCCCGGCGCCTCCAGCGGATCGATGCCGCCGGCATGGGCACGATAGGTGCGCAGCCACGGCCGGGCACCGATCTCGGCCATGGTGGTCGCGTAATCGACGATCAGCACGAACCCGTGCTGCACGATCCCCTCGCACGCGCGCCACCAGTCGTTCAACGCGCGCGGGATCGGGACGCGTGTGCCGGGCGCCAGGGACGCGCCCGGCACGCCGAGGTCGACATCCGCCGGGACGAGTACCTCCTCGAATCCTTCCGGTTCACGCCGGCCGACCCGGACCTCCGACCACCGCTCGCCGTCCCACTGCGCGATCCCGACCGGCAGGTTGTCGAGCAGCTCGTTGGCGATCACCACCGCGCCGCGCGCCGAGAGCGCCGGCAGCTCTTCGAGCGCGGTGAACACCGGTCCGGCGGCGAGCGCGGGAACGGCCTGGTCGTCGGTCGCGCCGCGTACGAAGGGTCCGAGCGCCTCGTCGGCCGGCTCGATCGCGAGCCGCTCACGTTGCTCGGCGCGCAGGCTCACCGAGCGTTCGACCAACACGTACCGCATCGCGCGGAGGCACCGGGGCTCGGCCCGCAACACCTCGCGCGCGAGACGACCGTTCCCGGCCCCCGCCTCGATCACGAGGAACGGGTCGGGCGCGTCGAGCTCGTGCCACATCCGATCGAGCGCGCGCGCCATGCACACCCCGAACAGGGGTCCGACCTCAGGGCTCGTGACGAAGTCGCGACCCGCGCGGCCCGCGCCGTGTCCCGCGGCGAAGAACCCGCCCTCGCCGTACAGCGCCAGCTCCATGAACCGGTCGAAGGTGATCGGACCTTCCCGGTGGATCTCGTGCGCCAACTGCGCGGCGACGTCGGTCACGTCAGCACGCGCGGGTAGCTCGCGTCAGAACGCGAGCTCGCCGACCCTCGCGAAGATCTGCGGGTAGATGCCGATGACGACGACGATCGTGACCATCATCGCGATCGCGGCGACGAGCGGCTGCGGGATGGCGATAGGCGTGCGGTCGTCGGTCGCCGGCTCGTGGAAGATCATCGCCCGGATCGGGCGCGCGTAGTAGAAGAACGCGATCACCGAGTTGACCGAGGCGATGATCGCCAACGCCAGCGCCCAGCCGGTGCCGGCGTCGATGATCGACCGGAACATCACGAACTTGGCGAACCAGCCGGCGAAGAACGGGACACCCGCGAGCGATGCGAGGAACACGCCCATGACGACCGCGAGCGTCGGAGAGATCTGGAACAGCCCGTCGTAGGAAGAGATCTCGGCGCTACGGGTGCGCCGAGCGACGGCGATCACCACCGCGAACGCGCCGAGGTTCATCGCGCCGTAGATGAGCAGATAGATGACGACAGCGCTCATCGCGGAATTCGCCTTGTTGATGTGCCCGTCGGCGCCGGCGATGCCGGCGGCCGCGAACGGGACCAGCATGAAGCCACCCTGCGCGATCGACGAATACGCCAGCATGCGGACGATGTTCGTCTGGCGCAGCGCGGCGAGGTTGCCGATCGTCATCGAGAGCGCGGCCAGTGCCCAGACCACCGGCCACCACGAGTTGGCGGCGTGGCCGCTCGAGGTCAAGAAGCCGAAGTAGACGATGTTGATGAGAGCGACGAACCCGCCCGCCTTCGACGCGACCGACAAGAACGCCGTCACCGGGGTGGGTGCGCCCTCGTAGGTGTCCGGCGCCCAGAAGTGGAACGGCACCGCGCTGACCTTGAAGGCGAAGCCGACGAGCGACATGAAGATCGCGACCGCGACCAGAGGGACGGTGCCGTGCTGCGACATGTACGTGGCGATGTCGGAGAGCTTCGTCGCGCCGGTGACACCGTAGATGATCGAGAACCCGTACAGCATCAGCGCCGATGACAGCACGCCGATCAGGTAGTACTTCACCCCGGCCTCGTTCGACGACCGGTCGTGCTTGCGGAACGCGGCCAGCACGAACGTGGGGATCGAGATCGTCTCGAGCGCGACGAACAACGTGATGAGGTCGCGCGCGCCGACCATGATGCTCATGCCGAAGGTCGCCACGAGCAACAAGAAGTAGTACTCACCCTTGTAGTAATCGCCCTCACCGATGTAGTCGACCGACAGCAGCACCGTGACGTAGCAGGCGATGATGAAGAACGCCTTCAACGCGACCGCGTAGTGGCCGACCACGTAGGCACCGCCGAACAGGACGCGCTCATGACCCGAGTGCGCGAGAGTCGCGATCGGGATGCAGCGCGCCGAGCAGGCCGACGGCCGTGATGCTCGACGTGCGCCACGATTCGCGATCGGGCAGCACCAGATCGGCGATGAGCACGACCACCATCGTTGCGACGAGGACGAGATCGGGCGCGAACGCGTGCCAGTCGAACGCGGGCGTCGCGATGTGCTGGGTTACCGCCGACAGCACATCAGCCCCCGGAGACCTTGGCCGTCGTCTGCACGGGCAGCGGTGACGCCGGACACTTGAGCGACGGCGAGACGGGCGTCGTCGTCTTCGACACGAACGGCGCCGCGGTCTGACAGCTCACCGCATCATCGGTGACCCGGAAGATCAGGTTCGGGAAGATGCCGAGCGCCACGATGAGCAGGAGGATCGGGGTCCACGCCGTCCACTCGAACGACGAGACGTCGTGGATGTGCGCCTCGGCGAACTCGGGCTTCGGCACACCGAACGCGACCTTCTGCAGCATCCACAGCAGATATCCGGCGGCGAGGACGGTGCCCATCGCGGCGATGACCATGTAGGTGCGGAACAAGGGCTGCGAGAGGTCGCCGCCGGGGTTGAACGTGGACAGGACCGCCGGGAACTCGCCCCAGAAGCCGGCGAGCCCGGGGAGTCCGAGACTCGCCATCGCGCAAAAGCCGAGGATCCAGCCCATCTTCGGGGCCTGCTTCAGCAAGCCGCCCAGCCGGGAGAGCTCACGGGTGCCGTAGTTGTGCTGCACCGATCCGGCGATGAAGAACAGCATGCCGGTGATGAGGCCGTGCGCGACCATCCCGAAGATCGCGGCGTTGATACCGAACGTGGTGAGCGTCGAGATGCCGAGCATCACGAAGCCCATGTGCGCGACCGACGAAAACGCGATCAAGCGCTTCATGTCCTTTTGGGCGAGGCAACCGAGCGCGCCGTAGATGATGCCGATCACGGACAAGAGCCCGATCCACGGTGCCCAGCTCTTGGCCGCTTCCGGCAGGATCGGCAAGGCGATGCGGATGAAGCCGTAGGTACCGAGCTTCAACAAGATGGCCGCCAGCAGCACGGAGCCGACCGTCGGCGCCTCGGTGTGCGCATCGGGCAGCCACGTGTGGAACGGGAACATCGGCACCTTGATCGCGAAGCCGATGAACAACCCTCCGAAGATCAGCAGCTGGGTGCTGTGCACGAGGCCCGCGCCGGCCGCGTGGGAGAGCAACACCATGTCGAAGGTGTGGCCCACTCCCGGCACGTCGACCTTGAAGTAGAGCGCCAGGAACGACAACAGCATGAGGGCCGAGCCGAACAGGGTGAACAAGAAGAACTTGATCGACGCGTACTCGCGGTTCGGTCCGCCCCAAACACCGATCATGAAGAACATCGGGAGCAGGACGATCTCGAAGAAGATGAAGAAGAGGATGAGGTCCTGCGCGACGAATGTGCCGTTCATGCCGACCTCGAGGATCAGCAAGAGCGCGAGGAACGCCTTGGGGTTGTGCGGCTCGGGGAAGTGGTTCCACGAGTAGATGACGCACAGCAAAGAGATGAACGACGTCAACGCGACCATCGGCAACGAGATGCCGTCGATCGCCACGTGGTAGTGGCTGTTGATGACGTCGATCCAGTTCTTGGTGACGCCGAACTGCAGCGTGCTCGTCTTGGCGAAGTCGAACTTGGCGACGGTGGCGATCGTGAAGCCGAGCGTGGCGATGGTCGTGAGCAGCGCGGTCCACTTGATCGCTTCTTCTTGCTCGCGGGATGAGCATCGTGATTGCCGCGCCGATGGCCGGAATGAAGACCACGAGGGTCAACGCCCAGGAGTCGAACCAGGAATGCATCGAGCCGATTCCCCTTGCCTAGGTAAAGATCCAGAGGGCGCCGGCGAAGATGACGACGGCGACGACGAGCATGAGTGCGTAGAACTGCAGGCGACCGGTCTGGAGCTTGCGGACCTCGCCGCCCGATTCACCGGTGATCGTTGCGAGGCCGTTGACCAGACCGTCGACACCCTTTTGGTCGATGTAGTTGTACGTGAACCGCCCGAGCGCCTGCGTGCCCTTGCCGGTGTAGTTCAAGACGTTGTCGATGACGTTCTGGTTGAACCAGTAAGCGCCCGCGGCGATCGGTCCCTTGATCCCGCCGACGATGATCCGTTCGTAGAGGTGGTCGAGGTAGTACTTGTTGACGAGGAACCGCTTGCCCGCGCCGGCGAGCGCGTTGCGCTCGCTGAGATCCTGCGGCAGCGAGCCCTGGTAGTACGCCCACACGATTCCGATACCCAAGCCGGCCGCCAGCACGGAGATCGTCGCGAGGATCGGGTTGAACGCGACCGGGTGCAAGATCTCGGCGAAGCCGGCGGGATAGCGGGGCTGGAACCACTTCTCGAACTTGCTCCAGTTCGGGAAGTTCAAGAAGCCGGCGAAGATCGCGAAGAACGACAGCACCCACAGAGGACCCGTCAGCAGGCGGTTGCTCTCGTGAGGTGTGTGCACCTCGGCGTCGTGCGCCATCGATGCCGCGGTGTCACGCGGATCGTGCTCGACCCCTTCGACGTCGAGGTCCTCGTGCGGGGCGTGGGCGCCGCGGTACTCGCCGTGGAAGGTGAGGTAGACGCAGCGCGCCATGTACGCGGCGGTCATCAACGCACCGACGAGACCGACGACGAGGAAGAACTTGTAGTCGTTGTGCCCGGCGTTGACGAGGATCTCGTCCTTCGACCAAAAGCCCGCGAGCGGGAAGATCCCGGCCAGCGCGAGCGTGCCGATCACGAACGTCTTGTAGGTCTGCGGCATGTACTTCTTCAGCCCGCCCATGTCCTTTTTCATGTCGAAGGAGTGGTGCGACCCCGAGTGGCTGACCGAGCCCGCGCCGAGGAAGAGGTCGGCTTTGAAGAAGGCGTGGGTGAAGAGGTGGAACACCGCCGCTGTCCACGCGCCGACGCCGAGCGCCATCACCATGTACCCGAGCTGGCTGATCGTGGAGTACGCGAGCACCTTCTTGATGTCGTCCTGCACGAACGCGAGTGCGGCACCGATCAACACCGTGATGCCGCCGATGAGCGCCATGGGGTTGACACCGCCGTCGCCGATCGAGAACCCGTGGAAGAACACGGGATAGACGCGCGCTCCGAGGTACACGCCCGCGACGACCATGGTGGCCGCGTGGATCAGGGCGGAGACGGGCGTGGGGCCGGCCATGGCGTCGGGGAGCCAGGTGTGCAGCGGGAACTGGCCCGACTTGCCGACGATCGCGAGCATCAACGCGGCCGCGCACCACAAGATGAGGGTGTGGCCGACCTTGGGGTTCGCGGCGGCCGAGTTCAGCGCCACGATGTTGAACGAACCGACGCCCGTGGCCCGCTGCACGACGAAGAACGTCATGATCACGCCGGTGAGCAGGCCGATGTCGCCGGTGCGGGTCGTGAGGAAGGCCTTGAGTGCAGCGTCGCTGTTCTGCTTCTCCTCCCACCAGTGCCCGATCAGCATGAACGAGCACACTCCGACGAGCTCCCAGCCCACGAGGAGCTGCAGCGTGTTGTCGGCCACGACGAGTAACAACATGGACGCCGTGAACAGCGAGAGCGCGGCGTAGAAGTACGTGTAGCGCCGATCGCCGCGCATGTACTCGAGCGAGTAGACGTGGACGAGCAGCGAGATCAGGGTGACGACGAACATCATCATCACCGCGAGGCCGTCGATCTGTATGCCGGCGGTGAGGCGCACGCCGCCGTTCTGGAACCACGTGACGTGGTGCAGCACAGGGAGCACGGGTGCGTCGGCGCCTTCGGCGCCGAGATGACCGATGCTGCGGCCGAGGGCGCCGAGCGCAGTGCCGCCCTTGGCGTCTTGGACGCGCATGATCCAGCGCACGACCGCGCCACACGCCAGCACGAACGACGCACCGACCGACACGATCCCGACCTCGGAGCCGTGCCGCGGCATCTTCTTGCCGAACAGCAGGATCACGACGAACGACAGCGCCGGGATCAGCGGGATGAGCCACGCCTTGTCGAGGAAGAACATGGTGGCGCGCCTCAGCCCTTCATCGTGTCGACGTCGTCGAGGTCGGCACTGTGCAAGTTGCGATAGATGAGCAGGACGATGGCGAGTCCGACACCGACCTCGGCCGCGGCAATGGTCAGCACGAACAGCGCGAAGACCTGGCCGATGTTGCTGTTGTGGAATGCGCCGAAGGCCACGAGGTTGATGTTCACGCCCGCGAGCATCAGCTCGATGCTCATCAGCACGAGGACGGCGTGCTTGCGGGCGAGCACACCGTAGATACCGGTGCAGAACAAGAAGGCGGCGAGGATCAGGAACTCGTTGAGCAGCATCCCTAGTCCTTCCGTGCCAAGACGACGGCGCCGATGAGTGCGCCCAGGAGGAGCACGCCGACGACCTCGAACGGGATGATGTACGTGGTGAAGATCGCGCTCGTGATCTCACCCGTGCGGACCGGCGCGGTCACGTTGACCTTGTCGGCGTGGAACGTGTGCACCAGCAACCCCACCAGGATCCCGACCAAGAACAGTGCGGTGACCGCGGCCGGCCAGCGCAGGTTGTTGTCGAGCGAGTCTTTCGGATGCATCGGCGCCCGGGTGAGCATGATGCCGAACAAGAAGAGCACGATGACGGCGCCGATGTACACCAGCACCTGCACCCAGGCCACGAACTCCTGGCCGAGCAGGATGAACTGCGCCGCGCCGCCCGCGAGAACGACCACGAGATAGAGCGCGGCGTGCACGACGTTCTTCGTGCGCACCACGCCAATCGCGCCGAGTGCCATCGCTGCCGCGATGACCCCGAAGGCCACGTTCTCCGCGATCATTTCTTGCCCTTCACCTCCGCCCCCTGTTCGAGCGGTTCGGGTTCGGGGACGGTCGCCATCCACTCACCGAGCTTGTGCTTGTCGTGCAGCAACTCGGCGATGCGGGTCTCCGAGTACTCGAATTCGGGGCTCCAGAACAACGCGTCGAACGGGCAGACCTCGACACAGATGCCGCAGTACATGCACAGGGCGTAGTCGATGTCGAACCGGTCGAGGAGGCTGACGCTGCGCGGGCGACCGCCCTCCCGGCGCGCCGGGCGCTGCTCCTTGTGTCCCTCGATGTAGATACACCAGTCGGGGCACGAGCGCGCGCACAGCATGCAGACCGTGCAGTTCTCCTCCTTGAGCGCGATGACACCCCGGGCGCGCGGCGCCGGGTCTTCCCGCTCGTGGGGGTACTGCACCGTGACCGCGGGCTTCATCATCGTGCGGAACGTGACGCCGAGGCCCGTGAGCATTCCCTTGATCTCGCGCTTCATGGTTCTCCCACGCGTCCGGTCCGCCTCTCGCGGATCAGAACGCCACCTTCAACAAGGCCGTCACGAGGATGTTGCCCAACGCGATCGGGATGAGCCACTTCCAGGCGATCGCCTGCAGTTGGTCCTCGCGAAATCTCGGATAGGTAAACCGAGCCCAGAACATCAAGAAGGCCACGAACATCACCTTCGCGAGCAGCACGACCGGACCGAGGAAGTCGGCCGCGGTGCCGTGCACCCACGGGACCGACCAGCCTCCGAGGAAGAGGGTGGCGGCGAGAGCGGCGAAGGCGAACGCGGTCCCGAACTCGCCGATGAAGAAGAACAGGAACCGGAATCCGGTGTACTCCACCATGTAGCCCGCGACGAGCTCCGATTCCGCGACGGGCATGTCGAACGGCGGCTGGGTCAGCTCGGCCTGGGCGGCGACCATGAAGAGCGCGAAGCCGACGAACTGCGTCAGGATCAGCGGGAACCCGATACCGCTCCAGCCGAACAGCGAACCCCTCTGCTGGAAGAACACGATCCCCTGCAGGCTCATCGTTCCGGCCTGGATCACCACACCGACGACCGCGAGCACGAGCGGCAGCTCGTACGCGATCAACTGGGCCGCGGCACGCAACGCGCCCAGCAGCGCGTACTTGTTCGAGCTCGCCCATCCGGCCATCAACACACCGATGACCGAGAGCGAGGAGACCGCGAGCGTGTAGAACACGCCGACACCGTCGAAGAGCGGCTTCGAGTCGAGCGACGCCACCGCGACCCGCGGGCCCGCGGGAACGACGACGAACACGAGGAACGTCGACAGCACCACGATCGCCGGCGCGAGCGCGAAGACGCGCTTGTCGGCCTGCTCCGGGGTGATGTCCTCCTTTTGGAGGAACTTGATGCCGTCGCCGATCAGTTGGTACCAGCCGTGGAAGCCACCCGGATCCATCGGGCCGAGCCGGCTCTGCATGTGGCTCATCATCTTCAACAAGAAGACGTAACCGAGGATCAGTGCGGTGAGCGGCACGATGCCGAGCACGACGACCGTCTTGATCGCAAGGGTGGTCCCCCACCCGATCTGGATCGTGGTCACCGGTCGATGTCTCCGAGGATGAAGTACAAGCTCGCGAGGATCGTGACGATGTCGGGCACGTACACGCCCCGCAGCAGCCACGGCAGGATCGAGACGTTGCTGAACGACGCGCTGCGGATCTTCGTGCGGAACGGGCCGGTCGCACCCTTCGAGATCACGTAATAGCCCATCTCGCCGAGCGGGTTCTCGGTGTTCACGAACACCTCGCCCTCCGGCACCTTGATGATGCGCGGGACCTTCGCCATGAGCGGACCGCTCGGCATCTGGTCGAGCATCTGCAGCACCATGCGTGCCGACTCACGCGTCTCTTGGAGGCGGACCCAGTAGCGCGAGAACGAGTCGCCGTCGGGGTGCGTCCAGACCTTCCAGTCGAGCTCGTCGTACACGAGGTACTTCGGACCGTCGCGGCGCAGGTCCCAGTCGACACCCGAGGCCCGCAGGTTCGAACCCGACACGCCGTAGGCCGCGCCGAGCTCTTGGGGGATGATGCCGATGGACCGGGTGCGCTTTTCGAAGATCGGGTTGCCGACCACGAGGTCGTCGAACTCGTCGCACGACGTGAGCACCTTCTGCATCACGCTCTTGCACTCGGAGATCCAACCCCACGGCAAGTCGTCCTTGATCCCGCCGATGCGATTGAAGTTGGGGTGGAACCGGCCGCCCGTGACCGCTTCGATGAGGTTGAGCACGTACTCGCGGTCGCGGAATCCGTAGAACGCGGGCGTGATCGCACCGACCTGCAACCCCATCTCACCGAGGAACAGCACGAAGGTGGCGATCCGGGAGAGCTCGGTGAGGATCGTGCGCAAGTACTCGCGCGCGGCGGTGCTTCGATACCCATCAGGCTCTCGGCCGCCGCGATGAACGGCACCTCGTTCGCGAACGACGACAGCCAGTCGATGCGGTTGATGAGCGTCGTGATCTGGGGGTAGGTGCGGTACTCGGTCAGCTTCTCGTAGCCGCGGTGCATGTAGCCGATGATCGGATCGGCCGACACGACGCGCTCGCCGTCGAGGCGCACGACCAGGCGCAGCGTGCCGTGGGTGGCCGGGTGCTGCGGACCGATGTTGAGCACCATGTCACCGGTGTCGAGCTCGACGTTCACCTGCGCGTCGGCAAGGTGGCGGAACGCCGCCGGGTCGACCGCGATCTCGGGGAGCTCTCCGGGCGAGGGAAGATCGGTGGTCGTCACGCCGTCTCCCCCGTCGCGGCCGCGTCGTCGCCGTCGCCGGGCTCACCCGGCATGGGCTCGACGTCGACCAGGCCGGGCCACGGCTTCACCTCGCGCGCGAGCAACGGGTAGTCCTTGCGCAACGGGTGCCCTTCGAACTCGGAAGGGAGGTAGAGGTGGCGCAGGCTCGGATGCCCGTCGAACACGATGCCGTACATCTCCCACGCCTCGCGCTCGTGCCAGTCGGCGCCGGGATAGATCGTCGACCCACGAGTCGACGCGCAGATCGGCGTCGGGCAGATCGGTCTTCAAGATCACGCGCCAGTTCTTGCGGCGCGTCGACATGACGACCGCGAACACCTGATAGCGACCGTCGCTCCCCGCCGCCCCATAGGTCTGTTCCTTCGGGCTGCGCGGGCGTCGACGTGTCGCCGGAACCCTCCTCGGCGACGGCCGGCGTGGGCATCCAGTCGATGCCGGCGATGAACGAGAGGTAGTCGCAGCCGAGCTGTTCCTTGCAGACCTTCGCGCTCTGCTGCCAGGCGTCGCGGCGCACGCGTACGACGACATCGCCCCGCGCGCCGGCGTGCGCGACGATCGCGTCGCCGAGCGCGACCTCGAGGCGCGCGAGCGCGTCGGCCGCCTCTTCACGCAGGGCGGGAGCTTCCTCGGTCGCGACGTCGTCAGCCAACGACGATCGGCTCCCGCGTCACCCCGCGCCAACGCTCGGCCGGGTCTTCGCTCATGATCCGCTGCTGCAACAACACGATCCCCTGGATGAACGCCTCGGGACGGGGCGGGCAGCCGGGCACGTAGACGTCGACCGGGATGATCTGGTCGACGCCCTTGGTGACCGAATACGAGTCCCAGTACGGACCGCCGCAGTTGGCGCACGATCCCATGGAGATGACGTACTTCGGGTCGGGCATCTGCTCGTAGAGGCGCTTGATCGCGGGCGCCATCTTGTCGGTCACCGTCCCCGAGATGACGATGAGGTCGGCCTGGCGGGGGCTGGCCGGGAACGGGATGACGCCGAGGCGCATCACGTCGTAGCGCGGGCCGGCGAGGGCGGCGCCCATCTCGATCGCGCAGCACGCCAGGCCCCACTGCAACATCCACAACGAGTACTTGCGGCTGTAGTTCAGGAGGTACTGGAGAGGTTTCGGTGTTTTGCCCGAACTGACTAGGCCCACCGCAACAACCCCTTGCGCCAGACGTACGCCAAACCGAGGATCAGGATCGCGATGAAGACGGTCATCTCGATCAGCCCGAACCAGCTCAACGCCTCGACGTTGACGGCCCAGGGAAAGATGAAGACCGCCTCGACGTCGAAGATCACGAAGAGCAGGGCGTACACGTAATACCGGACGTTCATCTGCCCAAACAGGGGCAGCGGGTCGGAGCCCGACTCGTACGTGATGTACTTCTCTTCCTGCGGCACGCTCGGGCGCAACAAACGCGCCATTCCGAGCATCGCTCCAACCATCAAGAACGCGGCCAGAACGAAGACCGCGACGGCGAGATACTGCCTGTAGAACTCGGTCACGCGCGCTTCCGTTGCCGGTTGTTTCGGGGTCGGGCGGAGTATATGCGGGGTCAGTTTTCCGGTGACGAACCGTGTGGAACGGGTTCTCGCGGGGACCTATCGACCACCTCGTCTGGGTACCGTCCACGAGACATGCCGACCGCGATCCGACAACAGCCGACCCCCCAACCCGCCGATGAACCGACCATGGGAACGAAGCTCCCGTTTCCGGTCGGTCGCCGGGCGCACCACGCGCTCGATCCGGCGCGACCGCGCACCGCGTTCGTTCTGTCCGGCGGGGGCAACCAGGGCGTGAGCCAGGTCGGCATGCTGCGGGCGCTGCTCGAACACGACATCGTGCCCGACGTGGTGATCGGCACCTCCGCGGGGGCACTCAACGGGGCGGCCGTGGCCTACGCCCCCAATCTCACGGGCATTGCCCAACTCGCGGCGGTGTGGGAACAGCTGCAGACCGATCACGTCTTCCCTGGTGGCCGCCTTCATCGGGCGTGGAACATCGTGCGGCGCGGCACGCACCTCTTCGGGAACGAGGGTCTGGCCGCCCTCATCCACCACTCCACGCCCGCGCGCTCGTTCTCCGACCTGGAAATCCCACTGCGCGTCGTGGCCACCGACCTCGACACGGGCGAGGAGGTCGTCTTGGCGCGCGGGCCGTTGAAGCCCGCACTCCTGGCGAGCGCGGCGCTGCCGGGCGTGTTCCCGATCGTCGTGCACGGCGGCCGGCGCCTGGTCGATGGCGGCGTCGTGAACAACGTGCCGCTGTGGCACGCGCTGTCGGGCCCGGTCGATCGCGTGTTCGTGCTGAACGTGTCGTCGGGCGCCGGAGAGCACGCGGTCCGCTCACCGCTCGACGTGGTCATGACGAGTTTCATGCACGCCCGCAACCAGCGCTACGAGCTCGAGCGTCGCCAAGCCATCGATCACGTCGACATCATCGATCTGCCCAGGCCTCGTGATCGCGCGTGAGCTCTTCGACTTCTCGGGCGCCCGGGAGCTCATCGATGACGCCTACCGCCTCTCGATGGACAAGCTCGACCGATACGAGCGCGACCTCGCCCGCTCCACGCGCGGATGCCGAGGCCACCGCGGCCGCAAACGAGGCCCTCGTGCGCGAACAACGGCGCCGGTTCCGCCTCCGGCGCGGCGCCTGAGCGCCCGGTTCGGCGCCCGGTTCGATCCCGGCTTCGGCGCCCGGTTCGACGCCGGCCCTCAGGAGTGTTCGACGGTAGCCGGATCGCGCCGGCGACCGGCCCAGACCAACGCCCCGCCGAGACCGGCGATCGCGACCCCGCCCGCCAAGGCTTGCAGCGCCGAGAGCGGTCCGAACGAGGCGCCGGTCCTCGGAAGGCCCGTGACCGTCAGCGTCGCGGTCACGCCGAGGTTCCCGCCGCCGCAGCGTCCGCTGATCGTGTAGGTCCCGGGCCGCACCGCCGATCGGAGGGTCACCGTCGTGGAGAACTTCCCGTTGGCATCGACCGGCGTCGTCACCGCACCGACGCCTGCGAACTCCGCGATGCCGGTAAACGCGTCCGAGATCAGCGTGACGGTGTCGCCGGCCGCGCAGTGCGACGCGCCCACCGAGGTGTCGCCGGACAAGGTGACGATCCCCGAGGTCGTTACCGCCGGCGGGGAAGCCATGATCGTGGCGGCCGCCGCCGGCAACGCGGTGACGGCCACGAATGCGAGCGCGAACACGGTCCCGGCCAGGGCGAACATCCGGCGCATCTCGGACCTCCTCGTGGGCGCTTCCAACGTACCGCGCCCTCGCCCTAGGTTCGATGCCGATGCCGGACGGGCCCGAGCCAGTCGACCTCGAACCGATCGACCTCGCCGCCGGCGACGGGGAATCGCGGTTCGAGCGAACGGCCGATCGGCGCGTGCGGTGGATCCGGGTCGGCGCCGTCGTGGCGCTCGCGGCCGTCGTCACGATCACGCTCACGTCGCGTCGGAGTCCCTCCCACCCCGACTCGACGCCCGCATCGACGACCCCGACGTCGACGACCCCGCCTCCGCCTCCGCCTCCGCCTCGCCTCCGGTCGAGCGCATCTCCTCGGTCGCCCCGCGGCTGTGGGCCGGTCTGCGCAACGTCGGATCGGGCCGATTCGCAGTCGTGGTCGACGACCGGCTGTACGTGCTCGACCGGGCGACAACCGAGGCGGAGGCGACCCTCGTACCGCTGCCGGAGGGGCACGTCACGATCGACGACCAGAGCGGCTCCTCGCTCCTGGCGACGACCTTCTCCGAGACGCTCGTCTCGACGCAGCCGATCGCCACGCGCACGTTGTCGGCCGGTGAGATCGCCATCCGGTCCCAGGCGCCGCCACGGTGGTGGCTCGTCGACAGCAACGACACCGTCCGCGACGACCACAACGGTCACCTCGCCCACGCGCCCGGCGGACTCAGGGTCGTCGGCGCGGTCCGGGAGGGATTCGTCGCCCTCGACACCAAGTCGGGCTGGGTCGTGTGGTCGAACTCGCGCGTCACACCGATCGCGCCCGGCGACCGCCGACTCCTCGACACCGGGCCTCGGACCATCGCCTTCACTTCGGACTGCGGCTACGGCGGATGCACGCTCGAGATCCTCGACCTCATCCGAAAGACCACTGTCACTACGGTGCTCGCTCGCATCCCCGACTTCGCCGCATTCTCACCCGACGGCACGCGCCTCGCGCTCGCGACGACGCTCGGCGACGTGTACATCCTCGACCCGAAGACCGGAGCACTGATCGTGCAGACGCACGGGCGGGATTCGCCGAGCCCCTCACGGCCGTTCTCGTGGACCCCGGACAGCCGTTCGCTGCTGATCGTCCAGAACGACGACGTCGAGATCCGCCGCGCGACGGACGGCGTTGCGACGAGCATCGTGACGCCGACCCCGGGCCTCGAACAACTCGTCGCACTCCCGTAGCCCACGACACGCCGATGTCGGCATAGAAAACGGCCGTGGAGCGCGTTCCCCCACCAACTGTTGGCATGGAAAACGGGTGTGGGAGCGCGATTTCCTGCCGACTGCCCAGGGACCGTTCGGGGAGTGTTCGGTCAGTGGGCGAGGAGCTGGGTGGCGGCGTGGGCGAAGTCGAAGACGATGCCCGGCACCACACCGAGGAAGACGATCGCGCCCGCGGCGATCGTGAGCGCGATCCCGGTGCCGGCGTCGACGACGATCCGGGGGCCCTCCGGCGCGGCCTCGCCGTCGGGTGGTGCGTACATCGCGAGCACGATGCGGAGATAGACGAACGCGCCGATCACCGCCGCGAGCATCCCGACGAGTGCGAGCCAGTATTGACCGACATCGATCGCGGCGCTGAACACCGAGAGCTTGGCGACGAAGCCGCCGGTGAAGGGCACTCCCGCCTGGGCGAGCACGAACAACGTGAGCAGCCCAGCCAACACCGGTCGGGCCGAGGCGAGGCCGCGATAGTCGGTGAGCGCGTGGCGGTCGTCGCCGCGCCGGCGCGACGAGCATCACGATCGCGAAGGCGCCCGTGGCCATCACCGCGTACGTGCAGACGTAGAACAGCGCCGCGCTCGTGCCCTTGGCGGTCGCGGCCTGGACCCCGATGAGGACATACCCCGCATGCGACACCGACTGGTACGCGAGCATGCGCTTCACGTCGGTCTGGACGATCGCGGCGATGCTTCCGACCAAGAGACTGAGCACGGCGAGCGCGAAGACCGCCGGGCGCCAGTCGGCGTCGTACAACTGGAACGCGCCGACGAAGATGCGCAGCAGCGCCGCGAACGCCGCGGCCTTGGTCGCCGCAGCCATGAACGCGGTCACCGGCGTCGGGGCGCCCTGGTAGACGTCGGGGGCCCACATGTGGAACGGCGCGGCGGCGACCTTGAATCCGAGCCCGACGAGCAACAGCGCGAATCCGATGAACAGCACTCCGTCGTGGAGCAGCACCGTACGGGCGAGGAACTGCGCGATGCCGGTGAGGTTGGTCGTACCCGTGGCGCCGTAGGTCAGCGCGATGCCGTAGAGGAACACCGCGGATGAGAACGAGCCGAGCAGGAAGTACTTGAGGCCCGCTTCCTGCGAGGTGAGGCGCTGGCGGTCGAACGCGGCCAACACGTACAACGCGATCGACAGGATCTCGAGCGACAAGAAGACCGTGATCAGGTCGTTGGCGGAGGCCATCAACATCATGCCCGTGGCCGAGCACAACATCAGCGCGAAGTACTCGGGGCTCTCGAGGTTCTCGCGCCGGAGATAGCCCGCCGACAACAAGAGGGCGAGCAGCGTCGCGCCGAGGATCACCGACTCCACGAACACCGCGAAACCGTCGACGGCGACGAGGCCGCTCAGGGCCTCATAGGGCCCGTTGCCGTGCACGAAGCCCCACTGCACGCCGGTGAACACGGCCGAGGTCGCGACTCCCGCGATCGCGATGAGCATCGAGGCCCGATGGACGCGCGGGTCGTGGCGCACGACCGACCGCAGCATGACGATGGCGATCGCGGCGCCGAACAGTGCGAGGTCGGGCGCGATCGCGAACCAGTCGACGGGCGCGTGCGCGATCGGGACCGTCGTGACCCCGATCATTTCGCTGCTCCTTGATTCGGCCCGGCAACCGCGGGACCCGTCGGTACCGTCGGGGCCTTGTAGTTGCTGTTCAACTCCACGTGGTGGATGAGCGCCTGCACCGACGGCTGGAGCCGGTCGAGCACGGGCTTGGGGTAGAAGCCGAGGAACAGCGACAACCCGAGCAGCGGAACCACCGTCACGATCTCACGGAACCCGATCTCGGCCGTCGCCCGGTTCTCCTCGTCGGGCTCGCCCGTGAACGCGCGCTGCACGGCCCAGAGGAGGTAGACCGCGGCGAGGATCACTCCCGTCGACGCCACGACCACATACCAACGGCTCGTCAGGAACGCGCCCAGCAGCGACAGGAACTCGCCCACGAACCCGGAGAACCCGGGGAGGCCGATCGACGCGAACGTTGCCGCGACGAACAAGCCGCCGAACACCGGCACGACCTTCCACAACCCGCGGAAGCTGCTCAGCTCGTAGGTGTGGCGGCGCTCGTAGAGCATCCCGACGAGAAGGAACAACGCGCCTGTGGTCAAGCCGTGCGAGAGCATCGTGAACAACCCGCCGGAGATGCCCTGGTTGGTGAGCGCGAAGACGCCGAGCACCACAAAGCCCAGGTGCGCGACCGACGAATAGGCCACGATGCGCTTCAGGTTCGGTTGCATCGCGGCGACGATCGCTCCGTAGGTGATCCCGACCACCGCCAAGATGATGAGAATCGGCGCGAGGTCGACCGCGGCCTGCGGGAACATCGGGATCGCAAAACGCAAGAAGCCGTACGCGCCGATCTTCAGCATGACGCCGGCCAGCACCACCGATCCCGCGGTCGGCGCGTCGGTGTGCGCGTCGGGTAGCCAGGTGTGGAACGGGAACAGCGGGACCTTCACCGCGAAGCCGACCGCGAACGCGATGAACAAGAGCTTGGCGGTGCCCCCGTGGACATGGGCCGAGGCCCAATCGGTGAGGGTGCGCACGTCGAAGGTCAACACGTGAGTGGCGTGCTGGTGCATGAACGCGACCGACACGATCCCGGCGAACAAGAAGGCGGAACCGGCCATCGTGAACAAGTAGAACTTCATCGCCGCGTAGCGCCGGTTGTCGTGACCCCAGCCGGCGATGAGGAAGTACATCGGCACGAGCACGAACTCGAAGAAGATGAAGAACACGAGCGCGTCGAGGGCGAGGAAGACCCCGATCATCGCCGACTCGAGGAGCAGCATCCACACGACGAATTGCTTCGCCTTGTGCAGCTTCGCCGACGCGAGGAGCCCGATCGGGAACAGCAACGCGCTCAGCGCCACCATGAACAGGCTGATCCCATCGACTCCGAGGGTCCAGCGCACGCCGAGCGCGCCGATCCACGAGTGGTCCTCGAGCAGCTGGAATCCGGGCTTGAGCGGGCTGGTGTCGAACTGCGTGAGCAAGAACAACGCCATGCCGAACGTCGCCATGCTCGCCACGTAACCCACGACGCGCGCGCAGCTCCGGGCGCCTCGCCGGCATGAGCAGCGCGACCACCGCGCCGATCGCCGGGAGGAACACGAGGAACGTGAGCAGCGGATACCCGAGCTTCGACGACGTCGACACGATCGGGGTGAGCTCTGCGAGAACCGGCGGCATCAGAAGGTCACCCGCGTCGCGACGTACAACAACAACAGCACCGTGCCGAGCGCGATGCCCAGCGCGTAGTTGCGGACGAGCCCGGTCTGGAGCTTGCGCAGCCCGCCACCCCCGCCGCGTGCCGCGGTGGCGATGCCGTTGACCGCGCCGTCGATCCCGGCCCGATCGACACCGTCACTGAGGAAGCGGGCGAACGCGGTGACCGGGCCGCTGACGAGGCGGGCGACCCCGAGGTCGATGTACCACGCGTTCTGCAACACGCCCGCGAACCCCCCGAGCCGCTCGACCGTTGGGATCGGTGCCGTCGCCGCGCAAGCCCCTCCGGTACACCGAGATGCCGGCGAGGATCCCGACCACGCCGACGAGCAGCGCGACCGTCGACAGCAACAGCCCGGCCGAGAAGTGCGGGGCGCGGGCGGCCTCGGGCAGGTCGAGCCAGCGATCGAGGACGTTCAGCTTCGAGTTCGTGAACGGGAGGTCGATGAAGCCGCCGGCGACCGCGAGCAGCGCGAGCGCGACCAGCGGCACGTACATCGTCCACGGCGACTCGTGCGGCTCCGGCGTGTGGTGCTGCGCGCCCGCGGCCTCGCCTTCGGCGTGGGTGAGAGCAGCATCGTCGCGGAAGCGCTCGGGACCGTAGAAGACCAACCAGACCTGGCGGGTCATGTAGAACGCGGTCAGCAGCGCCGCGGCCGCGCCAACGGCCCACAGCGCGTAGTTGTGGCTGAACCAGGCCTTGGCGAGGATCTCGTCCTTCGACCAGAACCCCGCGAACGGGATGATCCCCGAGATCGCGAGCCAACCCACGATGAACGTGCCCGCGGTGATCGGCATGTACTTGCGCAGGCCGCCCATCCGGCGCATGTCCTGCTCGTCGTGCATCCCGTGGATCACCGAGCCGGCGCCGAGGAACAGCAGCGCCTTGAAGAACGCGTGCGTGATCATGTGGAAGATCGCGGCGCTGTACGCACCCACTCCGATGGCCAAGAACATGTAACCGAGCTGGCTGATCGTCGAGTACGCGAGCACCCGCTTGATGTCGTTCTGCACGACTGCGACGCTCGCGGCGTAGAGCGCGGTGATCGCACCGACCCACGCCACGACGGCGCCGGCGTGATTCGAGAGGTCGAAGAACACGTGCGCGCGCACGAGCAGGAACACACCGGCGGTCACCATCGTCGCGGCGTGGATCAACGCGGAGACGGGCGTGGGACCTTCCATCGCGTCGGGAAGCCAGATGTGCAGCGGGAGCTGCGCGCTCTTGCCCATGGCCCCGACGAAGAGCAGCAGCGCGATCGCCGAGATCGACGACTGCGGGAGCCCGGCGATCGCGGCGGGGACGTGAGCCGTCGATCCGAGGGCCGAGTAGTTGAGCGTTCCCAATCGCTGGAAGATGAGGAACATCGCGAGCATGAACCCGAAGTCGCCGACCCGGTTCGTGACGAACGCCTTCTTGCCCGCGACCGTGGCCGAGTTGCGCTCGAACCAGAACGAGATGAGCAGGTAGGAGCAGAGCCCCACGCCCTCCCAGCCCATGAACGTCATGAGGAAGCTGGAACCGAGGACGAGGACGAGCATCGACGTCGCGAACAGGTTCAGGTACGCGAAGAAGCGGGAGAAGCGCTCGTCGCCGTGCATGTAGCCGATGGAGTAGAGGTGGATCAGCGTTCCGACGCCGGTGACGAACAGCGTCATCGCCGACGACAGCGGGTCGACGAGGAAACGGAAGTCGACGCGGAACGTGCCCACCTGTATCCACGTGAATCCCTGCGAAACGTTCGAACGGGCGTCGGGGCTCAGCGAGCGCAGCGCGAAGAACGCGATCACCGACGCGACGAACGACAGCCCGATCATCGCGGTTGCGAGCCAACCGGCCTTCGGTTCGCCGATCCGCTTCCCGACCAACAACAGGACCACCGCGCCCACCGCCGGGAAGGCGGGGATCAGCCACGCGAGATCGAGAAGGTTCCGAGCGTCCATGGTCGGTCAGCCCTTCAACAGATCGACGTCGTCGGCGTTGACGGACTGCCGGCGGCGGAAGATGGCGATGATGATCGCGAGACCAACCGCCACCTCGGCCGCGGCGACGACCAGGGTGAAGAACACGATCACCTGGCCGCTGATGTCGTTCAGTGCCTTGGCGAACGACACGAACGTGAGGTTCGCGGCGTTGAGCATCAACTCGATGCACATGAACATGACGAGCGTGTTCTTGCGCACCAGGAGCCCGACCGCGCCGAGGGTGAAGAGGATCGCGGCCAGGACGAGGTAGTAGGTCGCCGTGATGTGATCGGGATACGCCAGAGCGCTCACACCGACGTCCTCTGCGATTCGCCGAGCTCGGGATCGCGCTCGGTCGGACGATGCCCGCTGCGGCGGGCCAGGACCACGCTGCCGACGACCGCGATCACCAACAGCACTGCCGTGATCTCGAACGCCCAGACGAAATCGGTGAAGAGGCTCTTCGCGAGCGTCTCGACGTTCCCAGACTGCGCGGTGTCGAGCGGGCCACGGGTGGAGTGGGCGCCCGTCACCCAGCGATTGCCGTGCACGAGCACGAGGATCCCCACCAGCACGAGGAAACCGAGGACGATCGCCGCGACCCGCTGCACCGGGTGCGCGTCGTCGAGCGGTTCGTACCTGTCGACGCCGAGCAGCGTGATCACGAACAAGAACAGCACGACGATCGCGCTCGCGTAGACGACGATCTGGATCGCGGCGACCAACGCCGCGTTCTGCTGGAGGTAGAGCACCGCGATGCTGACCAGCGTCAACAGCAAGAACAACGCGGAGTGCACCGGGTTACGGCCCGTGATGACACCGAGCGCGCCGACGATGACCGCGGCGGCACAGACGAAGAAGACGACGGCGTCCACTAGACGTCGAGCTCCTTTTCGCCGGCCGGCACGACCGCAGGGCGCTGACCGTTCTCCGGTGGGCGCACGCCGAAGCCCAGCTCTCCCGACCAGTTGACCCGGCCTTCGTACACGCTCGAACCCGAGGGCGACGTCGACCGCATCCACGCGCTCGTGTGGTCGTCCTCGCCTCCGAGCCACAGCTCCCACGGCATGCGCCGGGCACGGCCTTCGTCGTCGACGAGGAGTTGCTCTTTCGTGTAGATCGCGTCGCTGCGGTTCGTGAAGGAGAACTCGAACAGCTTCGTCTCGGTGATGGCCTCGGTGGGGCAGGCCTCCACGCAGAGATCGCAGTGGATGCACCGGAGGTAGTTGATCTCGTAGACGAAGCCGTAGCGCTCGCCGGGCGAGACCGGATCGTCGATCGGGTTGTCGGCGCCGCGCACGTAGATGCAGCGCGCCGGGCACACGCCCGCGGAGAGCTCGCAGCCGATGCACTTCTCCATGCCGTCCTCGTAGCGGTTGAGGACGTGACGACCGTGCAGGCGTTCGGGCTTGTCGTGCTTCACCTTCGGGTACTCGGTGGTGAGGCGCGGCTTGCCCATCTGGCGCAAGGTCACGAGGAATCCGGAGAAACGCCCCATCAGCGGAACTCCTCGATCTTCTCGCTCGCCTTGGGCATCGACGCGTAGAGCACGCCGTACGCCGCCACCGCGACGATGACGGCCACCAACGCGGCCGTGATCCGGTCCCAGTGCTCCACCGTCGCGACCTGCACCGTGGCCGTGATCAGCACCCAGAGGATCGCGATCTCGATGAGCCACTTCCAGCCGAGCGACATCAGGCGGTCGTACCGCATCCGGGGCAACGACGCCCGGACCCACACCGTCGCGAAGAGCAGCGCGAGCACCTTCACGAGGAACCACAACATGGGCATGAACCACACGTTCACGATGTTCGCGTCACCGAGGAAGCCGAGGCTCGGCCCGGACGGCCCGCCGAGGAACAACGTGACCGCGATGGCCGACATCGTGATGACGTTCATGAACTCGGCGAGGAAGAAGATCGCGAACCGGATGCCGGTGTACTCGGTGTTGAAGCCGCCGACGAGCTCCTGTTCGGCCTCGACGAGGTCGAACGGCGGATGGTTCGTCTCGGCCGTGGCGGCGATGAGGAAGATCACGAACGCCACGAAGGTCTTGAGCCAGAACCAGTGCGTCGCGAACGACCACGCGTTCGTCCAGTGTTGCTGCACGAAGATGTCGTGCGTCGAGAGCGTGCCCGCCTGGATCAACACGCCCAGCACGGCGAGGCCGAACGCGGCTTCGTACGAGAGCAGCTGCGCCGACGCCCGCACGGAGCCGAGCAGCGGGTACTTGGAGCCCGACGACCAACCCGCGAGCATCACGCCGTAGACGCCGAGCCCCGACATGGCGAGGATGAACAGCGCACCCATCGGCATGTCGACCACCTGCAAGTAGGTCTGGTGCCCGAGGATCGAGACCGTCCCGCCGATCGGGACGACGCAGAACATCAAGAACGCCGGCATGATCGAGAGGTAGGGCGCGAGGCGGAAGACGGGCCGGTCGGCCGAGTCCGGGATCGACTGCTCCTTGAAGAACAGCTTGATGCCGTCGGCGAGGGTCTGCAGCACTCCGTACGGTCCGGCCCGGTTCGGTCCGATGCGATTCTGCATGTCGGCGATGACCTTGCGCATCGCCCAGATGTAGAGCATCACCGAGACGAGCAGGATCACGAACGCGACGACGACCTTGATGATGACGACCGCGAAGACCGACCACGAGACGGATCCCGACAGCAACGGGTCGAGTGCGAGCAGTTCCTTCATCGCAGGCTCTCCACGCGCAGGTCGACCACCGGCAACGAGGCATCGACGAGGAGCGCGGCGCCGAGGGCGTCGGCCGAGAAGTCCATGCACGCGATCCCGGCCGGGATCCCCGCGTCGGAACGCACGGCCACGACCTGGGAGCCGCGCGTCGACGTCACCTTCACCTGGCCACCGGAATCGACGCCGATGCGCGCCAGGTCGCTCGGGCTCACGCGCAGTCTGGGCTCGGGGACGAGGCGCTGCAGGAGCGGCGTCTCCGAGACCAGGCGTCCATCGTCGTACAGCGAGCGACCCACCACGAGGCGCAGAGCGTACGCGTCGCGCGCCGGTGCTTCGGGGTGCGTGGCGAGACGATCCCACGTGTACAGCTCGGGGACGTCGACCGACGCGGTCGCGGCGGTCGTGGCGGCCGCTTCGGTCGAGCCGGTGACGCCGGAAGCGCCGGCCTCCGCCGCCGTGCCCTCGGCCTCGGCCTCGGCCTCGGACGGGTCGACGCCTTCCACCTTGATTGGGTCCCAGGACGTTCCGGAGCCGTCGTCGGCCATGATCGACAGGTCTCGGGCGCGCAGGACGATCTCGTCGGCGTGCGCGGCCATCGGGACCACCACACCGTCGCGGGCGCGTGCGACCAGCTCCGACGACACACCCGCGAATGCGGGCGCCACGCGTGCGATCTCGTCGGTCACCTCGTCGGCCGATTCCAGGTCGAGGTCGTGGCCGAGGCGCGCCGCCAACTCTGTCGCGATCCGCCAGTCGTCCATCGCCGTACCCTCGGGCGCGACCTTGCGCCCGACGCGTTGCACGCGCCCTTCGAGGTTCGTGACGGTGCCGGCCTTTTCACCCCAGAGGGTCGCGGGCAAGAACACGTCGGCCCGGGTCGTCGAGTCGGAGTCGAAACCGTCGACGACGATGATCGTGTCGACCGCGTCGAGGGCGCGGCGCGCGAGTGCCGCGTCGGGGAAATCGCTGACCGGGTCGGCGCCGAGCAGAACAAGGACACGGATCTTGCCGTCGGCCGCGGCGCGCAGGATGCCCTCCGCGTCGAGCCCGCGCTCGGCCGGCACGGCGCCCCAACGATCCGTGAACCACTCGCGGCCCGCGTCGAGCGTGACCCGCCCGGGCAAGAACCCGGGCGTGAGCCCGCCGTCGAGGGCGCCGTGCACGTTGCCTCGCCGCAGTGCCGACAAGAAGCGGACGTCGTGCACCTGGGCGAGCTCGGCCGCGGTCCCGACCACCGAAGCGGCCGATGCGGCGACGTTTCCTCGACCGACGATGACGACCACCGGGCCCGTGCGACCCTCGCGCACCCGCGTGATCTCGCCGTTCACGGTCGTGGCGATCGATTCGCCCGGCACGGTGCGGGCGACGACGGCCGCATGCGCCGAGAGTGGGTGCGCGACGGGCGCGAGGTCGACGAGCGGCACGCCGAGGTCCACCACGGCCCGGCGCAGCCGCAAGAACAGCACCGGCACCGAATCGCGAAGGTCCTGATCGAGCACGACGATCGCGCTCGCGCGATCGAGGTCGGCGATCTCGGCCCGCGCCATACCGACAACGAACTCCGCGGGAAGGCCGTCGCCGATCTGCGCGTCGACGTTGTCGGTGCCGATCACGCCCTTGGCGAGCAGCGACCACGCGTACGCGTCCTCGTTCGTTCCCCGCGCGCCGCCCAGCACCGCGATCGCGCCGGCACCGTGGAGATCCTTCGCTTTCGCGATCGCGTCGGCGGCGCGGTCGAGCGCGTCGGGCCACGAGACCACTTTGCGGGCGGTGCCCTCGCGGACCTGAGGCTCGAGCAAACGGCGCTCCGAGTGCACCCACTCGAGGCCGTAACGGCCCTTGTCGCACAGCCAGCCGTGGTTCACGGGCTCCGAGTCGACGCCGAGCAGGCGCACGAGACGGTTCGACGACGACTGCACCGCGCCGCGGCACTGCACCGAGCACGTGGTGCACGACGTCTCGACGGTCGCGAGGTCCCAGGGCCGGGCCCGGAAGCGATACTGGCTCGCGGTGAGCGCACCGACCGGGCAGATCTGCACGGTGTTGCCCGAGAAGTACGAGTCGAACGGCTGCTCTTCGAAGTTCAGGACCTGCATGCGATCGCCGCGGTCGATGAAGTCGATGAGCGTGTCGCCGGCAACCTCGTCGGCGAAGCGGATGCACCGCGCGCACTGGATACATCGCTCGCGGTCGAGCAACACGAGCTCGCTCAGCGAGATCGGCTTGGGGAAGTGGCGCTTCTCCTCGACGAACCGCGACTCACCGGGTCCGAAGGCGAGCGTCTGGTCCTGCAGCGGGCACTCGCCGCCCCGGTCGCATACCGGGCAGTCGAGCGGGTGGTTGACGAGCAGGAGCTCGAGGACTCCGTCTTGGATCTGCTTCACCGTGTCGTTCTGCGAGTGCACGACCATGCCGTCGGTGACGGGCGTCGTGCAGGCCGGCGGATAGCCGCGGCCGCCCTCGATCTCGACGAGGCACATCCGGCACATGCCGACCGGCTTCATGCGTTCGTGCCAACAGAACCGCGGGATGTAGACGCCGTGCTCCTGCGCGGCCTTGATCAAGAGCTCGCCCGGCTCCGCTTCGAACGTGACGCCGTCGACGGTGACGGTCGCGGTCGTCTTCTTCATCTGCGGTGCGTTCGGTTCGGTGGTCGTCACGCGTGCACTCCGGCATCGTTGCGCAGGCGCTCGAGCACCTCGTCACGGAAGAACTTGTTCACACTCGCGATGCAGCTGACCGACGACGGGCCGAGCGGACAGATCGTGGTCTGCACGAACGGCGTGTTCGCCACACCCGGCGAGATGCTGCCGCCGACCGAGACGAGCAGGTCGAGGTCTTCCGGCCGACCCTGACCGTGCGACATCCGGTAGAGCACCTTCTCGATCCAGCCGGTGCCCTCGCGGCACGGCGTGCACTTCCCGCACGATTCGTGCGCGAAGAACTTGGCGAGACGCCACGCCACGAGCAGCGGATCGACGGTCTCGTCGAACACCATGACCGCGCCGGAGCCGAGCATGACGCCATAGGTCTGTTGCACGAAGTCCATATCGAGCGGCGCGTCGAGATGCTCGTCGCTACCGGTCAGCCACTGCGACGACGCGCCGCCCGGGATGAAGAACTTGATCTTGCGGTTCTCGCGGACGCCGCCCGCGAGGCCGTACAGGAGATCGCGGAACGTCAGGCCGAGCTCGACTTCGTAGTTGCCCGGCCTGTTCACGTGACCCGACACCGAGAAGATGCGCGTACCGGTCGAACGGTTGACGCCGAGCTTGCCGTATGCCTCGCCGCCCATGCGCATGATGTGCGGCACCGTCGACAGCGTCTCGACGTTGTTCACGACGGTCGGCTTCGCGTACAGGCCCGCGATCGCGGGGAACGGCGGCCGGATCCGCGGCATGCCCCGCTCGCCCTCGAGCGACTCGAGCAGCGCGGTCTCCTCGCCGCAGATGTACGCACCCGCACCGCGGTGCACGACGATGTCGCAGTCGAATCCGGAGCCCAGGATGTTCTTGCCGAGGAATCCCTTGGCGCGCGCGTCTTCGATGGCCTTGGTCAGGCGTTCGTAACCCAGTGCGAACTCGCCCCGGAGATAGACGTACGCGACGTTGCACTGCACCGAGTACGAGGCGATCGTGATGCCCTCGACGAGCTGGTGCGGATCGTGCTCGATGAGCATTCGATCCTTGAACGTCGACGGTTCGCCCTCGTCGGCGTTCACGACGAGGTAGCGCGGGAACGAGTCGGGCGGCAGGAACGACCACTTCTGCGCGGTCGGGAAGCCCGCTCCGCCCCGGCCTCGCAGGCCGGAGAGCTTCACCTGTTCTTGGACGTCGGCCGCGTCGCCCTTGGCGAGCACCGCACGCAATACCTCGTACGCGCCCGACGCCACCGCGGCGTCGAACGTCCACGAGTCGTCGGGCCGATCACGCAACCGCTTGGTGACGATCCGCGTTTCGCTCACTTCGGGTACGACGGGTGCGTCAGCCAACGGGAGCTCCCGAGATCGTGCGGGCCCGGCGCGGCGCCCGACTTGTAGGCCTCGACGATCTCTTCCGCCGAGCCCGGCGAGACCTTCTCGTGGAACTCGTAGTTCACCTGCAGCGCGGGAGCACCGCCGCACGCCGCGAGGCACTCGACCTCTTCGACCGTGATGTCGGGTTCGCCCGCGTAACGCGCCTCGAGATGGTCGAGCACTTCGGGACCGCCGGTGACGAGGCACGTGACATTCGTGCACACCGACACGAGCAGCTTCCCGCAGGGCCGCCGTTTGAACATCGTGTAGAACGAGCACGTTCCGAGGACGTCGGCCGCGGTGGTCGCCGTCAGCTCCGCGATCTGCTCCATCGCCTCGGGAGACAGCCAACCGTTCTGGTCCTGCGCAAGGTGCGCGAGCGGCAGGATCGCCGATTTCGCCTGCGGGTAGCGGGCCAGGACCTCTTTCGCCCGGGCAAGGTGGCTCTCGTCGAAGAAGCTCATCGGTCGACCTCGCCCAGAATCGGATCGACGCTGGACACGATCGCGACCGCGTCGGCGACCAGGCAGTCGGAACCCATGGGGTCGATCGCCTGCAGGTTGTAGAACGACGGCCCGCGGATGTGCATGCGCACGGGCTTGGCCGAACCGTCGCTCACCATGTAGCAACCGATCTCGCCGCGCGGCGACTCCAACGACACGTAGGTCTCGCCCGCGGGCACCTTGAAGCCCTCGGTGAACAGCTTGAAGTGGTGGATGAGCGCTTCCATCGACTCGTCGATGCGCGCTCGCGGCGGCGGCGTGAGCTTCTTGTCCTGCACGCGATAGTCGCCGGCGGGCATGCGCTCCACGCACTGGCGCACGATCTTCGCCGACTCGAGGATCTCGTAGAGCCGGATGCGGAACCGGTCGTAGACGTCGCCGTTGGTCGTGTAGATCGTGTCGAACTCGACCTGGTCGTAGGCGAGGTACGGCTGCGCCTTGCGCAGGTCCCACGCGAAACCGGTCGATCGCAGGATCGGTCCGGTGATGCTGAGGGCCAGGCACTGCTCCGTGGTGATCACGCCGAGACCAACGGTGCGTTCCAACCAGATCGGGTTCTGCGAGAGCAAATCGTCGTAGTCGGCCACGCCCGCGACCACGAGGTCGAGCACGTCGAGCACGCGCTGCTGCCAGCCGTCGGGCAGGTCGGCCGCGACTCCGCCGGGGCGGATGTAGTTGCAGTTCATGCGCAGCCCGGTGATGAGCTCGAAGACGCGCAGCACCTCCTCGCGCTCGCGCCAGCCGTAGAGCAGCATCGAGACCGCGCCCATGTCCATGCCGTTCGTGGCCTGGAAGAGCAGGTGCGACGCGATGCGCGACAACTCGCACATCATCATGCGTATCCACACCGCGCGCTCGGGGACCTCGACGTCGAGCAACCGCTCGACCGCCATGGAGTACACGAGCTCGTTGGCGAAGTTCGACGCGTAGTCCATGCGGGTCACGTTGGTGGTGCCCTGCACGTACGTGAGCTCCTCGCCCGTCTTCTCCATCCCGGTATGGAGGTAGCCGATGACGGGCTTGATCTGCAGCACGTCCTCGCCGTCGAGCTCCATCATGAGGCGCAGCACACCGTGCGTCGACGGGTGCTGCGGGCCCATGTTGATGATCATCGTGTCGCCGAGATCGTCCTGCGGCCACATCCCGCCGCCCGCGATCACCATCTCGCGCGTCCTCGGCCGCAGCTGCTGCGCGCCCTCGTCGGTCTGACGCTCGAGGCGCGCCTCTTCTCTCTCCCAGGCATCGCCCCAGGCGTCGGTCGTGTCGCTCATCGCGGGCTCGGGTCTCCCTTGAAGGTCACGGGGACACGCGCGGCAGGTTGGTCCTTGCGCAGCGGGTGACCGTGCCAGTCGTCGGGCATGAGGATGCGCGTCAGGTCGGGATGTCCTTCGAAGGTGATGCCGAACAGGTCGTACGACTCGCGCTCGGGGAAGTTCGCACCCGGATACACCGGCGTGAGCGAGGGAATGGTCGGATCGTCCTGCGGCACTTCGCAAATGACGCGGATCCGGCGGTTGCGCGCGTGCGACAAGAAGTTGACGACGACCTCGAACCGTTCGGGCGCGACGCCCGCGACGCTCACCGCGATCCGTCGAGCAGGTGGTCGACGACCGCGGTGTCGACCAACATCGTGAACTGCTCCTCGTCGCGCAACATGAGTGCGACGTCGGCGACCACGAGCCGGTCGACGTAGACGACGGGCTGGCCGTGGCTCGACACGAACACCGAACCCGCGAAGCGCTCGACGATCGCCGCCGCGACATCGTCGGGGACGGGCGCGGTCGCTCCCGCCCCGTCGTGTTCCGCTCCGGGCTCGTGATCTTCTTCACGAGCCGTGTCGTCCGCCATTCCCGTCGCCTTGCTCGAGTCGTGTCAGGAAGAAGAGGTCGAGAGCCCGGCAGGCTCGCGACCGAGGTCGATCGCCGCGCCACCGGTCGGCGAGGCCTCGCGCCGGCGCAACAGTTCACCGGTGCGAATCTGCTCGTGCAACGTCAGGATGCCGTGCATCAAGGTTTCGGGCCCGGGTGGGCACCCCGGCACGTACACATCGACCGGAACGATCTGATCGACGCCCTGAACGATCGCGTAGTTGTTGAACATGCCCCCGCTACTTGCACACACCCCCATCGAGATAACCCACTTCGGCTCGACCATCTGGTCGTAGACCTGCCGCAGCACCGGCGCCATCTTCTGCGACACGCGCCCGGCGACGATCATGAGGTCGGCCTGGCGCGGGCTGGCGCGAAAGACCTCCATGCCGAAACGCGCGAGGTCGTAGTGCGCCGCGCCGGTGGCCATCATCTCGATCGCGCAACACGCGAGCCCGAACGTGGCCGGGAACACGGAGTTGCGCCGACCCCAACGCACGACGTCTTCGAGGCGCGCCGTCGCGAAGTTGTGCGGTACCTGATCGAGACCCATCAGGCCGCCTCCTCGGCATGTTCGCCGGTTCCGCGACTTCGGGTCGTAGGTGGCCACGCCGGTACGCAGCAACGGACCGGGCGTGCGTTGCAACACGTCTTTGACCGGGCCCCACTCGAGCGCGCCGACGGAGAGGAGGTACGCGAACGGGACCAGCAGCGTCAGCACGAACGCGGCCATCGCGAACAAGCCGAACGCGCCCAGGCCGCGGAAGACGACCGCGAACGGATAGAGGAAGACGATCTCGACGTCGAGCACGATGAAGCTCATCGCGACGAGATAGAACTTGACCGGAAAGCGCTCCGCGGGCTCGTTCTCGGGCACGATGCCGCACTCGTACGGAGCCTGCTTCGCAGAGTTCGGGCGTTGCGGTGCCAGCAACTGCGACGCGATGAACGAGAACAGCACGAACGCGACGACGAGCCCGGCCATCACGAGGATCGGGAGGTAGTCGGCCATCACTTCCGACGCTACCCGACGGCCCACCCGGAGGCGCGAAGCGTGTGCACTAGCGTGCGCCCGCGATGAGCGAGTCGTCGCGTCCCGCGCCGCCGTCGGGGACGCCTTCGAATCCCTGGGTGCCCTCGAAGCACGTCGAGTTCCTCTTGTACGCGTCCGCCGCGATCTCCTACATCTGGTTGTCGATCTACAACAAATGGTTGCTCGACTGGATCGTGGGACCGTTCTGGCTCGTCGCCTGGGTCTGGGGTCTGCCGGCACTCGTGCGCCTGGTGCGACGCCAACCCGTCAAGCCCCGGCGGGGCCCCTTCGAGGCATCGGAGTGAGCCGGTGAGCTGGGCAGCCCACCAATTTCGAGGTCTACGCCGTCGAAGCGCACCTCCCGAAGAAGATGATCGGCCAGATCAGCTGGTTCGCGATCTTCTTCGGCGACTTCACGCCCGACTTCCTCGCAAAGTTCTGGGTCTACGGGTTCAACTACAACGGCGTCCACTACGGCGCGTCGAAGCCCTACCAGTGGCACCGGGGTTGGGTCGGCATGGGTTTCAGCCACACGCTCTTCTTCGGGGCGTTGGTGTGCTTCGGGATCTGGGCCTGGAAGCACAACCGGGCGTGGACGATCGGCTTCCTCCTCGGCTTCGCCGCGCACGTGCTCACCGACGTGAACGACAGCATCGGGACCATGTTGCTGTTCCCGTTCTCGACGCTGAACTGGAGCCTGCACACCTGGGCGTACGCCGCGACGGTCAAGGGAGGCAAGTATCTCGACGCCGCCGCGTACTTCAGCAGCTTCGGCTTCGTGATGGATCTGTTCTGGTTCTTCGTCGTGCTCGGGTCGTGGAAGGTGCTGACCCGAGAGTTCTGGCGGACCAAGGTCGTGCCCGCCGACCCCCACGTCTGGTCGTGGCTGGGCCAGTGGCTCGACGAGCGCGGCCTCCTCGCGCTGTACCGTGGGGTGTTCTTCTACGGCGTGTGCCGGATGATCGCCTGGACCACGTGGGCGCACCTCGTCGCCCGGCCCGTCATCAACGGGGTCCGGCACAACGGCTACCCGTGGGACCTGTCGTGGACGGGACCCTGGTGGGTCCAGCACGTGACATTGCCGCAGGTCACGCCGTGGGTGGTGCTCCCGATGGCGCTGATCCTGCTCGGCGCCGTCTACTTCGTGGCGAATGCCCTCTGGGAGCGCATGGACAGCGGCAGCACCAAGGAGATCGCCTGGCGGAACGTCCGCCGGAAGACCACCTGACGGGGGAAGGCGAGCACGGTGTCGACCGCCTCGACGACGTCGTCACCGAGAATCGGCGCCGGGTCGAGATCGAGGTCGCGGAGGAAGTTCACCGTGCGCATGCCGACCGCGAGCGGATGCGGCTCGGGGATGAGCCCCATCGCGACCAGCGCGTCCTCGCACGGGCCCTTGAACAAGAACGCCGCGAACCCGACGCTTCCGATGACGACATCAGCCTTGCTCACACACTGCGCGCACATGCTCGAAGGTTACCCCTCGGGCGCCAGCCGTCCACGTGCATCAGCGGGCCAATCGGTGACGACCCCTTCGAGCCCGGCGGCGGCCAGATCGGCCAGGCGGGCCTGTTGGAACTCGAGGTTCTGGTACCAACAAAACACCGCGAGATCGCGATCGCGCGCAGCGGCGACGAAGGCGGGGGTGACCGCGTCCTGGTGCGCCGACACGGCGCGGGCGCCGATCGCGGCCGCATCGGCGAGGAGCCGGTCGTGGGCGGCCGGCTCGAAGGTGTCCCGCAAGAGCGCGACCTGCGCGTCGGGCAGCGCCCGGACGTAGCTGCGCACGGTCGGCATGTGCTGCGACCACAGCAGCACCCGGTCGGTCGCGCCGATGGCCCGGACCGTCTCGAGCACGGCACCGGCCGCGCCCGCGTCCTTGGTGTCGATTGCGAGGCGTACCCCGACCTCGCCCGCGACCTCGAGCGCGTCCGCGAGCGTGGGGACCCGGAGCCGAGCGAGCTGCGCGTCGCGTAACCACTTCACGGAGAGTGGCCGGTGCTGCACCCTGAGAAGCAGCGGGTCGTGGAGGAGGACGACGGTGCCGTCGCGACTGCGGCGCGCGTCGACCTCCACGACGTCGGCGCCCAGGCGTGCCCCCGTCGAGATGCCGTCGAGTGAGTTCTCCCGGGCGTCGAGCGGGCAGGTGCGGTGGGCGACGACGAGGGTGCTCACGGCTCGGGGGCGATCCGCACCAAAGCCGCGACCGCGCGGTACGCAGCCTCGGCCGGGCCGATCTCTTCGGGTCGCAAGCAGGTTGGCCATGATGCGCAGGACCCATTCCATGAGGGTGTGGCTCTGCATGCCGACCCGCGTCATCTCCCGCATCACGGCGGGGTTCCCGATGGCCCGGACGAACACCCGCGCCACCTTGAAGTAGAGGCCGTACACCTGTTCCAAGCGGGAGTCGTAGGTCTGCAGCGCCAACCCGTCGCCCGAGGTGAGGGCCAAGTCGACGGCGTCGGCCGCGAGCCGGCCGGTCTCGTACGCCACCGAGATGCCCTCGCCGTTGAACGGGTTCACGAACCCGGCCGCGTCGCCGGCGACGACGAAGGTCGGGCCGACCCTGGGTGTCACCGATCCACCGGTCGGGAGGCGGCCGCCGGTGGGTGCACCGGTCGCGGTCTCGGGCGAGAGGCCCCAGCGCTCGGGAGCGGTCTCGCAAAACGCGTCCATCAGGTGGGACGTATTGACGTTCTTCCACCCCTGGAAGGTGGAGAGGAGACCGACCCCGACGTTGACCGTGCCGTCACCAACCGGAAAGATCCACCCATATCCGGGCAAATGGTTCCCATCGCGGTCGCGGATGTCGAGGTGGCTCTCGATCCAGGGCTCGTCGTGCAGCGGGCTGGTGAAATAGCCGCGAATCGCCATACCCAGGGGGAACGAACGGTTGCGGGCGGTTCCGAGTGCCCGGCCGAAGCGGGAATTCGCCCCGTCGGCGACGACGACATAGCGAGCCCGGACCTCGGCCACCTCACCGGACTCCTTGTCACGCACGACGGCGCCGGCGAGGAGGCCGCCGTCGACGACGGGCTCGAGCGCCTCGGTGCCCTGGCGGATCGTGGCGCCGGCCTTGACCGCCTGCTCGGCGACCATCTCGTCGAGCTCGCGGCGGCGCACGACGTATCCGTACGAGGGGAAGTCGGGATGATCGGGCCACGCGAGCTCGAGGGTGACGCCGTGCGCGATCGACCGGAGACCGTCGAAGCGTTGGAAGTCGGCCAGACGTTCGGCGAGGCCCATGTCGTGCAACTGGCGAACCGCGCGGGGTCAGGCCGTCGCCGCAGGTCTTCTCGCGTGGAAAGCGTTTCTTTTCGAGCGCCAGGACCCGATGACCACGCGACGCGAGCCAATACGCCGCCGCCGCGCCGGCCGGTCCCGCGCCCACGACCAGCACATCGAAGTCGTTGTCCACGCGCGCGTTCACGAGCACATGATCACATGATCAGCGGGCCGGAAACGAAGCGTGACCGAGGCTGACGCACGAAGACCCGAGCTTGATGCACAATGTGCCGCACCCGCCTCTAGCGTGGTAGCAAGAGCGACACGGCCGACGTGAAAAGGAGCGCCGGGGAGCATGCGCGACATCCACGTGTGGCACCTCCTTGCGGTGCACATTCCGAACCTGCTGCCGCGAACAGTCTTTGGATTGCACCTGCCGTGGCTGCGCAAAGCCGCGCGGCTGCTCTACGCCATCGTGTTGTTCACGATTGGTTTGGTCGGGGCCGCGATCATCATCCGCACGCCGAAGAAGACCAGCGAGCCCGCGACCTGGGCGCAGACCGTGCTCGGCGCGCTGTTCGTCTGGTTCATGTTCGCCCTCGGCTACGGCGTGATCCCGCACGAGTGGCTGACGTTCGCCAACTCGTACCTGAACTTCGACAGCTCGTCGTTCTTGATGCACAAGAACCACATCCTCCATTTCGACATCACGCGGGACAAGGCTTCCGACTCGATCGCCGCGGTCATCTACGTCGTGGTGCTCGGCTTGAACATCTACTTCTTCTCCGCGTGGCAAAAGCGCAAGGTCGCCGAGCCGGTCGCGGAGGGCGAAGACCTCGCGGCCGCCGGACCGATCACCGGCGGCAGCCCCTTCTCGCGGTTCCGCCGCGCCAAGCGCACGTCCGCCTACAACCGTCCCGTCACGACGACGGAGTCGTGATGATTTCGGCGATCGACTCACGGGCGCGCTTTGATGTCGCGGTGTGCGCAGCCGAAGCGAGGACGCGGCCGCGTGCCGCGGCGACCACCGGCGCGGCCGACGCGAACTCGCCGGCGATCGAGCGTCCGCGGGCCGGGTATCCCGGCCCGCAGCGAGAGAGCGCATAGATATGGCCAGGAACGATGCGAACCCGCCGATGCCGGAGTTCTCGACTTCGTACGTGCTGCAAGAAGTCGACCCCAAATGGCTCACCCAAGCCGTCAAGCCCAAGCAATTCCTCCACATCGACCAAGCCGAATGCATCCTCTGCGAAGGCTGCGTCGACATCTGCCCGTGGAAGTGCATCCACATGCTCTCCACGACCGCCATCGACGAAGCCGTCAACGCCGACCAACCCGGCGACGACCCCAAAGACCACGTCTTCTTCGTCGTCGACGAAGACGTCTGCACCCGCTGCGCACTCTGCGTCGACCGTTGCCCCACCGGCGTCATCGTCTTGGGCAAGGTCACCGACCAATGGCGCGACGGCGACCCCAACGACCGAACCAACCGACACGGCTACGCCTACGGCGTCCGCTTCTGACAGCGGGTAAGAGGAGAAGCGTTCGTGGCCACAACCAACGGCAACGGTCATCGACCCAAGATGGCGGAGCGGCTCGCCGAAGTCGGCGACAAGACGCGCGGCTCGCAGGCTTGGAATTCGATCTTCCGGCCCGGCTCGATCTACCGCAAGGGCTACACCGACAGCCCTCGCAACCGCTCCTACGTGATCATGAACAACGTGCTGTACCACCTTCACCCGGTGAAGGTGAAGCGGCACGCGGTGAAGGTCTCGTACACGCTGTGCCTGGGCGGTCTGTCGTTCTTCTTGTTCATCTTGTTGACCGTCACGGGCATCTTCTTGATGTTCTTCTACCGGCCGACCGTCACCGAGGCGTACGCCAACGTGCAGGCGCTGGAGACGGCGGTGACGTTCGGCTCGCTTGTGCGCAACATGCATCGTTGGGCCGCGCACCTCATGGTGCTCTCGGTCTTCTTGCACATGGCGCGCGTCTTCTACCACGGCGCGTACAAGTCGCCGCGGGAGTTCAACTGGGTGATCGGCATCATCTTGTTGACGCTCACCCTGCTGCTCTCGTTCACCGGCTACCTGCTCCCCTGGGACCAGCTGTCGCTGTGGGCGGTCACGGTCGGCACGAACATGATGGGCTACACGCCGGTGTTCGGTCCGCAGGTCAAGTACGTACTGCTCGGGAGCAAGGAGATCGGCAGCGAGACGCTGTTGCGATGGTACGTATTGCACGTGCTCATGCTGCCGTTCGTCATCGTGATCTTCATGGCTGTCCACTTCTGGCGCGTCCGCAAGGACGGCGGCATCTCCGGACCCCTCTAGGTCGAGGGGAGGAACACTCACATGGCCGAAGTACCCGAACATCTCCTCAAGCGAAGCCAGGAGCGTCGTAAGGCGCTCGGTCTTCCCGTCGAAGGCGAAGAGGGCGCAGCCGCGCCCGAAGCGCCCGCAGCCGAGGAAGCCGAGGTCGTCGCGGCGGCCGCGCCCGATGCCCCCGACGCGAGCGATGGCGGCGGCGGCGAGATCACCGAGGACAAGGGCGGTATCCCCGCGCACCTGCTCGAACGGTCCCGCAAGCGCAAGGCCGCGCTCGCCGGTGGTGGCGGCGGCGAACCCGCGGCGGCCGGCGCCGGTGGGCGTGCCGCCGCGGCTACCGCGGTGGCCGCGCCCGCGCCGACGAGTAGCGGCCCGGGTGGTCACACCCAGCGACTGCTGACCGTCGTCAAGTCGGGTTCGATCCAGCAGACCCGCGCCGAAGCCCAGGACAAGGTGCACGTCTGGCCGCACCTGCTCGCGATCGAGCTGGCGTCGATCCTGTCGCTCACGGCCTTCATCACGATCTTCTCCGCGTTGGTGAAGGCGCCGCTGCTCGGACTCGCCGACGTGAACCAGACCCCGAACCCGTCGAAGGCCCCGTGGTACTTCCTCGGCCTGCAAGAGCTACTGAAGATGTTTCACCCCATGGTCGCGGGTGTCACCATCCCCGGCGTCGCGCTCGGGGTGCTCGCGATCACGCCGTACGTCGACAAGAACCCGTCGAACAAACCCACCGATCGCAAGTTCGCGATCATCATGCTCACGTTCTTCTTGATGATGTGGGCGACGCTCGTGATCATCGGTTCGTTCTTCCGGGGCGAGGGCTTCAACTTCGTCTTCCCCTGGAACAAGGGCATCTTCTTCGAGTTGTAGGAGCGCACTGGTGCTCGTCCCGATCATCATCATCTTGGTCCTGTCGCTCGCCGCCGTCTCGGTGGTGATGTTCGCGGGCCGCGCCCGCGCCGCTTCGACGGGTGGGTTGTCGCGCGAGACCCGCAAGCGCGACGCCGCGTCGGCATCGGCCTCCACGGAGGTGACGACCGCGTCGTCGACCGAGCTCGAGGCGGCGGGACGCGAACGCTCCGACGAGACCCGCACGTCCGCGTTCGGCGGCCTCATCCGTCGGCGCGGCGGCGAGGTCGTCGAGTACGAGCCGGTCGACGAGGAGGAGATCGGCGTCAACCGCCGTCAGTTCCTGAACCGGGGCATCCTCATCGCCATCGGCTTCAGCCTCTCGGGATTCGGTGCCGCCATGCTCGGCTTCCTCTGGCCGCTCCAGGGCCTCGGCGGGTTCGGCGGCACGGTCAACATCGGCAAGCTCGCCGACATCCTCGCGGCCATCGACGCGCAACAGAAGCCGTTCTACGCGGCGCAGGCCCGGACGTATGTCGTGCGGTACCCGAAGAGCAACGCAACCGACCTCGCGGCGGCGAAGAAGATCTACAAGCCCGCGATCTACAAGGACATGTCGGAGCTCGGGATCGTGGCGCTGTACCAGCGGTGCGTGCACCTGGGTTGTCGCGTACCGTTCTGCCCGACGTCACAGTGGTTCGAATGCCCGTGTCACGGATCGAAGTACAGCCGGGTCGGCGAGAAGAAGGCCGGTCCCGCGCCGCGCGGACTCGACCGGTTCTACGCAACGCAGAGCAGCGACACGAGCATCATCGTCGACACCGGGAACATCTTCCTCGGGCCGCCGATCGGCACCAACACGACCAACCAGAACGCGGAAGGCCCGCTGTGCGTGTAGCCGGGCCCGCCGTCGTCGCTCGCGACGCAATCTCCCTGACCGCAATCGAGCCACATCGAGGCAACCGTCCGTGATCGCCGCCATCTGGAAGAACGATCTTCGCCACTGGCTGATCTGGATCAACTTCGCCGCGTTCGGCGCGTTGATCGCCTACGTCATGCGCTCGGTGCTGTCGCCCAAGCGCGCCCACAAAGACGACAAGACCCCGGCGAACCTCACGCCGTTCCTCGAAGACGAAGACCTCGAGAGCCGTCGGCTCGAGCGGGTGCAGGGTTGGGCGCTGATCTTCGCCGTCATCTTCGCGCTCGCCCTCCCCATCTACTGGCTGCGCGAGCCCACCCGTCAGCACCAGTCGGCCCACTACTTCGACAAGAACGCGGTCGCCCGCGGCGCAACGTTGTTCGCGAACTCGGCGAGCCCCGCCTACAACGCCGCGGTCTCGCTGCAGTGCGCCAACTGCCATGGTCAAGGCGGTGTCGGTGGAGTCGCCCCCACGACGATCAACGGCGTGAAGGTCAACTGGAAGGTCCCGCCGCTCAACAGCGAGGCACTGCGCTTCGAAGAAGACAGCGACTGCCTGAGCCAGTCGCGCCGTCAGCCCAACACGATCTGCGACCTCAGCGACATCATCACCTACGGGCGCCCCGGTACACCGATGCAGCCCTGGGGCGTGGTGGGCGGCGGGCCGAAGAACGACCAGTCGATCTCCGATCTCGTGCAGTACATCGAATCGCTCCAGATCACGCCGAAGCAGTCGCAGGACGCTGAAGCCGCCGCGCTGGTCGCCGCCCGGTCCAACAATGCGAGCGACACCTGCCCCGAGTACATGACGTGCCCGGGCATCGAGCTCGCCGGGGCCCAGGCCGACCTCGCCAAGGCCCAAGCCGATCTCGCCACGAAGCGCACGGCCGTACAAAAGGCGCTCGACGCGTTGACCGCAACCGATGCGGTCCTCACCACCCAGTGCACTGACCTCCAGAACACGGCCGATGCGGCGGCGACGCCACTTACCGGCAGCAAGCTCGACCAGGCGGTCGCCTGCGGCAACTATCTCGACGCCACCACGACCGTGAAGTCCGATATCGCAAACGTCGCGTGGTCGACCGAGTGGAAGAAGCGAAGAGCGAACGTGGGTGACGGCCAGTTGCTGTTCGAGCTGAACTGCGCGCGCTGCCACACCAAGGGCTGGTCGGTGTTCGACCCGACGGTCCCGTCCGGCGGCGTGAACAGCGTCGACATCCTCGGTCTGGCCGGCGGCGGTGGAGGTACCGGCGGCGGCATCGGCTTCAACCTCCGCAACGGCGACGTCGTCCGGCGCTTCGGTTCCGACGCCGACGGCGGCTTCACCGCCCAGGTCGACTTCGTGTCCAACGGTTCCGCGCCGTTCAAGCCGTACGGCAACCTGGGCCTCGGCGACGGCAAGATGCCGGGCTTCGGTCAAGTCTCGACCGCGGCCGCGCCGCACCTGGGCGCAATGCTGACACCGCAACAGATCAATCAGATCGTGTACTACGAGCGGTACTGCCTCGACTCGACGACGTACACCGGGGTCACACCGGTCTGCGACACGAGTGCCGGCAACGGCGTCGGACCCCGCGTTCCGCCGACGACTACGACCACGGTGAAGAAGGGCTGACGGTGGCTGTTCTACATGCGCTCTTGGCCGAGGGCGGCCCGGGCAACCTCTGGAACCCGACCATCATCGGCGTACTCACCGTGCTCTGCGCGGTCGGTCTGTTCTGTGGTTCGACCTACCTGCTCCTCGGGACCAACCTCGGCGCCCGGCTGGGCTTCTTGGTTGCCGCGGCAGGCCTCAGCGGCTTTTTGGTCTTGCTCACGACGTTGTGGCTCACCACACCGGGCAGCGCGACCGGCAACAGCGACCTCGACCCGCCGCACGGCAACTCGGCGAGCTGGAAGGTGGTCGACGTCGTCGCCAGCCCGTCCGACTCGAAGATCGCGGCGGTACGGGACCTGCCCGCCAAGGGCCGCCCGGGTACCCCCGACCTCCTCACCCAGGTCAAGCCGGCCATCGACGCCGCGCTCGTCACCGCGGCGCCGGTCGCCGGCCAGCAGCCGCCCGATCAGCCGTTCGCGACGCTGAACATCACCTCGTCGACCGACTACCTGCTCACCTTCCCCGGGTCGAAGTCGTACCAGTACATCGACAAGACGCAGAACTTCTTCTGGCACCGTGCCCGTTACGCGGCAATGGAACTGTGCCTGGCCCGTCTGGATGTCGGCGGATCACCCGTGAGCAGCCCCAACGGCCCCGTGTGCGATCCACTGAAGCCGACCCACTTCGCGATCCTCGCCTACAACTACGGCTCCGTCCGTAAGCCGGTCGTGTTCTACTGGCTGTTCTCGTTGTTGTTCTTCGGGCTCTCGCTCCTCGGCCTCCACTGGTGGGAGCAGGACGAGCGAGCCCGCAAACGTGCCGCGCTCGCGCCCGTGCCGGCTCCGAGCAAGTAGGGGGAGCCACGATGATCATCGCCCAGCAACTCATCGACGCGAGCAAGGACGGCGGCGCGGCCTTCATCGCGTTCTCGATCATGGTCTTCTTGTTCGCCGGCTCGCTGTTCTACATGGACCACGTCCGCCAGCGGCGCGAAGACTCCGACAAGCACTGACGCGGGTCAGGGGGCGGCAAGGGCCGCGATCGCGGCGGCGACCGTCGCGTCGACGTCGGCGTCGGTGTGTGCCAGGCTCGGGAACAACGTCTCGTAGCCGCTCGGCGCGAAGTACACGCCCCGGTCGAGCAGTGCGTGGAACACCTGCGCGTAGCGCGCGCGTGGTCGGCGCGCCGCGCGCCCTCGAAGTCGGTGACCGGCGCGTGGGTGAAGAAGAGCCCGACCAGGGTGTGGGCGCGGGTCACCTGGGCCTCGACCCCGGCATCGGCACACGCCTCGCGCAAACCGTCGGCGAAGCGCTCAGCCGTGCGTTCGAGCGCGAGGTAGGCCGCGTCGTCGAGCTCGGCGAGCACCGCCATCCCGGCGGCGGTCGCGAGCGGGTTCCCCGACAGGGTGCCGGCTTGGTACACGGGCCCGAGCGGGGCGAGCTCGTCCATCACGTCGGCGCGCCCTCCCACCGCCGCGAGCGGGAGCCCGCCCCCGATGACCTTGCCGAAGATCGAGAGGTCAGGTGTGATGCCGTAGCGGCCCTGCGCACCCCCGGGCCCGACCCGGAATCCCGTGATCACCTCGTCGAACACCAAGAGCGCGCCGTGGCGCGTCGCGCGATCGCGCAGCGCCGCGAGAAATCCTTCGGCCGGCGGGACCAGTCCCATGTTGGCGGCGATCGGCTCGACCAGGATCGCCGCGGTCTGCGCTCCGTGCACGGCGAGGGCCGCGTCGAGCGCGGCAATGTCGTTGTACGCGACGACGACCGTGTCGGCGACCGTACCGACCGTGACCCCGGCCGAACCGGGCAGGCCGAGCGTCGCGACGCCGCTGCCCGCCTCCACCAAAAGCGCGTCGAGATGACCGTGGTAACAGCCGGCGAACTTCACGATCTTGTCGCGCCCCGTCGCGCCGCGGGCCAGGCGCACTGCCGTCATGGCGGCTTCGGTGCCCGACGACACCAACCGCACCTTGTCGACCGAGGGCACGCGGGCACAGATCGCCTCGACGAGCTCGACCTCCCTCGGGGTCGGCGCTCCGTACGACGTGCCGTCGGCCGCGGCCCGCTGCACCGCCTCGACCACCTTCGGGTGGGCGTGACCGAGGATCGACGCGCCCCACGACTGCACGTAGTCGAGATACTCCCGGCCGTCGGTGTCGACGATCCGGCTGCCGTGCGCACGCGCCACGAAGAACGGTTCGCCCCCGACCGAGCCGAAGGCGCGCACCGGCGAGTTGACACCGCCCGGGATCCGCGCCCGGGCCCGTGCGAACCAGTTGGTCTCCGGGCTCAACGTTGGAGCGTTTCGGCGAACTCGCGGGCGAAGTAGCTGAGGATCACGTCGGCACCGGCACGCTTCATCGCCAGGAGGTGCTCCAGCGCGACCGCGTCGCCGTCGATCCAGCCGAGCTGCGCGGCCGCCTTCACCATCGCGTACTCGCCGCTCACGTGATAGGCCGCGACGGGAACGTCGAACGCGGCGCGTACCTCGGCGACGACGTCGAGGTACGCCATGGCCGGCTTGACCATGACCATGTCGGCGCCCTCCGCGATGTCGAGTGCCGTCTCGACGAGCGCCTCGCGCGCGTTCGCGGGGTCCATCTGGTAGCCGCGCCGATCGCCGAACTGCGGCGCGCACTCGGCCGCGTCGCGGAACGGCCCGTAGAGCGCGGAGGCGAACTTCGCCGCGTACGCGAGGATCGGCGTCGTCTCGTGGCCGGTCTCGTCGAGCGCGGCCCGGATCGCACCGACCTGGCCGTCCATCATCCCGCTGGGCGCGATCACGTCGGCGCCCGCAGCCGCCTGCGCGACCGCGATGCTCGCGTAGCGTTCGACGGTCGCGTCGTTGTCGACCTCTCCACCGGCCTGCACGATCCCGCAGTGCCCGTGATCGGTGTACTCGTCGAGGCAGTCGTCGACCATGAGCACGAGGTCGTCGCCGACCTCGTCGCGCAGGTTGCGCAACGCGACCTGCACCACGCCATCGGGAGCGTCGGCCTGCGAGCCGCGTGCGTCCTTGCGCGCGGGGACGCCGAAGAGCATCACCGCCGGAATGCCGAGGTCGCACAGCGCCCGCACCTCCTTGCGGAGGCTCTCCTGGGAGTGCTGCGCCACGCCCGGCATCGAGGGGATCGGCTCGGGCGAATCGATCCCCTCCTTCACGAACAGGGGTGCGACGAGGTCGTCGACGGTGACTCGGGTCTCGGCGACCAGCCGGCGCAGAGCCGGGGTCCGCCGCAACCGGCGCAACCGGCGTTCGGGGAACGACACGAGGAAAGGCTACTGGGCGAGGGCGCGCACGAGGGCCTCGACCAGCCCGTCGATCGAGTGCGGATCGGCCTCGACATCGACCCGGAGGCCACGGGCCCGGGCGGTATCGCTCGTCACCGGACCGATCGACACGACCTGGGGTTGCGGATCGGCCAACACGCCGACCGCATCGCAGAAGTTGTCGACGGTCGACGACGACGTGAACGTGATGGCGTCGACGGAGCCGGCGCGCACGCGTGCGAGCGCGTCAGGGTCGGGGGCGACGGATTCGGTGCGGTAGACCGCCAGGATCTCGACCTCGTACCCCTTCGCCGTGAGCCCCTCGGGGAGCGCGTCGCGCGCGACCTCGGCCCGGGCGAGCAGCACACGTTCGGTCCCGGGCGTGAACGCGTCGACGAGCGACTCCGCGACGAACCGTTCGGGTACGAGGTCGGCGCGCAGCCCGCGCCGGGCGAGCGCGGCGGCAGTTCCCGGTCCGATCACCGCGATCCGTACCGGCGCGAGCGCGCGCGCGTCGAGCCCGGCGGGTGCGAGGCCGTCGTCGAAGAACGCGTCGACGCCGTTCGCCGAGGTGAAGACGATCCAGCCGAACCGCGTCAGGTCGGGCACCGTGAAGTCGATCGCCGCGACCCGGATCGCGGGTAACTCGAGCACGGTGGCACCGAGCGTGACGAGCCGGGCCCGCAGCTCGCTCGCCTGTTCCCGGGCCCGGGTGACAACGATGGTCCGGCCGAACAATGGGCGCCGCTCGAACCACCCGAAGTCGAGCGCGGCGACGTCGCCGACGATGATCGCGCTCGGCGACTCGACGCCGGCCGCGGCGACCGTACCGAGCGTGGCGCGCACGGTGCGCTGGTCGGGGCGGGTGCCGTAGCGGACCGCGGCGACGGGCGTGTGCTCGTCGCGACCACCCGCGATCAGCGCCTTCGCGATCTCGCCAAGGCGGCCTGCGCCCATGAGTACCACCAGGGTGCCACCCGTCTTCGCCAGCGCGTCCCAGTCGGTGTCGGTCCCGCCCTTGGTGGGATCCTCGTGCCCGGTCACGACGGTGAAGCTCGTCGAGACGCGGCGGTGTGTCACCGGGATGCCGGCGTACGCGGCCGCCGCGATGGCACTGGTGATACCGGGCACCACCTCGAACGGCACGCCGGCCGCGATGCACGCCTCCGCTTCTTCCCCGCCCCGCCCGAACACGAACGGGTCGCCGCCCTTCAGCCGCACCACTTCGCGGCCCTGCGCGCCGCGGGCGACGAGCAGCACATTGATCTCGGCTTGGGACATGGCCGCGTTTCCGGGCGCCTTGCCCACGTCGACGAGCTCCGCGTCAGGGCGCGCCAACTCCAAGAGCTCGATCGGCGCGAGCCGGTCGTAGACCACGACATCGGCGACGCGCAGCAGCTCCTCGCCCCGGCGCGTCAACAACCCCGGGTCGCCGGGCCCGGAACCCACCAGGTAGACCGTCACGCGACGTCCTCGAGGAGCGCGCGACCGCCCTTGCCGTCGAGAACATCGCGTGCCGCGGTGGTGCCGACGTCGACCGGATCGTCGCCGGCGACACGCGTGCGGAGCACCACGTGGCCGTCGAGCGAGGCGAGCAGACCTTCGAGCACGATTGCCCCGGCGGGGCCGTCGGCACGCGCGAGCGCGCCGCACGGAAGGTCGCAACCGCCCCCGAGCTGGGCGAGGAAGGCCCGCTCCGCGGCGACGGCCCGGTGCGCGACCGGGTCGTCGATCGCGCGCAACCGGTCGAGCGTGCGCGCGTCGTCGGCGCGGCACTCGACCGCGAGCGCACCTTGCGCGACCTGCGGCAGCATCACGTTCGGGTCGAGCACCTCAGTGGCGTGCTCGGTGAGGCCGAGCCGCTCGAGCGCGGCATACGCCATCACGACGGCCGCGTAGCCGAGTTCCTCGCGCTTGCGCAGCCGCGTCTCGATGTTGCCGCGCAGGGGCTCGAACGAAAGATCGGGGCGCACGGCCGCGAGCTGGGCGCGACGGCGCACCGAGCCGGTCCCGACGCGCGCCCCCACGGCGAGCTCTTCGAGGGTGCTCCCCGCGAGCGTGTCGCGCGGGTCGGCGCGTTCGGGGATCGCGGCCAGCACCAGCGCCGGCGGCGTATCGGTCGGCAGATCCTTGGCGGAGTGCACGGCGATGTCGGCCCGGCCGTCGGCAACCGCCTGCTGCACCTCCTTGGTGAAGACGCCCTGCCCGCCGATCGCGTGCAGCTCCGACGTTTGGTCGCGATCACCCGTGGTCGTCACCAACACGTACTCGACGTCGCGGCCGAGCCGCGCGCCGACGCGTTCCGCCTGCCACCGCGCGAGCGCGCTCGCCGCGCGTCGCAATGCGAATCACTCGGATTCGACCGTCGGCTCGGTCGGGAGGTCGAACAGCGACGAGAGGGCGTCGGCGTAGTAGTCACCCCGCGGCGTACCCGCGGCTTCCTTCACGCGCACGGTCGGCTCGTGCAGCAACTTGTTGACCACACCGCGAGTGATCCCGTCGACGAGGTCGCGAGTCTCGGGATCGAGCTTGGCCAGCTTGGAACGGAACCGCTCCAACTCGCCTTGGCGCATGGCCTCGGCCAGCTCGCGCAGCGAGGTGACGAGCGGTCCGACCTCGCGGGCCGCGCGCTCGGCGCGGTAGCGCTCGATCTCGGCCGCGAGGATCGCGCGCACCTTGCCGATCTCACCCCGGCGTCGCTCGGCGGAACGCTGCGCGTACTCCTTCAGATCGTCGAGGTCGAGGAGCGTGACGTCGGGGACGTCGCCGACGCCGGGATCGACGTCGCGCGGCAGGGCCACGTCGACCACGAGCAACGGCTTGCCGTCGCGGCACGCCATCACCATCTCGATCATGGCCCGCTCGACGAGCACTTCCGACGACGCGGTCGACGTCAACAGCACGTCGGTATCGACGAGCATGTCGGCGATGTCGGTCATGGCGACGGCCCGGGCGCCGATGTCGGCCGCGAGGTTCTCCGCGCGCGAACGTTCGATTCGCGACGACGACGTCGGCGACGCCCCGCGCGCGCAACGTCGAGGCGAGGCCCGAACCCATTTGGCCCGCGCCGATCACCAGGACACGCGCGCCGTCGAGATCGCCGAGGTACTCGCTCGCGACGGCCACCGCCGCCGACGGGATCGAGACCGGGTGCCGGGAGATGCCCGTCTCGGTGCGCACGCGCTTGCCCGACTCGACCGCGTGCTTGAACATCCTCGAAAGGAGCTGGGGGGCGGTCTGCTCGCGCACCGCGGCCTGCCAGGCGTCGCGGACCTGGCCCAGGATCTCGCTCTCGCCCACGATCATGGAGTCGAGGCCGGCCGCGACCGAAAAGAGGTGCGCGACCGCGGCTTCGTCGTAGTACGTGTAGAGATGGTCGCCGAACTCGTCGGGATCGGCGCCCGAATGCGCGGCGAGGAACTCGCGCACGTCGCCGACCGCGGCGTGGAAGTGCGTACAGCGGGCGTAGATCTCGGTGCGGTTGCACGTCGACAGCACGACGACCTCGAGCAGGTGCTCGCGCGCCGCGAGATCGTGGAGCGCCTTCGCGAGGCGTTCCTCGGGCACAGTCATGCGCTCGAGCAACTCGACCGGCACCGTCCGGTGGTTCAGACCGACGACGAGGAGAGACACGTCCTCAACAGCTCCCTTGCCTCGTCGACCCGACCCGTGCGCACGAGTTCCACGATGCCGCCGTCGAACGCCGATTGCCAGTCGGCGTCTTCGGAGGAACGTCCCGTCGCCCGCAATGCTTCCCGGGCCTCCGAGAGCATTCCGAGCAAGGTCTCGTACTCAGGTCCGATCTCCTGTTCCAACCGGCGCCGAAGGTGGGCGGCCAACGCCGGGCTGCGACCTCCGGTTCCGACACTCACCACGAGGTCACCCCGGCGGAACACCGACATCAGCGTAAACGCGCAGTTGGCCGGGTCGTCTGCACTGTTGACCCAGACCCGGGCTGCCTCCCCGGCGTCGTAGACGGCCGCGTTGACCGCGGGATCGTCGGTGGCCGTGAGCGCCAGCCACGCCCCCTCGAGGTCACCGGGTTCGAAGCCGCGCGTGTGCAACACCAGCCGCCCGGTCTCACCCCAGCCCCGGACCTCGGCACAGGCGTCGGGCGCCACCACCTCGACCCGCGCTCCGGCGTCGAGGAGCGGCTCGATCTTGCGGGCGGCGATCCGACCGGCGCCGACGACCACGACCCTTCGGTCGCGCACCAACAGGTTCACCGGGTAGCCGGCGAGCCCCGGGCGTTGCGTGCGCTCCGGGCGGTCGGAGGTACCGGCCACTTACCCCGTCCGTTCGCGCGCGGGGGCCCCGCCGGGGGCGCCTCGCCGGAGTTGGTAGAACGACAGGATCTGCAGTTCGATCGCGAGGTCGACCTTGCGCATCGACACCCCGTCGGGCACCGAGCAGACGGCGGGCGCGAAGTTGAGGATCGACGTCACGCCCGCGGCGACCAGGCGATCGGCCACCTCCTGCGCGGCGGCGGCCGGCGTGGCCAGGATGCCGATCGCGATGTTGTGCTCGCGGACGACCTGGTCGAGGTCGTCGATCGACACCACCGCGAGGTCGCCGATCTTGTGGCCGACGAGGGCCGGATCGGCGTCGATCAGCACTTCCACACGAAACCCCCGGGCACCGAAGCCACGGTAATTCGCGAGCGCACGGCCGAGGTTTCCGATTCCGACGATCGCCACGGGCCAGTCGCGGGTGAGGCCGAGCTCGCGAGAGATCTCGTGCAGGAGATAGTCGACGTCGTAGCCGACACCGCGGGTGCCGTACGAGCCCAGGTAGGAGAGGTCTTTGCGGACCTTGGCCGCGTTGACGCCGGCCAACTCGGCCAGCCGCTCGGACGAGATGGTCGAGACCTGGCGCTCACCCGTCTCCATCAGGGCGCGGTAATACAGCGGCAGGCGGGCGACGGTCGCCTCCGGGATCCGGCGTCGCGGCGAAGCTGTCACCCAGGTGTCCTTTCGGCGCTCCGCAGCGGAGCAACCCCCTGGGTGCAGGGTACAGAGCTTGTGCACACGTTCTCAAAGTGTGCGGTGCACTTTCTCGGGGCGGTCGCCGCCCGGTTCTCGGCGAGCGTTGGGCGGATCTCCGAGCGGCTCGCAAGCCCGAGCAGAGGTACCCTCGCACCGCCATGGTCGCCGGCCTCGCCTTTCTCGCCACTGCTGTCGCGACCCTGTTCGCGCAGGCCACCGGGGTCCGCTACTCGCGTACCAAATCGCCCCACCAGGGCGCTTGGACCTTCGCCCTCGCCTTGTTCGCGCTCGCCTCGGCCGCGCTCGCCACGGCCGCTTCGACCGGCTGGGACCGGGGCACCTTCCGCGCCTTTTACCTGCTGGGCGCGGTCTTGAACGTCCCGTGGCTCGCGCTCGGAACCGTCTACCTGCTCTGGGGCCGCCGGGTCGGCGATCGCGTGCGGACGGGCCTCATCTTGTTCACCGGCTTCGCGTTCGGGGTCATACTCGCCGCGCCCTTGCACGGAACGATCCTGCGCGACGGCGGGATCCCGGTGGGCAAGGACCACTTCGGGGTGCTTCCCCGTGTCCTCGCCGGGGTCGGCAGCGGGCTGGGCGCGGTGGTGGTCTTCGGCGGCGCGGTGTACTCGGCCATCCGCTTCGCGCGCCGGCGAGCACCGGGCATGGGGTTCCTCGCGGGGGGCAACGCGCTGATCGCGCTGGGCACCTTGGTGTTGTCGAGCGGCGGGCTCCTGCAGGGCGCGGTCGGTCAGGACCAGGCCTTCGCCATCTCGCTCGCCGCGGGAATCGTCGTCGTCTACGCCGGATTCGTCGTGGCGTCGTCGGCGCCGCGTCCGGCATCGGCGCCGCCGGCGTCGGCGTCGGCGTCGGCCGATTCATCCGCCGGAGACGACGACAGCGCTCTACGCACGAGCTTGCCGGCGAGCGTGCGCGGGAGTGCGTCGACCACCACGACGCGCGTCGGCAGCTTGTACGCGCGCCAGCTGGCGGCCGGCGTGGCGAAGGAGCTCGACCGGATCGGGAGTGGTTCCCGGCCGGGCGACGACGTAGGCGACGACGGTCTCACCGGTACGTGGGTGCGGTTCGCCGACGACGGCCACGTCCTCGACGTCGCGATGGGTGCGGAGCGCGTCCTCGACCTCGCCGGGAAACACGTTGAATCCCGACACGATCACGACGTCCTTGGCGCGGTCGACCAGTGTCAGCCAGCCGTCGGCGTCGGCGACTGCGATGTCGCCGGTGTGCAACCACCCGTCGACGAGTACGGCGTTCGTCGCGGCGGGATCGTTCCAATAGCCGGCGAACACGTTCGGTCCCCGCACCACGATCTGACCCGGGTCGCCCTCGAGCACCGCGTTGCCGTCGCGGTCGACGAGGCGGACCTCGACGTCGGGGAGCGGCGGGCCGATCGACCCGGGCCGCGCCACCGGCTCCACCGCGGTCGTGGTGACGACGGGTGAGGCCTCGGTGAGCCCGTAGCCGTCGTGGACTTCGACTCCGAAGCGTTCGCGCATGCCGCGCACCGTGCGCGCCGCGAGGGTCGTCGCCCCGGATGCGCACAGGCGCACGCCGGCGAGCGCGTCGGCGGGCGCGGCGGTGTCGTCGAGCGCGAGCCAGGCGTCGTAGATGGCGGGGACGGCGGCGATGACGGTGACGTTGTCGTTGCGAACGCGCGCCAGCGTCTCGATCGGATGGAAGTGGTCGACGAGCGAGACGGCGGCGCCGGCTTGCAGCGCGAGACCGAGCACGACGTTCAAGCCGAACACGTGGAAGAGCGGGAGGACGCCGAGCGCGACGTCGGAGGCACCGACCCGAAAGCCGGGGTGCGACTGCATCTGCTCGATGTTGGCGAGGAGCGATCCGTGCGTGAGCATGGCGGGCTTGGGGGCACCGGCGGTGCCCGCGGTGAACAGCAAGACGGCGAGATCGCTCGGGTCCTTCGGCGCGAAGACGAGCGGCGCCGGGGCGGCGGGTGTTGCCGCGAGCTCGTCGTCGCCGAGCACCACGACCCCGATTCCCCGTGTCGGGGAATCTTCGGAGGATTCCCCCGAGCGGGGCCGCGTCGATTCGTCGGAAGAATCGCCGAGACGGGCGGCGGGATGCGCGACGGCGCGGCGAGCGAGATCCGCGCTCGCCGCCGACGCCAGCGCGAGCACCGGCTCCACCGCCGCGAGCTCTCGAGCCAGCTCGTGCGACGGCGAACCCGACGTTCAACGGAACCGCCACCGCGCCGGCCGCGAGGACTGCGAGGTACGCGACCACGAACGCCCACTCGTTGCCGGCGACGATCGCCACCCGGTCGCCGGGCTTCGCACTGGCGGCGACCTCGGCCGCGGCCGCGGCCGTCCGTATCGCGAGTTCGCCGTACGTGACGGGCTCCGGACCGGCGAGCGCGAGGCGATCAGGTTCGCGGGACGCAGTCGCGAGGAGCACTTCCGCGAGGTTCACGCTGCGGGAGGCTACGTGAGGAACACCGCGCCCAGGGAGAGGGAGATTGGGAGTCCCGGCCGCGGTTGCGGACGTTTCTGGGGCGGGCTGGGAGGCTACGTTGCGTGAACACCCGGGTTACCCCGAGGCGCTCACACGCCCACACCCGCGACCGGAACCCCGATCTCCTGCGAGGAGGCCGGTGGGCCGTCCGGGCCGCTGGTGGAGCCAGCCTCCCGTCGAACCCCCGTCCGCCCTCGCTGTACGTAAGGTAACGACACTCACCGCGCGCACCTTGAGGAAATCAACCACTCTCCGTGGTTGCACTTCGGCCGTCAGCCGATGCGGAACGCGAGATTCGGCGGTCAGCCGATGTGGAAGACGAATTGTGACAGCGCGGCCAGGAGGATGAGCACGAGCAACGCGACGAGCACGAGGCTCGTTCCCCACCTCATTGGCGTCCGGATTCGGTCAGGGCGATCAGGGTGAGCGCCTTGCCCGCCGCCACGTCGAGTTCGGCGGCGGCCGAGCGCTGGTCGAGGGCGAGGGTGCACATCCCGTAGGAGTCGACGACCAGGGCCAGTTCCGAGGCCTTGGCCTCGGCGAACGCTCCGACCCAGCGGGCCCGCCGCTCGCGGCCGGCGATGGTGACCCCCACGAATCCGCCGGGCGCCAAGCCCCGCTCGATCAGCTGCTCGGGCGCGATGTTGAGCTGGCAGTTGCCGTAGTGGTCGACCCAGAGCACTTCGCCGGAAATCGTCCCGTCCTCGGCTTCTTGGGGCAGGGGAACGAGCCCCGGCGCGAGACCCGCGGCGTCGATCGGCGTGCCGAGCGCGTCGATGGGCATGCCCGCGGCCAGGTACGAAGCCGCGGGCGCCATGATGTCACGACCCGCGAACGTGCGGCCGGGCGCCGCCAGCTGATACTTCGGGTTGTCGAGTTCGACGATCCGGACCGGTCCTCCGAGCATCGCCACCGCCGGCGCGAGCAGGCCGTTGTCGGGACCCACCAGGAATCCCCCATCGACCTCGGCCGCGATGCAGCGCCGCTCCGTTCCCACGCCGGGGTCGACCACGGCCAGGACCACCCCGTCGGGCAGGTACTGCACCGCGCGCACGAGCGCGAGCGCCCCGGCACGGACGTCGAACGGGGCGATGTCGTGGGTGATATCGACGATCCGCAGATCGGGCGTGACATCGAGCATCACGGCGTGGCACACACCGACGAATTCGTCGACCCGCCCGTAGTCGGAGAGGAACGAGACGAAAGGAGGGCGGTCGGGGGGAGGACGGTCGGGCACCTACCGGAAACTAGCCCGGCGGCACCGATTATCCCGCTTGGGTGTAACGGGACGAGAGGTACGTGTCGACGTCGGGTTCCGACACGCGAAACGAGCGACCGACCCGCACCGCGGGGAGCTCACCGGCCTTGATCAGCCGGTACACGGTCATCGATGACACCCGCATCAGATCCGCGACTTCCTGCACGGTGAGAAAGCGCGACTTGCTCAAACCCTGGCTCACGCGGAACTCCCTACTCCGACCCGCTGAAAAACGAGCGTACGCCGGTGGGATCGAAGTTGTCGAGCGTCAACTCCCGTTGTGTGTGAGAGGTCACACTTCGGTTTCGGGGGCGGGAGGATCGACAGCTGACGGCCCGGTCGGATCGAGGTCGGTGGGCGTCGCGATCAGGTCCTCGAGCGCGGCGTAGGCGCGGGCGGGACGATCGAGGTGCATCGGGACCACCATGCCCCTCCCGGCCCGGGCGAGGGCAACGGCGAGCCCGGGCTGGTCGAGACCGGCCAGCGCGACCACCTCGATCCCCCGCTCGAACGCCACCTGCGCGAACGCGCCGTCGGCGACGACCAGCGCCGGCCGCGGTATTGCGAACATCCATTCGCGAGCAGCCTCGCCGTCGCGCGTGGCGCAGAGGGCTTGGCCGTCGCTCACGACGGCGACTCCACCCATCCAACGCAACCAGCGCGGCGTGCGACCGTCGGCGCGAATCGGTCCGAAGTCGGCGAGATCGAGCACCTCGCCACCATGTCCCCGCGCAAGATGCGTCAACGCGAGGTACACGGTCAGCAGCGATGCCGGATGGGTGGTCGCGATGGCTATCCGCGCGCTCCCGGTTGCGGCTTCGCGCACGCGGGTGACCGCGGAACGCATCGCCGCGGTCGTGCGCCACGCGTCGATCACCGGCGCGATGCCGGTCGCACCGAACGTCGCGGTGATCGCGCTCCAGGCTCCGTCCGGCGTGATCCCGTCGATCGGCGTGAGCTCGCCGAGCGCGCGCCGGTCGCCCACGATCAGCCGTTCGACACTGCGCCGGAACTCGGTCGGGCCCGGCCCGGAGGCGCCTGGTCCGGCGACCTTCGAACGCTCGAGCAACACCTCGGGCGTCGGAGCCGGCATTGGCGTCGGTGCGTCGACGTGGGGCTCGAGCCGGGGCGGTCGGTTGCGAGCGCGGCTCATGTCACGACGCTCGCGCCGCGCTCATCGCGCGCCGAGGTCGCGCGACCGAAGGGTCGCGGCACTTACCGCGTCGAGGATCGCGCTTCGCAACCCGTGCGCCTCCAGCTCGCGCAGCCCCGCCGCCGTCGTGCCTCCGGGCGAGGTCACCGCGGCTCGTAACGCTTCTGGACCGGACGCATCCTGGGCGAGCAACGTCGCCGAACCGAGCAGCGTCTGGACGACGAGCTGGCTCGCGATGTCACGGCCGAGCCCGACGAGCACTCCCGCTTCGATCATCGCCTCCGCCAGGAGGAACACATAGGCCGGTCCCGAACCCGACAATCCCGTGACGGCGTCGAGCATCGGTTCGCCGACGCGCACGACGATGCCGACCGCACCAAGCAGGCCTTCGGCGAGATCGAGGTGTTCGGCGCCCGCGTGCGTACCGCCCGCGATCGCCGACGCGCCGATCCGCACCAGCGCGGGCGTGTTCGGCATCGCCCGAACGACGGGACGCCCGGGCACCAGTGACTCGAGCGTCGCGACCGTCACACCTGCCGCGATCGACAGCACCAAGGTGTCGGCGCCCAGCGCGGGCAACGCGGTGGCGAGCGTCGCGGCGACGTCGCCGGGCTTCACGGCGAGGACGACGACCTCGGCGTCGGCCACCGCCCACGCCGCGCTCGGCACGACCCGCACCTTCGGGTACTGCTGTTCGAGCGCGATGCGTCGTTCGGCGTCGACCTCGGCGATCGACAGCGCGTCGGCGTCCCAGCCTCCGTCGAGCAGGCCGCCGACCAGGGCTGCACCCATCTTCCCGCCACCGAGCAACGCGACGCGCGACATTGCCGCGAGGGTAATCGTCACGGCGGGAACGCCGACCGTCCCGCACGTTTCGGCGCGTGTGACCGCGCTCGGAACGGAGACGAGCTCGGGCCCGAGGAACCTTCGGATCGGACTCCGCACTTCCCCGAACGGAGCCGATCCTCCCGCACCTCGGGCCCGTCGACAAACGCACGGTAGCATGACCACACAGGCACTACAAGACCGTCTGAGACATTCTTAGATGATCTCAGATCTTGGGATAGCCGATCTGAATCGCGGGTTGGAACCACCGTTCGACGAGCTCGTAGAGCACACCGATGATGCGATCGAGCTCGTCGACGTCGAGGTGCTCGAGCAGGACGCGCCCGACCAGGTAGAGATCGCCGTCGGGGCCGATCGAGAAGTGCGCGCCGTACGTCTGGTGGTTGCGGGTCAGACAGAACCGGTACAGCTCGAGCCGATGCGTCGGTGGATCCGGGAGGAAGTACACCTCGTAGCGCAACGTCCGTTGGTGCAGATCGAAGTAGATCGTCGCCGCGTCGCGACCGTCGCAACCGAATCGCAGGTACCAACGCGGGATCTCGGGGTCGTACTCGACGGCCTGGACCCACGGTTCCGCGGCGACCGGACCTTCGAGATGCGCGGCGATCATGTCGTGACGAGCCCGGAGGATCTGCGGATCGAGCGGTTCGTCGGTCACCGGCGCGACGCGACTCGCGCTAGTCGCAGCGCACGAGACCGCGCGCGACGAGATCGCCGTAGAGACGACGGAGTCGGCCGGCGGTCATGCTCCACGAGTAGCGCTTCGACTGCGCCGAGGCGCTCACGCCCATCTCGCTCGCGAGGACCTCGTCGGCGAGCAGCCGCTCGACCGGAGCGGCGAAATCGGCGGGATCGCGACCTTCGATGAGGAACCCGGTGCGCTCGTGGTCGATGAGCGACCGCAACCCGCCGACCGCCGCCGCGACGACCGGCGTACCGCACGCCGCGGCCTCGAGCGCGACCAGCCCGAACGACTCCGAGCGCGACGGCACGATGCACACGTCCGCGGCGCGGTAGTAGTCGGCGAGGCGTTCGTGGCGACGCGGACTGACCCAATGGATCTGTGCGGAAACCCCCAGGTCATCGGCGAGCGCACGCACCCGGGCGTGCTCGGCCTTCCCGTCGCGACCGCTCGGGCCACCGACGATCACGAGCGCGACCTTGGGGTCGTCGAGCGCAGCGAGGGCGCGGATCGCGAGATCGACGCCCTTCAGCTCCTGGATCCGACCGACGAACAACAGCATGCGCGGGGCGGGGATGCCGAGGCGTTGGCGGGCCGTGTCGCGATCACCGGGACCGAAGACGTTGTGGTCGACACCGGGCGGGACGACCTCGATCCGCTCGAGCTCGGCGTCGTACAGCGACGCGAGCTGCGCGCGCTCGTCGCCCGTCGATGCCAGCATGAGGTCGGCACACGCGACGACTTGGTGTTCGACCCGGGTGCGGTGTTCGGAATCGTCGTCGACACCGGCTTCGGCCTTCACGCGCGCCAACGTGTGGAACGTCGCGACCAGCGGCAGGTCGAGCTCGTGTTTCAGACGATGCGCGACCGCCCCGGAGAGCCAGTAGTTCCCGTGCAGCACGTCGACCGGCTCACGCTCGAGCATGCGATGCATCGCCGCGTCGACGAACGGATCGACGAGCGCCGCCAACTCGTCCTTCGCGACCGGCGCGCGCGGGCCCGCGTCGACGTGCAGGACCCGAAAGCCCGACTCGACCTCGACCACCGCGGGCTGCGAACGATGCTCGGCGCGGCGTGTAGACGTCACACTCGACCCCGGCGCGGGCCAAAGCGGTCGCCAGCGCCCGGACGTACACGTTCATACCGCCGCCGTCGCCGGTGCCCGGCTGGGCGAGCGGCGACGTGTGCATGGAAAACACCGCGATCCGGCGGACGGACATCGGGCGGATCGTACCCAACCGCGGAAGAACCCCCGGTCCCCGGGCCGGGCCGGATCAGCCGGCTTCGGCGTCGCGGGAGACGTTCTCGGCCTGGAACGACCGGTAGATCTCGACCAGCGCCTGCTTTTGGCGGTCGTTGATCGTCGGGTCGGCCACGATCGCTCCGACGGGGTCGGCGCCCGCGCGCTCGCCGTCGGGCGTCGCGTCGAGGATCCCGGCCCGGACGTACAGCGTCTCGGCGGAAATGCGCAGGCCACGCGCGATCGATTGCAGGATCTCGGCCGAGGGCTTGCGCAGCCCGCGCTCGATCTGGCTGAGATAGGGGTTCGAGATTCCGGCCAGCTCGCTCAACTTGCGCAGCGACAGGCGGGCGTTGCGGCGCTGATCGCGGATGAAGCCACCGAGGTCGTGCAGTCGCGTTTCGAGCGACTCGAACGACTCGGGCATCAGCCCGCCGTCCCGGCGACCTGGCGGGCCGCGATCTCTCGTTCGACCGTGTCGATCACTCCGTGCATCGACCGGCGAAGGTCGGAGAGCTCGCGCTCGAACGCGCGGAGGCGTTCGAGCGTCTCGGAGAGCTCGGCCTCCGGGAGCACCGGGAGCTTGGCCAGCGTCGTGTCGGCGATCAACTGCTCGCGTCCGTCGGGCCAGTGCAACTCGATGGACGGCGCGTCGGGCGGCGGCACGCGGGTATCGGTGATCGAGGACCGCCCGGACTCACCGCTCAAGATCCGCGGAAGGTCCTTGACCAGATCCCCGACGGAGCCACCGCGCGCTCGGCGCTCCTGCTCCGCCTCCAGGATCTCGATCCGGGCTTGCGCGAGCCGCCGCCGGTACGACAGACGCGTTCTCGATCTCGTTGCACTCCGCCTTCATCGCGCGCAGTTCGTCGAGCAAACGGGCGTCGAGCGAGGCGATGAACGCGGGATCGGTCAGTCGCTGGATCCGTTCCGTCGGAATCACCTCTCTCACACGCCGATCGGACCGCCCACCCTAGCTGTGGATGTCGGCAATGCGTCGCCAACGTAGGGTACGGATCGGTCGCACGCCCCCCCGCTAACCGGAGGGAGCACTGCGATCTCGTCATCGGGGGAAAGCTCGGTGACCGAGCCTGCGGGCGGTTCCTCGCCGTTGACCCAGACCCGCGCGGTTCCGAGCACGCGTGCGAACGAATCGCCGTAACGGACGGTCGCGTCGGTCAACAACTGCTCGAGCGACGCGCCGGTGGCCAGCTCGTAGTCGTCGCGGCTGCGGCCCGCCGCCTCGCGGGCGGTGGCGAACAGCAGCAACCGGACGATCACGAACGGCTGGGGGGAACGTTCGTCCGCGCGGTCGGGAGCGCTTCGAGACGGGCGGGATCGATGGGTTCGCCCGTCTCCTCGTCGACGCCGTAGTCGCCGTCATCGAGGCGCTGCAGCGCGGCCTCGATCTCGGCGAGATCCACTTCGAGCGATTCGAGGATCGCGAGATCCTTCTCCCGCTCGAACAGTTCCGAACCCTGGTCGGCCGGGTGCTGGTCGTAGTGCGTCAAATCACCCGATTGCAGCGACTGCTCCTCGTCGAGCCCCTCGCTGCGCAGTTCGGCAATGAGACCCCCGACGCGCTCACGCTCGCGCTCGAGCCGGTCGCGCACGGCGTCGTCGCCGCTGTGGTCGTCGCGGGCGTGGTCGTCGGCGGCGGAATCGCTCATGCGAGCAGGGTACCCACCCGGCCGGCGCTCGTCACCCGTCGAAGTCGAGCCGCGCGCGCAGTTCCTCGCCGCGCTCCGCGAGCAGGACCGTGAGCATCTCGAGCCGGGCACCGGTCGCGTCGGTCGCCAACAACCGTTGTGCGTCGAGAGGTCCGATGGGCGCGACGGCCGCGGCTTCGAACGAGCCACGCACCGGGTCGTCGTCGAACTCCGGTGGGCTCTCGATGCGGTCGTCGATCCGGCGCGCGACCTCGGTCACCGCCGCGAACGCGGCGATCATCCGCGCCCGGGCATCGGCATCGCCGGGGCCGGCCGGCGGGTCGTCGAGCGCGACGATCTCGGCGCGTGGATAGGGATCGTCGGACAGCCACCGCGTGACCCGGACGCGGCGCACGCCGACCGTCGCCAGCACCATGCGCCCGTCGGGGAGATCGGCCGCCTGGACGACGCGTGCGACCGTACCCACGTCGAAGCGGCTGTCACCGCCGCCGACCTCGCTCCCCCGTTCGATGAGCACCACACCGAACTCGCGGTCACCGTCGAGGACGTGGCGCATCATCAATCGGTAGCGCGGCTCGAACACGTGCAACGGCAAGAGCGCGTATGGGAACAGCACGGTTCCGAGAGGGAACATCGGCATCGTCGCACCGGGCTTCGCGTCCATTCGCGCTCCCGGCCGTTCGCTAGTTCCAGCGCGAGCGAACCGCGCGCCGCGTCGCCTCGAGCCGGTCGCGCTGATCGGCCGGCACCCCCGGCAAGACCATGTGGAGATCGCACAACCACCCGAGCGCGATCGGGTCGGAGGCGAGGCGCCCGCTCTCGAGATTGGCCAACATCCGCGCAATGATCACGTGGGGATCAGTCGGCGCGAGCAGGGCGCGAGAGAACCCGCGCGCATTGCCGTGGACACGCGAGAACAGGCGGCGGCATCCGTCGACGTCGTATACCGCGCCGCCGTGGAACGGATCGCACCACACCGAGTCGCGCGCCGCGTCCATCACGAGGAAGTGCCCGGGCATCCCCACGCCGTGGACCGGTGCACCGATGCGGCGGCCGACCTCCATCATCACGACGGCGAGCGTGATCGGGATGCCGAGGCGCCGCTGCAATACCGAGTCGAGAAACGAGTTCTCCGGGTCTCCGTAATCGCGCGTGTTGCCCCGGAACCCGAGATGTTGGAACAGGTACGCGCGCAGGCCGTCGAACGTCGGTGTCGGGCACCGGTTCGCGAGCTCGTCGAGCCGGGCACACTCGGCGTCGATGTCGAGCGCCGGGTGCGCGTGCGCGGCCAAGCAGAGCGCAGCAACGTCGAGACGCATCTCGCCGGCCGATGCCGCAACGGCGGCCGCGAACCGCTCCGTAGCGTCCATGACCACCGACCGTACCCGTACACTCGCACGCAATGGCGGCGAACGCTCCGCGCCCGACGCGGCTGCACGAGACCATCTCGGTACTGCTGCACGGCCAACAGCAGCGCCTCACGCCGACGCGCCGGCTGATCGTCGACGTCTTGGAGGCCGCCGACCGGCCGCTCACGATTCCCGAGATCCTCGACGCGCAACCGAATCTCGCCCAGAGCTCCGCGTACCGGAACCTCGTCGTGTTGGAACAGGCCCGGGTCGTGCACCGGCTCGTGACGCACGCCGACTTCGCGCGTTACGAGCTCGCAGAAGACCTCACCGGCCACCATCATCATCTCGTGTGCTCGAACTGCGGCCGGGTGGAGGATCTCCCCGCGACTCCGGCGGTCGAGCGTTCGGTCGCGATCGCGATCGACGAGGCCGCGCGCCGCGCCGGCTTTCGCACCGAGCACCACCGGCTCGATCTCGTCGGCCTCTGCGCCGACTGCACGCCGTCGTAATCGGCCGAAAAGGCGCGACGGGGCGCGTCCTACGACAGCCGGCGCTCGAGGTACGTCGAGAACCAGCCCGCGTAGCGGTCGCGAAGCTCGGGCTGTTTCCAGTCGTCACCGGTGACGACTCCCCGGCAGCGCTCGGTACCGCACGAGCACGTGAACATGTCGTAGTCGTCGGAGTCGGTCATCGCGTAATCGAAACAGAGCTCCTCGCCCGCCTCCACGTCGCGCATCGTGACGAGCAGGACCGAGCCGACGATGCCACAGTTCGGATCGCACGAGTGGTTGACGTAGTCGGCCGGATCGAACGGCGGCGTACTCGCGAGGAACAGGTCGTCGTCGATCTGGAGCGCGTGGATACGGACGGCTTCGCCGAGGTCTTCGAGCTCTTTACCGTCGACGACGCGACCGCCGAAACCGGCCACGGTGGTATTGGCCGGGATCGCGTCGCTCGCGAACACACCGGTACCCTTCGTGGTCGTCGGACGCGTCCCGGCGCTCGGATGAAGCCACTGCTGCCGCACGAATGAGGAATGTACCGGCCGTGACCCAGACCACAGTGTTCGAGGTCGTCGGCGGCCAGCCGTTCTTCGACGCGCTCGTCGCACGGTTCTACGAGCGCGTCGAGCTCGACCCGACGCTGCGGCCCCTGTATCCCGCCGATCTCGCACCCGGCATTCGAGCGCTCGCACTCTTCTTGGGCCAGTACTGGGGTGGTCCGGCGACGTACAGCGAGGAGAAGGGCCATCCGCGCCTGCGCATGCGCCACGCCCCGTTCCCCATCGCGCAGCCCGAGCGCGACGCCTGGCTGCAGGCAATGTTGGCCGCGCTCGACGAGTCCGACGCGCCCGAGGTCGCCCGCGAGATGATGCGCGAGTACTTCACGACCGCGTCGACCGCGATGATCAATTCCGACGGACCCATTCCCACAGCCTGAGCAACGGGGCCGGCCGGGGGCCGGCCCGGGCCACCGACGCGGCAGACTGTCGGGATGGGCAGACGCCAGGAGAAAGAGAAGCGGGCCCGGCGGCGGGTCGCGTCGGAGCGACGCGTCCACGCGGATCGCCGCGCGCCGGTCCGGCCCGGGCGCCTGTCGCCCGATCGCCCCGTGCCGGCATCGATCCCGCGTCCGCCGTACGCGCCCGACGCGCCGCCCCTCGTTCCCGCCGTACCGCCCGACGAGTTCGCCGACCGCATGCGCGCCGCCGGTCGGGCTGGGCGCGAGGTGTTGCTCGAGCTCGCCGCCGCGGTGAAGGTGGGGATGACCACCGACGAGCTCGATCGCATCTGTCACGAGGCGTGCATCGCTCGCGGCGGCTACCCGAGCCCGTTGCACTACAAGGGCTTCCCGAAGTCGTTGTGCACCTCGGTCAACGAGGTGATCTGCCACGGGATCCCCGACGATCGAACGCTCGTCGACGGCGACATCGTCAACTGCGACGTCACGATCTACCTGCACGGCGTGCACGGCGACTGCAACGCGACGTTCCTCGTCGGCGACGTCGACGACGACGGTCGGCGGCTCGTTTCGGTCACGCGGGAGTCGTTGTGGAAGGGCATCGACGCGGTCCGGCCCGGCGCCCGTCTCTACGAGGTGGGCCGGGCGATCCAGAGCCATGCGGAGGCGGCGGGATTCGGCGTGGTGCGCTCGTTCGTCGGCCACGGCGTGGGCGAGGAGTTCCACACCGCGCCGGCGGTGCTGCACTATTACGACCCGTCGGCCGATCTCGTGCTGACGCCCGGTCTCACCTTCACGATCGAGCCCATGATCAACGAAGGATCGTGGGAGCTCGGGCGGATCTGGCCCGACGGATGGACCGCGCCGACGCGTGACGGTTCGCGTTCCGCGCAGTTCGAGCACAGCCTGATCGTGACGGCGACGGGCGTCGAGGTGCTGACGCTCCTCCCGGGCGAGCCTCACGGCTCCTGATCTCCCGCCGATATACGGGGAGCCGGCTCCGGACCGCGGATTAGCGTCGAGCGAGCATGCTGCCGCTCGACGAACCGACCCTGCCGCCGCGGTCGGTGCGGGGCACCCTGCGGCGAACGTTCGGGTCGCTCGACACGCACAACTATCGCCTCTACTTCACCGGCGACCTCGTCTCCCACGTCGGTTCGTGGATGCAGACCATGGCCGAGGCGTGGCTCGTACTGAAGCTCACGGGGAGCGGCGCCGCCGTGGGCGCGACCTTCGCGTTCCGGTTCCTGCCGGTATTGCTCTTCGGTCTGTGGGGCGGAACGGTGGCGGACCGCTTCGACCGCCGCAAGGTCCTCCTCGTCACCCAGACGCTCATGGCGGCGCTCGCGGTCGCGCTGTGGCTCGTCGTCGCGACGGGCATCGTGCAGGTGTGGATGGTGTTCGGGCTCGCGATCGCGCTCGGCCTCGTGACCGTCGTCGACGAGCCGGCCCGGCAGGCGTTCGTCGAAGAGATGGTCGGCCCCGACCGTCTCCCGAACGCCGTGGCGCTCACGAGCGCGGTCGGGAACTCGGCGCGCATCACGGGACCGGCCGCGGCCGGTCTGCTCATCGCGACGGTGGGCACCTCGTGGGTCTTCTTCGTCAACGCGGTGTCGTTCTTCGCCGTCGTAGCCGCACTCGCGGCGATGCACCCCGCCGACCTGCACCGCGCGCACCGCCACGCCGACCGGCCGAAGGTCCGCGAAGGACTCGTCTACGCGTGGAGCATCACCGAGATCCGGCCGACCATCGTCCTCGTCGCGGTCGTCGGCACCCTCGTCTACAACTTCCCGACGTTCTTGACGCTGCTGGCCCACGACACGTTCCACGGCGGTGCCGGTCTCGCCGGATACCTGATGGCCCTGCTCGGCATCGGGACGGTCATCGGCGGCCTCGTCGCCGCGGCGCGAGCGCGCCCGACGTCGCGCACGGTCGTGGGCGCGGCCGCCTTGCTCGGGATCGTGCTGCTGATCGCGGCGATCACGCCCGCACGCATCGAGACCGAGGTCGCACTCGTTCCGGTCGGGGCGTTGGCCGTGTTCTTCGGCTCGACTGCGAACGGGCACATGCAGATCTGGTCGGCGCCGCAACTCCGCGGGCGCGTGATGGCGATCTATTCGATGAGCACCCTCGGGACGACGGTGGTGGGCGGCCCGTCGGTCGGCTGGATCTGCCAGCAGTGGAGCCCGCGCGTCGGCCTCGCGTTCGCCGGCGGCGCGACGGCGCTCGCCGCAACCGTGATCGCGGCGCGGACCTGGGCCCTAGACCGGGGCCGGCGCCGGGAGGCCGCCGTCGCGCAGCACGCGCTCGATCTCGGATAGGCGGAACCGGCGATGGCCGCCCATGGTCTGCAGCGACGAGAGCTTTCCCGCGCGTGACCATCGGGTCACCGTGTTCGGCGTCACGCCGAGTTTGCGGGCGGCCTCCGCCGGCGTGAGGAGCGCCGAGATCTCGCCCGGCGCGCTCTCGGGTGCGAACCGGGGCCGCGCGACCCGCCGGGCACGCGCCGAGCCACGCGGTTGCGGCGCGGGCGGGAGGGCACAGGTCTCGGCGGGTCCCGGCATCTCGGTCGGCGTACGGGCAGACGGCGCCGCCGACGCGGATTGCGGGGCGGATTCGGCGCGGATTGCGGCCACCGGCGACGCCCCGGGTTCGCGGCGGCGCCGGCGTACCGAGGCCCGCTCGCTCGCGGTCGTCGCGGCCCAGATCCCGAGCACGTCGGGGCGGGCGAGCGCGAACTCGAGGCAGGGCCTTTGCACGTCACAGCCCGAGCAGATCGACTTGGCCAGCGCCGCCTCGCGCTGATCGCCGGCGAACCACCACCGCGTCGGGTGCTGGCGGCAAACGGACAAGGCGCGCCATCCCTGAACATCGTCCCCACGACTCACCGAGACCTCGATCCCCCGATCGCGTTTCGCCATGTCGATGGGTAGCTTCGCCCGACCTCGAACGAATTGCGTCACCCGATCGGGTGATTTGGCAAGCCGCAGTAGCGTCCGCTCCGTGCGCATGGACGGGGAACGGGCACTCGTCACCGGATCGACGGCCGGCATCGGCCGGGCGATTGCCATCGCCTTTGCCGCCGAGGGTGCGGGCGTCGTCGTGACGGGCCGCGACGGCGAACGCGGCGCGGCAATCGTTTCGGAGATCACCGCCGAGGGCGGTACCGCGTATTGCGTCGCCGCCGACCTCCGCGACGAGGACGCGTGCGGCCGTCTGGTCGCCGAGGCCGCGGCTCGTCTGGGCGGGCTCACGGTGCTCGTCAACAACGCCGCCGGTGGCGACGCCCGCGACGCGACCGTCGCGGAGATCACGACCGAGGCGTGGGACGCGATCCTGCGCGTCGATCTCACCGCGCCGATGTGGTGTGCTCGCGCCGCGATCCCGCTCATGCGCACGTCCGGGCACGGCGCCATCGTCAACATCTCGAGCCGCCAGGCCGAGCGCGCCAGCCCCGGCCTGGCCGCCTACGTCGCGGCCAAGGCGGGCCTGAACGGGCTGACCCGCGCCATCGCGGTCGAAGAAGCGCGCCACGGCATCCGGTGCAACACGATCAGCCCGGGGTACGTGTTGAACGATCGCCGCGACGCCGACCTCGCGCCGCCGCGTCAGGCGGTGCTCGCAGGGATGCACCTGACCCGGCTGGGCACGGCATCCGACGTGGCCGACGCGTGTATCTACCTCGCAAGCCGCGAATCGGGATTCGTGACCGGCATCAACCTGCAACTCGACGGCGGCAGCAGCATCGCCCGCGGCCGCACGCTCGGCTGACCGAGATGCATCCGCGTGCGTGCGTGAGCGCGATCAGCACGTTCACCCTCTCACTCCCCGACGACCTCGCGTTCTGGGCGGCACACGGCATCACCAACGCGGGCGTGTCGGTGGCGAAGCTCGAGGCGTTCGGCTGGGAACGCGGCACCGAACTTGTCGTCGATGCCGTCGGACGCGGCCTGAAGGTCGTCGACCTGATCGGGCTCGGGCCGTTCCATCTCGCCGATCCGAGCCGCTGGGACGCGCAACGCGATCGTCTGGTCCGGTCGATCGACACCGCGACGACCGTCGGCGCGGGCTCGATCGTCTTCACCACCGGACCGTTCGCGCCGCTCACGTGGGAAGAGGCGGCCGACGCGCTGGAACAGGCCCTCGAGCCGGTGTTGCGTGAGGCGCGCGCCCGCGCCGTCGACTTCGCGATCGAGCACACCAATCCCCTGCGGGTCGACGTCGGGTTCGTGCACACGTTGCGCGACGCGATCGACCTCTCCCGCCGCCTCGATACCGGTGTGTGCATGGAGATGAACGCGTGCTGGGCCGAGCGCGGCCTCACGGCGACGATCCGCGACGGCGTCGATCGCATCCGGATCGTGCAGGTGAGCGATTTCAAGGTCGGAACCATCGCGTCGTCGCAGCGACTCGTGCCCGGCGACGGCGACATACCCATCGCGCGCATCATGGGCGATCTCGTCGACGCGGGCTACCGCGGCGCGTTCGAGCTCGAGCTGATCGGCGACGCGATCACCGCCGAGGGCTACGACGTTGCCGTTCCGCGCGCCGTCGACGCACTGGAGCGGCACTTCCGCGAGCTGGGGGTCTGACGACCCGCTACTGCGGTGGCCCCCAGGGCCGGGGACGAGAACGGGGCCGGACCGCGATCTCGACGCCCTCGATCTCGGCGATCCGTTCGAAGTAGCGATCGGGCCACGGCACCACCGCCCCGTACTGCACGAGGAGCTGCACCACCCAGGCTCGTGCGATCGCGCGCCCGCTCGTCGCCTCGACGATGCGCTGCTCCAGCACCGCCGCCTTCCCTTCCCTTCCGACGTATTTCATTCCCCCGACGAAGCGCTCGCCCGGCATGCCCTCACTCTCGTAGAGCACGTGCACCTCTCGCGCCGCGATCATGAAGCCGTTCGCGCGGATCATCTCGGGCCACCACGAGCCGATCCGCCCGTGCACGTACTCGATGCGCATGTCGTTGAACAGGCGGACGGTCGCGGCGTTGTTCAGATGCCCTTGCGCGTCGAAGTCGTCCGGCGTCGGCTCGACCGCGCCGACGAAGCGGTAGCCGTCAACCTCGAGAACACCCGCACCCGCGGTCCCGTCTGCGCTCACGCCCACATGAACGCGCCGCCGTCGGCCATGAACGTGTGGCCGGTGAGGTAACGGCACGCATCCGAACAGAGGAACCAGGCGATCGGGGCGATGTCGAGCTCGGGGTCGCCTTGGCGGCCCATCGGGCAGTTCTCGATGAAGACGCGGTATCCCTCGCTCTGCTTGGCCGCGTCGCCGTGGTGTGTCGCGGCAGCCGGCGCGATCGCGTTCACGACGATCCCGTCGCCGCCCCACTCGCGCGCCGCCGTGCGCGTCGAGCGCGCGGATGGCCTCCTTCGACGCGTTGTACGCGGCGAAGCCGCTCCCGCCGGTAATGCCCATGGACGAGGCGAAGTTGACGACGCGACCCCACCCCTGTGCCTTCATGTGCGGGTACACGGCCTGCATAGCCCAGAGCGTGCCTTTCACACCCGACCGGTAGAACACGTCGACGTCGTCCTCGCTCACGTCGGCGACGGGCGCGAGCGGCCGGAACGTCTGCGCGTTGTTGATGAGTCCGTCGACGCGGCCGAAGCGTTCCACGGTCTGCGCGACCATCGCGTCGATCTGATCCTTCTCCTGGATGTCGCACACCACGCCGAGGTTCTCGACACCGAGCCCGGTCAGCTCGGCGCACGTGTCGGCGAGCAGGTGCTCCTTCCACTCGGCCACCACGACGCGGGCGCCGCCTCGCCCCAGATGCAACGCCATGCCGCGACCAACACCGCGCCCCGATCCCGTCACGATGATCACCTTGCCGCCAACCCCGTGCATCTGGTTCGCGTCCACTGACATGCACGTCAGAGTAGGTGCGGCCTAGCTTCGGCAGTCAAGGCGGTCCGTCCGTCGGGTCGCACGAGCACTGGCGGGAAACGATGCTGAACGGGACAGTCCTGGTGACGGGCGGCGGGAGCGGAATCGGAAGAGCGACGGCCGAACGGGCCGCCCGAGAAGGCGCCGCAGTTGCGGTGGTCGACCGGGCCGCGGAGAACGCGGCCCAGACCGCTCGGATCGTCAGCGATGCCGGCGGTCGCGCGATCGCGTACTCCTGCGATGTCGGTGACGACGAGCAGGTCGCCGACGTGGTCGCCCGCGCCGGCCGCGATCTCGGGCGGATCACCGGAGTCGTGACCTCGGCCGGCATCTTCCACGGCCCCGATCTTCAGCTTGCGCACCAGGTGACCGTCGACGACTTCGTCCACGTGTTGCGCGTGAATCTCGTCGGCACGTTCGCGGTGATCAAGCACGCATTGCCGATGTTGATCGACGGCGGCGGCGCGATCGTCACGATCGCATCGACGGCCGCGATCCGCGGCCACGGATTCGGGGCGGGTTACACCGCAAGCAAAGGCGGCGTCGACGCGCTGACCCGTCTGCTCGCGGTGCAATACGGCCCGCACGGCGTGCGCGCGAATTGCATCTGTCCCGGAGGCGTCGACACGCCGATGACCGGTGGATCGTTCACGACCGATGACGCCGTCGCGCCGCGAGGCAACGGGTGCCGATCGGCCGTTACGCGCAGGCCCGCGATATCGGCGACGTCGCAATCTTCTTGTTGGGTGACGACGCGCGCTACCTGACCGGACAGACGGTCCCGGTCGAGGGCGGTGCAACAATCGCGTAAACACGCTCCGGCGCGGAACTTTCACGAAGAAATTTTGGCTGCCGCTGATCAGGTCGTTCTTGCAGCGGGTACGACCGCCACCACGAAGCGTGATCTGCGATACGGCGCCGGACGATCGCGTCTTGTTAGGTTCCCTGGCTGTGCGCCGACCCGGTCGCCCTCGGGTGAACGTCGGGCGCAGCATCGGTGTGGCGGAGCACCACGTTCGCACCGTGCTGACGCGATTCAACGTGACCCGCCTCGTCGCGGTTGCGGGTATCGCCGCGCTCGCGTTGACACCCGCCGTTCCGGCCCACGCGACGACGTCGGGCGATCAGGTCGCGTCCGCCACCCGGGCCGTCAACGCCGCCGCCGCCCGCTGGTTCACGGCCCAGGCCGACGCGGCGCGCATCAGCGCCAACATCGCCTCCATCGAACACCAGATCGCGATCGAGCAGGCGCGCATGCAAGCAGTGCGCAAGATCGCGACCGCCCGAGCCGTCGTCCTCTACAAGAACGCCAACGTCGGCATGACCTCGATGTTCGGCAACAGCGCGCTCGACTCGGCCCGCCGCGCCCATCTCGTCAACGATGCGAACGCCGGTGGCGACGAGGCGATCGCGCAACTCACCGCGGCCGTCGACAACCTGAACGCGCAGCGCGCCAGCCTGCAAGCACAACAGTCGCAGCAGCAGAAAGTGCTGAGCGAGGTCGCGAACGAGCGGACGGCGCTCGATGCGCAGCTCGCCGGAGTCCGGATCCTCGCGCGTCAACAGGCGACCGTAACCCTCGCGGCCGCGCGCGACCGCGCCGCGCGCGAGCGCGCCGACGCGCACGTCCGCGCGCTCGTCGCGGTCACGACGTCGAACGCTTTCTCAACGCCCACCGGTCCGCCGACGAGCGGGTCGTTCGCACCCGTTGCCGTATCCAGACCCGTCAACGACGGACGCGTGAGCCCGCATCACGGCGACCCCTTCCTCGTGTGCACCCGCGAGCGCGAAAGCGGTGGTCGCTACGACGTCGTGAGCCCTTCCGGCTATTACGGCGCGTACCAGTTCCTCCCGTCGACCTGGGACACGACCGCAGTACACGCCGCGCGGCTCGACCTTCTCGGCGTCCTCCCGTCGCGCGCGTCCGCCTTCGATCAGGACGAGATGGCCTGGACGCTCTACCAGTGGCAGGGCAAGGGTCCCTGGGGCGGACGCTGCTGAACCGTCACGTCGACATGCGGTCGAGCACGTCGCGCAGGGTTGCGTCGGCGAGGGAGCTCAACCGGAGATCCGCGTGCGCAAGATCGAGCCGGGCGGTGATCTCGTTCGGGACCGCGATGCACCAGAGCCCCGCGGCCTTGGCCGCGGACACGCCGTGGGGCGAATCTTCGATCGCCATCGCGGCGTGGGGCGCGACATCGACAGCAGCGCACGCGGCGAGATAGAGGTCGGGCGCGGGCTTACCCGCGAGAACGCCGTCGAAGCACGCGACGTACGCGAAGCGGTCGCGGAGACCGAGCCGTTCGAGGAGCGGCTCGACCCACTCCGACGGTGAGCTCGACGCGATCGCGACCGTGAGACCGAGCGTGTCGGCCTCGTCGAGCCACTCGCGTACTCCGGGACGCGCCGTCTCGCCCGCGAGGAGCTCGTTGCGGCGTGCCTGGCGCCGAGCGTGCATCGCAGCTTCGTCGAACGGGCGCGTCGCACGCCTCCCGATCAACCCGACGAGGTCGAGGCCGCCAACCGTCCCGATCTCCGCGGCCCACTCGTCGATGGTGAGTGGAGGACAGCCGTGCGCCTCGAACTCCTCTTGCCAGGCGACGAACACGGGAACCTCCGTGTCGAGGATCAACCCGTCGAAGTCGAAGATGACCGCCTCGATGGGCCCGGTGCCGCCCGCCGCGGAACCCTTCGTCACGGGATCGGGGACCCCACGAGCTCGACGAACACGCCGTCGGGATCGACGACCGTGGCCATCTCCACCGGGCCGGCCCGGCCCGGCACGACGATCCGCCGGGGCGGGCCTCCGAGCCCGAGGGCCCGGAGGCGGGCGAGCACCGCGTCGACCTCGACGTAGCACGACACCAAGAAGAAGCCCGGGCGGGTTGCGGGCAGCACGGCCGGCGCCGGCGGGGCCGTCACGTCGTCGGTGCCTTCACCGAACTGCACCAGCTCGACGATGCCGGCGTCGGCGTACGCCGGATCGCCGAGGAAGATCGAGCGCAGCCGGTTCGCGGGCGCCACGAACAACGCGCTCCAATCGCCGTCGAAGTGGCGGTCCATCATCACCTCGAAGCCGACGCCGTCGCGCCAAAAGCGCAACGACGCCTCGACATCGCGCACGACGATCGCGCTGTGATGAACCCGCGCCGTCATCGGCCGAGACCCTCGAGCGACTCCTGCGGGTCGATCGGGCTGTGCAACGAGACACCGCCGTCGGCGGCCAGGATCTGACCGGTAACCCAGTCGAGCGTGCAGAGCGCGACAACGGCCTGCGCGACCTCCGCGGCGGTGCCCACGCGGCCGAGTGCGGTGCGGCGGGCGACGCGATCGCGATAGCCGGAAAGGCGATCAGTGGCGCCGAACATCGGCGTGTCGGTAGTACCCGGCGCGACCGCGTTCACGCGGATACCACGCGCGCCGAGCTCCCGCGCCGACGAGCGTACGAGTTGTGCGAGCCCGGCCTTCGAAACCGCGTAGTGCACCATGAGTCGCTCGCTCAGGAATCCCGAGATGCTCGTCACCGCCACGATCACTCCGCCGCCGGTCATCGCCCGAGCCGATTCGCGCAGACAGACGAACGCGCCGCGCAGGTTGACGTCGAGGACGCGATCCCACTCCTGCGTGGTCAGGTCGAGCACCGCCGCGCTGCCCCCGACTCCGGCGCTGAGGATCGCGATGTCGAGACCGCCCAGTTGCGCGACCGCGCGGGCCACCGCGGCGACGACCGACTCCTCGTCGGCGACGTCGACGCGTACCGATGCTTCGGTACCGGGCACTTCGACGAGATCGAGGACGACGACGCGCGCGCCCGCGTCACGCAACTGCGCGACACACGCGGCACCGATACCGCTCGCGCCTCCGGTGACGACCGCCCACGCGTCCTGGAGATCCATATCGCTGCGACGCTAGCGTCCGGGGGGTATGGCCTTCCCCTGGTTTGGTTTGTATCTCCCCCAGATCCGGATGAGCTTCGACCGGATGCTCGAACGCACCCTCGCCGCGGAAACCGCGGGCTTCCACTCGGTATGGCTGATGGACCACCTCGCCGCGCCGATGGCACCGGAGATCGACGTCTTCGAGGGATGGACCATCGCGACCGCGCTCGCGGCCCGCACGTCCACGATCCGGATCGGCCACCTGACGCTCTGCAACCCGTTGCGCCATCCCGCGTTGCTCGCCAAGACCGCGGCCTCGTTCGACGCGATCTCGAACGGCCGCCTCGAGCTCGGCATCGGCTGGGGATCGGTGCCCGACGAGCTGCGCACCTTCGGATTCGGATCGGAAACGGCGGCGATCAGGGCCGCGAAGCTCCGCGAGACGCTCGAGATCGTGGAGCTGATGTTCGCGGGGGAGGAGTTCGACTACTCGGGCGAGCACTTCACGTTGCGCGGCGCGAGCGGCCGGCCGGTTCCCGCGCAGGCCCACGTCCCGGTGCACATCGGTGGCGGTGGCCCGAAGCTCACGATGCCGCTCGTGAGCCGCTTCGCCGATTGGTGGAACTGTCCCGGCTACGCACTCGACCGCCTCGATGACCTCCGACCGCTCGCGGGAAGCGCGCGGGTGTCCGTGCAACATCCGATCGGCCTTGCGACGGGGGCGGCCGACCGCGACGAGACCATCGCGACGGCGCACCGGCGCTTCGGGTCGTGGGGCGGCGTGATCGCGGGCACCGCCGACGAGGTCGCAGCGGCGCTCGCGAGCGAAGTCGCGCGCGGCGTCGAGGGATTCGTCTGCCAGTTCTCCGACTTCGGCACTCCGGCAACGGTCGAACGCTTCATCCGCGACGTCGTTCCCGCGGTACTACCGTGAATCCGTGACTACTCCCCTCGTCGTCGGCGTACCGCGTGAGGTGAAGACCGACGAGCACCGCGTCGCGATCACTCCGGACGGCGTGGCCGAGATGCGCCACCACGGCGTCACCGTGCTCGTCGAACGCGACGCCGGCTCCGATTCCGGCCTCACCGATGACGAGTACCGCGCCGCGGGCGCCGAGATCGTCGGCGCGGCCGCCGACGTGTGGAGCCGGGCCGGACTCGTCATCAAGGTGAAGGAACCGCAGGCCTCCGAGCTCGGGTTCCTGCGGCCCGGGCTCGTACTGTTCACCTACCTGCATCTCGCGGCCTACCCCGACCTCGCGCGTGCCCTCATCGAATCGCACACGACCGGCGTCGCCTACGAGACCGTGCAGCTCACGAACGGGCAGCTTCCGCTCCTCGCGCCGATGAGCGAGGTCGCCGGGCGTATGGCGCCACAGATCGGGGCGCACTTCCTCGAACGTCGCCAGGGCGGGCGCGGCGTACTGCTCGGTGGCGCGCCCGGCGTTCGCCCGGCACGCGTCGTCGTCCTGGGCGCGGGCAACGTCGGGTGGAACGCGGCCTGGATCGCGCAGGGTATGGAAGCCGAGGTGCTGCTCCTCGACAAGAACATCGACCGGCTGCGGTGGGTCGACCAGATCCACAAGGGTCGCATCCAAACGCTCGCGAGCAACCGTGCGGCCGTCGCCCGGGCGGTACGGGACGCGGATCTCGTGATCGGGGCGGTACTGGTGCCGGGCGGTCGGGCACCCGTGCTCGTCTCCGACGAGATGATCGCGTCGATGCGACCCGGCGCGGTGATCATCGACTCCGCGATCGATCAGGGCGGGACGATCGAGGGCATCCACGAGACGACGCACTCGGATCCGGTGTTCGTGCGCCACGACGTCTTGCACTACGCGGTGGGCAACGTCCCCGGTGCAGTGCCGAACACGTCGACGTACGCGCTCACGAACGCGACCCTGCCCTACGCGGTCGACCTCGCGACCGGCGGGATCGACGCGATCTCGGCAGATCCCGCGCTTGCGGGCGGAGTGAACACGCTGAACGGCACCGTCACCAACGCCGCGGTCGCCGACGCGCTCGGAGTCCCGGCGGCGACAATTCCTCGCTGAGAGCGATCCCGCTACGAGGCGCCGCCGGTGTCGCCGTCGGTGGCCTGGGCGTAGCCGTGCAACGAATCGATCGCCGGCTTGGGCACCTGCGCGGCGTCGCGGTTCGCCTGCTGCAGTTGCGCAAAGATCTCTTCGCGGTGGACGTCGATCGACCTCGGCGCCTTGATGCCGAGGCGCACCTGGTCACCGCGCACCTCGAGCACGGTCACGACGATCTCGTGCCCGATCATGATGCTCTGATTCGCACGTCGCGTGAGCACGAGCACGATGTCCCCCCTCCGTGGCGGCCGCCGCAGGCGCCGAAGCCGAAGCATACGCGCGTATCACACGCGCGCGCTGTGTACTCGTTGCGATTCCGTCGACCAACACGTTCCGTGGTTGCCTCGCGACCGCGGCCGGGCTCGACGAAGCGCGAGGTTCGTCGGCGCCTCGCGTCGCCCGGGCGCCGGCGTTCAGCTGGCGACGGCCAACGGTGCGCGCACGCTGTAGCCCGCGCTGGGCAACACGACCTGCGCGCCTTCGTGCGTGAACCGGTTCACGACGATCGGACCGAGCAGGTTGACGGTCGAATCCTCGGGACGTTCACGCAGCGTCACGACAGTGAACACGACCGCGTCCTCGGCCTGGTCGAGCCCGAGCCGTTCGGCCGTACCGGTGTCGAGCTCGAACTCGTACTCAGGGTAGAAGACCCACGGCGGCACGACGACGAAGCCGATGTCGGGATCCTCCGTCGACGACAGCAAGAGGAAAGGACTGCCCGCCGGACCCCAGGGCGCCAGGTCGAAGTGGTGCGCGTGCGGGAAGCCGGGCAGACCCGCCGGGAAAAGGATCTCGGCGACGTCGGTCGCTGTATGCGTCTCGAGCATTGTTCCCCTACTTCAAGAAGTCGGTCAGCGACGGCTGGATTGCTTTCGCCGTGGCCTCGAGTGCGGCCTGGTAGGCGACTTGCTGGGCTTGGAGGTTCACCATCACCTGCGCGATGTCGGCATCCTCGATGCTGGACAGGTTCTGTTTCATCGTCAGCCCGTTCGAAGTGTTTTGGCTCTGCATGTTTTGAACGCGAAGAAATTGGGATCCGACCTGCGCCAGCTGGTTCTGGACCTGGGAAGTCTGGGTGCTCAGCGTGGTCTGGAGGCCGCTGAGCTGGCTCGGATTGCTCTGCACGGCTTGCGAAATCTGACTCAGGGTGGTGAACAGGTCGCTTCCGGGCGGTCCGAACACCGCGTCGCCGTTGACGTTCACCTGTATCCGCTGCCCGGGTGCGATGTTGCGCTCGACTGCCGACGAGACGCCGACGTACTGGCCGCTCGAGTTGTACGCGACGCCACCGGCGGCCGTGCCCGCGAAGATCGGCCGGCCCGCGTACTGCGTGTTCGCGACGCCGATGAGCGTCTGGCGGATCGAATCGATCTCGGTCGCGATGCCCTGGCGCGCGTTGGCGTCGAGCGAGCCGTTCGACGCCTGAACGACGAGATCGTTGACCCGCTGGAGCTGCGAGACCGTGCTCGTGAGCGCGTTGTCGGCGTTGCCGAGCCAGCCCTGCGCGTCACTGATGTTGCGCGAGTACTGGTCGTTGCGGTCGATCCCCGCGTGGAGCTGCATCGCCGACACCACATCGGCAGGAGCGTCGGACGGCTTCGACAGCCGCTTGAGGGACGACGCCTGGCCTTGCAGGTCGGACAGCTTCTGGAACGACTGCTGCAACGCGATCAGCGAGTTGTTCACCAGCATCTGGTTCGGGATGCGGAAGTCGGATGACGGCATCAGTCGTTACCTCCTCTCACCCTCAGGCCAGTCCGGTGTGGTTGATCAACGTGTCGAGCATGGTGTTGATCGTGTTGAGCAATCGGGCAGCCGCGTCGTAACCGTGTTGGAACTCGACGAGGTTCGTCATCTCTTCGTCGATGCTGACTCCGGACTGCTGAGACCGCGCGTTGTCGAGACTCTGCGTCGCCGTCTGTTGGATCTGATCGCGGTTGGTCGCGGTCTGGGTGTCGACACCGAGCTGCACGATCGCCTGGCGGTAGACCGAGTCGGCGCCGGTCGGGCTCGTCGAGAGATCGGCGAGGTTGAGCGCCATGGAGCCGTCGAGCGGACCGGCCGCGGCGGTCCCGGCCGCGATCGCACTCGGGTTGCCCTCGACGGCGGCCGAGACGGCGAGGGTCGCGGCGTTGGTGCCCGTGAAGAACTGGCGGCCGCCGATGCCGTCGGAACCGACGGCGGTGTTGCCGAGCAGGGTGGCGAACCCGGTCGTGGCGCCCGTCGCCTGGACCTGCAGCTGGTGCGTACCCGTGGGGGCGATGGCGATGGCGAGCGGGCTGCCGTTACCGCCCGTGACGGTCGCGGTCGCGTTGCCGGCCCCGATCGCGGTGTCCACCGCCGTCTGCAGGGCCGTCTGCAACGCCGCGGCGCCGCCCGCGCCCGACCAGTCGGCGCCGGCGACGGTGACGGTCGAGAACGCGCCGTTGTCGAGCCCGACGTCGAACTGCAAGTTGCCGGCTGCGCTCTGGTTCTGGTCGGCGACCGCGAGCGAGCCGCCGATCGCGCCGTGCAACTGGTTCACTTCGTCGCGCAGCGTCGTAGCGACGTTGTCGAGCTTGGCGATGTAGTTCGGGATAGTGGCGTTGATCGCGGTGAGCTCACCGCCGGCCTTGCCCGACGTCACGGTGGCGGCCGAGTTGTCGGTTGCCCAGCGCAGTACTGCACCCGAACCACTCGTGTCGACGTTGAGCGCGGTCGACTGATCCTCTTGCACCAGCGCGGTGCCGTTGAGCATCACGTTGACCTGGTTGAAGGTTCCGGCGCGCAGGCTCGCGCCGCTCGCTTCCGAGAGCTGGTTCGCGAGGAGGTCGCGCTGGTCTTCCAGGTCGTTGACCGGAAGCCCGGCGATCGTGTTGGTCTTGATCGCCTTGTTGAGCTGGGCGATCGAGGACGCCTTGTTGTTGATGTCGGCGACGGTCGCGCCGAGCTCACTGACCGTGTCGGTCTTCTGCTGCGTGAGGCTCTGGCTGATCGAGTTGAAGCTCGCGGCGAGCGTGTCGGCCCGCTCCAACAGCTGCGTACGCGACGCGGCGTCGCTCGGGTTGTTCGCCACGTCGTCGAATCCGGCCCAGAGGTCGGAGAGCTGCTTTTGAATGCCCGAGTCGGATGGCTCGTTGAAGAGCTGCTGGATCGAGTTCATCGTCGACGACGCCTGATCCATGCTCGCCATCGAACCGTGTTCGAGGGCGGCGCGGATCTCCATGAACTGGTCACGGAAGCGGGTGACGGAGTCGACCTTGACGCCCTGACCGTCGCCGACGAACGTGGAGTACGCCGCGGGAACGGCCGGCGCGCCGATGTTCACGAGGTTGACGGCCTGGCGCGTATAACCCGGGGTGTTCGCGTTCGCGACGTTCTGCGCGGCGACGTTGACGCTGCGTTGCTGCGCTTGCAGCGCCGTGAGCGCGAGACGAAGCCCCGAGAAGTCGGACATCAGATCGCCTCGTCGACGATCCGCAACGCCAGCGAACGATCGGGCAGCGTGCCGTGCACGTCGTACGCGTCGATGTCGATCTCGCCCATCGCCGCGATTGCCTCGCGCGCAGCCTGGTGACCGCGCTGCAACAGATCGCGATTCGACTTGGTGATGGAGTCGATCTCCTGGGCGAGGTTGAGCAGTGCACGCCGGTGTTCGGCGAAGATGCCGTCCCACGGCGCGGGGGTGAGACCACCGAGCTCGCGCAGGGTCGGCGACCCGGAGAGCCCGAGCTCACGCCCGGCATCGGCGACGAGGACGGCGCGCTCGAGCTCGATGCGCTTGATCTCGCCGAGCACGTTCTCGACCTCTCTCGTCGCGAAGGCGAGCCAGCGCGAGCGTCCGGCCGCGAGAACGAGTTGCTCCTCTTCGAGCTTGAAGACGAGCAGTTCGAGCAGCTGCCGTTCGCGCCACAAGATGTTCGATACGTCGCTGAGCGCCATGATCCGACCTCGAGGCCCCTCTCGCGGGCCGCAACTGCCGACCCGCTACCGGTGTCTCATCGGCCGGAACGGGCGCGGAGATGAAGGAACCGGCGGTGCCAGGTGTCACTTCTCGCGGCGGCGGGCGGAGTGGCGGCCCCGAGCCGACGGGTCCGACGACGGGTCCGACGACGGGCCGGACCCGCGGGCCGGACGACGGGCCGCGTGGGGACTCGAAGGCGCGCCGGTCAGCGGATGAGACCGAGCGAAACGGCCCGGCCGAGCGCCTCGTTGCGGTTGCTCGCCTCGAGCTTGGCGTAGATGCGAACGAGGTGGGACTTCACCGTCGCGAGCGTCACCGACAACGCGGCCAGCGATCTCCCGGTTCGTGCGACCTTCGGCCAACAACACCAACACCTCGCGCTCGCGCGACGTCAGCAGGTCGTCGACCCGGTCGTCGAGCGCCGGCAGCGCCACCGCGCCCGAAAGTGCATGGTGCAACGCCGTCACGACGTGGCGGACGCCCTTGGAGGCCGCATCGACGACCACCCCGAGCTCGTCGGCGTCGACCGAACGCAGCGCGATCCCCGAAGCGCCCAACGCCAGGAGATAGCGCACCACGTGCTCGTGCGCCGGCGGCAACAGGACCACGATCTCGGGGTGAGGGCGCAGGCGCACCAGTCGGCGCACGACGTCGGCGATATCGAGATCGGCGGGCACGCCGACCACCACCAGATCGGGGCGGTCGACCGTGGCCAAGCTGACGAGCTCGCGCCCGGACCGGGTCTGGCCCGCGACCTCGATACCCCGGGCCTCCAGCACCGCCGTGATCCCGGCGCGAACGAGCGCCAACTCGTCCGCGACGATCGCGCACTCGCGGCGACTTCCACTCGGATCGAGGGCCACCACGCGCCTCCCAGCTGTCGTGATCTGGTGAGACTACATTCCGCGCGTCGCAAGGCCACGCAAAGCGGTCACTTCTTTCAACCCCGGGGCCAATCAAGAGCGATGGCGGTTGCCGCCGAAGTTTGCGTCCACATCCACAACAACCGTGGACACGAGCACCGAATCGGGGGGCATCCGAGTGAAGCCAGCACAGAAGGCCGACATCGACATCGAGCGGGCAACCTACGAGGACAACCTCGTGCGCCAGCACCTCCCGCTCGTGCAGTACGTCGTCTCCGAGGTCGCCCACCGGGTGCCGAGCCACGTGAGCCGCAGCGACCTCGTGTCGGCCGGGATGCTGGGCCTCGCCCAGGCCGCCCGGAGCTACGACCCCGAGCGTGGGATCGCCTTCGATCGCTTCGCCTCGACCCGCATCCGCGGTGCGCTGCTCGACGAGCTGCGCGGCCGGGACTGGGCGAGTCGGTCCGTCCGGGCCCGGGCCCGCGGCCTGCAAGCTGCGCACGAGGAGCTCATGAACAAGCTCGGTCGCACGCCGACGCCCGACGAGGTCGCGAAGATGCTCGACGTCCCGACCGAGACCGTGCACAAGCTCGTCGACGACGTCCACCGCGCGACCGTCCTCAACTACGACTCGCTCGTGATGGAAGGCGACGCGGAATCGTTCATCGCCGGCGACGACGCCGGTCCGGAAGACGCGATCCTCGACCGTGAGCGCAAGGCCTACCTCGTCGACGCCGTGCACGCGCTCCCCGAGCGCCTGCAGCGGGTGGTCACCGGCTACTTCTTCGAAGAGCGTTCGATGCAGGATCTGGCCGACGAGCTCGGAGTGAGCGAGTCACGCATCTCCCAGCTGCGCGCGGAAGCGCTCCTGTTGTTGAAAGACGGCATCAACTCGCAGCTCGAGCCCGAAGCAGTGCAGCCCGAGACACGCCCGAACGGGCGGGTCGCGCGGCGCAAGGCGGCGTACTACTCCGCCGTCGCTGCGGGCTCGACACCGCGCGACCGCGTGTCCGAACGACCGATCGCGGCGACGCAGATGGTCGGGATCTCGAACTCCTGACGGAGTCGGGCGATTTCTTGTCGGAGTCGGCGACCGAAATCCTCATCTCGGGGATCCGGTCGCCGACGAGGACAGGTTCCCTATCGAAGCAATCGGTAGGAGTGCATTGAGAAGCCCAGGGAGCTGGGCGGAGCAGGTCACGGAGGAGAAGCGCCGATGCGCATCAACACGAACATCATGGCGTTGGATGCATACCGCAATCTCAACACCACCAACGACGCCCTGGCGAGCAGCCTCGAAAAGCTCTCGTCCGGGTACCGGATCAACCGGGCCGCCGACGACGCGTCGGGCTTGGTCATCAGCCAGAACCTCGACAAGCAGATCTCGGGTCTCAAAGTTGCGACCCAGAACGCCCAAGACGGCATCTCGGTCGTGCAGACCGCAGAAGGTGCGCTGACCCAGGTCAACTCGATGCTGCAACGCATCCACGACCTGATCGTGCAGTCCGCCAACACCGCGTCGTCCGACAGCACGGCCCGCACTGCTGCGCAGAACGAGATCGTGCAGCTCCGCAGCGAAATCGACCGGATCGGCAACACCACGTCGTTCGGTAACCAGAACCTGCTCGACGGCAGCTTCGGTGCCCAGGCCGCGCAACTCACCTCGTCGGCTACCGGCCTCGGCGGCGGTCTGACGCTCACCGGTGCGACCACCAGCGTGCAGTTCAGCTTGAACCTGGACGCCGGCAACACCGCGGGCAGCCTGATCACCACCGTTTCCGTCAACGCGGGCACGTACGCCACCGCGGCGTCGTTCCAAGCGGAACTGCAGTCGGACGTCAACACCGCGACCAACGCCGCCCCCGGGTTCACCGGTGCGGTCACGGTCAAGGTCACCGACCTCGGCTCGGGCGTGTGGACCGTCAACTTCGTCCGCAACAGCACGGGCACCGGCACGGGCATCGCGATCAGCGGTGTCGGTTCCGACCTCACCCAGGCCATCACCGCGAGCGGGGCCGCCTCGGTGGCGAACACCGCCGGCGGTGTGTTCCAGGTCGGCGCCAACGTCACCGCGACCAACCAGATCCAGGTGTCGATCGACGACGTCCGGATCACCGGCGGCTCGAACACCACCTACACCGCCCTCTCGGCGATCGACGTCACCAACCCCGCAACCAACAGCACCTCGGCGAGCCTCGTCGACGCGGCGATCGCTTCGGTGTCGGCGCTGCGGGGTCAACTCGGTGCGGACCAGAACCGGTTCCAGTCGACCATCGCCAACCTGCAGGTCACCACGGAGAACCTCTCCGCTTCGGAGAGCCGCATCCGTGACACCGACATGGCGTCGGAGATGGTCAACTTCACCAAGGACCAGATCCTGCTCCAGGCCGGCACGGCCATGCTCGCCCAGGCCAACTCGGCGCCCCAGACCGTGCTGAAGCTCCTTCAGTAGGACCGCACCGACTCCGTGACCTCCGAGACGGGGGCGCCCTTCCGGGCGCCCCCGTTCTTCGTCTCGCGCGACCCCGCCCGGTTGGTCGGCGCCGGATGTCACTACAGCCGGGCTCCGCGAACGCCGAAGCATCCCTATCGCCACTGCCACCTCGGTAGCGGTGATCGAAGATGCAACGACCGAGCCCAAGGATCGGGCCACAACGGTTCACGGAGGAGAAGCGCACATGCGCATCAACACGAACATCATGGCGTTGGATGCATACCGCAATCTCAACACCACCAACGACGCCCTGGCGAGCAGCCTCGAAAAGCTCTCGTCCGGGTACCGGATCAACCGGGCCGCCGACGACGCGTCGGGCTTGGTCATCAGCCAGAACCTCGACAAGCAGGTTTCGGGTCTCAAAGTTGCGACCCAGAACGCCCAAGACGGCATCTCGGTCGTGCAGACCGCAGAAGGTGCGCTGACCCAGGTCAACTCGATGCTGCAACGCATCCACGACCTGATCGTGCAGTCGGCCAACACCGCGTCGTCCGACAGCACGGCTCGCACTGCTGCGCAGAACGAGATCGTGCAGCTCCGCAACGAAATCGACCGGATCGGCAACACCACCGCCTTCGGTAACCAGAACCTGCTCGACGGCAGCTTCGGTGCCCAGGCGGCACAGTTGACGAGCGGCGCGTCGGGTCTCACCAACGGTCTCACCCTGACCGGTGCGACCACCAGCGTGCAGTTCAGCTTGAACCTGGACGCCGGCAACACCGCGGGCAGCCTGATCACCACGGTCGCAGTCAACGCCGGGACCTACGCCACCGCGGCGTCGTTCCAGACGGAACTGCAGTCGGACATCAACGCCAAGACCAACGCCGTCGCCGGGTTCACCGGTGCGGTCACGGTCAAGGTCACCGACCTCGGCTCGGGCGTGTGGACCGTCAACCTGGCTCGCACCAGCACGGCGACCGGCACGGGCATCGCGATCAGCGGTGTCGGTTCCGACATCGCCCAGGCCATCACCGCGAGCGGGGCCGCCTCGGTGGCGAACACCGCCGGCGGTGTGTTCCAGGTCGGCGCCAACGTCACCGCAGCCAACCAGATCCGGTTGTCGATCGACGACGTCCGGATCACGGGCGGCTCGAACACCACCTACACCGCCCTCTCGGCGATCGACGTGACCAACACGGCGACCAACAGCACGTCGGCGACCCTCGTCGACGCGGCAATCTCGTCGGTGTCGGCGCTGCGGGGTCAACTCGGTGCGGACCAGAACCGGTTCCAGTCGACCATCGCCAACCTGCAGGTCACCACGGAGAACCTCTCCGCTTCGGAGAGCCGCATCCGTGACACCGACATGGCGTCGGAGATGGTCAACTTCACCAAGGACCAGATCCTGCTCCAGGCCGGCACGGCCATGCTCGCCCAGGCCAACTCGGCGCCCCAGACCATCCTGAAGCTCCTTCAGTAGGACTGGCTCGAGCCGATCAGTTCCTAGGCCGAACAGCCGAAAGAACAACCGGAGGCGTGGGGGAGGCAACTCCCCCACCCTTCGCGGGAACGCCGGGACGACCGGCGCTGCCGTGAAGGGGGCACACCAAAGGCGGTAATGGCAGTGACATCGATCGGAAGCTCGACGTCGACGACCCCGACCACCACGACGGACACGACGACTGCCGCGCCGGCGACGGGCACCTCGTCGCTCGTCCAGACCGCCAACGGCGCGGGCACGCAATCGATCGGCGGTCTCGCCACCGGTCTCGACACCAACGCGATCATCAGCGCGCTCGTCGCCGCGGAGCGCGCGCTCGAGAACCCCATCAAGAACCAGGGCCAGCTCGACCAGATCGCGCTGCAGAGCTACGGCCTCATCCGCACCGACCTCTCGTCGCTCAGCACCGCGGCGCTCGTGCTCGCGCGACCGGCGGCGTGGAACACGCTCGCGGCGACATCGTCGGACGCGAACGTCGCAGCCGTCACCGCGGGGAGTGGCACGTTCAGTGGCACGCTGTCGTTCACGGTCGACGCGCTGGCCAGCGCAGGCAGCGTGCGATCGACGAACATCATCGCCGGCACCTCGACGTCGATCGCCGCGAGCCCTTCGGTGTTCGTCGCGGCGGGGGGCCAGGCGCTCGGCTTCTCCACGTTCAAGTCGGACAGCGTGCTCGCCAACGGCGCCCACTCGATCACGGTCTCGCAGGCGTCGAGCGCGGCGACGAAGAGCGGCGCCTCGGCGCTGGCGGGATCGACGACCATCGACGGCACGAACGACACGTTGCAGCTGAGCATCAACGGCACCCCGACGACGCTCACGCTCGCGCACGGCACGTACACCGCGACCCAGCTCGCGCAGGCGGTACAAGACGCAGCGACGTCGGCCGGCGCACCCATCACGGCATCGCTCTCGGGCGCGGGGATGCTTTCGCTGTCGACGACGCGTCAGGGGTCGCAAGCGACCCTGCAGGTCACCGGCGGCGACGCGCTCGGCGCGCTGTCGCTTTCGACCGACGGCACCGCGCACACCGGGACCGACGGTGTGCTGCAGGTCGACGGCGGCGCCAACCAGACCTTCTCCAGCCTCGACGCGGGCCAGAGCATCACGCTCAACGCGGCCGCGGGCACGATCACCGCAGTGCTGGCCGGCGGGCTGACGACGGGCACGGTCAACGGCAACAACGTGAGCACCGGCGACGGCAGCCTCGCGACCGTCGTCGGGAACATCAACGCCGCGGGCGCGGGTGTGACCGCCACGGCCGTGCAGGTGGGCCTCAACTCGTACCGCCTGCAGCTCACTTCGAACATCGCCGGCGCCAACAACGGCGAGAACATCGACGCGTCCGCGTTCAACAGCAATGTCGGCGGGTTCCTCACCCTGACCGCGGCGTCCGACGCGAAGGTCACCGTCGGAACCGGTCCGGGTTCGTACGCCGTGACGTCGAGCACCAACACGGTGAGCGGACTGCTTCCCGGGATCACCGTCAACCTCAAACAGCAGAGCACGGAGCTCGTCACCGTCACCGTCAACCGCGACGACAGCGGGATCGCCGACAAGGTGCAAGCCCTGGTCGACGCGGCGAACCAGGTGCAGAGCACCGTCGACGGGCTGACCAAGTACGACCCGTCGTCGAACTCGGCGTCACCGCTCACCGGTGACCCGACGGCGACCCAGCTCATGGGCTCGCTCACCTCGGCGTTCATCAGCACCGTGGCGGGCGCGACACCGACCAGCCCGGGTCTCGCCGGCGTCTCGATCGACGGAACCGGAAAGTTCACCTTCGACCGCACCAAGTTCCTCGCCGCGTTCGACGCCAACCCACAAGGTGTCACCAGCCTCTTCGCCCAGGGCGGATCGTCTGCCAACGCGGGCGTGCAGTTCGTCTCGGCGGGCGACCGGGCCGTGGGGGGCACCTACGACGTCGTGGTCACCCAAGCCGCGCTCCAGGGAAGCGACGTGGGGCTCACGGGGACGTTCCCGCCCGCGGTGCTTCCGACGATCAAGGTGCAGGTCGGATCGACGCAAGTGTCGTACGCGATGAAGGACACCGACACGCGCGCCGACGTGGCCAACGGGCTGAACGCGGCGTTCGCGAGTGCGTCGCTCTCACTGCAGGCCACCGACACCGGAAGTGGTGTGCAGATCACGACGACCGAATACGGCCACGCGGCAAGCTTCGACGTCGACTGGAACGGCGGTGGGTACGTGACCCACGCCGGCCAGGACGTGCAGGGGACGATCAACGGCGTCACCGCGAACGGCACGGGCCAACAGCTCATGGTGCCGTTCTCCGACACGACCGCCAGCGGGCTCGCCTTGAAGATCACATCGAGCGCGACCGGCGATCTCGGCAACTTCACGTACTCACCGGGGCTGGCGCAGCGGGCCCAGACCGCGATCTCGAATGCCACCGACCTCGTCTCCGGTTACATCACTTCGTCGGAGAATGACTACAAGTCGCGGATTCAGTTCATCAACGACCAGATCGCGTCGATGGAACTCCACGTCACGGCATACGAGACCAACCTCCGCCAGCAGTACGCAACGCTGGAGAGCACGATCTCGACACTGAAGTCGCAAGGAAGCTTCCTCACCAGCCAGATCAGCTCGATGACCGGTTCGTCGAGCTCATCCGGCGGATGACCACCTCTCAAGGGAACGGATTCCCGATGAACCGAACGATGCTGCGCGCGGCATACGTCAGCAGCTCCATCGACACCATGTCGCCCGGCCGCATGGTCGTCGCGCTGTACGAGCGCCTGAACCTCGACCTCGACCGCGCCGAGCAAGCGATCGCGGCGAACGACCCGTCGACCGCGCACGAGTGCCTCTTGCACGCGCAGGCGATCGTGGCCGAGCTCCACGACACCCTCGACGCGGACACGTGGCCGGCGGCGCGCAGCCTCAAGGACATCTACGTGTTCTTGCTGTTCGAGCTCGTCGCCGCCAACGTCGAAAAGGACGGGGCGCGGGTGGCCTCGTGCCGTGAGCTGGTCGCGCCGCTGCACGACGCGTGGCATTCGGCGGCCGGGATCGTCCAGAGCCCCGGGGGCGTCGCGTGACGCTGACGTGGGAACGGGCGCTGGCGGATTGCGAGGCCCGGCTCGACGCCGCCGAGGTCGCGCTCGCTCGGGGTACCGCGCTACCCGTCGCCCCGTTCTCGGAAACCGAGATCGAAGGGCCGCTTCCCGCGACCCTCGCGGAGCGCGCACGGGAGTGTTGCGCCCGGGGCGCGGAGCTCGAGCAGCGGCTCTCGCACGAGCTGGAACAGGTCCGGTTGGAGCTCCGGCGGCTGCCCCGCATGCCGCGCGCGCAGAGTGAGACCAGGTTCCAGGCGCAAGCCTGACGACCTGGCCCGAGGCGCAAGCCTGACGACCTGGCCCGAGGCGCAAGCCTGACGACCTGGCCCGAGGCGCAAGCCTGACGAATGGTCCAAAGGCTCACAGGGAGCCGCCGCCCGCCGATTGGGAAATGACAGATCGGTCGGAAAGCGGGGGCTCGTTGAGCGAGAAGCGAACAGGCCAGCAGCGGTCGCGATCCGCGTCCGTGCCCGTCGATCTACTGCTCGCAACCGGTGAGCGCCTGCAGCGCGCGGGCGACCTCGCGGCGGCCGAGCAGACCTACCGGCGGATCCTCGAGACCCACCCGGGCGACGAACGCGCGACCCAGTTGCTCGGCGCGATCCTCGCCGACCGCAATCGTCTCGACGAGGCGATCGACCTCTTCGAAGCGGCGGCCCCGATGGTCGGCCCGCCGTCGCTCGACACGTTCGGCTTCTTCAACAACTACGCCAACGTGCTGCGGCGGGCCGAGCGCCTCCGGGCTGCGGAGGACATCCTCCGGACACTCGTCGCGGCGGCGCCGCGGAGTGGCAACCGTGGCACAACCTCGGTCAGACGCTGAAGGACCTCGAGCGTTACGACGAAGCCGCGGCCGCGATGCGCCGCGCCGTCATGCTCGAGCCCGGGTTCGGCCCGAACCACGGAGTGCTCGGCGAGGTCCTCCATCATCTCGGCCGGTTGCACAGCGCCGAGGTGTCGCTGCGCCGCGCCATCGAGCTCGGTTGTCTGAACGATCACGCGATCTGGACGGTCCTCGGCAACAACCAGCGGATGCTCGGCCACCTCGACGACGCGCACGAGCTGCTGTCGCGCTCGCTCGTGCTCTCCGGTGGGAGCGCGGCTGCGCACAGCAACATCGGCGTCGTGCTCATGCAGCTCGGGCGCTTCGACGAGTCGGTGGAGCACTTCCGGACCGCGATAGCCGCTGACCCCGAGAACAACATCTACCACGGGTACCTCGGCTACACGCTGTTGGCGGCCGGCCGGCTCCGGGAGGCCTTCGCGCCGTGGGACCGGGCCATCGACGGCGGGCTGCGCGGTCGCGAGCGCGACACGGGCGTGCCTCGCTGGACTCCGGCCGACACCGACACGCGCGTGCTCGTCTACCGCGAACAAGGGGTGGGCGACGAGATCATGCTCGCGTCGCTCTACCCCGACCTCATCGACACGGCCCGCGAGGTCGTCATCGAGTGCGACACGAGGCTGGTACCACTCTTCACGCGCTCCTTTCCGGGCGCGGCGGTTCGGGCGCAGACCCACGACGAGCTGCGCGGCGAGACCGCGCACGACTTCGACCGCGCGATTCCCGCCGGCAGCTTGATCCAATGGTTCCGACCGACCGTCGCCGCGTTCCCCGATCGCCGCGCCTTTTTGGTTCCGGATCCGGAGCGCGTTGCCAGGTGGCGGGAGCGTCTGGCCGAGACCGGGCCCGGGCCGTACGTCGGGATCAGCTGGCGGTCGCGCATCCAGACCGCGGAGCGCAGGCTCGAGTACACACGCCTCGACGAGTGGTCCGAGGTGTTCGGCGCCGGCGCGGCCACATGGGTGAATCTCCAGTACGACGACTGCAACGCCGAGCTCCGCGATGCGCAGACGCGATTCGGCGTGCAGATACATCGTTGGGACTGGCTCGATCTCATGAACGACTTCGACGAGGTCGCGGCGCTCGTCGGCGCGCTCGACCTCGTGGTCGCGCCGTTCAACGCGATCGCGATGTTGAGTGGTGCGTTGGGCGTCGACACGGTCGCGATGGGCAACCGGTACGGCTGGGGCGAGCTCGGTTCCGGCCGCATGCCCTGGCAGCCGTCCATTCGCGTCGCCGCGCGCATGCCGAACGAGGAATGGGACGAAGTGTTGAACATCGCCGCGCGCGAGGTCACTCGGATCGCGCCCCGCGCCGCCGTACCAGTCGACGAAGCCAGGGTTTGAGGAGGAACAGGTGCTCGACCTGAACGGATCCACGATCTTGCTCACCGGAGGAACCGGGTCGTTCGGCAACGCGTTCGTGGAGCGCGTCATCGACTGCTGGCCCGACGCGACCGTACGCGTGTACTCACGCGACGAGCTGAAGCAGTCGCAGATGCGCGACAAGTTCGGCGACAACCAGCTCCGCTACCTCATCGGCGACGTCCGCGACCGGGCCCGCATGACACGCGCGGTCGAAGGCGCCGACATCATCGTCCACGCGGCCGCGATGAAGCAGGTGCCGGCGTGCGAGTACAACCCGTTCGAGGCGGTGCGTACCAACGTCCTCGGCGCGCAGCACGTGGTCGACGCCGCGATCGACGCGCGGGTCCGCCGCGTGGTCGCGCTCTCGACCGACAAGGCCGTCAACCCCGTGAATCTGTACGGCGCGACGAAGCTCTGCGCGGAGAAGATCTTCGTGCAGGGCAACGCGTATGCCGCCCAGCGCCAGACGCGCCTCGCGTGCGTGCGCTACGGCAACGTCGTCGGGTCCCGTGGCTCGGTCGTCCCGGTGTTCCGACAGCAGCTGGAGCGCGACGGCCGGATCACGATCACCGACGAGCGCATGACCCGCTTTTGGATCACGCTCCCGCAAGCCGTCGATCTCGTCCTCTACGCGCTCGAGAACATGGAGGGCGGCGAGGTGTTCGTTCCGAAGATCCCGTCGATGCAGGTTGTCGACCTGGCCCGGGCGATCGCCCCGGACGTCCCGCACGAGTTGATCGGGATCCGTCCCGGCGAGAAGCTGCACGAGATCCTGATCACACCCGACGAGGCCCGGCACGCGATCGACGCGGGCGAGGTGTTCGTGGTGCTGCCGGAGCACTCGTGGTGGGACGCGAAGGGCTCGAACATCATCGGCCGACCGGTCGAGGACGGCTTCAGCTACGCCAGCGACAACAACCCGCACTGGATCACCGTGGACGAGCTGCGGGAGCTCCTCCCGGCCGGGTAGTCGGTTCCCCGTGGATGGCACCAACGTCCCCGGAAAACAACAGCTAGCGCGGGTGCTTGCAGGACTGCGAGCGCGAACGCTTGCCGCGGGTGCTAGCTGTAGTTCCCAGTGACGTTGTTCAGGCCGGGTCTCCTTGGAGACTGAGGGAGTCAAGGCACGAACACGAAGATGGGCGCCGGTTGGGAGTGCTGCCACGTCGCGATCGATGACACCAGCCGCGTCGCGTACGTCGAGATCCTCGCCGATCGGACCGCCAAGACCACCGTCGGGTTCTTCGAACGCGCGATCGCCTGGTCGACCGACCACGGCCCGAACTCACCCGTCTACCCACGGCCGCCTGAACAACCCGCCTGGGAACTACAGCGAGCGGTCCGAATTCGCGCGGCGGGTCGTGTCGACGGCCGTTTCCCGAGCCGGCATGCATCTGCCGCCGGAACTGCGAGCAGTTCGCGGGAGCTGCTACGAGCGCTCGAAGAGCCACCAGGTGACGCGGTCCCAACCGTCCTCGGCGCTCAGGTAGCCCTGGCGCACCAGCGTCAGCTCGTGGCCGAACCGTTCGACGAACAGGCCGCCGTAGTCACGACGGAACAACGCGCCCTCGTGACCGCGGTAGGGCACCTCGACCGTCTCGGTGTCGAAATACTCGCCACAGAACACATACTTGCGCGAGGCGCGCACCATCTCGCTCATGACCTTGTCGAGCGTCTCTTCCGGTTGGTGGATGAGCACGCCCATGGTGAACACGAAGTCGATCGAACGGTCGCTCACCGGCAGGTCGCGTGCGGGCCCGTGCACCGCACGGACCCCGGGCACACGCCGGTCGAGCAGCCGGAGCGCCTTGGCGTTCACGTCGACACCGGTCACCCGGGAGGGGTCGACCCGCTGGGTGATCCACTGGAGGTTGCCACCGACGTTGCAGCCGACCTCGAGCACACTCTCGGGCTGGAGCTCGTCGAGCAACGGCAGCCAGAACTCGCCCCGGCGGTCGTAGGCCGAGAGGTTGCGGTCGACGTATTCGTTCCCGAACTCGCCCGCCCACAGCGCCTCGAGCCGGCCGCCTTCGCTGGACCTGGTGTTGGTGGAAGTCATACTTCTCTATCGACAGGTCCCGCCGCCGATGGAGAGTCATGGACAGCCCGCGGGTCGCCCTGATGCAGCCCACATTCCTGCCGTGGCAGGGCTATTTCGCGCTCATCGCGGCCGCGGACGTGTTCGTGCTGCTCGACGACTTCCAGCTCGTGCGGCGCTCATTTCACCATCGCAACCGCCTGCTCTTCGCCGACGAAGGCGCCGCGACGGTCAGTGTGCCGGTCGCCCACGCGGCCGGGGGCGGTGAACCGAATCTCGCGCAGGCCTCGCCCGCCGTCGACGCGAAGTGGCGCCGGCACTTCAAGGCGAAACTCGACCACGCATACCGGACAGCCGCGTTCCACGACGAGCTCCGACCCGCCGTCGACGCCTGGATCGACGCATCGTGGCCGTCGCTCGCGGCGTTGAACATCGCGTTCATCCGACTCGTGGCCGAGCGCCTCGGATTCGCTCCCGAGTGGCGCTGCTCCTCCGAGGTCGGTGCCACCGGTCAGCGATCGACGCGGAATCTCGACCTGCTGCGTCGGGTCGGAGCGCGCACGTACCTCTCGGCCCGAGGTGCGTTCGAGTACATGGCCGAAGACGGTCTGTTCCCCGTCGACGACGTCGAGGTCGTGTTCCAGGATTTCGAGCCCCAGCCCTACCCGCAACGTCGAGCCAACGAGTTCGTCTCGCACCTTTCGGTGCTCGACGCGCTGTTCGAAGTGGGTCCCGACGAGACGCGCCGGCTGGTGCTCGCGGGTCAGCGGGCGTGGACGCCGTGGCGGGCCATGCCGGCGATGACGGCAGCGACCCGCGCCGAGCCCTGACCGTCGACGAGTACCCGGGCCGACATCGCGAGCCGGCTGCGCGCGTTCACGTCGTGGGCCAACCGGGCCGCGACGTCGGCGGCCGACGCGATATCGGCCGCCATCACCGCGCCGACGTGCGCAGCGCCCGCCAACGCGCGGCCCTGGCCGGGCGCGATGGAGAACGCGACGACGGCCCGACCGAGGCAGCACGCCTCGAGCATGGTCACACCACCGGCGGTGACGACGAGGTCGGCCGCCGCGAGCTCCGGGCCGAGACCGTCGGGTGCGTGGACCGTCTCGACACGATCGTCGTCGGTGCCGAGGCCCCACGGGCCGACCACCTGGCGGATGTGCACCCCGGGGAGCGCCTCGGCGAGTCCGATGGCGACACGCGAGCCGTACCCGTCGGCATCGGAGCCACCCGTCGTCACGAGCACACGGCCGACGGCCTCGGAGATCGGCGACGACGGCAGCGCGCGCAGGTCGGCGTCGACGAGCGCGTACGGCGCGCCCGCGACAACGGCAGCCGCGCTCGAGTGCACGCGGGCATCCGCGCCGGGATCGGGATCGATGACGAAGTCGACGGCGAGATCGCGTTCGAGGTCGTCGATCGCGATCAACAGATCGGCACGGACGCGCGAGCGGTCGTCGGCGCGGAGCCGGTAGGAGTCGACGAGCACGATGTCACCCACGACGGACTCCGAACCGAGCACGTGCATCTCGATCTCGAAGCCGTGCTCTTCGAGCTCGTGTGCGAGCCCTTCGACCCGGCGGCGATGCCCGAGTCCGATGCCCGGACCCTCGTCGAACGCACAAACGATCTTCACACCCATCCCCTACACCATGTCCCAGGTGACCACATCGTCTTCTTCGATGTCGGTCCGGGCGACTCGACCCACGAGCAGCTCGATGAACTTCGGCTTCACGCCGTGACCCGGTCGCTTCACCGTCAACATGTCCTCGGCGATGACCGTACCTTCGGGGATGCGCGCGGCCGCGACGACCGAACGCCGCGCCTTCGCGTACATCTCCTCGGACTCCTCCGCCGACGGTCCGCGCTTCACCCCGTCGCCGAGCGCGGCCTCCGTGTCACGGATGTGCGCGACGAGGTCCTGGAGCTCTTGGGGCTCGGCCGCGAACGGGTGATCGGGTCCGTGCATGGTCCGGTCGAGTGTGAAGTGCTTCTCGACGATGCAGGCGCCCAACGCGACCGCGGCGACGGCCGCGTGCGTGCCGTTGGTGTGGTCGGAGAGCCCGACGGGCACCCCGAACGCGGCCTGCATGACCGGGATCGAGCGCAGGTTCATCACGTGCGCCGGCGCGGGGTAGAGCGACGCGCACTGGAGCAACGCGATCTCGTCGCAACCCGCGTCGCGGGCCGCGAAGACCGCCTCTTCGATCTCGCCGAGGCTGGCCATGCCCGTCGAGAGGACGAGCGGGCGCCGGCACGCGGCCGCGTAGCGGATGAACGGCAGGTCGACCAGCTCGAACGACGCGATCTTGAACGCGCCGACGTCGAGGGCGTCGAGCTCGTCGACCGCCTGGCGATCGAACGGCGACGACATGAACTCGACACCGCGCTCCCGGCAATGCTCGGCGAGGATCGGCTGCCAGTCGCGCGGGAGTGCGATCTCTTCGAGCAGTACGTGCGCGGGCTTGGCCGCGAGCTCGTCGTCGAGGAAGTCGAAGCGCGGGGTCTTCGTGGAGTACAGGGTCTTGCCGGAGTAGGTCTGGAACTTCACCGCGTCGACGCCCGCTTCCGCGGCGACGTCGATCAACTTGCGAGCGATGCCGAGGTCGCGGTTGTGGTTGGAACCCGCCTCGGCGATCACGTAACAGGGGTGGCCTGGACCTACTTCTCGACCGCTCACCGTGATAGTCGTCACCAACTCAGATCGGCCGGAGAGTCGCCGAATTGAGACCTGTGATCCCGTATGGCCGCCAACTCGTCGACGACGACGACATCGCGGCGGTCGTCGCGGTCCTACGCAGTGACTGGCTGACCGGCGGTCCCCGGATCGAGGAATTCGAACGTGCGCTGCAAGACCGGACCGGCGCCCGGCACGCGATCGCCTTCGCCAACGGAACCGCGGCCCTGCATGCATCACTCTCCGTGGCCGGCATCGGGCCGGGCGACCGCGTTCTGACCTCACCCTTGTCGTTCGTCGCCAGCGCCAACTGCGCGCGCTTCGTGGGCGCGACGGCCGACTTCGTCGACATCGACCCGAAGACGTTGAACCTCGATCCGGCCGCGGTCGGTGCGTGCGACGCGCTGGTGGCCGTGCACTTCGCGGGTCTCCCCGTCGACCTGGGGGCGTTGACCGCGAGGCCGCGCGTGATCGTCGAGGACGCCGCGCACGCGCTCGGCGCGTCGACGCCCGACGGCCCGGTCGGCAACTGCGCCCGTTCCGACATGTGCACCTTCTCGTTTCACCCCGTGAAGGCGATCACGACGGGTGAAGGCGGTGCGGTGACGACGAACTCCGACGATCTCGCCGACGCCCTCTGCCGCTTCCGCTCGCACGGGACCGTGCGCCGCCCCGACCTCGGCGGGTGGTACTACGACGTCGAGACGCTCGGGTACAACTACCGCATCACCGAGATGCAGGCGGCCCTCGGCACGAGCCAGCTCACCAAACTCGAGGCGTTCGTCGCCCGCCGCAACGAGCTCGCCGCGCGCTACCGCGACCTCCTCGCCGCACTGCCGCTCGACCTTCCGCCCGCGGCACCTCCCGGCGTACGTCACGCGTACCACCTCTTCGCGGTGCGCGTCCCGCGCCGGCGTGACGTCTACGAGGCGATGCACGCGGCGGGAATCGGGGTACAGGTGCACTACGTGCCGATCTACAAGCATCCGCTCTACGCCGACGCGGGCCGTACCGGCGCCGACTTCCCCCAGACCGAACGGGCCTACGACGCGCTGTTGTCGTTGCCCCTGTTTCCGGCGCTGACCGAAGCCGACCAGGATCGTGTCGTCGAGGTCCTGACCCGATGCCTCGCCTGATCGCCGTCATCCAGGCGCGGACCGGCTCGACGCGCCTTCCCCGCAAGGTGCTGCGCGACCTCGGCGGGCGACCCGTACTCGCCTGGGTCGTGGCCGCGGCGCGCGACAGCGGTGTGTGCGACGAGATCGTCGTCGCGACGACCACCGAGGCCGAAGACGATGCGGTCGCGACACTCGCGGCGGCACTCGGCGCCCGGGTGGCGCGCGGCCCGGTCGACGACGTCCTGACGCGGTTCCTCCTCGCGGCCGAGGCCCTTGGCACGCAGAAGGGGGATGCGATCATCCGGCTCACCGCCGACTGCCCGTTGCTGGATCCGCACGTGATCGCGATGTGCGGGCGGCGGTTCGTGGCGGATCGCGTCGACTACGTCACCACCGATCACGACTTCACGGTGGCCCACGGCTTCGACGTCGAGGTCGTGTCGGTCGAGGCGCTGCGTCGGGCCGATGCGGTCGCGACCGGCGCCGATCGCAGCCATGTCACGTCGTACATCGCGCTCCACCCGCGCGAGTACCGGTGCGCGAGCGTCGCACTCGATCCGCCGAGCGTCGATCTGCGCGTCACCCTCGACGAGGCCGCCGACGCCGAGCTCCTCGACGCCATCGTCGCCGAGCTCGGGACGCGGGCAAGTGACTGGCGCGCGGTCGTGAGCCTCTTGCGGTCCCGGCCCGACCTCGTCGCGCTCAACGGTCACGTCGAGGTCAAACCCCTCGCCGCGGGCTGAGCCGCGGGCTGGGCCGCGCGCCGCCCGCAGCTTCACCGCGTCACACGTTGGCGGCCACCACTGCCACCGCTTCGAGGATGCCGGCGACATCTTGTTCGCCCCGCTCCTCGGCTTCGGCCGCCAGGCCCTCCAGAACGGGGAGGGGCAACAGGTAGACCACGACCTCGGTCGTCAGGGCTTCGGCGCTCTCGAGTGAGAGCCCGTGCACGAGCACCGAATACGCCTCACCCCGAGCGCCCCCCTGGAACAGCACGGCGGCCGTCGACAGCGAACGGGCCGGGGTCGTCGCGCCGGCGACCACGACCGTCTCGGCGAGCATCGGGGCCAACGCCCAGGTCTCGGCCAACGCCGGAGCGAGCTCGTCGTCGGTCAACATCGGGACCGATTCCTTGAGCGCCGAACGGGCCCGCTTGTCGCCGAACGAGACATGGGCGAGCACCGCCGCGCGCACCCGCTCGGGCGCGTCGACCGACCGGTCCTCGGCCCGGTCGAGCAGCGGGCAGAGCCGGCCCATACCGGTCGCGCGGATACGGGCCGACCATTCGAGCGCGCGCATGCTGTCGAGTTTGGCCGCGAACGACGGTACGAGCGCGAGCACCCGGGTGTCGCCGTACTTGCGGTCCCAGATCAACTCCGCGATGCGATCGACGCCGAGCGGCGCCGAGCTCCGCAACGAGGCGAGCACCTCGAGCACACGGTCGTCGGGGATGCGGGCGACGAAATCGGTGGGGTCGAAATCCGTCTCGGCGCACAGCCGGGCGAAGGCATCCCACACGTCGGCGGCGAACGGGTCGTCGTCGAATGCGGCCAACACCTCGTCCGTCGCCGCTTCGACGTCGCCGTCGAGATACATCACGTGGGCGCGAGCGACGCGCGCGGCGGTCAGCGAGGCGGGGAACCACCGATCCGTCGGATTGGTGACCCGGTCGAGCAGGGTGCGGGCCGCGTCGACCTCACCGAGTTGCAGGTGCGCGGCCGCGTCGAGCAGATCGCCCAGATCGGGACGGTCTGCATTGTCACGCACCACCGCGGCCCAGATGCTCACCTCCCACGGGCGGCCCCGTGCCAGGAGGAGTCCGGCAACGAAGGCGGCCGCCGAAGCGCGGATCGCCCGGTCGTCGGCGCTGTCGGCCGCGATCTGGAACCAGTCGAGCGCTTCCTCCTCGCGCAGGCGGGCGAGGAACGCACGCGCCCGGTCGAAGGCTTCGTTGCCCGAAGGGGTGACGTCGTCGGTGAGAGGCACACGCTCTCGATCGGCGCGGTTGCGAACAAGTGAAGGCCCGTATCGACGCGAATCGTCTCGCATGGTCACACGCCCGTCAACAAAGCGAGCCGACGGCTCAAGTTCGATACCCCGCCGCCGATCTTGTGCTCGATTCACTCAGGGTGGAGCAGGGATGCCTCACCATCGCGCCAGGACGGTCGCACACCAGAGGGTCACCTCGTGCTCGACCTCACGATGCAAGCGATCCAGACGTCGCTCGACGGTCTCGCCGCGCGCCAACGCATCGAGTCGACCAACCTCGCGAACTCGGAAACGCCGGGCTACACCGCGCAGACGGTGAACTTCGAGGACAGCCTGAGCGCCGCGCTCTCGTCCGGTGACCCGACCCAGGCGCAGATCACGACCGGTGTGACCTCCGACCCGCGCAACATCAACGGGAACAACGTGTCGGTCGACACGGAGACGATCGGGATGATCGACACGGGCTTGAAGTACCAGCTCGCGACGCAGGAGATGAACAACAAGTTCCGGATCCTGCACGACTCCATGCGTCAGGACCTCTGATGAGCTCCTTGTTCCCCACGTTCGACATCGCGTCGTCGGCACTCACGACGCATCGGATCTGGATGAACGCGCTCGCCGACAACATCGCGAACATCAACACCGTCAAGCCCATGAGTGGGCCGGCATACCAGGAGAAATTCGTCGTCGCCCAGGAGATCCCGAGCTCGCCCGACCAGCCGGTCGGTGTCGGGGGCGGTGTCGCTCCGGTCGCGGTGCAGCTCGGCGACGGCACCGGAATGGTCACCTATGACCCGACCAACCCACTGGCCGACAAGAACGGCCTCGTGCGCCGGCCGTCGGAGAACCTCGCCGACCAGATGACGAACCTGATCATCGCCCAGCGCGGCTACCAGCTCAATCTCGCGGTCATCGACCGCGCGAAGACGTCGTATCAGCAAGCACTCGACATCAACGGACGGTAGTGATGGCTGTCACCCCGATCAGCGGACTGTTGAACGCGGCCGGCGCCGCTTCGATCGCGCCCGTGACGCCGTCGACGACCGCCGCCGCGAACGCGACGAACTCGACCGGTCAGGTCGGCAACGCGTTCAGCCAGGCCCTCGACTCGCTGCAGGGGACGCAGAACGCAGCGGACTCGCTCGCGCAGGCTGCCGCCACCGGCAACCTCACCGACATCCACAACTACACGATCGCGGCCACCGAAGCGTCGCTGACTACCGAGCTCACCGTCGCCGTACGCGACCGCGCCGTTGAGGCGTTCAACGAGATCATGAGGATGCAGGTCTGATGCCGGTCGTAGACGTCGATCGCCTGAAGGAGCAAGGTCGGCGCTTCGTCGACGGCTTCACCCCCGGCCAAAAGGCCATGACGATCCTCGGGGTCGTCGCGGTCGTATTCGCAGGCATGACGTTCATGACGTGGGCGTCCAAGCCGGACATGGCTCCGCTCTACACGGGTTTGAGCTCGCAGGACGCCGGTGCGGTCACCGCCACGCTCGACGCGCAGCACATCGCATACACGATCACCGGCGGCGGCGGGACGATCATGGTCGCGCGCCAAAACGTCGACAAGACGCGGATCGACCTCAGCGCCAAGAACATCCCGGCGGGCGGCGACTCCTTCGTCCTGCTCGACAAGCAGGGAATCACCACCGACCAGTTCACCCGCAACATCGACTATCAGCGGGCTCTGCAGGGCGAGCTGGGCAAGGCGATCGAGTCGATCAACTCCGTCGCCGCTGCGACCGTCACGTTGACGATCCCGCAGCAGACGGTCTTCGTCGGCGCGTCGGAGGACAAGCCGACGGCCGCGGTGCTCGTGAAGACGACCGGCGGCGAGCTGACGGGCGACGCGGTGAACGCGATCGTGCACCTCGTCGCGTCGAGCATCCCGAACATGAACCCCGACGACGTGACCGTCGCCGACGCGAACGGCTCCGTGCTGCACGCGCCGGGCATGGACACGCAACTCGGCGGCACGTCGCAGATCGCCCAAACGCAGACGTACGACGCCGCGCTGAAAAGAAGATCGAGGACATGGTCACCCAGACGCTCGGGCCCGGCCACGCCGCGGTAACGGTCGCGGCCGACCTCGACATGAGCAAGCAGACGTCGGTCTCGACCAAGTACTCCGAGGTCGTCAACGGCAAGACGGTGCCGATCACGCAGAACGACACCAGCGAGACTCTTGAACTCCTCGGGCGCGGCGGCGACGAACGGTCCACTCGGGGTCGGGGCCGGAACCGGCACGACCGTCGGCAGCTCCACGACGCCGACCAGCTACGCCAAGACCTCGACGCAGAATCAGAACGCCGTCAACTCGACCGTCACCAACTCCGACATCGGACCCGGGACCTTGAAACACCTGTCGGTCTCGGTGCTGCTCGACAGCGCGGTCGTGAAGCCCTCCGATATCGCGTCGATCTGGCAACCGCAGATCCTGGCTGCGGCCGGCATCCAGCCGCAGCGGGACGGCACGGACGCGCTGAAGGTCACGACCGTCGCGTTCGACAAAACCGCGCAAAAGGCCCAACAGTCGCAACTCTCGGCCGCGAGCGCGTCGAACCCGCTCTTCGATCTCATCAAGCAGTTCCTGACGCTGCTGATGATCTGCGTCGTGTTGTTCTTCGCCTGGCGAGCGATCAAGCGGGCCGAGAGCAACCGGGTTCCGCTGCGAGTCCCGATCGACCTGCTCGAGCTCGAAGCCCCCGCGCACCTCGAGCCCGCGTTCGCGCCGGCACGCGTGGCCGCCGGACCGGTGCGGGCGTCGATCGATCCGCCCGCATCGACGATCGAGGGCGAGATCACCGACCTCATCGAACGTCAGCCCGACGAAGTCGCGCAGACCCTGCGCTCGTGGCTCGCCGACCGGAGGACGTAGCGCGTGGCGCAGAAGTTCACCGGGACCCAGAAGGCCGCCATCTTGCTGATGCAAGCGGGCAAGGAGCGCGCGGCCATGGTTCTGCGGTCGCTGCGGGAGCAGGAGGTCGCCGAGATCATGGCGGAGGTCGCGCGCCTCCACCACCTCGAGGTCAACGAGATCGAAGAGGTCCTCAACGAGTTCAGCGAGATCCACACGGCCCGCTCGCACGTCGCCCAGGGCGGATACTCGACCGCGCGGGAGCTGCTCGAGGCCAGCTTCGGCGGTAGCAAGGCCGACGAGATCCTCGACAACCTCGGCGTCACGATGGTCGCGGCGCCGTTCGAGTTCCTCCGCCGCGCCGACACCCGCCAGGTGCTCACGTATCTCCAGGACGAGCACCCGCAGACGATCGCGCTCGTCCTCGCACACATGCATCCCGACGCCGGTGCGATGGTGTTGAGCTCCCTTCCCGAAGAATCGCAACGCGACGTGGCGCTGCGCATCGCGAAGATGGACCGCACCTCCCCCGAGGTGATCGAGCAGGTCGAGGCGATCCTCGAGCGCAAACTGTCGACGGTCATCCAGCAATCGGACTTCGCGCAAGCCGGCGGCTTGCAGACGCTCGTCGACATCCTCAACTCCTCCGACCGCGGCACCGAGCGGTTGATCCTCGAAGGGCTGGAACAAGAAGACGGCGAGCTCGCCGACGAAGTGCGCAACCGCATGTTCGTGTTCGAAGACGTCCAGGGCCTCGACGACCGCTCGATCCAGCTCGTGCTGCGCGCCGTCGACGCGAAGGAGCTCGCGGTCGCCCTCAAGGGTGTCGACCAGAAGGTCCGCAGCAAGGTCATGAAGAACATGTCCGAACGCGCGGCCGCGAACCTGGCCGAGGAGATCCAACTGCTCGGGCCCATCAAGCTGAAGACGGTGGAGGAAGCGCAGAACGGCATCGTGCGCATCATCCGCACGCTCGAAGAGTCCGGCCAGATCGACATGGCACGAGGCGGCGATGAACTGGTCGTCTGAGAACCTCATGCGCGGGCGCGTCCTGCGCGACTGGGACGTCGATCTCGAGGTGAGCCCGGTGCGGACGGCCGACCTCGGGACGGTTTCGGCGCGCTCGGCACGCGGCATCGTCGTGAGCCCGGAGCTCGTCGAGTCGGCCCGCCAAGAAGGCTACGCGGCCGGATTCGAGGAGGGATACGGGGCGGGCTACACGCACGGGATCGACGATGCCCGCCGGCACGTGGAACTCCTCGGCCGGCTGGTGCAACAACTCGGACGCGAGGCCGACGCCCTGGCCGCGCGCGAGACGACCGCACGTGCCGACATCGAGGACCAGGTGGTGGCGGCGGCGATGCAGATCGCGGAGGTGATCGTGGGCCACGTGCTCGCGGATCCCGACGGGCGCGGACGCGACGCGATCGCCCGCGCCCTCGCCCTCGCACCCGTGCACGGCGACGTGACCGCCCGATTGCACCCGGCCGACATCGCGGTATTGGGCGATCCGGACGACCTGGCGCCCGGACGGGTGCTCGTGATCGTTCCCGATCCGTCACTCTCGCCCGGCGACTGTGTCGTCGACGTCGCGTCGTGCCGCATCGACGCGCGCGTCAGCGCCGCGATCGACGCGCCCGCGAGGTGCTGGCATGAGCGCGCTGCTCGAACACCTCCTCGAGGTGTCGAGGCCGAGCGTGCAGGGCCGCGTCGCGCGCGTCGTCGGACTGAACCTCGAGATCGACGGCCTCCAACTCCCGATCGGCGCATCCGTACGCGTGAACGGTGACGCCGGCGCCGTGATCGCCGAAGTGGTCGCCGTGCACCAAGATGGTCTGGTCTGCATGCCGCTCGGCGAGCTACGCGGTGTGCGCGCCGGGGACACCGCCGGCGGCGGCCGACGGCGCGACGGAGGTGCCGATCGGTCCCGCGCTGCTCGGGCGCGTGCTCGACGGTCTCGGACGGCCGATCGACGGCGGCCCCTCGCTGTCGCACCTTCCGCACGTCGGTGTCGACCACGCGGCGCCGCACCCGTTGACCCGGCGCATGATCCGGGAGTCGCTCCCGCTCGGAGTGCGCGCCCTCGATGCGCTCGTCCCGTGTGGTCGCGGCCAACGCATGGGCATCTTCGCCGGTTCCGGTGTCGGTAAGTCGACGCTCTTGTCGATGATCACCCGCGGTACCGAGGCTTCGGTCACCGTGCTGGCCCTCGTGGGCGAGCGCGGTCGTGAGGTCCGCGAGTTCATCGAGAACGACCTCGGTCCCGAAGGCCTGGCGCGCTCGGTCGTGGTCGTCGCGACCTCCGACGAGCCCGCCCTGGTGCGCTTCCGCGCCGCGTTCACCGCGACCGCGCATCGCCGAGTCGTTCCGCGACACGGGCCAAGACGTGCTGTTGCTGATGGACAGCCTGACCCGTTTCGCCATGGCGCAGCGCGAGGTCGGCCTCTCGGCCGGCGAACCCCCCGCCACCCGCGGGTACCCGCCGTCGGTGTTCGCGATGCTCCCGCGCCTGCTCGAACGCGCGGGCGCATCCGACGTCGGCAGCATCACCGGTCTGTACACCGTGCTCGTCGAAGGCGACGACATGCTCGACCCGATCGGCGACGCGACCCGCGCCATCCTCGACGGGCACATCGTGCTCTCCCGCGCGCTCGCGACCTCCGGTCACTTCCCCTCGATCGACGTGCTCGAATCGATCTCCCGCGTCGGGCCCGCGGTGACCACGACCGAGCAACGCGCGGCCGCGACGGAGATGCGCCGGCTCCTCGCCGCGTACCGCGAAGCAAAGGACCTCATCGAGATCGGTGCGTACGTGGCGGGCACCAACCCGCTCGTCGACCGCGCAATACAACTCCGAGAAGCAATGGACGGCTTCCTCCGACAGGACTTGCACGAGGCAACACCCGCGATGGATGTGTGGGCATGGCTCGAGCGGCTCGTCGGAGGAGTGCCCGGATGAAGCGATTCCGCTTCCGGCTCGACCAGGTGCTGCACGTGCGCCGCGTGCAGGAGGACCGCGCCCGCTTCGGGCTGCTGTCGGCGAACCGCGACGCCCATCTCGCCGCGATGCAGGTCGAAGAACGGCTGGCCGACTACGCCGGTCGCAGCATGCCGTCGGGCCCGCAGTCGTACGCGAACTTCGAGCGTGCGCTCTTCTTGCTCGACTCCGGCGCGGCCGCGGTCGGCACGGCGCGCACCGCGCATCGGGAGAGCCTCGTGATCGTCGACGCCCGCCGCGCCGAATGGACCGACGCGCGCCGGCGCGTCGCCGCGCTGGAGCGGCTCGAAGCACGTCGCCGGGCCGAGCACGCCGTCGAAGTCCAACGCGCCGAGGACCAACTCGTCGACGATCTCGTCGTCGGGCGCTACGCCCGAGGAGAGGGAGCATGACCATCACCTCGATCCCCGCACCGGTCGCGCCGGCCGAACCGCCGGCCAACGACGGAACCGGTACCGCCGACGCGGGATCGGCCGACAACGGCTTCGCCACGGTGCTCGCCGGGATCAACGACAAGGGCACGCCTTCGGGGCCCCCGTCGCCGTCGACCACGACGTCGGCGTCGAGCCCGGCCAAAGGCGCAGAGCACCGGCAACAAAGGCGCCGGCAACAAGCCCGCCGGCGACGCCAACGCGCCCGGAGATCCCAACGCGCCGGCCGACCCGGTGACGATCGCCTTGCTCGCAGCCCTGGCGGCCACGACCCCGCGCGACCCGCGCCCCGACCAACATCCAGCTGCATCCAAGGATCCCGCGCCCGACTCCGCGCCGATCGACCCGAAAGCAGCGAAGGCGGCGACCGCGCTCGCGACCGGGCTTCCCCCGGCTACGACCGCCCTCCCCCCGGCGGCCGAGTCCACCGTCGCCGGCGCGCCGACCACGGCGACCGCGACCGCCGCGACCGCCGCGACCGCCGCGACCGTTCCGCCCCTCCCGGTGCCGCAGCCGGCCACGACCGCGACCGCGAAGACGGGTGTCGCCGGCGCCGCGCCGGCGACCGACGCGTCGGTCCCGCCCGCGCTCACCGGCGCACCGGTGCCGAAACCGCCGGCGACGACCGCGACCGCGGCCGCGCCCGTACCCACTCCCACGCCCGGTGCGACCGACGCGGCCACGACGGCGATCGTCGCCAGTGCGACCGCGGGCATCGCCGCGACACCGCCGCGGTCCGACCCCGCACCCAAGCCCGACGGGGCCGCCGACAACGCGATGATCGCCGCCGCGAGTGCCGCGACCGACCGCGCCCCCACCCCGGAAGCCGTGACCGGCGCACCGGCCGCCGCGGCGCCCGCGCCCGCGCCCCCACCGCTTCCCGTCGAGCAGATCGCGGCCGTCATCCGACCGCTGCAACGCAGCAGCGACGGCACGTATCAGGTCCACATCGAGATGCGGCCGCCGGAGCTCGGCCGGGTCGACATGCGCGTCGAGATCCGTGACGGCGTGTTGCACGCGTCGATCCACACCGAACACGCGCAAACCGCCGATCTCGTGCGCTCCGCGCTCGACGATCTACGCGCCCGCCTCGACGCCGACGGCCTGCGCGCCGGTCAGCTCACCGTCGACGCGCAGGGCGCGGGCAACTCGGGCCGCGACGCGCATACCGCCACGCCCGAGCGGCTCGACGACGCACCGCTGCCGACGAGCGAGCCGGCCGCCGTCACCGTCGCGCCCACGACCACATCCGATTCGCTACTCGACGTCCGGATCTGAGGAGGACCGATGAGCACCGTCTACCCCATCTCCAGCGCGCTGCCGCCGAAGACGACCTCGCCGACCGATCCGACGACCGCGACCAGTTCGAACAACCAGCTCAACGAGAACACGTTCCTCACGCTCCTCGTCGCGCAGCTGAAGTACCAAGACCCGATGAACCCGGCCGACAGCACACAGTTCCTCACCCAGACCGCGCAGTTCACCGAGGTCGAGACGCTGCAGAAGATGGAAAAGGAGCAGGCGACGCAACAGAGTGCCAGCCAGGTGCTCGCGGCATCGACGATGATCGGGCGTCCGGTCACCTACGCCCTCGCGACGACCGGCACTCCGACACCCACGAGCGTCATCTCGGTGCGCGGATCGCTGCCGTCCGACGCCGCGGTCGGCACGACGGAGTCCACGACAACCGACGTCTACACGAACCAGGGCGCAAAGGTGCCGCTCGAGCTCGACTACACGAAGACCGCGAGCGGCTGGAACGTGCAGGCGTCGAGCAACGGCTCCAAGCTCGGCAACCCCGTCGCCATCTCGTTCGACACGAGCGGGCACACGAGCAACGACGTCACGATCCCCGCGGCCGCGCTCGACGGCGTGGTCGGCGCCGCGGGCGACTGGCCCCCGACCGGCATCACCCTCGGGTTCGGCTCGGCCGGCGACCCCACGCGCCTGCAGCTCACGAGCGGGACCTCGACCGTCGGCGTGGCGGAACAGAACGGCAACGACGGTCAGACCGCGAACGGAATCGTCACCGGCGTCCACATGACCTCCGACGGACCGCAGCTCCTCATCGGCGGGCAACTCATTCCCTACACGTCCGTCACCGACGTGCAGTCGTAGACCGCGACTGCAGACGACACCTCAGATACCAACCACAGACCCACACCACACGATCAAGAAAGGCACAACATGCTTCGCTCGATGTTCGCCGCAGTCACGGGTCTGCGGTCCCACCAAGCCTTCATGGACGTTGTCGGTAACAACATCGCCAACGTCAACACGACCGGTTACAAGACCAGCAGCGTCCTGTTCGAGGACCTGTTGAGCCAGCAGCTGTCAGGTGCGGGCATGCCCACCACCGCAACGGGTGGTACGAACCCGGCGCAGGTCGGCCTCGGTGTGCGCCTCACCGGTGTCAGCATCAACTTCGCGCAAGGCGCGACCCAGCTGACGGGTCGTTCCACCGACTTCGCGATCCAAGGTGACGGCTTCTTCGCCGTCGACCAGGGCGGCCAGACCGCGTACACGCGCAACGGCAGCTTCTCCCTCGACGGCAACGGCAACCTCGTCACCGCCGACGGTGCGTTCGTCGAGGGCTGGCAGGCCGACCAGAACGGCAACGTCAGCACCAACGCCAACGTCGGTCACCTGAAGATCCCCGTGGGTCAGATCATCAACCCGATCACGACCACCACGATGAAGATCGGTGGCAACCTGCCGGCCGACGCGGCCGTGGGCACCGTCGTGGACGCGGGGATCAACGTCGACAACAGCCTCGGCACATCGATCCCGCTGCGCGCCGAGTTCACGAAGATCGCCGACGCGGCCGGTTCGGTGAACTGGAGCGTCAGCACCTACGACTCCGCGAACAACCTGATCTCGGGACCGGCCGCGGTCACCTTCGATCTGAACGGTGCGCTCACGACCGGCAACGTCACCGTGACCAAGGCGCAACTGAACACGATCGCGGGAACGAACGGGACCTGGAGCAACTCGGGTATCACCCTCGACTTCGGGACGCCCACCGACCCCGACCGGCTGAGCGGCGCGGGCGGGCTCAACACGGCGGCCGCGCTGTCGCAGAACGGCTCCGGGGTCGGCTCGGTCATCGGGTTCAGCGTCTCCGAGCAGGGTCTCATCACCGGAACGTTCTCGAACGGCCGGAGCCAGGCGCTCGGTCAGATCGCGCTGGCGACCTTCTCCAACCCCGACGGTCTCGAAAAGAACGGATCGTCGCTGTACAGCTCGACCGTCAACTCCGGCGCCGCCCAGATCGGTGTGGCCGGCCAGGGCGGCCGGGGAACGCTCTCGGGCGGCACGCTCGAGATGTCGAACGTCGACCTCGCGGCCGAGTTCACCAACCTGATCGTCGCCGAGCGCGGTTTCCAGGCCAACTCGCCGCGTCATCACCACCTCCGACCAGATCCTCCAAGACCTGGTGAACCTCAAGCAGTAGTGACCTCGACTCCTGGTGCTCACGCTGCGTGACGACTCGTGCGGTGAGGCCGGTGAAGAGCGACACCTCTTCACCGGCCCGCGCGCGGTGCCGATAAGCACGAGTAGCACTCGAGTGAGAGGTCCAAGGACGGACACATGATCACCGTCACCCGGCTCAACGGGCCGGCGTTCGCGCTGAATCCAGATCTCATCGAGCGGGTCGAGGCGACGCCCGACACCGTGATCCACCTCGTGGGCGGCACCAACTATGTCGTCGTCGAGACCGTGGACGAGATCGTCGCCCGGGTCCGTGAGTCGCGCGCGGCGGTGATCGCGTTGTCCCACCTGATCGACCAACGCACGGAGGGGGCGCCCAACCTGCGCGTCGTACCGAGCGGTGAGCCGGAGGACAAGTAATGGCAGAAGGATCGGGCGAAGGCGAAGCCGAAGGCGCCGAGGACAAGAAGAAGGGCGGCGTCAAGAAGCTGATCATCAAGATCGTGCCGCTGCTCCTCATCGCGCTCGTCATCGCCAAGATGACGGTGTTGAAGCCGCCGCCGCCGACACCGGCGCAGATCACGGCCAAGGCCGCGGCCGCCAAGCTCGCGCTCGAGACCAAATGCGCGCTGGCGAACAAGCTGACACCCCCCAAGGCGCCGCCCAAGCCGGCGGCGGCCGGTGCAGCAACGACGCCGACGACGGTGGCGGAGTTGGCGGGCCCGGTACTCGAGCTCGACTCCAAGACGCTGAACCTCGACGGATCGCACTTCTTGAAGATCGGGATCTCCCTGCAACTCCCCGCAGGTTCGGTCCCGGACACCGTGAAGATCAGCGAGAACTGGGGAAGCATCGCGAGCCAGCTCGCGCTGGACACGTTCAGTGGTCGATCCTTCGCCCAGCTCGGCAACGACGCACTCCGTGAGCAGCTCGAACGCCAGATCGGCAACGAGGTCTGCATGAAGACCGAGGGCAAGGTCGTCACGGTGTACTTCATCGACTTCGTGATGCAGTAGCAATTTGCCCCATTCGGCGCTCAACTCGGCCGCTTTCAGGCCGATCGAGGGCTCGTGGCAACGACCACTGCGAGTCGCAGAGGGCGAGGACAATCGAACGTCGTTCCGTTCGACTTCCGCCGACCGAACAAATTCGAGTCGCGATCATGTGCGCGCCTTCCAGATCGTGCACGAGACGTTCGCGCGACAACTCTCCACCGTGCTCGCCACGACGTTGCGCGCCGGTGCGAGCTGCGCGTTCGGCACGGTCGAGCAGCTCACCTACGACGAGTACGTGCGCTCGCTGCCGAACCCGTCGTACATGGTCATCCTCTCGCTCAACCCGCTCCCCGGCGCGGCGCTGCTGCAATTCCCGCTGCCGATCACGTTCGCCGCGATCGATCGTCTGCTCGGTGGTACCGGCGACGCCGCGAGCCCGAAACGACCACTGACCGAGATCGAACAGAACCTCATGCGTTCGGTCGTCGACCGCGCGCTCCGGGAGCTCGAGTACGCGTACGAGACGCTCGTGCGCGTCGAGGCCGAGATCGTGCAACAGGAGTTCAACCCGCAGTTCGCCCAGATCGCGGCGCCCTCCGACATGGTGCTCGTCGTCTCGTTCGAGATGCGGATCGGCGAAAAGCGCGGCACCGCGACCATCTGCGTGCCGTTCGCAACGCTGTCGCCCGTGCTCGAAAGCCTCGCGAGTCAGACGCTCTTCCAGGATCAGCGCGGCGAAGACCCCGTCCTTTGGCAACAGAAGCTCGAGTCCGCGCTCTATACCGTGCCGGTCGAGACGTGCGTGCGCTTCGATGCGGTCGGGCTGACCTCGGACGAGATCGTCGCGCTGCAGGTCGGTGACATCGTCCCGCTCAACCACCCGATCGACCGCCCGCTTCGCGTCACGGTCGACGGGGTCGAGTGCTACGAGGGTGTCTCCGGGCGGCGGGGCAAGCGACTCGCGACGCTGATCGTCGACGTGAACCGGGATGCCGGATGGCACTGATCTCCCGCATCCCGATCGCCGAGGTCGCCGCGGTCGTCGCCCGCTCGCTCGAAGCGCTGCTCGGCCACGACGTCGTGCTGAGCACGGGCGCGGCCGAGCTCGGTGACCCGAGCGACCAGGTACTGCCCGAGGGCGGGACCCGCACGATCGTGCTGCCGTTCGCCGACGGTGTCGTCGGCGAGGTCACGCTCGTGATCGCCGAGCCGTTCGCCACCGCCATGGAAGCCGCGACCGCCGACGCGTCGCTCACGACTGCGGCGGTCCCCGCGCTCGAGGCGGGCGCGTCGGCCATTGCCTTGACGATCGACATCGGTGTCAGCGTCGCCGACTCCGCAGAGATCGCGACCGAGACGCTGCTGACCAGCGTCGTCGGCGAATTCGCCGCGGTGCCGGTCTTCGAGAACGACACGCGGGTCGCGTGCGTCGTCGTGCGCATCGTGGGCGACGAGCCCATCACGCTGGCCACCCCCGTACCCGCGGCCGCGCCCACGATCCCGGCGCCGCCGGTCATCGACGCGGCCGGTATCGAGTCGCCCGTGCTCGAATCGGCCGGCCTCGATTCGCCCTTCCTCGAATCGGCCGGTCTCGACACGTTCCACTCCGAGCGCCCCGACTCCTTCGGGACCGTGCCTCTCGCGCCACCGGCGCCGGTGGGCGCCTCCGATCCGCAGATGGGGATCGCGATCCACGAATTCCAGCCGCTGCGCGACGGCCCGGGCGCGCCCGGGCCCGCCCGGCCGCTCTCGTTGCTCAACGACGTCAACATGCAGGTGACGGCCGAGCTCGGGCGCCGCCGCCTGAAGGTGCGCGACATCGTCGCCCTCCAGCCCGGCTCCGTGGTCGAGCTCGATCGCGCGGCGGGGAGCCCCGTCGACGTCCTCGTCAACGGCGCGCTCGTGTGGCACGGCGAAGTGGTCGTGGTCGACGAGGAGTTCGGCATCCGGGTCTCCGAGATCGTGGTGGACGAGGGCTGATGGCATCCGCATCGACGCTCATGTTGTTCGTCCGGCTGATCATGTCGCTCGCGGTCGTGATCGGCCTGATGTGGATCGCCGCCAACGTGCTGCGCAAGCGCGGTATTGCCGGCACCACGTCACGGCGCGGCCCGCGCGGCCCGCAGGTCGAGTTGCTGGCGCGCCGACCGCTCGGGCGCAACGCCTCGATCGCGGTCGTGCGGATCGGCGAACACTCGCTCGTCGTCGGCGTCACCGACCATCAGGTCACGAAACTCGGCGAGGTCGACAGCGCCGAGATCGATTTGGACGAAGACAACACCTGGACGGTGTCTTCGGGGCCGAACGGCCCCTCTTCGGCATGGAAGACGATGCTCGAGCAGATGCGGAATCGCACCGCCCGACGCTGAGCATCCCACGAACCCGGAAGGGTTTGCGTGCCGAATCGTTCGAAGGATCCGCAGGGTCCTCGCCCCAAGGAATCGCGGACGAGGGCATGGTCGCGGCGCATCGTCGTCGTGATCGGGCTCCCCATCTGCGCGCTCGCGTGCGGTTGGCTCAGCGCGTCACTCACCGCGGCCGGCGCCGATCCCGCGCCCGCCGTCACGACACCGGCGGTGACTTCGCCGTCGACGCCGACACCGCCGACCGTGAGCCCGCCCACGACCGCCGGGAACTCGATCAACGTCAACCTGAACGGGCTGGCCGGCAACGACGGCAAGAAACCCGACCAGAGCATCATCATCATCTTGTTGCTCACGGTGCTCGCAGTCGCGCCGGCGATCCTCGTCATGCTCACGAGCTTCACGCGCATCGTGATCGTGCTGTCGCTCACCCGCAATGCCCTCGGACTGCCGTCGATCCCGCCCAACCAGGTGGTGATCGGGCTCGCGCTGTTCCTGAGCCTCTTCGTCATGGCACCGACGCTGTCGAAGATCAACGATCAGGCGTTGCAGCCGATGCTCGACGGGAAGATCGACTTCTCACACGCGTACAACAATGCGCAAGGCCCGCTGCGCGACTTCATGTTGGGCCAGACGCGCCGCGGTGAGCTCGATCTCTTCATCAACGCTTCGGGAGACAAGGCGCCGTCGTCGCGCGATCAGGTGCCGCTCTCGACGCTGATCCCGGCGTTCATCCTCTCCGAGCTGAAGACGGCGTTCATCATCGGATTCGTGATCTTCATCCCGTTCTTGATCATCGACTTGGTGGTCAGCTCGACCTTGATGTCGATGGGCATGTTCATGCTCCCACCAGTGCTCGTGTCGCTGCCGTTCAAGCTCTTGCTCTTCGTGATGGTCGATGGCTGGGCGCTCGTCGTCAGCTCGCTCATCACGAGCTTCCATCATTGAAGGAGAACCTGCCGTGAACGAAGGATCGGTCATTGATATCGCGGTGCAGTCGATCCTGCTCGCCACCAAACTCGCGGCGCCGGTGCTGGGGGTGTCGCTCGCGATCGGGCTCTTCGTCGGTCTGATCCAGTCGGCGACCCAGATCCAGGAGCAGACGCTGACCTTCGTGCCGAAGCTCGCCGGAGTCGCGCTCGTGATCGTGATCACCGGGCACTGGATGCTCGCCCAGATCATCGGATTCACCCAGGGGTTGTTCGAGATGATCCCGACGGCTGATCGCCTCGTGACCGTGCACCTCGGGAACCCGTGACCTTTCACTTCGATCCCGTACTCCTCACCGCGTTCGCGCTCGCGTTGGTGCGCGCCGCGGCGTGGCTGTTCGTGTCGCCGCCGTTCAACACCCGCATGATCCCCACCTCGGTGAAAGCCGGGGTCGCGGCCGCGCTCGCGCTCTGTGCCGCTCCCCACCTCGTCGGCCCCGACATCCCGCTCGACACCGGCCCGTTCCTCGCGGCGCTGGTCACCCAGGCGCTGGTCGGTATCACGCTCGGTCTGTTCACGATGATCCTCGTGAACGCGCTCCAGGCGGCCGGCGCGCTCGTCGACCTCTTCGCCGGCTTCTCGCTTGCCGCGATCTACGACCCGCTCAACCAGTCGAACGTCGCGATCTTCGGCCGGTTCTACGAGTTGATCGCGGTGACGTTGCTGTTCACCTCCAACGCGTATCTCCTCCTCGTGAACGGCTGGTTCCGGTCATTCAAGGTGGTGCCCGCGCACGGGCTCGCGTTCTCCGACGTCACGAACGTGATGACGAAGAACCTGGGCCAGTTCCTCGTCGCCGCGATCGAGGTCGCGGGCCCGGTGTTGGGCTGTCTGTTCCTGGCCGAGATCACACTCGGTCTCCTGTCGCGCGCCGCGCCGAGCCTCAACGTGTTCTCGCTCGCGTTCCCGCTGCGCGTCATCGTGGCGCTCGTCGTCGTGGCCCTCGCCGTGCCGCTGATCTCGCCCGCCGTTGCGAACCTGGTGCACGACGCCATGGCGCCCCTCGGTGTCGGCTGAGCAGGCTGACGGGGAGAACGCTCCATGGCGGCCGGCGACAGCAGCGACAAGACCGAGAAGCCAACTCCAAAACGGCTGCGCGAGGCGCGGAGAAGGGCCAGATCGCGAAGACGCCCGACCTCGCGACGTGGGTCGCGTTGCTGGCGACCACCGTCTTGTTGCAGATGACCTTCCAGCGAGCCGCGAGCACGTTGCCCGACATCCTGGCGAAGATGGGTCTCGTGATCGCGCACCCCGACGAGGGCGCGGCCAACAAGTTCGCAGCCGGTGCGATGTGGCAGACGGTCGGGGTCGTCGCGCCGATGCTGCTCGGGACGATGATCGTCGGCCTCCTGGTGAACATCGCCCAGGTGGGATTCAAACCGACGTCGAAGAAGATGAAGCCCGACTTCGGCCGGCTCAACCCGTTCAAGGGCATCAAGAAGATGGTGGGCCCGCAGACGTGGTGGGAGCTCTTCAAGGCGCTGGCGAAAACGGCGCTCCTGGTCGCGGTCGCGTGGCCGGCCTTCACGAGCGCGATGCACACGCTCACCGCCGGCAACACCTCGAACGCGTTCGGCATCGCCGGGTTCACCGCGCAGACGGCGCTGACCGTCTTGCGCAACGTGTCGGCCGCGGGCCTGGTCGTCGCGGCCGCCGACTACGCCTACCAGAAGCGTCGGGTGATGAAGCAGCTGCGCATGACGCGCCAGGAACTGCGCGAGGAAATGAAGCAGCAAGAAGGAAACCCGGAGATGAAGCGGTCGGTTCGGTCGCGCGCACTGGCGATCAGCCGCAACCAGATGATCCGGTCGGTGAGCATGGCCGACGTCGTGGTCGTGAACCCGACGCACTTCGCCGTCGCGCTCAAATACGACGCCGAGAAAGGTGCGCCGCAGGTCGTGGCGAAGGGAGCCGGCGCGATCGCGGCGGCGATCCGGGCCCGGGCCGAGCGCCACGGCATCCCGATCGTGCACGAGCCGGTCCTGACCCGGACGCTCTACAAGGCGTGCGAGGTCGGCCAACTCATTCCGGCGAACCTCTACGAGGCGGTCGCCCATCTGCTCGCCTTCGTCTTCGGCCTCCGGGCCAAGGGCCGCGCGGACGGTTACCACGAACTCCCGAGGCCCGTACTGCTCTGACGCCGGTGCACCGCGGGCGAGACCTTCGGCCCCCGAGATCCGGAAATCGGTCCAAATGTGTCAACTGCCGGAGCCGGCCGCCGATCAGGACCTGGACGAAGCGGCCACGGACGGCGCGCAAGAGACGCTCCGGAGCAACGTGAAGACCAACCGCATCGGGCAGATCGCAATCCCCGCCGCGATCGTCGGCATCGTGGTGATGATGGTCGTGCCGTTGCCGACCGCGCTCCTCGACCTGCTGCTCGTCACGAACATCGCCCTCGCGCTGCTCGCACTCCTGGCGAGCATGTTCACGACCCGCGTCCTCGACTTCTCCATCTTCCCGTCGTACCTCTTGATCGCGACCCTCTTCCGGCTCGCGCTGAACGTGTCGGTCACCCGGCTCGTGTTGCTGCACGGCTACGCCGGAAAGGTCATCGAGTCGTTCGGTCACTTCGTGGTCGGCGGTTCGGTGATCGTCGGCCTCGTGATCTTCCTCATCCTCATCGTGATCCAGTTCATCGTGATCACCAACGGTGCCGGACGCGTCGCCGAAGTCGCGGCACGGTTCACCCTCGACGCCATGCCCGGTAAGCAGATGGCGATCGACGCCGACCTCAACTCCGGCCTGATCAACGAGGAAGAGGCGAAGCGCCGGCGCCGAGAGGTCGCGGAAGAGGCCGACTTCTACGGTGCGATGGACGGCGCCTCGAAGTTCGTGAAGGGCGATGCGATCGCCGCCATCGTCATCGTCGTCATCAACCTCGTCGGCGGGTTCGCGGTCGGCATCCTGCAACAGCACCTTTCGTTCGGCGACGCGATCAAGACCTACAGCCTGCTCACCGTCGGCGACGGGCTGGTCGCGCAGATCCCCGCGCTGCTGATCTCCCTCTCGTCCGGTCTGATCGTGACCCGGGCGGCAACGGAGATGGACCTCGGTACCGACTTGTTGCAGCAGTTCACGCGGCACAAGCGAACGCTGCAGCTCGGTGGCGGCGCCATCTGCGCGGTCGCCATCGTTCCCGGCCTGCCCAAGATCCCGTTCTTCGTCGTCGGCGGCGCGCTCCTCATCCTCGCGACCCGCCTGCCGAGCGACGAGGAGATCGCGGCAACGGCTGCGGCCGATAAGGAAATCGCGGTCGCGCCGGTCGAGCTCTCCCCCGACGCGCCCGAGCACATCGTGGGCGAGATGCGCGTCGAGCCCCTCGAGCTCGAGATCGCCTACGACCTCATCGACCTCGTCGACGCCGCGAAGGGCGGCGACCTGCTCGACCGCGTCCGGGCGCTGCGCCGCAAGCTCGCGCTCGAGCTCGGCGTCGTCATCCCGCTCGTCCGCACGCGCGACAACCTCGACCTGCCGGCCAGCACGTACGCCGTGCGCGTCAACGGGGTCGACGTCGGACGCGGCGAGGCGCCCGCCGGCCACGTACTCGTCCTCGGCGACGACGCCGGCACGTTCCCGGGCATCCCCACCCGCGAGCCGGTCTTCGGACTCCCCGCCACGTGGGTGCCGTCCGAGTTCCGACACCAGGCCGAGATCACGGGCGCCACGGTCGTCGACCGCGCGTCGGTCATCACCACGCACCTCGCCGAGGTCGTGCGCCGCAACGCCGGCCGGTTGCTGAGCCGCCAAGACGTCAAGATGCTCATCGACGTCGTGAAGCAGAGCGATCCCGTCGTGGTCGACGAGTTGAACGGCGCCAGCGTCACCACCGGCGAGATCCAACGCGTGTTGCAGATGCTGCTCGAAGAGGGCGTGGGCATCCGCGACCTCGTGCGCATCTTCGAAGTCATCTCGGAGCGCTCCCGTTCGACGAAGGACCCCGAGCAGATCGTGGAGTCCGTGCGCACCGCGCTCGGGCCGGCGATCTCGGCCTCGTACGCGAAGGACGGCAAGCTCCCCGTGCTCACCCTCGACCCGCTCGTCGAGCACGCGCTGGCGGAGACGTTGCGCACCGGCGACACCGGGACCTACCTCGCGCTCGATCCCCAGACTGCGGAACAGCTCGCGCTCGCCGTCGCGCGCGAGGCCGAGGCCGCGGAGATGAAGGGGATCGAGCCCGTCTTCGTATGCGCGACCCAGCTGCGGCCGTCGATCCGTCGCCTGCTGCACGCGGCCGCGCCCCGCCTTCCAGTGCTTGCGTACACGGAGCTCGGCGCGCAGCTCGAGCTCGACACGATCGGAGTGGTGAACCTTGGCCAGCCAGCTGCGGTTTGAAGGCGGCGAGCTCGAGGAGCTCCTCGAGCGCGTCCGCACCGAAGTCGGACCCGAAGCGCGCATCGTCGCGGCCAACCGGATCCGCCAAGGCGGCATCGCGGGCTTCTTCGCGCGCGAGGGCTACGAGGTGGTCGTCGACGCCGACGGCGCGAACGGCGGTGGACGCGGAGCCCGCGGCCGCAGACGCGGCCGCGGGTCACCGGAACCAGTGGCCGCGCCCGAAGCCTGGGCCACCCTTTCGGCCTCCGGCCCCACACCCCCCGCAGTGCCCATGGGCACGGCGTCGGCATCGGTGCTCGACCTCGTCGACGAAGTGAACGAGGTCGAGCGCGAGCAGGTCATCGACCTGTCGGAGCCCGCGTTCACCACCGTGTCGACCGAGCGAACCGACTTCGGAACGATGCTCGCCAACCTCACCCGAGAGCTCGACGAGGAGGAGGCTTCCATGCCCACCACCACCGTCAACGACGGACCCGTCTCCCCCAGCGCGCACTACCGGCGCGTGACCGCCGAGCCGGCGCCTCCGACCGCAGCCGCACCCACGTTCGCACCCGCTCCGGCACCGGCACCGATCCAGCCGGCGCAACCGGCCCCGGTCGCGCCCGGTATCGCCGCGCCGCCCGCCGACCCCCGGCTGCTCGCGCTGGGCCTGCCGGCCGAGCTCACGCCGTCGACCGCGGTGACCGGTGACCTGCGCACCGCGCTCTGCCAGCGGCTCGCGCAGCTCCCGCCGCCGCCCGTCCTTCCGCGCACGACCGGCGTCGTGATCGCGATCGTGGGCATCGGCACCGCGCCCATCGCGCTCGCCCGCCGGCTCGCCGACGAGCTCGACATCGATCCCGAGCACGTGCTGCTCGCGACCCCCGAAGCGATGAGCGACGTCTCCCATCCCGAAGAGGCCGAGGCCTTCCGGCGGAGCTGCCGGCGCCGGGCCGAGCCGACCATCGTCGCGTGCAGCATCGGCTCCGGCCGCGCGCAGCTCGGTTGGGCGCACCGCATCCTCGACCGGCTCGAGCCGACGATCACCTGGGCGGTCGTCGACGCGTCGATCAAGGCCGAAGACGTCGGCCACCGCATCAACCTGCTCGGCGGCGTCGACGTGATCGCGATGACCGGCATCGCCGACACGATCAGCCCCGCGGCGATCCTCGGCCTGAACATCCCCGTCGGTCGGATCGGCTCGAACCCGGCGACGCCGGCGGTGTGGGCCGACCTCCTGATGGAACGTCTGGAACGGTAAGGCGGGTCACGTCATGAACCGTCCCAGCGTCGATCCCGCGTTCACCTTCGGGATCAGCCTCGCGATCTCGCTGTTGCTGTGGTACCCGACGTTGCGCGGAACCATGAGCGGCAACATCGAGATCACCGACGCCGGGATCCGCTACTTCCTCGCTCTCGCGATCGCGTGGGCGGGGGTCTACGGGATCTCGTCGCTCGTCGCGATGTACGCGAGCAAGCCTCGCACTCCCTTGTCACCACAGCCGCCCGACCCCTCGGCGCGCCCGGTCACCCCCGCGCGCCGACAAGGCGACGCTGCGGCCGCGGAGCCCGCCGAAGAGGTCTCCGACAGCAACGCCGCCTGAGCTCGACCGCGCACGAGCGCGGCCGGATCAAGCTGCGGTACGCGCCTTGCGGGCCGCCTTCTGGCGGCGGCGGATCAGCCGGTGACGCTCGGTCGGCGTGAGCCCGCCCCAGACACCGTCGCCGGGTCGGGTCTCGAGTGCGTACTCGAGGCATTCCTCACGCACCGGGCACACCGCGCAGATCGCCTGGGCCGGTCCCGCCTGCGACTCCGACGCGGGGAAGAAGACGTCGGTGTCGACGTCGCGGCAGGCCGCGTCGTCGAAGAAGTCGGTTTCGGCTTGGGTCAGGTCAATGGAAAGACGAGGCATAACGGGCCGTACAACACGCCTGCCCGACCCCTCATTCCCGCCCCGGCCCTCGAATGTCGCCGGGGCCGGGGCCGGCGGATCAACCGCCGAGGGCGTTGGCGGCGCTGATCACCACCGAGGTGGCGGTGTACGACCCATCGCTGTTCTGGGTTCCCCGCACGATCACGAAGTCACCGGGGGCGACGTCGTTGGTGGTGGCCGGATCGGTCTTGGAGAGCTGGGAGCCGGCGTTGGTGGCGACCTTCACCACGTTGCCGCTGGTGTCGGTCACGTAGACGTTCTTCCCGTCGACGAGCTTGACCGTCCCGGTCACGGCCCCGCCGCCGAACCCGCCGGCGCGCCCACCCGTCCCGCCGGCACCGCCGGTCGTCGCGGCGCCGGTGCCGCCCGTGCCGGCGCCCCCGAAGCGCGCCGCCGCGGCCGAGCGCGTGCTCACGGTCGACGACGTGCTCCCGTGGTCCTCGTGCTTTTGCAGGAGGATGCCGCCGTAGAAGCCGGCCGCGACCAGCAACGCGCCCGCGAGCACGTACGTCAGCGCGTCGCGCGCGCCGTCGCGGCCGGGGCCGGAACTCCGGCTCGTCGCCGTCGCCGTCGTCGTCGTACGGCGGCGCGGGCACGTCGGTCATTCCCTGGACTTCGGTCATCGCGGTCGCTCCTCGATCATTCGACACCTGGCCTTCGACACCCGGCCGGACGGTTGTGCATCACTCGTGGCGGAGAGCTTCGATGGGCCGCAGTGACGCGGCACGGTTGGCGGGGTACAGGCCGAAGAACAGGCCGACGGCCACGGCGACCCCGAACGCGAGCGCGACCGAGTACCACGCGACCACGGGCGTGACACCGACGATCCGGAACTTGCTGACGCCGAGGCCGAGGACCACGCCCACGATGCCTCCCAGCAGGCTGAGCAGGATCGCCTCGACGAGGAACTGCCCGAGAATGTCGGAACGGCGCGCGCCGATCGCCTTGCGGATGCCGATCTCGCGCGTGCGCTCGGTCACGGTCACCAACATGATGTTCATCACACCGATGCCACCGACGAGCAACGAGATCCCGGCGACGATGCCGAGCAGCACCGTGAAGACGCTGTTGGTCGAGCTCGCGGTCGACAGCAGCGTCGCCTGGTTGAGCACCTGGAAGTCGGCGCTGGTCGGATTGGTGATGTGATGCGTTCCGAGCAGCACCGTGGTGACCTCGTCGGCCGCGGCCGTCATCGCGCCGCGCGACTTCGCCTCGATGGTGATCTGTGAGAGTGCTGCGTTCGCGCCGGCCAGCGTGTCCTGCACCGCGGTGATGGGGGTGATCACCACGTCGTCCTGATCCTGGGCGCCGTTGCTGCCCTTGGGCGTCAGCACGCCGATGACGTGATAGTCGATCCCGTTGAACTGCACCGTCGCGCCGACCGGATCCGCAGACCCGAACAGATTCGTCACCACGGTCTGACCGAGGAGCGCGACGCGGTTGCGGTCGGTCACGTCCTGGCTGGTGAACGCCGAGCCCTGGGCGACCGTGTAGTCGCGGACCGAGAGGTAGTCGGCGGTGGTACCGACGAACTGGCCCGGCGAGTACGTCGCGCCCGAGTAGGTCGCGGTCACCGAACCCTGGGTGATGACCGGGGCGATCGCCTTCAGGTCGGGGGCCTGGCTCTTGTCTCCGAGCGCGGTGACGTCTTTCATCGTGAGCTGCGACACCGAGCTCTGCGTGCCGTTGGTCGCCCGGCCACCACCACCGAAACCGCCGCCACCTCCCCCGCCACCGAAGCCGCCGCGCGCCCGGAAGACGACGAGTGTGTTGGTACCCAACCCCTCGATCTGCTTTTGCACCGCGACCGACGAGCCGTTCCCGACGGCGACGAGCACGATGACCGATCCCACCCCGATGAGGATGCCGAGCATCGTGAGCGCGGAGCGCAAGAGGTTGCCCGAGAGCCCCTGGATCGCGATGCGCGTGCTCTCGCGCAGGTTCATGACCGACCGTTCGCGTGCGCCGCGCGGGCGGGCACCTGGTAAGCGTCGCTGACGATCCGGCCGTCGGAGAGACGCACGACGCGCGTCGACCGGACCGCGACGTCGGGTTCGTGCGTGATCAGGACGATCGTGCGGCCCGCGCCGTGCAGATTGTCGAGGAGGTCGAGCATCTCGTCGGTCGACCGGGTGTCGAGATTGCCCGTGGGCTCGTCGGCGAGGATGATCGCGGGATCGGTCACGATCGCGCGGGCGACGGCGACGCGCTGCTGCTGACCCCCCGACAACTCCGAGGGCTTGTGCTCCACGCGATTCGCGAGACCGACCAGCTCGAGTGCGGCATGGGCGCGTTCCTCGCGCTCTTTGGGTTTGATCCCGGCGTAGACCAGCGGAAGCTCGACGTTCCGCAGCGCGCTCGGTGCGCGGGATGAGGTTGAAGCTCTGGAACACGAACCCGATGAACCGATTGCGCACGCCCGCGAGGTCGGTGTCGTCGAGCAGGCGCACGTCGGTGCCGGCGAGCACGTACTTGCCCTTCGACGGCAGATCGAGGCAACCGAGGATGTTCATGAGCGTGCTCTTCCCGCTGCCCGAGGCACCCATCACCGCCACATACTCGCCGCGCGTGATCGCCAAGTTGACGTCGCGCAGCGCGACGACGGAGATCTCGCCCGCGTCGTATCGCTTCTCGACGTTCTCGAGCGAAAGGAGGGGCCGGCGCACGCGATCAGCCCCCGACCCGGACGGCGCCCCCGCCGCCGCGCGTTCCGGTGCCGCCGCCCAGCCCCCCGGTCAGCCCGCCGCCCAACCCGCCGCGTAGGCCCGTACCGAGCTGCGTCGAGACGCCGCTCACCGTCCCCGACGACAAGACCACCGTGTCACCGGCGTTGAGTCCGCTCGTGATCTCGGTCGTGGTGTCACCACGCAATCCGACACCGACCGTCTTCGTCGTCTGCACCTTGGCGTTGACGACGGTCACCGTGCCGGTCGTTCCGGTGCCGCGCACCGCCGCGCTCGGAAGGTCGAGGACGCCTTCGCGCCGGGCGACCGTGACGGTCGCAGAAGCCGTCATGCCCGGCTTCACCCCGGCCGGCACTTGGTGCAGCGTGATGGTCGCGAAATAGGTGACGACGTTGCTGACGAGGGTCGAGCTCTCGTCGACGCTCGTCACGACCGCGGCCGCCTGGACGTTCGGCAACGCACTGAACGAGATCGTGGCCGGCTGGCCGGTCTTCAACTTCGTGGCGTCCGTCTCCGCGAATCCCGCCTTGACCGACAGCGCGTTGACGTCGGTGATCGTCATGAACGTGCTACTCGACCCGCTCGACGACGAAGACGACGACGACCCCGAGCTCCCACCGGAGCCTGCGCTCGACGTCGTCGAGCTGGTGGCGGCGGTGACGCCGCTGCCGGAGACGGTCTGGCCGACAATGCCGCTCAGCGCGGTGACGACGCCGGCGGCGGGGGCCACCAGCGTGGTCCAGCCCGCGGTTTGCGTCGCGTTCAGCACCTGAACCTGCGCCTGCGCGACCGAAGCCTTCGCCGACGCGAGATCACTCGGTTGCAGCTGCGCACTCGCAGCATTGCCGGCGACCGTCGCGTTCAACTGGTTGTTCGCCTGCGTCAGTTGACTCTGCGCGTTGGTGATCGATTGCTGATCCTTGTTGTTCCCGTTGACCTGCGCGTTCTGGGCCTGTGTGAGCGCGCTCGTGTCCTGCGAGATCACGGTTGCCGATACGTTCGAGGCTTTGTCGTCGTTGAGCTTCGACTGCGCGGCGTCGACCGCCTGCTGCGCCTGCGTCGCGTCGAGCGCGGCCGTCGTCTGCGCGGCGGCCAGGCCCGTGACCGCGTTGTCGACGCCTTGTTGCGCGGAGACCAACGAGGTCTGTGCCTGCACCTTCTGCTGGGGCGTCAAGACCGCCTCGACCTGCTGGAGATGGGCCTGCGCCGAGCTCAGCCCCAACTGCGCCGAGGTGAGGTTCGCATCGGCGATCGTCGGGTCGAGATGCGCGAGCACCTGCCCGTTCGTCACGGTGTCGCCGACCTTGACGTCGATATCGCGCACCTGGCCACCCGTCTGGAAGCCGACCGAATACGCCTGGCCCGCCTGCACGTTTCCGCTGGCCTGCACGCTCGAGAGCACCACGCCGCGGGCGACGGTCGTGGTGCGGGTGACCGTGGTCGCGCTGCTCGCCGCCGGGCCCGTGGCGACGTACGCGGCGGCACCGAGCGCGATCACCGCGACCGCGAGGCCAATGTCGAGGACGCGATTCGGACGGGTGATGACGGCCGTCGCCATCACGCGTGGGTGGTGGTGGTGGTCGTCGACCGACCGGACCCACCCGCAGGCAACAGCGGCCGGCAGGTCGCGAGCGCCGCTTGCACCTTCGGATCGTTGCGATTGATGGTTCCGGTCCCGCCCGTCGCGGGCAGCGTGACGCCGTGATCTTGGAGGCAGCTGCGATACGCCTGGAACGCGGAGCTGTTCAGGCCACCGCCCGTCGGCAGCTTCGACCGGCACGCGGCGAGCGCGGCCTTGTACTTGACCGGGTCGACTCCCGCCGGCGCCGTCTCGAAGCGGCTGGCGAGGCCGCCACCGAAGCCGCCACCGAAGCCGCCTTCACCCGGGGGACGGGTCTCGCCCGGGGTCGTCGACGGTGGGCCGCCGTTGGCGTTGCGGGGGCGGTTCGGCAACTGCAGCGTCACACCCTGACTGCTCATGCAGCTGACGAACGCCGCGAGCGCGGCGCCCCGGCCACCGTTGCCGGCCACCGTTGTCGTCGGCGCGGTACTCGCCGCCGCATGGGTCGAGCCACCGCCGCACGCACCCAGCACGAGCGCGGCGACGACAACGCCGCCGAGGGTCGCGAGGAATCCTGTCTTCACGTCACGCATACGTGCCATTGTCATAGGTCTCACCTGAGAAGGAGCTGTGACAGCGGTGCGAGTTCCTTGGGTCACCCGACCCGGCCGCTTCTTGGGCGGCTCTTACCTCACCGTGCCAGGCTCGAGACATGTCCGCCCGCGCAGATGAGGGACGCGTGCTCGTCGTCGAGGACGACCGGCACGTGCGCGAAGCCGTCGCGCGCGCCCTGCGCTTCAAGGGGTACGAGGTGCACACGGCGGTCGACGGCAACGACGCGTTGTTGCGCGTCGACGAGCTGAGCCCCGACGCGATCGTGCTCGACGTGTTGATGCCGGGGACCGACGGGTTGGCGGTGTGCCGGATCCTGCGCGACCGCCGCAACCACACACCGATCCTGATGCTGACCGCGCGCCACGAGGTGTCGGATCGCGTCGCCGGACTCGACGCGGGCGCCGACGACTACCTCGTGAAGCCGTTCGCACTCGACGAGCTGTTCGCCCGCGTGCGCGCGTTGTTGCGGCGGAGCAGCATCACCGACGGCGACTCCCCGCTGACCGTCGCGGATCTGGCCCTCGACCCGACCCGGCGCCAAGCCTGGCGCGGCGAGCGCGAGCTCGAGCTCACCAAGACCGAGTTCGATCTCCTCGAGCTCTTGATGTTCAACGCCGGGATCGTCGTGCCACGCGACACGATCTACGAGCGCATCTGGGGATACGACTTCGAGACGTCGTCGAAGTCGCTCGACGTCTATGTCGGATACCTGCGGCGCAAGACCGAGGCCGGCGACGCTGCGCGCCTGATCCACACGATTCGTGGGGTCGGATACACCGTGCGGGCCACATGAACCTGCGCGTCCGCCTGTTGCTCGTCGTCGCGACGACCTTCGCCGTCGTCGTCGTCGGTTGTGTGTACGCCGCGCACGTGAGCACGCGTCAGGAGCTGCGTTCCGAGACGGACCGCTTCTTGATGCAGCGCGCCCACGATCCCGGCATCACGGGCGGCTTTTCCGCCCACGGGCCCAACCCCGCCCGAGCGGGCGACGGGCTGCCCGGGAACCTCCAACCGGGCGGCGACCAGCTCGCCCAACCCGACGCGATCGTGCAACTGCTCGACGCGCAGGGCGACGTCGTGCGCTCGATCGCCAACCAGCCGGTCATCCCGATCGACAGTCGCGACAAGGCCCTGGCCGCGCACGGCGGCGCACCGCGCTTTCGCAACGTCACGATCGCCGGGACGGAGTACCGCGTGTTGACGACGGCGCTGAACCAGGGCGGGGCCGCGCAGATCGCGCGCAGTATCGCCGGCACCAACCACGTGCTGTCGACGCTGGATCTCCGGCTGCTCCTCATCGCGCTCGCCGGGACCGCGGTCGCGGCCGCACTCGCGTGGTTGATCGCCCGCCGCATCGTGAGGCCGGTCGAGCAACTCACCGTCGCGGCCGAGCAGATCGCCCGGACGCAGGTCCTCGATCACGACATCGAGATCAGTCGCCACGACGAGCTCGGCCGCCTGGCCGCGAGCTTCAACACCATGCTCGGCGCGCTCGGCTCGTCGCGGGCCCAGCAGCGCCGGCTCGTGATGGACGCGAGCCACGAGCTACGAACACCGCTCACCGCGTTGCGGACGAACATCGAACTGCTCCAACGAGCGGGAACACTCGATGACACGCAACGCGGCGAGCTGGTCGACGCCGCGCAGGTGGAGCTCGAAGAGCTCGGCGATCTCGTCGCCGAGCTGGTCGACCTCGCCACCGACGTGCGCGCGGAGGAGCCGGCCCAGCGCGTCGACCTGGGCGACGTCGTCGAGCCGGTCGTCGAGCGCGAACGTCGCCGCAGCGGCCGCTCGATCGTGCTCACGCGCGCCAGTGACGCGACCGCCGACGTGCGCGTCGCCGCGATCGGGCGCCTCGTCCACAACCTCGTGAACAACGCCTGCAAGTTCAGCGCGGACGACACGCTCATCGAGGTCGACGTGCAGGGTGCAGTCATCGAGGTACGCGATCGCGGCGTCGGGATCGCGCCCGCCGAGCGTGCGCTGGTGTTCGACCGCTTCTATCGCGCCACCGACGCCCGCTCGCAGCCCGGGTCCGGGCTCGGGCTCGCGATCGTGCGTCAGATCGCAGACCTGCACGGTGCGACGATCGAGCTGATCGAACGCGAGGGCGGCGGCACGATCGCACGGTTGACGCTGCCGGCCCCCGCCGGCGCGCCGTCCGCGTAAGCGGTTCAGCTCCGCGTGTCTTCGATCCACTCGGGCATGTCGATCGGCGGGTTCGGCAGCTGCCGCGCGCCGCGTGCCGCGAGGAAGCGCTCGTAGCCGTCGGGGTCGGCGGGGAACGAGCGGGGGTCGCCCATCATCACCTCGAACAGCTCCACACCTTCCGGTCCGGCGACGAAGGGACCGAACGTGTCACCCTGATCGAGCGCGATGTGGCTGCCCTTGCGACACACGACGTCGCCGCACGTCATGTCGCCCTCGAGCACGAAGATCACGTGATTGCTGTTGTGACCGTGCGGTTGCACGATCATTTCCGGGTCCCACTTCGCGTACAGCGAGAGGTACGCGGGCGAGAAATCGAGCCACTTCTCCCGGACCGACATCGTGCGATCGCCCTGACCGACGCGGCGCACCTCTTGATACGCGAGATCGTCCAGATGAGCAAAGCGCGGGCTGTTCGGCATCGGCACTCTCCCGGTCGGGCCACCCGAGTCGCCGGCCAGCGGGGGCGGAGCGGATCGAGAGCGTACCGACCACCCACGACGTACGCTGCCCCACATGAGCGAATCAACCGACGTCGTATCGGTCGAGCGGGTCGTCGCCGCGCCCGCCGCCGTGATCTTCGACCTGCTCGCCGACCCGGCCCGTCACCACGACATCGACGGTTCCGGCACGGTCCGCGACGCGAAGAGCGAGCCGGCCCGGTTGGCGCTCGGCGCGCAGTTCGGCATGGCGATGCACATGGGCATCAACTACTCGATGATGAACGAGGTCATCGAGTTCGAAGACGGCAAGCGCATCGCCTGGCAGACCCGTCCCGCCGGCAGCTGGCAGGGCAAGCTCTTCGGCGGCCGGATCTGGAGATACGAGCTCGAACCGGCCGACGGCGGCACACTCGTGCGCGAGAGCTGGGACATCTCGCAGGAGAAGGGTCCGGCCAAAGGGCTGCTGCGCACCGGGCGCTCGAAGGAGCACACCCGCGGCTCCATGGAGAAGACACTCGCCAATATCGCGCGCGTCGCCGAGCAGCCGTAGCGCGGCTCGCGCCTCCGCCGGGCTCGTGGCGTAGGTCGTCGGATCGGCGCGCCTCAGAACCGCCGGCCGCGGCCCGGCGCGATGCGTTGGCGGAACTGCTCGCGCCGGTGGCGCATCTGCACGTAGAGAACGACCCGGGTCACCGCCATCACGCCGATCAGGGCTCCGATGACCACGTTGCCCCGCAGGATCAACACGGTCGCGAGCGCGATCGACAGCGCGATCAGCACCCCCCGGATCGCCCACATCGACGTCATCGAGCCGTTCTCGGTCTTTCCCGCATTGGTCATGCCCGTATTGTCGGGCGCGAATGTGAGCCGCTCGACCGGTCGGTGTCAGGAGTTCGTGAACCGCGGCGACCTGACGCCTACGTCAGTTCTTCATCTAGCCTCGCCGGCATGGCGATCACAGGGATGGCGAACCTCGCGGTGAAGGTGGCCGACCTCGACGCGGCGTGCGCGTTCTACGAGGCCGCCGGCGCCGAGGTCAGGGATCGCATGCACTGGAACAACGGTGAACGCGCCGACGTGTTCCTCGGACCGGTGATGATCAGCCTCTTCACGCACGCGATCTACGAGGACCGCGTCGACCTCCCGCGCGAGGGATTCCTCCACCCCGCGCTGTTCACCGACGACCTCGACGCCGAGCTCGAAGGCCACACGCTGGTGTGGGGGCCCGCCGTCGTCGAGGGCGCGTTCGGCACGCGGCGCATCGCGTTCGTCGATGCTCCGGGCGGTATCCGCCTCGAGTTCATGGAACAGCTCGCGCCGCCGGCCGGCATTGCATCCGGAAAGGATCCCGCATGAAGGTCACGCGCTTTCATCACGTGTCGGTCAACACCAACGGCACGTCGCTCGAGGAGCTCGCCGGCTTCTACCGCGACGTCCTCGGGCTCGGCGACGCGCCTCGACCCGACATTCCCGGTGTTCCCGGCCACTGGCACACCGTCGACGACCTGCAACTGCACCTCGTCGGCGCGCCGCCGTCGGGGAACCGCATCGACACCACCGGGCACCACTACTGCGTCGCGGTCGACGACCTCGATGGGCGCGATCCGCGAGCTCGACGCGCGCGGCATCGAGTACACGCGCGGCGTCCAGGGCGAGGGCATCGTCCAGATCTGGATCGCCGACCCGGCCGGCAACACGATCGAGCTGCAACAGGAGACACGCGACCCCGTGAGCTTCACTCCCTACGACCGTCCCGTGCGCGCGGCCTTCGTCGGGCTCGGCCGCATCTACGACCTCAACGTCCGCGCGTACCACGACAACCCCGACGTCGAGGTGGTCGCGCTGGTCGACCCGAGCGAGGAACGCCGCGCCGAACGCCAACGCGACTGGCCGGGCGCGCGCACGTTCGCGTCGGCCGCGGAGCTCGCGGCGAGCGACGTGCGAGGTCGACGCGGTCGAAGCCCTCCTGCCGATTCCGCTGCACGTCGACGGCGTGATCGAACTGCTCGGCTACGGCTGGCACGTCAACCTGCAAAAGCCGATGTGCAACGACCTCGCCGAGGCGCAGCGGATGATCGACGCCGCGCAGGCGAACGATCGGGTGCTGCGGGTGATGGAGAACTACCTCTTCTACGAGCCGCTGCGGAAGCTGAAGGAGACCGTCGAGTCGGGCGAGCATCGGTGCCGTCAGCGGATACCACATGAAGATGGTCGGGAGCAGCCGCGGCGGCTGGGACGTGCCGCTGAGCAGCTACCACTGGCAGTTCCAGCAGATGCAGAACGGTCGGGGCATCTTCGTGTTCGACGACGGCTGGCACAAGCTCGCGACCGCGCTGTGGCTGTTCGGACCGATCACCGAGGTGCGGGCCTGGATCGGCGGCACCGAGGTCGTGCCGGGCGTATCGAGGTCGACGCGCCGACGACGATCCTGTGGCAGCACGCGCAACGGGATACGCGGTGTGTGGGACATCACGCTCGCGCCGGACATGTACCTGCGCTCCGACTACTACACGAACGACGAGCGCTGGGAGGTCACCGGCCGCGCGGGGCTACGCGCGCGTCAACCGGTGCACGGGCCGGGGCATCCAACAGCCGAGTCTCGAGGTCTACGCCGACGGCGAGATGCGCGCGTATCACGCACTCGACGACGACTGGGCCAGCAGCTTCCGCGATTCCGGCCGGCACTGGCTGCGCTGGCTCCACACGGGCGAAGGCCCGTTGCTGTGGAGCGCAGAGGAGGCCGTCGACGTGTTGCGGTTCGCGCTCGCGGTCTACGCGAGCAGCGCGTCCGGGGGCCTCGGAGTCGATCCCGCGTCGATCACGCCGTAGCCGTTCACAGCCGCGTCGCGATCGTGCGCGCGGCCGACACGAGGCCCGCCTGCACCTTGGTGGAATCGGCATCGAGGATGACGGTATTCACCTGGGCCCAGAGGTCGCCCTTGCGAACGAAGACGTTGCTGTCCTCTATATACGCCTCGTCGCCGATGCCGCTCAGTGTCGTGAAGGTGTGCTGCAGACCTCGGTCGATGTCGAGACTCTTCTTGACGCCCGCGCCGACGAAGACCTCGACCTGCGCGGTCGGCCCCGTGGGCGGGCTGTTGTACTGGCACAGCATGTCGTCTGCGGTACCCGATTTCACGGCGGCTCCGACCGGCGTCTCCGCGAGCGCGGTGGCCTCGGCCTGGGTCATGAGGGTGCACGGGTCCGGTGCGCTCGCGGGCGCAGCGGTGCTCGAGGTGCTCGACGCCGCCGCGGCGGTCGACGTCGGCGCGCCGGTCGCCGCGGGCTTCGAACTTCCTCCGCACGCGCCCAATGCGACGACGACGAATCCGGCGATCAACGACGGCGGCACAATCCTCACGAGAGCTCCTTCAGCATGGTCCGATCATTTCGAACAAGGCGGTGTTGCCCGCTTGAAGAGTTCGTCCGGCCCCCACTCGGGGCCGCCCGAAGCCTTGATCGGTTTCGGATTCGTGTAGATCGCGCTCAGGAGGGCGTTCACCGCCGAGGCAACGAGATCCGGGATGTTGTAGCCGATTCCGTACCTGCTCGTGAGGGTCAGCGCCGCGCTCTTACAGTTCACCAGCGCCAATCCGGGTGCTCCGCTCGCAGTGAGAGCGAGACTGGCGGCGACCTGATACCACGCGCCCACGGTGAAGCCGATGGTCCCGACCCCGATCGAGAGCTTGAGCGCGTATGCGAGGTCGAGACCGGAAGGACCGACCGACAGCGCGCCCATGCCCTCCAAGATGCTCTTCTTCACCCCGATCTTGGGTTGGTCGAACTTCGGCGCGCCGTTGGCGTAGGAGAAGCCGAGCGACCCGCCGACCGTGTACTCGCCGTCGGCCGACATCTCGGCGCGCCCACTGAGCGCGAGACCCATGCTGAAGATCTGCTGGACGCCGATCGTCATGGGGATCGGGCCGGCCGCGATCGGAATCTGGATGTCGACCGGAAGCTCGACGCGTGGCCCCTTGAAGTTGCCCCGGCCGTTCAGCGTCGCGGCAGTGATGTCGAACGACAGCCCGGCGGCACCGTGCAGGGAGACGTTCGCGCTCTTGACCTGACCACCTCGAACCACGATCGAGAAGTCGACCGTCGGCCGGTCGAACCGCAGGTGGACGCTGGCGGAGACCTTCCCGCCGTTCTTCTCGTAGTAGACGTGGACGCCGACGCTCGAACAGCACGAGCTCTGCAAGTGGTAATCGCCCACCACGGAATCCGGGATGGTCGGTGTCGCGGCGGGCAGGTTGCCCGGCGCGGGCGCCGCCGGGAGCATCGCGCGTTCGGGCGTGGCGCCGGTGTACGCCATGAAGCGCGCGGGCGGGAGCGACACCATGTTCGCGCTGGAGGTCGTCGCGCTGGAGGTCGTCGCGCCGGCGAGGTCGGTGATGAGCCCGGGTTGGCCGGAGACGTCGTAGGCATTGAAGCCGGCGAGCGCGATGGGTTGGGCCGACGCGAGCGTCCCGTCCTTGATGATGTCGGTGAGACTCACCGGACCGAGCGCGACCCGCTTGTCGGCTCCCGACGCCGCGACGGCGAGGATGCGGCCGACGCCGTAGTTGGTCGCGACCATGATCTTGCCGACCTGGAGCTGGTCGACGTTCTTCGCGCTCGCGCTGATCGTCCAACTCATCCCGTCCGCGCTGACGGCCTTGACCGAGTCCGCGCCGCCGTCGAGGAAGACGACGTCCGGTTGGTACGTGATCGCCCTGTCGCGCGCCGCGCTGACGCCGTAGACCAACTGGTTGCCGTGGAGCGGCGCGCCCGGCCCGAAGGCGGCGGTGCCGCCACTGCCGCCCCCGCCATTGGACGACGAGCACGCGGCGAGAGCAACGAGCAATGCCGTCGCCGCCGCGATCCGCGAAGTCCTGATTCCCCCGACTCGTCGTGTCACTCGTGCCCGCCCTCGTCTGCCCGGCTGCGACCGAGCGGAGCAAAGGGTACAGATCTCACCGCCGCAATCGCGTCTTTCACGCGCGGCCGACCGACCGCGAGGCGTGGGAGTTGCCTAGCATTGACCGATCCGCGTCGAGACCGAAGTCCGAGACAGCCACGACAGCAATCCGGGACCGGCACCTGCCGTCGCGCTCGGTTGGGCGGCGGCGTTGGTCGCCGCGACCGTCCTCGTCTTCCTTTCCGCGATGTTCTGGCACTCGACGGGACCGGCCGAGTGGGAGTGGCGGTTCATCACCGCGGCCCGCCATCACCCACCGCCGGGGCCGAATACCTGGCGGGCGATCTTCGAACCGGCGCCGTTCGCGATGATCACGCTCACGATCGGACTCCTGGCCCTCCTCGATCGCCGGCCGCGCCTCGCACTCTCGGGCACCGCCGGCTGCGCGTTCGCGGTGGTCGCGGCGGAGAAGGTATTCAAACCCCTCGTCGACCGCCGCCAGACGTTCCACCGCTTTCCTTGGTTCGAACCGCCCGGACACATCGGTGCGTTGACGTTCCCGTCCGGCCACGTCGCGGCGGCAGCGTCATGCGCGATGTTCGCGTGGTTCGTGCTCGGTCGGCGCACACCGCTCGCCGCGCTCGGCGTTCGTCGTTCCGATCGTCGTCGTGTGGGCGATGATCAGCCTCGACCAGCATTACCCGGCGGACACGCTCGCCGGCTTCCTCCTCGGACCACTCGTGGTCGGCGCGACCGTGATCGGCTTCGGGCACGTGCTCGGTCGTGACGATCCCGCACCCCGGCCGGAACCGGCCGCTGACCACTGACCGCTAGGGCCGCGCGCCCAAGGGGACGAGGTCGGGTTGGAAGTAGCTGACCGTCTCGACGAACGCACCGGTGTGCGGCGCGTCGATCATCACGCCGGGTCCGACGACGATGCCGACGTGATGGTTCGTCGGTCCGGTGTCGCCGAAGAAGACGAGGTCGCCCGGGCGGAGCTGATCGATCGGCACGTGCGGGAACGAGTCGTACTGCGACTGCGATCCGTGCTCCATCGCGACGCCCGCTTGCGCCCATGCCATCATCGTCAGTCCGGAACAGTCGAAGACGTCGGGACCGGCGCCCGCGTAGACGTAGGGCTTTCCGAGTTGGGCGCGGGCGTACGCGACTGCCTTCCAGGCGCCGGACGTCGGGCGCGGGGAGGGCACTGGGCGGGGGGCGTCGACGGAGCCGGGGTCGGGGGCACCGACGCTCGCGCCCGGACCGGGGGCGGCGCGCTTCGCCTGCCGCTGCGCTTCGCGCTTCAGCCAGGCGCGTTCGCGTCGGCCGCCGCCGCCGCGGCCTGCTGTTCGATCGTGGCCGCGAGGAGCTTGATGTTGGCGTTGGTCGTATCCAGCAGATGCTGGGTCGACGTGTTGGCCGCTTCGACGGCGCGCTGCGCACTCTGCACCGCGTGCTGGCGATCCTGCGCGGCGGCGAGCTGACCATCGAGATCATCGTGCTGCGCCGCGAGTTGGGCATCGGTGCGCTGGAGCATGTCGAGTATGCGCTGATCCTGCGCGGCCGCGGCCGCGCCGTACTGCGCCATCGCGCCGAGCTCTTGGACCGAAGCAACGTCGACGCCGACCGGGTCCTGATTGCCGGCCCCCATATAGAGGAGCGCGGCGCGCCCGCCGAGCTGATCGCGTAACCGCCGGGCGGAAGCCTCGGTGGTGTCGATCTGGGCTTGCGTCGCAGCGATCTCTTTCACCGCGGCCTGCACGGCCGTGCGCGCCTGCAGGTAACGCTCGTCGAGAATGTCGGCCTGCTTGGCGTTGGCGAGGATCTTCTGCTCGAGCTTCGTGGCCTGCTGGGTCGCGCTGGCGAGGTCGGTCTGGGGCGTGGCCGCGGCGGGATTCGCGCCGAGCCCGAGCGTCGCCGACGAGACGGCAATCGCGAGCGCGACGGCGAGCCCCAACCGACGCGACTGCATGCGATGCGAAAACCGGTGGTGTCCCCCCACGACCAAGGTTGTCGACACGGAGTGTGACCGAGTTGACCGGATAGACCTCGCGAATCGGACACCCGGGGTTCAGGAAGTGAACGCCGTGATGCCGACGATCGCCGAGCGGGGCGGGCTGTCGCCGAGGCTGCCGACGAACGGCTTGTCGGAGAGATCGAAGACCCCGCCGTCCGAGGCCACCATGAGGTACCCGTTGCCGAAGGCGACGAGGCCGGTGACCGGCTTGTTCAGGGGTATCCCACCCATGGATCCGCGGAAGGGGGCGTCGAACGCGAACACACCGCCGTCGGAGGCTACGAGCCAGTACCCGCGCCCGTCGGGGGTGGGGGAGATCCCGACGATCGCCCGGTTGAGGCGTTCACCGCCGACGGAGCCGTGGAAGCGGGCGTCGCCGAAGGCGAACACGCCTCCGTCGGAGCCAACCAGGTAGTACCCGAGCCCGGTCGAGGTCGCGACCGAAGCGACGATCGGACCCTCGAGGCGCACCGCTGCCATGTCGCCGTGCCAGTGCGCGTCGCCGTACGCGAAGACGCGCCCATTGTTCGTGAACAACCAGTAGCCGTTCCCGGACGGAGTGGCCGAGATCGTACGGACCTGCTCACCCGGGCGCAGCGCCGGGCGGCCGCCGTGACCGGCCGCGGTTCCGAACGGGTGCACTGTGCCGGCCGCATCGACCACCCAGTAACCGCTCCCGTCCTTCCTGGCCGCGAACGCGACCACCGGACCACCGGCATTGCCGTAGTGGGTCGCGTCGCCGAACGCGAACACCTTCCCGTCGGCGCCGAGCATCCAGTAGCCGGATCGCGCCGCGACCGTGATCGGCGCGCTCGGAACGAACGACGCCGACTCCGGCGACGGCGGACCCGAACCATCCGCGTTCGCCGCACTCACAACACACTGATACGACCGCCCATCCGTCAACCCCGACACCGTCAACGGCGAACCCACACCCGACACCGAACCCAACACACCACCATCACCACTCGAACACGACACCCCATACCCGGTGATCGCCAACCCACCATCGAACGGCGCCACGAACGACACCGTCACCCGCCCATCACCCCCAACCACCACCGGCGCACCCGGCGCCCCCGGCACCCCACTCGGAACGAACGACGCCGACTCCGGCGACGGCAGACCCGAACCATCCGCGTTCGCCGCACTCACAACACACTGATACGACCGCCCATCCGTCAACCCCGACACCGTCAACGGCGAACCCACACCCGACACCGAACCCAACACACCACCATCACCACTCGAACACGACACCCCATACCCGGTGATCGCCAACCCACCATCGAACGGCGCCACGAACGACACCGTCACCCGCCCATCACCCCCAACCACCACCGGCGCACCCGGCGCCCCCGGCACCCCACTCGGAACGAACGACGCCGACTCCGGCGACGGCAGACCCGAACCATCCGCGTTCGCCGCACTCACAACACACTGATACGAACGACCATCCGTCAACCCCGACACCGTCAACGGCGAACCCACACCCGACACCGAACCCAACACACCACCATCACCACTCGAACACGACACCCCATACCCGGTGATCGCCAACCCACCATCGAACGGCGCCACGAACGACACCGTCACCCGCCCATCACCCCCAACCACCACCGGCCGCGCCGGCGCACCCGGCACCGTGGTCGCCGGCGTGTAGTCGACGAAGAACGCCGTCTCGCCGTCGGTATCGGCACCGACGTAGGTGCCGTTGTACGCACCACCGGGGTCGAGGGCGAAGACATACTGCGTACCGGCGGTGAGTTGCAGGCCACCGAGGCCGGACACGTACCAACGACCGTCGGTTGCCCTGGGCACCGTGACCGCCGCGCCCGTCGCCAGCAGGTTGGCCTCGTGGCCGTTGGCAACGCTGTAGATCTTCGGCGTGAAGACCTGGTCGTTTCCCGCGCCGCGTGCGAAGAACGCGAAGTCGTCGGCCGTTCCGTTCGTCGTCGCAGTCTCGGTCCATGTGAGCGGGGTGGTGTTGTAGACGAACTCCGACGTGAAGCCGGTCTGCGTATGACCCAACTGGGCGACCGGCGGGCCCGACTGCACGAGCGGCGTGGCCGACGACGACACCGCCACCGATCCCGACGTGTTCGACGCGACGACCTGTAGACGGAGCGTTTCCCCACGTCGGCCGCGGTCGGGAGGTAGGTCGTACCGGTCGCGCCACCGATGACGGTGCAGTTGCCGCCGCCCGAGTTGCACCGCGTCCAGCGCAATGCGAGGGCGGGCGGAGGACTCCCGTTCCAACCGCCCGCGAACCCGCTGACCACTCCACCCACGACCGGTATGCCGGGAGCGCTCGCGCTGGCCCGCGACGGTCACCGAGGGAACCACGTCGTCGACCGGGAGCGCGGGCGGCTGAGCGCCGGGGCCGACCGCGGAGAACTGGGTCTGCTCGGACCCGTCGAGCGGGCACGACCCGAGATCGGCGCCGTCGCTATTGAGGATCTGGTGCGAGTCCTGGTAGTCGGTCTGCACGCCGTTGACCGTGACGTGCACCACTCCCGCGACCTGCGTGTTGACGTGGCAGGCCTCGCCGAAGAGGTCGGACGTGTCGAAGTTGAAGCTCGACGTCATCGTCAATACGAGATGCGCGCCGGGTGCGACGGCTTGGGGCAGGTGCGGTGTCGTCGAGCCACCCCAAAGATCGAAATGCGACGGGAACGAGCCGCCGCCGAAGTCGACGGTGACCGCATTCACGGTGACCGGGAAGCGCCGGTGTTGGTCACCTCGATGGCGCCGGAGTCGTACCCGGGGCTGCCATTGTCCGGGCCGTGGGTCGCGCAACACTGCGGCGGTTCACCAATGAACGTGGTGTTGGCCGAACCCGACCACGGCGTCAGGCCGGTGGCGCTGTCGGCGTAGCCGAGAGCCACGGCCACGCCCGGCGCCGTGGCCGCCGCGATCACCGGCATGGCCGAGGCCGACGCCGACTCGGCGCGCGGTACCACGACGCTGACAACGACCAAAACGGCGATCCCGACTCGCGCCCTGCGGCTCACCACGCTCCCCACACGGCGGCCCTCAGTGAGGTTTCCGCGCACCACGCTTTCCGAAAACGGTACCCCGCAAGGGGCCTTGCGGCAATACCCCTTGCGGCATCCCTGGTACGGCGGTCGCGGGGTCGCCGGTCCCGGAACGAGCGTGCGCCTGTCGCAGATCTCGCCGCGGCGGGCATCACCCGTCGACGAGCCACCGCCTGACGCACCCTCCGAGCCGTCCGCTCCCGACGACGCCACCGCCGCGATCGACACCGAGAGGGCGCGTGTGCGGGTCGAGGTCGCCCACGAACGCGCCCGGCGCGTCCTCGCCGGCGCGGCTCCTGGGTCGGTTAGGAGACGCGGACGTCGCGGCTTGCCCCGTCGGCGAGCATGGGCCTCGAGGTCCCGGCGAAGCGATTGCCGGACACGACGACGTGATCCGAACCGCGTAGCTCGACGGCGGACATCCGCCGCTCGGCCGGTGCCGTCACCACATTGGCGGTGATCTGCACGCCCGACACGTTCACGAACACGAAGGCGCCCGTCGCGCCCTCGTCGGAGACGAGACCGCTCACCCGGAACGTGTTGTGCGTGAACGTGAACGGTCCGCGCTTTTTGCGCGCGGGCCCGAAGACGAACACGAGGCCGCCACTCGGCGCCTTCATCACGTTGTCCGAAACCGTGATGTCGCCGATGTCCGATCCGGAACCCTTGTCGGCCAACCAGAAGTTGTGCACCGGGCCGGTCACGTTGTGCTCGATCCGGACGCGTCGCACCTCCTGGCTCCGGAGGTTCGGTTCGAGGTCGATGCACGATCGGCTGACCTCACCGATCGTGTTGCCCACGATGTCGATGTCGGCGCCGTCGGTAACCGATATGCCTTGGCGCCCGTTGCGCTCGAAGTGCGAATTGCGGACGACGACGTGCGTGCTCGGCACACCATTGGCTCCGCCGATGTAGACGAAGTCTCCGTAGACGTCGTACGCCTCGACGTGATCGAGCGTCACGCCGTCGTCCCCGCTGAGCGAGAAGCCGTGCTGCGCTTCGAAGCGCGGCTGGTAGGCCGCGTCACTCGTCCCGGCCTTCGGGTTCGCGCCGCGAACGATCAGGTCGCGGACAACCACATCCTGGCTCGAGCCGATCGCGAGCTGGGACCGCCCCCGAACCGCGAGCCGACCACCGACACCTACCGTCGTTGCCTCGAGCGTCGACCCGTGGCCCTCGATGTTGACCTTGCGACGGTGGTCGAGATGCAGCGTGCCTTCGATGCGGTAACACGCGCGTGACGGGAAGGACATGATGGTGTCGTCCGGTGTGCCGTCGAACCACGCCTGCAGGGCGGACGTGACGTCGGCACCGCAGTGGGCGTCGACCGAATCCGGCACAGAGAACCTGCGACCGTGCCCGTCCGGTCGCGCGAAGCGACGCCTGCGGGCCTCTCACACCGGTCGGGAGGGTGGTCGGCCGCTTGCCTTTCGGCACCGTCGTCGTGACTGCGGATGCATGCGACTTGGAGCCGTCAGAACACGCCGTCGCGAACGCCAAAAGGACAACGGCTACCACACAGCCGTACGTCGAGCGCACCGCGCGACCGTAACCCTTCGGACCCTGCGTTGCGTATCGACCCCGACCCGGTCGTAACCCGGTTCGGCCTCGGCGCACCGGCTACGTTTCTGCCTCTCGCCGGGAGGGAGCAGCGTGGTTATGGTTCGCCGGCACAGTCGCGTTCGTGCCTACGTCGTCATCGGGGTCTTCTCCGCGCTGTTGCTCGCCGCATGCGGCGGCGGCGGAAGCAGTTCGAAGCCCGCGAGCGCGCCGACGACGAGCGGCAGCGCCTCCGAGACGTCGACGACCGCGGCCGGCGGCAACGGGAACTGCTTTGCCACGCCGGGGACACAAAAGGCGCGCGTGCGCTTCGTGAACCTCTTCACCAATCCCACCTACCCCAACAGCGCCATCGACGTCATGCAAGGCTTCTCCGGCTCCGACCCGTGCGGGAAGAAGCTGGCGACGGTCGCCTTCGGCCAGGCGAGCGACTACGTCGACGTGACCGCCGACGACCCGTCCGGCAACTGGGAGGTCGCCGGTTACGTGGGGGGTTCCACCGCGACCGACCACCAGATCATCACCCAGAGCGAGACCTGGAAGGGCGGCGAGCAGGTCACGATCGTCTTCGAGGGCGCCGAGGCGCAGTCCGGACTGCCCGCCGGCTCCGGCGGCGACCAGGTCTTCTTCGAGAACGGCAGCCAGGGCGACCTGTCGGGGTTCGCAACGGTGGCGGGCAAGGCCGTCGTCGGCATCGCGGCAACGGCACTGCAGTACGTCGTCAAGGACGGCGCGTGGTCGGCGGGCGTCGCGGGGCAATCCGCGTGCTTGCGGGCCGTCGGTGACACCGCCACCACCACGAGCAGCATCGGCGGAACCGAACTCGTCCAATACCTCGTCGCACCGGGTACGACGCAGATCGGTCTGTACCCGAGCGACCCGGGCACGTGCACCGGCACCCCGAACATCGGTCCGGCGACGATCGACGCGGCGGCCGGGTCGCGTACCTACGTCTTCGCGTACGGTCAGGACGCGCAGCACCTGAAGTTGCTGGTCCTCCCCGTCCCGTCCTGACGGATCGCCGTCGCGATCACTGCGACGGGGGCGTGGCGGCCTCGCGTGCTTCCGGTCCTTCCACCTGAACGCCGGAGAGGACACCGTCGTGCCGGGCCTGCGAGATCAGCCACGCCGCGAGGAGCCGCGCCGACGCGTCGCGGAAGTGCACGCCGTCGGGCCGGAGCACGACGGCTCCGACGTGGGCGTCGCAGTTGGCGTCGAGGTGCGGGCACATCCACCGGAAGACGTCGGCCAAGATCGCGCTCGGTTCCGACGCGACGACGCGCCGGAAGATCGTGTTCTGGCAGTCGTCGTGCTGGAACCAGGCGGGCGTTTTGTAGGGAAGGCCCGTGTACGCGGTCGTCGCGACGACGACACGTGCGCCCTGCGCCGCGAGCAGTCGGATCTGGGCGTGCAGCTCACGTTCGAGGACGTTGTCGTACAGGGGCTGGCACGGCGCGGTCCACCGGCCGTCGATCTCGTGCATCGAGTCGGTGGGTTCGGAGACGAGCATCACCGCCACGTCCGGCCGGTAGACCGAAACGGCGTAGGCCCAGTTGTCGAGGCACACCCGCGCCTGGCTGACGGACGTTTCGCCGCTCGTGTTCTTCGTGCGGCTCTCCTCGGGCAGGAGACGACAGCCGATCGACCCGAGGTTGAGGACGTCGAGGCGTGGCACCGTCAGCAACCGCTTGAAACCCTCGTCGGCGCCGTACAAGGCGATCGAGTTGCCGACGACGAGCACCCGCGGGATGCGAACGGCATGGGGTCCGGCCCGAACCGTGACGGCCCGGCGAATCGGGTCGGCCACCACGACCCGCGGCGCGGGCGGCGCGCCCGCGGTCGACACGAACACGGCGAACACGAGCGCGACCGCCGTCACGAGAACTGTCGTGAACACCAACGCCGGTCGTCGCGCCGAGAACACCCCCGTGGTGCCGCGCCGGATCGGGCGCTCCACGGCGCGGTACGACAAGATCGCGACGGCGAGCGTCACCGCGATGCGAACGCCGAGCAGCGGCCAACCACCGAGATGCGTGCGCTCCTGGTCGAGGACGACGTAGATCGGCCAGTGCCACAGGTAGACGCCATAGCTGACGAGTCCCAGCGCGCACAACGGCCGGAACGACAAGAGGCGGCCGACCGGACCCGGGCGCGGATGCACCACCGCCGCGATGACGAGCGCGGTCGCGATCGCGCCCACGAACAAACCTCCGCGATACAACGCGTTGGAGGAGCCCGACACCCGCGTCCACGCGGTCGCGAGCAGCGCGAGCGCCGCGACGGCTCCCACCTCCAGCGCGAAGCGCGGGCCTCGCCCGGTGGTCGGTCCCCTCCGCGCGAGCCAGGCCGCGAGCGCCGCGCCGACCAGGATCGACCCAACCCGCGTGTCGGTTCCGTAGTAGACGCGCGTCGTGTTCGCCGGGTCGAAGATCACAGTGGTCCACACCAGCGACGCGAGCCCGAGCACCGATGCCAGCGCGAGAATTCGCCGGGCCGCGAGCGGGCCGGAGCGACCGCGTACGAGGAGCGCGACGAGCAGCGGCCACACGATGTAGAACTGCTCCTCGATCGCGAGGCTCCAAGTGTGTTCGAGCGGCGAGGGGTTCCGGAACAGGGCCCAGTAGTCGCGGCTGATGGCGATGGCCCGCCAGTTCGCGAAGTAGCCGATCGTCGCGAGCGCGTCGCCGCGGATCGTCGCGAGCTCGTCGGGCTTCGCGAGCAGCCACGCGTACACGGCGACCGCGGCGAGGACACACGTCAACGCCGGCAACAGCCGGCGTGCCCGGCGCGCCCAGAAGGCGCCGAGCGCGATCCGACCGTGATCACGCGCCTCCACGAGCAGCAACGACGTGATCAGGAAGCCCGAGAGGACGAAGAACGCGTCGACGCCCAAGAAGCCGCCGCGAAGGTGCCCGCCGTGGAACAGCAGCACACCCGCGACGGCCAGACCGCGCAATCCGTCGAGCGCCGGTACGTGCGTCCAACCGGGTCGGAGGCTCGACGGGCCGAGCGGCGCGACCGGCGACGCAACGGGCGGCGGATCGGGTCGGTCCCGAGTGTCGGCAACGCTGCGCATGATCCGTCAGCCGAGGTGCGTCCTGTAAACGACAATCGGGTATGTGCCCGTCCGCCCGAGAGCGGACGGGCACACCCCGACGTTCACATCAGTGCAGGCTCATCTGCGGTTCGCCATACCCGTTCAAGCCGGTCGACGCGATCGTGCACGTGCCGCCGTGCACCGCACCGCCGTTGTAGGCCTGGCGTAGGCAGTTGCGGAGCGCGAGCTGGCCCCAGTAGTTCGGGTGCGCGTCCTCTTGCAGCTGGTACGGGCCGAACAGCGTCGTGAGGGTGCGGACCTGGCTCACCCACTCCGTCTTGTCGGCGGCACCCGGGCTCGTCCAGTTGGCGATGCCCTTCTCCTCCAACAGGCCGACCGTGTTCTCACACAACCGGCGACCGGCGAGTGCGTTCTGGTCGTCGAGCACGACGTAGTTCGACAGGCCGGTCTGCGCGGCGCCGTTCTTGACCGTGTTGTCGATCGTCGGCACCGCCGTGTTGTTCGCCCAGTCGGCGTCCTTGTTCCAGAAGCCGCAGCCACCGGTCGACTGACGCGTGTAGCCCGACTGCGAGTACCGGAACGCGGCGCCGTTCGGGATCGGCGACGAGTAGGTCTGCACGATGATCTTGTACGTGCTGTCGGCGTAGCCGTCGTTCAGCATCGCCTGGCGCACGTTCAAGATCGCGCCCTTGATGTTGGTGGCCGTCGCCGCGATGTACGACGACGTGAAGTACGCCTTCACGTTGGAGTCGTCGTTGCAGTAGTTCGGCCACCACGACGGCGAGAGGAGGAAGTCCTCGATGCACGTCTGGACGATGTCGGCGAAGCCGAAGTTGTTGGCTCCGATCAACACCGTGACGGCCTTGACGTTGTGTGACGCCGCGAACTGCTGCAGCGCGAGCGCTTGGCCCTCGTTGCCGTAGGAGTCGGTGTAGAAGTCGAGGCCGGGTTTGAAGTCACCCGAACCGCTGTAGGCCTGTGTGTAGGTGCGCGCACCGGAGCAGGCCAGGTTCATGCCGTTCACGCCGCCGCCGAGGTGGATCTCGGACGACTTCGAACGGTGACAGCCGTGAATCAACTCGGCCGTGTTGGTTGCGTTGTCGTAGTACGCGGTCGACCCGAGTGCGTCGACGTTGTCGGAGCTGCCGTTCGTGTTGCCCGCCCAGCGCCCGGCTTCGCCGGAGATCGCCGAGTCGCCGACGCTCACGACCCAGGGGGAGCCAACCCCGGGTCCGTCGGCATGGGCCGGCACCGTTCCGATCGCCAGCGACGCGCTCACCGTCGCAAGCAGGGTCGCGACGACCCCAAGCCGTTTCTTCATTCTTGTCCCCCCCGGGTTATGGCTCCCCACGCGCCAGCCATTTCGTGGCGGCATCTTCACACCCAACGGTGAAGACTTCAAGGATGCTCGACGCGACCGTCCTCGTCGGCGGTTCCGTCGGCCGCGGCGGTTCGGCTCGGCCGTTCGGCGTGGACGGCGTGGACGGCACCGATCCGCCGCTCGGTGCCCGGCGAGGCGCTCCCGGGCGTAGGCCCGGGGGGTCGCGTCTCAAGTGGCACAAGAGTGCTCCCGTTAATTCTCCGCACGCGCGACGGTCGTGCGTCGTGGCTTCGGCAGCCCCCATCATGAGCAACCACGATCCGAACACGAACAACAAGGTTCGTGCGACGCAAACCGTGCTGCTCCTGGACCTGATCTTCGGTCTCGTCGTCTGTGCTCTGGGCGTGCGCGCCGTCCTGTCTCCCCCGACGACCCTTTGCGGACGAGCGCAACCGAGTCTTCGGGACGCGACCACCGTTGTGGCCGCGGCTCTCCCGATGGCGCTACTGGGCATTCGACTACTGCGACGGCCGACACATACCCGGTACCAGACAGTCCTGGCTACCGTCGCGATGGTGGCCCTGACACTTCTGGCGATCTCCTTCCCCGCCCTGTTCAGCTTCCAAAACGGTTTCTGTATCGCGCCGTTCTAGGTCGCTCCGCGACACGAGGGCGTCACGTCACCTGCGAGATCACCCGCGCCTCGCAACGCAGACGACACAATCGGCATCCGATTCACGAATTTCGACCGCCCACTCGGGCACGACCGTCATCTTTCAGGGCAACCTGTACAGGTGGCCGCAGGACGCGCGATCGTGCGCTGGGATATCGATCCCCGAGTCTCGCTCGGCCCGCTGCGCGCCAAGATGCCGCGAGCCGAATGCCGCAGTGTTCTCGGCTCGCCTTGGAGCGAGTTTCGCAAGGGGCCGTACTCGGAGAACACGACCGATGCGTTCAATGACGTCGGCGTGCACGCGTACTACGACGCCAATGAGCGCTTGACCTACGTGGAGATCCATTCATTCGGCCCGGTGACGCCGGTCCTGCACGACGTCGAGCTGCTGGGCGCGTGGGACGAGCGACTCGGAGATCTCGAACGCATCGGGATGCAGTACCACCTGATCGAAGACGATTCCGCTCAGCTCGATGGCGTCGGTATTCGGCTTTACCGCTACGACCCGAGCGAGTCCGAGGTACTCAGCGTCGCGATCGAACTTCCGTCCGAAGATGACATTCCCTGGACGCCACCGACGGCGCCCTAGCCGGCAATCCCGTACTCGCCGCGCCGGCGTGGAACGGGTGCCAAGATGCGTGCGGTGGAACCGGGGCCCGGTCTCGTGCGTCGAACGACCATGCGCCGCGGCCGGATCGCCTCTGTGGTTGTGATGGTTGTGCTGGCTGGCGTGTGCAGTGCACATCGTGGTGTCTCACCTTCGACCACAACCACACAGCAGTCACCGTCGTCGGCCGTACGGAACGCTCGTGCGACGGGCCCGGCGATACCTGACTCGTTGCTCGCGCAAATGCGTACCGCGCTCGGGAAATGGGCGAAGTTCCCCGCCGATACCTCGCACCGACCACTCGTGCTCACCTCTGACCCGGTCTCGGGCCCCGCCTACGGTTTCCGAACCGACGGCGCGAAAGAGGCGTTCCTGACGGGTCTTTTCGTCGCTCCCGCGGTGCTGCCATCAGGGCCACAGGCCGCGGGCGGGTATCCGGTCGTGTCCGCCGCACAAGCGCTGGCCGCGATGCGAGCGGAGGGAACCCCCGCGGGCAGCGGCAACCTGAATCAGCCGACACCGCTGGTAATCACCGGCGTTCGCTTCGGCGAGTCGTCGTTTGCGACCGACCGAGGCACCCGAACGCTTCCGGCGTGGCTGTTCTCGTTCGCAGACGTGCAATACCCCGTCGCCGTGCTCGCGATCGCGCCATCCTCTCGGTTCCCCGCGCCCGATCAATCGATGGCGTCGGTCGGGGCGCACCTCGCTCCCGACGGCCGCACCGCCACCATCACGTTTGTCGGTGCCAAACCCGGCCCTGGGCCCTGCGGCGCCGACTACACCGTCTTTCAGATCGAGTCCGACAACGCCGTGGCTCTCTATGTCCGAGAGACACGCCACGACACCGCCGCCCCCGGCGTCGTGTGCTCGGATGTCGGCTACTTGCGCCGCGAGGTCATCGAGTTCGGATCACCGCTCGGCAATCGCGTCCTCGTCGACGCGAAGACGAACGCCGCCATCGAGGTCTCTCCGTAGCCGAAAAGGTCATTCGACGACCCGGCGCCGCGCCGCACGTCATGTGCGAGGGACCCGCACGCGACCTTCAGGATCGGCACCGTTCTCGTTCAACGTATAGAAGCGAAGTTGCAGTCCGTCCGGATCATCGAACGTCATGATGTACCCGATCGGCGCCTCGATGACGGGCGAGTGTGCGATGCCAAGATCGTCGAGGCGTCCGACCCAGTGATCGATGTCGGATCGACCTCGGAGCATGATCGCAAACGGGTCGAACCCCGCGATCCCTTTCGCCGCCCGGGCGTTCTCGCGCAACGACAGTGCAAGGTCGCCTTTCGACCGGTAGGAGATGCCACGCACCACGCCGTCTTCGTCGTCGCGGAACTCCATGACGGGTTCGAGGTCGAACACGCGTTCATACCAGGCCCGGCTTCGCGAGAGGTCCGAGACGGGGATCTTGATGTGGTGAAGGCCCAGAATCTCGCCCGACACTTCCACCTCCGGTGCGTTGACTACGAGCCCACAGATTGCCCATCCGGCGCTGTCGGGGAGCGCGCGCTGGCTCCCTCTTGGTGTCCGGCGTTGTCGTGGGCCGCCCGGGACTCGAACCCGGAACCTGCGGATTAAAAGTCCGTCGCGCTGCCAGTTGCGCCAGCGGCCCTCGGCTTCAGGCTACGGGAACACCTCTGCGTCAGCCGAGCGATTCGCTCGGGACGTCGAAGTACTCCTGGTAGCGACGCGAGCGTTCGCGCCACGCGCCTTCGTCGAGACCGGTATCGGCAAACGTGTACGTGTGCGTGCCGTGCTTGTCCGACGGGTTCACCGCGAAGAAGGCACGCATGCGCTGCTCCGCCTCGGGCGCCAGCTCGAGCCCCAGCTTCTCGTAGATCGTGTGGATCGTCGCGAACGGGTCGGCCATGAAGCTGCGGAACTGGACGTCGACGACACGATCGGCGGGAACCGTCCCGTCCTCGCGCGCGGTCACCGAACGGTCGAGACCGTCGAGGATGTTGTCGGCGAAGTCGGCCGCGGCACGCGGGATCGTCGACTCGTCGCTCGCCAATGACCGCAACCGCGCGACCAACGACGACAACGACGCCAGGATCCGCAACGGGTCGCGGTGCGTCTGCACCAACAATGCGTTCGGGTACTCCGCCAGCAGCGCGTCGAGCGCCCAGAGGTGCCCGGGCGACTTCAGCACCCACCGCGGCGCAGGATGGCGGCTCTGCAGGTGCTCCAAGAACATGCGGTGCCACCGGTACGCGGGCGCCATGTCGGCCTCGTGCAACAACCAGTTCGCGTACGACGGCACGCTGTACTGCGTCGGGAAGATCATGCTGCGAAAGTCGGACGACGTGATGCGCACGCACTCCTGCGGCAGCTGCGCGCCCATCGGGTGCATCTGCATGAAGCCCGGCAACACGAGATCGACGCCGGCGAGCGTCTCGTCGACCTCCTTGATGCGCGGGTCGGTGTCGTAGGTCGCGGTCTCGGGCGGCGGGACGGGGTGGTCGACCTCCCACGTCAGTGGGACGCGCGACGCCGGGTCCATGGCCAACAACTCGTGCAGGATCGTCGTGCCGGTGCGGCCCTGGCCGACGATCACGATCGGCGGAACGACGTCGACGCCGACGATCTCCGGATGCGCCTTGCGGTGCGCGAGGATCCGCATGCGGTCGCCGAGATAGCCGACCAGCTCGCCCCCCACGAGCGCGGCGCCCAACTCGTTCAACGCCGCTTCGGTTTGCAGCGCGTCGACGAGCCGATCCAGGCCGTCCTTCCACGAATCGTCGCCGAGGTCGCTGAGCCCGGTCTGCTCGGCCGCCTGCTCGACCGCGCGCTCGGCGCTGAGATCGACCGCGGTCATCGCCGCACGTCCGCGAACTTCACGACGGTCGCCTGCGGCGTCTCGACATCGCCCTCGGGTATGAAGAACCGCCAGAACATCATCCCGAAGCCCTTGCCTTCCGTGTCGATCCAGTTCGGTACGCCGGGATCGGAGTGCGCGAGCACCATCCGAAACGAGCCGTCGGGTTCGAGCGTCGTCGACGCTCGGTTCAGGCTCGCGTTGCGGTGCGCGTAGTCGTAGGTCTGCAGGTAACGGGTCCACAGCGCGACACTCGCGAACCGGCATTCGGGCCAGCGCCCGGTGACGACGAGGGCCTCGTCCGGCGCGAGCAGGTACGGCGCCATCGAATAGGCCGCGTCGGCCGCGGCGAACGCGAACGTTCCCGGCAGTTCGGGCGGCGGGAACACGTTCGGGGTCGTCGACACCCACGAGGGTTGCACCCGCTCACCGGGCTTGGGCTGATCCAGCGTGCGCGACCGCACGAACGACGTGACGCGCCGCAGACCGGCCGCGACCGAGACGTCGTCCCACGGCGCGGGTGGGCCGACCGGCGCGACGGGCTCGATGGTCAGGGGCACGATCCGCGTGGTGTCGGCCGCGACGGGCATCGGCTCCTCGAAATAGCAGCGGACGATGAGCTCCCCCGCGCCGTCGACGAGCCCGAGCCAGTTCCGATCCCGCGGCTCGCCCCCGAAGAACACCTCGAAGCTCCCGTCGGGCGCGATGTCGAACTCGTGGTCGTTGAGCACACCGGCGGTCTCGGTGCTGTAACCACCCTCGCCCGCGTCCTTTTCGACGGTGAAGGAGAGGTAGACCGAGCCGGCCATGTTCCCGGTGACGCGGTACGCGCGGTCGGAACGGATCGGCGCGGTGTAGTAGATCGCGTCGGCGTTGTCGCCCAGCATCTTGCGATGGCGGTCGACGATGCGGCGGAAGAACGGTCGCTCGGGATCCAGCTCGAACGCCAGGTACAGGCCGCCCTCGAGCAGCGCCGCGATCTGGCGGAAGCCGTCGGGCAGGTCGCCGAACGCGTTCGCGCTCCACTCGTCGCCGAGATAGCGCTCGTCGATCTCCTGCAGCAGCGCGATCAATCCGCGCAGCGCCGTGCGCGACTCCGGTTCGGGCTCGGTCATGGCGTGCATGCTCGCACGCCGGCGCGCGCCGGTGCACGTGGAGCCGCGCCGGGCGCGGCAGGTCAGCCGTCGGACGGCGTGGTCGTCGTCGTCGGTCCGGTCGGTGCGATCGTCGACGACAGCGGCGCGGTCGTTCCCGCCGCCGGAACGCTCGGGTTCGTCGCCGCGCGCGTCACCCGACCGCACGTGCGCGCTGCGTACGCGTCGAGCTGCGCCCGATCGGTGAGCGCGGCGTCGAAGCGGTACTGCTGGACGTCGGCTTCGACCTGTTCGAGACCGGCGCTCAGATCCGCGGGTGCCACCGCGCGGAGCTGGCGGACGTTCGCGACGTAGTCGTGGACCGCGGACTTGAACGTCGTGTTGAACGCGTCGGGGTCGTGCACGTCGACGTGCGCGACCGAATCCGCGATGGCGTCGAGCTTCGCGATGAACGCGCAGGCGGGCGCGCGGCTCGGCTTGGACGACGTCGAACCCGTGACGGTGCTGCATCCGGCCGCGATCACGCCAACGAGGAACACCCCGACGATCCGTACCCGTCGCATCGTCGACACCGGTCTTCGCACGGGCAAACCGTAGCGACCGGCTGCTACCCTGTACCCCTCCGGTGAAGACCGAGCCCCCATCGTCTAGTGGCCTAGGACGCCGCCCTTTCACGGCGGTAACGGGGATTCGAACTCCCCTGGGGGTGCCAGCGTCGGCGCAAGCAGGCGTGAATCAAGAGGCGTCTGCGCAAGCAGGCGTGAAGTCAAGGTCCTGTGGTGCAGTTTGGAGTGCACGCCGCCCTGTCAAGGCGGAGGCCGCGGGTTCAAATCCCGTCAGGACCGCTGGGAAGCACAGACGCAAGGCAATCTCCGCACGGGGCCGTGAGCGAGCAACCGCGAGCGAACCGGCGGGAGCGACGAGCGGCTGCGAGGCGGGTATCCCGCCGAGCAGCGAGTGCGACCCAGAGATAAGGCCGGGTAGCTCAGTTGGCAGAGCGCGCGCCTGAAAAGCGCGAGGTCACCGGATCGACGCCGGTCCCGGCCACGGACGATCATCGACGCACCGGAGCCTGCGCCCGGGCCGTCAGATGCGGTCGGTCTCTTCGACGTTCTCGAGGAAGTGCCGGATCTCGCTCGCCCGGAACCGCCGGTGCCCACCGAGCGTACGAATCGCCGAGATCTTGCCGGCGCGCGCCCAGCGGGTGACCGTCTTGGGGTTGACGCGGAACATCGCGGCCACTTCGGAGGGGGTCAACAGCGCTTCGTCGTCGTGAGCTTCCATGGTCTCCGCCTTCGTCATCGAGAACATCCATCTCGCATGCCCGTACAAACCCGCAACCCGTGAGGACCTCGGACTCGGCCGTGGCGACCGGTATTGCGCCCGATTCCCGACGTCACCCCGACCTCGTACCTTTCCGAACCGGGGCGCTTCGCTCCCAAGTGTCGCCACGACACCTATCGGCACGATCCGGGCGCCGGCGAAGAATCCCACTGAAGTGTGTCGTCGCCGGTCGCAAAGGTCGTGATCGCCATTGTAGGACATCCCTACGTGGATCGGACATTTAGTCCAAAAAGACGCGTACGTACGAGTTACCGACGGCCCAGACCTGGCCTGACCAGCGGGTTAGCGGGTTATTACGTGCGCGCGGCCGTGGCCGTCGACGATCTCGCCGACGAGCCACGCATCGTGGCCACTGGAGCGGACCGCGTCGAGGGCGCGCTCGCCGACATCGCCCGGAACGACGGCCAGCATGCCGACGCCGAGGTTGAAGACGTTCTCCATCTCGAGGTCGGGTACGTCGCCCGCCCGTTGGATCTCGGCGAAGATGCGGGGCTCGTCCCAGGTGCCGCGCCGCACCACGCCGTCGCAGCGCTCGGGCAGCACCCGGACGAGATTGCCGGCGATCCCGCCCCCGGTGACGTGCGCAAAGGCATGCACCGGCACCTTGCGGGTGAGCTCCAGCATCGCGGGCGCGTAGATGACGCTCGGTTCGAGCAGCACCTCGGCGAGCGAGTGATGCGACCCGGGCCACGCGGGCTCGTGCAGGTCCATCCCCGCCCGTTCCAGCAGCGCGGCGCGCGCGAGCGAGTAGCCGTTGCAGCGCAGGCCTGGGCTCGCGAACCCGATGATGCGATCGCCGGTGCGGACGTCGCGGGGCAGCACCTCGGAGCGCTCGACCACACCGACCGCAAAGCCCACGAGATCGAACTCGCCCGGATCCATCACGCCCGGATGCTCCGACATCTCGCCGCCGAGCAGCGCGCACCGGGCGCGCCGGCAGCCCTCGGCCACGCCCGAGACCATCTCGTCGATCTCTTCGGGCACGAGCTTGCCGATCGAGATGTAGTCGAGGAAGAAGAGGGGCTCGGCGCCTTGGGCGGCAATGTCGTCGACCGACATCGCGACGCAGTCGATCCCGATCGTGTTGCGGCGGTTCGCGAGCCGGGCCACCAGCGACTTCGTCCCCACGCCGTCGGTCGACGACACGAGCAGCGGATCACGGAAACGCTTCCAGTCGACCGCGAACAGACCGCCGAACCCGCCGACGTCGCCCACGACCTCGGGCCGGAACGTGGAGCGGACGTGCGCCTTGATGAGCTCCACCGCCTTCTCCCCCGCCGCGATGTCGACGCCCGCGTCGGAGTACGTGAGCTTGCGATCGTCGGTCGGGCTCACGCGCGGTCGGCGGTATCGGAGATCGTGCCCGGGACGTGGAGCGTGCGGTTCTCGAGCACGTGCTTGGTGTCGTACTCGGGCACCGGCACGGGATACTCGCCGGTGAAGCACGCGGTGCAGAACGACTCTCGCGGCGAATCGGTGGCCTCGACGAGACGCTCGAGGTCGAGGTACGCGAGCGAGTCGACGCCGAGGTACAGCGCGATCTCGCCGATCTCCATGTCGGCCGCGAGCAGTTCGGAACGCTTGCCGGTATCGAGCCCGTAGAAGCACGGCCAGCGGTAGGGCGGCGACGACACCCGGAAGTGCACCTCGGTGGCGCCGGCCTCCCGCAACAACGCGATGATCTGGCGGGTGGTGGTGCCCCGAACGATCGAGTCGTCGACCACGACGAGGCGCTTGCCCTTGATGTTGTCGCGCAACGGGTTCAGCTTCAGCCGAACGTCGGTGCCGCGCTTCTTCTGGTTCGGCTGGATGAACGTACGACCGACATAGCGGTTCTTCACGAACCCGTCGCCGTAGGGGATACCGGCCTCGCGCGCGAAGCCCTGCGCGGCCGGGACCCCGGACTCGGGAACGGGCATCACCATGTCGGCGTTGGCCGGCGCCTGGCGCGCCAACGCTTCACCCATGCGCTGGCGGGCCGCGTGCACGCTGTGCCCGTAGAGCTGCGTGTCGGGGCGGGCGATGTAGACGAACTCGAACAAGCAGAGCTTCGGGGTGGGTTCCGCGAAGCGGATCGACCGCACACCGCCGGCGTCGATCGCCACCATCTCGCCGGGCTCGACGTCGCGGACATAGTGCGCGTCGACGAGGTCGAGCGCGGCGGTCTCGCTCGCGAGCACCCAACCGCCTTCGGTCTTACCGAGAACCAGTGGACGGAATCCGTGGGCGTCGCGTACGCCGAACAGGTGCGCCTCGTCCATCAACACGAGCGAGAACGCTCCGGCCAGACGCGGGAGGACGCGTTCCAACGCGTACTCGAGGTCGCGGCCGTCGGAGCGTGACAATTCACCGTACTCGGTGACGAGCAGCTCGCCGATGAGCTCACTGTCGGAGGTGAGCACTCCGGGCAGCATGCCGAGATCCTTCGACAACGCCTCGGTGTTGGTGAGGTTGCCGTTGTGACCGAGGGCGAATCCCGCGTCGGCGACCGAGCGGTAGACGGGTTGCGCGTTGCGCCAGGTGCTCGAACCGGTCGTGGAGTAGCGGACGTGACCGATGGTGAGATGGCCCTCGAGCGGAGCGAGCCGGCGCTCGTCGAACACCTGGGTGACGAGGCCCATGTCCTTGACGACGGTGATGGTCTCGCCGTCGCTGACCGCGATGCCGGCCGACTCCTGCCCGCGGTGTTGCAGCGCGTAGAGGCCGAGGTACGACATATGGGCGACGGGCCGGCCCGGTGCGTAGACACCGAACACTCCACACGCGTCTTTGGGGCCCGAAAGTTCCGCGTCCAAGGTCACCAGTATTTCACGGGGGTGCGTCTGCCAACGGGTCCAACGCCGCGAACCCGCTTGTGCTTCCCGTAATCTGCGCCGCCATGGAGCTGCCCGGTTGCTGCTTGTGGTTCACCGGCCTCTCGGGGGCGGGCAAGAGCACGATCGCGAACATCGTGGTCGACGAGCTTCGGGTCCGGGGCCGCAAGGTCGAGCTGCTCGACGGCGACGAGGTCCGCGAGCACCTGTCGAAGGAGCTCGGGTTCTCGAAGGCCGACCGCGACACCAACATCCGCCGCATCGGCTGGGTCGCCTCGGTGCTCGCCCGCAACGGCGTGGTCTCGGTCACCGCCGCGATCTCGCCGTACCGCGAGCTGCGTGACGAGGTACGCGGCTGGGTCGACCACTTCGTCGAGATCCACGTGGCCACCTCGCTCGAGGACTGCGAGGCGCGCGATGTGAAGGGCCTCTACGCGAAGGCCCGCGCCGGCGACGATCCCCGAGTTCACCGGCATCTCGGACCCCTACGAGCCGCCGGTGTCGCCCGAGCTGACGCTGGAGACGGCCGGGCCACTCCCCCGAGGAGTCGGCGGCCGAGGTCGTGGCCTGGCTCGAAGCGCACGGGCTGGTCTGAGCGGTCTCGACGCTCACCGCGCTATCGCAAGATGTTGACGGCGCGCGCGATGACGAGCGCGACCGTGACGATCGAGATCGCCGACTGCGCGAGCATCGTCAGCTTCGCCCAGCGCGTCATGGGCATGACGTCGGTCGGGCTGAACGCGGTCGCGTTCGTGAACGAGACGTAGAGGTAGTCGACGAAGCCCGGCTCCCAGTCGGGCGGCGCGAGCTCCGGGCTCGTCATCTGCGGGAAGAGCAGGTCGGGGTAAGGCCGGTCGCCGGCTGCACGGGCGACCGGCCCGCCGCGGTCGAACTCCCAATACCAGAGCCCGAACACGATCACGTTGGTCGCCCAGATCGCAGCACCGGTCAAGAGCAACTGGGCCGGGTCGTGGATGCCCTCGCCCCGCACGAGATCGACGATCAGCCGGCCGGCCGACGCCGCGTTCGACAGGCTCATCACCGCGATGAGCGAGAGGCTCACGATACGGAGCCAGCGCGACCGGGCTTGCGACTGGTTCGACTTGGCGACGAACACCCCGACGAGCAACACGACCGCGAGCCCGGGCAACACCCAGGGGGGACGGTTCGCGACCCGGGGCGGCAACGCGAACATCAGTCCGATCGCCACGACGATCGCGACGGTGACCTGGACGCGCGGCTCCTCGCGCGTGACGCTGCGCCACGCCGCGCCGACCTGGTCGCCCGCGGCCTGGACCGCCGCGCGGGTCGGCGAGCTGCGCGACGCGGCGCAACAACCGGCGGAGCTCGTCGCCGGCCGCTTCCGGCCGGTCCGCCTCGTCGTCGGTCACGGCGCGCCCGGGCGGGTCACCGGCCCGCATTCATCAGATCGGGGAGCGCGTCGCGCCAGGCGCGGGTCGCGTCGATCAGGGCGACGTCGAACGCACCTTTCGCGACGAGGCGATCGCCGGCCGCGACCCCCACCACGCGGGCTGGGACGCCCGCCGCCGCCGCGATCCCGCACACCGCGGCGGTCTCCTGAGGACTCACGCTGCACACCACGACCGACGCCGGCTCCGCGAAGCACGCCTCCGCCGGCGTGCAGCCGTCGAAGTTGAGCTCGACTCGGATCCCGACCTCCCCGGCGATGGCCATCTCTGCGAGCGCGACCGCGAGCCCACCGTCGCTCACGTCGTGCACGCCCGCGACCGAACGTTCGCGCACGAGCGACGCGACGCACTCGTGCACCTTCCGGGCGCGCTCGAGGTCGGCCTCCGGTGGCATACCGCCGTCGAGACCGTGCACGACCGCGGCCCACTCCGAACCGCCGAGCTCCGGGCGGATCGCGCCGAGGACGACGATGTCGTCGCCGGCGCGCAGCGACGCGGCGGGCGGGCGATCGCGGAGCTCGTCGATGAGGCCGAGCACGCCGGCGACGGGCGTGGGGTGGATGTCGTCGTCACCCGACGCGTTGTAGAAGCTGACGTTGCCGCCGATCACCGGGATGCCCAGCGCCTCGCACGCCTCGCTCATCCCTTCGACGACCTCGGAGAACTGCCACATCACCTCGGGATGCTCGGGATTGCCGAAGTTCAAGCAGTTGACGAGCGCGATGGGCCGCGCCCCGAGCACGCGACGTTACGGGCCGCCTCGAGCACGGCAAGGCGCCCACCGGTGTGCGGGTCGAGGCGGCAAAAGCGCGCCTTGCCGTCGGTCGACAGCGCGAGCGCCTTGGTCGTGTCCTTCACCCGCAACACCGCCGCGTCGGCGCCGGGCCCGCACACGGTGTTCAAGAACAGCTGGTGGTCGTACTGGCCCGACACCCAGGTCTTGTCGGCGATGGTTGGCGTCGCCAGCAGCGCGAGCAACTCGCCGGACAGATCGGCACCGGCCGGGAACCTCTCGCGCAACTGCGGCGCGGGATCGGCGGCCTGCAAAGCGTCTTGCGCCGCGGGCCGCGCGATCGGGCGGTGATAGAGCGGGCCGTCGCCGAGGCTCTCGACCGGAACGTCGGCGATCGCCGGGGCGTCCGACGTGACCGCGGTCGGCTCGTCGCCGATCGGCGGCTGCGGGTTCTCGCCCGGCACACCGGTGGCGTCGAAGAGCCCGTCGTAGATGCGAAAGCGCGCGGTGTCGGTGACCCGGCCCACCACGGTGGCTCGGATCTCCCACCGGCGAGCGAGCGCGAGCACCGCGTCGAGGTCGCCGGGCTCGATGATCGCGAGCATGCGCTCCTGGCTCTCCGACGTGAGCGCCTCCACCGCGTTCATCCCCGGTTCCCGCTTGGTGATGCGCGCGACGTCGACGTCCATGCCCGCGCCGGCCTTGGCCGCGGTCTCCGACGCCGCGCACGACAGCCCGGCCGCGCCGAGGTCCTGTACGCCCACGGCGAGCTTGGCGTCGAGCAGTTCGAGGCACGCCTCGATGAGGCGCTTCTCCTCGAAGGGGTCGCCGACCTGCACCGACGGTCGCTTGGCTTCGTCGCCCGCCTCGAATGAGGCCGAGGCGAGCACGCTCGCGCCGCCGATGCCGTCGCGGCCCGTCGACGACCCGAGCAGGACCGCGAGGTTGCCCGGGCCCTCGGCCCGCGCCAGCACGAGCCGGTCCTTGGGCAGGATGCCGAGACAGAACACGTTCACGAGCGGGTTGCCGCGGTACGTGTCGTCGAACACGACCTCGCCGCCGACCGTCGGCACGCCCACGGAGTTGCCGTACCCGGAGATCCCCGACACGACGCCTTCGAACAGGTAGCGGGTACGGGCATCGTCGAGCGACCCGAACCGCAACGGATCCATCAGCGCGATCGGGCGCGCACCCATCGAGAAGATGTCGCGGATGATCCCGCCGACGCCGGTCGCCGCGCCCTGGTACGGCTCGACGGCCGACGGGTGGTTGTGGCTCTCGATGCGGACGGCGATCGCGAGGCCGTCGCCGATGTCGACCACGCCCGCGCCCTCACCCGGGCCGACGAGGACCCACGGCGCCTCCGTCGGAAAGCGCGAGAGGAACGCGCGCGACGACTTGTAGGAGCAGTGCTCCGACCACATCACCGAGTACATGGCGAGCTCGAGATGCGTGGGTTCGCGGCCGAGCTCGTCGACTACCGCGGCCAGCTCGCCGTCGGTCATGCCGAGCCGGCGATGCAAGGGTTGCTCGAGTGCATCCGCCGACTCGTGTATCTGCGCCATCGCACCTGATCGTAGCGACGGCCGCGCGGGCGAGCCGGCCCGCGGCGGGTCGGGTCAGACGAGCGTCGTCGCGCGGGCCGTTGCCGCCGCGAGGAGGCTCTCCACGAGCACGACGCCGTCGTCCGAACCGAGCAGCGCGTCGGAGGCCCGCTCCGGATGCGGCATCAACCCCACCACGTTGCCCGCGGCGTTGCAGATGCCGGCGATGTCGTCGAGGCTGCCGTTGGGATTGTCGACGTAGCGGACGACGATCCGCTCCTCGGCCCGCAGCTCGGTCAGCGTGCGCTCGTCGCACACGTAGTTGCCTTCGAAGTGATTGATCGGAATGTGCAACACGTCGCCGACCCGGGCCTTGTTGGTGAGCGCGGTCGACGTCGTCTCGACGCGCAACGCCGCGTCCTGGCACAAGAACTTCAGCCCGGCGTTCTTCTGCAGCGCGCCCGGGAGCAGCCCGGCCTCGCACAACACCTGGAAGCCGTTGCAGATGCCGACGACCGGCCCACCGGCCCGGGCGAGCTCCCCGATCGCGTGCATGACCGGGGAGAACCGTGCGATCGCACCCGTGCGCAGGTAGTCGCCGTGCGCGAAGCCGCCCGGAACGACGACCGCGTCGACACCATGGGTCGTGTCGTCGCCGTGCCACAGCAGCTCGGCCCGGCCCCCGAGCTGCTCCACGACGTACTGCACGTCGAGCTCGCAGTTCGTGCCCGGGAAGACCACGACCCCGACCCGCACGGTCACGAGATCACGACCTCGTACGCCTCGATCACCGGGTTCGCGAGCAGCTTCTCGCACATCTCGTTCACCTGGACGCGCGCGCTCTCCGGCGTCGGGCGCGTCGACGACGAGGTTGATCGTCTTGCCGATGTGCACCTGTGCGACGTTCGTGTACCCGAGCGCCGGCAACGCTCGTTCCACCGTGGCGCCCGCCGGATCGGCGATCCCCGGAAGGTGCGTGACCTCGACGTGCGCGTTGAACACCGGCATAGGTCGATGCTACCGATCGCTCAGTCGTCGACGCCGTACCAATCGGCGAAGGCGCGATCGGTGACGAGCTCGTAGGCCTCGATGTACTTCGCCCGCGTATTCGAGATCACCTCGGCGGGCAGATGGGGCGCGGGCGGCTCGTGTGTCCACCCGGTCGAGTCCATGAAGTCGCGCACGTACTGCTTGTCGAAAGACGGTGGTGGCGTCCCCGGCCGGTAGCCCTCACGCGGCCAGTAGCGCGACGAATCGGGGGTCATCATCTCGTCGATCACGATGACTTCGCCGTCGCGTTCGCCGAACTCGAACTTGGTGTCGGCGAGGATGAGGCCGCACGCCTGCGCGTGCCGCGCCCCGCTCGTACAGCTTCAGCGAGTAGTCCTTCACCTGCTCGTACCGGTCGGCGCCCACGAGCGCGACGGCCTCGTCGGCGGTGAGGGGCATGTCGTGGCCGCTCTCGGCTTTGGTCGTCGGCGTGAAGAGCGGCGCCGGCAACCGGTCGGCCAGCTGCAGACCCGCCGGCACCGCGAAGCCGCCGACCGTTCCGCGGTCTCGGTATTCGCTCCAGCCGTGCCCGAAGACGTAACCCCGCACGACGCATTCGAGCCGGATCGGTCGGGCCGCGTGCACGAGCGTCGCCCGCCCGGCGACGTCGCCCGCGATCTCGGGGAAGTCGGTGGGATCGCACGAGATCACGTGATTGGCCACGATGTCGGTCGTCCGTTCGAACCAGAAGCTCGACAGCGCGGTGAGCACACGGCCCTTGTCGGGGATCAGATCGGGCAACACGACGTCGAACACCGAGACGCGGTCGCTCGCAACCATGAGAAGGGCGTCGATGCCCACCTCGAACAGCTCGCGCACCTTCCCGGAGTAGAGGTGCGGCAACCCGCCGGCGCTCACGCCCGCAGCTCTCCCGTGTCCGGCTCGCCCATGTTGTCGAGCGCGTCGAAGACGAGACCGATGTTCGCGAGCGAGCGCTTCAGGTCGAAGCAGGCATCGAGGCGGGCCGCGTCGAGCGTCGCGGTCACCTCCGGGTCGGCGGACAACACCTCCCGGAACGAACGCTCCTGTTGCCATGACTGCATCGCGTCGCGCTGCACGATCCGGTAGGCCTCGTCGCGCGTCCGTCCCGCTTCGACGAGGGCGAGCAGGACGGGCTGGCTGAACACCAGCCCGAACGACGCATCGAGATTGCGCAACATGCGTTCCGGGTGCACCTGCAGGTTCTCGATCACCTGCCGGAATTTCACGAGCATGTAGTACGCGAGCATGAGCGAGTCGGGGACGATGATGCGCTCGACCGACGAGTGCGAGATGTCGCGCTCGTGCCAGAGCGCGACATCCTCGAGCGCCGCTTGCACGTTCCCGCGCAATACACGCGCCAGGCCGCACATCTGTTCCGACTTGATCGGATTGCGCTTGTGCGGCATCGCGCTCGAGCCCTTTTGCCGGCCCTCACGGAAGCCCTCCTCCGCCTCACGCACCTCGGTGCGTTGGAGATGACGGATCTCGAGCGCGAACGTCTCGATGCTCGCGCCGATCGACGCGCAGGTGTACATGACCTCGGCGTGCCGGTCGCGCGGCAGCACCTGGGTCGCGGGAACGGGCTGCAACCCGAGCCGCTCGCACACGTACCGCTCGACGGCGGGATCGACGTTCGAATACGTCCCGACCGCACCCGACAGCTTGCCGACCGCGATCGTCGCCCGGGCGCGCGCCAGGCGCTCGCGGTCGCGGCGGACCTGCATCGCCCACAAGGCGAGCTTGGCGCCGAAGGTCGTGGGCTCGGCATGGATGCCGTGCGTGCGCCCGACCATGGGCGTGTCGCGGAACTCGCGGGCCCGCTTCGAGATCGCGTTCTCGAGCTCAGCGGCCGCGCCGGCCAAGACGTCGACGGCGCGCGTCATCTGCAGCGCGAGCGCGGTGTCGACGACGTCACTCGACGTCAGGCCGTAGTGCACCCACGCACCCGCGGGCGGCCCGACCGTCTCCTGCACGACGTCGACGAAGGCGGCGACGTCGTGGTCGGTGATCTTTTCGCGCTCGTGGATCTCGGCGACGTCGAATCCGGCCCGTTCCCTCACGGCACGGGCGTCGGCGTCGGGGACCACGCCGAGGCGCGCCCACGCTTCTACGGCGAGCACCTCGACCTCGAGCCAGGCGCCGAAGCGCGCCTCATCGGTGAACAGCGCGGATATCTCGGGGAGCGAGTACCGGGGGATCACGAGAGAGCCTGGGCGCCGATGTCGCGACGGTAGTGGACGCCGGGCCACGAAATCTCGGCCGCGGCCGCGTAGGCGCGGTCGCGCGCCTCGCCGATGCCGGCGCCGACCGCGGCCACGGTCAACACCCGGCCCCCGTTGGTCACGACGTGACCGTCGTCGTCGTGCGCGGTTCCCGCATGGAACACGACGACTCCTTCGGCCCCTTCGGCCCGATCGATCCCGGTGATGACGTCTCCCTTGCGGTCGGGCGCCGGGGGATAGCCGCCGGCCGCGAGCACCACGCCGACGCACGAGACGTCGGACAACTCGATCGGCGTGGTGAGCGCGCCGCCCGCCGACTCCGAGAGATGCACGAACAGGTCGCTGGCAAGGCGCGGCACCAGCACCTGGCACTCGGGGTCGCCGAAGCGCACGTTGTACTCCAACACCTTGGGCCCGTCGGGCGTGAGCATGAGCCCGCAGAAGAGCACGCCGCGGTACGCAGCGCCGCGGCGCTCCAGCTCGGCGAGCGTCGGGACCAGGGCGCGCTCCATCATCTCGTCGACCAGGTCGGCCCCGACGAAGGGGACGGGCGAGTACGCGCCCATGCCGCCCGTATTGGGGCCCGCGTCGCCGTCGAACGCGCGCTTGTGGTCCTGCGCGGTCGCGAGCACCTGCGCGTGCCGCCCGTCGCACAGGGCGAACAGTGACACCTCCGGGCCGGTCAACCCCTCTTCGATCACGCACGTGCGGCCGGCGTCGCCGAAGGCGGCGCCGGAGAGGTACGCCCGCACCGTGTCGCGCGCTTCGGTGATCGACTCCGTGACCACCACGCCCTTGCCCGCCGCGAGCCCGTCGGTCTTCACCACATAGAGGCCGGGCAGCGTCTCGAGGAACGCGAACGCCTCGGTCTGGCGACCGGCACCGAAGCTGGCGTACCGCGCGGTCGGAACGCCCGCTCCGACGAGCACGTCCTTCATCCACGCCTTCGAGCCTTCGAGCCGCGCCGCGGCCGCGCTCGGGCCGAACGCGAGCCGTCCCGACTCCTGCAGCGCGTCGACGACTCCGGCGACGAGCGGATCCTCGGGCCCCACGACCACGAGGTCGGCGTCGAGCTTGGCCGCGAGTTGCACGACTGCGTCCGCGTCGGTCGCGGAGACCGGTACGCACTCGCCGATCGTCGCCATGCCCGGATTTCCCGGCGCGCACACGACGTCGTCGACGTGCGGCGAGGCCGCGAGCCCCCACGCGAGCGCGTGCTCACGCCCGCCGCCACCGACGACGAGAACGCGGGTACTCACGCCGTCACGCGGCGCGGGGAAGCACGATCGTCTGATCGCGCGCGGGTCCGACACCCACGATGCTCACGTGCACGCCGACGAAGTCCTCGACGAACTTCACGTACTCGCGTGCACGCGCCGGCAACTCCTCGAGCCGGCCGGCCGTCTCGATCTCGATGCCCCAACCCGGCAGCGTCTCGTAGATCGGCTTCACCTTGTGCAGCACCGACTGGTGGTACGGCACGTGGTCGTAGCGCGTGCCGTCTTCGCCCTCGTACGCGACGCACACCTTCAGCTCCTGCAGCGGCGAGAGGATGTCGAGCTTCGTGAGCGCCAGCTCGGTACACGTGTTGAGGCGCACCGCGTGCTTCAGCATCACGAGGTCGAGCCACCCGGTGCGCCGCCGCCGGCCGGTATTGGTGCCGAACTCACGGCCGCGCTCGACGAGCATGTCGCCGACCGCGTCGCCTTCGAACAACTCCGTCGGGAACGGCCCGCTGCCGACGCGCGTCTGGTACGCCTTCACGAGTCCGACCACGCGCTGGATGGCCAACGGACCAACGCCCGCGCCCGTGCACACTCCTCCCGCGATCGGGTTGCTCGAGGTGACGAAGGGATAGGTGCCGTGGTCGAGGTCGAGGTACGTCGCCTGCGCGCCCTCGAACAACACCCACTGCTGCGCGTCGAGCGCCTCGTGCACGAGGTGGACGGTGTCGTCGATCATCGGCGCCAGGCGCGGGACCATCGCGAGGTAACGCTCCGCGAGCTCCTTCGCGTCGATGGGCAGCCGGTTGTAGACCTTGGCGAGCACGCCGTTCTTCTCACGCAGCGCGAGATCGAGCTTCTCCCGGAAGATCTTGGGGTCGAGCAGGTCCTGCACGCGGATCCCGACCCGGAGCGCCTTGTCGGCGTACGCGGGCCCGATGCCGCGCTTGGTGGTACCGAGCTTGTTCTTGCCGAGATAGCGCTCGGTCATCCGGTCGAGCTCTTGGTGATACGGCATGATCAGGTGCGCGTTGCCCGACAGGCGTAGGAGCCGCGTGTCGACTCCCTTGGCCTCCAACATGTCGACCTCGTCGATCAACACGGCGGGATCGACGACCACGCCGTTGCCGATGATCGGCATCACCCACGGGTACAAGATGCCGCTCGGCACGAGTTGGAGCTTGAAGACCTCGCCGTCGACCACGAGCGTGTGGCCCTCGTTGTGCCCACCTTGGTAGCGGACACACATCGACGACTCCTTGGCGAGATAGTCGGTGACCCGACCTTTGCCCTCGTCGCCCCACTGCGTGCCGACGATCACTGCGCCGGGCACGAAACGCTCCACCTGTTCGGGGTCACGTTGGGGAAATGGTAGCCGACGGCGGGCGGGTCCCGACAGTGGTTCGTAGGCTGCGCCCGTGCGGACCTCGCTCGGCATCCCTTACGCGACGGCGGCGAGATTCGCGGCGCCGACGTCGATCGCGTTCGACGGCGCCCTCGGCGACGGGTCGCGGTTCGGTCCGGCCGCGCCCCAATCGCTCGACGGGCCGCTCGGCGACATCGTTCCCGGCATGAAAGTGCGCGAAACGAGCGAGGACGCGTGCTTGACCCTGAACGTCTGGGCACCTGACTCCGACGAGCCGCTTCCCGTGCTCGTGTGGTTCCACGGCGGGTCGTTCGTCATCGGCGCGTCGTCACAACCGGTGTACGACGGTGCGCTGCTCGCCGACGAGCAACGAGTCGTGGTGGTCTCGGTGAACTACCGGCTGGGCGCGCTCGGCTTCCTCGACGCGCGCCCGATCGGCGGCGTCGCCAACTGCGGTCTCCGCGACGCGATCTGCGCGCTCCAGTGGGTGCACGAACACATCTCCGCGTTCGGGGGCGACCCGGCGCGCGTCGTCGCGTTCGGCGAGTCGGCCGGCGGTGGACTGGTGTTGCACGCACTCGCGTCCCCTGTGGCACGTGGTCTGGTGGCGGGCGCGATCGTGCAGAGCGGCGCGACGTTCGCCACGCTCGACGACACGCGCGCCGCGACCGTCGTCGACGCGCTGGTCGCGGCCGCGGGTGCGAGCGATGCCGGCGCGCTGCGGAAGCTCTCGGCCGGCGCACTCGTGCAGGCGCAGTCGACCGCGATGGTGTCACTGCTCACAACGGTGGGAATGATGCCGTTCCATCCGATGGTCGACGGCGACATCCTGCACGCGACGCCGGCGCACGCATTCGCGCAGGGCGAGGCCGCCGGCGTCGCGCTCGTGGCCGGCACGACTGCCGACGAGATGCGGCTCTTCGTCGACTCGAGCGCAGCTGCTCCCCCGCGCGACAAGCTCGTGCGGCGCGCGGCGCGCTACCTCGGGCTCGACGAGGCGGCCGCCGCGGCCACTGTCGACCGCTACGACGACGCGCTCGGCTCCGACGACACGAACGAGATCTGGCGCGCGCTGTTCGGCGACAACGAGATGCAGGTCCCGTGCCGGGCCGTGCTCGACGCGCACGCGCCGCACGGCCCCACCTTCACCTACTGCTTCACGTGGGGCGGACCGGCGGTGGGCGCGTGCCACGGCATCGACATCCCGTTCCCGTTCGGCAACTTCGTCGACGGCTGGGACGCGTTCGTCGGTCTCGACGACGACGGGCGCGCGCTGTCATCCTCGATGCGCGACGCGTGGGCCGCGTTCGCGCGCACGGGCGAGCCGGGCTGGCCGCGGTATCCCGCGGCGCGCGTCTTCGGGCGAGCCGTGCACGACGTGTCGCAGCACCCGCTCTTCGGTCGCCTGGACCCTCGCTAACTCGCGAATGCCCGCCGGGGCGGGCGGCCCAACACGCGCTCGACCGTGTCGGTCGTCTCGGCGAGCGCGCCGCGGGCGATTGCCTCGAAGAGGTGCACGGTCGAATCGGCGAGCCACGGGTCGAGCCCCGACGCGACCACGGTCTCGCGCCAGCGGTCGAGGGGAAGATCGATGCGCTTCACCCCGAGCCGGGCCGCCACCTCGTCACCGTCGAGGGCTTCGGGACCGGTGATGTGCAAGGCGCCGTCGAGGTCGGAGCGCACGAGCGCGGCGGCGCCGACCGCCGCGATGTCGGACGGGTCGATCCATGCGATCTTGCCCGGGCCGGTCGGCAGCACGAGGCTCCCCCGCGCGAGCACTTCGGCCTGCTTGGCGACGACGCTCGTGAAGAAGGACGGCTGCAGCACCACCGCCGCGCACGTCGACGACGCGAGACGGCGCTCGATCGCGCGGTGGTTTCCGTGCAGCCCGGTCTCGAGCCCGGCGATCGGGATGTTCGAGACCTTCACGATCCGCTCGACGCCCGCGCCTTCGGCCGCGGCGATGGCGTTGGTCTCGAGCTCGACCTGATCGCGGGTGGGCGACGACACCAAGAACATGCTCGTGACGCCCGCGCAGGCGGCGCGCAGGGAGCCGGGATCACGGAGGTCGCCGACCACGACCTCGTCGACCCCGTTGCCCGGTTCGAGCGGGCGCCGCACGAAGGCCCGCACGTGGACTCCGTCGTTCCCCGCGGGCACGCCGTTGCCACCAAACGCGGACGCGACGTGTCGCCCGAGCTCACCCGTCGCACCGATCACGAGCACCTTCACGGCCCGAGAGTCTCGCGGATACCGTCATGGCCGTGCGCCTGCCCCGACCCGGACCGGGAATCGGTCACGATCTCACCGTTCGCCAGGAGCTGGCGTGCGCGCTGCGCATCCTGGCCCGCGAGGGTTGGCGGGAGAACCTCTCGGGGCACATCACCGTGGCCACCGACGACGGCGGCATGTGGTGCAACCCCTGGGGTCTGTGGTGGGAGGAGGTTCGAGCCTCCGACATCGTGCGCCTCGACGCCGACGGCCAGATCGTCGAGGGCGACTGGGATGTCACCCCCGCGGTGTTCCTCCACACCGAGTTGCACCGCGCCCGCGCCGACGCGGCCGTGGTGGTGCACAACCATCCCTACTACGCGACGCTGCTCGCGACGCTGGGCGAACGGCCGCGCCTCGTGCACCAGAACTCGTGCATCTTCGACGGCGAGCTCGCCTATGTCGACGAGTACGGCGGCATCGAGGACGCCGACGACGGCAAGTGGCTCGCAGGTGAGGTTGGCGACGCGAGCGGGATCCTGCTCGCGCATCACGGCGCGATCGTGACCGCGCCGACGATCGCCGCGGCCTGTTACAAGGCCACGACCTTCGAGCGCATGTGCCGCTTCACCTATGACACGCTCGCGGCGGGCCGCGTCCCAACAGAGATCCCGCCGGCCGCGCGCGCCGCGCTGAAGCCACCGCTCGAACAGAACACGCCCCGGGCGTACTGGGACGGCGCCGTGCGAATGTTGTTGCGCGACGAACCCGAGGTGATGACATGACCGGCCTTCCGCTCGAGGCTCTGCAGAACAACGAGTACTTCGGCGGGGGCAAGGGACGGCGGGAGACGATCACCTGGCTGCCCGAACCCGAGCCGCGCGAACGCGTGTACACGGTCATCTCCGTCGACGACCACGTCGTCGAGCCGCCCGACGCGTTCACCGGTCGGTTCCCGAAGAAGTACGCCGGCGAGGAACCGCACGTCATCGCGACCGACGACGGCGGCGAAGCGTGGATGTGGCAGGGCCAGGTGCTGCCGAACGTCGGGTTCAACGCCGTGGTCGGGCGCCCATCGACCGAGTACGGCTTCGAGCCGACCCGCTTCGACGAAATGCGCCGCGGCGCGTGGGACATCCACGAGCGCGTCCACGACATGGATACCGACGGCGTGGCCGCATCATTGTGCTTCCCGTCGTTCCTGCCCGGCTTCGTCGGTCAGCGCCTCACGCTGTGGCCCGACGACGAGGAGCTCGCGCTCGTCGCGATGCGCGCGTACAACGACTGGCACCTCGAGGCGTGGTGCGGTGCGTATCCCGGGCGCTTCATCCCGAACCAGATCGCGTTCCTGCGCGATCCGCACGTCGCGGCCGAGGAGATCCGGCGCAACGCGGCGCGCGGCTTCAAGGCCGTGACCTTCTCCGAAGCCCCCGACAAGTTGGGCTTGCCCACGATCCACTCCGGCTATTGGGATCCGCTCTTCGCCGCGTGCGAGGAGACCGAGACCGTGCTGTGCCTGCACGTTGGGTCATCGGGCACGTCGCCGACCACCTCGGCCGACGCGCCGCCCGAGATCCCCGCGGTGTTGTTCGGCGCCTACGGCATGTACAGCGCGGTCGACTGGCTCTACTCGAAGGTGCCGGTGCGCTTCCCCCGGATCAAGATCTGCTTGTCGGAAGGCGGCATCGGCTGGGTGGCGGGCATCATCGACCGCCTCGACCACTGCTTCAAGTACCAACTCGGCTACCTCCCCACGTGGCACGACGTCGCGGAGTCGCCGAGCGAGGTGCTGCGCCGCAACTTCTGGTTCTGCGCGCTCGACGACGACTCCAACATGGCGTTGCGTCACCGCATCGGTCTCGGTCACGTGCTCGTCGAATCCGACTATCCGCACGCCGACTCGTCGTGGCCGAACACGCAGGCGATGCTCGTGCGACAGTTGCGCGACCAGAACATCCCCGACGACGAAGCCGAACGCATCACGTGGCGCAACGCGGCCGAACTCTTCCGCCATCGGCTTCCGTGAACACCGTCGCGGGCATCGTGGCCCGCAATGCACGCACCCGGCCCGATGCGATCGCGTTCGTCGAGGCCGCGTCGGGCGAGGCGATGACGTGGGCCGAGTACCACCTGCGCTCGGCGGAGATGGCGGCGACGCTGGGCGAGTACGCGCCCGGCGATCGGGTCGCACTGCAACTGCCGGACGGTCCGGGCGTGCACGCGGCGATGCTCGCGTGCGAGAAGGCGGGGATCGTTGCCGTGGGGATCGGTTCACGCGCGGGTGAGCGGGAGGTCGCGCATCTCGTCGAGCGCAGCGGTGCCCGGGCGATCTTTCGGGAACCGCCGGTCTCGGGCCGTCCCGGAACCGAGCACCCGATCGGGCCCGAGGATCTGTGGCTGCTCAACTCCACCTCGGGCACCACCGGACTGCCGAAGATCGTGATGCACAACCAAGCGCGGTGGTTCGCGTTCCACGAGCTCGCCGATCGCGTCGCCCACTTCACCGCCGACGACGTGTTCTGCTCCGTGCTCCCCGCCCCGTTCGGCTTCGGGCTGTGGACGGCGCACTTTTCGCCCGCGATCACGGGCGCGACATGCGTGGTGAGCGCGCGGTTCGACGCCCCCACGGTGCTACGCGCCATCGAACGCCACCGCGTCACGGTCCTGGCGGCGGTGTCGACGCAGTTCGTCATGATGCTCAACTCCGCCGCGATCGAGGACTACGACTTGTCGTCGCTGCGCGTCATGTTCACCGGCGGCGAGATGGTGCCCTACGACCGGGCGAGGGAGTTCGAGGACCGCACCGGCGCCCACGTGCTCCAGTTCTACGGTTCGAACGAGACGGGCGCGCTGTCGAACACCACGCCTGACGACCCGCAGGAGAAGCGGCTGCGTACCGCGGGCAAGGTGATCCCCGAGATGCACGTCCGCCTCCTCGATCCGGAAACCGGTGCCGACATCGACGACCCGGAAACGGCCGGAGTGCCGGCGGGCAAGGGCCCGACCCTCTGTCTCGGCTACTACGACGACCCCGCCGCCAACAACGACCTCTTCACCGCCGACGGTTGGATGCGGATGGGCGATCTCGCCACCATCGACGCCGACGGGTACCTCACCGTGGTCGGGCGCACGAGCGACCTCATCATCCGCGGCGGCAAGAACATCAGCGCGGCGCAGGTCGAGGACGAGGTCGCATCGCATCCCGCGGTCGCGCTGTGTGGAGCGGTCGCGATTCCCGACCCGACATTCGGTGAGCGCGTCTGCGTGTTCGTCGAGCTGCGGCCCGACGCAAGCGCCCTCTCGCTCGACGACCTGCGCTCGCACCTCGAACGCCGGGGGACGGGCAAGGAGCTCTGGCCCGAACGCCTCGTGGTCGTCGACGAGCTCCCGCGATCGTCGGGCGCCAAGATCGCCAAGGGCGAGCTCCGCGCCCGCGCCCGGACGCTGTGACCGCGACTCAGTCGTTCCTGGCTTCCGTCACGTCGGCGACCCGACCTACGGCTGGCCTGCGCGACCTGAGCTAGCCGACGATCTCGGCGGTGGCCGCGTGCTCGAACACGAGACCGCCGTCGGGATCGGCGTCGACGACGATCGTGTCGCCCGACTGGTATTCGCCCTTCAGCACCTCGAGGGCGATCGGGTCTGCGATCTCGCGTTGCAGCACTCGCTTCAACGGCCGCGCCCCGAAATCGGGGTCGTAACCCGTCTGCGCGACCCACTTCTGCGCCGCCGGGGTGAGCTCGAGCGTCAGTCCGCGCTCGCCGAGCCGCGCCCGGAGTATCGCGACCTGGAATCCGACGATCTCCTCGATCTCTGCTTCGGACAGGCGGCCGAACACCACGATCTCGTCGATGCGGTTGAGGAACTCGGGCTTGAAGTGCCCGCGCACCGCGGCCATCACCTGATCGCGCGAGGCCCCCGCGCCGAGGTTCGACGTCATGATGACGATCGTGTTGGTGAAGTCGACCGTGCGGCCCTGGCCGTCGGTCAGACGGCCGTCGTCCATGAGTTGCAGCAACACGTTGAACACGTCGGGGTGGGCCTTTTCGATCTCGTCGAGGAGGATCACCGCGTACGGACGGCGCCGCACCGCCTCGGTGAGCTGGCCGCCCTCTTCGTACCCGACGTAGCCGGGCGGCGCACCGACGAGGCGCGAGACCGAGTGCTTCTCCATGTACTCCGACATGTCGATGCGAACGGTTGCTCGCTCGTCGTCGAACAGGAACTCCGCGAGGGCGCGTGCGAGCTCGGTCTTGCCGACTCCCGTGGGCCCCAGGAACAAGAACGAGCCGATCGGCCGGTTCGGGTCCGACAACCCGGCGCGCGAACGCCTGATCGCGTTGGACACCGCGACCACCGCCTCGTTCTGGCCGACGACGCGCTCGTGCAGTTGCTCCTCGAGCTGTACCAGCTTGGCCATCTCGCCTTCCATCAACCGCGAGACGGGAATGCCCGTCCACTTCGCGACGATCTCGGCGACGTCTTCTTCGTCGACCTCTTCTTTCAGCATGCGTCCGTCACGCTGCAGTTCGTCGAGCCGCTCCGACAGCCCGTCGAGCTCACGCTCGACCACCGGAATGTGGCCGTATCGCAGCTGCGCGGCGCGCTCGAGATCGCCGTCGCGCTCGGCGCGCTCGGCTTCGAGCTTCGCCTGCTCGAGGCGTTCCTTGCCGGCTTGGATCGCGACGATCGCGTCCTTCTCCGACTGCCAGTCCGCGACCATCCCGTCGCGCTCCTCCTGCGACGACTGCAGCTCGGCGTCGAGCGTCTCCAGACGCGCGTGCGAGCCTTCGTCGGTCTCCTTCGCGAGCGCAGCGCGCTCGATCTCGAGCTGGCGGATCCGGCGCTCGACGACGTCGATCTCGAACGGCATCGAGTCGATCTCGATCCGGAGCCGGGCCGCGGCCTCGTCGATCAGGTCGATGGCCTTGTCGGGAAGTTGACGGCCGCTGATGTAGCGATCCGAGAGCACTCCGGCCGCGACGATCGCCGCGTCCTGGATACGCACGCCGTGGTGTACTTCGTAGCGCTCCTTGAGGCCGCGCAGGATCGCAATCGTGTCCTCGACCGACGGCTCGCCCACGTACACCTGCTGGAACCGCCGCTCCAGCGCCGCGTCCTTCTCGATGTACTTGTGATACTCGTCGAGCGTCGTGGCTCCGATCAGGCGCAGCTCGCCGCGCGCCAACATCGGTTTGATCATGTTGCCGGCGTCGACCGAGCCTTCGGCCCCACCCGCGCCGACGATCGTGTGAATCTCGTCGATGAACGTCACGACCTCGCCCTCGGAGTCGGCGATCTCCTTCAGCACGGCCTTGAACCGCTCCTCGAACTCGCCGCGGTACTTCGTTCCGGCGACCAGCGTGCCGACATCGAGCGCGATCACGCGCTTGTTGCGCAGGCCCTCGGGTACATCGCCTTCGACGATCCGGCGCGCGAGTCCTTCGACGATGGCGGTCTTCCCGACGCCGGGCTCACCGATCAGCACCGGGTTGTTCTTGGTGCGCCGCGACAACACCTGGATGATGCGCCGGATCTCCTCGTCGCGCCCGATAACCGGATCGATCTTGCCCAACCGAGCCGCCTCGGTGAGGTCACGGCCGTACTTCTCGAGCGCCTGGTACTGCTCTTCGGGATTGTCGCTCGTCACGCGGTGCGACCCGCGCACCTGGCGCAGCGCGTCGAGCACGCCGTCGTGGTCGACACCGGCGCTGCGCAGGAGATCACCCACGCCGCCGGGCACCTCGGTCATCGCGAGCAGGATGTGCTCGGTCGACACGTACTCGTCGCTGAGCGCCGAGCGCTCGGAGTCGGCGTTCTCGAGCACACGGAACGCGCTCGTCCCGAGCTGCGCGTCGCGTACGGTCGCGCCGCTCACGCGCGGAAGCTTCGCCAGCACCTCGTCGACGCGGCGCCGCACCTCACCGACCTCGACGCCGATCCGCTCGAGTACGCCGCTGACAATGCCCTCGCTCTGGTCGAGCAGCGCGCGCAACAGGTGCTCGGGCGTGATCTCGGTGTTCCCCGCGTCACGGGCCAGCGCCTGCGCGGCGGCGAACCCTTCTTGGGTCTTGCGGGTGAACCGGCTCGGATCTAGTGCCATCGAAGTGCTCTTTCTCGTTTACTCGTCGCTCGTTGTTCGGCTCGGGTCACCGGCGGCGCTCGAAGCGCGCGACCACCGCGCTTCGCAGCGGGACGAGCTCGCGCCGGTACTGCCGGTGCGCGGCCTCCACCTTCTGCTCGACCTCCCGCTGCAGCGCGTCGAGTCGGGCGTCCAGCTCCGCTATCCGTTGGCGGGCGACACCGAGCTCGTCCTCGAGTGCCAGGATCCGCTGCACTCCCGCGAGCGAGACCCCCTCGTTGGTGAGGTCTTGGATCCGGCGCAGCAGCGCGATGTCGCGATCGGAGTAGCGCCGGCTCCGCCCGGTGGTCCGCGCCGGCGCGAGCAGCCCTTTGCGCTCGTAGATGCGCAGCGTCTGCGGGTGCACACCCGCGAGCTCGGCCGCGACCGAGATCACGTACAACGCTCTCGTGTCTACGTCCATCACACGTCTCCCTCTGGCCTACGACGCTCGCGCGCCGTCGCGTCGAGCGCATCGCGCGGGTTGTCGTCGAGCGCGGCCGCGAGAGCCTCGACCGCGTCGCGTTGGGCCGCCGTCAGGTGGACCGGTACCTGGACGTCGACGGTCACGAGCAGATCGCCCGCCTTCCCGTGCCCTTCGCCGGCGACGCCTTTGCCCCGTACGCGCAGCGTCTTGCCGCTCGGCGTCCCCGGCGGGATGCGCACGGTCACCTGCGCGTCGAGCGTGGGGACCTTGATGTCGGCGCCCAACGCCGCCTCCGCAAACGTCACCGGCAGTCGCAACGTGAGGTCGCGGCCGTTGCGACCGAACTGCGCGTGCCCGCGCACGTGCACGATCACGTAGAGGTCGCCCGGCGGACCCCCGTTCGAGCCCGCGGCACCGCGCCCCTTCACGCGGATGCGTTGCGCATCGGCGACACCCGCCGGGATCCGCACCTTCACCTCGCGTGCCCGCACCTCCACGCCGCGCCCGGCGCACGTCGGGCACGGGGTCGGGATGATCTGACCGCGGCCACCACACGTCGGACACACCTGCGAGAACGAGAAGGGCCCCTGGTTGTCGGCCACGGTGCCCGCGCCGCGGCACTCGGGGCACGTCTCCGGCATCGTTCCCGGCGCGGCCCCGGAGCCGGCGCACGTCGAGCACGTCGCGTCGGCGCGGAATCGCACCGTCGACGTGACCCCGCGGATCGCGTCCTCGAACTGCAGGTGCAACTCGGTCTCGAGATCGCGGCCGCGTTGCGGCCCGGTCGCACCGCGCGAACGACGACGACCGCCGGCCCCGCCGCCGAACAGGTTCCCGAAGATGTCGCCGAGCCCGCCGCCCTCGGTGTCGAAGCGGAACGTGTGCCCGCCGCCCGGACCGAAACCACTGGATCCGTCCGGGCCGACACCGGAGGCCACCATCTGGCGAACCTCGTCGTACTCGGTCCGCTTGGTGGCGTCACCGAGGACGTCGTACGCGGACGAGATCTCCTTGAACTTCTCCTCGGCCGCGGCGTTCCCCGGGTTCGCGTCGGGGTGGTACTGCTTGGCGAGCTTCTTGAACGCGCGCGACAGTTCCTTGTCGGTCGCGCTCGACGGCACGCCGAGCACCGCGTAGTAGTCCTTTTCGAACCACTCTCTCTGCGCGGTCACTCCGAAGTCTTCCTCGTTACCTTCACCATCGCGGGACGCAACACGCGACCCTTCAACTTCCACCCGTTGCGCAGCACGTCGTCGACGTGCGGTTCTCCGTCGCCGTCGTCTTGCATCACGGCTTCGTGCTCGTTCGGATCGAACGGCGCACCCTTCGCTTGGATGCGCTCGAGACCCGACCGCTCCATCACCGACGAGAGCTCCGCGTACACGAGCTCGATGCCCTTGCACACCTTCTCGTCGACATCACTGCCTTCGAGATTCCGCACCGCGAGCTCGAAGCTGTCGAGTACCGGCAGCAGCTGTTCGAGCAGACCTTCGGTCGAACGCTCCACCAACGCGGTCTGCTCCCGCACGACGCGCTTGCGATAGTTCTCGAAGTCGGCCTGCAGGCGCCGCGTGGTGTCGAGCAGGTCGTCACGTTCGCGTTGCAACGACGCGAGATCGATCTCGAACTGCGCGGCTTCCGCGGCGCCCGGGTCCTGACCTGGACCCGGGGCCGTCGTTTCACCCGTTGCGTCCGTCATGACGGACTATGCGCTCTGCTGGTCGTCGTCGACGATCTCGGCGTCGGCAACCTCGTCGTCGGACGGTTGCGAGCCGCCGCCGGTGGCGCCCGCGGACTGCTGCGCCTGCACGTTCTCGTACAGCCGCTTGGTGAAGTCGTTGCTCGCCGAGAGCAACAGCTCGTGGGCGTGCTTGATCGCCTCCACATCCGTTCCCGCGAGCGTCTCTTTGAGGTTCTTCAGCGCGACGTCGATCTTCTCCCGATCGTCGGCGGGGACCTTGTCGCCCTGCTCCTTCAGGAGGTTCTCGGTCTGCCACGCGAGGGTGTCGGCCGTGTTCCGGGTCTCGGCCTCCTCGCGCTTGAGCCGGTCTTCCTCCGCGTGAGCCTCGGCGTCCTTGATCATCTGGTTGATGTCGTCCTTGTTGAGGGCGGTACCACCCGAGATGATCATCGACTGCTCCTTGCCGGTGCCGAGATCCTTGGCCGACACGTGCACGATGCCGTTCGCGTCGATGTCGAACGTGACCTCGATCTGCGGGACACCGCGAGGTGCGGGCGGGAGGCCCGTGAGCGTGAACGTGCCCAACTGCTTGTTGCGGTACGCCATTTCGCTCTCGCCCTGCAGCACCTTGATCTCGACCGAAGGCTGGCTGTCCTCGGCGGTCGTGAAGACCTGCGAACGCTTCACCGGAATGGTGCTGTTGCGCTCGATGATCTTCTCCATGATCTGCCCGCGGGTCTCGATGCCGAGCGACAACGGCGTGACGTCGAGCAGCAAGATGTCCTTGACGTCGCCCTTCAGCACGCCGGCTTGGATCGACGCGCCGGCCGCGACTGCCTCGTCGGGATTCACACCCTTGTGCGGCTCCTTGCCCGTGAGCTGGGTCACGAGGTCGGTCACCGCGGGCATGCGGGTCGAGCCGCCGACCAGGATCACGTGGTCGATCTTCGACTTGTCGAAGCCCGCGTCGCGGATGGCCTGGTCGAACGGACCGCGGCAGGCTTCGAGCAGGTCCTTCGTCATCTCCTGGAACCGCGCCCGGGTGAGCGTCAGCTCGAGGTGCAGCGGACCCTCGCTCGTCGCGGTGACGAACGGGAGGTTGATCGTGGTCTCCTGCAGTGTCGAGAGCTCGATCTTGGCCTTCTCGGCCGCTTCCTTCAGGCGCTGGGCGGCCATCTTGTCGATGCCGAGGTCGACGCCGTGGGAGTTCTTGAACTCGCTGACCATCCAGTCGATGACCTTTTGGTCCCAGTCGTCACCGCCGAGGTGTGTGTTGCCCGAGGTGCTCTTGACCTCGAACACGCCGTCGCCGATCTCGAGCACCGACACGTCGAAGGTGCCGCCACCGAGGTCGAAGACGAGGATCGTCTGGTCGCTGCCTTCCTTGTCGAGGCCGTACGCGAGCGCGGCCGCGGTGGGCTCGTTGATGATGCGCAGCACCTCGAGGCCCGCGATCTCACCGGCCTCCTTGGTGGCTTGGCGCTGGGCGTCGTCGAAGTAGGCGGGAACGGTGATGACGGCCTGCGTGACCGCCGTGCCGAGATAGCTCTCCGCGTCGCGCTTGAGCTTTTGCAGGATGCGGGCGCTGATCTCTTGCGAGTTGTACGCCTTCGCGTCGATGTCGATCTTCCAGTCGGTGCCCATGTAACGCTTGACCGAGCGGATCGTGCGATCGGGGTTGGTGATGGCCTGGCGCTTGGCGACCTCGCCGACGAGGACCTCGCCGGTCTTCGAGAAGGCCACGACCGAGGGAGTCGTACGGCTTCCCTCGGCGTTGGGGATGACGACGGGCTCGCCGGCCTCGAGCACCGAGACGACTGAGTTGGTGGTGCCGAGGTCGATGCCGACAGCCTTGGACATGGGTTGCCTCCGGGGAGATCTGGGAGTTGAGTGCGAACACCGAGTATAACTTGACAATGTCATTGTCAGATTCCCGGCTTGGTCAGAAATGGCGGTCGATCCGGGCGGACGGCCCCGGCGAGGAATCGGGCGAAAGTAGGAAGTGACGGGCAGGGCGCGGGTGGTTAGATTTCCCGGCCATGGCCCGGGACACGTTCATCGACCACCTCCAGCAGGTACCGCTCTTCGCGGCCTGCTCGCGCAAGGACCTTCAGCTGGTGGCCCGCCGGGCTGAGGACGTCCGGGTGGCCGCCGGCAAAGCGCTGATCTCGGAGGGCGAGACCGGGCACGAGTTCTTCGTGATCCTGGAGGGAACCGCCAAGGTGAGCCGCCGCGGCCGCAAGATCGCAACGCTCGGCCCGGGCGACGCGTTCGGCGAGCTCGCGCTGCTCGAGAAGGCGCCTCGCAACTCGACCATCGTCGCCGAGACCGACATGGAGCTCGTCGTGCTCGGCCAACGCGAGTTCGCCGGCCTCATCGACGAGGTCCCCGGCTTCGCGCGCAAGTTGTTGGCCGGTATGGGCAAGCGCCTGAGAGAAGCGGACGCGCGCTCCGTTCAGTGAGCACATCTCGCGCCGCTCCGGATCGCCGCGTGTCCTCGTTCGCCTTGTAGATTTCGGCGCGATGCGACTGCCCAAGGCTCATCAGGTCGTTCTCGGTATCGGGATCGCGATGTTCGTGTTCGTGATCGGCAGCGGGGTCATGCCCGCGATCACGGGCTGGCACGACCACTCGACGATCCAGCGCGAAGTGTTCGTCAACGTGCCCACCGCGATGAAGGTCGCGTTCTACGGCGCGGTCGCCACGATGCTGCTCATCGTCGCCTGGCTCGCATCGCTGCGGGTCCGGAACTGGGAACGCGGGCTCGCCGACAATCGGCGCACGACGCGCCAGAACGTCGAGAAGCGGGCGAAGAGCTACCGCAACGGCGTGTGGATGCAGACCCTGTTGCGCGACCCCGCGGCCGGGATGATGCACGCGCTCCTCTACTTCGGGTTCGTCTCGCTGTTCATCGTGACCGTGCTGAGCGAAGCCGACCACCAGCTGCCCGACCGCTTCAAGTTCCTGCACGGCCAGACCTACGAGGCCTACTCCGCCGCGGCCGAGGTCGCGGGCCTCATGTTCCTCGCCGGCATCGTGTGGGCGATCGCCCGGCGCTACGGCCAGCGCCCCTACCGGATCCGGATCAAGACCAAGCCCGAGGACGCGGTCATCCTGGCCACCTTCTTCGTGATCGCAGTGACCGGCTTCTTGGTCGAAGGTGTCCGCATCGCAGCCGAGGGCAAGCCGTACTTCGAGAAGTGGTCGTTCGTGGGATGGGGCGTTGCCGTGCTCATCGACACGTGGTCGGTCCACACGTTGTTGATCCTGCACCGCTGGTTGTGGGGCGTGCACGTCGTCGCGTTCCTCGCGTTCCTCGTGATCCTGCCGACCACCAAGCTGCGCCACATGTTCACGTCACCGATGAACATGTACCTGAAGGATCGAGACCGACCCAAGGGCGCGATGAAGCCGATGCCGAACCTCATGGAGACGGAGCTCGAGAGCTTCGGCGCGGTCAAGATCGAGGACTTCACCTGGAAGCAGCTGATGGACACCGACGCATGCACCGTCTGCGGACGGTGCACATCGGTATGCCCGGCGCACGCGACCGGCAAGCCCCTCGACCCGCGAGATCGTGTTGAAGGTCGGCGAGGTGATGGCCGCCACCGGCGATCCGGTCGTGTCACCCCCGGTCGGTCTCGACCGCGACATCGCGATCGGAGCCGACAGCGTGTTCGAGCGCGTGTCGCCCGAAGAAGTGTGGGCGTGCACGAGCTGTAAAGCGTGCGACGAGATCTGTCCCGTCAACATCGAGATCCTCGACAAGATCCTCGACATGCGCCGCTACCTGACGCTCATGGAGAGCGACTTCCCCACCGAGCTCGGCAACACCTTCCGCTCGATGGAGAACTCCGGCAACGCGTACGGGATGAACCAGGGCGAGCGCGGCGACTGGGCGACCTCGCTCGAAGGCGTCGACATCGTCGAGCCCGGCGACGCGTTCGACCACGAGTACCTCTACTTCGTCGGCTGCGCCGGGAGTTTCGACGACCGCAACAAGAAGACGTCACGCGCACTCGCGAAGCTGCTCCAGCGCGCGGGCATCGACTTCGCGATCCTCGGGCCGAGCGAGATGTGCAACGGCGACCAGGCCCGCCGCGCCGGCAACGAGTACATCTTCCAGATGCTCGCCATGCAGAACGTCGAGACGTTCGATGGTATGGGCGTGAAGAAGATCATCACGCAGTGCCCGCACTGCTTCAACGTGTTGAAGAACGACTACCCGCAGGTCGGCGGGAACTACGAGGTCATCCACCACTCGCAACTGCTCGACGATCTCGTGCGCGACGGCCGTCTCTCCCTCGCGGGCGCGTCGCTCGAGGAGCGCGTCACCTACCACGACTCCTGCTATCTCGGCCGCCACAACGACGTCTACCTCGCGCCGCGCCGGGTCGTCGGTTCGCTGGCCGGCATCGAACTGATCGAGATGCCGCGCAACGGAACGAAGGGCATGTGCTGTGGCGCCGGCGGCGCGCGCATGTGGATGGAGGAGAACACCGGCAAGAAGGTGAACACCGAACGCAGCCAAGAGGCAATCGCCACGGGCGCGTCGCGGATCGCGGTGGCGTGCCCCTTCTGTTACGTGATGTTCGACGACGGCGTGAAGGGCGAGGGCAAGGACGAAGACGTCAAGGTCCAAGACATCGCCGAGCTGCTCTGGGAAGCGATCGAGAACGGCGCACCCGCGCCCGCGGGCGGCACGTTTACCCCCGGGATCTGAACCCGCACCCCCGGGATCTGAACGCGCAGCTCAGATCCACCTGACGCCGCTCACTCCGGCGATTCGTGGTCTTCGGTGAACGCCTTGTTCCACCACGACTCGCCCTCGGCCGGAGGCTTGGGCGTCACCGCAGGAGCCGCGGGCGGGGCCGCGTCCGGCGGCGGCGGCGGGGGCGGCGGCGCACCCCAGGCCGGAGGCTCCGGCTCGGGCGCGGGCATCGCGGCGGGCTCGGGCGCAGGTGGTGCAGGTGGTTGAGGTGGCGCGGGCGGAGGCGGCGGGGTCGGCGCGCCCGCGGGCGCACCCCAGGCAGGTGGCGCGGGCGGAGGGGGCGGGGTCGGCGGGGTCGGCGCGCCCGCGGGCGCGCCCCAGGCCGGAGGGGCCGCAGGCGGCGGCGCACCCCAGGCCGGAGGCGCCGCAGGCGGCGGGGTCGGCGCGCCCGCGGGCGCACCCCAGGCCGGAGGGGCCGCAGTCGGCGGCGCACCCCAAGTCGGGGGCGCCGACGGCGCCGCGGGCGGCGGCGCGCCCCAGGCGGGCGGCGGGGTCGTGCCCCAACCCGGTGCCGGCGGCGGCGCGGCACCCGGCGGCGCCCAGCCCGGCGCGCCGGGTTGCGGCTGCGAGTACGCGTACTGGTACGGCACCGCTTGGCCGCCGATCGGCTGACCGACGCTCGCGTGCGCGACCACGAACGTCTTCGCCACCATGTCGCCGACGCGTCGATGCGGGTGGGTGAGTAGGGAAACCAACAAGCCAATCAGGAAGCACGCGCCGTCGACCACCAAGAAGAGCCACCGCACCAAGGCACGCCCGAAGCCGCAGGGCTGGCCCTGCTCGTTCACCACCCGCAGGCCGAGAATCATCTTGCCGATGCTCGCGCCGGTGATGCCCTGCAACACCACGAGATCGAGGAAGCTCGCGAGCACCGACACCAGGCGTGCGGCGGTGAGGCCGTTTCCGCTCCACGTGTAGAGGTGTGAACCGACCTGCAGGCACTGAACGTTCAACCCGCGCGTCTGGCGCAATGTCTCGCACGCGTTGTCGGGCGCGTTTTGGTAGAACTGATGCTTGGTCAGAGCCATCGCCGCGACAAGGACTCCGAACAGGAGAATCCCGTCGACGATGTAGGCGACGATCCGCCGCCCCATCACGTCGGTCGGATCTCCCTGGGGTGGCATGCCGTAAGCCATACGAGTTCGATTCTCCCTCACCGCGATGCCCACGCGGGCGGATGGCGAAAAGTGGTCCTCTGGTATTCTCGGCCGGCTCGCGGGCGTAGTTCAGCGGCAGAACATCAGCTTCCCAAGCTGAGAACGCGGGTTCGATTCCCGTCGCCCGCTCTCCTCTGTATGCGCAGGTCAGAGCGCACACGGGCTCAAGGCCTGCGATCGGCGGAGCCGTTCAAATCAGTTCCATCGCTTGCTACAGCCCACCATCCCGGTCAAATCGGGTGCCGAAGTCCGACCGATCGCAACGTGCGAGCGCAACACAGCCGACGCGGCCCCACCACGCCACCCTCACCGCTCGATCGCGGTCGTCCACGGACAGCGCACGGCGCTTGCTCCGTCGGTCGACGCCCTCGGGTCGGTCTCGACCTCTCCTCGGATCACCTGCGGAGAGCAGGGCGGAGTCACATCGTCATATCCAGAGGTCCGCACGAAACCTCTGCACAGCTCGCATCCGCCCGTACCGATTATCCGATCGCGCACCAGCACGGCGAGCGCCCGTATCGGCAGGGATGATGTTGGTGCGCTTGTTCCGTTCGGTGTGACTCACTGATCGGCTCGACCCTTCGGGTGTCCTTGATCTGACCTGTCGGACGGGCAGGGCAGGCGCGTGTTGTGGCACAACCGGTCGGGTGAACGTGACCGAAGAGGCGCCTGAGCGACCAGGCCTGCTCCCTGTCTTGTCCACCCTTCCGGCCGTGCGTGCCACCCCCAGCCAACAGAGAGGGCAGCCGTGTCAACGATCGCAGACGACGACGTCCGCGTCATCGCCGGAGTGGATACCCACAATGATCTTCATGTCTTGTCGTCCTCGACGAACTCGGCCGCAGCTCGACACCGCGCCGTTCCCGACCACGACACGCGGCTATCGCGACCTGACCGGCTGGATGACCAGCTTCGGTGAAGTCCTCGCGGTGGGTGTCGAAGGCACCGCGCCGTGGTGGGGGGGAGCGGGTCTGTGCCTCAAACGCTTCGTCGCACCGCGAGCTCTACAACGAGATCCAAGCCATCTCCCGCACCAACACCACCCGACCACCACTCAAGATCGCCGCTTGAGTCCAAGAGGCGCCTCAGATCTGGCGCGCCGTACTACGACGGACCGCCCGCGACGAAATAGATGGTAAATACCGTCCAAAAGACGACGAACACCACGACGTAGCCGATCAGTAGGGCTTGGACCCTGTTCAGTCGCGAGTCGCGGTCGTAAGGTCGCCTCCCTTGGCCGCGCCCCTTGCCCGTTTCGACATGATGGCAGCGGTGATGCCGCAGATAATCCGACTGGCAGCCACAGAACTACTGCGACGACGATCGACGCGCAAGAGTCCCGGACGCTGATGACCTCGCGTTGTATGCCAAGGCGCAGCGTCTGTGGAAACGTCACCGGTCATCGCTGCCATACCCGGACGTCCCGTTGTCCGACGCATCCTCGACCAGCCCGTCTGCGTGCATATAGGGTCCGCGGCGACAGCAACCAGCGCGGCGGGGGGTCGCAGATGAAACTGTTTCTACTCAGGCACCCGGTCAAGGCGCTCGTGCTCATCGTCGCCGTGCTCGTTGCGAGTACGGCGCTCACCTCGTGCAATACGGCGCCGCCACCGGGCGGCACGTCGCTGACGATCACGGCGTACTTCACCGGTCCGATGTATCCGCTCGATAACTCGTGGGGCAGTCCCGCCTTCCCGATCCTCGTGGGCCACGTCAACTCGTGCGTGAATCTCGACCCGACGGGGACGACCTACCGAGCGGCGTGTCGAGTGGTCAACGGTTACGACTGGGGCGGCGGTTCGAGCCCGGCGTTGAACGACACGACCAACTGGGACATCAAGATCATCGCCGGGCACTCGAAGTCGGCGATCAACAACCCCGGCTACGGGTATTCGATCAACCCGTACTTCACGCCGTATTGCCAAGGTGACTGCGCGCCGAACAACGCGATCAACGAGTTCGAGGGCTGCACGAAGGTGGCGTCCTGGGACGGGCAGTGGCCGTTGCATTCGGCGGCGACGAGCACCGACGAATGGCGGTGCGACTACGCCGTTTACGATTGGGCGATGATCAAGCCCGCTTCCACTTCGTGGTCGAGTGACGTCATGGCGGCGTTGTGGCCGAGTTGGTGGCGTCATACCGCCGACGATGCTGCGTGCGCGCCGGAATGGGCGCCGGAGTTGCAGGTTATTGGCCGGCTTTACCGCCGGGTTGTACGGCTGTCAGAAGTCGACGCTCAGCAACGTGCAGCCGTCGGGTGCGGTCGTGAACGGCGGATCGTCGACAACGACGCTTCCGACGATTCAGCAAGGCACGACGGACGTGTTACCGAATGACCCGGTGCAGCCGGGCGACCCGACCCCGACCATCCCAGTAGGGTGAGCGCATCGTGAACAAGATGGCCATCGGCCTCTACGTTGCACTGGCGGCGCTCGCTGCCGTCGGTCTCTACGGTCATGAAAGGTCCACCCCGAACAACGCGAAGCCATTGGGTGCGGTCGTGAACGACGGATCGACGACGCTTCCGACGATTCAGCAGGACACGGGGGACGTCCTGCCGCACGACCCGGTGCGGCCCGGTGACCCAACGCCGACCATCCCGGTGGGAAGCGCGCCGTGAACTGGTCCGACGTCGGCCTGTTCGCTGCGCTCGCGGTGTGCGCCTACGGATGGGTTCGATTCCACGTTCGAGGCGTGCGGGCCGGTCGTCGGAAGCCGCTGTGGTTCCATCCCCCGATGGGGGAGAGCGACCGTCGGCGGATGCGAGGGTTCCACCGCAAGACCTGACGATCACGCGTTTGTCCTCGGGGCCGTCGTGCACGGAAGGACGTCGGCCCCGTTGCGCGTCATGGCAACTGCGTGATCAGTTCGTCGTCGTCGTAGACGCTCACCGACGTGAGCGTTGGTCATGCTCCCACGGGCAAGTACGCCGTGAAGATCGACCCACGCGTGCCGGGGTTCGGTGATGATCTCGCCGCGGTGCGCGCGGTCCGAATGGATGCCGAACGACTGCAGACCGAGGCCGCCGAACGGACGCGCAGGGGTGGCGACAGGTCCCGAGCCAACCACAGTGGGGGCAGTCCCAAGCGCGAAACATTCCGCGAGTGAGGGGCGGCCCCGAAAGACCGCCCCTCAGACTCACATGTGCAGTAACTCGATTTAGAGAATGCCGCAGATGCCGAGGAACGCCGGCGGAATCGACGCGCCTGCTGCGGTGCAGAAGAGGCCGAGGGCTCCGACCAATCCACACGGGTCAAGCGTGACCGTGAGGTTGGCACCGACGATCGACTGCAGGAGGCCCTGAGCCACTCTGTCCGTGGTCAGTTCGGACGAGCGCCGATACCAGACCCGCGGGGTCTGAGGAACAGGTACGCGTGTCGGGGGTGACGTACCACTTGCCCGTGTTCGTGTTGCCGATGGTCGGAATCACGCCACTCGACATGGAACCCTGCGAGGTTAAGATTCCCGTTGCCGACGTCCGAACCGGGCTCAGCCCAGCGTCGACACCACCGTTACGCCAGCTGTTGACCCAGACCGAGCCGTCGTCGGCCAGCGTGCTCGCAAGGGCGCCAGTCTGGTCGCCGATGTTCGCGCTGAGCGACGGAAGTGCCTGGTTGGTCAACGCGGTCGCCGCGAAGCTGATCACGAAGGTTCCGGTACGAGGCCCGGGAACTACCGTCACGCCACCACCGAGGTTGCCGAACGACCCACCGTCACCGGGGCCAGGAGCCGCAGGGGTGTTGAGCGAGGGTCGCGATCGTGGTCGCTTGCGCAGCCGCCGTGGCGCCCCAGGTCACGATGTCGATCGCACCCGAGTGGTAGGTGAGGCCACCGACGGGCGGACCCGCGATGGTCGGGAACTTCATCGTCAGCTTGAACGTACCCGCGGTTGCCGCGGGCGGAACGTAGAGCCCCACGGTCGTGCCGCTTGCCGGACCCGGGACGCCGCTGAAGGGTCCGGGGCCAGTGCCGTTGTTGCCGGCGTTGATCGGACCGGCCTGAGCGCCGAGCCGGTCAGCTGCACCAGCTGCCGTCACGAAGCCCTTGGCAACTGCCGGCTTCGCAGCGGTGCCCTTCTCGGCGACCTGGACCTGAGGAGCCCTCGGCCCGAGGCCGTTGGAGTCGTTCTTCCACTGGATCTTGACCGACGACGAGCTACCGTCGGCGTTACCCAGCAGAGGCGCAACGGGCTCGGTGCGTGACTCGACGCCGCTCTTTACGTACACGCCCGGGTCGAGCGCGACGCTCACTTCGAATGAGTCGGTGGTCGGAACGCCAGTGACGGCCACGTTCGTCTGGTTGTACGTCGCCGGACTGACCTTGCTGATCGAGACGATGTCTCCGATCTTCAGGCCGTGGGGAGTGGTGGTGGTGTAAGTCGCTGTCCCGGCGTTCCACGTCGCGTTACTGATCGTCCTTGTGGTGGCCGTGATCAGTCCGCCGATCGTGACACCGAGACTGAAGCGCGTCGCGCCCGCTGTGGTGTTGTTCAAGTCGTTGATGATCTTGTCTTGACCCTTGGCCTCGTGCCCGATGAGGGCGTACGAGGACTGGCTCACCGTGTTGCCGGTGACCGGGAACGGGATCAGTCCAGCGGGGAAGAGCCCGCCAGCCGGGTCCGGGCTGCCCTGCAGGTAGACGCCGCAATAGTCGGGGAGCGGACCGGCGGCGTGCGCTGCAGGTGCAGCGACCGCGACCATGCTCCCGACCATGCCCGCGGTCACCGCAAGGTGGAGCGCGCGCTTCTTGATGTTCATCTATGAATCCTCTCCCTAGTTTGTGTCCCTTTATCGGTTGCACTTGGAACCGGCGAGCGGACCGGAACACCGGTCATGCCGACGGAGGAAACGAACGGCGCCTCGGCCACCCACCAATGTGTGGAGCCGAAAAGTCCTGAACCCCCTACTCCTTCCTGCGTTCACGCCAACCGCCGGGGCGCGCCCGCGTCTTCGGGACGCGCCCGTGCGTCACGGCATCGATCGGGCTATTCCTCACAGCCGGCCACCCGCCGGCGCCCACACTCCACCCCGACTGTTGCGAAACGATGACGGTCAGGTGTTGGACCCGTGCCACCACTCCTCGTGCCCGCACGACCGCGCGCTTGGCAAACGAGGCCTACTCAGGAGTGCGACATCCAGGGACCCGCGCCAGATCGATGCGCCTCTGATCCAGCCAGAACGCGCATCCCACACCGCGGCGCCAACACCGGAGTAGGTATCGCCGAAAGGACCCTCCGGACTACCCACTCGTGCCCTCGACGCTCGCGGCCCGGCCGCGGCCCGGCGCGAACCCAAGTCCTCGCGGTGACAACGGGGTCTTGGCGAGTCAACCTCGCGGACACCATCCAGGCCGACACAACGGCAAGCGCATGCCGTGCGTGCACGATCGCGATGTGCGGCGCCTGCTAGGCCGCGGTGGTTACGACGCCGACGAAGACCAGTCGGCCATCGTTTCCCCGTCGCTTGACGGTGCGTTCTCCTTTCACGGCCTGATCAGCTTCATGGAGTATCGACCACCTTCGGTCGACGAACTCTTCGTAGATCGTGCGCCGTTTCGCCAGTACGTCGACCGGCATGACGAGCACCGCGCGCTTGTAGCTCTCCTCAGAGAAGACACTCGGGCGGGTCGACTCGATTCTGTTCGAACGATGCAGATGCAACAGGCGGACCCAATATTGCGCGTCACCTCCCGTGTCCCCGAGCTTCGCTGCCCCCCACGTTGAACGGCGACCGTTCTGGGTCGTGTGTTCTACGCGAACTCTGGACCGCGCACGGCACGCGCTCGGGTCGGCCTCATGACCGCGGACCCGCTACTTCGGCTCATCTCTCGTCGATGACCCATCCGGCGACGCGACGATTACCGCGTGCCATAGTTCGGGAGTGGGACCCGCTTGGAAACGGCACGCCTTTCTGTTCGCCTACGTTTGCTTGGGTGCTGCGTTCGCTTTCCAACTTTGGCTGAGTCGCGGCCAACTCAAGGTCTATCCCCCCTTTTCGGGTGACACACAACGGCTGCTGAGCGGCGTCAGCGCGATACGCGACTGCCTTGGCAAAGGAACTTTCGTCAGGTGCGGCTATCCCGACCCTGCTGCACCGCACATCCCTGGTTCGACGGTTGGTCCGTATCCGCTCTTCCAGTATCTCGTCGTGTTGGGCTCGGGTCTGCGCGGCCATCGCGCTTACATGTTCCTCTCGGTCTTGAACGCGCTTTCGATCTTCGCCTTGGCACTCTTCGCGTACACGATCGCGAAGCGCGACGCGTTGTGGGGTTGGATCTGTTTCGCCATCGTGGTGGTGAGCCCGTTCTTGTTCTATGCGAACCTCGGCTGGGGCGAGCCACTAGCGGCCTTCCTCGTCGCTATGGCTCTGTGGCGACTTTCTCGTCGCGGCCATCCAGCCGAGCTCGCGTTCTGGTTCTTCGCCGCGGGGTTGACGAAAGAAACCGCTTGGCCATTTTTGCTGCTCGGGGCCCTGTTCATCCACCTGCAAGCCAGTATCCCCCGCTCCAGACTCGCGGGCGTCGGGTTCGGCGTGGCTACCTCGTACGCGGTGACGGGCCTCTTCAACATCTTCCGATTCGGGTCGTGGAACAATCTCACGTACACCGTCTCGCAGTTTCAGATCCGTTCGCCCAAGGTGATCATCCAGTACGCCGTTGCACTGTTCGCTGCACCGAACGGAGGTCTCTCCTGGTTCTGGCCCCTGGTTCTCATTGTTCCGGGTGCGATGTTGTGGATCGCGTGGAAGGGCACCCGACACGAGCGCGCCATCGCCGCAGTCTGGCTCGCCAGCTTTGTTCTGCTGACGCTAGGGCTCGCGAGCTGGTGGGCACCCTTCGGCTGGGACGCCTGGGGCCCGAGGCTATTTCTTCCCCTCCTTGCACCCCTGGCGATCGTCGCAATCGATTACCTCGCGGGGCGGCCTCGGCGTCCCACACTTCCGCCGACGCTTCTCGTGCCGGGTCTCGTCATCTGCGCACTGCTGCTCGTCCCCCACCTCGGGGCGCGAGCCGACAACCGCAGAGACATTGAAGCGTTTTTCGATCACGCGACTTGCAACAAGACTCCGGTGGGCAACAACGCCGCCCACGTGCGGTGCACGCTGAGTGAGGCGTGGGTCCAGAGGCCCTACTTGCTTGTGACCGCGGCCAAGCACATCGGCCAGGATGGACAGCCGATCGAGCTCGCACTCTTCACCGCCGCGATAGGCGCGTTCGGCGTTGGCGTTCTCCGACGAAGAGCCGTCGGCGAAGATGACGGTGATGCGACGCCCATCTTGGAGATGGCGCTTCCCGAGCGACCAACGTCCGTCCCGAGTGAGTTTCGGTGACCCCTGATGCTCCCGCGCCAACGAGATGACGCAAGACTGCACATTTCGCAGGGCAACGCCCCTGGGAGCAACAACGAGATCGGGGCGCATCGTCGTCGCGGCCCGGAACCGACGATCATTCGGCTGCAGACGTCGATCGCGACGCGACGTAGACCGTTCTGCGCGCAAGGCCCTACGTAGGTGAAGTCCGCGATCCCTAACGGGTTCGGACTGCTGCCACGAACTGGCGATCGACGAGATCCGGCGCCGGTTCCGAGCGCGGGTCCGCGACCGTGGTGCGTTGAGCTGAGAACGCTCGTTCGGCTCCCGTCGCCCGCTCTCGACAAGGGCTCTCGCCACGCGATGCCGCTCTCACGATGCGTCGCGCCGGCCGTACGTGGTCGTCCACTGACGACCGGTTCGCGCCGCCGCGGCACACTTCCCTGCGATGCGTAGGTTCCGGACCGCAATCGTCGTCGTCACCGTCATGCTGGTCGCGGGCGCGTGCTCGGGGTCGAAGCATGCGGCGAAACCGACGCCGACGACCGCCCGGCCGGCGAGCGCCACGGGCGCGCCCGAGACGGAGGCCGACCTCCGCCGCGGCGATCCGGACCGAGGGCCTCACGCCCGAGCGGGCCACGGCGCTGTTCGCGCTCGACGTCGCGCCGCTGCCCGGCGTCTCGGTCGCCGGTATCAAGCCCGACGACATCAACTTCGACGGGACCGACGCCGTCTCGTACCTCTACGCGGAGTGGAGCCATCTGACCACGGCCCAGCAGGACGCGGCGACGCAGACTGCTCACGCCCGCGCGCACGCTGAAGAGCGCGACGACGCACGCGGCGCACACGACCACGCCCCGCGCCGCGACCCTCCTCGCGGCGCGCACCGGCCTGCGCCACGCGGACGCGCCGACGATCGACTATCTGGGGCTCGCGCAACAGGCCGACACCGAGGAGGCCACGCAGCTCGGCGTCGCGGCGATCGGCGCGTTCGTCATCGACATCTCCGAGGACATGACGAAGACGTACGCGGAGACGCACTACTACGACCCGCCGATCCAGATCGGCCAGAGGGCGTTCGGCGGCTGGGGCGCCTACACCGACGGCTGCCACATCACGGTGTGGGAGAAGAAGTGGGCCGGCATCGACGCCGAGAGCGCGGCCGCGATCCTGGCCCACGAGGTGTTCCACTGTTACCAGCAACGCTCCGCCGGCATGGGCAAGGACGACGTGCCCAACTACCTCGGCATCCACGACTGGATCGGCGAGGGTGAGGCCACCTGGGTGATGGAGCAGCTGCACCCCGGCGCCGCGGTCGTCGACGACATCTGGTCGAAGTACGCGTTCACGCCGACGACGAAGTACGTCGACCGCAGCTACGACGGCATCGGCCTCTACGGGCACTACGGCGACGTCGCCGGCAGCCAGGACACGCTGTGGCCGCTGCTGTTGGCGGTGAGCAACGCCGGGATCGGCGGCGAGGACTCGGCCGCGTGGACGAAGCTGCTCAACAGCACGACCGAGCGGTACTACAGCTCGTGGGGCGCGTCCTACTACGAGGACCAGGGTCACATCGACTGGCACATGGCCGGCCCGGGCACGCCGCCGACCGCGGGCCCCTCACCGAAGTCGGTGACCGTCGACGCGCAGGACTCCGAGGACATCGGCAGCGTCGGGGTGTACCAAGCCGAGCAGACGACCATCCAGAGCACCGCGGACGTGCTCGTCATCACGCTCGCGGCCGGCTACGGCAAGGCCCATGACCAGAACTACACGGTCGACCAGACGCTCGACACGACGTCGCCGCTCGCGCTGTGCCTCAACCAGAACGGATGCAAGTGCCCCGACGGAAGTGCCGGAGCATCCGAGCACACGATCAAGGCGACCGCGCCGATCTCGGTGGGCATGGACGGCGGCGACCAGCAGCTCGCCGCGTACGCCGCGGGCGCGTCGCTCGACAGCTTCTGCAAGAAGCCGGAACCGCCGCCGCCGCCGGGTGGCGGGTCGCCCCCGAGCCAGCCCGGAGGGGGCGGCGGTGGGGGCGGCGCACCGGACCAACCGCAGCCCCAGGGCGTCACCCGGGGCGACCCGCACCTCACGACCTTCGACGGAACGCCGTACGACCTGCAGACGGTCGGCGAGATGACACTCGTGAAGTCGACGACCGACGACTTCACGGTACAGGTGCGCACCGCGCCGGTCGCGGGATCGACCTCGGCCGCGCTGAACACCGCGATCGCGACCAGCCTCGGCGGCCACAAGGTGCAGATCGGTCAGGAGAACGGCGCGGTCCAGGCACGCGACGACGGCAAGCTCGTGATCGACGAAGTGACGAAGATCGGCAACGGTTCGCTCCAGCGTCTCCTCACTTCCGCGGGGCAGGGCTTCGTCGTGACGTGGCCCGACGGCACGACCGTCCGCGTCGGTCCGTACACGCTCGTTGGCATCGACGTCACCGTGACCCCCGCGAAGGCGCGCAAGGGCAAGCTCGTCGGCCTGCTCGGCAACGACGACGGACAACCGGGCAACGACCGGGCGACCGCCGACGGTCACAGCATCGGCGCGACGCCTACGCGCGCAGTGATGAACACGACCTACACGAATTCGTGGCGGGTCACACCGGCGACGTCGCTGTTCACGTACCCGCCGGGACAGTCGACTGCGACGTTCACCGACCCGGCGTTCCCGCACGCCAACGTCGACGCGCACAATGCACCCGACCGCGCGAACGTGGAGCAGCAGTGCCGCGCCGAGGGTGTCACCGACCCGTACCTGTTGCAGGACTGCATCGTCGACGCGTCGGCGATGCACGGCCACGCCGTGCTCGAACAACTACGCGCACGCGCAGATCGTGCAGTCGGTCCGCGAGCAACCTCGCGAGCGGGTTGCCCGCGTTCTCCGCCGCACCCACCGGGTCCGACGACCGCAGGCACGTCGACGACCACGACCGCCGCGGCCTCGGGCTCGGCGCTGCGCACGATCCTCGACGTCGGGCGCGTGAACGACGCGCAAGAGACCGTGCCCTTCGCGTTCCCGGCCCACGCCGGCGACGTGATCTGGATCGGTGCGCCGCCAGTGCGACGACGGCGGGCTCGAGTTCGCACTCGTCGACCCGAGCGGCAAGACCCTCGATCAGAACGACGTCGACATGGGGCTGCCGGTCTGCCAGGCCGGGCGGTTCGACCTCACCACCGACGGCGACCTACCAGCTGGTGGCCAACGCCGACCACCAGCGCGCCGACAACTATTCGGTGCCGATCCGCTTCCAACGCAGGGACGTCGTGGCGCACGCCGTGTACGGGCAGACGCTCTCGGGAGACATCGCGCAGACCGCGGCCCACGACGTGTACACGTTCGACGCGCAGGCGGGCGATGTCGTGCACATCTTCGGTGCCGGGCTGCGACATCGGTCAGGACAACCGCGAGATGACGCTCGGCTTCCGCAAAGCCGACGGCACCCCGTCGGGCGGGATCCTCGACTGCACGCAGGGGACGCAGAACCTGATCCACGACTCCGGCCCGTACGAGATCGTCGTCAACTTCGCGAACCGGGGTCCGGGTCGATACAGCTTCGTACTGCAGAAGTAGCTCGTTACCATCTGCACCATGCAACAAAGGCCGCGCGCGTGGCCTCTCGTCGGCCGCGACGCGGAGCTCCGGGTCGCGGTCGAGAGCGCTCCGCGAGGGCGGCGGGATCGTGCTCGCGGGCGCCTCCGGCGTCGGTAAGACCCGGCTCGCGGCCGCGCTCGCGGACGCGCTGCGAACGGGACGGCGACGACGTGATCCGGCTGGTCGCGACCGCGGAGCGCCGCCTCGCTCCCGCTCGGCGCGTTCGGTCCGCTCCTACCCCGCGGCGGGTCGGCCGACGTGTTCGCGATCAACGCCATCGTCGACGACGTGCGGGCCCACCCCGCGGATCGGCGCCTCGTCGTGCTCGTCGACGACGCGCACCTGCTCGACGACGCGTCCGCGACCCTGCTGCACCGGCTCGTGTCGGAGGCCGTCGCGATCGCCGTCGTGACCGTGCGCAGCGGCGAACCGACACCCGATGCCGTCGATCGCGCTGTGGAAGGACGAGCTCTGCGACCGCATCGAGCTCCAGCCGCTGTCGGCCGACGAGGTCGCGCAGCTTGCCGAGGAGGTCCTCGGCGGCGTCGTCGACGAGGCCGTCCCCCAGCGGCTGTGGAACGTCACGCGGGGCAACCCGTTGTGGCTCCGCGAGCTCATGACTGCCTCGCTGGCACGACGGCGCACTGGTACAGCGGCGTGACACGTGGGTGTGGGCACGCCCCCTGCGCGTGACCGCCGAACTCGGCGACCTGCTGTCCACGCGGCTTGCCGGCCACGGTCCCGCCGATCTCGACGCGCTCGCACTGCTGACGGTCGCGGAGTCGCTGCCGCTCGACGTGCTGGTGCGCCTGCGCGGGACGGACGCGGCCGAGCGGCTCGCCCGCGACGAGGTGATCACGACGGCGGGCGATCCGCCGATCGCGCGGGTCGCGCACCCACTGTTCGGGGAGATCGTGCGCGCGCGTATCGACCGCGCCGACACGCGCGCGCCTGAGTCGCGAGCTCGCGCTCGCGTACCCCGAGCCGCTGACCGATCCCGCCGCCGAGCTCCAACGCGTCGTGTGGCAGCTCGACGGAGGCGTCGCGACCGATCCCCATCTGCTGCTGCAGTCGAGCCGGTTCGCGCAGCTGCACAACCTCGCGCTCGCGACCCGGCTCGCGCGAGCGGCCGTCGAGGCGGGCGGCGGTGTCACCGCGAGCCTGCGCCTCGCCGACCTGCTCGCGAACGGACGGCGGCTCGAAGAGGCCTACGCCGTCGTCGAGGCGATCGCCGACGCCGACCTCGACGACCACGCGCGCATCCGCGTCGCGTCGCTGCGCGCCACGACGCTGCTGTGGTTCCTCTCCCGCCCCGCCGACGCTCGGCCGCGTGATCGAAGACGCCGTGGCGCGCCTGTCGGACCCGACGCTCGCCGCGAGCTGACGGCGACCCAGGTGCAGGCGGCGATGCAAGAAGGTGCCTTCGACGAGGTCGCCCGGCTCGCGGAGCTCGTCCTCGACGACGAGCAGGCAAGCGCCGAGGTGAAGGCCGGCGTGCTCGTCGCCGGAGTTCCCGCGTGGGTGCTCACCGGCGCACTCGAGACCGCGATCGCGCGCTGCGAGTCCGGACTGGAGATCGCGCGGCGCTCGATGAACGCGTTCCCAATCCGCGACCTGCTCCACTTCGGATCGATCGCCGCGCGCCTCTACCTGGGCGAGATCGACCGCGCCGAGGCCGAGTTCGCGCAGCTGCGGCGCGAGCAGCGCCGCGTCCGACAGCGACGTGCAGTTGCGCTTCTTCTTCAGCCAAGGTCTCGGCCGCGTCGAGATGCTCCGCGGCCGGATGCGCGCCTCGGCGCGTTACCTGCAAGAAGCCGTCGCGATGATCGAGCAGGCACCCGATCTCGTGTCGTGGAACCTCGGGCTGCTCGCGCAGGCGCACGCATTCAGCGGCGACGTCGCCGCGGCCGAAGCCCGGCTGTCCGAAGCCGAAGCCGTCACCGCGTCGGCGATGCTCGAACCGGATCGCGGCCGCGGCCCGCGCCGCGATCGCGCACGCGATGGGCGAGCACTCGCGAGCAGTGCAGGCCGCGCTCGCAGCCGCCGATCGAGCCCTGGAGCAAGGCCAGCGGCTGCCGGCGCTGTTGTGCGCGCACGACGCCGTCCGTTGGGGCGCGGGCGCCGACGCGCTCGAGCGGGTCGAACGCGCCGAGCGCCGGACTCCCGGGAACGCTCATCCCGACGCTGCGCGCCGACGCCGTCGCGCGCGTCGCGCGCGACGCGACCGCACTCGCCACCGTGGCCGAGACGCTCGACCCGATGGGATGCTTCGGCTACGCCGCGGCGTCGGCCGCGACTCGCCGCTTCGTGGTACTCGGGCGACGGCCGCAAGAGCCCGGCCGCGCGGCTCGGCGAGCGCATACAGGCCCTCGCGACCAAGACCGACGACGTTGGGATCGACGTCGCCGCCCTTTCGGCGATCACGCTGCTCACCGCACGCGAACGGGAGGTCGCGACGATGGCGGCGCTCGGGCGCTCCGACAAGGAGATCGCCGCCGCGCTCGGCGTCTCGTACCGCACCGTCGAGACCCACCTCCACCGGGTCTACACGAAGCTCGGCGTCTCCAGCCGGTTCGGGCTCGGCGAGATCATGACCACGTACGTGATCAACCACTGACGCCACCGGCACCGCCGCTCTCTACGGTCCGCTCATGGACCGGACCGACGCGATCGCACGCCTGCCGGAGTCGTACGCGTTGGCGCTGCGCCTACACGACGCCGGGGTCACCCATGCCCAGATCGCCGCGGGCTTCGGCATCGAGCCGCAGTCCGTACCGAGCATGCTCCGGATCGCCGAGACCAAGCTCGCCGAGCTCGCGGAGGAGGAACGCTGACGCGGGTCCCCCGCGCGAACCCGACCACGACGAACCCGACGACGACGCTCCGATGTACACGATCGAGCTCGACCTCGTCGCCGAGAATGCCGGCTGGTTCGAGACCAACGGAATCGTCGCGGCGTTGCTACGCCTTTAGCGTCAGGGCTTGACGAAGCGCTGCACGAACGCGAGCGAGGCATCGGCAACCTCGCGCCAGCCGTGATCGATGGTCAGCGAATGACCGCGACCCGCAAGCTTCACACGCTCGGTCACTCCCTTGTTGCGCTTCTGCTTCTTGTAAGCAGCGTTCGCGATCGCCCACGGAACCGTGTGGTCCTTCTCGCCGCCGATGATGAGCAGTGGACCGCGACCTGGGTTCTTCGACTTGACCTTCGCCTCGGTCCACGGGTTCAGGTTGGCGGTCGCGGCTTGGAACAATGGCGCACCCGAACCCGGCACGGCGTACATGCTGTAGAGCTCTTGGGCTTCGTCTTCACCCACCGCATTCGCAAACGCGTAGCGGAACTGTTCGTAGGTGAGCGGCACCGCCCGGTGATGATTGGCGGGATTGCCGAGTACCGGTGACGCCGACTTCAGCGCCGAGACCGGAAGCGGCAAGACGCCCCGGAACGGGGCCGGAGAGATCGCGACCGAGACATCGCAGATGCCGCGACCCGCCAGTATCTGCGTGAGGAGCCCGCCGAAGGAGTGCCCGATCACGGCCGGCCGGGTCGCGAGCTTGCCGACCACATCCTCGAAGTGGTCCGCGATCTCCCCCACCGTCTTGTTCGCGAAGACCTCGGGGTGCGCGTTCGCCTCGGCCACGGTATTGGGATCGTCGGGCCAGCCCGGCGCGAGGGTCGCGAACCCGGCATCCTCGAAGATCCTGCGCCAACGATCCCAGCTCATGGGCAACAGCCAGAGCCCGTGCACGAACACCACCGGCCGCCGACCTGTCGCGTTCGCGAGGGCGATCTGCTCGTTCTCGTATTGGGTGATCTGCGCCACGCCAGTACCTCCGTCCGCTCCGCCCGGCGACGATAGCCCGCTGTCGGGCGACAGCGTCCGGTCAGCCGCCCCGGCGCACGTTCGGGCGCGACACGTCGCGCGGCGGCAACGGGATGACGTCCGCAACCGACTCGGTCAGGTCGACGCCGTCGAACGCGGGCGCAGAGTCGGCGAGCGCAGCCGTAGCGCGGCGCGCGACCGAGCGGCGGATCCACCGGCGGTACGAGAGATCCACGACGACCAGCAACGCAACGAACACGAGCGCCGACGTCACGCCGAAAAGTCTGACCCACGCTCCGCCGTTGGGCGCGGATACGACCGCTGGCGTCTCGCGAGCCGGCGCCGCGGCGGTTCACTCGCGATTCGGCCAGAGGTCGACCGGCCCGCCCACGTAACCACCCGCCGCGCGCATGGCCGCACCCCACGGTTCGAGCAGCCGGATCACCTCGTCGACGTCGTCGCCCAGCGCCTCGATTGCCGGCTTCAGGGCGGCATCCGTCGCGCGCTCCATCGTCTCTCGCTCCGCGCGGCCCGTCTCGGTCAGCGCCCCGGCGTCGTCGATCCAGCCGCGGGCGACCAGCCGGTCGACCGCGGCGTCGAGCTCGGCGTCGTCCCAGCCCCGCGTCCGGACATAGGTCCGCAGCGGTAGCCCCATGTACGCCTCGGTGAGCAGCCCGATCTCGACCGCGTCGACTCCGGCCGTCGACCAGATGCACACGTGCGCGTCACCGCGGAACTCCCGCAACATGTCGCCGAGATGGAACAGGCGCGTCCACGCGTCACCGGGATCGTCCCACTGCGCGCGGAGCCCCGAGAACAGAGGGCGGCCGGGCTCCGCCAGCGGCGCCACGGCGCGCTCGAGGACCGTGGCCACGAGCGCGACGTCGGCGCCGGCCGGGCCGCACACCCGCTCGAGCTGGGCAACGGCCCCGGCGCGGCGCGCCGCGAAGATCGTCCGCGCGTCGGTGCAGGTCCAGCCGAAGCTCACGCCGGCGACGACAACCGCGGGTTTGAACACCCCGAATGCGGACGCGACCACCTCGGGCTCGACCTGGCCGAGGAGCGAGCCGCGACTCGTGAAGTACGCGGGCCCGTCGGGTGCCGCGACCCCGTTGCCGAACGATCCCGGACTCGGAGCGAAGCCGAGCTTCTCGTACGCGGCGTGACACTCCGGCGAGAAGAACACCTGCCCGACAACCGGTTCGAGGTTGGCCGCGAGTGTGCGGGCCCGGCGGCGGAAGGTCGCGTCGTTCGTGAGCGGAGAGGTCATACACCGAGTCTCGCCCCGACATCTCCGCGCGCGCCAAAGACCGGCGGCGCCGGTGCGCGTCGGGCGCCCGCCACCTACGCTGCGCACTCGTGAACGACGATCTCGCGTTCCTCGACGCCACCGCCCAAGCCGAGCTCGTCGCGGACGGCGAAGTGTCGGCGCGTGAGCTCGTCGACGCCGCGATCGAGCGAATCGAACGGGTCGACGGGAAGTTGAACGCCGTCATACACCGCCGGTTCGAGCGCGCGCGTGCCGAAGCCGACGACGCGCGCGGGCCGTTCGCCGGTGTGCCGTTCCTCGTCAAGGACGCGGTGTGCCACACCGCGGGCGATCCGTATCACGCCGGCATGCAAGTCCTGAAGGACGCCGGATGGACAGAGCCGGACGACACCTGGCTCGCCGCGCGTTTCGCGCCGCCGGTTTCGTGTTCGTGGGAAAGACCAACACGCCGGAGCTCGCGACCAGCGTGACGACCGAACCCCTCGCGTACGGTCCCACGCGCAATCCGTGGGACGACACGCGGAGCACCGGCGGATCCAGCGGCGGCTCGGCCGCGGCGGTCGCGGCGGGCCTGGTCCCGGTCGCGCACGGCAACGACATGGGCGGATCGATCCGCTTCCCCGCGAGCATGTGCGGGATCGTCGGCCTCAAGCCCACACGCGCCCGGACCACCCTCGGGCCCGACTTCGGCGAGTACTGGGGCCCGCTCACCCACGAGTTCGTGCTCACCCGCTCGGTGCGAGACACCGCCGCGGTGCTCGATGCCGTCGCCGGTGCCGCGCCGGGCGATCCCTACACTGCACCGGCCCCGCGGCGTCCCTACCGCGCCGAGATCGACCGCGATCGGGTGGAGCGACTGCGCATCGGGTTCCGCACGGAAACCCCCGACGGCGACGCCTCGCATCCCGACCTCGTGCGCGCGGTCGAGTCCGTGGCGCGGCTCCTCGACCAACTCGGCCACGAGGTCGGTCCCGCGGCCATCCCCGCTCTCGACAACAGCTACAACCGCGGGTTCACGACGGTGTTGGCGACCTCCGTCGCGCGGGACGTCGCGCGCTGGAGTGCACGGCTCGGCCGAGACATCACCGACGAGCTCGAACCGATGAACACGTTCTTCGCGAACATGGGCGCGCAGATCTCGGGCGTCGACTACGTCGCCGCGGTCGAGGACATGCAGGCGTGGACGCGCCGCGTCGCGACCTGGTGGGTCGACCACGACGTGTTGGTCGTGCCGACCAGCCCCGAACCGCCGGTGCACCTCGGCGAGCTCGCGCCGACCAATCCCGACCCCGATGTCGGCGCGCGGATGGGTCGGCTGGTGACGTTCTGTTCGCCGTTCGACGTGACCGGCCAACCGGCGCTGTCATTGCCGCTGCACTGGAACGATGGCGGCCTGCCGATCGGCGTGCAGTTCGTGGCCGCCTACGGGCGCGAGGACGTACTCGTGCGCCTCGCCGCGCAGCTCGAACAGGCGCGGCCCTGGGCCGATCGCCGGCCTCCGATCCACGCGTAGCGCTGCTCGTTCGCGCTAGGCGTTCGTTCGCGCTACTTGTTGATGAGCGCGCCCAGCCCGGCGATCATCACGATGAAGCCGATCAGCAGGTAGGTAACGGTCCGCACGAGCGGCGCCTGCGGCAGATCCTGGTTGCCGGTCCGCTTGTAGCCGCGTACGGGGCTGCCGGGCCGGCTACGCGCCACCGTGCGCTTGCTGACCGCCTGCGCGTCGGCCCGGCGCCGGTAGAGCGCGATCGCGTTGGCGAGAAACAGCGCGGCGCCGATCGCCGCGACCAGCTCCCGCAGGACCTCGTCGTAGAAACCGCCCGACGAACCGAGGATCGCAAACATCGCGGCGAGGCTACCGGGGCGGCCCGGAAATCGCCGGAGCGGCCGTGACAGACTCACGCGATGCGGTTGCTGGTCGCGCGCTGTTCGGTCACCTACGAGGGTCGGCTCGGCGCCCGGCTCGCGCCGGCGAGGCGTCTGATCCTCTGTAAGGCCGACGGGTCGATCTCCATCCACTCCGACGCGGGCGCGTTCAAGCCGCTGAACTGGATGACACCGCCGTGCACGATCGTCGAGAACGACGGCGAGATCCTGGCGCGCACGCCGAAGGGCGAGACGTTGCGCATCGAGCTGCACGAGGTCATGCACGACACCGCCTTCGAGCTGGGCGACGATCCCGGGCTCGAAAAGGATGGCGTGGAGGCCGAGTTGCAGAAGCTGATCGCGGCGCGGGTCGCGGCGTTGCGCGACGACTTCACCCTGGTTCGGCGCGAGTTCCCGACCGACATCGGACCCATCGACCTCCTGTGCCGAGACGGCGACGGCCGCGCGGTCGTGATCGAGGTCAAGCGGATCGGCGACATCGCCGGGGTCGACCAGTTGCTGCGCTACCAGGAACGTCTCGACCGCGATCCGCAGTTCGCGCCGACCGCGGGCATGTTCGTCGCCCAGCAGATCAAGCCTCAGGCCAAGGTCTACGCCGAGAGCAAGGGCGTGGCCTGGGTCGAGATCGACCTCGAGCGCCTCCGGGGCGACCTCGATCCCGATCTCACGCTCTTTTGACGTCGCCCGAACGCCGATGAAGGAAGTCGTGCGCGCCGTACTCCTTCTCCAATGCCCGGACGAACCCGGCATCGTCGCCGCCGTCGGTGCATTCGTCGCCGGGGCCGGTGGAAACATCGTCGAGGCCGACCAACACTCCGACCCGGCCGCGGGCTTGTTCCTGCAACGGGTGGAGTTCGACGTCGACTCGACCCGCGCCGCGTTGTCCGACGCGTTCACCCCGATCGCACAGCGGTTCGCGATGCAGTGGGAAGTCCACGACCTCGGCGCCCGGCCGCGCGTCGCGTTGCTCGTGTCGCGCCAGGGCCACTGCCTCGGCGACCTCCTCGTGCGGTTCCACCTCGGCGAGATCCCCGGCGAAGTGGTGCTCGTTGCTTCGAACCACGACACGAATCGCGAGCTCGTCGAGCGCTTCGGGTCCGCGTGGCGCTGCGTACCCGTGCGTGACGGTGACCGCGACGCGCAAGCCCACGCGCTCGACGCGGTGCTTCGTGAGCACCAACCCGACGTGGTCGTGCTCGCCCGCTACATGCTCGTGCTCCCGGCCTGGTTCGTGGACCCGTGGCGCGAACGGATGATCAACATTCATCACTCGTTCCTGCCTTCGTTCGCCGGCGCCCGCCCGTACGCGCAGGCCCACGAGCGCGGGGTGAAGGTCATCGGCGCGACCGCGCACTACGTGACCGCCGACCTCGACGAGGGTCCGATCATCGCGCAACAGGTCATGCCCGTGTCCCACCGCGACGATCCCGCTCGGCTCGAACGCCGCGGTCGCGATCTCGAAGCCGTCGTGCTCGCGGAGGCGCTGCGGCTCCATCTCGAGCATCGCGTGATCGTCTACGGCCGTCGCACCGCGGTGTTCGACTAGTTATAGATCGCGAAGTTGGCGACTCGGCTACTCGCGCGCCGCGTTCTCGAACGAGGTGTAGTCGCCGTGGAAGACGAGCTTGGTCGTTCCCACCGGTCCGTTGCGGTGCTTGGCGACGATGATCTCGGCGAGCCCGCGTTGGTCGGACTCGGGGTTGTAGTACTCGTCGCGGTAGATGAACAGCACGACGTCGGCATCTTGTTCGATGCTGTTGTGCACGACGATGTCTCCGGCGACGAAGTTGTGGGTCCCGACGACGGTCGCGTCGAACACCGGCTCGTCGCCGCGCGGCTCGATCGCGACGATCTCGTCCCACAACACGTCGCTCGTGCCGAGATCGGCGAGGAACGCGTCGGGCAAGGCCTCGGCGATACGGCCCATCAGTGAGCGTGAAACACCCTGTTCGTAGACGCGGTGGGCCCCACCGGCCGACTCGCCCAACCGCTGGATCAGATCGTGGGCGCGCAGCGAACCGTTGACCACCAGGCCCTTGCGCTCGATGTAGTCCCAGACTTCGCACGGGACGACGTCGCGGCTCGGGTCGACTTCCGGTCCGCTCCGCCGCGACGACGCGACGTGTCCACCGACGGCGAGATCCGACAGGTGGACCCAGCCGTCGACGGTCAGGAACGGGTGGTTCGCGCTGGCCGTCACCGAGCGCCCCGACGCGAGCTGCAGTTCGAACACCGCCTTGACACCACTGCAGAACACATGGGTCATGACGCCCGGGCCCAGCCGGAGATGTTCGTCGAGCGTGAGCACTTCGACGTCGCGCGCGTCGCGTTCGTACAGCTCGCCCATCGTGGTGGTGCTGGCGTCCGCGAGTGTGATCGCGGTACCGGCGACGAGACAGCCCGACTCTCTCAGGTCGGCGAGCATCGGCCGCTTGTCCTGGCGGTACTCGAGCTGGCGGTTCAGCTGCGACAGGGTGACGACGGGCGCTTCCAGCTCGCGGGCAAGGATCTTCAGGCCGCGCGACAGCTCCGACACCTCGACCTGACGGTTCTCGGAACGTCCGGGCGTGGTCATCAGCTGCAGGTAGTCGACGACGATCAACCCGAGGTCGCCGTAGCGCGCTTTGATCCTCCGGGCCTTGGCCCGCATCTCCATCACGGTGCAGTGCGGGTTGTCGTCGATGAAGAACGGGGCCTCCGCGAGCCGCCCGATCGCGTGGCTCACCCTGGGCCACTCGTGCTCGGAGAGCTTGCCCGTCTGCAGCTTGCGCGATGGGACGCGCGCCTCCGACGCGAGTAGGCGCTTCGTCAGCTCGAGGTAGCCCATCTCCATGGAGAAGAAGAGCACCGGCTTGGCGCCGTGGAGCGCGACGTGTTGGGCCATCCCCAGTGCGAGCGAGGTCTTTCCCTGACCGGGGCGCGCCGCGATGATCGTGAGCGTCGACGGCTGCATCCCGAGCAACAACGCGTCGAGATCGTGGTACCCGGTGGCCGTGCCGACGATGTCGCCGTCGCGGTCGTACAGCGCATTCAGCTGGTCCAGGGCCTCTTCGAGCGCGGGCCGCAGCTGCATGATCGAGTCGGCGACTCGCCGCTCGGCCACCTCGAAGATCGCGGCTTCGGCCCGGTCGAGCGTCTCGTCGACCTGGTCCTCGGCCGTGTACGCCATCTCCTGGATACCGCCCGCGGTCTCGATCAGCCGGCGCAGCATCGCGAGCTGGGCCACGATCTGGGCGTAGTGCTGGGCGTTGGCCGACGCCGGGGTCGCGGCCTGGATCCGCTGCAGCGTCTGGCGGCCGCCGAGCTGTTCCAGTTGGGAGGCGCGCCGCAACTCCTCGGCAACGGTGACGGGATCGACGGGCTCGCCCCGGCTGTGCAGTCCGTACGCGGCCTCGAAGATCACGCCGTGGGCGGGCTTGTAGAAGTCGCCGGGCTCGAGCCGCGCCTCGATGGCGGCGGTGATCGCTTCGCGGCTCAGCATCATCGCCCCGAGCAGCGACTCCTCGGCCTCGAGGTTGTGGGGCGGGACGCGCGCGCCGATGGTCCGGCGACGCGCATCTTCCATCGAGACCATCGTTGGCTACCTCCCTCCGCAAGAAGAGGGCACCATCGCACGCGATGGCTGTGGGGGAGAAGGGGACAACGTTGTGAATTGCGCGGGGGAATCGGGGGATATCCCGTGATCCACAACCATGTGGACAGTGACACCCGGGTGCGACAGCAACGCCGCGAGGGAGGCCGAGCCGATCACGGCCGGAATCGCCGCTGGCAGGCGGGTGACAAGCAACTGACACGCGGGTCCGCGGGCGCCTGCGCGACCGCCGCCGCAATCACACACACCGGCGTTTCGCTGTGGATATCTCACACTGTCCACAACCCGCCCGTGCGGGGGTCGTGGGAGAAACCCGCCGCCGCGCCTCCCGCTCCGAGCCCGACGACCAGCCGTGAAATGCCACTGGTGTGATTGTCGCGGACGGGCGCGCGCCACCCTGGGACCCCGAGGCCCGGGCCGAGCGCCTCTGCTCCGAGCCGAAACGCCTATCAGCCGGCCGCTTCGACCTCGACGTGGATGGTCGCCACGACGTCGGCGCGCAGGCGAACCTGCAGATCGACGCCGCCGATCTCCTTCAGGGGTTCGTCCAGCGTGAGCTTGCGCCGGTCGATCTCGGCTCCGGTCTGTTTGTGCACGGCCTCGGCGATGTCGGCCGAGGTCACCGAGCCGAACAGGCGGCCTTCGCCACCCGCCCGGGCCTTGATCGTGATCGTGCGGCCCTCGAACTGCGCCGCCAGCGCGACCGCGGCTTCGCGGTCGCGACGCTCCCGAGCCTCCCGGTTGCGCCGCATGGCGTCGGCCTGCTTTTGGCTCCCCGCCGACGCCTTGAGCGCCAGGCCGCGCGGCACCAGGTAGTTGCGCGCGTACCCGTCGGCGACGTCGACGAGGTCGCCCTTCTTGCCCAAGTTGTCGACGTCGTCGCGAAGAACGATCCTCATTCCTCGCCGCCTTCGGTCGTGTCGGCGCCTGCATCGGTGAACTCGGCGGCGACATCGTCGACGAAGCTCTCGTCGGGAGCCGCGCGCTCCTCGGACACGATCGGGCCCGGGATATCGCGCAACTCGCCCTCGCGGTCGCCCCGATCACCACGGTCGCCGCGCTCGCCGCGATCGCGTCGGCCCTTCGACCGCTGCGTCACCTGCCGCACGCTGTACGGCAACAACGCCATCTCACGCGCGACCCGGATCGCCCGGGCCACGGCAACCTGCTGCTGTTGGGTGTTGCCGGTGACCCGGCGAGCGCGGACCTTGGCGCGCTCCGACATGAAGCGCCGAAGCAGGTTCACGTCTTTGTAGTCGATCCAATCGATGCTCTCGGTGATCAGGATCGACGTCTTCTTCTTGATCGGGCGCCGCTCCTTGCCGGGGGGCGCCTTCTTCTCTCTACGTTGTGCCATTCGGGTCCTTCGATCGGATTAGAACGGCTCTTCGCCGTAGTCGTCGTAGTTCTCGCCGCCGGCCGGAGCCGCGGCCGGCGCCGGCGCCGGGCGGCGGGGCGGGCCGCCGCCCCCGTCTCCCGGCCCACTGCGCTCGACCTTGTGCACCTCGGCTGTGGCGAAGCGCAGGCTCGGCGCGACGTCGTCGGCGACGATCTCCACGATCGAGCGCTTCTCGCCCGACTCGGTCTCCCAGCTGCGCTGTTCGAGCCGGCCGCTCACGACGACGCGCGAGCCCTTGGTGAGCGACGCGCCGACGTTCTCGGCGAGCTGGCGCCAGGCGACCACGTTGAAGAAGCTGGTCTGCTCGTCCCATTCCTGGGTCTGCTGGTTCCGCCACGAGCGGTTGACCGCAACGCCGAAGGTGACCTTGGAGACGCCACTCGGGGTGTAGCGCATCTCCGGATCGCGAGTGATGTTGCCGGAGATGGTGATGCTGTTCGAGTCGGATGCCATGTCGTTACTCCCTATGCCTGCTGCCCGCCGAGGCGCCGGCAGCCTTCGGAGGCCCGTAGACCTTCTCCGGAATGCGCAACACCTTGTGGCGGATCACTTCATCTGCCAGGGAAAGGGTCCGGTGCAACTCGTCCATCGCCTGCGGTTCGGCTCGGGCCTGGAGTACCACGTAGTACCCGTCGACCTTGTGCTTGATCTCGTAGGCGAGACGGCGCTTGCCCCAGAAGTCGACGTGGCCCCGTTCGGCGCCGTTCGACTCAATGAGCTGTAGCCACTTCTCGACGGTGGCCCGGATCGTCTCCTCTTCCAGGTCCGCGTCGACGATGATCATCACTTCGTACGGACGCGTCATGCGTCGCACCTCCTTCGGGCCGCACGGTCGTGCCGCTGCGGGCCCCGTTGCCCGCCGGTGTACCCGGCGCCGCGGGGGCAGGATCTCGGTTGTCTGAACCGATGGAAGCTAGCAGACCACCTCGACTCGGCCTATCGGAGACGACGCTACAAGAGCGGTGAGACAGTTTCACCCGGGCCACGATCCGGGCGGTCGACCGGGGCCGTACGGCTCAGCCGCCGCAGGAGCCGAGGGACCCGGAGGCAGACGCGGCGCCCGACCCGGTCGGGCGCTCGAGCGCGTAGCGGTACCGCTGTTCGGACGCGTACTCGGGACACGTGGCATCGCTTCCGGCGGGACACGGCTTCATCTGGGCCCGATCGACCGGAACACCCTTCGCCGAAAAGAACGTGATGTCGAGTGGCACGGGCGTCTCGGCCATCGTGAAGCGCGCGTCCGTGTCGCTCGGGTTGACGAACAACATGCCGTCGTAGGGCGAGAGCGACACCACGTCGCGCAGGCCCTGCACCCGCTGCGTCGGCGACAACGCCACGAGCACGCGCAGGCAGCGCGACCCGACCGCCACCCGCGCCTTCGAGAACTCGGCGAACGGCGCGGCGGCCGGACCGGGCGACGCGAAGCTCAGCCGGCCGATACCGCTCTCGTCGGCGCGGATGTGCACGACGAGCGCGACCATGCCCGCGAGCGCGCTCAACGCCACGACGGCGGCCGCCGCGATACGGACGCGCGGCGGCACCCGACTATTGCGCGAGCTCGGGCTCGGCTGCGCCGCCGTAGAGTCCGAGCGTGTCGGCCATCCGATCGGTCATGTGGTACGTCTCCGCGCTGGCCGGATAGGTGCCGGCGCGTACGTCGGCACAGAAGCTCGCGATCGACTCGGTGGCCGCGAGCTCGAGAGCCGCGTACGAACGCACGAACTTCGGCGCCCGGTGGTCGGGGCCCGCGAAGCCGAGGAGATCGTGCCAGACGAGCACCTGACCGTCGCAGTGACGACCCGCGCCGATCCCGATGGTCGGCACCGGCACCGACTCGGTGATCACGCGCGCCACCGCGTCGGGCACGCACTCGAGCACCAGCGCGAAGCACCCGGCTTCGGCCAGCGCGCACGCGTCGTCGGCGAGCGCCTTCGCCGCGTCGAGCTCCTTGCCCTGCACCTTGAACCCGCCGAGCGCGTGGATCGACTGCGGGGTCAAGCCGATGTGGCCCATCACCGGGATCTCGGCATCCAAGATCGCGTGCACGGAGTCGAGACGCTTGCGCCCGCCCTCGAGCTTCACCGCACCGGCGCCGGCGCGAATCAGCCGTGCCGCGTTGTGCACCGTCTCCGCGGTACTGACGTGGTAGCTCAGCCACGGAAGGTCCGCCACGACGAGCGCCTGCGGCTTGGTACGCGCCACCGCCCCGACGTGATGGGCCATGTCGTCGGTCGTGACCTGCAACGTGTCGTCGTACCCGAGCACGACCATGGCCAACGAGTCGCCGACCAGGATCATGTCGGCCCCGGCGGCATCGACCGTGCGCGCCGACGGCGCGTCGTAGGCCGTCACCATGACCAAGGGGGTCCCGTCGCCCTTGCGGGCTGCGACACCGGGCGCAGTCACCCGCCGCCCGGAATTGCGCGTCGCGTCTGCGGTCATCTCCGCCACCTCCACCGTCCAGGGCACGTTCGGCTCCCGGCAGTGCCCCAATCGTACCGGCGCGACCCGACCGCTACCAATGGGGCCGCCCGTGCGCCTTTGCGGGGCGAGCCGGACCGGGGCGCCGGACCGGGGCGCCGGACGAGGAAGAATGCTGCGATGAGTGATCGCGTGTGCGAGAACTGCGGGGCTTGCGACGACGAGCTCGTTCTCGTGCGGAGGGTCTACGTGGTGCCGCCGTCGTGGGACGCGCCGGGATCGCAGACGGTCATCGCCGAGCCCGAGCTCTGGTGCATCTCGTGCGTGTCGCAGTATCCCTGCGAGCCCGTCGACGACTGAAGAGCCCCTGACGAAAGGGCCCGTGACCGAGGGCCGAGGCCCGACGGCGTGATCAGCTGGCGTGGAGCCGGCCGTGGAGGGACTGGCGCCGGAGATGGTTCCAGCGACACTCGACGCAGACCTCGACGTCGTAGCAGGCGAACTCGTCGCACGACGCTCCCAGCTTGCGCAGCTCCGCCGGATTGGCGATCGCCCGGCCGTTCGCTTGCTTCAGCTTCTCGCCGTAGACGTACGACACCAGCCGAAGGTTGGTCGCGCCGCACACCGGGCATTCGTCGTCGATGTCGGTCCCGATGAACTGCGCGGCCCGGAGCAACTCCGGATGGGCGTCGCACACGTCGAGGCGGGTGAGCGTCCCCCGCCGGAAGTCGCGCAGAACAGCCCTTCGGGCCAGCGCGTAGTCGGTGACGCTCGGCATCGCCGAAAGTGTAGGTGCGCGCCGCATCGGATCGAACTGCACGAGCCCAGGTCGGGGTCAGGGTCCGGTGCCGGGTCCGGCCCCGGGGCTCATTGCTTGCATCGATATATCGATTCGATATATCATCTGACACATGTTGGAGCTGGCGGTACTCGGGTTGCTCGCCGAGCAGCCGCGCCACGGCTACGACCTGAAGAAGCGCCTGTCGGAGACCTTGGGTCCGCTTTGGGGGATTTCGTTCGGATCGCTGTACCCGGCGCTGCGGCGCCTGGAGCGGTCCGGAGCGATCGTCGAGGTCGACGAAGACGCGACCGGCCCGGCGCCGACCGGCACCTTCGTCCCCACCGGTTCCCTCAAAGGCGACCTGGCCGCGGCGCGCCTGCGCCTCCGGGCCCGGCCCACGAGGCGTACCCGGCGGGCCTACGCCATCACCGACCAAGGCCGGGCGCTGTTCACCGAGCTCCTGACCGACGAGAGCGACGACGACGAGCGGGCCTTTGCAGTCAAGCTGCTGTTCTGCCGTCATCTCGATCCGGCGGGGCGCCTCGCCTTCCTCGAACGCCGACGGGCGCATCTGACCCAACGGCTGGTCGCCGAGCGCAAGCCCGCGACCAACACCATCGACCGTTACTCCCGATCGCTCCTCGAGCACCGGGCCCGGTCGACCCAACACGATCTCGATTGGATCGCCGAGCTGATCGCGCAAGAGCGCGAGGAACAGGCCGGCGACCGAACCGAAGGAGCAACCGCATGAGCGATATCTCGCTGAAGACCGTTCGCGTCGCCGTCGCCGGAGTCGGCAACTGCGCGAGCAGCTTGGTCCAGGGCGTCCAGTTCTACCGAGACGCCGACCCCAACGAGCGGGTCCCCGGGCTCATGCACGTCGAGCTCGCGGGATACCACGTCGGCGACATCGAGTTCGTCGCCGCGTTCGACGTCGACGCCGACAAGGTCGGGCTCGACCTCGGCAAGGCCGTGTTCGCGTCGATCAACAACACGATCAAGTTCGCGGAAGTACCCGATCTCGGCGTGCACGTCCAGCGCGGCCCGACCTTCGACGGTCTGGGCCAGTTCTACCGAGAGCTGGTCGAGGAGTCGCCGGCCGAGCCGGTCGATGTCGCCCAGGCCCTCCGCGACGCGCGTGCCGACGTCTTGGTGTCGTACCTCCCCGTCGGTTCCGAGGACGCGCAGAAGTTCTACGCCCAAGCTGCGCTCGACGCCGGCGTCGCGTTCGTGAACGCCATCCCGGTGTTCATCGCGAGCAACCCCGAGTGGGCCAAGAAGTTCGAGGACGCCGGCGTGCCGATCATCGGCGACGACATCAAGAGCCAGGTCGGCGCCACGATCACGCACCGACTGCTCGCCCGCCTGTTCGAAGACCGCGGCCTCGCGATCGACAACACGTACCAGCTGAACTTCGGCGGCAACATGGACTTCAAGAACATGCTCGAGCGCGAGCGCCTGCTCTCGAAGAAGATCAGCAAGACGCAGTCGGTGACGAGCCAGATCGACCAGGGCATCAGCTCCGAGCACGTCCACATCGGCCCGTCCGATCACGTGCCGTGGCTGAACGACCGGAAGTGGGCGTACATCCGCATGGAGGGTCGCAACTTCGGCGACGTGCCCCTGAACATCGAGCTGAAGCTCGAGGTCTGGGACTCCCCGAACTCGGCCGGAGTGATCATCGACGCCGTCCGCTGCGCGAAGGTCGCCCTCGACCGCGGCATCGGCGGACCGCTGCTCGCCCCGTCGGCGTACTTCATGAAGTCGCCGCCCGTGCAGTACCACGACGACGACGCGCACCGCATGGTCGAGGAGTTCGCGTCCGGCGCGTAGTGCCGGACGCGGAGTCCCGGCACGCGGTCGGCGGCACGGGCCAGAATGCGGCCATGACGATTCGCGAAGCTCCATGAACGCCGAAGTGTGGGATCGGATCGCGGCGCGGGTTCGACCGGACGAGTTCGACTACGTCCCCGAGACCGTCTCGTACGCGCCGGGCGGGCCGACCGAGGCCGAGCTACGGCTGTGCGGCGAGGTCAGCGGCAAACGCATCCTCGACCTCGGCACCGGGAGCGGCGCGAACGCGATCGCGCTCGCCCGCCAGGGCGCGCACGTGATCGCGGTCGACAGGTCGATCGCGCAGCTGACCCGCGCCCGCAAGTTCGCGGCCACCACCGACATACGCGTCGAGTGGCACGAGTGCGACGCATCCGACCTCGCGTTCCTGCGGGCCGACTCCATCGACCTGGTCCTCGCCGCAAACGTGCTCGGCGAGGTCGAAGACCTCGACCGTCTCTTGCGCCAGGTGCACCGCGTGCTCCGTCCGGGCGCACCTTTCGTGTTCTCCTACGACCACCCGATGGCACTCGCGGTGGGGCGCGAGGTCGACGCGCCGGGAGCGCTGCCGCTCGGCGCGCTCGAAGTCCGCCGCTCCTACTTCGACACGTTGCCGGTCGAAGTCACCTACGACGACGAGCGCATCCAGGTGTGGCCCCGCACCATCGCGGAGGTGTTCGCATCGCTGCACCGCGCGGGGTACCGCGTCGAGTTGCTGCTCGAGCCGGAACCGAACGGAGGCGCGAGCCTGGGGCCGGAAATTCCTCGCGTCATCGTGTGGCGGGCCCGCAAGGAAGGCTCGTAGCGCTCGTCCGCGCTACGGCGCTCGCGTTCCCCGCGGTTCGAGGCCGCGTTCGCCCGCCCAGGCCGCCAACCGCTCGTAGGCCTCGTCGTCGGTCATCGGGCCCTCTTCGAGGCGGAGCTCCAACAAGAACTCGAGCGCTTCGCCGACGACCGGTCCCGGCGCGACGCCGAGGAACTTCATCACGCGGTTGCCGTCGAGCGCGGGCCGGATGCGCGCGAGCTCCTCGCGTTCGCGCAGCTCCGCGATGCGCTCTTCGAGCTCGTCCATGCGGCGGCTGAGCGCGGCCGCCTTGCGGGCGTCGCGCGTGGTGCAGTCGCACCGCGTGAGCTCGTTCAGGTCGTCGAGCAACGGGCCCGCGTCGCGCACGTAGCGCCGCACGGCACTGTCGGTCCAGCCCATGCGGTAGGTGTGGAACCGCAGGTGCAGCTCGACGAGCTTGGTCACGTCGTCGACGAGATCGCTCGGAAAGCGCAGCGCGAGCATCCGTTCGTGGGCCATGCGCGCGCCGACCACCTCGTGATGATGGAAGGTGACTCCCTGCGGTCCGTAGCCACGCGTCCGGGGCTTTCCGACGTCGTGCAACAGCGCGGCGAGCCGGATCCGCAAGCGGGGCGCGGTCTTGCCCACGACCGCGATCGTGTGGGCCAGCACGTCTTTGTGCCGGTGAATCGGGTCCTGTTCGAGCTGCATCGCGTTGAGCTCCGGCAAGAACTCCTGCGACAGACCCGTTCGCGAGCTCAGCCACAGCGCCGGCGCGGGATCGTCGGCCACGATCAACTTCGACAACTCGTCGCGCACGCGTTCGGCGCTGACGATCTTCAGGCGCTCGTGCATCTGCTCGATCGCGTCGACGAGCGCGGCGTCGGGCTCGAAGCCGAGCGTCGTGACGAACCGCGCCGCGCGCAACATGCGCAACGGATCGTCTTCGAACGAGATCTCGGGCGCGAGTGGCGTCCGCAACCGCCGGACCGCGAGATCGGCGAGCCCGTCGAACGGATCGACGAGGAGTTTCCCGTCGCCGGTCGGGTCGTCGAGCGCGATCGCCATCGTGTTCACGGTGAAGTCGCGCCTCGAGAGGTCGGTCTCGATGTCGTCGGAGAACGTGACCTCCGGCTTGCGGCTCTCGGGCCGGTAGACGTCGGCCCGGAAGGTCGTGATCTCGAACCGGTCGCCCCCCTTCTCGCACCCGACCGTGCCGAAGCGCTGACCTTGCAACCAGACGGCGTCGGCCCACGGGCGCACGATCGACTCGATCGCGTCCGGCCGGGCGTCGGTGGCGATGTCGATGTCGACGATGTCGCGGTCGAGCAGGGCGTCGCGCACGCTGCCGCCGACGAGATAGGAGCGATGACCGCGGGCGCGCAGCCGCGCCGCGAGATCCTGGGTCGGCGAGCCCGGAACGAAGAAACGCTCGAGGCGGGCGGGAACGGCGGTCACAGCCGCCCATTGTGGCGCAGAGCGCCGGGATTACTGGCCTGCAGCGGCCTGCTCGGCCGCCAACTCCATCGTGTGCTGCTCGATCATCAGGCGCAGGTCGTGCGGTGTCGTCGACGCCGCGATCGCTTCTCGCAGGTCGATCGTCCCGTTCTTGTAGAGGCCGAGCAGGCTCTGATCGAACGTCTGCATGCCGTAGTACTCGCCCTCGGCGATGATCTGCTCGATCTCGTGCGTCTCGTCGGGGTTGACGATCTTGTCGAACACCCGGCCCGTCGACACCAGCACCTCGACGGCCGGCGCCCGGCCGCCCATGCGCTTTTCGACGAGGCGCTGGCTGACGATGCCGCGCAACGACGACGCCAACGACATGCGCACCTGGCGCTGCTCGTGCGGCGGGAAGAAGTCGATGATCCGGTTGATCGAGTCGGTCGCGCTGATGGTGTGCAACGTCGAAAAGACGAGGTGGCCGGTCTCGGCCGCGGTGAGCGCGGTCTTCACGGTCTCGACGTCTCGGACCTCGCCGACGAGGATCACGTCGGGGTCCTGGCGCAGCACACGCTTCAGCGCAGAGTGGAAGTCGGCGGTGTCCGTGCCGACCTCGCGCTGGTTGACGATCGAGCACTTGTCGGCGTGCAGGATCTCGATCGGGTCCTCGATCGTCACGATGTGACGGTTGTAGTTGTCGTTGATGAAGTCGATCATCGAGCCGAGCGTCGTCGTCTTGCCCGATCCCGTCGGACCCGTCACGAGGATGAGGCCGCGCTGGTGGTCGGTGAGCTTGCGGATGACGGGGGGCAGCCCGAGCGCCTCGAAGGAGGGGATGTCGCTTTGCACGCGGCGCAGCACCAGGCCGACCGAGCCGCGCTGGCGCATGACGTTCACGCGGAAGCGCCCCAGTCCCGACACCGAGTAGGCGAAGTCGGCCTCGGAACTGCCGATGAACTCCTCGGCGCGTTGCTTGGGCATGATCGCGAACGCGATGCGCTCGGTCTCGACGGGCGAGACCGCGGCGAGATCGGTCCGTTCGAGCCGGCCGTCGATCCGGACGAAGGGCGGCGAGCCGACCTTGATGTGAACGTCCGAGGCACCTCGCTCGACGGCGTTGCGCAACAACTGATCCAGATCCAACACGGGCGCGACCTCTTTCGGGCTTGCGGCCTTACCCGTTTTCGATCGGCAGGACGGGCCGCCCGCTGGAGCCGCGGCCCGGGAGAAATGTCCGCGAATCGGATCGATCAGCCGCCGAGCACGGGCCCGGCGCCGTGGAGGTCTCGCGCCGCGTCGACCACGCTGCGGCCGGGTCCGTGGCCGGTCGCAGGCTCGACCCGTTCCGGGCTCCCGAGGAGGGTCGAGACCGTCGCCGCCGTGGAGTCCCGGAGCGCGCCGAGGTCGTAGCCGCCTTCGAGGAACACCACCAGGTGGCGGGGCGCCGCCAGGGCCATCATCCGGGCGGTGAGATCGACATAATCGCCCGCCGAGAGGCCGAGGCCGGTGAGGGGATCGGCGCGGTGCGCGTCGTAACCGGCCGAGACCAGCACCCACGTGGGCACGAAGCGCTCGACGACGGGCTCGACCACGCTGTCGATCGCGGCGAGGTACACGTCGCCGGTGGCGCCGGCGGGAAGGGGGAAGTTCACCGTCGTGCCTTCGCCGGCACCGACCCCGATGTCATCGAGGCGCCCGGTCCCCGGGTAGAGCGGCCATTCGTGCATCGACACGTACATGACCGCGCCGTCGGCATAGAAGATGTCCTGCGTCCCGTTGCCGTGGTGCGCGTCCCAATCCACGACCAGCACGCGCTCGCCCCGGTCGCGCAGCGCGGCGGCGGTGACCGCCACGTTGTTGAGCAGGCAAAATCCCATCGCCCGCCCGGCAACGGCGTGATGACCGGGAGGCCGAACCGCGCAGAACGCGAACTCGCCGTCGCCCCGTTCGAGCGCGTCGACGGCCTCCAGCCCACTTCCGGCCGCGAGCAACGCCGCGTCCCACGACGCCGCCGAGGCGCCGGTGTCGGCGTCGAGCCGGCCACCCCCCTCGGCGCAGAAACGCTCGAGGTGATCGAGGTAAGCGGGCGTGTGCACGCGTTCGAGCTCCGCCCGGCTCGCGCGCCGAGGCTCCAGCCGGCGCCGGGCGTCGGGCGGCGCACCCGCGTCGAGCCCGTCGAGCACCGCCCGAACCCGCTCCGGCCGTTCCGGATGGCCCCGGCCCGCGTCGTGCTCTTCGAAATGGGCGTCGGTCGCAACGAGCAGCACGGCGCGAGGCTAACGAACGGCGACCGCGGCCGGATCGGCCGATTCCCGGCTGGACGGCCCGCGCGGGTTCTCGTCGCTACGCTCGCCGCCGGTGAAGGCGCACCGGGCGCAGTCGTTTCGATTTCGTGGTGGCGTCGCCCGCGTCGCGGCGTGGCACGGCCGGGCCGACGTCGCGTCCTTGGCGTTGCACGGGCCCGACGCGCCCTCGCCCCGCACGATGCGCCGCCTGCTCGAGCGGCTGGAGGAAGCCGGCTACCGCGAGGTCGTGACGAACGCGCTCGGACCGGGAACGAGTCTTCCTCTCGTCGACATCGGCTTCACGGTGCGGGGTCGCCTGCACCTCCTCGCCCACGACCTGGCCCAGCTGCCCGCGCCCACCGGACGCACGTGGCGCGGCGCCCGATCCGATCGCGCGGCGATCCTCGCGGCCGACGCGGCCGCGTTCGACGACTTCTGGCGCTTCGACGCGGTCGCCCTGCGCGAGGCGGGCCGCGCGACGCCCCGAGCGCACACCCGCGTCGCACCGGCGCGCGGCACTCCGCAGGGATACGGCCTGTTCGGACGGGCCGCGACCGCCGGTTACGTCCAGCGGCTGGCGGTCGCGCCCGAGATCCAACGCCAGGGCTACGGCCGCGCGTTGCTCAACGACGGCCTGCGGTGGCTGCGATCGCACGGCGCGAGGCGCGCGTACGTCAACACCCAAGAGGACAACGACCGCGCGCTGGCGCTGTATCTGCACGCGGGGTTCCGCCGGCTGCCCATCGGACTCAACGTGTTGGGTCGTGAACTGTGATGACGGTCCGGCGACGCATGCAGTCGCGCGCCGGCGCGGTTCTCGCGGCCACGGCGCTGGTCGCCACCGTGCTCACGGGTACGGGCGCTCCCGGCGCCGGAGCCCAGGAGACGACCACGTCGGTCGCGCCACCGCCGCTCCCCGTCGGCGTGAGCCTCGTCAGCCAGAGCACGTGGGTAGCGCTGCGCCAGACGTTCACGATGAAGCTGCATCTCGACAACCCGACGCTCGCGGCCAAACCCGACGCCGCGATCGCCGTCACGGTGTACCAGTCGACGACATCTCGCACCGGCTTCGACGACGTCGTCCAGGGCCGGAATCTCGGCGGCACCTTCTACGTCCACACGACCGCCGTCGCGTCACTGCAGCCCGACGCGAGGCGCGACGTCACCCTCGCCTTCGGTCTGGCCGGGTCGGACACCCGCCCGACGATCGGCATCACCCGGCCCGGCGTCTACCCGGTGAAGGTCGAGCTCGTGAACACCGGTGTCGCGTCGGGATCGTTTGTGACCTGGCTCGTCGCGGTCGACACCGGCTCTACGAAACCGATCGAGAAGAAGCTGTCGGTCGCTTTCGTCTGGCAGGTTGCCGCGGATCCGATCGAGCTGCCCGACGGCACCGACGACCCGAAGGTCGTCGCGCAACTGGAGCCGGGTGGGCGGCTCGACAAGATCGCCGGCGTCTTGGGCGCCGCGTCGGGGTTCCGCTACTCCGTCGCGCTCAGCCCGGAGACCGTCGCGGCGTGGGCGCGCCTCGGTCGGCGCGATCACAAGATCGCATCGTCGTTCAAGTCCGTGCGCGCGGCGGCGAACGCCGCGACGACGGAGGTCCTGCCGACCACGTACGTGCCCATCGACGTTGCCGCGCTCGAAGGGGCCGGCCTCGGCCACTACCTGCCCGCGGAATACGCGAAGGGCGCCGCGGCCCTGCAATCGGCCCTCGGCGTGAACCCGGCTGCGACCGCCCAATCCGCGTTCGTCGACCCGGCGCCGACGAGCGACGCGGTCGTGAACGACCTGCGCGACATGCTGATCGACCGGATCGCGGTGCGCGAGCAGGCGCTGATCCCCGTGAACCATCAGTTCTCGCCCGCGCAGGCCTTCGTGCTCGACACCACCGGCGGCGAGTCACGCGGCGTCGCGACCGCGCCGTTCATCGAGACGCTGTTCAACGGGCCGGAGCCGAGCACACTGCGTGCGGAGCGCGTCGTCGCCGCGCTCGCAGAGGTTGCCTACGAGACGCCGTCGATCGCCCGAGGGATCGTGATCGCACCGTCGGCGCGTTGGAATCCCGACCTGCCAACCATCACCACCGTCGTCAGCGCTTTGCGATCGCTCCCGCTGGTCCAACCGGCAACGCTCGACGACATGTTCGCGACCGTCTCGAACGAACAGGCGCTCGGCACCAACGTGCAACGCCGCCTCGTCTCCGCCGTCCCCCCGCCGACACCGGTCGACCCGACGGAGTACGTCACGACCGCGACCGAGTTGTCGGCCTACGCCGACGTGGTCGGATCGCAAGACCCGGTGGTCGTCAAGGGAAGTCTCACGCTCCTCACCATGCTCTCCACGAGCATCCCGGCCGAGCGCGCGCACGCCGAGCTCGCGCAGATCGACGCGGCGGTGCGCGCCTTCACCGCGGGCGTCACCGCCGACGAGAAGCGCATCACGCTCACGTCGCGGAATGCCGCCGTTCCGCTCACCTTCGAGAACAACCTCAAGCCTGAGCGAGACGTGAAGGTTCGGGTGCATCTCGACAGCGCGAAGCTGCGGTTTCCCAACGGCGCCGACCAGTACGTGACGCTCAAGCCCGGTAGCAACACGATTCGATTCAACGTCGAAGCGCGCGCGTCGGGGACCTTCCCGATGACCATCAGCGTCACTTCGCCGAACGGCAGCCTCGCGTTCGGTCCTCCGGTGCTGGTCACGGTCCGCTCCGCGGTCTTCGGCGGATGGGCGGTCGGGTTGACGGTGGCCGCGCTCGTCTTCCTCGCCGGTTGGTGGGCGAACCACTTCCGGCGCACCCGCAAGAACCGCCGGCGCGTCAACACTCCCGCGCCCGTCCCCACGTCGTGAGCACCGAGGTCGACGACCAGGGCGCGGACCCGGGGCGCCAACACGCAGACGGGCGGGCGGGATTGGCCCGCTCGAGCGCGGCGGTCGCCGCGGGGACACTGCTTTCGCGCCTGACCGGCCTGCTGCGCGTCGTCGTGCTCGCGGCGGCGATCGGCAAGGCATCGCTGTCCGACACGTACAACCTCGCGAACCTCACGCCGAACATCGTCTACGAGCTGCTCGTCGGGGGCGTGCTCGCCGCGACACTGGTTCCGGTCTTCGTAGATCTGCTCGAACGCCGCGAGGATCGTTCCACGTCGGCCGTCTTCACCGTGACGATGACGACGCTCACGGCATTCACCGCGCTCGTCATGCTGTCGTCGCCGCTGCTCGCCCGGCTCTTCGTGCTGCGCGAACACGGACCCGACCGCGCCGCGCAGTTGCATGTCTTGACCATCCTGATCCTGTGTTTCGTCCCGCAAATGGTCTTCTACGGGTTCACCACGCTCGCCAGCGCGCTCTTGAACGCTCGGCATCGCTTCGTCGCCGCCGCGTTCGCGCCGGTGCTCAACAACGTCGTCGTGATCGCCGCGCTCGCGATCTTCGTCGTCCGAACGTCGGGGCGCCACAGCGCGATCACCGACGTCGCGCGGGTCCGCAACGACCTCGGACTCCTGTTGCTCCTCGGCCTCGGGACCACGGCGGGCATCGTCGCCATGGCCGTGGTGCTCGTACCGGCCGTGATCCGCGCCGGCGTGCGGCTCCGCTTCCTCCTCGCCTGGCGCGACCCCGCCATCCGGCGAATCCTGCGGCTGTCCGGATGGACAGCGGGATACGTCGTCACCAACCAGCTCGCGCAGTTGTTCGTGCTGGTCCTGGCCAACAGCTCGACCGGAAACGTCTCGGCCTACGTCTACGCGTTCACCTTCTACGTCGTGCCGCACGGCCTCCTCGCGGTGTCGATCATGACGACGATGACGCCGAACCTCGCGCGTCGCGCCCGCGCCGGTGACGACGCCGGCATGCAGCGCGAGTTCGGGCTCGGCCTGCGCTACATCGTGGTGCTGGTGCTCCCGGCATCGCTGCTCTTCGCAGTCCTCGCGCAGCCGATGCTCGGTGTGATCGTGCGTCATGAGTTCACCGCGCACGACGCGGTCGTAACCGCCGACACGCTCCAGGCGTTCGCGATCAGCCTCGTCCCCTTCTCCGTATACCTCTACGTCATGCGCGCGTTCTACGCGCTGCAGGACACCCGCACGCCGTTCTTGCTCAATGCCTTCGAGAACGGTCTCAACGTGGTGCTGGCGCTCGCGCTTTTCCCCCGCTTCGGGGTCCAAGGGCTCGCGCTCGCGTGGAGTGGGGCGTATTTCGTCGCCGCAATCGCCGCGCTCGTCGTGCTGCGCCGTCGCATCGGCGGCGTACCCGACACGACGGCTGTCCGCTCGACGCTGCGCGCCCTCGCGGCGGGGGCCGCCCTCGCTGCCGTCGCCGCGCCCGTCGCCGGCGCGATCGGGCATTCGTCACCGGGCCCGGCGTTGCTGGCAACGGCTCTCGCGGGTGGCGCCGGCACGCTCGTATACGTCGGCGCGCTGGTACTCATGCGCTCCGACGAGCTCTCAGCGCTCGCCGGTCTCGTGCGCCGACGCGGCGCGACCCCACCGGGCGTGTAACCATGGGGCGAGCCCGGGAATCGAAACCCGGGGCCCGTCTCGTCCGAACAGCCCCCAGCGCCCGCGAAACCCACCGCCGTACAGCATCAGACGACCCCGAGGAGGGCGCATGCCAGTTCGCATCGTGACCGACAGCGCGTGCGATCTCCCGGAGCCGATCTGCGCCGAGCTCGACATCGAGGTGGTACCGCTCACCATCCGCTTCGGTGAACGTGAGTACGTCGACCGCAAGGAGCTCAGCGTCGACGCCTTTTGGCGCGAGCTCACGGCGTCGCCCGTCCTGCCCGAGACGTCGGCGCCTTCGGTCGGTGCGTTCGAGGAGACGTTCCGCCGGCTGGGCGACAGCGGCGCCGACGGCATCGTCTGCATCAACTTGTCGGCGCGGCTGTCGGCGACGATGCAGTCGGCGCAGGTCGCGGCCAAAGCTCTCGACGGCGCCACGCCGATCGAGATCATCGATTCGCGCAGCGCGTCGATGGGTATCGGCAATCTCGTCCTCCACGCCGCGCGCCGCGCCCGCGACGGCGCCTCGCTCGCGGAGATCGTCAGCGAGGTGCGGGCCCGCGTCGAGCGCAGTCATGTGTTCGTGGCGCTCGACACGCTGGAATACCTGCGCAAAGGCGGGCGCATCGGCGGGGCCCAGGCCATGGTCGGCTCGATGCTCTCGATCAAGCCCATCATCAGCGTGCTCGATGGCGCCGTCGAATCGGCGGGACGAGTCCGTACCCGCTCCAAGGCCCTGCGTTTCCTCGTCGACCAGATCCCCGCCGGGAAGGTCGAGATCATCAGCGTCCTGCACGCCGACGCGCCCGACATCGACGAGTTCCTCGCGATGCTCGAACCCGCGGTGCCCGGCGCCGAGGTCATCGTCGGTTCGATCGGCCCCGTCATCGGCGTGCACACCGGACCCCGCGTCATGGGAATCGCCTGGATCGATCGGCAGGAGTGAACATCGTCGGTGCGAGACGACGACGAGGTTCGGGCTCGGCGCGCGGCCGACGGTGACAGCAGCGCGCTCGACGCGTTGCTCCGCGACCACACCGCGCTCGTGCACGGCGTGTGCCGACGAATCCTCGGGAACCCCGACGACGCGCTCGATGCCACCCAAGAGGCGCTCTTGGCCATCGCGCGCAAGATCGGCTCGTTCGACGGCCGGGCCAAGTTCTCGACGTGGGCATACCGCGTCGCCACGAACGCAGCCCTCGACGAGTCGCGCCGGCGCGGCCGCCGGCCGGTGCCCACCGAGAACCTGCCCGAGACCGGGCGCAACCACGGCGCCGGAACCGAATCCGCGGTCGCGGACCGTCTCGACGTCGACGCCGCGCTCTCGGCCCTGACGCCCGAGTATCGAGCCGCGGTCGCGCTGCGCGACTTGGTCGGCATGGACTACGCCGAGATCGCGGAGGTGCTCGGCATCCCCGCGGGGACGGTCCGCTCCCGCATCTCGCGCGGCCGCGCCGCGCTCGCCGACCTTCTCGGGAACCGGGAAGCCCCGTCGGAACATCCAACTCCTTGAGCCAACACCCCGAGAGACCATGAACGAACACCCCGCTCCCTTCGAACCCGAACCCCTGGAACCCGAAACGCTCGACGAGCTCCTCTCCGCCGAGCTCGACGGCGAGCTCGCCGCGGCCGCGCGCGACCTCGGACTGAGCGTCGACGAGGCCACAGCCCGGCTCGGCGCGACGCCGAACGTCGACGCTCGCCGCGTCGCGCTCGGTGCCGCGCGCGACCTCCTCGGCGTAACCCCCGAGATCGAGGACCTGCTCGCCGGGCGGTTGCGGGCCAAAGCCGTGCGGGTCGTCGACGAAGCCAACGCGATGCGTGCCGCCGATCGCCGCCGGCGCCGGCGACTGCTCGTGAGCGCGAGCGGCATCGCCGCAGCCGCCGTCGCAGTCGTGGCCGGCGCCGCAGCACTGAACGCAGGGCACTCCGCCTCCACGGCCTCGGCTCGCCCGCCGCAACCCGCCGCGGCGGCGCTCACGCCGAGTTCGCACGGAACACCGGCGGCCGTCCGCCGCGCTCGGCCCCTTCGACGACGTGCACGGGCTCGCGCTCGCCGCCGAGGCCGCGTCGATCCCCCACGGCGCCACGACCGGCAGCGCCACGACGCGCAACGGCCCGGCGAACGAGTTCGCCCCGAGCGCGACGGCCTCGACGCCGGCGCAGCCGGCCACCGTGCCCCAAGCGCAACTCCGTGACGCCGCCGATACCGCCAAGGCGAAGCAGCAGCTGACGGCGCCGAAGGCGACCGCATCCAGTGACAGCCTCAACGTGGGAACGGCCACGTGTACCGCGCCTCCCGAGATCCCCGGCGGCAGCGAACCCGTGCTGCGGGCGACCGCGACGCTTCGGGGCCGGCCCGTCGTCGTACTCGTCTTCGCGGGCCGGGGCGAGCACACTGTGGTGGTCGAGGACATGAACTGCAAGCTGTTGAACCTGCAGATGCTGCGCTGACCGGGCCCGGGCCGCCCGTAGTCACGGCATGTACGCTGCGCAGCCGGGACGAGGCAAGGACTCGAGTGAGCGACTGGACCACCGAAGCGACCGACTTGATCGAGCGCACCGTCGGGCTCGTGCGGGATCGCACGGTGGAGCCCGCCCGGGCGATCACCCGGGGCGTCGTATACGGCCTGCTGGCGGCGCTCGTCGCCCTGCCGGCAGTGATCTTGTTGACGATCGGCGCGTTTCGCGCTCTGGTGCTGTTGGAGCAGGGCTACACCTGGGCCGCTTGGATCACGCTCGGCGGAATCTTCGTGCTCGCCGGGGCGTTCTGCTGGACCAAGCGCACAAGCTGATCCCATCTGCCGCCACGAACGGAAACGACACTCATGAACGCGCGGGACGTCATCATCATCGGATCCGGACCGGCGGGTCTCACCGCCGCGATCTATACCGCTCGCGCCAACTTGAAGCCTTTGGTCATCGAGGGGCTGCAGGCGGGTGGGCAGCTGATGTTGACCACCGACGTCGAAAACTTCCCGGGCTTTCCCGAAGGCATCGTCGGTCCCGACCTCATGGCCAAGTTCCGCGAGCAGGCCGAGCGTTTCGGCGCCGAGTTCCTCACCGCCGACGTCGACGAGGTCGACTTCTCGGTGTCACCGCTGCGGGTGCGGGTCGGTAACAAGGACGAGTTCGCGAAGACGGTCATCATCTCGACCGGCGCGCAGGCGCGCATGCTGGGCCTGGCGAACGAGCACGCGCTGCTGGGTCACGGCGTCTCGACGTGTGCAACGTGCGACGGCTTCTTCTTCCGCGGTCACGACATCGCCGTCATCGGCGGCGGCGACTCCGCGTTGGAGGAGGCCAACTTCCTCACGCGCTTTGCCGACAAGGTCACCCTCGTGCACCGGCGCAAGGAGCTGCGGGCGTCGAAGATCATGCAGGACCGGGCGTTTTCCAACCCGAAGATCGATTTCCGCTGGAACAGCGCCGTCGTCGACGTGAAGGGTGACGGCCGGGTGGAGGCGTTGACGTTGCGCGACACCGAGACCGGCGCCGAAGACGACCTCCCGGTCACGGGTGTGTTCGTCGCTATCGGCCACGAGCCGAACACCAGCCTCTTTCGCGGCCAGATCGAGCTCGACGACGGCGGTTACATCGTGACCCGGCCCGGGTCCACGGCAACATCGGTTGCCGGCGTCTACGCGGCCGGTGACGTACAAGACCACATCTTCCGCCAAGCGATCACGGCGGCCGGTTCCGGATGTATGGCGGCGCTCGAGACCGAGCGCTACCTCGAAACCCTCGACGACGTGTCCACGGCTGTCGAGTAGAGAAAGGTATCCCTGTGTCTGACGGAATTGTGACGTTGACCGACGCGACCTTCGACGAGAGCGTCGGCGCGGCGGAGACTCCCATCCTGGTCGATTTCTGGGCCGAGTGGTGCGGGCCCTGCAAGATGATCTCGCCGGTACTGGAAGACATTGCCAAAGAGCACGCCGGCCGCATCCAGATCGCGAAGCTCAACGTCGACGACAACCCGAACATCGCGCGACGCTTCGAGGTCATGAGCATCCCGACGCTCTTGGTCATCGCCGACGGCGAGGTGAAAAAGCGCCTCGTGGGCGCCAAGGGCAAGCCCCAGCTGCTCGAGGAGCTCTCCGAGTTCATCGATTGACCGACGCGGTGGTGCTCCGGCGGGGCGACAGTGGCCCTGCGGTTCGCGACCTCAGTGCGCGGCTGGCGGCCGCGGGCGCGAGCTGCGTCGCGGTGGATCTCTTCGACGACACCGTCGAGGCTTCGGTTCGCGACTTCCAAAAGGAGCGCGGACTGCGCGTCGACGGCATCTGCGGGCCCGAGACGTGGGGCGCCCTCATCGAGAGCGGCTTTCGGCTCGGAGATCGCCTGCTCTATCTGAGCGCCCCGATGCTGCGCGGCGACGACGTCGCCGAACTGCAGCGTCGGATGAACGCGCTGGGCTTCGACGCGGGTCGCGAAGACGGCATCCTCGGGCCCGAGACCGAACACGCGCTGCGTCAGTTCCAGCGCAACGCCGGCACGACGTCCGACGGCGTGTGCGGACCCTCGACCTTGGCGGCAATCGCGCGTGTGAGCGGCCTCGCCGCGGGTTCGGTCGCCAGCGTCCGCGAGCGCGAGACCCTGCACCGAGCGCGCCGCCGCCTCGACGGGTTGCGCGTCTTCCTCGTCGCCGAGCCCGGTATGAGCGCGCTGGCCGACTCGGTCCGCCGGGCCATGGGAACGCTCGGCTGCGCGGTCGCACTCGATGTTTCCGGCGCCGACCCGAGCGTGTTGACGGCGCAGGCGAACCAATTCCGGGCCGATGTGTTCGTCGCGCTGACCAACAGCGGCGACCCGGGCGTGCGATGTGCCTACTTCGCCAACCGGAACTTTCGCTCGGAGAGCGGGCTCTGCCTCGCGCAGCGGCTGACGGAGTCGCTGCGGACGGTCGTCACCGAAGTCGACGAGCCGGCCGGGCGCACCTATCGCTTCTTGCGCGACACTCGCATGACGGCGGTGGTCTGCGAGCTCGTCGGTCGCGACGAAGACGCCGCTCGCGCCATGCTCACGGTCCAGCTCCCCCACATGACCCGGGTGCTGGTCGAGGGTCTGCGTCGAGGGGTCGAGGAACCCTCCGACCGGGAGTCCTAGCTCTCGACCCGGGCCGGGCCCTGGCTCATGGCCCGGTAGATGCGCTCGAGGTCTTCCAGATCTGCGAACTCGATCTGCACGCGCCCACGGCGCGCGCCCATCGAGATCTTGACCCGGGTCTCGAGGTAGTCACCGAGCAGCTCCTCGAGTTCGAGCAGGCCGGGCGGGCGCAGGCGCCCCCCGGGATCCGACGCCGCCGCCGCGACCTCGGGCTTGGCCGCCGGAGATTCCTGGCGTCCGCGGATTGCCTCTTCGACCTGGCGCACCGAGAGGTCCTCGGCAACGATTCGCTTGGCGAGCTGTTCTTGGAACGCCCGGTCGGGAGTCCCGAGTAAGGCCCGGGCATGACCCATCCGAATCGTGCCGTCCTTCAAGCAGCGCTGGATCGACGGCGGCAGTTGCAGCAGCCGCAACGTGTTCGTGATCGTCGCCCGGCTCTTCCCGACGCGCGTCGCGACGTCGTCGTGCGTCAGCGAGAAATCCTCGATGAGTTGTTGATACGCAGCGGCTTCCTCCAGCGGGTTCAACTCCTCGCGTTGGATGTTCTCGACGATCGCGTGCTGGAGCATGGCGGCATCGTCGGCGACGCGCACCATCGCGGGCACCGTCTGCAAGCCGACCCGACGCGCCGCGCGCCACCGACGCTCGCCCGCGATCAACTCGTAGCCGCCCCCCTCGCCCGCCCGCACCAGCACGGGCTGAAGGATGCCGACCTCTCGGATCGAGTCGGCCAACGTCGCGAGCGCCTCCTCGTCGAAATACTGGCGCGGTTGTTGCGGGTTCGGCCGGATCTCCGCAGTCGGAATGTCAGCCAGGCCACCGGCCTGCTCCGCGACCGTTCCGGTCGGGATCAGCGCACCGAGGCCTCTACCCAGCCCGCCGGGTCGCGCCACGGCTCACCTCCTTGGCCAGCTCGCGATATGCCAGAGCACCCCGCGAGGTCGAGTCGAATACGGTCACCGGCTGCCCGAACGAGGGGGCTTCGGAGATGCGCACGGTCCGCGGCACCACCGTTCGGTAGACCTTGGAGCCGAAGTGCGCCCGGACCTCCCGTTCGACCTGCTCGGCCAACTTTGTGCGCGCGTCGTACATCGTGAGCACGATCCCACGGACGTCGAGCGCCGGATTCAGGTTCGACTTGACGAGCGCGACATTGCGAAGGAGTTGCCCAAGGCCTTCCAGTGCGTAGTACTCGCACTGGATCGGCACGATGACATCGTCGGAAGCCGCGAGACCGTTGACGGTCAACAGACCGAGCGAGGGCGGGCAGTCGATGAGGGTGAAATCGTAGGAACCGGCGATCTGCGCGAGCGCCCGGCGCAGCTTCAACTCCCGAGAGAACGCGGGTACGAGCTCGATCTCGGCACCGGCCAGGTCGATCGTGGCCGGCACGACGAAGAGGTTCTTCACCGTGGTGGCTTCCGTACAGTCGTCGATCGGGGCGTCGTTCATGATGACGTCGTAGATCGAGCCCTCCACATTGCGGTGACTGATCCCCATCCCGGTGGTGGCATTGCCCTGAGGATCCAAGTCGATCACGAGGACCCGGTAGTCGAGCTCGGCCAATGCCGCCCCGAGGTTGACCGCCGTAGTGGTCTTGCCGACGCCGCCCTTTTGGTTCGCGATCGAGATCACGAGCGGGAGCTCTACCTGCGGCGTCGCCCTGCTCGCCGCCCCGGGCCCGCAAGGCCGCCAACGCTTCGGCGGGTGGCGCCGGAACCGCAATCCCGGCTTCGGCGGGCGGCGCCGCTTCGGCCGAGTCCACGATCCGGATGTCGTCGCCGGTCTCGACGTTCGTAGTTTCGGTGCTCGTCTGGTCATCGGTCTGCACGGCCACTTCCTCGCTCGCCGTCTCGGCGGGTGCCCTATCGCTGTCGTGCTCCTGCGTTGGGGTTCCGCCCGTGGATCCCCGTCCTCCGAACCAGCGCCGGCGACCCGGGGCGAGCGCGTCGTCAGATGCCATTCCTCGCCTCCCAACGGGACGTAATCGGTCGCATAGCCCCACCGCAACCGTGTCCGCGGCCGTTCGAGGCTCGCGCGGTACACAGTGCGAGGCGGCGCATCGTACTACTGCCCCGCGGCGATACAACAGGTCTCCCGTGATGTTTCACGTGAAACATCACCAGAGCGGCCTCTTGGCCGGCCGCCCAACCGCGCGGGGAAACCGGTCCGGCGTCGCCGAGCCCTTGCGAACGACGACGAAGTGTGCCCCGCCGTACTCCCGCGGTTCCGGCGCCTCGAAGCCCAGGCCGAGGAGTTGTTCCGCCGGCCAGCGGCCGGGGTCTGGGAGGGGCGGCTCGCTCACGACCAGGATCCCCCCGACCGCCACCAGACCGGCCGCGATCTCGGCCGTCACCGCCGGTCCCGCGAAGCTCCGGGCCGTCACCAGGTCGTAGCGCTCGCGCTCGTGAGCGGATCGCCCGGCGATCTCCGCCCGTTCCGCCCGCACCTCGATCCGCCCCTCGAGGTCGAGCGCCGCCACGGCCTCGCGCAACCAGGCACTCCGCCGCCGGCCACTCTCGACGAACACCCCTCGTGCCGTGATCCACCGGACGGCGAGGATCAGGCCCGGGACCCCGCCCCCGGTGCCGAGGTCGGCAAATGCGGGCGGAATATGACCGAGGTCGGCCTCCGCCGTCGCGGCAAACCCCTCGGCATGGCGTATATGGGGGCCGACCGGCCCGGGACCGAGGAAGCCCGCGGCACGCGCTCTCTCCAAGACCTCGTGCAGGCCTTCAGCCCCGGGATGCATGGACCCATCTTGACGGTTGCGCCCTCGTGAGCGCGCCAACCGCCGGGATCACGCGGGAAAGACGACCACCCGGCGGCGAGGATCTTCGCCCTCGGAGGTCGTGTCGACCCCGTCGATTTCGGCGATGACGTCGTGCACGACCTTACGGTCGCCTGCGCCCATCGGCTCCATCGCGCGTTCCTCGCCCGTCGACTTCACCTCGTCCGCGACCTGGCGGGCGAACTCGGCCAGCGCCTGACGCCGGCGCTCCCGGTAGCCGGACACATCGACGTGGACCCACGCACTGTGCCCGCCGGCGTGGTGTTGCACGACCGCACGCACGACCTCCTCGAGGGCCTGGATCGTGACCCCACGGGGACCGACCAATGGGCCGAGGCCGTCGCCCTCGATGTGCACGGTCACGTCATCGCCGTCGATCTCCGTGCGGACCGAGGCGGAAAAGCCCATCGTCCGGACGAGCTCGTCGGTGAACTTGGACGCATGGTCCGCCTGCTCAGCTACCGGCACCGTTTCCACATCGACCTCCGCATCGGCGTGCTCTTCGGTTTCCACAGCCCGTTCGTTGGAGGACGTGGGGCGTGTGCCGCCTCCGCCTCCCCGGCCACGCCCACCTCGACGGCGACGGGCGCCGCCTTGGCCGGGTGCCCTCGCCGGCGACGGCTGCGTATTCGTCGGCGCTTCGTTCTCGGCCTCCGAACCAGCCGAAGCCGGTTCGGGTCGAGACCCGCGATCTGTCGTGCGCTCCGTCGATCGGCCACCGGAACGCCCGCCACGCTGGCCTCCGCCCCGGCCTCCGCCCTGACCGCCCCGGGACGAGCGCTCGTTCGGACGACGGCCCCGCCGCTTGCGATCCGACGGCTTCTCGCGTGAGATGGGCTTGACCCGGGCGCGGATCCGGGCGTCACTGCGCGCAATGCCGAACAAGCCCTTGCGGGCTTCGTCGACGACCTCGTATTCGAGCTCGTCTTCGACGACACCGAGTCGATCGAGTGCGAGCTCCTTGGCATCGTCGACGGTTCGGGCCGTGACCTCGATCCAGTCCATACGATCAGCGCTTCCGTTTCTTCTTCTTGCGGCGCGCCGCGTTCGGGGACGGTCCGGCCGCCCCGTTGGGAGAATCCGCGGCACCGGTCGGATTCGTCTCGCCCACGTCTCGGCCGATCGCCGGCGGGCTCGACGACTTCGCTCCGCCGTGCTCCTCCTCGTACATCTTGTTCAAGACGAAGTGCTGTTGGCCTATTCGCCAGATGTTCGAGACCACGAAGTAGATCGTGGTCGCCGAGTTGAAGCCGTACGAGATCACCCCGAAGAAGACCGGCATGACCTTCGTCACGGCCTGCATCTGGGCGTTGGGTGCTGTTCCGCCCGACTTCGCCTGGCGGGCCTGGGTCTGACGGACCTGGTACCAACCGGTGAAGATGACGAGCGCGAGCAACACGAAGTAGGGCGCCGCCGTCACTACCCCGTCGGGTATCGCACTGGCCGCGGACAAGTTGAGGTGCAGACCGAGGAAGTGCAGCGTGCTCGGCGCGTGGGTCTTGATCGCGGTGCCGCAGTCCTTCGGGCTGATCTGGGTGTTCTTGCAGATATCGACGTAGAGCTTGGAGAGCGTTCCCGACCGCGGGATGTGGTACTGGATTCCCGGACGCCGGAAGGTGTCGAGCACCGCGATACCGATCGGGAGGATGAGCAACAGCGGAAGACAGCCCGCCAGCGGATTGATCTTGTTCTCCTGGTAGTACTTCAGGAGCTCTTCGTTTTGCTTCGCGCGGTCGTCCTTGTACTTCTGCTGGATCTTCTTGATCTCCGGCTGCACCCGCTGCATCAGGATCATCGATCGCGTCTGTTTCGCGATCAGCGGGAACTGGACGCACATCACGATCAGCGTCAGGAGAATGATGGCGAGACCGAGACTGTGGGTGGGGTAGTAGAGGAGCGCGAGCAACCACCCGACGATCCGGTAGAGCGGATCCAGGAAACTTCCGGCTAGCACGCGTGACCTCCGACGTCGGTGCCGGCACTGGGCGGGACCGGGTCGAACCCACGCCCGCCGAGCGGGTGGCAGCGACTCAGTCGACGCATCGACATCCACGAACCCCGCATCGCGCCGTGCGTGGCGACCGCTTCACTTGCATACTGCGAGCACGACGGTATGAAGCGGCACGGTGACGGACGGTGCGCGCTCAACTGTTGGTAGATGTTGATGCCGCCGAGCAGAAATCGCGCGGTACGTGACTGATTCACGACTTCTGACCGGAAAGTTGCGTCAAGATCGCGCCAAGCGTGGCGGAGAGGTCGTCGTACGACGTCGCGCGCCGCATCGGGAGTCGCCCGGACGAGATACCCCGAACCCGGCTGCAAACTCGCCGCGTATTCACGCATCGCGGCGCGCAGTTGGCGACGAACCCGGTTGCGCGTGACCGCGTTTCCCACCGGCCGGCCGACCGAGAACGCTACGCGTGGCGGATCGACTGCCTGTCCGATCACCGCGGTCCTCACTTCGAGATTCCCGGCGCGTCGACGACGGCCACGCGCCAGGGCTTGGAACGATGCTCGACCACGGACGCGCCAGATCAGGCGGACAGCTTGGAGCGGCCCTTGGTGCGCCGGCGACGGATCACCGCGCGTCCCGCTCGATTGCGCATCCGGAGGCGGAATCCGTGCTTCTTCTTCCGCTTCCGGTTGTTCGGCTGGTATGTCCGTTTCACCCATGGCCTCCTCGAACGCCCGGGCCGAGGTGGGGCCCCGGGGCGGGCGCGCGGCATGTTGCATGTGCACGCGCGCACAAGTGGATGAGTGAGTGTACGGGCAGATCACGAACATCAGCAATCCACGCCACTCGCAGGCACCTCACCGGGACCACGGCACGCCGCGCATCGGACAAAGGGGTTCTGTGCGACTTGTTGGCACACTCCGGCTCTGGGCGGTAGCGTGCGCTCCCCCGGCGGACCGCTAGGCCCTGGATCGTCGGGGTTGGTTCCCCGTGGCCGCGCCGCCGCAAGCCCGGTAGACAAAGGCGACGCAACCAACCTGGCCCAGGAGTGGCCCCGACCGCGAGGCGGCCGGTGGCTTCTCCACACGTGTGGACATAGCTGTGGACAATCGGGGAGTCGACATGGGCACTCCAGCGGCAGACGACCTTTGGGCAAAGGTCGCGGCAGCGGTTCGGGCTCAGCTTTCCGAGGCCACCTGGAACACCTGGTTCCAGGGCGTCCACGCCTTCGACTGCACCGACGAGACGTTGATGCTCGGTGTTCCGAGCTCGGTGGCCGTCGATCGGATCCGCACGAGCTACATCGGGCTGCTCGCCGACGCCGTACAGGCCTTCACCGGCGTTCCGCACACGATCGAGCTGATGGTCGACACGGCGCCCCGGGCCGACGCCGACGATGCCCTCGAGACCCCGCCCGACGTCCCCGTCGATGTCGTCGTGGAACGCTCCCGACCGGCGGAGCCCGATGTGGCACCCGCCAACGCCTGGCCCAGCACCCAGCTGAATCCCCGATACACCTTCGACCAGTTCGTGATCGGCGCCTCCAACCGCTTCGCACACGCCGCGGCGCTGAGCGTCGCCGAAAGCCCGGCCCGGTCGTACAACCCGCTCTTCATCTACGGGCCCGCCGGACTGGGCAAGACCCACCTTCTGCACGCGATCGGCCACCACGTGCGCGAGCTCTTTTCGAGCAAGCGCATCCGTTACGTCTCCACCGAGACCATGATGAACGAGTTCGTCGACGCAATGCGCTCGAAGGGCATGCCTGCGTTCAAACGGCGCTACCGCGAGGTCGACGTGCTTGCTCGTCGACGACATCCAGTTCCTGGAGCGCACCGAGCAACTCCAAGAGGAGTTCTTCTACACGTTCAACGATCTGCACGGCCGGGGCAGCCAGATCGTGATCTCCTCGGACCGGCCGCCGAAGTCGATCGCCACGATCGAAGACCGCCTCCGCAGCCGCTTCGAATGGGGCCTGATCACCGACATCCAGCCCCCCGAGTTCGAGACCCGCCTCGCCATCTTGCGCAAGAAAGCCGAGGCGGAGCACCTCGACGGCATCCCCGACGGGGTCTTGGCGTTCATCGCCGACAACGTCGTCGACAACGTCCGTGAGCTCGAGGGCTCCCTGATCCGGGTCGCCGCCTATTCCAGCTTGCACCGGGTCCCCCTGAGCGAGGACGTCGCCAAGGAGATCCTCTCCGACCTGCTCCCGGCCCGGAGTCCCCGGGTGATCACGCCGCAACTCATCTTGGAGACGACCGCCAAGATGTTCGGCTGGACGATCGACGACCTGTGCGGCAAGAGCCGGCGCCGGCCCCTCGTGACCGCCCGCCAGATCGGGATGTACGTGTTCCGGGAGCTCACCGACTACAGCTATCCCAAGATCGCCGAGGAGTTCGGCGGGCGTGACCACACCACGGTGATGCATGCGTGCGAGAAGATCCGCGGCCAGATGGCCGAAAAGCGCGTGGTATTCGAACAGGTGAATGACCTGATCAACCGCATCAAGCACGGTGCGAGTGGATAACTCTGTGGACGAGACGGCACGAGGGTGCGGACAAGGGCTACGAGCCAGGGGAGAACACCGACGTAGCGAGCTGCTCCGGGTTCAGCCTGTGCATATCTGTGGACGACGCGGTGGGCGCGCGTTCGTGCATCCACCGGCGGCGACGCGTGGTTGTCCACAATCCACAGGCCCTACTACTACTAAGACCAAGAATTCAGATTCAAAAGCATCAAGGAGGACCGTGTGAAGTTCCGGTGCGAGCGAGACACCCTTGCGGATGCCGTCGCGACCGCGCAGCGGACGGTGGCGAGTCGAAGCGGCGCCCTGCCCGTCCTCCAGGATCTCCGGATCTCGGCCACCGCCGACGGGTTGGAGCTGATTGGTTCCGACCTCGAGATCACCAACCGCGTGCAGGTCCCGGCGGAGGTCGAAGAACCGGGCGTCGCCGTCGTCCCGAAGTTGCTCGGAGAGATCGTTCGCAAGCTCGAGCCGGGACCGGTCACGGTTGCCGTGACGGGTGACGAGGCGGTCATCACTGCGGGCCGGTTCTCGACGTCACTGCGGCTCAAGCCGGCCGAGGACTACCCGCGCCTCGCCTCGAGCGAGGGTGCGGGGGTCAAGGTCGACTCCACCGCGTTCGCGGCCGCGTTGCGGCAAGTGGTCCGGGCCGCGTCCAAAGACGATCTGCGCCCGATCCTGACGGGAGTGCTGATGACGGCCCACGGCGGTGGGCTGCGCCTGGTCGCGACCGACTCGTACCGCTTGGCGGTCCGTGACCTGAAGGGCGTCAGCATGCTCGAGGAGGGTCAGCGGGTACTCGTGGCGGCCAAGGGCCTTTCGGAGGTACAGCGTCTCGCCGGCGACGGTGAGATCGAAGTCGTGCTGCGCGAGCGCGACGTGGTGTTCCGCACGTCGCGGGCCGAGGTCACGGCGCGTCTCATCGAAGGCGATTTCCCCAACTACGAGCAGCTCATCCCGAGCGGTTACCCGAACCGCCTGACCGTCGGCCGCGAGGCGTTGCTGGACGCGCTCGACCGGGTCCAGATCGTCGGCCAGAACCGCGACAACGCGGCGGTGAGACTCTCGATGAGCGCCGACGGTCTCGAATTGGCAATGTCGGCCCAAGATGTCGGCAACGCGCAGGAGTCGCTCGACGCCAAGTTCGAAGGAACCGAGCTGACCGTCGCGTTCAACCCGGTGTTCATGCGTGACGGTGTCGAGGCGATCGACTCGGACGAGGTCGCGCTCGACACCATCGATCCCCTCAAGCCGGCCACCTTGCGGGCGGCGGGCGGCGACGACTTCCTCTACCTGCTCATGCCCGTGCGCACGTCCTGAGGCTGAGGGAGTCGCAGTCGTGCTGGTGACGGCCGACGCCGGGCCCGCGACCAGCGTCGGGCGGCTTTGGCTGACCGACTTCCGTGGCTTGGCCGAGACCGACGTCGAGCTCGCCTCGGGGCTGACCGTGCTCCAGGGCGCGAACGGTCAGGGGAAGACCAGCGTGTTGGAAGCGATCGGTTGGGTCGCACGGGCCCGGTCGTTCCGGCGGGTGACCGACGCAATGCTCGTGCGCTCGGGTGCCACGGAGGCAATCGTGCGGGCCGAGGTGACCACTGCCGATCGCCGGCAGCTCTTCGAGGCCGAGATCCGGGTCGCGGGGCGCAATCGCATCCTCTGCAACCGCCAGCCGGTGACCCGCGCCCGGGACCTACACGGGCTCTTGCGGGTCACGGTCTTCGCGCCCGACGACCTGACCCTCGTCAAAGGCGGGCCGGCCGAACGCCGGGACTACCTCGACGAGCTGCTCGCGATGCTCGCGGCGCGATACGACGCGGCACGTACCGACTTCGAGCGGGTGCTGAAGCAGCGCAACGCGTTGTTGCGCGGCGGCGTGCGCGACGACGACGCCCGCTTCACCCTCGACGTGTTCGACGAGCAACTCGTTCACGCGGGCGCCGAGCTGGTGCGTGGGCGCCTACGGCTTCTCGATCGGTTGGTGCCGACGGTCGCGAACGCCTACGAGATGTTGGCGCACGACGCGCGCCCGGTGGTGGCGACGTACGTGAGTGAAGCGGCTCCGGGTCCTTTGACCGTGGCCGACGCCGAGGTCGTCGAGGACCAGCTCCGGGCCGCGCTCGCGTCGCGCCGCCGCGCGGAGATCGATCGCGGCCTCACCCTGGTCGGACCGCACCGCGACGAGTTGCACCTGACGATCGACGGTCTCGACGCGCGGCACCAGGCGTCGCAAGGCGAACAGCGAACCCTGGCCTTGGCCCTCCGGCTGGCCGGGCACATGGTGGTGCGCGAGCTCGCGGGTGCGGCCCCGGTGTTGTTGCTCGACGACGTGTTCAGCGAGCTCGATGCGCAGCGGGCCGCGGCGCTCGTGCACAACCTGCCGCCCGGCCAGACGTTGCTCACGACCGCGGGAGACCTGCCCCCCGACGTGGTGGCGCAGCGAACGCTGGTCGTACGGGCCGGCCGTATCGAACCGTCCTCGTGATGTCCCGACCGTGAAACGCCGACCGTGAACGCCGACGAACCCGTGCCGTTGCGCGACGCGATCGCGGCGGTCAGCCGCGAGATCGGTCTTCCCGCTCCCGATGTCGTCTCGACGATCGTCGAGCGGTGGCGCGACATCGTCGGGCCCGTGATCGCGGAGCACGCACACGTGCGATCCGTACGTGACGGCGAGTGCACGATCGCGGTCGACGGACCCGCGTGGGCGACGCAGCTCCGCTACGGATCGAGCGACCTCTTGGGCCGGGTCAACGAGCAGTGCGGGGAGGGTTCGGTGACCTCGATCAGGGTGGTCGTTTCCGGCCCCGGAAAGACCCGATGAAGCGGTCTGTTTCTGGTACACTGAAGCCACGTAGAACACCCCCTGTGACCAGGGCTTTTGTGTGCCAGGCCGGGGTGTTTTCGGCACGCCGATGACGGGCTGCATGAAGGGATCGCACGCGTGGCGTACGGCGCCAAGGACATCTCCATTCTGAAGGGCCTGCAGCCGGTGCGCGAGCGCCCCGGCATGTACATCGGATCCACCGGTCCTTCGGGCTTGCACCACCTCGTCTACGAGGTCGTCGACAACTCCGTCGACGAAGCCCTCGCGGGCTTCGCGACGCGCATCGACGTGACGTTGCTGCCCGGCGGCGGGTGCCGGGTGGTCGACAACGGCCGGGGAATTCCGGTCGATCCGCACCCCGAGTATCCCGACAAGTCCGCGGCGGAGATCGTGCTCACGATGCTCCATGCCGGCGGCAAGTTCGGCGGCGAGGGCTACAAGATCTCCGGCGGCCTGCACGGCGTCGGCGTGTCCGTCGTGAACGCGCTCTCCCGTCGCCTCGAGATGGAGATCCAGCGCGACGGCGGGCGTTTCCAGATGGTGTTCGTCGACGGTGGAGAGCCCGTCGCGCCCCTGGTCCGTGTCGACGACTCCGACGCGACGGGCACGTCGATCACGTTCTGGCCCGACCCCACGATCATGGAAGAGGTCGAGTTCCGCGCGCAGACGTTGGTCGAGCGGCTGCGGGAGATGGCCTTCCTCAACAAGGGTCTCGAGATCGTCTTCCGCGACGAGCGACGCGGAAGAACCGACCGAGCAGATCTTCAAGTTCGACGGCGGAATCGTCGACTTCGTCTCCTACTTGAACGCGTCGAAGGAACCGCTGTTCTCGACGGTCATCGACATCAGCGACACCTACGAGAGCGGTGAGGTCGAGATCGCGCTGCAGTGGAACACAGGCTTTTACGAAGGCCTGCACTCGTTCGCGAACAACATCGCCACCACCGAAGGCGGCATGCACGAAGAGGGCTTCAAGAAGTCGCTCACGAACGTGATGAACCGGTACGCGCGCGCCAAGGGGATCCTCAAGGAAAAAGACGAGAACCTCCTCGGCGAAGACATCCGTGAAGGTCTCACCGCCATCGTGTCGGTGAAGCTGCGCAACCCGCAGTTCGAGGGGCAGACCAAGACGAAGCTCGGGAACACCGAGATCCGGTCGTTCGTCGAGCGGGCCACGAACGAGAAGCTCGCCGAATGGCTCGAGGAACACCCGAACGAGTCGAAGACCATCGTCACCAAGTCGACGCAGGCCGCGCACGCACGTATGGCCGCGCGCCAGGCGCGCGACCTCACCCGGCGGAAGTCGCTGCTCGAGTCCGCGCTCATGCCGGGCAAGCTCTCCGACTGCTCGACGCGCAACGCGGAAGAGGCCGAGCTGTTCATCGTCGAGGGTGACAGCGCCGGCGGCAGCGCCAAGAAGGCGCGCGACCCGCGCTTCCAGGCGATCCTGCCGATCCGCGGCAAGATCCTCAACGTCGAGCGCTCGCGCATCGACAAGATGTTCCGCAACGAGGAGATCCAGGCGCTCATCTCCGCGTCGGGCACCGGTATCGGCGAGGAGTTCGATCTCTCGAAGCTCCGGTACCACAAGATCATCATCATGACCGACGCCGACGTCGACGGTTCGCACATCCGCACGTTGCTGCTCACGTTCTTCTACCGGCAGTTGCCCGAGATCGTGAGCGGCGGTCACGTGTACATCGCGCAGCCGCCGTTGTACGGCGCCAAGCTCGGCAAGGACGATCGCGCGTATCTGAAGGACGAGGCCGCCCTGGCCGAGTTCGAGGCCGCGAATCCCGGCCGCAAGATCGAGGTGAGCCGGTTCAAGGGACTCGGCGAGATGGACTGGCACGAGCTCGGCGAGACGACGATGAACCCCGCTACCCGCACGCTGTTGCAGGTCTCGGTCGAAGAGATCGACGCCATCGCCGACAAGACCTTCTCGACGCTCATGGGCGAGGACGTCGAGGCGCGGCGCGGCTTCATCCAGACGAACGCCAAAGACGTCCGCTTCCTCGACATTTGATCCGGAGCAGCGCGAGAGATGCCTGACGAACCGCAGACGCTCGGCAACATCGAACCCATCGAGATCCAAGAGGAGATGGAACGCTCCTTCTTGGACTACGCGATGTCGGTCATCACCGCGCGCGCGTTGCCCGATCGCGCGCGACGGGTTGAAGCCCGTGCAGCGCCGCATCCTCTACGGCATGTACGCGGAGGGGATGCGGCCCGACCGCCCGCACCGCAAGTGCGCCAACGCGGTCGGCGAAGTGATGGGCAAGTACCACCCGCACGGCGACCAGTCGATCTACGACGCGCTCGCGCGCATGGCCCAGGACTTCTCGCTGCGCTATCCGTTGATCGACGGCCACGGGAATTTCGGTTCACCGAACGACCGGCCGGCCGCGGCGCGCTACACCGAGGCGCGCCTCTCACCGCTCGCGATGGAGTTGCTCGGCGAGATCGACGAGGACACGGTCGACTTCGGCGACACCTACGACGGCCGCAACCGCGAACCGCTCGTGGTGCCGGCTCGGTTCCCCAACCTGTTGGTCAACGGCGGCGGCGGCATCGCGGTCGGTATGGCCACCAACATCCCGCCGCACAACCTGGGCGAGGTCATCGACGCGACGCTGCACCTGATCGACAATCCCGACGCGACGGTCGAAGACCTCATGCACTTCGTGACCGGGCCCGATTTCCCGACGGGGGCCATGATCCTCGGCCGGTCCGGCATCGCCGAGTACTACCGCACCGGCCGGGGCTCGATCCGGATGCGTGCCACCGCGGAGATCGAAGAGGACGCCAAGGGGGGCCAGCGCATCCTCGTGTCGGAGCTTCCGTTCCAGACGTCGGTGGAGTCGATCGGCGCCAAGATCGGCGAGCTCGTCAACGACCACCGCATCGAGGGCGTCCGCGCGGTGACCGATCTCTCGGCCGGAGACACGGTCGGCCTCGTGATCGACCTCAAGCGCGATGCCAACGCGCAGGTCGTGTTGAACCAGCTCTACAAGCACACGCCGATGCAGACGAACTTCGCCGCGAACCAGGTCGCGCTCGTCGACGGGGTCCCGCGCCTGCTCAACCTGCGCCAAGCGCTCGAGGTCTACGTCGGCCACCAGGTCGAGGTCATCACGCGGCGGAGTCAGTACCGGTTGAACAAGGCCCGCGATCGGGCACACATCCTCGAGGGTCTGCTCAAGGCGCTCGACATGATCGACGCGATCATCACGTTGATCCGCGGTTCGGAGTCGGCCGACGCGGCTCGCCAGGCGCTGCAGCTCGCGCCGTACGAATTCAGCGAGACGCAGGCCACCCACATCCTCGACATGGCGCTGCGCCGGTTGGCCGCGCTCGAGCGCCAGAAGCTGCGCGACGAGTACGACGAGCTCGCGCAGACGATCGCCGAGCTCGAGGCGATCCTCGCCGACGACCTGAAGCTCCGCGGGGTCATCAAGGACGAGCTGTCGGTGATCAAGGACAAGTACGGCGACGAGCGACGCACGCTGATCACCACCGACCCCGGCGACCTCGCCGATCTGGACCTCATCGAAGACGAAGAGCTCGTCCTCACGCTCACCCACCGGGGCTACGTGAAGACGGTGTCGGTCGACCAGTTCCGGACCCAGGCGCGCGGTGGCAAGGGCGTGCGCGGCGGCAACCTCCGCGAGGAGGACTACGTCGAGCACCTCCTCACCACCACCGCCCATTCGTACCTGCTGTTCTTCTCCAACCGCGGGCGTGTCTATCGACTGCGGGCGCACGAGATCCCGATGAAGGACCGCACCGCGCGCGGCACCGCGCTGGTCAACCTCGTCGCGTTGCAGGGTGACGAGCACATCGAAGCCGTGATCGACACGCGCACCTACGAGGACGGGGTGTACCTGTTCTTCGCGACCCGTAACGGCGTCGTGAAGAAGACGCGCATGTCGGAGTACGACTCATCGCTGCGCAGCGGCCTCATCGCGATCAACCTGAACGACGGCGACGAGCTCGTGCGTGTGATCCAGACCACCGGTTCCGACGACGTGTTCATGGTGTCGCGCAACGGCATGACGATCCGCTTCTCCGAAGACGACGTTCGCCCGATGGGGCGCGCCACCGCGGGCGTTCGCGGCATGCGACTGCGCTCGGCCGACGACGGGGTCGTCAGCGCCGACCTCGCCCGTGACGACGCGGTGCTCCTGTTCGTGTCATCCAGCGGTCATGGAAAGCGCACACCGGTCTCGGCGTTCAATCGCCAGGGTCGCGGCGGTCAGGGAGTGCGCGGGATGCGGGTCACCGAATCGCGCGGGACCGTGGTCTCGGCGTTCACCGTCGACTCCGGCAGTGAGATCCTCGTGTTCTCCTCGGCGGGCAATATCGTGCGCATGGGTGTCGACGAGATCTCCGAGCAGGGTCGGGATGCGACCGGCGTGCGCGTGGCGCGCCTCGACGAGGGCGATACGGTTGTCGCCGTGGCACCGGTGCTCGAGGCCGAGCAGAACGACGAACCTGCGCCGGCCGGCGGTGCCGGGACGAGCGAAGAGAACTGACCCGTGGCGCGCGCCAAGGCCGTGCTCGAGAGCGTTCCCGAGAAACCCCCGATCAGCGCGCCGAAGAAGGCGCGCCGCAAGCGGGTCGCGTCGCCCCGCCAGGTCTTCGAGCGCCGCTATGTCCAGACGGTCCGCTCGGTCGACCTCTGGTCGGTGCTGAAGGTCTCGATCTGCTTCTACCTCAGCTCGCTGATCGTGATCCTGGTCGCCGGCATCATGCTCTGGTGGATCGCGTCGGCCGCAGGGGTGGTGGCCAGCGTCGAGAGCTTCGTCGGCCAGCTCGTCAACAACAAGGACTTCCGCCTGCTGTCGTGGGAGGTCCTGCGCGCGGCGACGCTCATCGGCCTGGTCGTGGTCTGCTTGCTGACCGTCATCACGGTGTTGGCCGCGGCGTTCTACAACCTGTTTTCCGAGCTCCTCGGGGGCATCGAGGTCACCGTGGTGGAGCAGGAAGAGCTGACCACCTGACGGCCGAAAACGAGTGGGGCTAGCAAGAATCGAACTTGCGACCTCATCCTTATCAGGGATGCGCTCTAACCGACTGAGCTATAGCCCCCGGGCAGGCGAAGCAGCGTAGCAGTGGTCCGCGGCGGGCGACTCGACGCCCGGAGTCGGGACACGGCCCGCTCGATACACTCCCGCGTGATGAAGGTCTTCAAGCGGCTGCTCTTGGTCCTCGGCGCCGCGGGCGCGGTGGGGATGCTCGCACGGGTGCGCGGCAAGGGTGGGGTACCGCCCACCACCGGCGGTTGGCGCGAGCTCGAGGGTCCTGAGTTTCGATGACGAGATGATGCCGTGACGACTGCACTCGTCGTCGGTCTCGGCGCGGTCGGAACCCGTGCCGCGCGCCAGCTCATCGACACTCCCGGCATCGATGGTCTCCTCCTGGCCGATCGCGATCAGAACCAGCTCGACGAGGTCGCCGTCGCGTTCGGAGCCAAGGCGCAACGCGTCGAGTTCGAGCCCGGTGACCCCATCCCCGCGGACGTCGACGTCGTCGTCACCGCGCTCCCGGCCGGCGTCGACCATCCGGTCGTCACCGCGGCCATCGCCGCGGGCGTCCCCGTGGCGTCGAGTGAGGAAGAACACGACGCCCTCGACCAACTGCGGGCGCTCGACCCGAACGCGCGCGGCGCCGGGGTTTCGGTCGGCATCGGTTGCGGCCTCGCGCCCGGCCTGGTCGACGCGCTCGCGCGCCACGCCGCGTCGATGTTCGATTCGGTCGAGGAGATCAAGGTGGCGCGCACCGGCTGGGCCGGGCCGGCCAGCGTGGCGACGGTGCGTTACGAGCGACGGATCCCGGTGCGAACGTGGCACGACGGAACCTGGCGGGAAGACCATCCGCACGGCGACAGCCTCGTGTGGTTCCCGGAGCCGATCGGGGCACGAGAGTGCCGGACGGTCACCGGGAGCACGGCCTTGCTCGTCGACGCCTTCCCCGGGGTGCCGCGGATCGGGGTGGCGCTCGGTGAATCGCCGAAGCGGACACGGCTGCGCCGTCGCTTCGGTGACGACGGCGAGTGGGGAGCCGCGCGGGTCGAGGTCTGGGGCCGGCGCGACGGTGGCTTCGACTGCACGGTCTACGGCGTCGTCGAGCGCACTGCGGTCGCGGCCGGCACGGTCCTGGCGGTCGTCGGCGCCCGCCTGGCCGGAGCGCTGCCGCCTCGGCTGGATCGACCCGGCGTGCACGGCCTCGGGGCGCTCGTCGATCCGGTGCCGTTCCTGGCCGAGCTCGCGCAACGGGGGGTCCGGGCGGCCGCGTTCGAAGGTGTCGCCGTCGCCTGAACCTGCGCCCGGGGCGAGCAACGGCGCCCGCGGGAGCCGATTTGCGGGCCCGGGCGAGGCCGCGTTTGGCTGAACGCGGCTCGCGATCGTGGCGATCTGCGGGTACCGTGTCGGTCGGCCTCGAGGGGTCGGCCCAGAGATGGCCGGTGGAACGCCGAGGACTGCGGTCGGTGACGATGAACGACGACACCGAGGACGAGACCCCGAAGCGTGAGGTCGCCGGGCGCTCGAGCAGTGCCGACCTGGTCGACCTGGCTTCCCGGCGCCCGATGGTGCTCGACGAGGTCCCGCTGGCGGTCCCGCGCGGCGGCCAGGTGCTCGTATTCGGCGGACTGCGCCTTGCGCCGGGCGCCACCGATGTTTCCCGGGAGGTCACCCGGACGATTGCGCACGCGATCGAGGGCTGTCGCGGCCCGGCCGCGATCGTCTTCGCCGGCGACACGTTCGACATGCTGCGCGAGGGACGACCCGATCCCGAAGGCGCCTTGGCCGCGCACCCGCGGTTCGCGGCCGCGCTCGCGGGATTCCTCGAGGCGCCGGAACGCCGGATCGTCGTACTGCCCGGGATCCGCGACAACGCGCTCGCGCACGACATGCGCACGGCCGACGCACTCGGCGCCATTGGGTGGACGGTCGCGCTTGCGTGCGTGTTGGAGATCGATACCGGCTCCGGTGTGCGGGTCGTACGCGTGGAGTCGGGCCACCAGCTCGACCCGGCCGCCGCGTTCGCGGACCCGCGCGACCCCAACGATCATCCGCTCGCGGTGCACCTCGAGCGCGACGTGCTCCCCGGTTTCGCGAACGTCGGCGACAGCTCGCACAAATGGCTGGAAGGCATCGAGGACGCCGATCCCGCCGACATGGGCGCGTTGGTGGCGTCGCGGTTCACCTATCGCCGGCTGTTCCGGCGCGCGGCCTGGCTGACGCTCCCGGTCCTGGCCCTGCTCGCGGTCTTCTTCCCCGTGGCTGCCTTCTCGGCCCGCCAGCACGACACGCTCCTGCACATCTTCCGGTTGCTCGCGGCGGGCTTCGCGGTCGAGCTCATTCTCGTCGTGGTGGCGTTGGCCTTCGTGGTGGTGCAGTTGCACGATTCGCTCGGTGCCATTTCCTGGTTGTCACGCTCGTTGCGCGACAACGACGCACCTCGCGGTGTCGCGGTCGGTCTCGCGGCCGGGGGTGGCGCGGGATTGATCACCGGGCATTCGGGCCGGGCCGAGCTGACCGATCTCGGCGGCGGTGCGTTCTACGCGAACTGCGGGACGGCGGGCCGCACGGTTGACCGGGTCGAACCCCGGGGTGGTTTGCCCGCGGTCTACGCGGCGCGGCTGCGGTGCTCGTGGATCGAGCTCGAAGCGGGCTCGGAGTTGCGGGCTCGGCTCTGGCACGGCGCCCGCGACCTGCCGGAGCGCACGTTCTTGGAGCGGATCGGGTCGCGGGAGCGCATGCGTTCGTGCTGGCCACCCTCGGAGGTGGCCGAGCATCCGGGCACGGTGACGTGGCCGTCGGCGGGTGACGCGACGGCGTGCCGTCGGCACACTCGCCGGATCGGTGCCGCGGCGATCGCGTTCGCGGGCGTACTCAGCCTGGCGTCGGCCGTGACGCTACCGATCGCCTCCCGCCTCGATGCGTTGGGCCGCTTCGCGCCGATCGAGATCCCGGAGTTCGCGGCCGCGCTCGTCGCGATCTCCGGTATCGGTCTTTTGCTCCTCGCCCGCGGCGTGCGGCGCGGGCAGCGTCACGCGTGGCTGTTGGCGAACACACTGTTGTTGGTCGCCGTCGTGGGTGACGTGACCAAGGGCCTCGACGTGGAAGAAGCCATCGTGGCGTTGGCCGTCGCCGTCTTCTTGCTCATCCACCGCGCCGATTTCACCGCCCCCGCGAACCCGTCGTCGTGGCGGCGCGGGCTGGGCGTCGCGCTGGTTGCGATCGTTGTCGGGGTTGTCGGCGGCACGGTCAGCGTCGCCATCCGGCATCCGGAGTTGCCGCTGGCGAAGATCGTCGAGGCGGTCGCGGGGCGGCTCGTCGGGTTGAAGACCGTGGCGCTTCCCCACCGCGTCGACCGGCTCGTGTCGCCCGCGCTGCTCGCGGTCGGGGTCGTCACCATACTTTCGCTTTGCTGGCTGCTCTTCCGGCCCGCGGTCTCACCGCGCCTGTCGTCGTTCCGCCCGCTCTCACGCGAACGCGCGCGGTTCATCGTCGAGAAGTACGGCGCCGATTCGTTGTCGTACTTCGCGTTGCGCGACGACAAGGAGTGGTTTGGCTTTCGCGACACCTTGGTCGCGTACCGCGTGCACAACGGCATCGCACTCGTGTCGCCCGATCCGATCGGTCCCGTGGGCCAACGAGCCGAAGCTTGGGGCGCGTTCCGGGAGTTCGCCGACGAACACGGTTGGCCGGTCGCGATCATGGGCGCGGGAGCCGACTGGTTGCCCGTGTACCGGGCGAGCGGGATGCACGACCTGTACATCGGCGACGAAGCCGTCGTCGACGTCCGCCGGTTCAGCCTCGACGGGAAGCAGAACAAGAGCCTGCGCCAATCGGTCGGCCGGGTCGAGAAAGCGGGCTACCGCGTCGAGTTCTTCGATCCGTCCCAGCTCCCGTTCGGGATGGAGACCAAGCTGCGGGACTTGATGACCGAGAGCCGGCGCGGCGACGTCGAGCGCGGCTTCTCGATGACGCTCGGCCGTGTGTTCGAGCCCGAAGACCGCGGCCTGCTGCTCGCGGTCGCGCTCGACGGCGACGATGAACCGGCCGGATTCTGCCAGTACGTGCCCGCGCGGCGATCAACGGGTGGTCGCTCGACCTGATGCGCCGGAGCGAGGCGACCGACATTCCGAACGGGATCACCGAGTTCATCGTCGCCAAGACGATCGAGCACGTGCGTCGCCAGGGTTCCGTCGGCCTCGCGCTCAACTTCGCCACGTTCCGAGCGGTGCTGGCGAGTGAAGCCGGCGACCGCCTCGCGCAGCGTGCGCAGAAGTGGATCCTCGAGCGAGTCGGCGACTCGATGCAGATCGAGTCGCTGTGGACGTTCAACGAGAAGTTCCAGCCGGAGTGGCATCCGCGCTACGCGGCCTACGACTCGCCCGAGCACATCCTCAGCGCGTCGATCGCGGTCGCGCGTGCCGAGTCGTTCTTCGAGATCCCGATCATCGGGCGCTTCTTCCGACCGTCGGCCGACGAGCCGCGTGAACGCCCGCGGCAGCTGCCGGTCGAGCCGGCAACGTCGCGCAAGCCCGCGGCCAAGCCTCGGCCGCCGGCGCAGTCAGGGGTGTGAGGGGCTCGGTCCTTCGCCCGCGATCTCGAACGCGATGTCGTCGAGGTAGCAGAAGTACCAGTCCTCCCCGGGTTCGAACGACTGGATGATCGGGTGCCGGTTCGCGTGGAAGTGCGCGGTGGCGTGCCGGCCCGGCGACTGGTCGCAGCAGCCGATGTGGCCGCATTCGGCGCACCGGCGGAGGTGGACCCAGTGCATGCCGGCCGCGAGGCATTCGACACAGCCCGTGCCGCTCGGCACGACGTCCGCGATGTGGTCGAGGTGGGTACAGGAGTTGGGCACACGGGCAGTCTTCCAAGCGCGTCAAGCGCCCATCCGGTGCCGGGACTACGGCCTTGGATCCATGCCCGGCCCCCGAGGCGCGCCTACGCTCGCCGCTCACAGCGGTGACCGGTCGCGAGACCGACCGGTCACGCCATCGTTAGCGGGAGTCTGCTCATGAAGCGGTCGCGTGTTGTCCGAGGGTTCGCGATGGTCGCCGTCTTGGCGCTCGTGGCTGCAGCGTGTGGCGGATCGTCGAAGAAGTCGTCGCCGACGAGCTCGACGATAGCGGTCACGAGCGGCGTGAACGGCACCGGCTCGGTCACGATCAACCCGCTCTTCGTCTCGACGAGCGCGGGCGGGGTGTCGACCGGCGGAACCGAGGCCGTGACCGTGCGGATCGGGCCGTCGCCCGATGGCAAGCTCCGCGTGGGCTTCAACGAAGACGAGGTCGGCGGTACCGGGGCCCAGTGGCACGCGGCCGGTTGGGATGCCGTCACCGTGGCCACGCTCCTCACGGGCGCGCCGCTCACGAACCGCGACGTCGAGTTCGACATCACCGGCAAGATCGACGGCCCGAGCGCCGGCGCGCTGATGACGATCGCCGTGTTGTCGTTGCTGCGCGGCGACAAGCTCGACAGCGACATCACGATGACGGGCACGATCAACCCCGACGGAACCGTCGGCCCGGTCGGCGGCATCCCGTACAAGATCCAAGGGGTGCAGGCCGCGCACAAGACGCGCATGCTGATCCCGACGGGGCAGCGCAACAGCGCCGACGACTCCGGCAAGCTCGTCGACGTGGTGGCGAAGGGCCAGCAGGACGGCATCACCGTCACCGAGGTCGGCGACATCTACGACGCGTACAAGGCGTTCACCGGCAAGGACCTGCCCCGTTCGGCTCCGGCCACGAACGTCTCGCTCGACGAGGCCACCTACCAGAAGCTGAAGGCGAAGGTCGAGACCTGGTTCGCCAAGTACGACAGCTCCGTGAGCGACTTCCGGGCGCTCGCCACTCCGATCCAGACCGACCTGAAGTCGATCCTCGACCAAGCGGCCGCGGCCAAGGCCGAAGCGAACAAGCTGAGCAACGAAGGGCTCCAGGCCGGTGCATTCAGCAAGGCGGTCGAAGCAGCCGCGTTCGCGAACGCGGCCTCGCAGACCGGCCAGCAGCTGCAGATCTTGTTGACGCAGGGCGTACGCCCGTTCGTCACGAAGATCGAGGCGAGCCAGTCGATCACCGGCCAGATCAACGGGCTGGTCGACACGCTGAAGACCTTCCAGCCCAAGACGGTCAGTGACGCGGGCGCGCTGGCCGCGGCCTACGGCGACGCGGTCGACGCGGTGAGTCTGTCGGCGTTCGCGCAGAACCTGCTCGACTCGACCGCGGGCGAATCGCTCGACAACCAGGTCGCGCAGGTCACCGAAGGCGCGGTCTTCTTCGAGTTCGCGGGCACGCTGGTCAACGAGGCGTCCGACGCGCTCGACGTGAGCCGCGACCTCGGCGGGGCCGCGCTCGGTCCGAAGGTCGACACGCACGACGTGGCCGAGTTCTTCCGGCGGGCCGGCGAGGCCAACCTCAGCGCGTTCGAGACGGTCGTCATCGCGCCCGAGGCCGACCGCCTCAACATCAGCGAGAACAGCGCCAAGCAATCGTTCCAGGTCGCCGACATCAACTACGGGTTGTCCGTGTCCGGGCTGAACGTGATGAGCGCGCTGCAGAAGTACTTCGGGTCGGCCTCGTCGAGCGACTACGCCGAGCTCGGTGGTGCAATGGCGCTGTACAACCGCACGTCGGGCCTGCTCGCGAAGTACTACTCGCTTGGTGTCGTCGACCCGAAGACACTGGACGTGACTGGTATCTCGAACGACTCGGCGTTCAGCGCCGCCATCGACTTGGCCCAGAGCCAGCTCGCGGGCGGCGTCGGGCTACTGCAGTCGAAGCAGGTCAACCCGACGATTGCCGTCGCCGACAACGAGATCGCCGGCATCGACCGTGAGGGCACCGCGTCGGACAAGTTGGACGCGTTGACCGAGTACTGGGACGGCTATCTGAACACCCGGGTGCTCGCGTACCTCGGGGGATTCGCCGCCGTTCACTGACGAGCGGGAACGGCCGGCGCCAGAAGCTGTGGTGTGAAACCGCCGCGAAAGCGGTGGGTGTCATGGTTCGCCCTGGCGCATGCGCCGGACGCGTCTTCCAGGAAAACCCCTCACCCCTTTCCGGGAGGCGCGTCCGGGGCGGCCACCGACGTTGCCGTCGGGCGCGGAGGGTCTACGCGATCCAGCGCTGCGTGAGGCCGCGATCGCCGGCGAGGTGGACCGCCGCCTGCGCGCGTGAGGTCGAGGCGGTCTTGTGGAAGATCGCCTTCAGGTGCGTCTTCACCGTGTGCTCGCTGATCCAGAGTGCAGCCGCGAGCTCCTTGTTGCTCAGGCCGCGGACGAGGAGCGAGGCCACGTCTTGCTCGCGTGGGGTGAGGCCGAACTCGTCGTCGGCCACGTGCGCGCCGGCGGTGACGCGGAACTCGTCGCTCACCACCTGGTGGCCGCTCGTGACCATGAGCACGGCCTCGGCGAGGTCGATCGCGGTGGCGTTCTTGGAGAGCACGCCGCTCGCACCGGCGGCAACCGCCGCGTCGCACTGTTGCACGGAGGCCCAGCTGGTGTAGACGGCGACCGCGGCGATGCCCGGCGTCCGGGTCAACGCGGTGACGCGGTCGAGGCCGAGGTGCTCGTGGCCATAGGGGTCGAAGAGGGCGAGGTCGACTCGCAGTTGAGGGGTTGACCGTTGCGGGTCGACGTCGGCGACGTGGATGCGCTCGTGAAAGGGTGCCAGCATGGCCGTCAGGCCGTAGCGGACGAGGTCGGTGCCGTTCACGAGCGCGATCACGACGGGATGTTGCATCGCCGTCTGTTCGACGAGGGGGCTCGGGGAATCGAGCGGCGCCCGAGCGGCTCCGGCGAACCGTCCGCCCGAACCTCGGGACGCGCCGCCGCCCGGTCTACGATGCCGGTCCGACGGGGACGTAGCTCAGCTGGCTAGAGCACCTGCTTTGCAAGCAGGGGGTCGTGGGTTCGAGTCCCATCGTCTCCACGGGTGGACGCTACGGGCGCGACTCTGGCTTGTTCAGCCATTCTCGGGTCATTCGGACGTCGCACCGTTGGACCAAGGGATGTTCCTTGCTCGAAACCCGACGCATATGTCGGGGCCGCCTCGCGGAAAGAAGACGCCACGTCCAGCGGGGCGCGGCGGAGTCGATGCGGCCGCCCTCATCGCACGTACAACGACACGGATTCTTACGTGCCGGGCAGCACCGCTCACACGGTCGTCTCGAGAACCGACACCGGCATGGGCGCCGGTGTCGGTTTACGACCATCATCATCACCGTGGAACACCTCGTTGCGCTGACTCTCGACAACGAAGCTGCCGGGATGCGAGAGCGTCCGACGGTCAGCTCAGTTGTTGGCGTCGCCGCTCTCGAGGAAGGTCTTGAGGTCGCTGAGGATCCATGCCCAACCGCCGCCGCCTTCGTGCAGTTTCGCGTCGTTGGTTGTTGCTGCCGCGACGTTGGGGGCGTTCTCGACGTCGTGGGTTACGGTGAGACGCGTCAGCCCGGGTCGCTCTTCGTCGAGCTCCCACGTGAGGCGCGTAAATCCTTCCGCAGCGGTCTCAGGCGAGAAGAATGCTCGCCACGTCTGCACAAGACGCGTCGGTGGATCGCACTCGATGACTTCGCCGTCGATCAGGACCGCCGGTGCACCTTGCGCCTGCATCTCGTCGGTTGAGCGCACGGAATAGAGACCGCCGGGCTTCAGGTCGTATTGGCTGGGTGCGCGGTAGCCGTAACGGTCGTTCCATACGGGATCCGTTATCGCGTCCCACACCTTCTCTACCGGGGCGTTGATGTAGACGCGGTGCACGTACACCGTCGTCTGGGTGGCGTTCGTCATTGTGCTTCCTCCAGCGTGGTCTTGAGATCCGTGAGCGCCGTTACTTGACGTTCGGTGTACTTGTCGATCCACCGGTCGTGGATCAGGCGGATTGGCACGGGGTTCAGGAAGTGCAACTTCTCGCGGCCCGACCGCCGAGTAACGACGAGGGCGGCGTCTTCGAGGACTCGCAAGTGGCTCATGACGCCAAAGCGCGTCATGTCGAACTCGGACTCCAACTCGGTAAGCGTGCGCCCGTCGCGCACGAAGAGCTTGTCGAGCAAGGAGCGTCGGGTCGGGTCTGCCAGTGCCTTGAAGACGAGGTCATCGTCTGTCACTCAGGCATAATAGGTGAGTAAATACTCACATGTCAAGGAGCTCTCTCCGCCACTGCTGGGCTGCGCCCGTCGCGTACCCGCCCACACGGGAGAAGGGCGTCATCGATCTCAGCATCGACGCCCGATCATATTTCAGTTGACACTTACGTAAGTCTCTGCTTACTCTGCTGGGGTGGATGCTGCACTCAAGGCGTTGGCCGAGCCCCGGCGGCGGGAGATCCTCCGCCTGGTGTGGGTGCGCGAGCTGCCGGCCACGGATATCGCCGATCACTTCACCGAGGTCACGCGGTCGGCGATCTCCCAGCACCTCGCCGTCCTCAAGACGGCGGGCTTGGTGACCGAGCGCCGCGACGGGACGCGTCGCTTGTACCGCGCGGATAGGAACGAGATGAAGAAGCTGCGCAAGTTCCTCGACGAGTACTGGACGTCCGGGCTCGAGCGACTTCGTGACGTCGCCGAAGCCGCTCAACGAGACAAGGAGAAGCACTGATGGCCGAGCTCGTACGCGAGATCATGATCGAGGCGACACCGGAGACGATCTGGCCGTTCCTCACCGAACCCGAGCGCCTCGTGGAGTGGCACGGCACGGTCGCCGAGATCGACCCGCGGCCCGGCGGGATCTACCGGGTGTTCGTCGCCGGCCAGTTCCGGTCGGCGGGGGAGTACGTCGAGGTCGTTCCTCTGGAGAAGGTGGTCTTCACCTTCGGCTGGGAAGAGGACGGCCATCCGATCCCGCCGGGGTCGACGATGATCGAGATCACCCTGCATCCCGAAGGCGACAAGACCCGCGTGCGCCTCGTGCACTCGGGCCTGCCCGACGACGCGGTCGGCGACCACGGCAACGGTTGGGCGCACTACCTCGAACGGCTCGCGGTGCGCGTCGCGGGAGGCGACCCGGGACCCGACCGTGCACCCGCGGGCGCTGCATGATTGCCATTCGTGCGACGTTTCGCCCACGCGCGCGCGACGAGCGTTGGATCGAGCGCCCCTGGGTCGCAACGAGACCGGCTTCTGGTGGCGTCGCCACGACGAGTAACGATAACGAGCGATACGCGCGCACGGCCGGCGCGAGCGACCTCAACCCGGTTCGCGGGTGCGGAACTCGAGGCCTTCGAAGTCGCCGGAGTTGCGCCACTTGTCGATGTACTCGAAGTACGCGACCGGGCCGAGCGGGTAGCCGGCCATAGCCGAAGCGGGCGCGGGAGTTCAGCGGCTGGCCCTCGTTGTTGTAGTAGCCGGGGGTGCAGTCGGCGTTGCCGAAGAATGACGCGGGGCTGCTGTCGAGCAGATCCATCCACGACTGCTCGGCCTCGGCCGTGACCTCCACCTCGTCGGCACCGGTCTCGAGTGCATGCCGCACGACGGCCGCGATGGTCGTGCCCGAGTCGGCGAGGTTCGACGTGATGTTCGAGATCAGGTTGGCGCCTTGCGCGAAGCCGATGATGAAGAGGTTCGGGAAGCCGTGCACGTGGATGCCGTGCATCGAGCTGCATGCCGTCTTCCCAGCATTCGGAGAGCCGGTAGCCGTCGCGCCCGATGGTGTCGTAGCCCGAGCGGCGGTCGTAGCTGGTGCCGACCTCGAAGCCCGAGGCGAAGATCAGGCAGTCGAGCTCGTAGTGCACGCCCGCGGCGCACACCCCGGTCTCGTCGATGCGTTCGACGCCCTTGCCGTCGGTGTCGACGAGGTGACAGTTCGGCTCGGTTGTAGGCCTGCAGGTACTCGTCGTGGAAGCACGGCCGCTTGCAGAGTTGGCGGTACCAGGCCTTCAGGTTCTGCGCGGTCTCAGGGTCGTCGACGACGGCGTCACAGCGGGCGCGGATCTCCTCCATCTTCTCGTCGTCGCTCTCGAGGAACGCGAGGTCGGCGAGCTCGGGCGTGAGCTCGTTGCCGGCGGCGACCTTCTCGACGATCCGGTCCCGGATCCGTTGCGAGATGTCGGTCCAGCCGTCCTTCACGAGGTCCTCGTCGGCGAAGCCTCCGGTCTGGAGGGTCGCGAAGTTCAGCAGCCACTTCTTCTGCCAGCCGGGCTCGAGCGTCGCGAACCACTCGGGGTCGATCGGATGGTTGTTGCGGACGTCGACCGACGACGGCGTGCGTTGGAACACGTACAGCTCGTGCGCGTCGCGCGCGAGCTGGCGGGATGCACTGCACGGCGGTCGCGCCGGTGCCGATGATGCCGACGCGCTTGTCGGCCAGGTTCGTCATCGGCGCGCCGGTCCAGTCGCCGCCGGTGTACGCGTAGTCCCAGCGGCTCGTGTGGAAGGTGTGGCCGGCGAAGGTCTCGATTCCGGGGATGCCGGGCAGCTTGGGCCGGTTGAGCGGACCCGTGCCCATGGCCACGAACCGGGCGCGGATCGCGTCGCCGCGGTCGGTGCGGATGATCCAGCGCGCCGCGGCCGCATCCCACTCGAGCTCGGTGACCACGGTGGAGAACAACGCGTTGTCGTAGAGGTCGAACGTCTTGGCGATGCGCTGGCAGTGCTCGAAGATCTCGGGTGCCATGACGTACTTCGCGGACGGCATGTGGCCGGTCTCTTCCAGCAGCGGCAGGTAGATCATGGCCGCGGTGTCGCACATCGCGCCGGGGTAGCGGTTCCAGTACCACGTGCCGCCGAAGTCGCCGCCGACCTCGATGATCCGCACGTCGTCGATGCCCGCCTGCTTCAGCCGCGCGCCCACGCACAACCCCGAGAAGCCGCCACCGATCAGCGCGACGGTCACGTCGTCGAACCGCGGCTCGCGTTCGATCCGCTCGGCGTAGGGATCGTCGAGCATCGAGGCGAACCGACCCGTGGGCTCGAGGTACTGGTCGTTGCCGTCGGGCCGCAGCCGCTTGTCGCGCTCCTCGCGGTACTTGACCCGCAGCGCGTCGTGATCGATCGTCATCCCGCGTCCGTGACCGCGGCGATCGGTGCACCCCACCACGTGGTCGGCGCACCCAGGACGTCGCGACGAGGCAGACCGTCGGCCGCCCCGAACACGTCCACCTTGGCGACGCGCACTGCGTCGGCGTAGCGCGGTGCGAGCTCGGTGAACACCGCACCGCGGCCGTGCGCGTGGAGCGCCTCGGCCGACGCGTAGGCCTCGTACAGCGTGCCGGTCCCAGCCGCTTCGTCGAGGTACCAGTCGTACACGACGGTCCCCGGTTCGTCGCGACTAACCGCCACCATCGCGCGGGCCATCTCGCGAAAGCGATCCACGTCGAGGATCTCGAAGCGGATCACGAACCGCACCCATTCGCCGTCACGCACGACGAAGACGGTAGCCGCGTCCTCGCCGCGGGCCTCGGCCGCGAATCCGAGCCCGCGTCGTTCCGGGCTCAGGGCGCCCAGAGGTCCTGGCCGGCGGCGCCGAGCAGCGCGACCTTCGCATCTTCGGCCTGTTGGAGGTGCAGCCGGCGGGTCAATTCGTCGATCGGCAGTGCCCGCGCGAAGAGGTAGCCCTGGGCGTGACGGCAACCGAGCTCGCGGAGCAGCTGCATCTGATCGACTGTCTCGACTCCCTCCGCGACGACGTCGAGCCCCAGCTCGTTGCCGAGAGTGAGCACGCTGCGAACGATGGCAGCAGCCGCGCCACCGCCCGAGAGCTCGCGCACGAAGCTTTGGTCGATCTTCACCATGTCGAGGGGCAACGAGTGGAGAAGGGTCAACGAGGAGTGTCCGGTGCCGAAGTCGTCGAGCGCGATCTTGATCCCCAGTCGCCGCGCGGCGGCGAGCTCCTGCGCGGCGCCCGCGACGTCGGCGAGGATCGCGGTCTCGGTGATCTCGATGCCGATCAGCGTCGGGTCGCAACCGGTGCGTTCCAAGAGCGTGACGAGGCGTTCCGTCGGCTTGACGCGCGCGAGCTGACCGGCCGACACGTTGCACCAGATGCGGAACGTGTCCTCGATGCCCGATCGCATGAGGCCGGCCCGCAGCTCGACCGCGCTCGTGACGACCCGGTCGTCGATCGCGAACACGAGCCCGACATCCTCGGCCAGCGGCATGAAGTGTCCCGCGTCGATGACGCCGCGGGTCGGATGGATCCAACGCGCGAGGGCCTCGGCACCGACGATCCGGCCGGTCTCGAGATCGATCTCCGGTTGAAACCAGGCCTGGATCCGGTCGTCGGCGAGCGCTTCGCGCAGATCCTGTTCGTCGTCGAGACGGCGTTGAACCGCCGCGCCCAACTCGACGTCGTAGGTCTCCACGCGGCCCCGGCCGCCCTGCTTGGCCCGGTACAGCGCGGCATCTGCGTTCGAGAGGAGCGTTTCGGCGCTGTCGGCCGCGTCGATGTTCGTCGCGATGCCGATGCTGGCGGAAACGCGGTGGCGGCGGCCGGCGAAGTCGAATGGCGCTTCGAAAGACGCGAGTACCCGCCCGGCGATCAAGACTGCCTCCGCGCTGTCGTTCAGACGGTCGAGGAGCATCGTGAACTCGTCGCCGCCCAGGCGTGCCAGCAGATCCTGGTTGCGCATCACCGATCGAACCCGGGCCGCCACTTCGACGAGGAGCTCGTCACCCGCGCCGTGCCCGAGCGAGTCGTTCACGAACTTGAAGTGGTCGAGGTCGAAGTACAAGACGCCGATGAGCGTCTGGTCGCGACGAGCAGCTGCGATCGCCCGTTCGAGCTGCTCGACGAAGGTGCCGCGATTGGCAAGACCGGTCAGGCTGTCGCGCATGGCCAGCTCGCGCAGACGGGCATTCGTCTCGTCGTTGCGCTCGCGTAACTCCAGTTCGCTCACGACGAGTGCATGCACTTCGTTGTGCATGGTGGCCATCAAGACGAAGTAGATGGGGATCGCGAGGCCGAACAGGCGGCTGGCCCGGTCGCTCGATGCCGCGAACGCGACCGTGGTCAAGACCAGGAGCGGCAGCTGGCAGGAGTAGAAGTAGAGGCGCCGCGCCGCGGTGCCGATCGTGTAGCTCGCCGACGTGGCACACGCGAACAGGAGGCAGACCGATCGCAGGTCGGCATGACTCGCGTTCGGCAGGGCGATCACCGCGAGGGAGCCCCAGGCCAACCCGAGGAGAAAGGCGCTGAACGGCCCCGGCCAGAAGCGCTCGATCAGTTCGCCCCGCCGGCGCCGGCGGAGATACCAACCGCTGGTCGAGAACATCACGACGTCGGCGATCCAGACGAACATCACGAACGTCAGTCGACGCTCGAGGGAGACCGACGATCCCAGGATCAGCGCGAGGAGTGAGGAAGCCGGGATCCCTACGAGCGCGCTGCGACGGAGTGCCCGGTGCACCTGGTCCGCGCTCGCCTGGCGCACCTCCACGCTGAGCGAACTCTCATCCACCTCCTTAGATCGGTCGGTGGTAGGGGCCCCTGTAGCGGCCCGCCGATCAGGCCGCTCGGCCGGTCGGGTAGTCCGAGGGACGCCCGACCCGCGAGCCGGTAAGGCTCAGCCGTCCGCCACCTCGAGCGCGTTCGCCTGCGCGACCGAGCCGAACCAGCGCGCCGAGGGCTTCGGGCTGCGGGCGAACGTCGTGCGGTCCACCTCGATCAGGCCGAATCGTGGTGTGTACCCGAAGGCCCACTCGAAGTTGTCGAGCAAGCTCCAGTACGTGTAGCCCGCGACGTCGATGCCGTCGTCGAGGCACCGCAGCACGCCTTCCAGCGCGCGTTGCACGTAGCGGATGCGGTCGGCGTCGTCTTCGGTCGCCAGGCCGTTCTCCGTGACGTACAGCGACGGTCGCCCGCCGGTGCGCTCCCACGCTCGGCGCAGGGTTGCTTCCAAGGCCTGGGGCCAGAACTCGTAACCCATCGTCGGTACGACCGGGACCCCCGGCTGCGGTCCGAGCCAGCCGTTCGGCCCCATCAGCATGCGGCTGTACGTCTGCACACCGACGAAGTCGTCGTCCGCGGCGAGGTCGAGATAGTGATCCTCGGTCGCGCGCGCGGCGGCGCATGCGGCCTCGCCGCCGTCGGCGGCCTGGTAGTCGGCCATCGAGACCGTGAGGCCGACCGGCACGTCCGCGACGTGCTGCTTGATCGCGTCGACGGCCTTTCGGTGTGCGGTTGCGAACACGTCGTCGGCGCGGCGCGCTTCGTCCGCATTCGTGTGCCCGGGCGGGAACATCCCGAACTCGTAGCCCATGAAGGCGACCATGTTCGGCTCGTTGACGGTGCACACGCGGCCGAGCACCGGCGCGAGGTCGCGCGCCGTCCGGTCGCAGAAGCGGGCGAAGGCGTCGGCGGTCGATGGTGAAAGCCAGCCTCCTCGGGCCGTGAGCCACAGCGGCGTGGTGAAGTGGTGGAACGTGATGACCGGCGTGATCTGACGCTCCAGCAGCGCTTCGCCGATTCGGCGGTAGTGGTCGAGCGCCGCCCGCGACCATTCGCCTTCGGCCGGTTCGATGCGGCTCCACTCGACGGAGAACCGGTAGGAACTCAGGCCGAGGTCCGCGATGATCGCGACGTCGTCGCTCCCGCGGTTCCACGAGTCGCACGCGTCACCGCTCGACTCCCCGCACGGCGAACCGGGTGCGTGTTCCCACGCCCACCAGTCGTTGTTCACGTTCGCGCCTTCGATCTGGTGCGCCGCAGTCGCCGTCCCCCAATCGAATCCCTGCGGGAATGATCGCGTCGTCGTGGGCATCGCGGTGGGGTCCTTCCTCCAGAGCACGCGAGCGAGCGTGCGCGTTGGCATGAACGGCGCCGTCGAGCGGATTCGCCGAGCGTGACGGCGATTCCCTCTGGACGTAGTCTTGGTAGAACGTGTTCTAGTTGTCTACTTCTCCGGAGGGCGAGATGCATACCCCGCTGTGCGACATGTTCGGGATCGAGTACCCGATCTTCGCCTTCACGCACTGCCGCGACGTCGTCGCCGCGGTGAGCAAGGCCGGAGGTCTCGGTGTGCTCGGCGCGGTGGGCTTCAGTCCCGAACAGCTCGAGATCGAGCTCGACTGGATCGATGAGCACGTGAACGGCATGCCGTACGGCGTCGACACCGTGATGCCGCAGAAGGCGGTCGACGTGCACGGCGCCGACGCGCAGGACATGTTGGCGCAGATCCGGTCGATGATCGACGCGAACCACTGGCGCTACGTCGACGAGTTGATGGAGCGCTTCGAGTTGCCGCCGTTGCCCGAGGGTGACCAACCCGGAGGTGTGCTCGGCTGGACCGACGACGTTGCGCACCGGCACGTCGAGATCGCGCTCGCGCACCCGATCAAGCTGATCGCAAATGCGCTGGGGTCGCCGCCCAAGGACGTCATCGACCAGGCGCACGCCCACGGCGTGAAGGTTGCCGCGCTCGCGGGCAAGGCGGTGCACGCGCAGCGGCACATCAACAACGGCGTCGACATCGTCGTCGCGCAGGGATACGAGGCGGGCGGCCACACGGGAGAGATCTCGACGATGGTCCTCGTCCCGGAGGTGGTCGACGCGGTCGCGCCCGCGCCGGTGCTCGCCGCGGGTGGCATCGGTACCGGCCGGCAGATCGCCGCCGCGCTCGCGCTCGGGGCCCAGGGCGTGTGGCTCGGTTCGCTGTGGCTCACCACGGCGGAAAGCGACTCCAGCCCCGCGGTGTCGCAGGCCTACCTCGAGGCAACGTCGGCCGACACGGTGCGGTCGCGCTGTTACACGGGTAAGCCGGCGCGCATGTTGCGCAACGCGTGGACCGAGGCGTGGACCGATCCCGATGGTCCGGGCCCCCTCGGCATGCCGTTGCAGAACATCCTCACGTCGGACGCAAACGCGCGCATCGCACGGTCGGGCCGCAAGGATCTCGCATTCGCGCCGGTCGGCCAGATCGTCGGCCGCATGAACGAGGTACGGCCCGTGCGTGACGTGATGTACCGGTTGGTCGAGGAGTACATCGAGACCGTCGAACGACTCGAGCAGGGCACGAAAGCGTGACGCGGCAGGGCCGGTCGGGACGGGCGCCGAGCCTCGACGTCGAGAGGTAGCACAGGTGGAGATCGATCTCATCAGCCCCGATCGGTGGATCACGGGGATCCCGCACGAGCAATTCGAGTGGTTGCGGCGGGAGGCGCCCGTGTTCTGGCACGCTTCCGACGATCCCGACGTGCCGGCCTTCTGGGCACTCACGCGCCACGCCGACGTGCAGGCGGCCAATCGCGACGCCACCCAGTTCTCGTCGCAGCGTGGTGGTGTGTTCCTCAACAATCAGTCGGCCGAGGAACGCGAATTGTTCCGTTCGATCATCGAGACCGACGAGCCCGAGCACGCCCGACTCCGGCGCCTCGTCAACCGCGGGTTCACGCCGCGCTCTATCGCCCACTTCGAGGCCAGCTATCGCCAAGCAGTGCGCGACGTGCTCGCCCGGGCGATCGAGCGCGGCACCTTCGACTGGGTCACCGAGGTCGCGACAACGTTGCCGGCGTACGCGATCTCCGAGCTGCTCGGCGTTCCCGTCGAGGACCGGCCGCAGGTGACGGCGTGGACGAACACGATCTCGGGCGGCAACGACCCCGAGTTCGCCGAGAGTGCCGACGCGCCACTCGTCGCCGCCACCGCGCTCTATACGTACGCAACGCAGTTGGCCGAGCAACGCCGTTCCGAGCCGCGCGAAGACATCGTGACCAAGCTCATCACCGAGGTCGACGACGACGCACTCGGTGCGCACGAGTTCGAGGTGTTCGTGCTCGCACTCGCCGTCGCGGGCAACGAGACGACCCGCACCGCGATGTCGCAAGGGATGCTCGCGCTCCTCGACCGCCCCGAGCAGATGCAGCTGCTCCGTTCGAACCGCCAGCTCGCCGGCAGCGCCGCAGACGAGATCATCCGCTGGTCGTCACCGATCGTCTACTTCCGCCGCACGGCGGCCTGCGATATCGAACTGCAGGGCGTCACGATCCGCGAGAACGACCCGGTCGCCCTCTATTACCTATCCGCCAACTACGACGACTCGGTGTTCGCCGACCCGTACCGCCTCGACATCACGCGGTCCCCCAACCCGCACGTGTCGTTCGGTGGCGGCGGCCCGCACTACTGCCTCGGCGCGCACCTCGCGCGACTCGAGATCACGGTGCTGCTCGACGAACTGCTGGCCGGCACCCGTTCCATCGAGCGCGCGGGTGAACCCGCCCGCTTGCGATCGAGCTGGATCAACGGTCTCAAGCACCTGCCGGTAGCAGTCACGGCCTAGCGAACGACGGTCGGTGTTACGACCAATGTGAGGAGTTGGCGCGCCACGGATCGATCGGGGCCTACTTCGGTCATTCCGAACCGATGCTGCGCTCGGGGTCGGGCTCAGGGAGGCCCGGTCGGGTGGCGATACATGTACATGGCTCGAGTGGGTGTCCGAGGGGGTGTGACGGGCCCGGCACCGAACGTTCGGACGGCCCCGGCGCCGGCGCCGGCCGTCGTGGCCCGCCAGGGGATCTACGACGCGTCGCTGCGGCTCGTTGCCTACGAGTTGTTGTTCAGGCCGGCATCCGATGCCGGCGTGCAGTTGAGCGATCCGGATGCCGCGACCGCGCAGGTACTCGTGACCTCGTTCAGCGACGTCGGCCTCGATGCGCTCGTCGGCGCTCATCGCGCGTTCGTGAACGTGCCCTACGCGTTCCTCACCAGCGGCTACTGCCGCACCTTGCCGACCGACCGGGTGGTGCTGGAAATCCTGGAGGACGTCCAGGTCGACCGGCACGTCATCGACGTCGCGCGCGGCCTCGTCGCGGACGGGCACACGTTGGCGCTCGACGACTTCGTCTTCCGTGACGGCATCGAGCCCCTGATCGAACTGGCCGACATCGTGAAGCTCGACGTCTTGGCGTTGAGCCCGGCTGAACTGGCCCGGCACGTCGAGCTGCTCCGCCCACACGGCGTGACGTTGTTGGCCGAGAAGGTCGAAGCCGGCGAGCAGCTCGACGGCCTGCGCGCGATGGGCTTCGAGCTCTTCCAAGGATTCGCGCTGCAAAAGCCCACCACCGTGCGCGCCAGCGCGACCAGTGTCAACAAGTCGGTCCTGTTGCAGATTCTCGCCGCGGTACACGAACCCGAGGTCACCGCCGCCGACCTCGTCGACACGGTGAGCCGCGACCCTTCGATCGCGTACGCGTTGCTGCGGATCTTGAACAGCGCCCACCTCTCGCTGCCCAGCGCGGTCACCTCGTTGCATCAGGCGCTCGTGCTCCTCGGCATCGACGGGCTCCGCAACTGGACGACGATGATGGTCATGAGCCGACTCGCCCCCGACTCGCACGAGGCGCTCTCCGACGCGCTCGTCCGAGCCAAGATGTGCGAACTGTGCGCACCGGAGAACGGTGCCAGCCCGACGGTCGCGTTCACTGCGGGTCTGCTCTCGGCGCTCCCCCGGACCCTCGATCGCCCGCTCGCCGAGATCGTCGAACAGCTCGCGCTCGCACCCGGGCTTCGTTCCGCGCTCCTCGACCACCACGGTCGGGAAGGACGCGTCCTCGCGTGGGTCCTCACCTACGAAGCCGAGAACCAGCGCCGGCTCGCCGAGCTCGGAGCCCCGGCGACCATCGCGAACACGTTCGTCCAAGCGGTCGAGTGGTCGACCACCCTCACCGGAGCCCTCGCACGAACCCGACGCTGATCCCATGACGGACAAGCGTCGCGGGTCGTTCGGTCGGCCGGTTCGCCGGCGCGAGCCGGTTCGCTCGGCGGTGTCGTCGAGCACGAGGCGGTACCCGACGCCGGATCGTTGACGATGCGCACCCTCGAGGACGGGCCTTCGCCGAGCTTGCGGCGGAGCTGGTTCACGTGCGTCCGCAGCAGCTCGACTCGGCCCGAGTCGCGATCCCACACTCCCGCGAGCAGTACCCGGTGGAGGATCGACGCGGCCCTCGTTACGCGCCAGCATCGCGAGCAGCGCGAATTCCTTGCGCGCGAGTGACATCGGGACACCGTCGAGCGTGGCTTCGTGGGCGGCGACGTCGATGCGCAACGGCCCGACCTCGATCAAGCCCGGTTCGGACGTGTTCGCGATCGCTCGGCGGTGCCGGGTCGCGACGCGGACACGCGCGAGCAACTCCGGCATCGAGAACGGCTTCGACACGTAGTCGTCGGCTCCGGCGTCGAGCGCCTCGACCTTGCGGTTCTCGGCGCCGTCGACCGTGAGGACGAGGATCGGCACCGACGTCCAACGACGCAGAGCTGTCGGCACACGTCGACGCCGTCGAGGTCGGGCAGACCGAGATCGACGATGATCACGTCGGGTTCGACGGCGCCGGCGAGCTGCAGCCCGATCGCGCCCGTCGACGCGACATGCACCGTGTACCCGCGGGTGCGCAACGCCGCTTCGAGCACCTGGCGGATCGCCAGTTCGTCGTCGATGACGAGGACGATGGCGTCAGCTGATTCGGGGGACGGTGACTGCAATGGAAGTTCCGGGATGGTGGTCGACGAGCCGCAGGGTACCGCCGTGCAGGGTCACGATCGTGTGGCAGATGGCAAGCCCGAGGCCTTGACCCGCGTCGGGGTTCGACGCGCGAAGCCGCTCGGCAACTTCAGGTGGAAGGCCGGGGCCGTCGTCGGTCACGGTGATCTCGACGAATTCGTCGTACGCCCGCGCCGAGATGCGCACGCTCGTACCTTCGGGCGTGTGCTTCACCGCGTTTTCGAGGAGGTTGTTGCACACCTCCTCCAGCTGCGCCGGATCTGCTCGCACGAGTGGTAGGTCGGCCGGAACGTCGACCTCGAGCTTCCACCGCGTGAACAGCCGTTCCAGCCGGTGCGCGCTCACGGCGACGAGCTCCGCGACATCGACCTCGGCGACGCGTGGTTGCAGCGTGCCGGCTTCGATGCGACTCATGCTGAGGAGGTTCGCGACCAGTCGATCGAGGCGCTCGGTCTCGTCGATGAGGACGTCGAGAACCTTGTCTCGGGTGGGTTGGTCGTAGTCGGTGCCCGCCCGGAGGTCGGTGGCCACCGCGTGGATCGCGGCGAGCGGAGTGCGCAGGTCGTGGGAGACCGACCGCAAGAGCGCGCGCCGCTGGTCGTCGATGTTCTCGAGCGCCTTGACCTTCGTCGTGACCAGTGCGCTCGACAACGAAGGCCACGGCGCTGAAGACGACGAGCGCGAGGACGTCCTCGGACAGCCGGATGCGCGGCGAGCCGATCGGCGGCAGCGCGAAGCTGAACGCGAGCGTCGCGAAGGCAGCCACGAAGAATCCGGGTATTCGGCCACCGACAACCGCGGTCGCGACCACGGGCACGACGAGCAGCAAGGCCGGTAACGCGCCGCAGTAACGTGGTCGTGCAACGGTGCGACGACCGCCGCGAGCGCCAATGTGGCGATGACGCCGCCCACGAGCGCGAGGCGGGGTCTCGGACGCTCCAACGTCGGCCACATGACTACCAGCTTGGCATCGCCGGACGCCCCGCCCGGTTGTCAGATGTTCATCACGAACCTGCCGTGCCCCGGAAACCATCCGCTGATGCTGACGCAACGCCGGCTCCGTATCGTCGTTCTCATGGACGGCGAAGCCCTGTTGACGGTGGCCGAGTACAGCCGCGACGTCGCGGTGCTGCAATGGCCTGCGCAAGAGTCCGAGCGCCAGACGCTCGCGCGCCTCGGGCTGCCGCGGCTCCTCGTGCTCGACGCGTCGAGCACCCCCCCGCCCCTGTCGCCGAGCTGCCTCGAGGACTGGACCCGAGTTCCGGTCGAGTCGCGCGACCTACGCGCTCGGCTCGCGACTCTCGCGGCGCGCGGCAACGTGCACTGCGCCACGCCGCGGCTCGATCCGCTCGGTCAACTCTGGCACCGCGGCGCGTGCATTCGCCTTTCTCCGACCGAAGAACGACTCGCGACCGTGCTGGCGGGGCGATTCGGCGAGATCGTTCCCGACGAGGAGCTTCTCGAAGCCGGCTGGACGGGCTGGGAGCAGGGCGAGACGACGCCGGGGCGCGCTGAGAATCCACCTGACCCGACTGCGGCGCCGGATCCGGCCGCTCGGCCTCGAGATCAGGTCACGGCGCGGGTCGGTCACGTCCTGCGCGACACGAGCGTCGACACCCTCGACCGTGTCAGCGACCGTGTCGGCGACCGCGTCAGCGAGCGCGTCGGGCGGCCTTGCGCAGATTGAACTGCGCCCACACCGCCTGGGCTCCCATCGTGATCACGATCCCGACGAAGATCGGGTGGATCGAGGCCGCAACGCCGAGGGCGATGCAGATTCCCGGCACGAACCACACCCAGAACAGGCGCATCCAGGGTCGTTGCAGTTGCGTCCGGGCATACTCGGGAACGAGGCGCGCCAGCGCCGGATCGTCGATCGTGCGGCCGATGCGAACGAGTCGGCGCAGATGCAACCGTTCGGACCGGTCAAGAGCGTTCCATTGGGCGCCGAACGCACTCGGCTCGAAGTTGGCGGTCATCGGGTGATGGTCGCACGCGCGTGGACCCGATTCCGGGAGCCCGGCCGGCAGTCGTAACGCGGCTGCCGGCGGACCCAACGCGGAGCGGATGCTTTTGCTCAGATACGAGTCAGGAATAGGGCAGGAACTGCTCGCACTCGTGAAAGAAACCGCGGAAGCAGCTGCTCATTTGTCGAAACAGTACGGTCACTGCGCCGTAACCCTTCGCCCTTACCGTCTCATTCCACGAGACCAGTGGGACGAGGGAGGGCTTTGGTGCGACATCGAAGGGCATTACGCGCGAGCGCGGTAGCGGGCCTCGCGGCCGTGATCGTCATGTGTTCGACGGGCGCGGCGTGGGCGAGTTCTATCGACGGCGGAGGCACGACAACCGACAAGATCAGTCACACCGACATCAGCCTCAATCTCTTGTGGATTGTGCTTGGCGCGGTGCTGGTCATCTTCATGCAAGCCGGGTTCGCGCTCGTCGAGACCGGGTTCTGCCGGGCGAAGCACGCGGCGCACGTCGTGTCCACGAACTTCGCCATCTTCGGCCTGGGGTTCGTCGGGTACTACTGCGTGGGCTACGCGTTCATGTTCGGTGGCTACAGCTTCCCGAACATGTTCGGCTACGACAATCCCGTCGGCAAGAACCTCATCGGCTCCCACAACTGGGTGTTCTTGTGGAAGGGTGGTTTCTTCCTCCAAGGGCACGCATATGACGTCGGGGTCATGGCGTTCTTCTTGTACATGGTCGCGTTCATGGACACGACCGCGACCATCCCGACCGGTGCGATGGCCGAACGCTGGAAGTGGAACAGCTTCGTCGCTCTGGGGCCTGTTCTGCGGCGCGGTCTACTACCCGCTGTTCGGTGCGTGGACGTGGGGCGGAGGCTGGCTCGCCAAGCTCGGCGCCAGTGCGAGTCTCGGCCACGGGTACGTCGACTTCGCAGGCTCCGGGGTCGTGCACATGATGGGCGGTGTCGCGGGATCTGGCGGGGGCGCTCGTGCTCGGCCCGAGAATCGGCAAGTACGGGCCGGACGGCAAGCCTCGAACGTTGGCCGGTCACCACATCCCGATGGCGATGCTCGGAACCTTCATCTTGTTGTTCGGATGGTTCGGCTTCAACGCTGCATCGACACTCTCCGCGACCGACAACCGCTTCGCCGTCATTGCTACCAACACGGCGATCGCGGCAGCCTTCGGTGCGGTAATCGCGATGCTGTGGGTGCAGCTCCGGACTCCGAAGCATCAACCCGATCCGGGCATGATGGCGAACGGGATGCTCGCCGGTTTGGTGGCGATCACCGCACCGTGCGCCTTCGTGCAACCGAGAGACGCAGCGATCATCGGCATCATCGCCGGCATCCTCGTCGTCGAATCGGTGTGGTTCTTCGAAAAGCGCGGCGTCGACGACCCGGTCGGAGCGGTTTCCGTCCACGGCGTCTGCGGTGCGTGGGGCGTTCTGGCCGTCGGTATCTTCGCGGACGGGACCTACGGTGGCGACTGGAACGGCACGGGCAGCAAGACGCTCGGCGTCTACGGCATCCTCCACGGGCACGGCGGTGGAGGACAGCTCGTCGCCCAGGCAATCGGGGTGGCGACGATCGCCTTCGTCATGGGTGGCATCGCCTACTTGTTCTTCTTCACCCAGAACAAGCTCACGAAGGGCGGCATTCGACCGACACGCGAGGTCGAGTTGCAAGGCGCCGACCTTCCGGAGATGGGTGTGCTCGCATACCCCGGCTTCTACGGCTCGTCACCCCACGTGGAGATGCCCGACCACGATGGTTTGATAGAGCTTCCGGAGCCAGTTCCCGTCGGCCAGGAACACTCACGCTGACGGAGTCCGTGAAGGGAAGTTGTGCATCGATGCACATAGATGCTGCGTCCGCTTCGGTCCCGGACCACGACGACGTCGTCGTGGTCCGGTGGCCGGAGCAGCGCGCCGACGCCGAGCGTTTGGCGCGGCTGCATCGGCCGCACCTCTTGCTCGTCGAGGCCGATGCCGCTCCTCCCGTGCTCGAAGGGTGTCTCTCGGACTGGATCCGGCTTCCCGCCGACGATGCCGATGTGCGTGCGCGCTTGACGGCGCTCGTCGCGCGACTCCACGAACACCCCGCGATCCCCACGCTCGACGGCTTCGGCGAGCTCGCGTTTCGCGGTAAGCGGGTCTTCTTGTCCCCCATCGACGAACAGCTGGCGGCGGTCCTCGTCGCGTCGTTCGACCGGGCCGTTCCCGACGCGGAACTCTTCGCCAAGATCTGGGAGGGCCACGGCGACGCGAGCAAGGTTCGCGTGCACGTCTCCCGTCTGCGCAAGCGCATCCGACCGCTCGGCCTCGAGATCGCCTCGATCCGCGGTTTCGGCTACCGGCTGCACATCGAGCACGCACGAGCCCGCGACCGCAGCGACGACAGCGAGTAAGAGCCGTGGACGTCAACCGGATCCTTCTCGACATCTTGGTCGTGCTGCTCGCGGCGAAGCTCGCGGCCGAGGTCGCCGACCGCGTGCGCATCCCCGCGGTCGTCGGCGAGATCGTCGCCGGCGTGATCGTGGGTCCATCGGTGCTCGGGTGGGTGCACACCAGCGAGGCGCTGCAGACGCTCGCGCAGCTGGGCGTCATCTTGTTGCTGCTCGAGGTCGGGCTCGAGATGGATCTCGAAGAACTCGGGGGCGTGGGCCGCGCGGCCATTCTCGTCGCCTTCACCGGGGTGATCGTGCCGATGGTGACGGGCGCCGCGACGGGGCTCGCGCTCGGCATGACCGGCAAGGAGGCCGTGTTCGTCGGCGCGGCGCTCACCGCGACGAGTGTCGGCATCACTGCGCGTGTGTTCGGCGACCTCCGTGCGCTCGCAACCGTCGAGGCCAAGACCGTGCTCGGCGCGGCCGTGGCCGATGACATTCTCGGTCTCGTCATCTTGACCGTTGTCACACGTATCGTCACCCAGGGCTCGGTGTCGATCCTGGGCGTGGCGTGGGTCGTCCTGCTCGCCGTCGGGTTCGTCGTCGTGACGACGCTCGTGGGAGTGCGGGTCGTTCCCCAGGCGTTTGCGTTGGTGCGGCGCTACAGCCGATCACCGGGGACACTCGTCGCGATAGCCCTCGCCTTCACGCTCGCAGTCTCCGAGCTCGCGCACGCGGCGCAGCTGGCCCCGATCGTGGGTGCGTTCGTCGCCGGGATCGCGCTCGCGCGGAGTCCGGCCGCCGGGCGCGTCCGGGGTGAGCTGGCGCCGGTAACGCACCTCCTCGTGCCGGTGTTCTTCTTGCAGATCGGCATCGAAGCCGACGTAGGGCAGTTCGCTCGGCCGGCCGTCTTCGGGACGGCCGCGGTCCTCGTCGTGGTCGCCGTCATCGGCAAGCTGGCCTCGGTCGTCGGCTTGATCGGATCCCCCGGTGATCGCCTGCTCATCGGGATCGGGATGATCCCTCGCGGTGAGGTCGGTTTGATCTTCGCGACACTCGGTCTCAACCAGCACGTCTTCGGCCAAGACGTGTATGCCGCGCTGCTCCTCGTCGTGCTCGTCACGACGGTCGGGACGCCGCCCCTGCTCCGCTGGCGGTTGCTCGCCATGCGCGGCGGAGCGCTCGACGCCCGTTGGCGCACGTCGAGCGCAGGAGTAGCGCTCGTGCGCGTTGACAACGGGCTCGTCACATTGGATGCCGAGCCGCAACCCGGCGACGCGTTACTCGTCGGGCTCCGGGCGGCGCGCTTGTGCGCGGGGCATCCCGCGAGCCCGGCGCTGCTCGAATGGCTGTCGGCGTTCCCGCCCGGTCCGCGTCGCTGGGACGACGCGTCGCGCGCGGAGTTCTTCGAGCTGCTGCGCGGCGCGGAGCCACGTTCGTGGCGGATGCTCACCGTGTCGGGCGTACTGCAACGGTGCCTCCCGGAGCTCGACGACGCGATGGCGCGGCAGCGCCCGGCTGCGCTCGAGCTCGACCCGTTGGCGACGCTGCGATTCGAGCGACTCGCTCGCACGCACCAACTGGTCGCCGAGCAGGGCGATCCTCCGTACGCGCAATCCCTGTTGCTGGCGGCGCTCGTGCTCGACGTGTGCGGCGACGACGCGGGCTCGGCCGTATCCGTCGCCCGCCGGACCGTTCAGCGGCTCGATCTCAGCTCGCAGGTCGAGGAGCCGGTCGCGGCCCTCGTGGCCGATATCGATCTGATGCGCGTGGCCGCTCTCCGCCCCGACGCGCTGTCCGAGGAGTCGGTTCTCCAGATCGCGGTGCATCTCGGCAGTGTCGAGCGGGCCGACGCGTTGTACCTGTTGTCACGCGCGATCGACGATCGCGACCGACGCGACTTCGATCAACTGGAGGCGCTGCACGAGCTGGTGCTCACCGCGCTCGTCGCACCCCGAGCTCGTGGCCAGCGACGCGGCGAACGAGGTCGAGCGGCGACGGGGTGAGGCGCTCCGACTCGTGACGGCGGCCGGGCTGCTCGAGCGGATCCGGACGGCACCGCGCGCGTACGTGCTCGTGCACACGCCGTCCGAGCTGGCCCGCCAGGTCGGGCTGTGCGAGCCCGCGCCCGGTCGCGACGAGGTCAGAGTCGTCGTGGAGCGCGAGGACGAACTGGTGCGCGTCGAGGTCGTCGCGCGCGACCGCGTCGGTCTCCTGGCCCGTACGACGGGCATGCTGTTGGCCGCCGACTGTTCGATCGAGCAGGCGTCCGCGACGACCTGGGGCGACGGGACCGCGCTGGCTTCGTATCGTGTGCGCGCGACGCGCCCCCTGATCCGGAGGTGCTGCGGACGCGGCTGACGGCGCAGCTCGGCGATCCCCTGATCGCGTCGGCCGTGCCGAACGTCGACCTGGTGTTCGACAACGCGAGTTCGCCGTGGCATACCCGCTGCACTGCGACCGGCCCCGACCGGCCCGGCTTCCTGCACACGTTGACCACGGCGTTCGCCGTGGCCGGGGTCAGCGTTCACTCCGCCCGGATCACGACCGACGGGTCGCAGGCCGTTGATCACTTCGAGCTGACCGACCCACGCGGCGCGAAGCTCGGCGAACGGGCGCAGGCACGGATCCTCGATATCGCCTTGCACGGTGCGGTTCCTCGCCGGCGCCGCTTCGGGCGCGGCCAGAAGTACATGGTTGCCGTGCGCGCGAAGCCGGCCGTTGACGGACCGGCGTGGTCCGGTTGACCGGGCTCGGAGCGACCCGTAGGTGAGCTCCCGGTTGGGTGGTGGCGACCGAGGCTCTGGTCACCGTCTTCTTCGCGGGAGTATCGCCTCTGCGGTTGCCCAGATGTAGGTGACGTCGTCTTCGGTGAGGCCGTGGTTCGAGGGCAGGATCAGGCCCTGTTCCATAACCCGGTCGGCGTTGGGGAGGCCGTGCGCCGGCGCTCGGTGCGCGATCTCCTTGAACGCGGGCTGCCGCAACGCGTTGCCGGTCCACACCATCCGCGTGTCGATGCCGTTGCGCTCCATGTGTTCTTGGAACGCCCCTCGGTGCAACCCGGACTCGGGCCGGATCAGGATCGGGAACATGTGCCAGGCCGTGTCGACCTCGGCGGTAGTACGCGGCAACACGAACACGTCCGGGCGCTGCCCGAACAGCCCCATCAGCCGCACGAAGTTCCGCTTGCGGGTCGCGAGATTGGTGGCCAACTTCTCGAGCTGCACGAGTCCGAACGCCGCGGACATCTCCGACGGTTCGAAGTTCCATCCCAGCTCGTCGAATATGAACAGGTTGTCGTATTCGATGTCGCCGTCGATCGACGAGAAGAAGCGCCGGTTGGTGCCCTTGCGCGATCCGTAGATCTGGACCTCCGAACGGCGGCCCCATCGGCGGAGCAGGAGGCAGCGGTCGACGAGATCGTCGTTGTCGAGGCACACCATTCCGCCCGTCCCGCCCGCCGTGATGATGTGCGAGAGGGCGAACGAGGTGACGGAAATGTCCGATCGGGTGCCGGTCGGGGTTCCGCGTAACGTCGAACCGAGGGCATCGCACGAGTCTTCGACGACCTGGAGGCGATGCACGTCGGCGAGGGCCCGTATGCGATCCCAGTCCGGCACGTTCCCGATGAGGTTGGGGACGAGGATCGCGCGCGTGCGCGGACCGATCATCGCCTCGATTGCGTCGACGTCGATGTTGTACGTGTCGGCTTCGACATCGACGAAGACCGGGACGAGCCCGGCCCGAACGATCGGCGCGATGTCGGTGGAGAACGTGACTGCCGAGGTGATGACCTCGTCGCCCGGTGCCAGGCCGAGAAGATCGACCGCGAGATACAGCGCCGAGGAACCCGAGTTGCACATCACGCCCCGCCGCTTCCCGAACAACTCGGCGATGCCCTGCTCGAAGGTCCGTACGTTCTTGCCGATGCGCAACGCCTGCGGGCCGCCCCGTAGTACCGCGACCACGGCGTCGATCTCGCGGTCGTCGTGCACGCTGCCGGCGTATTCGATCCGGCGCCGTTCGTCGCTGCTCAACGTCGGGCCCCCCTTGATACGGTCGGCCGGAAGTGCACGGCCTTCAGGTCGTCGACCAGGCGGTCCACGAGTCGCGCCAGCGTCGCCCGATCCGCGGCCGACCAATCGGCGAGCACGTCGCCCATGTACGCGTTCCGGATCTCGACGATGCGGTGGTACACGTCGCGCCCCGCGCGGGTCAGGCGCACGACGGTCACGCGACCGTCGTCGGTCGTGGCGTATCGCTCGACGAAACCGTCGTCCTCGAGCGCTCGCACTTGACGGCCGGCGGCCGCGGGGTCCATGGAGCACTCGCGTGCGATTTCTCCGAGACTCGGCTCGCCGGCCTCGTTGATGTATCGCAGCACTGCGTAGCCGGCGCGCGTCACGTCGGCGCCGACCGCGGCCGACTGCTTGGTGTGGACCTTGCGGTTCATCGTCAGGCGGAACAGCCGCTCGAGCGCATGTTCCGCGTCTTCGACGTGGTCGCGACCCTTGGACTTCGGCCCCCTGGACATCGGGCCGAACCTAAGATATTTGTATGATCGTAGTCAAGTAGTTCAGAGCGAGCGGCGGAAGGGAACGCGCATGTTGTTCGACCTCACCAGTCGGAGCGCGCTGGTCACCGGGGCGGGACAGAACGTCGGTGCCGGCATCGCGAAGCTGGCTCGCGGCCCAAGGTGCGCGCGTCGCGGTCAACGACATCGACGCGCACCGGGCCCGAGGCGTCGTGGCCGAGATCGTGGCGAGTGGTGGTGCGGCGATCGCGGCGCCGTTCGACGTGACCGACTACGCGGCAGTCTCCAAAGCCGTGCGCGCGCTCGGTGCCGTGGACATCTTGGTCAACAACGCCGGGAACGCCGGCGTGCAGTCGATGGTTCCCAAGCCGTTCCGCGACACGGAGCCGGCCGAATGGGAGGGCCCGCTGAGAGTCAACGTCTACGGCGTGATGAACTGCAGCCACGCGGTCGTGGGCGGTATGTGCGATCGCGGTTGGGGCCGCGTCATCACGATCTCGTCGGGTGCAGGCACGCGGGGGGTGAACATCGGCGTGGCGCCGTACAGCGCCGGCAAGGGGGCCGGCATCTCGTTCACGCGCACCCTCGCACTCGAGGTCGCGAGGTCGGGCGTCACCGCGAACTCGCTGGCGATCGGCCTCATGAGCATGCCCGATCCGCAGATCACCGCCGCGATCGCACGGTCGATTCCCGCCGGCCGTACCGGCGTGCCCGGCGACGTCGCCGCGGCCTGCGTCTGGCTCGCGTCCGAGGAAGCGGCGTGGGTCACGGGCCAAACCATCGAGATCAACGGCGGCGCGCTCACCACATGAGGGCGCGGCCGCGCGTCACGGCTCCGTTCCGGCGAGTGGGAGCCGCCGGAATGGCCGCGCGGCGCGGTAGCTCCGTACGCTCGAGGCACGCGCAGGAGGCCAACATTCCCATGAAGACCGCCATTACCGAGATGTTCGGCATCGACGTACCGATCCTCGCCTTCACGCACTGTCGCGATGTCGTCGCCGCGGTGACCAAAGCGGGCGGGATGGGCGTGCTCGGCGCCGTGGCCCATACGCCCGAGCAACTGGAGATCGATCTCGCCTGGATCGAGAGCGAGGTCGGAAGTCGGCCGTTCGGCATCGATCTCATCGTGCCGGCCAAGTACGCGGGTTCCGATGAGGGGGGCTACACCCTCGACGACATCCGCAAGCTCATCCCGGCCGAACACGTCGCGTTCGTCGACGACATCTTGCGCCGTTACGACGTGCCCGCACTCGCCGACGACGGCGGGCGCGGCTCGGTCCTGCGTGGTACGGCTCAGGGCGATGCAGCCGTTCCGTTCTCGGCCAACCAGGCCGACCCGCTACTGGAGATCGCGCTGGCGCACCGGCCGTCGCTCGTCGTCAACGCGCTGGGGCCGCCGCCCGCTCACATGATCGAACGCGCGAAGCAAGAAGGTCGATTGATCGGCGCATTGGCGGGGAAGGCGCAGCACGCCGAGCGCCATGTCAACGTCGGTGTCGACGTCATCATCGCCCAGGGGGCCGAGGCCGGCGGTCACACCGGTGAGGTCGGTTCGATGGTGCTCATCCCCGAGATCGTCGATGCCGTCGCGCCCGTACCCGTGCTGGGCGCGGGCGGTATCGGCCGCGGTCGGCAGATGGCGGCGGCGATGGCACTCGGCGCGCAGGGAGTGTGGTGCGGGTCCGTGTGGCTCACCACCGAGGAAGCCGAGACGCACCCGACGGTGAAGCGGAAGTTTCTCGAGGCCACGTCGTCCGACACGGTGCGCTCGCGGTCGCGTACCGGCAAGCCCGCGCGCCAACTGCGCACCGCGTGGACCGACGAATGGGACAACCCCGAAACGCCGTCGCCGTTGGGGATGCCACTACAGCCGATCCTGGTCGCGGAGGCTCTGGCGCGTATCGACCATGCGGCGTATCGGCCGGGCTCCGGAGCCGAACAGCTGACCAACTACTTCGTGGGCCAGATCGTGGGCACCATGAACACGACGAAGACTGCCGCGCAGGTGGTGTTCGACATGATCGACGAGTACATCGATGCCGTGCATCTGCTCGATCACCAACTCGAGGGCTGACCGCTCGTACGGGCCGAACGTGAGCGGGAGCCTCGGCGCGGCGCGTCTCGAACCTCACCGGGCGGTGGCCGCCCCCTAACACGTCCTTCATGATCGTGGGCGAGGATGCTCTCGTGAAGGTGTCGGAGCGCGAGCGGATCGCCCATGTGTTGCGCCGGCTCTCGATGGGGACCCACCCCGATCGGGCCGCCTCGCTGCCGACCGCGGCCGATGCGATCGGCGTGGCCCTCGACCTGTCCGTCGCGGCGCCGGTCGCGCCCGCACTCCCGGCCGCACCCGGCGGCAAGGCGACCGTGCGGACGGAGCTCGCGCGTCTCGCCGGCACCTACGAATGGTGGTTCGGGCGCATGGCGGCCCCCGATCGCCTGATCGAGGAACGGCTGACCTGGTTCTGGTTCGACCACTTCGCGACGAGCCTCGCGAAGTTCCGCTCCGCCGACCTCGCGGCGCGGTACCTCGCCACGATCCGCGAGCACGCGACCGGGTCGTTCGCGACACTGCTGCACACGATCGCCAAGGACGGCGCGATGCTCGTGTACCTCGACGGCATCCGTAACAGCTCGCGCGAGCGCAACGAGAACTTCGCGCGCGAGGTGATGGAGCTCCACACGATGGGCCGCGACCAGTACACCCAGGCCGACGTGGTCGAGATGGCCCGCGCCTGCACGGGGTGGGTCGTGAAGGTGCCCGGCCGGCCCGCGACGCAGCGGCTCGCGCCACCCGGAACACCCGACTTCGGGTCGTACTTCGTCCGCCGCCGGCACGACGCGGGCGTCAAGCGCCTGCTCGGCACGACGGGTGCCCTCGATCTCGACGGTGCGCTCGACGTCGTACTCACGCAGCCCGCGACGGCGCGCTTCATCGGCGCGAAGCTCTATGGCGCGCTCGTCGGCGCGCCCCCGACCGACGAGACGGTCACGCAGCTCGCCGCGACGTTCCGCCGCGACTGGTCGATCATGGCGCTGGTTCACGCGATCGTCGAGCATCCGGCTTTCACGGCGGATCTCTCGGTGCGGACGATGTTCCGATCACCGGTCGAGAAGCTCGTCGCGGTGTCGCAGGCCACCGGCGCGCACGAGGTGAAGGTCAAGCCCGCGCTCGCCGCGCTGCGCCAGCTCGCGTACGTTCCGTTCTTCGCGCCGAACCCGGCCGGGTATCCCAAGCAGGGCGCGCTGCTCGGACCGCAGCAGCTCGTCCACACATTCGATCTGGGCGCGGCGGTGGGGTCATCGGTAACCGGTTCCGACGTGTTGGCGCGTTTCGGTGTGTTCGACGCGAGTGCGCCGACGCGCGCCGCGATCGCGGCCGCGCCGAATCCGAAGGTCCGCACATTGCTCGCGCTCGGTTCACCGGAGGTCGCGGTCCGATGACCCGGCGCAGCATCTCGCGTCGCGAGTTCCTCGCCGGGCTGGGCGCGGCGGGTGCGCTGTCAGCGGCGGGTGCGTACGGCATCACGACATGGACCCGCGACGGCGGTCACGGCGCGGCTACCGCCGCGGGTACCGGCCGGGCGATCGAGCCCACGAGCACACCCGGACGGACGCTCGTGCTCCTCGAGCTCGCGGGCGGCAACGACGCGTTGAACATGGTCGTTCCGCACGGCGACCCGGCCTACCGCACGCTCCGCCCGACGCTCGGGATCACGAACGCGATCGATCTCGACGGCCACATCGGTCTGTCGCCGAAACTGACGACACTCGCCGCCGAGTACCGGGCCGGGCGCGTCGCGATCGTCGAGGGCGTCGGCGTCCCCGACCCCAACCTCTCGCACTTCGCGTCGCTGCAGCGCTGGTGGACCGCCGACCCCGACGGCCTGGCGAGTACCGGCTGGATCGGCCGCTACCTCGACCGCGCGGTCGGCCGCGAAGATCCGGTAGCCGGCGTCGCGATCGGACCGGGGCCGTCACCGGTGCTCGCGGGGACGGCGTCGTTCTCGACGTCGATCACCGGCGCCGACGGTCTCCAACCGGCGCACATGGACGCCGACGTGCGCGACGCGCTGCTCCGCTCGTGGGCAACGCTCGTCCCGTCGAGGCCGGCCCTCGACCTCGTGGCCGACGTGCAGCGGGCGATCGGCGCGACCCTCGACGCCCGTGCTCGGCTGGCTCGCGACCTCGCGGGATCCGGGACTCCCGCACGCGGGATCGCGGGCGCGGCGGCGACCGACGACGGTGGCAACCCGGCGCTGGTCGGTGCGCTCGTGCTGGCGGCCCGGCTCATCGGTTCGCCCGACCGTCCGCGCGTGATACACGTCCACGTCGAGGGCGACTTCGACACCCACGAGGGCGAGGCGGATCGGCACCCGGTGCTGATGGCCGATCTCGACGCGGGCCTCGAGGCCTTCATCTCGACGCTCGACGATCTGCACGTTCGTGACGGTGTCGCACTCGCGACGATGTCGGAGTTCGGGCGCCGTGCGCACGAGAACGGGTCGGGCACCGACCACGGCGCCGCCGCCGCGCACTTCGTGTGGAGCGCGACTGCGAAGGGCGGTCGTCACGGCGAGGCACCGTCGCTGACCGACCTCGACGCCAACGGCAACCTCGTGGGCCGGGTCGACTACCGCTCGTATGACGCGTCGTTGCTCTCGTGGCTCGATCCCAAGAGCGACATCGGGGCCGTGCTCGGGAAGGACTACCCGATCCTGCCGATCCTGGCGTAGCCCTCGGCGGGCGCGCGGCCGGGGCGTTGCGGGCGTGCGCGTCGTTCCGCGCGCGTGCCGACGGGCATCCGTCCCTGCCAGGATGACCGGATGTTCGACGAGGACGCCGTTTCGGCTTGGCGGGGATTCTGCGATCGGATCGCAGACGTCGGCGACCGGCTCGCCGCGGAACCGTTCCCGGCCGCGGCGACGGATCGCGCCGCGGGCGTACGCCACCTCGCCCGGCAACTCGTGATGGCCGTGCAGGGCGAGCTCGAGCACGGCGATCCGGCCCACCCGACCTTCCACCGCTACGAGGAGCCGTGGGTGCAATGGGGCGGGCCGAACCCCGACAACGTGTACACGCGTGCCGCTATCGATCCCGGCGCCACCTACCGCGTCGTCGGCGACGTCGGTGACGTGCGTGCGGCGATCTTCTCGCTCGTCGACGGCGACATGCACCTCGGTCGTTTCGGCGTGTTCAGTGAGCGCACGCTGGCCGATCTCGATGTCGCCGACGACGGCTCGGTGGAGATCTGGATCTCGCCCGATCGCCACGAGGCGAACTGGATCGAGTCCCATCCCGACGCGTGCCTGTTCCTCGTGCGCCAGTACCTCTGCGACTGGGAACGCGACCGCGCCGCGACGTTCAGCATCGAACGAGTCGACACCCGTGGCCTGGCCCCGCAGCCCGTGTCGGCGCCGGAGGTCTCGGCCGCGCTCGACCGCGCCGCGACGTGGGTCGAATCGTCCATCGCGTTCTGGTGCGCGTATGTGGAGCGCGCACGCGAGACCCTGCCCCGCAATGGCGTGGCGCCGCCGTCGACACCCCGCGGTGGCGCGCCGACGATCGCGTACGGCGCCGGTTGGTGGGCGCTCGCTCCCGACGAGGCCTTGCTCATCACCGCGGCGGCCCCCGACGCCGACTACTGGGGCTGGACCGTGCACCACCGGTTCCGGCTCGACTCGGGCGACTTCGCGCACCGCCAGACGAGCCTCAACATGACTCAGGCCTTCGTCGACGGCGACGGGGGGCTCCGGATCGTCGTCGCGCACCGAGATCCCGGGGTTCCCAACTGGCTCGACACCGAGTGTCGCCCCGAGGGAATGCTCGTGTACCGCTCGATCGGGACGCGTTCGCGCCCCGTTCCCGAGGCCCGGCTGGTGCCGGTTGCATCCGTGCGCGAGCACCTCCCGCGCTCGCATCCGACCGTCGCCGCGCCCGAGCGACGCGAGCAGTTGGCGCGCCGCCGCGCGGCCGTGCTCGCGCGCTACCTCTGAACATGGTGTGGTCGCCCAAGCCGCGCCCAAAGTGGGTCACCGAGCTCAACGCGTTCGGGCGCCATCTGGGCTCACCGGCCGCGCTGGTAGCGCTCGACGAGGCGTCGCTGATCGACGCCGCGCGCACGGCCACCGGTCTCGACGACTTCGGCGACGACGGTTGGCGGACACCGTTCGGCGTGTTCGTCCGCGCGCTGGAGGAGGAAGCCGACCTCCATCTCCTCGGCCGGATCATGGCGCGCAACGAGATCGTGCGGGCGCTCGTCAATCGGCTCGAGGTGCAGTCGACGCTCGCGTTGCATCCGGAGATCCTCGACGAACGAATCGACGCGCCGGTCCTCGTCGTGGGAACGGGCCGCTCGGGAACATCCATTCTCCACGAGCTGCTCGCGCAGGATCCGGCTCACCGGGTGGCACGTACGTGGGAGCTCCTGCATCCCTGCCCGCCTCCGGAGCGCGCGACGTACGAGACCGACGCGCGCATCGCGGCGGCCGACCAGGAGTACACGTTCTGGCATCTGGTGGCGCCGGAGTACCAGACGATGCACGAGAACGGTGGCGACGTTCCCAACGAGGACCCCCTCATCGACATGTTGGAGTTCGCTTCCGATCACTTCATGGGTTCGTATCCGGTGGCGAGTTACGGCCGGTGGTTGGCGCGCGCCGATCTCGGGCCCGTCTTCCGCGCGCACCGGCGGGTTCTGCAACTGCTGCAGTGGCGGTGCGGCGGCCAACGCTGGGTGCTCAAGTCGCCGTCGTACCTTGCGAAGCTGCCCGCGTTCTTCACGCAATACCCCGATGCGTACGTGGTGTTGACGCATCGCGATCCGCTGAAGGTGTTGCCTTCGCTCGTGAGCATCATGGCGACATTGCAGTGGATGCACAGCGACTCGGTCGACGTCGGCGCGGTCGTCAAGAGCGCGGTGACCGGAACCGCGATCGTGATGGATCTCGTCATGCAGTGGCGCGCCGACGGCACGCTTCCCGACGACCGGATCATCGACGTGCGATTCGACGACCTCGTCGGCGACCCGTGGCGCACCCTGCACGCGCTGTACGAACGCATCGGCGGGCAGCTGACGGACGAGACCGAGCAGCGGATGCGCTCCTACCTCGAGGCCCGCCCGCGGGAGCGGCATGGTCGCCACGACTACGCATTCACCGACACGGGTCTCGACGTCGCCGAAACTCGCGCCCGCTTCGCCGAGTATCAGGCTCGGTACGACGTACCGTCCGAGCTTTGAGCATGCCGGGGCCTTGGCATCGGGGAGCTTCGATGCGTGAATCCGGCGGTCCGTACGGGCCCGGCCCGCCGCCGCGGCCAGACTCGGGGCCGTCATGAGTGCTCCGCTTTGGTCGCAGGTGGACGCGGGCGTGGCGCTCACGCTCGGCGCGATCTTGGATACGGCTGCCGTCCGCAAGTTGCAGCACCCGCGCGTGCTCGCGCTCACGCTCGAGCGGCTCGATCCCGCGCTCGGCGCGCGGCGGGCGCTCACGATCCGGTTGGCGTTGGCGATCGCAGGCTTCGAGCTCGTGACGGGCGCGGGCGTGGTGGCGTTCCGCGGGAGCGTCGGCTTCGCGTTCGCCTGCGCGATGTCGGTCGCGTGCGTGGGATTCCTCTTTGCCCTCGCTCGCGCGGTCCGGCGCAGCGTGCCGTGCCGCGTGCTTCGGCCGGCTCGGCCGCACCGCCGCCGGTGGGCGCGAGATCGGCCGGGGGATCGCCCTGGTCGCCGGGTCGGTGTTCGTGGTCGGGCACCGCGCGCTCGACGCGAGTGCCGGTCTACGGCTTCGGCCCGGCCGCGGTGGTCGCCGTGGTCGGCTTCGCCCTGCTGATCGTGCTCGCGCAACGCATCGGCGGGCACGTACGCCCCGGTGTCGACCTCCGCGCCGATGCCCCGCGCGACCGCGAGTCGCTCGGCCGGTCGGCGCGCGTCTTCATCGGAATCGACAGCGACCTGTACTCGGTTCAGGCCAAAGGGAAATAGCCCGGCACCTCGTTGTGCGCGGTGTCGAGGTACACCTTCGCCTCGGGCCGGCCCGCGAAGCGGCCGTGGCTCCAGCGCACCTCGACGTGTCCCTCGACCACGCGTTCGGTGCGCGTGGCGCGTTCCCGCACGACCGCGCGCCACGTGACCATCGGTTGGCCACCCGAGCGCGGTTCCACCTGAAGGGCGCGCAGCTCGAAGGCGTTCCGCCAGTCCCACGGCGTGGCGATGCGCAGGCGCAGGAAGCCGCTCGCCGCCGCGCCGAGGACGAAGTACGGAGCGCTGCCGATCCGGAGCAGACGCCACAGCATGGATTCCGCGTCGGCGCCGATCGCAGTGCGCCACCGCTGGGCCGAGGCGTCGGCGACGCGGGCGACGAGGGCTTCGTATTGCTGCACGGTGTCGGCGGGCCAGCCGTCGCGCAATCGATGACCGAGCACCCGCCGGGTTTGTGTGTCGAGCGCGTCGACCTCCGCGGGCAGGTCGATCTCCGACTGCAGTGCGGCGCGGACGCGCGCGTACAAGGCGTCGTGTTCGGCCGGGGCGACATCGCCGAACCAGTCGGCACCCCGCCGACCGTGCCCACCCGCGAGCAGTCGATCGAACAAGTGGTGCGGCGACGCGTTCACGACGATGCGGGAGAGGTACTTGCAACTCACGAGATACACGTGGTCGATGCGCAGGTCGGCAGGTACGACCTCGTCGCCGGGCGCGCGGTGCGCGCCCTTCCACTCGACGAGCAGCGGCACGCGGCCGCGCAGACCGTCGCGCGCCGCGAGGAAGGCGCGGCCGTTCATGAGCGCGGCGGTGAAGAGGTCGGGGTCGCGACGCTCCTTCCACGCACCCAGAAGATCGTCGTACACCGCGGCGTCGACGTTGACCATGGCCGTGGGTTGGGCCGTGAGCGCGGCCTCGACGTCGTCGAAACCGAGCATTCCCAATCCCGTGACGACCTCGGTGACCGTCGTCCGGAGATCGGCCACCTAGGTGTTGCCGCCCGCCGCGTACTTCCGCAACTTCTCGTAGCCGGTCGACGAACGCATCTCGATCACGTCGAAGACGATGTCCTCGGACTTGCGGAGCGCGACGTCGCCCTCGCTGCCCTTGCGCGGGAGATGCGACGTCAACAAGACGATCCGGCCTTCGACGTTCTGCGCGAGTACGTGCGCGCGGCCGAGCGACTTCCAGACGGTGTCGGTACGGAGCAATCCACCTCGGGTGCTCGTGAACGCGCCCGACACGTCGAAGTACCACTCGACGCCGGCCTTGTCGGTCGCGATGAAGTTGATCGTCACGCCGGTACCGCGCACGCGTTGGTTCTTGGCGACGATCGTGAAACCGGTCTCGCGCAACAGCTCCTCGGCGAGTGCCTGCGCGGCCTTGCCTTCGCGCGACGCACGAGCCTGGAAGTCGGCCCCGTCGTCGTCGGCGGGCTCGGCCTCGGCCGTGGAGGCCGTGCGCTCGATCGGAGCAGGAGTTCCGGAGGACTCGCCCTCGTCGCGGACGCGTAGCCGCGCGATGTCGACGTAGGTGGGGTCGAGGTCGTAGCCGACGAACCGGCGATCGAGACGAGCCGCGGCGACGAGGGTGGAGCCGGAGCCCATGAACGGGTCGAGCACGAGGTCGTTGGCGTAGGTGTAGAGCCGGATCAGGCGCTCGGGCAGTTCGACCGGGAACGGCGCCGGGTGCGAGACGCGCCGCGCGCTCTCGGGCGGGATGTCCCACACGTCGAGGGTCGCGGCCATGAACTCGTCGGCGTCGATCGTGCTCTCCGACGGGAGCCCGACGCGTTCGCGCTCGGGCCGCGCCTTGGCCCGATCGAAGCGGCCCTTGCTCGCGACGATGACGCGCTCGGTGATGTCGCGCACCACGGGGTTCGCGGCGTTGCGGAACGATCCCCACGCGCAGTTGCCGGCCGCGCCCTCGCCCTTGCGCCAGATGACCTCGCCCCGCAACAACAGGTTCAGGTCGTCTTGGAGGATGTGGATGACGTCGGCGGAGAGGCTGCGATACGGCTTGCGACCGAGGTTCGCGACGTTGACCGCGATGCGCCCGCCGGGTTCCAGCTTGCGCGCGCACTCGCGCGAACACACTGCGCAACATGTCGAGGTACTCGAGGTACGACGAGGGGACGCCTTCTCGTTCGAGCTCCTCTTCGTACTGCTTTCCGGCGAAGTACGGCGGCGACGTGACCACGAGCGCCACCGAGTTGTCGAGCACCCCGTCCATGTGCCGCGCGTCGCCCTCGATGAAGGGATCGGCGATCACATACGGCGCGGGAACCTCGTCGTCGTCGGAGACCGTGGGCGCCTCGAAGCGTTCGTAGAACGCCGACGCGTCGTGGCTCTCTCGTTTGCCGACACCGAAATTCGAGGTTGACGTGCCGCCTTTGGGCCCGACCCGTTTCGGCTCGCGCTTCTTCGGCGTCGCCATCGGGGCCAGCCTACGCGGTGCCTGCGCCACCCAGCGTCTGCCCGGCCCCCGACACTCAGCGCTTGTAGGTCCCCACCAGGACTCCCCGCGCGAGCGCGTCGCCGAGGATCTGCGGGATCGCGTGGGAGGAGCTCGGCGGCGAGCAGCCGGGACCGTTCGACGAGTCGCCGTTGTCGGCGCACACGTAGTCGCTCAGCGCGTACACCGTGAACTGGTAGCGATGGGTGGACCCGACCGGTGGGCACGGCGGCGTCCAACCCGTCGTCCCCCCGCGTTGTCGAGCTCGCTCACACCCGCGGCCCGGCTCGGCACGTGACCGGCCGCGGGCGCGAGCCCGATGACGAGCCAGTGGAGGAAGTCACCCTTCGCGCCGCCCGGGTCGTCGACCACGACCGCCACCGTCTTGGTGTGGGCCGGAACCGCGCCCCACGAGATCACCGGCGCCGTACCCGGGCCGTCACAGGTGTTCGCGCGCGGGATCGGACCACCGTCGGCGAACGCGGGACTCGTGACGGTGAGCGTCGACGGGATCGGCGCCCTGTCGAGCGCGCTCATGTCCTTCGCCGTGCTCCCGCCGCACGCTGAGGTGCCGGCGGCGACGAGGGCTGCGACTGCGACGACGGAGATCAGTCGACCGGTTGTCATGCGACCGGTTCGGCGTTCTGCAGGCTGGCGTTGACGACGTCGAACCAGTACCCGCCGAGGTTCGGGATCAGCGCGTGCACGTCGACCCCGGCGCGCGTCGCGACGAGGCGCAGCATTCCGTGGTGCGTCACGATGCACGCGATGCCGTGGCCGGCATGGTCGAGCACGCGCGCGAGCGCGGCGTCGAACCGTCGGAGAACATCGCCGTCCTCCTCGCCGCCAGGTGGCGCGGCGAGCTCACCCCGGCGCCAGGCCGCGCGCATCCCGGGCCAGTGTTCGTCGATCTCTTCTCCGGTGTATCCCTGCCACTCGCCGCCGAAGCGCTCGCGGAGCCCGGCGTCGGTGATGACGGGAGATTCCAGGTGCGCGGCGAGGATCTCGGCCGTGCGGGTCGCACGTTCGAGGTCGGAGCTGTAGATCACCCGGGGCGCGAAGCTGTCGTGGGCCAGGCTGCGGGCGCGGGCGGCGGCCTGGGCCTCGCCCTCGGGGGTCAACGGGGCGTCCAGCCACCCCTGCCAGCGGTGCTCGACGTTCCACGTCGACTCGCCGTGGCGGAGGATGAGGAGCCGTTGCATCGACCGTTGCATCGAAATGACAGTGAACCAGAGTCGGCTTGACCCGGACGTTCACGGCCGCGAAACTTGACCCATCGGTCAAGTTGTCGGCCGCACGACGTTCTTGGAGGCTCCCATGCCTACGGCTGTCATCGTCGACGCCATTCGCACACCGCTCGGACGGCGCAACGGCGCGCTCAAGGACGTCCACCCCGTCGACCTCGTCGCCCACGTGTTGGCGGCGGTCGTCGAGCGCAACGGCGTTGATCCCGCGCTCGTGGAAGACGTGATCATGGGCTGCGTGATGCAGGTCGGCGAGCAGGGCATCAACGTCGGCCGCAACGCCGCGCTCGCCGCCGGCTTCCCCGAGACCACGGTCGGGACCACGATCGACCGCCAGTGCGGTTCGTCGCAGCAGGCCGCTCACTTCGCAGCCCAGGGCGTGATCGCCGGCGCGTACGACATCGTGATCGCGGCCGGTATCGAGAGCATGACCCGTGTGCCGATGGGCGCGTCCGTCGCCGAAGGCAAGTACGGCTACCCCTTCGGCCCGATGATGACGGGCCGCTACCCGAACCTCGTGCCGCAGGGCATCTCGGCCGAGCTCATCGCCGAGAAGTGGGGCATCTCGCGGGAGGACAACGACGCGTTCTCCGCGCAGTCGCACCAGCGGGCGGCTCGGGCCCGCGAGGAAGGGCGCTTCGACCGGGAGATCCTGGCGGTCACGGTTCCGACCGAGTCGGGCGACGCGGTCGTGAGCCAGGACGAGGGCATCCGGCCGGATTCGTCGATGGAAACGCTCGCCAAGCTGAAGCCCGCGTTCAAGCCCGACGGTGTCGTGACCGCGGCGAACTCGTCGCAGATCACCGACGGCGCGGCCGCGCTGCTGATCATGAGCGAGGAGAAGGCCAACGCGCTCGGGCTCAAGCCCCGGGCCCGTTTCCACACGTTCGCGCTGGCCGGTGTCGACCCGGTGTTGATGCTGACCGGACCGATCCCCGCGACCACCAAGGTGCTCGAGCGGGCGAAGATGACGCTCGACCAGATCGACCTGGTCGAGATCAACGAGGCGTTCGCTCCGGTCGTGCTCTCGTGGGAGAAAGAACACCACCCCGACATGTCGAAGGTGAACGTGAACGGCGGCGCCATCGCCTTGGGCCACCCGCTCGGCGCGTCGGGCGCCCGGCTCATGGTCACCCTCTTGAACGAGCTCGAGCGCACCGGCGGCCGCTACGGCCTCCAGACCATGTGCGAGGGCGGCGGCATGGCGAACGCCACGATCATCGAACGGCTCGACTGAGCGAAGTCCCAGCCGCCTGCGCCGCTACGGCGCAGACCCGGAACCGGCTCTACCATCGGCGGCGCGATGTTCGACGTTGTCTGGTTCGGTGCGAAGGTGTTCGTCGCGGCGATCGCCGCGGTCGTGATCTACCTGATCGGTGCGCGCAGCATCGCCAACTTCTCGAAGTCCGATCCGCCGCCGGATCCGTCCGAGGTCCCGCTGGAGGACGTCGACTACCGGTACCGCTGCATCGTGTGCGGCGCCCAGCTGGTGCTGTTCGCGGCGCCCGAGGGCGACATGCCCGACGCGCCCCGGCACTGCCGGGAACCCATGGTGCTCGTCGCGCCCGTCGAATAGCCGGCCCTCGTCGAGGGGCGCGAGCGCGGTGCTTCCCCGCCGCCGGGGTGACGCGAGAAACCCCCGGCAGGAGGCCGCGGAGCGGGCTGCCGGGGGTCGTCTCGGAGTGCGTGGTCGGGACTAGCCGGCGACCTTCGGCGGGCACCAGCTGCCGCGCTGGGTGCCGAGCAGGCCCTTGACGTCTTCGCGCCGCTCGATCGCGGGCGCTTCGTACTGGTGATCCTTCACGGTTCCTCCTCCAGCCCCGGCGTCACGCGCAGTGTCCGGATCAACTGCTCCGCCCCGGAGAGTGGCGAGCATAGTCGCCACGCGCGGTCCGCACAACGGCCCCACCCGCGGGATCGAACCGGGCATTTCCGCGCCACGGCGCGGGGTGACGCGAGAAGCCCCCGGCAGGCGCCGTTGGGCCGCCTGTCGGGGGTCTCGGACTTCGCTACGTCGCGTTAGAAGGTCTTCGGCGGGCACCAGCTGCCCTGCTGCGGGCGGAGCAGGCCCTTGACGTCTTCGCGCCGCTCGATCGCGGGTGCTTCGTACTTGTGGTCCTTCACAGTCCCGTTCCTCCTTCAGCCCCGGTGTCACGCGCAGTGTCCGGATCTACTGCTCCGCCCCGGAGAGTGATGATTCTAGTGGCCGGAGGGCGTCCAGGCAACGCTTCGTGCGGCTCCCGATTGCGACATTGGTCACCCGACACGTCGCCCGTTTCCACAGTCTGTGGATAACTCTGTGGGGAATCACACGTTTGCGATTCGGTCATCTGGTGGTAACCGGCTGGTCAGCGGTAATTCGTCGCCATCAAGAACCCACCGCTGATCAGCGCGATGCCGAGCAGCAGGTAGCGATTCTCCGTGTCCGGTCCCGGCAGCAGGTTCAGGTAGTTGGTCACCACGACGGCCAACCCGACCGCGAGGAGCGTCGTGAGCCCGACGGGGACCCAGAGTTTCGAAGGCGGCGCCTTCTTCGGCGGCGGCGGCGTGTAGCGCGACCGCTTGCTCTTACTCTCGGGCATGGCGCAAAGAGTACGCGACAATGCGACCGTGCCGCGCGTGCTGGTGATCGACAACTACGACTCGTTCGTCTACAACCTGGTCCAGTACCTGGGTGAGCTGGGCGCGACGCCGGTGGTCTATCGCCACGACGCCGTCTCCCTCGACGAGATGCGTGCGGTCGAACCCGATGCGGTCCTGATCTCGCCCGGCCCCGGTCGCCCCTCCGACGCGGGCCTCTCCAACGACGCGATCCGGGCGTTCGGCGAATCGGGCACCCCGGTGCTCGGCGTGTGCCTGGGCCTCCAATGCATCGGCGAGCTCTACGGTGGGTCGGTGGTGCGCGCACCGCACGTGATGCACGGAAAGACGTCGGAGATACATCATTTCGGTGTGGGCGTGTTCGCCGGCCTGCCCGACCCGTTCACGGCGACCCGATACCACTCGCTGGTCGTCGCACGCGAGACGGTTCCGGACGTGCTCGAGATCACCGCGGAGTCGCAAGACGGGCTCGTCATGGGCCTGCGCCACCGCGAGTTCCCGATCGAGGGCGTGCAGTTCCATCCGGAGTCGATCCTCACGAACGGCGGGCACCGGCTCCTGGCGAACTTCCTCGCCGCGGCGGGCGCGGAAGGTGCGCGCGCCCGCGGGTGACCTCGGCCAGACCGTCGTCGAGGAGCGACGCGAGCACTTCTCCGTCGAGCTCGGCCGCGGCGACCGGTCCCACCCGTAGCTTCGCCATCACGATCCCGCGCCGCTGACGGAACGAGCCTTCGAAGCGCGGTTGGCGATGTTTGGTCTCTTGGGCGTGGGTGCCGCGCGTCGCGCACGTCGACACGATCGGGCAGCGCCCGCACTCGGGAGTGCGCGCGGTGCACACGGTCGCGCCGAGGTCCATGAGCGCGAGGAGGCGATCGCGCGGCGACATCGTCTCGCCGATTTCGCGCGCGCACGCTTCGGCCGCGGAGTCGGACAGTTGAGCACCGCGTACTCGTTCGCACACGCGGCGGATGTTGACTTCGATGCCCACGTGGTCGGCGCCGTCCACCTGCGCGGCCACCGCGGCCGCGGTATAGCGACCCACACCCGGCAGCTCCGACAGGTCGCCCGGCCAGCCGGAGCCCGCGATGCGGACGGCGGCTTCCCACAGCCGGCGGGCGCGGCGCGGGTACCCCAGACGCCCCCACGAGGTGATCACGGCGGCCGGACCGGCCGCGGCCATCGTCGCCGGTGTGGGGAACTCGGCCATGAACGTGTCGAAGACCGCGGCGACGCGTGGAACCTGGGTCTGGTGCAGCATCACCTCCGACACGAGCACGGTCCAGCGATCGCGTGACGCGCGCCACGCCAGGTCGTGTCGACCGTTCTCGCGGTACCAGCGCGCGAGCGCGCTCGTCACGGTCCGGTCGTCGACGTCGTCCCCGGCGCCGTACTGGTAGTGGTGGTCGATGCGGTCGACGACGCGATGCCGATCGTGAGCACGACCGGGCTCTTCGGCAACACCTGGGTCCCGCCCTGCGGACTCTGGTCGACCACCTTGCCGATGTTGGCGTCGTCGACCCGGTTCAACGTCGTGACGGTGTATCCGAGCGCTTCGAGCTCGGACTTGGCCGCCGCCTTGGTCTCGCCGATCTTGCCGGGCAGCGTGACGGTCTGCGCGCCGCTCGACACGTAGATGTTGATGCGGGTGTCGACCGCCACCGTCTTGCCGGCAGCCGGATCGGTGCGGATCACCGAGCCCGCGGCGATGGTGTCGTTCGCCTCTTGGATGGGCGTGTTCAGGTTCGTGAACCCGGCCAGCTCCAACTGCCGGGTCGCCTGGTCGAGCGTCAAGCCCTTGGTGGGCGGCACCGCCACGGGCGCCGGTCCCGAGGACACGAGGATGACGACGGTCGAACCGACGTCGGCGTTCGTTCCGGGCTTGGGAAGGCTGTCGAAGACGTTGCCTTTGATCGCGGCGTTCGGCTCCAGCTGTTGTTTCACGAGGAAGCCGGCGGTGGTCAGCTCGGCGCTCACGTCGGCCGCGCTCCGACCCGAGGTGATGTCGAAGGGGATCGTCTTTTGCGAGGGCCCGTTGCTGACGAACAGCGTGACCATGTCGCCGCGCGACACGTTCTTACCCGCGACGGGATCTTGGCGCACCACGATGTCGACGGGGTGGGTCGCGTCGGTCACCTTTTGGATGGTGACGCGCAGGTGGTTGTTCAGCAGGTCTTGTTGCGCGACCTGAACGGTCTTCGTCACTTCGTCGGGGACCGTGACCGTTGCCTGCGAACCACCGAGCTTGATCGCCGCGAACAGGATCGCACCGACGACCGCGGCGAGTCCGAGGAGGGTGAGGACCCAAACGAGCGCGGTGTTCCTGCTCTTGCGCGACACCGAAGGTTGGCCGGCGATCCGGCCGCGCTCGTCGACCCTCGGCGTCACGACCGTCGACGCGGCGTAGGCCTCGGCCGCGGAGTTGGCACGGATGGCCGCGGTGGAACTGGGAGTGGGGTGGTCGACCATCATCGCCGCTACCGGTGCACCGACCACCGGGCGACCGCGCCGGAAGCGCAGGATGTCGGCGCGCATGTCGTCGGCGGTCTGGTACCGGTTCTCGGGTTCCTTCGAGAGCGCGGTCATGATGACGAGCTCGAGATCGGGCGGTACGTCGGGATTGCGTTCCGAGGGCGGGACCGGGGCTTCGCGCACATGCTTGTACGCGACGGAGACGGGGGAGTCGGCGATGAAGGGCGCCACCCCGGTGACCATCTCGTAGAGCACGACGCCGAGCGCGTACACGTCGCTGCGACCGTCGACCGGCAGGCCTTGCGCCTGCTCGGGCGAGAAATAGGTGGCGGTGCCCATCACCGAACCGGTCTGTGTGAGCCCGTCGCTCGTGCCCGATCGAGCGATGCCGAAGTCGGTGACCTTGACCGTGCCGGTGCGCGTCAGGAGCACGTTGCCGGGCTTCACGTCGCGGTGCACGACGCCGTTGCGGTGTGCGAAGGCGAGCGCGGAGGCGATCTCGGCCGTGATCTCGGCCGCTTGCGAGGCGTCGACCGGCGCCTCGGACCGGATGAGATCGCGCAGCGATCGCCCTTCGACGTACTCCATGACGATGAAGTACGTGCCGTCCTCTTGGCCCCAGTCGTAGATCGCGACGATGTTCGGGTGATTCAGGTTCGCGGCGGCCTGCGCCTCGCGCCGGAATCGCTCGACGAACGAGGGCTCGCGCGCGTACTCCGGGAACAGCGCCTTCAGCGCGACCGGCCGGTTCAGGAGCTGGTCGTGTGCGAGGTAGACCTCGGCCATCCCGCCCTGCGCGATCTCGCGCTGGATCTCGTAGCGGTTCGAAAAGACCCTGCCGGCCAGCGTCATGGTGGCGAAGACCCTATCTGCCGTTCGACGGGCTGGAGGGTTGCCCATCGCACGGCGACGCGGGTGTCGGCGTGTTGAGCAACGTCTGGAGTACCTGCTTGGCGATCGGTGCGGCGACCCGCCCACCGGTGACCTCCGCCGTGTCGGACCCGCCGTGTTCGACGAGCACCGCGATCGCGTACTTCGGGTGATCGGCGGGCGCGAACGCGATGAACCACGCGTGCGGCTTCTGCCCGGTCGCGGTCTCGGCCGTGCCCGTCTTGCCCGCGACCGCGACATTGGGGATCTGCGCCGCCGTGCCGGTGCCCTGCGGGTTGTTCACCACCGAGAGCATGAAGGTCGTCATGGTGGCGGCGGTTGCCGGGTCGATCGCGCGCTTGTACTGCTGTACGCCGACCCTCGACACGACCTTGTCGTTGGGGTCGAGCACGCAGTCGACGACGTGCGGCGCCAAGATGACGCCCTGGTTGGCGATCGCCTCGGAGACGAGCGCCATCTCCATCGGGGTGACGAGCACCTGGTTCTGTCCGATCGCGTCCTGCATGAACTTGGGCTGGTTGTGCTGGAACGTCCCGGGGTCCGGGCCGGTGCTCGCGATGATGGAAGGGTCGATGCCGGAACCTTGCTCGCTCGGCGGTGCGGTCTGTACCCCGAATCCCTGGATGCCGGTTGCGAACGTCTCCCCGAGATCGAAGCCGACCTTCGCGTAGGTGGTGTTGCACGAGACGGTGAAGCTCTCGAGCAGCGTCCCGCCGCACTTCTCCTTGCCGAAGTTGAACAGCGGTGTGCCGTTCGTCTCGGGCAGGAGAATGTGATCGACGACGGGGAACTTCGTGTCGACATCGATCTTGTTCTGCAGGGCGATCGACGCGGTCACGGTCTTGAACGTCGAGCCGGGCGGGTAGAGCTCGCGCCACGGGCGGGCGAGCAGCGGGTTGTCGGGCGCGTTCGTGAGGAACGAGAACGTCGCCAGTGCCTTCTTGGTGTCGTGGGTCGCGAGTTGGTTCGGATCGAAGGTCGGGTTCGAGTACGCGGCCAGGACACCGCCCGTGTTCACGTCGAGCACGACGACGCTTCCCCGCCGGCCGGCCAGCGCGAACGCGGCCGCGCCCTGCGCCGCTTTCGACATCGTCAGCACGACGGTCCCGACGGGCTGCTTGTTGGCGAATGCGTCGGCGAGGTTGTGCAACTGGAGACTGAACGTGCGGCCCTCGAGGTCGGCCGCGTACGTGTTCTCGACGCCGACCGAGCCGTTCTGGATCGACTCGTAGCCGACCACGTCGGCGAACATGCTCGCGGTGTCCTTCGGGTACACGCGTTGATGCTTGAACTCGTCGTTGCTCGCCGTGGAGAGGGCCACGACCGCGCCGTCGGCGGTTTCGATCGGGCCGCGGTCGCGCCGGATGTTCGCAAAGGTCTTGCGCGGGTTCCCCGACACGTTCGCGAGCTGGTTGCTGCGCGCGACCTGCAGGTAGGTCAGCTGCGCGACCAGCGCGATGAGGAGCACGGTCATCGCGATGCCGACGCGGCGGATACCGGCGTTCACGGCACACCCGTAGCGACGTCGACGCGCACCGCGTCGTCGGAGATGCGCATGAGGATGGCGAGCAGCGCGAAGTTCGCGACGAGTGACGATCCGCCGTACGAGACGAACGGCAACGAGATGCCGGTGAGCGGTATGAGCCGCGTCACTCCGCCGATGATCAAGAAGGTCTGGAGGCCGATGATCGTTGCGATGCCCGCCGCGAAGAGCTTCGTGAACGGCCGCGCCGCGTCGACCGCGACCCGGTACGCGCTACCGACGAACAACATGAAGGCGGCGATGACACCGATCGAACCGACGAGCCCGAGCTCCTCGCCGATCGAGCTGAACATGTAGTCGGTCGACGCGAGGGGCACGCGCCACGGTTGACCGAGACCGAGGCCGGTGCCCGCGATCCCGCCCGAGCCCAGCGCGTACCAACCCTGCACGGGTTGGATACCGGTGCCGTGCGCGTTCGGCCACGGGTTGGTCCAGTTCTCGATGCGCACGCGCACGTGACCGAAGGCCTTGTAGGCAACGATGGCGCCGACGACGAGGAGTATCACCGTGCCGATCAGATAGGCGGTCCGCCTCGTCGTCATGTAGAGCATCGCCGCGAAGACCCCGAAGAAGAGCAGCGACGTACCGATGTCCTGCTCGTACGCGAGGACGAGGAGTGCCATGCCCCACGCGAGAACGAGCGGCCCGAGGTCGCGCGGTGACGGTACGAACCAGCGCCCGATCCGGATGCGGCCCTGGGTGAGGAGCTCGCGCTTGTCGGCGAGGTAGGCCGCGAAGAACGCGACGAGGAGCACCTTCGCCACCTCGTTCGGTTCGAAGCTCAGCGGCCCGAACCCGACCCACAGCCGGCCGCCACCACGCGACTGACCGATCACGGGGGCGAGCGGTAACAGCATGAACCCGATGCCGAGCAGGAGCGCGATGTACCGGTACCGCGCGAAGACCCGGGGGTCGCGCACGACGACCAACGTGAGCACGAACACTGCGATCCCGATCGTCACCCACACCGACTGGACTCGTGCCTGCGCGGCGTAGTCGCCGTGGCTGCCCGCGCCCGCGAGGCGGGCGATCATCACGAAGCCGATGCCGTTCAGCATCGCCGCGAGCGGAAGGAGCGTGCCGTCGGCTGCGGGCGCGAGGCGCCGGACGGCGAGGTGGGCGACGAGGTAGAGGCCGAATACCCAGACGAGCAGGATCGTGACGTCGGACGGGAGCTTGGGACCGTTCGCCAGCGCGACCAGGATGTAGCCGCCGACCGTCACCGCGACGACGAGCAGGCCGAGCGACATCTCGGAGCGCCGGCGGCTACGGGCGAATCCCGCGACGGCTGTGGTCATTTGGCCGCCGGTCTCGTTGTGGTCGTGGTCGTCTTCTTGACCGTCGTCGTGGTGCGTTTCGGCGTAGTGGTGGTGGTGGTGGTCGTCGTCGTGCTCGTCGCCGCGAATTCCAGGCGCGAGACGTATCCCTCGGCCGTGGAGCGCGATCCGCGCGAGCTGTTGGTCTGGACCCGGTCGCGGTCGAGCGGCGCCAGATCGGCCACGAGGAGGCCGGTGTGCTGATCAACGGTGGGGTTCCACCCGAGTACGCCCCCGGGCACGCCTTTGTAGATCACGACCTCGTTGCCGGACGCGCCCACGAAATACGACCCGCGCGGTACCAACCGAGGGCAGCGGTCGCGGCGCCGAGGACGACGAGCAACGGGAGCAGCACGAGGATCAGGCCGCGCACGGTGCGCCGGCGCGAGCCCTTCGGGCGCGGCGCCTTGGCCGGTGCCGGATCGGGCGGGTCCGGCGGCGCGATCACCGCCGACCTCGATATCGCCGGCTCCTGTTGTGCGAGCAACGCGGTGGGATCGGGCGCCGTGGCGGCGTCGACCTCGATGACGTCGACGACGACGACCGTCACGTTGTCCTCGCCGCCCGCGGCGTTGGCCGCGGCGACGAGGGCTTCGGCGAGTCGTCCGGGGTCGGCTTCCGTGCGCGCCAGGCGCTCGATGTCACGCTCGCGCACCATCGTCGTGAGGCCGTCGGAGCAGAGCACGATCCGGTCGCCCGCCTCGACGTCGAGTGTGTAGAGGTCGACCTCGACCAGATCGTCGACACCGAGGGCGCGGGTGACGATCGCGCGCTGGGGGTGGGATTCGGCCTGCTCGGGCGTCAGGCGCCCCTCACGTACGAGCTCTTCGACCAGGCTGTGGTCGTCGGTCGCGCGTCGCAGGTCGCCGTCGTGGAGCAGGTACGCGCGCGAGTCGCCGACATGGCCGATGAGGAGCTGGCGTCCACCAACGGCCTCCACCGCCGTCAGCGTCGTGCCCATGCCCGTGAGCTCGTCGTTGTTCGCGGCGCGGCTCAGTACCGCGGCGTTGGCCCGGGTGATGGCGTCGTGCAGAGGCGTGCCGTTCGCCACGGCCGCGCGGAGCGCTTCGATCGCGGTGTGGCTCGCGACCTCGCCGCCGCGGTGGCCGCCCATGCCGTCGGCGACCGCGAACAGGGCTCGCTGGTCGTCGATGAGGAAGGCGTCCTCGTTGTTGGAGCGTACGAGGCCTTGATCGGTTGCCGACGCGGCGGCGAGTTTCACCGTTGCGCCTGGAGCACTGTGTCGCCGACCTGCACGCGGTCACCTTTACGCAGCTTGATGGGCTCAGTGATGAGTTTGCCGTTGACGAGTGTGCCGTTGGTCGAGCCCGCGTCCTCGATCCACAAGGTGCCGTCGCGGTCGAACGCGCGGGCGTGCACCTGGGACACGAACGTATCGAAGGTGAGGGGTACCGCGCATCCGCCGCCCCGGCCGATCGTCGCGTCGCCCTCGATCGGGTACGACCGGCCGAGTTCGGTCTCGGGCGCGACGACCACCAGTCGCCACTCCCGCCGCTTCGACCCGCGCCCGGGGCTCGCGGGGGCGGCGACGGGCGCCGGCACCGGCTCGGCCGTCGAAGCACTGCCCCGCAGCTCGCGGGCGACGACCAGTACGACGCGCGCCAAGAAGAGGTAGAGCAGCGCGAGCAGGCAGAACTTCAGGACCGTGAGGATCGAATCGGACATGTGCCGGTTACGACTCCTGGTACAGCAGCGAGGTTGCACCGACGACGATCACGTCGCCGTCCTTGAGTGATTGCTCCTTCACCAAGATGCCGTTGACCTGCGTGCCGTTGGTGGAACCGAGGTCGACGACCCGGAACCCGAAGTCGTCGCGGCGCACCTCGGCGTGGCGGCGCGAGACCTGCGGATCGGAGAGCGGCACCGCGCATTCGGGCATACGGCCGATGACCGCGGGCTCGTCGCCGAGCGCGACGCGGCCGCCGTCGGGCAGGACCAGCGTGCTGGCCGTTCCCTGTCCGCCGCCGACGATCTCGGCGTCGACGCGCAGGTCGCCCCGGCGCGCGCTCTCGTCGAGCACGAGCAGCACCTCGATCAGGCCTTCGAAGTGGTACCCCTCGTCCGCGACCGTGCTCGCGCGCGGCGTCGGCGAGCTCCCGGGCGAGCGCGTCGTGGAAGCCCGCGAAGCGCTCGAGATCGTCGGCCGACAGCCAGATGGTGAAGCGGTTGGGCGCGACGGTGCCGCGGACGCCGAGCGTCCGGCCGGCATCCATTTCGCGGCCGACGCGCCGGCCGATCTCGACGGGCTGGAGCCCACCGCTGCGGAACGCCTTCGAGAAGGTGCCTTCGACCAGCCGTTCAAGCCGGCGCTCGAACCGCTGCAGTCCCATTCGTGCGATGCTACCGGCGCGTCGCGGCCGAATTGTGGCCGTCACGTCGCGCGGGAGCGGGGAGCGGCGCTGGTACCATCACCTGCTCACACGCGCGAGTGGCGGAATTGGCAGACGCGCAGGATTCAGGTTCCTGTGCCCGCAAGGGTGTGGGGGTTCAAGTCCCCCCTCGCGCACGGTTGGCGTTACGGACACGAGTGCACTCTTGACCGTGGGAACCGTGGGATATGTCGACGGTTCGAGGTGCGGGAGCGGCGCGACCGTCAGCCGAGGCGCAGGGTTTCGAGTGGTTCGAGGCGGGCGGCTTTGATCGACGGGTAGAGCCCCGCGGCCACCGAGACGAGGAGCGCGAGGCCCATCCAGATCGGGATCTTGCCGTAGGCGATGACGACGGTCCAGTTCGCGATCGCGGACACGAGGTAGACGATGCCGACGCCGAGGGCCGCGCCGACCAGTCCGCCGATGATGCCGACGAACAGCGACTCGAGCAGGAATTGCGACGCGATCTTGGAGCGGCTGTGACCGACGGCTCGCCGGATGCCGATCTCGGACGACCGTTGGATCACGGAGATCGACATGACGTTGGCAATGCCGAGGCCGCCGACCGCGAGCGCGAGCAGACCCGCGAACAGTGCGGTCTGTTGCAGTGTCTTGTCGGCCTGGGACGATGCCTTGAGGACGTCGCTGGGAACCTGAGTTGATACCTGGTCGGGTCCACCGAGGTTGATGGCGGTCGGGAGCGCGTCGGCGGTGGCCTGGGTGGTTCCGGTGACGGAGCGGACGTAGATCTTGTTCGGTTTGCCGTCGGTCGCGAAGTCGTTCTTGGCGGCCCATTGCGTGATGAACACCGCGTTGTCGAGATCGGGGTCGAGCGCAACGCTGCCGAGCACTCCGACGACCCCGTAGTTCGTGTTGTTGAGTTTGATCGTGCGAGTCTCGCCGGGCAGGAACGCGTACTGCTTCGCGAGCCCGGCTCCGAGCACGAGCGATCGTTGGTGCAGCGAGGTGTCGGCCTGGTTGAGCCAACGGCCGTTGATCACGGGAACTTGCAGGACGCTCGGCAGGTCGAGGTCCGCCGCGCGTACGGGCACGGGAAACGACTGGTAGTAGGTGCTGCCGCCTTCGGTCGGCAGTGCGACGACACTCGCGAGGTCGGTGGTCGCGGCCGCGGACGTCACGGTCGAGACGGCCGCGACGCGGTGTACGACGTCGTCGGGGAACGTCGGGTTCTGCGAACCGAAGGTGCCGCCGGCCTGCGCGATGATCAGGTTCGTCCCGAGCACCGCGAGCTTTGCTTTCAGGTCGCCCTTCGCGCTTTCGGTCAGCCCGACCGCGCCGACCATTGCCGCCACGCCGACGATCGGTCCGAGCATGATCAGCAGCGTCCGGATCTTGCGCGCGATCAATCCTGTCCACGCGACGCCGAGCAGGTCGCGAGACGAGCTCATGACCGTGCCACCGAGCGGCGCTCGTCGGTCATGATCCGGCCGTCACGCATCGAGACCTTGCGACCGGCGGTGTCGGCGACGGCGCTGTCGTGGGTGACCATCACGACCGCCCGCTCGGGTGACTCCAGACCGGCGAAGATCTCGAGCACGAGCGCGGCGTTGGCGGAGTCGAGCGCGCCGGTGGGTTCGTCGGCGAGGATCATCAAGGGCTCGGTGACAATCGCCCGGGCCAGTGCGACGCGCTGCTGCTCGCCGCCCGACATCTGCACCGGTCGGTGCTCGGCCCGCGCGCCGAGCCCGAGCTCTTCGAGCGCCGCGTACGCTCGTTCGCGCCGTTCCGGCGCGCGCAGGTTGCGGTAGAGGAGCGCGGTCTCGACGTTGCCGAGCGCGCTCAGGTGCGGAATGAGATGGAACTGCTGGAAGACGAAGCCGATCGAGTCGCCGCGTAGCCTCGACCGGGTCGCGTCGTCGAGCACGCCGACGTCTTGACCGGCGATGCGCACGATGCCGTGCGTCGGAAGGTCGAGGCACCCGAGTAATCCGAGCATCGTCGACTTCCCCGAGCCCGACGGTCCCACGATCGACATGAAGTCGCCGGGGAAGATCTGCAGCGAGACCTCGCGGAGCGCGAAGACCTCGACCTCCTCGCCGTATACACGCGACACTTCCTCCAACTCGAGGAGGGGTGTGACGGCCTCGGGGCTCATTGCGGCTGGTCCACCTCGACGATCACGGTCTCGTCGCCCTTCAGTCCCTTGGTGATTTCGATGTAGGAGCCCTCGGTGAGTCCGGTTGTCACCGGCACTTCCGTGATGTGGCCCTTATTCGACAAGTCGAGCGCTCGGACGACGTCTTGGCCGGATCCGTTCTGTTTCACCGCCGCGATCGGGACCGTCAGCACGTTGGTGCGTTGTTGCACCGTGACGTCGATGCTCACCGAAGCGCCATCGGCTGCGCCGAGGTCGGAGACGCTGATCTTGCCCTCGTACACCTGTTGACCCGTGGCGCCCGGTTGCGCGGCCGCGAGCGACGTGAGGTTCTGGTCGAGTTCGGTGATCACCCCGGGCACCTCCGTCGCGCCGCCGGTCAGCTTGACGGTGGCCTTCTGCCCGACCGCGAGCTTGGTGCGGTCCGACGCCGACGCCTGCAACGTCACCGTGAAGGTCGGGTCGGTCAGGGAGAGGATCGGCGTGCCCGGGGGCAGTGGGTCGCCCTCCTTCACGAAGACCTGCCCGACGCGGATCGGCCAGTTCCCGACGATCATGTCGGTCGGCTCGAAGCTCACGTCCTTGCGGATCGAACGGAGCGTCACGATCACCTCCGTCTGGCCCGCCTGCAATGTCGCGGTGCCGAGCAACGGCTCGAAGTCCATGCCGGGTTGCGCGGTCCCGATGACCTGATAGTTGACCGACGTGTCCTTGACGGGCGCCTGATCGGCGTGGATCGTGAACGTCGCCGCGCCGCCCTCCGCCACCGTCGTGGCGTCGGACGTGATCGTGAGCTTGGGGATGATCTGCGACGAGATCGTCACCGCCGTGGAGCTTGGCGCGCCGATGCGGTAGTCCGCGCTCGTGCCGAGCGAAACGGCGAGGAGGCGGTCGGGTTCCACGAGGTTGTCGACGACCGTCGGGATCACGACCGGCAATGACGTCGTACCGGGAGGTACGACGACGGTGCCGCCGGGAAGTGTGTAGTCGCGGCCGACCATCGCGTCGCCGCTGTAGGTCAGCTCGATCGTCAAAGCCTGGCTTGTCGCCTGGCTCAACGAAACGGTGACGCTGTACGGCTGGCCCTTGGCGAGATGGGTTGTCGCCGATGTCAAGGTCACGATCGGCAGCGCCGCGTCGCCGCTCTGGCCGAGGATCGTGATGACCGCCGTGCCCGGTGAACCGACGCGGTAGCCCGCGCCGGGCGTGAGCGCGGCGACGATGTGACGATCGGGCGCGATCGCGTTCGTCGTCAGGGTGTCGACCTGGATCGTCGCAGACCTGTGCCCGGCGGGCAGCGTCACCGTCGGGTTCACCGACTGGTAGTCCTTGAGCGGTGTCGCGTCACCTGCGAACGTCAGGCTGACCTGCGTGTCTTGTACGGGCGCCTGATCCGCGGTGATCGTCAGCACGCGCGAGCTGCCGGGCGTCACGCTGCCGCCGCCGTCGACGTGCATCGTGGGGACGTTCGGGTCGACGATGGTCGTCGATGCCGAGCTCGGCGAACCGAGCGAATAGACGCCACTCGAGCCGAGCGTCAGCGTCACTGTCTTGTTCGGCTTCACGAGGCTGTCGACACGCGTCGGTACGACGACCTGCACCGAGCTGGCATTGGCCGGGAGGGTCACGACCGACGGCGGGATCACGATGTCGCCCGCTCCGGCAGTGCCGCCGAGGGTCAGGTTGACGTCGATCGCGCTGACGCTGGGCTCGGATGCGGTGATCACGAACGTCGCGGGCGTTCCCTCCGAGACCGTGGCCGCGGCCGACTGGATCGTCAGCGACGGCAGACCCGAGGCCTGCGGAACGATGTTCGGCCCGTACGCCATCAGCGTCGCTGTCTTCGATGCCGCCGCGGCCGAACGCGCCACGCCGAACCGCGCCGCGCGCGAACCGCGCCGCGCCGAACGCGCGCCATCGGTCGTGCGCGCGCCCGTACCACTCGGGCCGATGATGAGTCCGGCCGACGACTTCGCGCCGACCGTGTAACCCGTCGACTGCGCGAGCGACACCATCACCGTCTGCGCCGTCACCGGCGTCGTCCCCGGATAGTGATTCGCGGCCTGCCACTGCGCGAGTGCGAAACGCGTCTGCTCGGTGTACACAGCGTCTATCGGGCCGGGGTTGTCACCCGCGTCGGCGAGGATCTGCTTCAGCTGGATGACGTCGTCGCCGCGGTCACCGACGGTGAGCGAACGGAAGAACGAGACGTCGCCGGGCTCCGCGATCGCGTCCCGCCCGTCGATCGCGAAAAGCCGGTCACCCGCCTTTGCCGTGGATCCGTCCTTCGCGTATACGGCGCTGACCCGGCCCTGCGCGACGCTCGTCACCTTGCGCTGTTCCTGACGGGCCAGCGTTCCCGTCAACGTCACCGTGTCAGAAAGCGTCCGCCGCTGCACACTGTCGAGGATGATCAGGTTCTTGCTCTTCGACGACGACGAACCGCCCCACTGTGTGTAACCGAGTCCCGCGCCTGCGATGACGACTACCGTCACCGCGATCGCAGTGAGAACCTTCCCGTTTCTCGTCACGATCCGCCGCCCGAACCCGAGCCAGTGGCTGATTGCGATTGCGCGGCGCACTGGCTCAGGTCACTGCTCGACAACAGGTCTTGACCAGGTGGTGGCGTGAAATTGGGTACCGAGCCACCGCCGCCGGCGCCGAACGAGAACAGGCGACCTTTCGCGTCGGGCTTCGGTTTCGGAATCCCCCAGCCGCGGCCGATCATGCAATCACGCCACTTCAGATAGGCCTTGTTCTGGGTCTGGATCTGCGCCGGGGTGAGTGCGTCCTGGGCGGCCTGTTGGTCCTTCAATGCCTGCACGATGTTGCTCTTCGCCGCGCACGTCGACAGCGCTTTGATGTAGTCGGGATTATTGGCGGGGGAGTTCGGGTGCGACGCGTCCGGAACGCCGATGAACTTCACGTTCAGGCCCGCCAGGCACGACTGGAAGACACTCGAGCGCGCCGAAGAACTTCGTGGTCGGGTTCGCCTTCGCGAGCGGGACCGTGTCACCCGTCGCAGCCTGCGAACCGGGCGCGGTCGCTCCGGTTCCGGTCGCGGCCGTCTGGGGTCGCACCGCGCCATTGCTCGTCACCTTCCATCCGGGGGGCAGCTGGATATTCACCTGACCCGCCGAGATGGTGTTCGGCGTCGACGACGACTTCGAGCTGGCACCGCAACCGGCGGCGGTCACAACGAGCACAACGAACGCGAGGCAGAGCGAACGCGGCAGGTCGGATCGGCGATCCTTCATTGTCCCCCCCGCGCTGCCCGACACGACTCCACCGACCACCCGGCGTGAGGATACCAACGCGAACGTAAACTGGGCATCAGGCATCGCCCGCGGAGCGGTTCGGTGATCCCGATCGACCGAGTACCTCCGCGGTGTTCGGTATGCGACCGGCGATCCGTCGAGGGAGGGGTCTCACTCCCCGGGCACGACGATGCCGCCGAGTATCCGCCGTTTGCGGCCGGGCTTCGGCGCGTTTGCCAGGCGAGGTTGGATGACCGCGGCGAGTTCGCGGAAGATTCCATGAGCTCTGCCTCGTCCAGCCACATGCCGGCCATCCGGTAGGTCACGCCGTCTCGCAGGAGGTCGATGTCTCCTCGCGCGAGGTAGCGGTCGAAGTCGCCGATCAGTCCGGCGATGAACGCGTAGGAAGGCCTGCCGGTGTTGGTCGGGTGTCATCTTCGCGAGGTCGTCGAGGCTCACGGAGGCTGCCGCGGATCGCAGCACGTAGGTCCGTTCCAGGCGCCGCGTACTCGGCGCTCGGACACGACGGCGAGCACCCCGGCTTCGACCAGCCGGCGATGTGGCGGTAGAGGCTGGCCGTCGGCACGTCCGGCAGCTCCGTGCGCAGCTCGCTCGTCGTGAGGGCGCGGTCTGCGAGGAACGCCTGCACGATTCGCAAGCGGACCGGGTGCAGGAGCAGGTCGGCGCTGGTCATCTCACCGACTGTACCCGCGTCACTATCAGTAATGATAACGTTCTGAGAACTGATAACGATTGAGGCAGGGGAAATGGCAGACTCGCCCGGGACGGCAACGACCTGGTCCTGACGCTCAGCGCCTTCGAGAAGGCCGAGTCGCTCCACCGCGACGTCCGGGTCCGGTCTCGCGGTGCGCAGCATTGAAGTGGTCGAAGACGTGATCCATGAAGCTCACGGATTGAAGTTCCCCGGCACGCGCTGGCCCGGGAAGTTCATGGTCGGCACCCTCGAACACGCGAAGGCCAGAAGTCGTTTTTCGTCGTCCATCACGACTCGCCGAGGGGCTTGCGCGTACGACTCGACGGCGCCGCCTTCGATGAGCTCCTCGTCGGCTGCGAAGACCCCGAGGCAACGAGGGACCGGATTGGTGACCTGCGTTGAGCGATGCCGCCGCGCACGGCGACGGCGGCGATCAGTCTTCGCGCTCCGTGACCCACGCGGCGAGCGACGTCAGCATCTTGCGCGACATGCGGGGGAACTCGTCGAGCAGGGCCATGAAGTCGCCGCGCATGAGCACCATCACTTCGCAGGGCTCGGTGGTCGTGACGGTCGCCCGCCTCGGCGTGCCCGCGATCAGCGCGAGCTCCCCGAAGGAGTCGCCGGGCCCGAGGGTGCTCAGCGTGCGGCCCCGCCGCGACACCTTGGCGTGCCCCGAGAGCAACACGAAGAACTCGACGCCCGTCGCGCCCTCGGTGACCACCTTGGTCCCCTTCGCCAGCGAGACCTGCTCGGCGCGGTGCGCGAGGCTGCGTAGCTCGCGGTCGGTGAGTCCCGAAAAGAGCGGGATGTCGGAGATCCGCTCGCGGTACATCTTGAGGAACGCGCGATCCCGGGCCACGCGCGGAGCATAGCGAGGCGGGTCGGCCCTTCCCGCGGGGCCACGTCCCCGAGCGGCGATGTTTAGCATGACTAATTAGTCGGGTAAACTAGCTGTATGACCGCTCTGACGAGCTCCCGAACCAACCCGTCGCCCGATGCCGCGGCCATGGCGGCCCGCCTGCGGGTGAGTGCGACCCGGCTCGCCCGCCAGCTGCGCCAGGAGTCGGATGCCGGCCTGTCGCCGAGCCAGCTCTCGGCGCTGACGAGCATCGAGTCGCACGGGCCGCTCACCCTCGGCCGGCTGGCCGACCAGGAACGGGTCGCGCCGCCCAGCGTCACCAAGGCCGTGGCCAAGCTGGAAGAGGCCGGCCTGGTGCAACGCCGCCTCGACGACCACGACCGGCGGGTGGCGTGGGTGTCGATCACCGGTGCCGGTACCGCCCGCCTGGCCCGGATCCGCCAGCGCAAGAACGTATGGCTCGCGACCCGTCTGGCCAAGCTCGACGACGACGCCCGCGGCCGCATCGCGCACGCGCTCGATGCGCTCGATGCGCTGACCGCCGATCCACTGTGAACGCGCTGCGCAAGGCGACGAACGAGACGTTTCGTTCGCTGCACGTCCGCAACTTCCGCTTGTTCTTCGGCGGTCAGCTGATCTCGCAGGTCGGCAACTGGCTCACCCTGGTCGCGCAGACGCTGTTGGTGCTGAAGCTCACCAACAACGGGATCGCGCTGGGCGCGCTGGCGGTCGCGCAGTTCGGACCGGTCTTGGTCCTCGGACCGTGGGCCGGCTTGATCGCCGATCGCTCCGACAAGCGCCGGTTGCTGTTGATCGTGCAGGTGATCGCGATGTTGCAGTCGTTCGCGCTCGCCGCGCTCGCGTTCAGCGGGAACCCGCAGGTCTGGCAGATCTACTCGATCGCCTTGATCGGCGGCCTCACTATCGCGTTCGACAACCCGGCCCGGCGGGCGTTCGTCGTCGAGATGGTTCCGCACGACGACATGCACAACGCGGTCAGCCTGAACAGCGCCCTGATGACGTCGGCGCGCATCGTCGGCCCCGCCGTCGCCGGCGCGCTCATCTATACGGTGGGCTTCGGTTGGTGCTTCCTCGTCGACGCGATCTCGTACACGGCGGTGCTCGCGGGCTTGTGGATGATGCGTACCGAGGAGCTGCGGCCGTCGTTGCCGACCGTCCGGGCCAAGCGGCAGGTGCGCGAGGGGTTGCGGTACGTGCGCAGCGTGCCGGAGCTGTGGGTTCCCCTCGCGATGATGGGTGTGGTCGGCACCCTGTCGTACAACTTCCAGACGGTGTTCCCGTTGTTCGCCACCCGCGACCTACACGGTTCGGGGGTCACGTTCACGATCCTGTTCTCGGTGGTGAGCGTCGGCGCGTTGATCGGCGCGTTGCGGACCGCGCGGCGAAAGACCATCAGCGTGCGCGTCGTCGCGCTCGCAGCGCTGGGCTACGGCGCCGCGATGGCGTTGATGACCTTCGCTCCGAACGACTGGTTCGCATTTCCGCTGGGCGTCGTGCTCGGGATCGCGAGCATCGAGTTCCTCACCGCGTCGACGTCGATCGTGCAGATCGAGTCGGATCCCGAGATGCGGGGCCGGGTCCTGGCCATCCAGGCGATGCTCTTCCTCGGCAGCACTCCGGTCGGCGGTCCGATCGTCGGCTGGATCTCCCAGCAGTTCGGGGCCCGCTACGCGATCGGCCTCGGCGCGGTGGCCGCGCTCGGCGCCGGGACGTGGGGCCTGTCGATGGCCCGCCGGGTTGCGGCCGATCGGGCCGGGACCGGCGGCGAGCTGCCCGTCACCCCCGGCGAAGACGTCGAAGCGATCGCCGCGGTGGCGGGGTTCCCGGGCCGCAGCTGAGGCCGGGCCGGTTCCACGGCCGGGGGTTCACATCCCCCCGGGCGGACCGATACATGAAGTATGCACACGGACCCGACCGACATCAGCCCGAGCCTGATCTCGCCGCTGCGGCCGCACGTCATGGTGCTGTTCGGCGCGACCGGCGACCTGGCCCGGCGCAAGCTGATCCCGGGTCTGTTCCACCTCTCGCAGGCGGGGTTGTTGCCCGAGTGCAGGATCATCGGCACCTCGCTCGACGACCTCGACGACGAAGGCTTCCGGTGCGCGGCGCGTCACGCGCTCGACGAGTTCGCGATCCACGCCGTGACCGACGACGACTGGTGCGCGTTCGCGTCGCGGCTCTTCTACGTCTGCGAGTCGGCGGGCGACGAAGCGCTGGCGAAGATCGTCGAGGAGATGGAAGACGAGTTGGGCGGCGACGTCGCCCGCTTGCACTACCTGAGCGTGCCGCCGGCCGCCGCGCCCGAGGTCGTGAACCGGCTCGGGAAGCTCGGACTGGCCGAGCGGGCGCGCATCATCATGGAGAAGCCGTTCGGTACCGACCTCGCGAGCGCGGTGCAGTTGAACGACACGCTGCACGCGACCTTCGACGAGAACCAGATCTTTCGCATCGACCACTTCTTGGGCAAGGAAGCCGCGCTGAACATCCTCGCGTTCCGATTCGCGAACGGGCTCTTCGAACCCATCTGGAATCGCCAACACATCGCGCACGTGCAGATCGACGTGCCCGAGACCCTCTCGATCGGCCACCGCGTTCCTTTCTACGAAAAGACGGGCGCGTACCGCGACATGATGGTCAACCACCTGTTCCAGGTGCTGGCGTTCATGGCCATGGAACCGCCGACCGCGCTCGAGCCGCGGTCGATCGGTGAGGAAAAGAACAAGGTGTTCCGGTCGCTGAGCCCGATCGAACCCTCGCAGGTCGTGCGCGGGCAGTACGAGGGCTACCTCGACGAGCCCGGCGTCCGCCCGCACTCCGAGACGGAGACGTTCGTCGCGCTGCGGTGCGAGATCGACAACTGGCGCTGGGCCGGCGTGCCGTTCTACCTGCGCACCGGCAAGCGCATGGCCGAAGGCGCGCGCATCATCTCGATCGCGTTCCGGGAACCGCCCAAGAGCATGTTCCCCTCGGGCTCGGGGGTCGGCGCGCACGGGCCCGACCACCTGACGTTCGATTTGGCGGACGCCTCGCGCCTTTCACTGTCGTTCTACGGGAAGCGCCCCGGGCCGGGCATGACGCTCGACAAGCAGAGCCTCCAGTTCGCGCTGCACGAGACGGGGCGGACGACGGACCTGCTCGAAGCGTACGAGCGCTTGATCTACGACGCGATGAGCGGCGATCACACCCTGTTCACGAGTGCCCAGGGCATCGAACGGCTGTGGGAGCGTTCGAAGCCCCTGCTCGAGAATCCGCCGCCCGTGCGGCCCTACTCGCAGGGCTCGTGGGGACCGAACGCGATCCATCAGCTGATCGCGCCCGACGCCTGGCGCCTGCCGTTCGAACGAGGCTGGCGCAACGCCGCGACCTCGCGATGACGCCCGGCTAAGACGCTTCCGGTTGCGGGCGCCCCGCGGCATGGCCCTTGGGTGTGTCGATGCGCTGGCTGCGGTAGATGCCCTCGTGCGAGCTCGTGAAGTAGGCGATCACGCACGCGACGGCGAACAGCACGACGTTCGCCCCGCCGAACAGCTCGACCGCCATCACCGTGCAGGCGAGCGGTGTGTTCGCGGCGCCCGCGAAGACGGCGACGAAGCCGATCGCGGCCAGCAGCGTGACGGGAGCATCGAGCACGCGGCCCAGGGATGCTCCGAGCGTCGCGCCGATGACGAACAGCGGGGTGACCTCACCGCCTTGGAAACCGGTTCCCAGAGTGACCGACGTGAACAACAGCTTGAGCGCGAACGCGAGCAACACGACGCCGGCGCCGCCCGCGAGCGACCTCGTGATGAGGGGAATCGAGAGCCCCAGGTAGTCGCGGTTCCCGACCGCGTAGGTGAGACCGATGACGACGAGCCCGCCGATCAGCGGACGAGCCGGCGCCCAGTTCACCGCGACCCGGAATACCCGCTTGATCCCGTGCGTGAGCTCGGCGAACACCAGGGCGACGAGGCCGCAGATCAGTCCGGCGATTGCGACCTTGAGGAAGAGGGCGGCGGTGAAGTCGGCCTTCGCGAGTTGCGGCGTCGGGGTGTGATGTACGCCGAGGCCGCGTACGACGAGATCGCCCACGACGCTGGCCGACAGCGCGGCGACGAGCGCGTCGTAGCGCAGCCGCCCGATCGCCTGCACCTCGAGCGCGAAGACGCATCCGGTGAGGGGCACGCCGAAGACCGAGCCGAAGCCGCCCGCGAGCGCGGCGATGAGCAGGATGCGCCGGTCGGCCGGGGAGATGCGTCGCGACCGGAAGGCGGCGTCGGTGAGGCTCCCGGCCATCTGGATCGCGGTGCCCTCGCGGCCGGCCGATCCCCCGAAGACGTGCGTGAGGATCGTCCCGCCGAACACCAATGGCGCCATGCGCCGCGGGATCCACGCCTTGGGCTCGTGGATCTCGTCGAGGATGAGGTTGTTGCCTTCGCCGGAGCGCCCGCCGCCGTAGTGATACGCGAGACCGACGACGAACCCGCCGAGCGGCAGTACGAAGAGCAGCCACGAGTGTGCTTCACGCGTGCGAGTCGCCCAATCGAGCGCCTCCAAGAACGCGGCGGAGCCGAGGCCCGACAACACGCCGACCACCGCGCCGAGCGCGATCCACTTCACGAGGTATCCGACGAGCGCGCCCTGTTGGCCCACGTCGAAGCGCACGACATCACGCAGTGCCGCAAAGATCCGGCGGGGCTCCGGTCGATCGCTCGACTCGTTGGGCGCCATGACGTCTCCTACGTGATTGACCAATGTCGATCAGTAGGGACCATCAGCCCCGAGGGGCGGTTGAGGGCGAGTCCCATCGCCGCTGGCGAAATGGTACCTCGGTTCGCGAGGCCCCGATTCAAGCGTCGCCGAAAGCCCCGGCGGCCTTCGCCGCGGCGATCTGTGCGTCGTCCCAACCCAAGACCTCGCGCAGCACCGCCTCCGTGTGCTGGCCGACCGTCGGCGCCTTGGTGGGCATCGGCAGGACCTCGTCGACGAACTTGATCGGCGTCGGCAGCATGTCGGCCCCGACCTGCGCAGCCGGTAGCAACTCGAAGCGGTCCTTGAACTGCGGATCGTCGTAGAGGGTCTTGGGCGAGTTGGCCGGCGCGATGGGCGTGTTGTGCTCGAGGCCGAACGCGAGCCACTCCTGCGTGGTGCGCGTCGCGAAGACGTCGCGCAGGATCGCGCGTAACTCGGTGTTGCCGCGCGCGTGGTCGCCGTATTGCGAGCCGGGCCAGCGCTCGAACAGCTCGGGCTGGCCGATCCCCTCGCAGAAGTTCTTCCAGAACTCGCGCTCCGACGCCATGAACAAGACGTGGCCGTCGCGCGTGCCGTAGAACTGGTAGCGGACCCCTGACTCCATGCCACCCGTTCCCGGTGCGCGCCGCTCGAAGTTGTCGGCCTCGTTCCCGGTGACCTCCGACTCGGGCCGCTCGTAGGCTCGCCACGTCTCGCTGCGCAACCAGTCGGTGGCCGCGGCCGCATCCGACTGTGCGATCTCGATCTGGCAACCCTCACCCGACGCGCGCGCCCGCAGCACACCGGCGAGCAGGCCCAGCGCGCCGAACACCGGCCCGACGTTGATGCCGATCGACACGTGCTCCGGCATGAACGCGAAGCCGTCGTCGTCGATCTCCGGTTGCACGATCCCGGCCCAGACGTCGTACGCGATGCCGTGGCTCGGCATGTCTCGGTAGGGGCCCGTCGCGCCGTATCCGGAGATGGTGCAGAACACGATGCGCGGGTTCACCTCGCGCAGTTGCTCGAATCCCAGACCGCGCCGTTCGAGACCGCCCGGTCGCATCGCCTCGACGACCGCGTCGGCGTCGCGCACGAGGTCGAGGAACGCGGCGCGACCACTTTCGGTTCGCAGGTCGAGCACGATGCTCTTCTTGCCCCGGCTGATGTGCAAGAAGAGCAGCGAGACGCCTTCGACGATCGGCCAGGTCATGCGGCGGCCGTAGTCGCCTTGGGGCGGCTCGACCTTGATGACGTCGGCGCCCAGGTCGGCGAGGTGGGTCGTGAGGTTGCCCGGGCCGAGCATCGACACTTCGACGATGCGCAGGCCCGCGAGCGGAGCGGGTCGTTGGGTGGTCACGGGCTCGCAAGCTAGTGGGCGAGCGAAACGTGATGCGGCGCCCGGAGCACGCCGAGGCCGCGTCGTAGGCCGGAGACCGAGGGGACGCGATTACTTCTCGCCGCGGAGCAACTGGAGCTGGTTGTCGGCGGTATAGGTCATGCCGCGCTCGATGGCGTCGGAATGCCCGCGTAGGCGAGCGTCGGCGAGGGCGACCATCGCGGCGCCGACGAACGTCGCCGGCGGCGGCCCGCAGGCCTCGACGTTGGCGGTGACGATCTGCATGCGGGTCACGGATTCGAGCGCGGAGTCGACCTGGTCGCGCGGGTTGTCGCCGCGGGCCCGGACGAGGGCCTCGATCTCGTGCTGGAGGCGGGCGACCTCGACCCGGGCGTCGCGCTCGCGTACGGGCGCGTCGAGGTCGGTCCCGACCGGCGACGTATGCGGTTCGGCGGGCACGCCGCCGGGCCAACGCCACGACTGCGCGCTCTGCGTGGACTGCATTGCGAACCCCCTCGCTAGCCCTATCGGCGTAATCGGCGGGGTTCCTGAGTCGGGAGATCGAACCGGGCGATGCGCGGTGGCGCCACTCAGGACTGGTTCCCGTTGCCGTGGACGGTGCCGATCACCACGAACAAGACCCAGAGTCCGAGGGCCACGAAGCCGAGGACGATTCCGGCCACGGCCAGGCCGTCGCCACCCTGGCGGCCCTGGGCGGCGCGGATCTGGGTGCGGGCGACGAAGCCGAGGACGACGGCGACGATCGAGCCGACGCAGGTGATCCAGCCCACCAGCCCGAGGACGAGTGAAGCGATCGCCAGTCCGTTGGTGGAGGGCGGCTGGAAGGCGGTAGGCGGGTACGGCGGCGGGTACTGCCCGTAGGCGCCCGCAGCGGCGTACGGGTTCGGCGGCGCGAAGGGGTTCGGCGGCGGGGTCGGGGTGGACGAGGGCGGGGTCGGGGGCGGCGCATACGGCGGGAGCGGTGGCGCGGGAGGCGCGCCCCACTGCGTGGGCGCCGGCGGGGTCGGCGGCGGGCCGGCCGGCGGTGTTCCGGCGGGTGGCGGGCCGGTGTCGAACGACGGCGTGTCGGGTGCCACCGGCGCCGAGAGGTCGACACCGCAGCGCACACAGAACCGGTTGGTCGCCTGATTGCTGTAGCCGCAGTTGGGACACACCATTGGGTGAAGACTAGAGCCGGGCCGCAACGCCGACGCCCGAACGCGACCCGCACGTTCGGTCGCCGCCGCACGGCACCACCTACGCTCGGCCGCCGTGCGCCGGCGCTGGCTCCTCAGACCTCTGTTGTGCGTGGCCGCCGTCGCCGTGCTCGACGGTTGCGCGACGCCGGGCTACAGCCCGACTCGGATCCAGTCGGAGCTGGTGCACGCGGGCGCGACCCCCGCGCAGGCGCAGTGTGTGACCACCAAGCTCTCGGGCACCTTCGACGAGAACCAACTCGGCTCGCACTCCGAACCCCACTCCGACAAGAACGTCGACGAGTACAAGCTGACCCGCGACATCTTGAAGCAGTGTGGGGTCACGCTCCCGCTGCAGCCGCGTTGAGCTCGGTCATCGTGAACAGGGCGAGCAGTTCGAGATCCTCGACCGCCAGCTTCTCCCGGCCGCCCGACTCGCGGTCGATGACGCAGATCACCGGGCCGAGGACGGCGCCCCGGGCCCGAAGCTCCGAGGCGGCGTCGAGGATCGCCCCGCCGGAGGTGACGACGTCTTCGACGATGCACAGGCGCCGGCCGTCGAGCTCGGCGCCCTCGGCCAGCCGGCAGGTGCCGTAGGTCTTGGCCTCCTTGCGCACGAACGCCGCCGGAAGCCTCGTGACCTGGGAGATCATCGTGGCCAGCGGCACGCCGCCGAGCTCGAGGCCTGCGAGCACGTCGATGCCCTGGGGTACGAGGGGTGCGCAGGCCTCGGCGATGTCGGCGAGGAGCAGGGGCTCGGACTCGAATCGGTACTTGTCGAAGTACTCGTGACTGACCACGCCCGAGCGCAGGGTGAAGGTCCCCGTGAGGTGCGCGGCGGCGTAGATGCGGCGGGCGAGATCGGTGCGGTCCACGGGCCGAAGGTACATCGACCGAACGCGGCATTTCGTCCCGTTGACCGCTCGGCCCTCCGCCACCTAGCGTTCCTCGGGCGGAAGGGGCAAACACCGCGCCGGCCTGCGTCAGATGCTCTGCATCGAGGCGCCGGCTCGGAAGCAGAGGCACTGGGATGACGGGGCCGGGGGGAACCGTCATCCCGGAGCCTTCGCTGCACTTCGCTCGGCCAGGCGCCGTAACGCCCGGATCTCTTCGGGCGCCATGTTCGCGTCGAAGCACTTGAGCTCGGCCATCTCCGCCACGCGCCGGTAGAACGTGGGTCCGATGTAGCGCCGGGCGAAGGTGCGCTGCAGGATCGGCGCGCGCACTGCGCCCACGATTGCGCCGAACGGTCGCGGCAGCGGGACCCGACCGCACGAGATGAGCGCGTAGGTGAGCGCGACGTCGACCATCGGGTCGCCGCGGCGCGCGTTCGGCCAGTCGATGACGACCGGACCGCTCGGCGACATGATCACGTTCAGCGGATGCAGGTCGAGGTGCAGGAGGCGGTCGCCGCCGTCGGGCATCCCGGGGAGCCACTCGGGTCCGGTGATCCGGTGGAGCCGGTCGTGCAGGTCGGCCAGGAGCCGGAGGTGGCCGGCGAGCCTCGACGGCGGCCGCATCATCGCGTCCATCATGATCGGACCGTCGATGCGCTGCATCACGATCTCGGTGCCGTCGGCGCGGACCTCTTCGATGCGCGGAACCGGGTACCCGTTGTCGGCCGCGTATCCCATGATGCGCGCTTCGTGCGCGATCGAGCGGCCGTCGTGTGTCCTGCGCAGCACGAGTCCGGGTGCGAATTCGAAGATGTCGCCGTCGCGCCCGCTCGCGAGCAGCTTCATCAGACGATGCGGCTCGTCTTGTCGCCCCAGTAGCGATCCCGCAGTAAGCGCTTGTAGAGCTTGCCGGTCTGTTCGCGGGGCAGTTCGGGGTCGAAGTCGACCGCCTGCGGACACTTGTACTTGGCGAGGTGTTCGCGGCAGTACGCGAGAAGCTCCTGTTCGAGCTCGGGCCCGGCGTCGGTCCACGTGGTCGGCTGCACGACGGCGTGCACGCGCTCGCCCATGTCGGCATCGGGGATTCCGAACACCGCGACGTCGTAGACCTTCGGGTGGTCGATGAGCAGGTTCTCCGCTTCTTGCGGATAGATGTTCACGCCGCCCGACACGATCATGAACGTGCGCCGGTCGGTGAGGAACAGGTAGCCGTCGGCGTCGAGATATCCCATGTCACCGACGGTCGACCAACCCCGATCGTTGAACGAGTCGAGCGTCTTCTGCGGGTCCTTGTGGTACTCGAAGCCGGGCCGGTTGGCCACGGGCTCGAACCACACGGTGCCGACCTCGCCTACGGGCATTTCGCGGCCGTCGTCGCCGAGGATGTGGATCGGGCCGAGCATCGACCGGCCCACGGAGCCGGGATGTGCGAGCCAGTCGGGCGAGCTGATGTAGGTGGCGCCGGCACCTTCGGTCGCGGCGTAGTACTCGTCGATGATCGGGCCCCACCACTCGATCATCTTGCGCTTGGTGTCGACCGAGCACGGTGCCGCCGCGTGCAACACCACCTCGAGCGACGACAGGTCGTACGCGTTGCGCACTTCCTCGGGCAGCTTGAGCATCCGCACGAACATCGTCGGGACGAACTGCGCGTGGGTGACGTGGTGCCGCTCGATCAACGCCAGCGTCTGCTCGGGATCGAAGTGCTCCATCGTGATCACCGTGCCGCCGAGCCGCATGGTGCTCATCGAATAGAACAGCGGTGCGGAGTGGTAGAGCGGCGCGGGCGAGAGATAGACGGCGTCGGCGTCCATCCCCCAGATGGTCGTCATCATCCCCATCTCCACCGGCTGATCCCCGACCGGGGTGCGGGTGCGCTCGTACCTCACGCCCTTCGGTCGCCCGGTGGTCCCCGACGAATACAGCATTCGCGTCCCCTCGAGCTCCTCGTCGAGTGGAAGCGCCGGATACCGGTCGCGCGCGTCGTGGTACGACTCGAAACCGGCAACGGGATCCTCGCCGACCATCAGGCGAACCTTCACCCCCGGCATCTTGTCGACGAGGTCCGCGGCGACATCGCGAAGCGTGTCGCTGACGACGAGCACCTGCGCGTCGCAATCGTCGAGGATGTACGCGACCTCGTCCGCGTTGAAGTGCGAGTTGATGCAGGTGAAGAACAACCCGGATCGCTGCGCGGCCCAACACGGCTCGAAGTACTCGACCCGGTTCTCCATCAGTACCGCGATGTGATCGCCGTACCGCAGTCCCGCGTCCCAGAACAACTGCGCGAGCTGATTGGAACGATCGTTCAGCTCCGCGTAGGTGACGACCTCTCCGCTTCCTGCCATCACGTACGCAGGATGAGACGGCCGCTCCGAGGCGTGCTTACCGGGCCACATGCGTCTCAGAGCAAAGCGGTGGGGAGCGAGGTGCACACGGAGGTGAGTTGGAACCCGATCCGCAATGTGTTCCTCGCTCCCCACGGCGTACCTAGAAGGCGGTGATGACCGAGCGGATGACCTCGCCCGCTTCCATCGCCCGGAAGGCCTCGTTCACCTCGTCGAGCTTGATCGTGCGCGACACCATGGAACCGGTGTCGAGGCGACCCGTCTCGATGAGGTCGGCGAAGCGCTGGAAGTCACGGCGCACTTGTCCCGAGCCGTACTTGCATCCCTTGAGCGTCTTCTCGTTGAAGAAGAGGTCGAAGGTCGACAGCGTGACGGTCGCCTCGGCGCGGGTCATGCCGACCATCACCGCGGTGCCGCCCTTGCGGATCATGTTGAACGCCTGCAGCGTGGTCTCGGGCAGGCCGATGACCTCGAACGCGTAGTCGACACCGCGACCACTCGTCAGCTGCTGGACCTGCGCGACCGGGTCGCCCGCGTTGGGGTCGACGAAGTCGGTGGCGCCGGCCTGCTCGGCCGTCTTGCGCTTCATCTCGACCGGGTCGACCGCGATGATCCGCGACGCGCCGGCGATACGGGCGCCCTGGATGACCGCCTGGCCCACTCCGCCGCAACCGATGACGGCGACGGTCGCACCGGGGTGCACCTGCGCGGTGTTGAGGGCCGCGCCGACGCCGGTGGTGACGCCGCAGCCGATCAGCGCGAGCTGGTCGTCGGGGACGCTGGTGTTGATCTTGACGATCGACGACTGGTCGCACGTCATCGTCTCGGCGAAGGTGCCGAGGCCGGTCATCGTCGTGTACTCGCTGCCGTCGGAGCGCTTGCCCCGGGTCTTCATCATGATCTCGAACTCGGTGTCGCACAGGTGCGACTGGTCGTGCAGGCAGAACCAGCAGATGCCGCAGGCCGGGATGAACGACGCGACGACGTGGTCGCCCTTGGCGAGGCCGACGACGTCCTTGCCGACCTCGATGACCGTTCCGGCGCCCTCGTGACCGAGGATCGTGCCCGGCATGATGCCGACGTAGCCGTTCTTGAGCGACAGGTCGGAGTGGCAGACGCCGCTGGCGCCGAGTTGCACCACGACGTCGCGGGGTCCGGGCGGCGCGGGCTCGATGTTCTCGATCGAGAGCGGCCCTCCGGTTTCGGTGAACACTGCAGCCCGCATGGGCTTCCTCCTATTGACCTGCGTACGTGCGCTCGACGGTGCACGATGTGACCTGGGATAACGGGGCCAAGGTAGCGCTTCGCGTCGGCGGAACGCCCGTCGCCCGCGACGACGCGGTGCGCAAAGGTCGGGGCCGCGACGACGCGGTGCGCAAAGGTCGGGGCCGCGAATGGGCCGTCGTTTAGCATTCGGCGGTGCAGGTTGCGTATTTCGGTCCGGCCGGGACCTTCACCGAAGAGGCGCTCCTGACGCAGCCCGATCTCGCGGCGGCGGGCCGGACCCCCTTTCCCGCCGTTCCCGAGGTGATCGCCGCGGTCGAGCGGGGCGACGCGACAGCCGGGGTCGTTCCGATCGAGAACATGATCGAGGGCTCGGTCTCGGTCACCCTCGACACGTTGGCCTTCGACAGCGACCTGCTGATCCAGCGGGAGATCGACCTTCCGGTGTCGCTCGACCTGTGCGTCCGGCCGGGTGTCGGCCTCGCCGACATCCATACCGTCGTCTCGTTCCCGCACGCGATCGCGCAGTGCCGCGGTTGGCTGGCGAAGAAGCTGCCCGAGGCGCAGACGCGCGCGTCACATTCCACCTCTGACGCGGCGCGCGAGGTGTCGAAGTCGAAGCGCACCGACATGGCCGCGATCTGCAACGCGCTCGCGGCGGAGATCTACGGGCTGAACGTGCTGGCCCGCGAGATCGAGGACCACCCGGAGAACCAAACACGCTTCGTGCTCGTCGGAAACGGTGTGCCCGCGCCGACCGGGCACGACAAGACGTCGATCGTCTGCTTCCAGCGCGAGGACCAACCGGGTTCGTTGCTGCAGATCCTGCAGGAGTTCGCGGCGCGAGCGATCAACCTCACCAAGGTGGAATCGCGCCCGACGAAGCGCGGCCTCGGCGACTACTGCTTCTTCATCGACTGCGAGGGCCATATCTCCGACGAGGTCGTGGCCGACGCGTTGCGCAACTTGGTCGCGAAGCAGGCGCAGGTGAAGTTTCTCGGTTCGTACCCGGTCGGCGGTCCCGCGGAGGCCGGAGTCGCGCGGCGCAAGGCGGCCGGGCGCGCCTGGAAGAGTGCGGCCGCGTGGGTCGAGACGCTGCGAGCCCAGATCCGGGAGAGCGAAGTCGAGTGATCGATCTCAAGCGGCTGCGAGACGAGCCCGAGTATCGCCGAGGCATCGAACGCAAGCGCGTGCGCGCCGGCCTGATCGAAGAAGTGCTCGCGGCCGACGCCGCGCACCGCGTGTTGGTGCAGGAGGTCGAGGCGCTCCGGGCCCGCCAGAACGCAGCGAGCAAGGAGATCGGCAAGGCCGCGCCCGACCGGCGCGACGCGTTGCGCGAAGCCGCCGCGCGGCTGAAAGAAGAGCTCACGGCGCGGGAGAAGGAGCTGCAGCCCGCCGACTCGCGGCTGCGCGAGCTCGCGCTCCAGGTGCCGAACCCGGCCGACAGCTCGGTTCCCGACGGCGGGGAGGACGAAGGCGAGGTCGTACGCGTGGTGGGCGACACCCCTGCGCCCCCGCCGCTCGATCACGCCACGTTCTCGGAGGCCATGGGTTTCGTCGACACGCCGCGCGCCGCGGAGGCGAGCGGGTCCCGGTTCGCGTACATCATGCGCGAGGGCGCGCTGCTCGAGCTCGCGCTCGTCAACTACGCGATGAGCGCGCTCGTCCGTCACGGTTTCGTCCCCGTGATCACGCCCGCGCTCGTGCGCGAGCGAACGATGGAGGAAGCCGGCTTCTTCCCCACCGACCGCGCCCAGGTGTACGACGTCGACGAGGGTGAGCTCTTCCTGCTCGGCACGAGTGAGGTCGCGCTGTCGGCGATCCACCGGGCGGAGACGCTGACGCCCGAGCAGCTGCCCGCACGCTACGGCGGGTACTCCACGTGCTTTCGCCGGGAGGCGGGCACCTACGGCAAGGACACTCGCGGCATCTTCCGCGTGCACCAGTTCGACAAGGTCGAGATGTTCTCGTACTGCGAGCCGGAACACAGCGTCGAGGAGCACGAGCGGATCCTGGCGATCGAAGAGGAGATCGTGGGCGGGCTCGGGCTGCCGTACCGCATCTCGAACATCGCGGCCGGCGACCTCGGGCCCGCGGCCGCCAAGAAGTTCGACATCGAGGCCTGGTTGGCGTCCGAAGGTGCGTACCGCGAGATCACCTCGTGCTCGAACTACACCGATTACTCGGCGCGCCGGCTCGGCACCCGGGTGAAAGGCGAGCGCGGGAGCCGGCTCGTGCACACGCTGAACGGAACCGCGGTGGCGGTCAGCCGGATGCTGGTGTTCTTGTTCGAGCACTACCAGCAGGCCGACGGCAGCTTCGAAGTTCCCGACGTGCTGCGGCCGTACACCGGCTTCACCACCGTCGCCGCGCCTTCCTGACGCCGGTAGCCTCCGATCCGGAGGGATGCCGGAGCGGCCGAACGGGGCGGTCTTGAAAACCGCTGTGCGCAAGCACCCAGGGTTCGAATCCCTGTCCCTCCGCCAACGAGCGCGCGATCAGTGACGAAGGTCGAACTCGACGAAGTCGCGTGTTCCCGGCTGGAGATACCGGTTGGCGGGACGCTGCATGTCGTTCAGCAGCTTCGTCGCGGTGATCGTCGACGGTGAGGTTCCGGAGTAGGCCATGAGGGTCACCCAGCTCGGGTTGATGTCGAGCTCCATGGCCCGCACACAACCGGCGCGTTGCAAGAGACCGGCCAGCGTCTGGACGTTCAGACCGGGGCCGCCGACGTACACGACGTTGCCCTTCGCGTCGATGCCGGCGCCCGAACGCCACGTGTAGATCTTGTTGCCGAGCGTTGCTCCCCATTTGCCCGAGTTCGCGTCGGCGATGCCGCCGACGGGTTGACCGTTGTCGACGATGAGGTCGAGGTTCTGGCGCACCGACACGATGGTCGGCCCGCCTTGATAGTCACGTCCCCACATGCCGATGCCGACACGACCGTTCGCGAAGATCACGAGTGACGCGCGCCCGGCTACGAGTGGTCGCACGGTCCGGCCCTCGCTGAAATAGCCGCCGTTGGATGCGTCGAGACGGAAGCCACCGTTGAACGCGGCCGCGACCTGCGGATAGCTCGCGGCCGAGATCTGTGACCCGGCTCGCCAGCCGCTGCCGCCGGGCTGTTCCGTACCGTTGTGCAATGTCGCGGTCAAGCGCCGCATGTCCATCCATGCGACTCCGACCACCACGCTGGTGTGCACGGTGTCGGGTCGTAGGTAGGCGAAGCAGACGCCGCCGGCCGGCCGTCCCGCAACCTGCCACGTTCCTTCTCCGGGAAGCGGTGATGCGGCGATCGGTACGAGCGGCGCGGGGCACGAGTCGCTGACGGCTGCCGTCGAAGCGTGATGCGCTACTGCCGATGACCGACTCGTCGATGGCGTCGCCAGCTTCGGAATACCACCTTTGGGTACTCCACCGGCCGGGGGCTGGTTATGCGAGTACCAGAAGTGCTCGGTGCGGTCGACGAGCCAGCTGAGCTGATGGTCGCGAGCCCACTCCGTTGCCTTGACCGAGAAGGGGTCGCCGTTCGCGCGAGTCACCGCGTGAACGAACGACCACGCGGGAATTGCGAGCGCGAGCAAAAGAAGTCCGGCGCACCCGAGCCAGATGCGGCGGCGGCGCGAGCGTCGACGTCCTCGCGGTGCGGCGGTGGGCGTCTGTGAGTCGGTTGCGCTGTCGGTGAGCATCAATATCCGTTTGGGGTGTCCGTCTGGGGTGGCCGTCTGGCCCGAGTTCGGGCCTCGAAATGCGTCCTCCATCTTGCGGGTCGTGGCGTCGAACTCGGCCGTGGTTTGGGTAAGGCGAAGGCAAAGGTTTTCGGTCGTCGTTTCGGTCGTCGTGTAGTGCGCGAGCCACCTCTCGGCGGATTCCGAGCGACGGCTGCCCCGATCTCTTCGATCCCGTCTCGTATGGTGAAGCGGATGGTTCTCGACGCGGGCTCTGCACGAAACGCGACCGGAGCCAATGCCAGGCGAAGACGCGCGTCGCCCGCGGTGCGGCGCCGGCGACTGGTCGCGGTGTTCGTGCTGGTGGCCGTCATTGCGCTCGTGGTCGCGCGGACCTCGACCTCGTCGCACAAGAGCGCCGGCGCGAAGCCGCGCGCCACGAACGCGCAGAAGGCCTCGACGGCCCCGCCGACGACGACACAGCTCCAGGCGGTCGCGGCTACGTGGCAACTCGGCGCGCCGCTGTCGCGTTCGGTGGCCTTCGGCGCCGGCGCCGGCGTACTCGTTGCCGGCGGTCTCGCGGCCGACCAGTCGACGACTTCGTCGGTCGTGCGTCTCGATCCGGCGACGGGTTCGGCGACGAACGCGGGCACGCTCGCCCAGGCGACGCACGATGCCGCGGGAGGCGTTCTCGCCGATCAGCAGTACGTCTTCGGCGGCGGCAACCAGACCGTCACCGACGTCGTGCAGGTGTTACATGCAGGAGGGCCGGGGGAGATCGTCGGACACCTTCCCCAGCCTCGCGCCGACCTCGCGGCCGTCACGATCGGGGGAACCGTCTACCTCGTCGGCGGCTACGACGGAAACAACGCGACGCGCGACGTGCTCGCGACGACGAACGGCACGCAGTTCCGAACGATCGCGCAGCTGCCGATCGGTGTCCGGTATCCGGCGGTCACCGCCGTCGGCAACGTCATCTACGCGTTCGGCGGCGAGTGGGGTGGGACCGAGTCCGGCGCGGTGCAGTCGATCGACGTCGCCACGGGTACCGCGCGTCTCGTCGGCCAGTTGCCGAGTCCACGCACGGATGCGGTCGCGGTGACGCTGGGCGGTTCCGTCTACGTCATCGGCGGGCGCGCGGGCGGCTCCGCCTCGAGCGACATCCTGCGTTTCGACGCGAGCCGCGGGCAGTTCTCGCTCGAGGGTCAACTCCCGGCCCCGGTCGGGAACAGCGCGGTGGCACAGGTCGGTGGCACCGTGTACCTGATCGGCGGCGAGGCCGCGACGATCTCGGCGGGTGTCGCGGTGCTGCGGCAGGTCGTGACCGCGGCGAGTGCGCCGCTGTCACCGGCGCTCGTGCGGCCCTTCGCCGGGCGTCTGCTCATCGCAGACCGGGGCAACGACCGCCTCATCGTCATCGACGCGAGCAAACAGATGTCGTGGTCGTACCCGTCGGCATCGAGGCCGGCGCCTCCCGGAGGCTTCTACTTCCCCGACGACGGGTTCTTTGCCGACCATGCCCAGTCGATCGTCACGAACCAAGAAGAGAACCACACGATCGTCAAGATCGCCTTCCCGTCGGGCGCGCTCCAGTGGAGCTACGGAACACCCAAGGTCGCCGGGTCGGCCCCGGGGTTCTTGAATCAGCCCGACGACGCCTTCTTGTTCCGCGACGGGTCGTTCTCCGTCGCCGACGCGAAGAACTGCCGGATCCTGTTCATCGGCGCGGACGCGAAGCCGATCTCCCAGATCGGGACGACCGGCAACTGCGTGCACGATCCGCCCCGCAGCCTCGGCTATCCCAACGGCGACACCCCGCTGCCCGACGGCAACTTCTTGATCTCGGAGATCAACGGTTCTTGGATCTCCGAGTACACGCGGACCGGCGTACTCGTGTGGACGTTGCATCTTCCGATCACGTATCCGTCCGACCCGCAGCAACTCGGACCGGACCTGTATCTGGTCGCCGACTACACGAAGCCCGGGGGCATCTTCGAGTTCACGCGTGAGGGCCAGATCGTCTGGAGTTACCGGCCGACGAGTGGTCCCGGGATGCTCGATCACCCGAGCCTGGCCGAGCGTCTGCCGAACGGGCTCATCGCCGTCAACGACGACTACCGCCATCGGGTGGCGTTCATCGATCCCGCGACCCGGGCGATCGTCTGGCAGTACGGCCAGACCGACCAGCCCGGCACCGGGCCCGACCAGCTCAACACACCGGACGGTTTCGACCTCCTTCTACCCGACGGCTCCACCCCAACGCACCCGAGCACCGGCTGACCCGAGCGCGGTCGGCGGTCGTCGACGGAGTGGGTGCAACGAGTTTGCCTCGGCGTTCGGGCATGACAACTTCGGTACGACCCGGAATGCATCGGTGAGTTTCCGGCCGCGGCGCGGTCGGTTCGTTCATGGAGAACCCGCCCCCCGCTCGCCCGGAGGTCGTCACGTGCGACGTGAGCGGGTTCACCCTCCCCGACGAACGCGCACTCGACGTCATCGCGCGCCTGCAACTCCTGGCGCGGCGCCTCGGCGCCACGGTCAGGCTCGTGAACGCCGGGCCCGAGCTCGTCGAGCTGATCACCTGGGCCGGGTTGTCCGAGGTGCTGACCGTCGTGCCGGCTGACGTCGCGGCCTCAGGCGTCGCGGCTTCAGGCGTCGCGGCCTCAGGCGTCGAGATGGAGGGGCAGATCGAACAGCGGAAACAGGTTGGGATCGACGAAGAAGTCCTGGGCGATGATGACGCCGTCTGACACCGTGAGGATGTGAATCGCCCACGCGGTGAAGCCGCCGTTCGGATCGGCGCGCCATTGCGCGAACGCGGGGACGCCGTTCGCGCTGGTGCGAGCCAGCCGGGATCCCTCGCACCCGGCGCCGGGCCCGTTGAGCCAAATGCGGTATTCGTGCGCGCCCTGCATCCAGAGCGGGTACGGCGGCATCTGCATCGTGGCGTCCTCGTGCAGCAGCGCCACCAGGGCCTCGATGTCGAAGCGCTCGAAGGCGTCGACGTAACGCGCGAGCAACTCTCCTTGGGTTTCGTCGACCGGTAGGGGAACGCTGCCCGCGGTGACGTTGTGTTCGGCGAGCGTGGCCCGGGCCCGCTGGAGCGCGCTGTTCACCGACACGACCGTCGTCTCGAGCAACTCCGCGACCTCGGCGGCCTTCCACTTCAACACCTCGCGCAAGATGAGCACCGCGCGTTGGCGCGCGGGCAGGTGCTGCAGCGCCGCGACGAAGGCCATCCGCACCGACTCGCGGACCTCGGCTTCCTCGGCGGGATCGATGCCGGCGGGCAGGACGCGCCGGTCGGGAATCGGCCCGACCCACATGTCCTCGGCCGACCGCTGCGGAACCGGTCCGTCGGCGTGGCCGACGTCGAGGATGTCCATCGGCAGCGCGCACGCCGACGGCGGCCCTTCAGCATGTCGAAGCACACGTTGCTCGCGATGCGATAGAGCCACGAGCGAACCGCGGCCCGACCCTCGAACCGGTCGAAGCCGCGCCAGGCGCGCACGAGCGTCTCTTGGACTGCGTCGTCGGCCTCGAAGGGCGAACCGAGCATCCGATAGCAGTATGCGGTCAGCTCGGCTCGATACTGCTCGAAGCCGAGGTCGGCGACCGACGGGTCGAGCCTGGTTCCGCTCGCCATGCGCGGCTGCTCCTTCGCTCGGCCGACGGCACGAGTGATGGTGCAGCCGGGTCGACCACGGTACCGAATGCGGTCAGGCTCCGGATATGAGCTTGAAGTAGGCGCCGGTGACGTCGGTCGCGCCGGCCAGACGACCGTACGGCGTGTCGTCCACAGGCTGCACGATCGCGCCGCCGAGCTCGACGACCTTTTCCAGCGCGGCGTCGGCGTCGGCGACGCGGAAGTAGACCGACCAGGCTGCCGGCAATTCCGGCGGCAGGAACGCGCCGGCATCCATGATCCCGGCCAGCTGCCCGTCGCCTTCACCGAGGGTCGTGTAGCGGAACTCGGGCGAGTCGCCGGCCACGTGTGTCTCCCAGCCGAATACGTCGCGATAGAACGCGACCGAGGCGTCGTAGTCGCGGGTGTGCAGTTCGAACCACGCCGGTGCGTTCTCTTCGTCGTAGATGCCGAAGCCGTGATGCAGCCCCGGCTGCCAGGCGCCGATCGAGGCGCCACCCGGGTCGGTCACGACCGCCATGGTGCCGAGGTCGATGATCGGCATCGCGGCCACGATCACCCGCCCGCCGTGCGCGGCGGCCGCGTCGAGCGTGGCCTGCGCATCCGGGGTCTGGAGGTACACCGACCAACCGTCGGGTGTGCCGGAGGACCCGTCGTTGATCATCGCGCCGGCGACGCGGACGCCGTCGGTGAAGAAGGTGAAGTAGTTGCCGAGCTCGGGGTTCGGATCCTCCGACTTCCAGCCGAACAGCTCGCCGTAGAACGCCCGGCTCTTGTCGGCGTCGGATGTGAACAGCTCGACCCAGTTCGGGGCGCCGGTGGGGGCGATCTCACGTCGCGGCATCGCGTTGCTCCTTCAAGACGTCGTGTGGTGTCGGGAGTAGGACCGCGGCGCGCAACGGAACTCATCGTTTGAGCCGCGGCCCGCGGCCCGGTCAGCGTCGCGCCGGTTCGCGCTCGAGTTCCCGGGCGAGCGCTTCGAGCAGCTCGCGGGTACCCGCCTCGCGCGGCCCGACTGCCTCGAACCCGTCGAGGAAGGTGTCGTGCTCGGTGAATACCAGCCGGGTATCGCTGCCTTCGGCCACGAGCTCGATCGTGGCCAGCGACACCGAGATCCGGTTGCCGTCCATGTGCATGTCGTAGGCCCAGACCAGGCGTTCGTTCGCGACGATGTCGTAGTAGCGGGCGTCGAAGGTGACGACGGTGTCGCCGTGTTTGCCCTGGTAGGTCTCTTCGCCGCCGACGCGAACTCGAGGCGGTACGCGTCGGTCCCCCAGCCGTCACCCCCGGCGAACCAACGGTTCTTCGCCTCGGGGTCGGAGAAGGCGCCGAACACGCGCTCGGGCGAAGCCGCGTACGTGCGCTCGATGACGAAGCTGGAGTGGATGGTGGATCGTTCGGTCACGGTGCAACTTCCCCTTGTGCTGGTTGGTCGGGTTGGTCGGGTTGGCCGGCGAGGAACTCGCCGAGGCGGTCGAGGCGGTGCTCCCAGGTGGTGCGCCGCTCGGAGATCCACTGCTCGACGGGGGCGAACGCGGCCGGTTCGATGCGACACGTACGCACCCGCCCCACCTTCTGCGTGCGGACCAGGCCGCTCGCTTCCAGCACCTGCAGGTGTTGGACCACCGCGGCCAGGGTCATGTCGAGCGGTCGCGCGAGCTCGCTGACCGAGGCCGGGCCCCGGCTCAGCCGTTCGACCATGCCCCGCCGGCTGGGATCGGCCAGCGCCTGGAACACCCGGTCGAGCGTCGCGCCTTGGTTAAGCATGCGCTTGAGTATCGAGTGTCCAGGTCAGATAGTCAAGGGAATACTTTACCGTTGCGGTGGGCGATCCCACGACCTCGGCATCGGGCGGGTCTTGCGGGAAACGTGTCGATTGCGCCAGGTTGCGTTCGTCGTCTGATCGGGAGCTGCTCAGCTGCTGTCGGAAGAACGAAGGAGACGTCGCGATGGCCGACCTCATGGCGATGGTGCACGCCGAGCGGGCCTCGCTCGGCCAGTTCCTCGAAACGCTGCGCCCGGAGCAGTGGACCGCGCCGACGTGGTGCGACAAGTGGAACGTGCAGGAGCTGGTCGCGCACCTGACCGCGGCCGGGAACATCACCGCACCGCACTTCCTCGCCGGCTTCGTGAAGGCGGGCTTCAACTTCGACAAGACCGTCGAAACCGATCTGCGCAACTACTCCTCGGGAACCCCGGCCGACGTCAAGGCCCGCTACGACGCGATCATCACGAGTAACCGCAAGCCGCCCGGACCCGCGTACATCGCGCTCGGCGAGATCATGGTGCACGGCGAGGACATTCGCCGTTCCCTGGGCGCGCGTGGTGAGCATGCGGCCGAACATCTCGTGACGCTGGCCGAGATGTACAAGAAGACGGGACTGCCGTTGTACGGGAAGAGGCGGGTCGCCGACCTGACGTTGCAGGCGACCGACGTCGATTGGCAGACCGGAGCCGGCCCCGAGGTGCGGGGCCCGTGCATGTCGTTGATCATGGCGATGGTCGGTCGCGCCGGCGCGCTCGCCGACTGCGAAGGCGAAGGCGTCGAGACATTGCGCGGCCGGGCCTGAGCTCCTACGCGCTCGCCCACTCGTACAACGTCGAGACCGTGCGCCAGTTGCGCGTCGTCGCCTTCGTCGCGAACGCGCGCTCGAAGAAGGTGTTGTTGACCTTGGTGCGTCCGTACCCGTTCGGGCAGTGGACGAATACCTCGCGGCCGTGCACCGCGTACTCGTCGGGCGCGAACGTCGCCGGATCGATGGCCGCGATTCTCGCGGCGGCCGGCGGCTCGTCGAGGAAGGTGACGTACGCGCTGTCACCGAACGGGTTGCGCGTCATCGCGGCTTCGAGCTCGGCCGGGGAGCGCAACAAGACCGTGACACCGAAGCCGAATACGGATTCGATCTGCTGCTCCATCGCCGACCGTATCCGCGACGGCGACCCCGCGGTGGTGTTGAACACGACGTTGCCGCTCTGGATGTAGGTCCGCACGTCGGTGTGACCGAGCGCCTCCACGAGCTCCCGGAGATCGCTCATCGGGACCTTGCGTTTCCCGGTCACGTTGATGGCACGCAGCAGCGCGATGTATACGGCCACGATCGATCGTCTCGGGCGCGATCTACGGCCTCGGCAGGCCTTGGTGCTTGTCGAGCATGTCTTCCATCACCGCGCGGATGAAGTCGTCGGCCTCGGAGGTCAAGCCGCCCTCGACGCCACCGTAGATCGCGGCGCTCATCGGCTTTTCGTCCTTGTGCTCGTGCGCGTAGGCGATCGCGTCGGTGAGATCGGCCGCGAACTCGCCGGCCAGACCCGGCTGCGTCTGTGGCCGCGTGACGGCCATGTGGATCGCGTTCGGGTACTGCTGGCCGTTGAAGCGCCAACCCCTCGTTCGCATGAAGTCGTTCACGTGGTAGATGTCGAAGTCGTCGCTCGTGAAGCTGAAGCAGAACGTCGGCGATCCGAGGATGCGCAACTCCGGGTGCGATCGCACCGCGTCCTGCATTGCGAAGGCGGTGTCGAAGATCGCACGCGCGTATCCGAGGTAGCCGTCGCGGCCCATGCTCACGAGCGACGCCCAGGTCGACGCGAGGATGCCGCCCGAGCGGGAGCCCTCGATGCCCGGCGACGCGTACTTCCCGCCGCTCCAGCCGGTCAGCAAGAAGTACTGACTGTTGCGCAACGCCTTGTCGCGGAAACCGAGCACCGACGCGCCCTTCAAGCCGTAGCCGTACTTGTGGGTGTCGGCCGAGATGCTGGTGACGCCCGGGAGACGGAAGTCGAACACGGGGATGTTCGGATATCCGAGCTCTTGGCCCCACGGCAGGATGAACCCGCCGAGGCAACCGTCGACGTGCAGGCCGATCCCCCGTTCCAGCGCGAGATCCGACAGCGCCGCAATGGGATCGATCGTGCCGTAGCCGTAGTTGCACGCCGAACCGACCATCGCAATCGTGTTCTCGTCGACGAGCTTGGCCATCTCGGCGACGTCGGCGGTCATGGTGGTCGGATCGACGGGCGCACGCCGGCATTCGATCGCGAGCAGGTGGCAGGCTTTGTCGAACGCGGGGTGCGCGGTCTCGGGCTTCACGAAGTTCGGGTTGTCGATGCCGCGAACCTTCTGGGCCCACTCGCGGTACGCGAGCACCGCGTGCAGGATGCTGCCGCTGCCCCCCGACGTGACGAGCCCCGCCGGTTCGGTGCCGGTGACCGCTTCGGCGTGGAGCATGTCGAGGGTCATCGCGATGATCTCACCCTCGAACTTGGTCATGCTCGGGCACATGTCGCGCTGCAGTGCGTTCACGTGCGCGAAGAGCTCGAACGCGTCCCCGAGGAACTCGTAGTGGGTGTGGTCGCCGCAATACATCGTGCCGGAGCACTTCCCCGTCTCCCACATCTTGTCTTCGTCGTGGGCGAAGCCTTGGAGCTCGGCGATGATCGATTCGCGCGAACGCCCGTTCGGCGGCATGCCGCGCAGAACCTCGTGGGTCGTGGCGTAGGGGTACGACGAGCTCATGACAATGCCTCACTGATCGGGAGAAGGGCAGAGTAGGCAGCCTCGAACTGGCCGTGTCGATCGGCGAAAAGGCCGCGATGAGCCGGGTCGGGTTCGTAACGCCGCGTGGGCGCGGTCGGCTCGCGGTCGAGGTCGGCGCGCGTGCACGCGCCCGACCGCTCCCGCGCGAGCAGCGCGGTCGCGCGGGCGATCGCCACGTCAGGCGCCTCCGGGGCGATGACCGGACGGTCGACGACGTCGGCGAGGATCTGGCACCACCCGGCCGATCGCGCTGCGCCGCCCACGAGCGCGATCTCGTCAATCGCTCGACCCGTGAAGGCCTCGACCGGTGGTATCAGCGCGCGGAGATTGTGGGCGACCCCTTCGACCACGGCCCGGACGAGGTCGCGACGCGTGGTCTCGAGCGACATGTTGACGAAGCCGCCGCGCATGGAACTGCCACTCTGGGGCGCGCTCGCACCGGCGAGCCAGGGAAGGAACATGACCCCGCCCGCCCCGGCCGCGGTGGCCCGGAGCGCGCCGTCGAGGGTTGCGAACGGGTCGGCCGCTCCGTGGTCGCCGAGCTCGTCGGCCGCGTAGACGAGATTCCGCAGCACGTGCTCCAGCACCTTGCCGCCGAGGCCGTTCTCCGCGCACACGACGTAGCTCTGCGGGTAGGGCGCGGGCATCGAGAAGATCTGATGGTCGAGGTCGACCCGGAACGCCTCGACCTCGTCGACCAGCACGCTCGTCGTACCGATCGAGATGCCGGCCCGTCCCGACGCGAACGCGCCGGTGGCGACGGCCGCGGTTGCCGTGTCGTTCGTTCCCGCGTAGACGGTGGCCGACGCGGGGAGCCCGAGCGCGCTCGCGACGTCGGGGCGGAGCGCGCCGACCGGGCTGTCGATCGGCACGAGCGGTGGGAGACGCGCGGGGTCGACACCGGCGAGCCGGACCAGCTCGTCGTCGTAGGCGGGCGGGTCGAGCGAACGGTTGTCGCAAAGCTGGTACATGAACGTGCTGTGCTGGGTCGCGGTGATGCGTCCGGTCAGCCGGGCGGTGACGAAGTCCATCGCCTCGACGTAGGCCGACGTGCGTTCGTGCACCTCCGGCCGGTCGTGTTGCACGTAGAGGATGTGCGCCAGTGAGAGGCCGCCGCCGACGGGTGGGATGCCGTGACGCTCCACGAAGACCGTGAACGCGTCCGCGTGGCGCGCCATGATCTCCCAGGAGTGATCGGTCCCCCGCTGGTCCTGCCACATCAGCATCGGGATCAGCGGGCGGCCCTCGGCGTCGATCGGGACGATCGACGAGTACTGGCTGCACACCCCGATGCTCTCCACGACGCGCGCGGCGCCGGGATCGGCCGCGGTGAGCTCGCCGACTGCGTCGGCCAGCGCGTCCCAGAGCGCCGCCGCGTCCTGCTCGGCGATCTCGCCCGACCGGTCCATGGGGAGTGACCGCTGCGCGCCGGCGATGGTCGTCCCGTCGTCGCGGACGAGTGCGACCTTCACGTTCGTGGTGCCGACGTCGATTCCCAGTGCGTTGCCCATCCCCCGAATCATGCCGGGCGTGGCCCCGCCGGGTCAGCGCAGATAGTTCGGCTCTCTAATGGTTCGGTATCCTCGCGGCCGTGCCGGCTCCCGATCCCGACGTCCCGCGCGCCGCCCGGGCGCTGACCCTCGCCGCCCGCGCCCTCGAGCGCGCCGCCGCCGCGCGCGACCTCACCTTGGCCCAGTTCCGGGTCCTGGCCCTGGTCGACGCAGGCGACGAACGGTCGACGTTGCTCGCGGATCGGCTCGCCGTGGCCAAGCCCACGATCACCGCCGTCGTCGACGGCCTGGTCGAGCGCGGGTTCGTCGCCCGGGAAGCGGTGGCCGGCGACCGCCGCTCGATCCGGGTCGCGCTCGACGCCCGCCGGGATCGACGCGCTGCGCTCGGCCGAGGAGGAGATGGGCGAGACCCTGGCGCGGATACTCGAGCATGCGCGCGACCGCGACGCGATCCTCGGCGCGCTCCTCGACCTCGACGACGCGCTCGCGAAGCGCATGGAGGCGCGATTGCGGGGCGAGCGGGGGGTGACGACGTGACGGAGCCGCCCGGCGTGAGCCGCGTGAGCCAACCCGAGCCGAACCCCGTGAAGGCGCAGGGTTGGATCCGCCGGCTCGTCGGATACATGGCGCCGCACAAGAAGAACGCCTACGTCGCGTTCGGGGTGGCGATCGGTGGTCAGCTCATCCAGTCGCTGTTGCCCGCGGTGCAGAAGGTCGTCATCGACGACGTCATCACCCATCACAAGCGGCCGTTGGCGCCCTGGTTGACGCTCATGATCGTGATGGGCGTGTTCACGTTCGTCTTCGCGTACCTCCGCCGGTTCCGGGGCGGGCGCATCGCGCTCGACGTGCAGCACGATCTGCGGACGGCGATCTTCCGCCAATTGCAGCGACTCGACTTCGCCCGCCACGACGAGATGTCGACGGGGCAGCTCGTGAGCCGCGCGTCGTCCGACGTCGCGCTCGTCCAGGGCTTCTTGCAGTTCCTACCGATCGGCGTGGCGAACATCCTCCTCTTCGTCGTCTCGCTGACGGTGATGTTCGTGCTGTCGATCCCGCTCGCGCTCGTGATGCTCGCGGTCGCCCCGTTGCTGCTGTTCACCGCGATGAAGCTGCGCACGTCGGTGTTCCCGGCGAGTTGGGACGCGCAGCAAAAGGCCGGCGACGTGGCCAACGTCGTCGAGGAAGACGTCACCGGTGTCCGCGTGGTGAAGGGCTTCGGCCAAGAGGCCCGCGAGCTCGATCGCCTGGCCGACCGCTCCGAGCGGATGTTCGCGTCGCGCGTACGGCTCGTGAACATCCAGGCGCGGCTGCAGCCGGCGATGCAGACGATCCCCGCGTTCGGTCAGGTCGCGGTGCTCGCGCTCGGCGGTTGGCTCGCGCTGCACCACCACATCACGCTCGGCACGTTCTTCGCCTTCGCGTCGTACATGCTGCTGATCGCACCGCCCGTGCGCCAGCTCGCGGCGATCCTGACGGTCGGCCAGCTGGCGCGGGCGGGCGCCGAACGCATCTACGACCTGCTCGACTCCACGCCGCACGTGCAGGACCGTCCCGGCGCGGTCGAGCTGCGCGTCGAGCGCGGTGCGATCGACTTCGACCACGTGACGTTCGGCTACACGTCGACCGAGCCCGTGCTGCGCGACTTCTCGCTCAACGTCGCGCCCGGCGAAACGGTCGCGCTCGTCGGGGGATCGGGCTCGGGCAAGTCGACGGTCGGGTTGTTGCTTCCCCGGTTCTACGACGTGCATTCGGGCTCGATCTCGATCGACGGTGTCGACGTGCGCGACGCGACGCTGCAGTCCCTGCGGGGCAGCATCGGCGTGGTGTTCGAGGACTCGTTCCTCTTCTCCGACTCGATCACGGAGAACATCGCGTTCGGGCGGCCCGACGCGACCGCAGTCGAGGTCGAGGCCGCGGCGCGTGCCGCGGAAGCGCACGAGTTCATCCTGGCGCTGCCGAACGGCTACGACACCGTGGTCGGCGAGCAGGGCTTGACCCTGTCCGGCGGCCAACGCCAACGCGTCGCGCTGGCGCGGGCCTTGCTGTCGGATCCCGAGATCCTCCTGCTCGACGACGCCACGTCGTCGGTCGACGCGCGCATCGAAGAGGAGATCCATGCCACCTTGCGCCGGATCTCGGCGAATCGCACGACGTTGCTCATCGCGCACCGGCGGTCGACGTTGTCGTTGGCGGATCGCATCGTGGTCGTCGACAAGGGGCAGGTCGTCGACGCGGGTACGAACGAAGAGCTGACGGCGCGGTGCCCCCTGTACCGGATGCTCCTCTCGGGACCGGGCGGCGACGCGGAAGGGATCGACGCGATCGAAGAGGTCGTGGTCGACGATGCCCGCGTCGGCGGGATCACGCCGTCGGCCTGGCGTGGCCTCGAAGCCGACGAACTGCGGAGTGCGCTGATCGCCGACCGCACGCGGACCACGAGCCCGGCCGCGATGCGTTTCGGCGGGCCGGGCGGTGGCGGCGGCGGTGGCGGCGCGGCCGGAGGCGCGGCTTGGGGCGGCGCGCTCGCGCCCACCCCGGAACTTCTCGCGCAGGTCGACGCACTCGAACCGGCCGACGCCGACCCGCACGTCGACGTGGCGTTCGAGTCGCGACCCGCACCCGACTTCACGTTCCTCGCGTTCCTGCGCCGCTATCGCGCCTGGTTGTTCGTGGGGATGTCCCTCGTCGCCCTCGACGCGGTGTGCACGCTCGCCGGCCCGGCGCTGGTGAAGTTCGGTCTCGACAACGGCGTCGCGAGGAACGCGCCGCGCGAGCTGTGGATCGCGACCATCGTGTTCCTCGCGATCACTCTCTTCGACTGGTGGGTGATGTGGGCCGAGGCGCGGGTGATGGGGCGGATCTCGGAACGTCTTCTGCACGCGCTGCGGATCAAGGTGTTCGCGCACCTGCAACGCCTCGGCGTCGACTACTACGAGAACGAGATGGCCGGCCGGATCATGACCCGCATGACGACCGACATCGACGCGCTGTCGCAACTCCTCCAGAACGGACTCGTCAACGCGCTGGTGAACCTGGTCACGTTTCTCGGCGTGGGGATCGCGCTCGCGTTCATGAATCCGCGGCTCGCCCTGGTGAGCGCGGCGATCCTGCCGCCGCTCTTCGTCGCGACGGCGTGGTTCCGGTCGCAGTCGAGCAGGGCCTACGAGATCGCGCGCGAGCGCATGGGTGCGGTGAACGCCAATCTCCAAGAGGGTCTTTCCGGTGTCCGCGTGTCACAGGCCTTCGTCCGGGAGGAGCGGAACCAGGACAACTTCGAAGAGATCGCGGGGGGATATCGCGACGCGCGGGTACGCGCGCAGCGCCTCGTCGCGATCTACTTCCCCTTCGTCGACTTCTTGTCCGACATCGCGGTCTGCCTCGTGCTCGGTGCCGGCAGCGTGTTCGTCGCGCACCACTCGCTCACCTCCGGCGCCCTGATCGCCTTCTTGCTCTACCTCAACCTGTTCTTCGCGCCGATCCAACAGCTTTCGCAGGTCTTCGACTCCTACCAGCAGGCGAGCGTCGCGATCGGGCGCATCACCGAGCTCTTGGAGACGCCGACCTCGGTGTCGCCTCCCGCGCACCCCGTGCCGGTGCCGCGCTTGACCGGCGACGTCGTGTTCGACGACGTGCGTTTCCGTTACCGCAACGCGACCGATGACGCGCTCCGAGGTGTCGACCTTCACATCCATCCCGGTGAGACGGTCGCGCTCGTCGGGGAGACGGGCGCCGGGAAGTCGACCGCGATCAAGTTGGTCGCGCGCTTCTACGACCCCACGGGCGGCTCGGTGAAGGCCGATGGCGTTCCCGTCAGCAGCTACGAGCAGGTGCCCTTCCATCAACAGCTCGGCGTCGTCCCGCAGGAGGCGTTCCTGTTCTCGGGAACGATTCGCGACAACATCGCGTACGGGCGCGCCGACGCGACCGACGCCGAGATCGAGACGGCGGCGCGGGCGGTCGGTGCGCACGACTTCATCGCGGGCCTGCCCGGGGGGTATCTGCAATGGGTGAGTGAGCGGGGCCGGTCGTTGTCGTCGGGCCAGCGTCAACTCATCGCGCTGGCGCGCGCGCATCTCGTCGATCCCGCGATCTTGCTCCTCGACGAAGCCACCTCGAATCTCGATCTCCAGACCGAAGCCAAGGTGCAGGCCGCGATGGGAGTGGCCGCGCACGGCCGCACGACGATCCTCATCGCGCACCGCCTGCAGACGGCTCGCCTCGCGGACCGCATCGTGGTGATCGACCGGGGGCGAGTCGTCGAAGACGGCGCGCACGACGATCTCCTGCGCCGGCGCGGCGCGTACGCCCGCATGTGGGCCGCGGCCGAAGGCGAGCCCTCCGCCGCCGCGAACTGACCGGACCCGGGTAGGTTCACCGACCATGCCGGAGATGCCTGCCGATCGCCCGGGTCGCACGTGGTGGCGCGACGGAGTGCTCTACCAGATCTACCCGCGTTCCTTCATGGACACCAACGGCGACGGCGTGGGCGACCTGCGCGGTATCACGCAGCGTCTCGACCACCTCCAGTGGCTCGGTGTCGAGGGCATCTGGCTCGACCCGATCATGGTGTCGCCGAACGACGACTGGGGTTACGACGTTGCCGACTACGTCGACGTCGATCCGGCGCTGGGCACGCTCGCCGACGCCGACACGTTGGTCGAAGAAGCGTCGAAGCGGGGCATCCGCGTGATCCTCGACCTCGTGCCGAACCACACGAGCGACCGCCATCCATGGTTCGTCGACGCCCGGTCGGGTCGCGACTCGCGGCACCGAGACTGGTACGTGTGGGCCGATCCGAAGCCCGACGGCTCGCCGCCGAACAACTGGACCATGACCTTCGATCCCCGACAGCCCGCGTGGACCTTCGACGAAGCGAGCGGGCAGTACTACCTCAACCAGTTCCTGTCGTCGCAGCCCGACCTCAACTGGTGGAACGAGGAGGTGCGCGACGCCTTCGACGCGATCCTGCGCTTCTGGTTCGACCGGGGCGTGGCCGGATTCCGCATCGACGTGGCGCACTCCGTCATCAAGGATCGTGAGCTGCGTGACAACCCGCCCGCGACCAAGGACGATCATTGGTACGTCCAGATGATGGGGCAGCGGTCGGTGTACAACGCGTGCCGGCCGGAGGTGCACGACGTGCTCCGCCGCTGGCGCAAGATCGCGCAGAGCTACGACCCGCCGCGTGTGCTTATCGGCGAGACCTACGTGCTCGATCCCGAGGCGTTCGCCGCGTTCTACGGCACCGGCGACGAGTTGAACCTCGCGTTCAACTTCATGCTGTTGCATTCGGAGTTCCGTGCCACCCAGCTACGCGAGGCCGTCGAGCACGCCGAGCGGCTCCTGCCCGCGCACGCGTGGCCGGTATGGACCGGCGGGAACCACGACAATCACCGGTTCGCGACCCGCTGGTGCAACAACGATCCGGCGCGCACACGCGCCGCGCTCGTCATGCTGATGGGGCTCCGTGGCACGCCGTTCCTCTACTACGGCGACGAGATCGGCATGATCGACACCGACGTCCCCGCCGATCGCATCCTCGACCCCGTCGGGGTCTTCCACGGCGCGCGCCTCGGTCGCGACAACGAGCGCACGCCGATGCAGTGGACGGCGGCGCCGGGCGCGGGCTTCTCCGAGCCGGGCGTGGAGCCGTGGCTGCCGTACGGCGACTACGGCGCGTACAACGTCGCCGATCAGCGCAGCGATCCCGCCTCGGCCCTCTCGTTGACGCGCGACCTCATCGGTCTGCGCGACGCGCTGCCCGAGCTGAGGGAGGGCTCGTACCGAACGCTGGCCGGGCCGGGCGACGACACCTGGGTGTGGCAGCGCGGCGAACGCACCGTGGTCGCGTGCAACCTGTCCGACACGGGCGTCGAGGTCGCGGGCGCCGGCCCGGGTGTGATCCGTCTCTCGACGACGCGTTCGCGCGCCGACGAGCGCGTCGACGGCCCTCTGCAGCTCGCACCGTGGGAAGCCGTGATCGTGTGGCGCGACGCATGACGGGCATCGCGCCGTGGCTCTCGGTCCGAGACGCAACGGAGGCACTCGCGTTCTACCGGGCCGCGTTCGGCGCGATCGACATGGAACGGCTCACCGACGACGACGGATCCGTGCTCGTCGCGCAACTCTGGATCGGCGGCGCCGACTTTTGGATCCAGACCGACGCGTCGTCGAGTCCCGACGCGCTCGAAGGGATGTCGGTCAGGATGATCCTCACCGTCGACGACCCCGATGGCGTGTTCGCGCGGGCCGTCGCCGCGGGTGCGACCGAGATCGCCTCGGTCGGCGAGGCTCACGGGTGGCGGATCGGGCGCATCGCCGATCCCTTCGGCCACCACTGGGAGATCGGCCGCCGCCTCGACGGCTGAGCCGGCCGGCGACTCGAGCTCAGGCCGGGTGCGACCCGCACCACGCGAGGAGGTCGTCGGCGCTCCACGTGTTGACGACCTGGTCGGCCGTCACCCCACACTCCGCGGCTCGGTCGGTGCCGAACGGATGCCACTCGAGTTGCGGCGCCGCGTGCGCGTCGGTGCTGATCGCGATCTTGACGCCCGCATCCGCAGCCCGGCGCAGCATGGTCTTGGGCGGATCGAGCCGTTCGGGCCGGCAGTTCACCTCGAGCGCGGTGTCGAACACCCGGCACGCCTCGATCACCACGTCGACGTCGAACTCCGACTGCGGGCGGCCGCGCCCGACCAGCAACCGGCCGGTGCAATGGCCGAGCACGTCGACGAGCGGGTTGGCGATTGCTCCGACCATGCGGCGCGTCATCGGCGCGGCCTCCATCCGCAACTTCGAGTGCACGCTGGCGACCACGACGTCGACCCGGGCGAGGAGCTCTGCGGATCCGTCGAGCGCGCCGTCGTCGAGGATGTCGACCTCCACGCCGGTGAGAATGCGGAACGGCGCCATCTCGTCGTTCAACTCGGCCACGACCTCGAGCTGCTCGCGCAACCGGTCGGGTGCCAACCCGTGGGCGATCGTCAGGCGGGGTGAGTGGTCGGTGAGCGCGAAGTACTCGTGACCCAGTGCCCGCGCCTTCTCGGCCATCGTGCGAATGGTGTCGCCGCCGTCGGACCAGTCGGAGTGCGCGTGCAGATCGCCCTTGACCCGCGCCCGCAACGCTTCCCCCGCGGCGGTTCCCGGCGTCTCGGCGTGGTCGAGGAGTTGGCGGAGGTACTCGGGGGTCTCGCCCGCCAGCGCCTGCGTGATGATCTTGGCGGTCGTGTCGCCGATGCCCGGGAGATCCTTGAGGCGCCCGTTGTCGGCGAGGAATCGCAGCTCCGACTCGCCGACGCGAGAGACTTCGCGCGCCGCTCGCCGGAAGGCCTGCTGTCGGTGTGCCGGTGCCCGACCCCGCAGGAGGAGGTCCGCGATCCGTTCGAGGGCCTCGACCGGCGTCATGCACCGACCGTACCCTTTCGTCATGGGTTTCTACGGCGAGCAGGTGTTGCCGCGGTTGACCGACAAGCTGCTCGGCGTGCGCGAGTTCGCGAAGATCCGCAAGGAGGTGTGTGCGGGCCTCGGCGGCGACGTCATCGAGATCGGATTCGGCTCCGGACTGAGCGTGCCGTTCCTGGCGGACGCGGTGACGGGGCTGTGGGCGGTCGAACCGTCGGTGCTCGCACACCGGCTCGCGGCCAGGCGCGTTGCCGCGTCGCGCGTCCCGGTGCACGAAGCGGGCCTCGACGGCGCGCGCATCGAGGCGCCCGATGCGCGATTCGACGCCGCGCTGTCGGTGATGACGCTGTGCACCATCCCCGACGTGACCACGGCGTTGCGCGAGCTGCGGCGCGTCCTGAAGCCGGGGGCGCCGTTCCATTTCGCCGAGCACGGGCGCGCACCGGACGAGCGCGTGGCGCGCCGCCAGGACCGGTGCAACGGTCTCCAGAACCTCGTCGCCGGTGGCTGCAATCTGAACCGCGACATGGCCGGGCTGATCTCCGGCGCCGGTTTCACGATCGAGACCGTGCGCACCTTCTATCTGAACGGCCCGAAGGCGTGGGGCTACATGTACGTCGGGCAGGCCCGGAACCCCTGAGTGCCCATCGCCGCCCGGAACCTGCGCCCGTATACTTCCTGGTTCCGGAGGGCTGACCGAGTGGCCGAAGGTGCTCGCCTGCTAAGCGAGTAGGGGGTGATAAACCCCCTCGAGGGTTCAAATCCCTCGCCCTCCGCCAATTCGAACCGCCCAACTCATCTGCGTCCGATCCGGGTGCGAGCGCGGCGCCGGTAGCTTCTGGCGATGACGAACGACTACTCGGCCGCATTCTCCGCGCTGGGTGCCGCAACGCTCGGCGAGAGCGGCGCCCGACCGATGGCGCCGCGTGTACGCCCCGTCTGGCGCGGTGCGCGCGTCAGCGCGCCGGCGTTCCCCGTGAATTGCGCGACCACCGACAACCTGGCGATTCACGTCGCGGCTGGCGGAGGCGCCGGCGGGATCGGTGCTCGTCGTCAACGTCGGCCACGAGCCGGCGCGCGGATACTGGGGTGAGGTCCTGACGACCGGAGCGCAGGCGCGTGGCCTCTCGGGCCTCGTGATCGACGGCGGGGTTCGCGACGTCGACGCGCTCGAGGAGCACCGGTTCCCGGTCTTCTCCACGATGATCGCGCTGCGCGGGGCCACCAAGCAGGAGCCGGGGAGCATCGGCGGTACCGCGATGGTCGGTGACGTCGAGGTGGCGGCCGGCGACTGGATCGTCGGCGACGTCGACGGTGTCGTCGTCGTGCCGCACACGCATCTCGACGACGTGCTCTCGGCGGGCCGGGCGCGCGCGGAGAAGGAAGAGCATTACTTCGCGGAGCTGCGCGCGGGTCGCACGACGCTCCAACTGCTCTCGCTCGACGACGCGCCGATCGATCGCGCCTGACGTCCGAGGCGAGGCGACGTCGATCAGTCGACGCGGTGCAACAGGTTGCGGTCGGAGTGTTCGACCACGGCACCGAACCGCGCGTGCTCCACGGTGGTCAGCTCGTCGTAGGCCCATGAGCCGTCGTCGTTGACCGTGACGGTGCACTTGTAGTTCGAGGTGCGGGCCGCGGTTGCGAGGAAGCGGTTCGACAACACGCCGTAGGTCTCGGATCCGCATTCGGCGTGCATCGTGAAGTTCTTCGCGTCGGGCGCGGCGTCGCCGCCGGCGAGAACGAGGCTGCCGCGGGGGACCACGAAGCAACGGAACACCTGACCGTCGGCTGCGTCCCAGAGCCAGTACCCGACCTCGGTGTGGAACGGGTTCTCCTCGTTCCCGCGCCACGCGGCCATGCGGTAGTCGAGCCCGTACAGCACCTGGCTGCCGTTCTCGACGGGGCCGAACGGCTTCATCGAGGTCTTCTCGCGGTACGGCGTGTCCTTGACCTTGCCCTCCGCGTTCGCGTAGGCGAAGTCGAGGCCCTGGTCGCCCTCCCATTCACCGATCAGCGCGGCCAGCGGTCCCCATTCGGCGTTGTGGCTCATGGGGGCGCATGTTAGGGAGCCCTTAGTCGCCTCCGAGGACCACCACGGAGCGGAGGACTTCGCCGCGTTCCATCTTGTGGAAGGCCTGTTCGACCTCGTCGAGGGTGATCGTCTCCGAGACGAACTTGTCGAGGGGGAAGCGGCCCTGCAGGTACAGGTCGATGAGCGTCGGAAAGTCGCGTGAGGGGAGGCAGTCGCCGTACCAACTCGGTTTCAGCGCGCCCCCGCGGCCGAAGAAGTCGATCATGGGGATGTCGGGCAGCGCCATGTCGGGCGTCGGCACGCCGACCTGCACGACGGTACCGGCGAGGTCGCGGGCGTAGAACGCCTGCTTCAGCACTTCCGGCCGGCCGACCGCTTCCACGCACACGTCGGCGCCGTTGCCGTCGGTGAGCGCGCGCACCGCGTCGACCGCGTCCACCTTCGACGCATCGACGATGTGGGTCGCGCCGAATCCGAGCGCCCATTCGAGCTTCCGCGCGTCGAGGTCGATGGCGATGATCGTGCGCGCACCCGCGAGACGCGCGGCCGCGATCGCCGCGTTGCCCACGCCACCGCAACCGAACACCGCGATCGTGTCGTCGCGTTGGATGCCGGCCGTGTAGGTAGCCGCGCCGAAGCCGGCCATCACTCCGCAGCCGAGGAGGCCCGCGGCGGTGGGGTCGGCGCGACCGTCGACCTTGGTCGCCTGGCCCGCGGCGACGAGCGTCTTCTCGGCGAAGGCGCCGATGCCGAGGGCGGGCGAGAGCGGCGTGCCGTCGGCGAGGGTCATCTTCTGGATCGCGTTGTGCGTGTCGAAGCAGTACCAAGGCCGACCCCGGCGGCAGGCCCGGCACTCGCCGCATACGGCTCGCCAGTTGAGCACGACGAAGTCGCCCGGCTCGACGCTCGTGACGCCGGCGCCGACCGCTTCCACGACTCCCGCGGCCTCGTGCCCGAGCAGGTACGGGTACTCGTCGCCGATGCCGCCGTCGCGATAGTGCAGGTCGGTGTGGCACACACCGCATGCCTGCACGCGCACCTTCGCCTCGCCCGGACCGGGATCGGGTACGACGATCGTCTCGACGGAAACCGGAGCCTTCGTCGCGATCGCCACGACTCCGCGTACCTGTTCGCTCATGCGGCGAATCTACGCGGCGATCAGGCCGGCGTCACGACGTTCGGCGGCGTGCCGCCGGCGAGCACCGTCGTGACCGCGCTGGTTGCCATTGTGGCCATGCGCGTGCGGGTGGCCTTCGAAGCCGAGCCGATGTGCGGCAACAACACGGTGCCGGGCGCGCTCAGCAATCGCGGTTCGACCGTTGGCTCGCGCTCGTAGACGTCGATCCCGGCGGCGAACAAACGGCCCGCGTGGAGTGCCTCGGCGAGGGCGATCTCGTCGACCACGGTGCCGCGCGCGGTGTTCACCAAGACCGCGCTCGGCTTCATGAGCGCGAGGCGACGCGCGTCGATCAGGTGATGGGTATCTGCGCCGCCCGGCGTGTGCAGCGACACGATGTCGGATGCCGCGAGCAGCTCGTCGAGGTCGGCGACGTAGCCGGCTTCGTTCGTCGGGGTCCGGGCGTGATGGAGCACTCGCATCCCGAAGCCGCCGGCACGCCGCGCCACCGCGCGCCCGATGCGGCCGAAGCCGACGATGCCGAGGGTCGCGCCGTGCACGTCGAGACCGAGGTACTGCGTGACTCCCCAGCCCGTCCACCGCCCGGCGCGCAGGTCTGCTTCCGCCGTTGTCGCGAGCCGCGACGCGGCGAGGATCAAGAGGAACGCGGTGTCGGCCGTGGTGTCGTCGAGTACGCCCGGCGTGTTGCAGACGGTGATCCCGTGCGCGGTGGCCGCGGTCACGTCGATGTTGTCGTAGCCGACGGCGACGTTCGCCACGATCCGTAGCCGGCCGCCGGCCGCGCCCGCGTCGAGAACGTCGGCATCGATCTTGTCGGTGAGCAGCGAGACGATCGCGTCGCACCCGCGCGCGTGGGCGCGCAGTTCCGCGGGTGTGTAGGGCGTGTCGTCGGGCTTCGGGCCGACGAGGTCGTGGCCGGTGCCCGCGAGCGGATCCAACCCGCCCTCCGGAAGGCGACGGGTGACGAGCACGCGACCCATGCAGTCAGCTCGTGTAGTCGACCGGACCGGCGCCGTCGACACCGACGGCGAACGCGAAGCAGTGAATCGGCGCATGGTCGCTCACCGGTCGCAGCGAGTGCACCGCGTTCGGCGGGATGTGCACGAGGTCGCCCTGGCGGATCTCGCGGTCCTCGCCCGAGATCGTCATGATCCCGCGGCCCGCGGTGACGTAATAGAACTCGTGGGTCGGGTGGTGGTGCGGATCGACGAACCCGCCGCCGGCGACTTCGAACTCGCTCACCAGCTCGAGGTGGCCGCCTTTGGTGATGTCGAACATCTCCCGAGGGCTCACCAACCACCACACCGGAACGGTGCCGTTGTGCTCGATGACCGGCTCGACGTCCTCGATCGACCGCACGTCCATTGCGTGACCTCCGCGACCACGATGGATAAGACTGACGCCCGCGTCAGCCTAGATGAGCGGCCGCGAGGCCGACCGTAGCGAAGGCGCGGCGCGAGCGACCGGCAAAGGAGCGGAGAAGATGCGGATGGTCAGGCTCGATGCCCACGCTGCGACACGGGAGTCGTTCGCCCCGTTCGGAACGATTCCGCCCGAGGAGAGCGACGGCAATCCCACGGCCGACCTCGAGTTCCTCTGGAACGACGGCGCGGTGAACTTCATCGGGCACACCCTCGACGAGCTCTCGTTGGTCGACGGGTGGTTGCGGTGCGAGTTGCTCAATCGCCACGACACGCACACGCAGACCCTGATGCCCATGAGTGGCGATGCGATCGTGGTCGTTGCACCCGGCGATGTCGATTTCTCCGAGCCGGCCGACTTCGACACGGTCCGGGCGTTCGTGATGGCGCGCCACAGCTGTGTACATCTGCACCGCGGTACCTGGCATTGGGGCCCCTATCCCTTGGACGCTCCGTCCGTCCGCATCTTCAACGTGCAGGGCCGTGGCTACGCCGACGACAACGAGATCGCGTGGCTGGCCCGCGATCATGGGGTCATCTACGAGGTCCCCGCTCAAGTCTGAGCCTCCGCGCGCTCGATGAAGAGAGGGAGGGGACAACGGACCGGGCGGGCGCTCTGAGAGGGGGAGCCATGCCGGCAACAGTGACCAGGCTCGAACGGGAGATCGCGCTCGAGGAACGCCGGGTCGGGATTCCGACCGACAAGCCGCTGACCGACGGAGCCATCGCGCACCGCCGGCTCCAGATCGCCGTCGTCCTCGGAGCGAGTGGGTTCGTGGCGCTGTTCGCAGTCCCCTTCGCGGGCGGCGCCGTCCAAGTGGGTGCGATCGTGCTGGCCGCCGTGTTCGGCGCGTACGCGATCGAAAAGGATCGTCATCTTCGCCGGCTCGCGTTGCTGCGAGGTGACTCGATGCGCATCACGCTCGCCGTTGCCGGCGAGCTGATGTTCTCGGGCGCGCTGGCCGGTGATCGCGAGCTGCTCGACCTGCGCGACGGCATCGGGCGCGTGGCCGGGCGGCTCGCGGCAGGTCTGGCCGACGTCGTGCCCGCCGACTGCACGCGGCTGCGACTGTTGGGGCCGTCGGGTGAAGTGCCGGTCGCGGCCGAACGCGAGCTGAGTGGTCGCCGTGACGTCGGCGACGACCCGACTGCGGCCCACGAGGTGTTGCGCAGCCACAAGCCCGTTCGCCAGGTCACCTTCGACGATCGAGGTGTGCTGGTGGTCGCGTTGCGGCGCGGTGACGAGGTGCTCGCCTTGTTGGAAGCCGTCGCGCCGCGCGGCGACCGGTACCGCCCAGCCGACGTCGCGCAGGCCGACGCCTACGCTCGCGGCGCGGTCGCGGCGCTCGCCCCGCACGGCTAGCGACCGGTAGCGTCCGGCCCGTGGGCGAGCTCGACGGGCAGGTAACGGTGATCACGGGTGGCGCGTCCGGAATCGGGCGCGCCACGGCTGTGCGCTTCGCGGCGGAAGGCGCGGCGGTTGCGGTGCTCGACCGTGATGGTGACGCGGCGGCGCGGGTCGCGGAGGAGGTCGGTGGGCGCGCGTTCGCGGTCGACGTGCGCGACGGCGACGCGTTCACGGCCGCGGTCCGGGCGATCGCCGACGACGCCGGCCGCGTCGACGTGTTGTTCAACAACGCGGGCTCGGGCGACCTGCGTCCGCTGCACACCGTCGACGACAAGTTGTGGCACCGCCTGATCGACGTGAACCTCACAGGTACCTTCAACGGCATGCGGGCGGTCGTGCCGCTGATGCTCGAAAGCGGTGGTGGTGCGATCGTCAACAACGCGTCGGTGTCGGCGCTGACGCCCACGCGCAACGAGGCCGCCTATTCCGCCGCGAAGGCCGGTGTCGTCGCGCTCACCAAGAGCGGGGCCCTCGAGTACGGGCCGAAGATCCGGGTCAACTGTGTCGCGCCGGGCCACGTGCGCACGCCGCTCACCGCGGTGTGGGAGCAGTTCCCGGACGTGTTCGATCCGGTGGCGAAGCAGATCCCGCTCGGTCGGATCGGTCACGCCGACGAGATCGCCGAGGTCGTGCTGTTCCTCGCGTCGGGGCGGTCGAGCTACATCACGGGCCAGACGCTCGTCGTCGACGGCGGCATCTCACTCCCGCAGGCCGGCACCGATCTCGCGCTGGCGGAGCTCTTCGAACGGTTCAGCGGCGCCTGAGCGCGTCCGGCGGCCGCCGGTACAGCCGTGGTCGCCCTCAGCACGGAGCACCCGGCCCCATAGCATCCGCCTATCTCTCCAGCACCCGGAGGAACGTGATGCGGGGAACGCGTTGTTGCTGACCGCTCGCGCCGCTCGCCGGCAATGAATCTCGTCGACGCGCTCATCGTCGCCACCGTGATCGGTGCTGCGATCTGGGGCGCGAAGACCGGTGTCGTGACGCAGGTAGGAACCTATGTCGGCATGTTGGGCGGCCTCCTGCTCGGCGCGTTGGTCGCGACGAAGGTCGCCGGTTGGGTCACCGGGGATCCGGAGAAGCTCACGCTCACCTTGATCACGCTCGGTGTGTTCGCCGCGCTGTTCAGCTCGCTCGGCGGATGGCTCGGCATGCGCGCGGCGTGGCTTCTGCGTCGCGTCCATCTCGGTCTCGTCGACACGACGCTCGGTGGGATCGTGTCGGGGCTCGGCGTACTCGCCGTCGTGTGGCTTCTCGCGGGAACGCTCGCGACGTTGCCGAACGCGGGCACGGGTCGGTTGATCCAGGACTCGACGATCGTCCGCCGCCTCGACGAGGTGCTTCCGCCCGCACCGGCGATCACCGCGCGACTCGGACGTCTCCTCGATCCGCTCGGTTTCCCGCAGGTGTTCGCCGACCTGGAACCCGCACCCTCGAACCCGGTGACCGGACCAACCGCCGCCGACGTGAAGGCCGCGGCGGACGCGGCCGGCCGGTCGACCGTGATGATCACCGGTCAGGGCTGCGGCGGCATCGTGGAAGGGTCCGGTTTCGTCGCCGGACCGGATCTGGTCGTGACGAACGCGCACGTCGTCGCCGGCATCGCGTCGCCGGAGGTCCATGACGCGAACGGCACGCACCGCGCGACGCCGTTGGTGTTCGATCCTGCGACCGACATCGCGGTGCTGCGCGTGGGCAATCTCGCCGGTCCACCCCTTGTGCTGGCCGATACGAGCGTTCCACGCGGCACCGTCGGCGCGGTGCTCGGTTACCCGCAAGGCGGTCCGCTCACCGTCGCGCCGGGAGCGGTGCTCGCCGAGTACTCCGCGCGCGGGCGCGACATCTACGGGCAGGGCCTCGTCACCCGCCAGATCTACGAGCTGCAGGCCTCGATCCGGCCCGGAAACTCCGGCGGCCCCTTCTCGCTTCCCGACGGCACGGTCGCCGGCGTGGTGTTCGCCCGCTCCGTCACCGAAACGAATGTGGGATACGCGCTGACCGCGGCCGAGGTCCGCCCGGACCTCGACCGGTCGCGTGCGCAGAGCGAAGCGGTCTCGACCGGATCGTGCGCGGCGGGCTGATCGCCGATCGACCGTTCGCAGCGATTGCCCCGACCCGCCCCGACCCGCCACGATCGACTCAGCGGGCGGCCGGAACGTGCCGATCGAGACGGGGTGTTCGATCCCGAGCGCGACGACGATCCCGGCGCGTGGCCCTTCTACCGGCGGCTCCTGGTCGTCGCCGTCATCTCGCTGCTCGGTTGCGCAGCCCTCGCGCCCTCGGTCACCGCGTTCCAAGTCGGCGACAACAACGGCCGGAACTGTCTGGCGATCATGAACGGCTGGCACGCCGACAAGGGCTCGCCCAGCGAAGCCGACATCGCCGCGGTGAACGCCGCGCTGCCACCGGTGCCGACGCCGGCGCAGGCCGCGGATCCCGGGTTCATGGCCCGCTGGCGCGTCGAATGGCAAGCCGCGCAGTCGAATCCCGCGGTGGTCGACGCGTACGCCCGCACCGAGTGGATCAACGGGCCCGGCGCCTGCATCCGTGAGAGCCGCCACCGGCTCGTGCTCTCGGGGATCGGCCTCGCGTCGCTCGGCGCGATCGTCGGCGGGGCCGTGCTCGTGGGTCGGACGCGAAAGAACCTGCGCCCGACCCCCGCCCAGGCGGGAGCATGACGCAGGTTCGTCCGAACGGTCTTCGGTCTTAGACGGCTTCGAGCAGCTCGCGGGCGCCGACGTCGGCGGACGGGTGCCGCAACTTCGACATCGCCCGGGCCTCGATCTGGCGGATGCGCTCCCGGGTGAGACCGAAGTGCTCGGCCACTTCCTCGAGCGTGCGCTCGCCGCCACCGTCGAGCCCGAAACGCAGCGTGAGGATCGTGCGCTCCCGCTCGTCGAGCACCGACAACACCTTTGCCACCTCGTTCGGCAGGAGGCTCGTGGCCGCGTGCTCGAACGGGGCGACCGCGTTGCGGTCTTCGACGAAGTCGCCGAGCTCGGCGTCGCCGTCGTCGCGGACGGGCTCGTCGAGCGAGACGGTGTCGACCGCGTAGCGCAGAACTTCGACGACCTTCTCGAGCGGCAGCTCGGCTTCACGGGCGAGCTCGGCCAGCGTGGGCGTCCGACCGAGGGAGCCCTCGAGCGAGGCGCGGAGCTTGAGCAGTGCGGTGAGCATGTCGCCCGCGTGTACGGGAAGGCGGATGACACGAGCCGAGTTGGCGATGCCGCGCTGGATTGCCTGACGGATCCACCACGTGGCGTAGGTCGAGAACTTGAAGCCCTTGCGCCAGTCGAACTTGTCGACCGCGTGGATGAGGCCGAGGTTGCCCTCCTGCACGATGTCGAGCAGCGGGAGACCCGAGCTCTGGTACTTCTTGGCAATCGACACGACGAGGCGGAGGTTCGAGTTCACGAACTGGCGGTGCGCCTCTTCGCCTTGGCGGATCTCCCGCTTGAGCGCGCGCTTTTGCGTAGGCGTGAGCTTCTTCGCGGTCTCCAGCTTTTCGACCGCCGCGGTTCCGGTCTCGATCGCTTGCGCGAGCCGGATCTCGTCGTCCTTGGTGAGGAGGTTGTGGCGACCGACGTCTTCGAGGTACAGACGTACGAGGTCTTCGTAATCGCGGTCTTCGCGGCGGGCCTTCATTGGCTTGGCCATCTGTTCACTTTCGGAGTCGAAGGGGCGGGCTTCGAATCGGGGTCGGTATTGCGATCAGTATCGGCTGCACGCCCTTTGCGGGCGAGGATCTGATGCCTCGGGCGAGCACCGAGGGCGGCGGGTGGGCACTTGGTGCAACGCTCGCCAACCGGGAGGTTGTTCCTCGAAGCTGGGATACGACTGGGGGGAAGTTCGGGCTGCCGCCGGCGAAAGCCGGTCCTCAATCATATCCGAACCGGGGATGGGATCTCAAGCTGGAATATGAGGTCTGACCAGGGAAAACGCGGCTCGAAGCGCCGATCCTCTCCTGCCCGGGACCGACGTGGTCGATCGCGTCTCGCATCGCCGGTCGATCGGCTCCGACCGGCGCCGAGCCACACCTGGACCGCTCCATAGGCCCGCCACGGACGCCACACTTCGGCCCGAGCCGCGGGGTCGTCGCCGAGGGCGCGGCGGAGGCCGAGGTCGGAGGCCGGGAACGCGTCGCGCTCGCCGCAGGCCCGCATGGCGACGTAGTGCGCCGTCCACGGCCCGAACCCGGGGAGCGCCTGCAGTTCGGCGACGGTGTGGTCGAGGTCGCGGGCGCGGTGCAGCTCGAGGTTGGCCGGTCGCGACGGATCCGGCCCAGGCGTTCACGGCTCGGGCCCGGGCTCGGGTGAGCCCGACCGTCGTCAGGTCGGCGCGCGGCCAGGGTGTCGGGGTCGGGGAAGAGGTGGGTCAGCCCGAGCGCGCCGATCCCCGGCACCGGAGTTCCGTACCGCTCGACGAGGCGTCCGGCCAGCGTGGTCGCGCCCGCGACCGAGACCTGCTGGCCGAGGACGGCGCGCACGCTCACCTCGAACGGGTCGATCGCGCCGGGAACGCGCACGCCGCGGCGGGCGCGAACCAGCGGCCGCAGGGTCCGGTCGCGGGCGAGGGCGGTGTCGATGACGGCCGGGTCGGCGTCGAGGTCGAAGAGCCGCCGCACGCTGGCGAGGAGGTGCACGAGTCCGTCGAACGCGGGGAGGTGCACGCGGACGCGCAGCGCGGCACGCTCGGGCTCGTCCCACACCTCGATCACGCCCGGCGCGTCGCCGAGCTCGACCACGCGGCGGTACACGCCCGCCGTCGAGGTCGATCGTCTCGACTCCCGGGATGGCGCGCGGCGCGAGGAACGCGAGCATCGCGGGCCAGGCGAGCGGCGGCGCGGTAGGGCATCCGCAGCTCGAGCCCGCCGTCGGTCGACCAGCCGGTCGGGTGCGCGGCGTCGGGCTCGCAGCTCCTGGGGCGTGAACCGGAACACGTCCTTCATCACCCGGTTGAACTGGCGGACGCTGTTGAACCCGGCCGCGCTTCGCCGACCTGCGCGAGCGGGAGGTCGGTGTCGTCGAGCAGCCGGCGCGCGAAGTGCGCTCGGCGGCTGCGGGCGACCTCGGCGGGGGTGGCGCCGACGTGCACGTCGAACAGGCGGCGAAGGTGGCGCGCGCTCACCCCGAGGCGCGCGGCGAGCGCGTCTTCGGTGGCGTCGTCGAGCGCGCCGTCGGCGATCGGCGCGCATGGCCCGGCAGACGAGTTCCGGGCGCCTCGACCCAGCCGGGCGCCGGGCTCCCGGTCGGGTCGGCAGCGCAGGCACGGGCGGAAGCCCGCGGCTTCGGCCGCCGCGGCCGACGTGTACGGCCGGGTGTTGCGCGCGAGCGGGTTGCCGCTGCAGCCGGGCCGGCAGTAGATGCCCGTGGTCACGACGCCGGTGAACTCGTCCATGCCCCCGTTCTAGGGCATCGCAGTAGACGGATCCGGACACGGGTGTGACGTGTCCGGATCCGGCGACAGCCGACGGGCGTACAACGTACGTATGACGATCGAACGTGGCAGTGGTGCACTTCCAGCTCGGTTCGTTCCGGGCGACGGTCGACGAGGGCGTCGTGCGGCGCGCGACCTTCGATCCGACGCCCGCAACCGGAGCGGCGCGACCGCTTCGGCGTGCACGACGTGCTGCGCGGCGTACTTCGCGCGGCGACGTCGGCGCGCTCGACGCGCTGACCGTCGGTGCGCGGGGCACGCCGTTCCAACAAGAGGTGTGGACGCAGCTGCGGGAGATCCCCGTCGGTACGACGATCTCGTACGGCGAGCTCGCGCGGCGCGTCGGGCGGCCGAAGGCGCCGCGGGCGGTCGGGATGGCGAACGCGCTCGAACCCGATCGCGTTGATCGTGCCGTGTCACCGCGTCATCCGCACCGGCGGCGCGCTCGGCGGGTACGCGTTCGGCCTCGACTACAAGCGTTGGCTGCTCGCGCACGAGGCGCGACGCGCTCTCGCGCCGCTCTCATGGCCCTACTCCATGGGAACGCGCGGAACGATCGCGGCGCCGAAGCGGTCGAAGATGTCGTCGAGGCTGTGACCGGTGATCGTCAGGCCGTGATTGCGTAGCCCGACGACCGCGCGGGTGGGGTCGGGCGCGGCGCGCACGAGGTCGGCGACCGACGCCGCGAGCTGCAACGTGCCGCACGGGAAGTTGACCTCGGTCGACACCGTGCCGTCGATCCAGCCGTGCACGTGCAGGATCGCGCCGACTCCGGGATGTTCGCGGTAGATCATCCAGTGCTCGATCGCGTCGACGGACACGCGCCGCGCTTTCACCGTCGGGCGGGACGCTCAGCACCATCGTCTCGCGTTCGGGGTCGAAGCCCCGTACGAGCAGGATGTGTTCGCCGACGAGGCGGAGGTCGGCCTTGTCGACCCCGCTCGCGCTCATCCAGTACACGGGACCGTCGGGATCGGGAACGCCCGCGCAGGTCGTCGCCGAGGTAGCGCGCGCTCACGTTGCCGTACGACAGACCGCCGATGCCGTAGAGCAGCTCGACGTGGCGGAGGTCGCGCTTGTCGAGGATGTCCTCGATCGGGAACGGCGCGGGCAGGAGGTCGAGCGCTTCGAGGGCGCGTCCGGCCGCGCAGCATCTGCGCGGTCTGCTCGTCGCCGGCCCACAGCTGTTCGGGCAGATCGGTGACGAAGTCGTTCGCGATCACGAGCTGCGACGACCGCGAGCGGCTCGATGCGGCCGAACGCGCGTCGCGTCAGCTCGTCGTCGGCGAGGCCGGGGCCGACGCCGTACACGCCTTGTTCGAGCGTGACGAACCGCACGACCAAACCGTCCGGGGTGTCGCTCACCATCACGCAGAGGTTCGCGAGCGCGCGCACGAGCAGCGGGTAACCGACGCGGAGGAGCTCGACGCGGTCGTCGGGGATCTCCGCGAGCTCGGCGATCGCGATGACGAAGGTCGGCGCGGCCTTGCGCCGGTACGGGCGGGGCGCCGTCGGCGTCGACCGCGTGGAGCACGACGTTGGTGGTCGGGCCGGGCGCGTCGAGTTGGCGTGTACCCGCGCCGCGTTCATCGCGGCCGTGATGCCCCCGACGAACCGCTCCAGCACGGGGCTCGTCGCGGAGGTCGTTGACGGGCGAAGGTCTGGGTCGCGCTCCGCTGGCGCGCGCGAGGATCGCGTCGGCGGTGAGGTCGGTCACGGGTGGGGCCGATGGGTACTGGAGGTCGCCAAGACCCCAAGTGAACCACGCGGCGCGTCGCTGCGTACTTCACGGCATGCGACGAGTTGCCGGGCGACGTCTGACGGTGAGCCTGCTGGTCGGGGCAGTTCTGGTGGTGGGATCGGCCTGCGGGTCGTCGGCGAAGGGGACGCCGACGGGACCGGGAACGGGGGTCTCGACCACCACGGCCGCCTCGACGAGCGGGGGCGGTTACTAGGCCGGTTCGAGGCTCCGGTGCCGTCCGGTAGCTTCGCCGGTGATGGCTGCGCCGAATCGACCGCGCACGACAGCCTCGGTGACGTTTCGCTGTCACGGGCATCCGCAGATCTCGGGGAGCCACACCAAGACCGTCGAGTTCACGCGCGACGCCGACGTGACCGGCTCGGGCCACCTGCGTGCTCGGCGTGCGCAGCGAGCACGACGACCGGGCGCTCCGGACGCTTGCGCGGCGACGTCGAGGTCACGCTCGAGTGCGCGGGCCTGAGCGACACGTTCACGCGCGACGATGAGCGCCTTCTTCCTCGGTGACGACGCGCTCGTGTTCCGCCGCGGTCCGGGGCTGCGGGGCCGGACGTTCGCGTACGACGCGACGAAGAGCGCGGCCGAGATCGACCGCGATCTCGTACGCGTGATCGCCGATCCGGCGGCCGACAGTGCAGGTGACGATTCGGGAGTCGGGACGCGGCGACCGCCGCGGCGCGCTCTTCGTGGTGTCGGTGCCGATCGGCAACGACGACGACCTGTCGCCGCGGGCGCGCCAGGTGCTCGAAGCCGCCGACGTGGTGCTCGCCGAGGACACCCGTCGCTTCCGTGAACTCACCCAGCGCACGGGACTGCACGTCGAGGCGCGCGTGCTCAGCTATCACGATCACAACGAAGCCGATCGTGCGAGCGAGGTGCTCGACCAGCTCGAGGAGGGGGCCCGCGTCGCCCTGGTGAGCGACGCGGGGACGCCGTTGTTCAGCGACCCCGGCTACGTCGTGGTGAGTCGGGCGATCGAGGCGGGGTTCGCGGTGAGCCCGGTGCCGGGTCCGTCCTCGCTGCTGGCGGTGCTGAGCGCATCGGGCCTGGCCGTCGATCGCTTCACGTACGTCGGGTTCCTGCCGCGCCGATCGGCCGCGCGCCAAGCCGAGATCCGCCGGCTCACCGAGTCGCGGCGACGCGTTCGTGGTGCACGAAGCGCCGCGGCGCGTCGGTGCCCTGCTCGCCGATCTCGCGGCCGTGCGGCCCGGACTGGGAGCTCTGCATCGGTCGCGAGGTGACGAAGGTGTTCGAGGAGTTCCGGCGCGGCACGCGCGGCGGTGCTGGCGCAGGAGCTCGGCGACGCCGACGACGCCCGCGGCGAGTTCACGATCGTGGTCGCACCGCCCGCGGGCGCGCGGCGATGCGTCGGCCCGACCCGTCGCGGCGGCCGACGAACAGACTCGATCGGCTCGTGCGCGCGCTGCTCGACCAGGGCGTGACCGCGAAGACGATCGCGCAGGCGCTGGCCGAGCTGCCGGGAGTGAGCCGCAAGCAGGCGTACGCGCGCGTCCTCGCGATCGGCGAGCGCCGATGACGCTGACGCGCGTCGTCGGCAAGGGTCGTACCGCGCCGATGACCGTGGCCGAGCTGGACGCGTTGCGGGACGGGTACGAGAGGTGCGCGGTCGACGTCGGCACCGGCGACGCGCGCTTCGCGTATCACCTTGCTTCGGAGCGACCCGATTGGTTGGTCGTCGGGTCTCGACGCGCTCGACGAGCCGATGGGTGAGATCGCGTATCGCGCCGCGCGCAAACCGGCTCGCGGTGGCCGGGCGCAACCTCGTGCTGCTGCGCGGCGCCGTCGAAGCGTTGCCGGTCCGAGCTCCGACGCATCGCCGACGAGGTGATCGTCTTGTTGCCGTGGGGTTCGTTGCTCGAAGGGATCGTGCGGGCCCGGACCGAGGTCGTCGAAGGGATCGCGGCGCTGGCCCGGCCGGCGCGCGAACGTCAGGGTGACGCTCAACGGCGAGATCTGGCTCGACTCCACCCCGGCGCGCTACGAGGACCTTCCGGTGCCGACGCCCGACTACGTGGCCGAGTCGATCGAGCCGGAGTTCCGGCGTGCCGGCGTCGATATCGGGCCCGCGCGCTACCTCACCGCGGCCGAAGCCAAGGCGTTGGCGACCACCTGGGCCCGCCGGTTGGGCCACGGCCGCTCCCATCCACGGTTTGTTCACATGGAAGGCGTGCGCCGAAGTGCGTGACCGGCGCCGGCGCGTGGGAGGCTCTTGAGTCATGCTTTCCTTTTTCCGGGCGATCGTCATCGGTCTCTTCCAAGGCGTGACCGAGCTGTTCCCGGTGTCGAGCCTGGGGCACTCGGTCCTGATCCCCGCCCTGGTCGGCTGGGACGACCTCGTGAAGGCGCAGGCGCAGAGCGAATCGTTCTACCTGGCGTTCCTCGTCGCGCTGCATGTCGGGTACCGCGCTGGCGCTGCTCGTCTACTTCCGCAGCGACTGGATCAAGATCATCGGGGGAGTGCTCGAGCAGCGCTCGCGAGCGTCGCGTCACGTCGCCCGACGCGCGGCTCGGCATGTTGCTCATCGTCGCCACGATCCCGACCGGCGTCGTCGGCCTGGCGTTCGAGCATTCGCTGCGGACCCTGTTCGCCAAACCCGACCGCGGCCGCGATCTTCCTCACGATCAACGGCGTGATCCTGCTGTTGGGCGAAGTGCTCCGCCGGCGCGGTCGCGGCCGGCGCCGGCTACCGCGGCGACGGATTCTCGGGCGGGCGCAAGATCGAGTCGCTCAGCTACGCCGAGGCCCTCTTCATCGGCATCACCCAGGTCGGCTCGCTCTTCGCGGGGATCAGCCGGTCGGGCATCACCATGGTCGGCGGGTTGATGCGCGGTCTCGATCACGAGGACGCGGCCCACTTCGCCTTCTTGATGGCGACGCCGATCATCCTCGCCGCCGGCGTCTACAAGATCCCCGAGCCTCATGGGACATCTCGGTGACGGCATCCGCGGCCAGGCGTTGGCCGGTGCGGTGGTCGCCGCGATCGCCGCGTACCTGTCGACGAAGTTCCTCGTGCGGTTCTTCGAGACGACAGAGCCTGACGCCGTTCGGCATCTACTGCCTCGCGTCCGGCGGTTTCTGCATCGTGCGCTTCGCGTTCTGATACCTACGAAACGGCGTTACGAAACGAGCGTTACGAAACGACGCGGGCCATCTCTTCGATGCTGAGGTCGCCGCGCAGGACTCGGCGCAGTGCAGCCGTGCGCAACGTGTCCATGCCCTGTTCGACCGCGACCCGTTCGATGTCGCCGCTCGGGGCCCGTTCGACGATGAGGCGGGTGATGTCCTCGGTGACGGGCATGATCTCGAAGATCGGGCTGCGGCCGCGGTAGCCGGTCTTGCGGCAGTTGGCACAACCCACCGCGGCGCGCATGTGGATGCCGTCGGCGAGGATCTCGTCGGTGGCGCCGAGGCGCTGCAACTGCGCGATGTCGGGGCTCTCGATGGGTGCCGCGCAGGTGTCGCAGAGCTTGCGGGCGAGTCGTTGGGCGGCGATGCACGACACCGCCGAGGCGACGAGGTAGGGCTCGACGCCCATGTCGATGAGACGGATCGGCGCCGCCGCGGAACGGGTCGCGTGCAACGTCGAGAGCACGAGGTGACCGGTGATCGACGCGTCGGCCGCGATGCGCGCGGTCTCCGCGTCGCGGACCTCTCCGACGAGGATGACGTCGGGGTCGGCGCGCAGCGTGGATCGCAGGGCGCTCGGGAAGGTCATGCCCGCGCGGGTGTTGATCTGGATCTGCTTGACGCCGTCGAGTCGGTACTCGACCGGGTCTTCGACCGACACGATGCTCTTGTCGCGCGTGTTCACCGACGACAGCAGCGCGTACAACGTCGACGACTTTCCGGAGCCGGTCGGACCGGTGACGAAGATCGCGCCCTGCGGTGCGTGGAACGCCGTGACGAATCGTTCGGCTTCGTACTCGGAGAGGCCGAGGCTCGCGAGATCCATGGCGCCGCGTACGGGGTCGAGTAGTCGCAGGACGACCGACTCGCCGGCGGCGGTGGGAACCGTCGCGATTCGGACGTCGATCGGGCGTCCCTGCACGGTCAGGGAGAACCGGCCGTCTTGGGGCAGGCGGTTCTGGGAGATATCGAGGCTGCCCATGACCTTGAGCCGGCTCACCATCGGCCGCAGGACGTTGAGGGGCGCTTCGGAAGTGTCGTGCAGGATGCCGTCGATGCGCATGCGGATGCTGACGCTGCGCGAAGCCGGCTCGATGTGGAGGTCGGACGCGCGGTCGGCCACGGCCTTTTCGAGCAGCGCGTTGACGAGCTTCACGACCGGTGCGTCGTCGATGAGCGCGCCCATGCCGATCTCGGCCTCGACGTCGTAGTCGTCGGCCGCGTCGTCGAGGCTGCTCTCGATCAGGTCGGAGCGCGAGTAGGCGTGTTCGATCGCGGCGAGCAGGTGTCCGGTGTCGGCGAGCGCGGCGAGGATGGACTGGCCCGTGAGCACGCGGATGTCGTCGAGCGCGAAGACGTCGTTCGGGTTCGCCATCGCGACGACGACCTGACCGCTCCAACGTTCGACCGGGAGTGCGCAGTAGCGCCGCGCGACCTCCTCGGGGATCATGCCCGCGAGGAGCACGTCGGGCGGGTGGGTCTCGAGGTCGACGAACGGGACGCCGAGGTGGTCGGCGAGGGCCTGTGAGAGCTGGAAGCTCGTGACCGCGCCGATCTCGATGAACGATTCGCCGAGACGCTTGCGGGTGTGGCGCTGATGGTCGAGGGCGCGGTCGAGATCATCTTGGGTGATCAGGCCGCGGTCGACCATCGCCTGACCGAGACGGGTCACCGAAGGGGTCTGCGTCGGGAGCCGCATGAACGGCGGGAAGCCGACCGGCGAGGCGCCGTCGTCGGGCGAAGGAGAAGACGAGACGGGGGTATAGACGACCGCGCCGCGAGCGTCGTTGCCGGTGGCGCCCGTGTCGGGCGCCTCGGGCGGGTCGGGCGGGTCCGTGTCGTTCGCGGGGTCCACCCGCATCGACTCCAGGATCTGCTGGAGTCGCGACTCGATGTCCTGCGGGTTGGAGCCATCGAGATCGATGTTTTGCCCCGTTTGTGTCACTACGTCGAAGCCCTCGTCCGAGACCACACCTGGCAATCGGCCGCTGCGGACGATCCTGGAGGAATTGCCCCACCGGAGAGCCGCAATTCCCACCGCTCGGGCACGTAACGTCGGTCGGCCCGACCCCGGCGAGGAGGACAGCATGGCAACTGCCGATGAGGTGCGCGACGCGTTGCTGGAACGCATCGCCTATCACGTGGTCAGCGCGACGCGGACGAGGTCCTGGCGCTGGCGAAGGCGTACAGCTACCTGATCGAGGAGGACGACGAAGACGACGACGACGAGGACGACGACGACTAGGTGAGCCCCGGAGCCCGAGACGCGGCGACGCTCCGGTCACGCTCCGGTCCCGCGGTGGCGGTGTCTTCGGGAACACGATCAGTGAGATCTCGGAGGTCCCCGGCGAGGTTGCGAGCCGGCCGGTCCGGGACGTGTCGTCGATCGGCGCCGCCGTCACCAGTCTCGTGGTCCACAATTCACGCGTCGGTGAGCTCGTCTCGAGTCCGGCGATCCCGTCGCAGGCCCAGGAATGCCCGGGGGTTCGGGACCAGGCGCGTTGCCGGCGGCAGAGCGATTCGAACGGTCCGGAAGCACGCTCGGGCGGTAGACTTCTCTCCTCACGAAGCGCTCGTAGCTCAATGGATAGAGCATCTGACTACGGATCAGAAGGTTGGGGGTTCGACTCCCTCCGAGCGCGCTGAGTTGGTGCAGGTCAGAGCCGGTTTGCGGCTCGCCGGCCTGCGCTCTCCCGGCCTGCTTGCTAACGGTTGCTAACAAGAGGTCCGTAGGTCGTTTGTCGCGTTGAGCTCTCGCAGTGCGCTTATCCCTTGTGGAGGAGCGGATGCGAGGCAGCGTCGTCAAGCGCGGGAACACGTGGAGTTACGTCGTCGACGTCGGTCGCGATCCGGTCTCGGGTCGCCGGCGCCAGCGGTGGAAGGGCGGCTTCGCGACCAAACGCGAGGCCGAGAAGGCGCTGGGTCGGGCGTTGGCGGCGGTGGGTGCGGGCGAGGTGGCCGACGCGGGCTCGCTGACGGTTGGCGCGTATTTCGACGAGTGGCTCGCCGGGCATGTGCCGTCGCTGAAGCCGTCGACCGCGAAGAGCTACCGCGAGGTGGTGCAGTGGTACGTCAAGCCTCGGCTGGGTCGGGTGAAGCTCGTCGACCTCAACGCGCTCCTCATCAGGAGTCTGTACGCCGAGCTGCTCGCGAACGGCGGGCGTCGGCGGCGGGCCGAGCTGTCGCCGGCGACGGTCGCGGTGGTGCACCGGGTGCTGCGGAAGGCGCTGAACGACGCGGTGCTGTGGGGTCTGCTCGTGCGGAGTCCGCTGCTGGGGGTGAAGCCGCCTCGGCATGAGCCGCCGGAGATGCGGGCGTGGAGTCCGGACGAGGCGCGGCGGTTCCTCGGCGCGGTGGTTGACGATCGTCTGTACGCGTTGTGGGTGTTGGTGCTCGCGACGGGGATGCGCCGAGGCGAGCTGGCCGGGCTGCGGTGGGGTGATGTCGACCTCGACGTGGGTGTGCTCGCGGTGCGCCGGTCGCGGGTGAGCGTGTCGTACCTCGTACGCGAGTCCGATCCGAAGACGCGATCGAGCCGGCGCACGATCAGTCTCGATGCGCGGGTGGTCGCGGTGTTGCGCGCGCATCGTCGGCGCCAGCTCGAGGACCGGCTCGCGTGGGGTGCGGCGTGGACCGACACCGGCTACGTGTTCACGAGCGAGGACGGTCTCCCGGTGCATCCCGAACGGATCACCGTGCTGTTCGGTCGGCTGGTCGCGTCGGCCGGGCTGCCGAAGGTGCGGCTGCACGACCTGCGCCACACGTCGGCGAGCCTGATGCTCGTGGCCGGCGTGCATCCGAAGATCGTGAGCGAACGTCTCGGCCACTCGAGCATCTCGATCACGCTCGACCTGTACAGCCACGTGATCCCCGGCCTCCAGGCAGAGGCGGCCGAGAAGCTCGGCGAGATGATCCTCGGCGACGGTTGACGCGCAGCTGACAACGCGATCGTAGCAGGTCTGGCGCCGGTCAACCCTTGACGAATGTCTGCACGGTAGGTCTGCACCGACGTCTGCACCGAGCGAAATCGAGGCGCGATCTGCGCGTCGTGTGTCGCGTTTTCGATCTCCAGCGCGCTTATCCGTATTGGACCCAACAACCAGGAGGCTCACGTGCCGTCACGTCTCACCTACACCGTCCCCGAGGTTGCCGAGCTGCTCGGCATCTCCCGATCCAGCGCGTACGAATGCGTCCGAAGGGGCGAGATCCCGGCGCTCACGCTCGGCCGTCGCGTGGTGATCGCCAAGACCGCGATCGACGCGCTGCTCGGCACTGCAACGAGCGACCCGAGAGAGCCCGCGGTCGGCGAGGAGCGCCTGTGAGCGGGCAGACTGGAGATCGGCTCGGAGTCCGCCGCAGCGCTCCCTCACGGTCCCACGACCAAGGAGCGCGCTCATGCGCATCGACCCGCCCTCCGACGACGAGAAGACGGCTCGTGCGACGAGCTCTGCTCGCCGCGGCACGCGAATGCGGCATCGATCCGAACAAGCCGCTGGCGCTCGCGTTGTTCGTCACTCGCGCCGGCATCGTCGCCCACGAGTTCGTCAACGACCTCGTTCGCTCCGATCGCCATCGCCACCGGCTCACGTATCAAGAGATCGGTACTGCGTTCGGCATCACGATGCAGTCTGCACATCACCGCTTCCGCAACCGTCGCCGGTAGCGCACGCGCTCAACACTTCACCCGTTCCAAGATCGCCACAGACTTGCCGGTTCCGCTAGCGGAACCAGCTGACGTCAACAACGGCGGTGCGTCGTGAGCGGCAAGCAGCGTGCAACGCGCGCGGCCGAGCTTCTCGCGGGCGTGCGCCGCTCGTCGGACCCGGAGCGCGCCGCGGCGGGAGAGATCGAGTGGCTCGAACGCGCGGCCGAGACCGCCGAGCGATGGCAAGTACAGGAAGAGGAGTTCCTCGCCCGGGCCATCGAACTGATGCGCCGTACGGAGCACGCCCGCGGAGCCGCGACGAGAGCGGCGACCGCGCGCGCTCGAATCGAGGATGACCGCCGACACGAGAAGCAGCGCCGCCACAAGAACGCGCTGGCGCGCGAGCGCTACGCCGAACGCCGGCGGACAGAGGCAGCTCGCGTCGACAAGCGCACCGGCATGCACGCCCTCGCGATCGAGGTCGACCCCGCCGCGTACCGAGCGGTCAAGGCGGAAGCTCTGCGGCGGCGGGCGATGACGAGTACCGGCGCTCCTCGCCAGCATCCTCGCAGTGGACCTGGACCAACGCTTCGATCGACGTTGTCAACTGAGCGATTCGCCACGTCGGCGCCGTACCGGTGAAGGGCGGAGGGCTAGGCAGCACACGCGAGATGTTGATGGCGCGACCTGGCGAACCGTCCAACTTGCGGCGCTTCGGGCCGGTCAAACGGTCGGCCGATGGGTCGGAGTGGCGATCGAGTCATGGACACGCCAGCTCTCCGCCGAGTCATCTGTGCAGGAATTCCCGAGGTGGAAATTGCCCTCGAGAAGGCACGCTTCGGGGCTCGCGAACCTGGTCTCAGGGCCGGAGAGCGGTGTCGGGGGTGGTCAGCTGCGGCGCGCGCGTCTGCCGCGCCCTTGCGACTCGGCACCCGCCCGACGCTCACGGGACACGTGCCGTCGCTTGCTCGCACTCCAAGGAGAGGGATGCTACGAGCGATTCCACGGTGGCGAGCACCTCAGGGGCGATCGCGTTGCGGGCAAGCGTTCGGGCTCGCCCGACGTGTCGAATCGTTCGGAGCTGGTCCGCGATCCCGGCCACCTGCGATGCAATGTTCGTGCTCACCTCAGCTAACGACAAGTGACACGGATCGTGATCGTCGAACCGTGGAAACGGCACGTCGAGCACTCGTTTGTGGGTGTCTCGCGAACCGAGCAGGCCACACGTCATGAACTGTTCAACCCGGGCGAGTGTGCTATCCGCGTTCAGCAACGCGGTCACAAAAGCTGCTTCAAGTGGTGAGTTGAACCATGCCCAGTAGGTTTTGTCCCGAGCTACGTAAGGGATAATTCCAATTGCCGGAGTCGAAGAACGTTGCGAAAGGCACGAGAACCCGATGCTGTGTAGACGACCACGAACTGCCGCCGGCCAGCCTCGACGAGAGCTGCCGCAGATAGTCGATCCTGTCCCAAAGGTCGGCTCTCTCTCCCTCCTTTCGCACCAGCTTCCATCGTTCGTTTGCCCACTCGAGCCAGCTCACTGTCTGGATTAGCCCTTCGTCTCGCAGTCCCGCCGGCGACATCGGCCCGAAGTCGGGGTCTGTCGGATCGGCCGAGACCGGTAGAACGATCGTCCATGGCTCTGCACACAGACCCCAAGGGACAATGTGCTCGGCTGCGAGTGTCGAGAAACAACTGGACGTCTCGACGAGGTGGTTCACCCGTGTTTCCTTAAGAAGCTCCGCGTCAGCACGTGCGCTTTCGTTCTTCACAACCCGCACTTGGCGTGTACTCCGTGTAACCGCACCGTTCGCTCCGACGAACGCGTAAGAGCACCTGCGGATAGAGGATTGCGCCTTGGCGAAAGTCGTTGAGGTAAGCCGAAGAGGGCATCATCATGCCGTCGTCCGGTTCCGGCATGGTCTCGACCCGAGCCCAAGCCGTGCGCTTGGCAAGCCGGACAAGGCCGAAGGTGGCCTCGTCGTAGGCGACGCGGGTCGCGACGGCTTGTGGATCAGCATCTTTCGTCGGCAGAGTGCCTCGGAAGATTCGGCCAGCAATGCCCTGTGAAGTCGAAGGTGATCGCCCGGTCGTGAAGAGGACGCATGACGGAACGTTGAACAGAGGACTGACATATCGAGATCCCAGATCTCAGTGACGGCGAAGACGTGTCTCGTCGTATCGGCCTTCCCTCAGAAGTCGGTGATGTGTGGCGTTCATGACGCTACGTGGCATGACGAAGGCAACGTTTGCTTCGCGTCGCTGTTCACGCTTCGCGTAAAGGCGGTACGCCTGAGGGAGGAACAAGGTCGCCAGCTCGGTGTGCGCCTGCTCGCCGACCGCCCGAGGAGCGATGCCCGCCTTGGCAGCCAAGTCGAGACAGATGCCTTATACCCGGGGCTATCTATGGCGCCGATTGTGAGCCACGGCGGATTGCCTACAACGAAGTCGAACGTCTCCCTAAGCATCGTGGGCCGATGACGGTTCCTGAGAAGAAATCCCCAAACGCTGTCCTGGCTAGCGCGTATAAGCACGACGAGATGGACCGCCATCGCACTGAGTTGGCTGATGGCTGTAGGCCAAGCGCCGACGAGTTCGTCAACTCGCCGCCTAGCGACCTTCCTTGCGTTCTCGGGATCATCGTTCGAGGCCGCATAGGACTCGGCGACCTCGAGCACGCTGTCGATCACGCACGGTCGAAGACCGATACGTTTCGGATAAATGCAGTCGGAACCGGGAACACTTTGGCATAATCACCCGCTCCGACAACGAGGTTGACCTCGTGTTCGCCCCACAGGGTTAGCACCTCGACCATCTCAACCGTCTCAAGTGAGTTCGCAAGATATACGGGCAGAGTCACTGCCTCCGCAGAGGCAGGTATGAGATCTGCTATGGCGAGAGCGAAAGTGGCTCGGGCAATGATCACTGCAAGCGGGTGGACGTCGACGCCGACTACAGCCTGCACTAGTGGCCGCGAGCATCTCGCTTGGCGGTAGATCAAGATGAGTTCGGATCTCGACAACAACTCACGCAGGTCAACGTCCCCGATCCGCATGCTGGGTCAAGCACCACCGGAGGACCCTCTTCGAAGCTCCACGTCGAGAGAAGCCGTTCGACCATCATTGTGGCTAGCCAGTCCGGCGTGTAGTACTCACCCAGATCGTGGCACGTTTCCCGGGTCGACGAGGGACTCATACAGAGGTTTGAGAATGTCTTCGCTCACGTGCGCGAGGTCATATCCGGCCAGCTGATGCGAGTATCGCGCCCCATACCCGACCAGCGTCGGTCGGCGACGGAATCAGGTGCCACGCAAAGAAATCGGATTCAGCGATGTTGGCAAGTTGGCGGCCTCGAAAATCGTCACCGTTAAGGACGTGCGCGACCTCGTCGTCGGCAAGTCCGCGGTGTTCGAGCGCCGAGAATACGAGAAGGCGAGCAAGTGAGGCTAGGTAGGTGTGACGAACGAATAGCTCGTCACTCCTCTACCGCTCCCCCATACGCGATTCGAAGAGAAGCATCCCACTCGGATTGCAGGAGCTGGAGCTGAGGGTCTTCCCTCAGCTCGTGAAGCTTGGTCAGCAACTCGTGCACACCTTCGTAAAGGAGGGCGACAGCAATCCGAAGTCCTTCGTGAAGTTTCGTGGCCGTCGGCTTCAGCTGCCACTTCCGGAAAAACAGCCGGTCGAGGAAGCGGCGAAGGGACTCGCGGATCGTCGCGATGTGCAGTCAGCTCCTCGTTCGGTTCAAGGACGATGTTTTCAGCGGGAATCGGCACCCTCCGGGTCGTTGAGGCGCGGCGTGAAGATTCGCCACAAAGAATTCCCGTCCGTCGCCACCGCTAGGTCGGCGCATATCCGATGACCCGTCTTCTGTCCAGGCGCCGGCGACGTAACCGCGCAGTTGCTCTCACCGCGTGAGCTCCTGTGGCCGACATGTCGTATTCGAACTCGATGATCAAGCTGCCGTAGTAGCTGTCGATTTGCCCACCTACGTCGAACAACTCCTGCCTGTTGAAACCGAACTTGATATTCGGCGCCCAATGACAGGTCGCGGGCTAGTTGGTACTCGGCGAAGCCAGTCGCCGCCAACGTGATGAACGCCTCACGCTTCTGCGTTTCGTTCGTGGCGATGGCGAGAGTCTCGAGAAAGCTCAACAAACGGGTCACTCGGCACCTTGGGGATCCTAAGTGTTGCCGCCGGCACCAGGATCGGCACTCGGTGGCCCGTCCCCGGAGTCGCTCGGCCACAGGATAGCGGAGCTGCCGGTCCGGTGCCTCGTTTCCAACATGCGGCGACGCACGTCCGCCAACTCTGGATTGGCCGCGCGGTGGGCGCGCTCCACCGCGGTCTCGTCGAGCAGCACGTCGAACGACTCGACCAGGAGGTTTGTACCCTCGCAGGCCCGTCAGATCACGAGCTCGGATCCTCGACTCGAACCACGCCCGCGCAGCTCCATGCGCTTACAGGAGCGTCAGTCGCTCGTCGGTCGCGCTCCGTACGTCGCTCCCACGAGGCCATCGACACGAAACTGGCGAGCGCATCTCCCTGGTTTAGTCGCCGTCGCCGTCGCCGTCGCCGTCGCCGTCGCCGTCGCCGTCCTCGCCGTCGCCAACAACATCCACGCCGGGCTCTGCGTCGTCCGCGGCACTCGCCTGGATCTGAGCAAGGCTCCTACCGTTCTCGTCTTTCCAGAACGCAGGTCCACTCGTGCTGACGCCGCTAAGCACACCCGCGGCGGCCGAAGGCAGAATTTGAATCGGATGTCGCTCTGTAGCTCGAAGTGAGTCCCTTCGTCCGTGAGTACTCCATCCGCGACCAGCTGCTCAGCGTAGACGACGAGCGTTTCTCGGAATCGTTGGCGCCTCCGTCTTCGATGCGTGGGCTCCCCTGCAAGACAATGAACCCGTCGGTTGTTTGGACGCCCGCGACCGGTGCCCCCAGAGAGGTTGAACCGAAGCTCAAGTGGATTGTCCGCTCCGCTCGCGGCTGTCGCGGCGAGTCCAGCTGAAGTGTCGAAAGCATCGACTCCGAGCACTCGGAAGATCGGCAGCATGTCGTCGAGAAAGGCCTGGACGTCCGCTTCTTTGGCCGGAGCTGACGCGGGCGGTCCCGGAACGTTCCCGTTGTCGACCTCCGCCCTCTGTGCCTGATGCGCGAGCGCGACAAGGCGGCCTTCGATCTCGAGTCACGCTCTGCTCTGTCAAGTGTCTCGTCGGTCTTCGTGAAGATGACGACATCAGGGTCCAGAATCCTCTTGTTCCGCGAAGGTGCAACTTAATCAGTTCAGGATCACGTCGCCTTGACCGACGTCGGCACGCGTGAGCTCTTGGTCTCGTCCTCGGCGGGACCGACTAGGACGTAGATTCCAGTGCGACCGAAGGCAGCCTGGGCCGAGACCTCGGGATACTCGGTATGCGTCACCTCGATCGCCTCGCCTGTCCAGTGTGACCTCGTAGCGATTCGCATCCCGCTCGGGTCGCCGTCTGGCAGGAAGATGGATATCGAAAAGCCGGCCACGGTTCCTTCAATCAGTGTGCACGACACCATGCGTGTCGGTGCTATCGCTTGATCCCTTGCGCACCGTAGACGGTGTGTTCTTTCAGCTCCAACGCATCCACGACCTTTCCGGCGGAGATCTCCATCCGATCAGCTTGGCGGGAGGCTCCAGATCAATTTCGTAGGGCCCCGTGTTACCGATCCAGTGGTGGATGTGGACCCGACCGACGGCGTTGAGCCGCCATCCCCAGCAGAACCGCGAGCTGAAGTGGTGCCGCGATGTAGAGGTCGACGTCGGTGACGCCGGGCTGTTTGTTCGCATGGCGAATCGCCTCGGCGATCTGCTCCGACCATCCATTCGCCGAACGAGCGCTGGTTAGTACCGCCTGTCCCGTGCCGGCGGAAGGCCGAAGGGTTGTTCTCGTTCGATAGATCGTTCCGGCGGCAGCGATGGTGAGGTCGACTCCAGGGCCGACGCTCTTGGGCGATTGAGACTTCGACGCTGGCTCGGTCGGTGTCTGCCGGTCCGTGCAGTACAGCGGTGTTCAGCGACTCCGAGTCGTCGATGTCGACTGTGTCGCAACGCCACCACTCGCCCTCTACGAGGACTTGGGGGACGATTCCAGTTGGACGCCGGAACACGTGCCCGAGCGCTATGCCGAGGTGCAGATGGCACTTGGCAACGACATCAATACCGCCTTCCCCGATCGCTCCGATCAACTCATCGCCGACCCGAGCGAGCGCGCGGCCCAGTGCCGCCGTCGTGTCTGCGCCCGGAATCAGTCCGGACGACGGGTACTCGACTGTCCAGTCCAGATTGACGTCGGCGCTGGCTTGGGCGCGAGCCGCGTCAGTTCGAGTCGCTAAACCGTACGACTGGTCTCCTGGTCGGGTCTCGAAGGGCTCGCTGTCGAAGCGCTGCGTGTGCATAGTCTCCGGCGATACGCGCCTGCTTCGTTTCGAAGGGCGCGGTCGCGTCGAGGTGATGACCGTTGTTGTCGCCGATTTCTCGCCCAATAGCGGCCCGCACGGCCGCGTTCCGCGTCGTGCCCAGGAGGCCAGTCGACGAAGATCGGGATGATGTCGAGACCGCGCTCGTCGTGCGCAGCGAATATGGCGGGTAGTTCGATGCGGGTCACGTAATCGGATCGGAGCGTCGCGCTCGTCAGCCAGATCATCGCGGCGGTACAGCCGGCGAGTTCGCTCTCGATCTCGTCGCGAGTGCGGGCACCGAGTGGCAAAGCGTCAGCGTCTCGCCAAGGGCGCATGCCGTGACGCCTCAGCGCTGTCGCGAGGAGCGCGAGGCGTTTGCGGTCGCCGGAGTAGCTGAGGAATACGGATCCCATCAGGTCGGCTCCTCGTAGCTGGCCTCCAGGGGCCCGACTCCGATCACATCAACTTGTCGGAGCTCTCCCACGCGGAGGGCGAGGTAGCCGTCGATGTTGTAGTCATCCTCCGGTTTCGGCCGGAGAACCAGCAAGGCGGGCGTGCCGGTCGTCGTTCGCTCGGCAAGAAGTTGCATCGTCACGCGGTCTTTCTTGCTTGCCGGCTGATCGGTCGGATGGCTGTGCCACTCGCCGAGGTAGCCGATACGCGAGTCGGATTGTCTCGCTCTCGATCGCCTCGCTCGTTGCGTTCTCGGCCACGACGTATCCCGAGGGTGAAGGCACGGCAGGTACGAGTTCGATCGCCCCAGCGCGATGACTGGCGTGCCAGCGTCGTCGTTGATCCCGGCTAGCACGCCGCCGGTTTCGTTCGGGTGCGCAGCGCGAGCTGCAGCGATCATGGTCCGGCGTGCCCGGTCTGACAGAAGAAGGTCGGGTGGAGCTGACCTCGAGCCTTCCTCGCTCGTGGAAGGGTGATTCGCAAGGCTCGATGATCTCGAGGATCTCGTCGGGAAGCTCTCGGCGATCCGTGAGGTAGTCGACGCCGCGGAGAAGATCATGAGAGACGCGGCGTGCGTCACGCAGGCCGGAGGCGCGTTGTGGATTGGCGCTGCGCAGCCCACCTCGACACCGACATAGTCCCTCGATGGGTCTCCAGCCGGAATAGGCGGGAATCGCCAGTTGCTCCGCCGTTCCAAGAATGGAGTGTCGCCGTCTCCTTGCCGGCGGATTCGCGCGACCGCTCCTCCCCGGTACAGAGCCACGGATATCACTGGCACTGCTTCCGTTTGGGCGATCCGTCCGAGGAGTTCGGTGAACGGTGCGAGCCCGGTCGCTTCGATGCAGAGGTCGAAGCCGCGGAGTCTCGCAGCTAGTTCACACCGGCCTCCAGGTGTTAGTCGTATCGACATCGATCGTGGTCCACTCGAAGTGTCGAAGGGAGTGCCGCATCAACTCGGGTTTGCTAGAGCCGACGGCGTCCGCCTCCGCTGCGTGGCGAACCTGGCCAGGCACGTAGAGGTAGTCGCCGTCAACAAGCGTGAGATGACCGACGCCCGAGCGAGCGAGCAGCGACGCGATATGTGAGCCGATCGCACCGACACCTACAACGATGACTCGACATGCTTGGAGCCTCGTGGAGTCCGGTCCTGCACGACGGAGACGGTCCGACACGGAGGTCGGTATCGGCGCACGTGTGCAGTGGACGTGCGGCTTCCGGAGTTCTGGTTGACCACCAGAATGAGCGCCGCGTTGCCGTGGGGCGTCGGCCAGATAGAGCGCGAAGATCCCGACGCCGTGCTTGGCCAAAACCGACTGGTATCGCGACCTTTGGTTGTCGGAGAGTTCCGCTTCGAATCCCTCGAGACTTGCCGCGGCACGATCTGGTGCGATCGGTAGAACCACTTCCCCTCGAGTGCCGCAGGCGATTGTCCTGCGGGGCTTGGACCGCGGATGAGGGTTGGCGACGGGCTCGTCCGGAGGTGAAGAAATCCATGTTGGCCGTCCTGAAACGCGCCGGCGACGAGCTGATCGACATCGATTCCGATGGCGGGGCTAGCCAGCGACTCGTAGTAGAGGTGCGGGTCAGAGCGCGGCTCCGTCGAATCCGCCGAAGTCGTCCTGTGCCTGGGTGGCCCATTCATCGATCCTGGCGATGATGCCTTCGACTGTGACCCAGGCCTTGGTGTTGTCGCCTTGCTGCCAAAGACACAAGTGATCATGATCTGCGTGCCACGACTCGATCCCTTCGACCGTGACCGCCGGCGAGGACATAGGGCCATCCATCACGGACCGCGATCTCAATCGTCGTTGCCGAGGTGAAGGGCCCAAGCGACATCGGGATCGGTCCTCGCCACACACGGTCGCTGCTCGGTCAGAGGTTCGAAACCGCGTGAGCGAAGTTCATCGAGGAAGTCCTGCAATTCCTCTGGGTCGAGTGTTTCGATCGGCTGTTCAGGCACCACCGAACCCTCGTGCTTCGTCGCTTCCACGGAGAGGGTTCGCCGCTGCTGCCGGAACCATGATGGTGCCGTCCACAGCGACAGCCAGCCGGCAGTGGAAATACTGGACCCTTGGCATTCGAGCCGAAGACGTGACGCCAGGCTGCGGCTGCCGGGCACTGGTCCTGGGTGAGTGCCAGATGCGCCTCGCTGGCCAACCGTTCGAAGATGTCGGCCGCCACGGCGAGCTGCGTCGCGTCCGGAGAAGGCGAATACGGTTGAACGAGAACCGGGTCGCACACCGGGTCTGCATGTGCCGCTCGCAGGCGCCGTGCGCAGAACGCGAGTGCGTTAGCGGTCACGTCCGCCCACGAATCGCCCGCGATTTCTCCGCTAGCGAAGCCCTCGTGCAGCACGAGCTCGAGGAACAGACCGCCGGGTTTTGCGTCGCCGAGGTGTTCTCGCCGGATTTGCCGTACGGCCTTGACCGTTGGCACGAAGGCTCCCTGTCCGCTCACGAGAACATCGTGGTTTCGTGCGCTCGTGAGCTCGGTCAGGGTCTCCGGGTCAGTTCGAATCCAACGATCTTTGGCCGAGGAACGCGCCCATGCGTTCCGGTCGCGCGCTGGGATCGCCCAAATTTCATTCGAACGGACGGCAGGGACCACGTCGACCGAGAATGCGAAGAGGTCGGCGCTCGCTGCCTTCTCGATCTTCAGGTACTTCTCAGCAGGTGCACGCTCATCGCCTGGCCCGAAGTCGATTTTGATGGAGCGAGGCTGCTCCGTCATCCGGCCTTCGTAACGCCGGGAGAGCGCATCGAGAAAGAGCTGGTACGCAGCTTCGGGCAGGATCGACTCGATGGTCTCTGCGGTGAGCTTGCCGAAGATGTCGACGTCCTTGCCCGGCCAAATGCCGGTGTCTCGCGCGTAGGAGCCGATGAGCACATCGTCGAGCCCGCGCTTTCGGAGATCAGGACACAAGTTCAGGACGGCTCGAACCTCGAGGTGAGCAGCCTGCGCAACCAGACGACGCCTTCCGAGGTTGACGTTCGCCTGTGCCTCTCCGAACTGGGCTGACAGATTCTGGATAGCCATGACGCTCCTCTTGTTCCTTCCGAAGGATGGGAAGGGCTAGGGACGAACCAAGCCTCGGTCTTGATGGATGAACTGGATCCAGAGTATCGCGTGACTTGTCTTTACCGTCAAGGTATAGTATTCCTATACCGATGAGATGACGCATGAACTCCACCGCCATCCCTGACCTAGGTCGTACGCTGCTCTCGGTGCTGCCCAGCCACTCGGTCCAACGAAGAGAGCCGTGGAAGTCCTGTTCCCGACAGACAAGCTCAGGCGCCAGTTTTCCGACCATCGTGAACTGCAGAAGCGGTGGGGGAAGGACGGCGCTCGGAAGATCTCCTTGCGGCTCCAGCAACTTGCCGCCGCAACGAGCCTCGCGGACCTGCGCACCCTGCCTGGCCGTTGTCACGAGCTCACCGGCGACCGCGCCGGTGACCTCGCGATCGACCTTGCGCACCCGCTCCGACTTATCTTCCGTCCAACATCTGATCCGCCGCCATCGAAGGACGATGGCGGTCTCGACTGGGGCGCTGTCGAGAGCGTGACCGTCATTGAAGTTGTCGATTACCACTGACCAAAGGAGGTGCGATGGCCGACACAGCGACAGGCGAATACCGCTACCAACCCGACGTCGTCCTACCGCCCGGCGACACGCTGGCAGAGGTCCTCGAAGAGTCGAACATGACTCAGGCCGAACTCGCGAAGCGAACGGGACTATCCACCAAACACATCAACCAGATCGTCAACGGTTCGGCTCCAATCACGCCGGAGACCGCACTCTTGCTCGAAACGCGCCACGGGAGTCGCGGCGCGAGTGTGGAGCAATCTCGAGGTTGCCTATCGCGAGCATCTGTGGCGTCGGGACGAGGAAGCGCGTTGGCCGAAGATGTTGGCTGGCTCGATGAGCTGCCTATCAACGAACTGATCCGTCGCGGGCTGATCGACAAGGGCGGGACGCCGATTGATCGGTTGCGAAGCGTCTGTCGGTTCTTCGGCGTAGCGAACCGAGCGGCGTGGGACGCTCTTTGGCACAAGCCGACCGTGTATCGCACGTCGAGGGCTTTCACGAGCGACCCTGGGGCCGTGGCTGCGTGGCTGCGGATCGGGGAGATCGAAGCCGCCACTCTCGATTGCGCGTCCTTCAGCAGAACCGGATTGACCGCCATCCTCGGCGACCTTCGGTCCCTCACCCGAGACCCCGACCCACACAGTTGGTCGTCTTCGCTTATCGAGAAGTGTGCGAGTGTCGGTGTCGCAGTCGTTCTCGAGCCTGAAATCAAGGGCGGCGCCGGATAAACGGCGCGGCACGATGGCTATCTCCAGACAAAGCGCTCATCCAGCTGAGCCTCCGACACCGATGGAACGACATCTTCTGGTTCACGTTGTTCCACGAGATCGGGCACCTTCTCATCCACTCCAAGAAGGACACGTTCATCAACGACATCGGTATGCACAGCGGGGTAGAGCAAGAGGCGGACGGCTTCGCTTCGCAGATTCTGATTCCTCGTCAGTACGACGCGGAGCTCGGAGAGCTCGCGACGACGAGCGATGTCGAAGAGTTCGCCGAACGGCTTCAGATCGCTCCAGGCATCGTCGTCGGACGGTTGCAGCACGACGAGCGGTGGGCCTACAACCGTGGAAACGATCTCAAGCAGCGATTTGTCTTTGTGGAGTAGTCACAGAGATCCGTCTTGCTAACGAGACTGCTAACGCACGGCGCCTTACGCGCTGGATTCACGTGCACGCCCAGGACGCTCCCGCGGTAACGTGCCTGTTCAGGAGCACTGCGGAGCACGAGACAACCGGTCTCGAACGTCGCTGAGTGCCCTACGGATCAGAAGGTTGGGGGTTCGACTCCCTCCGAGCGCGCTGAACGTCTTGCCTGATCAACTCGGGTGAACGCTCCCGCAAACCGCGAGCGCAGCAGGTAGCGCCCCGAAGCCGTAGTCAGCGCGGCGACGATAAGAAGCGCTCTGGGTGCGACCGATCAAATCGGCGCCCAGCCGAACGAGGTGCCTCGCTCGACGATGATGGTGTCGCCAAATCGGCGTTCGAGCTCGGTTCGGATGTCTGCGTCATCGCGGCTCAACCCGACGACAACGACACCGGCGGCTGGGTCTGCGTGGGTCGTCGAGATCGGGTACACGCTTCGGAGCCCGGCGAGTTCGTCTTGCAGCGAGCGAAGCCACTGTTGGCTGTACCTGACCTCGACCACGGCTACTCGTTCCGGATGTTCGACCAGTTGCCGTAACGCATCGATGTGGTCGCCGGTGCGGTTCGTGACGGCGAGTACGACCGCGACCGGATCGCGGTCGTTGTCCCACCACACTCCGCCGAAATCGTCGACGTCGAGCTCGGATGCGTAGTGCTCCACGACGCCCGCATCCGCCCACAGCTCCTGTTGCTGGCGCATGAGACGTCCGGCACCGCCCGCGGCGTCGCCCGACTCGTCTGTCGCCATGGCACCAGCATCGCGCCAAATGCCCCTGCCGCGACGCGCGCGACCACGCGGTCGGCAACCTGTCGGTCGTGCACAAGAACTGCGCATGAATGCGTCCCACACACCTCGGATCACGAGGCGGATCGGAGATGAGACGTCGTCCGTCACGGCCTCGCGTCGGTACGAATCGTAAAGACGCGAGGCCGTGACGGCGCGCTGATGGTTCAGATCGACGCGATGAACGCCGGGTTGTGCGGCGACGATGTCGCCGGCGTCTGGAAGAACAGCGATCGCAGGATCGGCGCGGGGCCCGAGCAGTCGGTCGCAAGCTGCGCCGCGGAAGCCGCGGTCCAGTCACCACCCAGCTGCAGGTTCACCGGCGTCGGCCCGACGTTGTTGCGGTTCTGCGTGATTCCCGTGGCATCGATCGTCGTGCCGGGCAGGAACGAGCCGACTGCCACAGAGCTGTAGACCGTGTTCGCCACCGACGGGCTCGCAATCCACTGGATCTTGAGTTTGCTCGCCCCATAATTCGTGGCGACTTGGGCGGCCGCACACGTATTGCCGCCGACGATGAAGCCTGTCCCGGTCACGATCGCGGCCACGATGTTGGTAGGTGCCAGGCCGGCGGAATTCGCCGGAACGGTGCAGTTGTTCGCGACCGCTTTCAGTATCCATTTCACGCCGGTCGACGTGCCGGTCAGGCCGATGCCGGGCCGCATCGTGATTCCGCCCGAAATCTGCGTGCAGGTCACGACCGTTCCAGGAGGTAGAGGCGGTGAGACGGCGCCGGATGCCGATGCTGTTCCGATCACCAACGCTGCGGCTATCCCCGCGGTAGCGATGCGCTTCCACACGACGGTTCTGATCATGCTTGTTCCCCCCCGGGTTTTCGGGCACGGTGCCCGACTGAATTCGGTGGACCATAACGCAGACAGAAGTCGCGTGCGCTCGAGAGCAGCGCGCCGCGAGCGGTCTGCGATTCGACTCGTGACGGCGCTCGAAGGCTCCGAGGTTGTCATCTCACCGACTCCCTCTGGTGTGCAGAGTGTTCGCGCTTCGGCCACGCTCCTTGCGTTCGCAATCGAGCTCGCGAAAACAGGCGATGCGGTCGCGCGGCATGCGGGTTCGCCGTGTTCGGTGCGCCGGCCCGTCCGGTCGTGCAGAATGAACGCCGGCTGTCGAACGGGTGAACAGACGGGGCCCGCGGCGGAATGGAAGGTGAGGTGGTCGGGTGACGGATCTCACGCGCCGGTCGTTCTTGACGGCGTCAGCCGCGGGCGCGGCCTGGCTCGCACTCGGCGGATGCAGTTCCTCGTCGGGCGGCTCGAAGGGCGCCGCGACACCGACGACCGGGACGCCCCCGCGCACGACGACGACGCTGCTCCCCGACCCGAAGGCGGCACCGTTCGACACCGTTGTGGTCCTCATGCTCGAGAACCGGTCGTTCGACCATCTGCTCGGATGGCTTCCCGGCGCGAACGGCAAGCAGGCCGGACTCTCCTTCCCCGACCTCCACGGCCGGCCCGCGGCGAGTTACTCGATGGGAAACGACTTCCAGGCGTGCGGCGACAAGGATCCCGCGCACGACTGGGAGTCGATGGTCAAGCACTTCAACGGCGGGAAGTGCGACGGGTTCCTGACGACGCAGACCACCGGCGACCACTTTCCCATCGGCTACTACGAGCAGGCGCAGGTTCCGATCCTCGGCGCGCTCGCGACCAACTACACGCTGTTCGAGAACTATCACTGTTCGCTGATGGCGGCCACGTGGCCGAACCGGCTCTACCAACTCTGCGCCGCGACCGACCTCGACGAGACGGGGGGCTTCCCGGCGCCGGGCTCGGCGCGACCGTCGAAGCTCGATCTCGCCATCTTCGACCGCGTGCACGGCGCCGGCCTGAGGAGCGGCTATTACCACTGGGGCGAGCCGATGACGGGCCTGTTCCAGTCGGGTCGCTACGACGACATCACGCACCCGATCGCGAAGTTCTACGACGACGCCAAGGCCGGGACACTGCCCAACGTCACCTTCGTCGAGCCCGACTACACGACGGTTGCAGAGTTCCTCGGCACCTCGAACGACTACCACCCGCACGGCAACATCCAGGTCGGCGAGGGTTACGTCGCGCAGATCTACGAGACTCTGCGCAAGAGCCCGCAATGGGAACGGATGGTGTTCGTCGTCAACTTCGACGAGAACGGCGGCTTCTACGACCATGTCGTCCCGCCGACGGTGAAGGACGACAACGTCAATCCAAACCCGGGACCGCATCCCGACTACAAGCGACTCGGGTTCCGCGTGCCGTGCATCGCGATGGGACCGTTCGCACCGAAGAAGATCGAGACGGGCGGCCCGTACGAGCACTGCTCGATCCTGCGCATGATCGAGTGGCGTTGGGGACTCGAGCCGATGTCGGCGCGTGATGCGAACGCCAAGAACCTCGCGGAGGCGCTCGACTTCGGAACGCGACGCAACGCGGTCGACCTGCCCGCGTTCACGCCGCCGCCGAACACGCAGTGTGCGCATCCGACCATCGCTCTCGCCTGAGGCTGCGCCGACCACGGGAGCAGCGCACGCGGTGGGGCCTCGACGGCGTCAGCCGAGCTTGACCGGTTGCACGACGAACCAGAGTGCTTCGTTCGGCGCGATGTCAGGCGACGGCGGACTCGCTCCGTACGCTTGATCGGCGGGGATGCCGAGGAGCCGGATCCCGCCGACTTTCATGCCGGGGATGCCGTCGGTCCAGCCTTGGATCACACCGGAGAGCGGGAACTGGATCGCCCCTCCGTGCGCGTAGGACGAGTCGAAGATCTTGCCGGTGCTGCACGCGACGCCGATGTAGTTCGCCGTAATCGTCGCGCCGGCGGGAATCACCGCACCGCTCCCCATCTTCAAGTCCTTGATGACGAGCTTGGTCGGGGCGGGACCGATCGTCACCGGCACATCGGGCGCACCGGGCGGCAGCGTCCCCTGGCGAGCGACGCAGGGTTTCCCCGCCGCCGATCCCGAGTCCGGACTCGAGCCCCCGGCCGTGGCCGTCGATGTGGATGTGGCCGTGGATGTGGCCGTGGAGATACCTGGCTGGGTCGAGGTCGTCGCACCGGCGCTGACGTTCGCAGTGTTCCGCGAGCTGGAACCACACGCGGAGACGATGGCGACGAGCACGACGACGACGCCCGCCATACGTGCAGTCGCGTTCCGTTGACAGCTCACACGTCCCCCTTGGTATCCGCCTCGGTCGCACTCGGATCGCGTCGACGCGACCGCTGATCTGCCGACATCTTGGCGCGCCCCGAAGCGTTACCCCGACTCCGGGCATCGAGCCTGCGGGTGAGGCGTCCGGGAGCCGGGACAGCGTGACAGGGCCCGATTGGCCTGGCAGGGTTGGTCGTCGACGCGCGCCCGCGGGCGACGGGGAGGGTCGGTTGACGCAGCTGGACGAGGCCGGGACCCGCGGCCGCGTATCCGACCATGACGAGCCGCACCCGGTATCCGCGCGGCTCTCGCGCGTCGCGGGTCTGCTCGCGCTGGTAGCCGTCGCGGTCCAGATCCTGCCGCTCTGGTTACTGACGCGCTTTCCCGATCAGGACGGTCCGGCACACCTCGCGTCGTCGGTCGCGATCTCCGGCGCGTACAAGGGTGCAGCGGCGAGCGTGCTCGACGCCTACGTCAGGATCCATCTCGATCTCGGTCGCAACCCGTTGGGTCACCTGTTGTTGGCGGCCGCCGTGCGTGAGACGGGCGCGCTGACCGGCCCGCGCCTGTTCCTGACGGCCTATTTCGTCGTGTTCGCGATCGCGGGTTGGTACGCGATGTCGGCGATGCGGCGCAGCGGTGGCCTGATGGCGACGCTGCTCCTGCCCGTCGCGTCGGGATACTTCTTCCTGCTCGGGTTCTGGGACTTCCTTCTGAGCGTCGTCGGCGCGCTGTTCGTGATTGGCTACTGGCTCCGACACCACGACGACGACGGCGCGTCGAAGTATGTCGTCGTGGCGGCCCTGCTCCTTCTGACGTCGCTGTTCCACCCTTCGGGGCTCATTCTGGCGTTACCGGTCGTGGGGTTGATCGCGCTCTCCGACGCCCGCGCTCAGGACCTCCCGCGTGCAGCTTCCCGGCTGGGCCTCGCGGCGCTCGCGTGCATGCCTGCCCTCGTTCCGGCGAAGTTGGTCTCCGACAATGCGAGCGGCAGCACGCCCCGGCCGCCGCTCTCACGGTCCGTCGAGGGCTTGTTCGGGTTGAGCTCTGTCGTGCGCGTGATGCATAGCCACGCGGAGCTGGTGGTGACGGTCGCGTTCATTCTCACGCTGGCGACGCTGTTCGCCGGCAGCGCGCGCGCCCGGGTCCGCGTGCGCGGCGCGCGCGTCGGTGACGTGCTCCTCCTGGTCGCGGTCGTTTGCGGGTTGGGCGCGCTCGTGGCCCCGAACGCCGCGGACGGCGCCGAGATCCTCAACGAGCGCCTGGCGCTGTTCGCGGTCGTGTCGTTCACGCTCTGGCTCGCCGCGCAACCGGCGGCAGCCCGCCTGCGCACGGGCGCCGCGGTCGCCGGTGCGGTGTTGGCGATCGCGCTGGTCGCGGTCCGGTTCCCCACCTATCGATCACTCGACGGCGATTTGCGCGAGATCACTTCGGTCGAGAGCGCGATGGTGCCCGGGCGCACGTACGTGGTGGTGCGCAGCACAGACTCGGCCGACGTCGATCGTTTGACCCGCGGCCTGCGTACCGATCCGTTCCGCAGTGTCACCGGCTATTTCGCCTCCGAGCGAAAGCTCGTCGCGCTCGACAATTACGAGGGCCGCTACCAGTACTTCCCGTACCAGTACGTCGCCGCTCGCGATCCGGTGCGCAACCTGTTCCTCGTCACGGATCCGCGCCGGTTCGAGGTACACCCGCCGCTCGATCTGGTCGGGTACTACCGCCGGACGGGAGGCCGGGTCGACTACGTCGTGGTGCTCGGTCCGCCCGACGCCGTGCTCGTGCGCCAACTCGCGACCGGCTACGAGCGCATCGCGGTCAGTAGCCGGAGCGCGCTCGTCACCGTGTTCGCGCGGCGTCCGGGAGCTTGACCGGCGTCAGCGGGAGGTGCGGCCGCGCTGAGCGACGGCGTCGAGCGTGACGGCGGCCAGGAGCACGAGCGCGGTCACTACGTGTTGCGCGGCGCCGCTGTATCCCTGCAAGCCCATGCCGTTGTCGATCGCCGCGATCACCAGGCCACCGAGAACCGCGTGCACTGCCTTGCCGCGACCGCCGAAGAGACTGGTCCCGCCGATGACCGCGGCTGCCACCGAGTAGAGCACGAGGGTTCCGCCGTCGAGTGACGTCGACACCGATTGCAGGCGCGACGCGTAGACGATGCCCGCGATACCGGCGGTCACCGACGCGAGGGTGAAGCCGACGGTACGGATCATGGCCAGGTTCACGCCCGCGCGGCGCGCCGCTTCCGGGTTCCCGCCGATCGCGTACATGTAGCGGCCGAACTTGGTCCGGCTGAGCAGCAACGTCCACATCGTGAGCACGCCGAGGACGATGAGCACGACCCACGGCAATCCCCGGATCGACACCAGCGTGCCGCGATTGGTGTTGCAGATCAGCACTACGACGATGCCGGCGCCGGCCGCGGCCAAGATCTTGAGCAGGGTCACGCTTGCCGGCGGCGCGACGAGGCCGCTCGTCCGGCGGCGCGAGTCGCGCAGCCATAATCGTGCGCCGAAGAGGCCGACGATCGCGAGCAACACGACCCAGCTCGCGATCGGCGTGAGGTTCCCGCTGGCCAGATCGTTGATGACCTTGTTGTTGATGGGCAGCGCTCCGCCCTTACCGAGCATGAGCAGCATGACGCCCTGCCAACCGAGCAAGCCGGCGAGCGTGACGACGAACGAAGGAAGGCCGATGCGCGTGATGATCGTGCCCTGCAGCGCGCCGATCGCGGCGCACACCAGGAGGGCGACGAGGATCGCGGCCCACCACGGCCAGTCGTACGACTGCTTGACCAACTCGGCGGTGACGATGCCGCCGATGCCGCTGACGAAGCCGATCGACAGGTCGATCTCGCCGAGCAGCAAGGCAAAGACCTCGCCCATGGCGAGCAGCATGTAGACGGCGCCCTGGATGAGCAGGTTGACGAGGTTTCCCGCGGTGAGGAAGTGCGAGTTGAGCGACTGGAACAGCGCGGAGATGAGCAGCAGGCCCGCGACGACGGGCAAGACCCCGCTGTCGCCGGCGCGCACCCGGTTCAGCGCGGCGCGTAGGTATTGGCCGAGCGAGTCGGCGACGAGCTCGGTCGGCATCGCGAGCTCCGCCTGCGCGGCCGCGGCCGCGCTCACTCGATCCGTGCTCGGGGCCGGGCGAATCGGCTCGCGGTTTCGTCGTGTCGCTCACGTTGGGCCCCCGGCGTTCTGCGTTCCGTTCGGGGTGACGACGCGGGTCGTGGTCCCGGTGGTCATGATGTCGACGACGATCTGGCGGTCCATCTCCGCGATCGGACGCACTGCGGCCATCCGCCCGAGATGCAGCACGGCGATCCGGTCGGCGACCTCGAAGACGTCGTTCATGTTGTGCGAGATGAGGATCACCGCGATGCCCCGGTCGGCGAGGCGCCGGACGAGCTCCAGCACCATCGTCGTCTGCGCGACGCCGAGAGCCGCGGTCGGCTCGTCCATGATGACGAGCTTGGAATTCCACAGCACGGCTTTGGCGATCGCGACCGACTGACGTTGTCCGCCCGACAACGAGGCTACGGGTTGGCGAATCGATCGAACCGTCGTGACGGCCAGGCTGCTCATCGTCTCGCCGGCGGCCTTTTCCATGTCCTCTTCGGCCAGGCCGAAGTGGCGTACACGCTCGCGTCCGAGGAACATGTTCTGGACGATGTCGAGGTTGTCGCACAGGGCAAGGTCTTGGTGGACGGTCTCGATACCGAGGTCGGCCGCGTCGCGCGGCGTGCGGATATTGACCGGGTGCCCTTCCCAGAAGATCTGGCCGGCGTCGGCGTGGTAGATGCCCGCGACGCACTTGATGAGCACCGACTTGCCGGCGCCGTTGTCGCCGACGAGCGCGGTGACCTGGCCGAGCGGTACGTCCAGGTCGACGTCGGCGATCGCTTGGACCGGACCGAAGTTCTTGTCGATCCCGCGCAGGCGCAGTATCGGTTCGGCGGCTTCGACCTCCGTGGTCACGGCCTTCCCTTCCCTCGGGGCGGCTTCATTGTCGTCGATTCGCGACCGGACCGCACCAACCGGAGAGGTTGGTGCGGTCCGAGGCGCGTCCGGGGGTCGGGATCAGATGCCGGCGGCGGTGCAGGCAGCAGCGACGGCTGCGATGCACAGGTCGGACTTCTTCACCGCGCCGTCCTTGACCACTGTCGCGGCCATGTTGTCGGTCGTGACCCAGACCGGGGTCAGCAGCACCGACTTGACGGCCGTGTTCGCAGTCGAGTCCTGCGTGGTGCCGTTCAGCAGAGCGGCGGGCGCCTCCTGGCCGGCCCGCAAGTAGATGGCGAGTGCCGCGGCCGCCTGGGCCTCTTGGTAGATCGCCTTGTACACGGTCCCGCACTGGTAGCCCTTGAGGATGTTCTGCAGGCCCGACAGCGACGCGTCCTGCCCCGTGGTCGGGAACGTCTTGGCCGGGATGTTGAGCTTGTGCAAGCTGGCGATGACGGCATTGGCGTTGTCGTCGTTCGGGGTGACGACCGCGTTGATGTTCGGGTGCGCCGTGTACTGCTGGTCGAAGGTGGTGGCCGCAATCGAAGGTGTCCACGTGCCTGCGGGCTCGCCGACCTTGACGTAGGAGCCGTCGTCGAACTTGGGCTTCAACACGCCGTTGTAGCCCTGCGCGAAGAGGGTCGCGTTGTTGTCCGTCGGGTCGCCGTCCATGATCAAGATGTTCGGCTTCTTGACGTTCCACGCGGCGATGCAGTCGATCTCACCCTGGCCGATCAGCTGGCCGACCTTGACGTTGTCGAAGCTGACGTAGTTGCGCCCGGCGGCGCCACCCTTCACCAGGCGGTCGTAGTCGATGACCTTCACGCCCTTGGAGGTGGCGTTGGACTCGATCGCCGCGCCGCTGCCCGAGTCGAGCGCGTCGACCAACAGGACGCTCGCGCCCTGCGTGATGTCGGCTTCGGCCTGGGTCTGCATCGTGCTCGCGCTGCCCTGCGCGTTGTCGATCTTGAACTGGGCGTTGGTCAGACCCGCTTCTTGGAACGCCTTCTGCAGGTAGGGGCGGTCGAACGACTCGTAGCGAGCCGAGGTCGTCGTGTCCGGCAACAAGACGCCCACGAGCCCCTTGCCCGACGCGGCCAGCGACTTCAGCTGGGCCATCGCGGAGAAGTCACTCGTGAACGAGCTGGCGCTGATCGAGATCTGGCCCGATCCGCCGGTCGTGCTCGTCGTGCTGGTCGATGGCTTCGATGACGATCCGCACGCCGCGAGTGCGACGACGGTGCCGACGGCGACTGCCGACTGCGTTGCTCGTTTGAGCAGGAGATTCATTCGTGTTCCCCCTTGGTGCCATGACCACGGACGCGGCATGGTCGGAACGCGCCGAAACCGACGCTCGATCTGGTGTTACCCACAACTGACGGTAGGAAATCTCTCATGAACAAGGCATAGATGTTTCTGTCAGGCCATGAACGAAACGTGAAGGCGGCCCGACGTCGACGAGGTTACGCACATCGGTCAGCCTTCGGCCGCCATGCGGTAGCCGGCGCGGGGCTCGGTCGCGATGAGTGGCGGACCTTCGGGCGCCTCGAGCTTCGCGCGGAGGCGCCGCACGTACACCCGGGTGTACTCGGTCGCCGTCTCGTACCCGGGGCCCCACACTGCTCGCAGGAGGGCGGCGTGACGTCAGTAGTTTCCCCGGTTGTTGCGCCAGCTCCCGGAGCAGCGCGAACTCGGTCGGTGTGAGGTGGACGACCTCTCCGTCCTTGGTCACGAGCTGGGCATCGAGGTCGACCGTCACAGCTCCGAAACGCAACGGCTCGGCCGCGGTGAGTGGCGAGGTCGTGACGCGGCTGCGGCGGAGGAGCGCGGTGATCCGGGCCAGGAGCTCGTCGATGCCGAACGGTTTGGTGAGATAGTCGTCGGCGCCGAGGTTCAGGGCGCGGACCTTGTCGTGCTCACCGCGGCGCGCCGACACCACGATGATCCCGACCGACGACTCGGCCCGGATGTCGCGACAGAGATCGAAGCCGTCGGCGCCGTCGAGCATCAGGTCGAGTAGCACCAGGTCGGGTCGGTGGGCGCGCACGAGGTCGGTCGACGTCGGTGCCGGTCCGGGAGACCAGCACCGAGAACCCTCGGACCAGCAGGTTCGCGCTGGAGGAGGTCGACGATGTTGCGGTCGTCCTCGACCACCAGGACGCAGGTGGTTTCGTCGGTCACCCGCCCGCCTCAGGCTCGCGCCGGCGACGACGAAAGGGTGGGCTCGGTAGCGGCGCGCCGGTGACGCGCCGGCTCGATCGGAATGGTGACGGCGACGGTGACGCCGCGCGAGACCGGTTCCAAGAAGATGCTCCCGCCGTGGGCGTCGACGATCCCGCGGGCGATCGCGAGCCCGAGCCCGGCGCCGCGCCCGTCGGACGACGCGCGCTCCCCGGGCGCGCCGACCGATCGGCTCCGGCCGGTCTCGATGCCCGCGCCGTCGTCGGCGACTCGCACCGTCACGGTGCCCGCGTGCGGGTCGAGCTCGGTGGTGACTACCACGCGGGTGACGCCGCGGGCGTGGCGCACGGCGTTGTCGAGCAGGTTCACGAAGACCTGTTCGAGCCGATCGTGGTCGCCCCAGATCGCGGGCACGGTCGAGCATCCGACCAGCTCGATCAGTGAAGCGGGCGCTTCGCTCACGCAGCGGCGGGCCGCTTCGAGTACCAGGCCGAGGTCACACCAGTCGAGGGCGAGGCGCAGCGTTCCCGAGTCGATCGCGCCGAAGTCGAGCAGGTCACCGACGAGGCGCCCGACTCGGGCGGACTCCGCGGCGATCGAGTCGAGGAAGCGGTGTTGCGACGGCAGGTCCCAGGTGACGTCCGGTTGGCGCAGCGTGGATGCGTACCCCTGGATCGCGGTGAGCGGCGTCCGCAGCTCGTGGTTCAGTCGCGACAAGAAGTCGCGCTGCATCATTTGCGATCGGCGCAGCGACGCCGCCTCGGCGTTGACGCGATCGAGCGCCTCGCGCTCCAGGGCGAGGCGGAAGGACCGGGCCGCGTCGTCGAGGAGGTCGAGCGTGTCGTCGGACAACCGGGCGACGTCACCCCACCATGCGGTGAGCACGGCGCGACCGTCGGGCGTGTTCAGCGGGACGGCGAGCACGTCGTCGCCGACCGGTCGCGCCCGCTCCACGCGTGCGGTCGACCGGAGCACCGTCTCCGCCGCCGCGCGTTGGCGGGCGGCCGAGTCCGGAGTCGACGGCCGGCCACCGAGCTCGCTCATGGCGAACTCGAGGCAGCTCCCGTCGGCGTGGTGGAGCGCGATCGCGTCGGCGCCGAGGCCGCGGCACAGCGCGACGAGCGCGATCGCGAGATCACCTTGGGCCGCCTGCGGACCGGCGAGCGTGTCGAGCACGCCGCGCAGCGTCTCGAGGACCCGGTTGCGCCGCGTCGCCTCGGCCAGCAGGCGTTCGCGTTCGATCGCGCCGGCCGCGTGGCTCGCGTACAGCCACACCAGTTCGAGTTGATCGTTCTGCGGGCGCCCGACCGTGTCGGCGTAGCCCGAGATCGTGCCGAGCACACCGCCGGAACCGACGATCGGAACCGACCACGAGCTGCGGGGGTCGCCGCGCTCGGAGATGTTCAGCCGGCTCCACGGAACGTCGCGGCGCAGGTCTTCCACCACGACCGACCGGGCCGTCGCCGCGGCGACCGCGGCCGCGACGCCACCGGTGTCGACCGGCGAGCAATTCGACCGCGTCGAGGAACGACTGCGGCAGTCCGACCGCCGCGGACCGACGCAGCCGCGGGGTGTCGGGATCGTCGCCTTCTTCCAGGAGGTGCACACACAGTTGGTCGATGCCGAGCGCTTCGGCCATGGCCGACACGATCAGGGGCAGGCTCGCCGCGGGCTCCACGTCGGCGAGTTGTTCCACGAGGCTGCGCAACCGGCGGAGCTGGCGGCGCGCCGTCGATTCCGTCTCGATCCCCGAGATCAACGCGGCGATGTCGTCGGGATGGACCTCGAGCGGTGACACGTGGGCGCGGATGCGTCCGTCGCGGAGCACGGCAATCCGGTCGGCCAGGCCGAAGACCTGTTCGAGACGGTGAGAGACGAGCAGTATGGCGGTGCCGGCGCGCCGCAGCTCCCCGAGCAGACGCTCGACGACGAAGGTCTCGCCGATGCCGAGCGACGCGGTCGGCTCGTCGAGGATCAACACCGTTGGGTTGCGCCGGGCCCGCGCGCGATCGCGACGAGCTGGCGCTGGCCGCCCGAGAGTTCGCCGACCGGGCGCTGCAGATCGGACAGGGAGAGTTGGAGTCGCGTGAACAGGCGTTTCGACTCGCCGATCATCGCGCCTTCGTCGAGGAGGAGCCTGTCGATGTGTTCGTCGCCCAAGAAGAGGTTCTCGACGACGCTCAGGTTGTTGCAGAGCGCGAGGTCCTGCCACACGACCGCGACTCCGAGGTCGTGCACGCCGGAGGTCTCGGAGGTCGACGGGCCGACCGCGAGCTCGACGGTCCCGGAGTCGCAGGGCGTGATGCCGGCGATGCACTGCACGACGGTGGACTTGCCCGCGCCGTTCGCCCCGACGAGCGCGAGGATCTCTCCCGGCTGAAGGTCGAAGTCGACGCCGCGCAGTACCTCGAGCCGCCCGAACCGCTTGTGCACATCTCGGACGCGCAGGACGGGCTCGGAGTCGGTTTGCCCGGAACTTTCCCCACCGGGGTCGCGAACGCCCAGCACCGCGTCAGTCTGCCGCACCGGCGCGACCGACGGACAACGGCGGCGCCGATGCCGTTGCGTCAGTCGGCTGCGTCGGCGAGGAGGTGCGCGCCGGTCGTGACCTGGAACTTCTCCCGGAAGTCGCGTAACCCGTAGGCGGTCAGGGTGGTGCGACCGATGGCGCGTGCGGTCGCGCTGCGTTGCAGGCCGAACATCGGGGCGAGCTCGCCGAAGTATTGACCGGGATCCACGGTTCCGAGCCGTTCCTCGGAGCCGTCGTCGCGGGTGCGGAACAGCTCGATGCCGCCGGACTCCACGACATACACGAGGTCGCCGCGGTCGCCTTGTCGGAACGCGATCTCGGCGGGCTCGAGGTGCACGGCCTGCGGCTCCCGCGGCGAGGTGTCGGCGCGCGGCGTGAGGTTCACCACCTGGTCGGCGAGCGGAATGAGCCGTTCGTCATGCGTGGCGACGACGATCAGGTGGCCGTCGTCGGCCAGCCCGCGAATGAGCTTCAACACCCCGTCGACCTGGATGTAGTCGAGGTGCGCGGTCGGCTCGTCGGCGAGGAGCACCGGCGGCTCGTGGGCGAGTGCGCGTGCGATGGCGACCCGTTGTTGTTGGCCGCCCGAGAGGTCGGCGGGCCGGTGGTGCACGCGGTGTTCCAGATCGACCTGTTGCAACAGCGCCAGCGCGCGCTCGCGCGCCTCGCGCCGGCGAACACCGGCGGCGCGCAACGGGACCATGACGTTTTCGAGCGCGGACAGCGACGGAACGAGGTTGAAGGCCTGGAAGACGACGCCGACCGTCTTGCGCCGGTATTGCGTAAGCGCGTTCCCGCGCAGTTTCGTGACCTCGATGCCTGCGACTTCGACCGAGCCCGCGGCCGGGGTGAGGATCGCGGCCAACACCGAAAGCAGGGTCGTCTTGCCGCAACCGGACGCGCCGAGCAGGAGCACGAGCTGTCCGCTGGTCGCGTCGAGCGACAGGCCGTCGATCGGTCGCACCGGATAACCGCCCGACGAGTACTCGATGACGAGGTCGCGCACCTTGAGCTCTGCGTTCACGGGGTTGTCGCTCATCCGAAGGCCAGCGCGGGGTCGACGGTGACGGCGCGTCGTAACGCGACGAGCGACGCGACGAGACCGATCGCGATCGCGACGATCGGCAGCGCGACGTACGTTGACGTCGGGACCTGGACCGGGACCGAGAACGTCGGACCGAGCGCGACCGAGACGACGAGGGCGGTGAGCGCGGCGCAGAGCGCGAGCGCGGTCGCCTGGATCGCCAAACCCCACAAGAGCGTGCGGCTCGTGACGCCGGTCGCCTTGAACACGGCGAAGTCGCGGCGTGCGCTCGATCGCCTGCAGGTAGAGCACCGAACCGATGATTCCGGCGGCGATGACCCACAACAGGATGGTCATGACCCCGATCGTCGACGTCGCGCGCTTCATCGGCCGGGCCAGATCGGATTCCACGGCTTGGTTCGACAACGCCCGGTAGCCGGCGGGCAGTGACTTCGCCGAGCCCTGCACGACGATCGCGGTCGCGAGCGGAACACCCGCGAAGCCACCCTTTTGGAGATCGGCGATCGACACGAACGCGGCCGGTGTGCCGGCGAAGTAAGTGAGCCCGTGCGTGCGACCGACGACGGTGTACGACCGCCCGACCAACGTGACGTGTCGACCCAGGCTCAGACCGAGCGATCGGTCGGCGACGAGATCACCCGACTTCTCGACCCCGTGCCCGTCGACGAGCTTGGGGTGCACGATCCCGTCGGGTGTGATCCCGATCAGGTTGACGTCGGTGACGGCGTTCGTCTTCACGGTCGCGCGGAAGAACACGACGGGCTCGGCGTGTGCAACCCCGGATTGCGCGCCCACCTGCTTCGCTTCGTCGGACGGGAAGACGCGCGTGCTCGTGAAGGGACCGGACACGTCGCTCGGGACGACCCATTCGTCGACGTGGAACGCCCCGACGACACGCGCGATCTCGTTGTGGAAGCTCGCGTTCACGCCACTCATCACGACCGTGAGAGCAAAGACGAGCCCGGTTGCGAGCACGCCGATGAGAAATCGACGCCGCCGCCACTGCAGGTCGCGCAAGCTTACGAACAGCATGGCGCGGATCGTACATGCGACCCCGTGCGTCGCGACGAGGCCGGCTCGGTGTTGCCGGCGGTCAGTCGAGCTCGCCGAAGGCGAGTGCGTACGCGACCGCGGTGAGCGAAAGACCGTCGACCATCTCGCCGGCCGAGACGATTCGGCGCACTTCGTCGAGTGGCACCCATTCGATGCGATCGGACTCACCGAAGTCGGTCGGCTCGCCGACGCGGGTCGCGCCGTCGGCGATGAACGTGTGGAAGATCTGGTCGCACGCGCCGTTCAAGGGATGGAAGTGCACGAGCGGGCGAAGCGGGCCCGGCTGCCAGCCGGTCTCCTCGAGCGTCTCGCGGGCCGCGGCGTGCTCGGGCGTCTCGCCGGCTTCCATACCGCCGGCCGGGATCTCCCACCCCCACGTGTCGGTGATGAAGCGGTGGCGCCACAACAGCAGGATTCCCCGATCGCGGTCGTACACGAGCGCGCCCGCCGTGTTCTTCGGCATGCGCACCACATGGTGCTCGAAGCGCTCGCCGCCCGGGATCTCCACGTCGACGAGCGTCAGGCGGACCCACTCGCTGTCGTACAACTCTCGTTCGCCGTGCACCTTCCATCGCACACCCGGAGGCTACTTGGGGCCCGTGGCGTGCCGGATGTGACGGGCGTCACGCGCGCCGCGCGTGTGACAGGTGTCATCAGATGCTCGCCGAACGCCAGCGCGGCCCGGTGCGCGCCGAGAAACCTCCCATGCGCCGACCGGTTCGCGTCATCAGTTGTGTCGTGGCGTCGCTCGTCGCGGGAACGATGCTCGCGTCCGGCCCGGCATCGGCATCGTCGTTGCCGGTCTCCGCGATCGCCGCGCACGGCCTCGGCGCCCGTCGTCCCACCGTTCGGATCGCGCCGCGTGCCAGCGCGCTCGACGTACCGCCGGTGAGCGTCGACCTCCGCCAATGGGCCGTGATACCGGGCGACCAGGGTCAAGTCGGCTCGTGCGTCACGTGGGCGATCGACTACGGCATGCTCGGTTGGTATTCGCGCTACAGCGGGCGGGCCGGACAGCCGTTCGCTCCGATGTACACGTACTCCCAGATCAACGGCGGTGTCGACGGCGGGAGCGCGCCGTCGAGTGCGCTACAGGTTGCGGTGAGCCAGGGCAGCGACACGCGCGCGCACTACACGCAGGGCGACTACGACTGGCGCGACCAGCCGACGGCCGCGGAGAAGGCCAACGCGGCCCAGTACAAGATCACGAGGTACACGACGCTCTTCTCCGGCTCCGACCAGGCGGGGAGCGCGACGCTCGTCAAGCAGGCCCTCGCCGCGAGGCACCCGGTCGCGATCGAGATGGCGGTGCGGAGCGGTTTCGACAACCTCGGTCCGAGCGCGACGGACGTCGACGACGACATCACGTCGACCATTCGCGGTTATCACGAGGTACTCGCGCTCGGGTACGACGCGGCCGGGCTGATCATCGAGAACTCGTGGGGCACCGGCTGGGCCAACGGTGGCTTCGGCCGCATCTCGTGGCGTGTGGTGCTCAACGACGTGTGGGAGGGCGACACGATCGACGGTTTCGTGGCCCCGCCGCCCCGCACCCCTCCCAGGGTGACCGCGCCGGCGGTCGGCCGCGCGCCGGGGGCAGCCACCCCTGCGAAGATCTCCTACAAGGTGACGTGGAGGGGAACTGCCGGCACGAGCGGACGGATCACGCAATACGACGCGTGGTACCGGGTCGACCGAGGCGGGTTCGTCGCCGTGCGGCTGGCGTCGGCGACGTCGACGTCGTTCACGCTCGTCGCCCGCTCCGGCCACACCTACCGGGTCGCGGTACGGGCAAGGGCGGGGACCGCCGCGGGCGCGATCGCGTACGGGACGACGTTCCGTTCCTCACTCCCTCGGCGGTAGCCGCCCGCTCGGGCGCCGCCTCGACGATCACGCGCGCTTGCGTCGCCCGATCGCGAGCCCGGCGGCACCGAACACCAGACCGAGCGCACCGACGACAACGCCGACGATCGCGATCGTCTTGGCGCTGTCGACATCACTCTTGCTGACCGTGCCGGTCGTTCCCGACGCGCTGCCCGTGGGCGCGGTCGAGGGCGTCGTGTTGGCGCCGGCAGCCGCGGTCAGGGTCAGGACCGGTTCGGGAAAGTCGGGCTCCGGGCCGCCGGGAGGCGACACCTGCACCCAGTCGACCGTCGAACCGTCGCTGTAGGTCTGGGTCGTCGGGAACGCCAACGAGTCGGCGCCGTCGGGGAGGCCGACCGACACCCGGAACTCCTGGAAGTGATCGACCGGGATGCCCTTGCCGTCGGTCGCTGTCCAGGTGACGTCTTTGACCGCGCTCGTCACCGGCCCGCTGTCGGTTTGGATGGGCGTCTTCACCGTGAACTGCGTGGCCTTGGCGGTCCAACCGGGTATGGGCTCGACGAGTGCGTCGGCGATCGGATGATCCGTGGGGAACTGCACGACCACCTTCGTGGTGGTTTGCGGGTCCTTCTCGTTCGGGACGACGAACGCGAGCACGGCGTCACTGCCCTTCGGGGCCGACTCCGGTTCGACCTTGACGTGGGCCCAGGCCGGCGCGGCGGCGGCGACCAGCGCCACCGCGGCTGCACCAAAGACGATTGCGAGACGTCGCACCGGTTTCTCCCCTCGAACTTTCGGATGTTGTCGTGCCGGGTGTTGTCGTGCCGGTGTTGTCGTGCCGGGTGTTGTCGTGCCGGGTGTTGTCCTGTCGTGCACCGGTCGCCCGACCGGGCGGAAAAGTTCCCGAATGCTTACACGTACGCCTCCGCAGATTTCTCCCGCGGCCGCGCCGTACGAAAGAGGGTCCCGTCGGGCGTGCCGACGGGACCCGAGTCGAGGGCCGAGTGGGGGTCGGACCTCGACGATCTGGGAGCGGACACTATCGATCCACGGCGCGTCGTGCTGCGCAGGAACTCGCGCCGCACCCTTCGAAATTCGTGCCGTGCCGGTTCGGAATTCGTTGCCGGGATCGGGTCCTGTCCGCGGAATTGGCAAGAATGCCCCCGATGCGGATGACCTTCCTCGGCCACGTCGGGTTCTTCGTGGAGACCCGCGGCGGCTCGGTGTTGTGCGATCCGTGGTTCACGCCGGCGTATTTCGGCTCGTGGTTTCCCTTCCCGCGTAACGACGGTCTCGATCCGGAGCGATTCGCGTCGCCCGACTTCCTCTACATCTCGCACCTGCACCTCGACCACTTCGACGCGCCCTGGCTGGCCCGCCACGTCGACAAGCACGCGCGGGTGCTGTTGCCCGAGTTCGGCGTGCCCTTCCTCGAACGCGAGCTGCGCGCCATCGGCTTCGAGCACTTCGTGCCGACCCGCTCCGCCGAGCCCGTCGACCTCGACGGTCTCACGGCGACGATCCTCGCATTCACGAGCCCGGCCGACGGCCCGCTCGGCGATTCGCTCGTCGTTCTCGACGACGGCAGCGCTCGTGTGCTGAACCAGAACGACGCCCGCCCGGGTGATCCCGACGCCCTGCGCGCCCTCGGTCCGTTCGACGCGCAGATCGTGCAGTTCTCCGGCGCGATCTGGTACCCGATCGCGTACGACTTTCCGGCCGACCTCAAGGCGCGCCTCGCCCGGGAGAAGCGCGTGAACCAGATGGCGCGTGCCCGCCAGTACATCGAGTGGGTCGACGCGGCGCACGTGTTCCCGTGTGCCGGTCCACCCGCCTTCCTCGATGACGCGCTCTTCGCGTTCAACGACATCGATCGTGATCCCGCGAACATCTTTCCCGACCAGTCGGTGTTCCTCGAGCTGCTGCGCGACGCCGGCATCGATCGGGGCGAGCTCGTCGTCCCCGGCTCGACGGTCGAGCTCGAGGCGGGCGAGTGCACGGTGACGCATTCCGGGAGCGAGTCCGACACCGCGCGACCGTTTACCGACAAGGCCGCGTATCTCGACGAGTACCGCCGCGACTGGCAGCCGTGGTTGGAACGGGAGCGACGCGTCGTGGTCGCACGCTCGTCGCGACCTTGTCGCCGAGCTCAAGGAGTGGTTCGAGCCGCTGTTACGGCGCGCGCCGATCACCTCGGCCGGTGTCGCCGGGAATGTGGTCGTCGACGTAGGAGAACCGGGCGCCGATGTCTGTATCGATTTCATCGAGTGCGAGGTGCGGCCGTGGAAGGGCGTGGGCGCCGAGCCGTATGTGTACAAGGCCGATGTCGACCGGCGCCTCGTCGAGGCTCTTCTCGAACGCCATTCCGAGGACTGGGTGAATTCGCTGTTCCTCTCGTGTCGCTTCGTCGGGCACCGACCCGATCCGTCGAACTTCAACGAGTTCGTCATGACCTTCTTCAAGGCGCTGGCGCCGGAACGCATCGCCTATGTGGAGCGCAGCTACCGCGAGCGGCGCGAGCAGGCGAACGAGTTCTTCGATCGCGACGGATGGCGCATCGAACGGTTCTGCCCGCACCGCCAAGCCGACCTGACCCGCTTCGGCGAGATCGATGCCGGCGTGCTCACGTGCAGCCTGCATCACTGGCAGTTCGATCTCGCGACCGGACGTTGCCTCACGAGTGACGACCGCCGGCTCCGCTGCGAGCACGTGGGAGACTCGCGACCGTGAGCGCGTTCAACCATGTGGGCCAGTGTGTGACCGACCTCGATCGTTCGAAGCGGTTCTACTGCGAGCTGTTCGGATTCACTCTCGAACGGGAGATCAACCCGCCGGACGAGAGCTCGGCCCGGCTCATGTCGCTCACGCCGCCGCTCTCGATGACGGCCGCGTATCTCGTGCGCGACGGCCTGGTGCTCGAGCTGTTGCACTACGCCGCGGCCGGACAGGTGCGGCCGTTCCGGGCCCGCACGATGAACGAACCCGGGCTCACGCACCTCTCGTTGTCGGTCGACAACATCGCCGAGACGTGTGCGCGCGTGGCCGAGTACGGCGGCGAGGTCGTGGAGTCGTCGAACATCGGCGCCGCGGTGTTCGTACGCGATCCCGATGGTCAGCTCCTCGAGTTGCTCCCGATCACCTACCGCACGCACATCGAGAGCCAGGGCTTTCACTAGTCATACGCGTAGACGCGGGTCGGCAACGCCTTGGAGCACCTCGACGCCGGTGTTGATGATCACGTACGCCGCGCCCAGGAACAGCGTGACGCCCGCGATCGCCGGGAAGTCGAGGTCGGGGATGGCTTGCACGGTATAGAAGCCGATGCCCGGCCACGCGAAGATCGACTCGATCACCACCACGCCCGCGAACATCAGGCCCACCTGGAGGCCGGTCATCGAGAGCGCGGCACCGAGCGAGTTGCGCACCGTGTGCTTCCACAGCACCGCCCACTCGCGCATGCCCTTGGCGCGCGCCGTGCGCACGTAGTCGGAGCGCAGGTTGCTGACGATGCTGCTCCGCAACACGCGTCCGATGGAGACGGCCGGGCCGATGGCGATGCACAAGCCCGGCAGGATGAGGTGCTGGATCGCGTCCTTGAACACGTCGAAGCGCCCGTGCACCAGGCTGTCGACGAGCAGGAACTTCGTCGGGCCGGTCGGGGCGTTGCGGAACTTGGTCTGTCCGGTCGACGGCAGCCAATGGAGCCGATGGTAGAAGAGCAGCAGGCCCAGCAAAGCCAGGAGGAACACGGGCGCGGACGAACCCGCGACGAGGACCAGCTTGAGCAAGCCCGACCCGCGTACCCGAGCCGCCGACGCGATGCCGAGTATCAGTGCGAGCACCAACGCGATACCCATCGCGAAGAGTGTCAGCTCGAGGGTGGCGGGGATGTCGTTGGCCAGGTCGGTCGTGACCGGGTGGCGGGTACGCAGCGAGTCCTGCAGGTTTCCCTGCACCAGTCCCTTCACGTAGTCGAAGTACTGCACCGGCAGCGGTTTGTCATAGCCCAGACGATGCCGTTCCGCCTTGACCAGTGCGGGTTGGGCATTGGCGCCCAACTTCACGCGCACCGGGTCGGCGGGCGTATAGCGCTGCAGGACGAACACCATGAACGCGAGAACCAACAGCACGCCGATCATGCCGAGCAGCCGTGTGGCGAAGAAGCGGAAGGTATCCATGCGAGCTCCTTAGCGATCGCCCATGAGGTCGCGGGCGCCGTCACCGGCAATGTTCGCGATCACGGCGACGGTGAAGACGGCGAGCGCGGGGATCACCGATATCCACCAGTACTGGAGGAGATACGTGATCCCGCGCGCGCTCATGGCTCCGAGCTCCGGCGCCGGTGCCGGTGCGCCGAGGCCGAGGAACGAGAGGCTCGAGAGCGTGATCACGAGCGCGCTGACGTCGAGGCTGGCTGCGACGAGTGTCGACGGGATCGCGCCGGGAAGAAGGTGACGGAACATCAGCCGGAGGCGGCCGGCGCCGGCGAGGCGTGCGGCTTCCATGTGCGGCCGGCTGGCGAGCGCGCGCACCTCGCCGCGCACGATGCGCGAGTACAGGGGCCACCACACGATCATCACGGCGATCAAGGTGTGCCAAAGCGACGGACCGAGCGCGGCGACGATCGTGATGGCGAGCACTGGTCCGGGAAGTGCGAGGAAGGTGTCGGTGAGACGCATGAGGATCGTGTCGACCCAACCTCCGGTGGCACCGGCGACGAGCCCGATGAAGCCGCCGATGAGCACGCCCGAGCCGATGACGACCAACGCGGCCAGCCAGGTCGACTGAATGCCGAGCAGGACCCGGGAGAAGATGTCGCGGCCGACGTCGTCGGTCCCGAGGAGGAATCCACCGTGCCCGGGCGCGAGGAACGGGTCGCCCGGAGTGGCCGACGCGGAGTGCGGGGCCAGCACCTTGGCGAAGATCGCGACGAGCGTCACCACGACGAAGAGCGCGATCGCGACGCGGTCGAGCCATCCGACGCGCCGGAGCATCTCGAACTGCGGGCGACTGCGCCCGCGCAACTTCGGCAGCTGCACGGTGAACGGTTCCGCGACCGCCATCAGCCGACCGCCCTTCGGATCTCGGTTTGCGGGAGCGCGGTGAGGTCGATGGCGATCTCGTTCGAGTCGCCGTCGTGCACCCGCAGGCACGAGATCGTCCGCCCGTCGCCGCCGAGCCGGACGGGCACGGGCACCACGGTGGAGCAGTCGTCGTACGCAACCGGGCACCGGGTATGGAACGAACAACCCGCCGGGGGGTCGATCGGGCTCGCGGGGTCGCCCTCGAGGGGAACGTGCATCGTGTCCGGTCCCGGTACCGACGCGAGCAGGCTGCGCGTGTACGGATGCACCGGTGCCGCGCACACCTCCTCGGCGGGGCCGAACTCGACGATGCGGCCCAGGTACATCACCGCGATGCGGTCCGCCACCACGCGCGCCGCGGAGAGATCGTGCGTCACGAAGAGCACCGACATCCCGAGCTCACGCCGGAGCCGTCCGATCAGGTTGAGCGCGGTAGCCGCGAGCGACACGTCGAGAGCGCTCGTCGGCTCGTCGCACAACAGCAACGAGGGCGGGACGATGATGGCGCGCGCGATCGTGGCGCGTTGGCGTTGACCGCCCGACAGCTGCGCGGGTTTGGCCTTGGCGACCTCGGTCGGCAGGCCGACGAGCGTGAGCGCCTCCGCGACCCGCTCGCGGCGCTTGTTACGGCCCAGGTTCTGGTCGTGCAGTCGTTCGCCGATGAGCTCGCCGATGGTCATCCACGGCGTGAGCGACGCGCCCGCGTCCTGGAAGACGATCTGCGGTCGCGTCCCCTCGCCGACGATCATGTCGCCGCCGTCGTGCTTCAACAGTCCCGCGACGACGCGCAGCAGGGTCGACTTGCCGCAGCCCGACTCTCCGACGAGCGCGACCGACCCGCCTCGCACGACTTCGAGGTCGATGCCCCGCAACGCGTGGAGCCGGCGCCGCCGCCGGCCGCCGCGCAGCGTGAACGACTTGGTGACGTCTTTGATCACGAGCGCGCTGCCGGCTGGGCTGCCGAAGTCGGCGAGTGTCGTCTCCTGGCGCGGCCAATCGGGCGCCGCGGTAGTCATGGCGATCCGGCGTTGCTCACCGAGCTGGACGCACGCGGCGACGCCGTCGTGTGTGCCCGCGGGTCGCAACGCGGGGGTGGCCTCGACACAACGGTCCTCGCGCAACGCGCATCGGGGCGCGAACGCGCAGCCCGGCGGATGGGCCCGCGGATCGGGCGGCTCGCCGGGAAGTGTCGGGAGCTGACGTTCGCGGTCGGTTCGCATCGTGAGACGCGATTCGAGGAGCCCGACGGTATACGGATGCGCGGGACGCAGCAGTACCGAGTCGGACGCACCGAACTCCGCGATCCGGCCGCCGTACATCACCGCGATGTGGTCTGCGAGTTGTGACGCCACGCCGAGATCGTGGGTGACGAACACGAACGCGCAGCGCAGCTCGTCGGCGAGCTCGCGGAGCAGCGCGAGAATCTGCGCCTGCACGGTGACGTCGAGCGCGGTCGTCGGCTCGTCGGCGATGACGAGCTGTGGTTCGCCCGCGATTGCGAGCGCGATCATCACGCGCTGGCGCAGCCCACCCGACAGCTCGTGCGGGTATTGCGTGAACCGGCGCGCCGGTTCGGGAATGCCCACGGCGTCGAGGAGGCGCATGGCCTCGGCCTTCGACCCCGCCGCTTCCATCACCTGCCTGCCGACGCGCATGGTCGGGTTGAGCGAGGTCATCGGGTCCTGGAACACCGCGCCGAGGTGGTGTTTGCGCACCACCCGACGCTCCTCTGCGGACGCCGACACCATGTCGACGCCGCAGACGAGCGCGCTCCCGCCGACCGTGGGGGCAGGGTCGCGGGGCAACAATCCGAGCAGGCTCAGTCCCAACACGCTCTTGCCGCTGCCGGACTCGCCGACGACGCCGACGATCTCGCCCGCCATGACGTCGAACGACACGCCGCGCACGGCGTGGAGGTCGCGCCCTCCACGCCGGAACATCACGTCGAGATCGCGCACCGAGACGACCGCCTCGGGGCTTGGCGCCTCGGCGTCACGTGCGATCTCGAGCTCGGCGGATCCGTCCGCGCCGGCGGCGACCACGGTCATCCCTCCTTCAGATCCTTGAGCCGGATCGTGTAGGCCGTCGGCAACTGGTGCACGAAACCGGTGAGCCCCTGGCGGGCGACGACGATCTCGTTGTTGTCGGCGATCGTGATGAAGCAACCCGATGCCGACAAGAGGTCACCGGCCTCGCCGTAGTACTTGTCGACGTCGGCCTTGGTGATGGCGCGCAGGCCCTTGTCCATGTCGGCGTCGGCTTGCGGATCCGAGCACTTCAGGTAGTTGATCGACCCCGCGGAGTTCATGAAGATCCGGACCCACGTGTCGGGGTGGGCCGCGTCGGGGTTGAACGTCCAGAGCAGGAGGTCGGGCGCAGTGTCGGGGTGGTTCGGGAGGTCGAACACCTCGGCGATCGGCATACCCCGCACCTTCACGTTGAACCCCGCCGCCTGGAGTTTCGCGGCGAGCACTTCCGCGAGTCTCGGCAAGGTGCCGCCTTCGTCTTGCGAGTAGGCGAAGTCGATGTTCTTGTCGGACGCCGGGAGCGTCTTGGCCAGGTTCATCAGCGGCGCGGTGTCGTAGACGTCGGTGTCCTTGGCGAGGGTCGCCGGCAGGTTGTCGACCGGGTACATCTGCGTCGAGACGGCCGCTTGCGTTTGGTAGATCTCCTTGGTGATCGCCGCTTTGTCGAAGAACGTTCGCATCGCCTTCGCAAGGTCGCGGTTCTTGAACGGACCCTTGTGCGGGTTGGTCGCGAGCACCGTCTTCAACAGCACCGGGAACTGCTGCACCTGGAAGCCCGGCTTGTTACGGAACGATTCGGCTTCGGCCACGGGCAGGCCGTGGGTCATCATGTCGAGGTCGCCGCTTTCGAGCTTCAACTCCTGTTGCGTGACGCTCGGGATGATCGAGATCTCGACCTTCTCGAAGTACGGCTTCGGCGTGCCCCAGTAGCCGTCGAAGCGCGTCAGCTCGTAGCCCACGTCGGTCTTGAAGCTGCTGATCGTGTACGGACCGGTACCCGCGTCGTGGTCCTTGAGCCAGTTCTGGGCGAAGTCCGTGCCCGCGTGCGCGCTCAGGATCGCCGGGCTCACGGCCTTCGGCCCGTATGGCGCCGCGAGGTAGTCGAGGAACGGGCTCACCGGGTTCTTCAGATGCACGACGAACGTGAGCGGGTCGGGGGCCGAGGTCGACGCGACGTCGGCGAGCATGTACGCGGGCGCGCTGTTGACGTCGGTGCGCCGCTTGAAGTCGACCTGCCACGAGGCGGCGTTCTCGGTGGTTCCGTCGTGGAACTTCACGCCCGGGTGCAGCTTGAACGTGTACGTCTTACCGTCGGGCGTGATGGTCCAGCTGTCGGCGAGCGCCGGCTCGAAGTCGGGCGAGTTGGGCTTGTACGCGACGAGCCCCTCGTACACCGACGTCACGACCTCGTTGCCCTCGACTTCGTAGAAGATGTCGGGGTCGGGCACCTGCATGTTCGCGTTGAACGCGAGCTTCAGGATCCGGGAGCCGACCGGCAAGGTCGACGGGGTGCCACCCCCACCGGACGACGAGCTGTTCGAGCTCGAACTTCCACAAGCCGCGAGCGCGATCGCGCCGACCGCGATTCCGGCGATGAATCGTCGAGAACGGAAGGGATTCAAGGGGTCTCCTGTGTGTGTATGTCGTTCATGAGTCGTCGGATCACGGATTGGTCAGTGGAGAACCGAGCCACCGTTGTTGCAGATGATCTGGCCGGTCACGTACCCGGCGGCCGGGCTCACGAGGAATGCCACGAGCGCACCGGTGTCCTCGGGGGCACAGAACCGCCCGAGGGGGATGTTGGCGAGATACGACGCGCGTACGTCATCGGACGCGTCGCCGGTGATCGACATCTCGCTGCGCCGTTCGGCCATCACCATGTCGGTCTCGGTGGTGCCGGGGCCGACCGCGTTCACGCTGATGCCGTGCGCCCCGAGCTCGAGCGCGGCGGCCTGCGTGAGTCCGACCACCGCGAACTTGCTCGCCGCGTACACGCCCAGGTAGCGGAACGTCAACACCGCGGCTTCCGATGCCACGTTGACGATGCGGCCGGCGGTTCCGGCCGCGACCATGACGCGCGCGGCCGCCTGCACACCGTGGAACGTGCCCATGTAGTTGACGGCGAGCATTCGCTCCATGTCGGCGACGCTCGTGTCGACGATCGGCGCGAGGACGGATACGCCGGCGTTGTTGACCCACGCTTCGAGCGTTCCGATCTCGCCCGCGGCAAACGCGAGGCGCTCCGAGGTGATCGGGTCGGTGACGTCACCACCGACGACCACGGCGCGCGCCCGGCGTCGGCGACCGCGTCGGCGGTCTCCTTCGCCGCGCCCTCGTTGGTCGAGTAGTTGACCACCACGTTCCAGCCGTCGCGTGCGAGCGCGATGGCGATGGCTCTGCCGATCCCCTTGCTGGCGCCGGTGACGACTGCACTGCGATCGCTCACGAAACCTCCACCAGCCAACGGAATGGCGCCAGGTGGCGCGCGTCGCTGTCGAGCAGGCGTTCGGGATGCCACTGCAGGCCGAGCGCGCCGTCGCCTTCGATGGCCTCGATCACGCCGTCGTCGCTCCACGCGCTGGCGCGCAGACCATCGCCGGGTTCGTGCACGGCCTGGTGGTGGATCGAGTTGATCTTCACCGTCCCCGCGAGCGCGAGCTCGGCCGCCGAGCCGGGGTCGGCCACGACCTCGTGCACCGGTTCGTATTGGCGGCTCTCCTCCCAGTGGTGGTCGAAGCCCGCGTTCGGCAGGTGCTGATGCAGCGTCCCGCCCGACGCGACCGCCATGAGCTGGATGCCGCGGCAGATGCCGAGCACGCGGAGCCCGAGGGCGCGCGCGGCACGGAACGCGTCGAGCTCGAGCGCGTCGCGAACGGGATCGACGTCGTAGACCTCGGGCGCGGCCGCTCGGCCGTAGCAGCCCGGGTCGACGTCGCCACCGCCGGTGAGCAGGAGCCCTTCCGACTGGACGACCACGTCGAGCGTGCGATCGTGCGCGCCGGCAACGTCCAGAGCGGGAAGGACGATCGGGAGGCCGCCCACGCTCGCGACCGCGTCGACGTAACCCCGGTGCACGGAGTACCGGTGCACGGGATCGCGGCCGATGATCACCGCGATGGTCGGAGCAGTAGAACGGACGGGCATCAGAAGGCGAGCAGGTAGCGCTCGCGCTCCCAGTCGGTCACTTGGGCGTGATACTCGTCCCACTCCGCGCGCTTCATGGAGCTGTACGCGGTGACGAAGGGCGCCGGGAACACGGTGTGCGTGAGCTCGTCGGCATCGAACGCGTCGATGGCTTCGAGCAGGTTCCGGGGCAGCCGCTGCGCACCCGCCGGCGTGCCGCTCCAGTCGTAGGTGATCTCGTCGACCGGTTCTCCCGGATCCAGGCCCTCCCGGATTCCCTCGAGGCCGGCCGCGAGCATGAACGCGGCCGCGAGGTAGGTGTTGGCCGCGGAGTCGACGCCGCGGTTCTCGATCGCGGGCCGGTTGTGGGGCAGGCGCAACATGCACGAGCGGTTGTTGTCGCCGTAGGCCGCGAAGACCGGCGCCCACGACACCGTCCCGTCGGCAAGGCGCGGTTGCAGGCGCTTGTAGGAGTTGACCGTGGGAGTCGCGATCGCCGCGATCGCGGCCGCGTGGCGCATGATGCCCGCGACGAACGAGTACGCGAGCTTGCTCCAACCCTTGCCCCGCTCGTCGTCGGCGTCGCGGAACAGGTTCGCTTCCGTTTCGAGCTCGGCCAGGCTCATGTTGAAGTGGTGACCGGAGCCCCACCCGGAGGTGTACGGCTTGGGCATGAACGTGGCGATGAGGCCTGCTTCCTTCGCCGCCTGTTTGACCATCAGCCGGAAGAAGGCGAGCTTGTCGGCCATCTCGAGCGCGGGGGCGTAGTTGAAGTCGAACTCGTACTGGCCGTCTCCGCCTTCGCTGTCGAAGCTGAACAGGCCGAAGCCGGACTCGGTCAGGTACCGCGACATCGGCTCGAGGAACGGCATGGCGTCGAGCTCGGCCTCGACGTCGTACGCCTGGGTTGGCTTGAGCTTGGCGCTCCGCGTCATGGGCTCGAGGTAGCCGTCGGTGCGCTCGAGTGACTCCGGCGCGAACACGTAGAGCTCGGGCTCGACGCCGAGGTTGAGCATGAACCCGAGCTCGGCCGCTTCGTCGAGTTGGCGCTTCAGGATCGAACGGGTGCAGTGCGCGAACGGTTCGCGGCCGCCGAAGCTGAGATCGGCCGCCATCCACACGAAGCGCTTGTCCCACGGCATGACGCGCAACGTGGCGATGTCGGGTACGGCTACGCACTCGTCCTCGTTCGGCGTCATCTGCCCGAGGTCACCCATGCCGCGGGGCGTGTAGCGCTCCGAACCGGCGAGAAGGTTCGGGAGATGGTCGATGGGCACGACCTTCGATTTCGCCCGCCCCGTGATGTCGATGAAGCTGCCAACCGCAAAGCGAACGCCGTCGGCGGCGAGCTCCGAAGCCAGCTGGATGTGTGCGGGGTCGATCGTCTTGACCGTGTCCATGAACCGTTGCTCCTGGTTCCCTCTGTGTGAGTGGGGCGGGTATGGCGTGAGCAGTGCTGGTGGTGTCAGTGCGGGTGAACGGGATGCGGGCCGAGCGCGGGAATCGGTGCCGCGCCGAGTGGGGGTTTCTCGACGCGGCCGCGCTCGACCCGATCGGATATGGCGGAGATCGTGAGGTCGAAGAGGTGGCGACCGAGCTCGACGGATGCCAGCGAGGGCCGGCCCGTGACGCCGTTCGTCGACAGCGCGGGCGCGGTGTAGCGGAAGACGAGATCGGCCGTGCGGTCGGGATCGTCCGCCGACGACAACCGGTCGAGGTGCACGAGGCCGGGCGCGATCGCGAGCATGAGCGACGTCTCCGCGCGGTGCGCGTGCACGTCGTCGCCCTCGTGCACGGTCTCGCTCGCGACTTCGGCGTCGGCGCTCCACCAGTCGACGACACCGACTTGGAGGTCGGGCCGGTAGAGGCGAAGGTGATCGGTCGCGATCCCGAGTGAGGCGCTGTTGCCGAAGTGCGAATTGACGAACAGCAGTCGGGTCAGGCCGGAGGTCGCGGCCCACTCCGCGTATTGCCGGCAGACCGCGGCGAGCAGCTCCGGCGTGAGCGAGAGCGTGCCCGGCAACACGGTGCCGTGCCCGTAGCTGCACGCGACCGGAATCGCCGGGAGCACGGGTGCGCCGGTGCGTTCCGACACCGCGTCGCACAACGCGTCGGCGATGATCGTGTCGGTTCCGACCGGCAGGTGCGGACCGTGCTGCTCTGTCGCGCCGACCGGGACGAGCCCGACCTCACCGTCGCCCAGGTCGCGCTGCTCGGCGAGTTCGGGCCACGCCAGGTCCGACCATCTGCGCGTCGCCATGAACCGAAGCTATGAAGCCGATATTGCTCCGCCGTGTCCGCATCGCCGCGACCGCGTTACTCATTCATGTTGGTCATCTGAGCATCGCCTTCGCCATCGATGGCAGCCGTCTGTTCCGTTCCTTTCAGGTTTTCCCGTGTTGGCGTGATGGCAGCGTCTGTGGTTGGGTGCGCATGTGGCGCGCGATGCGGACGGCGGCGATCGAGATGCACATGGCGACGACGTCGACGACGCGTCGGCGATCGCGGCGGAGGTGCGCGCGGGCCGCCGCTCGGCGCGCTCGGCCGTAGACACCGCGCTCGAACGCATCGCCGCGCACCGCACGAACGCGGTCGTGACGACGTGCGCGTCCGCGGCGCGTGCGGCCGCGGCGACGATCGACGCCGCGGTCGCGCAGGGCCGCGACCCCGGGCCGCTCGCGGGCGTGCCCTTCACCGTCAAGGACACGGTCGCGGCGGCGGGCGTTCGGGCCACCGCGGGCAGCCTGATCCTGGCCGATCACGTCGCGACGGTCGATGCCGAGGTGGTCGCCCGCCTCCGCGGCGCGGGGGCCGTGCTGGTGGGCAAGACGAACTGTCCCGAGTTCGCGCTCCAGCCGCGCACCGACAATCGGATCTTCGGTCCCACGGTGCATCCGTTCGATCCGCGGCGCTCGCCCGGCGGTTCGAGCGGTGGGTGCGCCGCGGCCGTGGCGGGTGGGCTCGTTCCGTTCTCCATCGGGGGTGACTACGGCGGCTCGGTCCGGTATCCGGCCGCGTGCACCGGCATCTACGGCCTCCGGCCGACCTATCTGACGGTACCTACCTCGGGCCATGTCCCCGAGCCCGGGCCCGGCACGCCGCGGCAGCGCTTCCAGACGCTGGGCCCGTTGGCACGCACCCCGCGCGACGTCGACTTGGTGTTCGACGTCATCTCCCGGGCACCGGCGCCGAACACCGAGCGCGGCGCGAGCCGTCGTGTGGGTGTGGTGCGCGGCGGCTGGAGTTGCACGGCCGCGGTCGAAGGCGCCGTCGACGCGACGGCGAGCGCCCTGGCCGACGCCGGATTCGATGTTGTCGACGTCGATGCGGCGCCGTTCGTCGACGCGGCGGCGCTGTTCGGCACGTGGCGCGCCACCGACGACTATGCCGACCTGCGCGCCCTGGTCGCCGGGCGCGACGACGAGCTCACTGCGCACATCGCCCGCCTGTTGTCGACACCTCCGATTCCGGCACAGGTCGACGCCGCGTTCGCCGCCGTCACGCGGGCAGTCGCAGCCGTGCTCGAGGTGACACCGCTCCTCGTGTTGGCGGTGGCCCGGGTCGGGGTGCTCGCCCTCGACGCGTCGAGCATCGAGATCGACGGTCGGGTCGAGTCGGTCGACGCCCTGCAGATCCTGGCGCCCTCGCGCTCGATCAGCCTGCTCGGCCTGCCCGCTCTCGCCGTTCCCGCGGGTCTCGACGCCGAGGGCTTCCCGGTCGGGGTGCAGCTCGTCGGTCGGGCCGGCGCCGAGCACGATCTGACTGCCGTGGCGACCGCGCTCGGCATCGTCCTCGGGCCAACCGGGTAGCGAGCGCCGCGTCACGCAGCGTTTGCGTAGCTTCCGGAACGGGCTCGGCGTAGGAGCGTTCGACCTCGAGTTCAGCTGCGTCGGCCGTGGGCGAAGAACCCGGCGATGAATCCAACGAGGCTGGCAACCAACAGCGCGATCCAGAGCCGGACGGTCGCGTCCGCGATCCAGAACGTGACCTTTACGCGAACACGGTTCTGTGACCAGAAGATCACGAGCAGGACGATCGCGATGACGCTGACGATCAACTTCAGGCGCAGCCCGCTGTCCGGCGCCTTCTTCCTGGTCGCTCATTGTCACCCCGGAGCAAATGGCTACGCGAGTATGGCACTGGAGCGACGACCCGTCATGTGAAGAGTCGGCCCCGTTAGATGGCGTATCCCGAATCCGGATTCTCCGGGAGCGATGGACCACACAGGCGCAGGCCCGCCGGCGCCCGACCCGAGCGGGCGCGGCCAAGCTAGACGGACGCATCCTCGTCGTGTCGCATGTCGCTCAGTTGGCGGTTGAGCACGGCGCCCAGTAACACGACGTAGACGCCGAGGTAAACGGCGAGCATGCCGATGACGGCACCGGCGTACACCCCGTAGACGGCGGTGTACCTCGTCGAAGTAGCTACAAACGCGCCAAACCCGGCCGTGACCACGACCACGCCGAACGCCGCCGTCAGCGCCCCGGGCAACAACGCTCGCGCGCCGACGCGAGTGCCGATTGCGAACCGGTACCACGCGCCGACACCGACGGTGAGCACCGCGAACGCGGCGGGGATGCCGAGAACCGTCACGACGGCGGAGAGCCGCGCCAACACGACGGGGAGTGCCACCGCGCTCAACCCGAGCAGCACCACGACGCCAAGCGCTCCGCCGAACGCACGGCCACGAGCCTCGACGTACCGCAGTGGCGACAGTCCATACGCGACGCGGATCGCATTGTCGAGTTGGTTGACACCCGCTGATGCGCTCCACAGGGCGAGGACCAACGAGACGAGAAAACCGAAGGACAGACCCGCATCGGCGGTTGCCGCCACGCGTCGCAACTGCTCGGTCAGCAGCGACCCGAGCGACCCGGGAACGCTGTTCACGAGGCTACCGAGATCCGTCGCCACTCGCTCGGGACTGACAAACAATCCATACAGGCTCACGGCGGCGATCGCAGTCGGAAAAGCCGAGACGACCAACCAGAACGCGGCCCCTGACGCAGCCAAGCCAACCCGTTCGGCCGACTGCTCACGCATCACGTTCACGGCTACCCGCAACGCGGACGAAGATCGTTGGTGACGTCGCGTCACGCGTGCAGCCTCGTCTCTCGATGTCTGCGTTCGTCATGCGGGAGGCGGCACGCTGAGAACGGACGCACAGTGCACAGGATGCCCGCTTCGGGACGGTCATGCGAACGGGCGGTGATCATGCCGCGATGACGGCGACGGTTGCCGGAACTAGAACGCCGCAGTAGTTGCAGCCGCCGAACCACTCGACACACCCATTCCGGTCGCCCTGATGCCGTGGCTCGCGACCAGGGACAGTTATCCGGCTCGTCATCGTTCGTCCCGCCCACGACCGTGCCGTCACGGTGCAGGATCACGGGAGATGCTTGGGCCGGGTGCATCGTCGCATCACGACCTGAGTGCCCGCTCCGGGCGCGTTCACCTCAGTGACACGGGACGCACAGAAGACTCGTAACGGATCGCGGGTGTCCGCACGTTATGGACGAGCGTTCTGCTCGGCAGTGCGCGCCGGTTGGGTGCGCGAGATCGGCATTCATGCACTCGATTCGTTCGCCGCCCAGGTTTGCATGAACTTCGCTAAGACATCCCACGATGGGTAGTGATTCGACTGCGCGTCCTTGTCGCCAGGCCGGGTCTCAGTCGTTCCGATCTTCACGAAACCGACGTCGGAATAGTCGTGGCCTCGCCTGCCTATCAGCCAAGACGACGTAGACCACCAGCCATTGCGCTCGCCGTCGACGATCGGCCGAGGTGCCAGGTCTGGCACGTTCGCTACGTCGGGGACGACCGGCATATTGGCTCCGCGCCAGTCGAGGATCTGCACGAGCGGGTCAAGGCCGTAGCGCGACTCCTGAACGCGCAGGACGCGTAACGCCGTGTAGTCGCCCTCGCGCAACTCCAGCGCGAGAAGATCCCCGGGTTGCAGAGTCGTGACGTGACGGCTTGGCGGCCGAACCGGTTTGCGGCGCGGCTGGGGACCCGTGAGCTGATCACGAACCTTGCGAAGCGACTCCTGTCGCTGACGTAACAGCTTCGGGGCCTCTTCCTCCCATTGCTCGACACCACGTCCTGCGTCAAGGAGCGCAAGCGCCCGGGCACGCAGTGCAGGGCCCAGTCGCCCAAGCTTGGATGCCGTGACCGCGAGGGCGAAGATCACGACCGGCCCGTCATCCCGGTCGGTCAGCGCGTCGGAGAACTGCCCGAGGACGCGTTCGATCGCCTCGTTGTCATCTACGCCATCCTCCAACAGCTCCCGATATACGCCACGGACGTCCGCGGCGACGTCGTCAGAGAACAGGGCTGGTCCCGAAGCACCCACGTATGCACCCCCGGGCAATGACGTAACCGATTGAAGGTACCGAGCGCATACTGCCCGATCGCGCGCTGCCGCGGCGAGTACCCGATTGTCGCCGGAAACGTGGTTGTAGGGAGGGCTCACTCCACACGTCGATCCATAGGATCGCCGCGTGGCCGGCACACAGGTTCCAGAGGCTTACGCGAAGCGGTCGGCGGAGTACATCAGCTTGTTCGGCAGCATCGAAACCGCAGCCGAGTTCGACCGCGAACACCTGCTTGCGTGGGCGCAGGGCGTCGACGGACGCATCATCGACATTGGCTGCGGTCCGGGCCAGTGGACGAGCTACCTGTCAGAGCGGGGCTTGGCCGTCGAAGGCGTAGATCCCGTGCCGGAGTTCATCGACCACGCTCGTCGGCAACATCCCGGCGTCACCTACCGAATCGGTCGTGCCGACCGGCTCGGCGTCGAGAGTGCGAGCTTGGGAGGAGTGCTTGCCTGGTTCTCACTGATCCACACGAGCCCAGACCAGATCGGCGTGCCGCTGACCGAGTTTGCGCGGTGCATACGACCCGGCGGCGGTCTGGCCATCGGCTTCTTCGAGGGACCTGAACTCGTGCCCTTCGGCCACGCCGTGACGACTGCCTACTTCTGGCCCGTCGGTGTGCTTGCCTCACGAGTCGAGCAGGCTGGGTTCGAGGTAACTGACGTTCACACACGTACTGATCCCGGGACGCGCCCGCAGGGAACGATGCTCGCTCGGCGCTACGCGTGACGAGCACCACGACGGTCACTGCTGCGAAGAACGTGAGCGAGCGCATTTTGCCCGGTCGGGGCGCGTTCTGCCACCAGACCAGACCACACAGAACGCGTGGTCGCCCCGACCTCGACCGCGGACACGAGTTTGGCGCGCGTTCTGCTCGGGTCGACGAGTCGCGATGGTGCGCGAGATCGGCAGTCATGTGTGGGCCGCGGGTGGGAGCGCGACGAGTGATGGTTCAACTCGTCCTCAGATATCGTCGAACGCGATAGGGGTGAGACGATTTATGGCTGCCACCGCACACGCGACGATCAACACGGACCAGAGGGGATACCACGCAGCCCAGTAGCGAGGATTCGAGAACAGGAGATCGTCGGGGCCGCCCGCGACGAAGGCGAGATAGAAGACGCTCGCGACAACACTCGTGACCATCATCGTTGCCCACAATCCACGATCCCGAAAACGCTGTCTCGCGACGACGATCGCGCCAACTGGTGCGAGCCAGAGGAGCGGGAACTGCCGAAGGATCGGATCGCGGGGAAGTCGCTTTCCGTTGAGTGTCCCGGTCACGAACGTGCCCAGAAAGTTCGTCGGCACTTTCGGGAGATGAAACTGGGCAAGCGATTGATCATTCGTGCCGCCCGGGCGAAGGTGATAGTGGTACGGCGTGATGAATGGGTTCCCGAACGCGCGGAGATGAGTGAAGAGCACGAGCGCGACGATGACCGAGAGGGCGGCGCCGCCGCCGAGGACCAGGCGCCTACGTTCCGGTCGTGTCCGCAGAATCAGTAGCGCGATGATCGGCGTACCGGCAAACGCTATGTCGGCATAGCGCGCCGCGAAGATCCATCCCAACGCGACGCCAATCCCGATTGCCCGTCGGTAGGACACTTCATGCGCTGAGGTCGCGATCACGAGCACAAGCAAGGTCAGCGGGACCGTGATGCTTGTGTTGATCGGGCTTGTGTTCAACTCGAGGAGGGGACTTGCGACGGTCGCGATCGCGGCTGCCGCCAGACCGGCCGCAATCCGCGCCGGTTGAGTCCTGAGCATCGGTAATCGTGTGCCCAACACGAAGGTCAATGCGGCTGTTGCTCCGTAGGTGATCACGTCGACGGGAGCGAAGGGATCGACGTGGAATCCCATCCACAGAAACGGAACGCCGATAATCGGATACCCGAGGCCGAAGCGATACTGATCCGGTCTCGACGGCAGATGGAAATGCGACAAGATCTTCGCCGTCTTGAGGTACTCGCTCTGATCGTAGAAGCCGTTGAATCCCAACGGAGTGGTCACGCCAGGCCGGTAGGGCGACAGGTACCGGGCATAGGCGGCGAGTGCTGCACCCACCAGCAGCACCGCTAACGCGACGAGCAGGATCGATGCGCCGGAGCTGGAACTGCCGCTCTCACCCACGTCGCCGAACTCTTGTCCGGTCTCGTCGGGCGTCGAGGTCCGGACCGGCCTATCCGGGGTCCACAATCTCACGCCATCGCCTCCGAACGGCCGCTCGAGCTCGGGTCTGTCCGCCGAGTCGCGACGGCACTCATCCACGTCACCAAGCGCCTCAACACGGGCTCATAATGGCACCGCTCTCTGGGACACTTGTGCCACCAGGGCTCTGTGAGTGCAGCATCGGAACCGGGCGAACGTCGACCTTCGGAACTACAACTCGCCCCACTGCTCGGCGACGCGCCACGGCGAGCCGTCGAGCACGACGTCGCGGCCGACTGCCCACGCGCTCGGCACCACGACCGGCGGGCGTGGAAGCTCCCCGCCGTCACCGATCACGGTCACGTCGTCCCACTCGACGCCGGACAGCTGCGCGTGCCGCACGTCGAACTGGCCGCCGGCCCGGCGCCGGTCGCGCATCGCGAGGCAGTGCCGGCCGACGCGGACGATCATGGCGTGGGTCGCGGTGAGCACGGCGCCGACCGTACCGGGGTCGATGCGCTGCCAGATCTCCTCGTACGCGTGGCACCCGTCGTCGCGCCGGAACTCGCCGCGTTCGATCATCTCCTCGTCGTGGCATTCGACGACGCCGCAGTCGTATCCCGCGAAGCCGCCGTTCCAATCGAGTGTGTGGTGCCAGGTGAGCGCGGGCTCCTCGTAGGTCGTGATCCCGGCGAAGGCATCGGACCGATCTGCGGGCGCTCGGGGGATCCGCAGGTCGGCGAACGCGTCGCCGGCCTGCAACCAGAGCACGCGTGCGGGCTCGTGGTGCGCGCCGCCGTCGATCGCGATCGACCGGCGCTGCCACGCGCCGACGAACTGCGGCGCGAGCGTCATCACGCGTCGATCGCCGTCAAGAGCTGTTGATGGAACAACGTGATCGGACGCTCGTGGTTCTGCGCCAGCGGTCCCACCCGGAACCGGCTCGAGCGGATCGTGGCCTGGATTCCCTCGCACGCGGTGACGTCTTCGAGCATGAATTCCTTCGCCGCCGCGACGAGCATCTCGGTGTCGGCGCTCGGTTCGGCGCGGATGCGAACGTCGATCACGCTCCGATCGGCCGCGAGCGGCTTCGCGACGTAGCTCATGAAGAACTCCGACTCCGTCGCGAACAACGTGTTGGGGAACAACATGTGCGCGCCGATGCCGATCCGGTCGCGCGGTTCGAGGCCGGCGATCGGTGTACTGCCCACATGCGGACGCCGCCGTTCGACGCCGGCCTTCGCGGGCTCGTAGCTGACCCAGTGCGGGCCGATCGCTTCCCACTCGAACCGCTGGTGGTCATACGCGCTGAGCGAGCGCGCGTGCAGGTACCAGAGGTGGTAGACGTCGACGTGGTTCTCGACGAAGAGCTTCCAGTTGCAGCGAGCGTCGAACTGCACGCGTACGACCTCGCTCAGCCGCTCCGGCCGGTAGCTCCCGATGTGATCCGGAAACCCCTGCAACCACGAGGCGAAGTCGGCGCCGCCCTGCGCGTTGACGAAGACCATGCCGCCCCATTCGCCGACCGACGCGGAGATGAGCGCGCAGCCTTCCAGCGCGGTGGAGTCGAATTCCTCCGGTTGCGGGACGTTGCGCAGTGTGCCGTCGAGCGCGAAGTTCCACGAGTGGTACGGGCACACGATGCCGGTGCGCGTGTTCCCGCTGTCCTCGAGCAGCTTGATCCCGCGGTGCGGGCAGAAATCGTGGAACGCGCGGAGCGCGCCGTCGAGGCCGCGGATCACCACGAGTGGATCGAAACCGGCGTCGATCGTGACGAAGTCGCCCGGCTCGGCGAGCTCGTAGCTCGCCGCGGCGAGGTGCCACGAGCGCGCGAACAGACGTTCCTGCTCGCGAGCGAACCAGTCGGCGTCGAAGTACGCCGAGGGTGAGAGCAAGAAGCTGGTGTCCATGGTCCGACGGTAAAGGTGTCAGGTTTCGCCGCTGGGGGCAGTGAGATTTCGCAGGTGTGTCGGCTGTCCTATCGAGACCTGACGCCCGCGATGTAGGCATCGCACAACTCGACCAGCCGGCGCCGGTCGAAGCTGGGCTCGTGACCGCCGTGCACGACCTCGACGGGCAGGGCGCGGAGGCGCTCCATGGTGGCGACGTAGGTCTCGACATCCGAGTCGGGATTGCCGTCGAGGAGCGGGCCGTCGTACACCGCGTCGCCCGAGAACAAGGTCCCCGAGGCGGCGTCCCACAGGCCGATGGAGTCGGGCGAGTGGCCGGGAAGGTGCATGACCTCGAACGAGCGGTCACCGAGATCGATCGTGTCGCCGTCTTCCAGCACGCGCGTCGGTGTGCAGCTCTGTACGACGTACGCGGCCGGATCGAAGTCGGGCTCGGGCAGGGCGTCGAGGAGGTCGTCGGGGATCTCGTAACCGGCCGCGACGTACATGTCGAGGATCTTCGGGGGAACGCGTCGCGACGGAGCGCGCCACCGATTGCACCGGGCGTCGCGAGGTATGGCACGCCGGCCTTGTGTGCGAGCCGCTCGCCGAACTCGTGCAGCGATCCCGTGTGGTCGAAGTGGTAGTGGGTCGCGAGTGCGAGTGTCGGCTGCTCGAAGAGATCGCGTGCAGCGTCGTGAAGGCTCGCGACGCCGAGTCCGGTGTCGACCAACAGCGCCTGGTCGCGTCCGCGTACGAACCAGATGTTGCAGCGCGCGAACGGATCGGCGAACGGCTCCCAGAGCCGCCAGATCGCCTCACTCACCCGCTCGCGCGCGAACCAGTCACTGTCTGCAACCTTCATCCGGTCCTCCGGCTGTCCATGTAGGTGCGCCACCCCCCATGGTGGGTGATGTCGATGGCAGAGTCGAGGGCCCCGGCCGCGGCGAGGAAGCCCGGGACGGTCGAACCATCCTCGAGCTCGACCGGCCCGATCGCGAGGGGCGCCGCGACCCCGGCGAGGAAGCGGCCGAGCTCCGCTTCGCCCAGCGTGTAGACCTCGACCTCGATCGCAGCGCCGCGGCGCTCCACTCGGACGAGCCCGGGCTTGGGCGGCACCGTTCCCGACAGCGCGTAGAGGCGGTAGCTCGATGCCGTTCGGGTCACGGACTCGAGGCGCGCGCCGAGCGCCGTGAGCTCGTGATGGAGCGGCAGCCCGCGGAGGTGCGCGCCGACGACGGCCACGCGTGCGTTGCCGCCGAGGCCGGGCGGCCCGACCGGCCAGGGGTCGGCGGGTACGGGGATGGCCGTCGCGCCGAGCGTTCCTCCCACTTGGGCGTGGAGCCGCGCCGCGACGTCGGCCACGAGGGGATCGGTCGCGGCCGGTCCGATGACGGTGACGCCGAAGGGCAGCCCGTCGGCGCGCGTCGCGCCCGGGACCGCGACCGCGCAGAGGTCGAGCATGTTGACGAAATCAGTGAAGCGGGAGAGGCGCGCGTTCACACCGATCGGATCAGCCGCGACCTCGTCGAGGGTCGGGAAGAACGCGATGGTCGGCACCACGATGACGTCGACGGCGGCGAACACCTCGTCGACACGGCGTTGCAGCGCGGCCAGGGCGCTCTCGGCCGCGAACACCTCGGCGCCGGTGACGCTTCGGCCCGCGCGAACTACCTGAGCGACGACCGGTTCGACCGCGTCGGGATGGGCGTCGACGAACGCGCCGAACCCGGCGTAGCGAGCCGCGACCCACGGTCCGTAGAGCAGCGCGCCGGCCGCGAAGAACGGCGCGGGGTCGACGTCGATGCCCTGGGAGCCCGCGAGCCCGGCGACGATCGTGCGCGTATCGCAGTACGCGTGCGCCACCGCGTCCTCGCACTCGGCGTTGATCGTCGCGTCGGGTATCCAGCCCACGATCGGCAGGTTGCGGTCGGGCCCCCGCCAGGGCGGCATCCGCTTCGACCACGGATCGAGCGGATCGAATCCGCTGATCGACGGTGAGCACGCGGAACGCGTCGGCGACGGTGAGCGCGTGGATCGAGACGCAGTCGATTCCGGGAACGGCCGGCACGACGCCGCGCGTGCTCACCAGCCCGCGTGTCGGTTTGAGCCCGACCGTGTTCGTGCACGCGGCGGGCACGCGTCCCGATCCGGCGGTGTCGGTGCCGAGCGCGAACGGCACGAGGCCGCGCGCGACCGCGACGGCCGAACCCGAGCTCGATCCACCGGGAATCCGGCCCGGCGCCACCGGATTGCGGGGGATCCCGTGCGGGGAACGGGTGCCGACGAGACCCGTTGCGAACTGATCCATGTTGGTCGTCCCGAGCACCACCGCGCCCGCGTCCTCGAGGCGTTCGACGACCGCGGCGGATACCGTCGCCGCGGTGGGCGCGTATTTCGGACACGCCGCGCTCGTCGGTACGCCCGCGAGCGCGATGTTGTCCTTCACGAGCGTCGGCATGCCCCAAAGCGACCGGTCGCGCGGGCCCTCGGCGGCGAGGCGCGACGCACGCGTGACCCGCTCGCCCGGTCGTCGACGACGGAGACGAGGATCGCGTCGTCGTCGATGGCGCGCAGCCGCTCGAGCGCCGCGTGCACGCGGTCGGGACGGGCACTTCGCTCGTTGTCGTGCTGTTCCAGGGTCATCCGAGCACCACCAGAGTCTGACCGGCGCGCACGAGGTCGCCTTCCGCGCACCGGACGGCTCGGACCCGTCCCGCGCTCGCGGCGCTGACCGAGACCTCCGTCTTCATCGCCTCGACGATCGCGACGACGGCGCCCGACCCGACCTCGTCGCCCGGCTCGACCAGTATCCGCCACAACGTTCCCTGCACCGGCGCCGCGATCGCGACCTCGCCCGCCGCCAGCGGCGGTTCGTCACCGACGGGCTCCGGGTCGGCGACGGCGCCGACGTACTCCGCGACTCCGAGGCGCTTCCACCGCGCGCGCTCCTGCGCGAAGGCTTCGTCGCGTCGGGAGCGGAAGGTCTCGATCTCGGCCGCGTGCTCGGCGAGGAACGCGTGGTAGTCGGCGAGCCGGAACACGGTCGGCTCGATCTCGATTCCACCCGCGCCGTGCGCGATTGCATCGCGTTGTTCGAGGAGTTCCTCCTCGGTGACGGGGTGGAAACGCAACTGGTCGAAGAAGCGGAGCAACCACGGTCGTCCGGGCTCGAAGCCGGGTGGTGAATGCCAGCGGTTCCAGACCTGCACCGTGCGCCCGACGAACTGGTATCCGCCCGGTCCTTCCATGCCGTAGACGCAGAGGTACGCGCCGCCGATCCCGACCGTGTTCTCGGGTGTCCACGTGCGCGCGGGGTTGTATTTGGTCGTGACCAGCCGATGGCGCGGGTCGACCGGGGTGGCGACGGGCGCGCCGAGATACACGTCGCCCAGGCCGAGCACGAGATAGCTCGCGTCGAACACGATGCGCTGCACCTCGTCGATCGAATCGAGCCCGTTGATGCGGCGGATGAACTCGAGGTTGCTCGGGCACCAGGGCGCGTCCGCGCGCACGGTGCGCTCGTATCGATCGATCGCGAGCCGGGTCTGGCTGTCGTTCCATGCGAGCGGCAGATGTACGACCCGCGACGGGATCTCGATCTGGTCGAGAGGCGGGATCCGCGTCTCCGCGTCGACGATGTTCTCCAACAGCGCGTCGAGTCCGATGACGTTCGGGTCGTACCGCAGTTGCAGCGAACGGATACCGGGCGCGAGCTCGGCGACGCCGTCGATAGCGCCCTGGGCGAGTGCTTCGTGCAGCGCGTGGACGCGCACGCGCAGGTCGAGGTCGAGCACGTTCGGACCGAACTCCACCAGGACGTGCGCGTCGCCGGCGCGGCGGATGGTCAGCGCGGGGCGGGTCGCGTCGGCCGGATCGAAGTGCAGTACGGCGCCCGGCGGGCGGGTCTCGCCGGGCGCCGTCGGCGTCGGCGCGGGTACGCCCGCCCGCCCGCGAGCGGCTCCGCCGAGCGATTCGATGTCGCGGTCGTGACGCGCGATGCGCGCGAGCGCGTCGTCGTGGTCGATCGCGCGCAGCCGTACGCGGTCGCCGGCCCGCAACTGCCCGAGCTTCCAGCGGTCGGCCGTGGCGACCGTCGCGGGGCACACGAAACCGCCGAGGCTCGGACCATCGGGTCCGAGCACGATCGGCATGTCGCCGGTGAAGTCGATCGTCCCGATCGTGTACTCGTTGTCGTGGATGTTCGAGGGATGCAGCCCGGCCTCGCCGCCGTCGGCGCGCGCCCATTCGGGCGCAGGGCCGACGAGGCGCACACCGGTGCGATCGGAGTGGTGGTGCACCTCCCAGTCGGTCGCGTGCAGCATCGTGATGTCGTCGGGCGTGAAGAAGTCGGGCGCGGCATGCGGCCCCGCCAGCACACAGATCTCCCAGACGGCGGCGTAGGCGGGGATCGCCGCGGTCGACACCCGGCGGCCGGTGACGCCTCCGCTCTCGACGGGCCCGCGTGTGATCGTGGTCTCGTCGACGGCCGCGCCGACGTGGAGCATGTCGCCGGCGACGAGGGCGCGGCCGGCGTGACCGCCGAAGCGGCCGAGGATGAAGGTCGAACGGGAGCCGAGATAGGCCGGAACGTCGAACCCGCCCCGCACGGCCAGGTACGTACGCGCGCCGGCGCCGCGCACCGGACCGAGGCGCAGCACCTGGCCCGCGCCGACGTCGAAGGCCGTCCACCACGGCACGGGCGAGCCGTCGAGGTCGGCCTCCATGTCGGCGCCGGTGAGTGCGATGGTCGTGTCGGCCGAGAAGCGCAGTGTCGGTCCGGTCATCGTGCACTCGAGTGCGGCGGCGTCGGAGCGGTTCCCGACGAGGCGGTTCGCGTACCGGAACGCGAGGTCGTCCATCGGTCCCGAGGGTGGCACACCCACGTCCCAGTAGCCCAGTCGACCGGGCCAGTCCTGGACGGTCGTCTGCGCGCCGGGCACGATCACCTCGACGATCTCGCCGTGCACTTCGCGCTCGACCGCGTCGAGCAGCCCCGTCGTCACCGCGCCCGACCGGAACCGGTCGTCGGTTGCCGCGGCGCGCAGGAGCGCGAGGTTGGTGGCGATACCGCCGACGCGCGTCTCGTCCAGCGCCGCCGCGAGCCGGTCGAGGGCGCCGGCGCGGTCGTCGGCGTGCACGACGATCTTGGCGAGCAGTGGGTCGTAGTACGACGTGACCTCGGTCCCGAGGGTCAGCCAGGTGTCGACCCGCGCGCCGGCGGGAGCGGTCCACTCGGTCACGGTTCCCGCGCTCGGCCGGTAGTCGTGTGCGGGATCTTCGGCGTACACGCGCGCCTCGATGGCGGCGCCGCGCGCCGTCGTGGCCGCGGCGAGGTCGGCGAGCGGTGGCAGGTCACCGCGCGCGAGGCGGACCATCCACTCGACCAGGTCGACGCCCGTCACCATCTCGGTGACGGGATGCTCCACCTGCAGTCGGGTGTTCACCTCGAGGAACGCGTGCTCCCCGGTTACGGCGTCGACGACGAACTCCACCGTTCCGGCCGAGCGGTACCCGACCGCGGCGGTCAGGGCGATCGCGGAACGCACCAGCGCGTCGCGCGTGGCCGCCGGCAGGTTCGGCGCGGGTGTCTCCTCGATCACCTTCTGGTTGCGGCGCTGCAACGAGCAGTCACGCTCACCGAGGCTGATCACCTCGCCGCGACCGTCACCGAAGATCTGGACCTCGACGTGGCGGGCCGTGGCGACGAAGCGTTCGAGGAAGCACACGTCGTCGCCGAAGTGGCCACGCGCGAGCCGGGTGACCGTCTCGTAGGCGTCGGCGAGGTCGTCGGGACCGTCGCAGCGGCGCATCCCGATGCCTCCGCCGCCGGACCGGCTCTTCAACATCACCGGATATCCGATGCCGTCCGCCGCTGCGAGCGCGTCGTCGCGATCACGCAGCGCATCGCTGCCGGCGAGCAACGGGACTCCGGCGGCGCGTGCCAGTGCGCGCGCCGCGTCCTTTCGGGCGAAGGCTTCGAGGTTCTCCGGCGTGGGCCCGACCCACTGCGCGCCGGCGGCTTCGCACGCGCGGGCGAATGCCGCGTCCTCCGACAAGAAGCCGTAGCCCGGGTGGACCGCGTCGGCGCCGGTGCGCGCCACGGCCGCGAGCAGGCGGTCGGGATCGAGATAGCTGTGCCGCGCCGGCGCGGCACCGAGGTGCACGGCGTCGTCGGCGAGCGCGACGTGGGGCGCATGGCGATCCGCGTCGGAGTACACCGCCACCGACGCGATGCCGAGGCGGCGCAGTGTGCGCAGTATCCGTACGGCGATCTCGCCCCGGTTCGCGACGAGCACCTTCCGCACCGTCACGTGGTCCCGGCTCCGGCGGCCCAGACGAGCATTCGGACGGGTGTCGGGTTCCAGCCGTTGCAGGGGTTGTTGAGTTGCGGGCAGTTCGACACCACGAACAACACGTCCCGCTCGGCCTGCAGTTCCACGTAGTTCCCGGGCGCGGAGATGCCGTCGACGATGTCGAGGAGGCCATCGGCGGTCACCGGCACGTTCATGAAGAAGTTGATGTTCGGCGCGAGATCGCGCTTGGTGAGCCCGTGGCGGGCGAGACCGATCAGGAAGTTGTCGCGGCAGTTGTGCATGGAGCGCGTGTGGTGACCGAACCGGCATGTGTTCGACTCGGCGCTGCACGCGCCGCCGACGGTGTCGTGGCGCCCGCAGGTGTCGGCGACGATCGTCGCCGAGCGCGTCGCCGTCGACGCTCAGGAGTGTCGATCCCGTCGACAGGAACAGATTTCGCTGGGCGCGGATCGTGTTGGCCGCGCTGTAGCGGTTCTCGTAGTCGTGCGCGTCGTAACAGAGCGTGTCGACCGCCTGCGTACCTTCGAGGTCGACGATGCGCAGTCGCTGGCCGGCTCTGACGACGCGTGTCCACGCTTCTCCGGGCAGCTGCACGTCGTCGTGTATCGCAGTGGCCGGATCGAGCGGCGATTCCAGCAGCGTCATCGTGTCACCTGGGTCCAGTAGTCGTCGGTGTTCTCGAATCCGCGCCGGGCCTCGTCGGAACAGGTCCGGCACGCGTCGTCGGGCCCGGGCGCGCGGGCCGGGAGGATCTGCACCGACAGGGGACCCGGCTCGTAGCTCGGGTGCGGGTCGAGCACGTGCGGTGTGGCGGAGATCGCGACCAGGACGCGCATCTCGGCCCGCAACTCGATCGCCGCGCCCGCGGCCCCTACGCCCGGCTCCCATTCCAAGGCGCCTTCGGGTGCGACGCGGACGCGGGCGAAGGGGTTGAAGCTCATCACGAGGTCGCGGCGCCCGAGGCCGTGCCGACCGAGGGCCATCACGAAGTTGTCGCGCGCGTTGCGATGGAACTCGTTGTGGAGATCGCGGTAGGTGCCCGAGCCGTAGCGGCGCTCGTCGACCGCGGCGTCGCCGAAGCCCGAGAGCGCATCGTGATGACCGCTCGTGTCGTCGACGATCGAGAACAGGACGCGACCCAGATCGGAGAACAGGACGCGGCCGGTCGTGAGGAAGATCTGGTTCTGGATCTTGACCGTGTCGGGGGCGTTGAAGCGTTCGCTCGTCTGGTCGGCGTTGAAGGCGAGCAGCGAGCACGACTGGCGGCCGTTGTCGTCGACGATCCGCAGGCGTTGCCGGCGGTCGAGTGTGCGCGTCCAGTACCCGCCCGCGGCGATCGTCGCCTCGTAGAGCGGTTCGGGAGCGGTCGGCGGTGGGGTCATGTCGTTCCTCCTCCGGAACGGACCCCGGCACGCGCGTCGCCCCGAGGTCGGCAGACCTCCCGGGCTTTTCTCCCGCCGTGCAACAGCGTGCATGGGCACGCTGCCCGATCTCTCTCGGTCCTGACCCGCACGCGGTCGACACTGATCGTGTGCGGCGGAACCCTAGAGATCGAAACTGCCGATATCGACGATAGACATCGCGGCGCGCGCTCCGGTCACGCGCCCGTGACGATCGTGGGTCGGCGCGCTGACGCGAATCCCACGGGGTGCCTCGTGCACGCCCGTGCCAGACTGCAACGTGTCAACCTCGCTGCGACCGGCTGCACAACAGCCGGTCTCGCTCCGGCCCGTCGCCGTCGCGTTCTTCGTCTTCGGCACCTTCGCGGGCGGATGGGCGGTCGCGACGGTCGACATCGAGCGCACCTTCCATCTCACCGACGCCGGCCTCGGCGTGCTGCTCGCGGCCGGGATCATCGCCGCGACCGCGGTCGCCGCGATCGGGGGCGCGGTCGACCGACCGCTTCGGCGCGGGCCGATCGCTGACGCTCGCGCTCGTCGTGTGGGGTGCGCTGCTCGGCCTCGAGGCCGCGGCGCCGCAGGCTCGTGTTGTTCGTGCCCGCGCTGGTCGTTGGCGATGGCGGCCGGTGGCCTCGTCGACGTGGTGATGAACATCGTCGCCGCCGACGCGCTCTCCCACGACGCGGGCCGGCTCGTGCGCTTCCACGGTCTGTTCAACGGCGGTTGCGTGGCGGGCGCGGCCGTCACGGGCGTCGCGCTGCGGCTCGGCGCCTCGTGGCGCGTGGTGTGGGTCGGGATCGCGATCGTCGGCATCGCGACCGGCATCGTGACCCGCCGGACGCGGCTCCCCGAGCCCGAGCGGTTCGACCATCCGTCGATGTGGCGCGCGCTCGTCGGCCTGCGCCACGAGGGACTCTCGTGCTCGCGCTCGGTGTTCGCGCGCTTCGGCGATGGTCGAAGGCGGGATCGCGAACGTGGGGAATCCTCTACCTACGCGGCCACCTCGGGCTCGGGGTGTTCGCGGGCGTCGAGCGCGTACGTGGTCGGCGAGAGCCTGGCGACCCTGGCGCGCCTCGGCGGCGGCCCGATGATCGGCGCGCTTCGGGTACGCGCCGGGCGGTGCTCGTCGGCGCGGCGCTGGCCGCGGCCGGCATCGCGACCGAGGCGTTGTGCGGTACGGCCGGGATCGCGGCCGCCGGGCTCGCCGCCGCGGCGGTCGGCATCTCCGTCGTGTGGCCGTTGCTGCTCGCCGACGTCAACAACGAGGCGCGCCATCCTGCGCTTGCGATCGGCGGGATCACCGCGTGCGGCTATCTCGGAATGGTCGCGGGCCCGCCGCTCGTGGGCACGTTGTCGGGCGCTCTTCGGCCTGCGCACCGGGCTGCTCGTGCTCGCCGGGATCGCGCTCGTGGTCGCGCTCGTCCCCGCGCACGTGCGCCCGTCCGCCCGCGGCGCGACGGACGCGCGCGACTCCTGGAGCGATGGCTACGGAATCGTTGTCGGGCAGCCAGACGTTGCTGAACGCGCGGCGCAGCAACGGCGTCTGCGCGTCGAGCGTCTCGGCCAACGCTTCGCTTTCTTCGGGCGACGCGTCGGCGACGAGCGGAGCCGGTTGTGGCGGCTGATCCGCGGGCCCGGGCCCGGGCTCGCGGCCGGCGGGGAGGTCGACGACCTCGGCCACCGGTTCGGCGCTCGGCTGTTCACGATCTGCGACCGCGCTGAGGCCCGGCAGTGCGACCGCGCTCGACGGCGGTGCGGCGCCGGCGGGCGCGTGCCACCGATGCGCCGCGCGGCCGGCGGGCGCGGCGCGGCCGGCTCCGCCGTGGCGTCGCGAACGACGGTGAGGTCGTTGTGGAGTTGCCAACCGCGCGGCAGGACGAGCCCGGCGGCGTGGCGCGCGCAGAGGTCGCCCTCGGTGCGCACGGCGTCGTCGTCGAGGTCGACCAGCCAGGCTTCGCGCTGGGTGGGCTGAAAGCGCAGGGTCGCGGCGGCCGGAGTCCCACAACCGGGGCGGGCACAGAGCCGCCGAGTGTTCGGGTCCGTAGCGTTGGGCCCAGTTCGAGCCGGTGGTCATGTCCGGGGCCCGGCTTCCCGCCTCGGCCCACGCCGGGGCTTCGGCACGGGGGCGGCCGATCGCCCGGGCACGAATCCGTTCGTCATCCCGCCCGCTTGCATGTCCGCCGATCGCTGTTGGTGTCCCGAGGGGTACCCGAGTATGGCGTACGAGGCACCGGCCGACTCCAACCGTGTGGAGAGATCAGACCGCGCCGGCATTCTGGAATGCACGGGCGAGCATGGGGCTGTGCGCGTCCAGCGTCGCTTCGAGCTGCTCGGCGGCGCGATCACGAGCCCCGCGCCGGTCTTCCAGGTGCCAACCCTGCGGCGGCGTGAGCCCACGCACGTGGCGTTCGCACAACTCGCCCGCGCGTGCCGCGCCCTCGGCGGGCGTGTCGAGCCAAACGGTGAGGTCGCGCGTGTCGAACGTGAAGGTCGCCGTTGCCGGCGCGCTGCATCCCGGTCTTGCACAATGACGTCGCACGCCACGACGGTAGTGCGCGCACGACACTCTTTCGTGCCAGGCTGACGCGATGCCGCGACGCTCGCGCGATGACTGGGTCGTTCGGGTTCCCGCGTCGTCGGCGAACCTGGGATCGGCGTTCGACGCGGTCGCGCTGGCGCTCGACGTGCACCTCGAGCTGACCGTCGATGCCGAGGCGCCCGCGCCGGAAACGCACCCGGGCGTAAGGGCTTTTCGCCAAGCAGGCGGCGTCGGCCCGATCGCGATCCGGGCCCGGTTCCCCGGAGGTCGCGGCCTCGGCTTCTCCGGTGCGGCGCGCGTCGGGGGCCTGGTTGCAGCCTGCGTGCAGCAGGAGGGCTCGTTGCGCGAGGCGCGGCCGGCGATCCTGCGTGCCGCGGGCGAGCTCGAAGGTCACTTCGACAACGTGGCGGCCTCGCTCTTCGGAGGCGTGATCGCGGTGGCGGGCGGTCGAGCGGTGCGGATCCCGCTTCCTCGCGACTTGGCCGTCGTGGTCTGGATCCCCGAACGGGAGACGGCGACCCCCTCCGCGCGCCGCCTCCTGCCCGACCAGGTGCCGTTCGCCGACGCCGCGTTCAACGTCGGCCGGGCCGCGTTGCTGGTCGCGGCGCTCGCGGCCGGCGACGTCGGGGCGTTGCGGATCGCCACCGAAGACCGGCTGCACCAGGACCGGCGGCTGGCCCGGGCGCACGACACCAAGTGCGCCATCGAGGCCGCGCTCGCGGCCGGCGCGTTCGCGGCGTGGTTGTCGGGGTCCGGACCCTCGGCCGCGGCGCTGGTGGATCCGGCGGGCGCCGACGAGCTCGCGGCCGCCATGCCGGGCGGGGGCCGGACGCGGGTGCTGGGCATCGCCGACATCGGGCGCGACGGTGACGACGAAGCCCCCTCGTGAGAACGTGGCCGGCCTGGGAACATGAAGCCGTGAGCATCACGACGATCGGGGAACCATGAGACTCGAAGGGAAGTGCGTCGTGGTGACGGGCGCCGCGAGCGGCATCGGCGCTGCGCTCGCCCGGCGGTTCGCGGCGGAGGGCGCCCGGGGCGTCGTCGTCGCCGATGTGCAACGACGAGCCGCTCGAGGCGGTCGCGCGCGCGACTGTCGGCGACGGGTTGGCCGTGCAGTGTGACGTGACCCGGGAAGATCAGATCCGCGGCGCTCGTCGACAGGGCTGAGGATCGCTTCGGGCCGATCGACCTGTTCTGTTCCAACGCGGGCATCGTGGTTCCGGGCGGCGCCGACGCCAGCGACGAGATCTGGGCGCGCAGCATCGGGGTGAACGTGATGGCGCACGTCTACGCGGCCCGCGTGATGGTGCCCCGCATGATCGAGCGCGGCGGTGGCTACCTGTTGCAGACGGCGTCCGCCGCGGGGTTGCTGACCCAGATCGGGAGCGCGCCGTATTCGGTCACCAAACACGCGGCCCTCGCGCTCGCCGAATGGCTCGCGATCACCTACGGCGAACAGGGCATCAAGGTGTCGGTACTCGCGCCGCAAGCGGTACGCACCGCGATGACGATGGGGATCCCCGACGGGGGCGTCGCCGGTGTCGACGGCATGCTCGAGCCCGACACCGTGGCCGACGCGGTCGTGCGCGGGCTCGGCGCCGAGACGTTCCTCATCCTTCCGCATCCGCAGGTGATGGAGTACTTCCGGCGCAAGGCGTCCGACTACGACCGCTGGATCACGGGTATGCAGCGGCTGCAAGCACGCTTCGGTGATTCGTTTTAGCTTCTCGCCATGACCGACCCCCTGGTGCTGGCCGACGATCCGCGTCCGCGGGTGCGCCGGCTCACGCTCAACCGTCCGGCGAAACGCAACGCGATGAGCAACTCCGTTCGCCGTGTCCTGTTCGACGAGTTGCGCCGGGCGGACGGCGACGACGACGTGTCGGTGATCGTGATCCGCGGCGCGGGGCCGTCGTTCTGTTCGGGCTACGACCTCGCGCCCGAGCCCGACGATCCTCTGCCGCGCCCGATCGCGATGCGCGACGGGTTCTGGAGCCGCCATCTCGTCGAAGGCTGGTTCGAGATGATGGACATGGCGACGCCGATCATCGCCCAGGTGCACGGCTACTGCCTGGCCGGCGGTTCCGAGCTCGCAGCCGCGTGCGATCTCGTCTACGTGGCCGAGGACGCGACGATCGGGTACCCGCCCGTGCGCACGATGTCGTCGCCGGACTTCTCGTGGCAGCCGTGGCTGCTCGGTTGGCGGCGGTCGATGGAGGCGCTGCTCACCGGCGACTCCCTCACCGGGATCGAGGCCGTCGCGGCCGGTTACGCGAACCGTGCGTTCCCGGAGGCTGCGCTCGAAGACGAGGTGCTCCGCGTGGCCGAGCGCGTCGCGCAGATTCCCGGCGATCTGCTCGCCCTCAACAAGCGCACCGTCCACCGAGCACTCGAGGCGATGGGAATGCGCACGGGCGTGCGCGCCGGCACCGAACTGCAGGCGCTCGGCCTCCACCAGCGTTCGTCGCGGGAGTACATGCCCAAGTTGCGTTCCCTGGGCGTGAAGGGCGCGGTCGAGGACCGTGATAGTCCGTTCGGCGACGGCCGCGCGAACACCGGGGCGCGGCCCGAACCGGAGGCGAACTGATGGCCCGTGACGAATCGGTCGTGCCCGTCGTCTCGGCCGCGATCGCCGCTGTCGACGACGTGATCGACGAGGCGCGCGCCGAGTTGGAGGCGCTCGTGCGCATCCCGAGCATCAGCGCCGACCCGCAGCACTTCGCCGACGTTCGGGCGAGCGCCGACGCGACGGTCGAGCTCCTGCGGGGGCACGGTCTGGAGAACGTGCGGACCGCCGGCGTCGAGGGCTCGCAGCCGTTCGTCATCGGTGAGTGGCTGCATGCCGGACCGGACGCGCCGACCGTGTTGTTGTACGCGCACCATGACGTCCAGCCCCCCGGGATCGTCGAGAACTGGGCGAGTGACCCGTTCGAGCCCGAGGAGCGCGACGGGCGCCTCTACGGGCGCGGCTCGGCCGACGACAAGGCCGGCGCCGTCGCGCACGCCCACGCCGTCGGTGCGTGGCTCATGAGCACCGGCGCGCTCCCCTGCAACGTGCGTGTCCTCGTCGAGGGGGAGGAGGAGATCGGTTCGCCGACCCTGCACTCGTTTCTCACCTCCCACCTCGACGAGCTCCGGTCGGACGTGCTGGTCCTGGCCGACGCCGGCAACTGGCAGGTCGGCGTCCCCGGGCTCACGTATTCATTGCGCGGCCTGACCGCGGCCGACATCGAGCTGCGGGCGCTCGACGGACCCCAGCACTCGGGAATGTCGGGCGGCGCGATCCCCGATCCGGTGATGGCGATGTCGCGGCTCCTCGCGTCGCTGGTCGACGAGTACGGCGACGTCGCGTTCGAAGGAGCGTTCGACGGTCTGCTCGAGCCGCTGGCGAAGGAGCGGGCGCCCATCGCGGGTTTCGACGACGCGCCCGACCGTTTCGCCCGCGCGCTCGGTGTACGACCCGGCGTGCAGCTCGTCGGCGACCCCCACGTCACGCTGCACGAGCGGTTGTGGCTGCGGCCGTGCCTCACGGTCATCGGGATCGACGGGCACCCCATCAAGGGTTCGTCGAATCAGATCGTCGCCCGGGCGACGGCGCGGGTCAGCATGCGGCTCGGTCCGGGCCAAGAACCCGAACAGGTGCTCGACCGCCTGCGCGCGCACGTCGAGGCCAACGTCGCCTGGGGACTCGAGTGCACCTTCACCGCGCTCGAGGGCGTGCCCGCGTGGCAGACCGATCCGACGGGCCCGGCGTTCGACGCGGCTCGCCGCGCGCTGCACGCCGGATTCGGCGTGGAGCCGGTCCTGATGGGCGTGGGCGGGTCGATCCCGTTCGTCGGGCCGTTCGCCGATGCGTTCGGCGGGATCCCCGCGCTGTTGATGGGTCCCGACGACCCGCATTCGAACATCCACGGCGAGGACGAGAGCCTGCACCTCGCCGACTGGCGCAGCTTGATCCGGTCCGAGGTGTTCTTGATCGACGAGCTCGCTCGCCTGAGCCGTTAGCGGCGCGATGCGCGCCAGACGGTGATCGCGGCCGCGACGAGGGTCAGGCCGACCCGGGTGAAATCGATGACGGGCTTCACCCGGATGCCGTCGGGCCCGGCCTCGATGATCGCCACCGGCCGACCGGCCTGGTAACCCCCGCCCCCGCCCCCACCGTTCGACCGGGTGTCCCCGCCGAACCCGAAGCCGCCGGAGAACTCGATGCTCGCGGCCGGGATCACGACGCGTTCGCCGACGCGCACGGGCTCGGCGTAGACCCGGTCGGCGGAGACGTTCATCAGCCGGTCGAGGCCGCTGCGCCATCGTGGCGCGGATGTGCTCTTCGTCGCTGGTGGCTCCGACCGAGACGTTCTCGTTCACTCGTCTGCGCTCCTCATGTCGTCATGTCGTCTTCCTTCCGGGGGCTACTTCCTCGTGCGGGTGCCGTTGCGCGTTGCCTTGCGGGCGAACCGCAGCGCGTAGGTGCCGGCGAATGCGCCGAGCGCGATCGCGACGATCAGTGTGCGCTCGACGTCGCGGATGCGGACGACATGACGCCGCCCATCGACGTTGAGGACCTCCACGTGGAGCGGTCGCGACCGAAGGTGCAGCGCGCCCCGGGCGTCGTCGCCGAGGTGAACCGCCGTCGTACGCGTCACGAGAGTGATCGTGCGGCCGTCGAACGCGAGTGGGCCGACGGTCGTCTCCGCGCGCTGCACTCCAGGCATCGACCGCATTGTCGACCACAGTCGCGCTCCGCCGCGGACCCGGAAATCCCGGAGAGGCGGGTCGCGCCTTACGTACGTAATTGTCCGAACCGACGTGTGGTCCGCCCGAAAATGACGCGGCCGCGCTAGCAGTAGACGGGAAGTCCGCCGACGGCCGGGGCGGGGTCAGGAACTCGTCTGTTTTCCACATAGTCCAGAAGGACTACTCGAGGCAGTCCTGCGGCCGGTTGGGTTCCGTTGGCGTCGCTGCCTCCTCCTACGGTCCGACGTTGTCCGCCGAGGCAATCCTGCCCGGCAAGACCCCGTACGACCTGCACCTGGACGGTGCGCGTCCTGAGGAGGAGCCATGGCCGGAAGGCCGAACCAGCCCGAGAGCGCAGCTCTCGAGCTCGACCATCTCCATACCGATGCCGTCACCGCCGCGTCACGGCGCCGCGCTCACGCGCCGCGCCGGGCGCGTGAGTCGCGCCGCGCCGCGCTCTCGTCGGTGGGCCTCATCGGCGCCGCGCTCGCCGTGCTCTTCGCCGGCGGCGCGATGTTTTCGGGCGCAAGTGGTTCGCCCGCCACGATCTACGACCCGCAGGCGAACGCGGTGCGCGCGGTCGGCGGAGCACCTTCGTACGGACCGGCGACCGGCATGAGCCTCAACGCAAACCTGGTCGACATCGCGGCCACACCGAGCGGTCACGGCTACTGGGCCGTGGCATCCGACGGTGGAGTCTTCGCCTTCGGCGACGCGCGCTTCGAGGGCTCCGTCGCCAATCGCCCGATCGCCGCGCCGATCGTCGGCATTGCCGCAACGCCCTCCGGCCACGGTTACTGGCTGGTCGGCGCCGACGGCGGTGTCTTCGCCTTCGGTGACGCCGCCTTCCACGGCTCCATCGGGAACGTCGCGGCCAACATGGCTTCGGTGGTCGCGATCGCGTCGACGCCGTCCGGGCAGGGATACTGGCTGGTCGGCTCCGACGGCGGTGTGTTCGCCTTCGGCGACGCCGCGTTCGAGGGCGCCGCAACCTCGTTCCACCATGGCGCCCCGATCGTCGGGATGGCGCCGACGCCTTCGGGCTACGGCTACGTCCTCCTCGGCTCCGACGGCGGTGTGTTCGCCTTCGGCGACGCGCACTTCGACGGCTCGGCCGTCGACGGTCAGCATCTTGCGAGCGCGATCGCGATCCCGCGCAACGCCAGGGGCTACGAGGTGGCCCGTCGGGACGGGAGCATCGTCGGGATCGGCGGTGCACCGTCGGTTCCGGCGCCGGCCGATCTGCTGGCGGCCCAGCACCCGGTCGTCGCGATTGCCGCGGCACCCGGCGGTGGCGCCTGGTTGGCTACGACCTTCGTACCGCCGCAACCGGTGGTGGTCGCGCAGTCGGCGTCACAGGACCCGTTCTTGAAATGCACACGCGCGCACGAGTCGGACACCGCCGGGGGATACGCGGCGGTGAGTCCCGGTGGTGTGTACCGCGGGGCGTACCAGTTCCTGCGCTCGACCTGGAACAACGTGGCGCGTGCCGCGGGCCGTCCCGACCTCGTCGGCGTCGACCCGGCGGCGGCCGCACCGGCGGACCAGGACCAGCTCGCACTGTTCTTGTTCCAGCACGCGGGCCCCGGCCCCTGGGGAGGCCGGTGCGGCGGACTGAGCTAGGTGCAGCTCGCCGAACCGTTCTGAACCGGAAATACCGAGCGATCGTTGGGGGCGCCGGAGAGGGATCTTCCTCCCGGCGCCCCTAACGTTGACGCCATGGTCGACGACCCGCTCTCCCCCGATCTCGCGATCGGGTCGTTCACCGACCACGGACCCTGGGTCGTCGATCCCGACGTGATGACGTGGCGGCGCGACGTCGAGCGCCTGCGCGAGCAGGCCCGCGCCGAGTACCCGCGGTGGATGGAGACCGGTCGCCTTCCTCCGCTGCGCCGCCTCGCCCTGGTGGTGGGCCGGGTCGGTGCCGCGCTCGGGATCTGGGCCGTCGGCGCCCGCCGCAAGGGTCCGCCCTACTCACGCCTCGACCTCTCCCGGCGGCTGCGCATCGCGTTCGGGCACCTCGGCCCGACGTACATCAAGCTCGGCCAGATCGTCTCCGGGGGCGAGGGTCTGTTCCCCGAGGAGCTCGTCGCGGAGTTCAAGTTGCTGCGCGACCGCGTCCCCCCTGAGCCGTTCGACCAGGTCCGCCGCGTCGTGGAGCTGGAGCTCGGCCGATCCCTCGACGACGTGTTCTCCTCGTTCGAGCGCATCCCGATCGCCGCCGCTTCGATCGCGCAGGTGCACGCGGCCCGGCTGCGCACCGGCGAGGACGTCGTCGTCAAGGTGCAGCGCCCGCAGATCGCGCGGTTGGTGCGCGAGGACATCGAGGCGATGTCGTGGCTCGCGCCGCATCTGGTCGGTCGCATTCCCGTCGCCGCGCTCGCGAATCCGCCGGCCCTCATCGAACTGTTTGCCGAGACGATCGTCGAAGAGCTCGACTTCCGGCTCGAAGCTCAGAACATGCTCGACATCGCAGCCGTGCTCGCGGAGACCGAACAGCGCGCGACCGTTGTCCCCCGTCCGCATCCCGAGCTCGTCACCCGGCGGGTGCTCGTCATGGAGCGCCTCGACGGGATCCCTTGGGACGACGTGCAGGCGATGCACGCGGCCGGGGTCGACACCGAAGCGGTGTTGCACGCCGGACTGGTCTCGTTCATGGAGGGCGCGATGTTGTACGGCGTCTTCCACGGCGATCTCCACGGCGGCAACCTCATGGTCCGTCCGGACGGGCGCACGGTGCTGATGGACTTCGGGATCACCGGCCGCCTCGACGAGACCAAGCGCATGGCGTTTTTGATGTTGCTCGTCGGCGCGACGAGCGGTGACACGATGGGCCAGCTCGGAGCGTTGCGCGACCTCGGCGCGTTCCCGCCCGACACCGACATGAACCTGGTCTTTCGCGACCTCGGCCTCGACCGCACGATCGACCCCACCGCACTCTCGGCCGATGAGTTGGTGCACGAGTTGCAGGACCTGACCAAGAAGCTGCTCGCGTACGGTGCTCGGGCGCCCAAGGAGCTGATGTTGTTCGTGAAGAACATGATGTTCCTCGACGGCGCCATCGCGCGCCTCGCGCCCGACCTCGACATCCTCGGCGAGATCCAACAGGTCCACACCGAGATCGCGTTGCGGCACGGCGCGCGCCTCGCGGCCGAGCTCGGTCTCGACCCCGAGATCGCGAATCAGTTCGACATGGACGCCATCAGAGCCGCGATGGGCGTGCCCGGCGTCGAGACGCTGACGTACCGAGAGGTGCAGGAACGCCGCGACGTCGTCCGCAAGCGTCTCGAGGAGAAACGCAAACGCGCCTAGCGACCACCGGCGGCCGGTTCGGTCAGGACTGCCACACCAGGATGTCGCCGGCGCCGGTGAGAAGTGCGGTACCGGGGAACACGCGCAGGAGCCACGGTTCGAGGCGCAACACGGCGAAGCTCTCCGAGGTGGGAGTGTCCCACGCCGGGACGATCGAGGGGTCGTAGCCCACCGGCGGCGACGCGTTCACGAACTTGTTCCACACGGTGGTGCGCGTCTCGTCGTCGAAGTGCCACACCGCGCGGCACTCGGCGGTGCACGTGTCGTGGATGTCGGTCCAGTAGCTGCACGAAATGTACGGGCTGTGTTGGAGATGCGAGCGCTTGGTCGGCGTCGGTCCCGTCGCGATCCAACCGACGAGTGATTCGCCGTCCCACTCCCACATGGGGTGCAGGATGCGAGAACGCGGCCGGCCCTGGTGGTCGACCGTGGCGACGGAGCACCACACGATCCGGTGGGCCATCTCCACGAACGCCGGCGCGACCTCCACGAGTGCGGACATGGCGTGAGAACGTACACTCCGCGCGTGCGTACGTCGTGGCCCGGGCCCCGATGACCGAGCGTCTCGTCGGGCGACTCGACGGTCGGCGGATCCTGGTCGTCGGCGCGGGAACCCGGAAGTCGGACGATCCCGACGCGCCGGTCGGCAACGGGCGCGCGATCGCGGTGCTCGCGGCGCGCGAAGGAGCGGCGGTGGCGTGCGCCGACATCGATCGCGACGCCGCGGCCGAGACGGCGCGCCTCGTCGCGGCCGCCGGCGGGCGCGCGGAGGTGATCGCGGGCGACGTCGCCGACGAGGACACATGCACGCGGGTGGTCGAAGAAGCGGCGCGGGCGCTCGGCGGCCTCGACGGCGTGGTCTGCAACGTCGGCATCGGCCTCGGGCACGGACTCACCGGAACCACGATCGAAGACTGGGACACCGTGCACGCCGTGAACGTGCGGGCACACTTCCTCATCTGTCGTGCCGCGCTCCCCGTGCTCGACGACGGCGCCGCCATCGTGTTCATCTCGTCGGTCGCGGGCCTGAAGCCGGGCACCCGCATCCCCGCGTACGACACCACCAAGGCCGCGCTGGCCGGGCTGAGCCGGCACGTGGCGTCGGAAGGCGCACGGCGCGCGATCCGCGCCAATGTCGTGGCTCCGGGATTGATCGACACGCCGCTCGGGCGGCGGGCGACGCAGGGTCGTCCGAGCCGGGGGCGCACCCCGGTACCGCTCGGCCGCCAGGCGACCGCATGGGAGGTCGCGGCACCGGTCGTCTTCCTCTTGAGTGGCGACGCCAGCTACATCACGGGCCAGATTCTCGCCGTCGACGGTGGCCTGTCGACGTTGTAGCCCGTACGCCGGGTGACGTCGTGCCCCGGCGCCTCGTCACGGGGTGACCTAGCGTTGTCGCCATGACGTTCTCTCCCGACGAAGTCGAAGCCGCGTTCCGCACGTATTGGCAGCTGGGGGCGGTCGACGAAGACTGGGATGCGTGGTGCGACACGTGCTTCACCGAGGACGTGACGTACATCGAGCACATTCTCGGCGACAAGCGCGGTCGCGAGACGGTGCGGGCGTGGATCAAGCCGACGATGGCCGAGTACGGCGAGATCTACACCGCGTACGAATGGCACATGGTCGGCGACGACGGCCGCGTCGTCGTGTACATGCAGAACCGTCGTGACCATCCCGATCCGGGTGCGCCGCCCATCGACTTCCCCGGGATGACGGTGCTGCAGTACGCGGGCAACGGGCAGTTCTCGTTGGAGGAAGACTTCTGGTCGCTACCGGAGGGCTCGGCCACGTTCAAGCAGTACGTCGACGCGTGCAAGACGTTCGATCCCGACTTCCGTCACAAGCGAACCCGCCGCAACTGGGGCAACGGCCCCTCGTGGACGCAGGGCGCGACGACGTACGCCGAATCGCCGGGCGCCCGGAAGCCGGCCTGAGGCCCGAGCGTGCGTTCGGCCGACCGCGGGGTATGCGTCGATGCCTGAAGCCCCGCAGATGCAGGCGCTCGCGGAGCGCGTGGGCGAGTGGCTGGTGGGCGCCACGTTCGAGGGCTACGACCCGCTCGGGTTCACCGGCTTGAAGACCGTCGAGCCGCCACCGGAAGCCCTCGCCGGCGCCGTGCTCGTCGGGGTCGACCGGCGGGCCAAGTACGTGACGCTGCATTTCGACAACGACCTGCGCGTCATGTTCCATCTGTCGCAAGCAGGCCGGCTCGACTTCGAGCAGCCGCCGAAGAAGACACGACCGAAGGGCGCCGTAGTGCGTTGGCGCTTCTCGGACGACCGCGCCGTGTTGCTCCGCGAGTTCGGCACCGAACGCAAGGCCGGTTGGTGGGTGCTCGCGCCCGGCGACGCGGGGCCGGTCGAGAAGCTCGGGCCGGAAGCAACCAGCGGTGAGTTCGCCGATTGGGTACGCGCGACCGACGACGGTCGCCGCATCCATACGATCCTGCGTGATCAGCGGACGGTCGCCGGCGTCGGCCGCGGGTATGCCGACGACATCTTGCACCGCGCCAAGCTCTCGCCGTACGCGTCGGTGAAGTCGTTGATGCCCGAAGAACGCGAGCGACTGCTCGCCGCGGTGCGAGATGTACTGGCGGAAGGGCTGGAGCGGGAGCGCCTGCGCACCGGGGGACTCTCCGCGAACAAGCTGGGCGAGCACTTCACCGTGCACGGCAAGGCCGGTCTGCCGTGTCCCGTGTGCGGAAGTGATCTCAAGCGCGTCTCCTACGAGTCGCACGAGGTTGTGTACTGCCCGACGTGTCAGACGGGCGGGAAGGTGCTCGCCGACCGGCGCCTCTCGCGTCTCGTCAAGTGACGACGACGATCACGAGACGGCGAGGTCGGCCCACATCTCCCAGATCGTGATCTGGGTGTCGTCCGCGATGGCGACGAGGTCGAGCGGACCGGCTTCGGTGAGCCGGGCTGCGTCCCCCGCGTCGAGCGCGTTCGTGCGGTCGAGGTTCGCGCTACCCGTCGAGACCATCACGTGGACGAACGGCGCGTCGGGGACGGTGACGTGGGCGCCGGTCTGCAGCGTCGCCACCCACAGCGTGGCGTCGCGTTGATGGAGTGTGATCGCGGCGCCGATCTCGCGGCCCGACGCGAGCGGGAACAGCTCGTCGTCGCGCTTGACCTCGGTGATGTCGCGTTGTTCGTAGCCCGGTGCGATACCCGCGGTGTCGGGCGGAACCCACATCTGCAGGAGCCGGACCGACTCCGTCTCACTCGCATTCTTCTCCGAGTGCCGGATCCCGCGGCCGGCGCTCATGCGTTGCGCGACGCCGGGCGTGATCACGCCTTGGTTCCCTTCGCTGTCGCGGTGCTCGAGCGCGCCGTCGAGGACCCACGTCACGATCTCCATGTCGCGGTGCGGGTGCGTACCGAAGCCGCCGGCCGCGGCAATGAGGTCGTCGTTGAGGACGAGCAGCAGACCGTGGTGGACGTTCTTCGGGTCGTAGTGGTTCGAGAAGCTGAAGCTGTGCCACGAATCGAGCCAGTCGATCTCGGTGTGGAAGCGATCCTTGGCGCGCCGGATGTCGATCATGCTCCGGCCCTCTCGGAACCAGACGCCGTAGGCGTCGCCGTCTCGGCTCGCTCGGTCGTTGCTCGGGTGCGCGACCTGGGGTCGACGTCGTGCCGGACGTACGAAGTCGAGGACTCCGGCATCGGCGGGTTCGCATCGTTCCTGACCATGCCACCAGCGTAAACCCACGATTCGCGTGACACATCCGGCCGCCGCGCCGCGACCGGTCCGGTGTCGTCCCGAGACCGTTCAGTGACGAATCGGGCCCGTGTCGACCGCCTCGAACGCGGTACCGGGCACCGTCTTCAGCTGGTCCAGGTCGGCGTCGTTCCAACGCTTGTCGGTCGCGCCGCTGATGTACCACGACGAACCGTTGTCGGCGACGATCATCCCGTACGTCTTCAACGCCTGCAGGATTACGAGCGACTCGCCGTGGAAGCCCGCCAGGGAGAAGCTCGCCTTCAGCCGCAACCGCAGTCCCATCGGCGGCAGCGCCGCACTCGTCGACGAGGACGCGTCGTGCGTCGCGGGGAAGATGTAGCCCCGTTGCGAATGCGGAACCGTGAACCGCACGGCATGGTCGATGTGACCCGCCGCGGCCTCGTCGTAGCGGACCAGGCCGGGGAGGATCGGGAGCCCCGCCGCATCGGCCGAGGTCCAACCCAACGGGCGCAAGGCGTTGGAGCCGAGGTTCCAGTTCACCCCCACGTCGGCGTTCCAGTGGTCGCCGGCCCAGAACGCGCGCCCGAGCTCATAGAGATGACACGTCCCCTGTTGCAACACGAGCACGTGGCGGTCGCCGTTGCTCGTGGAGCCCCCTTCAACCGGCGCGCCGGAGGGGATCGGGAACGGGCCCGGATCGCTCTCGTCGCCGTACGCGGTGTAGTTGATCGCCACCTTCGGTTGCGTCGAAGGCACCACGGCGAACGGGATCCCGTAGGCGCCGTTGCCCCCGAAATCGGGGTGGAGCGTGGTCCGGCCCGGCGAACTGATGTTCGCGACCAGCGTGTTCGAATCCGACCGCACGGGCAACGCCGTGACCTTCTGATTCCAGGCGTTGTTCGTGGGGAGCATCGGACAGCCGGCCAGGCTGGGCCCCGCCGTGGGAGTCTGGCCGCCGGGACTCCCCGGCGGCGTCGGTAGCGGCGCCGGCGCCTTGCACACGCCCAGCACCGCCGCAACGGCGATCACCAGCACGGGTATCCGTCGCCTCATCGACACTGCATCGGCTGCCCGCCGCCTGCGACTTGAACCGCCGTAACATCGGCCCGTGACCCTCGCGTTCATCCCGAGCCCGAAGAACGGCATCTTGCACATCGGGCCGATCCCGTTGCACGCCTACGGGCTGATGCTCGCGATCGGAGTGCTCGTCGCCACCAAGGTGGCCGAGACCCGCTGGATCCGCTCGGGACGCGATGCGAAGGACTTCGACGCGATCGTCGTTCCCGTCGTCATCGCGGGGGTCATCGGCGCGCGCATCTATCACCTGTTCACCGGCTACAAGTGGAGCGAGGGTGGCGTCGTCGGTGCGTTCGAGATCTGGAAGGGTGGCCTTTCGATCTGGGGAGCGGTTGCCGGCGGACTGATCGTCGCGGCCTTCCTCGCCCGCCGCCGCCACCTCGACCTGTTCGTGCTCATGGACGCGATCGCACCCGGAGTCGTGCTCGCCCAGGCGATCGGGCGTTGGGGCAACTACTTCAATCAAGAGCTGTTCGGACGACCGACCACCTTGCCGTGGGGGCTGGAGATCGACGTCGCCCATCGACCCGCGCGGTACATCCAGTACGCGACCTTCCATCCGACGTTCCTCTATGAATCATTGTGGTGTCTCTTGGTGTTCGGCACGATCGTGTTCGTGGAGCGGCGGGTCGCATTGAAACGCGGCCAGGTCTTCGCCCTCTATGTCGCGATGTACACATTCGGCCGCATCTTCTTCGAGGCGATGCGCTCCGACCCCGCGTCGCGGATCTTCGGGATCCGCTTCAACTTCATGCTCTCGATTGCCCTGTGCATCTTTGGTGCGTGCTGGTTCGTCTGGCTCGGACGCCGACCGCAGGACGCGGTACCAGATCCGCAGCCTGTGGTCGATGCGGCGGTTTCGATGTCGGACGACGCCGACCGCTGAGATGCCTCCGGGAAATCCCCGATAGAGGATGTCGCAACGTCCCCCTAAGGTGACGCCCGTGACAGCCACGATTCCCCCCACGGCAACGATCGCCGGCACGCGCGGTCACGGCGTCGAAGATCTACGGCGCCGGCGACATGCAGGTGCGCGCGCTCGACGAGATCAATGTCGAGTTCCCCCGCGCCCAGTACACCGCGATCATGGGGCCGTCAGGATCGGGTAAGTCGACGCTGCTGCACTGCCTCGCGGGCCTCGACTTCCTGACGAGCGGCCACGTCTATCTCGGCGACATCGACCTCAGCACACTCTCCGACAAAGAGGTCACCCGCGTCCGGCGCGACCGGGTCGGCTTCATCTTCCAGACGTTCAACCTCATCCCCACGCTCACCGCGCTCGAGAACATCACCCTGCCGGTCGCGCTCGCGGGCAAGAAACCCGACCAGGAGTGGCTCGACCGGATCGTCGACACGGTGAGTCTGCGGGACCGCCTCTCGCACCGCCCATCCGAACTGTCGGGCGGCCAGCAACAGCGGGTCGCGGTGGCGCGTGCGCTGGTGACCCGACCCGAGATCATCTTCGCCGACGAGCCCACCGGCAATCTCGACTCACGGGCCAGCGCGGAGATCCTCGGCTTCATGCAACGGGCCGTGCAGGAGTTCGGCCAGACCATCGTCATGGTCACCCACGACCCGATTTCGGCCTCGTACTCGAACCGCGTGGTCTTCCTCGCCGACGGTCACATCGTCGACGAACTGGGCGATCCCACCGCCGACGCGGTGCTCGGGAAGATGCGCAGACTCGGGGGCGAGTAGCCCATGTGGAAAGTCACGCGCAAAGGGCTTGCCGGCCACAAGCTCCGGTTCTTGTTGACCGCGCTCGCGGTCGTGCTCGGCGTCTCGTTCATCTCCGGCACGCTCGTGCTCACCGCGACGATCCAAAAGACGTTCGACGATCTGTTCGCGAACATCAACCGCGGCACCGACGCCGCGGTGCGGTCGGCGAACGTGATCAAGGGCAACTTCGGTAACGACGTGCGGGCCAACGTCCCGGCGTCTCTCGTCGACGTCGTGCGGGAGGTGCCGACCGTCGAGGCCGCGGAGGGCAACATCCAGCCGTACGCCCAGGTCATCGACAAGCACGGGAAGGCGATTGGGGGCAACGGTCCGCCGACGTTCGGTATCGGCTGGGACCCGAACCCGAAGTTGAACCAGTTCCACATCGTCGCCGGTCATCCGCCCGAAGCCGACGATCAGATCGTCGTCGACAAGCAGACGGCGGACAAGGGCGGTTTCCACGTCGGCGACCGCGTCACCGTCTTGACCACCAAGGCGCCCAGGATCTATCAGCTTTCCGGCATCGCCAAGTTCGGCACCGTCGACAGTCTGGCCGGCGCGTCGATCGTGCTGTTCACGCCCGCGCAGGTCGAGCGGGTCGCCAACGTCACGGGACAGTTCTCGCAGATATCGGTCGTGGCCAAGCCCGGGGTGTCGCAGACCCAGGTCGCGCAGGACATACAGCGCACGTTGGCGTCGAAGGTCGAGAACGCTCAGACCAAATACCAAGTGATCACCGGCAAGGCGCTCACCAAGGAGAACCAGGACACCGTCCACAAGGCGCTGGGGTTCATCAGCACGGCCCTGTTGGTGTTCGCGTTCGTCGCGCTCATCGTCGGCATGTTCATCATCTACAACACGTTCTCGATCGTCGTCGCCCAGCGGATGCGCGAGATGGCGCTGCTCCGCGCAATCGGCGCGTCGAAGCGCCAGGTCCTCGGGTCGGTGATCGGCGAATCGGTCGTGGTCGGGATACTCGCGAGTGCGGTCGGTGTCGTCGCCGGGGTCGGGCTGTCGATCGGCCTCAAAGCCGCCATGAACGCGGTCGGGTTCCAGATCCCCGGAAGCGGGGTCGAGCTCCGCCGCGAACGCGGTTGTCATCGGTCTGTTCGTGGGGACGGTCGTGACGATTGTCTCCGCCATCGTGCCGGCCCGCCAGGCCGCGCGCGTCCCGCCGATAGCGGCCATGCGCGCGGTGGCGCTCGAGCGGCCGATCAACCGGTTCCGCCGGCTCGGGATCGGCGGCCTGATCCTCGCCCTCGGAATCGCGTTGCTCTTCCTCGGCCTGTTCGGTTCGAGCGGCATCTCACTCGTCGGGGTCGGCGCGCTGTTGATGCTCGTCGGCGTGTTCGTCGTGTCGCCGTTGTTTGCCCGGCAACTGGCGCGGGTCATCGGCGGACCGCTCGCGAAGTTGCGCGGCATCGTCGGCAACCTCGCGCGCGAGAACGCGGCGCGCAATCCCCGCCGCACTGCCACCACGGGAGCCGCGGTGATGATCGCGGTGTCGCTCGTCGGTTTCATCACGATCTTCGCGGCATCCGCCAACGCCTCGATCGGTTCCGCGATCGATCAACAGCTGAAGACCGACTACATCGTCACGCTGAAGGGAGGCGGTGGGCCCGGCGGCGCGGGGATCAGCCCGGCGCTCGCGGAGAAGATCAAGGCACTTCCACAGATCGAGGCGTCCACGCCGATCCGGCTCGGTGTGGCCGAGATCAACGGGAACCCGACGTTCCTCGCGGCGGCCGACGCCGGCGAGGTCGCGCAGCTCTACGACTTCGGCATCACATCGGGTTCGGTGACCGACCTCCAGACCAACGCCATCGCTATCTCGACCCGCAAGGCCGACAGCTTGCATCTGAAGGTCGGCGACCTGCTTTCGCTGCGATTCGTGCAGACCGGCGTCGTGCCGTTGCGCGTCGCGTTCATCTACAAGAACAACCTCTTCGCCGGCGACTACGTCGTCTCGTTGACGACGTTCGAGAAGAACTTCGCCGCTCAGTTCCAGCTCGACGCGCAGATCTTCGCCAAGCTGAAGCCGGGAGTGTCGGCCGCGCAGGGGCGTGCGGCGATCGAGCCGCTCGTCAAGCCCTATCCGAACGCCGAGCTGAAGGACAATGCGCAGTACAAGGCCGATCAGAAGAAGCAGGTGAACCAGGTGTTGATCCTGGTGTACGTCTTGCTGTTCTTGGCCGTCATCATCGCGTTCATCGGAATCGTCAACACGATGACGCTTTCGATCTATGAACGCACGCGCGAGATCGGGCTGTTACGCGCCGTCGGAGGCAGCCGGTCGCAGGTGCGCTCGATGGTGCGGTGGGAGGCCGCGATCATCGCCCTGTTCGGAACGCTGCTCGGGATCGCATTGGCGCTGTTCTTCGGTTGGGCTGTCGTCCGATCGCTCCACGACCAGGGCTTCACGAAATTCTCGGCGGCACCGCTGTCACTCGCGCTCATCGTCGTGATCACCGGACTGGCGACGCTCGTGTGGGCGAGTCTTCCCGCCCGGCGGGCGGCCCGGCTCGACGTCCTGCGCGCGGTCGAACAGGAGTAGGCGGACGACTACGACCGGTCGCGCAGCTTGGCGTCCTTGTCGAGCACCTGCTGGGTGAGGTCGGACTGGAAGCGGACCATCGCGGCGCGCAGCTTCTCGTCGCTGTTCGCGAGGATCCGGACCGCGAGCAGGCCGGCGTTGCGCGCGTTGCCGATCGCCACCGTGGCGACGGGGATGCCCGCAGGCATCTGCACGATCGACAACAGCGAGTCGAGGCCGTCGAGCTTCTGCAATGCGACGGGCACGCCGATCACCGGCAGCGGTGTCATCGACGCGGTCATGCCGGGCAGATGCGCGGCGCCGCCCGCGCCCGCGATCACGACCTCGAGGCCCCGGTCAGCGGCGGTACGGGCGTATTCGACCATGGCCTCGGGGGTGCGGTGCGCTGAGATCACCCGGGCCTCGTAGGCGACGCCGAAGTCGACGAGCACGTCGATCGCGCCCTGCATGGTGGGCAGGTCGGAGTCGCTGCCCATGATCACCCCAACGCGTGGGTTGCCCACGGCTTCGACCCTAATGGACACTTGCCGCATGCGCACACGACTCACCGAGATGCTCGGCATCGAACACCCCGTCATGCTGGCCGGGATGGGCGGGGTCTCCTATCGGCGTGTGGTCGCCGCGGTATCCGATGCCGGCGGCTTCGGCACGCTCGGCGCGGCGACGATGTCGTCGGAGGAGCTCGACGAAGAGATGCGCGGTGTGCGCGCGCTCACGGACAAGCCGTTCGGTGTCGACCTGCTCGCCGCGCTCCCGGAACGCATGGTCGGCGACGCGCACAGGGTGGTCGAAGGCGGCGCATCGCTGTTCGTCGCCGGTCTCGGCGTCCCCCGCGATGTCATCAAGGTGCTGCACGACGGCAACGTGCTCGTGGCCAGCATGTGCGGCAAAGTGCGGCACGCCGTCGACGCCGTCGCGGCCGGCTGCGACTTCGTGATCGCGCAGGGCACCGAGGCCGGCGGTCACACCGGGACCGTCGCGACGATGCCGCTCGTCCCGCAGATCGTCGACGCGGTCGGTGCTCGCGTTCCCGTCGTGGCCGCGGGCGGCATCTTCGACGGACGCGGGCTCGCGGCCGCGATCACCCTCGGTGCCGACGGCGTGTGGCTCGGGACGCGCTTCATCGCCACACCCGAAGCGCGCACCGTGACGGGTTACAAGGACGCGCTGCTGGGCGCGCACGAGGACGACACGGTGATCAGTCGCGGGTTCACCGGCAAGACCCTGCGGGCGCTGCGCAACGAGTGGACCCGCCACATCGAGGAGCACCCGGAGGAGCTCGCCAAGTTCCCCGAACAGATGGGCAAGGCCGTCGCCGCGAACGCGCTGCACCTGGGTGGCGACGAGAACACCCCCGTCGACCCGGCCAAGGAGTGCTATCCCTCCGGGCAGGGCGTGGGCGCGATCGACGAGCTGGTTCCCGCGGGTGATCTCGTCCGCCGGATCGTCGACGAAGCCGAGCACGCGCTGGCCCGTGCCGCCCGCACGGTGGTGCGCTGACCGGGCGGCTGCGCACCCGGTACAGGGGCGCCGGGCTACAGCCCGGCCTTGGCGCTTTCTTCGGCGAGGTCGTGCTCGTACATCATGCGGACCAGCTCGGTGAAGCTCACGCGCGGCTTCCAGCCGAGCTTCTTGTGTGCCTTCGACGCGTCGCCGATCAGTAGATCGACTTCGGCCGGCCGGTAGAAGCGGGGGTCCTGCTTGACGTAGGACGACCAGTCGTCGATGCCGGCGTGTTTGAACGCGACGTCGAGGAGCTCGCGGATCGTGTGTGTCTCACCGGTGGCGATGACGTAGTCGTCGGGCTCGTCCTGTTGGAGCATCATCCACATGGCCTCGACGTAGTCGCCCGCGTAACCCCAGTCGCGCGACGCGTCGATGTTGCCCATCGTGATCGCTTCCTGCAGGCCGAGCTTGATGCGCGCGACCGAGTTGGTCACCTTGCGCGTCACGAACTCGAGTCCGCGACGGGGGCCCTCGTGGTTGAACAGGATGCCGCTGCTCGCGTGGATCTTGTACGCCTCGCGGTAGTTGAGCGTCGTGTAGTGGCCGAACACCTTGGCCACGCCGTAGGGCGAGCGGGGGTGAAACGGCGTGGTCTCGGTCTGGGGCGTCTCGTGCACCTTGCCGAACATCTCCGACGACGACGCCTGGTAGAAACGGATCGGGTTGTTGTCGGTGCCGCCGACGATGCGCACCGCTTCGAGCATGCGCAATACGCCGATGCCGGTGATCTCCGCGGTGAGCTCGGCCTGCTTGAACGAGAGCTGGACGAAGCTGATCGCGCCGAGGTTGTAGACCTCGTCGGGCTGGACCTGCTCGACGACCGCGATGAGCGACGAGAGGTCGCGCAGGTCGCCTTCGAGCAGCTCGAGCGCCGGGTTCTCGCTCTGCACGGTCTCGATCTTGGGGTTCGCCTGCCCGTGGACGAGTCCGAAGACCTGGTAGCCCTTGGTGGCGAGGAATTGCGAGAGGTGGCGGCCATCCTGGCCGGTAATTCCGGTGATGAGCGCGCGTTTCACGTGTGTAACTCCCTCGCCGCGGCGTGTCCACGGGCCCTTGTCGAGTGCGTATTCACCGCGATAACGCTACTCGCGGCCGGGCGTGTACTCCGGGTCCAGCTGGCGGAGGAACTCGGCGCACCGCTGCGCCTCGTCGGGTTCGCCGATGGCGTCGGCGGCGCTGCGCAGGCCGTCGAGTGCACGGAGAAAGCCGCGGTTCGTCTCATACCGCCAGCGCACGTAGCCCGATCCTCGCCAGCCGGACTGGCGGAGCCGGTCGAGGCCGCGGTGGTAGCCGACGCGGAAGTAGGCGTAGGCCTCGACGTCGTCGCGGCCGAGCCGGCCCAGCTGCGCCCACGCGTCGAGGTATCGGGGCCAGCGCGCGCACACGTCGGCGACCGCGTCGCGGCGGCCGTCGACCTGGGCGAGTGCGGCGCGCAGGGCGTCGCGCGCGTCGTCGGGCTCGGGGTCGAGAATGGTCTCGGGCGGTCCGCTCGGGGAGAGCTGCACGTCGGTCATCGCGAGGGATCGTATGGGATTGCGACCGGTATCTTGGCAGCCATGCCCGAGACCGAGTCACCCGCCGAGACCGCCGGCGCGGAGAAGGCGAAGCGGCCGACGCGTCTCGTCCTCGTGCGCCACGCCGTTACGGCGCAAACCGGTCCCATGCTCTCGGGCCGGACGCCGGGGATCGACCTGTCGGAGAAGGGCGTCGGGCAGGCCGAGGCGACGGCGCAGCGACTGGCGAAGCTGCCGATCTCGCAGGTCTACGCCAGCCCGATCGAACGCACGACGCAGACCGCGCAGCAGATCGCGGCGCATCACGCGCTCGACGTGCGCGCGCTCGGCGGTGTGATCGAGGCCGACTACGGCGACTGGACCGGCGGGAAGATCGCGGAGCTCGCCAAGACCGACGAGTGGAAGGTCGTACAGGTCGCGCCGTCGTGGGCGCGCTTCCCGAACGGCGAGTCGATCACCGAGATGCAGGCGCGTACCGTCGCCGCGCTCGACGAGTTGGTCGCGCGGCACCCGAACGAGACGATCGTCGTGGTCAGCCACGCGGATCCGATCAAGTCCGCGATCGCGCACTACAGCGGTATGCATCTCGACCTGTTCCAACGGGTGCACGTCTCGCCCGCGTCGGTGACGGTGTTCGAGTTCCATCCGTTCGGCGTGATGATGGTGAAGTGCAACGACACCGGTGGTCTCGACGACCTGTTGGCGGAGCCGGAACCCGTTCCCGCGTCCGAGCCGGCTGCGCCGTGACCGACCTCATCGAGTTCGACCCCGTCGACGACATCGGCGCGGGCGCGTTCGGTCGCCCGGGTGCGCGCACGTTCGTGATCCAAGCCCGCAAGGGCGAGGCGATGTTGTCGGTGCTCGTCGAGAAGGAGCAGGTTCGCCTGCTCGCGGTCGAGGCCGCACAATTCCTCGACCGCATCGCGCGCGAGGAGCCCGAAGAGCTCCCGAGCGCGATGGAGATCGGCGGCGGCGCCGTGCACGAGGACGAGCCGCTCTTCCGGGCACGCCTCATCGGCATCGGTTACGACTCCGAGCGCGGGTTGGTGCTGATCGAGTTGCGCGAGGACGCGGCGGAAGAGGACGACGAGGACGCGCCCCCGCCGCCCGACGAGGCCGAGGGCCGGATCGCGCGGCTGTACGCGACGCGTGCGCAGATCCGCACGATGATGCGTCACGGAGTCGCGGCGGTCGAAGGTGGACGCCCGCCGTGCCCCCTGTGCGACTTCCCGATGAATCCCGACGGGCACATCTGCCCGCGCTGGAACTGACGAGCGGTCTGATGGCGGTCACCGACGACCGGGCGCGGGAGCTCTTGCGCGTCGGCGACGTCGACGTACTGGGCCGTATGCCGTGGTCGTCGAACGCGACGTTCCTCGTGAACCTCGTCCGACGGCGACGACGAGATGCTCGCGATCTACAAACCGCAGCGCGGCGAGCGCCCCCTTTGGGACTTTCCGCGCGGCACGCTGTGTCATCGCGAGGTGGCCGCGTTCGAGGTGTCCGACGCGCTCGGTTGGGACATCGTTCCCGACACCGTGTTGCGCGACGGCCCGGCGGGCATCGGGATGATGCAACGGTTCGTCGAACACGACCCCGAGGAGCAGTACTTCACCCTGCTCGAGGAGCACGTCGACGCGTTCCGGCGGATGGCGGTGTTCGACGTCGTGATCAACAACACCGATCGCAAGGGCGGTCACTGCCTGCGGGCGCAGGCGAGCGGTCGGATCTTCGGGATCGACCACGGCGTCTCGTTCCACGCCCAGTGGAAGTTGCGCACGGTGATCTGGGAGTTCGGCGGCGAACCGATCGCGCCTGACGTGTGCCGCGATCTCCACCGTTTCGCCGAGCAACTGGAGGCCGGCGGAGTCGGCGACGTCGTCAACGGCCTCGACCGCTTCGAGGTCGACGCGCTGCGCGCGCGCACCGAGCACCTCCTGGCGACCGGCGAGCTCCCGGAATCCGACGACGACTACCACTGCTACCCCTGGCCGATGATCTAGGCCGATTCCCGGGCATTCGTCGACCCAGCCGCGGCCGGCGGGGCGACCCCGCGCCACGCGCTCGACCGCATGCAGGGTCGCCGGGCAGGAAGGCAGGTAGCGTCGATCCGAATGGACTGGTCACTCTTTCACAGCATCAATTCGTTCGCGGACAAGACCGCGTGGGCGCACGGTGTCATGCGCAGCTACGCGAAATACGGAGTCGTGATCTTCGCGATCCTGCTCGTTCTCGCCGGGATCTCGGGTCTGCGTCGAGGTGCCAAGCCTCTTGCCCGCACGCTCTGGACCGCCGTCGCGGCCCTGATTGCCCTGGGCGTGAATCAGCCCATCGCGCACGCCGTCGACCGGGCCCGGCCCTACGCCACGCACCCGAGCATTCATGTCCTGATCGCGAAAGGCACCGATCCGTCGTTCATGAGTGACCACTCCCTCGTCGCCGGCGCGGTTGCCGCGGGCGTGTGCTTCGTCAGTCGGCGACTCGGAATCGTCGCCATCGTCGCCGCCGTGTTCATGGCGTTCGCTCGTGTGTACGTCGGCGCGCACTACCCGGGAGACGTGGTCGCGGGGCTGGCGTTCGGCGCGCTCATAGCCTGCGTCGGAATGCCACTCGCCGACCGCGTTCTCGCGCCCGTCGTTCAGCGCATACTCACGACGCCCGTCGGGCGACGCCTCGCGAGTTCCGAAGCCATCGAATCGACCCGTTCATAACCGGTCTGGATCTCACGCCCGGGACCATCGTCCCATCCCGCTACCTTCGTGGTCGGCGGGCGAGAGGAGGGCCGACGGCGATGGATGTACGCGCGCTGTTCGTCGAGACGGCCGGTGTGGTCCGCGACGCGCTCGCCGACGACCAGGTCGCGGCGGCGTGGAACGAGCCGTCGGTGCTCGAGGAGCAAACCGTCGGCGGGCTCGCGGGTCACATCGCCCGCGGTGGCGTATGGGTGGTCGGCGACTACCTCGACGCGCCACCGAGTGACGCGCCGCGCGTTGCCTCCGCGGTCGAGTACTACGCGCACGTCGGCAGTTCGCTCACGCCCGATGCCCACCGCGCGATCCGCGAGCGTGGTGCGCAGGTCGCCGCGCCGGGACCGCGCGCGGTCGTCGACACGTTGACGGCGCGGCTCGACGCGCTCGTCCTCCGGCTGGCCGAAGAGCCGCGCGAGCGCGTCGTCCCGGTCGCCGGTGGCGCGGTCACGATCCTGTTCGACGAGTACCTGAAGACGCGGCTCGTGGAGCAGGTCGTGCATCTCGACGACCTCGCCCGCTCCGTCGACCGGGATCCGTGGCCGGTGCCGGACGCGGCGCAGGACCTCGTGATCCACGTCGGTATCGAGGTCGCCCGGGCCCGAGCGGGCGGGACCGCGGTTCTGCGCGCCCTGTTCCGGTCACGACTCGACCCGGTGCTGCCCGTGCTCTGAGCTACGGACCGGCGACGGTGATCGCAGCCGCGGGGTCGTGGAAGAAGCGCGATCTGGGCAGCACGACGTCGGCGCCCGCGGCCCGGGCCGCCGCGGCCGCGGCGTCGTCGACGTGCGGTCCGTAACACACGATGCGCGCGCCCGGCAGCGCGGCCCGGATCTGGCCGACGCTCGAAGCACCCCGCGCGAGATCGACGATGACGACATCGGCCGGACCGTCGACGCGGAACTGCACATCGGGGATCGAAGCGCTGAGACGCGAGCGGTCCATGAGGTCGGTTGTCGTCGCGGCGACGATCACCGCGCCGGCACCTAGACGCCGAGCCGGGGCTCGGGCACCGCGAACTCGGGCCACCGTTTACGCGACCGCTTCGAGAGCTTGTGCATCAGCGCGATCGCGTCGGGGTCGTCGTCGCCGGGGCGGGTCTGGATCACGCCGTCGGCGAGCATCCGCTGCATGAGATCGCGCCCGGCGTCGGTGCGCACGATGGTGAGCGTCCAGTCGTTGTACTTGCCGATCCCACCCGTCGAGATGTCGGCGTGCTCCGCGGCGAAGTCGGGGCAGAGCTTGCAGCCTTCACGTGTCCACTGGTGGCACTCCTTCAGCGGCACTTCGTGGTAGTCGCCGTTGTGCATCCAGATCTGGAAGACGCCCTTGATGTTCATCTTCTTGATGTCGGCCTTCTTCAGGCCGTACTTGGCCTCGAACAGCTCTTCGAAGATGGCGTCGTCGAACGTCTTCGAACACAGCAGGCCGATGCTCAACGCCAGGCGGCGCGCCACCTTGCCCGCCTTGCGTTGCTTCATCACCGGCGGGATCGACGACTGGCACGACATGCCGACGAGCGCGATGCGCTCGTCGTCCTTGTCGAGATCCATGTAGGCGAGCGTGTTCGCGGAGTATGTGTACCGGCTGCCGGCCGACGCGACGATGTCGTCGCGCGTCCGGGCGATGCCCGGGATCGCCTTCCACGTCGAGCCGTCGCCCTCGAGGTACGAGACGAGCGCGGCGTCGATGATGTCGTGCTCCAGCGCGTATACGAGCATCGCCGAGACGAGGCCGCCGTCCTGGCCGACCTCGTGCAGCTGGGGGTCGGAGGCGCGTGCCAGGCAGATGTCCTTGAAGACGCCGCTCAGCTCTTCGGGCTCACGCGTTCGGCCGAACATGAAGGTGTCGATCTCGGGCTCCCACGCGCGAAAGCGCGGGCAGGCGCGGGTACACGAGGTGCACGCCTTGTCGCCGTGGCTGCAGTCGCCCGGGCCGCCGAAGTCTTCGATCTGGAGCGGCTTGTAGACGCCGTTGGTGTCGTCGTACGACAGCACGTCGTGGGGACATGCGATGACGCAGCCCGCGCAGCCGGTGCACAGGCCCGACGTCACCACCTCGGAGTAGAGGTGCTTCCAGGAGAAGGTCCAGCGTTCCTTCTTCTCGGCCTGCGGTTCGGTCTCGACCATCGCGCGGAGTCTAGGGGAGGGCCCGGCGCCGTCTCCGGGCCGCGAGGAGCGCGCCCGCGATCGTCATGACCGCGCCGATCGCGACGAGCCGACCCGACGAGCCGCCGGTGAACGGCAGGCCCCGACCCGACGCTCGCGACCCGAAGATCGTCGTCGGCGCGCTCCGGGCGCCGACCGGCGCGGCCGAAGTGGTGGTCGACGACGAAGCGGCGGTCGTACCCGCGACCTCGACTGTCGTGCTGGTCGTCGCGGTGGTGCTGGTCGTGCTGGTCGTGGCTGGTCGGTGCTGGTCGTCGGTTGCTGGTGGTGCTGGTCGTGGCGGTGGTGCTGGTCGTCACGGTGCTCGTCGTCGTTGTGGTCGACGGCGGGACGTCGACGATCGTCACGTCATTGGACGCCGTGGCCGCGACCGTTGCGTGTGACCGCGCGTACTCCACCGAGACCGAGAAGTGGTGTTCGCCCGGGGCCAGGTGGGTGAAGTCGGCCGATGTCGCCGCGGGCGGTGCGTCGACGGTTTCGCCGCCGGGTTCGTCGACGAGGTGATAGGCGGCGATCGAGTCGCCCGCGCGCGGCACCGGGGGCACCCACGACACGGTCGCGTCCGTCCCGTTGCCCGTCGCCGCGCGCGGCCGTCGGCGCGCCGTCGGACACGATCGCGCGGCACGGTTCGCCGCGGACCGATCCGCAGGGGGGGTACGCGGCGGGGATGCCCGCCGGCGGGTTCGGGATCACGGGCAACACGAGCTGTGACGGCATTCCGAGCGAGTGCCCGACGTCGTTGACGACCGTGCCGGACGCGGGCAGATCCCCGAAGGACCAGAACGGCCGGTTCCCGCCGGGCGCCTCGACCGTGATGCGGACGCGCGACCCTGCACGGAAGATGTGCGCGAAGGGAAACAGCGCCACGCGCGCGGAGACGAACTGGCCGGCGGGCAAGGGCTGCGCGCTCGCCGACGTATCGGGATGGACCGGCTGGAGCGCGGTCGACGACGGGTCGAGCGCCCGGTGCGACGCGCGCAGCCAGCCGTTCTGCACGTATATCTCCTGGCCGTCCGGGCGGAGCTCGGAGAGCGTGACCTCGACGTCGGTGTCGGGCGCGGTCGAGCGCAACCAGAGGTCGACGCTGCCCGGTCCGGCCGTCACGGTCGTGTGCGCCAGCGGTGGACCGTCGAACGCGAGGGCTTTGCCGAGCGGGAGCGCGCGCCAGTCGAAGGCCGGGTGCGCGCCCCAGATGTCGGAGGTGCTGCCGTGGAAATCGGTCGCGGGTTTGGCGGTGGGGTCGTACACGTACGACGTGTACGCCTTGCCGTCGGAGTCGGCGATGCCGGGCGCGGTCGCGGCGAGCGTCTGGTCGGGCTGGAAGTACCACGACGTGGGTACCGCGTCCGGCGGCGGCCACGACGGGAAGCTCACCGAGTAGTCGCCGATCGGCGCGCCCAGGTTGTTCGGATCGCCGGCGCCGTTCTCGAACAGGACGCGCACGGGCGGTTCGGCTTCGTACTTCGCCAGTTGCGATGCGTAGCTCTTGGTGTTGTCGAAGCGATCGGGTGGAAGTTGCACGCCGGAGATGCCGATCGCGGTCTGGAAGATCACCGGCGCGAGCAGACGCACGGTCGGCGACACGTGCGGGACGCGATGAGCGACATAGAACTCGAGGAACTCGTACCATCGATCGAGTTCGCGCGACGAGGCTGTCGACGTGCGTGCCGTTGGTACCGAACAGGTGCAGCGCCCCGGTCGGCACGCCGGTCAGGTGTGGCCAGATCAACGACGACTGGCCTCCGGTTTGCTCGTCCTGCCAGGCGCCGCCCATGAACACGGGCACGTCGATCTTCGGGGCGAGGAGCTCGGGCGAGAGCATGTCGGCCGCGGCGACCGGCTCGCGATACGTGTGCGCGTCGAACTCGGCGACGAGGCTCGCGTTCTGATGCCGCAGGAGCTGGTCCTCGGCGCACTGTTGTCCGGCCGCGCCGCCGGCGTCGACGACCCCCTGTTCCCATCCCTGCCCGTACGGCTTCGCACCGTCGTCGCGCTGCTGGGCCCAATCGCGCGGGAAGCCGACGTTCGGGATGCCGCCGGGATCCGCGAGGCTTCGGTAGGTGTCGGCCACGACCGAGAGCGCCGCGATCGCGGCGAGGTGCGGCGGGCGGGTCGGCGCGACGAATGTCTGCGCGATGCCGGGGTACGAGATGCCCACCATGCCCGGCTTGCCGTTCAAGACCCAGGGCTGTGCGGCGACGGTCTCGACGACGTCGTAGCCGTCGAGGCCCTGCAGCGGTTCGAAGAAATCGAACGCGCCGCCCGAGCATCCGGTGCCGCGGATGTTCACTCCGACCGTCGCGTAGCCGAGGTATTGCGCGATCTCGGTGCTCGGCTGCGGCGAGCCCGGATGCGACGGGTCGTAGCCCGAGTACTCGATCACCGTCGGGTACGGGCCTTTGTCGGCGGGGCCCGGCAGCGTCACCTCCGCGCTCAGCTTCGTGCCGTCGCGGGTCGTGATGTATTGGAACCCGTTGACGAGGTGTTGGTCGTCGTAGAGCGACTGCGGCGGCGTCTCCTCGGCCGTGGCGACGTGCAGCGGCTGGGAGACCTGGTCGCCGTCGATCACCGTGTAGCCGTCGCCCGGCGCCACGTTGCGGAACAACGTGCTCCCGAGGTCGTCGACCGTCCCCGTGGCGACCACCACGGCCGCGGCGTTGTCGAGGGTCAGCGTGTCGCCGGGCGTCGCGTGGGTCACGTACACCTGGTCGACGCTCCCGTGTGCCGAGAACGATGCCGCGGTGGTCGCGTGGGCCGATCCGGTTGCGGGCACCATCGCCAACGCGACGACCACGCCGGCCAGCGCGGCCGGGCCGAACCTGTGCACTCCGCCCATAGGGCTGGGGAGCGTAACCACGGCCGAGAACCTTGGCACGTAATACCCTACGGGGGTATGGTCCCGGTGTGGCCGGCTACACCGACAAGAAGAGCACCGTGCAACAGCGCCTCCGACGGATCGAGGGGCAGGTGCGTGGCGTGCAACGCATGGTCGACGACGATGCCTACTGCGTCGACGTGCTGACCCAGATCGCCGCGGCGACGAAGGCGCTGCAGGCCGTCGCGCTCGCGCTCCTCGACGAGCATCTCGCCCACTGCGTGGCCGACGCGATGGTCGAGGGCGGAGCGGCGGCCGACGCGAAGATCGCCGAGGCCTCGGCCGCGATCGCGCGCCTGGTGCGGTCGTGAGGCGGTCGTGAGGCGGTCGTGAACGCGTTCTTGTCGCTCGGCGACATCGCGGACGCATTTCGCGAGGCGTTCTTCATGTTCTGGGAGACGCTCTGGGCGCTCGCGCTCGGCTTCACGCTGTCGGGCGCGGTGCAGGCGTTCGTGTCGAAGGAACAGATGCAGCGCGTGCTGGGCGACCACGAGCCGGCCGCCGTCGCGCGTGCATCGGGATTCGGGATGGTGTCGTCGAGCTGCTCCTACGCGGCGACCGCCATGGCGAAGTCGCTGTTCCAAAAGGGCGCCGACTTCACGACCGCGATGATCTTCATGTTCGCCTCGACGAACCTCGTGCTGGAGCTCGGCATCGTCTTGCTGGTGCTGATGGGCTGGCAGTTCGCGCTCGCGGAGTTCATCGGCGGCCCGATCATGATCATCGGGCTCGCGCTCGTGGGCGGCTTCGTGTTCTCACCGCGCCTCGTGCGCGCGGCGTGCGCCCGGCTCGACGCGAATGCGTCCGCCGAGCACGCTCACGACGAGGGCCACGACCACGAGCAGGCCGAATCGATGGCGACCAAGGCCGGCTGGAGCGATGCGGCCGCCTTCACGATGTCCGACATCTCGATGCTGCGACGCGAGCTGCTGATCGGCTTCCTCATTGCGGGCTTCCTCACCGTGCTCGTGCCGATGCAGTGGTGGAACGACCTGTTCCTCCAGGGTCACGGCATCTGGACGACCCTCGAGAACGTCGCGCTCGGACCGTTCATCGCCGTGATCAGTTTCGTGTGCTCGATCGGCAACGTGCCCATGGCGGCCGCGCTCTGGCACGGCGGCATCGGCTTCGGCGGCGTCGTGAGCTTCATCTTTGCCGACCTCATCACGATTCCCTTGTTGCTCATCTACCGGAAGTACTACGGCACCGGGCTCACGCTGCGACTGTTCGCGACCTTCTGGGCGTTGATGTCGCTGGCCGGCCTGGCGGTCGAGGGCATCTTCCAGCTGTTCGGAGCGATTCCGACGAATCGACCGGAGGCGGTCGTCCCGGACCGATTCCAATGGAACTACACGACCTTCTTGAATATCGCCTTCCTCGTCGTGCTGATCGTGTTGTTCCGGCTCGCCCGCCGCTCGCGTCGCGATGCCGACGCCGGGCGGTTCGCGACCGACCCCACGTGCGGCATGCAGGTCGAGAAGGCGAACGCGCCGACGCGGCTCGTGCACGAGGGCACGCCGTTCTGGTTCTGCAGCGACGGGTGTCGTACCCGCTTCGAGGAATCCCACGGCATCGGCGCCTCACCCGGTCGGTAGCCTTGTAGCTCGATGACCAAGATCGTCGACATCCTCGCGGCCGGGCCGAGCCACTCGTTCGAGTTCTTCCCACCGAAGACGCCCGCGGCCGAACGACAGCTCGAGGAGACCATCCGCGATCTCGAGCCGCTGCATCCGAGCTTCGTCTCCGTCACCTACGGCGCGGGCGGCACGACGCGCGAGATGACCCACGAGATTGTGACGCGGATCAATCGCGAGACCTCACTCACGGCCATGGCGCACCTCACGTGCGCCGCGCACACCCGCGAGCAACTGACCGAGATCGTCATGCGCTACGACGACGCGGGGATCCAGAACATCCTCGCGTTGCGCGGCGACCCGCCCAAGGATCTCGACCTGCCTCCGGGCGATCTGGAGCACGCGACCGATCTCATCGCGCTGGTGCGCGGTATCGGCGACTTCTCCGTGGGCGTGGCGGTGCATCCGGAGGGCCATCCCGCGTCGACCGAGCGCACGACCGACCGCCGTCGCCAGGCCGAGAAGCTCGCGGCTCGCCGACTTCGGGGTGTCGCAGTTCTTCTTCGAAGCCGGTGTGTGGTTCGAGTTCCTCGACGACCTGCGCGCGCAGGGCGTCTCGACCCGTGTGATCCCGGGGATCATGCCGGTGCTCAACGTGAAGTCGGTGAAGCGCATGGCCGAGATGTCGGGCGCCGACTTCCCGGCGTGGCTCGAGCGTCGGCTGCGTGCAGTCGACGACGACGAGGAGGCGATGCGCGCCGTGGGCATCGAGGCGACGACCGAGCTCTGCCGTGAGCTCATGGCGGGCGGTGTCGACTCGTTCCACTTCTACACACTGAACCGGTCGTCGGCGACGCGCGAGATCTACGGCAACCTCGGATTCGCCTCCTAGGCGAGCGAGCCGGAGAATCGGGCCATGACGAGCGACGCCGCGAGTTTCTACGGAACCGACATCTTCACCGAGCCCAACGGCGATCCCGACACCCTCGCGAACCTCGGACCGCTCTCACCGCTCGCCGGCGTCTGGGAAGGCACCAAAGGCGCCGACGTGCATCCGGTCGTCGAAGGCGAGGAGCGCAACGTCTTCGTCGAGCGGTACGAGCTGCAGCCGATCGACCCGCAGACGAACGGGCCGCAGCTCTTCTACGGGCTGCGGTACCACACGCACATCGTGAAGCCGGGCGAGGTCGAGACCTTCCACGACCAGATCGGTTACTGGCTCTGGGAGCCGGCGACGAACGCCGTCACGTTCACGCTCGCGATCCCCGCGGTCAGGTCGTGCTCGCGGGCGGGACGGCCGCGGCCGACGCGACGACGTTCGAGGTGACGGCCGCCGTCGGGTCGCAGACCTACGGGATCTTGTCGAACCCCTTCCTCGACCGGTCGTTTCGCACGCTCAGCTTTCGCATGGTCGTGACGGTGAACGCCGACGGCACCTGGTCGTACGAGGAGGAGGCTCAGCTCGTGCTGCCCGACCGCTCCGAACCGTTCCGCCACGTCGACACCAACACGCTCACGCGTATCGGCGCGCCGACTCCCAACCCGCTCGCGCGGGCGGCCGCCGAGGCGAGCCGCCGCGAGGCCGGCCCGGGGAATCCTCGGGGTTGACCTGCAGCGGTCGGCTTCGCGCCGCAACCCGAGCCCGAATGCTCGGGCCCGGGTCGAAGCGAACACCTTGGCGGAGGGAGTGGGATTTGAACCCACGGTGACTTGCGCCACAATGGTTTTCGAGACCATCCGATTCGGCCGCTCTCGCATCCCTCCGAGGCGAGATAGTACGGGATCAGGAACGGCGCCTCGATCGGAAGAACTCGGTGAGCAGGTTTGCAGCACTCTTCGGCCCGCACCCGGGCGACCACTTCGGTCTCGTGGTTCAGGCGGGGATCGGCGGCGAAGTTGTAGAGGGTGCCGCTCGCGCCGGCCTTCGGGTCGGCCGCGCCGAAGACGATGCGCCCGATGCGGGCCGCCCATGCTGCACCCGCGCACATCGGGCACGGCTCGAGCGTGACCACGAGGGCGTAGTCGGTGAGACGCCAGGTTCCGGCGTGGCGGGCGCCGGCCTGCAGCGCCAGCATCTCGGCGTGGGCGGTCGGGTCGTGATCGCGTTCGCGGGCGTTGTGGGCACGCGCGACGATCTCGCCGGTCGGGATGTGCACGACGACCGCGCCGACCGGAACGTCGTCGTGTTCGAGCGCGAGCGCGGCCTCGCGCAGTGCTTCGCCCATCCAGGCTGCGTCGTCGGCGGATCCCATCCGCCGCGGAATCTAGGGGGCGGTCACGGCATGAACGTGTCGAGGAAGCCGTTCGTGAAGATCCGGGCCGGGTCGAATGCGTCGAGCGCGGCCCGGGCGTCGGCGAACTTCGTTCCCGCGGGCTGGCCGGCGTCGATGGATGCCGGCAGTGTCGTGGCGAGCATGGTCGGATCGGACCAGGCCGAGGTCGACGAGTACGCCCATCCCTTCGACCATTCGGGCCGCACCGCCGCGTACGAACCGGAGTAGTTCGAGAACATCCACTGTTCGATCTCCCGGTAGAACTGCGCCGCGTAGGGCGTGCCCGGGATCGTCAGGATGTCGAGCCACACCGCGACGTCCCAGTCGGTGTGGTCGGGCCGGGGCCGCACGGTCGACAGCAGCGGCGGACCCGCGGCCGCCACGTCGACGTCGGTCGTCTTGTCGAGGCCGGTCACGCGGATCTCGACCGGCCCGTTGATCGGGTACTTACCCTGCGCCTGATAGGCGCTGAGCTTCGCTTGGAACGTGGTCGCGAACTCGTTGACGACGCGCTGGATGTTGGCGCGGGTCGTGAGGACCGCGTAGCCGTTCGCGGTGACGCGCAGGGTCGACGGCTTGACGTACAGCAGGAGGTTCTTCGACCAGCCCCAGATGTCCCACGTCGCGGTGGTGATGAGGCCGGCGCCGACGACCGAGATCTGCAGCCCACCGAACGTCGGGGCGAGCGACGGGTTGCCGCTGATGATCTGCGAGACGAGATTGGTCTCGCCCGAGGTCAGGTTGTCGGAGAACGAGTAGTTGTACGGGCTCGATACCGAACGGGAGAGCAGCGGTTTCGAGGGTGCGACCGTCCACACCTTCACCCAGGGGGTGTTGGTGAACGGGAACCAGATCGCCTCCACCCGGCCCGAGCTCGAGACGTAGTTGGAGAACTTGCGGGAGTAGGTCGACGACGCGGGCGCGAAGAGGTCGGACCACGCGATGTCGAACCAGCTCTGGCAGCGCAGGCGGTAGTTGGCGCGCACCTGCAGCGTGGCCGAGACGATGAACGAGCGGCCGACGTGCGCGAGGAGCGCCTGGCACGCAGCGCTCGAACGAGCGAACGTCTTCAAGACGTACTGCGACGAGGCGCTGTCCCACACGACCGCGGTGATCGAGGTGATCAGGTTGCTCACCGATCCGTACGACGAGCCCGTCACGCGTGTCTCACCGTTGGCCGGGATCGCAGAGCCGTGGCCGTTGATCGCGAGCACGCCGCCGAGGGTGAGGTCGCCGGGCGCGGGCGTTGCGGTGAGTCCGTAACCGGCGGCTTCGAGCTTCGTGAGGAGCGACTCCATCGTGACGCCGGTCTGCGCGGTCACGGTCGCGGGGCTGCCGGCCGCGATTGACACCGACGTCAGGTATTGCGTGGTGTCGACGAGCATCACGTTGGCGGCGCTCGAGCCGGGGACGAACGTGAGCGGCGACCAGTTGTGCATCATGCCGCGGGGCCGCACCTTGTAGAGGTTGGCGTTCGCCCAGTTGACGACCGCGACGACGTCGGCCGGAGTCTTGGGGGCGCACGTCCAGACCGCGTCTACCGCGATGTCGCCCGCCCAGTTCTTGTAGGCCTGCTGGTAGAGCGAGATTCCCGAGGGGAAGTTGGGCGGGGTCGCCGCGCCGGCCGCAGGAACGCGGAACGCCGGGATCCAGCCGGTGAGACCCATCGTCGCGGCGCCGGCCGTCGCACCCGCCGCGGCGCCGATGAACTTGCGGCGCGACCACGTCGATGCCTCGCGTGGCGCGCGGTCCGCGTCGAAATCGGCTTCGCTCGAAGACGTCATGATGCTCCCCCGTTCAAACGGTGCGTGCGCCCGTCGTTCATGGACGGCAGTGATACCGGGTGACGCTGCGTGCTCATTGTGCAAGGATCACGATCTCGGGTCGATGGTCTTGGGCAACGGATCGTCGACATTCGAGTAGTCCGGGGCACAGGGGGTGCAGCCATGGGCCCGCGCGATCGCTCGCACACGACGGAGGGGATCGCCGACGATCCTTTCGTCCGGCGGGTCGCGGACGGTCTCGTCGCGCGGCTGCCGGTGATGATCGGCCAGTTGCGTACGCGCATCGCCGGGGAGGATCACTACTACGCGGGCACGACCGATGCCGTGCGCGAGGAAATGCAGCGGACGGTCGCCGAGCAGCTGACCCAGGTCGTGCGCGCGCTCGCGGGCCTCGAACCATTGGACTACGACTTGGCGCGCCGCGTGGCGCGACGCCGCGCCGATCAAGGCGTCCCGATGGCGGCGCTGCTGCACGCGTACCGCCTCGGCGGCGAAGTGATCTGGGAGCACGCGGTGGGCTTGACGAGTGGCGCGGCCGGCGAGACCGTCGTCCACGAGCAGGTGCTCAACGCGGCCAACGTGTTCTTCTCCCTGACGGATCGCTATTCGGAGGTGATCCGGGAGTCGTTCGAGGACGCCGTGCGCGACAGGTTCCGTTGCTCGCAGCAGGCGCGCGCGTCGCTGCTCGACGCGCTGTTCGACGGTGGCCGCGAGTCGCTTCCGCTGACCTCGGGCATCGCCCGCATTCTCGACCTTCCCGAGCGCGCCCAGTTCGTCGCCGTCTCGGCCGACGTTTCGGAGGAAGGCGACGACGGCCTGGCCGACATCGAAGCGCGACTGCGATCGCTCGCGATCCGTTCGGCCTGGCGCCGGCGCAGCGAGCGCCAGTTCGGGATCGTGGTGCTCGACGGCGACGCGCACGGTGCATCGCAACGACTGGCCGAGATCGTCGCGTGCCGGTCCAAGAGCCGGATCGGCTTCAGCCCGTACTTCGGGGATCTCGGCGACACCGCCGAGTACGCGGCCCTGGCCGACGTGGCGCGCGCCGCGCTCGATCCGCTCGAGACCGGAGTGACCCGCTTCGATGCCCGGCCGCTTTCTGCCGTCGTGGTCGCGAACCCCGAGATCGCGGTACGCGCGGCGCGATCGGTGATCGGTCCGTTGTTGCAACTCGACCGCGCCGAACGCAGCGCGATGTTCGAGACGCTGCGCGCCTGGCGCGACGCGGGTGGTTCGACGGCGGTCGCGGCCGAGCGTCTGTTCTGCCATCGCAACACCGTGCGCAACCGTCTGCAGCGCATCGAGACGATGACAGGCCGCTCGCTCGACGAGCCTCTCGGCTGCGCGGAGGTGTGCATGGCGTTCGAGGCCTGGACGCTCCTGGGCGACGACGCCTGGACCTGATCGCAGTACCTACCAAGGCGAAGGAATCTTCACGCGTCGACGCGACCTGTACCGGAGCGACCTGCACCGGAGAACGCGGAGGCGGTCAGTCCTCGGCGAGCATCGTGTAGATCTCCTTGCGGGCCTGCTTCAGGATCTCGAGCATGCGCTCGACCTGTTGCTGGTTGCCCGACGCGCTCGACCTGCTTGGCGGCGACGAGGAGCTGGCGGAGCGTGTTGCGGAAGTCGCCGATGCCGGTGTCGTTGCGGCCGGCGATCTCCCAGGGGGTTCCGCCGGCTTCCTCGATGCGGCGGGCCGCCTCTTCACGACCCGGCTCGGTGATCTCGTAGATCCGCTTGCCCTCGCGTTCGACCGAACGCAGGAGGCCTTCGTCCTCGAGTAGTTGCAAGGTGGGGTAGACGGAGCCCGGACTCGGACGCCACGCGCCCGCGGTCTTCTCTTCGAGACGCTGGATCACGTCGTAGCCGTGGCCCGGCTCTTCGGCGAGGATCGCCAGGACGGCGGTGCGGATGTCGCCGCGGCGCATCCGTCCGCCGCGGCGGCGGCCTTCCCAGCTCTCGATGTCGTGGCGATGGCCCCGATGGCCCCGGCCCTGTTCACGAAAGTCCCTCACGTGGTGCTCCTTCGGACTTCGAACGGCGGCGAGCCGCCGACATATGTTGAGGTGTCACGATATATCGTAACTGATCGCCGACTGACGGGCAAGGCGGCGAAACCGGACGCCGAATCACCACGAAATCGTGCAGAATTGCTGGCGAGCCGGGCAGAGGGGTCGATGAGTCGGTATGGGACGTCAAATGGCCCCGGTCCGCCGGGCACAAGAGCTGCTCACCGCCAATCGACCGATGCAGAGCGTCATCACCGAGCTCCAAGCGTGCTTCGGTGTGAGCTCGACGGACGCGATCGCCGCGATCGTCGTCGGGCGCTCGCTCAACCGCTTCGCCGATACCCGCTGAGCCGCCGGACCGCGGGCCCGCCGGCTCGGCTCGGACCGCGTCTAGCGGCCCGTGAGCGTGCTGCCAGTGGTGAGCCCAGCCGAGCGAGGCGATCGCGAGCGGGACGCCCACGCGCGACCACGGTCACGACGATCGCCAATCGTGCTCCGGCGCCCGGTGTCTCGCGGCGCCGCGCGCGTCGGGCGTCGGCCACTGCGAGGGCCGGCGTCTCCAGGATGTGCCCGAGCACGTGGATCGCCATCGCGCCGAACCAGATGATGAAGCAGGCCTTGTGCGCGTCGAGGAGCCAGTGCGACTGGTGGTTGAGCACCGCGGCGATACCCGTGGCCAGCACCGCGACGTCGTGACGGTGACGACGGGGCCGAGCAGGCGCAAGACGATCGGCGGCGGCCCCTTCGCCACGTACTCGCGCCGACCGCGGTAGTAGCGCGAGAACCGGTAGCTGGTGCTCGCGATCTTGGCCGCGACGAACGGGATCAGGAGCACGCCGACGAAGACGTGCGGCGAGATGAGTTTCGTGACGCTCAGGATCGTCACGCCCTCGACGGCCAACAGCACGAAGATCGCCGCACCCATCGTGGCCGTGATGCGGGCGTTGCCGTCGACAGATGTCCCCGACATCGACCCAGCATTGCACAAGCACACATCGGCGGGGACGGCTCGCGGCTCGGATTCTTGCCTACCCCTAACCTGCCGCGACCTGTCGTGGTTGTTGCGCGACCTACCATCTCCGGGATGCAGCGCTACCGGGCGGTCGCGAGCGCGTGCTCGGTGCCGCAGTGTTGACGCTGTCGGCCTGCGGCGGCGCCGGCTCCGCGAAGACTTCGAACACCGTCGTCGGAGGGGTCACGACGTCGACGTCGGCGGCGTCTTCGACCTCCGCACCGTCGTCGACGTCGACCGCGTCGCCCGCGGGCCCGGTCGACATCTACGCGGCGGATCGCCCGAACGCGTTGTCGTCGACGGTCAAGAACGACCCGGCCCGCGTGTACGTGCCGAACTCGCTCAGCAATACCGTCGACGTCATCGATCCCGCGACCGGGCAGGTCATCGACCATTTCGCGGTCGGCGTGCTGCCCCAACACGTCGTGCCGGCGTGGGATCTGAAGACGTTGTACGTCACGAACGACCGCAGCAACACGCTCACGCCGATCGATCCGATGACCGGCCGGCCCGGCCCGACCATCGCGGTCGAGGACCCCTACAACATGTACTTCACGCCCGACGGGAAGTACGCCATCGTCGTCGCCGAACGTCTCGCTCGGCTCGACTTCCGCGACCCGCACACCTTCCAGCTCGTCAACTCCGTCCACGTCGACTGCGTCGGAATCGATCACCTCGATTTCTCGGCCGATGGGCGCTACCTGATCGCGAGCTGTGAGTTCTCCGGACAGCTGGTGAAGCTCGACCTCGCCACGCAGAAGGTGGTCGGGACGATCCCGTTGCACGGCGGCAACTCGAAGCCGCAAGACGTCAAGCTCGACCCCACCGGGCGCGTTTTCTACGTCGCCGACATGATCCGCGGCGGTGTGTACACCGTCGACGGCGATTCGTTCACCGTCACCGGCTTCATCCCGACCGGCGCCGGCGCACACGGCCTGTACGTGACGCCGCGACTCGAAGTACTCTGATCGTGACGAACCGCAACGCGGGCACGATCTCCCTGCTCGACTTCGCGACCAACACGGTGGCGCGGACGATCGACCATTCCCGGCGGCGGATCCCCCGACATGGGTGGCGTTTCTGCCGACGGCAACGTGCTGTGGGTCTCGGGCCGCTACAACGGCGTCGTGTACGCGATCGACATCGCGTCAGGCGCGCTGTTGCACAAGATCCGGGTCGGTTCGGGCCCTCACGGCCTGGCGGTCTATCCCGCAGCCCGGCCGCTATTCGCTCGGTCACACGGGCGTCTACCGCTGAGCATTCATGCCGGGTGATCTTCGGTCTGCCGTGCCGAGCCGGTCGCGCTCGACCGCGCTCGCCGCGTTCGTCATGGCGTTCGCTACCGCGTTGGCGGTCGCCGGCTGCTCGAGCGGTACCGGGCGCGAACAGGGGGCGCGGCGTCGACCCTCGGGACGAAACCGGCGGCGAGCCCGGGCCCGGCGACGACCACGAGCCCGGCGACGACCACGAGCCCTGCACCCGCGACAACCGCGGCACCGGTCTCGTCGGCCTCGGCCGCGGCGCAGCGGTACGAGCCGGCGTTGCCCATGGCGATACAGGAAGCGGCGGCGGCGAGCGCGGGCTCGCAGCTGTATGTGGTCGGTGGGTACGACACCGCCCGCAATAGCAGCTCGGCCGTGTTCGTGCTGAACGGATCGGCGTGGACGCGGGGCCCGTCACTGCCGATCGCGGTGAACCATCCCGGCGCGGCCGCGATCGGCGCCGACGTGTACGTCGCCGGCGGCTTCACCCCCGCCGGCGCGACGAACCGTGCGTTCGTGCTGACGGCCGGCGCCGGCGAGTTGGCGCGAGCTCCCGTCGATGCACCGCGCCCGGGGCGCGCTCGCGCTCGTCGCTCTCGGCGGCCGGTTGTACGCGATCGGCGGGCGCGACGGCGGCGTCCAGATAGCGGTACCCGAGGTCTTCGATCCCCGAGCCGGAGCGTGGTCCGACGCGACGTCGATGCCCGCGCCTCGGAATCACGTCGCCGGCTATCTCGATGGCGCGTTGGTATGCGTCGCGGGCGGCCGCACACCGGACACGAGCGCGGCGGTCGACTGTTACGACGCTTCCACCGCGACCTGGCAGTCGCGGGCCACACTCCCGCTCGGGACCTCCGGCGCCGCGGCTGCAGTCCTCGGCGGCGTCACGGTCGTCGCGGGCGGCGAGCCCGCGGGGGAGACGCACCTCGTCTCGACCGTCCAGGTCCTGCGGGGTGCGACATGGACCTCGGCGCCGATGCTCGTACCGCGCCACGGCACGGCGTTCGCGATCTTCCGCGGCGCGCTCTGGGCGTGCGGCGGTGCCACCGCACCCGGGTTTCAGGCCGTGGCCACCTGCACGTCGTTCGGCGGGTAGCCGATCCGCGCCGGGTGCCGTGCCTCTACGCGGCGAGCCGGCCGTCGGTGATCGAAACGACGCGGTCGCAGTAGTGCGTCATGCGCGCGTCGTGCGTGACGATGACGGCGGCGATACCGCGGCCTTTCACCTCGTCGTGGATGAGCTGCATCACCCGCTCGCCGAGATGGGTGTCGAGTGCGGAAGTCGGCTCGTCGAACAGGACGAGGCGCGGCTCGTTCATCAACGCACGACCGATCGCGACCCGTTGACGTTCACCGCCGGACAGCTCGGCCGGGAGATGTCCGCGCCGCGCGCCGACGCCGAGTTCGTCGAGAAGCTGATCGGCGCGGGCGCGCGCCTGCTTGCGGTTGGTCCTGCGCCGGCGGGTGAGCTCGGCGACGACCAGGAGGTTCTCGCGCGCGGTGAGGAACGGAACGAGGTTGACGGTCTGGAACACGAAGCCGACCCGTTCGCTGCGGAACCGGGTCAGCTGCTTCGCGCCGTAGCCCGTGATGTCCTCGTCGCCGACGACGACGGCCCCTTCGGTGGGTGTGAGCAAGCCGCCGGCGATCGAAAGCAATGTCGTCTTGCCCGACCCCGACGGCCCGACGAGCGCGACCATCTCGTCGTCGCCGATCGTCAGCCGGGCGTGCTCCAACGCGACGACGTCCTCGTCGCCGGAGCGGTACACCTTGCGCACATCTCGCAGTTCGAGCGCGGTCATCGATTCTCCCTGATCTTCTAGTTCGAGGCGCCGATGGCGGTGATCGGATCGGCGCGCGCGATGCGACGCAACGAGACGAAGCTGCCGAACACGGCGGCCAGGACGACGCCCACGAACGTCGACACCGCCCGTGACGGCTGGAGCTGCAGCGGTATGGCCGCGGGCGTGATCGCACCGAGCGCGAGCGCCAGGACCTCGCCGACGACGAAGGCGATGATGCCGACGGCCAGCGCCTGGACGAGCAACCCCGCGAACAGTCGTCGGGTGGGCGTGCCCAACGCCTTCAGCACTCCGTAGAGCGAGGTTCGTTCGATGGTGAGCAGCACGAAGAAGAGTGCGACGACGAGTCCGACGACGACGAAGGTGACGTCGATGATCCCGGCGAACGTCGCCTTTTGCTCACGAGTGCCGGGCGACGACAGCACGGCGTCGGTCTTGGTCAAGGTCCTCGTCGCGCCGCCGGTCGCCGCGTCGATGCCGTGGGTCAGCTCGCGGGCGGGTGTGTTGCCCTGCACGACCAGTACCTGGAAGCCGTTGTTCGCCACGGGCTCGTCCGGTCGGCTCTCGTTCTGGACGCGCCGCCACGTGGTGGGCGCGACCCACAACGCGCCCTGGAGCAGGTAGTTCGTGTCGTTCACCCAGCCGTGTACCCGCAACGGCACCTGCTGCGGACCGGCTCCGAGACGTTGGCCGATGTGCACGCCGAACGCGGCGAGGCGACGGTCGGCCCACGCCTCGCCGTCGGGGGGTGGCGCGGGTACGCCCGTCGGCGCCGTCTCGTACCCGATCACCGCGGTGTCGGCGAGAGCCGACTTGCCCGGCACCGTCGAACCCACCAGCGTGATGCCCAGCCCGCCGACTGCGGTGACGCCCGGCGCGTGCGCGACCTGCGCGCGGGTCGCGGGATCGATGCCGGACCGGATGATCGAGTCGTTGGCATCGGCGGAGTAGACGATCGCGTCGGCGCGCTGGGCGCGCAGCGCGCCGGTCGAACCGAGGTAGAGGCCGTCGAGCAGGCCACCGAGGAACAACAACAGCACGACGAGCAAGGTGAGCACGATCGTCGCGGTGACGAAGCGGCGGGGCGTACGCCGGAGCTCCCGGAGGGCCAGGATCACGCGACTCCGCCCGGGATCGTCGCGCGCACCGGCTCGATCGAGAGCACGCGTCGAATCGCACCGAGTGACGCGATGTACGCGAGAACGAGCACGATCACACCGGTCTGCACCACCTGGGCCGCCGAGAGCCGCGCGCCGAGACTCGACGTGCTCGCCGCGAGCGCTCCGGTCGTCAGCACCGCTCCGATCATCACGCCACCGAGCACGACGAGCACCACCTGGACGAGCAGTGACCGCGCCAGTACCGCGCCCGCGATTCCGAGGGCCCGCAACAGCGTCAGAGCAGCAGCCTTCTGCACGGTGAGGATCAGGAAGAACAGTCCGGCGACGACGACGACCACGAAGAAGCACAGGAACACGACCGTGCCCAACGACTGACCGACGCTCGCGACGCCGGGCGATTCCTTCACGGCTTGGGCGCGCGTCAATGCCTCGACGCCGGATACCGCGGCGGCGATCGCATCGCGTACCGTGCCCGCGTTCGTCCCGGGCACGGTACGCACCGCGACGGCCGACGGGAACACGTTCGTCGCTTGCGGGTTCGCGTCGCGGCGAGCCGCGGCATACGTGTCGAATGTCGTGAACATCGTCGGCAACACCGAGTAGTTGATGTCGCGGGCGAGTCCGACCACCGTCAGTACCCGACCACCGCGTTCGAGTCGGACCGTGTCGCCGATGTCGAAGCCGGCGGCGGAGTTGCGGGAGCTTGCGGTTACCTCGAACGGCGCGCCGGGCAACCGTCCCTTGGTCAGCGTCGTCGGCGCGCCCGGGCCGTTGAGCTCGTATCCGACGAGCACGGCGTCGCGAAGCTTGCCTCCCGCCCGAACACTGAACGTGCCCTCACCGAGCGGCCCGGCCCGCGCGACGCCCGGCACGCGCGCGACCGCGGCAACCGTTGCGAGCGGAACCACCGAGCCTTCGAGGTTCTTGCGTGCCTGCGACGAGTAGACGAGGACGTCGGCCGATTGGTGGTCGAGCGCGCCGATGAACTGCCCGATGAGGGCTCCGGTCAGGGCCTGCACGAACAAGATGAGGAAGACGAGCAGGCCGACGGCGCCGGTGAGCAGCGCGAATCGCCAGGGCGCGCGACGAATCTCACGGAGGGCGAGGAACATGGAGGCCACCATGTTGGCGATACCCGACGCCACCGACCGAATTCGGTCAGACCGGCGTCCTCGCCGGCGGTGGCGGCTGCACCCCGGCTTCGGATGGGACGCTCGTGTGATCGGCCGCTCGGCAGTCGGGTAGACAGGCCGGATGACCACATCCGAGCGGGAGCTGACCGAGTCCGTCGACCTGTGTACTGCCGACGGTGCGTTGCTGAACCCTGCCGCGCGCGGTTGGTCGCGACTCCCGTTGCACCGGGCGAACCTGCAGGGTCGGGTGGGTACGAACAAGCGGTGGGACTACTGGGCGATCCTCGCGGGTGATCTCGTGGTCTCTTCGGTGTACTCCGACATCGATCTTTTCGGGCTGGCCGACGTGTACTGGGCCGATCTGACCACGGGTGAATCCGGCGGACACGCGATCGTGGTTCCGGCTGGCGGCGGGATCGAGCTTCCCGAGCTCCCGGGCACTGCGCCGTTGCTCGTGGATCGCGACGGTCTCGAGTTGCGCATCACCGACGACGAGGCGGGCACGCACCTCCGCGTGGTGTGGTCCGAGCAAGACGGTCGTGCCGGCCGGCTCGACGTGACGGTCGCGCGTCCCGTCGGTCACGAGTCGCTCAACGTCGTCATCCCGTGGAGCGACGAGTTGTTCAACTTCACTTCGAAGCAACAAGCCCGCCCGGCCGTCGGAGCGCTGGTGGTGGGCGACCGGCGCTGGTCGATCGGCGGACCCGACGGTGCCGAGTCGTGGGGTGTGCTCGACGTCGGCCGCGGAAGGTGGCCCGCGCAGATCACCTGGAACTGGGGCGGCGGAGCGGGCCGGTGCGGCGATCATGTCGTGGGCCTCCAGGTGGGCGCCAAATGGACCGAAGGGACGGGCTTCACCGAGAACGGCCTCATCGTCGACGGTCGACTCTCCAAGTTGGGCTCGGAGCTGATTTGGGACTACGACTGGAACGATCCGATGCGGCCGTGGCGCGTCGTGGATCCGGGCGGTCAGCTCGATGTCGTGCTGGCGCCCCGTTTCGACAAGCACTCCCAGGTGGATGCCGGTCCCGACTTGAAGAGCGAGACGCACCAGGTGTTCGGCACGTGGTCGGGCCGGCTCCGGACCGATGACGGTCTCGCGCTCGAGCTGAGCGGGTTGCAGGGTTTCGCGGAGGAAGCTCGCCAGCGCTGGTGACCTCGGCCGTTCACCGCGGTCGAGCAATCCTTCGGAGATTCCCCGAGACGGAAGTTGTCAGCGGTGCGCTCAGGGCCGGATCTCGTAGAACGCGTTGATCGGATGGTCGATGTCCAGCCGGCGGAATCGGCTGAACCCGGCGGCGCGGGCCATGTCTTCGGCCTTGGCCGCGGGCAGGCCCAACGTGCCGAGGCCGGCGCCGTCGGAGGCGGACATCGCCGACGACATGCACGACAACACACTGATCCCGTACATCAGCGATGCCATCGGGTTCTTCTCGGCGTTCGCTGCGAAGGCGTCGTGGGCCTTGATGTCGACGAGCAGCCAGGTGCCGTCGGGAGTGATCGCTCGTCGCAGCGCGTGCATCATCTCGAGGGGGTGGGTCATGTCGTGGATGCAATCGAAGGTCGTGATGAACCCGATCGACGCGTCGTCGGGCATCGGTTCGGCACGCGGATCGTGGAACGAGACGTTGGACGCGCCTGCTTCCCGTTGCTTTTCCTGCGCGCGGCGGAGCGCATGCTGACTGATGTCGTAGCCGAGGAACCGGCAGTTCGGGTAGGCACCGGCCATCAGCAACAGTGCCCCGCCCGCGCCGCAGCCGATGTCGGCGACGGTGATACCGGCTGACAAGCGCTCGGTGACCCCGTCGAGCGCGGGCAGCACGGTCGGCAACAGATTCGTGCGGTTCCAGGGCTCGAAGGCGCGCTCGATACCTACGGCCGCTTCCGGCCCATGGCTGTCGTAGTCGTGACCGAGCCCGGTGCGGAAGCTCTCCGGCATGTCGCGCAGGCTGTCCATCGTGTTGGGGAACCGGTGGAACATGCCCATCCCGTAGGCGGGGTGTGCAGGTGTGGCGAGCACGGCGGCGGCCTCTTCGGACAAGCTGAAGCGTTCGTCCTCGTCGCAGTCGATGATGCGCGCCGCCGCCTGGTTGTACGCCCACTCGCGTACCCAGCGCTCGTGTAACCCCGTCCGTTCGGCGAGCTCGCCCGACCGCAGCGGCGTCGCGGCTTCGCTCATCGCGCGGTAGAGGCCGAGCTTGTCGCCGAGATGGATCATCCCCGACGTCACGGCGCCCTCGAGCTTCGTGAAGACGAGGAAGGAGAACATCCGGAGCTTGTCCTGATCCATGCCGCGCTTCCCTTCATCCGGCGACGCCGAGTGCTCGCCCGACGAGTGAACCGATGCGGCCGCCATCGGTTCGCTTCGCATCGGGATCGTATAGTTGCCGGGCTCCGGGCCGGCGTCCGGTGGGTTTCGCCGGTGCCGCTCCGTGCAGTTGACGTCAGGCGCGGCACGCATACGCCGCGTCCTGGTTCGCAACCGACGATCTTGGCCTGCTCCTAACTCCGCTCTCAGTTTGTCTGTCCCTTGCGTCGCAGATGATGGCGACATGGAAGGCGGGCGCACCAACACACGAGCGTTGCGTTCGAGTATCGGCGCGCTGATTGGGCTGGTGGCCGTCGGGTGCGCATCGGTCAACACGCCGAACGGGTCCGCGTCGCGAGCGCCCGCTCGGACGGCTCCGTCGACGTCGATGTCGACGTCGACATCGACATCTCTTCGGCGGCAGGTCTTGTCGGTCCGCCCGACCACGACGACCGGCCCCGTCGAGCAAGCCGGTTGGACGCTGGTGAGTGCGGGAACATCCGGCGTATCCGTCGACGAGCGCGCCTTCACGTTCGCCGACGGTGGCCGCGTGACGGTCGCGCGCTTTCGGTTCGGGCTCACCCGCTTCGCGCTGCACGTCGGGAGCCACGATCCGCCGACAACCGCAGGGGCACCTCTCCCGAACGCCGGACCCGCCGTGAGTCGTGCCGAGGTCCCGAAGCTGTTGGCGGCGTTCAACGGCGGGTTCAAGATGGCTTCGGGAAGCGGCGGCTTCGAGCTGGACGGCCGGGTCCTGCGCACGTTGATGCTCGGAAAGGCGAGCTTCGTCATCGATACCGACGGTTCGGGACACGTCGGAGTGTGGGGTCAAGACCTTCCGCGTCGGGGCGAACAGGTCGCGAGTGTCCGCCAGAACCTGACGCCCCTCCTCCGCGGCGGCCGGCCCAACCAGAACATCTCCCAGGTCGGGGCCTGGGGAGCGACGTTCAAAGGTGAGAGCATGGTCGCGCGCAGCGCGCTCGGCGAAGACGCCGGCGGGGACATCCTCTATGCGGCGAGCATGAGCGCCTGGCCGATCGACCTCGCCAATGCGCTCATCGGTGCCGGGGCCACCAGTGCGATGGAGCTGGACATCAATCCCGAATGGGTGCAGCTCGCGCTCAGCCCGCGTCCCGGTGGGCCACTGTTTCCTGGTGTCCCGGGTCAACACCGGCCCGCGAACCAGTACATCGTTGGCTGGACTCGTGACTTCTTCACGGTCCTGACCACGCAGTAGCCACCCAGCCGCCTTCCGGACGCCGGGCGAGGCCATCTCCACCGGGGAACGCGCGAGAGTCTTCGCCATGGCCGAGCGCTGCTCCTCACCGCAGAGAAGACCGGGGGCGGGCAGGTGACGGCGCGCGCGCTCCGCCGACGGCGGCGCACGGGCGCGTGATGTTGGCTGTCGGCGCCGTCGCGTTCCTCGGAGCCGCACTCATCGTCTTCGCGAACACGCTGTCCGCCCGCTCGATCACGAGCGCGGCGCGAGCAGGCGGTCGTGTGAGTACGACGCGCTCCTCCACGGCGATGGCGACCACGCGTCCCGCGGTCGCTGCCACCGCGCCGACGCGGCAACAGACGACGACGTCGACTGCACGAGTCCGAGCCTCGACGCCGCCGTCGTCGCCGAGTGGCCCGCCGTGGAGCGTCGCGCAAACGACCCGCGTCTATACCGATTCGGCTCGGTCGACACCGGCGCGTGGTACCGAGCCCGCGCACGCCGGTCGCGTCCTTTGGACCGTCGTTCGTTGGCCGGTTACCCGAGGCGGTGCGCTCGCGCCGGGTCGGCACCCCCTCGTGGTGTTCGCGCACGGCTACGCGGTCCAAACCAGTACCTACTCGGGTCTTCTCGACGATCTCGCCGCCGCCGGCATCATCGTCGCCGCACCGGAGCTGCCGGGGGAAAGCACCGCGCTGAGCGGAGCGCCCAACGAGAACGATCTGGTCAACGAGCCCTGCGACCTCGAATTCGTCGCGGGCGCGCTGGAACAGGCGCCGCCCGCCGGCCTGGCCGGCGCGCTTGCGCTCGCGCCGCTCGTCTTCGCCGGGCACTCCGACGGGGCCACGGCCGCCGCGTCGGCCGGCTACTCGATGAAGAACTGCACCGGACCGAAGCCGGTCGCCATCGTCGCGCTCTCCTCGGACCCCATCGTCGTCAATGGCGGTGGTCTCGGGTCATCGCCCGCGTTGCTTGCCGCGACCGGCACCCACGACGAGATCAATCCGGTCGCTCATACCGAGTCGTTGTGGCTCCACGTTCCTCGGCCGGCCTGGCTTCTCACCGTCGAGGGCGGAAGTCACCTCGGCACGTTCACGACGGATCCCGATCGCGCCCGTGTCGACGCGGTCATCGCGGCCTTCGTCCTCGCGCACACGGTCGATCCGGGAGCCGCGACCAACATGGTCGCGAGCGGTCGCCTCCATCTCTACACGCGTTGACCGGGGCGGTGCTTCACGGCGGCTCGGATGCACGTGTGGCGGGCACTCGGAGCCGGAGCCCGTACAGCACCGGCACCTCGCGACGCCCCGATCGTCACGACGCCCCGTTGGCGCCCGCGCCGCGGCGTGTATCGCGGGTCTTGGTGCCGGCGACGTACGCGACGAGCGCGAGCGCCGAAACCGCCGCGTAGATAGCGAGGCCTTGGCCGGTGCCCGGTTGCAGCACGACCGCGCCGAGTGCGCCGACGACCCAGAGCAGCTGGAACAGCGTTTCGAAGCGGGCGAACGATCGTCCCCGCGCGGCGTCCGGCGCCTCGCGTTGGAGAAGGCTGTCGAAGCCTTGCCGGCCGACGCTGGCGCCGAACGCAACGGCGAAGACCGCCGCGGCGATGGTCGGATGGTCGACGTGGGCCGCGGCAAGGAGGGACACCACGGCGGTGACGATCAGCGCGAGGGTGAGCAGTGGTTCGTCGCGATGCAGCCGGTGCCGCAATATCGGGCTCGCGATGGTTCCGGCGAGGCCGCCGGCGATGCTGCAGACGGCTACGAGCCCGAAGAACCATGTCGGGTCGCCGGCGCGCTTGAGCTGGAAGGCGACGAGGAACACCACGAAGCCGATCCCGGCCCGCAGGACCATCATCGCCACCGCCGCGAACTGGATCGTCGGCGACCGAAGCTCGTCGCGCTCGAGTGCGTTCGTCGCCAGTCCATGGCGGGTTTCGGGTGGGATGCGCATCGCGGTGATCGCGCCGGCGAAGTACACGAGTGCGGCAATCTGCAGAACCGGAACCGCGTCGGTCACGGTCAGGATCCCGGCCGAGATTGCGCCTCCGAGGAGCCCGCTGAGTGTTGAGATCCGGGTCAGTCGTGCGTTCGCGGCGACAAGATCGGCGTCGTCGTCGACGAGGCTCGGAACGAGCGCGCTCTTGGTGATCGCGTAGGCCTTGTCGAGGATGAGGATTCCGAACGCCTCGGGGTAGAGGAGGAGCGTGTGCAGGTTCCCCGCGGCGAAGAGGCACAAGATGCCCCGTCCCAGGCAGGTCGATGCGGCGACGGCGGGGCGCGCGTGGCCGAAGCGATCGACCAGCGGCCCGACGAGAGGGGCGAGCAGCACGAACGGTGCCAACGTGAGTGCGAGGTACCCGATGGTGCGCGGCCGTGCCGCCCCGACCGAGACGTTGAAGAACACCGAACCGGCGAGCGAGACCGTGAAGAACGCATCGGCACCCGTGCCGAGCGTGTGCGCCGTCGAGAGGCGCGCCAAAGGCATGGGACCGAAGATGCGGGTGAATATGCGACGCAGGACGAGCAATGGCGTCTCCGACCCACTCGAAAGTCACCGGCACTCCTCGGCGGATCGCCGTCGAACGGCATCGTACCGACGAGTGCGCCCGCGTGACCGAACCGTTCGACGTGGGCGACTCGCCGAGTCGAAGGCTACGTTGGTCGGCGCATCGCAACGCTCGCCCGATTGCCCCCTCAAGGAGTCAACGACGTCCGCGATACCGGTTCGCCACGCCAGGAGTCTCCGACGACGACGGTCGTCCGTCGCGCTGCTCGCGGCCTTGCTCACAGTCGCGGCCGCGTGCAGCGCCGACGCCGCGATCAGCGACAGACATCCGCGCGATCGCGATCTACTCCGCTGCCATCCGTGCCGCGGCGAGCCAGCCCATCGGCAACCCGCCGACAACGACCAAACCGGGAGAGATATTCGTCGTCGGCGCGCACGCGTCGATCGCCTTGTCGGTACAAGCGGGTATCGCAGAGACGCTGGAGAGTCTCACGACGATCCGGTTCGTCGACGCGGGCTCCGAGGCCATCGACAACACGGCGCCCAACAAGACCGTCCACGGGAACGGCATGCTCATCACGCTCGGCGACATCCCACCCGTCGGCGATGACGTCGCGATTACCGCGCAACGCTACGAAGGAACCGACCGCACCGCCACGTTGACGATCAGGCTCCACCGGACCGGCTCGACCTGGAAGGCAGTTCGCACCACCGCCTCCTGATCGTCGGGTCGACCGCGACCGTTCGCGACGAATCGGTGACGGTGCGACGCTCGCGCGCACCGCGCCGGCCCAGACCGGCTAGGGCGCGGATTGGATCGTGCTGAGCGGCGGGCGGTTGGCGTCGGTCAACAGGGCCGTCCTGGCCGTGGTCTCGGCCTTCAGGTAGGTGTTCCAGAAGTCGAGCGTGGCCGCGATGACGACTGCATCGTGGGGGTCGGGCGTGTCCTCGTATTGCGGTGCGTGACCGGCGCCGACCAGCGTCACGAAGTACTTGGGTGGCGCCGCCGAGGCGTACGCAGTGCCTGCGGTCGAGTACCGGATCACCGGGTCCGCCGTGCCGTGGAAGATGAGGATCGGCTTGTCGAAGACGTAGGCATGGTCGCCGAACGGCAACTCGATGCCCGACATGATGATGACCGCTCTGACGCGCGGATCGCGACAGCAGGTGTTGAACCCGAAGCCGTAAGCGGTCGCGCCGCCGAGCGAGAGTCCGCTCAGGCCGATGCGGTGTGGGTCGATCTTGCCCGTGAGCGGGGTGTTCGGCGTCGCCGCCAGATGCAGCACCCGGTCGAGAACGAAATGCAGGTCGGCCGGCTGGTTCACGTAGTCGCCGACCACGACCGAGCCGCCGCTCGTATCGCTCGTGAGCGGGAACGTGGGGACCGCGACGACGTAGCCGTGTCGCGCCCATGCGCTCGCGAGCACGGTGAACTTCCGGGCGTCGCCCCCTGCGCCGTGCGCGTGCAGGACGAGTGGATAGGGGCCCCGGCCCGAGGGCACGTAGATATCGGTCACGAGCGTGCGCGTCGGCGCACTACGGGTGTGCGCGGGGTCGTCAGTCGGACGACTGTGATCAACGAAGGTCGCGGTCATGCGGGTCACCGCGAGATTCGTCGGCGCGGACGTCGTCGTGGTCGCCGGCGCGGCAGAGGACGGAACTCTTGTCGTCGTCGCCGTCGCGGCGCTGTGCGTCGCGCCCGAGCTCGCACACGCGGTGAGCCCGATCGCGACCACGATCGCGAAGCTGATCACAAGTAGACCACGGCGGCGCCAGACCGGCATCAGTGCGCACGGTAACCGGGATGGTTCGTCGACGAAGGGTGCCGGTCACCGCTGGAACCGCGTGGCCGCTTTGGGTTCCGTCGGGACGCGTTCGAACCCCTCCCGAGGACCCGGTGACCTGTTCGGCCGAACTTCCTCGGGTGCTGGGCGTTGTTCGTCGATCAGATTTCGAACGACCAGCCGCGATCAACCGAACCGTGGGACCCCGCCCCCCGCGAGCCGTCGGCGGCCGCCCGTGAGACGACGCCGAGGAGCTGCCATGGACCTTCCTCCGTCCGAAGCGATCCCTCGGTCGCCGCACCACGCCGACAGGCCTGGGCCACGTCGCGCGGTTCTCGGTTCGACCCGCCCGTGGTCGCGGATCGGACCGCGCCTGCTGGTCGCGGTCATGGTTCCCGTGGTCACGCTGAGCGCGTTGGGCGTGGTCGGCGTGGTGCAGCGCTACCGAGACGCGGACGCGGTGTCTCGTGTCGTCACGGAGGTAGAGCTCATCGAGCGGACGTTGCACCTCTACGCCGGACTCGTGGCCGAGAAGACCGCGTCCGAGTCGATCGTCGTGGCCGCCGCATTGCACATCTCTCCCGCCGAGGCCGGCCGTCTCGCCGGCTTCGACATCGAGGCGCAGTTGGGATCGGCGCGGACTTTGGTCGACGCCGCGATCGCGAGCGGTGCCGGAACGATATTGGGCAAGAAGTTGCCCCAGCTGATTCCACTGCGGGCGGGCATCGACTCCGGCGCCGCGAGCGAGGCTTCAGTTCGGTCGTTCTTCATCGGCAGCGTCGACGTCGCGGAGTCGGCGTGGCTCGCCCAGATGAGGGAGTTGACGCAGACGTCGCTGACGACGGTTGGCTCAGCCGAGATCCGCCGGGCCATCGCGGTATTGGCGGATACCGCGGACGCCTTCATCTCCGGCGCGAAGGAGACGACTGCCGCGGGCGCGCTCACCGTCCCGGGTGTGCCGGGCGCGGCGACGGGCGCGACGGACCTCGCGGCGTCGAATGCCCTCTACACGCGTGCGGCCTCGGGATTGGCGGCCGAGCTCGACGGGCAGGGGCTCGCCGCGTGGCGGCACCTGATCATCAACGATCCCGACGTAAAGACCTTCCAGGGCTTTCTCGCGTCGCTCCTTCAACGGCCTTCGGGTTCGGCCGCCGGCGCAAACATCGCGGAAATCGCCCAGACCTTCCGAGCCGGTCTGATCTTCCAGGACCACCTTCGCCAGATGGTCGACGCCGCCGCGGCCGGCATTCTCCCGCTCGTACGCGGGCTCCAAAGTGGAGCCCGACACGATCTCGAGCGCTACCTGTTCGCGTTGGGCGCCATAGGAGCGTGCAGCGCGGCGATCACGATTGTGACGGCCCGCAAGATCGTCCGACCGTTGCGGCGTCTCGCGGTCCGCGCCGCGGACGTGAGCGGCGGGTCCATTGGTGGCGCTCCACTCGACGAGCGCGGACCCTACGAGGTCGCATCGGTGGCCCGCACGTTCAACGAGATCGTTGCCAATCTCGTGGCACTCGATGCAACGACGCTGGCCCTCGCGGCTTCCGATCTCGACAGCCCCGTGCTGTCGATTTCTGTGCCGGGCCGTATCGGAGACTCGCTTCGCCACTCGGCCGAGATGCTGCAACAATCGATTCGAGACAACGAGGAGTTGCGCCTGAACCTGGAGCACAACGAGGCGCGTTTTCGAGAGCTCGCCGACGGCTCTCCCGACATCATCTTCCGGTTCTCGCGCGAGCCCTACCCGCATTTCGAATACCTGAGCCCGTCGTTCGAGAGGATCACCGGCATTCCCGTTCGCGACCGTCGACGCCGATTTCCGGGCATTTGCGGCCGTGCTCGACGACGGGGGCCGGGCCCTCGTCGCCGACGTCGTTGCCGATCGGAACTTCCAATCTCATGTCGATCTCTCGTTCCGGCGCACAGACGGCACCATCGGCGTGTTCGATCTGCGCGTCGTGGAGACGCCGAACGGCACGCAAGGCGTGGGACGCGACGTCACCGAGCTTCGAGCCCTGCAACTGCAACTCGCTGAACAGGCCACGCGCGACCCGCTCACGCGGCTCGCCAACCGGCGACTTCTCGACGAACTCCTCGGCCGGGCGCTCCGCCGCGCCGACCGCTCGGGCACGTCGGTGACGGTTGCCTTCCTCGACCTCGACGACTTCAAATCGGTCAACGACACCCACGGGCACGACGCCGGCGACACCGTCCTTCGCGCCACGGCAGCCCGGCTACAAGCCGCCGTGCGTGACGCGGACGTCGTCGCACGCTACGGAGGCGACGAATTCGTCGTCGTCTACGAAGGCGCCGAAGGCGATGGTCGCAAAGGCCTGGCCGAGCGGATCGAGGACGCGCTCCGCGATCCGATCGACATCGAAGGCGGCGCATCGGTGCGCTGTCCCGCGAGCGTCGGCATCGCCGACACCCGGAGCACCGCGCCGAACGCGGCCGCGCTCATCGGCGCCGCGGACCACGCGATGCTCGAGGTCAAGAGGACACGCCGCCCGTCACCGCGACGTGGCGTCCGCCCCGATCGCGTGCGTACCGCCGACTAGAACGATGCCAGCCGGCGACCATGACGTTCGCGATCGCGCAAGCGGGCAGAGCTTCGATCTGCGCCGGGTCAGGCGACCGCCGCGCGCAGCGTGTGTTGCCGGTAGGCCCAGCCGGGTCCGCGCAGCACGTACGAGAGCCGCTCGCGCCAGGTGTTCGACCGCGCCACGTCGCCGAGCATCTCCGCATGTTCGTGGGTGGCGACGCGCGCCGGGTTGAACGTGTTGATGTTCTTCGTGAGGCCGTAGACGACGGGTTCGCGCTCGGGTTCGAAGGTGCCGAACAGGCGATCCCACACGATGAGGATGCTGCCGTGGTTGCGGTCGATGTACTGGCGGTTGCTGCCGTGGTGCACGCGATGGTGCGAGGGCGTGTTCAGCACCTTCTCGAACGGGCCGAGGCTGCGGATCGTGTCGGTGTGGATCCAGTATTGGTACAAGAGATTGATCGCGCGGGCCGACGACACGAGCTCGGGGCGGATGCCGAGCAGCGACAGCGAGCTGTACGGGAGGAACGTGCCGAACGCGTCGGCAACGGGCTGTCGCAACGCGGTGGAGAGGTTGTAGCGCTCACTCGAGTGGTGCACCTCGTGGATCGCCCACATGTACCGGCTCTCGTGCATGAACCGGTGGTTGAAGTAGTAGATGAGATCCCACCCGAAGACGGCGCCTGCGAGTGCCATCGGGCCGGACCCGAGGTCGCGCACGAGCCGGCGGTTCCACATGCGTTGCCGGCTCGTCAGAGCTGCCCACGCGGTCGTCACCGCCACACCGCCCGCCACGACCGCGACCACGCTGCTCGCGCTCGCGACGCGCCGGGCCACGTCGGTGCCGCTCGTGACGTCGTCGTCGGGCGGCGCCTCACCTCCGGCGCGCCGCCGAGCGATCCGGTCGGCGACCGTGGTGATCGCGGCGGCTGCCACCGCGGTTGCGATCAACTTCCTCGCGTGTCGGCCTTTGCCCGGAGTGAACGGCGCGAGGAGCCTCGGGAAGAGGCTCGGGGCGAGCAGGCTCCCCACGCCCATCGAAAGGCTTGTGATCGTGTCGCGTCGCTCGTAGTCGGCCGCGCTCGGACCCTGCCGCGCGGCGCGCGCTTTCAGGATCCGCTGTTCGGCGCCCATCGTCGCGAAGTAGAAGGGCGCGGCCGCGACCGTCGGATCCACGACGCTCAGACCTCCGACGCGAACGGCCGGGGGCCGGGCGGCAACCGCGTGCACTGATGTTCGCGACGGTCGGTAGGCCGCAGTCGGCACATGATCGCCACCCTAGGCCGCCGGCGCCATGTCGCATCCGTCGGGTGTCCGAGCCGCCCGCCCGAGTCCCTGACGCACCTGCTCGAACTCTTCGCCCGCGGGACGCAATGTGCCGACCGAACTGGCGACCCGGGCTAGAGGAGCGGAGTGCTCGAGGTGCCGGTCAGGCGCAGTTGGCCGATGAACTCGTACATGCGTTCCTGTGCGGCGATGTGGCGGCTCATGGTGATCGCGTCGCGGAGCAATCGTTCGAGCGGGTGCGTCCGGTAGATCGATGATGCTCCGATCAGCTCGCTCATCGACTCGGCCACCTCGCGGGCGACGCGGAACGAGTGCGCACGCGACAAGCCCAATGCGACCCGGACGGCAATGCTCGGTTCGTCGCCGGCCACGCGCATATCCCAGAACCGGTCGAGTGAGTCGTACACGTAGGCGCGCGCGGCGCCGAGGTCGGCTTCCGCGTGCGCGATCGCGAGTCGGGCGGGTGACGTGTCGCGGAGGAGGACCAACTCGGGTACGAGCACCTTCTCGGACGCGATCGCGACGGCCTCGTCGATCGCGCGACGCGCGAGGCCGAGCGAGACGCCGGCCATGTTGATGAAGAACATCCCGGGCCAGCCGTAAAGCGGTTCGGGCCGCTGGACCGGGTCGGTGAACCGAAAGACATGCCGATCGGGTACGAACAAGTCGCTCGCCGTGTAGTCGTTGGAGCCGCTCCCGGCCAGACCGGTCGTGTCCCAGGTGTCGAGCACGGTCCACGACGATGCCGGCGCGCACGCGACGAGAAGGTCCGGCCGGCCGTCGACCAACACCGGCGTGTCGCCGTCCATCACCAGGCAGCCACCGACGATCACGTCGGCATGGGTGCAACCACTCCCGAACGCCCAGCGTCCGTTGATGACGTAACCGCCGTCGACGCGCCGGGCCCGGCCGTTCGGGGGGATCTGGCCGGCAGTGACATCGTCGATCGACGGCCACAACTCGGCGGCCGCGTCAGGAGCCAGGAACGACCCGTAGTAGGGAGCGTCGGAACCGATCATCACGCACCAGCCGACCGACGTCTCGTGCATCGACAGCTTCTCGATCACCTCGGTCTGTTCGCGAGGAGTCAGTTCCGGGCCGTCCAGCGCCCGCGGCGCGGCGATGCGAAACGCACCCGCGTCACGCAACGCGCCCACCACATCGCTGGGAAGCCGCCGCGCGGCCGCGATGTCATCGCCACGCTCACCCAGCCTCGGCGCGAGCGCAGCCAACTCCTCGACGACACCAGTCATGGCGCCGAGCCTACGAGGACGCCGAAGCGGCACCGCCCGGTCAGCCGAAGTGATTGCCGCCGACGCTGCGCCAGCGCGTGCTCATCACAACGCCCGCGGCTCGAGGAGCATGCCCGGTCGTTATGGGGTCACGCCGTCGGGTGGCCAGCCCGGCAGGAGGCCGCGGTCTGCGCACAGCTTCGGGGCGTAGATCCATTTGCCCGCGAAGCGGAGTGCTTCGTCGTTGCCGGCGAGCCAGCTGACTACCGCGCCGGTGGCTTCGGCCGGGGCCGAGCCGAAGCCGCGCTCGTAGTCGTCGTTCGGGTGCTGCAGCCGGCGCTTTTCGGTGATGACGTTTCCGGGATCGACGTTGAACGCGCGGACACCTCGGTCTGCGAACTCGGCCTCGATCCCGCCCGCGACCCGACCGAAGGCTGCTTTCGATGCTGCGTAGCCGATGCCCCATCCGCCCGCTCCCGCGGGGCCGGGTGGATCGTGTCGGGCCGACCCCGACACCATGTTGATGATGCGGCCGTGGCCTCGCTCGGTCATGTGGGGCACGACGAGCTGGATGAGGCGGAGCTGGTGGGCAAAGTTCGCCGCGCATGACGTTGTCGATGTCGTCCAACCTCATGTCGAGAATGCGGTCCATGGTGCCGCGTCCCTGGAAGATCGCGTTGTTGAACAGCACGTCGATGCGTCCCCACTCACCCAGCACGGCCGCCGGCGCACGTTCGACGCTCGTCACGTCGAGGAGGTCCATCGGCACGATCAACGCGCGTCGCCCGTGCGCCGCGATCTCGGCGGCGGTCGATTCGAGACTCCCGGGAAGCGAGACGACCGGATCGTCGCCGCGGACCGAGTTCGGCTCGCTACGCCCGTCGCCCTCGTGGACGGTCCGGGCGGTGATGGCGACGTCGAATCCGCCAGAGGCGAGCGCGATCGCGGATGCCTTGCCGATGCCGCGGCTCGCGCCGGTGACGAGTGCGACCGGGGTGTCAGTCATGCTGCATTCTCTACCGGCGGTAGAGCCTCGAACCGGAGCAGAGCGGAGGGAGTGGGATTCGAACCCACGGAGGGTTGCCCCTCACACGCTTTCCAAGCGTGCCGATTCGGCCGCTCTCGCATCCCTCCCGGAAGAAGGAGATGCTAGTGGCCCGCTCGCAGCATGTATCAGGCGACCCGGCGGCACTCGAGCGCTTCCGCTGAGAGCTGCTTCCTTCCGGACCTGACTCGGTTCACGGGCGCCCGTCGCGCCGGACCCGATACCGCGCGAGCGGGCCGGTTCCAGCCTACTTGGCCTCGGTAAGGTTGCCGTCGTGGCGTCGCACAGCCTGTACCGCAAGTACCGGCCGCAGAAATTTGGCGAGCTGGTGGGCCAGGACCACGTCACGAGCGCGCTCCGGCACGCGGTCCGTGAAGACCGCGTCGGCCACGCGTACCTCTTCTCGGGCCCGCGCGGCACCGGCAAGACCACCACGGCGCGGCTCTTGGCCCGGGCCCTCAACTGCATGAACCTCGCCGACGACGGCGAGCCGTGCGGCGTCTGCGAGAACTGCGAAGCCGTGGCCGCGGGGACCTTCTTCGACCTGGTCGAGCTGGACGCGGCGTCGAACAACGGCGTCGACGCGATGCGCGAGCTGATCCAGAGCGTGCACCTGGGCGTCGGCGCGTCGAGCAAGCGCAAGGTGTACATCATCGACGAGGTGCACATGCTCTCGGCCGCGGCGTCGAACACGCTGCTGAAGACGCTCGAGGAGCCACCGGCCCACGTGGTGTTCGTGCTGGCCACGACCGATCCGCAGAAGGTCCTGCCCACGCTCCGTTCCCGCACGCAGCACTTCGAGTTCACCTTGCTCTCGCACGGCCAGCTCGTAGCCCACCTCGCCGACATCCTCGGCCGGGAGGGGATCGACACCGACGCCGAAGCCCTCGATCTCATCGCCCGGCGGGCGAGCGGGTCGGCGCGCGACGCGTTGTCGTTGCTCGACCAGACGCTCGCCGTCGGCGAGGGCAGCCTCGACGGGTTGCAGGTGCAGTCGGCTCTCGGTGGCGCCCCGTTCGAGCAACGGCTCGCGGTGCTCGAAGCCGCCGCCGCCGAGGACGTCGCCGGTGCACTCGTGGGTGTGCACGATCTCGTCGCCTCGGGGCACGACGTGCGCCGTGTCGCCGACGATCTGCTCCGCACGCTGCGCGACGCGTTCTTGCAGGCGAACGCATCGGGGCGCGTGCCCTACGACGGCGCGCCCGAGGACTGCGTCCGCCTCACCGCGCTCGCGAAGGAGATGGGCAACCCCGCGGTCGTGCGGGCGATCGAGATCATGGGCGAGGCGATCGTCGACATCCGCGGTCAGGCCGTCGCCGACCCGCGGCTCGTGCTCGAGGTTGCGGTCGTCCGGATCGCGCGCCGCGAAGCGCGGACGCGCGAGGAGACGCTGGCGGATCGGGTCGAGCGGCTCGAACAACGACTGGCCGACGGTGTGCCCGCGTCCGGGTCCACGTCCGTTTCCGGGTCCGCGAGCACGACCGCGGCGGCCGCGCCCGTGGCGCCCACCCGACCGGCGCCGGTACCCGGTGGTCCGGTACTCGCGCGCCGGCAGCGTTCCGCCAAGGCCGCTGCCGCGGTGCCCGAGGGCGCGCCCGAGGGCGATGCTGCGTCGGCCGCGCCCGTGACCGGCGCCGACGACCCGCCGACGTTCGCGCTCGACGACGTCATCGAAGCGTGGCCGGCGACGCTCGGACTCCTGAAGGCACCGGTCCGCGCGGGGATCCAGGACGCGCAGCCGATCGCGCTCGAGAACGGGATCATCGTGTTCGGCGTCCCGAAGCGCCGCTTCGACGCGATCAACGAGCGGTTCCGCAAGGAGGCCGCCGCGATCAAGGATGCCTTCGCCTCCCGCCTGGGCGCGGCACCGCGCTTCATGCTGCGGCCCCACGATTTCGACAAGGCCGGCGCGTTCCGCCCCGAGGCGGTTGCCGCGGCGGTTCGGCCGCCAAGGACGCTGCGGACGCCTCCGAGCCCGAGCCCGAGTCGCGAGCCCGAGTTCGAAGAAGAAGCGGTCGACCTGAACGATCTTGCCGATGCGCCCGACGCGGCGATCCCCGATTCCCTCACGCGCCTCGTCGCCGACCTCGGGGCCGAGGTCATCGACGAACGCAAGCGCGGCTGACGGAGACGACGATGACGAACCCGAACCCGATGGACATGCTGAAGCAAGTGCAGCAGATGCAGGCCGACATGGTGGCGGCACACGACGCGCTCGCGAACACCACGCTTTCGGCGACGGTCGGCGGTGGGGTGGTCAAGGCGACGGTGACCGGCGACGGCGCGCTGCTGGAGATAAAGATCGATCCGAGCGTGGTCGACCCCGACGACATCGAGACGCTCGAGGATCTCGTCGTGGCGGCAGTGATCGAAGCGACGCGCCAGGCCAAGGAACTCCAGACGCAGAAGCTCGGCGCGGTCACGGGCGGCATCGATCTCGGCTCGATGCTCGGTGGTCTCGGGGGATCGCTCACCCCGTGAACCCCTACGAAGGCGTCATGCAGACGCTCATCGACGAACTGGGTCGGCTACCCGGCGTCGGACCGAAGTCGGCGCAACGCATCGCGTTCTATCTCCTGAAGGTCGACGCGATCGACGCGAAGCGGCTGGCGCGCGCCATCGAGGACGCCAAGGATCGGGTGACCTGGTGCCGCCGGTGCTTCAACATCTCCGAAGGTGAGTTCTGCGCGTTCTGTCTCGACGAACGGCGCGACACGCACGTGGTGTGCGTCGTCGAGGAGCCACGCGACATCGTCGCGGTCGAGCGCACCGGTGAATACCGCGGGCGGTATCACGTGTTGCAGGGCGCGATCTCGCCGATCGAGGGCGTCGGTCCGGAGCAACTCCGGGTGAAGGAGCTGCTCGCCCGCATTCCCGATGAAGAGATCAGCGAGGTCATCCTCGCGACGAACCCGAACATCGAGGGCGAAGCGACCGCGATGTACCTGGCGCGGTTGCTGAAGCCGGCCGGGCTCAAGGTGACCCGCATCGCGAGCGGTCTGCCGGTCGGGGGAGATCTCGAGTACGCCGACGAGGTGACCCTCGGGCGCGCGTTCGAAGGCCGGCGCGAGGTCGGCTAACGCAACAGGAGTTGGTGGAACGTCGGATTGAAGCCGATGTTCCATACCCACAGCGCGCCGACGATCGCGAGCAACGACCAGCCCGGGGCCCGCAGGCCGCGTCAGGACACTCGGTCGGAAGGCCGCCGTCAGCGCGAGCAGGAGCACGACGATCCCGCCGGGGTTGAAGGCGAGCGACGCCAACTCGTGCCCGTGCACCGCGGCCACGACGGCGCGCGTCATGCCGCAGAACGGGCACGGGATCCCGGTGGCCGCTCGCAACGGGCAGGCGAGGGGCGGATGGAACGGGAGGATCGGCCACGCGGCCGCGGCCGCGACCATCGCGCCGCTCACGACGCGCAGCTCGCGGCCGCGCAGGCCGTGCGGCGCGGTCCGGCGCAGCAGCCATCACACCCGCGCCTGTTTCGCCACGACGACCCCTTCGAGCAGGTACTCGGGGTGTGTGCCGGCCGGTGCGCCCGCGACCTTCGGCCCGACGCGCGCCGCGAGCTCGAGCGCGAAGTGCGCGCGCACCGGCATCGGCAGCGAGAGCCGGCGGTCGAGGAACTGATGGATCGTCGCGAGATCCGTCTGGTCGAGCGCGGAGACGTCCCAGGTCGTCACGGCCTCGACCGGCACGGTCGCCGGCGCGCTCACGCTCGCCGTGAGACCGGGGAACCGGTCACGCACCACGAGGGTCCCGGCCGCGAGGTCGCCGAGTCGTTGGTCGCGCTTCGTTGCGACGATCGCGATGACACCACCGACGTAGAGGCCGGGCAGGAAGTCGACGACGCGCAAGATGTTGCGGATCGCACTGGCAAAGAAGGTGACCGGGTCGCCGAGCTCACCGACCACGCGGATCCCGGCTGCGGTCTTTCCGATCGTGCGGCCGCGGTTGAACACCTCGAATGGAACGTCGTAGGCGAAGATGACCAGGAACAGCGCGACCCGATCGACATGCGCGCACGATGCCGGGCGCGGATGTGAAGGCGATGAGCAGCGCGAGTGCGATGATGATCGCAATCTGGATCAGCGTGTCGAGGAGGCGGGCGACGAACCGGGAACCGACACCGGCGAGCACGAGCTCGAGCGAGACGCCCTCCGGCGTCGCGATCGTCACGCGGTCGTCGAGGAGCACGTGACCAATCTAGACGAGTTCGTACGCGACCGATCCGCGACATGGGCCGAGCTCGAAGCCCTCGTCGAAGGTGGTGGGCGCTCGCCGGCGCGCCTCGGTCCCACCGGGGTGCTGCGGCTGGGCGCGTGTTACCGCTCCGTCGCGGCCGACCTCGCGTTTCGCGCGGCGACGCTTTCCGGCCGACCCGATCGTGGTGCGTCTCGAACAGCTCACGCAGCGCGGCCGTCACGCGGTGTACGACTCGACGCGCTCGCGTCAAACGCTGCGTTCGTTCGTCTCGCAGGGCTATTGGCGCCGCGTCCGCGAACGGCCCGTGCTGCTCGCAATCGCAATCGTGTGTCTCGCGTTCCCCACGCTGCTCGCGGGCTTCTGGGCCTGGCGCGATCCCGGACCTGCCAGTGGTCTCGTACCGACCGCCTATCAGTCGGTCACCCAGCCGCGTCCGGCCGGTCAGGATCTCGGTGAATCGATCGACCAGGAATCCGACATCGCCGCCCGTATCTTCACCAACAACATCCAGGTGACGTTCCTCGCCTTCGCGGGCGGGATGCTGCTCGGCCTCGGAACGTTGTACGTGCTGATCGAGAACGGCATCCTGCTCGGCGCGGTCGCGGGCCTGGCGATCGGCGCGGGGAACGGTCGCCCGTTCTTCGAGCTCGTCGTCGCGCACGGTGTGCTCGAGTTGAGTTGTATCGCGGTGTCGGGCGCGGCCGGCCTGCGGCTCGCGTCGGCGATCGTCGATCCGGGAACGCGCACGCGCATGGAAGCGTTACGCGTCGAGGCGCGCGCCGCGGTCGAGATGGTGCTCGGCACCGCGGCCTGGCTCGTCGTTGCGGGGCTGGTCGAGGGGTTCCTCACGCCCGCGGGCAAGGGGCTCACAGTGGTGTTGGTCGTCGGTCTCGGGTTGGGCGCGCTCTATTGGGGTCTGGTGCTCTGGCGCGGTGCCCCCGAACGGAACCCGGTTACAGACGCGCTCGCGCCTTGAGTTGCAGGTAGGCGCGCACACAGGCTTCGCCCAACATCGCGGCCGGCGCGTCGACTACTCGCGCACCCGCGTGTTCGAGACGCGATGCGACGCGTTGCCGTTCGTCGAGGACTTCGATGGCGACCGCCGACGCGTACACGTCGTGGGTCGTTGCCGGCTCGTGGCGGAGCGCGGCGTCGAGATCGGGGTCGCGCACCGACGCCACGATCACCGCGTGCCGTCGCGTCAGCACCGGCACCGAGGCGACGAGCGAGCGGGCGGCGGCGGTGTCGACGAGATCGGTGAACACGAGGATCAGCGATCGCTTCCCGCCGCTCACGCTGCGGAACGCCAGGTCGTAGTCGCTGTCGACCGAAGTGGGTTCTGCGTCGAGGATCGCGCGCACGACTGCTTGCCCGCCGCGGCGACGCGGTCGCAGCTGCGATCGCAACGCCGCGTCGAAGACGGTCACGCCACAGCGGTCGCCGAGCTCGTCGGCAACCAGCGCGACCGCGGTCACCGCGTCGACCGCAGCATCGAGCCGCGTCGTGCGCGTGTCGAGCGGTGCCGTCATCAAGCGCCCGGCGTCGAGGAGGCACACGATGTCGCGGTCCTGTTCGACGCGGTACACGTTGCTCATCGGCCGGCCGACGCGGTCGGTCGCGGTCCAGTTGATCTGGCGGACGTCGTCGTCGGGCAGATAATCGCGGATCGACTCGAACTCGGTGCCGAGGCCGAGCGGGCCCCGGGCGCGCAAGCCCGGATCGCGGAACTGGCCGCGACGGAGTGCGATCACGATCCGCTGCGCCGCCACGACGTCGGGATACACCAGAACCGGCACTTCGCCCTCGCCCGAGAACGTGCAGCGCCCGAACCCGAGGGGGCCCCGGCACCTTGCCGTCACCGGGGGGAGCACCGCCTCGCCGCGCCGGTGCGCGACGACCTGCCGCGTCGAGCGCACCGCGGGCGACCGACGGCTCGATCACGACGTCGGCGGGTTGGGCTTGGCGGATCTCGACGCGGCCGGGGACCTCGGCGTCGGTCTCGACGCGCAGCCGGGCCGGAACCCCGCGCGAAAGCGAGCGGGGTACCGTCCGGCGGACCCGCAGCCGGTGGCGTGCGACGGCGAGGTCGCCGATTGTCGCGACGACGATGACGGCCACGAGCGCGAGCGCGACGAACGCCGGAACGAGCAACGCGACGAACGCCACTGCGACCAGCGCGTAGGCCGCGCGCGGTGTCGGCGTCATCTCGGTACGGGCACCGACGAGATCGCGGCCGACACCGCGTCGTCGGCGCGGTAGTGCTCGAGCTCGGCCTCGGGCCGGAGCGTGATCCGGTGGCGCAGGACCGCCGGCGCGACCGCGACGACGTCGTCGGGGATCACGAAGTCCCGCCCGGCGAGCCGGGCCGCGGCCTTCGCCGCGGCGAGCAGGTGCACCGCGGCGCGGGGGCTCGCGCCGAGCGCGACGCTCGGCAGGTCGCGCGTGCGCCGGACGAGGGCCACGACGTATCCGACGATCGGCTCGGCGACGTTCGTGGCGTCGACGAGATCGCGTAGCCCCGAGCAACTCGGCCGGAGTGGCGACGGTTTGCACGTCGGCGAGCGTCGCGGGCGCCACGCCGTGATGGGCCAGACGGAGCATTGCCTCCTCGTCGGCCACGGCCGGGTAGCCGACGTCGAGCTTCACGAGGAATCGGTCGAGCTGGGCCTCCGGCAGCGGGTAGGTGCCCTCGTACTCGATCGGGTTCTGGGTCGCGACGACGAGGAACGGTTGCGGGAGCGGGTGGCCGACACCGTCGACGCTCACCTGGCCTTCTTGCATCGCCTCGAGCAACGCGGCCTGGGTCTTCGGCGGCGTGCGATTGATCTCGTCGGCCAGGACGAGGTTGGTGAAGATGGGCCCGGGCCGGAACGTGAGCTCTCCGGCGCGTAGCGTCATCGTCCCGGTGAGATCGGACGGCAGCATGTCCGGGGTGAACTGCACCCGCCGGAAGTCGACGCCGAGGGCGCGCGCGAACGCGTTGGCGAGCAACGTCTTGGCCACGCCGGGCACGCCTTCGAGCAACACGTGGCCCCCGACGGCGGTCCCCGCGAGGAGCACCTCGACCACGTGGTCTTGGCCGACGACCACCTTGCGGACTTCGCGCACGACGCGATCGCGGAGCTCCTTCACTGCATTCCCCTGTCTTCGCCGCCTACGCGGGCGAGTGCTCGGCCCAATGCCAGGATGCTCGAACCGTCGGATACCGGTGCGAACAGCGCGGCGATCTCCTCGTCGGTACACCCGAACGAACGCGCCGCGTGCGCAAGTGCCTCGTCGCCGGCATTCGGGCCCAACGCGGCGCGGGTCGCGAGGCGTGCGCGGGCCCAGTGTTGCGCGGGCGCGAGCGCGCCCGCGTGATCGCGGCTGCGCTCGAGACTGATCGAGAGTGCTTGCACGTACTCGACCCGCGCCGGCGGCAGGTCGCGCGCGATCCGGTCGGGCGGCCCGAAGCGGCGGGCGCGCGACCACACGAACGCGAGCGCGGCGATCGCCAGCAGGATCAGCGCGACTTTCCAGCGATCCGGGATCGCGCTCAGCCCGCGGCTCGATCCGAAGCCGTGCACTCCTTCGGCGAACACCACCGGGCGGCGCGCGTCGCCCGCGAGCGCGAGCGCGAACGCGGCGTTGTCGCCGGTTCCGAGGTACCCGTTCTCGAGCGGCGACACGTCGGCCAGGAAGAGGATCTCGCCCCGCCCGACCCGGTCGAGTGTCAACAGCGCGGCGCCGCGTGGGCCGACGAGCACGCGCCCGGTTCCCGGCGCCGACCACGATCCCACTCCCGCGGCCTCGATGTCTCGGACGCTGCGGGACCGCCGGGTCGACCTGCGTCCAGGTCGCGGCCCCGACTCCCTGCCACTTCGGCGGCTGGTCACGCAGGCTGTGCAGGTAGAACGGCGACTCGCCGCCGACGACCAGTCTCCCGCCGGAGTACGCGAAATCGACCAGCGTGGCCGCGTCGTCGGCAGTGAGCACACTCGGTTCGAGCACGAAGACCGTGGCGTCACCGGCCGGGGCGTGGTCGGCGATCGAGCCGCGCTGGCGGCTGACGTGGTGGTCGTAATGCGAGAGCAACGAGGCGAGCGCCGCGACGCCGTCGGACGCGGTCGCGTACGAGGAACCCGTGACGCCCCCGGGTTGGTTGCCGCCCACTGCCCGGTCGAGTCCCTGCGCGGCGAGATTGAGCACGACGACGCCGGCGACGATGACACCGACCGCGATCCGGACCCGCCGCCGGGTCGACGCCGGGCGCGGCGCGATGGTCTCGGCCGCGACGGGCGCGCTCACCGGCGCCCGCTCTCTTCGAGCACGTGCGGCCATTCCCGGCGCGCCGCGTCGACGTCGGGCGGGTCCGCGGCGCGGCCGCCGTAGGTCACGGCCTCGAACGTTCCGGCCAGATCGTCGAAGCGGTGCGAGTCGAGCGCGCGTCGGACCTCGCCGGTGGTCACCGACGGCCGGTAGCGGATCGCGCCTCGGTCGCCGAGGCGCAACAGGCCCGGCCCGGAAACGCAGTCGCACCGCGCGCGCGAGATCACCGTCACGCTCGGCCGCGTCGGCGGCGCGTTCCAACTCGCCCGCGTCCTCGTCGTCGCCGGGAGCGGCCGGATGAGTTGTGCCGCGCGCGGCACGCGTCAGTCGAACGCGGCGGCGGCGCACGACGACCCACGCCAAGAACGCGACCAGCGTGACGATCAGCGCGATCCACACCGGAAGTGGCACTGCGGAGATGGCCCGGCCGATCGGATTGAACACGCGGTCGAGCCGGTCGCCGAGCCACTGCAACGGCCCCCGCAATGGCCGTGGGGTCGATCCCGATCGAAACCGGCGATCGGAAAGGATGTGCTGCGCCTCACGCCGGGCCGCGTCGGGATCGACCACGGGATCCGCGCGCACCGCGCTCACACCACGAGTCGCGCGTCGTTGCGTTGCATGAGCAGTTGGATGTCGTACGCCTCGTCACGGATGCGAAGGTCGAAATACAACACGACCGTGGCCGTGGCGATGAACGGGGTCGTGAGGACACCGGCGATCGTGCTTGCGATGCCCTGGCCGATCACGATGGCCACCGTGCTCCCGCCCGTGCGCAGGAGGAGGCTCACGGCTTCGGCCAGCGCCGCGTTGCAGCACCGCGCCGAGTAGCTGGGCCGTGACGACCAATCCGAGCACGTGCAGCGCGTGCGTCTTCGTGAGGGTGACCGATCGCCCGATTGCGGCCGAGACGCCGACGCCTTCGAGGATCAGCACGGGCATCGCCACTGCGAAGAGGGTCAGCGGGAACAGTGCGCCGACGAAGCAGGCGACGAAGCCGATGGCCTCGCTCACCAGGACGAGGATGCTCGTACCGATGATCGCGAACACCCGGGGCCGCACTGCACGGAACGCGTCGCGCGCCTCCAAGGTGTTGCCGATGTAGGCCTCGGCGATGACCCGGGTACACACCGCGATGATCAGCGCGGTCGACAGCACGCCGACGATCGTCACGACCACGAACGCGGCGAGCTCTACCGCGGCCGAGCCCGATGTGTACTGCGGGCTTACCGTACCGGCGACGGTCAGCGTGAAATGGTCCGGCTGGGCCGAGAGCAGGACCAGCGCGCTGAGGACCTGTACCGGAACGACCACGAACGCGGCGACGCGCACGAGCCGGGTGAAACGAGCCCGGTACAGACCGACCGCGGCATCGAGTATCTCCCCGATCCCGCGCGGCCGTAGCTCCGACACCATGCACCCACGCTAGGCAGCCGAGGGCGGTTTGCCGCGGCTCTCCGGGTCACGGGAGCGACGGCGACCGCGACTAGAGCGTGCGGACGATCGCGGCGTCGCCCTGACCCCCACCACCACAGAGCGCAGCCGCGCCCACGCCACCACCGCGCCGGCGCAGCTCGTTGATGATGGTGAGCACGACTCGCGCGCCCGACATGCCGACGGGGTGACCGAGCGCGATCGCGCCGCCATTGACGTTGACGATGTCGTCTTTGATGCCGAGGTCGCGCATCGACGCGACGCCGACCGCGGCGAAGGCCTCGTTCAGCTCGAAGAGGTCGACGTCGCTCGCGGTCATGTCATTCGCCTCGAGGGCACGCTTGATCGCCCGCGACGGCTGCGTGAGCAGCGACGTGTCGGGTCCGGCGACCATGCCGTAGCCGATCAGCTCCGCGAGCGGCGTGACACCGAGCTCCTCGGCCTTGGCCCGGCTGGTCATGATGACCGCGGCGCCGCCGTCGGAGATCTGCGAGGCATTGCCGGCGGTGATGCTGCCGTCCTTCGAGAACGCGGGCCGCAACGCGGCGAGCGATTCGGTGGTGGTGCCGGGACGAACGCCCTCGTCGGTGTCGACGATCACGGGGTCGCCCTTGCGCTGCTTGATCGACACCGGCGCGATCTCGTCGGCGAAGCGCCCTTCCTTCTGGGCGGCGGCCGCGCGCTCGTGCGACTTCGCGGCGAGCTCGTCTTGAGCTTCGCGGCTGATGTTGGCGATCTGGCCGACGTACTTCTCGGTTCCGGCGCCCATGTGCACCGCGTCGAACGCGCACCACAGGCCGTCGTTGATCATCGAGTCGACGACCTCGTTGTTGCCCATGCGGTAACCCGACCGCGCGCCGGGAAGGATGTAGGGCGCGTTGGTCATCGACTCCATGCCGCCCGCGACCACCACTTCCGCGTCGCCGTTTTGGATCATCTGGTCGGCGAGGTAGATCGCGTTGATGCCCGACAGGCAGACCTTGTTGATCGTCATCGCGGGCACCGACAAGGGCACGCCGCCGTTCGCTGCGGCTTGTCGCGCGGTGATCTGGCCTGCGCCCGCTTGCAGCACCTGGCCCATCAACACGTAGTCGACCTGCTCCGCGTCGATGCCGGCGCGCTCGAGTGCGCGCTTGATGGCAATGCCGCCGAGGTCCATCGCGCTCAATCCGGCGAAAGCGCCCGAGAGCTTGCCGATGGGCGTTCGGGCCGATCCGACGATCACCGAACCGGTCATGATTGCCTCCTTGACGTGCCAGGTGCTGGCCAAGTGCCTGTGAAGTGGGATCAGTGTAGGGACGGCTGGTTCGGTTCCGCTACTGACCGGTAGGTTCAGGTCATGAGTACAGAGATCGCTGCCATTCGGGAGGCCATCCTCCGCGGCGCGCCCGCCGAGGAGATCGGGGCCCTGCCGCTGCCGTCCACGGTGCGGGGTGCGCTCGTGAAGGCCGACGAGCAGGAGATGTTCGCCGGGCTCGAGTCGGCCGAGAAGGACCCGCGCAAGTCGATCCACATCGAGCAGTTCCCCCTGCCGGAGCTGGCGCCGGACGAGGCGTTCGTCGGCGTCATGGCCTCGGCCATCAACTTCAACACGGTCTGGACGTCGATCTTCGAGCCCCTGGCGACCTTCGGGTTCTTGCAGCGCCTCGGGCGCGAGAGTGTGTGGGGCAAGCGTCACGACCAGCCGTTCCATGTGATCGGGTCCGACGCGAGTGGTGTCGTGTTGCGGGTGGGATCCGCGGTGCGGAACTGGAAGCCGGGCGACGTCGTCACCGCGCACTGCCTGCACGTCGACGATCAGGACCCGTCGGCACACGACGACTCGATGATGGCGACGAACCAGCGCATCTGGGGGTTCGAGACCAACTTCGGTGGCCTGGCCGAGGTCGCGGTCGTGAAGGCGAACCAGCTGATGCCGAAGCCCGCGCACCTCACGTGGGAAGAGGCCGCGTGCAACGCGCTCTGCAACTCGACGAGCTACCGCATGATCGTCAGCAAGAACGGTGCGCAGATGACGCAGGGCCAAGCCGTCCTGGTGTGGGGCGCGACCGGCGGCATCGGCGCGTACGCCACCCAGTACGTCGTCAACGGCGGCGGAACGCCCGTCGGGGTCGTGTCGTCCGAGAAGCGCGCGGAGCTGCTGCGCGCGATGGGATGCGAAGCCGTCATCGACCGCCGGGCCGAGGACTACAAGTTCTGGAACGCGGACGACACCGAACAGGACCCGGCCGAGTGGTTGCGCTTCGGGAAGAAGATCCGCAGCCTGGTCGGGCGCGACGTCGACATCGTGTTCGAGCACCCGGGACGATCGACGATGGGCGCGTCGGTGTTCGTCGCCAAGCGGGGCGGGATGATCATCACGTGCGCGGCCACCTCGGGATACAAGATCGAGTACGACAACCGCTACCTCTGGATGAACCTGAAGACGTTGAAGGGTTGTCACTTCGCGAACTACCGCGAAGCGTGGGAGGCGAATCGCCTCGTGTGTGACGCCCGGATCCATCCGACGATGTCGAAGGTGTACCCGCTCGACGAGACGGGCGAAGCCGCGCTGGCGGTTCACCACAATCTCGTCGAGGGCAAGGTGTCGGTGTTGTGCCTCGCACCGGCAGAAGGCCTCGGCGTCACCGACGAGGCGACTCGCGAACGTCACCTCGACCAGATCACGTTGTTCCGCAGGTTCGCGGACTGAAGGCGGTCGTACAATCGTGGACATGTTGCTGACCGAGATCGATCACGTCGCGATCGCCGTCAACGATCTCGACGCCGCGATCGACTACTACCGCGAGACGTTCGGCTGCGAGGTCGAGCACCGCGAGGTCGTCGAGAGCGACGGCGTCGAGGAGGCGTTGCTCAAGGTGGCCGATTCGTACGTGCAGCTGCTGACGCCCACTCGCGACGACTCGCCGGTTGCGAAGTACCTCGCGAACAAGGGTGAGGGCCTGCACCACGTCGGGTACCGCGTCGCCGACTGCGCCCAGGCGCTGGATTCGGTGAAGGCGCACGGTCACCGCGTGATCGACGAGGCGCCCCGCCCGGGCAGCCGCGGCACCACCGTCGCGTTCGTGCACCCGAAGACGGCATTCGGGACCTTGATCGAGCTCGTCCAGGAGTAGCTTGCGGGCCGCGTGCCGGTCCCGTTGCCCTCCGCCGAAGAAGTGCTCCTGCGTCCGCCCGACGCGGCCGAGGCCAGGGTCGTCGCCGGCGGGGTCGTCGCCGCGGTCGCGCCGGCCGGCGGGCTCACGAACCTGCAGCGCCTGCTCGTCGAAGCGCTCATCGAGTCGATGACCGGATTCGTCGTGCCGGTCGCGCGGGTGCCCCGGCTCGGTGCGAACGAGTTCGCCCTGGCGCTGTGCCGGCGGAACGCGCCCTTCCGCCGGCGCATGGTGCAGTTCATGCTGTTGTGTTCGCTGGTACTGGTGCCGTTACCCGACGAGGTCGTCAGACGCGTCGAGGAGTACGCGTCGGAGCTCGGTGTCGACGACCCGATGATGCGCGTCGCGGAGCGCTACGCCCACGGCAGCCTCGGTCTCGCGCTCATCGACTTCCAGCGCAGCGGGTACATGGAGACGTGGGACCCGGCGGAGGCGTCGATGTTGCACACCTCGCGCCAGCTCGCCGACGCGTGGGACGAATGCGTCTTCGACCCGGCGCTCGCGCAGAGGTGGGAATCGTTGCGCGAGCTGCCCGAGGGCACGCTCGGTCGCGAGGTCGTCAAGTTCTACGACGCGCGCGGCTTCACGTTCCCGGGCCGTCCCGGCAGCGCGCCGCCGCTCCTCGCGCAGCACGACTGGGTCCATGTGGTCGCCGGCTACGGCTCGACCGTCGAGAGCGAGATCGAGGTCTTCGGGTTCATCTCGCGCGCCAACGACGACCCCCGCGCGTTCTCGTTCCTCGCGATGATCGTCAGCCTGTTCGAGACGGGCTACCTCGCGAAGGGTGCCGGCCTGTTCGAGTACGACCGCGGGCACCTGTCGCACGAGGGCATGGCCGTCAGGCTGGCCGACGCGATGCGGCGGGGCGCGCTCTGCGCCGCGCACGCGGGCGGTCCCGATCTGATGGCACGCGACTGGTTCGCGTCGGCGCCGCGCCCGGTCGACGACGTGCGGGCCGAGCTCGGCATCGTTTCCAAGTCGGAGCATGCGATCGAGGTCGGCTCGGTGACGGCGTGGGAGCCGGGCGGTATATCGCCCTACCAGTACGAGTGTGGCCGCAGAGCCGCCTCGGAGGCCGGGCGCGACTACGACTCGTACGGGGCCCGGCCTGCCGAGTAGCCGAGGCCGCGAACTAGCCTGAGCGCCATGTCCGACACTCCTCACCCGATCAACGAGCGGCTCGAGCAGCTGGCCAAGCTGAAGGAAGAGGCGCGGACGCCCGGCAACGAGGCGTCGGTCCGCCGCCAGCACGAGCGGGGCAAGCTCACCGCCCGCGAGCGGCTCGAATTGCTGCTCGACCCGGGCTCGTTCGTCGAGCTCGACATGCTCGCCCGCCACCGCGCCCACGGCTTCGGGATCGAGAACAACCGCCCGCTCACCGACGGCGTCGTCACCGGCTGGGGAACCGTCGACGGCCGCAAGATCTTCGTGTTCAGCCAGGACTTCACGATCTTCGGCGGGGCGCTCGGCGAGGTGTACGCCGAGAAGATCCACAAGGTCATGGACCTCGCCGAGTCCACCGGGGCTCCGCTCGTCGGGCTCAACGACGGCGGCGGCGCGCGCATCCAGGAGGGTGTTGTCTCGCTCGCAAGTTACGGCGGCATCTTCCATCGCAATGTGCGGGCGTCCGGCGTGATCCCGCAGATTTCGGTCGTGCTCGGACCGTGCGCGGGCGGCGCGGTCTACTCGCCGGCGATGACCGACTTCATCTTCATGGTGAAGGGCGTCTCGAACATGTACATCACCGGTCCCGACGTTGTGAAGACCGTGACCGGTGAGGAGGTCACGCATGAGGAGTTGGGTGGTGCGTTGACGCACGCGACGAAGTCGGGTGTCGCCACGTTCGTCGCCGACGACGAGCAGCACTGCATCGAGCAAGTTCGCTACCTGCTGTCGTTCCTGCCGTCGAACAACCTGGAAGACCCGCCGCACTTCGAGGCGATCGACGATCCCGACCGATCCTGCGACGCGCTGATGGACCTCATCCCCGAGACGGCGAACCGCGCGTACGACATGAAGAAGGTCATCGCCGACATCGTCGATGACGGTGAGTTCTTCGAGGTCTTCCCGCTCTGGGCCATGAACATCGTGTGCGGCTTCGCGCGGATCGACGGCCATGTCATCGGGATCGTCGGCAACCAGCCCCAGGTATTGGCCGGTTGCCTCGACATCGACGCGTCGGAAAAGGCGGCGCGGTTCGTGCGCACGTGCGACGCGTTCAACATCCCGTTGGTGACGTTCGTCGACGTGCCGGGCTTCCTGCCCGGAACCGACCAGGAGTACGGCGGGATCATCCGCCACGGCGCGAAGCTCCTCTACGCCTACTGCGAGGCGACGACCCCGCGCGTGCAGATCATCACGCGCAAGGGCTACGGCGGCGCGTACGTCGTCATGAACTCCAAGTCGATCGGCGCCGACATCGCGTTCGCGTGGCCTTCGGCCGAGATCGCGGTCATGGGCGCCGACGGTGCGGTCAACATCATCTTCCGCAAGGACATCGAGTCGGCACCCGACGCGGAGTCGCGCCGGACCGAGCTCGTGGCGGAGTACGAGGATCGCTTCCTCAACCCGTACCAGGCGGCCGAGCGCGGGTATGTCGACGATGTGATCGATCCGCGCGACACCCGGCGGATGCTGGTCCGCTCGCTGGAGATGTTGCGCACCAAGCGCGAGCACTTGCCGTCGCGCAAGCACGGGAACACGCCGCTGTGACGCCGCAAGAGGTTGCCGCGGTGGCCGCGGTCACGGTCGCGTTGCAGCAGCGGGACGCCGCGGTGGCGGCGGCCGCGGCGGGCCCGGGCGACGGCGAGCGCACCAGTGCGTGGGTCGACGCGTCCCGCCGATCGGCGCAGGGCGCGCTGATGCAACGCGGCCCGTGGCGGCTCTCGAGCCGCATCGCCCGCCGCTCGAGAACCTGAGCCTCGTGATCCACGACGCCGAGCTGTTCACCGTCGGGCCGGACGAGGTCGTCGTGACGTTCCGCACCGACGACGAGCGCGAGGTCGCCACGCGTGTCGGTGATCGATCGGTGGTGACGACGGGGCCCTTCCACTCGGCGCGCGTCGCCGGGTTGACACCGGCGACGACGTACGCGATCGCGGTCGACGGGGCCGACGCGTCGCCGCTGCTGCCCGGCGAGGTCACGACGCTGGCGCAGCCCCACGGCCGGTTGTTGGCGACGATCGCGACCGTGAACGACGTGCATTTCGGCGAGACCGAGTGCGGCCTGCTCGGCACGCCCGGGGAGCTCGGCCCGGTCTTCTCGGCCGAGCCCGGCGCCGATCCGTATCCCGAGGTCATGAACCGGGGCGCAATCGACGCGATCGAGCGCCTCGACCCCGATGCCGTTCTCGTGAAGGGCGATCTCACCGATCGCGGGACCGAAGAGGAGTACGAGGCGTTCCTGCGCGCGTACTCGCGGCTCGGGGCGCGCATGCACCACGTCCGCGGGAACCACGACGCGATGATCACCGAGTCGATCGCGGCAACGGGGTCGTTCGCGGTCGAGGTCGAGGGTGTGACGCTGGCTGTCCTCGATACGGTGCGGCCGGGTACCGACCGCGGTCGTGTCCCGAGCGCGCAGCTCGACTGGCTCGACGAGCTCGCGGGTGCGACGACGAAGCCCGTGCTGGTGTTCGGTCACCACCACCCGTGGGACCCGGCTTCGACGGATCGCGACGACACCTACTTCGGAGTGAATCCCGACGACAGTGAAGCGCTGTGCGCGGTCATCGCCCGTCACGAGTCGATCGCGGGTTACTTCGCCGGTCACACGCATCGCACGCGGACGCGCCGGTTCGCCGCGGCTCGCGACGTTCCCATCGTCGAGATCGCGTGCGTGAAGGACTATCCGGGAGCGTGGGCCGAATACCGCGTCTACGAAGCCGGCTACGTGCAGCTCACGCGGCGGATCGACGCGCCCGCGGCACTCGCGTGGACGGAGAAGACCCGTGGCATGTTCGCGGGCCTGTATCGCGACTACGCGCTCGGCACGCTGTCCGATCGCTGCTTCGTGCAAGCCTTCTAGGCTTCTTCCTGACGTCTCCCGGTTCGCCCCGCCGCGGGGGGCATCGGATGATCGAGGAGATCGCGATCTCGTAGGGGCGCCGGGGCTGCGGTCCGCGCCGACCGAGGTTCGCCTCTTAGCCTGCGGGGATGACGGCGCTCGAGGGGCTACGGGTCATCGACATGGCGACGGTGTTCGCCGGGCCGGGCGCGGCGCGCCATCTCGGCGACTTCGGTGCCGACGTGATCAAGGTCGAAGCACCGGCCGGCGACGGGGTGCGTCGCATGGGCTGGTTCCCGCCCGGCGACGGCGACTCGTACATGTGGAAGCTGCTCGGTCGCAACAAGCGCGCGGTGGTCATCGACCTGAAGACGTCGGCCGGTCGCGACGCGTTTCTCGCGCTGATCGACACCGCCGACGTACTGGTCGAGAACTTCCGCCCGGGCACGCTCGAACGGCTCGGTCTCGGGCCGGACACTCTGGGCGCCCGCAATCCGCGACTCGTGGTTCTCCGCGTCACCGGATTCGGCCAGGACGGTCCGTATTCGTCGCGTCCGGGCTTCGCCACGATGGCGGAGGCGATGTCCGGGTTCGCCGCGATCAACGGAGAGCCCGACGGCCCGCCGTTGCTCCCGCCGATCGCGCTGACCGACGAGGTCACGGCGATCGCGGGGGCCTTCGCGGTGATGGTCGCGCTGCACGATCGGGAGCGCACGGGTCTCGGTCAGGTGATCGACTGCAACTTGTTGGAGTCGATGCTGCAGATGATGTCGGCGCTGCCGTCGGCCGCGGCTCATCTCGGCTACGACCAGCCGCGTCTCGGGTCGGGCATCCCGTACTCGGTGCCGCGGGGCACGTATCGATGTTCCGACGGTCGTTGGGTCGCGATCTCGTCTTCGGCGGAGTCGGTGGCGTATCGCGTGCTGACGTTGCTCGGTATCGAGGATGACGCCAGGTTCGCGACGTTCGAGAGCCGGGGGGTGCATCGCGACGAGCTCGACGCCGCGGTGTCGGAGTGGGTGGGTGCGCGACCGTCGGCCGAGGTCTTGGCGGCCTTCGAGGTGGCCGAGGCGGCGATCGCGCCGGTGTACACGATGACGGAGGTGCTGGCCGATCCGCACGTACGGGCCCGCGCCGTGTTCGTCGAGGTGGGCGGCATCGTCATGCAGGGACCGGTGGCGCGTCTGTCGCGCACTCCGGCGGAGATGCGTTGGGCCGGCCGGCCGCTCGGGGCCGATACCGAAGCCGTGCTGGCCGAGCTCGACGACCGGTAACTCCGGGTCGGGGAATCCGCGAAGGATTCCCCGGAGCCCCTGGGCGTTGCTGAACCCGGGCGAACGGCGTCGGATCGCGCGGATCGCCGTTGCGGTCGAGCGGTAGCTCGCTCTAGTTCGATGGTTCGGGTGCGAGCTCCACGCGGTCGCGTCCGCGCGCCCGTGCTTCGTCGAGCGCGCGGCTGGCCTGGTGCACCAGCTCCGCCGCGCCCAACGCGTGGGTCGGGTAGCAGGCGACACCCGCCGACAACGTGAGCGCGTCTCCGACCGGAGAAGCGAGCAACGTGCCCCGTACGCGTTCAGCCGCCCACACCGCGCCGGCCTCCGGAGTGTCTTCGAGGATCGCGCCCACCATCAGGTCTCCCAGGCGGCACGCCGCGTCGCTCTCGCGCAGTGTGCGCCGCACGACGTCGCCGACGACACCGAGCGCCTGCAGGCGGGTGTCGCGATCCGCGTCGCCCATGGCATCGATCTCGAAGATGATCACCGAGATCGGCCGGAGCGATCGCCGAGCGGCGGCGACCTGCTGCTGCGCCAGCACTGCGAAGTACTTCTCGTCGTAGAGACCGGTTGCCGCGTCGAACGCCTGCTCGCCCTTGGCCCGGGTTTCTTCGAGGCTCGAACCGAGCTCCTCTTCGGCCACTCTCCGACTCGCTTCCTCTTGGAGCACCGCGTTGATCGACGCCAACTCGCGCCGGACCGCACGGATCTCGTCTTCGGCCTGCTCGAGGCGAACCTCGCTCTGACGAGCGCGGGCCCCGAGCGCGACCCCGGCGATCGCCGCGACGACTCCGGCCGACCCCGCGACTACGGCGAAAGTGGGCGAATTCGATCGCGACCCCGACCGCTCCGGCCGCGAGCGCGGCGACACCGCCGGTGGCGGCCACGATTACTCGCGGGTCGTGCATGCGTCTCCTCATCGGCCTACCGCCGCCCCGGCCTGAGGCTTCGCTCGGTGGAGCCGGGCCAGTTCGGCGAGGTCACGCATCATCACGGCGAGGCGGTAGTCCTTCGGCGTGTAGACGCGGGCCACGCCCATCTCCTCCAGGCGGGCGCGGTCAGCGTCGGGAATGATCCCGCCGACCACGACCGGCGCGTCCACCCCGGCGCCCGTGAGGAGCCGCAGCGTCTCCGGGACCAGGCCCAGATGGGAGCCGGACAGGATCGAGAGACCTACGACGTCGACGTCCTCGTCGCGGGCGGCGGCGGCGATCTCGGCCGGGGTGAGGCGGATGCCCTGGTAGATCACCTCGAAGCCGGCGTCTCGGGCCGCGACCGCGATCTGCTCGGCCCCGTTCGAGTGGCCGTCGAGTCCGGGTTTGCCCACGAGCAGGCGGATGGGCCGGCCGGTCTCCGCGGTGATGGTCCGGACGAGCGCGCGCACCGCTTCCATCTCCGCGCCGGGTTGGACGGCGACCGCGCCCACCCCGGTCGGGGCCCGGTACTCGCCGAACACCTCCCGCAGGGCGCCGGCCCACTCGCCCACGGTCCCGCCGGCTTTGGCGAGTGCGATGGTCGCGGGTACGAGGTTCTCGGTGGTCTGCGCGACCGCCCGAAGGTGCGACAGCGCCGCGTCGACTGCCGGTTGGTCGCGTGCCCCGCGCCAGGCTTCGATCGCCCGCACGTGGTCCGACTCGATCGCGGGATCGATGGTCACGATGCCGCCGTGCTGTGCGATCTCCGCGAGCGGCGACGGCTCGGTCTCCGTGAACGAGTTGACGCCGACCACCTTCAACTCGCCCGACTCGATGTCGCGGACGCGCTCGGCGTGGGACTGCACGATGCGCCCCTTCATCTGGTCGATCATCGCGAACGACCCGCCACCGTCGAGCACCCACTGCAGTTCGACCTCGGCGGCCGCGCACAGCTCCGACACCTTCTGCTCGATCACGACCGAGCCTTCGAAGATGTCGCCGTACTCGAGCAGATCCGACTCGTACGCGAGCACCTGCTGGATCCGCAGCGACCACTGCTGGTCCCACGGAGTCGGGAGGCCGAGCGCCTCGTTCCAACACGGCAGCTGCACCGCGCGGGCCCGCGCGTCCTTCGACAGCGTGACCCCGAGCATCTCCAACACGATGCGCTGCACGTTGTTCTCGGGCTGTTCTTCGGTGAGCCCGAGCGAGTTGACCTGCATGCCGTAACGGAACCGCGACAGCTTCTCGTCGTCGACGCCGTATCGCTCCCGGCAGATCCGTTCCCACATGCGCGTGAACGCGCGCATCTTGCACATCTCTTCGATGAAGCGCACGCCGGCGTCTATGAAGAACGAGATACGCCCGACCACCTGCGGGAACTCGGCGTCGGGAACCTGGCCCGATTCCCGTACCGCGTCGAGCACGGCGATCGCGTTCGCCAGACCGTACGCGAGCTCCTGCACCGGAGTCGCGCCGGCTTCTTGCAGGTGGTACGGACACACGTTGATCGGGTTCCACATCGGTGCGTTCTTCACCGTGTACGTAACGAGATCGACGGTGAGGCGCTTCGACGCGTCGGGCGGGAAGATGTACGTCCCGCGCGAGAGGTATTCCTTCAAGATGTCGTTTTGCGTGGTACCCGCCAACCGCGCGTGGGGCACGCCCTGTTCGTCGGCCAGTGCGAGGTACATGCCGAGCAGCCACATCGCGGTGGCATTGATGGTCATCGACGTGTTCATCTCGGCGAGCGGGATGCCGTCGAAGAGCGTCCGCATCTCGCCGAGGTGCGGCACCGGAACCCCGACCTTGCCGACCTCGCCCCGCGCCAGCGGCGAGTCGGGGTCGTAGCCCGTCTGGGTCGGGAGGTCGAAGGCCACCGACAGCCCGGTCTGACCCTTGGCCAGGTTGGTCCGGTACAGCTCGTTCGAGGCGCGCGCCGACGAGTGGCCGGAGTAGGTCCGGATCAACCAGGGACGGTCGCGCTCAGCCATGGGGACCATTCTCCCGGATCACCGGGCCGAGTGGCTAGCCGCTAACGCTTGTATTCGTAGAAACCGAGGCTCGTCTTGCGACCGAGCCGTTCGGCGCTCACCATCCGGCGCAGGATCGGCGCCGCGGCGTAGTTCGGGTCCTTGAACTCCGCGTAGAGCGCCTCGAGGATGGCGAGGCTGGTGTCGAGCCCGACGAGGTCGAGCAGCTCCAGCGGTCCCATCGGGAAGTTGCAGCCGCCCTTCATCGCGGCGTCGATGTCGTCGCGGGTCGCGACCCCGGCGTCGAACAGCTTCGCCGCGTTGTTCAGGTACGGGAACAACAGCGCGTTCACGATGAAGCCCGCCTGGTCCTTGACCTGCACGGCGTTCTTGCCGCACTCCGTCGCGAAGGAGGTCGCGGCCTCGATGGTGTCGTCGCTCGACGTGATCGCGCGCACGACCTCGACCAGCGCCATCATCGGCGCGGGGTTGAAGAAGTGGATGCCGCACACCTTGTCGGGCCGGCCGGTGTTCATGGCCATCTCGACGACGGGAAGCGTCGACGTGTTGGTCGCGAGGATGGCGTGGTCGCCGCAGATGCGATCGAGCTCGGTGAAGAGGTGCTTCTTCGCGTCGAGGTCTTCGACGATCGACTCGAGAACGAGATCGCACTCGGACAATTCGCCGAGGTCGGCGACGGCGCGGACGCGGCCGAGCACGGAGTCGCGCTCGTCGGCTTCGAGCTTGCCGCGGTCGACCTGCTTGGCGAGCGACTTCTCCAGGCCCGCGACCATCGCGTCGGCCGTGCCCTGGGCCCGGCTGCGCAACACGACTTCGAATCCGGCCTTGGCCGCGACCTCGGCCACGCCCGAGCCCATGATCCCCGAACCCACGATCCCGACGCGCTTGACCGGCATTCTCTGTCCCTCCTGAGTGAAGGCCGAAAGGCTACCGGCGGGTAGGACACGTCGGCGAGTGCGGTGCCGCTCGTAGGATCCGGCGTGTGAGGAATCGCGTGATCGGTGGATCGACCCCGTCAGCCGCTGCGAGCGGGAGAGCGACCCGTGGCTAAGGCGACGGGGACCGTCGCCCTGGTCGGCGGGGACGAGTGGACCGAGCCGTGCTCGACGTTCGACGCCCGCCTGCTGGAGCTCGCGGGGACCGACGAAGTTCTGGTGCTGCCCGCGGCGGCCGCGTTCGAGCATCCCGACCGCGCGGTCGAGCGGGCGACGAGATACTTCGAGGGTCTCGGCGCGCGCGTGACCGGCTTGGCCGTGGTGAACCGGCGCGACGCCGAGGCCGACGCCAACGTCTCGGCCGTGCGGGTCGCGCGCTTCGTCTACATCGCCGACGGTTCGCCACTGCACCTGCGGTCGGTGCTGAAGGGCAGCGCGTTCTACGACGCGATGGTGTACGCCTACGGCCGCGGCGCGGTCATCGCGGCTTCGGGCGCGGGTGCGACGGTGTTGGGCGATCCGATGGTCGATCCACGCGGCGGCGCGTACACGGTGGGTCTCGGTCTCGTTCCGGGTCTTGCCATCTTCCCCTACCACGGTCGCGCCGCGGACCATCTGCGGGAACGTTCGGTCGACCTGCTCGCGCGCGACGCCGTGCTCGTCGGCGTCGACGAACAGACGGCGATCGTTCGGACCGGCGACGGCCCGTGGGAAGTCATGGGCGCGGGAAGCGCGACCGTGTACCGCAAGGGCGCGAAGCCCAAGACGGTCAAGCAGGGCGCCATCGCCGATCTCGACGCGATCCGCGACGCCGCGGTAGCCCGCACCCGCGGTGGGCACCGGATGACCGAGCGATGAGTGGGGAGTCGTTCGACGCGGTCGTCGTGGGCTCAGGCCCCAACGGTCTGATGGCCGCGATCCGCCTCGCGCGCGGGGCGCAGTGTCGTGGTGCTCGAGGCGGCCGACACCGCGGGCGGTGGGTTGCGTTCGGCCTCCCTCACGCGTCCCGGCTTCGTCCACGACGTCTGCGCCGCGATCCATCCGTTGGCCTTGGCGTCACCCGCGTTCGCCGAGGCGCGACTCGTTGAGCACGGCCTGCAGTGGGTCCAGCCCGATGCCCCGCTGGCGCATCCGCTCGGCGACGGCCGCGCTGCGCTCCTCGAGCGCTCGGTCGCGGCGACCGCGGCCGGGCTCGGCCCCGATGCCGATGCGTACCGCCGGTTGCTGGAGCCGTTGGTCGCGCACGGCCGCGGTCTCGTCGACGGACTGCTCGCGCCGCTCGGTGTCCCGAAGGCGCCGGTCACACTCGCCCGGTTCGGGATCTCGGGGATCCGCTCGGTCCGGTCGCTCGCGCGGCACGCCTTTTCCGGCGAACCCGCGCGCGCCCTGCTGGCAGGTACGGGCGCCCACGCGGTCCTGCCGCTCGAATCAGCCGGGACCGCCGGCTACGCGCTGCTCTTGGCCGTGCTCGGGCACCTCGTCGGGTGGCCCCTCGCGCGAGGCGGGTCGCAGCGCGTCGCCGACGCGCTCGTCGCGAGCGTCGTCGCGGCCGGTGGCGAAGTGCGCACGGGTCACGAGGTCACCGCGCTCGCGCAGGTCCCGACGAACCGGGTGGTGCTCTTCGACCTCGCTCCGCGTCAGCTGCTGCGGATCGCGGGCGACCGGCTCCCGAGCCGCTACGCCCGCACGCTCCGCCGGTTTCGCCACGGGCCCGGCGTCTACAAGGTGGACTGGGCCCTCGACGGGCCGATCCCGTGGCGCGCTCCCGGGGTGCACCGCTCGGCCACGGTGCACGTCGGGGGCACGCTCGACGAGGTCTCGGCGTCGGAGGCCGCAATCGGCCGCGGGCAGCATCCCGATCGCCCGTTCGTGATCCTCGTGCAGCCGTCGGCGTTCGATCCGTCCCGAGCCCCGGCCGGTATGCGCACGGCGTGGGCCTACTGCCATGTCCCGAACGGGTCCGATGTCGACATGAGCGACGCGATCGAATCCCAAGTCGAGAGGTTCGCGCCGGGGTTCCGCGACCGAGTGCTGGAGCGGCACGTGATGAACACGGTGGCGATGGAACGCCACAACGCCAACTACGTCGGTGGCGACATCGGGGGCGGCTCCGCCGATCTGCGCCAGTTGGTCGCGCGGCCCGCGCTCTCCCTGCACCCGTGGGCCACTCCCGCACGCGGCGTGTACCTCTGTTCGGCCTCGACGCCGCCCGGCGCCGGCGTGCACGGGATGTGCGGTTGGCACGCCGCCGGTGCCGCGCTCCGCCGCGAGCTGCGCTGACGTCTACGACTCGGTGATCGTCACCTTGAAGATGTAGAGCGGGCGAGTGGGCTTTTGCGCCGCCGGGTCGGTGCCGCTCGCATTCGGGTCGGCCAGCGAGCCCATCCTCGTCGCCGCGTCGAAGCCCTTCGTCACGGTCCCGAGCTCCGAGTAGAGGTACGGCGGGCCCCCGAGCGCCTTGGCACCGTTGGCACTCAGGACCAAGAAGAACTGCGACCCGGTCGTGTCGGGACCCGAGTTGGCCATCGCGACCGATCCGGCTTTGTACCCGTTCTTGGGCGGCTCCGTCGCCAGCTTGTATCCGGGGCCACCGCTACCGTCACCTTTCGGGTCGCCACCTTGCACCACGAAGTCCTTGACGACACGGTGGAAGGTCAAGCCGTCGTAGAAGCCGTTCTTCGCGAGGAACACGAAGCTGTTGACGGTCTGGGGCGCCACCTTCGGATCAAGGGTGATGTCGAACGCTCCGCAGGTGGAAGTGAAGTGCGCAACGTACGTCTTGTTGACGTCGATGGTCATCTTCGGCGTGGTCGTGTATGTCGGCTTCGGGGTGGTCTTGGGCACCGTTGAAACGCAACCGGCCGGGTAGGCGATCGTGGTGGTGGTCGTGGTCGTACTTGCGGCCTTCTTCTTCTTGTGGGTCGTCAGGGTGACGATCGTGAGCACCGCCGCGAAGACCACCACCGCAATGCCGGCGTTGCGCAGAGTGCGATTCCGGCGCCGCTTCTTGGCTTCGGCCTCGCGGGCCTCGCGCGCGAGGCGGGCGTTTTCCTTCTTGCGCTGGCGTTTGTCTGCGGTCGGCACGGCCGCTGAATGTACAGGGCGGAGAAAGGCTTCCGTGGTTCGCGGAGGCCGCCGGTAGCCTTGACGGCCGTGGCGCTGATGGTGCAGAAGTTCGGTGGGACGTCGGTTGCCGACCCGGATCGCATCCGGGCCGTGGCCGATCACATCGTCCGCACGCGCCGGGCGGGCACCGACGTGGTGGCCGTGGTGTCGGCCATGGGCAAGACCACCGACGACCTCGTGCGCCTGGCGAACGACGTCACCCGTCATCCCGGAGGCCGGGAGATGGACATGCTGCTCACCTCCGGAGAGCGCATCTCGATGGCCCTCCTCTCGATGGCGGTCGAGGATCTGGGCCAGCCCGCAGTGAGCTTCACCGGCAGCCAAGCCGGCATCGTCACCGATACGGAGCACGGGAAGGCCAAGATCATCGAGGTCCGGGGCGACCGCATCCGAGAGGCGCTGGCCGAGGGCAAGGTCGCGATCGTCGCGGGCTTTCAGGGCGTGTCGACCGCACGCGACATCACCACGCTCGGTCGCGGCGGGTCGGACACCACGGCGGTCGCGCTGGCGGCCGCGCTCGGCGCCGACGTGTGCGAGATCTACACCGACGTCGAAGGTGTCTATACCGCGGATCCGCGCGTCGTGCCCACGGCGCGGAAGTTGGCGCGCGTCTCCTTCGACGAGATGCTCGAGATGGCAGCGACCGGGGGACGCGTGCTCGCGCTCCGGTCGGTCGAGTTCGCGCGCAATCACCAGGTGAAGGTGCACGTTCGTTCGAGCTTCACGTGGGCACCGGGAACCTGGATCACCGAGGAGGACGCGGCGATGGACGCGGTCGAAGCAATGGAGCAAGCGATCATCTCGGGTGTCACCCACGACACGGGTGAAGCCAAGGTCACGATCGAGCGGGTGCCCGACCGGCCGGGCATCGCGGCCACGATCTTTCGCGATCTCGCCGAGGCGGGCATCAACGTCGACATGATCGTGCAGAACGTCTCGAGCGCGGGTCACACCGACATCTCGTTCACCGTGCCGCGCGCCGATGTCGAACGCACGGCCCAGTGCATGGAGAAGATCGTCGTCGACACCGAGTCGAGCGGTTTTCGCACCGACGAGCACATCGGCCGCGTGTCGTTGATCGGCGCCGGTATGAAGACCCATCCGGGTATCGCCGCGAAGATGTTCGAGACGCTCGCCCACGAGGGCGTGAACATCGAGATGATCAGCACCTCCACGATCCGCATCTCGTGCGTGGTGGCCGAGGACGATGTCGAGCGGGCCGTGCGTTCACTGCACTCGGCGTTCGGCCTGGACAAGGAGTAGGTCGTGCGAGTCGGTTTGATGGGCGCGACCGGCATGGTCGGCACCGAGATGCTGCGGCAGCTCGAATCGCGTGCGTTCCCCCTGAGTGAGCTGCGTGCCTACGCCTCGCCCCGATCGGCCGGGCGCAAGCTGGCGTTCAACGGCGGAGAGGTCGAGTGCGAAGTGCTCCGACCGGGCTGTTTCGACGGTCTCGATCTCGTCATCGTCGACGTCGACGAGCCGCTCTCGGTCGAGTGGTCGCCGCAAGCGGTCGCGGCCGGGGCCAAGGTCATCGACAAGTCGTCCGCGTTTCGTATGGACCCCGACGTGCCGCTCGTCGTGTCCGAGGTCAATCCCGAGGACATGCGCAACATGGCGAAGGGCATCGCTTCGTGCCCGAACTGCATGACGCTGATCCCGATCACCGCGATCGCGCCGCTGCACCGCGCGGCCCGGATCGACCGCATGGTCGTGTCGACGTACCAGTCGGTGTCGGGGGCAGGACAGGTCGGGCTCGACGAGCTCGACGCGCAGTGGACGAAGCTCGATGGTCACGCCGAGCAGTTGCGGCATGCCGGGAGCCAATCCGGCTTCCTGGTGCAGGGCGAGGTGTGGGACAAGCCGATCGCCGGCAACGTGATCCCGCTCGCGGGCTCGGTGAAGGAGCAGGGCTATACGTCGGAGGAATGGAAGATGGTGCGCGAGTCGCGCAAGATCCTCCACGACGACGAGATCCGCTGCAGCGTTACGTGCGTGCGCGTGCCGGTGTACGTGGGGCACTCGGCGAGCATGAACCTCCGTTTCCACCGCCCGATGACGAAGGCGGAGGTCGTCGAGTTGCTGCGCGACGCGCCGGGCGTGCAGCTGGTCGACGACGGCGACGGCTACCCGACGCCGCAGGAGAGCGCCGGGATCGATCCCGTGCTCGTCGGGCGCGTCCGCGAAGATCCGTCCGAGCCCGGATCGATCGACCTCTGGGTTACCGGCGACAACCTGCGCAAGGGTGCGGCCCTGAACGGCGTGCAGATGGCGGAGCTCCTGCTCGATCTCTGAGCGGGCCGGTGAGGGCTGTGACGCCCGTCACGATGGGTCAACCCCGCCCGCCGTCCGGTCGACAATCGAGGCGATGAGTATCGGCGGTGTCTCGAGCAGACAGTTCCGCGGCGAGCTATCTCAGCTCGCCGGCGGTGCAGCTCGCCCAGTTCCAGAGCTCGACGCTCTCGACGCTGCTCGGTGGTGCGTCGGGGGAGCCGAGCGATCTCACCTCGCTCACGTCGACCCTCGTCGCGAGCTCGCTGTATCAGCAGCCGGGTCTGCTCACGGGGCTGACCCAGTGGGACGGGAGCATGACCCCGGGCTCCCAGCGGACGGCGGCGCCGGCCGCGGCTCGACGGCGGCTGCGCCGGCTGCGCCGGCGAATCCCGCCCCCACGCCGATGTTCTCCTTCAACCCGTTCGACCAAGCATCGTGGTGGACCGACCCCACGGGGTCGACCGTCAACACCACCGCCTGATTCCGCGTCCCGGATGCTCCGCCCGCGCCGCGCCGCCCGGAGGTGGTCGTGTCGGATCACGGTGTCCCCAAGACACGTTCGCGAGGAGGTGTCGATCTCGCGGGTTCGCGTTCGTCGTAGGTGTGATCGGATGTCAACGAGGAGGAACCATGCGCTACATCATGCTGATCTGTGCGGACGAGTCGGGCGTGCAGGCCCTGAGCCCGGCCGAGGGCGAGGCGATGATCGGCGAGTACATGAAGTTCGGCGAGGAGATGACCAAGCGGGGGGTCTTGCAGACCGGTGAGCGGCTGCACCCCACGACCGACGCCACGACCGTGCAGGTGCGTGACGGCGAGGTGATCACCTTCGACGGCCCGTTCGCGGAGACCAAGGAGCAGATCGGCGGCTTCTACCTGGTCGACTGCAAGGACCTCGACGAAGCCATCGAGATCGCGGCCAAGATCCCCGGCGCGCGTGTCGGCACGATCGAAGTGAGGCCGGTCTGGGAGATGTAGGCGGACGGTCCGACGGCCAACCCGGGGCGCAAGCCGCGGTCGGCGCCGCCTTCCGCTCGGAGTGGGGCCGCGTCGTCGCGACCCTCATCCGGGTGACCGGCGACTGGGACCTGGCCGAGGAATGTGCTCAGGATGCTTTCGCGCGAGCCCTCGAGCGGTGGCCGCGCGACGGCATCCCGCGCAATCCCGGCGCGTGGCTCACCACGACCGCGCGCAACCGCGCCGTCGACCGCCTGCGCCGCACGGCGCGCGGAATCGCCAAGCTCGAGGAGGTTGCCGTGATTTCCCCGCCCGACGACTCCGGCGCCGGCGACACCGATGACGACCTTCGCGACGCCGGCATCGAAGATGACCGACTGCGGTTGATCTTCACCTGTTGCCATCCCGCGCTCTCGCGGGAGGCGCAGGTCGCGTTGACGCTGCGCACGCTCGCCGGCCTCACCACCACCGAGATCGCCCGAGCCTTTCTCGTCCCCGAACCGACGATGGCGCAGCGCCTGGTGCGGGCGAAGCGCAAGATTCGCAACGCCGGCATCCCGTACCGCGTGCCGCCCGCCTACATGCTCCCGGAACGCACGGGTTCCGTTCTGGCGGTCCTGTACCTGTTGTTCAACGAGGGCTATTCGGCAACGGCCGGCGCGGAGCTCGTCCGCAGTCGGGCTGTGCACCGAGGCCATCCGGCTCGCGCGCACGCTCGTCTCGCTGATGCCCGACGAGCCCGAGGCCGTCGGCCTGCTCGCGCTCCTCCTCCTCACCGATGCCCGCCGCGCCGCTCGCCTCGACGAGGCCGGCGACCTCGTCTCGCTCGAGGAGCAGGACCGGTCGCGTTGGGACGCCGCGATCGATCGCGGAAGGGCTCGAGCTGCTCGACGCCGCGCTACGCCGCCGACGGCCCGGTCCCTATCAGGTGCAGGCCGCGATCGCGGCGTGTCACGCGCAGGCGCGCGACGCGAACGCGACGGATTGGGTCGAGATCGCCGCGCTCTACAACGAGCTGGCGCGGATGGTGCCGACGCCCGTCGTCGAGCTGAACCGCGCCGTTGCGATCGGCATGGCCGACGGTCCCGAGGCCGGGCTCCGGCTCGTCGACGCGCTCGCGGCTTCGGGCGCGCTGTCGGGCTATCACCTGCTGTCGGCCACGCGCGCGGACTTGCTACGGCGGCTCGACCGCCGCGACGACGCGGCCGACGCGTACCGCGAGGCATTGGTGCTGACCGCGAACGACGCGGAACGTCGCTACCTCACACGCCGGCTGACCGAGTGCCGCCCGACTCGATGAGGTACGAGAGCCCGCAGAGCTCGAGCAAGCGGTAGAGCACCCGCGGTGGCGATCGCAACGTGAACTCGCGGTGCTGGGCTTCGAGCGACGCGCGTCTGCGCACCAACGTGCCGATCCATCCCGCGCCCATGAACTCGACACCGGCCAAGTCGACGACGACGTCGGAGTCGTCGCGGGCGATCGCGTCGTCGAACGTGGCGATCAGCGAGTTGTGCGCAGCTGCGTCGAACTCCCCTTGCAGCGCGACGATCGTGTGACCGCTGTCGCTCGACTCGATGCGTCGGGAAACGACGACGTGAGGCTGATGCGCCACGTCATATCTGTGGGAAACCGTTGCCGCCATACGAGACTCCCAAGCACTGGACGCAAATGCAATGCGCTACCGGGGTCTGGAGCAACGCTCCCGGAACCTGCCACTCGCCAGGTACCCGCACGGAAGGGGGCTGTCGCCGTGTCGCTATCGACCGTACCCGCTCTGGACTCACTGTCAAGTGAGATCGTCCCGATTTCGACCGGAACCGGGATCGGGACCGGCGCCCGGCGCCGGCCGCTCGGCCGCATCCTTCGATGCGGACGGACGCCGCTCGTCGGGCGAGTCCCTGACGAATTCGGCGACACGTTGGCGCGAAATGCCGAACAACGACCCGATCCGCTCCATCGACAGTCCCTCGGCGTAGAGCGCACGCGCTTCGGCGCGTTGGAGGCGCCCGGCGGCCTCCACCAAGTCGCTCAGGCTCTCGCGGGCTCGCTCGACGATCAGCGGCGGAATCTCGGCGGGGACGATCTCCGAATACGGAACGCCTTGGTCTCGCAATTCGCGGATCGACTCGGCCCGCTGCGAGATCCGCTCCCGCTCCCGGCTGATCGTCTCCATGACGTCGAGCAGGCCATCGATGCCGTCGAGAACTGGATCATCGCCCGACAACGTCGCTCCATGGGTGTCGAGATCGCGCTCACCGACGGGGCCCCCGGACGGCGCGGGACTGCTGGTACCGGACCAAGCTAACGCAACTCCGCCTTCCGCAATACCCCTTGCTGCAAGGGGTATTGCGCGTTATCCTGCGCCGCCGACACGGGCGACGGGACGTAGATCGCGTCGAACCGCGTGGTTCGCAGCGGAGGCGAGGTCGTAGAAGATGTCGAGGCACACGGACGCGCCGCCGAACGATCTCGGGCGTTCCTCGGACGGCACGCCGTGACCGTCGAACGTGTGGCATCGGCCGACTTCGACGAGGCTGACATCCTCGGATATCGGGGGATCGACGAACCGCGATCGCGGGGCCGGCGCTCGGGGAGCCTGCGGCTCGCGCATCTGGCGACGATCTGTATCACGACGTTTCGCAAGCCGCTCGGGCTGACTCGCCTGCTCGAAGCCATTCGTGATCTCGAGGTTCCCGAGGGCTGGGAGTTCGACGTGGTGGTCGTCGACAACGACCCGGCGGGGACCGCGCGTGCCGCGATCGAGCAGGTCGCGAATCTCGAAGTGCGTTACCTCGTCGAACTCGTCCGAGGCGTCTCCCACGCCCGCAACCGGGCGATCCGCGAAACGCGCGGAGCGTCATGGGTCGCGTTCCTCGACGACGACGAGTGGCCCGATCCGCAATGGTTGCGACGTCTGGTCGACGTGCAGGTCGAGACCGGCGCGGACGTCGTCATCGGCCCTTCCGTGCCGACGTTCGAACTGGATCCCCCGGTATGGATTCGCGAGGGCAGATTCTTCGAACGCACACGCCCGCCGACTGGCACGCCGGTTCCGTTTTGGCTCGAGCGAACCACCGGGGTACTGATACGGCGTACGTGCTTCGACGCCCTCGGAGAAGAGCCCTTCGACGGGCGTTACGCACTCGCCGGCGGCGAGGACGTGTATTTCTTCGAGACGGCGCAACGGCGCGGTGCCATGATCGTGTGGGTCGACGACGCGATCGTGCACGAGTTCGTCCCCGCCACGCGATCGAACGCGCGTTGGGTACTCCTTCGATCCTTTCGAACGGGGAACTCGCGCAGCCTCACCTTGTTGCTCGAAGGCGGCGGTCGGGCTCGACGATCCGAACGGGCGCTGCGGGGCGCCGTCGACATCGGCTTCGGAATCGCCCTGCTCGTCATGGCGCGAGACAAGGCACACGGGATGGTCGGTATCGCTCGATCCGCGCTCGGCCTTGGGCTCGTCGCCGGAGCAATCGGCATTCGCTACGACGAATACACGGTTACCCACCGCAGAGAAGACCGGCTCCGGTACCGCCCGCAGGTCGTCGCGTCAGATCGCCCGCGGGCCGCTGATGCGACGAGAGGACGCCGCACAGATTGACGAGGTGCGTGGTGCGCTGGATCGCCGGCGGCCGGCGCATGTCGTCGGCCGGGTCCTTTGTGAGTCGGGGTGCCGGGATTCGAACCCGGGACCTCAGCGTCCCGAACGCTGCGCGCTAACCAAGCTGCGCTACACCCCGTATAGAAGGGGCGACACTAGTCGCCGGGCGCCTCGCGGATCGCAGCCAAAACCTGCTCGGCCAGCTCGGGCCGGCAGACGAGCAGGTCGGGCAGGTACGGATCGGGCCGGTTGTAGACGAGCGGTGAGCCGTCGAGACGCGAGCAATGGCAGCCGGCCGCGGCGGCGACGCCCACCGGGGCGGCCGAGTCCCATTCGTACTGGCCGCCCGAATGTGCGTAGACGTCGGCGCGGCCTTGGATGCACCGCCATCGTCTTCGCGCCCGCCGAGCCCAAGCGGAACGAGCTCGGCATCGAGGACGCCGGCGAGATGCTCTGCCAGCTTCGGGGGGCGGGTGCGCGACACCAGCAGCCGCATCTTCGCGCCGTGCGGGCGGGCGAGCACCGGCGCGGGCCGGGTCGCCATCACCACGTCGTCTTGAGCCGGGAGCGCGACCGCGCATGCCTGCGGGGTCCCGTTCACGACCAGCGCCACGTGCACGGCCCAGTCGGTGCGACCGGCCTCGCCGAACTCGCGGGTGCCGTCGAGCGGGTCGACGATCCACACCCGTTCGCGCTCGAGGCGGATCGGGTCGTCCTTCGACTCCTCCGACAGCACCGCGTCGTCGGGCCGGGCCTCGGCGAGGCGGGCGAGGATCAGCTCGTTGCTCTCGCGGTCGCCGTCGTCCTTGCTCGCGCCTTCGGCCCGGCGCCGCACGAGCAGACGGCCGGCTTCGTGCGCGATCTGCGCGGCGAGCTCGTGGTCGTCCATCGCGTTGTCCAGATCCGGTTCGTTCAGCTCGCGGCGGGGAGCAACTGCTTCGCGGCGCGGCGCAGTACGCCGGCGTCGACCGGCTTGACGAGCATGAGGTCGACGTCGGCGCGCCGGGCGATGAACTCGTCGGCCTCGCGGTCGAGGAGCAACAAGATGTTGGCCCGGTCGAGGCGGCCGCCGGACTCTTCGAGGCGCAGGTCGATCGCGACGGCTACGCCGCCCATGTTCCCGATCTGCATGTCGAGCACGACGAGATCGGGGTCGACTTCGGCGAACGTGTCGCGCACGTCCTGGCCTCGGGTCACCTCGACCACGGTTCTGGCCGCGGCCCGTGAACGCGGCCCGGACCTGGTCCCGCACCCACTTGGCGTCGGAGGCGACGAGGATCGTGGTCATCGGGCCGAGACTGTATCGAACAGGAGCTCGCCGACCTCGTGCAACGTTGCGAAATCGTGGACGTCGTGGGCCAGGTAGGGGACGTAGGCCGAGCGCGGTGTCGCCGCCGATCCGCTCGCGCAACTCTGCGATGTGGGCCCGCTCGAGCGCGGCGATCTCCCGGAAGTCGGCGAGGTTGTCGTAGAGCGCGCCGAGACGAGCGGCCGCCTCGTCGGGCTCGCCGGACCGGTCCGGCCGGAGCCGCAGGGCGGCGGCCGCGGCCGCGCAGCCCGGCCGGGCGTCTCGTCGCCGAACGACGGGTGCACGCGGTTGACGATCAGCGCCTGTACCGATTGGCCGGCTTCGGCGAGCCGTCGCGGCGAAGAACGTGGCCTCCTGCATCGCGTCGCGTCGCGGTGAGGTCACGAGCACGAACGCGGTCGCCGGATCGATGAGCAGCTCGCCGACGACCTGCGCCCGTTCCCGGAAGCCCTCTTCCATGCCTTCGAACGCGCGGAAGAACGCGACGACGTCTTCGATCACCTCCGAGCCGACGACTCGCGCGACCGGTCCGCAGGAACGTCTGCACCGCGACGCTCGCCACCCTGCAGATACGCGCGGGTTGGCATCATCAGCAGACGGAACACACGGTTGTCGAGCAGCCGCGTCAGCCGCTTGGGCGCGTCGAGGAAGTCGAGGGCGTGGCGGGTGGGTGGCGTGTCGACAACGATGAGATCGAAGTCACCTTCGTCGTGCAGCTCGTGCAGCTTCTCCATCGCCATGTATTCCTGCGTGCCGCCGAGCGCGCCGGACACGTTGCGGTAGAACGTGTTGTCGAGGATGCGTTGCGCCTGTTCCGGCGAGGACGCGTTGCGCGTCACGAGCAGGTCGAACGTCGACTTCGTGTCGAGCATCAGTGCGGAAAGGCGACCGCCGGGAACGACGCCGGCTCCGGTGGTTCCGAGGCCGGCCCACAGTGCGCGGTCGATCTCGGTCGGATCGTTGCCGAGGTGCGCGATGCCGAGGGCGTCGGCGAGGCGACGGGCCGGATCGATCGTCACGACGCACGCGTTCCGGCCGCGGCGCGCGCCTTCGAGCGCGAGCACCGCGGCCGTGGTGGTCTTGCCGACCCCGCCGCGTCCCGCAACAGATGACGACGCGGCGGTCGTCGACCAGCTCGTTCGATGCGGATCGTCACAGCTGCTCGATCCCGCGCCCGAACGCGTCGGCGAGCACGTCGAGCTGAGGGCGGGTGATGTCGGGGTTGAAGACGAACGGGAGCTCGATCTGCGGGAGCGGGAGCCGCTCGCGCAGCCGTTCGATCTGTTCGTGCTGCAGCGTGTGCCGTTCCTCGAGGAACGCGGCCGCGTGCGCGAGGTCGTCGGCCTCGCGTTGCGAGACGAACCGGTCGCACGCGCGTGCATCGTCGAGGATCGCGCTCGGGTTCGCGGAGACCGTCGACGGGAAGTGGGGTGAAGCATCCGTTGACGACGACCGGTCCGAGCGCGACCCCGGCGCGGTCTTCGATCGCGAACGCGGTGTCGACGACTTCGCTCACGGGCGTCTCTTCGGCGAGCGTGACGAGCATCACCTGGCAACGCCGTGGATCGGAGATCAGGCTGACGACGTCTTGGGCCTGCTTGCGGATCGGCCCGACGCGGACGGCGTCGAGCAGGCCGCGCGCCGAGAGCAGGAAGGTCACCGCATGGCCGGCCGCGGGCGCGTCGACGATGACGAGGTCGGCCGCGCCCGATCTCCTCGATCGACTTCACCTTGCCGAGCACGAGGATGTCCTTCATGCCGGGGACGGCCGTCGCGACGACGTCGAGCGCGCCCGACGCCGCGAGTCGCTTGGAGATGCGCTTCATACCGTGCGTCACGAGGTAGTCGACGAGCGCGGCGTCGGGAGTCAAGAATCGAGCCCGGACCCTCGGGTCGAGATCGATCTCGTCGTAGCCCAGCGTCGGGGCGTCGAACATCGCGGGCAGGCCCGACTTCCCCTCCACTTCGACGATGAGCACCGAGCGCCCGGCGCGGGCCGCAGTCACCGCAAGGGCGGCAGTGACCGTGGTCTTCCCGACGCCACCCTTGCCGGCGACGATCACCACGCGGGAGGTCGAGCAGAATTCGGCCACCTCCATTGCCCCATCGTACGAGGCGCGTGCTACGACTGGCTGGTGCGGTGGCGTCGATCTTCTCGTGGGCCTGGGCGGCTGCGCGCTCGTCGCCGCGCTCCTTCGGCGCGGTTGCCGGAGCGCAGACCGTGAATGGCGGGCCGCATCGACGTCGTCCAGGTCAACGGCCTCATCGATCCGTCGAATGCCGCGCTCATTCGTTCCTCGCTGCGCGACGCCGAGCGCGTGCACTCGAGCGTCGTCGTCTTCCAGATCGACGCGTCGGGCGCGGTCGACGTCGACGTCAACGCGCTTGTTGCACGATCTCACGCACGCGACCGTTCCCGTGACGGTGTGGGTCGGTCCCTCGGGCGGCGGCGCGCGCGGCGCGGCGGCACTCCTGGCCCGTTCCGCCGACTTCGCCGCGGTCGCGCCGGGCGCGCACCTCGGCCCGGTCGACCCGATCCGTTACGACGACACCTCGTTCAAGGTCGACGCGCCGCTGAAGGACGTCAACGAGAAGGCGGCGACGCTGCTCGAGTTCATCGGTCTGCTCGACGGCCGGACCATTCAGACCGCGTCGGGTCCGGTGAAGCCGTCGACCATCAAGGTCGTCGAGCTGAACGGCCGCAGGTGCGCGAGCCCAAGCGGCGAGATCCACTTCCGCAAGCTCGGTCTGGAGGCCCAACTCGCGCACACGATGGACTCGCCGTGGGTGGCGTACTTCTTGTTCGTCGCCGGGCTCGCGCTGATCGTCTTCGAGTTCTTCTCGGTCGGGGTGGGCGTCGCGGGCTTCGTCGGCGCGGCCGCGTTGATCGGCGGTGCTTCGGCTTCTCGCATCTCCCGGTGCAGCCGTGGGCGATCGCGCTGTTGTTGGTCGGCATGTTCGGCATGTCCATCGATGTGCAGGCCGGAACCCTCGGGCCTTGGACCTTCATCGGCGCGGGCTCACTCGTCGCGGGCTCGATCTGGCTGTTCGGTGGTTCGTCGCGCCTCGATCCCGCGTGGTGGGTGATCGTGGTGGTCATCGGGAGCACGGTCGTGTTCATGCTCTCGGGGATGACCGCGATGGTGCGTTCGCGCTTTTCCACGCCGACGATCGGACGCGAAGACCTCGTGGGCGAGATGGGCTTGGCCGAGGCCGATGTCGATCCCGACGGCGTCGTCCGCGATTCGCGACGCGCTGTGGCGGGCCCGCACGAACCGGGCCACGCCGATCCAGGCCGGGGATGCGGTGCGGGTCGTCGCCATCGAGGGCGTCGTGTTCGAGGTCGAGCCCGAGACCGGCGGCGCCCGCGACCACCGCGAGCGTCGGCGTAGCTCCTGACCAGCCCGTTTGTCTCGCCACCGGGCCGCGGATACGTTCCGATCGTCCCACGTGGCTGCGGGGTTTGGAGTAGGGCGTGGCGCTCGGCATTGTTCACGAAACGTGGCATTTGAAGGCATCGTGCCGAGGCCCGGAGTCGGCGTTGTTCTTTCCGCCGTCGGTCGCCGAACGGCGCGACGAGCGAGAAGCGCGCGAGGCGAAGGCGAAGGGCATCTGCTCGGACTGCATCGTGCAGCCCGAGTGCTTGGAGTTCGCGTTGCGGGTGCACGAGCCGCACGGCATCTGGGGCGGCCTCACCGAAGCCGAACGCCGCCGCCTCCTTCCCGACGCGTAACCGTCTCGCTCGGCCGCGCGCGTCACGTGCGAGTGGGTGCCGTCGGTCGAGAGGTCGGACGCCGAAGATCCGGGCCACGACGTCGAGCGGCAACGGCCTCGCCGGCCGACCGGCGGCCCGGCGCCCACACTGGAAAGGCGACGCCGCCACGTAGACTTTCTTCATGGAGAGGGTCCGCGACGCCGCCACCGTGATGCTGGTGCGCGACCGTCCCGACCTGCATGTCTTCGTGTTGCAGCGGAACTCGACGCTCGACTTCGTTCCCGGTGCCACGGTGTTCCCCGGCGGCGCGGTCGATCCCGAGGACGCGGCCGTGGCGTCCGGCCTGGGTGTCGACGAGTTCCGCGCCGGCTGCCGCCCGCGAGTGTCTCGAGGAAGTGCGGCATCCCGATCGATGCGCGCGAGCTCGTCGAGTTCGCCGCGCTGGATCACGCCCGAGGGTGCGCCCCGGCGATACGACACGCGGTTCTTCGTCGTGCGCGCGCCCGACGGGTCACGAAGGTGTGCACGACGGCAGCGAGCTGGTCGCGTCGGCATGGATGCGTCCGGCCGATGTCTCTGCGTGCGTTCGCCGACGGGCGAGATCGATCTGATCCTGCCGACCCAACGCAGCCTCGAGGTCCTCGCGCGGTTCGATCGCGTCGACTGCGCTGCTGGCCGAGCTGCGCGAGGCCACGTGCCCGACCTGACCCCGGAGTCTCCGAGCGCGCTCTCGCCGCTCGTCCGCAGAGTCGTCGCGAACAATCCCGGGCTGATGACCGGTCCGGGGACCAACACCTATCTCGTCGGCATCGACGAGGTCGCGGTGATCGACCCGGGTCCCGACCTCGCGCGCCACATCGACGCGATCATCGGCGCGTCGATGAGCGAGCGGGTGCGTTGGATCCTGCTCACCCACACCCATCCCGATCACTGGCCTGCGGCCGCCAAGATCGCGAAGAAGACCGGCGCGCGCATCGCCGGCTTCTCGCCGTTCCCGAAGGCCGACGAGGTCACGCTCGAGCTCGACATCGTGCTCGCCGACGGCGACACGATCGACGGCACCGAGTTCCGGCTCGAAGCGCTCCACACGCCCGGCCACGCGCCGAATCATCTGTGCTTCTGGCTCGACGAGGAGCGCACGCTCTTCACCGGCGATCACGTCCTCAACGGGACGACGACGGTCGTCAACCCGCAGCGCGGCGGCGACATGATCCAGTACCTCGCGTCGCTCGACCGGCTCCGCAAGATCAAGCGGGTGGCCCGGATCTGCCCCGGCCACGGCGACGTCATGGAGGATCCCGCGGCCGTGCTCGACGAGTACGTCGCTCACCGCAAGATGCGCGAGCGCCAGATCCTCAAGGTCTTGAAGGCCAAGCCCGCCACGATCCCCAAGATCGTGAGCCACGCTCTACACCGACACCCCCGACGGCCTCTTGGAGATGGCGCAGCGCCAGGTGCACGCGCACCTGCTCAAGCTGAAGGCCGAGGGCAAGGTCTCGGGCAGCGGCGCCAAGACCAGCTGGACCGTCGCGTAACACGCCCATAGCCTGAACCGGCAACACATCCCTCTGAGAGGAGTCGCGATGGGCGACGCGCAACTGTTCATCGATGGTGCCTGGGTCGACGCGCAATCGGGCGAGACCTTCCCCACCTACGCACCATCGACCGGCGAGAAGATCGCCGACGTCGCCAAGGCCGGGCGCGACGACGCGCAACGCGCCGTGCAAGCCGCGCGCGCAAGGCGTTCGACGAAGGCCCGTGGCCGAAGATGTCGGGCAAGGAGCGCGCGGAGAAGCTCCGCGCGGTCGCCGACATCATCAACGGCCGCAGCGCGGAGATCGCCGAGATCGAAGCCCGCGACGGCGGCGGCACGATCAAGAAGGCGATGTTCGCCGACGTCCCCGGCGCGGTGTCGACGTTCCAGGCGTTCGCCGACTGCGCGGAGAACGAACCCGACGTCATCGACCGGGGCGAGAGCCCGTTCCCGCCCGCGAAGAGCATCGTGCGCCGCGAGCCCTACGGCGTGTGCAGCGGCATCGTTCCGTGGAACTTCCCGTTCCTCATGGCCGGTTGGAAGATCGGTCCCGCGATCGCGGCCGGCAACACGGTCGTGTTGAAGCCCGCGAGCTTCACGTCGCTGAGCGCGATCGAGATGGTGAAGGCCGTTCGAAGAAGCCGACCTTCCGCCGGGCGTCGTCAACCTGATCACCGGACCGGGTGGTAGCGCCGGTGAGGAGATGGCGCAGCACCCGCTCGTCGACAAGGTCGCGTTCACCGGTTCGACCGAAGTCGGGCGCCGGATCATGCAGCTCGCGTCGGGCACCGTGAAGAAGGTGACGCTCGAGCTCGGCGGCAAGTCGGCGAACATCGTGCTCGACGACGCCGATCTCGACCTCGCCGCGGCCGGCGTTCTGTGGGGCACGTTCTTCCACAACGGCCAGGTGTGCGAATCGGGAACCCGTGCGTTGGTGTCGCGCAAGATCTACGACGAGTTCGTCGGCTTGCTCGTGGAGCGAGCGGGCAAGATCGTCATCGGCGACAACATGGACATGGCCACCGACCTCGGTCCGCTCGTCTCGCCCAGCCAGGTCGACACTACCGAGCGCTACGTCAAGCTCGGGCTCGACGAGGGCGCCAAACTGCTGTGCGGCGGCTCCAAGCCGACGACCTCGCGGCCGGGCTCGACCAGAGCGCGTACTACCTCCCCACGATCTTCGAGGCCGACAACTCGATGAAGATCGCGCAGGAGGAGATCTTCGGACCCGTGTTGTGCGTCATCCCGTTCGACTCCGACGACGAGGCGATCAAGATCGCGAACGACTCGATCTACGGTCTCGGTGGCGGCGTGTGGTCGAAGAACGTCGAGCGCGCGCACTCGGTCGCCGCGAGTATGCGGACGGGCACGGTGTGGATCAACGACTACCACATGATCACGCCGACCCAGCCGTTCGGCGGCTACAAGCAGTCGGGCATCGGGCGCGAGCTCGGCGACTACGGCTACAACGAGTACCGCCAGATCAAGCACGTGTGGCAGAACACGTCGACGGATCGCAACGGCTACCTGCACTTCGCCGCGCTGAGCGGCAACATTTGAGAGTCACCGGTACCGCCGCGGCGGCGCGCATCGTCGAACGGGCGAAGCGCGATCGTCGCGGCGCGCTGGTGTTCACGATCGGAACCGGCTGTTGTGAGTCGACCGCGCCGTTCCTCTACGAGGACTTCTGGCCCGGGCCCGACAGTGAGGCCGTGGGCGAGGTCGCGGGCGTTCCGGTGTACGCACCCGAGTTCTTGCGGACTCTGTATCCGGGCGACGAGGGCGTGACCATCGACGTCGACGAAGGGTCGATGGCCGAATCGATGTCGATCGAGACGGAGTACGGGTGCCGCTTCATCCTGCGCGGTCCCGGGGGCGTCCCGGTCGAGGATCACGCCGGCGAAGGCTGTGACATCCCTGAGTCGGTGTCGGCATTGCGCGCCCGTGGTCCGCAGGAATTGCCGGACGCTCTGCGCCGGGCGCGGATGCGTTAGGTCGCGCCGCCGATTCGCCCTACCGTTGGCGGTTGCAGATCCCGCGGCCGATGGAGGATTGGTGACCGACTCGACCGACGCGCTCTTGGTGGCGGAACGGGTTCGCAAGACGTACCACACGGGAGCAGAAGAGGTCGAGGCGCTGCGCGACGTCGACCTCGTCGTGCACGAGGGCGAGTTCGTCTCGATCATGGGTCCCTCCGGTTCGGGCAAGACGACGCTGCTCAACTGCTGTTCGGGTCTCGACGAGATCGACGGCGGGCGCGTGCTCCTCGACGGCGTCGACCTCCACGCCCTTTCCGACGCGCGCCGCACGGCGAACCGGGCGTCGTCGATGGGCTTCATCTTCCAGGCCTACAACCTCATCCCGGTGTTCAGCGCGGTCGAGAACGCGGAGCTTCCGTTGCTGCTCGCCGGCATCGATGCGAAAGAAGCGCGCCGGCCGTGCCGCGGAGACACTCGACCTCGTCGGGCTCGGCGGCCGGCTGAAGCATCGCCCGGCCGAGCTCTCCGGGGGCGAACAACAACGCGTCACGATCGCACGCGCGCTCGCGGGCCGGCCGCGCGTCGTCTGGGCCGACGAACCCACCGGCGCGCTCGACTCCGAGACCGCGGAACACGTGATGCAACTCCTGCGCGACCTGAACGCCGACGGACTCACGCTGATCGTGGTGACCCACGACTCCGGCGTCGGCGGGAGTGCGAATCGTGCGATCAAGATGCGCGACGGCCGGATCGTGAGCGACGATCTCGTCGCCGGCGGCGGGACAGGCGGCGCGACGGCGCCGTCGGCCTCGCCCGTTCGCTGACGCGCCGATGATCATCGTCGCGCTCGCTTCGTTGCCGTTCCTGTTCGTGCTCGCGCGTAAGCCCGTGCTGCGCCGTCTCGCGTTGCGCAATGCCGTGCGCCGGCCCCGTGAGACCGCGCTCGTGATCCTCGGTTCGCTGCTCGGAACCGCGATCATGACCGGCTCGTTCGTGGTCGGTGACACCTTCAACTCGTCGATCCGCCGCATGGCGTACGAACAGCTGGGACCGGTCGACGAGATCGTTTCCGCGAACGGCCTCGCGGCGGGCGCGACGCTCGAGGCGCGGCTCTCCGGCTTGCGCGACCCGAACGTCGACGGAACGCTCGCGCTCACCTCGACCTCCGCATCGGCCGCTTCGACGACGCCGCCGGTGCGCGCCGCGCCCAAGGCGCAACTGCTCGAGACCGACTTCGCGGCCGCCCGCGGTTTCGGCGGCGACCCGCACGCGACGGGCATGTCGGGTCCGACTCCCGGCCCCGGTGAGGCCGTGATCGGCCGCGACCTCGCTCGTACGTTGCAGCTGAAGCCCGGCGACGCGATCGACGCGTTCGCGTACGGGGTCAGGCTCCCGCTGCGCGTGGTGCGGGTGCTGCCGAAGCTGGGTCTCGCGGGGTACTGGACGGGAGACGAGACCGCGTCGAACAATGTGTTCGTCGGCCCGGGCACGATCGCCGGGGTCTTCGCCAGGAGCACAGCGGCGAACGCGGCGCCGCCGCAATCGGTCGTGCTCGTGTCGAACACCGGGGGCGTCGAGGCCGGTGCGCGCCGCACCGCAGTGGTCGATCGGTTGCTCGCATCTCGCCTCGGTGGCGTCGCCGCGAGCATCAACGACCGCAAGCAGGCCGTGCTGGATCGGGCGCAACGCAGTGGTCAGTCGCTGTCGCGCCTGTACACATCCCTCGGCACGTTCGCCGTCCTGGCGGGGATCCTCCTTCTCGTGAACATCTTCATCATGTTGGCCGACGAGCGAAAGTCGGAGCTCGGCATGTTGCGGGCCGTTGGCTTGCGGCGACTGTCCCTCGTCGGCGCGTTCGCGGCCGAAGGATGGTGCTACGCGGTGCTCTCCGCGATCGCGGGCACCTTCGTCGGGCTCGGCCTCGGCCGCGCCCTCATGGCCGCGGCCGCGAACCTCTTTGCTCGCCGCGGCGACGACACGGGTATCGCGCTGCACTTCGCCTTCAAATGGGCCAGCGTGCAACGGGGTCTCGTCATCGGCTTCCTCATCGCGATCGCGACGGTCGCTGTCGACCAGCGTGTGGCTGAGCCGTTTCAACATCATCCAGGCGATACGCGACATCACCGAACCTGCCGGCCGTACGTCGCACCGCCGATCGAGCTACCTCGGCCTGCTCGCGTCGGTGGCCGGGCTCGCGTTGACGGCGATCGGGCTCTTCGGGTCGACGTTCTTGGCGTTGATGTTGGGGCCGGTCGTGTTCTTCGTCGGTATCGCACCATTCCTGGCGCGACGGCTCGGGCGACCCCTGGTGAACACCGCGACGGGAACGCTCGTGCTCGCGTGGGCGGTCGCGGTGGTGCCGATCGCGATCGCGCTCGGCATCTCCGTCGACATCTTCGTCTTCGTGTTCCAGGGCTTCGTCCTCGTCGCGGCCGCGGTGGTGCTCACCGCGCAACACCAGTTGGCGATCGGCCACGGCATCGGCCGGGTCGCGAAACGTTCGCTGGCAGTCCGACTCGGGCTTGCGTACCCGTTGGCGCGTCGGTTCCGGACGTCGATGACGCTGGGCATGTTCGCGTTGGTCGTCTTCATCTTGGTGCTGGTGTCGGTGTTCGCGTCGATGTTCGCCGGGCAGATCGGTCAGTTCACGCGCGACGCGTCGGGTGGCTTCAACGTCGTGGCGCAGTCGAACCCGACGAATCCGGTTCCTCTCGGCGCGATCGCGCGGGAGTCCGGAGTCCGCGCCGTCGCTCCGCTCGTCACCCTGAACGCGCAGATCACAGCCGCGCCGGGCCTCACCCAGCCGCGCGAATGGATGGCGACCGGATTCGACCAACGCTTCGTCGACCATGGCGCGCCCAAGCTCGACGACCACGGCTCCTACGCGAACGACGCCGCCGCGTACCGCGCGGTCCTCGCGTCGCCGCACCTCGCTCTGGTCGAGACTTCCTTCCTTGCGTCGGGCGGTGGACCGCCCCACAACCAGGTTGCGATCGGTGATCGGTTCACCGTGCAGGACGAGGCGACGGGGCGGTCCCGCATCTTCACCGTCGCCGCGATCACGAAGTCGGACGTGGCGAACAACGGCGTATTGTTCGGCATCACTGCGGCTCGAGATCTCTTCGGGGCGCGCGCCGTCGCCAACCGCGCCTACCTCGACGTGCGTGATCCCGTCTCGTTCGCGGCGGCATTCGCGGGCCGGTTCCTGGCCAATGGCGGGAAGGCCGAGACGATCCGTGGTGTCGTCCACGACGACATGGCCCAACAACAGCAGTTCTTCTTGCTGATGCGCAGCTACCTCGCTCTCGGTCTCGTCGTCGGGGTCGCCGGCATCGGCGTGATCATGGTGCGCGCGGTGCGGGAGCGGCGCCGCCAGGTCGGTGTGCTCCGCGCCCTCGGCTTCCAAGCCGCGGCCGTCCGCGCCGCCTTCGTCGTTGAGTCGGCGTTCGTCGCGGTCGAGGGCGTCATGATCGGGACGGTGCTCGCCTTGGTGTGCGCGTGGTCGATCACCTTGACCGACGCCTTCGGCTCGACCCTCGCGTTCCGCGTACCGTTCACCACGATCGGGCTGCTCGTGGCCGGGACCTTCGTGTGCCGCGTTACTGGCAACGGCCGCGCCCGCCGCGATCGGCGGCGCGCATCCGCCCGGCGGTCGCGCTCAGACTCTCGGACTGAGCCACGCTCGCCACGCGTCGAGGAATCGTGCGAAGAGCACACGGCCCTCGTCGCCGGGCGGTGGTGGCCACCACGCGCGCCACGCGGCGTCGACCTCGGCGAGGGTCGGGTCGGGTTCACCGAGGAGACGTTGGCGCACGACGGCGGCGGTGACCCGGCGCCGGTCGTCGCCGTCGAGGCCGAGTTGTTCGCTCACCGTGCGTAGGACCCCCGCGACGAAGGCGGCGTCCTGCACCGCGAGGGCCACGCGCATCGAGTCGGCCTCAGGGCCCCAGTACGGCGCGCAGCGCCTTGCGGAACCGGCGCTCGTCGAAACCGCGATGCGGCACGCGCTGGTGCCGGCCCCAGACCGCTCCGTGCCCCCCGCCTCCGAGCACCGTGTCGACGAGGCGCGGGAACGGATCCTTCGCGGGCGGATCCTTCGCGCTCACGCCAGCTTTTGGACGAGCTCGAACATGCGGGCGGTGCAGCCGGCCATCTCGACGGGGGGCAAGAGCTCGGTGACGATCTTGGCTGCGATCGCGTGCAGCTCGCGCGCCGCGGGCGAATCGGGGTGCGCGAGCACGACCGGCGTTCCGGCGTCGCCGTCGCTCGAGACCGCGGGCTCGATCGGCACCGCGCCGACGAGCGGCGCGCCCGTGAGCGCGGCGAGGCGCTCACCGCCGCCCGCGCCGAAGATCGCGTGGCGGGTGCCGTCGGGCGCGACGAACTCGGTCATGTTCTCGACGACGCCCAGCACCTTCAGGTAGGAACGGCGGGCCATGTCGGCGACACGCGCCGCCACCTTCTGCGCGCCGAGCGCCGGAGTCGTGACCACGAGCATCTCGGTCTGGGGCAACAGCCGCGACAACGCCATCTGGATGTCGCCCGTTCCCGGCGGCATGTCGATCAAGAGGTAGTCGAGGTCGCCCCAACTGACGTCGACGAGGAACTGCTCGAGCGCTTTGGCGAGGATCAACCCGCGCCACATGAGGGCGGTGTCCTCGTTGTCGACGAGCAGGCCCATCGACACGATCCGCAGCATGCCGTCGCCGACGCGGATCTCGTTGGGCGCGATCTTGCCCTTGCCGTCGGCCGCCTTCGCCCCGGCGAGGCGGCCCTTGACGCCGAGCATGCGCGGGATGGAAAAGCCCCAGATGTCGGCGTCGAGCACGCCGACGGTGAAGCCCACGCGCGGCCAGCGCCGCGGCGAGGTTCGCGGTGATCGACGACTTGCCGACGCCCCCCTTACCGCTGCCGACCGCGATGACCCGCGTGGTCGGCGGGACCTCGGTGGCCGGCGCCGACTGCGAACGCGCGCAGCCGCGCCTTTTGCATGAGGGCCGAGCGCTCCTCTTGGGTCATCTCGTCGTACTCGACCCGGACGTCGCCGACACCCGGCAGCCCCGCGACCTTGGAGCGCACATCGGTGCCGATCTGGCCACGGAGGGGACACGCCGCGGTCGTCAGCGCGACCTTGACCATGACGTCGCCGTTGGGCTCGACCCGCACGTCGTGGACCATGCCGAGGTCGATGATCGACGCCCGGAGCTCGGGGTCGAGGACCCCCGCCAAGACCCCACGGACCTCGTCCGGGGTCGGAACGGGGGTTGGGATCGGGTCCGGGACGGGGGGAGGGTCGCTCATCGTGCGCATGTGACCAATAAAACCAGTGAAGACCTTGAAAATATGCCCGATTGCCAACTACCGTCAAGGAAATGGACCTGCTGGCGGTCTTGAAAGCCCTCGGCGACGAAACGCGATTCTCCATGTATCAGGAGCTCGCGAGCTCGACCGCGGCGCTCACCGCCACCGAATTGGCCGAGCGCCTCGGTCTGCATGCCAACACGGTACGGCTGCACCTCGAGCGCCTCCGCGAGGCCGGTCTGGTCGAGGTCGAGCCGGTGCACCGGGGAACGGTGGGACGGCCGCAGCACGTGTACTCGCTGGCCGCGGGCGCTCCCGGCCTGGGTCTCGACCCTCCGAGCTACACGCTGCTCGCGGGGATGCTCGCGATGCTCGCCGAGCGCGTGGGCGCCGAAGCGGCCGACGCGACGTCCGCGGGCCGTTCGTGGGGCACCGAGGCCGGCCGGCGCACCCACTCCAAGTCGTGCGTGAAGGCGCTCTTCGGGGAGATGGATCGTCTCGGGTTCGACCCCGAACGGGAGCCCTTGGCGGGTGGTGGCGCCGACATCGCGTTCTTGCACTGCCCGTTCCGTGAGCTGGCCGAGGCGTATCCCGAGCTGGTCTGCAACCTGCACCGCGGGATCTGCGAGGGCGTCGTCTCGTCGGTCGGCGGGGGAAGAGTCGAGGAGTTCTCGACGTTGTACGACCGCGACCCGTGCCGGGTCGTCGTTTCCGTCGAAGTATCCTGAACCCAGATCCGAACGATTCCCGGAGGCCCAGATGATTGCCCTGACCGAGACAGCAACGACCAAGGTCAAGGAACTGATCGCGGCCGAAGGCCAAGAGGAGCTCTACCTGCGGGTCGCGGTCCGCCCCGGCGGGTGCTCCGGCCTCTCGTACGAGATGTTCTTCGACACCGAAAAGACCCCCGACGACATCGTCGAGTCGTACGGCGACGTGCAGGTCGTCGTCGACCGCGACAGTGCCCAGCACCTCGTCGGCGCGTCACTCGACTACAAGGACGGTCTGCAGGGCGCGGGCTTCGCGATCAACAACCCGAACGCGCAGCGCACCTGCGGTTGCGGTCAGTCGTTCTCCTGACGATCTGCGCTTCTCGGTAACGGCCCCGCTCCGGCGGGGTCGTTTCGCGTCCGGCGCGAACGCGGGCGACGAGTACGGTCGCAGACGATGCCGATCAGCTTCGTGCTCAATGGCGCAACCGTTGTCGTCGACGCCGACGTGGAGCGCGGCGAGTCGTTGCTGAACGTCTTGCGGGAGCGACTCGGCGTCGTATCGGCCAAAGACGGCTGTGCGCCGCAAGGCCAGTGCGGCTGTTGCACCGTGCTCGTCGACGGCGAGCCACGCGTCGCGTGCGTGACCCCGGCCGCGCGCGTCGACGGCCGGGCCGTGACGACGATCGAGGGGATCGACGAGTCCGCAGCGAGCGCGCGCGGCGCGCGCCTTCGTCGCCACCGGAGGTTCGCAATGCGGGTTTTGCACGCCCGGAATCGTGATGCGCTTCGCCGGCACCGCGCGCTCGCGACGTCGACCGGTCGCTCGCGGCGCATCTGTGCCGGTGCACGGGTTGGCTCACCGTCCGCGACGCGCTGTCCGAGGATGCAATCGATTCGGGTCTGACGGCGGACCGTGATCTCGACGCCGCGACGCGGCGGGCGTGTCTCGAGTCGGGAGGTGACCAGCGCGTCGATGTCGCCGTTCCGCTCGGTGGTGCGCCGTTCGCCGACGATACCGCGCCGCGCGACGCCTTGGTCGCGGTCCCGCTCCAACCGGGCGCCACTGCCGACGTGGTGATGGCCGCCGGTATCGAATGGGTCGTCGCCGACACGCTCGTGCAGGCGCGCTCTCGCGCCGGCAAGGTGCAGGGCCGGCGTACGACGGTCGGCACGCGCGCCCCGTTGCTCGACCGGATGCCGGTGTGCCCACCGGGCGGTGTGCAGCTCGCCACCCAGTGGGTCGAGCCCGCGTATCTCGAACCCGACGCGTCGTGGTGTGAACCCGGGGGCGAACCCGCTTCACCGCTTGCCAACGCGGGTGCGTTCGGGGGCAAGGCGCACTCGGCCGCGCCGATCGCCGCTCGCGAGCTCGCCGACCAGTTGGGCCGCACGGTGCGCGTCGTCTACGCGCGCGAAGACGTCGTGCGGCTGGGCCCCAAGCGGCCGCCGATTGCCGCGGTCGCGGTCGGCGCGCGACGGAGTGATCGAGATCGAGGGCGTCATCGCGCTGGGCGCGGGCGTACCGCTCCAGTGGCCGACTCCGGCCGGCATCGAGGTGCGGGCGCGTTGGACCGAGGTCGAGGTGGCCGGCCCGCCCGTGAGTGCCGAGCTTCGCGGTCGGGCTCGCCGAGCAGGCGGTCCTCGTCGCGGGTGCGCTCGGGCGCGACGTCGACGTCGTGACCCCGAGCGGGGCGCGGGCGAGTGCACGGCGTCGCGGCCGAGCGGGGCAAGGTGGTCGGTGTCGACGTGACCCTGGCCGCCGGTGATCCGCTCGACGAGGTCGTCCTGCGCTCCTACGCGATCGGCGCCGCGCACATGGCCCTGGGTTGGGTCACGAGCGAAGGTCTCGCGGTCGATGCCGCGACCGGGGAGATCCACGACCTGACGATTCGCTCCTTCGGTGTGCTGCGCCCGGCCGAGACGCCGCCGATCACCGTGACCATCGTCGACGATCCCGCGCCGCCACACGCCCGGTCGACCGACGCGGTGTTCGCGGCGGTCGCGGCCGCGGCGTGGAACGCGCTGGGTAGACCCACTACGTTTCCCGCGCCCAGGAGGTGACCGTGACGGTCGAGATCGTTCCCACGCCCAACGCGCCCAAAGTCGCCGGTCCGTACTCGCCGGCCGTCCGCGCCGGCGACTGGCTGGTGCTGGCCGGGCAGGTCGGGCTCGATCCCGCCACCGGCGCCATGGTCACGGGGGGCGTCGACGCGCAGGCCCGCCAGGTGCTGGCGAACATCGCGGCCGTATTGGGCGACTGCGGCGCCGCGCTCACCCACGTCGTCAAGACGACGGTCTTCGTCACCGACATCGGGCAGTTCGCTACCGTCAACGCGGTCTACGCCGAGGTGTTCGGCGACCACCGACCGGCCCGCTCCACCGTCGGCGTCGCGGCACTGCCGGGCGGCGCCGAGGTCGAGATCGAAGTCTGGGCGTACCTGGGCTAAGCCCGCGCACCCCGTCCCGCGTTGGTATGGAAACGGGCCCGTGCCCCCACTTTTCTTGACAACAGTTGGAATGGAAACGGGGCCGGGGGACCGTTTTCGATGCCAACGGTTTGGTAGTTTCCCGGCGTGGTCGGTGTGGTGCTCGTGCTGTTGGTGATCTTCGTCGTCGGGCCGGTCGGGCTGTTCGTCGTCGGCGCGGCCTGGTCGGCTCTGACCGGTTGGCTGATGTCGGCCGACGCCGACGCACGGCGCGAGCGATTCGCCCAGCTGACTACAGCCGGCGGGCTACCGCCGGCCGGCTACAGGTCGCGCGGTGGGGTGGCGCCGGGCCAACGCGACTGACCGAAGCGGTATCCGACGGAGCGCACCGTCTGGATGAGGTTCGCGTTCTCTTCGCCGAGCTTCGCCCGGAGACGACGAACGTGCACGTCGACCGTGCGCGCACCGCCGTAGTACTCGTAGCCCCAGACTCGCGACAGCAATTGCTCGCGGGTGAACACCTTGCCGGGGTGGGTCACGAAGAACTTCAAGAGCTCGTATTCCATGTACGTGAGGTCGAGGGGCTTGCCGTTCACGGCGGCCTGGTAGGTCTCGAAGTTCAAGACCAGGTCGCCGTACGACGCAACCTCGGGGGAGCCGGCGCGCCCGGCGCGGAACATGAGATGGCGCAACCGGGCTTCGAGCTCTTTGGGGTGGAACGGCGTGAGGCAGAAGTCGTCGAACAGGTCTTCGCGGTGCTCGAGGTCGTGGAGTTGCGCGCCGGTGATGAGCAGCAGGATCGACTCGACGCGGGAATCGCCTTTGCGCAGCGTGCGACACAGCGTGAACGCGCCCTCGGGGTCGTCGTCGGCGCACACGACGGCGCCGGTCCAGCCGTCGACCGGTTCGTACTGCATGGCGATCGCCGCATTCCCGACCGACTTCCAGCGGACACCCGACAGGTCGAGTGTCTGCGCGAGCAGGGGCGGTGCCGGGTCGGGGAATACGAGCAGCAACTCGTTCACGAGACTCTCATCCTCAGCAGTCGCCTACAGCGTTCCGAGATAGCGAGCGATCTCGAACGGCGTGACATCGGCCTTGTAGTCGGCCCACTCTCGCCGCTTGTTGACCAAGAAGTTCTCGAAGACGTGGTCGCCCAGCGCTTCTGCGACCAGCTGCGAATGTTCCATCGCGTCGAGTGCGTCGCGCAAGGAGCCGGGTAACGACCCGATTCCCACGGTGAGGCGTTCCTCGTCGGAGAGTGCGTAGATGTTGTCGGTGGCCTCGGGCGGCAGCTCGTAGCCCTCGTCGATGCCGCGGAGCCCGGCGGCGAGGATCAGCGAGAAGGCCAAGTAAGGATTGCAAGCGGGGTCGGGGCGCGGAACTCGATGCGCGACGACTCGTTCTTTCCCGACTTCGACAGTGGCACGCGCACCAGGGCGGAGCGGTTGTTGCGAGCCCAGCACTTGTACACCGGTGCTTCGTAGCCCGGGATCAGCCGCTTGTAGGAGTTGACCCACTGGTTGGTGATCGCGCAGATCTCACTGGCGTGGACGAGCAGGCCGGCGATGAAATGCTTCGCGATCTTCGACATGCCGTACTCGTCGCCGGGATCGTGGAACGCGTTCACGTCGCCTTCGAACAGCGACACGTGGGTGTGCATACCCGACCCGAACGCCCCGCTGATCGGCTTGGGCATGAAGGTGGCATACACGCCGTTGTCGGCCGCGACCTCTTTGGCGATGAGCCGGAACGTCATCACGTTGTCGGCCATCTCGAGCGCGTCCGTGTAGCGCAGGTCGATCTCGTGCTGGCTCGGTCCGTTCTCGTGGAACGAGTACTCGACGGGGATGCCCATCGCCTCGAGCCGCAGCACCGTCTGTTTGCGCAGGCGCGATCCGATGTCGTGCGCGGTGAGATCGAAGTAACCCGCCGCGTCGAGGGGTTCCACGTTGGCGCCGGAGCGGAAGTAGAAGAACTCCATCTCCGGTCCGACGAAGAAGGTGAACCCCTTCTCGCGGGCCCGTTCGAGGTTGCGCTTGAGCACCCGGCGGGGATCGCCTTCGAAGGGCTCGCCGGAGAACGTCGAGATGTCGCAGAACATCCGGGCCATGACGGTGTCGCCGTCGTCGGTCGGGAGGAGCTCGAACGTGTTGGCGTCGGGGCGGGCCAGCATGTCGGATTCCTGGATCCGGCTGTAGCCCTCGATCGTGGAGCCGTCGAAGGTGATGCCCTCCTCGAGGGCGACCTGGAGCTCGGCGGGGGTGATCTCGACCGATTTCAAAAAGCCCAGGACATCGGTGAACCACAGGCGGACGAAGCGCACGCCGCGCTCTTCAACAGTGCGCAGGACGTACTCGTTCTGGCGTTCCATGTGGAGAGTTTACGGGCCCTCGCCTAGGGTCTCCGAGGGCGGGTGGGGGCGGTAACAGAGCGTTCACAATAGGGCAACGGCATGGAAATCGCGCAGTTCCAAGCTGCCATGTCACAGCGGGCGGAATTACGCCCTGGAGATCGGAGCGAGCAGTGGTGATCAAGGCGGAGTACATCTGGATCGACGGTACGGAGCCAACGGCACGTCTTCGTTCGAAGACCAAGATTCTGAGCGACACCAAGAATCTGCCCATCTGGGGCTTCGACGGCTCGAGCACGAACCAGGCGCCGGGAGCAGCGTCGGACTGCGTGCTGAAGCCGGTGTTCTCGTGTCCGGACCCGATTCGGGGCGGCGACGACATCCTCGTCATGTCGGAGGTCTTGCTCACCGACATGACGCCGCACCCCACGAACACGCGGGCGTTGCTCTCGCCGATCGCGAAGAAGTTCGGGGCGCAAGAGCCGCTGTTCGGTATCGAACAGGAGTACACGTTCTTCAAGGAAGGCCGTCCGCACGGCTTCCCGGTGCGGGGCTTCCCGGCGCCGCAGGGCTTCTACTACTGCGGCATCGGCGCCGACGAGGTGTTCGGCCGTGACGTCGTCGAGGCGCACCTCGACGCGTGCCTCACCGCCGGGCTCGGGATCTCCGGCATCAACGCCGAGGTCATGCCCGGCCAGTGGGAGTTCCAGGTCGGCCCGCTCGGCCCGCTCGAGGTCTCCGACCAACTCTGGATCGCGCGCTGGTTGCTCTACCGCGTCGCCGAAGACTTCGGCATCGCGGCCACGCTCGACCCCAAGCCGGTCAGTGGCGACTGGAACGGGGCCGGCGCGCACACGAACTTCTCGACGAAGGCGATGCGCGAGGGCTACGACCCGATCATCGCCGCGTGCGAGGCGCTCGCGAAGAACGCCGCTGAACACGTCGCGAACTACGGCGCCGACATCGAGCTGCGGCTCACCGGTTCGCACGAGACCGCGCCGTGGAACGAGTTCAGCTACGGCGTTTCGAACCGGGGTGCGTCGGTGCGTATCCCGTGGCAGGTCGAGGTCGACAAGAAGGGCTACATCGAAGACCGTCGGCCCAATGCCAACATGGACCCCTACGTCGTGACCCGTCTCATCACCGAGACGTGCTGCAGCGCGCTGGCGTAGTCCGTATCTGAAGGCGGTACCCGCTCTCCGGGGCGATGGGGCGTTCGCGCATCCGTCGCCCCGGTTGCGCGCCCGGCCTTCGCCAGTCCGGGTTCACAACGTCGGGGTTCAGAAGTTCGGGGTTCAGAAGTCGGTCGAGTTGAGGGGCGGTTCCCAGTCGAGCGCCAGATCGCGCATCGGGTCGGGATCGAACGTGTCGTCGTCGTTGAATTCGTCCCAACACACACGCGTGCGATGCGCCGCGATCGCGGTGAGGGCGATCGGCACGACCCAGTTGAAGACCGTCAACGCCTCGGGTGTGTCGACCGACGCGCCGACGAAGTGGGCGAGCGAGATGCCGGCGAACGTCGCACCCCAGATCAATGTGATCAAGACGTTGACGCGGTGGAACGCGGGATCGTCCCATTGGCTCGACCGAACGTGGGGGCGAGTGAAGTGCTCGACCGCGGGCGTGAAGGCCAACGAGCCGAAGGCGATGATCGCGAACCCGGCCGCCGACAGGGCGCGGCCGTCGTGCGCGAGGAATCCGGCGTTCGAACGGTGGAACGCGCCGGCGATGGCCGAGCGCGCCGAACCAGACGACGGCGCCGACGACGATCACGTTGCGCGACCTCGGCTCGCTGCGCGAGCTCGTGAGGAGCAGCGTGATCGCCGTGATCAACGCGCCGGCGCCGGCCCAGAGCGGACCTCCGCCGATGTGTGGCCGGTCGACGACCGCGAAGACCATCCACGGCAGCAGCGCGGCGTACGGCTCGTCGCCCATGAGCATCTCCCGAAACGCGGCTCGACGTCTTGCATCGAGGTGGTGGCCGAAGGCTGAACCAAGAACGCTACCCGGCGTTCATCGACCGGCGACACGATGGATCGAGACCGCGTACGCGTCTCCCGGCTGAAACGGGTCGCGCGCCCACGTGGAGAATCGTTCGGAGCAGACGAGCCCGGCCGCGAGGCAGTCGGCGTCGAACGACGCGGTGTCGTAACCACGGCCGAGTTGGAAGCCGGTGACGAGGGCACCGTCGGGGTCGACGTGGCGCGCACAGCCGGCTACCAGGGCCCGGTGGGTTCCCGGTGGTGTGAACAGGGGGACGTTGCCGGCGAGGAGCACGACGTCGAAGACGCGCCCGAGCGCGAGTGAGGTCAAGTCGTGCTCGTGCCACTCGATGCCGCGACCGTTCGCCCGGGCCGTCGCGAGCATCGACGGATCGATGTCGACGCCCACCACGTCGACACCGCGGCGGGCGAGCTCGATCGCGACCCGCCCGGTTCCACAGCCCGCGTCGAGGACCGTTTTCGGTGCGCACTGCATGACGAACGTCGCCTCTCCGTGCACGTCGACGCCGGCCGAAGCCAGGTCGTCGAAGCGGCGTTGGTAGGCGTCGCCTTCCCACTGCGTCCGTCCCGGTGTGGTCATCGACCGAGTGTCGCGCAAACGCCCGGGCCCTCGTATCCTGGGAAGATGCCGCGCTTTCGGGTGGCCGCCGCCCAGCTGAACGTCGTCGTCGGCGATCTCGAGGGCAATGCCGTGCGCATCCTCGAGGCCTACGACGCGGCCGACGCCGCCGGCTGCGATCTCGTCGTGTTCCCCGAGCTGACGGTCACCGGGTACCCGCCCGAGGACCTGCTCTTGCGCCCCGCGTTCGTCGCGCAGGCGGCGGAGACGCTCGAAAAGATCGCGGCCCGCACCGGGCGCACCGCGGCCATTGTCGGCTTTGCGGAACCCGGACGCGACCTGCACAACGCGGCGGCGGTGTGTGCGAACGGTCGCGTGTACGGCGTGTACCGCAAGCAGTTGCTGCCGAACTACGCGGTCTTCGACGAGCAGCGCTACTTCGTGGCGCCCCGCGAGCCGCTTCCACTCTTCAACATCGCGGGAGTGAAGGTCGGCGTCTCGATCTGCGAAGACGCCTGGAGCCCGACGGGTCCGATCCTCACCGAAGCCGCGGGCGGGGCCGAGCTCATCGTCAATCTCAACGCGTCGCCGTATTACGCGCAACGCCTCACCGAACGCGAGACGATGCTGGCGACGCGCGCCGCCGACGCGTCGGTACCGATCGTGTACGCGAACCTCGTCGGCGGTCAGGACGAGCTGGTGTTCGACGGCGCGTCGCTGGTGTTCGACGAGCTGGGAACGCTCGTCGCGCGAGCGAAGCAATTCGCGACCGACCTGCTCGTCGTCGACGTCGACGTGCGCCCGGCCTTCCGCAAGCGCCAGCTCGACCCGCGCGGTCGGGTCGAGCTGATGCCGCTTCCGGAGATCCAGGTCTCCGAACCTCATCCCGGCGCCGCGCGGTTGCCGGCGCGCATCGAGCCGACGCTCACGCCGGTGCACGAGGTCTACGAAGCTCTCGTTCTCGGTACCCGTGACTACGTGCGCAAGAACGGCTTCAACGACGTCTTGATCGGCCTGTCCGGTGGTGTCGACTCCGCGCTCGTCGCCGCGATCGCGGTGGACGCGTTGGGAGCGGAGCACGTATTCGGAGTGCTGATGCCTTCGCGGTATTCGAGCGGGCACAGCATCTCCGACGCCGCCGCGCTCGCGGAGAACCTCGGTATCAGTACGTCGACGGTGCCAATCGAACCCGCGCACGCGGCATTCGAGGCGATGCTCGCGTCGATGTTCGCGGGGACCGCTCCGGGCCTGGCCGAGGAGAACGTGCAGGCCCGGGTGCGGGGCAACGTGTTGATGACGATCTCGAACAAGTTCGGCTGGATGGTCCTGACCACCGGGAACAAGAGCGAGATGGCGACGGGCTACGCCACCCTCTACGGCGACATGGCCGGTGGCTTCGCAGTGATCAAGGACGTGCCGAAGACGCTCGTGTACGCGCTCTGCCACGATCTCAACGACCGCTCGGGCCGCGAGGTGATCCCGCGCTCGGTCATCGAGAAGCCGCCGTCGGCGGAGCTCGCGCCCGGCCAGCTCGACTCCGATTCGCTCCCGCCGTACGACGTCCTCGATCCCATCATCGAGGGCTACGTGGAGGACGACTTGTCGGTCGGCGAGTTGATAGCGCGTGGCCACGATGCCGATCTCGCGCGTCGCGTCGCCGCGCATGATCGATCGCAACGAGTACAAGCGCCGTCAGGCCGCGCCCGGTGTGCGCGTGTCGCCCAAGGCGTTCGGCAAGGATCGCCGGCTCCCCATCACCAATCGCTGGCCCGGCTGAGGTGGATTCCGAAGGCGTGGGCGGGTCCGTCCCGCTCACGTGGGAGACCGCGCGGCCGCTCGTGCCCGAACTCGCACTGATCGCCGCGACGATCGCGTACGGCGCGACGTTCAAGCTCGTGCAGGACGCGTTAAGAGACGTCACGCCCGTCGGCTTCATCTTGTTGCGGTTCTCGATGGGCGCGGTCGTGTTGCTCCCGTTCGCGATCCGCAACGGCTGGCGCGGCCCGTCGACCGCGCGTGTGTCGTTGAGAACGACGGACTTCCTCCTCGCGGTGTCGGCCTTCGGAGTGGTCGGGTTCGCGGGCTACTGGCTCCAGAACGCGGGCCTCGAGCGCACGACCACGTCGAACTCCGCGTTCATCACCGGCTTGTTCGTCGTGTTCACGCCGCTCATCGAGGTCGCCGTCACCCGTCGGCGCCCGTCGTTCAACGTCGTGCTCGCAGTCGCGTTCGCAGTCATCGGCCTGTTCCTGCTGGAAGGCTCGACGCTGCGCTTGCACTCCGGCGACGCGCTGACCCTCGGCTGCGCGTTCTTGTTCGGGCTCTGGATCCTCATGGGTGCCTACTTCACCCAGCATTTCGACCCCGTCGCCCTCACGGCCGGTCAACTCGTCGTGTTCACGGTCCTGGCGCTCCCCGTGGTCGCGATCGGCGGTCTGGGGCACGTCACCGCGCAGGTTCTCGTCGCCGCGGCGGTCACCGGCGTGTGTTGCAGCGCGCTCGCGTTCACGCTGCAACTGTGGGGGCTGCGCTTCGTCGAGCCGGCCCGGGCGGCGGTGATCTTGGAGTTCGAGCCGGTCGTCGCCGGGCTCATCGGGTACTGGGTCGGGGAGCGGCTCGGGGTCTCGGGCTACCTCGGCGCGGTGGTGATCCTCGTGGGGATCGTGATCGCGGAGTCGCGCTCGTGGCGCGCGGCGCGGGTCACTTGACCGATCGGTCAAGGAGCGGTGAGAATCCTTGCGATGACGGAAACGACCAAACCGCGCGCGCCGTTCGCCCCTTGGGACCGCCGGGAGCTCCCCGGGCTGTTCCCGGTCGAGGAGTCGGCCCGGCGGGTCGGCAATTACAAGTGGGCCGAGATGCGCCTCTTCGAGGTGCTGGGAGGATGGGTCGCGACCGTCCCCGAACTCGACGTGAAGCTCGTCCTCGGGCGCCACACCTACCACCACGCCTGGCACGCGGAGTTGTGGCACAAGCGCCTGCCGGAGTTGAGGGAGATGAACCCCGACCGGTTGACGGTGCCGCCGAACGACGCGTTCGTCACCTTCATGGACGCGGTGCGCGACCCGGAGGCTCCCGAGCACACGATCGAGAAGCTCGTCGGGGTCTACCGGGTGCTGATCCCGCGGTTCATCGCGGTGTACACGTTCCATCTGAACGCCACGAGCACCATTACCGACGCGCCCACCATCCGCTCGCTCAAGTTCGCGTTGCAAGACGAGTTCGACGACTGGCGCGACGGCGAGATGTTGCTCCAGTCGCTGATCGATACGCCCGAGAAGGTGGATCGCGCCGGTCGCCGCCAGGCCGACCTGGAGAAGCTGTACCTGGCGTCGGGCGGCATCGCCGGCCCCGGTAGCCTGGGTGAAGCGGTAGAGGAGGTTCGCGTCTCATGAAGAAGATGCTCCCGGAATCCGAACTGGCCCGTGACGAGCGCTTCGTGCGCACGAAGATCGAGGACCGGATCTTCGACCCGCGGGGCCCCAAGATGGCCCAGCGCAACGTCGGCCCCGCCCGCATGGGCGTCGACCGGCCCGCCGCCGGTGAGCGTTCGCGCTCGCTGATGCACGGCATCTTCGTCGGTGAGATCCAGGCGCTCGAAGGCGCGGGCCGCACCTGTTACGACTTCGACGACGAGACCGCGCCGTTCCAGCTCAAGCTCGACATGGCCCGGCAGTGCTGGGACGAGTCGCGCCACTGCGAGATCTCGGTGAAGCTCGGCGACCACATGGGTACCGAGATCGGTGAGTACACCGAGTCGACCTTCTTGTTCGCGGCTGCCTGCAATCCCGACCCGGTGTTCCGCCTGTGCGGCGTGAACCGCGCGCTCGAGGGTCTCGCGATCGATGTCTTCAACTCGATGAAGGACTTCGGGAACGAGTCGGGCGACCCGATCCTCGAGTTCTGCGAGGACTGGATGCTCGCCGACGAGGTCACCCACGTGAAGATGGGCTCCGACTGGCTCCGCCGTCTCACCGAGACCGATCCCGACCGCCGCGAGCGCGCGCTCGAGTTCCAGCGCACGGTCGACGCGATCTTCAACCTCGGCGGCTTCCGCGGTGAAGACGACGAGAACCCGATCCAACTCGCTCGCAACTTCCGGCGCCTGGCCGGGTTCACCGACGACGAGAACGACTCGCTCGCCGCGCTCGCCCGGGAGTCGACCGCTCAAGCACGGCAGATGGCCGAGGTTGCAACCGCCGCGCTCGACGCGTCGGCCCAGGGTTCGTGACCTCGATCAGCGTCACGCCGGATCCGTTCACGCTCGTCCCCTACGACGTCGCCGAGATCACCGCGCTCGTCGAAGAGGCGGCGGCCCGAGCCGAGCTTCCGACGAACGTCGACATCTCGTTGACCGTCGACGAAGAGCTGTTCGCCCCGCTCACGGGGCACATGTCCGACGTCGTCGACGGCCAGGTCGTGCTGTGGGTCTCGGGCGGCAACTTCGAGGACAACAAGCGTCCGTGCCACTTCTCCGCCGACCAGGCCCGCGTCGACCTCGTCGTCATGATGTTGCGAGCCAAGGACCGGCTCTCCGACGATTTCGCGGCCGCGCCTCCCGACGCGGAGCTCTCCCGCGGTGAGCGCGCCGCCTGGGACACCTACGCCGAGGGTCGGGCCCGGCGCCTCGGTCTCGACGTCCGGCGTCCCCGCCAGCTCTACGACTTCCGGCTCCAACACGGCTTCACCGACGTCGCCGACGCGGCGTTCGAGCGGTGCTGGGAGTCGAACGGCCTCACCTGGGACGGTATCCGCGAGATCTGCAAGGAGACCGGGGCCGTCGAACGCGGACCGTCCAAGGTCCCCGTCGACCTCCTCCGCCAGAAATAGCTCCCTAGTCGAGGTCGTAGGCCGAGATCGGGTCGTAGAGATCGATCGCGGGCTTCCCCGCGAGCGACGGCAGTGCGGCTTTGGCCATGTCGGTCATGAGTGCGGAGTCGAGGTGGGCCTGGGTAGCCGCGGCCGATTCCCACTTCTCGATCACCAAGAAGCGCCCGGCGTGGGTGACCGATGCCACAAGATCGACGTTTCTGCAGGCCGGCTCGTGGCGGGTCAGCACGACGTAGCGGGAAAGCGCGGCCAACAGCGGCTCCTCGGCGCCCGGCCGGGCGTCGAACGAGGCGGTCAGTACTGCGATCTCGACCTCGGACACGTCCGGATCGGACACTTCTTGCCTCGTTCCTGCCCCCCGAGAGAGCGCTTGACGGGGTGGTTATCGTACAGAGCACAGGGTGGGGCACCGAGCTTGGCGGGGCTACAAGGTGTCGGTCCGAGGAAGTTCTGGTGTCGGCTGTCCGAACGAAGGATTGATCGGTGGCGAAGGAGCGAATTGAGCGGGACGAGGAAGATCTGGTTCGGCTCTACCTCACCGACATCGGGCAGTACCCACTGCTCACCAAGGATGACGAAGTCCGCCTGGCCCAGCAGATCGAAAAGGGCAACGCCGCTCGCGAGCAACTCGCACTCGGCAAGGGCCTGACTCCCGCGAAGAAGCGTGAGCTCCGCCGGGGCGCCCGCCACGGCGAGGACGCCCAGCAGACCTTCGTGCAATCGAACCTGCGCCTCGTGGTGTCGATCGCCAAGAAGTACCAGGCGTCGGGGCTGCCCCTGCTCGACTTGATCCAAGAGGGCAACCTCGGCCTCATGCACGCCGTCGAGAAGTTCGACTGGCGCAAGGGCTTCAAGTTCTCGACGTACGCCACGTGGTGGATCCGTCAGGCCATCACCCGCGGTATCGCGAACACCGGTCGCACGATCCGCCTGCCCGTGCACGCCGGCGACACCCTCGCCCGCCTGCAGAAGGCCCGTTCGCGCCTCGAGCTCAAGCTCGGCCGGCCCGCCACACTCTCGGAGCTCGCGGCCGAAGTCGAGATGCCCGAGGACAAGGTCACCGAGGCGCTGCGCTTCGCGGCCGAGCCGCTCTCGCTGTCGGAGCCGTTGCGCGAAGACGGCGACGCCGAGCTCGGCGACATCGTCGAGGACCGGTCGGTCGAGTCGCCGTTCGAGGTCGCGGCCACCGCGCTGCTCCCGGCGGAGATCGAGAAGCTGCTGGCCCCTCTCGACGAGCGTGAGCGCCAGATCCTGGCGCTGCGTTTCGGTCTCGACCGGGGCGAGCCCCGCACGCTGGAAGAGGTCGGCGAGTACTTCAACCTCACCCGGGAGCGGATTCGCCAGATCGAGGCTCGGGCGATGTCGAAGCTGCGGCACCCGAGCGCCGACACCGGCGCCCGCGACCTGCTCGCGGTCTAGGTCTTGCGGCCTTCGGGCCGTCCCCGCCGATACTGGCGAGACGGCCCGTTCGGCGCGCAGGATACAAACGTGAAACTCGCGTGGCGGGTGGAGCGTCTGGAAGACGTGCAGACGGTCGCTCCATTGGCAGTCCGCAACGAGGTGCTGCTCGACCGGCTGTACCGGACGCACGCGCCCGCGGCCTTGCGCTTCGCGCTCATGCTGACGGGCGAGCGGGAACTGTCCGAAGACTTGGTGCAAGAGGCGTTCGTGCGGGTGGCAGCCAAGTTGGACACGCTGCGCGAGCCCGACGCGTTCGGCGCGTATCTCACGCGTGCGGTCGCGAATCTTGCCAAGTCGCACTTCCGTCATCAAAAGGTGGTGGCCCGGCACGAACGCACAGTCGACCTCGCGTCGCTCGTCGTGCTGCCGGTCGATGTCGTTGCGAGCGACACCCTGCTCGTCGCGTTGCGCCGACTCCCGATGCGCCAGCGCGCCGCGATCGTGTTGCGCTATTACAGCGACGCGTCGCACGACGACATTGCCCGGATCCTCGACATTCCTCTCGGGACCGTGAAGTCGTTGTTGTCGCGGGGCCTCGCCAAGCTGCGCGAAGGGATGCGCGATGCGTGACTCGCTCGAAGCGCAGCTCTCAGCCCGACTGGGCGAGTTGGGCGAGTTGGTCGAAGGCGAGGTACCGCCGCCGGTCGATCTCGAGCTACTGGTACTGCGCCGGCGCCGCCGCGAGCGCTCGACGCGCCGGTGGGCGAGTCTGGGAATCGCGGCGACAATCGTGGTCGTGGCCGCGAGTGTCGCGGTCGTGCGCGGGAACGACGGTCGTGGATCGTTGCGCGTCTCGTCGTCGTCGACCACGTTCGTGCCGGTACGCGACGCGTTGCAGCCGGGAACCACGATGCTCTCCGCGCGGTCACTACGTCATCTCCCTCGATGCCACGGGACATACCAACGCGACGATGGTGAAGGTCAAGGGCAACATCATCTACGCGCGCGCAACCGACGACCACCGTGAGCTCTGGTACCTGTCGGTGAAGGCCGGTTCGACCGGGTGCGGCGACGTCGTACGCGCCGACATCGAAGGCCGCTCGTCGAAGATCGTCGCGCAGGCCGTCTCGTTCGACGTGAGCCCCGACGGCTCGCGCCTCGCGCTGTACGGCGCCGGCGATCTGGCTCATGATCGCTGCGCGCCGGTGACCTCGGGCTCGGAGGGTCGCATCGTCGTGGTCGATCTCACCAAGGCAAACAGCTCCGCCGCGGCCGTCGGGATCGTCTCGAGCATGCGGTGGTCGGCGAACGGCACATACCTCGCGGTCGTCAGCTGCACGCCGTCGGGCTGCCGGCCCCTGCAACGCATCGATGTCCCGACCGAGTTGGGCGCGCCGCTCCGTGTCGCTTCGTCCTCCGAGGCACGCAGCGCAACGATCCGTTCGGCCAATGTGGTGTTCGGTCCGCACGGCTTGTACGCGTTGGAGACCGTCGCGGCGGGTTCGGGCGCCACGGCGACGACCGACACGATCCGCCGTTACGACATCGGGACTCTTGCGGCGCCCGTCCTGGTCTTTTCGGGCGGAACGCGATGGCGGGTCTCGCAGGTGGTGCCGACCGCGGCGGGAATCTACGTCGTGGCGAACCCGCAACCGGCTTCGTCGGGTGAGGTGGTGCCTTCGGGTGACGTGGTGCCTTCGGGTGACGTGGACCCGGCGGGGCTCTACCGCATCGACTCGGGCCGACTGACGTTCGTACGCAGTCTGAGCGATCCGGGCACGCTGACCCCGGTGGAACCGCTCGCCGGATCGGGCTGACCCTTCCGCGACGGTGGCGGTACGCGCGGCGGTCGGTGTGCCGCTGAACGCGAGTTCCGGGCGCGCCGGGAAACGCGCCCGCTAAGGTCGCCGTGTCGTCGTCAGCAGGAGGTTGGTGTGAAGAAGATTCTGTTGCTCCTCGTGCTCGTCGGGCTCGGTGCCGTCATTGCCAAGAAGGTGCGCGGGGCCTGATCGTTCTCGATCGGAATCAGCGTGTGCGCGGAGTCGACGACTCCCTGCACACGCTTTTTTCGTTGCACGCCGACTTCGGCCGGGACCTTCAGTTGGTGAAGGTCAGGAGGTGAGTGCGCGCTTGCGCAGCCACACGTACACGCCGACCGCGGCGCCGGCCGCGATCGCTACGCCGCCCGCCGCGAGAGTCGGTCCCTTCGGCGGTACCGGAACGCGGTCGCGCAGCCGGACCGGGCGCTGGAAGTAGCGAATCTCCCATTCGCGCTCGCGCGCGATGCGGGCGAGCTCGCGGTCGGGATTGACGGCAACGGGGTTGCCGACGAGGTCGAGCATCGGGAGGTCGGTGATCGAGTCGGAGTATGCGTACGAACCCGCGAGGTCGAGTCCCTCCGCGACCGCCATCTCGCGAATGGCGTCGGCCTTGTGCGCGGCGTACGCGTAGAATTCGAGCTCGCCGGTATAGCGGCCCTGCTCGTCGAGGCGTGCGCGTGTGGCGATCACGTCGTCGACGCCGAGGTATTCGCCGATGGGCTCCACGGTCTCGGCCGGTGACGACGAGACGATCACCGTCTTGCGTCCCGCCCGGTGGTGTTCCTCGATCAACTCGAGTGCCTCGGCGTAGATCACGGGGGTGAGCACGACATCGAGCGCCTCGCGGACGAGCTCCTTCACATGTTGCTGGTCCCAGCCCTTCGTCAACGCGAGCATCGCCTCTCGCATGCGTTCCATCTTGTTCTCGTCGGCGCCGACGAGCAGGTACACCACCTGCGCGTAGAGGCCGCGCACGATCGTGCGTTTCGAGATCAAGCCGTCGCGATAGAACGTGCCGCCCAATGCCATCACCGAGCTCGTCGCGATGACGGTCTTGTCGAGGTCGAAGAAGGCGGCTTCCACGGTCGCGAAGCCTACGTTCTCACCTGGCGTGCCCCTTGACGTTCAACCGCGTCGCACCTAACGTTCGCATCGGTTTCCCCCATTGCCTTCCCCGATCGAGTTGTCGCGCGTTGCGGTCTGCCGCGATGCGCCCCGATCCGGGGAGTAGTCATGCTCGTGTGCTTCTGGTCGCCGAAAGGCGGCTCCGGCACTTCGGTGATCGCGGCTGCGGCCGCGCTGGTACTTGCGCGTGACACCGACGCGCGCATTGTCGATCTCTCGGGCGACCAGCCCGCGGTTCTCGGTCTCGGGAGCGATCCCGTTCCCGGGCTCTTCGACTGGATGCGCGCGGGTCCGGGCGCACCGACCGACGCGCTCGAGCACCTGACGATCGACGTCGCACCGCGGCTCGCACTCCTTCCCGCGGGTGAGACCGCGGGCTCCACCGCAGTCGAGGAGGCCGGGGCCGCACTCGCCGTCGCGCTCGACGCCGACCCGCGTCCCGGCGTGTGCGACCTCGGCCGGCTCGACGACCCGGCGGTGCGCGCCTTCGCGGAGGTCGCCGGTACCGGAATCGTCGTGGTGCGCGGGTGTTACCTCGCGTTGCGACGGGCCGTGCGCCATCCGGCGATCACGGATGCGGTGGGCGCGATCCTCATCGACGAGCACGGCCGCTCCCTCGGTGCGCCGGATGTCGAAGATGTGCTCGGCCTTCCCGTGGTCGCCACGATCCCGGCCCGCACGTCGATCGCTCGGGCAGTCGACGCGGGAGTCCTGTCGAGCCGGCTCCCCGACAGCCTCGGCCGACCCCTGCATCACGCGCTCGCCCAGGTCGGATGCTTCGGCGACGAGCAGGCCGCGTGAGCCGCTCGCTGCGGGAGAAGCCTCTGCACGATCCCGTGCTGCGCCAGGTGCTGCACCAGACGTTGCACCGCCGGTTGCTCGACGCGCCGTTCGACCCGGCGTTGCTCGACCGGCCGGAGCTCCGGGCGCGCCTCGTGCGGATGCTGCTCGAGGAGGCGCCGCTGCTCGCGGCGGCGTCCGCCGACGTCGTGCTCGACGAGCTGGTCGACGACGTCGGAGGTCTCGGCCCCCTCGAACCACTTCTCGCCGACTCCTCGATCACCGAGATCATGGTCAACGGCCCGAATCGCGTCTTCGTCGAACGCGCGGGACGCATCGTGCCCGTGGTGTGCGCTATCGACGCCGCGACGATCGTGCGTGTGGTCGAGCGCGTCATCGCGCCGCTGGGTCTGCGGCTCGACCGTGCATCGCCGATGGTCGACGCGCGTCTCGTCGACGGCTCCCGTCTCCACGCGGTCCTCCCGCCGCTCGCGCCCGACGGGCCGTGTGTCTCCATCCGGCGTTTCGGTGCGAGAGCGGTGCCGCTCGCGGCGTTCGGGGTCGAGGCGGAGAGTGCCGCGCAATTCGACGCGATGGTCCGGGCCGGTTGGAACCTCGTGGTGTCCGGCGCGACGAGCTCGGGCAAGACGACCTGCTGCAACGCGCTCGCACGTTCCATCGACCCGAACGAGCGGATCGTGACGATCGAGGAGACCGCGGAGCTGCGCCTCGAACAGCCTCACGTCGTCCGCCTCGAAGCGCGCCCCGCCAACGCCGAAGGCACGGGCGCGGTCAGTGTCCGCGACCTCGTGCGCAGTGCGTTGCGCATGCGTCCCGATCGGATCGTCGTGGGTGAAGTGCGCGGCGGCGAGGCGCTCGACATGCTCCAGGCGTGCAACACCGGCCATGACGGTTCGCTCTCGACCGTTCACGCGAACAGTCCTGACGATGCGCTCGCCCGGATCGAGACGCTCGCGCTCGGCGCCGACGAGCGACTGCCGCTCCCCGCGATCCGCGCGCAGCTGATGTCGGCGGTCGACGCGATCGTGCAGGTCCGGCGGGGCCGTGACGGGCGGCGCGTCATCGTCGCGGTCTCGGAGCTCGGCCGGGAAAGCGGGGCCCGCACCCGTCGGCTGCTCACCCGCGTCGACGATCGCCTCGTTGCGTGCGCGGCGCCCGAACGGCCGGCGCGCCGCAACGAGGTCGACCTGGCCGGGGAGTGGGCGGCGTGCGCGGCCTGACCGCCGGAGTGATCGGCACCTCGATGACGGTGTGGCTCGCGTCGCGGGCGCGTCGCTACGCGGTGGCCGATCGGCTGCGCTCCAACCCGTCGCGTCCCGTCCGGGGAATCCCCGAGTGGTTGGGTACGAGGCTCGAACGCAGCCTCGACGCGGCGGCGCTCGACGTGACCGCGCGAACGAGCCGTCTCCACATGGCTGTGGTCGGTGGCCGTTGCCGCGGTCTTCGGCATCGGCTTCGGAGGGCCGGCGACCGGGGTCGGGCTCGCGTTCGTCGTCGGGGTCGGGGTCCCGGCCGTGGTGCTGACGATGGACGAACGCCGCGCCCGCCAGATCGCGTCGGCAGTTCCCGAGACGCTCGAGCGCGTGGCATCGGAGCTGCGATCCGGCGGCACGGTGACGACCGCCATCGGCGCGGTCGCGGCGGGCGCCGGCCCACTTGCGGGTGACATGGAGCGAATCGGCACGCGGGTACGTCTCGGTGCATCGCTCGTGGAGGCGCTCGGCGCGTGGTCGAAGGAGCGATGTGTCGCAGGTGTCGACGCGTCGGCCGGCGCGCTCGCGATGTGCTCCTCGGTCGGGGGTCGATCGGCCGATGCGCTCGACGGTCTCGCGACGTCACTGCGCGACCGCCTCGGTGTCGCGGCCGAGGCGCGTGCCCTGTCGTCGCAGGCGCGCATGTCGGCCGTCGTGGTCGGCGGGGCGCCGGTCGTGTACATCGCCTGGTCCGCACTGGTCGATCCGCATGCGCTGCAGGTACTCACCGGCACGATGTTCGGGCGGGCGTGTCTCGGGTTCGGGTCTCGGCCTCGAAGCATTGGGCGGATGGTGGATGCGCAGCATCGTCCGCAGCGGGAGCCGGGCGTGATCACCGTCGTCGCAGTGGCCTGGGGCGCGGTGGTCATGTTGCCGTTCGTCGGGCTCGCGCGGAAGATCTCGACCGGCGCGCTGGCTGGCGGCGCTCACGCCGCGCCGTTCACGGTCGTCCGGCCGGGTCGTCCGAATGGTTCGGGCGGCATCCCTCCGGTTCTTCCGCATCCCGGCGGCCCGGTCGCTCGGTCGGGTTCTGCGCGCCCCGGCCCGGTTGCGGCGCAACCGCCGCCTCGACGACGAGCTCGCCCGCCAGGTAGCTGTCGCGGTCGATCTCGTGGGAGTCGGGGTGGGCGCCGGCCACACGCCGTATCTCGCGGTGGGGCTCGGCGCGCGGTGGTCGCCCGCGCTCGTGGCGGGCGAGCTCGACGCGATCGTGCGCGCGTGTGCGCTGGGCCAGTCGTTCGACGATGCGTTGCGGGAGATGGGCCGGCGCGCACCGAGCACGCGCGGCCTGGCCGAGACGTTGCGCACGAGCGCGCGTCTCGGATCTCCGGCGGCGCCGGCGCTCAGCGCGCCTCGCGTGCGAACTGCGCGCCGATCTCCGGCGCCGGGCGGAGGCGCGGGCGCGCACCGTGCCCGTCCGCCTGTGTTTCCCGCTCGTGGGCTGCATCCTGCCCGCCTTTGCGCTGCTCACGGTCGTCCCGGCGGTCATCGCCGGTATCAGCCGCTGATCCGCCCGCATTCCCCGCATTCGTTCCCGCACGCTCGGCGCGCGTCCGCCGACCTTGGAGGTCGCACGTGTTGCAACTGTTGTCCAACGCCTTGTTCTCGTTGCTCCGACGCTCGGATCGTTCGGAGTCGGGTCAAAGCACCGCCGAGTACGCGCTCGTGATGATCTCCGCGGCGGCCATCGCCGGTCTCGTCCTCACGTGGGCGAAGCACACCAATCTCATCGGAGGCCTGTTCAACACCGTCGTACACGGCCTGCTGCATATCTGATGTCTCGTACCGTCAAGGGTGGTCGGAGCGCGCGCGTTCGCGCGCGTTCCGACCACCGTCCGGGTTTCGCCCGCGGTGAGCGGGGACAAGCGACCGTCGAGCTCGCGCTCGTGCTGCCGCTGGTCTTCGCAATGTTGGTGTTGCTGTTCCAGGTCGCGCTCGTGGCGCGCGACGAGATCCTCGTGACCCACGCGGCGCGCGACGCAGTGAGAGAAGCGACGGTGACGAGCGACCCGGCGCGGTCGTCGCGGCCGCGCGCCGGACCCTGCCCGGCGCCACGGTGCGGATCATGCGTCGGGGTCGGGTCGGTGATCCCGTCGAGGTCGCCATCTCGTACGTCTCGCATACGGACCTTCCCCTCGTGGGCGTGCTTCTTGCCCGATCTCACCTTGCATGGACGCTCGGTCATGCGTGTGGAACGGCCGTGAGGCGGCCGCGCCGCCGGCACCGGCGGGTTCAGGGCGATGTGGGCGATCGGGGGAATGTGAGCGTGTTCGTGGCCGTCGTCATCGTGGTGGGGATGCTCGTTGTGCACCGCGGTCGCGCGTCTGGGCGGCGCCGTCGGCGGAGAAGGCCCGGGCGAACAACGGCGGCCGACGCGTCGGCGTCTGGCCGCGGCCGATCGGCTCGCGCTCGGGCAGTCTCCGGCCGAGGCGTGCGCAGTTGCGCGGGCCACGGCCGCGGCCGACAACGGCGCGCGCGTGTTGACGTGTCGTTCTCCAGTATCAGCCGGACCCGTGCGAGCGGCGGAGGTCACGCTCGCGCTCGGCGCCGCGCGCGGCGAGAGCACGCGCCGAGACCGGCGCCGCCGATCCGGTCGGCGTGATCTTCGCCAACCGTCATCAATGCACCCAACGCGCGGAATTCCGGGTCGGCCGTCTCCCGAAAGAAATGTGATCTCACGCATCGATGCGATTCCTCAGTAACCACACGGCTCACAGTGGTGATGTCCGCCACGTCGGGCTCCGGTGCGCCACACGTTCCGCTCAAGGGGCCCGCAAAGAGGGCCGATCTCAGCGCCAATGCCCGGTACGGAGGCCGAGCGGCGAACCAAGGATTGCGAACATGTCTATGAAAACGAAGCTCTTCGCAGCCGCTGCGGCGGCAGCGCTCATCGGTGCGGTCAGCGCGGTTCCCGCTCCGCCGACCCAGTTCAGCAACAACAGCACGCCCGGATTCACCATCACCGCCGGTAGCGGGCCCCGGTTCGACACCGCCGTGGCCGGTGGAACGACCTACCCGACGGTCGGGAACTTCAACAACGTCACCATGAACGGCACGCCGCAGCTCACCAGCGCCGCGATCGCGCCGTTCACGGTGATCGACGACTCGGGTTCGGGCGCAGGCTGGCACGTCACGCTTGTTGGTCCCCGAACTTCCACGGACGGCGCCACGCCGGCGCACGTGGTCAACGCGCGCCGGCGCCCAGATGAACGCGCCGTCGTGGTCGCCGGGGCGAACACCGACTCGGTCATGGGCGGTGTGTGGTCGACGCCGAACGCCGACTTCACCGCGGCCAAGACGACTTCGTGAGTCGCCGACCCGACCGACCTGACGCACAACGGCGGTGCCCCGCTCGGCCCCGACGGTACGACGAAGGTGGCCGGCATGGGCACCTACCTGGTGTCGCCCCAGATCCTGAAGCTGGTCGTCCCGGCCAACGCGATCGCCGGCGGCGTACACCATCGACGGCGACCATTGCCATCGTGAGCGGGCCGTGATTGCCGATTAGGTACTGGCTAGGAAGCGCCGGTCCGGGCCTGCGCCCGGGCCGGCGCCTCCGCCTATCGGAAACGCAATACCCCGGGAGGCATCGGGATGCGGCGGGCTCGACGTGCGGTCGTCTTCATGGCGGCCGCCTTCATCGCGTTGGCGGGTGCGGTGGCACCGGCCGAGCGCCGGCAAGTTCGGAGACGTGGTGGCCGCAACGGTCCCGCCCGGCTCGCAAGTCTCTCCCCGGGGGCACTTCTACCTGCTCGACGGCCAATCCCGGGCGACAGGTCACCCAGAGCTTCCGGGTGGTCAATCCCGAACGACCACGCGGTGACGGTGACGGTCGAAGCGGTCGACGCCGATGACCGGTGACGCTCACGGGCGTGCAGCTCGGCCAGCCCGGGAGCGCCAAGGCGCTGACGTCGCGCTGGATCGTCGTCTCGACGCCGCAGATCACGCTCGCGCCCAAGCAGAGCCGCGACGTGCCCTTCACGGTGCACGTTCCGCTCGGACGCCAAGCCCGGTCAGTACCTGGCCGCGGTCAGTGCCTCGGTGCCGCTTTCGGCGACCGACACGCAAGGCGAACCAGGCCGCCGCCGGGCCAGGCCGGGTTCTCGATGGCGGTCCGCTTCCAGCGGGGCATCGCGGTCGAGATCGACGTTCCCGGCCCGCGTCGCGCCGAAGCTCTCGGTGACCGGCGCGGACCCGAAGGCGATGCCCGGTGGAGTCGAGCTCGGCGTTCACATCGCCAACGTCGGGAACGCGCTTCGCGCACGGCACCGGCGTCATCCGGGTCGCCGACACCAACACCGACTACTCGTTCAAGATCGACACCTTCGTGGCGGGGACCGCGATCGTGTACCCGATGCAGTGGACGAAGACCGTCGTCCCCGGAACGCACCACGTCGAGGTCGACCTCACCTACGAGGGCGGGCGCCGGACCAGCTGGAACGGCACCGTCGTGATCGCGGGTGCGGCGCAGACCCAGCTCGAAAACGCGCTCCGGAACGTGACTGTCCGTAGCCACTCGTCCGGCGCGGCCCTGCTCCTCGTCCTGTTGGGCGCGCTCTTCGTGGCGCTGGTCGGCGCGGCGATCGTCGTGACGACGGCGAGGCCGGGGCCCGGCCCGGTCAACTATCGGGCAGTTTGACCGATGAGACCCCGGTCGTTCGGTGCTCCGTGCGCCGCCGCCCAGGACTTCGGACATGAGGCGATTGATCGCGCTCCTCGTGGGCGTTGCATCTGTGCTCGTCGTCGCGGCGCGACCCGTTGCCGCGGACCCCGGCGCGCCCGGAACCGCGCCGACGACCGCCTCGGTCCCGGCCGACGCCGTGGGGCTGTCGCTCGCGCAGGTCGCGGGCTCCGGGCTCGCGGTCACCCTCGACCCGGGCGCGTCCGAAGAGCACGACCTCGTCGTGTCGAACCACACCGCGAACCTGCGCCTCACCATCAAGCTCACGGCCACTGACGCGACCGGCAACCTCGGGACCGCGGCCGCGTCGTGGCTCGCGTTCGGTGACGACGCGATCCAACTCGATCCGCACGTCGCGACCACGGTTCCGATGACGATCGCGGTCCCGCACGACACGCAGCCGGGATCGGCGCTCGCGCACGTCACCGCGACGGTCGAGAGCGCGGTGGCCGCGGCCGACGGCAGCCCGGTCGCCGGGACCGCGAGCCAGACCTTCCCGGTGTCGATCGTCGTGAGCGGCACCCCCACCGCGCAGATCGCGATCGCCGACGTCCATCGCGTCGACCAGGGTTCGAACCACCAGCTGGCGGTGGTGTTGCGCAACTTCGGTGCCGACGGCGCGCAGGTCAGCGGGCATGTCCGGCGTGGCCGGCGACAAGCCGCAGACGCTGCCGTTCCACGCCGACCTCGCCGCGAGCAGGGACACGACCGTCGATCTCGATTGGAACGCGCCGCCGGTCGGGACGGCGAGTGACATCGCAGTGGATCTCGAATACGGCGGTGGCAACGTCGCGTCGTGGTCGTCGCAACTCGGAGGCGCGCCGACCGATCTCTCGCCGCCCACTTCGGCGGCCGCCGCCCCCGTCACCGTGCTCGGTACGCGACGTCGACGTCGACGTCGTCGGTGAGCCCCGCGAAGCCGTTGTGGAAGCAGCCGATCGTCACGGTCCTGGCGATCCTCGCGCTCCTCGGCGCCGGCTTGTGGTTCGCATTCGAGATGCGCGCGTCGAGCCGGCGCCGGGAGTGGATGCCCCAGCCCGCGCATTACGCCGGGCCGCCGGGTTGGAATCCGGTCGCGAGCGAGGACTCGATCGACCTCGCCCGGCAACTCGTACGCCTCACCGACGTGGTGGTCCAGCTGGTCGCGTCACATCGTGACGGCCACGAGATGCCTCGCGACGACCAGGAGTTCACCGGGGAGCGGGCCCGCGCCCGAAGCCCGGGCATCGGAGCGGCGGACGCGCCGCCGGCCCCGGCCAGTCGTTTCGAAAGCGACGATCTGCAGTTCGCGCGGGCCGGGCCCGAACCGCCCGTACCGGGACCGGTGCAGCCGCCGCTGCCGTTCACAGACCAACCCGAAGCAGTTCGCTCGGCGTTTGTAGCGCCGGGCGACTCGCCGCGTCCGGAACCGGTCGCGGCGCCTGCCCGCCGGATCGAGTCCGCGGTCCGCGAGCGCGATCGAACCCGCGCCGGACGTGGAGCCCGCGCTCGCGGTCGCGACCGTCGTCGGCGAGCCGATCCTTGAGTCGATCGTTGAGCCCCGGCCGGCGTCGGATCCGGCATTCGAGCCGATGTTCAAGCCGGTCGACGACGTGATTCCGCCGCCGCCCGTGTTGGATCCGGGGTTCGAGCCGATGTTCAAGCCGCTCACCGACAACCACCAGGATCACACGGCCGCCCCCGAGGCGACACCGGAGCCGTCCGGCGCGGACACACCCGAGTCGACCGACGCCGCGGCGGACCCGCGCGCCGCGATGTTGACGCGGCTCCGCGAGCTCGACCGTCAGCGTCGCCGCCTGCGCGAGTGGATGGATGCGGAGGAGGCGCGAGAGGCATTCGGGCGCCCCGACGCGTCGCGGCCGGAAAACGACGACGTCGCTCCCTAGAAGGCCTCGCTCCCGAGAACACCGGGCGACTCAGTGCAGTGGTCGCCCCCCGGGCGTCAGCTCCTGACGCTCGGTCGTCATCACGCCGAGGAGTGCCGCGGCGGCGCGCTTGTCGAGATACTCGTTCCAGTTCCCGCACTTCGGTGACTGCACGCACGACGGGCAGCCGTCGTCGCACGAACAGGCCGTGATCAAGTCGAGGGTGGCGCGCGCGTGGCGCGCGGCGGCCTCGAACGCGAGCTCCGCGATACCGGCGCCACCCGGGTAGCCGTCGTACACGAAGATCGTCGGCTGCGAGGTCTGCGGATGCAGCGCCATCGAGACGCCTCCGACATCCCAACGGTCGCAGATGGTGAAGAGGGGCAGCATCCCGATCAGCCCGTGCTCCGCCGCGTGCACCGCACCGATCACCTCCGACGCTTCGATGCCGGCGGCCTCCAACGTCTCGGCGGAAATGGTGTACCAGCAAGCCCGTGTCACCAATGCCCGTTCGGGAAGGTCGAGCTCGCGTACCTCGATGACGCGGTTGGTCGAGATCTGTTTGCGCTGGAACGCGACAACCTGGCTTCTGACCTCGACACTCCCGAGGTGCACGATCGCGTCGCCGAGCGGCGCGAAGGCGTCCTCGCTGACGATCGTGATGTCGGTCGTGGTTCGTGCCTGCGTGTACTCGTCGGCGTCGTCGTAGGGTTCGAGGATCGCGATGTGGTCGTCGCGGTCGAGCTGTTCGACCCGGTATTGGCGGCCCTGGTGGAGGTACACGGCGCCCGGGTGCGCGACGGAGAAGACGCGCGCGTCGTCGACGGTTCCGATGGTGCGGTCGCTCTCGCCGTCGAGCAGCCGGTACTCGACCGAGGACCCGCTGCGCAGGCCGACCCGGCGGGCGGGCGAGTCGCCGCCCGACCAGAACATGCGCCCGCCGCGCGGCGTGAGCTGATCGGCGTGGACGAGATCGCGAACGGCGTCGTCGAGCCCGTCGCCGAACCAGCGTTCGTCGCCGGGCGTGAGCGGCATCTCGTTGGCTGCGCACGCGACCTGAGCCCGCATGATGAACGGGTTCTGGGGGTTGACCACCGCGCGCTCCGGCGCCCGCCGTGTCAGCTCGGTGGGGTGCGCGGCGTACCACTGGTCGAGTTGGTCGTCGCCGGCGACGAGCACGGCGACCGAACGCCGGCCGGTACGCCCGGCGCGGCCCGCTTGTTGCCACATCGATGCGAGCGTTCCCGGAAAGCCGTTGAGCACGACGGCGTCGAGGCCGCCGATGTCGATGCCGAGCTCGAGCGCGTTGGTGGCGGCGATGCCGAGCAGCCGACCGCTCGCGAGGTCGAGCTCGAGCGCGCGCCGCTCCTCGGGCAGGTACCCGGCCCGATACGCCGCGACGCGCCCGGCGAGCTCGGGTTCGACCGACGAGAGGCGCCGCCGTGCGTACTGGGCCACGACCTCGGCGCCGCGCCGGCTGCGCGTGAACGCGAGGCTCTGGTGGTTCGCACGCACGAATCTCGTCAAGAGCTCGGCGGTCTCGACGTTCGCGGAACCGCGTGCGCCGGAGTGGGAGTCGAGGAGCGGCCGTTGCCAGCAGGCGAGCTCGCGCTCGGCACGGGGCGACGCGTCGTCGACGATCTGCTCCACGTCGAGCCCGCACAACGCACTCGCGAGCTCGCCCGGATTGCCGATCGTCGCGCTCGCGAAGAAGAAGGTGGGGTCCGAGCCGTAGTGCTCGCAGAGGCGGCGCAGGCGGCGCAACACGTGCGCGACGTGCGATCCGAAGATGCCGCGCAGCGTGTGCAGCTCGTCGACGACGACGTATTGCAGGCGCATGAGGAACGTCGCCCACCGCTGGTGCGCCGGGAGGATCCCCATGTGCAACATCTCGGGATTCGTGAGCACGACGTTGGCGTTCTTGCGGGCCCACGCCCGATCGTCGGCGGCGGTGTCACCGTCGTAGGTGACCGCACGCATGCCCGGCACCAGCCACGAGCGCAGTGAGCGCAGTTGATCCTGCGCGAGCGCCTTGGTCGGAAAGAGCAACAGTGCCGTATCGCGCCGGTCTTCGACGACGTTCGAGACGATCGGCGCCTGGTAACACAGGGATTTGCCCGAAGCGGTCCCGGTGGCGACGACGACCGAACGCCGGGCCCGCAACGAGTCGATCGCGGCGGCTTGATGTGCGAAGAGACCGTCGATACCTCGGGCCGCGAGTCGCGCGCTGGACCTCGGGATGCAGCGGCGCGGCGAGCTGCCGGTAGCGCGCGGGCCGCTCCGCCAGCACCTCGCGATGCACGCACCGGCCCATGAGCTCGGGGTCGGCGACGAGCTCGTCGAGCGTTGTTCGCGCGTCGATCACTGCGGCACCGGTGGCATCGAGACGAGGGTACCGACCGGGTGCGCCGTTACGGCGACAGCGCGGTCATTCGGGCTACACGGGCGCGGGCGCCTGGGTACGCGCCGCGCGTCAGTGGGGGCTCTCGACGATCGCGTCGTCGCGGAAGTCGGCGAACAGACCCTGGGCGCCGGCGCCGAGGCCGAGGCACTGCCCGCCCGTGTACGGCATCGTGATGTTTTGGATCTGGTCGGGGTTGAGCGAGAAGGCCACCCGCCCGAGCCGGTACAGGTCCTTCATGCCGACGCCGTCGAGCTGGGCGTGGCGGCCCGAGCAACGCGAGCAGCTTGAACTCGCCCGGCGCGTTCTGCATCTTCGCCCGGAGCTGGCGCATCGCGTCGAGGATCAGGAGCCCCTGGTTGTGGGTGCGGACGATGTCGCTCGTCGGGAAGTCGTGGCGGTCGCGCGAGAAGGCGAGCGCCTGCGTGCCGTCCATGTGGTGACGCCGGGGTTGAAGTACGCGCCGGAGTACGTGTCGTGCATCGGCGTCGGCACGTTCGACGTCGACGCCGCCGATGCCGTCGACGAGACCGAGGAACCCGGCGAAGTCGACGTCGACCACGTAGGAGATCTGCACGCCGACCAGTCCGCCGACGTCGTTCGCCTGCGTTCGCGGTCCGCGCGTGTTGCCGACGTTGATCTTGTCGCCGGCCCAGCACGTGTCGCGCGGGATGTCGAGCATCGTCGCTTGGTGCTTGGCGGGATTCACGCCGAGCAGGTGCAGCGCGTCGCCGCGCGCGCCGCCGACACCCGGACGCGAGTCGTTGCCGACCAGCAGGATGAAGAACGGCGCGCCGGGTCCGCCGCCGACGCGGTCCGCGGCCGACAGCGGCGCGACCTTCTCCACGCGCAGGTACGTGGCGCCGCTCGCGATCGGCACGTGCACACCGGCGAGCCACGCGCCGAAGATCCCGACGCATCCCAACACCAGCGCGGTCGTGGCGCCCGCGAGCGCGATCAGCACGCGCTTGGTCCGGCGGCCGATGCGTCGCCTCACGGTCGTCGTCGTGACGGCTTGCGTCGTGGAGAGATTCCTCACGGCTTGGTACCTCCCGTGGCGGTGGTCGTCGCGGTGGTCGTCGTGGTGCCGCTCGCCGTCTTGCGAACCGCTTGGACGCGATACGCGGTGACGAGCCAGGTCTTACCCGTCTGCGCGAACGTCAATTCGATGTGGCGATGGATCGTCAGCGGTCCGCTGTCGCCGGTCGCCTTGACGTCGAGGTCGAAGTCGGTCGCGAGGTACATGAGCTCGCCCAGCGTTCCTTCGAGGGCCGAGAGGTGCACGGGTGTGGCCGTGGTCGACAGCTTCGTCACCTTCCCGACGCCGACGTCGGTGAGCGCGGACTCGTCGCCTCCGGTCGCGCTCGGCGCGCACACCGGGATCGAACGACGCCGCGTAGGTCGTGGCCAGTAGCCCGGTCTTGAGGGGCGTGAACATCGCGTTGTCGATGTACGCCTGGGCCGCACCCAGCACGGCCTTGCCGGTCGCGGTGTCGATCTGGTTCGTCGGACCCGCGCTCTCGACGTCGACGCTTCCGATCTTCAGGACCGACGTCTTGACCGCCAGGACCTTGGGCGGTGAGGTGTTCTGTCCCTGGACCTTGTGCTTGGAGCCACCGCCGCAAGCCGCCAGGGAGAAGGAGAGCGCGAGTGCGACGGCACACGCGCCGAAGGATCGAGAAGGGAACGGCACGGGTGTCATCTTCGCATCCGCGCGGCACTAGCCTCGGAACCCGACGTGGAGGTCGCTCGTGCCGATGCGGAAGTTCGTCGAGAAGTTCACCAAGCCGGTCGACCAGCAAGATCGTGAGCAGTTGGTCACGTGGTCTGCCGAGCACGGCGGAGCACCGCTCGACGGCCTGCAATTGCGCACTCCCGTCCAGATTGCAGGCGAGATCCGCTCCGTGCGCATCGTGCCGCGCGCGGGTGCCGCGTCCCTCGAGGCAACCGTGCAAGACGGCCGGGGAACGGTGACCGCGGTGTTCCTGGGTCGGCGCAAGATCGCCGGTCTTTCGCCCGGACGCCGCGTCCTGCTCCAAGGCGTCGTGTCCGGTCAGGACGCGACCAAGCACGACACGGGCTGGCTGATGTACAACCCCGTCTACCAGCTGGTGTGAAGTTGGCGCTCAGCCGCCCGTAAGGATCTGGCGGACGTCGTCCTCGGAGTCGCTCGTCACCATTGCGAGCACCTCGTCGCCCGACTCGAACACGGTGTCGCCGCGCGGCATCACCACGTGCTCGCCGCGCACCACCGCGACGATGGTCGCGTCGCGTGGGATGTCGAGGTCGCGGATGGCCTTGTCGACCACCGGCGCACCCTCGGCCAGGGTCACTTCGACGAGCCGCACGTTGCCGCCCTCGAACTGCAGGATGCGGACGAGGCGACCGACCGATACCGCTTCTTCGACGAGCGCGGTGATGAGGTGCGGAGTCGACACCGAGAGGTCGACACCCCAGTTCTCGTTGAAGAGCCACTCGTTCTTCGGGTGGTTCACGCGAGCCACGACACGAGGGACTCCGAACTCCTGCTTGGAGAGCAGCGAGATGACGAGGTTGTCCTCGTCGTCGCCCGTCGCCGCGACGATCACGTCGCAGCGTTCGAGTCCGGCCTTGCGCAGCGACGCGACCTCGCACGCGTCGGCGACGATCCACTCGACGCCCTCGGCCGCGTGTGGCTGCACCCGCTGCCACGACGTCCTGGCTCTGCTCGATCAGCAGCACCTCGTGGCCGGTGGTCACCAGTTCGTTGGCGATGAACACGCCGACATTGCCCGCGCCCGCGATCGCGACCCGCATCAGTCGCCGCCTCCCGATTCGATGTGCTGTTGGAGCTCGTCGAGCCCGTCCATGTCGGAGACGAAGACCAAGACGTCGCCCTCTTGACCGATGAGGTCGGAGGTGACCACCTGGGCCTTGCCGAAGCGGGTCACGGCGGTGAGCCAGAACCGGCCGGGCCGGTTGAGCTTGGCCAACTTCTGACCGACGGCCTTGGCGGGGATCGACCGCTCCACGAGCCCGATCCGGCCCGTCGGATCCACCCAGTCGTGGCTCGTCTCGCCGGGAAGGAGCCGGCGCAGCACCTGATCGGTGGTCCAGGCGACGGTCGCAACGGTCGGGATCCCCAGGCGTTGGTAGATGAGGGCTCGGCGCGGGTCGTAGATGCGGGCGACGACGTGCTCGATGCCGTAGGTCTCCCGCGCGATCCGGGCGCAGAGGATGTTCGAGTTGTCGCCGTTCGTCACAGAGGCGAAAGCTCCGGCCTCCTCGACCCCGGCCAGCGCGAGGTGGTCGCGGTCGAAGCCGAAGCCCACCACGGTCTTGCCGCCGAAGTCGGAGCCGAGGCGACGGAAGGCGCGCGCGTTCTTGTCGACGACGGCGACGCTGTGGCCGGCGTGCTCGAGCGCGCCGGCCAGCTCGCTTCCGACCCGACCGCATCCGATGACGACGACGTGCACGATCGGCCTCCCGTCCCAAGCAGTGGTGGCGGATGCTACGGCGTCGAAGGCCTGGTGAGTGAAACCGGGTTCGGGGTTTCCGGCGCCGGCGATGGCATGCTGGCGGCGGGACAACGGCGGGCGTGGACGGGACGACTGTGCTCGACAGCTTCAAACGCGTGCTCGTGGGCCGCCCGTTGGCGACCTCCGAGCAGGAACACCAGCGAATCATCAAGACGATCGCGCTCGCGGTGTTCTCCTCCGACGCGATCTCTTCGACCGCGTACGCGACGCAAGAGATCCTGCTCGTCGTCGCGGTCGGGGGATCGAGCCTCACGCTCGGGCTCTCGAAACTCGTACCGATCTCGATCGTCGTCGCGGTGTTGCTCGCGATCGTCGTCACGTCGTACCGACAGACGATCTTTGCGTATCCGAGCGGTGGTGGTTCGTACGTCGTCAGCCGGGAGAACCTCGGCGCGGGCGCGGCGATGGTCGCGGGCGCCTCCCTCCTCGTCGACTACATCCTCACCGTCGCGGTGTCGATCTGCGCGGGGGTGCGGGCGATCACGTCGATCCCTGCGCTGCACGCGCTGACCAACGAACGCGTGCTGCTGTGCCTCTGCGCGATCGCGCTCATCACGCTCGCGAACCTGCGCGGCATCAAGGAGTCGGGTCGCATCTTCGCGTTGCCGACGTATCTGTACATCTTCGTGCTCACGGGTCTGGTCGGATGGGGGCTCGCGCACGAGCTCAATCTCTTCGGGATGCACTCGTTCTCGACGATCTCGTTCGCCGACGTCACGAAGAACCTCACTCCGCAACAGATCGCCGACGCGAAGCGGAACCTGCGGATCGGCGCGGAGACGGTCGGCACGCTCGGGTTGTTCCGGTTGATGCGCGGCTTCTCGTCGGGCGCGGTCGCGCTCACCGGTGTGGAGGCCATCTCGAACGGAGTTCCCGCGTTCGAACGCAACGAGTCGCGCAACGCCGCCATCACGCTCGTGTGGATGGGGATCATTCTCGGCGGGCTGTTCCTCGGCGTGTCGATCCTGGCGCACCACCTGCACCCGATCCCGCTCGAGACCGGTGAATCCGTCTTTTCCCAGATGGGCCGCACGGTGTTCGGGCAGGGAATCCTCTACTACGTCCTGCAGGGCGCGACGGCTGCGATCCTCACACTCGCGGCCAACACCGCGTACGCCGACTTCCCGCGGCTTTCGTCGATCGTCGCCCGCGACGGATATCTCCCGCGCCAGCTCGCGAACCGCGGCGACCGCCTGGTGTTCAGCAACGGTGTTCTCGTGCTCGCGCTCGCAGCGGGCGTGCTCGTGGTGATCTTCGGTGGGAACGAGTCGAAGCTGATCCCGTTGTATGCAGTCGGCGTGTTCACCTCGTTCACGCTGTCGCAGACGGGCATGGTGCGTCACCACCAAAAGGAGCGCGAGCCGGGTTGGCGCAGGAACATCGTCGTGAACGCGGTCGGCGCGATCTCCACCTTGATCGTCACGTTGATCATCGCGACCTCCAAGTTCACCGAAGGCGCGTGGGTGTCGATCGTGGTGGTGTTGCTCGTCATCGCGCTGTTCCGGGCGATCCACTCGCACTACGCGACCGTTGCGGTGCGGTTGAAGGCCGACGACGATTTCAAGCCCCGCCGGATGAACCACACGGTCGTCGTGCTCGTCGGCACCGTGCACCGCGGCGTGCTCGAGGCGCTCGCCTACGCGAGCTCCCTGCACCCGACCCGGTTGCTCGCGGTGACGGTCGTTTCCGACGAGGACGAACAAGAACGCATCGAGCGGCAATGGGCGGAACGCAACATCGACGTGCCGCTCGAGATCGTGCATTCGCCCTACCGGGAACTGTCGCGCCCGATCCTGCGCTTCATCGACGAGCTCGACGCCCGCTACGAGAACAACGTCATCACCGTGGTGGTGCCCGAGTTCGTCGTGGGGTCGTGGTGGGGACAGTTGCTGCACAACCAGAGCGCGCTCGTGTTGAAGGGCCGTCTGCTGTTCCGCAAAGGCACCGTGGTCACGTCGGTTCCGTACCATTTGAAGTGATCGGCGGGCGTCGTCGGACCTGGTGGCCGGGGATGTCGGTTTGACGTTTGGGGCATCCGAAACTTAGATTGTCGGCCATCGAAGCCGAGATGGAAGTCCTCTCCAAAACTGATCGCGAGGCGCTGAAGGCGATCTACCGTCTCTCGCGAGACGGCGACGCCCACACGGGCGTGGTCGCCGAACGCCTCGGCCTGTCGCCCGGCACGGTGACGGCCACGATCAAGCGGTTGGCCGACCGCGGCCTCGTCGACCACAAGCCCTACAAGGGTGTGGAGCTCACCGACTCGGGCCGGCGCGCCGCGCTGGCATCGATGCGGCGTCACCGCATCGTCGAGCGGTTCTTGGCGGACATGCTCGGCTACGCGTGGAACGAGGCCGATCGCCTCGCCACCAGTTTCGAGCACGAGATCCCCCAAGAGGTCGAAGACCGGATCTTCGTCGCCCTGCACCGACCCGAGACGTGCCCGCACGGATTTCCGATTCCCGAAAAGGAGACGGCGGAGCTTCCGGTCATGCCGCCGCTCTACGCACTCGAGCCAGGTGACACCGCGGTGGTCGCGGTGCCAGGCTCCACGGATCCGGAAATCGTCGCCTTCCTCGGCACGCTCGGCCTCCGGCCGGGAGTGACGGTGGAGGTAAAGGAGAAGCATCCCTTCGACGGCCCGCTCGTACTGCGGGTCGACGGCAAGGACCGCACGCTCGGCGCCACCGTCGCCAATCAGGTTTACGTCCAGAAGTCCGCCTAGTCACCCTGGGGAAAGACAATGACGCACGTACTGGCCGCCGAGGGCGGCTATCAGACCTTCTACCTGCACGGAGGTGAGTGGCTCATCCTGCTGGGCTCGGTCGCCACGGCGCTCCTCGCCCTCCTCGTCGGGTTCTTCTTGATGCGCGGCGTGCTCGCCGCCGACGAAGGCACCGAGAAGATGAAGGAGATCGCCAAGGCGATCCAAGAGGGCGCGATGGCGTATCTGCGCAGGCAGTTCAAGACCATCGGCGTGATCCTCGTGCCGCTCGCGATCATCGTGTTCCTCACGTCCACGAAGGTGAAGACCGATGCGCTGGCACACGTACCGGGCCACATTGCGCTGACCTACGTGCAGTCGGGCCTGTTCCGCACCGGCGCGTTCATCCTCGGCTGCTTCATGTCGGGCCTCACCGGCTTCATCGGCATGAGCCTCGCGGTGCGCGGCAACGTGCGTACGGCCGCCGCCGCCAAGCGCGGTTCGATGCCGGCCGCCCTGCAGGTCGCGTTCCGTACCGGTGGCGTGGCCGGCATGTTCACCGTCGGTCTCGGCCTGCTCGGCGCCTCGCTGATCATGATCGGGTTCCAGAACACGAGCTCCGCGATCCTCGTCGGGTTCGGATTCGGTGGCTCGCTGCTCGCACTGTTCCTGCGCGTCGGGGGCGGCATCTTCACCAAGGCGGCCGACGTCGGTGCCGACCTCGTCGGCAAGGTCGAAGCCGGTATCCCCGAAGACGACCCCCGCAACCCGGCGACGATCGCCGACAACGTCGGCGACAACGTCGGCGACTGTGCCGGCATGGCGGCCGACCTCTTCGAGTCGTACGAGGTCACCCTCGTCGCCTCGATCATTCTCGGCGTTCCCGCGTTCCAGGCGATCTTCCCGCACAACCCTGCGCTGTGGGCGGCGGGTGCGCTGTTCCCGCTCGCGGCCCGCGCCGTCGGTGTGCTCGCGTCGATCGTCGGAGTCTTCGCCGTGAGGGCGACCGACAAGGACAAGTCCGCAATGGCGCCGATCAACCGGGGCTTCTTGACCGCCGGCATCCTCACCATCCTCGGAACGCTCGCACTGGCATTGGTGTACGTCGGCAACCCGACCAGCGGCACGCTCTCCAACGTCGGTTGGCGCCTGTTCGGCGCGGTTGTCGCCGGCCTCGTGCTCGCGCAGATCGCGTCGCGTATCACGGAGTACTTCACCTCGACGGAGACCAAGCCGGTACGCGAGATCGCGGAATCGGCTTCCACGGGCGGACCGGCAACCGCGGTGCTCGCCGGTGTCGCGAGCGGGCTCGAGTCGTCGGTGTGGGCGATCGTCGCGATCGCCGGCGCGATTGCAGTTGCGATCGCGCTCGGCGGCGGTGACATCCAGTTCTCGCTCTACCTCGTTGCGCTCACCGGTATGGGCATGCTCGCGACGACCGGCGTCGTGGTGTCGGAGGACACCTTCGGTCCTGTGGCAGACAACGCGGCCGGCATCGCCGAGATGTCGGGCGAGTTCGAAGGCGAACCCGCTCGCATCATGGTGAGCCTCGACGCGGTGGGCAACACCACCAAAGCCGTGACGAAGGGTTTCGCGATCGGGTCCGCGGTCATCGCCGCGGTCGCGTTGTTCTCGTCCTACATCGAGACCATCAAGAACCAGTTGAACCTCAACATCAGCGGCAACGACCTCTTCAAGAACCCACTGACGGCGATCAACGTGGCCAACCCGAAGACGTTCATCGGCCTGCTCATCGGCGGGTCGATCGCGTTCTTGTTCTCGTCGTTCGCGATCCGAGCGGTGGGTCGTACCGCGAACGTCGTCGTGCAGGAAGTGCGCCGGCAGTTCGCCGACGGCCTGATCATGAAGGGCGAGAAGAAGCCCGACTCTGGTGCCATCGTCGACATCTGCACGGAGGCATCGCTGCGGGAGCTCGCGACCCCGGCATTGCTCGCGGTGTTGTCACCAGTGATCATCGGCTTCGGCGTCAACTACCTCGCGCTCGGCGCGTTCCTCGCCGCGGTCATCCTCACCGGCCAGCTCATGGCGAACTTCTTGTCGAACTCCGGTGGTGCGTGGGACAACGCCAAGAAGTACATCGAGGACGGCAACTACGGCGGCAAGGGCAGTGATGCCTACCGTGCGGCCGTCATCGGCGACACGATCGGTGACCCGTTCAAGGACACTGCCGGTCCGGCACTCAACCCGCTGATCAAGGTGATGAACTTGATCTCCCTGCTGATCCTGCCCGCGGTCATCTCGCTGCGGGACAACTCCGGCGCCCGCTTCGGCATCGCCGGTGCCGCACTCGTGGTACTGGTCGTCGCGATCCTGTTCTCCAAGCGCGGTGGCGCGACGCTGCAAGCCGGCGGTCCGACCGAGGAGACCGCGCGCGCGGTTGCGGTCGGTAGCTGATCGCCGTTCACGAACGCGTCGGGAAGGGCCGTCCTCCGGGGCGGCCCTTTCTCTTTCGGTTGCTCTTTCGGTGCCTAGCCCTGCGAGGACTGCGCCGCGCCGGTGCCGGCGGTACTCGAGGACCGGCGGGATCAGCGACAAGGCGATGATCACCGCGACGATCGGGAACAGGTACTTGTCGATGTTGATCGACTTGCCGAGCCAGAAACCGGCCAGGCTCACCCCGACCGCCCAGATCGACGCGCCGACGATGTTCGCGGTCGCGAACTTCCGCTGCGGCATCTTGCCCGTCCCCGCGAGCATGGGCACCACCGTGCGCACGAACGGGATGAAGCGCGCGAGCACGACGGCGCGCGGCCCGCGCTTGTCGAAGAAGTCCTGGGCACGGTCGAGGTACTCGGTCTTGAAGAACCGGGCGTCCGGTGTGAAGAGCCGCGTGCCGAAGCGATGGCCGATGCCGTAGCCCAACTGCGTTCCCGCGACCGCGGCGACGAACGAGCCGAGCACGACGACCGCGAGGTTGAGATGCGGGTCGCTCGAGTTGGCGCTGGTGGCGCAGAACGCCCCGGCGAGGAACAAGATCGAGTCGCCGGGAAGCGGGGCCGGGATCAGCCCGGACTCCACGAATACGACGAGGATGAGGCCGATGGTGCCGAAGGTCTCGATCAGATCCCGGGGGCTCAGCCAGTTCACGGCGGTGATCACGGCCGCGAACGTTAGACGTTGCGCCCACAGTGGTATACAGACCACGCTATGAAGCCGACAGGCGTGGCGGGGCCCGCCGCGAGGGGCGACGGGCTACGGTCCGCGACCCGAGTGCCGACAAGGACGCATTCCGGTCTGCGGGATTCCGGCCTGCCGGATACTGGTCTCCGGCAATGATGTGCGGGCTGACGTCGGGCTGACGGCTTGAATGTCTCGGCTGAATCCGCAGCCGGTGACGGCGGTGCGAACAGGGAGTGTTGGTGGCGAAACCGCTCGTGATCGTGGAGTCCCCGGCGAAGGCGAAGACCATCGCGGGCTATCTCGGCAGCGATTACACGGTGAAGGCGAGCGTCGGGCACATCCGCGACCTGCCGCGGAGCAAAGAAGAGGTACCTGACGACAAGAAGCTCACCCACGGGCGCCTCGCGGGGATCGACCCGGACGACCACTTCGACGCCTGTTACGTCGTTCCCGCCAACAAGAAGAAGGTCGTCGCCGAGCTGAAGGCCGCCTTGAAGGGCGCCGACGAGCTCATCCTCGCGACCGACGAGGATCGCGAGGGCGAGGCGATTGGCTGGCACGTCCTCGAGGCGCTCGGGCCACGCGTGCCGGTGAAGCGGATGGTGTTCCACGAGATCACCCCCAAGGCGATCCGCGAAGCGCTGGCGAATCCGCGCGACCTCGACATGAAGCTCGTCGAGGCACAAGAAGGGCGCCGCAAGCTCGATCGCATCGTCGGCTGGGAGACGTCGCCGGTGTTGTGGCGCGTGTTCGGCCGCGGTCAGGCCGCGTCGGCGGGCCGGGTGCAGAGCGTCGCGGTCCGCATGGTCGTGGAGCGCGAGCGCGCGCGCATGCGCTTTCACTCCGGTCAGTGGTCGGACCTCGAGGGAACGTTCGTCGCCGACGACCAGGCCTTCCGGGCCTCACTGGTCGAGCTCGACGGCAAGCGCGTTGCCGAAGGCCGCGACTTCGATCCCGCGACGGGTGTCATCACCGCGGCGCGCGCCGACGGCGTCGTCCTCCTCGACGCGGAAAGGGCCGAGGCTCTCGCCAATCGATTGCGCGACGTCGGCTACCGGGTCACGAGCACCGAGTCGGATCCCTTTACGGAAAAGCCGCGCGCACCGTTCACGACGTCGACGTTGCAGCAGGAGTCGGGTCGCAAGCTCCGGTTCACCGCCGCGCGCACGATGGCGGTCGCGCAGCGTCTCTACGAGCGCGGATTCATCACCTACATGCGAACCGACAGCACGAACCTGTCGGAGCAAGCGGTCGGCGCGGCCCGCACCGCGATCCGCGAGCAGTACGGCGACGAATACCTGCCGGCCCAGCCGCGTACGTTCCGCAGCAAGGTGAAGAACGCGCAGGAGGCGCACGAGGCGATCCGGCCGGCCGGCGATCGCATCCGAACCCCCGACGCGGTGAACGCCGAGCTCGACGGCGACGAGCGTCGCCTCTACGAGCTGATCTGGATCCGGACCGTCGCCTGCCAGATGGCCGACGCGCGGGGCCGCAAGATGACCATCCGCCTCGGCGCGACGTCGACGCAGGGAGAGCAGGCGACGTTTCGCGCCGCGGGCAAGGCCTACGACTTCCTCGGCTGGCGGCGCGGCGTACATCGAAGACATCGACGAGGGTGACGAGGTCGAGTCCGAAGCGCGACTTCCCGCGGTTGTCGAAGGTGCGGCGGTGAGCTGCACCGAGCTCGCGTCGGTCGGGCACGAGACCAAGCCGCCCGCGCGTTACACCGAAGCGAGCCTCGTCAAGGAGCTCGAAGAGCGCGGGATCGGTCGTCCGTCTACGTACGCAGCGGTGATCGAGACGATCCAGGCCCGCGCCTACGTGTGGCGCAAGGGAACGGCGCTCGTTCCGGCGTGGACGGCGTTCGCGGTCACGAACCTGCTCGAGCGGCACTTCGGCCACCTCGTCGACTACTCGTTCACGGCGACGATGGAAGAAGCGCTCGACGTCATCGCCCGGGGCGAGGGCGAAGCCGAGAAATGGCTGCACGCCTTCTACTACGGCAACGGTCAGCCCGGTTTGCACGAGCTCGTCTCCGACGAGCACCTCGCGCTGATCAATCCGCGCGGCGTCAGCACGATCCCGATCGGGACCGACGACACCGGCCACGAGATCATCGTGCGGGTGGGGCGCTACGGCCCGTACGTCCAGCGCGAAGACAACGAGACCGCGTCACTGCCACCCGACATCGCGCCCGACGAGCTCACGGTGCCGCTCGCGCTCGAGATGATCGCGAAGCAATCGGAGGGGCCGCGCACCCTCGGGACCGATGCCGCGACCGAGCTGCCGGTCTTCGTCCTCACCGGGCGCTTCGGGCCGTACGTGCAGCTCGGCGAACAACAAGAGGGCACGAAGAAGAAGCCCAAGCGCGCGTCGTTGTTCGCGTCGATGACTCCCGAGACGGTGACCTTCGACGAGGCAATGCAACTCCTGAGCTTGCCGCGCGTGGTCGGAACCGACGCCGAAGGCCACGAGATCGTCGCTTCCCCGGGTCGGTTCGGTCCGTACCTGAAACGCTCCGACGGCGACACCCGCAGCCTCACCGCCGAAGACCAGCTCTTCACGGTCACCCTGGCCGAGGCCGAGGCGCTGTACGCGCAGCCGAAGATGCGGCGCGGGCGTCAACAGAAGCCACCGCTCGCCGAGCTCGGCGAGAACCCCGACAACGGCCAGCAGGTGCGCGTGCTCGAAGGTCGCTACGGGGTGTACGTCACCGACGGCACCGTGAACGCGACGGTGCCGAGGGGCACCGATCCCGCCGCGCTCACGCTCGACGAAGCTGTGGGTCTCCTGCGCGCCCGGGCCGAGGCCGGTCCGAAGAAGGCGAAGAAGGCGGCCAAGAAGACCGCGAAGAAGCCGGCCAAGAAGTCCGCGAAGAAGACCGCGAAGAAGCCCACGGCGAAAACCGCGAAGAAGCCGGCGAAGAAGACGGTCGCGAAAACTGCGAAGAAGGTGGCCGACAAGGCCGGGAGCGAACCCGATTCGTCCCAGGATTGACGGGCGGGGAACCTAGGCTGACCGGCGCGTGAGCGACCAACAGGCGCCGTTCATACCGTCCGCGCCCGACCAGGATCCGATACCTCCGGCGCCGTGGAAGGTGTTCCGTACGCCGGGATTCATCCCGCTGATCGGCGCGCAGTTCGTCTCGAGTCTCGGCGACTGGACCGGCCTCCTCGCGATCATCGCGATCGCGGGCAAGGTCTCGGGTTCGGGCACGGGCATCGGCTTGGTCATGATCGCCCGGATGCTGCCGGGCTTTGTGCTCGCGCCGATCGGCGGCGTGTTCCTCGATCGCTGGAACCGCAAGGTCGTGATGGTCAGCTGCGACATCGGCCGGTTCGCGCTGCTCATGGTCCTGCCGTTCTGGGACAACCTGCTGGGACTCGTCGTCCTCTCGTTCCTGATCGAGATCCTGACCCTGCTCTGGGGTCCGGCCAAGGACGCGAGCGTGCCGAACATCGTGAAGGACCCGGACCAGTTCGCGTCCGCCAACACGTTGGGGCTCGTCGCCGCGTACGGGACCTTCCTGATCGGCGCCGTCTTCTTCGCGATCCTGGCCGGGATCTCGAAATGGCTGGGCAGCCTGCCGCACCTCGTCGTCTTTCACGACCAGCCGAACCTCCTGCCCATCTGGGTCGACGGCCTCACGTTCCTCGTCTCGGCCTTCCTCATCTCGAGGTTGCGGCTCGAAGAGGGCGAGCGCGGCGCGATCAAGCGAGTCCCCCTCTCGCAGACGTGGCGTGACCTGGTCGACGGCCTCAAGTTCGTCCGCTCCAACCCCCTCGTGCGCGGGGTGATGATCGGGCTCGCCGGTGGTCTCATCGGCGGCGGGATGATCATCCCTCTCGGGCCGCTCTTCGCGCAGGATGTGCTGGGCGGTGGCAACTCCTCGTTCGGAATACTCATGATCGCGTTCGGTGTCGGCGCCGCGATCGGTGTCGTCACGCTGCTGCTGGTGCAGCGGCGCTTACCTCGACAGGCCGTGTTCACCGCCGCGATCGTCGTGACGGGTTCCGCGATCGTCGGAACGGGCGCAGTGTCGTCGTTGGCGCCCGCACTGTTTCTCGTCGTCGTCGTCGGCGCCGGCGCGGGATGCGGATACGTCACCGGGTTCACGGTGTTGCAGGAACGCGTCTCGGACGACATGCGCGGCCGTACCTTCTCCACGCTGTACACGTTGGTCCGTTTCTGCTTGTTGCTCTCGCTGACGATCGGCCCGTTCGTGTCGAGCGGGCTCGGGTCGCTGTCGAACGCGGTCGCTGACGGTTCGGTCACGCTCGGAACCGTGCACCTGAGTCTTCCGGGCCCGCGTCTGGCGTTGTGGTTCGGAGGGCTGATCACGATCCTCTCCGGTTTCGCTGCACGCCGTCGGATGCGGATGGCCCAGCGCGCCGACGCGCCGGAGGAAGCCACGTGAGGCCGAACGGGCGATTCATCGTCGTCGAAGGTGGCGAGGGCGTCGGGAAGTCGACGCAGGTCGAACGGCTTGCGCGGTCGTTGCCGCGCGTCCGGTCGGGAGGTGGTCGTCACGTTCGAGCCCGGCGACACCGCGACGGGCTCCGAGCTCCGAGCGGTGCTCCTGCACGCCGACACCGCGCTCGACGCGCGCGCCGAGCTGCTCCTCATGCTGGCCGATCGGGCCCAGCACGTGGCCGAGGTGATCCGGCCCGCGCTCGAACGGGGCGCGTACGTCGTGTGCGATCGGTACGAACCGTCGTCGCTCGCGTATCAAGGTGTGGCGCGCGGCCTCGGTGTCGACGAGGTCGAGCGATTGAGCGCCTGGGCGGCCGGCGATGTGGAGCCCGATGCCGTGATCGTCCTCGACCTCCCCGACGACGTTGCCGAAGCGCGCGTCTCCGTCGATCGCGACCGGTTCGAGCGGGCCGGCGCCGATTTTCACGCCCGGGTCCGCGCCGCGTACCGCGAGCTCGCCGCGGCCCGGGGTTGGTTGCTCGTCGATGCCGCCGGCCCGCCCGACGGCGTCGCCGCCCGGGTGTTGGCAGCCGTGGCGGCGAACGTTCCGTAGGCTCGCCGTTCGTGGACACGATCGTCGTCGGACAAGAGCGGGCGCTCGGCGCGCTGCGCCAAGCCGCGGCGCGCCCTGGTCACGCGTACCTGCTCGTGGGGCCGCGTGGTTCCGGCATCGAGGACGCGGCGCGAGAGTTCGCGGCAATGCTCATCGGTGTCGCCGACGACGAGCGCGGGCTGCGACTCGTCATGCGCAGCGTTCACCCCGATGTCGTGGAGTTCGAGCCCGGCGCGGCTTCGTACCGGGTCAAGGACGACGTGCGGGAACGGATCCTGCCCGAAGCGGCGCGCGCGCCGATCGAGGGCGAACGCAAGGTGATCGTGCTGTTCGAGGCGGAGCGGCTGCGCGGCAACCAGAACGAGTCGGCCAACGCGATGTTGAAGACGTTGGAGGAGCCGCCCGACCGTACGGTGGTCGTCCTCGTCACGGGCGCGCCGGATGACTTGCTCCCCACGATCAGGTCCCGGTGCCAGCGCATCGATTTCGATCCGATCGCCGATGACGACGTACGGCTCGTGCTCGAGCGCGAAGGTGTCGATCCGGCCGAAGCGGCTGCACTCGCGTCGCTCGCCGGCGGGCAGCTCGCCCGGGCACGCGCGCTGGCCGGGCGTCTCTCCCCGTTGCGTCGCAGCGTTCGCGGCGGCACCCGCGGGAGTCGACGGTCACGGTGCAACCGCGTTCGCGATCGCGCAGCAGCTCGATGCCGCGGTCGAGGAAGCCGCGGCGGCGGTGGAGCGCCAGCACACCGACGAGCTCGAGGCATTCGACGCCGAGATGGAGCGGCTCGGCTACGCGGAACGCGACGCGCAACGCATGCGCCGCCGGATCGACGAGCGGCACAAGCGGGAGACGCGGCGCACCCGTATCGATCTCCTGCTCGAAGGCGTCACCGCGATCGAGTCGGTGTATCGCGACGTGCTCGCGTCGCCCGCGCCCGCGCTGAACTCCGATCGCCCGGGGCTGCGGCTCGCACCCCGTGCCGCCGCGGCCGCCCTCGACGCGTGCCACCGCACCCGGGAGGCCTTCCTCATCAACGAGAAGGGTCTGCTCCGGCTGATCGCGCTCCTGATGGAGCTCCCACCCGCGGGGACGGCCTGAGAGGCAGATACACTCTCCAGCTTCGCCGGGGTAGCTCAGTCGGTAGAGCAGCTCACTCGTAATGAGCAGGTCAGGGGTTCGAATCCCCTCTCCGGCTCCACTGCAATCGCAGGTGGGAGCCGTCGCGTACGCTCCTGTCGGCAATCGGGAGATGCCGCTCGAACGACGCACGGGGCGGGCATCGCGCGTACGGATGACATTGCGCACGTCCGCAGACCGCGGTGTGCGTGCGCGACGGACACCGGTGAGACGCACAGCCAGAACTGCACGACTCACCGGCGTGCACGTCGCCCACCGTGCCGGCAACGGAGCGGCCGCTGGCCGGGGGGCGTCGCGAGTGACCGCCGCCCGCGGCACGGTGGCGGGGGTCTAGAGGTTCGTGAGGACGGGGTTCAGCAGTCCGCCGAGTTGCGAGGTCACCGGTGCGAGCCCGGTCGCCGCTTGGTTGCACGCATCGGTGATCTGTTGGTTGTTCTGCCATGCCGACGCGCCCTCGGCGCACAGGAGCGACGGCGACTGCAGCACGAGCTGCAGTTGCTGCGGTCCACTCCCGTTCTGGAGCGCGCTGCACGCGGCGAGCAACGCACTCGGGTCGCCGCCCGCCGACCGGACGGCACCGGCCAGCTGACTGCACGCCTGGCCGAGTCCCTGCGCGACCGGCGCGGGGATCGGGTTCGCCGGAGGTTTCGGCAACGTGATCGACGGCAGCGTCGGGGTCGGGAGGTTCGCAAGACCGGGCGCGCCGGCCGGCGGGAGGTTGATGGTGAAACTGCCGTGCACCTCGACCGAACCCGAGATCCCACCCGACGCCGCGCCGGCGTCGGCGGTGGTGGACGTGGTCGAAGCCGTGTTGCCCGTGGGTGCGGTCGTGGTGGTTGTCTTCGGCGCGGGCCTCGTGGTCGTGGTCTTGGGTGTCGTGGTCGTGGTCTTGGGTGTCGTGGTCGTGGTCTTGGGTTTCGTCGTCGTGGTGGTCGACGCCTGATCGAAGAACTGGACGGGCGTCACGATGTCGTAGGCGGGTTTCGTTGGGTTCGCGTCGGCGACGACGAGCGCGCACCTGTGCGAGTGGTCGCAGTAGCGCTGGTTCTTCCCGAACTTCTGGCCGCTCGCGGGCAGCGTGTACTGGGTGTCGAACTCGCCATCGGACTGCCACGACTTCACGATGACGAGCTTGCCGATTTCGGACGCGCCGGCGCAGTCGTCGGCGCCCGGGTTCGCGAGGTTCTTGCCGGCCGCGTCCTGCAGACCGCAGATCGTCGCGGCCACCGATCCGGAGCCCTTCGGCAAGTGGTGGGCCTTGATCTCCACTGTCTGCGAGTAGTGCAGCCCGGTCGTCTTCGGGAGCACCTGCATCGACGGCTGGGTGCTCCCGGCACCGAGCGCGGCTCCGGCGAACACCCACCCCGCGATCGCGAGCGGAACCGTCAGCAGCCCGACGATCTGGATGCGTCGGCGACCTGTTTGTCCGATTGGCGTCATGGAAACCCCTTCTTCCGGCGGGAACGCAGACGGTTTCCGTTTGCGGCGCGGTTCCGGACGGGAAATTCTGCGACGAATATCGCGGGAGGCTTCTTCCGTCGCCGGAGCGTCCGGAGGATGATGGGTTCGTGCGGATCCGCTCGCTGCTGTTGATCTCGGTCGCCGGCGCCGTCGGCGCGGGATTGTTCGCCGATCCTGCGAGCGCGCTCGATCTCGGGCCGGTGCTCCAACCGGCGTCGGTGCCGCCCGTGGTCGTGACCGTCCCCCCGCAAGTCGCGGTCGGCCCGGTAACGGTGACCACGCCGACCGTCGTTCCCTCGCCGACCCTCACGGTGTCGCCGACGACCGGTGTCGCGATCGGCGTGACGATCCCGCCGTCGGTCGGGCCGGTCCCACTGCCGCTCGCCGGCGGCGAGTCGGTGCAGATCGCGATCGGGCCCGGGGGTGTCGGTGTCTCGACGACGCCCGCGTCAAGCCCCGCCTCCGCCTCGACACCACCGCCGGCCCCGGTCGCGGCGCCGAGCGTCGGTGCGAGTGATCCACCGGTGGTGCCGGTTGCGTCGCCGGCTCTCGCGCCCGCTCCGTCGCGCTTCGGCGGCGCGACGGCTGACGCCGCGCGCGCGAGCAACGCGACAGCGGAGCGGGTGCCGACGCCCGAGCGGGTAGCCGGCGTCTCTCGCCCCGCCACCGTCGATGGGACGGAGACCGCCGGCGCCGTGCACGCGTCGTTGCGTCACCAGTCAGCCGCGGGAGGCTGGGATCTGTCCGGTACCGTCTCGGCATCGTGGCGGCTCTGGCTCGCGCTCGTCTTGATCGTGCTCGTCGCGCGTTGGGCGCTCGGCGGCATCCTGACCGACGCCGTGCGGCGCGCGCGACTCAGCTCGGTATGAGCTCGGCGCGCGCGATCTCCGCACCATTCCGCACGAGGGTGACCGCGGTCACGAGGGCGGGATGGTCGACGACGAACGCGATCGCCCCCGCCCGGGGGAGCGCAGGCCCGACGACGGCCGTTCCCCCGCGGCTGACGAGCCCGATGCGCAACGGCACGGACCCCGAGAGCGCGTAGACCGCGGCGTTCCCGTCGGTGTCGATCACGACGCGGCCGGCCGCGGGCGCGAACTCGCCGGTCCGCGAACCCGGCGCGCGCAGGAGCGCGTCGATATCGGCGCGTTGCAGGCTCGCCGGGTCGACGTGACCGCCGGGCATAGGGCTGCCGGAGTTTCCGCCGGCCACGATGAGCCCGACGACTACCGCCGCCGCGATCGTCGCGACGGCCAGCGCCGCGAGCCGAACCCGCCGGAGCGTCCGGGCGCTTGCCGTCGTGGTGACGGCCGACGGCCGGCGCGCCAGGGCGGCGGCGAGGATGTCGTCCTCGAGCCCGGCGCGGGGCTCGATCTCCGGGACGGGCATGTGGGCCAACACCTCACGGTATGCATCGACATCGCGCGCGTCGGCGCCCGCGGTCTCCGACTCGGACGCCGAGCCGAGCGCTCGCGCGATCGCGCGGTCATCGTGGTCGAAGGCGTCGTTCACGGCGTGACCTCCTCGGCCTGCAGCGCGGCCCGCATCTTCTGCATCCCCGATCGGATCCGGTAGCGCACGGTGCCCTCGGGTTCGCCGAGCACGACGGCCACCTCCCGATACGGGAGCCCGCCGAAGTACGCGAGCTCGATCGCGGTGCGCTGCTCGTGCGGCAGCTCGTCGAGAGCGCGGCGAACCGCGGCGCGGGCCAAGCGATCTTCGACGGCTTCGGTCGGGTCGGGCGTGTGTGCGCGCGGCGGCTGGCGACCGGCCTCGTCGAGACGGCGGCGCTGAGAATCGTCGGCGCGCAACCGGTCGACCACGCGGCTGTGCGTCAGCGCCAGGAGGTACGTGCGCAGGCGACCCCGTGTCGGGTCGAAGCGCTCGGGTCGTTCCCAGAGGCCGACGAACACCTCCTGCACGATGTCTTCCACGCTCGCGGCGTTGCCGAGCACGCGTGTCGCGAGACCGAGCAACGCGGCGCCGTGCTCGCGGTACGCCTCCCGCAGTGCGCTCTCGTCGCCGGCGACGAGTCGCTGCGACCAACGCCGGTCTGCTGTGACCTCCCGCACGCTCGATCGCACCTCCGTCCGCCGCGGCTCCGAGCCACGGCGACGGCACGAATTGTAGGTGCGTGGGATCGACACCGTGATCAGCGACATCAGGACGGGCGGGCGCCGGCACCGTGTCTCGGCGCTCGGATTCCGGTGCGTTCGCGGCGTCATGCAACCTCGTTCGTCGGGCGCGGGTTCTCCGCACTCCACCCGGCATGCGGACGGGAATTTCGCCGCACCGTTCCCCGAGTCAGACTCGCTCGCCGCGGCAGCGATCGTCGCGCTGCTATGAGTTGTCTTGGACGTTCGCGAAGGCCGAGAGCAGCTGCATCTGTCGCGCGGGATCGAGTGCCTGGAACCGCGCCATCGCTTCCTCCGGCGTCGTGACGTCGGCGAAAGCGGCGAGCGGGGTATCCGACCGGGCCAGCCGCTCTCGATCGGCGGGGGTCAGCTGCTCGAGGAACGCGATCGCGTCCTCGACGTTGTCGAGCTGACTGATCCGCGCGATCAGGTCGTCCTCGGAGTGGTCGACCCGGGCTGCCAGCACCGAAGTCGGGATGGCCGAGACGATGGCCAGTACCTCGTCGATCCGCAGGAGCATGTCGTCGAAAGAGCCGAACGGATCCTGGCTCACGCAGATGAGCTGATTGTGCTCCACCCGGAGAATCCAGTCGTCGCGCTCCATGATCCGCTGTTGCATGTCGGGCGTCAGCACTGTCGGGGGCAGACCCGGCCGTACATCGACGCTGAAGCGCTCGTCGAAGGCGGCGTTCCCGGTCGGGCTCTCGGGCAGGTGTCTGGTGACGCGATGGCGGTAGTGGCGCGGCTGCACAGACGCGAGCGCCAGCATCGACGGCAGTTCCACGACGCACACCGCGACGGCTCGCAAACCGAGGCTGGTTCCGACGAGGCCGGGATTGACGTTGATCGCGCCGTTGGTCACGACGATCGCCCGGCCGTCGCGGTTGGCGCGGAAGGCGTCGTGGAAGTTCATCGCGAGGTGACGGGGCTGGCTGCCAACGCCGGGCAAGTTCTCCGGCGACGTCCCGTGCAAGACCCGGGCGGTCTCGCGGACCGCGTTCTCGAGCGGCTGGTCGAACACCGCGCCCGACAGGGGTTCGAAGCCGTGCGCGGCCGCCGCGTCGGCGAAGCCGGATTCGTCGGCGCGAGCCCCGCCGGTCGACCCATCTCGACGACGCCCGAACAACGGCATAGGTCCTCCCAAGTCCCGAACTGCGCTCGACAGTAGGACAGTTCAGTTATCAGGTGCCCGCTCGCGGCGGAACGGGCACGACGTCGTCAGCGCGACGACCGACGATCTGGCGTACGCTCACTCCTCGGTCAGTTCGGCGTGGGGGGGACCATGCAGACGCTCGGCTCCGATCAACCAAGCCGGCGCCACCGCGCTGGTGGCGGCGGCTGCTGCGGTAGCGCTCGTCGTGGCCACCGCGGCGACCGCGTACGCCGTCGGGTCGTCGAACACCAAGACGACGACGGTCGTGCGCACCGTGCCCGTTGCCGCCGCCGAGGTGGCGAAGAAGGCGGCGGCCGTCCCGAGCTGTATACCGGGCGCGGCGGCGGGTTCGTGCAACATCGACGAGGCCAAGGAACTGGCGATTCCCGACAAGCCGCTCGACGTTGCGACCCACGCGTTGCTCGCCCAGCAGCTGGTCGAGGCGCGTACCGCGGCACTCCGGTATCCGACGGTCGCGGACGCGCAGAAGGCGGGCATGATCGTGGCCGGGGCCTTCTCGCCTTTGACCGGCGCGCACTACATCAGCCTGAGTGGCGCGCTCGCGAAGTTCGATCCGGCGAATCCCGGTTCGTATATCTACGACGGGACCAACCCGACATCCAAGATCATCGGGGTGATGTACCTGTCATCGGATGTGAATCCCCCCGAGGGCTTCGCGGGTCCGAACGACCATTGGCATCGTCATACGAATACGTGTGTCATCTTCACTGGGGGCAAGATCGCCGTTCCGTTCCCGGCCGATTCGAGCGTGACGACGTCGCAATGCGCCCAGGTACACGGTCTCTTCATGCGCCGTACGACCTGGATGGTGCACGCGTGGGTGGTGCCGGGTTGGGAAAGCCCGGCCGGCGTGTTCTCGCACGACAATCCCGACGTCTTGTGCGCCGACGGCACGACGAAAGCCGACGCGTCGGGGTTCTGCAAAGGCACCTGAGCACCTGTGACTTCGTATGATCGGGCGGTGCGGGTCGCGAGCCGGACGTTGGCGTGTCCCGAGCCGCTCGACGTAGGACTCACGTTCGGTCCGGTGATGCGGGGCCGGAACGATCCGTCGAGCCGACTCACCGGCACCGACTGGATGCACGCGATGCACACGCCCGACGGGCCGGTCACGTTCTCGATGCACGCGGATGCGATCCAGGCCGTGGTGAACGTGAAGGCGTGGGGTCCCGGACGCGCATGGGTCGTAGAACATGCCGCCGATATCGCGGGCCTGCGCGACGCATCCGCCGGCTTCGCGCCCGCGCACCCGATCGTCGCGACCTTGCAGCGGCAGCTGCGAGGCATGCGGATCATTCGCCTCGGAGCCGTGTACGACCTCGCGCTCGCCACCACGGTCGAGCAGCGGGTGACGACGATCGAGGCCCGGCGCTCCTGGCGGGCCCTGGTCCGGCGGCACGGTTCGCCCGCGCCCGGCGACCGCCATCTCGTGCTGCCGCCGTCGCGACAGGTCGTGGCTGAACTCCCGGATTGGGAGTGGCGTCAGGTGGGGATCGAAGGGCGCCGGTCGGAGACCATGCGACGCATCGCCGCCGACGCGCCGGCGCTCGCACGCGCGACCGCGGCCGGCGACACGGTCGTCGAACGCCGTCTGCTCGGTCTGCGCGGGATCGGGCCGTGGACGACCGCGCTCGTCATGCACTTCGCCGCGGGCGACGCCGACGCGGTGCCCGTCGGGGATTGGCACCTGCCCGGTCATGTCGGCCACGCGCTCGCGGGCGAGCCGCGAGCCGACGACACGCGCATGCTGGAGTTGCTCGAGCCGTTCCGTCCGCACCGCGGTCGGGTCTGGCGCCTCCTCGTGAGTGGCACGCGCCCGCCACCGCGCCGCGCGCCACGGGCGCGCATCCACAGCCTCATGCGCGCGGAGATGCAGCGCGGCCGGCGCTGACGATACGGCGGGACAGCTAGCGCGACACCGTCACGGAGTTGCCGGTGCGTGCCGACACGCGGATCGCATCCATTACCTCCATCGTCGCGACGCCGTCGGCGAAGGTGGCGGGCGCGGGGTCGACGGATGCGGTCCCGCCTTCGATGCGGGTGCGGAACTCCCCGGCGAGGCGTGTGTACGGCCCGACGTCGATACCGGTCGAATGCAGGAGGTCGTAGGCGCTGACGAGGAGATCGGCGGGCGGCGGGTCGGCGGGCCCGACGGCGAGATCGGCCGGGATCGCGATGTCGCGCGTCCCGTCGGCATCGGCGATCCGGACGCGATCACCCTCGGCCCACGCCGTGCCGCGGGTTCCCGCGACGCGCGTGGCGAACAACATTGGGCCCCGGTCGCTCGCGACGCTCTGCATCACCCCGACGCAACCGCTTCGCGTGCGGAAGTGCACGAGGTACGCGTCTTCGGCGGTCCACGCGTGACCGCCCACGTTCGGCAGGCTCGCGCTGACGCTCTCGATGGGGCCGAGGGTCGTGTGGATCTGATCGATCACGTGCGACGCGTGCGCGCCGAGCCATCCGCCGCCTTGGGCGGCGTCGGTCCACCACGGCGGCACTTCGGCGTGGGGATCGGCGAGCAGCGGGATGTGCAACACGTGGGTGGCGAGACGAGGTTCGCCGATATCGCCGCCGCGCACGACCGCGTGAGGAGCGCTTGACCCGGTGCGAAGCGGAACTCGGTGCCGAGCATGTGCACGACCCCGGCCTGCTCGGCCGCCGCCAGCAAGACGCGCGCTTCGGCCGCGTCGCGCGCGAACGGCTTCTCGCACAACACGTGCTTGCCGGCTCGTAGCGCCTCCGAAACGAGCGGGCCGTGGGTGTGAGGCGGGGTGGCGATGGTGACCGCGGCGACTCCGGGTCGCGCCATGGCCTCGGCGAGGCTCGTCGACGCGTGCGCGATCTCGAAGCGCGCGGCGCGCGCGGCCGTCTTGTCGGGATCGCGGCCGACGAGCGTGTCGACCTCGAAGCCCGCGGCGCGCAACGCCCGCACGTGGGTGAGGCACCCGAACCCGGTGCCCACCACCACGACCCCGATCGGCGACTGCCCGTTCATGTCGTGTCCGCCTCGTCTCGCCCGATTCGTTCCCCGTCGCCAACGAACGTAGACGCCGTGCACCGATCGCGAGCATCGAACGGCGACGGGGGCATTGTCCGCGCCGGGCGGTTCGTCGTCGGTGGGTCCGGCGAACGTCTGCGCCCGCAGATGCCCGCGTGGCTCACGAGCAGCGGATGTGGGCTCTACGCGTCGCGGGTCGACTTCTTGCGGTGTGCCCATGCCAGTGCCAACGCCCCGGCCGCCAACGATGTCAAACCGAAGATCGGGCCGTTGTCGGAGCCGCCGGTGAACGGGAGCGAGCCCGTCCGAGGGCCGGCGCCGGCCGTCACACCCGTCGAGGACGAGACCGTCGGTGCGCTGGTGGTCGTGCGCTGCGCCACCGACCCCTCGGTCACGACGGGGGTACTCGACGACGTCGTCGACCGAGCGACGGTCGTGTTCGTGACGATGGTGGTCGTCGGCGCTTCGGTGGTGCTGGTCTCGATCGTCGTCGACGACGCCCCGGTGGTGCTCGTCGGCGGGACGGTCGACGTCGTGGTCGACGTCGACGTGCTGGTGCTCGTGGATGTGCTCGTCGATGTGCTCGTGCTGGTGCTCGTCGATGTGCTGGTGCTCGTCGTCGTGGTTGATCCGGGGCACGTCGACGAGAGCCAGACCGAAGTCGAAAACGTCGATTGGAACGTGTCGGACCACGTCACGTGCACACTGAGGGAGACGCTCCCGGTCGACCCGCCGGGCACGGTGGTGTGTGCCGAAGTCGTTCCGCTCGCCCCAACCGTCGCGGTGTAGCCGGTAACGGCGTAGGCCTGCGCGCCGAGCATGGAAGTGGCGCTGTCGATGTGCATCGTCTTGTTGATCTCGCTGTTGCCGATCGACCACGTGACCACGTGGACCCCGTCGGAGCACACGGATTGGCCGGCCAGGATCGGGTGGTGCGCCCACGCCGGTATCGCGGTGGCGACGACGACGGCGGTGGCGATCGCCGTGAAAGCTGCCGCTCCGACGCCCCTGCGTCGTGCGGCCCCGCTTGGACGTCTGCGTGCGAGCGCTTTCACGGTGCCTCCCAGAACGATGAGCGGCGTCCGGTGAACTGCCCGCATCAACCGTCTGATTCGGCCGAAACGTACTCAGGATCAGGGTTTGGGTGGTTGATGGGCAGAAATGGTGGCCCGAGCCCCGCTCTCTCCTTCTCACCCGATTCTTGTCTCCTTCCAAGATCGGGTGTACCTGGCTCGACGATCGTCGGCGAATGCGAGAACTCCGGATCGCCCCGATGCCGCCTCCCGCCGAGGATTCCGTGGGCGTCGCGTCCCCGCGGAGGCCCGGGAAGCCGGTGGTCGACATCGTCGTGCCCGTCTTCAACGAGGAGCGCGCGCTGGAGCCGAGTGTCCGGCGGCTCCATGGGTTCTTGAGCGGCGACTTCCCGTTCTCGTGGCGAATCACGATCGTCGACAACGCCTCGACCGATCACACCTGGGCGCAGGCCGAGTGGCTCGCGCGGACGCTCATCGGGGTACGCGCCGTGCACCTCGACCGGAAGGGCCGCGGCCTCGCGTTGCGCCGGGCGTGGACCGCGAGCGACGCCGACGTCGTCGCGTACATGGACGTCGACCTCTCGACCGATCTCGACGCGCTCCTACCGCTCGTGGCTCCGCTCGTCTCGGGCCACTCGGACGTCGCCATCGGATCGCGACTCGCGCCCGGGGCGCATGTCGCGCGGCATCCGCAGCGCGAGCTGATCTCCCGGACCTACAACCTCATCTTGCGCGCGGCTCTCGCCACGCGAGTACGCGACGCTCAATGTGGGTTCAAGGCGGTTCGTTCCGAAGTCGCGCGCCGGATCGTTCCCGAGATCGAGGACGACGGCTGGTTCTTCGATACCGAGCTCCTGCTCCTGGCCGAGCGCAACGGGCTGCGCATCCACGAGGTGCCGGTCGACTGGGTCGACGACACCGACAGCCGGGTCAACGTGGTGTCGACCGCCATCGGCGACCTCAAGGGCACCGCTCGCATGATCGTGCGGTTCGCGAGGGGAAGGGGACGGGTCGATCTCGGCTCGGCCGCGCGCGCCCCGTTGGCGAACGACTTCGGCCGGCGCTTCGTCTCGTTCTCGCTCATCGGGGCGACCAGTACCGCCGTGTCGCTCGCGCTGTTTCTCGCGGCTCACGGCGCGCTCGGTTCGGTCGCTGCCAACTTCCTCGCGGTCACGGCAACCTTCGTGGCCAACGCCTGGGCGAACGCTCGCTACACCGAGCGCCGGTCGCGACCGCGATGGGCCCGAACCGTTGCGCTCTACGGCGCGTCGATCGCGGCGACGAGTGCGGCGCTCGCGTGTGTCGACGCGGTGACGACGAACTTCGCCGTGCAGGTCGTGGTTCTCGTCTGCTCGTGGTCGTTGGCCGCCGGTGTGCGGTTCGTCGTGCTCGGAGCTCGTGGTGACGCCTGCGCGGATCTCGCGGTGACGCCTGCTCGGAGCTCGCAGTGACAGTCGCGCCGTCGCAGCCCATCGTGCAGCGCCTGTCCCGCTGCCTTGTCGTCTCGGTCGGCACGACCCTGCTGAGCGCCGCTGTCCTGGTGACGTTGGCGCTCGGTGCGGGTGTGCCGGCCGGGCCGGCCAACGTCGTCGCCGTGTGCTGCGGAATCGCACCGTCGTATTTCGCCAACCGGCGCTGGGTGTGGGGGCGAACCGGGCGGAGCAGCGTCGGGCGCGAGATCCTGCCGTTCTGGACGCTTTCGCTCGCGGGTCTGGTCGCGTCGACGATCGCAGTCTCGATGGTCGCGTCGGCGACGACGCGGTGGTCGATCTCGGCCCGGTCGATCGCGCTCCCGTTCGCCAACCTCGGCGTGTTCGGCGCGCTCTGGCTCGGGCAGTTCGTGCTGCTCGACCGTGTGGTGTTCGACAACACGGTCTCGTTCGAAGTCGTTCCCAACGATCCCGCCCGTTGCGAGTCCGCCCGACCCGGACCCGTTCCCATCCGGTACGTCCCGAAGGAGTCCGGCGCATGACCACACTGAGCCCACCTCGAGTCGACGACCCGCCCGCGTTCGATCCGTCGGCGCCGTTGCCTCCCGAGCGGCGCCGATCGCGCGTCGCACGGCTGTGGCGCGGGCCGGACACCGACCCCGCATGGGTCCGGCCCGCGCTGGTGACCCTCGTGTGCGTGACCGCCGCGCTGTACCTGTGGGATCTGGGCGCGTCGGGCTGGGCGAACTCGTACTACTCGGCCGCGGTGCAGGCGGGTACCAAGAGCTGGAAGGCCTTCTTCTTCGGCTCGACGGACGCCTCGAACTTCATCACGGTCGACAAGACGCCGGCATCGCTTTGGGTCATGGAGGTGTCGGGACGGATCTTCGGTGTCAACGCGTGGAGCGTCCTCGTTCCGCAGGCCCTCGAAGGAGTCGCCGCGGTCGGCGTGCTCTTCGCGACCGTCAAGCGTTGGTTCTCGCCGGCCGCGGCGCTCATCGCGGGCACGGTCTTCGCGCTCACGCCCGTCGCCGCGTTGATGTTCCGTTTCAACAATCCCGACGCGCTGCTCGTGCTGCTGCTCGTCGCCGGTGCCTACACCATGACCCGCGCGCTCGAACACGGTCGCATGCGTTGGATCGTCGCGACGGGTGCGCTCGTCGGATTCGGCTTCTTGGCCAAGGAGTTACAGGCGTTCCTCGTGCTGCCCGCCTTCGGGCTCGTCTATCTGCTCGCCGGTCCGCCGAGACTCGCCCGGCGCGCCGTCGACATCGTGGTGCTCGGTCTCACCACCCTGGCGGCCGGAGGCTGGTGGGTCGCGGTCGTGTCCGTGTGGCCGGCGTCGAGCCGTCCCTATATCGGCGGATCGCAGAACAACAGCTTCTGGAACGTGCTCTTCGGCTACAACGGCTTCGGTCGCCTGACCGGCAACGAGTCCGGCAGCGTCGGCGGCGCGCCGACCGGCACGGGTCAATGGGGCGCGACCGGCATCACGCGGCATGTTCAACGCGCAGTTCGGCGGCCAGATCTCCTGGCTCCTGCCCGCGGCCCTGATCCTCCTCGTCGCGGGCTTGGTCGTCACTGCGACGCGCGCCCGCACCGATCGCACGCGTGCCGCGCTCGGGTTGTGGGGCGGCTGGCTGGTGATCACCGGCCTCGCGTTCTCGCTGGGTCAGGGAATCATCCACGAGTACTACTCGGTTGCGCTCGCACCTGCGATCGGTGCGATCGTCGGGATCGGCGCGACCACGTTCTGGGCGCGCCGCGATCACCCGCCGGCGCGCGTCATCCTCGGTCTCACGCTCGCGGTGACCGCGCTCTGGACGTACGTGCTCTTGCACCGCACGCCCGCATGGTTCCCGCTGCTGCGTTCCGTGGTCCTGATCGGCGGGCTCGCGGCCGCGGTCGGCGTCGCGCTCGTGCCCGGCCGGCGCGGACGCGTGGGCGTGGCGCTCGCGGTGGCGGGCGTGACGCTCGGCCTCGCCGCACCCGCCGCATACACGTTGTCGACGGTCGACCAACCGCACAGCGGCTCCCTGCCGACCGCCGGTCCGGCGGGTGCGGCGGCGGGTCGCGGTGGTCGGGGCGGCTTCGGCGCCCGCGCCGGCGCGCGCGGGATCCCGAACGGCGGGATCCCGAACGGCGGGATCCCGAACGGCGGTGTGCCGAACGGCGCTCTCCCGGCGGGCGGGTTCGGCGGCCCGGGCGGCGCCCCGTTCCCCGGTGGCGCCGGCGGTGGAACCCGTCCCGCGTTCGGTGGTGGTGGCGGCATCGGCGGTCTGCTCAACGGGTCGAACCCGAGCGCGGCCGTCACCCGCTTGTTCGACACGAGCGCCGGCTACCGCTGGACGGCGGCCGCGATCGGCGCCGACAACGCCGCGGGTTACCAGCTGGCCTCGGGTCATGCGGTCATGGCGATCGGCGGGTTCAACGGCACCGACCCGACGCCGACGCTGGCCCAGTTCGAGCAGTACGTGAAGGCCGGTGACGTCCACTACTTCATCGCATCGGGAGCCGGCGGCGGCGGTCCGCGGCGGTGCGGCCGGCACGTCGACCACGTCGAGCGCGATCACGTCGTGGGTCGAGAGCCACTTCGAAGCCCAGACCGTGGGCGGCACCACGATCTACGACCTCAGCTCGGGCGTGTCCAAGTGACGGGGCCCGGGGAAGCGGCGGTCCAGGCCAGGGGCCGAACCGGCACGACGGCCGGGTACCCTGCTGGCATGGCCGACCCGGCTGGGTTCGCAGATCAGGCGATGCCGTTCATGTCGGCCCTCTACGCGGCCGCGCTGCGCATGACGCGCAACCCGAGCGACGCCGAGGATCTCGTACAGGAGACCTTCCTGCGTGCGTACCGCGGGTTCGAGGGCTTTCACGAGGGCACGAACCTGAAGGCGTGGCTCTACAAGATCCTCACGAACACCTTCATCAACCAGTACCGCGCGAAGAAGCGCCGGCCCGAACAGGTCGACCTCGACGACGTCGAGGACTTCTACATCTTCAAGCGTCTCGGTGGGCTCGAGGCCGCCGAGGCCACGCGCACTCCGGAGGCGGAGGTGCTGGAGGGCATCCCCGACTCCGAGGTGAAAGAGGCGCTCGAGTCGATCCCCGAGCAGTTCCGGATGGCCGTGATCCTCGCCGATGTCGAAGGCTTCTCCTACAAGGAGATCGCCGACATACTCGATGTGCCGATCGGCACGGTCATGAGCCGCATCCACCGGGGGCGGCGAGCGTTGCAGAAGCAATTGTGGGACTACGCCGAGCGCAACAACCTTCGGCCACGGGTCGAGTCGGCGACCGGGGGGTGACGGGGGCCATGGACTGTGGGCAAGCACATTTGCGCGTCTACGAGTATCTCGACGGGGAGCTGACGGTCTGGAAGCGGCGGGCGATCACCCGCCATCTCGACGAGTGTCCCCCGTGCGCGGAGGGGTTCACGTTCGAGCTCGACCTCCGGCGGGTGGTCGTGTCGAAGTGCCACGAGGACGTCCCCGCCGAGCTCAAGTCCCGCATCGCCGAGGCGCTCGGGATCGTCGAGGCCGACTCCTCCCCCGAGTGACCGTCAGCCCGAGTGACCGGCGGCCCGCCGGAGCTTCTACGATGACGGAACTGCAGCTCGAGGAGGCATGGTGAGGGCCACCACCATCAGTGCGATCATCATCGGATTGGTCCTGGGACTCGTCGGGCTGACGCTCGGCGTCTACGTGTTCGCCGACCACAGCGGCGGCAAGCTCTGGTTCTATTGGATCTCGCCGCTCCTCGCGATTGGCTTCATGGGCGTCATCGCACAGCTCGCGGTCGGCTACTGGATGAAGGTGGGACGGCTCGAGACCAAGGGTCGCCCCCGCAAGTGAGCGATCCCGGCGACGGTGGAGGGCGGGTGCCCGATCCCGTCGACTGGGCCACTGCCCGTCGCGTCGCCCGGTTCGTCGCCGGCCGCGACCCGCTGGCCGACTCCTACCTGGCCGCTTCGCTGCAGGTCGACTTCGACGTCCTCACGGTTCGCGCCGAGGATCTCGTCGAGGGCTACACGGGTCTGCGCGCGCCCGGGCACGCGTCGGCGCGCGTGCTCGACCGGCGCGACTGGGTGGAGTCGAACATCGCGTCGATGCGATCGCTCCTCGATCCGTTGATGCAGCGCTTCGGCGCGCGCATGGTGCACAACCCGCTGGCTCCGGTCAGCCGGCGCGTCGCCGCCACCGAGATGGGCGGGTTGCTCGGGTACCTCGCCCAACGTGTGCTCGGGCAGTACGACCTGCTCGTGCCCGACGAGACGCCCGGCAGCGGGCTCACCACCGACGCGGTGTACTACGTCGGCGCCAATATCTTGTCGCTCGAGAAGCGGTTCGCCTTCCGGCCGATCGACTTCCGGCTGTGGATCGCGATCCACGAGGTGACGCACCGGGCACAGTTCACGGGGGTTCCGTGGATGCGCGAGTACTTCCTCGGTCTCGTGCGCCAGATGCTGGAGCTCGTCGATCCCGATCCGCGAGCGATGTTGCACGCGATCTCGAGCGCGGTCGACGAAGTGCGCGCCGGGCGCAATCCACTCGACGACGGGGGTCTCGTGGGGCTGTTCGCGACCCCCGCGCAGCGCGACGTGCTCGCGCAGGTGCAGGCGCTGATGTCGGTGCTCGAGGGTCACGGCAACGTTGTGATGGACGATCTCGGTCGCGAGCACGTCGCCGGGCAGGAGCGCATGTCGCGCGTGCTCTCCCAGCGCCGCAAGATCGGCGGCATCGCCGGCGCGCTGCAGAAGTTGCTCGGCATCGAACAGAAGATGCGTCAGTACGAGGTCGGTGAGCGGTTCGTGCGCGGCGTTTACGAGGTCGGCGGGCGTTCGGCCTTCGACGCGGTTTGGCGCACGCCGGAGAATCTCCCCACGCTGCAGGAGCTGACCGAGCCCGCCCGTTGGCTCAACCGAGTCGACGCCGCACGCGTGTGAATCCCACCGCCGCCGCACTCGACGATCTCGCGCCCGGCGCGGCGGTCGTCGTCGGATGCAGCGGCGGGCCCGACTCCCTGGCGCTGCTCGTACTGGCGTGCCGGCACGGACTCGACGTGCACGCCGTGTATGTCGACCACGGGTTGCGGTCGGGTACCGGCCGCGACGCCGCGATCGTCGCGCAGGCCGCGCGCCGCTTCGGCGCTTCGGTGCGCGTGGAGCGTGTGAACGTGCCGCGCGGGCCGAACCTCGAGGCCCGGGCACGTGACGCGCGCTATGCCGCCCTGGAACGCGTACGCGCCGAAGTCTGCGCCGGCGCGATCCTCGTCGGGCACACCCGCGACGACCAGGCCGAGACCGTCCTCCTGCAGATGCTGCGCGGTGCGGGCACGACCGGGCTGGCGGGTATGGCGGCCAAGCGCGGATTCATCCGGCGCCCGCTGCTCGATGTCCGCCGCCGCGAAACGCACGAGCTCTGCTTCCGCCTCGGACTCGCGCCTGTGCACGACCCGATGAACGACGAGATGCATCACCGGCGGGTCTGGCTGCGCCGGGAAGTGATCCCGCGCCTCGAACGCGGCGCCGACCGCGATCTGGTCGAGGTCCTCGCGCGCCAAGCCGAGCTCTTGCGCGACGACGACGCGCTCCTCGAAACCCTGGCCGCGCAGCACGAGCCCGACGATGCTGCGTCGTTGACTGCGCTGCCGCGCGCGCTCGCCCGGCGCGTGATCCGCGGTTGGCTCGCCGCGCCCGCGCCGCCGTCGGTCGCCACGGTCGAGCGCGTGCTCGCCGTTGCGCGTGGCGAAGTGCGCGCCGCGGAGCTCCCCGGGGGCGATCGGGTCGAGCGCGTCACCGGCCGGCTGGTGCGTGTCGGGGTTGGGGCCGGCGGCGGCGTCGATGCGGGGCGGCCGCTCGAACCGGTGACGCTCGAGGTCCCGGGCCGGGCCCGCTACGCCGGGGTGGAGATCGAGGCCTGGATCGAACACGGACCGCCGGCAGCGTGGCCCGACGGTCGGGAGCGGGCGGTGTGCGACGCGGATCGCGTCCCTGCCACCGTGACGGTGCGCGCGCCTGCGCCGGGGGAGAGGTTCCGTCCGCTCGGGCGAAGTGGGTCGAAGCTCGTGCACGACGCGCTGGCGGAGGCCGGAGTCGCGGCAACCCTGCGGCCCGCCGCGCCCGTCGTCGCGGGGGACGAGGCCGTGTGGGTCGTCGGTTACCGTATCGACCACCGCGTCCGGGTCACGGCCGGTACCCGGCGTTTCCTCTGGCTGAGCGCGGAGCCCGCTGCAGTATGAAAGACGCGAACATCGGTCGGATCGTCGTCGACGAGCAAGAGCTGCAACAACGCATCCGCGATCTCGGCAAGGAGATCGCGGCCGACTACGACGATCACCCGCCCCTTCTCGTCGGCATCCTCAAGGGCGCGTTCATGTTCATGGCGGATCTCGCGCGCGCGATCGACCTGCCGGTCGAGTTCGACTTCATGGCGGTGTCGTCGTACGGCTCGGCGACGCGCACGAGCGGGGTCGTGCGCATCATGAAGGACCTCGATCTGGATCTCACCGACCGGCACGTCTTGATCGTCGAGGACATCGTCGACTCGGGCCTCACGCTCGCGTATCTGCGCAAGAACTTGAAAGCGCGGGGCCCGGCGTCGCTCGAAGTCTGCGCCCTGTTGGTCAAAGAAGGGCTGCAGAAGATCGAATCCGATCTGAAGTATGTGGGTTTTCGGATCCCGCCCGACTTCGTCATCGGATACGGGCTCGACGTCGACGAGCGGTATCGCAACCTGCCGTTCATCGCCGAGTTCACCGGCGCAATAGAACCGAAGTTCACATGACCGCCGAAACGCCGCCTTCGGGAGTCGACCTCGACCGCGCCCAGAAGGCCGTGCGCGAGATCCTCCTCGCGATCGGCGAGGATCCCGATCGCGACGGGCTGGTGCGCACGCCGCGACGCGTCGCGGAAATGTTCGCGGAGGTCTTCAGCGGACTGCACGAGGATCCGTCGCGGCACCTCACCGTCACCTTCGAGGCCAACCACGACGAGATGGTCCTCGTGCGGGACATCGCGCTCTATTCGATGTGCGAGCACCACCTCGCCCCCTTCCACGGCCGTGCGCACGTCGCGTACATCCCCGGAGAAGACGGGCGGATCACCGGGCTGTCCAAGCTGGCCCGGCTGGTCGACGGTTTCGCCAAGCGCCCGCAGGTCCAGGAGCGGCTGACCAGCCAGATCGCCGACGCGATCGTCGACGTCCTCCAGCCTCGGGGCGCGTTCGTGATGATCGAAGCCGAGCACCTGTGCATGTCGATGCGGGGTGTGCGCAAGCCCGGAACGCTCACCCTCACCTCGGCCGTACGCGGCCTGTTCAAGGACAACGCCGCGACCCGAGCCGAGGTGATGTCGCTTATCGGCCCTTCCGTCGGCCGTTCCTGATCGGTTCGCTATCCTCCGGCCGTGACCGCCGCACCCCGTCTGCTCGTCGCCGATCTCCCACGACGAGGGTTGATGGGCGTCGTCAACGTCACTCCCGATTCGTTCTCGGACGGCGGCTCCTACCTCGACGCGCACGCCGCGATCGCCCACGGTCTGGCGTTGGCCGGCACCGGCGCGGCCGTGATCGATGTCGGCGGCGAGTCGACCCGCCCGGGCGCGGAACCGGTCGACGCCGACGAGGAGCTCCGCCGCGTCGTGCCCGTGGTGCGGGCTCTCGCGACGCAGACCCCGGTTCCGGTGAGCATCGACACGACCAAGGCGGTCGTCGCCCGCGCCGCGCTCGAGGCGGGCGCGGCGATGGTCAACGACGTTTCCGGCGGAACGGCCGATCCCGACCTGCTCCGTGTCGTCGCCGACGCGGGTGCCGCGTACGTCGTGATGCACACGCGGGGCACACCGCGCACGATGCAACAAGATGCCCACTACGTCGACGTCGTACGCGAGGTCGCCGATGAGCTCAGCGCGCGCGTTGAACGCGCGACCGGCGCCGGTATCGATGCTCGCGCGCTGCTCGCCGATCCCGGTATCGGCTTCGCCAAGACGGCAGAGCACAATGTCGCGCTGTTGCGGGAGTTGCCGGAGCTCGCGGCCCGCATCGGGATGCCGCTCCTCGTCGGGACATCGCGTAAGTCGTTCCTCGTGCGTATCGCCGGAGCCGACGACCGTGCCGGTCGAGATGATGCGACGCTCGCGACGACGGTGTGGTGCTTCGAGCGGGGCGCCGCGCTCGTGCGCGTGCACGACGTCGCCGCGTCCCGTCGCGCGGTCGAGCTGCTCGAGACGATGGAACGCGCGACTCCCGAAGGGGTGGCGGCGTGAGCACCGGAGGACTACGCGGCCGCTGGGCGCAGGGATTGCAGCCCCGCTACTTCACCTGGGTGATCAAGGACCGCCTCGGCGCCGGCGAACGCCCCGGTGGATTCGCCCGCAGTCACCGCAAGGTTCGGCGCCAAGAAGAGTTGATCTGGTTGAACGTCAACGGCTTCACCCATGTCGTCTCACTACTCGACTCACCGCACAACCTGCACGCGTACGACGAAGCGGGCGTGGCCTATGTGCACGTGCCGCTCGGCTCGCACGACGAACTGGTCTCGCGCCTTTCGTCGATCTACGGCGCCATCACGAAGCTGCTCGACGACCCTGCGGAACGTATCTACGTGCACAACGAGGAGTTCGGCGACCGGGTGCTCGGTGTTCTCGCCGGGTACCTGCTGGTGTCGGGGCTCGTAGAACACGGCCCGCACGCCGTCTCGGTGATCGAGAAGCTGACGTCGCGCAGCCTCGGAGCATCCGGACAGCGAGATCGTCGCGGTCACCCTCAACGATCTCCTCTAACCCCCAACTGTTGGCAGGGAAACGCGCTCTGCGGCCCGGAAAAACCCCCAACTGTTGGCAGGGAAACGCGCTCTGAGGCCCAGAAATACCTCCAACTGTTGGCAGGGAAACGCGCTCTGAGGCCCAGAAATACCTCCAACTGTTGGCAGGGAAACGCGCTCTGAGGCCCAGAAATACCTCCAACTGTTGGCAGGGAAACGCGCTCTGAGGCCCGGAAATGCTGCCGACTGTTGGTGGATTCGGGGTTAGATGCGGACGATGCGGACGGTGTCGGTTGCGCCGGCGCGCTTGCCGGGGGACGCGGAGACGATCGCGACCAGATCACCTTTGTGCGCGATTTCGCTGTCGCGCGCGGCCTTCACCGCGTGGCGAAGTCCGTCGGGGCCCTCGAGGTCGGCGGCCCGCAGGGGTTGCACGCCCCAGACCAGGCACAAGCGACCGAGGATCTCCGGCTGCTCGGAGATGCCGGCGATCGGGACGGCGGGCCGGAACGCAGCGACCCGGCGGGCCGTGGTCCCGCTCTGGGTCGGGCAGACGATGGCCGCGACGCCGAGATCCTCGGCGGCCTGAACCGACGCGTGGGCGACGGCCCACGCGACCCGGTCGTCGTCGAGCGCCGCGGCCGCGCCGGACGGCGTCGTGCGCGTGTGCGGCCAGCCCTCGGCGGCTTCCGCAACGTCGCTCATCGTGCGCACGGTGTCGGCGGGGTATTCGCCGATCGCGGTCTCCTCCGACAGCATGAGTGCGTCGGTGCCGTCAAGGACGGCGTTGGCCACGTCGTTCACCTCGGCCCGCGTGGGCAGCGGTGAGCGGGTCATCGACTCGAGCATCTGCGTCGCGGTGATGACCGGCTTGCCGGCCATGTTGCAGAACCGGATGATCTCCTTTTGGATCAGCGGAACGCGCCGGGCCGGGACCTGGATGCCGAGGTCGCCGCGGGCGACCATGACCGCGTCGGCCGCGCCGACGATGCCCGGGAGATGGTCGAGCGCCACCGCGGTCTCGATCTTGGCGACCAGCATCGGCCGGTGACCGCGCTTGGGCAGCCGGGCCCGCACCGCCTCGATGTCCTCCGGGCGCCGCACGAACGACAAGCCGACGAAGTCGGCCTTGATCCCGACGGCCATCCGGAGTGCGGTGGCGTCGGTTTCGGTGAAGGACTCGACGTGCGCTTCGGCGCGCGGCACGTGCATACCCTTGCGCGACCGCAGGATGCCACCGCGTACGACCTCACACACGACGTCACCGCCGTCGATCCGGTCGACGCGCAGGACGATGGCGCCGTCGGCGAGGAAGATGTCGTCGCCGGGGGTGACCCACTTCGCGAGCTCGGGCAGGGTCGTCGAGACGCGCTGCGCGTCGCCGACGACTGCAGCCGATGTCAACGTGAGCTCGTGGTCTTGGAGGAGTTGGATCTCGTCGTCGACGATCGGGCCCGTGCGCATCTTCGGTCCCGGAAGGTCGATGAGCACGCCGACCGCGCGGCCGAGCTCCGCCGCGATCTCGCGGGCCATTGCCGCGTGGTGCCTGTGCACGTCGCCGCTTGCGTGCGCGGCGTTCAGGCGGACGACGTCGGCCCCGGCGTCGAGGAGGGCGCGCATGGTCTCGGGAAGCGACGTGGCGGGGCCGACCGTCGCGACGATCTTCGTGCGCCGCATACCACCGGACTATCACGCGACTAGCGTCGAGCCGTGGATCGCATCCTCATTTCCGGCCTGCGCGAGATGGGCGTGCACGGTGTCCTGCCCGAGGAGCAGGTGCGCCCGCAACCGTTCGAGATCGACATCGAATTGCATGTCGACGTCTCGACCGCGGGCGCGAGCGACGATCTCGAAGACACCGTCGACTACGGCGCGGTGTGTGAGTCGGTCCGGCGGGTCGTGGCATCGGACCACTACCAGCTGCTCGAACGCCTCGCGACCCGCATCGCGGAAGTGTGCCGGGCCGATCCGCGCGTGGCCGGCGTGATCGTCGAAGTGCGCAAGTTGCGTCCGCCCGTGAGCGCGCTCGTCGACCACGTCGCCGTACGCGTCGAGCGATGAGCACGAGCCGTGAGCGGTGAGTCGCTCCTACCTCGCCCTGGGTTCGAATCTCGGCGACCGGTTCGCACATCTGCAATTTGCAGTTGATGCGCTCGCCGCGTCCGGTGATGTCGATCTCGTCGCCGTCTCGCGGGTGTACGAGACGGCGCCGGTCGGTGGTCCGCCCCAGGACACGTACCTGAACGCGGTGGTTGCGCTCGACACCGCGCTCGAACCACACGCGTTGCTGGCGCTCGCGCAGCGGATCGAGCGCGACGCGCACCGAGTCCGGGTCGAGCGCTGGGGACCGCGCACGTTGGACGTCGACGTGTTGATGTACGACGAGGTCCGCATGGACGACCCCGATCTCACGCTGCCACATCCCCGCATGCGGGAACGGGGCTTCGTATTGGCGCCGCTACGCGACGTCGCGCCCGATCTGGTCGACGCCTCCGGCACGTGGGAAGGCGTCACCGAAGCGGCGGTAACCTTGAGCCTTCCATGGCGGAACAACAGCGCACCGTCGCCCTGATCGGCCCCGGCCGCGCGGGAACCACCGTCGCGCTCGGCCTCATGGAGCAGGGCTGGACGGTCGTCGGAGTCGCGGGTCGGGCCCCGGACGCACCCTCGACCGCATCCGCGGCCGCGTGCCTCGCGTCGCACGGCGCGCTCGTGTCGGAAGTCGCGCGCGGCGCCGACCTCGTATTGGTCGCGACGCCCGACCGGGCGATCGAGCAGGTGCTCCTCACGGCGGAGCCCGCGATCGAACCCGGTGCACTCGTCGTGCATCTCGCGGGGTCGCGCGGCCTCGACGTGTTCGGAGCGCTGCTCGAGCGGCGAACCGGGCTGCGGGTCGGTGCGTTGCACCCGTTGCAATCGTTCCCGTCGACGAGTGTCGGCCTCGAGCGTCTCCCGGGGGCGTGGGCCGCCGTCGCGGGAGATCCCGCGGTCGCGGACATCGCGCGGTCGTTGGGCCTGCGTCCCTTCGAGCTCGCCGACGCCGATCGCGGGCGTTACCACGCCGCCGCGGTCATCGCCTCGAATCATCTCGTCGCGTTGCTCGGTCAGGTCGAACGGCTTGCGACGACCTGCGCGGTGCCGTTCGAGGCCTTCGCACCGCTCGTGATGGGTTCGGTGCAGAACGCCTTCGAGCTCGGGCCGGCCGGCGCGCTCACGGGCCCGGTCGCACGCGGCGACCTCGCCACCGTCGAGCAACACCTGCGCGACCTCGACCCTGCGGAACGCGATGCCTACCGCGCGCTCGCGCGCGAGGCCGCCCGGTTGACGGGTCGGCGCGACACCGGCCTCGACCGTCTCCTCGGCGACCTCCGCCAGCACCCGGACCCCCCCGGCGACTGACCGGCCGCCCCGCTCCGCCCCGCCCTGGCGGAAGGCGATTTTCAGCCGCTACGATCGGGGGGTCAGACCCGCCAGTCCGGACCCGAGAGGCCGGAACCGAGCGAGGCCGAGCGATGCTGCATATCGAGACCGTTTCCGACCTCCGCGCTGCGTGCGAGCGCGCGCGTTCCCGGGGCCTGCGGGTCGCGCTCGTGCCCACGATGGGGTTCTTGCACGAAGGGCACCGATCGCTGATGCGGGCGGCCCGGGAAGGGTCCGATTTCGTCGTCGTGAGCATCTTCGTCAACCCACTGCAATTCGGCGCGGGCGAGGATCTCGACCGGTATCCGCGCGACCTCTCCGGCGACCTCGCCCAATGCGCAGCCGAAGGCGTCGACGCGGTGTTCGCCCCGTCGGTCGCGGAGATGTACCCGAGCGGACGCCCGCTCACCACGGTGCATGTCGACGGGCTCACCGCCGATCTCTGCGGCGCCGCCCGCCCGACCCATTTCGACGGTGTCGCCACGGTCGTGACGAAGCTGTTCGCGGTCACGGGGCCGTGCTCGGCGTATTTCGGCCGCAAGGACGCGCAGCAACTCGCGGTGATCGAGCGCCTGGTCGAAGACCTGAACCTGCCGGTTGCCGTCGTCGGCTGTCCGATCGTTCGGGAGCCGGACGGGCTCGCGCTGTCGAGCCGCAATGCCTATCTCGCTTCCGATCAGCGCCGGGCCGCGCTCGTGCTGTCACGTGCGCTCGAAGCCGCGGCGGGCGCGGTCGCGGCAGGCGAACGCGACGCGTCGGTGCTCGTCGATCTCGTGCGCGGCCTCGTGGCGGGCGAACCTTCGGTCGCGCTGGAGTACGTCGAAGCGCGGGCGAAGCCGGAGCTCACGCCCGTCGACCAGCTCGACGGTGAGGTGCTCGTGGCCCTCGCGGCACGCGTCGGCGAGACCCGGCTGATCGACAACGTGACGATCACGGTGCGCGGAGCCAGGGTCCACGCCGATCTCGGCCGCCGAATGACCCGTGCCGACGGTACGCAACCAGGAGCCCCGAATTGAATCGCACGATGATGAAGTCGAAAGTCCACCGGGCGACGATCACCGGCGCGAATCGAGACTACGTCGGTTCCATCACGCTCGATCGGGAACTGATGGAGCTGGCCGACATCCGCGAGTTCGAGCAGGTGGCCGTGCTCGACATCGACAACGGCGCCCGGTTCGAGACCTACGCGATGGAAGGCGGTCCCGGCGACGTCATCCTGAACGGCGCGGCGGCCCGGCTCGTGCAGCCCGGCGACCGCGTCATCGTGATCACGTACGCGTCCTACGACGAGGCCGAGCTCGCGGCGTACGCGCCGCGGATCGTGCACGTCGACGAGGCGAACCGACCCATCGACGCGGACGAGGCGGTGCAACGCGCCGGCTCGAACCTCGTGTGGATGCGCGATCATCCGACCCGCCACCTAGGCTGACCGGCGTGTACGACGTCCTCGTGTTGGGGAGTGGCGTCGCGGGGCTGACGACCGCGCTCCACGCGGCGCGGCGGGGTCTGTCGGTGCTCGTGCTCACGAAAGGTGAGCTCTCGCATTCCGCCACGCGCTACGCGCAGGGGGGAGTGGCCGCCGCGCTGGCCGCGCCCGACACGCCCGATCTCCACCTCGTCGACACGTTGACCGCGGGTGCCGGGCTCTGCGATTCCGACGCGGTGCGCGTCCTCGTCACCGAGGGTCCCGACCGGGTCCGCGAGCTCGCGCGGCTCGGCGCGCACTTCGATACCGAGCAGTCGCCGGCGGGCCCCGAGCTCCTGCTCGCCCGGGAAGGCGGGCACTCGCTCGCGCGTGTCGTCCACGCCGGTGGCGACGCAACCGGCGCGGAGATCGAACGCGCGTTGGTCGAGGCCGTCAACATCAGTGACGCGATCGAGGTGCGGGAGGGCTGGTTCGCGATCGAGCTCCTGGTGGAGCGCGATCGCTGCGCGGGTGTCCTGGCGCTGCGGCCCGACGACCAGGTGGAGTTCGTTCGGGCCACCGATGTCGTGCTCGCGACCGGCGGCGCCGGCCAATGTTTCGCGGTCACCACGAACCCCACGCTCTCGACCGGCGACGGCATCGCGCTCGCGTTGAAAGCCGGTGTCGCGTGCGCCGACCTCGAGTTCGTCCAGTTCCATCCGACCGCGCTGCACACGCCGTTGATGCCGCGACCGCTGTTGTCGGAAGCGTTGCGCGGCGAGGGTGCGGTCCTGCGCGATGCCGACGGCATCGCGTTCATGACCGGTCTGCATCCGCTGGCCGACCTCGCGCCACGCGATGTGGTGTCGCGCGCGGTGTACGAGCGCATGCAGGCCACGGGTGAGGATCACGTCTGGCTCGACGCGACGATGATCGACGACTTCCAGCGGCGTTTCCCGACGATCTGGTTCTCGTGCCTGCGCGCCGACCTCGATCCCACGCAGGAGTATCTGCCCGTGTCGCCGGCCGCCCACTATCTCTCGGGCGGCGTCGTCACCGATCTCGACGGCGCCACGACCCTCGACCACCTCTGGGCGTGCGGCGAGGTCGCGTGCAGCGGCGTGCACGGCGCGAATCGGCTCGCGTCCAACTCGCTGCTCGACGGCCTGGTGTTCGGGCGCCGGGTGGTCGAGGCGATCCTCGCCGGGAAGGAGTCGGCGGAGTCGACCGGCGCGATGACGGGCGTGCTCGACCTGCCCGCGGCCGCCGCGCCCGAGTCGGATCCGGTCGTGTTGCCGAAGGACCGCGCGACCGATCCGGCCGAGGTCCGGGGCGCGCTGCGAGCGCGTGATGTCGTCCGACTGCGGCGTCGTTCGTGACGCCGCAGGACTCGAGCTCGCCCGGGACACGCTCACCGACCTCGTACGCCTGGCCGATGATCTCCCGGCTCGCAGCATCGCGAGCTACGAGGTCATCGACCTCCTGCGCGTGTCGCGCGCGATCGTCGCGTCGGCGACGGTGCGCACCGAGTCGCGGGGTGCGCACACGCGCCGGGAGTATCCCGAAACCTCCGACGCACTGCTCGGCCGGTTCGTCGCCCGGGGCGGCGGTCCACCGGTGTTCGTGGCGTTGCCGGGCGTCGTCGCCCGAGGCCGGCAATGACCGCCTTCGATCCACCGCGTGCGGTCGTGCGCCGGCACGTCGAGGACGCGCTCGCCGAAGACCTCGGCATTCTCGGCGACATCACCTCGCTGGCGTGCGTCGACCAGGACCAGCGGTCGGAGGCGGTGTTCGTCGCCCGCGCCGACGGTGTGCTGGCCGGCACCGCGCTCGTGACGGAGACCTTCCGTCAACTCGACGAGCGTGTCGAGGTGCAGTGGAACGTGCACGACGGTGATCCCGTTACCGCCGGCGCGCAGCTCGGCCGGGTGTCCGGACCGCTGCGATCGATCCTCACCGGAGAACGCGTCGCCCTCAACTTCATGTGCCATTGCTCCGGCATCGCCACCACGACCCATCGCTACGTCGTGGCCACGCACGGGAAGGTGCGAATCCTCGACACGCGCAAGACGCTGCCGGGCTTCCGCGCGATCCAGCGGGCGGCGGTGCGGGCCGGCGGCGGGTTCAACCATCGCGACTCCCTCAGTGACGCCGTGCTCATCAAGGACAATCACGTCGCCGCCACGGGCATCGCGAAGGCGGTGGCCCGGGCGCGGTCGTCGTGGCCGGGACGCACGATCGAGGTCGAGTGCGACGCGCTCGAGCAGGTGATCGAAGCCCGCGACGCCGGCGTGGATCGCGTCCTGGTCGACAACATGACGCCCGACTTGGTGCGCCAGGCCGTCGCGCTCCTCGACGGCGCGGCGGAGGTCGAGGTTTCGGGGGGCGTGACGCTGGAGACCGTCTCCGCGTACGCCGATTCGGGTGCCGATTTCGTGTCGGTCGGCGCGCTCACCCATTCGGTGCCCGTGTTCGACATCGGCTTGGACATGCTGTGAGGAGCCGCTCATGTTGTTGACGATCGACGCCGGCAACACCCAGACCGTCGTCGGATTGTTCCGCGGCTCCGAGCTCGTCGACCACTGGCGCATCGCGACGGTCGCGGAACGCACGTCCGACGAGCTCGCGCTCATGGTGCAGCAGTTCCTCGGCTTCCACGGGTTCTCGTTCGAGAACGCGATCACCGGGGTCGCGATCTCGTCCGGTGTGCCGCGAGTCACCGCCGAGTTGCGGCAGATGACCGAGCGTTATTTCGGCTTTCCGGCCCTCGTGCTCGAACCGGGCGTGCGCACGGGCATGCCGATCCTCTACGACAACCCGAAGGAGGTCGGCGCCGACCGGATCGCGAACGCCGTCGGCGCGTACGACCTCTACGGCGGTCCGTCGATCGTCGCCGATTTCGGAACCGCGACGACGATCGAGGCCGTCAGCGCCAACGGCGAGTATCTCGGCGGCGCGATCTTCCCGGGTGTCGAGATCTCGATGGATGCGCTCTTCGGCCGGGCGGCCGGGCTCCGGCGTGTCGAGCTCGTGGAACCGAAGCACGTGATCGGAAAATCCTCGGCGGAATCGATCCAGTCGGGGATGATCTACGGCTTCAGTGCGCAGGTCGACGGGCTCGTGGACCGTTTCATCGCGGAGCTCGGACCGTGCGAGGTGATCGCGACCGGCGGATTGGCCGAGCCGATCATCCCGCACTCGCGTACGGTGCAGCACTACGAGCCGTGGCTCACCCTCTTCGGGCTGCGCATCATTTTCGAACGGAATCGCTGATGGAAGACGAACTCGCCGCGCGCCTCGCCAAGCTCGACGAGATGCGCGCACGAGGTGAGGATCCGTATCCCGTCCGCTTCGATCGCACGCACACGCTTCGAGAGGTGCGCGAGCACTGGGACGACAAGATCGACCCCGGCGTGTCGACCGACGACGTCGTCCGCGTCGCGGGCCGGGTGCTGCTCAAGCGCACCCAGGGCCGGCTCGTCTTCGCCAACGTGCGCGACGGGAGTGGCCAACTGCAACTCTTCGTGAGCCAAGGCGTGCTCGGCGCCGACGCGTTCGCCCGCTTCGGTGACGAGCTCGACCGGGGCGACTGGGTCGGCGTCGAGGGCAAGGTCATGAAGACCAAGCTCGGCGAGCTCTCGGTCAACGTGTCGTCGTACCAAGTGCTGTCGAAGGCGCTGCGCCCCCTTCCCGAGAAGTGGCACGGCCTCTCCGACACCGACACGCGCTATCGCCAGCGGTACGTCGACCTCATCGCCAACGACGACACGCGTCGCGTGTTCGACGTCCGGTTCGCGGCGATCAGCGCCATGCGCCGTTTCCTTGCCGACCGCGGCTTCCTCGAGGTCGAGACGCCGGTCCTGCACGCGGTTGCCGGCGGTGCCACGGCCAAGCCGTTCACGACGCATCACAACGCGCTCGACGTCGAGCTGTCGTTGCGCATCGCGCCGGAGCTGTACCTGAAGCGTCTCATCGTGGGCGGCTACGACCGGGTCTTCGAGCTCGCGCGCGTCTTCCGGAACGAGGGGCTGTCGACCCGCCACAATCCCGAGTTCACGATGCTCGAGCTCTACGAGTCCTTCGCCGACTACCACGACATGATGCGCCTCACCGAGGAGCTCATCGCCGACGCGGCGCACCACGCGATCGGCCGCACCACCGTCGAGTGGGACGGCGAGATCGTCGACCTCACGCCGCCGTTCGCGCGGCGCACGCTCGTCGATCTCGTCCGCGAGCACGCGGGCGTCGAGGTACACCCGTCGCAACCGGTCGAGACGCTCCGGGCCACCTGCGACGCGCTGGACGTGCCGTGGGAGCCGTCGTGGCCGACGGGCAAGCTCGTGCTCGAGATCTACGAGAAGACGACCGAGGCGAAGATCAATGCGCCCACGTTCGTGTGCGACTACCCGCGCGACGTGTCGCCGCTGGCGCGCACTCACCGCGACGACCCGACCATGACGGAGCGATTCGAGCTCATCGTCCGCGGTCGCGAGCTCGCGAACGCCTTCAGCGAGCTCAACGACCCCGTGGAGCAACTGCGGAGGTTCGAGGCGCAAGCCTCCCTGAAGCAGCTCGGCGACGAGGAAGCGCACGGGATCGACGCCGACTACGTACGCGCGCTCGAGTACGGCATGCCCCCGACGGGTGGCATGGGTCTCGGTGTCGACCGTCTCGTCATGGTGCTGGCGGGCGTCACCTCGATCCGGGAAGTGATCCTGTTCCCGCACCTGCGCCCCGAAGCGGAGAAGTCGTGAAGACGACGCGCGTCCTCGTCACCGGAATGGGCGGTGAGCTCGGCACCCGCGTCGCGCAGCTGATCGAGGCGCGCGATTGGGCGACCGAGGTGGTCGGCGTCGATTTCGTCCCGCCCCGCCGGCGTCTGCGGCGGGCGCAGTTCCGGCGCATCGATCCGCGCGACAGCGACCGGCTCGCGGCGTTCGTTCAGGAGTATGCCCCGCAGGTGGTCGCGCACTTCGGCGTGTACGAGCCCGCGTCGCGGATGACGCCTGCCTCCGCGCGCGAGCGCACCGACGCGTGCACGACCGCGACGTTGAACGCGGCCGCGAGCACGGGCGCGCTCGAGTACGTCGTGCTCCGTAGCGGGCTCGAGGTCTACGGCCCGCCGACCGGCCAGGTCTCGGTTCCCGACGAGGACGCGGTACCCGCGCCGACGTCGCCGTACGGTCGGTCGTTGCTCTCGGTCGAGGCCGCGGCGAAGGGCATCGCGTTGCGCTGTGGCGTGCCGGTCGGCGCGATGCGGTACGCGCCCGTGCTCGGCTCGCACGTACCCAGCCCGCTCGGGCGCATGTTGCGCCTCCCCGTCGTTCCCGTCGAGCGCGGTGGCCGATCCACCGTTCTCGGTCCTGCATCCCGACGACGCGGCCCGCGCCATGGTGGTTGCCATCGAGCGGCGGCTCGACGGTCCCTGCAACATCGTCGGCGGGGGCGCGGCGACCCCCTGGCAGGCGGCCCGCCTCGGTGGGCGGGTCCCGCTGCCGGTGCTGCCCGGGCTCTGGGGCGCCGTCGCGCGAGCATCCGAAGTCGCGGGCGCGGCGCTCGCGGCGCATGTCGTGGATCTCGTTCGTCACGGCTGCACCGGCGACGCGACACGTGCGCACTGCGAGCTGGGCCTCACCGACCTCGCGCCGACCCAAGACGTGTTGCGCGAGCTCTTCGACTGGGCCGACGTGGTCGCGATCGCTCGCGCCGGCGAGCAGGCCGCGTGAGCGTCCATGCTCCGGCCGGCAACCGGCCGACGGTTCTCGATCCCGACCGGATCGCCCGGCCCGAGGCGCCCTGGACCGCGCTGCGCCGGCGGCTCTCGGGCCGCTATCCGGTCGATCCGTTCGGACTCGACCCGCAGATCGCCGATCTCTGCACGCCGGTGTTCGAGGCTGCGGTACGGGTGCACCTGTCGGGCGGCGAGCACGTGCCTTCGACGGGGCCGGCCGTCATCGTCTCGAACCGCGGCTTCGGTGTCGTCGAACCCGCTGCGCTCGGTGTCGCGGTCGAGCGGGCGAGCGGTCGGCGGCTGCGCGTCGTCGGCGCGCCCGATCTTGCGTTCGTGGGCATGGCCACGCGGCGCCTCGGCGCGATCTCGGGCAGCGGCCCCGACGTCGCCGCTGCGTTGCACGCCGGCTACCTGGTCGGCATCCCGCTCGCGCCGACCTGGCTCCGGACGGGCGCGGGCGACGCGCCGCACGCGGTCGCGCGGGCCCTCACGCTCGCCCCGATCATTCCCGCGGCGGTGCGCCCGGTCGGCCGCTTCGGCGGCGTGATCGGATCGTGGGCCGTCACCTTCGGGCCCATGGTGACGCTCGCCGACCCTTATGACCCGAATGAACCGCTCGCGGCAGCACGCTTCACCGAGGCGATGCGCCGAGCGGTGGGGGCCCTGCTCGAAGCCGGGTAGACGCCGGTATCCTCGTGTCATGTCGGAGACGGTCACCGACGACGGCACGCACATCGCGTACAGCGCGTGGGGACGCCGCGACGGTTCTCCGGTCCTGATGATCCAGGGCCTCGGCGTCGACCACCGGGGTTGGGCCCTCCAGCGGGGAGCGTTCGGTCGCCGGCATCGTTGCATCGCGCCGGACAATCGCGGCACGGGTCGTTCCGACGCACCGCCGGGGCCCTACGACCTGATGCGCATGGCGGCCGACGCGCTCGCGGTGTTGGATGCCGAAGGGATAGATCGGGCCCACGTGGTCGGCGCGTCGATGGGTGGCGTCATCGCGCAGGTCATCGGCGTGCTGCATCCGGATCGCGTACGGTCGCTCACCCTTGCGTGCACAGCGTGTCAACACCACGAATGGCGCCGGGAATTGCTGGCCGAATGGGCCAACGTGGTCAACGAGCGCGGTATGGCCGGGCTGATGGACGACGCCATGCGCTGGATGATCGGGCCGCGGTTGCACCGCCGGTTCGGGGTGTTCGTCAACGTCCTCGCGCGTGTGCTCGTGCAGACCGAGCCACGCGCGTTCGTCGCGCAGGTCGCGGCGATTCTCGACGCGAGTGACGAGCTCCGGTTCGCGCTCCCGCAGGTGCAGGCGCCGACGCTCGTGGTCACGGGCTCGCAGGACACGCTGACCCCGCTCGGCGACGCCGAGGAGCTGGCCGAGCTCATCACGACGTCGCGGCTCTACGTGTTGCGCGGCGCCGCGCACGGCCTCATGGCCGAAGCCCCCAACGTGTTCAACGACATCGTGTTGAAATTCCTCGACGAGATCGACCGCGCCGCCGCCGTCTCCACCCAGGAGTCTGCCTGACCCAGGTCGGGCGACCGCCTCGACCTCAGCTCGACCGCTGCACGAGCCCGTCGACGAGGGTCCGGAGTCGCTCACATACCTCGGCGTCGAGCTCGGTGGCTCCTGCGAGCGCCTCCGTGGCTTTCGTCGCGTGCGTGCGGGCCACGGTCATCGACGCGTCGATGACCTCGGGCGTGGCGATCAGCTCGACCGCGCGCGTCACCTGGTTCCACTCGAGCTTGCGCCCGAGGAGCTCCCGCAGCTCCTCCGATCGCGCGACCGCGAGGATGACGGGCAGGGTATAGACGCCCTCGTGCACGTCGTTGCCGGCCGGTTTGCCGAGCTCGGCCTCCGTGCCGGTGACGTCGAGCACGTCGTCGACCACCTGGAAGCACATGCCGAGGTGGTGACCGAACTGGGTCAGCGCGTCGAGGCTGTCGGCTGAGACGTTGCTCACCATGGCGCCGATGCGCGACGCGGTCGCCATCAGCGACGCGGTCTTCCCTTCGATCGAGGAGAGGTACGACTCCTCGGTGCGCGTGACGTCGAAGAGATGTTGGAGCTCGAGCACCTGGCCGCGGCACAGCTCCCCGATGGTCGCGGCCAAGAGCGCGGCGACGTCGGCGCCGAGCGAGGCCGCCAGCGACGACGCCTGGGCCAAGAGGTAGTCGCCCGCGAGGATGGCGACGATGTTCGACCAGCGCGCGTTCACCGACGGGACGCCCCGCCGGGTCTCGGCTTCGTCGATCACGTCGTCGTGGTACAGCGAGCCGAGGTGGACCAACTCGACGGCCGCGCCGCCGGTGACGACCTCGGCCGTGGCCGGCGTGGCGATCCCGGCCGCGGCGTACCCGGCACACAGCGAGAGGGTCGGGCGTAGCCGCTTGCCCCCGGCCGCCAACAAGTGGCCGGCCAGGTCGCCGAGGAATTGGTCGTCGGCGCGGACCGCGTCGTTCAGGCGGCCTTCGACGCGGGCGAGGTCGGCGGGGAGGGGCGCAAGCCCGATGTCGTCGATCAGCGACATGAAACCCCTGGCTCCTTCACTGCGCCGCCTTCCGGCGCACCTGCGTTCGAGAGGCTACGGCGGCGGCCGGGAGAGGGTCGATTCGAGATGGTTGGGAATGATCCGTGCTCCGGGGGCGTAGACAAGGAGCTACACCGGTCACTGCTCTCCCCGCTAGTGCCCATCCGCATCATCCCCGATCCTCCGGCCCGATTCGGCGCCGGAAACCTGCCTGAAACGTCACCTTCGGACCGGACCCGGCGCCAAAGAAAACCGCCGACCGGCCGATAGAATGAGCACAACCAGGCTCACCCGAGAGGTGGTTCATTTTGTTCGAGCGCTTCACCGATCGAGCGCGACGGGTCGTTGTCCTCGCCCAAGAGGAAGCGCGCCTGCTCAACCACAACTACATCGGGACCGAGCACATCCTGCTCGGCCTGATCCACGAAGGCGAAGGCGTCGCCGCGAAGGCGCTCGAGTCGCTCGGCATCTCGCTCGAAGCCGTGCGCGCCCAGGTGGAAGAGATCATCGGCCACGGCGGCCAGGCACCGTCGGGCCACATCCCCTTCACCCCGCGCGCCAAGAAGGTGCTCGAGCTCTCTTTGCGCGAAGCGCTCCAGCTCGGCCACAACTACATCGGGACCGAGCACATCTTGCTCGGCCTGATCCGTGAGGGCGAAGGTGTCGCCGCGGAGGTGCTCGTCAAGCTCGGCGCCGACCTGAGCCGGGTCCGCCAGCAGGTCATCCAGCTGCTGTCGGGCTACGCCGGTACGAAAGAAGCTGCCGGTGCGGGCCCGGGCGCGGCCGGTGGTACCGAGAGCCAGCCGTCGGGGTCGTTGGTCCTCGACCAGTTCGGCCGGAACCTCACGCAGCTCGCGCGCGAGAAGAAGCTCGACCCGGTCATCGGGCGTGAGCGCGAGATCGAGCGCGTGATGCAGGTGCTGAGCCGCCGGACCAAGAACAACCCGGTGCTGATCGGCGAGCCCGGCGTCGGCAAGACCGCGATCGTCGAGGGCCTCGCGCAGAGCATCGTCGAGGGCACCGTTCCCGAGACGTTGCACGCCAAGCAGCTCTACACGCTCGACCTCGGCGCGCTCGTCGCCGGATCCCGCTACCGCGGCGACTTCGAAGAGCGCCTGAAGAAGGTGCTGAAGGAGATCCGCACGCGCGGCGACATCATCTTGTTCATCGACGAGTTGCACACACTCGTCGGCGCGGGTGCCGCCGAGGGCGCGATCGACGCCGCTTCGATCCTGAAGCCGATGCTCGCCCGCGGTGAGCTCCAGACCATCGGTGCGACCACGCTCGACGAGTACCGCAAGCACCTCGAGAAGGACGCGGCGCTCGAGCGTCGTTTCCAACCCATCAAGGTCGAAGAGCCTTCGGTGGGCGAGACGATCGAGATCCTGAAGGGTCTGCGCGAGCGTTACGAGTCGCACCACCGCGTGTCGATCACCGACCAGGCGATCGTCGCGGCCGCGAACTTGGCCGACCGTTACATCTCCGACCGCCACCTTCCCGACAAGGCGATCGACCTCATCGACGAGGCGGGTTCGCGCCTGCGCATCCGTCGCATGCAGGCCCCGCCCGACTATCGCGAGCTCGAAGACGAGATCTCGAAGGTCCGCAAGGAGAAGGAAGCGGCGATCGAGGCTCAGCAATTCGAGCGGGCCGCATCGCTTCGCGACCGCGAGAAGTCGTTGCTCGAGCAGCGCGCCGGCAAAGAACGGGAATGGCGCGCCGAGGGTGTCGACCTCTTCAACGAGGTGAACGAGGAGTCGATCGCCGAGGTGCTCGCGCTGTGGACCGGCATCCCGGTCTACAAGCTCACCGAGGAAGAGACCGCGAAGCTGTTGCGTATGGAGGAAGAGCTCCACAAGCGCATCGTCGGCCAAGAAGACGCGATCAAGGCGGTGTCGCAGGCGATCCGCCGTACGCGTGCCGGCTTGAAGGACCCCAAGCGTCCGAGTGGATCGTTCATCTTCTTGGGCCCGTCAGGTGTCGGCAAGACCGAGACCGCCAAGGCGCTCGCCGAGTTCTTGTTCGGTGACGAGTCGTCGATGATCCAGCTCGACATGTCGGAGTACATGGAAAAGCACACGGTGTCGCGGCTCGTTGGTTCGCCGCCCGGCTACGTCGGTTACGACGAAGGCGGTCAGCTCACCGAAGCCGTGCGGCGCAAGCCGTTCTCGGTGGTGCTGTTCGACGAGATCGAAAAGGCCCACCCCGACGTCTTCAACGCGCTGTTGCAGATCTTGGAAGACGGCCGGCTCACCGACGCGCAGGGTCGCACCGTCGACTTCAAGAACACCGTCATCATCATGACCTCGAACCTGGGTACCGCGGACCTCAAGAAGGCGGCCCTCGGATTCGGACGCGCCGACGAGCACACGACGTACGACAAGATGAAAGACAAGGTGCACGAGGAGCTCAAGCGCCACTTCCGGCCGGAGTTCCTCAACCGCATCGACGACGTCATCGTGTTCCACCAACTGTCGACGGAAGAGATCACCGAGATCGTCGACCTGCTCATCAAGCGGGTGGTCACCCAGCTCGAGGCGCAGGGTCTGTCCTTCGTGCTCAAGCCGGCGGCAAAGCTGCTGCTGGCGGCGAAGGGCTACGACGCGGCGTTGGGAGCGCGGCCGTTGCGCCGGGCGATCCAACGGCTGGTCGAGGACCCGCTGTCGGAGAAGATCCTGTGGAAGGAGTTCCACGCGGGCGACACCATCGTCGTCGATGCCGCGGACGACGAGATCGTCTTCAGCACCGTCGAAGGTGTGCCGGCCCCTGCGGAACCACCGCCGCCGGTGGAACTCGCGGGCTCGGGCCCCACCGAGTAACAGCGATTCGGCCCCGCGTCGGCGTCCGGCGAGAATCGTTGGTCGTGATGCGGGTTCGTTCGCTTTGCGCGGTCGTCGGCCTCGGGCTGCTCCTCGCGGGCTGCAACGTCACCACCCGCGTCGACATCACGATGCGCGACGACGGGTCGGGCGCGCTGCGCACGACGATCACCCTCGATGCCGACGCGGTGCAGCAGCTGGGCGGCGCGAGCTCCTTCGCGCGGAACGTGCCTCTCGACGACGTGCGCAAGGCCGGTTGGGTCGTCTCGCCGTGGGTGCACGGGACCGGCGGGGCGCAGACGATCACGTTGTCGCGCCCGTTCGTGAACCAGGCCGACCTCGAGCGCCGGATCGTCGATCTCGCCGGCCCGCACGGGATCCTGCAGAGCCCGACGCTGACGCACCGCCGAGGCTGGTTCAGCGCGCACGACGCGGTGAGCATCGTCGTCGACGTGCGCGCACCGTCCGTCGACATCGTGCACGACGCACCGCTCGCGGCCCGGCTGCGCGCGGCCGGTTCCGACCCGGCGCTGCTGCAGGCCCAGCTCGCGTCGCGGCTGAAGACCGCGCTGCACGTGTCGGTCGCCGTGCACCTGCCCAGTGGGCAGACCCAGAGCTACGACGCCCCGACCGGGAGCGTGAAGACGGTGAGCGTCGCCGACGGGGGCACCAACTGGGACCATGTGGTGAAGTTCGGCATCGGCGTGGCCCTGGCGGTGCTCGCGGTGCTGTTCTTGTCGTCCGCGGCCGTGGGCATGCGCCGCAACCGTCGGCGACGGGCCGAGCGGTCACGCGAGGCACCCGAATCGGCCGACCGCGTGCCGCTCATGTGACCTGCCGTTGGCGCAGCCGGCGACTACGGTCGGGCCATGACCCGAACATCTGTTCGTCCATCCCTCTTCGAATGCACGACGTGCGGAGCCCAATCGCCCAAGTGGCTCGGGCGCTGCACCGAATGCGGCACGTGGGGGTCGGTGGCCGAATCGGCGCCGCCGGCCGGACCGGCATCACCGGGCCGGCGGGCCGTGGAGCGGTTCGGCGGCGGGCTCCGGGTGGCCCCGGTACCGGTACCGATCACGGAGGTCGCGTCGAGCAGCGCGGCGCCGCTGTCGACGGAGGTGGCCGAGCTCGACCGGGTGCTCGGCGGCGGTCTGGTCGCGGGCTCGGTGACCTTGCTCGGCGGTGAGCCGGGCATGGGCAAGAGCACGCTGTTGATGCAGGCGCTCGGGCGTATCGCCGAGCGCGGCGTGCGCTGCCTCCTCGTCTGCGCGGAGGAGTCGGCCGCGCAGGTCCGGATGCGGGCCGAACGCCTGGGCGCGCTGGCGCCGGAGTTGTTCGTGGTGTCGGAGACGTCACTGCCGGCCGTCATGGCGTATGTCGCCGCGCTCGAGCCCGTGGTCGTCGCGATCGACTCGATCCAGGCGGTGCACGATCCCGACGCCCCGGGCGCGGCCGGGTCCGTCACCCAGGTACGCGACAGCGCGCAGGCCTTGGTCCAGCTCGCGAAGGAGAACGACGTCGCGACCGTGTTGGTCGGTCACGTCACCAAAGATGGCGCCCTCGCCGGACCGCGGGTGCTGGAGCACGTGGTCGACACGGTGCTCTCGTTCGAAGGTGACCGGCACCACGCGCTGCGCATGTTGCGCGCGTTGAAGCACCGGTTCGGCACGACCGACGAGCTCGGGCTCATGGAGATGTCGGCGACCGGTCTTCTTCCCGTGAACGACCCGAGTGCGCTGTTCCTCGCCGATCGTCGCGTCGGGGCAACCGGTTCGGTCGTCACGGCGATCATGGAGGGGACGCGGCCGTTGTGCGTCGAGGTCCAGTCGCTGGTGGTGCCCACCGGCGCGCCCATCCCGCGCCGCGTCGCCCAGGCGTACGAGGGCAGTCGCCTGTCGATGCTGGTCGCGGTGCTGCAGCAGCGCGCCGGCGTGGCGCTCGGCAACCAGGACGTGTACGCAAGCGTCGCGGGCGGCGTGCGCGTGGCCGAGCCTGCCGCCGATCTGGCGGTCGCGCTGGCGGTCGCGGGCGCCCGCAACGACACCGCGGTCGATGCTCAGACGATCGTGATCGGGGAAGTCGGTCTCGGCGGCGAGGTGCGTCAGGTTCCCCAGGCGCCGCGGCGCCTCGCCGAGGCATTGCGCCTCGGGTTTCGGAACGCGATCGTGCCCATGTCGACCCCCGATGTTCCCGGCATGTCGCTGTACCGGGTCGCCGACCTCCGCGAGGCGCTGATCACGACGGCCTCGGGTACGGGGTAGCCTCAGATCCGGTTCCGACCGGGAGGATCTGTTGGCGCAGGGCCGATCGGAAGTTCTTTACGCCGCGTTGCGGCTGGTGGCTCCGGGTACGCCGTTGCGGGAAGGCATCGACCGCATCCTGCAAGCGAAGATGGGCGCGCTCATCGTCGTCGGCGATGGTCCCGCGGTCTTGAACATCTGCTCCGGCGGCTTCTTGCTCGACGCCGAGTTCACGCCGCAACGGTTGTCGGAGCTCGCCAAGATGGACGGCGCGATCATCCTCGCCTCCGACGGCACCCGCGTCGCGCGCGCCAACGTCCACCTGGTTCCCGACCCCGATATCCCGACGAACGAGACGGGCACCCGCCACCGCACCGCCGAGCGCGTCGCCCGCCAGATCTCGGTTCCGGTCATCACCGTCTCCGAGGAGATGGGTGTGGTGTCGGTCCACTACCAGGGCAACAAGAAAACCCTCGACCGCACGCCGCGCGTGCTCGCGCGGGCCGACCAGGCGCTGCAGATCCTCGGCCGGTACAAGGCGCGTCTCGACGCGGTGACAGGCGCGCTGTCGGCGCTCGAGGTCGAGGATCTCGTCACGGTGCGCGACGTCGTCACCGTCTTGCAGCGCGCGGAGATGGTCCGCCGCATCGCCGAGGAGATCGAGGGGTACGTCGTCGAGCTCGGGCTCGACGGGCGGCTCGTCGAGCTCCAGCTCGAAGAGCTGACGGGGGGAGTGCTCTCCGATCTGCGCCTGGTCGGCAAGGACTACTTCGTCGAGTCGCCGGAGTGGATCCTCACCCAGGTGATCGCGCGTCTCGCCCGCATCTCCGACGACGAGCTCCTCGATCTGCGGGTGGTCTCGTCGGTATTGCACCTCCCGGCGGAGCTCGACCTCGACTCGTCGCTCCAACCGCGCGGCTACCGGTTGCTCAGCAAGATTCCCCGGCTGCCCGAGGCCATCGCCGGTCACGTGATCGAGCGCTTCGGCACGCTGCCCAAGGTGATGCGCGCGAGCCTCGCCGATCTCGTCGAGGTCGAAGGGGTCGGCGAGGCGCGTGCTCGCGCGATCAAGGACGGCCTGTCGCGCGTTGCCGAGACTTCCATCCTCGATCGCTACGCGTAGGAACTCCATCTTCGATCGCGGCGCGTCGGAGTGGCCGTAGGGTCCCGCCTCGGACGCCCCCGCGAGCGCGGGTGCGAGCTGTCGTTGTTTGCTCGCGGCGTTACCGTCGAACGGCTCGACGGGCTCGCACCGCTTCGCTCGCTACCGGCGCGGCAGGTGCACACGTCGCGTGGAGCCGCGGTAGGTTCGCCGGATGGCAGCACTGCGAGAAGGACGCGTCTACGACGTCAGTGTCGAGTCGCGCCCGCTGGTCGTCGACGGGCTCGAGGTCGCGGCGGTGCACGCCCGTCCGGACGGGATGCCGGTTGCGGGGCTGGTGTTGCATCCCGACGTCGGGGGTCTGCGCCCGCTCTTCGAGGACATGGCTCGACGCCTGGCGACGCACGGGCTGGCGGTCTGCGTGATGGAGCCCTTCGCGGCGCAACCCGAAGCTGTTCGGGCGTCGGTCGAGTCGCGACTCGCGCACGTGAAGGATCTCGACGACACCCAGCAGATGGACATGCTTGCCGGCGCCGCGAACCTGCTCGTGGTCGACGACGACGTGACCCGGGTTTCTGTCCTGGGCTTTTGCATGGGCGGCCACTACGCGTTGAAGGCCGCGGCCATCGACCGCTTCGACGCCGCGGTGTCGTTCTACGGCATGGTGCGCGCCCCCGAGGCGTGGAACGGCCCCGGGCACCGGATCGAGCCGCTGGCCGTTGCCGCGCAGATGGCGCCGACGCTCGCCTACTTCGGATCGAACGATCCGTGGACTCCCGCGGCCGACATCGAAGCGCTACGTGCCGCGTGGAGCGAGCGCACCGACTGCGAGATCGTGGTGGTCGAAGGCGCCGAGCACGGGTTCGTCCACGACCCCGATCGCGACGTCCACCGCGCCGACGACGCCAAGAACGCGTGGGAGCACGTGCTCCAGTGGGTCGGCGCGTCCGCCTAGACCGTGGCGCGGATCTCGAGCTCTTCGCGGTTCAAGATGCAGTAGCGGCTGCGGCCGGAGATCTCCAGCCAGCCCAGCTTCACGAACAACGCGATCGCCTTGTTCACCCGCTCGCGCGACGCGCCGACCATCCCCGCGAGCTCCTCTTGGGTGAGGGGCATCCGGAAATCGTCCTCGCCGTCGGACAGCTCCAGCAGGCGCTTGGCCGTGCGGCCGGTGACGTCGAGGAACATCGCGTCGGCGAGCGCCTCGTCGGTGGCGCGCAGGCGCCGGGCGAGGATGCGCACGACGGCCCACAACACCTCGGGCCGGCGGATCAAGACGTCGCGGACGTCGTCGAACTCGACCGCGATCAAGTGCACGGTCGTGAGCGCCCGCGCGTTGGCCGAGCGCACCCCGCCGTCGAACATCGACATCTCGCCGAACAGCGCGCCCGGCCCGAGCACGGTCAGCACCGACTCGCGGTCGTCCGAGGCCTTGGCGACGATGGCGATCCGCCCGGAGAACACCACGTAGAGGTGGGTGGCGGGGTCGTCTTTTTGGAAGATCGTGTCGCCCCGCCGGTAGCGCGCGAGCGCAGTGCGTCCGCGCAACTGCTCGAGCAGCTCGGGGGGCAGTGTTCCGAAGAGATCGGTCTTGTCGAGCACCGGCGTGCGTGCCGCCATGTCTCCGAGTCCTGTCGTCGCGGGAGGCTATCCGAGCTGGGCCGGGACCGCCCGTGTGTTCTACGTCACAGTGCACATCGGCGCTTTTGCGCTCGGGCCTGAGCGCTTCCGGCCCGGCGCGGCTGAGCGGGTTCGGGCCCGCGAATCGCCGGGCATCGCGGCGTCAGGAGGTCAAGCGGCTCGCTCCGAGGCCGATGAGACCCCGATGTTCGTGGAAGGGGTCCGGCTTTTCGTCGTCGTGTTGGGTACGGCCGCGGGCTTTTGGGCGGCCCGTACCTTTGGCACCGGCGTGCAGGGCGTCGGCGGGATGGTCGGATGCCTGTTCGGCTACGTCAGCGGGGGCATGCTCGGCCGGGTTCTCGACCGGGCCGTCGGCGTGGTCGAGCGCCGGGTGGATCGCCGCTCCCCGGCCCGGTTCGTCGCCGGCACCCTCGGCGCCATCGCCGGCTCCGCGCTCGCTCTCGTCCTCGTGTTGCCCGCGGCGTTGCTGGTCCCGGTTCCGTTCGCGGTCTCGATGGTCGGCCTGGCCTCGTGGATCTTCGGCTACATCGGCTTTCGGATCGTCGCCCGCCAGAGCGAGGCCGTGCTCGAGCTCCTCGGGTTGTCGACGCGCCCGCTCGTGCGTGCGCAGGCGTTCGATGCCCGTGACGGCTTGCTGGTCGACTCCTCGGTCGTGATGGACGGGCAGCTGCTGCCGCTCACCCGCGCCGGGGTGCTGAGCGGTGATCTGATGGTCGCGCGGTTCGTCCTCGACGAGGTCCAGGGATTCGCCGACGCGGCCGACGACGTCAAGCGGCGCCGGGCGCGTCGCGGGCTCGAGATCCTCGACGCGTTGCGCCAAGACGGCGACCTGCGCCTCTTCGTGCTCGACGACGAGCTCCCCGAGATCGCCGAGGTCGACGCCAAGCTCATCGCGCTGGCGCGCCGGCTGCAGCTGCGACTGTTGACGAACGATGGTCCGCTCGCCCGGAACGCGGAGCTGCAAGGGGTGCCGACCACGAATCTCCGCAAGCTCGCGCAGGAGCTCACGCCGAGCATCGGCCCGGGCGACTACGTACGGGTCTCGCTGACGCGAGAGGGCAAGGAGTCGGGCCAGGGTGTCGGCCATCTCGAAGACGGCTCGATGGTCGTCGTGAACGGCGGCCACGACCTGGTAGGCGGGCCCGAAGTGATGCTCCAGGTGACGTCGGTGGTCCCGACGGCCGCGGGGCGATTGCTCTTTGCCCGCCTCGAGGACGCCTGACCCGTGGTCCGGGCCGGACTGTCGCACTCGCTCTGAGTCAGACTGTCACGGTGCAGACGTGGGCGATCGTCGTAGCCGCGGGAGGCGGGTCGCGCTTTGGCGCCGCGAAGCAATTCGCGCAGCTCGGCGATGGGAGTGTTCTCGACCGGGCCGTCTCGGTGGCGCGCGAATCGTGTGACGGGGTGGTGGTCGTGTTGCCCGCGGGCCGGGACTGGTCCGCGCCCGCGAACGTGCGGGTCACGACCGGCGGTGCGACGCGATCGGCGTCGGTCCGAGCCGGGCTCGCGTGCCTACCCGACGACGCCGACGTCGTGGTCGTCCACGACGCGGCGCGCCCGCTCGCGTCGCCCGCGCTGTTCGCGCGGGTCGTCGCGGCAGTGCGCGCCGGGGCCGACGGCGCGGTGCCGGGGCTGGCGCTCGCCGACACGATCAAGCGCGTGCGCGATCACCGTGTGGTCGAGACCGTGCCCCGCGCCGACCTCGTCGCGGTCCAGACCCCGCAGGCCTTCCGCCGCGCCGTGCTGCAGGCCGCCCACGCGAGCGGCGGCGTCGACACCGACGACGCCGCGCTCGTCGAGGCCACCGGCGGCACCGTCGTGACCGTCGAAGGCGAACCCCGCAACATGAAGGTCACGCTCGCCGGCGACCTCGAGCTCGTGCAGGCGTTGATCGAGAGCGCGCCCGCATGAACCGGAATCGGGTCGGACTCGGCTTCGACGTGCACCCGTTCGGCACCGCTCCACCGCTCGTGCTCGGCGGCGTGACCATCATGGACGCGCCGAAGCTCTCCGGTCACTCCGACGGCGACGCGGTCGCGCACGCGGTCGCCGACGCGATCCTCGGTCCCGCCGGCCTTCCCGACCTCGGCACGCTGTTTCCCGACACCGACGAGCGTTACCGCAACGTGGACTCGATGGGCCTGCTCGCGGAGGTGGCCGAGCGCGTGGCGCGTGTCGGCTGGTGGCTCGAGAACGTCGACGTCGCCGTCGCCGCGGAGATCCCCAAGCTCGCCCCGCACGTGGGCGCGATGGCCGCGAACCTCGTCGCCGTCCTGGCGCCGATGCGCGAGCCGATGGGTCACGGCATCGCCGCCGCGGTGCGGCCCAAGCGGGGTGAGGGCCTGGGCGCGATCGGCCGTTCCGAGGGGATCGCGGTGTGGGCGGTCGCCCTGCTCTCGCGGAGCTGACGCCGGCGGAATCCTTGCGGGCCCACTGACGGCGCCCGATTAGCCTCGACGGATGCTGCGGCTCTACGACACGGCAACCCGCGCGAAGGTCGACTTCGTGCCGAGCGTCGACGGACGCGTGTCGATGTACGTCTGCGGCCCCACTCCGTACGACGTCCCGCACCTCGGGCACGGGCGCAAGGAGGTCGTGTTCGACACGATCCGGCGCTATCTCTCGTGGCGAGGCTTCGCGGTGAAGTACGTGAGCAACGTCACCGACATCGAGGACAAGATCATCGCCCGCGGCAGGAAGCGGGCACCACCGAGGCGGAGCTCGTCGGTCGCTACGAAGGGACGTTCCGCAGCGCGTTCGACCGATTGAACATCCTGCGACCCGACGACGAACCGCGGGCCACGGAGTGGATCGCCGAGATGACGGAGCTGATCGGCCGGCTCATCGCGAACGGGCACGCCTACGTGGTCGAGGGCCAGGGCGTGTACTTCCAGGTCGACACCCTCCCGGAATACGGATCGCTCTCGCACCGCACGCTCGAGGAGCTGCTCGAGAGCGCGGGCGCCCGCGTCGACGTCGACGAACGCAAGCGCGCCCCCGTCGACTTCGCACTCTGGAAGCTCGCCAAGCCGGGTGAACCGGCATGGGAGTCGCCGTGGGGGCTCGGGCGACCGGGGTGGCACATCGAGTGCTCCGCGATGTCGTTGAAGCTGCTCGGCGACGGCTTCGACATCCACGGCGGCGGCTCCGACCTCGTGTTCCCGCATCACGAGAACGAGATCGCGCAGGCGGTCGGCGCCGGGCACGAGTTCGCCCGCTACTGGCTGCACAACGGCATGGTGAACGTCGACGGCCAGAAGATGTCGAAGTCGCTCGGCAACTTCGTCACCTTGCCCGAGATCCTCGACCGCTACGACCCGCGCGCGTTCCGGCTGCTCGTTTTGCAGACGCACTATCGGCGGCAGATGGAGATCGGCGACAAGGAGCTCTCCGACGCGGAGAAAGCGATCGGCCGGCTGGACTCCCTGGCCCGGCGGGCGCGCGCCGCCGGTCTCGGTTCCGGTGAGCGTGGCGACGTCGGGCCGTTTCGCGACGTCATGGACGACGACTTCGACACCCCGGCCGCGGTCGCCTACGTGTTCGAGCTCGTACGCGACGCGAACGTCGCGCTCGACGAGGGTCTCGTCGAGACCGCGGCCATGTGCTTCGCCACCGTGGAGGAGCTCGCGGGAGTGCTCGGGATCGAGGTGCGCGGCGTCGCGCCGCAATCCGCCCCGGAGATCGTGGCGGAGATCGAGGCGCTGGTCGCGGCGCGCGAGGCGGCGCGCTCCGCCAAGGATTGGGCCGAGGCCGACCGGATCCGCGCCGAGCTCTCCGCGCTCGGTGTCGTCGTGGAGGACACCGCGGCCGGTCCCGAGTGGCGGCGGGCGTGAGCAAAGGCGGCGGTGAGCTCGGCGGCGAGCAGATCGAGGGCCGGCGCGCCGTGCTCGAGTTGTTGCGCGCCGCGAAGCGCAAGCCGCGAGCCGTGTACCTGTCGAGCACCGTCAACCGCGACGAGACCGTCCAAGAGATCGTCGAACGGGCGGGCGCGGCGCTGCGGGTCGTCGCGCCGGAGCGGGTCGAGCAGATGGCGCGCAGCGACGTGCACCAAGGTGTCGTCGCCATGGCGCCGCCGCTGCGCCCGGCCGATCTCGATGCGCTCCTCGCCGTGAAACGGGCGTTCCTCGTCGCGGTCGACGGCGTGACCGATCCCCGCAACCTCGGTGCGATCATGCGGTCGGCGGAGACCGCCGGCGCGACGGGCATCGTCATGCCCCGCCACCGCTCGGCGAGCGTCACCCCCGTCGTCGCCAAGACCGCGGCCGGGGCGATCGAGTACCTGCCCATCGCACTCGTCGGCGGTATCCCCGCCGCGATCGACCGTGCGTCGCGCGCCGGGTGTTGGTCGGTGGGTCTCGACGAGAGCGGCGACCGCAGCCTGTTCGATCTCGATCTCGCCGACCAGGCCATCATGCTCGTGCTGGGCTCGGAGGGGAAGGGCCTCGCCCGGCTCACACGCGACCGTTGCGACGTGCTGGTGCGCATCCCGATGCAGGGTCACGTCGAGTCTCTCAACGTTGCCGCGGCCGCGACGCTCGCGTGTCACGAAATCGCGCGCCGGCGGCACCGGTAATATCGAACGCTTGAGGCCGGGTTAGCTCAGTCGGTAGAGCAGCTGATTTGTAATCAGCAGGTCGTCGGTTCGATCCCGACACCCGGCTCCGGGGCCGGACTCGGCGTTTCGCGGTATTTGGCGGGCTCGAACCGGGTATCGAGGGACTACGGTCAGGGCCGGGTCGGGGAGGCCGCATGAGCCAGACGGAACGCGGCACACCGGAGCACACGTCAGTGGAGCGCACGGCACCAGCCCGTATTCGTGTTGCACTGGTCAACGACTACGAGATCGTGTTGCGAGGCCTCGAGTCGATGCTGGCGCCGTACCGCGATCGCATCGACGTGGTCGAGCTCGACGTCGAACGCAATCCCGACGAGATCGTCGACGTCGCGTTGTTCGACACCTACGGGCACCCGCGCCTCGGTCTCGACCGGATTTCCAGTCTGGCGCATGATCCGCACGTACGGGCCGTTGCCGTCTACACGTGGGCGTCGGCGCCGGAGGGGTTCGAAGCCGCGCGCGTGGCCGGCGCGCGCGGTGTGCTCGCGAAATCGATGACGGCCGAGGCGTTGGTCGAGGCGATCCAACAGATCGCGCGCGACGGCGAGTACGTGAGCGCGCACTTCGGCCGGTTGGTCCGCCCGCCTTGGCCGGGATACGACCTGGGGCTGACGCTGCGCGAAAGCGAGGTGGCGATCTTCCTCGCCCAGGGAATGCGCAACCGCGACATCGCCGCAGCACTCTGGGTCAGCGAGAACACGGTGAAGACGCATCTCAAGTCGATCTTCCAAAAGGCGTCGGTCACGTCGCGGCAGAGGCGATCGTGCGCATATCGCGCGATGCGAGCTTCAATCCCAAGCGCGCCGATCATCGCCGCGCGACGCATGCCGGCGAAGCACTGATCGAAGCCGAGCGCCGTCCGGCCGCGGGGCGGGGATGCTTGTATTCGGGCCGCGGAGCGAGCAGGATCGTGGCCCGATGGAAACCACAGAGCTGACCGCACACGAACGCGCGTTGATCGACTTCGAGCGAGAGTGGTGGCAACTCGGTTCCCGCAAGGATGCCGGGATCCGCGCTCGTTTCGATATCTCCACGAGCAGCTATTACCGGGCGCTACACGGCCTGATCGACCGGGCCGAGGCGATGGATTACGACGCGCTCACGGTCTTGCGCTTGCGCAAGCGGCGCGAGCAGGTACGACGCGACCGGATCGAAGGCCGGCGCGCCGATCCCGGCTCCCGGTGAGTGCGAACGGACCATCGAGCGGGCACAATGGTGGGATGAATCGTCCAGCGGGGGGCAACGGCGAATTCGCCCGGGGTGCGAGTGCAGCCGCGGTGAAGGGCGCCGCGCTGATCGGTCTCGCGGTGATCGTCGGGGTGTTCCTCCTGCAGCGGGTCGACACCAGCAATGCCGGGTCCGCGCACCCGCCGCCGACCACCGCGAAGACCACCACTACGGTGCGCGGCAACACGACGCCGAGCTCGACCACGGCCACGACACAGCCGGCGACTCCGGTGAAGACGCCCGACCAGTTGCGGGTGCTCGTCTTGAACGGTGGCGCGGCCACCGGTGCCGCTGCGCAGATGCGGACCAAGCTGACGCAGGTCGGCTACACCAACCAGCCACAGGCGAATACGTGGACGGGTCACGCCCAGACCGGGACAACGGTCATGTGCAAGGCCGGCTTCGACCGCGAGAAGGTCGCGCTCCTGCAACAGACCGCGCTCCAGGGTGCGAACGCCGTCGCGTTCCCGTCGCCGGCGCCGCCGTTCAGCAGCGGCGTCGACTGCGTCGTCGTCGTCGGCGCGTAGCGTTCTCGCTCAGCGCGATCCGCCCTTGGCGAGGAGCCGGTCGCGGAGCGGCCCCGTCGCCGCGTCGATCACCGTCCACGCCATCGCGAGCGCTCCTTCGGCGACCGCTCGGTCGGCCGACGCGTTGATGGTCGCCAACGCGAACTCGGGCTGATGGTTCACGGCGCCGCCGGTCTCGATCGCGATGCACGGATGGATCGACGGCATGGCGAGCGACACATTGCCCATGTCGGTCGAGAAGGTGGCCGCGCCGTCTTGTGAGTCGGGGCGGCCGAGAGTGAGCGCATTGGCGCGGTAGAGCTCGGCGATCTCGTGATCGTGTTCCATGTGCGCGTACGGCGGGCACACGTCGGAAATCGAGAGCATTGCGCCGGTCGCGAGGGCGCCGGCCTCGAAGCAGTGGCCGACGCGCGTGGAGCAGTTGCTCGAGATCGTCGAGAGTACGCGAGCGGGCCATCCAGGTTCCCTCGGTATGCGCGGGGATGACGTTGGTGGCGTCGCCGCCGTGCGTGATGATGCCGTGAACCTGATCGAAGGGGCGGAGGTGCTGGCGGAGCAGGCCGATCGCGACCTGGGCGACGGTCAGCGCATCGGCGGCGTTGATGCCCAGCTCGGGCGCGATGGCGGCGTGCGACTCGCGGCCCGTGTACTGGACGCGCATGTGCGCAACCGCGCTCGACTCGCGGGTAGATGTCCTCCATCGGCGTGGGGTGCACCATCAACGACGCGTGCACGCCGGTGAAGGCTCCGCGGTCGAGCATGAGGACCTTGCCGCCGCCGCCTTCTTCGGCCGGGGTGCCGAGGACCGACAACGTGATGCCGAGCTCGTCGACGAGCGGCGCGAGCGCGAGCGCGGCGCCGACCGCGCTCGCGGCGATGATGTTGTGGCCGCACGCGTGACCGATGACGGGCAGCGCGTCGTACTCGGCGCAGATCGCGATGTGCAGCGGACCGCTCCCGACCCGGCTGGAGAATGCGGTCGGCAGTTCGCAGATCCCGGCGTCGACCGGGAGACCGGCGTCGGCGAGCACGCCGGCCGTCCACGCGCTCGACCGCTCTTCTTCGAACTTCACCTCCGGGTGTGCGTGGATCCGATGGCTGAGCGCGACGAGCTGCTCGCGCTCACGGTCGACGGTGGTGCGGGCGGCGGTCTTCGCGTCCATGCGGGTAGCGTCCCACCGTGATCGATGCCGACGCAACGGTTGCCGCGTTGACCGCCCGACCTGACCACACTGTGTTGCTCGCCGACTTCGACGGGTCGTTGGCGCCGATCGTCGAGCGCGCCGACGAGGCCCGACCGCTGCCCGACGTTCCCGCGTTGCTGGGCCGGCTCGCGACGGGCCTCGGACGGGTCGCGATCGTGAGTGGTCGTCCGGTCGGTTTCCTGGCGCGCCGGCTTCCTGTCGCCGGTCTCCAACTGGTGGGTCTCTACGGGATGGAGCAGTCGATCGACGGTGTGTACTCGGTCGACCCGCGCGTCGAGCCGTATCTCGATGCGGTTGCCGCGGCGACGGCCGAGCTGAAGGCCCGGCTCCCGCGCGAGCTCGTCGAGCCGAAGTCGGGTGTGAGCGTCACGCTGCACTGGCGGCCGATGCCGGATCAGGCCGAGACCATCGTGGAGATCGCGCACGAGCTCGCCGTTCGCCACGGCCTCGCCGAGCTGCGCACTCGGATGGCGATCGAGCTCCGCCCGCCGATCGAGGTCGACAAGGCGGTCGCGACCCGTAGGCTGATCGAAGGCTTCGCCGTCGGCGCGTTCGCGGGAGACGACTACGGCGACCTGCCCGCGTTCGGGGAACTGACCCGAGCGGTCGGCGACGGCCGGCTTCGCGGCGCGATACGTATCGGGGTCGACTCCTCCGAGGCGCCGGCCGAGTTGGCGGACGCGGTCGACATCGTCGTCGCCGGCCCGGCCGGACTGCGCGAGCTACTCGCCCGCGTGGCTGACGAGATCGGCGAGCCAATCGGCGGGTGAGCGCCGTGTCGCCAGCGCACGCAGCTTCTGCGCGCGCTCGGCCCGTTCGTCGAGCGGCATCGACAGCGCGTCGTCGAGCGCGCCCGCGCACTGCTCGATGTCGTACGGGTGCACCGCGATGGCTGCCGACTTCATCTCCTCGTACGCGCCGGTCTCGGGCGACAGGCACAGCAGCCCGTCGCGACGGTTGACGACGGGACCTTCCTTGGCGACGAGGTTGAGCCCGTCCCGCAGTGAGTTGACGAGCAATACGTCGTACCGCTGCATGCCGGCCACCGATCGGGCGAAGTCGTCGCGGTCGTCGAGCAGGATCGGCACCCAGTCGCCCGTCGCCCAACGGTTGTTCACGCGCGCCACGGCTTGTTCGACCTCGTTCTCGTACGCGAGGTACTCGGAGAGACCCTGGCGCGACGGGTAGACCATCGCGACGAACACGACCCGGCCCCGCAGGCCGGGGCGCGCTTCGAGCAGCCGGTCGAACGCGAGGAACCCCCGCACGATGTTCTTCGAAGGGTCGATGCGATCGGTGCGCGCGATCACGAGGCGGTCGCCGACCGCATCGGCCAGCGTGCTCGCCGCGGAACGGGAGGCGGGCGAGAGCGCGACCTCCTCGAGCGCGGCGACGTCGGGGCCGAGGCTCGCGGCGAACGGAGCGTTCACGTTCGTGCCCCCTCCGAGCACCGCGCGCGGTCTGGCGATACGACTCGGCCCACCGGCGGGTGTGGAAACCGGCCGGGCCCGACGCCAACGCGGCGCACAGATCGCGCCCGACGTCGGTCGGGAGCAAGGAGTAGTCGTCCGGGCCGGCGAAGGGCGTGTGCGTGAAGTGCACGACCTTCAGGTCGGGACGTTGTTCACGCAGCTGCCCGGCGGCGAGCGTCAGTTGGTAGTCCTGCACGAGGACGACGTCGCCCTCGTTCGCCGTCTCCGCCACCGCGTCGGTGAAGCGTTGGTTGACGCCCACGAACGCGTCCCACGCGTCACGGAACCGCAAGTCGAAGCGCGGCCGCCGCACCCGGTCGAACATCCCGTGGTGCAAGAACCAGAGCACGCCGTTGGCGATGACGTCGTAGTGCATGCGGTGCTGCTCTCGATCGAGGTCGAGCAGCCGCACTTTGATGTCGAGGCCTCCGGTGATCCCGGCCCGTTCCGCCTCGCAGTCTTCGTCCGACATCGCCGCCGCGATCCACGTCGCGTCGGACGTGCCGGCGAACAACGGCGACAAGGCGCTGACGATGCCGCCCGCGCCCCGGTTCGCGACGAGTGTCCCGTCGTCGGCCCGGGTGAACTGGAACGGTCCCCGATGAGAGACGACGATCACCGGGCGCGCTCCGTCATCGCAGGCTGCTGTAGAGGCGGAGCCAGTCCTCGAGCTCGCGGGTCGAAAGGAAGTTGCGGCGCACGTGCTCGCGACCCGCGGCCCCCATCTCGCTCGCGCGATCCGGGGCGCGCAGGAGATCGGCCGTCCGTTTGGCGGCCGTCTCGACGTCGTCGACGAGGAAGCCGTTCACGCCGTCGTCGATCTGGAGCGTGATACCGCCGCAGCGCCCGCCGACGACCGGCCGACCCTTCCAGAGGCCTTCGCTCACCGTGAGGCCGAAACCCTCGCGCAGCGACTTCTGCATCACGACGTCGGCCGAGCGTTGGAACGCGTTGATCTGTACGTTGCCGACCTGCTGGATGTTCGACAACAGGTGGATGTCCTCGTCGCCCTGGCGGGCCTCGTCGGCCAGCTCCCAGTAGTGGAAGCCCTCGGGGTCGTCGGTGGCCATGGAACCCGCGAGCACGAGCTGCAGGTCGGGGAATTCCTCTTTCGCGATCCGGTAGGCCTCGATCACACCGATCGGGTCCTTCCACGGGTCGAACCGGCTGACCTGCACGATGAGCGGATCGTTCGGGCGCACGCCGTACTGCTTGACGATCTCGGTCATGAACGGATCGGGAAGGTCGAGGTTCTTGACCGACAGCGGGTCGATGCACGGTGGCGCGATCGTGACCCGATCCTTGGGCATCGAGGCCGGGACGAACTGTGGCATCGTCCACACCGACGCGTCGTATTGCTCCACGAACGGCCGGAAGAACTCGAACACCTGCGGGTTCGCGTCGGTCAGGTCGATGTGGCAGCGCCAGATCCATTTGGTGCTCTCCGGCGCGACGCCGTGGCCACGCGCGTAGTCGCGCATCGCGGCGGGTTGCGGGTCGTGGATGACGACGAAGTCCCATTCGCCTTCGAGTTGCAACGCGTTGTCGAGCACGCGCTCGAGGTAGATGTGCTCCATCTGCGGTGTCCACTCGACGTCAGCACCCTGGAGTGCGTTGTGGACGGTCTTGGTCACCGCGAAGAACTCGTCGCTGCCGTGGATCACGTGCCATTCGGCATCTATTCCCACATCGCGCAGCAATGCAACATGCGTGGCCAGGAGCTCGGCGACGCCGCCGCCGTAGGCCGTCGCGTTCAGGTGCAGTACCCGCGCCCCCCGCAAAGGTTCGGCCAGAGCCCGAATCCGCTCGATCGTCCCGGGTTCGACGATGTCGGCGTAGTCGTCGAGGTGTTTGTCGAGCAGCGGTACGCGTTCGAGCAACTTGAGGCTCCCGGGGGGCGGTATGGCCGGCGGACAGGCCACAATCTAGGCGTTGTGAGCCGCGCCGTCGTCTGTCCCGACAAGTTCCGAGGCTCGCTCGGGGCCGGCGACGTCGCGAGCGCGATGGCTGGCGGAGTGCGGCGAGCCGGCTTCGACGAGGTGGTGGAGCTCCCTCTCGCCGACGGCGGTGAAGGAACGCTCGACACGTTGCTCGCCGCGCGCGGTGGTTCGCGACGGACCACGCGTGTGACCGGACCGCTCGGCGATCCGGTCGATGCGGAGTGGGGCGTGCTGACCGGGGGCGTCGCGATCGTGGAGATGGCGCGGGCGAGTGGCCTCGCGCTCGTGCACGGTCGGAACGATCCGCTGCGGGCCAGCACGCGCGGCACGGGCGAGTTGATCGCGGCCGTGCGCGCGCAGGGTTTCGATCGCGTCGTCGTTGCCGTCGGCGGTAGCGCGACGACCGACGGCGGGCTCGCGGCGCTCGAAGCGCTGGGCTGGTCGCTGCAAGGAATGAAGGTGACGGTCGCGTGCGACGTCGAGACGTCGTTCACGGATGCCGCGCCGGTCTTCGCGCCGCAGAAGGGCGCGAGCGCCGCGCAGGTCGCGTTGCTGACGCGCCGGCTGCAGATGCTGGCCGACCGGTACCGCGCGCGCACCGGTGTCGACGTTTCCCAGCTCACGGGCGCGGGTGCCGCGGGTGGATTGGCCGGCGGTCTCGCGTCCATCGGCGCCGAGCTCGCGCCGGGCTTCGACGTGGTGGCAGAAGCGGTCGGGCTCGAGTCCGCGCTCGAGGGCAGCGACCTCGCGCTCACCGGCGAAGGAAAGCTCGATGCGTCGAGCCTCGCGGGCAAGGTCGTCGGCGGCGTGCTCGCGTGGGCGAACGACCTCGACGTGCCCCGCGTCGCGATCATTGCCGGCCAGGTGACCGACGACGTCCGCGCCGCGCTGGCCGACCGTGGCGGGGTCGAGGTGCTCGCGCTCACCGATCGCGTGTGGCAGTCGAGCGAGACCTACTCGCGTACCGCGCTGCTGGTGGAGGAAGCCGCTATCGAGGCGGCGAGAAACGCGCTCGGTACGCCGGCAGCGTGACGATCGGCGGGCGCTCGCGGACCTCCACCTGCTTCGCGGTGATCGTGCCGTCGGGTTCGGCGCGCAGGAGCTCCACGAACGGCGCCATCTCGTCGGGCCGGAGCCCGGCACGCCGCAGCGCGGTCGTCATCACCGCGAGGGCTTGCGATCCGAGGTCTTCGAGGGGACGGTTGCGGTGCTCGCGCACGTCGAGGTCGACCTGCGCGACCGCGTCGCGACCGAAGCGCTCGACGACGTCGACCAGCAAGCCGAGCTCGACTCCCCAGCCTTCGACGAAAGGAAGAACCTCGAGGGCGCTGCGCCGCGCCGCGTACTCCCCGCCGAGCGGTTGCACGATGTCGGCGAGCTTCGGGAAGAGCAGCGAGAGCAACGGCCGCGCGACGAGCTCGGTCACCCGCCCGCCGCCGGTCGGCGCCCCTTCGAACGAGCGGGTGTAGTACGCCTTCACGAACATGGTGTCGGGCTGCGCGAGGAGTGGCGCGCACAGCCGTTCGACGTACTCGGCGCGGAAGTTGCGGAGGTCGGCGTCGATCCAGCAGATGACGTCGCCGCGGCAGGCGTACAACGACTTCCACATCGCGTTGCCCTTGCCCGAGCCCGGTCCGGCTTCGGGCAGGACCGACGCCTCGCTCACCACCCGGGCGCCGGCGGCGCGGGCGGTCTCGGCCGTCGCGTCGGAGGATCCGTCGTCGAGCACGACGACTTCGGACACCACATCGAGGCGGACTGCCTCTCGCACGATCGCGGCGATCGTGCCCGCCTCGTTCCGCGCGGGGAGGCACACGGACACCCGGTGGTCGTCTCCGGCCATGGGGGCAGGCTACGGGAAGGTGATAATCTCAGCGTCAACGCGCTCATCGAGAGCGGCCGAGGGACAGGCCCTTTGACGCCGCGGCAACCAGCTCGAACCCCGGGTCACAAGCCCGATGGTTCGTGCCAGGTGCCAATGCCTGACCGATGAGCAGCCAAAGAGCGGTGCGCCGCTCGAGGCGCTCGGAGCGCGTCGAGAGAACAGGGAGACGCTCCGATGGTTCATGTACAAGGTCTGCGCTGCCGAGAGTGCGGTCGCGAGTACGAGGCGGCACCGATCTTCACCTGCGAGTGGTGCTTCGGCCCGCTCGAGGTCGCGTACGACTACGACGCGATCACCGCGTCGATCACCCGCGAGAAGATCGCGGCCGGCCCGCTGAGCTTGTGGCGCTACTCCGAGCTGCTCCCGGTCGAGCCGGACAGCGCCGTCGACCTCGGCACGGGCTTCACGCCGCTCGTACGCGCCGACCGCCTCGCGGCCGAGCTCGGCCTCGGCGAGGTGTGGATCAAGAACGACACGCGCAATCCCACGAACTCGTTCAAGGACCGGGTCGTGTCCGTAGCATTGAGCAAGGCGCTCGAGTTCGGCTTCAAGGTCGCGGCGTGCGCGTCGACGGGCAACCTCGCGAACTCCGTCGCCGCGCACGCGGCGCGTGCGGGCCTGCGCAGTTACGTCTTCGTCCCCGCCGATCTCGAGCAGGGCAAGATCGTGACGACCGCGATCTACGGCGGCAACCTCGTCGCGATCAACGGCAACTACGACGACGTCAACCGTCTGTGCGCCGAGCTCGCCAGCATCTACGAATGGGCGTTCGTCAACGTCAACATGCGGCCCTACTACGCGGAGGGATCCAAGACCCTCGCGTTCGAGACCGCGGAGCAGCTGGGCTGGACGGTTCCCGATCACGTGGTGGTGCCGGTCGCGAGCGGGTCGCTGCTCACGAAGATCCGCAAGGGCTTCGACGAGCTCTACAAGGTCGGCCTGCTCGACGAGGAGCCGCAGGTTCGCGTCTCCGGCGCGCAGGCGCTCGGGTGTTCGCCCGTTGCCGAAGCATTCATCGAGAACGCCGACACGATCCGCCCGGTCAAGCCCGACACGATCGCCAAGTCCCTCGCGATCGGAAACCCGGCCGACGGCTACTTCGCTCTCGACGTCGTCCGCTCCACCGGCGGCGGGTTCGGCGCGGTCACCGACGAGGAGATCGTCGCCGGCATGCGCCTCTTGGCGCGGACCGAGGGGATCTTCGCCGAGACCGCCGGGGGCGTGACGGTGGCGACGTTGCAAAAGCTCGCCGCCGCCGGCGTGATCCGGGCCGACGAGCGGGTCGTCGTCTACATCACCGGTCACGGGCTGAAGACGCTCGAAGCGGTGGCGGCCGAGTGTGGTCCGACCGCGACGATCGCACCAACACTCGACGCTTTCCACGAAGCGTTCGACATCGAGGAGTCGTAGCCATCATGAGCGTCACCGTCCGGATTCCCACGCAGTTGCGCAGCCTTTCGGCCAATGCGGCCGAGGTGCAGGTCGAGGCATCCACCGTCACCGAGGCGCTGAACGCGCTCGAGACCGCGCATCCCGGTTTCGCGGAACGACTCTTCGACGAGACCGGCGGGCTGCGACGGTTCGTCAACGTCTTCCTCGCCGACGAGGACATCCGTTTCTTGCAGGGCGTCGACTCGCCGGTCACCGACGGCCAGACGATCAGCATCGTTCCGGCCGTCGCCGGCGGCTGAGTTCCCCGCGCCGTGGGTCGTTGCCCCACGATCGAAACCGAGCGGCTCGTGCTGCGGCCGTTCCGCGAGGAAGACGTCGACGCGTACACCGCGGTGTTGCAGTCGCCCGAGGTGCGCGCCGCGCTCCATCTCGCCGACGACGTCGGTCGCTTCGACGCGTGGCTGGGGATCGCGCAGCAACTCGGCCAGTGGGAGCTGCGCGGAACCGGGCAGTGGGCCCTCGAGGACAAGGCGACGGGCGAGTTCGTCGGACGCGCGGGAATGCATTTCCCCGCCCGCGCCGACTGGCCGGGTATCGAGATCGGTTGGGCCTTGCATCCCGCGCAGTGGCACAAGGGTTACGCGACCGAGGCGGGCGCCGCATCGGTCGCGTGGGCGTTCGCGCATCATGACGTCGACGCGCTCTACAGCGTGATCCTGCCCGAGAACACCGCGTCGCAAGCCGTCGCGCGCCGGCTCGGGTTCGCGCTCACGCAGACCCGCCCGCTTTCCCACCTCCCCGACATGCCGCACGGCATCTGGAGACTTCCGCGCGCCGCAGCTCAGCGCGCGAGCACGTAGAGCGACTCGGCGACACGCGTCGGGACGCGGTGCTCACCGGTATCGGTCGTCACCGTGACGCCGTCGGCGTCGAGGTCGACGACGGTGGCATCGCATCCGGGCAGCAGGTGCGCGCCGGCGATGAGCACGAGAGCTTCGTCCGACATTTCGAGCCGCTCGCTCACGCGGGCGATGGTCACTGGCCCGACGTCGGCGTCGGCCAGCGCGACCGTCGGCGCGGTCGGGGCGGGGTGCAACGACCCCGGGATGGGATTGCCGTGCGGGCAGGTGGCGGGATCGCCGAGCAGCAACACGAGCTTCTCTTCGACGTCGGCCGAGATCGCGTGCTCCCAGCGCGCCGCTTCGGCGTGCACCTTCTCCCACTCGAGCCCGATGACGTCGACCAAGAGGCGCTCGGCGAGCCGGTGGCGGCGCACGATGCTGGTAGCCAGGCCGCGGCCCTTGGTGGTGAGGCGCAGCCGGCGGTCGCCCTCGAGCTCCACCCAGCCCCCCTCGACGAGGCGGCCGACGGTCTCCGAGACGGCCGCCGCCGACAGGCCGAGGCGCTCCACGAGCCGGGCCCGCATGGGCACGACGCCCTCCTCTTCCAGCGAGAGGATCGTCTCGAGGTACTCCTCGGTCGTGTCGTGCAACTCGGCCACGGGCCCACGTTACGGGCAACGCACCGGGTCGTGGGCCGATTCTTCGGCTTGCACTCTCGGGGGTCGAGTGCCAACATGGGTTAGCACTCGGCTATCCTGAGTGCCAACCATCCGCCCGTTCCACGCAGCCAACGCCGGCTGCCCCAGGGGGTTTTTGCCAATGCCCAAGCAGATCGCCTACGACGAGCACGCCCGCCGGTCGCTCGAGGCGGGTATGAACAAGCTCGCCGACGCCGTCCGCGTCACCCTCGGACCGCGCGGCCGCAACGTCGTGCTCGAAAAGAAGTGGGGCGCACCCACGATCACCAACGACGGTGTCTCCATCGCCAAGGAGATCGACCTCGAAGATCCCTTCGAGAAGATCGGCGCCGAGCTCGTCAAGGAAGTCGCCAAGAAGACCGACGACGTCGCCGGTGACGGAACCACCACCGCCACCGTGCTCGCGTGGGCCATGGTCCGTGAGGGCCTGCGCAACGTCGCCGCCGGCGCGAACCCGATGGTCCTGAAGGGCGGCATCCAGCAAGCCGTCGCCGCGGCCGTCGAGGACCTGAAGAAGCAGTCGAAGAAGGTCGACACCGACCCGGCCGCCATCGCCAACGTCGCCGCGATCTCCGCGGCCGACAAGGAGATCGGCTCGATGATCGCCGAGGCGCTCGAGAAGGTCGGCAAGGACGGCGTCATCACGGTCGAGGAGAGCCAGACCTTCGGGATGGAGCTCGACCTCGTCGAAGGTATGCGCTTCGACAAGGGCTACATCTCGCCCTACTTCGTGACCGACCCCGACCGCATGGAAGCCGTCCTCGACGACGCGCTCTTGCTGTTCGTGTCGTCCAAGATCAGTGCGGTCAAAGATCTCCTTCCCGTGCTCGAGAAGGTCATGCAGTCGGGCAAGCCGCTGGCGATCATCTCCGAGGACGTCGAGGGCGAGGCGCTCGCCACGCTCGTCGTCAACAAGATCCGCGGCACGTTCAAGTCGGTCGCCATCAAGGCTCCCGGCTTCGGCGAGCGGCGCAAGGCGATGCTCCAGGACATGGCGATCCTCACCGGCGGCCAGGTGGTCTCCGAGGAGATCGGCTTGAAGCTGGAGAACATCGGCCTCGAGCTGCTCGGCAAGGCCCGCAAGGTCGTCGTCACCAAGGACGAGACCACGATCGTCGAAGGCTCGGGCGCCAAGGGCGACGTGCAGGGTCGCATCCAGCAGATCCGCAACGAGATCGACAACACCGACTCCGACTACGACCGTGAGAAGCTCCAGGAGCGTCTCGCCAAGTTGTCGGGCGGCGTCGCGATCATCAAGGTCGGCGCGGCCACCGAGGTCGAGCTCAAGGAGAAGAAGCACCGCATCGAAGACGCGGTGCAGACCACCAAGGCGGCTGTCGAAGAGGGTGTCGTGCCCGGCGGTGGCGTTGCGTTGGTGCGTGCTCAGGCCAAGGTGCTCGAGCTCGCCGCAACCCTGGAAGGCGATGTCGCCACCGGCGCCAAGATCGTCGCCCGGGCGTTGGAAGAGCCGTTGAAGCAGATCGCCGTGAACGCCGGCATGGAAGGCGGTGTGATCGTCGAGAAGGTGAAGAACCTGAAGGGCGCACACGGTCTCAACGCCGCGACGGGTGAGTACGAGGACCTCGTGAAGGCCGGCGTCATCGACGCAGCCAAGGTCACGCGCTCGGCGCTGCAGAACGCGGCTTCGATCGCGGCGCTGTTCCTCACCACCGAGGCGGTTGTCGCCGACAAGCCCGAAGAGAAGGGTGCCGGCATGCCCGGCGGCGGCATGCCCGGCGGCGGCATGGGAGACATGGACTTCTAGTACCGGTCCACGGAACACTCGAAAGGGGCGCCCTCCGGGGCGCCCCTTTTGCCGTTCCGGGCCCTCTCGGGCCCCGGTCGCCGGGCCGATCGACCACTCTGAGTGAGATCCTGGAGCCCTGCGCAGGTACCATGACCGGAGGATGTCGGGGGGCCACGGAGGGGCAGGGATGGTCAGGTCGCGGCGTGAATCGGGGCGGGCCTCATGGCGCTCGCCGCGGCGAGCGCTCGGGCTGATCACCGTGGGGTTCGTCGTGTTCGCGGCGGGCTGCGGCGGGACCGACTTCACCGGGCGGGTGTCCGCGTCCCCGCCCGATCCCGCCACGACCGCATCGCGCCCGATCGTCTCGGACTCGGCGCTGCGAGCGGTGCTCGTGCGTTCGGCCGCCGCGACCGTCGCGGCGGGGAGCGCCCGCACGTCGATCTCGGTCACGCTCACGGGGCTCGGCGCCCGTGTCCTCGCGACGGGCGGGCTCGACGTGGCCGGGACCGGCGTCGTGAGCTTTGCGAACGGCGACGCCGGCCTCACGCTCAGCATCCCGCGCCTCGACCGCCTCGGCGGCGGCGGCGCGATCGAGCAGCGGATCGTCGGCGGCGTCGTCTACACGAAGCTCCCGGCAGAGGTGCTCCGGGCCGGCGGCGTGCCCACCGCGGTGCGCTGGCTCGGCTTCTCTGCCCGCACGCTCGGAAGCGCCGATGCCGCGGCCCGGTCGCAGTCGCAGGCCGACCCGGCCGGTCAGCTCGCGTTCCTGCGCGCCGGTCTCCGACGATGTCAGCCGGGTCGGACCGGAGCCGGTGCGCGGCGTGCGGTCGATGCACTACGCCGCCACGATCGACCTCGGCCACGACCGATCCCGCGCCGGCGCAACCGTGAGCGAGCACTTGGCGCCCCTCGGCGCGGCCGTCGGCGATGGGCGCCTCGCGCTCGACGTGTGGCTCGACGGCGCGGGCCGCGTTCGCCGCATCGTGGTGTCGGTCCCGCTGAGGCCGGCCGCAATCGCGGGTTTCGGCGACCTCGTCGGCCCCGGTCCGCAGGCTTCGATGCGGATCCAGACCGACTTCTTCGGCTTCGGAGCATTCGTGGGCGTTGCGGCTCCTCCGCACACCCTGGTGCGGCCGTACAGCACGCTTCGGATCGCAGCTGCGAACGGGTGAACGATCGGCGGTGCCGGCTCAGGGCCGAGCGCCGCGGTACCGATAGCTCGGAGATGACGACGAAGCGCGCCCTCGCCGCGATGGGTCTCGGGATCACACTGGCCGTCGCGGCGGTGGCTTGTGGCGGTCAGTCCTTCCCGACGGCGCAGCCGGCGCCGACGAGTGCGCCGAGTTCGGCGCCGCCGCGCGCCACGAACCCGCAGGCCCGGTTGCTCGCGGCCGTGCAACGCGCCACGGAGGAAAAGACGGCACGGGTCGCGCTGCGCACGTCGTTCTCGGCGGGCAGCGACTCGATCGGTTTCGATGGTTCGGGTGCGGCCGACCTCGCCGGCGCAACGCATGGACCTGCGTCTGGTCGTGCACAGCAGCCAGGACGCCGACCAGTCGATCGAGCTGCGCCTCGTCGACCGCGTCGCCTACATCGACGAGGGTGGCACCTGGACGAGCACGCCGCTGAACGGCACCGCGACGACGGCTACGGTTCCGGATCCGACGAGTTACCTCGCGTACTTGCAGGGTGTCTCCAACGACGTGCGCGCCGACGGCCGCGAGACCCTGCCGCGGCGACGACACGACGCGATACTCCGCGACGGTCGACCTCGCTCGCGCGCTGGCCCGGACGAACGCGAACGGGTCGCAGCGCGCCGTCATCACGAAGGCGGTTGCGCTGTTCGGCAACCTCGAGATCCCGGTCACGGTGTGGGTCGACGACGCGGGGCGGTTGCGCAAGGTCGCGTTGTCGATGGACCTTTCGGCCGCGGCCGGCCGGCTCGGACTCGGCGCCGGTACCGACCCGAAGATCGAGGCGACGGTGGAGTTCTACGATTTCGGTGCGCCGGTGCAGGTGGCCGTACCGGCGGGTGCGGTCAGCGCCGAGGTGGTGGCACAGGACCGCGCCGCCGAGGCCGACCTGCGCAACGCGCTGACCGCGGAGAAGACCTATTACACCGACCAGGCTGCGTACTCGGCGGCACCGGCGGACCTGAAGGCGATCGAACCGACGCTCGACTGGGGCGGCCGGCTCTCGGTCGTGGTCGGCGGGCCGGGACCGAACATGGGCCAGGTCGTGTGCCTCGCCGAGCGGTCGCGGTCGGGAACCTCGGTGGCGCTCGCCGACGTGGCCTCCGGGCCGCTCGCCGGCACGTACTACGCGAAGAAGGGTTGCCCGGCGAGCGTCGACGCGTCGTCGTTCACCGCCTCGACCGGCTTCTCGTCGCAGGGTTGGTAGGGCGGCGCGGCGCGGGATCGCCGCCGTTCGATACCGGATCGGGAACGGCGCAGCCGCCCTCGCCGTCGCTGGTCTCGCCGTCGCGAGGGGCGGGTACGCTCGGTGCCGTGGAGAGCGTGAGTCCGTCGGTTGGCTGGGGTGTGCTCCACCTGTACTACCGCGTCGATCGCGAGCGGGCGGAGCGCGACCCGGCGGCCGGAAAGCACGTGCGCGACGCGTTCGCCGCGCTGGAAGCGGACGGTCATCAGGCGTTGGCCATCGCCGTGCTCGGGCACAAGGCCGATCTCGGGGTGATCGCACTCGGTCCCGATCTGGCCCGGCTGCAGCAGTTCCAACACGAGCTGCTCGCGGCGCCGCTCGAGCCCGTGTATTCGTATGTCTCGCTGACCGAACAGTCCGAGTACGGCGCGACCGAGGCCGACGAACGCGACCGGCTCGTCCGCGAAGACGGCGTCTCCGGCGACGAGGTCGAAGTGCGCCTCGCGGTGTGGCGCGACCGGATCGAGCACTACCGGGAGAACCGCGTGCACCCGCGGCTCCCGATGAAGCAGTCGTGCTGCTTCTATCCGATGTCGAAGCGCCGCGCTCGCGACGCGAACTGGTACGAGTTGCCGTTCGACGAGCGCAAGGAGCTCATGGCGGGCCACGCGCGCGTCGGGCGTACCTACGCCGGCCGCGTGCTCCAGCTCATCACGGGATCGACCGGTATCGACGACTGGGAATGGGGTGTCACGCTGTTGGCCGACGACCCCGCCGCGCTGAAGGAGATCGTGTACGAGATGCGGTTCGATCCGGTGTCGGCACGCTACGCGGATTTCGGACCGTTCTTCACCGGGCTGGTGCTCGATCCGGCCGAGGCATGTGCACGCGTCGGCCTCGCGGTGGAGGACCACACCCGATGAGCGCGCCTTCCGACGCCATCCGCTTGTTCGTCTCCATTCCGGAGGCGCTCGTCGAACGGCCGATGATCTACGAGATGATCAAGCGCTTCGACGTCGTGCCGAGCATCCGCCGCGCCAACGTCGAGGCCCACTCGGCATGGGTCATCCTCGAGCTCGGCGGTTCGCACGACGCGCGCGACCAGGCCATCGCGTATCTCGAAGAGCTGGGGTGCACGGTCAACCGCATGGAAGGCGACGTCGTCGCGGGCTGATTCGCGGACCGCGGTCAGGGCGCGACCATCTCCCACATCGCGAACGTGACGTATTCCACGCCGTCGTGGGTCTCGGTGCGCCCGTTCCGGCGGAACTCGGCGAGGCAGGCCTTGGTCGCCTCGAAGCCGATCATGCGCTTGAAGTCGGCGACCGCGACGAGGAGTGGACCGTCGGCGTCGCCCGCCCGCAACACCGCGTCGACCTCGAGTACCGGATGGGCCGGATCGCGGGAGTCGATGCACGCGCAGTGGTAGACGATCCGTTCGAAGACCGACAACGCCCGTAGCCGCACGCGACGATGTTGGCCGATGCCGAACCCGATTGACGACCACGCCGCGGATGCGGCGGCCGGAACGACCCTCATGGCCGAGGGCGCGGCCCGGCTGATCGACGGCGTCGCCCGGCTCGGCCCGGCGTGGGTGGTCGGTGCGGTGACGGCGTTGGTCGACGCGTGGGGAAGGCTCGACGCGGACGGCGCGGGCCCGTGCCGTCGCCGCGGCCGGCGAGGCGGGTCGCCAAGCGACGATCCGCGTGGTCGGCGAGCTGCAGGACCTGTTCGCGCTCGATCCGTCGGCGCAGCGGGCGACCCCGCTCGAGATCATCCGGTCGTTGCGGCGCGAGGCGACGGCCGTATTGGCCGCGGCCGGGGTGCCGGACGTCGTGCGCGACGAGTTCGAGACCCGCGCCTTCCCCGACGACGTCTACGGCATCGTCGTGAAGAGCCCGGCCGAGCTCGGCGACGACGAGCTGGGCGGTGCGCTGCTGGCGTGGGGGATGGGGAAGGCGAAGGTGCTGCGGGCGCGTCTCGACGCCGGGTCGCCGCGGCCCGGAGCGGCGCCGACTGAAACAGAGCTGTAACAATCGGGCCTCGGCCGGGAAACAGGTTCCCGGGAGGCTTGGGGCAGGTCGCTCGACGTGATGGAGAGTTGAATATCAATGCCGGCGACACCGCGTGGGTGATCGTGGCGGCCGCGCTGGTCATGTTCATGACACCTGGTCTCGCGTTCTTCTACGCCGGGATGGTCAGGGCGCGAAACGTGCTCACGATGCTGATGCAGAACTTCTTCTGCCTCGGTCTCGTGAGCGTGCTCTGGGCCGTCGTGGTGTATTCGGTCGCTTTCGGCGGGACGAGCAAGTGGATAGGAAACCTCGACTTCGCATGGTTGGGTCACTTCAACACCGCGCCACACGGACTGGCACTGACGATCCCGCCGTCGTTGTTCATGTCGTACCAGCTCATGTTCGCCGTCATCACGCCGGCGTTGATCACCGGTGCCATCGCGGACCGTGTGCGTTTCGGTCCTTGGGCGCTGTTCGTCGGGCTCTGGGTCGTACTCGTGTACGCACCGGTGGCCCACTGGGTGTTTGCGCCGGCCGGTTGGCTGGCGCGAAGGGGTGCACTCGACTTCGCGGGTGGGACGGTCGTGCACGTCAACGCGGGCATCGCGGCGCTGGCCGTCGTCCTCGTGGTCGGCAGGCGCCGGGGTTGGCCCAAGACTCCGATGCCGCCGCATTCGCTGCCGCTCACGCTGCTCGGCACGGGCATCTTGTGGTTCGGTTGGTTCGGCTTCAATGCCGGGTCGGCGCTGCGGGCGAACGGACTGGCCGTGCAGGCTCTCGTGAACACGCACCTGGCCGCGGCGGCGGCGATGCTCGGCTGGGTGGTCGTCGAGCGGATGCACTCCGGTCGTGCGACGATCCTCGGTGCCGCGTCGGGCGCGGTCGCGGGCCTCGTCGCGATCACGCCGTGCTCGGGCTACGTCGGTGGGATGTCGCCGGTGGCGATCGGAGCCGTCACCGGCGTCGCCTGCTATTTCGCGGTCAACCTCAAGTTCAAGCTGCGATTCGACGACGCGCTGGACGTGGTCGGTGTGCATCTCGTCGGCGGGATCGTCGGCTCCTTGCTGCTCGGGTTCTTCGCCGACAGATCCGTGAACGCCGCGGGCCGCAACGGCGTCTTCGTGCACGGCGGTGGATTCGGCCTTCTGGGCGAACAGGCCCTCGCGGTCGGCGCCACGCTCGTGTTCTCGTTCGTCGTCACGCTCGCGATCGCGTTGGTCATCGACAAGGTCGTCCCGGGCGGACTGCGGGTCGACGAGGAAGCAGAGGACACCGGCCTCGACCTGCGCGAGCATTTCGAGGTCGCCTATTCGTTTGCCGAATGACGACGCACCAACAGAGTCCCGGGTCGGGCTGTCGGACGAACCCGCGTCGCCGCGAATCGAGGAGTAACGCGTGAAGCTCGTCGTAGCAATCGTCAAGCCGTTCAAGGTCGACGACGTGAAGACAGCCGTGCAGGACTTCGGTGTGCACGGCCTGACCGTGACGGAGGTCCAGGGCTTCGGGCGCCAGCGCGGGCACACCGAGGTGTATCGCGGCGCGGAGTACGTCATCGATTTCGTGCCGAAGATGAAGCTGGAGATCCTCGTGGCCGACGGCGATGCGCCGGGTGTGGCGGCCAAGGTCGTCGAGGCCGCGCGCACGGGCAAGATCGGTGACGGAAAGGTGTGGATCATCCCCGTCGACGACGTCATCCGCATCCGAACCGGAGAAGCCGGCACTGACGCGCTCTAGGTCGGAATCGATCGCGGCGCGTTTGCGCGACGAGCGCGCGGCGCTGGTCGCGGATCTCTCGCTTCGCGGCCGCAGGTTCGGCGCCGCACTCGCCGCGGCAGTCGACGGCTCGCTCGCGGAAGCGTTCGGTGACTTGGGCCGGTCGGGCGACGTTGCCTTGGTCGGCCTGGGTTCGTACGCGTGGCGCGAGCTGTGTCCGGGCTCGGACGTCGACGTGTTGTTGGTGCACAACCTGCGGGGCCGCCGCAGCGCCGACTCGGTGCGGTCGATGACCGAGCAGCTGTGGTATCCGCTGTGGGACGCGGGCTTCGTCACGGGCCACGGCGCGCGCACGATCAAGGAGTCGCTCGCCCTGGCCGACGACGATCGCGACGCGCTCACCGCGCTTTTCGACATCCGGTTGATCGCGGGCTCGGTCGAGCTCGCGCGGGAGTTGGAGCTGAAGGCACGCGAGCTGGCGGTGCGCCGGCAGGCGAGGATCCTGCCCCTGCTCGGCGAAGCGGCCGAGGTCCGGCGGGTGCGCCCCGGTGTGATCGCGGAGATGCTCGAACCCGACCTCAAGGAGGGCGCGGGCGGCCTGCGCGACGTGCAGTCGTTGGAGTGGGCAGGCTTCGCGTTGGGCCCGCCGGGCGGAAACGCCACGCTGGTCGAGCTCGACTTCCTGACCGCAGCCGACCTGGTCCGGGTCGAGGCCGGACGCGAGTTGCTGCTCGACCTCCGGGTCGCACTCCAGCGGGTGACCGGTGGGCATACCGACCGGCTCGCGTTGCAAGAACAGGACGCGGTCGCCGCGCAGCTCGACTTCGCGTCGGCCGACGTACTGGTGCACGACCTCGCCCACGCCGCCCGCGAGATCGCGTGGATCGCCGGCGACGTGTGGTCGCGTGTCCGCGACCTGCTCGGAACGGGCGCCAAGCCCGCGCCCGACCGGGCATTGGCTCGGGGCGTCTGGTTGCGCAGTGGGCGTGTGCACATCGATACCGACGCCGACGGCTCGATACCCGCCTTGCGGACGCTGGAAGCGGCGTGCGCCGCGGCCGAGCTCGCGGTTCCATTCGATCGCACGTCGCTGACCCGGCTGCGCGCGACGCTCGCGCCGACCTGGGACGTCTGGCAGCGCGCCGGCTTCGTCCGCCTGTTGCGCTCCGGCCACGATGCCGTGCCGGTGTTCGAGGCGCTCGACCACGAAGGTGTGTTGACCCGGCTGCTCCCGGAATGGGAGCGGGTTCGTTCGTTCCCGCAAAGGAATGCGTACCACCGCTATACCGTCGATCGTCATCTGCTCGAGGCGGTGGCGCGATGCGCGCAGCTGCTCGACGCGGGCGAGCATCGTCACGAGCCCGGCCAGGAGGTCGATGTCGATGCCGTCGTGGCGCGCGCCCTGCGGCGCCCGGAGCTGCTCTTGCTCGGCGCGCTGTTGCACGACATCGCGAAGGGCCGGCCCGGGGACCACTCGGAGGTGGGGGAGCGAACCGCGGAGGCGATCGTCCGCCGCATGGGCTTCGACAGCGAAGCCCGCGAGATCCTGCCGTGGCTGGTTCGCCATCACCTCCTCATGGCCGAGGTCGCGACCCGCCGGGATCTCTCCGACGCGTCGGTTGCCGACAACGTTGCCGCGGCCTGCGCCGGCGACCCCGAACGGCTGCGCCTGCTCTACCTGTTGACGATCGGCGATTCCCAGGCGACGGGGCCGGCCGCGTGGAGCCCGTCGAAGGGCGCGCTCGTGCGTGACCTGTTCATCAAGGCCGCGGCCGCGATCGAGCGGGGCGAAGCGAAGGTCGTGGCCGCAGACCGGCGTGAGGCGCTGCACCAGCGGTTGGGAGATGCGCGCGCCGGTGCCTTCCTCGCGCGGTTGCCCGAGGAGTACGTGCTCGCGTTCGACGTCGACACCATGGGCATGCACGAGGCGCTGCTGGTCGACTCGCCGACCGTCCGGTGCGAGCGGGTCGACGGGGGCCAGGTGGTGATCACTGTGGTGGCCGGTGACCGTCCCGGTTTGCTCGTCACCTTGGCGGGTGCGCTCACGGTGTGCGGGGTCGATGTGCTCGAGGCCCGGTTGTTCGGTACCACCGACGGCTACGCGCTCGACGTGTTCCGCGGCGCCGACCCGTTCGGTCGCGTGGCCGACGACGACGGCGCGCGCGTCATCGAGACCATCGAGCGCGCGCTGGCCGGCGAGATCGATCTCGCGGCGCGGGTCGACGAGCGGCGCCGGGCCTACGCGCCGATCTCGAAACCGGCGCCGCCGGAGATCCGCGTCGACGTGAGCTCGGAGGAGTCCGAGACCGACACGGTCGTGGAGGTGCACGCCGACGACGACGTCGGGCTGCTCTACCGGCTCGCGTCGGCCTTTACCGAGCTCTCGCTCGACGTGCGGATCGCGAAGGTCGCCACGCTGGGCAAGCGGGTCGTCGACGTCTTCTACGTTCGCGACTCGAGTGCGCACAAGATCGACGACCCCGATGCGGTCGCGCACCTGCGGGCCACGCTCATCGAGCGCATGACTGGCTAGGGTCACCGACCGATGAGCACCGAGGACTTCGCCGATTCCGCTGCCGACCTCCTGCGCTGGTCGGAGACCTTGTCGGGCATCGCCCGCACCGGGCTTGGGTTCACGCAGAGCCTCTACGAGAAGGAACGATTCGAAGAGGTGTTGAAGGTCGCAGCCGACATCCGCGCCGCCGCGGTCTCCGAGGCGGAATCCGAGGTGCTGTTCGACGAGTGGCTGAGCACGGTCGGCGACGGTGTGGCCGGTTACGTGACGCCCAAGGTCGCGGTGGCCGCGGTCGTCGCGAACGATCGGGGCGAGATCCTGCTCACCCAGCGCGCCGATTCCGGATGGTGGCTGTATCCCGTCGGCTGGGCCGACGTCGGTTACTCGCCGTCGGAGATCGCGATGAAAGAAGTGCTCGAGGAAACCGGTATCGAGTGCGAAGTCGTGTCGCTGATCGCGGTGCTCGACGGTCTCCGGCTCGGATTCGCGCGCATCCCGATGTACTCGATCGTCTTCTACTGCCGGATGACCGGCGGCGAGTTGCAGGGTCACCCGCTCGAGACGAGTGCGGTCGGCTTCTTCGCACGCGACGCGATGCCGCAGCCGCTCGCGGGCGCGCACCGATGGCTCGATCTCGCCTTCCGTGCCATCGACGGGGAGACCGTCCCGACATGGTTCGATCCGCCCCGCGAACCCACCTGGCGCGGCGACGCCTGACCCGAGCGACCGGTCCCGAACGCCGGTCCGTGAACGACCGGCTACAGCGCGAGCTGGTCGATGAGGAGCGCGACGATCGAGACCTTGCCGCCGGCGCGTTCCCACGCGTCGCCGATGGCCTCGTGATCGACAAGACCGCTGCGGTCGGGTGCGAGCGCGAGCGCCGCCGTGACGACGCTCGTCAATCGAGCGGGCTCGATCTCGTCGCCGTACGCGGGGAAGGCCTCGAGTCCGTCCCAGAGCCCGGTGAGCGGGCGGACCTCGTCGCCGAGCCGGAGCGCCTGCGGGTCGACACCTTGGGAGAGTTGGGCGACGACGCTCTCCCAGATGTCGTAGTGCGAACACCCCACCGGCGCGCGGTAACCCGAGACAGGATGCAGCCGGAACTCGAGCATCAGGCCGTTCTCCGTGGAGCCGTCGGCGCTTTGTGTTTCGGGCTCGTCACCGACGAGCCAGGTCTGTGATCCGTTGACGTAACTGTCGACGGGCGGCCCGATATGTTCGTCGAGCGCGAGCACCAGCTCGGGCGAGATGCTCCAGACGGCGGTCGGTACGAGGTCCACCCCGTAGACCGTAGCGACCACGGGCTCTACGATCGGGCGGAGATGAGCCCTCACGACCGTCTCTCGGCGCTCGACGCGAGTTTCCTGCACCTCGAGCGACCCGAGTACCCGATGCACGTCGGCGCGGTCAGCGTGCTCGAAGGCGCTCCGTTCTTCCACGCCGACGGCCGGTTCCGGATCGACGAGGTACGTGATCTCGTCGTGTCGCGCCTCCCGCTCATGCCGCGGTTCCGGCGTCGGCTCATGCACGTTCCCTACGAGCAGGGCCGGCCGATCTGGGTCGACGACGACCGCTTCGACATCACGTACCACGTGCGCCACACCGCTCTGCCCCGGCCGGGATCGTGGGAGCAGCTCGTCTCGCTCACCACCCGCGTCCAAGAAGGCCTCCTCGACCGCGAGCGCCCGCTGTGGGAGATCTGGTTGGTCGAAGGTTTGGAAGGCGGCAACGTGGCGATGCTGCAAAAGACGCACCACGCACTGATCGACGGCGTGTCGGGCGTCGACGTCGCGACCCTGCTGCTCGACATGCAACCCAACTTCACGGCGCCCATCGTTCCCGAGTGGGTGCCCGAGGCCGCGCCGAGCGCCTCGCAGCTGCTGCTCGACACGATGCGCGAACGCATCACGGAGCCGGCGGAGATCGTGCGCTCGATCCGCTCCATGTTGCGTGGGCCCCGCCGCGCCGTCGAACGCGCCCGCGTCTTCGCGCAGTCGATGAGCACGATGGTGACGCGCGACGCGATCGCGCCGCGCACGTCGCTCAACGCCCATACCGGTCGGCACCGGCGCCTGAGTGTCGTGCGCATCCCGCTCGCCGACGTGAAGGAGATCCGCAGCGGCCTCGGCGGAACCGTCAACGACGTCGTGCTTGCCGGTGTGGCGGGCGGTCTGCGGCGGCTCTTGCTGCACCGCGCCGACGAGACCGAAGACCTCCAGCTGCGTGTGTTGTGCCCGGTGTCGGTGCGTTCCGAAGACCAACGTGGCTCGCTCGGCAACAAGGTCTCGGCGATGTTCGTGAACCTGCCGGTCGACAATCGCCCGGCGGTCGAGCGCCTGCGCGCCATCTCGGAGCAGACCGCGGATCTCAAGGAACGCCACCAGGCCGTCGGCGCGGAGATGTTGCTCGGCATGACCGAGTTCATCGCGCCGACGCTCATGAGCCTGGCCGCGCGCGTCGTGCACCGCCAGCCGTTCTTCAACCTGATCGTCACCAACGTGCCCGGTCCGCAGCAGCCGCTCTACATGATGGGTGCGCGATTGATCGAGGCTTTCCCGATCGTGCCGCTCACGCGGAACCTGTCGGTGGTGGTCGGGATCTTGTCGTACGACGGCACGCTCCACTTCGGGCTGTGGGGCGACCGCGACGCGTGCGCCGACATCGAGGTCTTGGCGAACGGCATCGACGACGCGTTCAGGGAATTGCTGAAGATCGCACAGGAGCGGGGGTAGTCATGACGGAGGTCTGGGAGCGCGACGCGTGGGAGTTGGCCGACGGCGTGCGCCGCGGCGAACTGCGTTCGGTCGACCTGCTCGACGTGTTCGTCGAACGGGTCGAAAAGCTCAACCCGGAACTGAACGCGTTCTGCTATCTCGATCTCGAGGGCGCGCGCGCTCGGGCGGAGGCGGTCGACGCGGCGGTCGCGGCCGGCGACGACCCCGGAACCTGGGCCGGTGTGCCCATGGGCGTGAAGGAGCTCGTCTCGGTCGCAGGCTGGCCCGACACCCACGGCTCGTTGCTGTATCGCGACGTGGTCGGGGCGAGCGACGACACGGAGCCGGCGCGGCTCAAGGCCGCCGGTGCAGTGCTCGTCGGTCTGACCACGTCGCCCGAGTTCGGTTCCACCAACTGGACACGCACGTACCTGCACGGCACGACCCGCAACCCGTGGAATCCGGAGCGAACGCCGGGCGGTTCGTCGGGTGGTTCCGCGGCCGCGGTGGCGTCGGGAATGATGCCGATCTGCACCGGGAGCGACGGCGGCGGGTCGATCCGCATCCCGTCTGCCTACAGCGGCCTGTTCGGGTTCAAGACGAGCTTCGGGCGTGTCGGCTACGGCGGCAACTTCGACAGCTCGCTCACCTCGGTACCGGGCCCCATGTGCCGTTCGGTGCGAGACGCCGCGCGCTACGTCGACGCGATCGCAGGCCCGACCAACAACGACCCCACCTCGTTGCCGCGCCCGGTGCGGTCGTACGAAGACGCCATCGTCTCCGGCGACGCGGTCGGGCGGCTGCACGCCAAGCGCGCGGCGTGGTCGTCGACACTCGGATTCGCCGTCTGTGATCCGGAGGTGGAGGAGCTCGCATTCGAGGCCGCGCTCGCGTTGTGTGCCGACGCCGGCATCGAACTCGTCGAGCTCGACGTGCGATTGCCGCGGCCGGGTGGAGCGTGGGGCCTGATCTCGTCGCTCGACACCGCGGCGAACCATCTCGAGGCGGCGCGCGATCGAATGGACGATGTCACCCCGGTCGCGCGCGCCGGGCCTGCAAGCGGTCGATCGGATCAACTCGGAACAACTCATGCGGTCCTTGCGCCGGCGCTTCGAGCTGCTCACCGCGATCGGTGTCGTGTTCGACGAGGTCGACCTGCTGCTCACGCCGACGACGGCGACGACCGCGTTCGTCGCCGAAGGCCCGCCGCCGTTGGAGATCGCGGGCCAAAAAGTCGGGGGCATGGGCTCGGTGCCGTACACCGCGCCGTTCAACATCTCGGGCATGCCCGGCGTGAGCATTCCCGCCGGGCTCGCGTCCGACGGGTTGCCGGTCGGGCTGCAGGCGGTCGCGCGCCGCGACGACGAGGAGGTCGTCCTCGCCTGTGGCGCGGTCGCCGAAGCCAACCGGCCGTGGCCGAAGTTCGCGCCGATGGCGTACGCGTAGCCCCGGCGCCGATTCCGCCCGGATCCGGGGTTTCGGGGCGGGCGATACCCTGCCGGTCATGACCGATACCCAACCGCGCGCGCGTCCTCCGAGACAGGAGCAAGAGCCCGCGTCGGAGGAGGTCACCGAGGTCGCGCCGGGTGTGTTGCGCATGCAGCTGCCCATCTGGATGCCGGGCCTGGGTCACGTCAACATGTACGGGATCGTCGACGACCACGGTCTCGCGGTCGTCGACCCCGGCCTGCCCGGTCCGCAGTCGTGGAAGGCGCTGAAGCAGCGACTCAAGACCGCGGGCTACCGCGTGAAGGACGTCCATACCGTCGTCGTCACGCACTCGCATCCCGACCACTTCGGCGGCGCGGGCCGGATCGCGCGCGAAGCCGGTGCGAGGTTGGTTACCCACCACGCGTTCTCCACGTGGACGGTGAAGGGCCCGAGCCCGCAGCGCGCGTTGTCGGAAGGTGAGGCGCGTCGCGTCGAGATGGAAGCGGCCGCGTACGCGCAGACCGTCGACGTCCCGCCCGACGAGCTGCCGACGATCCACGACTCCGACATCGTGACCGACGACACGGTCGAGACCGAGGCGACGGCGAGCCCGTGGGGCGCGACAACGCCATGGGGCACGACGAATCAGGGACCGCCGCTCAAGCGCCGGCTCATGATCAAGGCCCTACGCGTGTTGTTCTCACCTCCGGAGCCCACCGAGCGGGTGCACCATGGCGAGCGGATCCGTCTGGGTCGGCGTGACTGGTTCGTCGTGCACACCCCCGGACACACCGTCGACCACCTGTGCCTGTGGGACCCCGAATCGGGGACGCTGTTGACTGGCGACCACGTGCTCCCGTCGATCACGCCGCACGTCTCGGGCGTCCGCAGGGCCGACTCGTTGAAGTCGTACCTCGCCACGCTCGATCTCGTCGGTCAGCTGCAGGGCGTGACGCTCGGGTTGCCCGCGCACGGCCATCCGTTCGCCGACGTGGCCGGCCGCGTCGAGGCCATCAAGGAGCACCACGCCGAGCGCATGGAGCAATTGCGCGAAGCCGGGCTCGCGCTCGGGCCGGCGACGGTCGTCGCGCTGTCGCACGAGCTGTTCCCGAAGCGGCACTGGGGCACGATGGCCGAGAGCGAGACGTTCGCGCACCTCGAGCATCTCGCCCATGCCGGCGCGGCGGAACGGTGGGAGGAGAACGGCATGCTCGTCTACCGGATGGAACCCGCGACAGGCACGGCATGACCGCGACCGACGCCGAGATCGCGAACGAATCGGTCGACCTGCTCTCGCAGCTCATCCGCAACGAGTGTGTCAACGACGGCACGCCTGCGTCGGGATTCGAGTCGCGCAGCGCCGATCTGCTCGCGCAGTACCTCGGCGGCAGCGGGCTCGACCTCGAGCGTTACGAAGCGCAGCCGGGACGCGAGAACCTTGTCGCGCGGATCGAGGGCAGCGACCCGACCGCGCCGACCCTGCTCTTGATGGGGCACACCGACGTCGTGCCCGCGAATCCCGATGGTTGGCGGCGCGACCCCTTCGGCGGCGAAGTCGTCGACGGCGACGTTTGGGGCCGCGGCGCGGTCGACATGCTGAACCTGACCGCGACCATGGCGGTCGCGTTCCGTGCACTCGCGCGCTCGGGCTTTCGCCCGAGAGGCACGCTCGTCTACCTCGCCGTCGCCGACGAGGAGAACCTCGGTACCTGGGGCGCGGAGCACCTGCTCGAGCACGAGCACGACGCCGTGCGCGCCGACTACGTGGTGACCGAGGCCGGCGGCTTCCAGATGCCCACGGCGCGCGGCCCGCGGCTGCCGGTGATCGTCGGGGAAAAGGGTTCGTACTGGTGCCGCATCACCGTGCGGGGCACGCCCGGTCACGCGTCGCAGCCCTTCCGTACCGACAACGCGTTGGTCACCGCGTCGGAGATCGTGAAGCGGTTGGCGGAATACCGTCCACCCACCCACATTCACGAGACCTGGCGCCGGTTCATCGAGGGCGTCGATTTCGGGCCCGAGTGGAACGCGCACCTGCTCGACGAGGCGACGCTCGCCGACTTCTGCGAGGAGCTCCCGATCGGGCTCGCGCGTCAAGCCCACGCGTGCACGCACACCACCTTCGCGCCCACGGTCATCCACGGGGGTACGAAGACGAACGTGATCCCCGATTCCGTCGAGCTCGAAGTCGACATCCGTACGCTGCCGGGCCAGCGCAGCGCCGACATCCGGGCCATGCTGGAAGAAGCGCTCGGCGACCTCGTCGCGTGCGTCGAGATCACGCCCTTCGACGAGAACGAATCCACATCGTCGCCGGCCGACACACCGTTGTGGGATGCGATGGGCCGCGTCTCTTCGCAGCTCGTGGCCGGATCCGCGCTCGTGCCGTTCCTGACGGTGGGTGCGACCGACGCCCGGTTCTTTCGCCGCGGTGGTTCCGTCGCCTACGGCTTCGGCCTGTTCAGCCGCAAGCTCTCCTTCGACGACTACGCCTCGATGTTCCACGGCAACGACGAGCGCGTCGACATCGACTCACTCGTGCTGTCGACCCGCCTCTGGGACGGCCTCGCGCGCGACATCCTCGCCTGACGCACGCCCCCGTCGGGCTGCTACTCGTCGGGCTGGTCTCGGAGGTAGCGCTCGAAGTCCTCGGCCAGCGATTCGCCCGACGGGAGCTCGTCCTCGTCGAACCAGTCGTCGTCGTCATCGTCGTCGTCGTCGTCGACCGCGATCTCGTCGTCGGTCGCCCGCCACCCCAGGCCGTCATCGGCGGTGTCGTAGCGCGTCTCGAGCCGTTCGACGTAGGAGCTGATGTCGGAGTCGCCGGCGACGACCTCGGAGACGGAACGTTCCCACGCGCTCGATGCAATATCGAGATCGGTGAGGTCGAGGCCGAGGTCGAGGAGATCGCTCAACCGGTCGAGGAGCGCGCGGGTGGCTTTCGGATTCGGCGGGGTGGCGACATAGTGCGGCACCGGCGCCCAGATCGACGCCGACGCGAAGCCCGAGCGCCGCACGGCGTCGTGCAGCACCCCGACGATCCCGGTCGGGCCCTCGTAGCGCGATCGCTGCATGCCGAGCCGTGCCGCGAGCACCTCGTCGGTGGCGGAGCCGGTGCACTTGATCGGGCGGGTGTGCGGAGTGTCTCCGAGCAGGGCCCCGAGCGTGACGATCATCTCGCAGTTCGTCGTGCGGGCGACGCTGATCACGTCGTCACAGAACGAGGGCCAGCGCAGGTTCGGTTCTACGCCGAGCAGCAGCACGAGGTCGCGCCCGCCGGCGGGGAGTGATCCGGCCGAGAGCGCGAGCGATGGCCAGTTCACGGTGCGCAGCACGCCGTCGACGAGCTCGACCGTGGGTCGCGCGGCCTGGAAGTCGAGGTACTCCTCGATGTCGAGCGCGGCGAACGGCCGCGCGTTGCTCGAGCGCACGAGCCAGCGCACGGCGTCGGACGCGGCGTCGGCCGCGTCGTTCCAACCCGAGAAGGCCGCGATCATCGCGGGCCGCCGCAATGATGGCTCGACGTTCCAGCGGACGGTCACCGGTCCACCTTAGGTCTCGCTCCGGAGCCCGCTCTCACGTCGTACGACGGGGTTGACGAGCGTGCCGACGCCCTCGATGGTGATCTCGACGACATCGCCGTCGACCAACCAGCGGGGCGGAGTGCGCGCCGCGCCCACGCCCGCCGGTGTCCCCGTGAGGATGATGTCGCCCGGCTCGAGGGTGCAGCCTTGGCTGATCCACGCGATGAGGAAGGGCACCGGGAAGACGAGTTGGCTCGTGTTCGACGACTGGAGCACCTCGCCGCTCACGCGGGTCTCGATCGCCAGGCCCCCGGCGAGGTCGACCTCGTCGAGGGAGACGACCTCCGGCCCGAGCGGGCAGAACGTGTCGAACGATTTCGACCAGCTCCACTGCCCGGTCGTGTACTGATGGTCGCGAGCCGAGACGTCGTGGCCGACGGTCACGCCCGCCACGAATTCGAGCGCGTCGTCCTCGCGCACGTCGCGCGCGCGCCGGCCGATCACCACCGCGAGCTCGCCTTCGTAGTCGGGTTGGGTCACGTGCGGTGGGACGATGATCGGTTCGCCGGGCGCGATCACCGCGCTCGGCGACTTCACGAACAACGTCGGAACCTCGGGCAACGGTCGTCCGGTCTCGGCCGCGTGGTCGCGGTAATTGAGTCCGACGCCCCAGATCATGCGCGGCGCGGGAAGCGGCGATCTCATGCGAGTGCTCCCACCGAGCGCAACCGGGCGATCTCGGCGTCGTCGACACCCAGCTCGCGGAAGACCTCGTCGGTGTGCTCGCCGATCTCCGGCGCCCCGCGTTCGATCTCGAGGCCCTGCCCGTCGAACTGCACCGGTGACGACGAGAGTCGAGCGGTCGGATGATCCGGATGATGCGGCATGTACCCGTTCGCGATCACCTGTGGGTCGTTGATCACCTCGAGCGGCGACGCGATCGAAGAGAAGATCGTGTCGTGCGCCGAGAGCCGTTCCTTCAGCTCGGCAAGCGGCAACGACGCGATGCGCTCGACGATGATCGGATGCAACTCCGGCGCGTGCTGCATCCGTTGCGCCGCGGTCGCGTACTCGGGGTCGTCGAGCAATTCCTCGAGCCCGAGCGCGCGGCACGTCGGCTCCCAGTGCCGGTCGGGGTCGAGCATGTTCAAGCTGATCCAGCGTTCGTCGGCGGTGCGGAACGATCCGACGAGCACGCTGCTGAGGCTCTTGCCCGCGACGTGGCGCGGCGGTTCGACGCCCAGGATCGCGGTGGGAACGAGGTCGTTCGAGAGCGTCCACACCGCGGCGCCGAGGAGCGACACGTCGACCACGGTCGGCCGGCCCGTCCGTTCGCGCTTGAACAGGGCCGCCGCGATTCCCCCGGCGAGATATGCACCGCTCGGCGCATCACCGAGCGCGCCCCGGGGCTGCACGAGTTGTCCGCCCGCGGGAGTGAGCATGTGCGCGAGGCCGCCGCGGGCCCAGTACGACACCGCGTCGAAGCCCCCTTGGTCGGCGTCCGGCCCTTCGAGGCCCTGCCCCGATCCGATCGCGTAGACGCATCTGGGATTGACCGCCCAGATGTCGTCGGGATCGAGCCGCAACTTGGTGCGCGCGGACGGCAGGAAGTTGGTGACGAATACGTCTGCCCACGCGATCAGGCGGTCGAGGGCGGCGCGCCCGTCGTCGTTGCGGAGATCGAGCGCGACGCCGCGCTTGTTGCGGTTGAACTGCTCGAACAAGAAGTTGAAGTCGCCGGTGTCGGTGACGAAGCCCATCGCCATGATCTGGCGCAGCGGATCGCCGCTCGGGCGCTCGACCTTGACGACGTCGGCGCCCCATTCGGCGAGGACCGCGGCCGCCGACGGCACGAAGCCGTGCTCGGCGACTTCCAGCACCTTCACACCGTCCATCACACCCACGGCGGTTCCCTTTCGATATCGCGATCGATTGGCGGCAACGAGGCTCGGGCGCCGAGCCTCACGTTCGCAGGGCGGCGATGGTCGACTGCGAGCACTGGTCGAGCGCGCCCTGCACCATGATCTCGACGAGCGAACCGATGTGGTCGAAACCCTCGCCCACCGTCTTGCCCATCAAGAAGCGCGCGTGGATGCCTTCCAGGATGATCGCGAGCTTGTACGCGGCGAGCGCCTCGTAGAAGTCGAGCTGGCTCACGTCGCGGCCCGACTTCGTCGCGTACCGTTCGACAACCGCGTCACGCGGGAGGAATCCGGCTTCGGGCGAGATCGTGGCCCCGACGTTGCCGGTCTGCGCGTCGTCACGCGCGTAGTAGAGGAGGTAGAGGCCGAGGTCGGCGAGCGGATCGCCGAGCGTCGCCATCTCCCAGTCGAGCACCGCGACGATCCGGCCCGGATCGCTCGGCGCCAACATCGTGTTGTCGAGCCGGTAGTCGCCGTGCACGATGGTCGGCGGGGGCGACACGGGCACCGCGGCGCGCAGCCGGCGGGCGAGCTCGTCGATCGCGGGCAGTTCGCGGGTCTTCGAGCGTTCCCACTGCTCGCCCCACCGGCGCACCTGGCGTTCGACGTAGCCGTCCGGATGGCCGAAGTCGCCGAGCCCGACGGCCTCGTAGTCGACCGCGTGAATGGCCACGAGCACGTCGATGAGCTCCTCGGAGCAGCGCCGCGCTTCGTCGCGCGTCGAGCTTGGCGATGTCGGCGCCGGTGCGCAGGATGTCGCCCCGGACCAGCTCCATCACGTAGAAGGGAGCGTCGTTCACCGCGTCGTCGGCACAGAACCCGAGCGTTTGTCGGAACCGGGACCGCGGTGGGTGCGAGCGCGGTCAGGACCTTGTATTCGCGGGCCATGTCGTGCGCGGTCGGGAGCACGTGCCCGAGCGGCGGGCGCCGCAGCACCCACTCGTTGCTCGCGTCGCGGATCGAGTACGTGAGGTTCGACCGTCCGCCCGAGATCAGTGTGGCCGTGAGCTCGCCGCCCGCCGCGCCGGGAACGTACTGCGCGAACCACGGACGCAGGCGTTCGAGATCGACTCCGGGCGGGCTCTCGGTCACGGCCGGGAGGTTACCGATCTGATGTCAGGCGTGAGCCGGCGTTCGAGGGGCCGGGTCGGTGCGGCGCGGTTCAGGTGCGGCGCGGTTCAGGCGATGCGGGACTCGCGCGGCGCAACGGGCTCGCCGTTGCCACGCGGGTAACGCGCGACCCGGCCGACGGGCATGTCGACGCGGAATCCCGCGGCGGCACGCTCCTCTTCGGACTCGGCGCCCCAGAACCCGTACTCACGGTGCTGGCGGGCCCAGTCTCGGCATTCCCGCAGCGCGGGACAGGCCTGGCACACGGCCCGGGCCTGCGACTCGCGCACGACGCGAGCCTCCGGGCGCTCTCCCGCCGGCGCGAAGAACAAGCGCGTCTGGCCTTGGCACGCGGCCTCGGCCGTCCACGTCAGTGGGCCGGTGAAGATGAAACTCGAGATCATTTCGGCGGTCATGTGCTCCCCTGTCACGACCGGAGGATGACGGAGCTCGGGAGCCGGGCGGGGGGACGCCGGCTCCTCGAGCCCCTGTCGTACGCCCACTAGTGAACACGATCACAAGACCATCTGTCAAAGACGTTGAAACGATACTATCCATCGGTAATAGCGATGGAAGGCCACGGCCTTGTCACCAGGCCGAACCCGGCCGGGACGGACCGGCTCGGGGCGGATCGCACAGGAGGTTCGTCATGGACGTGCGCCAGCTCGAAGCGCTCTTGGCGGTCGCCGAGGCGGGGAGCTTCACGACCGCCGCCGACCAGCTCCACACCGTGCAGTCGAACGTGTCGGAGCACGTACGCCAGCTCGAAGCCGAGCTCGGCGTGCAACTCCTGGTGCGGGGCCGGCGGGGAACCGTCCCCACGGAGTTCGGTGTGCGCGTGATCGAGCGGGCGCGGGCGATCCGCAGCGAGATCGAAGCGCTGCACAAAGACCTTTCGATGCTCCAAGGCCTCGAGACGGGCCACGCGACGCTGGGGGTTGTCGGCACCGTCAGCCGGCTCCTGGTGCCGATGCTGGTGGCCGAGATGCGCGTGAGTGCGCCCGGGCTCTCCCTTCGGCTCACCGAGGGTGCGTCGGAGCGCCTGGCGGGCGAGGTCGCCGACCGCCAGCTCGCGAGTGCGGTGGTGACCGAACCCGTGAGCGACACGCGATTGCACGTGGAGCACCTCCGCGACGAAGCGCTGGTCGCGCTGGTCCCGTCGGCGTTGCGGTCCGACTCGTCCGAGCCGATCCCGCTGGCCGAGCTCGCGCGCGAGACGCTCATCCTCCCGCCCGCGGGCAATCCGCTGCGTGACGAGGTCGAGACCGCCGCGCGATCCGAGCGCGTCGAGCTGCGCGTACCGATCGAAGTCGAAGGTGTGCGGCTCATCGCCGATCTCGTCGGCGCGGGGGTCGGGGTTTCGATCCTGCCCGAGACCGCGGTCGCGCAGGACCACGCCGGTGTGCGTCAAGTGCTCATCGCGCACATGCCGCCACGCCGCCTGGCCCTCGTGACCGCACGGGGCGTGCAGCTGTCGTTGGCCGATCAGGCGGTGCACGATGCCGTGCGGCGGATCGTGCGCGACGAGCCGCTGCCCCACGCCGAGCCGGCTGCGTAGTCCTATTCGGCGGTCGGCGCGAACCGGGTGCCGATGATCGTGCGCTCGGACTCGAGGCCGATCACCTCGAGACGATCGACGCCCGGGAGCGCGCGATCGTTCAGCTCCAACCGGATGCGCGCGCCGCGCGGCCACACGAGATCCGCGGAGGTCTCGGTCTCGCGCTCGACATCGCCTTGCAGTACCCCGGCGAAGAAGCCGAGCGCCGAAGGCAGCGACGGCGTGCGCAGTACCACGCGCCGCAGCGTGCCGTGCCCGGCCGGCGGCGCGGGGTCGGTCCACCAGCGTGGCGACGTGTCGGGCCCGTGCTCGGCGACGTAGTCGAGGAGTTCCTTGCGGGTGCTGGGATGGCCGTGCGACTCCGCGAGCTGCACCACCGTTCCGTGTGCTTCGCGCGGCATCAGGAACGCCTCCATCCACTCCGGGTCCGACATGTCGACGTTCACCGGATGGAAGCCCGCGCCCCGAACGCGTGCGAGCGCGTCGGCGAGGCTCGGGACCTTGAAGGTCAGGTGATGGGGCCCGGCGCCGTGGCGGGCGACGAACCGCGCCAAGAAGTCGTTCTTCTCGACGGCCCACGGCTCGAGCAGCTCTACGGGCATGCCGTCGCCCGCGGGCGATCCGAGCCACACCTGCATGGGCCGAAAGCCGTTGGCCTGCCCACCGAACAGGATCGTGCCGCCGAGATCGCCCGTGAGGAAACGCAGCGCTTCCGAAGTGTCGGCCGCGGCGAGCGCGATGTGGTCGAGGTCGTAGCGATCGGTCACGAGCCGGGCAGGCTAGGCGACGGTGGGAGCAGCTGAGCCCCGACCCGCGCTCGTGAACCGGTCGGCGAGGTACCAGCCCGCGGCGAGGAAGACGATCCCGGCGATCGCGTCGAGCACGTAGTGGTTCGCGGTGATGATGATGACGACGAGGGTCACCACCGGATAGCTCCAGGCGAGTGCCTTCGCGGCCCGGTTCTTCAGCCGCGGCGCCAGTGCGAGCGCGCACCACGTGGACCACGCGATGTGCACGCTCGGCATGGCGGCGAACTGGTTGGAGATGCTCTGCATGCCGCCCGAGTTGAACGACCAGAACGCGGGATCCTTCAAGAGCGTGTCGACGAAGCCCAGCTCCGGGAACATCCGGGGCGGTGCGAGCGGGTAGAGCGTGAAGCCCACGAGCGCCGAGCGCGGTGGTGATGGCCATCGTGTTGCGAAAACGCGGGTAGTCGTCGGAGAAGTTCCGGTAGAGGAACACACCGGCGAAGACCGTGACGATGAAATGGAACGAGCCGTAGTAGTAGTTCGCGAACAGGATCAGCGGGCGGAAGTGCAGCGCCCACTTCTGGATCGTCTGCTCGTGGTAGATGCCCAGGTGGTGCTCGAGCGACATGATCTGGTGGGCGTGATCGAACGCGTGCGGCGGCGCCGCCGAGCCGCCGTGGATGTTCCGGACGGCCGAATACAGCACGTAGAACACCAAGATCGCGAGCAGCTCCGCCCACCAATAGAGGACCCGGCCGTCGGAGAGTGTGCGCCCGCCGCTGAATCGCGACTCGCGTTGCACCTTGGTGCTCACACGTGCTCCTTGGTGTGCAAGCCCGAGCGCTCGCTGCTTCCCACCGCGAAGGCGGGCGCTCCGAGCATGCTGACCGTGATCATGCACCCCCACCACAACAAACCGGCCGCGAACGCCTGGGCGTTGCTGACGTGAAACGAATGGAGAAACAGTACCAACGCGCTCTCGCGTACTCCGAGACCACTGAAGGAGATCGGGAGCACCTGGAGCATCAACACCGCCGGAGTCAACGCGATGATCGCCGTGACCGGAACCGACAGGTCGAGGGCGCGGAAGATCAGCCCGAACATCAGGATCTGTGATGCCTGGAAGATGAGTGCCGTGCCGAGGACGGGCACGATCTGGCGCGGGTCACGGCGCAGCCGCTCGACGCCGATGTGGACCGCGCCGATGAAGCGCACCCAGTTGTCGCGATCGGCAAACCGGCCCGCGAGCCGCGGGTGGCCGACGAGGAACAAGATGAGCGCCAACAACACGAGCGTGAGTGACGCGACCAACAGCGCGATCCATGCGTGCGCGTGATGCGCCAGTGACGGGCGCAGCGCGAACCCCGAGAATACGAGGAGCGGCAGCGCGACGAATCCGGTGAGCCGCTCGAGCACGACCGAGGCGAACGATACCGACGGCGAGCCGACGGTGTTCGACGCGCGCGCGACGCGCACCACGTCGCCGCCGATGGTCGACGGGAGCACGTTGCCTACGAGGAGCCCGACGACGTAGTGCGAAAAGAGTGACCTCAGGCGCACCGGCGCGTCGAACAGGAGGAGGACGCGCTGCCATCGCCAGGCCGAGAGCACGACCCCGATCAGCGCGGTGAACACCGCCGCGGCAAGCAGGGCGATCGTGAGACCGTGATGGCGGTCGGGGATCGCGTCGTCGACACCGGAGGCCTTCGACACGAGGAGGGCGAGGAGCGCCACGCTCACGACGATCCGCAGCGCGACCTTCCAGCGCGATCCGGCGCGGGGAGCGTCCGGGACAGCCTCCGTCATCGGAGTGATCCTATGAGGCCCGAACCTCCGATCGGACCGGCTCACGCCCGGGCAGGTGGCGCGATGATCTCCCATGGGTGAGCATGGGCCGATGCGCATCACGACGAACGACGGTGTCGGACTGGCGGTCGAGTCTGCGGGCTCGGGTCCGGGTCTGATACTCGTGCACGGCTTCGGCGGAGCCAAGGAGGATTTCGCCGATCACGTCTCCTCGCTGGCGCGCGATCACACCGTCGTCGTCTTCGACCATCGCGGGCACGGAGCCAGTGACAAGCCCACCGATCGCCACGCCTATTCCATCGACCGGCTCGCGGCCGACATCTTGGAGGTCGCCGACGCGTGCGGGCTCGGGCGATTCCGGCTCCTCGGTCACTCGATGGGCGGGATGGTCGCGCGCCAGATCCCGCTGCGCGCGCCCGAGCGACTCGACGCGCTGATCATGATGGACACCTCCCCCGGACCGATCCCGGGATTCGATCCGACGCTGATGGATGCCGCGGCGGAGGTCGCCTTCACGCGCGGCAAGGCCGCGTTGAAGGAACTGCTCGACACCGTGCAGGTGTTGGAGACGCCGGCGTACCAGCGCACGCTCGCGCAGCGACCGGGGTATCGCGAGTTCACGGAACGCAAGTGGATCGACCTGTCGGAGATCATGTGGGGCGCCATGGCCATAGCGCTCGCGTACCAGCCCGACGACCTCGCCGCGCTCGCGGCCGCCGTGCGCGTTCCGATGCTGGCGATGGTGGGATCCCAAGACGAGCCGTTCCTCGGCCCGTCGCACGACATGGCCGGCGCGATCGAAGGCGCTCAGCTCGCCGTGATCCCCGACGCGGGGCATTCGCCGCAGTTCGAGAATCCGGCGGCGTGGTTCGAGGCGCTCTCGGCGTTCCTGGCGTCGGTGCCGACGGCCATCCGCTGACGGGACTGCCTAGAGGTCGAGGGTGGGCCGCTCGGACCCGAAGCCGGCGCGCCGCAAGGCCTTGGCCTTCGTGCGTATCAGCATGTCGCGCGGTGCGGCGCAGACGCGCGCCGCGATCGCCTCGGTCGCGTCGCGCAGCTCGTGGGGCTCGACGACCTCGCCCACGAGATGCAGCCCGAGCGCCTCGTGCGCGTCGACTTCCCGACCGCCGATCGTCAGTTCGCGGGCGATCGCGCCGCCGACGACGTCGTGCAGTGGACCGTATACGACGTCACCGAACGTGCGCTCGGGATGCGCGAACCGGGCGGTCGTCGACGCGATGCGGAGGTCGCAGAGGACCGCGAGGTCGAACCCGCCGGCCAACGCCGGTCCGTTGACGGACGCGATCGTCGGCAGCGGGAATCGGAGAACGGTGTCGTGGTAGCGGTCACTCGACGACCAGAGCGTGCGTCCGAACGCGTCGTCTTCCGCGGCGCGGGTGAACTCCGACAGGTCGAAGCCCGCGCAGAACGCCGGGCCGTTGCCGGTGATCACGACGCACTTGACCTGTTCGTCGTGCGCCAGGGCGTCGAGCGCGTCGCTGATCGCGTCGCGCAGTGCTACCGAGAGCGCGTTGCGCTTCTCGGGCCGATTGAGGAGGAGCACCACGTGGTCGTCGAGGCGCTCGACCTCGAGGACGTCGGTCATAGTTCGGAGAGGGCGCGTTCGATGAAGCGATCGCGCACGACGACGACACGCGTGATCCGCCCCGCCGCAACGAGGCCGCGCGCGTCGGTGACCGAGACGCGAAAGGTGAGGCGCCGGCCTTCGACACTCTCCAACGTGGCTTCCGCGGTCACCTCGGAACCCACGGGAGTGGGCGAGAGGTGGGCGAGCTGGACCTCGTAGCCGACCGACGTCTTGTCGGGCCCGAGCCTGGCGCCGAGCGCGGCGACGCTCGCCTTCTCCACGAGCGCGATGAGCCGAGGTGTCGCGAGGACGGGTACGTCGCCGCTGCCGATCGCGAGCGCGGTGTCACCCTCTTCGACCTTCAACGTGATCGACGCGGTGAGACCGGAGGCGAGCCCCATCCGCTTACCATAGGCAGCCCGGCGTCGACTCGGCATGTTGGCGCGATCAGAGGATGCCCGAGGCGAACATGACCGCTCCCATGATCGAACACGATGTCTTGCAAGCCACGCTCGACCACGCGCTGAGCGGTGGCGGCGATTTCGCCGAGGTGTTCGTCGAGGATCGGCGGTCGTCCAGCGCCCGCTTCGACGAGGGACGCATCGAGGAGCTCGTCTCGGGTCGCGACCGGGGTGCGGGGCTGCGCGTCGTCCGGGGCGATACGACCGGATTTGCACACACGGCCGATCTGTCGCCCGAGGGTCTCCGCCTGGCCGCCGAGGCCGCGGCCGGCGCGGCCCGCGGTGGCGGCGGCGGAACCCACGCCGTCGCGCTCGGGCCGGCGGAGAGCCATCCCATCGACCCCGACGTCGTCGTGCCGGAAAGCGTGGAGAAGCGTCGCAAGGTCGAGCTCTTGGCCCGGGCCGATGCCGCAGCCGCGCGAAACCGGCACTGCGATCACTTCGGTCACCGCGGCGTACGCCGACGCGCGGCGCCGCATCCTCGTCGCGAACTCCGACGGCCTGGTCGCCGACGACGACCGGGTGCGCACGCGGATGTCGGTCCAGTGTGTCGCGACCGGCGACACCGGGATGCAGACCGGTTATGAGGCGCCCGGGCGCACGATGGGATTCGAGCTGTTCGACACGGTCGTCCCCGAAGAGGTCGGTCAGCGCGCCGCCCGGCGCGCGCTCACACTGCTCGATGCGGTGCCCGCGCCCTCGGGCCGCCTGCCCCGTCGTGTTGAAGCGGGGCGCCGGTGGGGTCTTGTTCCACGAGGCGTGCGGCCACGGGCTCGAAGCCGACCACATCTTGAAGGACGCGTCGGTGTTCACCGGCCAGATGGGTACCGCCGTTGCGTCGCCACTCGTGACCCTCATCGACGACGGCGGCTATGCCCGCGAGTGGGGCACGCTCGCCATCGACGACGAAGGTCACGCCGCGCGACGCAACGTGCTCATCGAGAACGGCGTGCTCACCGACTACATGTGGGACGCCGTGCGAGCGCGCAAGGAGGGTCGCGCGCCGAGCGGCAACGGACGGCGGGAGAGCTACCGCCACCTCCCGATGCCGCGCATGACCAACACGTTCGTGCTCGAGGGCGAGACCGATCCCGACGACATCGTCCGCAGTGTCGACTTCGGGATCTACTGCGTGCAGCTCGGCGGCGGCCAGGTCGACCCGGCGACCGGCGACTTCGTGTTCGGTGTCACCGAGGCCTACCTCATCGAGAAGGGCGAGATCACCAAGCCCATCCGCGCCGCCCAACTCATCGGCAACGGACCGGAGGTGCTGCGCATGGTCGACGCGGTCGGTAACGACTTCGAGACGTGGACGGGCATGTGCGGCAAGCAGGGCCAGAGCGTTCCGGTGTCTTCCGGGCAACCGACGGTGCTCGTCCGGGAGATGACCGTCGGCGGGACCGCGGCGTGAGCGGAGACGACCTCCTCGAGATCGCCCGGACCGTCGCCCGCGCCGCGCGCGACGGTGAACAGGTCGAGGCGTACGTCGTGCGCACACGCGATACCGATGTCGAGGTGTTCGACGGCAACGTCGAGTCGCTCACGACCGCGAGTGTCGAGGGGATCGGCATCCGCGTCATCGCGGGTCGGCGCCAGGGTCTCGCGTGGGCGGGGTCGCTCGACGCCGGCGTCATCGACGAGACGTTGAGCGAAGCGCGCGACAACGCGGGCTTCGGTGAGCCCGACGAGTGGTACGGCCTCGCGTCGCCGGCCGACGTCGGCGGGGCGGTACCGCCCGCGCTCGATCTCTGGCGGGACGAGCTCGCGTCGGTGCCGACCGAGGCGAAGGTTCGTATCGCGCTCGAACTGGAGCGCGCGACGAAGGCGGCCGATCCGCGCATTCGCAATGTCGAGTCGGCGAGCTACGGCGACGCGCTGGCCGAAGCCGCGCTCGCGAACTCGTTGGGCGTCGAATCTCACACCCGGCGCACGACCTGCTCCGCGTCGGCGGTCGCGCTCGCCGACGACGGTACGGGCACCCAGTCGGGTTACGGGTTCGTCGCCGGCCGCACGCTCTCCGATCTCGATCTCGATTCGATCCCGCGCGACGCCGCGGAGCGGGCGTGCCGGCTGCTCGGCGCCAAGCCCGCGGCCGGGCGCCGCATCCCGGTGATCCTCGACCCGCTCGTCACGCGATCGGTGCTCGGGATCCTCGCCAGCGCGTTCAACGGCGAGTCGATGCTCAAGGGTCGTTCGCTCTTCGCGAACCGCGTCGGCGAGAAGGTCGGCGCGCCGTTCGTGCAGTTGATCGACGATCCCACCGACGCGCGCGCACTCGGCGCTTCGGAGTTCGACGGCGACGGCATCCCGACCCGCCGCAACGAGTTGATCGTCGACGGGGTGATGCAGGGCTTCTTGCACAACGTCTATACCGGTCGCCGATCCGGATCGGGAACCACCGCGAGTGCGACGCGGGGCATCACCTCGACGCCCGGTGTGGGTGTGCGCGCGCTTCGCCTCGAACCCGGACCGCGGTCGCCGGAAGAGATCATGCGGGTCGCGGGCGAGGCGCTGTACGTGCAGTCGGTGAGCGGTTTGCACTCCGGCACGAATCCGATCAGCGGCGACTTCTCGGTCGGCGCCGACGGGCTCATGGTGCGCAACGGCGCTTTCGCGGAACCGGTGCGAGAGGTCACGATCGCGTCCACCCTGCAGCGCATGCTGTTGGACATCACCGAGATCGGCAGCGATCTCACGTTCTTGCCCGGCGCGGTCGCGGGAATGACGGTGCTCGTCGGCGAGATGACGATGAGCGGCGCGTAGCGCCACCGGGAGCGCGCGACCTAGCGGGTCCCGCGCCGTTCGAGGATCGCTTCGAGCTCGGCGAGGGCGACCTCGGGATCCACGACGTGCACCGCTTCCATGCCGACCGCGCGGGCGGCCGCGACGTTGTCGGCGTTGTCGTCGAGGAAGACGGCTTCGGTCGGCGCGATGTCCATGCGCGCGCACGTGAGCTGGTAGATCTCGAAGTCCGGCTTGCGCATGCCGACGTGCGAGGAGTCGACGACCTCGTCGCACAGTTCGTCGATCGGGAACATCGAGCGCCAGTTGTCGCCGAACTCCTTGACGTTGTTGGTGAGCAGACCGATGCGCAGGCCGCGCGATTTGAGGTCGCGGATCTTGTGCACCACGGTCCAGTGCACTCCGGGCGCGGTCTGGCGCCAGAAGCGGCCGTAGGCCTCCATGTCGATCGGCCGGCCGAGGACCTCCGGCGCCTTCTCGACCATGCGCTCGAAGTACGTGGCCATGTCGAGCTGGCCCTTCTCGAGCAGGTGCCAGTCGGGCTCGTCTTCGACCTCGCCCTGCTGCTCGGCCGCGTCGGGGTCGGCCGCGACTGCGTCGGCGACCGCGCGACCCTCCACGCCGATGTACGACGTGTCGCCGAAGAGGAGCCGGAGCAAGGAGCCCTTGGGATACCCCTCGGCCTCTTCGAACGCGCCGATGCCCACGAACAGCGGACTCGAGATGACACCGCCGAAATCGAAGATGACCGTGCTGATCGTCACGGGGGAAAGCTAGCCACCGAGCTCCGTCGGGCTCACGACGGAGCGGCCGCGCAGCACGCCGACTGCGCCGGAGCGAGCGCCAGCGCCACCTCACCCGTCGACGCCGCGTACGCCACGGAACGGGCCTCGGCTTCGGTGACGAGCAGCGTGACCCCCGCGCCGGTCGTATCGGTGCCGGTCGCATCGGTGCCGTCGGCCGGTGCAGTCGACCCGCCCGAGCGCGGCGCGCCGGGGACGACGAGGACCCGGGCGCCGTGCGCGACGACCGTGGCTTGCCCGGGTGATCGCGCACCGGCCGCGACCTCGGGGTCGAAGGTCGCCAGCACGTCGACGACGGCGCCGATCGGCGGTTGGAAGCCGTCTTTGACCACGACGTGCACCGCCCGGAGGCCGGCGGGCACGATCCCGCTGATACCGGTGACCAGGTGGCGCGCGCCGACCACGTCGTCGCGCAGCAGGGCGACCGCGACGATGCGGCCGACGGCCGCGGCCGGGTCGCGCAGCGCGTCGGGGCCGACGGTCGTCGACGGGCGCCGGACGGTATGCAGATCGGCGGCGCCGATGGTGGCGCCGAGTGGGAGATCGCGCGCGGCCAGTACGACGGCGACGTCGGCGCCGAGACTGTGCGCTCGGCGATGCAGCGCTCCGAGGTCGCCGGTGACGATCCGCACCGTCACCAACATCACGACGACGGCGGCGGCCCACGCGAGCAGGACGCGAGGTGAACGGCGCATCGAGCTTCCCCTTCCGAGATGCGTCCGTACGAAACGTCCGGACGCGAGATGGGGGAAGGACGGCGGTGCGGGGCCGAGGTTAGCGATCACCGGTCGAAGTCCCAAGCGAAGACGAAGTCCCAAGCGAAGACGAAAGTCCCAAGCGAAGCCACTGCCGGGAATGCCGGATGCCGGCGCGGGGTTGTACGAGATGGCCCCCCCGGCCCCGGCGCCCCCGAGGCGCCGTGCGAGTCCCCTGGCCCGCCGGTCATCACCCGCCCGGATCGGCGGGTCGGGGGCACTCGCCTCTTCGTTCGTTCCGCTCGAGCGCGCTCAGGTGTCGCCGGGCGGATCGTCGTACGCGCCGAGCGGACCGACTGCTACCGCGCACTCGCAACCGGTGGGTTCCGAGTGAAGCGTCGGGATCAGTTCGTGCAGGAGCGCACGCACCCGGTGCAGGTTCTCCTCGAAGAAGGCGAACACCTGCTCTTGGGAAACGGGCGCGACGCCGGCGTCGTGCTCGACGCCCGTGTCGTAGTCGGTGATCAGCGCGATACCCGCGTAGTGCATGCCGAGCTCGCGCGCGAGATAGGCCTCGGGATACTGCGTCATGTTCACCACGTGCCAGCCCGCGGAACGGAACCACCGCGACTCGGCCCGCGTGGAAAAGCGCGGACCGGGAACCACCACCACGGTTCCGCCGTGGTGCATGCGCACGCCGACGCGTTCGCCGGCTTCGACCGCGCTGGTGGCGAGGACCGGGCAGTACGGATCGGCGTACGACACGTGATGGGTCGCGCCTGCGTCGTAGAACGTGTCGGGCCGGCCCCAGGTGCGGTCGACGAGCTGGTCGAGCACGACGAAGTCACCGGGATGGATCTCGGCAAACAGCGATCCGGCCGCGCACGGACCGATGACCTGGCGCACGCCGAGCGTCCGCATGGCCCACAGGTTGGCGCGCGCCGGGACGAGCGTGGGCGCGAATTCGTGGTCGTGTCCGTGGCGGGGGATGAAGGCGACGCGGCGTCCGCCGACCTCGGCGATCGTCACCGGTGCGCTGGGTGGGCCGAACGGCGTGTCGACGACGACCTCTTCGGTGTCGGTGCCGAACGTGTAGAAGCCCGATCCGCCGAAGACGCCGATCTCTGCGTGCATGCGATCCGAAGCCGGTGGGGAGCCGGCTACGCGCTCTTGGCCTGGGAGCCGCTCGATCCCGACGAGCCCGATCCCGATCCGGAGCCCGAGCCCGACGATCCGGAGCCCGAGGAATCGCCCGACGACTTCGACGAGCCCGAATCCGACGAACCCGAACCCGAACCCGAGGATCCGGAGCTCGAGGAGCTCGACGACGACGAGGTCGACTCCTTCGACTTCTCCTTGGTCGCACCTTTGGAGCTCGACCGGTTGTCGGTCTTGTAGAAGCCCGAACCCTTCAACACGATGCCGGCGGCCGAGAGCACCTTGGTGAGCTTGCCGCCGCAGTCGGCGTGCTTCGTGAGCGGCGCGTCGGAGAACGACTGGAACGCCTCGATCTGCTCGCCGCACTTGGCGCAGCGGTACACATAGGTCGGCATGGGGACTCCGTCTGGTCGGTCGCCGGGGATTGGCACTCGACGCCTACGAGTGCCAATCGTACTCCTCCGACGCGACGCTTCGTCCACCCTGCGCCAGAATGAGCGGGCATGGTTGCCATCGCGCTCCTCGTCCCGCTGGGCTGGCTGCTCGGGACGTTCCCGAGCGCGCAGATCGTCGCCCGGGCCCACGGGCGTGACATCTTGACGGAGGGTTCGGGCAATCCGGGTGCCTCGAACGTCGGGCGGCTGCTGGGCTGGCGGGCGGGGGCGTTGGTGTTGCTCTGCGACTTCGCCAAGGGTGCCGTGGCCGCCGGCGCGGGCCTGGCGTTCGGCGGGCGAGTGGGCGCGTGCGTGCTCGGTGTGGCGGCCGTGGTCGGCCATACCCTGCCGCTGTACCGCAAGGGCGGGAAGGGCGTGGCCGCGGCGGGCGGGGCGCTCGTGGTGCTCTATCCGTTGATCGTCGCCGGCCTCGCGGTCTTCTGGTTGCTCGTGGCCCGGGTGCTCCACAAGGCGTCACTCGCCTCGCTGCTGATCACGATTCTGTTCCCGATCGCTGTATTCGTCTTCGGCTTCGACCGATGGGAGGTCGGAGTCGTCGGTGGACTGGCGGTACTCGTCGTGATCCGGCACGCCGCGAACATCCGCCGGTTGATCCGGCGAGAAGAGATCGATCTCGACGCCCATCGCGTCCCGAGCGCCAAGGCAAGGCCAGAGGAGTCCGAATGACACGGGTGCGCAAGGCCGTGATCCCGGCTGCCGGTCTCGGCACGCGCTTTCTCCCGGCCACCAAGAGCTCTCCCAAGGAGATGTTGCCGGTCGTCGACAAGCCGGCGATCCAGTACGTGGTCGAAGAGGCCGTGAAGGCGGGCCTCACCGACATCTTGATCATCACCGGCCGCAACAAGCGCGCGATCGAAGACCACTTCGACCGCAACTTCGAGCTCGAGCACTTCCTCGAGAACGCGGGCAAGAACGACCTGTTGAAGGAAGTGCAGTTCGCTTCCGACCTCGCCGACATCCACTACGTCCGCCAGCGCGACCCGCTCGGCCTCGGTCACGCGGTGTCGGTCGCGCGCCATCACGTGGGCGACGAGCCGTTCGCGGTGTTGCTCGCCGACGACATCATGGTCGACGACGGTGCGCTCTTGCGGGCGATGCTCGACGTGCACGAGCGCCAGGGTCGTTCGTGCATCGCGTTCTCGGAGGTGTCGATCGAGGAGATCTCGTCGTACGGCTGTATCGAGCCGATGCCGACGAGCGTCACGGGGCTGGCCGACGGTGTGCTCGAGATCAGGCGTGTGGTCGAGAAGCCGCCTCGCGACGAAGCGCCGTCGAACCTGGCGATCATCGGTCGTTACGTGTTCACGCCGGAGATCTTCACGATGCTCGACCTCATCGAGCCGGGACGCGGCGGCGAGCTGCAACTCACCGACGCGATCGGGATGCTGCTCGATCAGCAAAGTGTGTTCGGTTACAACTGCCGGCGCGGCCGTTACGACATCGGCCAGAAGATCGACTTCCTGCGGGCGAACGTGGAGATCGCGCTCGACCGCGCCGACCTCGGGCCCGCGTTCGGCGAATGGCTGCGCGAGTACGTCGCCAAGCGTTGGCCGGCGTGACGCGCGCAGCCGTGTGATACGCGTACAGGCGTGATCCCGCTCGCCGACGCGCAGTCCACGATCCTCGACGCGGTCACGCCGCTTGCGCCGCGATCGTTCGCGCTGCGAGCGGCGCGCGGTCTCGTGCTCGCGCAGGACATCGTCGCGACCGAACCGGTTCCGCCGTTCGCGAACACGGGTATGGACGGCTACGCGGTGCGCGCGGCCGATACGCCCGGGTCGTTGCGAGTCGTGGGCGAGCTCCCGGCCGGGCGGGCCCCGACGGTCGCGGTCGGTCCGGGCGAGGCCATCCGGATCATGACGGGTGCGCCGATGCCGGACGGCGCCGACGCGATCGTGATGGTCGAACGCAGTCGGGTCGACGGCGACCGCGTCGTGGTCGAGGCGGCGAAGCCGGGTGAGCACGTGCGCGTCGCCGGTGGCGATGTGAACGCGGGCGACCTCGTCTTCGAGCGTGGTGTGCTGCTCACTCCCGCGCATCTCGGCGTGCTCGCGAGCCTCGACGTTTCCGAGGTGCAGTGTCATCCGCGGCCACGCGTCGGTGTGATATCGACCGGCGACGAGCTCGTCGCGAGCGGCGCGCTCGCGCCCGGTCGCATTCGCGATTCCAACCGGCCGATGCTGCTCGCGTTGATCGACGATCTCGATTGCGAGGCGATCGACGGCGGGATCGTCGGCGACGACGAAGCCGCGATCACCGCCGCGGTCGAGGGCATGGCCGACTCGTGCGACGCGCTGTTGACGAGCGGCGCGGTCTCGGTCGGCGATTACGACTTCGTGAAGCTCGTGCTGGAACGGGTCGCGCACCAGCGCGGCGGCACGTCGTTGTGGGCACAGGTCGCGATCAAACCGGCCAAGCCCCTCTCGTTCGCGATGCTCGGCCCCGTTGCCGCATTCGGTCTCCCGGGCAACCCGGTCTCTTCGCGAGTGAGCTTCGAGCTCTTCGCGCGTCCGGCGTTGCGCAAGCTCGCCGGACGCGCCGATGTCGCCGCCGAACCCGTGTTGGCGACCGTGGCAACGGCGATGCCGCGCCGGCCCGACGGCAAGCTCCACCTCGACCGGGTCCGGGTGTGGGTCCGCGACGGCCGCTACGTCTGCGAGCGGGCCGGTGCCCAGGCGAGCAACGTGCTGTCGGGCATGGCGAGTGCCAACGGCCTGGCGCTCCTCGACGATGGCGACGGGGTGGAGGCCGGCTTCGACGTCCGGGTGCTGCTCCTGTAGGTGACCATGGTCACGTCCGGGTGCGATTTCGTTGCCGAGGCTTGTCGATGCTCACACATAGTGGTACAACAGTTACGCAACGGGGTCGCCCGGGCGGGCGAAATGCAATGCCGGGAGGCGGCAACCGTGTGGCAAGTGCGACGACACGCAGGGCTGGCGTGACGCTGCACCTCCGGGGAAACAAGGATCCGTCGGCTGAAGTTGGTCGCTGCGCCGGCGGGGAGTGAGAGCGAACCCACCCCCGGGGCGCCACGCAGGGCCCGCCGATTTGGACGTCCCCCTAACCTGAAACGGTGACGACCCGCGCCGTGCCGGTACCGCTGCTCCCCGCGGTGCCCCTGATCGATTCCTTCGCCCGGCGCGTCAAGGACCTACGGGTCTCGATCACCGATCGCTGCAATTTCCGCTGCGCCTACTGCATGCCCGAAGAAGGGATGCAGTGGCTACCGCGCGGGGAGCTGCTCACCTACGAGGAGATCGCCCGGATCGCCCGGGTGTGCGTGGAGCGGTACGGCTTCGAAGCCGTCCGCGTGACCGGTGGCGAGCCCCTCGTCCGGGCCCACGTGACCCGGCTCGTCCAGCTGCTCGCGCCGCTGGGCGTCGACGTCGCGATGACCACCAACGGTGTGCGCCTGCCCGAGCTCGCCCACGATCTCGCCGAAGCCGGACTGCGGCGTATCAACGTCTCGCTCGACTCGTTGCAGCACGACCGGTTCCTCGCGTTGACCAAGCGCGACGAGCTCGACCGCGTGCTCGCGGGGATCGATGCGGCGCTGGCCGCCGGGCTCTCGCCGGTCAAGGTGAACGCGGTGGTGATGCGCGGTATCAACGACGACGAGGTCGTCGATCTCGCGCGGTTCGGGCGCGACAAGGGTGTCGGCGTTCGCTTCATCGAGTTCATGCCGCTCGACGCGCAAGGGGAGTGGAGCAGCGAAAAGGTCGTTCCCGCAAACGAAATTCTCGATCGGATCGGCGCGGTGTTCCCGCTCGAGCCGGGCAATCCCGATCACGTCGAACCGGCGGAGCGTTACGTGTTCCGTGACGGAGTCGGTGACATCGGGGTGATCTCGAGTGTGAGCGAACCGTTCTGCGACAACTGCGACCGTGTGCGTCTCACCGCCGAAGGTCAGTTCCGAACATGCTTGTTCGCACTCGACGAGACCGATCTGCGTGCTGTGTTGCGCGCGGGACGCGGGCTCGACGAGCCCGACCTCGACGATCGACTCGCGGCCGCGATCGAAGGTGCGGTTGCGACCAAGTGGGCGGGGCACAAGATCGGTCAGGTCGACTTCGTCCGGCCTGATCGCTCGATGAGCCAGATCGGCGGCTGAGCTCGAGCCCGCGCGGCCTCGGGGGCCGTTGGTCGTGCGTTTCCGCCGGCCCACCTACACTTCGACCTCATGCCTTCGGAGTTCACGCATCTCGATCCGCTCGGGCGGGCTCGTATGGTCGACGTCACCGCCAAAGAGCCGAGCCACCGCCGGGCTGTGGCCCGATGCCGCATCTACATGGAGGCCGAGACCGCCTCGAAGATCGCATCGGGTGCGATCTCGAAGGGCGACGTGCTCGCCGTCGCCCGCGTGGCCGGCATCCAGGCCGCGAAACAGACCCCGCACCTGCTCCCGCTGTGCCATCCGCTGCTCGTCGGCTCGGTCCTCGTGAACTTCCGCCTCGAGGACACATACGTCGAGGTCGAGGCGAATGTCGACACCGTCGATCGCACCGGCGTGGAGATGGAAGCGATGACCGCGGCGGGTGTCGCGGCGCTCACGATCTACGACATGTGCAAGTCGATCGACCGCTCGATGACCATCGGCGATCTCGCGCTCTGGGAGAAGACGGGCGGACGCTCCGGGACATTCCGCCGGCAGTCCGACGGCACCGATCCGTTCGGTCTCTGAAGCCTCGCCGCTTTTCTGACATTTTCTTCACACCGGTGCACGCCGGGGCCGCTGCTGACGACGCGTTCGCATTCACGTGGTGCGACGCCTCGAAGCGGGTCGCACGAGTTGTCTTTCACACGACGATCTCGCGAGACTGAACCTCCGGAGGTCCACCACTCGTTGGTCATCCGTTGTTACCGTTCCCGACAACAAAGGTGGTCGAGAGGTCTTGACGCTCGTGGTCCTGGTCATTCTCGCTGCACTCTGGGCGGTCGTTCTGTTGCCGCCCTTGCTGCGATCCCGTGCGGAGCGGGCGAACGACTCGATTGGCGATTTCAATCACCGACTCGATGTCCTCGGTCGCACCAATGGCGCGTTGCGCGCCACCGGCGCGCGTTCGCGCCCGTCGTCGCGTGCACGTGCCGCCAAGCGGCGCCGGGATGTGTTGCGGACGTTGCTCGCCGTCGTCGGCGGATTCGGTCTGCTCGCGATCGCCACGAAGTCCGTGATCGTCTGGGCCCTGTTCATCCTCTCCGCGCTCGCGTTCGGTGCGTTCTGCGCGCTGTGGGCGTATGCCCGATCGCTGCAGATGGAGCGCACGGTGAAGGTTCGGGCAATGCAGCGCCAGCCGGCTCCCGACTGGGTGCTGCGCCGCGCCGCGTCGTCCTAATCGGTCTCGTCTCGGGCGGTCTCGGCCCGACGGCGGAGTCGTAGCATCCGGCCATGGACCGCAGACCGGAGATCGTTGCGCTCGGTGCTGCCGCGCGTGCCGCGTTCGAAGACAAGCACCGAGCCCGCGAGATCACGATCACCGCGTCGCGCCAGGCGATCCAAGCGTGCGCAGCTTCGATCCGTTCCACCCATCGCGGTGAGTACGACGCCGCCGAAGCACTCGCTCGCGAAGCGCAGGGTCACCTGCTCGCGGCCGACGCCGCGCTGAGCGGCCAACCCGACGTGCGCACCGGCGGTCCGCTCAACGATGCCAAGAAGGAACTGGCCGAGGCATGGCTGACGCTGGCACTCGTCCGCGACCTTCCCTTGCCGGGCCCCGACGAGCTCGGCATCGAGATCGCGCCGTACTGCAACGGCCTTGCCGAAGCGGCCAGCGAGCTGCGCCGCCAGCTGCTCGACCAGCTGCGCGCGGGCGAGTTGGAGCGGGCGGAGGCGCTCATGCGCGCGATGGACGAGATCTACTCGCTGCTCGTCACGATCGACTATCCCGACGGTGTGACCGGTGGTCTCCGGCGGACGACCGACGCCTTGCGGGCGGTGCTGGAGCGCACCCGCGGCGACCTCACGACGGCGATCGTCGCTGCGAGGCTGCAGGCCGCGATCGAGTCGGCGCAGCTCGCGACCGGAGGCTGACCCTTTGGTACGCTGACTCCTCCTTCGGGGGTGTAGCTCAGCTGGTAGAGCGCTACGTTCGCAACGTAGAAGTCGGCGGTTCGAGTCCGCTCACCTCCACCAAAGTGGAGACCTTTTCGCCGGGCGCGCGGCGGTGGTTGCGGCTTCAGCGTGGGGTCGTTGTCACGGGGTCGGCGGGTGCGCGACCGATGTGCGTGTATTCGTGGGCTCGGTCCCGGCCTTCGCGTTTGGCCGCGTAGAGGGCCATGTCGGCGTGTTCGAGCGTGACTTCGGCGGGGTCGTCGTGGGTGTGGAGGGCGTAGCCGACGCTGAACGTGACGAGAGGGCGTAGTGCCCGCCAGCCGTCGAGGAGTCGATTCGCGACGTGACGGGCCTGCTCGCGGGTTGTCGACCTGCAGATGAGGAGGAACTCTTCGCCGCCGTAGCGTGCGACGGAGTCGGTAGGACGGGTGGTGTTGCGCAGGTACTCGCCGAATTGGGTGAGGACCTGGTCGCCGGCGTGGTGGCCGAGCGAATCGTTGACGGCTTTGAAGTGGTCGAGATCGAGGATCATTACGGCGTCGTTGGCTTCGAGCATGTCGATAGAAGCCTGCGCGGCTCGGCGGTTCCCGATGCCGGTCAGGGTGTCGTGAGTCGCGGCGTCGGTGAGGGCGTCGATGACCCGCAGCTGTTCCAGGCGTGTGCCGACGTGTTGACCGTAGAGGCGGGCCGCGTCCAACAAGAAGTCGTCGGGCTGGTCCACGACCGTGACGAGCGTACCGAGCGTGCCGGACTGGCCGCGGAGCCGGATGCGCAGTTCGCGGGTAGCCGGGCTGTAGCGCGTGTCGTCATCGTTCTCGACCGTCGTCGATCCGCGGATCGGCTGGTTCGAACCGGGTGTCGTCACCGCGGAACATGTTGGTCGCAGTCGCGAGGACGATCGATTCGGATGCTTCCGGAGTGAGAGCGCCCTGCAGGCGACTCGCTCCGGACACGAGCGCTTCGAGCGCGTCGCGGCGCTGAGCGTCGAGACGCGCCAGCTGTAGGGCGTGGCCGTACGCCCAGGACACGGTCTCACCCAGGATCGCGGCGGCGGGCACCGTGACCGCGATGCACTGCCATGCGGCCGCGCCATGACCTCCGTTGTGCAGTGTCCATGCCAGCGCGACACCGGACAGGCATGCGACCACGCTCGCCGAACCTTGTGGTTGGGTGAGCCCGGCCCAGGCGATGATGATGATGAAGAAGATCGGGTACACCGCGATGGCGGCTTCGTTGCGTGAGTAGTGATGCCAACGGTCGGTCGCGACCAATGCGACGATCGCCGACACCATCACGCCATAGCCGGCGAGGCGGCTGTGTTTTGCCCACGGCAACTTCGGCGCCCCGAACGACGCGAGAACCGTTACTGCACCCGTTGCCCGCAACGCCGCGACATTCACGTTCTGCAATGGCGACAACACGGTGTTCACCAGCGTGACCAGACCCGCACCGAAGATCAATGCCGTCGCCGACCGGCTGGCCAGCACATGACGGTCGGCCGCGTCCCGGCCCCGCGCGCCACTCGCCCCCGCCGCCGTTTCGGCTGCCGCCATCGAGCCCGCATCGACCACCATTGCCAGCTAGATCGGCGCCATACGCGACCAACTTGTGAGCGACTTGCGCCACAATCGCACGATCGGCCCGGCCGTGCGTGTCGAGCGGCGCGCCGGGCTGTCGAGCGTGCCGTCGAACCCGCATTTCGCGACCTCTCGCCAGCCGATCGGAGCCGACTTGGGCGATTTGTCGGGTCGAGGAGCATTGCGGTACCTCCACCTCGCCGACACGGTGGCTCGATGGTCAGTGGCCTTCCCACTTCTTGATCTGGTCGAGCAGCCAGCCGTTCTCCCAGAAGCTGACGTCGCCGCCGTGATCGAGCAGGTAGCGGTGGGCGCCGATGATGAGCGCCGAGACGCGCGACTCCCCGGGTGCTGCTCGTGCGATCGCTTCGCCGATCCGGATGGCGAGCACGGCGTCGCCGCGGGCCAGCGCGGCTTCGGCGCGTTCGAGCGCGGCATCGCCACCCGCGGCGTCGACCAGTTCGGCCAGCGCCACGCCGGACGAGTCGGGGTACAGCTCGGTGGTCGACTGCAGCGTGAACCATCCGACGTAGGTTTCCCACAGGGTGCGCACGGCCCATGCGACCTTGCCGTATCCCTCACCGACGCGCAGTTCGGGCGGCAGCCGGATCTCTTCCATGAGCGTCCAGACGTCGACGCCCGCGTTGAAGCCTTCGAGCGCGCGCCGGTGCACGTAGTCGACCGCGCCGTGCATGCGTTCGAGCGCGGCATCGATCAGCTCGGCCCCGACGATCGGTTGGTACCTGCCGGTCACGAGCACCTCGGGCTGGAGCTCACGGACCTTGCGGACGCTCTGCAGGTAAGGCTCGACGAACCGGTAACGGTCTCCGCGGATGGTGTTGAGGTTCGGGAAGTGCCCGAAGAGCGGGCCGAAGAGGTTGCTGATGAGCGCAGTGCGCTGCTCGGGCAGCCACACGATCGCGCTGTCGATCGTCTCGCCGACGGCCGCGATCAGCTCGATACGCAGGCCGTCGGCGTTGAGCCCGAGTCGTTCATCGAAGGTGAGGTCGGGTGTCGGCTCCGACTGGTTCATGGAGACGCCGGGGTTCTCCTTGTAGATGCGACGGCGCGTCGGTTCCGATGACGTCGAACCAGATGCCCGCGGTGCGCATGCGCAGCTCGCGGATCCGCGCGTCGTCGGCCTGGCACGCAACGTTGTTCGCCTGCGCGACGTAGACGGTGCCGGGCTCCTTGAACAGGTCCACACCGCCGAGGTGGTCGACGTGGGCCTGGGTAGTGATGACGTAATGCGTCGGCCCGGGGCGGATGGCGTCGAAGACCCGCTTGTGGTGCGGGGCCTCGTAGCCCATACCGGTGTTGACGATCACGCGCCCGTGGTCGGTGAGCAACATGTACGACGCGGTGTTGCCGCCGGAGCGGAAGATGATGTCGCCGATCGGATACGCCGGATCGTCGTAGACCGCACGCAGCAGCTCCTTGCCGGGCCGCGTGTCGATGAGGTGGTCGACCTGTTCGTGGATGTTCACCGGACCTCGATCCGTACGTCGAAGCGGTCGAGGTAGGCCCCGAACCGGGAACGCACCTCGTCGGGTGTGGTGGAGAAGTCGCCGCGCAGGTCGTAGACGACGCGGCCTTCCTTGCCGCGTGGGTGCGCCCGGCGGTGCGCGGCGATCTCGGCGCGTGCCTGGTCGGTGAGGGGTATGCCGGCGCACTCGTAGACGCGTTCGAGCGTGCCCATCTCGTCGGCCATGTACTCGTGGAAGAAGACGTCGATCGTCCGGCTCTCGGCCAGCAGGTGACGGTCGCGCTGCGACGCGTCGAGCAGCAGCCCGATGCGCTCGGTCCAGTAGTCGCGGTACCACTCGGGTTTGGTCGAGCGGTACGTGGTGCGCGCGCCGTAGCAGTCCATGGTGATCGTCGACTGCACCACCGCGACCGGGTCGCGGTGGGTGACGACGATCGTCGCATCGGGAAACGTCGTGAGCAGCGGGCCGAGCTGTTCGAGGTGTTGCGGCGACTTCAGCACCCACCGCTCCCGCGGGCGGTACCACTGGAGGATCTGCAGCACCGTCTTCATATACGCGTAGTGCGGCGTCTGGTCGTGCGCGAGGTAGTAATCGCGCCACCGCGGAGCCCGCGCGACCCATTCCAGGTTGTACGACGAGAAGTCGGGCAGCTGCAGCTCGATCTCCTCGTGCACGTGGTCGGGATCCATGGGGTGCATTGCCGCGACGAACGGTGCCGCGCCTGCATCGTCTGCCACGCGCGGTTGACAGCGCGTCCAGCGCGGATCGACACCGTCGGCCTCGGCCGGTTCGTTCGGCGTCGGCACCGGCTCGTACGACTCCCACAACGGCATCGAACGGAACCGAGTGTCGGCCGCGAGCAGGTTCACGAGATGCGTCGTACCGGAGCGCGGGAGCCCGACGACGATCACGGGCCGAACGATCGGGATCTCGAGGATCTCCGGGTGCCGGCGCAGCAGGTCGCGGATCAGCAGCCGGTTGGCCGTAGAGCGCGTGCAGTCGCCGAACATCACCATCCGGCCGATGCCCGTGCGGTCGTCGTCGCCGTCCATCTCGGCGAGTTGAAGCCCGAGTCGCTCGGTGAAGTCGTCGGGCCCGAAGTCGTCGAGCCCCGTGCGCGCGATGGCGGCCTCGCGCACTGCGTCGACCGTGAGGTCGGTGTGCCGGGACTCTCCGAACTCGATCGCCATGCGCTGCACGTCGTTCAGGACCGGCGCGGCCAGGTCGTCGATGCGGATCTCGTCGCTCATTGCGGGAGTTCGATCACTGGGCCAGGTATCCACCGTCGACGGCAAAGACCGACCCGGTGGTGAACGCGGACGCGTCGCAACAGAGGAACAGCACCGCGGCCGCGACCTCCTCGGGCGTCCCCATCCGGGGGATGACGCCTTTGCCGACCTCGGCTCCGAGCATCTCCGGAAACGACTTCATCGGCGCAGTCATGCGGGTGTCGATCAGACCCGGGCGCGACCGCGTTCACCCGGATGCGGTCGCCCGCCCAGTGGACCGCGAGGTTGCGGGTGAGCGCGAGCAGCGCGGCCTTCGCCGCCGAGTACCCCGGCACGATGGTCGTCGACCGGAACGCGGTCATCGAGACGATGTTGACGATGCTCGCGCCGCCGGCCATCGTGCTCGCGGCGAGTGCCGCGCGTGACCGCACCGTCAGCCGCATTGCGCCTTCGACGTTGAGGTCGAGCGCGGCAGAGAAGGCGTCGGGGTCCCATTCGTCGCGACCGTCGGGAAAGTTCGCGCCCGGCGTTGTTCACGAGCACGTCGAGCGCCTCGAGCTCGGCCGCCAGTGCATCGATCGCGTCGCGATCGCGCATCTCGAGCCGGCGATAGGTGAACGGCGACAGGTCGGTGTCGTATTCCGCGGCCGACGCGCGGGTGCCGGTGACGGTGACCGACGCACCGGCATCCGCGAACGCGGCGGCGATTGCGTGGCCGATGCCGCTCGTTCCCCCGGTCACCAGCACCGACGTACCGCCGAAGTCGAAGTGCAACCGGTTCGTCATACGGCGTCGTCCATCGTGACCATGACCTTCCCGCAGTGCTTGGAACCCTCGAGTACCGTGAGCCCGCGTTCGCCGCGGATTCCGACCCGACCGCGGCGCGCGGCTTCGCAGGACCCGAGCACTCTGTTACGGGCGGACGAATGCCTGCATGATGATCGTGTTCGCGAGGAGTGGCGCGAAGCACCGAGCCCCGGGTGCTCGACCGTTGAGGAAACGCCCGAAGGTCGCGCGAGCCGGCCCGCTCGACGCCGACGGCAAACCCGTTGTCCGTGAGGAGTGCGCGAGCGGAGTCGTACGTGTACAGATGCAGATGCGTGCGGTCCAAGATCCCCGTGTCCGTGTAGTCGAAGTGTCCGCGCAAGATGTTGAGCCGCACCTTCAGGTTCGCCACGTTGGGAAGCGCGATGACGAGTGGAGCCCCGTGCTCGAGCAAGCCCCGAACGCGGTCGAGCAGGATCTCGGGGTTCCGGAGGTGTTCGAGGATATTGCCCGCCAGTACGGCGTCGAACGGTCCCGACCACGGCAGCGTCGGTAGCGAATCCAGGTCGGCGCAGAGCACATCGGTGTAACCCGCCGCGCGGGCCGCCGCGACCGAGTCGGGGTCCGCGTCGATACCCCACACCTCGCACTGTCGGGTCCGCATCGAGCTCGCGGCCCAGGTATCCCGACGCGCAGCCGATGTCGAGAACGCGCGTGGCCGTCGAAGGAACGAGTGAGACGAGGACGCTGCTGGTCCCGCCCTCGCTCCCGCCGCCGTAGGCGTAGCGCACCGGTCGCGGCATGTCGGGCACTGCGCCGGCTGCTCCATGCTCGCCCGACGACATCACGATCTCTTCCGGCATCGGACCCGAAGGATAGACGCAGGCGACCGGGCGGAGTCGCCCGTGAGGAAGGGTTTGCCGCCTTCAGCAGCGCCCGGCGTTCTCCAAGTCGTAGATCAGCGTGCGGCCGTCGTTGTAGATCACGGGAACAGACTCGCCGCCGCGTATGGGCTTTGCGAAGGGGGTGACGTAGTAGCGGATGCGGTAGCGGTCGCAGAGCACGCTGAACTGCCCGCCCCGCACCGCGGCCTCGACCCCTGCATCCTGACGCGCGACGCTCGACGGAAGCCGTGAGACGTAACCGAACGCGATGGGCTTACCGTGAATCGTCTGGTCATAGAGCGGCCAGCTTGGCTGGGCCGCCGCGACATCGAGCACGCTGCCGGTGGAGGGAAGCGCGCGCAGTGCGCTGACGTAGTCCGGCGCGACTGCCGGGTTGTTGGGGAGATGGCCCGGCCACATCTCGATGACGAGCACGGCTGCGAAACCGATCAGCGCGAGGCGCGGGCCCGGACGCGTCAGATCGAGGCGCCCGAGCACCATGGAGACGACGACCGCCGCGCCGAGGGTCACCATCACCATCATCCGGATCGGCGTGCCGGAGATGCGTAGCGGCGGGATCAAGTGCTCGACCACTGCGTACGGCAACGGCACCTGCCCGAGAGATTTGCCGCGGACCATCAACCTCGGCCCCAGACTCAATATCCCGAACATGACGCACAGCCCGACCCAGAACAATGCATCGCGGTGGATCGCGGAGCGGCGAATCATGGCGATGACGAGCAGCGCGATCACGGAGATGCCGAGATAGACGCTCGATTCCGACAAGCCCGTGCCGATGTGGCGCCAATATGAGTGTGTGAGCGACGCGAAGCGCCAGAAGCCGCCGTCGATGAAGGGCGTGAACAGATCGGTACTGTAGACACGCGCGTTGTGCGAGCCGAGCAGTGTGTCACGCGTGTTGAGCCGAAGTAGGGCGATCGGTAGCGGCGCGCACGTCACCGCCACGAGAACTATGAAGAGCGAAAATGCGCGGACGGTCGTTCGCTCACGCACTGGCGCGAGGTCGTGTTTGCGCCACAGGTAGACGACGATGAGCGCCGCCGCGACCACTGAGTAGAAGAAGTAGTAGTAGTCGCACAGGAGCACCAAGAACAAGGCACCGGCCGCGCCGATCGCGTCACGGATCGTCGGTTTCGTACACAACCGCCAAAACAGCAACACGAACAGCGGTATCCACTCCAGCGAGACGAGCTGCATGTGACCGATCGCGTGCGCGAAGTGGTAGCTCGAGAATGTGAAGACGAAGCCGCCGATCAACGACGCGATGTATCGCCGCGAGTAGAAGTAACAGAGCCAGAAGGCTGTGACTCCTCCAACCGTGAACGAGAAGATCACCATCGTGTTGAACGCCTGCATCAGGCTCATCACGCGAAGTAACGGAATCGCGACGAAGCCGTTGAATGGGTTGAGAGTCTGGCCCAGCAGCGTCGTGCCGTAAGGAGCGTGAAGGTAAGTGGTGTGCCACGGCAACTGGTGCAGCTGGGTAACCGACTTGTTCACCCACCACATGTTCCACACGTTCTGGAACCCGTCGCCGGTATCGGTGAAGAAGCGATCGTTGAAATGTGCGATCCACGGCCACGTGTAAAGGCAGAAGAATCCGAAGTACACGAGCGCCGGCAACCCGGCCCATCGCGCGACAAACCCTGCCTTCGATCGCAGCCGCGATCTCAACTGGTGACGAGAATTCGACATCTTCGCGGCAGCGTATCCAACCTGCATCGGACGCATTCGGTGAGGTCTCGGCCCGAGTGCCGGCTCCGCCGCGGCCGTGACGAACTCGACGCGAACGCACGGACGCTCGACGCCACGGTACGTCGCAGGCGGCGCGACGGGTCACGACGATCGACTTCCGAATCACCATGCACCCGGCGGCGATTCTCCGCGGTGGTTCGTCGGTCCCGTCCCGGTATGCGAGCGATACAGTGTCGGCCTCCGGAGCCCGAGGCGCAGGTTCGAGAGCCTGCCGAGGAGCCACAGACGTCGCTCCCTGTCCGGCCGCGATCGCCGTCGAGAAAGCAGTGCCAGCATTGCCTACGAGTGCGCACCATGAACGGCGTCGAGTTGGCGACGGTCTTCGTTCGGATCCGGGTATTGCGGGACGTGTAGCAAGCGCTGCTTAGCATGACCGACAAACGAACGGCCAAGGTTTGCATCGTCACGATCAATTGGAACGGGCTGGATGACACCTTGGAGTGTCTGCAGTCGTTGGAGTCGATCGACTATCGCGACCACGAGGTCGTCGTGATCGACAACGGATCCAAGAACGGCGAAGCAGACCGGATCGCACACCGGTACCCCGACGTCGAGCTCATCCGGAACTCCGAGAATCTCGGCTTCACCGGTGGGTGCAACCAGGGCATCGCCTTTGCCCTCGCTCATTCCGCCGACTACGTGCTACTCCTCAACAACGACACGGTCGTCACTCCCGACTTCCTCACGAAGCTCGTGGAGCTGTACGAATCCCTCCCCGACGCCGGCATGGTCTCCCCGGTGATTCTCTATAACGATCGCAGGCGTATTTGGTTTGCCGGCGCAGAGCTCAGACATGGGATCGCCCGGCATCTGCACAAGGGCCGGCTCTACGAGTCGATTGATCTCGGTAGTCAACCTTTCACGACCGACTACGTGCCCGGAACTGCCCTCCTGATAAGCACGCGCCTGATCGGAAGAATCGGCGCTCTCGACGACGAATACTTTGCGTACTACGAAGATCTTGATTGGTGCTACCGGGCGAGGAAGGACGGCTATTTGTCGTACGTCGAGCCCCGGGCCGTCATCTACCACAAGAAGTCCGGCTCGACGGGTGAAGGTGGACACACGAAGCTCAACAAGGTTCCGGCGTACTTCGTAGCCAGAAACGGCGTGCTCTTCGCTTCGAACCTCGCGGGCTTCGAGAAGATGATCTACCTGATCGAACAGTTCCTCGTGAAGCTACCGCTCAGCCTCGTGCTGCTGGTCAAACCGCAGGCATGGGGGAGCTACGTACGAGGTCTTCTCGACGGTACCTTCTCGAAGAAGAGACATTCGGTCCCACGATAGGTTGCAATCGTGACGCGTCATCCGTGCGAAAGGATGCCTAGGTCTTCGTCCCGCGATCCGCGTCGGTGTGCGGGACGAGGCGGCTGCGCGAGGCCCGACGATGCGTAGACATTCGAGAACGATCATCACGGTCGCCGTGCTCATCGTGTTCGTGGGCTACTTCGTATTCAATATCGAGAGCTTCAAGCCTCTCCTGCACCTGAACGTCGTGCTGCTCGTCGTGATTGCCGTGGCCTATCTCGCGTCGATATGCGCGAATGGCGTGGTGGTGAAGCTGATACTGCAGCCGTTCAACAAATGGATATCGATTACCGAGAGCATCTACGTGGCGTTGATCTCTTCGGTCGGCAACTTCTTCGCGCCCGTGGGCAGCGGATTCGGCTTTCGCGCCGTCTATCTGAAGAGAAAGCACGGTCTCGCCTACAGCGAATTCATCTCGACGCTCTCCGGGAACTACATCATATTTCTCTTCGTCAACTCAGTGATTGCACTCGCGGCGCTCGCAGCGTTGAGATCCCGGTCCGGCAAGGAATACTTCATTCTGGTCTTTGTGTTCGCGGGCTTCTTGCTGCTCTCTCTGGCCATGGTCTTCGTGAAACTGCCGAAGCGTGACCCCGAGAAGTCGGTCAACAACAGATACCTCAGGCGGTTCGTAGAGGTCTTCTTCGACGCCGTGAATGGATGGGGCAAGATCGCGGCAAACCGGAAGCTACTGGCCGGGCTCACGCTCGTCATCTTCTTCAACTTCCTCGTCACGCTCGTGATCGTCAAGTGTGAGATTCTCTCGATTCATCTGGCGATCGGTACCACGGAGCTCGTGCTGTTCAACGTGCTCGGTGGACTGTCTCTCTTCATAAACATCACTCCGGCCAACCTCGGCGTGAAGGAAAGCATCTACATCTTCTGCTCGCATGTCCTCGGACTGTCCGTCAGCCAAGTCGTGTTGATCGGTTTGATCGACCGGGCAGTCCTGTTCTTTGTCTATGCGGTCCTCTGGCTTGTGTTCATCAAGCTGCGGAACGGGACGAGCCCGTTGCGCGCAGGCAATGAAGCCGAGGAATGATGCAGGCGTCGCGCTTCGTAGTTCTCGTGATTGATCCGTGATGCGCCGGCCCGACCTCGTGTACGTCACGCGCAAGTTCCCCCCGTCGGTCGGTGGCATGGAGAACCTTGCCTTCGAGATCGCGACGAGTATCCGCCGGGCCGCCCGTCCGCGTGTGATCGCCCTCGGCGGTGGACAGCGCAACCTGCTGTGGTTCCTGCCGCTCGCCGCGTTCCGCACGTTCGTGGCGTTGGTCCGCGAGCGGACTCCCACGGTGCTCGTCGGTGATCCGGTCGTGATGGTCGCGTTGTGGCCGGTCCTGGCGGTGTTCTCCTCGACGCGCGTCGCGGTCGTGGTGCACGGACTCGATCTGACGCTCCCGATCGGCCCGTATCGCGTGCTGGTTCGTTGGGCGCTGCGGCGAGCCGATCTCGTGATCGCCATCAGCGAGGCGACGAAGCGAGAAGCCGTCGCCCTCGGCGTCGCGCCCGAGCGCATCGAAATCGTCCTTCCCGGTCTTCCCGTCCCGGCAACACGCCCGGACGTGGCGGACGCGCGGGCCCGCGTCCGGTCGCGGTTCGGGCTCGGCACCGACGACGTCATCGTTGCCACCATCGGTCGCCTCGTCCCGCGCAAAGGCCAGGCCTGGTTCGTGCGCGAAGTCCTTCCACTGCTCGGCGCGCAGTATCGATATCTCGTCGCGGGCGACGGTCCGGATCGCGCGGCGATCCAGGCCGCGGCGGACGCGAGCGGGGTCGCCGACCGCTGTGTCCTCGTCGGCGCCGTGGACGACGACGATCGCGAGGCGATCTTCTCCGGTGCCGACGTGTTCGTGGTCCCGAACATCTCGGTGCCCGGCGACATGGAGGGATTCGGCCTCGTCGCGGCGGAGGCGTCGCTGCGGGGTACGCCGGTCATCGCGGCGCGGCTCGAGGGATTGACCGACGCGGTGATCGAAGGCGTCACCGGCGCCACCTGCGACTCGGGTGACGCGCCAGGTTTCGCCGCCGCAATCCGCTCGATCGCCGAACGTGACGGCGGGATCGGTGCTCGCGACGAGGTCGCCGCGGCTGCCGCGGCCCGGTATGGCACCGCCCGCCTCGATCTCGACCTGGCGCGGGTGCTCGGGCTCACTGCGCCACCGGCCCGGCGCGATCCCGACACGGAGCAAGGCAGTCTCTAGCTCTTGGAAGGGTGGTCCCACGCCGACGTGAGCGCCGAGTTCGCCTTGCACGTGTCGTCGCGAATGGCGGCGGACCGGTCGCGGGCTCGATGCTGTTGACCAGATCTACCGGATGATCGAACCAGAACGACGAGGAGAAGACGACATGTCACTGTTCAACGCCTTTCGCTACGACGCCAAGCGCGTTCTCGTCGTCGGTGGCGCCACGGGAATGGGTGCCGCGGTCGCGGAGCTCGCGCAAGACGCCGGGGCCGAGGTCGTGGTGATGGACTTCGCCGAGGTCACGCTGCCCGGCGCGAAGGCGATTCACGTCAACCTCGCCGACGCCGCGTCGATCGACGCCGCGGTCGACGAATGCGGCGGGCCCGTGCACGCGTTGTTCTCGTGCGCGGGCGTTGCCGACGGCACTGCGAACATCGAGAAGATCAACTTCATCGGGCACCGGTACCTGATCGACCTCCTTCTCGCACGAGGGCTGCTCCCGCGTGGCTCCGCGATCGGTTTCATCTCGTCGGCGGCGGGCCTCGGGTGGGAGGCGAACCTGCCGCTGCTGAAGGAATACCTCGACATCGCCGACTTCGATGCCGCCGCGCAGTGGGCGCAGGAGCACGGCAAGACCGACTACATGTGGAGCAAGCAGGCGATCTGCGCGTACGTCGCGCGCGAGGCGATGCCCCTGCTCAAACGGGGCGTCCGGATCAACGCCATCTGCCCCGGTCCGACCGACACGCCGCTCGCCCAGGCCAACAAGGAGATGTGGCTCGGCTTCGGCTCCGACTACCGCGCCGAGGTGGGCGTCGAGGCCGCGACTCCGCTGGAACAGGCGTACCCGCTCGTCTTTTTGTGCAGCGACGCGGCGAGCGCGGTCAGCGGCACGACGATGATCACCGACGCCGGTTACTTCAGCGTGGGCGTCACCGAGGCGTTCCCCGACGCGACTCCGATCGTGAACTTCCTGCTCGGCCGGTACTGAGCCGGGCGCGGGCGCCGCGGCTCGTCAGCGCACTTGGGCAGCCGTCCGGGCTTGGGCGCCGATGCGCAACAGCCGGGTGTCACCGAACGGCGTGCCCGCGACGCGGTTGCACACGAACGCGACGGCGAGATCGTTGTCGGGGTCGGCCCACGCGCCGGATCCGCCGAAACCGAAGTGCCCGAAGCCGTTCGGGATGACCCCGCGCGTCGTCGCGGCGAGGTGGTAACCCAACCGCCAGCGCATTGGGAACCCCACGACGATGTCGGGCCGCGTCGTTTGGATCTCGGTCGCGCGTCGGAGGGTCTCGGTGGAGAGGAAGCGCTCGCCGTCGAGCACGCCGCCACCTGCGAGTGCCGCGTACATACGCGCCAGGGAGCGAGCCGTGAAGCAGCCGTTGACCGCCGGGATCGCGGCATCGAGGATCTCGCTCGACACGAACAGCCGGTCCGATCCGGGAACCATGAACGTGTCGATCGCGGGACGGAGCATCGACCATCGCGAGGCGCGGCGCGGCGTATCGCTCGGCTCGCTCGCTGTCGCCGAACCGCACGATCAGCTCGGCGATGCGATCGCGCTGGTCGGGCGGCGCGCCGATCGACATGCCGTCGAGCCCGAGTGGCTTCACGATCTCGGCCTCGACCGCATCGTTCACCGACATTCCGGTGACGCGCCGGATCACCTCGCCGACGAGGAAGCCGTAGGTGATGCCGTGGTAACCGTGACGAGTGCCCGGCACGTAGCGCGGCGCCTCGGCGGCCAACCGGCTGCAGACGAGATCCCAGTCGAGCATCTCGTAGGCGTTCGAGATCACGCCGCGCAGTTGGTGCAGGCCGGCGGAGTGGTTGAGAAGGTGGCGGACCGTGACGCGTTCTTTGCCCGGCCGCCGCGAACTCCGGCCAGTACGTCGCGACGGGCTCGTCGTAGTCGACCAACCCGCGGTCGACGAGGCGGTGCACCGTCGTTGCGATGACGCCTTTCGTCGTCGAGAAGCTCATGGCCATCGTGTCGTACTGCCAGGGCGCGCCCGACGCGTTCCGCGTACCCGTCCACGCGTCGACGACGAGCCGGCCTTTGTGGAACACCGCGACGGCCGCGCCGCCACCCCGTTTGTCCGTTGCCACGCGGCGCAAGGCCTGGGTGACGCCACCGAAGTCGGGATGTACGAAACCGCAGATCACGATGTCATGCCTACTCCGGCTTCAGCCCGAACGCATCCTCGACCGGTGCCGGCGGCCCGAGGTGGGCCGCGGCCATCAGCTCGATCAGCGCATCGGGTACAGCCGCCGCGAGGGCCCACGGGTCGGGTACGAGGTCGGGATCGACGTGGATGCCGAAATCGACGCGGTCGCGGAAGGAGATGATGGTCATGTTCACGCCCATTCCTTCGAGGATGACGCTGGCCGAGAAGATGCCGGTGAGGGGCGCACCGGCGAGGTAGAGCGGGACCGCCGGCCCGGCCACGTTCGAGACGATCGTGTTCATCATGCCGGGAACGTACGACAGGAGATGCGATTCGTAGGCGAGACGCATCGCGGCCGCGAGGACCCATGGTGGCGCCGCGTGACCGATCGAGCCGATCGGATGGGTGCGCAATGCGGCGCTCATCTCCTTGGCCGCGCGCGAGTGCCGGCGAATCGCGCGGAGCCGTTCCGCCGGATCGTTGATGTCGGTCGCGAGCGGCACCACCATGTAGGAGATCTGATTGTCGAGTGAGGCGTCGCCCTCCACGCGGTCGAGACCGGTACGCCGGCCGTGAGCGTGCGGGCCGGGAGTTCGTCGCGGTCGTCGAGATAGATCCGCAATGCTCCGGAGCAAAGCGCCAGCACGACATCGTTCACTTTCACGTCGTAGTGCCGACACAGCGCCTTGACGTCGGCGAGGGCCACGCTCGTGAACGCGATGGCGCGCCGGGTGCCGATCGTGTGGTTGAAGGAGGTGCGCGGTGCCTGCACCATCGCGCTCACGTCGGGCTTCGGTCGCCGCGACAGCGCATAGGCGATGGAGTCGACACCGCGACGGGCGAGGCGGGTGCCGTAGCGCGCCATGCGCCAGGGTGCGGTCACGTTCGGGACGAGACTCTGGAGGAGCAGGCACGCATCGCTCGGCTCGGGCTCCGGCGCGGGCCAGGGCGGGACGGGCCGTGCGGGCGGCGACTGCTCCAGATCGAAGAGCAGCGCCGCCATGCCACTCCCGGCGACGCCGTCGAGGAGGCAATGGTGGTACTTCAGCAAGAACCCGACGCGGCCGTTCACCAGGCCGTCGAGATACCAGATCTCCCAGAGCGGGTACCGCCGGTTGAGCTGTGTGGAGACGATGTTGCCGACGACCTCCGCGGTCTCGTGCGGGCCGCCGGGCGCCGGCACCCCGATCCGGCGGACGTGGCGGCGCACGTCGAAGTGCGGATCCTGTACCCACACCGCCCGGTGGAGCCCGAGGGGAACCTCTCGGAGCTTCCAGGTGAGCTTCGGGATCAGGGGTAACCGGTCGCGGATGCTGCGTACGACGGTATCGAAGGAGAACCCGGGTACCCCGTTCGGGTCGATGATGCTCAGACCCGCGACGTGCTGATGCCAAGCAGGTGTCTCTCCCGCCAAGAACAGCGAGTCCGTCCCCGAGAGCCGCTGCATCGCGGGCCTCCAATCCTCACTCGCAACGTCGCTCTTCGCGAGCCGCGCCGACAGGGACCCGGGTCCCAACCGCGGGGAGCCCTATGCCTCTAATGGAAACGCCGTCGCCGGGTGATACTGGGAGTGATGTCGAAAGAGCCGTGTGCGCGAGACCGACGACGGCATCGTCGTCCAAGGGGTGAGCTGTGACGTCATCCATCGAGCAGCGCGAGATCGAACTTCGCCACATCGAGATCCACGGTCACCGCGTCGGCTACCGCCAGGCCGGGTCGGGGCCGGTGATCGTCCTCATCCACGGCATGGCCGGGAGCTCGTCGACCTGGCGATCGGTCATGCCGACGCTCGCGGAACACTTCACCGTCGTCGCGCCCGACCTCGTCGGCCACGGCGCCTCCGAAAAGCCGCGCGGCGACTATTCGCTCGGGGCATTCGCGAGCGGCGTGCGCGATCTCCTGTTCGCGTTGGGACTCGAGAGCGCGACCCTGGTCGGCCAATCACTCGGCGGCGGCGTCGCGATGCAGTTCGCCTACCAGTTCCCGGAGCGCTGCGAGCGGCTGGTACTGGTGTCGAGCGGCGGCCTGGGTGAAGAGGTCAACGTTTTGCTGCGCCTGCTCGCGTTGCCCGGCGCGGAGCTCGTATTGGGGATCGGCTGCAACCGCTGGCTGCACGACGCCGGTGTCAGCGTCGCCGGCCGGCTCGCGAATGTCGGCCTGCGCACCAGTGCGAACCTCAGAGAGATCTGGGACAGCTACGGATCGCTGGCCGATGCCGAGACGCGGACCGCGTTCTTGCAAACGCTGCGCTCCGTCATCGATTTCTCGGGGCAGCGGGTGAGTGCCGCCGACCGGCTGTATCTCGCGGCGGAGGTACCGACGCTGATCATCTGGGGCGAAAACGACGTCATCATCCCCGTCGAGCAAGGCCGCGCGACCCACGCGGCGATCGCGGGAAGCAGGCTCGAGATCTTCGAACGTACCGGACACTTCCCGCACCGCGAGCATCCCGATCACTTCTGCCGAGTCCTGATCGACTTCATGAGCACGACCTCGTCGGCGACGACGTCGACGACGCAGTGGCGGAACCGGATGGTCGAGCACAAGACCTGACCCGGCGGCCGCCCGGAATCCCGTGGAGCTCGACTCGCGGGCCCGGCCGGATCAAGAATGTGCCGCCGGAGCGTCGACGATGGGGTACCGATGATCGAACAGGTGATCGCGAAGTGGCACGCCTACATGCGCGGCGAGCTCCCGGGTGGGCTCGACGAGCTCCTCGACGACGACGTCGTGTTCTACTCGCCGATCGTCTACACACCGCAGGTGGGCAAGGCGATCACCTCGCTCTACCTCCGGGCAGCCGGACAGACGCTGCCCGGTGAGCCGTCGCCGTCGGCGGCACCGGGCGACACGTCGTCGGGTGGGCGTTTCCGCTACACGAAGAGCGTGCTGGCGGGCGACACCGCAGTGCTCGAGTTCGAGACCACGGTCGACGGCAAGTACGTCAACGGTGTCGACATCATCCGCGGCAACGACGCGGGACGCATCGTCGAGTTCCGGGTGATGATCCGGCCCTTGCAGGCGATCAATCTCGTGCACCAACAGATGGCGGCAATGCTCGAGCGGATGAAGCCGACCGGCTGACGCGACTCGGTCAGCGACTCGTTCCGCCCCGCGGTCAGCCCGCGGTCAGCCCGCGGTCACGCCCCGATCCACGGCGAGAATCGCCCCGTGCACGCTGCGCGCCTCGTCGGAGGCGACGAACGCGAACATCGCGGCGACGTCATCGGCCGTTCCCATCTTGCGAAAGCCCATGTACGGGCGCATGAGGTCGCCGTCGACGTCGGGCGGGATGTGGAACGTCTCCGACAGCGTCGTCGTGATGCCGCTCGGCGCGATCGCGTTGACGCGCATCTTCGTCTTGACGTACTCCATCGCGAGCGTGCGCGTGAGTTGCACGACCGCGCCCTTGGTCATGCAGTACACCACCGTGTACGCCTGGCCCATGAGCCCGGCGTTCGATGCGAGGTTGATGATGTTGCCGTCGGTCTCGAGCAGGTGAGGTATCGCAGCCTGCGCGGTGAAGAAATAGCCGTCGACGTTCACGCCCATCATGCGCCGGTACTGCTCTTCGGTGACCGCGGTGACGTGATCGGCTCGGGCAATGCCGGCGTTGTTGCCGAGTACGTCGAGCCGGCCGAACGCATCGACACACGCCGCGACCGCCGCGCCGCACTCCGCGGGCTGGGAGATGTCGCCGGCGCGGGTCGCCATCGTCCCGCCGGCGTTGCGGACGAGATCGGCGGTCTCGGCCAGCCCGTCGGCGTTGAGATCGTGGCCGAACACCCGGGCGCCCTCCGAGGCCAGCCGTAACGCGACGGCGCGCCCGATGCCCGACGCCGCGCCCGTGATCAGCGCGACTTTCTGTTCGAAACGACGGTCGTCGCTCACCGGTGTGCTCCTTGGATCGTGGACTGGCTCGTAGGTGTTCTGAACGGGGCTGAACCGCGCGAGCGTCAACCGACCTGTTGATGGTTCGCGCCGACGATCGCGACTGCGAGGACGGCGGGTTCGGCGCCGGTGTTCGACCAACGATGGCGTGTGCCGTTTTGAATGTACGTATCGCCGGGGTGCAACGTGAGCTTCACTCCGTCGTCGAGCTCGAGCGTGGCCTGTCCCGAGACCACGATGCCGAAGTCGACGGTCGCCGTGGTGTGCATGCCGGGCTCGGAGAGGTCGAGATGCTCGGCCATGCCCGGGAGCTTCTGTTCGAACTCGGCCAGCGCGGCCCCGATGTCGAGGTCGGGCGGCGCGCCCGCGCCCGCGTCGGGTGCAATGGTGAAGAACCCGAACCGGAAGCCTCCCACCGGTGGGAAGTAACGCGGGGCCTGGGGCCTCGATCCGTCATCGGGGAAGGTCACGGTCGAATCGGCGCCCCAGAGAAGATGGAACTCGCTCCCCGGCATCAACGCCAACGTCACCGGCGGGACCCTCTCGTCGCCGACGAAGACCGCCTTGCCCTTTGCGTCATGGCCCGTCACCACTCGTCTCACGTCCACGCCCACTCCCTCGTTCGGCTCGTCCCGGGGAGCGTACGTGTACACGAACAGCGCGGCGCGTGCACGTCGCCGAGGCTGTCGCCGTCCGGCGCCCGCCGGTTACGTTCTGTCGTCGGGCGAGGAAAGGATCGTGGATGTCGGAGAACCTGCGGATGCTCGGTCGGTACAGCGCGGCGATGGAGTCCGGCGACGGCGACGCCGTGTATGAGTTCTGGGCGGAGGACTTCGTCAGTCATGTCACCGAGCGCGTGAGCCCCGAGAAGGTCGGTACCGACGTTCGCGGCGAGGAACAGCTCTGGTGGCAGCAGGTGAAGTCGGCGCTGCCGGACATGACGTTCAGCGTCGACCTGCTGGTCGAGTCGGGCGATGTCGTCGTGTCGAACTGGACCGTCAAGGGCACGCACACCGGAACCGCGTTCTACGACCTTCCACCGTCGGGCGAGCCGGTCACCATCAACGGCACGGGGATACTGCGGATCCGTGACGGCAAGATCGTCGAGCATTGGGGCGGTCCCCACTGCCAAGAGGGTCTGGGACTGATCCGCTGACGCGACCTCTCTGCAGCAACCTTCCCCGACGCCCTTGCCACGGATGACCTTCGGCCCTATGGCCGTCGCCGATCGTTGCCCATCATGGGGCGTAGGGGCTGCCGGAGACCGGGCGGTCCGACAGCTCATGCGGCAACGGAGGCGAGCCATGGTAGATGTGCGCGAACCCACGATCGTCGTTCGCGGAGACGTGTCGCCCGAGATGGTCTCGTACGCACGCGACAAGCTCCTCGCGATCATTGCCGACTCCGCGAACCCGGTATTGAACGCCGAGTTGCGACTCGATCACCACGCCGATCCGGCCCGGGAGCGCCCGGATCACGTCGAGGCCACGATCGACGTCAACGGTGTCCCGATTCGTGCTCACCGCAACGCGCGCACGATGTCCGAGGCAGTCGACCGGGCGCTCACCCGATTGCGCCGGCGGGTCGAGGGCACGAGCGAACGTCGAGCATCTCGACGGCTGCGCTACCGCGACGCGCAGAGCTGGCATCACGACGACCGCCCGACCGAACGGCACGACTTCTTCCCGCGTTCACGTGACGAACGTGTCATCGTGCGCCGCAAGACCTTCGCGCTGGAGCCGGAGTCGATCGAAGAAGCGCTGTTCGACCTCGAGACCCTCGACCACGAGTTCTTCTTGTTCCGCCACGACGAAACCAACGCGGAGGCGGTTGTGTACCGCGTCGGTTCCGGGTACGGCCTCCGCCAGCGCGTCCCGACGCCCGAGGAGATCGAGCGGGTCGAGATCCCGCTCGACGCCGGGCCACCCCCCTCGTCGACGACGATCGACGACGCGTTGAGCATCCTCGACGAAGCCGACGAGCCCTTCGACTTCTTCATCGACGCCGCCACCGATCTCGGCCTGGTCGCGTACCGCCGATACGACGGGAACTACGGGATCATCACTGCAGGCTGATGCGCGCGACCGGTGGATAGCGTTCCCGGCGTGCGGGAGCAGCTGTTCACCGGAGGTCCGATCCTCACGATGGATGCCCGCACTGCCGGGGCGACTGTCGCAGTGGTGCGCGACGGCCGGATCGCGGCCGTCGGGGGTGGCGAGCTCATGGCCCGGTATCCCGACGCGGACCGGGTCGACTTGCGCGAACGAACACTGGCGCCCGGGCTCATCGACGCGCACAACCACCTCTCGGTCGCTGCGCTGCACCCGTGTTTCGGTGACGCGACGAGAGTGCACACCGTCGACGATCTTCGAACGGTCGTGCGCGAGCACGCGGCGGCAAACCCCGACGCCGACTTCCTGCGCCTGCACGGATGGGACGAGGCCCGCTCGGGCTTCGGCATCGATCGCCACGTCCTCGACTCCGTCCTCGACGATCGACCGGTGGTCATCGCTCACTTTTCGCTGCACCAGTGCGTTGCCAACTCCGCGGCGCTCGATCGATTGGGGATCGGTGTCGCCAGCCGCGACCCGCAAGGCGGAGAGATCGGGCGCGGCCCCGATGGCCGGCCCGACGGCGTGTTGATCGAGCGCGCCTGGAGCGAGGCGCACGCGCGCTCGCTCGCCGCCTATGCAGATCCCGATCGTTGGGCGGAGCACATCGCGGAACGTGCCCGGTCGTTGCTTCGCGACGGCATCACCGCGGTGCACGACGCGGCGTGCTCTCCCGAGGCCGAAGCCGTCTACATGTCGATGGCCGCCGCGGGCGCGCTGCCCTGCTCTGTGCTCGCGCTCCCGCACCCGGCGGCATTGTTGCGCAACGAGAGCGGCGGCCGGCTCGACGGGCCCGCGACCGGAGACGGCGACGAACGGTTCCGCGTCGGACCGATGAAGTTGTTCGCCGACGGCGGAGTCGCGATCGCGCTCGACACCGCGATTGCCGGCAATCCGATCCGGTTCGGTGTGCTCATGGACGATCTCGAAGCGTGCGCCGCGCGCGCCGCGGATCGGGGCTTTCGGCTCGCGGTTCACGCAATCGGCAACCTCGGGGTGGCGCGCGCACTCGACGTGTTCACATCGGTCGCGCGCGCGATCCCGACGACGATCACCGTTTCCGGCTCGAGCATGCGGGCGTCACCGGCCCGAATGACTGGCGGCGGGCCGCGGCGCTGGGAGTGATCGGTGTCGTGCAACCGGGGTTCGTCGAGCATGTCGGTGTCCAGACCCGCGGCGTCCGCTTCGACGATCATCATTGGCTGGCGTTCGCCGGGCTGGCCGAAGCCGGCGTCAGGTTGGCGGGATCGAGCGACGACCCGTGCGCGCCGAGCGCGCCGCTGTGGTGTATCGAAAAGGGCGTCCACCGAACGACGAGCACCGGGATCGCGTTCGAACCGGATCAGTCGGTACCGTTCGACGACTGGCTCTACGCCTACACGATGGGTGCGGCGGTCGTGGGCGGTCAGGAGAACGAACGAGGGAGCATCACGCCCACCAAGCGCGCCGATCTCGTGTTGGTCGACCTTCGGGCGCCGGCGCCGCGAGTCGTCGCGACGTGGATCGGCGGAGCGTGTGTGTGGTCGGCGGACGGTTCCGGTAGCTGACGGCGGACACGGGTGATAAACACCGATCCTCGTCACACGGTCGCCGTGTGGCCTCACGTCTTTCACGAGGAGCAGTCATGGACCTTGCAGTCGTCGGCGCCGGTGTCGGCCGGACGGGTACTCATTCGCTCAAGGTGGCACTCGAGCAACTGCTGGGCGCGCCGTGCCACCACATGCTCGAGATCCTGGGGGATCCCACCCAGATCCCGGCGTGGATCGACGCGATCGAAGGCCGTCCGGTCGACTGGTCTGCGATGCTGGCTCGATATCGCGCGATCGTCGACTGGCCGGGCGGATCGTTCTGGCGGGAGCTCTCGGCCGCGTATCCCGACGTGCTCGTGCTGTTGTCGGTTCGCGATCCCGAAGCCTGGTATCGCAGCGCGTCGAACACCATCTTCTTGACGTTCGACAACATGCCGCCCGAGATCGCACCGTGGATGGACGAAGTCCGTAAGCTCTTGCACGACCGGTTCAGCGACCGCTTCGACGACCCGACGGCGATGATGGATGCCTTCGTCCGCCACAACGATGCGGTGCGCGCCGAGGTGCCGGCCGGCCGTTTGCTCGAATGGAGCCCCGGCGACGGTTGGGAGCCGATCTGCGATCGGCTCGGGCTGGCGGTCCCCGCGGAGCCGTTCCCGGTCACGAACACGACCGACGAGTTCCGTGAGATGACCGGAATGCCGCCACTCGTTTGAGCGCGTGGGCGTGAGGATCGAGACGACGCGCGGCGACATCACCGTGGAACGGGTCGACGCCATCGTCAACGCCGCCAACGGCGCGTTGCGGCGCGGTGCCGGGGTGTGCGGAGCGATCTTCGCGGCCGCGGGCGGCGATCTCGACGCCGCCTGTGCCGCGATCGGTTCCTGCGCGACGGGCGATGCCGTCGTGACGCCGGGCTTCGCGCTCACGGCGCGCTGGATCGTGCACACCGTCGGACCGGTCTGGCACGGGGGCGGTCGCGGCGAGCCCGAGCTCCTCGCGTCGTGCTATCGGCGATCCGTCGAGGTCGCCCGGACGGTGGGAGCCCGGTCGATCGCGTTCCCCGTGATCTCGACCGGCATCTTCGGCTACCCGCCCCGGGCCGCAGCCGAGACTGCCGTGGCGACCGTGGCCGCGACTGCGCGCGCGAATGCGCCGATGCGCTCGAAGTCGTGCGCCTCGTCGTGTTCGACGAGGCGACCCTGCGCATGTACCGGGAGCTGCTCGAGTCACTCGGCTGAGAGCAGGATCGCCGGCCCGTTACCGGTCTGTGCGCCGGGCCAGCCGGTCGCGGATGGCCGTCACTCCTTCGCGAAAACCCGGGCGCGACATCGACCAGCGCTGTGCGTCGAGCTCGAGTGCGATCGCGGCGTCGTCGTGGAGATCGAGCGAAGCGTCGAGCGTCGCTTTCGTGCGGCGCACGAGTTCGGTGTCACGCCGGGCGGCGCGGCCTGCGAGCGTGTGGGCGACCGTCGACAGCTCCTCGTCCGGTACGCAGCGCCACGCCAGACCGAGCCGGGCCGCTTCGGAGCCGTCGATGGTCTCACCGCAGAGCACCAGCGCGGCCGCACCCTGACGCCCGACGCGCTCGCTCAATCGCCGGAGGTGGCCGCCGCCGGGATGGATCCCGACGTCGAGCCATCGAGGGTCGAATCGAGCCGAGGGCGTGGTCACGATCACGTCGCAGGCCAGCGGGATATTGACCCCGGCGCCGATACAGGCCCCGGCGACGGCGGCGATGGTGGGTACCGGGCAGCGGGCCAGAGCCAGGAAGCCCGCGTAGGTCTCTTCGAGGGGTGCGCGCGGCTCGATCAGGTCGTCGAGCGAACCACCGGCACAGAACACCGGCGGTTCCGCCGCAACGACGATGGCTCCGGCACGCGCGGCGAGGGCATCCGTGACTGCGTCGGCCAGCGCACGCGACATCTCGATGCGCAGCGCGTTGCGATTGGCCGGATCGGCGAGCGTCAGTTGCGCCACACCGTCGTCGTCGATGTCGGAGCGGATCATCACGATCGCCAGGATCACAGATCGCGCCCGGCCCGGCGAATCGCCGGGGACCGGTTCGCTCACGTGAAGTCGGAACCGCCGTCGACGTTGACGTTCGCTCCCGTCATGTAGCTGTTGACGCGCGATGCCAAGAACGTGATGACCGGGCCGATCTCGTCGGGGTCGCCGGCACGCGGGAGGTGAGCGGGATGGCCGAAGTCCTCCGCGATCACACGCATCGCGTCCTCGAGGCTGTCGGGATCGACACCGCGTTCGGGCGGCAACGCTCGCAGGTAACCGCGCATCCCCTCGGAGAGGAACGAGCCCGGCGAGATGGTATTCACGAGGATGCCGTCCGCTGCCAGCGACAGGGAGAGATTCTTCGTCAGGCTTGTCAACGCGGCCTTCGACGCGGTGTAGGCAACGAGCTCCACCGATTGCCGTTTGGTCGAGTGCGCCGAGACGTTGACGATGCGGGCCCACTCCGCGGCGCGGAGGAGCGGAAGCGCGGCTCGTACGCATCGCGCCGCGGCGAGCGTTCCGATGTCGAACGTTGCCATCCACTCCGCGTCGTCGAGCTCCTCGAATCGGCGAATACCGACGTCGACCGGGCCGGCGGCGTTCACGAGCACATTGCATTCGCCCCATCGTCGGGCGACCTCGGCGAATGCGGCATCGACCTCCTCGCGCACGGTGAGATCGGTGCTGATGCCGAGCGCGTCGGGACTGCCGCGGTGTCGGAGCTCGGCCACCGTACGGTCGAGGGCCTGACGTCCGCGCGCGAGCACGGCGACGCGCGCGCCCTCGGCGGCGAGGCACATGGCTGCCGCGCGACCCATGCCCTTCGACCCTCCGCTGACGACGGCCGCGGCACCTTGCAAACCGAGATCCACAGGGCTCCTCCTGGTCGGCCCCAACCTCTCACACTCTTGCGGTGCGACGGTCAGTCGGGGCGTGCTGTCGGCCGGACCGGAGGTGCATGATCGACAACGGCGGAGTTGTGCCAGGCCGTGAGGTCGTCGGCGGGGCGGTTTCCGACGACGCCGGCGGGGAGCGGGCGTCCGAGCAGGTAGCCCTGCGCGTAGTCGCATCGCAGCGAGCGCAGGGTTTCGAGCTGCAGGGGGGTTTCGACGCCCTCGGCGATGGCGGTGATGTCGAGAGCGTGCGCGAGGGCGATGATCGCTTCGACGATCGTGCTGTCCTCGGCGTCGACGCCCAGCCCGTTGACGAAGCTGCGATCGATCTTGAGTGATTCGACCGGGAACCGCTTGACGTAGCTCAGCGACGAGTAGCCGGTACCGAAGTCGTCGATGCTGACACGTACGCCTTGGGCGCGAAGCGTTTCCAGGGTCTTGGCCGCCTCGTCGGCGTCGCGCATGAGGCTGTTCTCGGTGATTTCGAGACACACGGACGACGCGGCGATGCCCGTTCGTTTGATGGTTTGTGCGACGCGGGTTGCCAGCGCCGGATCGTCGAGCTGTCGCGGAGAGAGGTTCACGTTGATCGTCAGCGGCTCGATCGAGGTGCTCGTGTCGCGTAGCAACTCCCACTGCGCAGTCTGACGGCACGCCGTCTCGAGTACCCATTCGCCGATGGGCACGATGAGGCCCGATTCCTCGGCGAGGCCGATGAACTCGACGGGAGCGACGAGGCCGCGTTCGGGATGCGACCAGCGCACCAGGGCTTCGAAACCCACCACGAGACCTGTGCGCAGATCCGCGATCGGCTGGTAGTACACGATGAGCTCGTCGCGCTCGAGGGCATGGTGCAGGGCGGTGCTGGTTCGGAGCAGATCGACGGGGGAGCTGTGCGCCTGGGTGTCGTAGACCTCGACGCGCGCGCGTCCTTGGTCCTTGGCGCGGTACATGGCGAGACCCGCGTGTCGAATCAGTTTCTCGGGCGTGTCGGCATCGGGACCGGATATGGCGACGCCGATTGTCGCCGTGACGAAGGTCTCGTCGCCGCCGACGGCAATCGGATCGCGCAGGCCCTTCATGAGCCTCTGGGCGACGTCGACGGCCGTGTCCTTGCCGGGGATACCGGGGCAGAGGATGGCGAATTCGTCTCCACCGATGCGAGCGATGGCATCGCAAGCTCGCAGCTCGTGTGCCAGTCGCGATGCAACAGTTGTCATCACTTCGTCGCCGAAGGTGTGCCCGTGGGTGTCGTTGATCCGCGTGAAGTGATCGAGATCGACGAAGAGCACGCCCACCTTGCGTTCGTGCGCTCGAGCCTCGTCGAGCGCAACCGCGACGCGCTCGATGATGCCGGCCCGATTCAACAGGCCCGTGAGCTGGTCGTGCGAGGCTTCGTAGTCGCGTTGGTCCTTGAGCGCCTTACGTTCGGTGATGTCCTCCATCTGCCCGATCGCGAAGAGCGGGTGTTCGTCGCGGTCACGGACCAGGGAGACTCGCAGGGCCACCCAAACGGCTGCGCCATCGGCTCGCAGGTAGCGCTTCTCACAGTCGTACCCGGGAATGGCGCCCGCGAACAGACGGGCGAGGTCCTCTCGATTCGCTTCCCGGTCCTCGGGGTGAGTGAGCTCCGCGACCGACAGCCGGAGGAGCTCCGCCTGGGTGCGTCCGAGCAGGGCGGCGTACGAGCGATTCGACCGCAGGATCCGGCCTTCGTCGTCGACCAGCACCATGCCGATGGGAGCATCCTCGAACGCGTGACGAAACGAACTCTGGGCTTCGAGGAGGGACGCCTCGGAGTTCTTTTGGTCGGTGACGTCGCGCACGATCGCCGTGAACAGCTCGTTCTCGCTGCTCTCACTGTTCTCGACGCTCGAGATCGCGACTTGGGCGAAGAACGGCTCACCGGATGCCCGGATGAGCGTCACCTCCACCCGCTCGGCGGCCCGACCGGTCGACAACGCGTTCCGCAGCGTGGGAAGGGCCTGGTCCGGGGTGAATCGTGCGTAGGGCGTTCCGATGGCCTCCTCTCGGGATACGCCGAACACAGACTCGGCGGCACGGTTGAAGGCGAGGATCGCGCCGGTGTCGTCGACCATGATGATCGCGTCGGCCGCGGACTCGACGATCGAACGGCTGCGATTCTCCGCGTCGCGAAGTGCCTGCTCGGCGGTCTTCTCGGCCGAGATGTCGAACGTCATGACCGCGACGGCGTCGTCGTCGACGGGGACGACGACAACTCGGCGCCACACGGGGTCGCTCGCCGGGAGGTTCAGCATCCTTTCGAGCTGCTGGCGTTCCCCGGATTCGAGCGCGCGGGCATAGGTGTCGTGCAACGTCGAGTTGTCGGCGTGGCGCTCGAGCTCGGACAAGCACCGTCCGACCGGATCGCTGCAAACTGCCTCGTAGTTGGCACGTACCAACGCGTTCACTTCGACGATCTGCCAGTCGGGCAGCCCTGCGTTGTCCACGGAGCGCAATACGGTGAAGCTCCCGCCCAACCCGTCCATCGAGGCCCGGTGACGCGCGAGCGAGCGCGACGCCATCGTCTCGGTCGAGATGCCGACCGACGTCCCGTGCTTCCGCGCGTACATGGCGGTATCGGCCTCGCGTAGTAGATCGTCCGGCCCGCGGGTACCGTCGCGATCATCGACAATGCCGACGCTGGCAGTCACTGAAGCCGGCGCGATCATCGTCCACGGTTCCGCGATCTCGGCCCGGATTCGCTCGATGAGCACCTCCGGGCTGATCTCGAGGCGAGACGTTCGGAACAAGATGACGAACTCGTCACCTCCGAACCGTGCGAGCACATCGTCTTCGCGCGTTACCCGACGCAGCCGCTGCGCGAGTTCGACGAGGACCGCGTCGCCGAGTTGATGCCCGAAGGTGTCGTTGACGTCCTTGAACCCGTTCAGGTCGACGAAGGCCAGAAGCTGGCGCTCGTGCAACCCACAACATTCCTCGAGCCGCTCCGCGAACGCCGCGCGATTCAGCAATCCCGTCAGCGGATCGGTTGCGGCCTGCACGGCCAGGCTCTCTTCGCGACGGCGAAGCTCGCTCATCGCCCACGCGATCGTCTCCGAAACGAGTACCGAGACCGCGATGACGACGATCGAGACCGCGAGGCCGACCCGAGAATGCGGCACCGAGTACGCGGCGAAGGCGGAGGCCGCGAGCGCAACCGGCGCGAACGCCGCGCTGACGCCACGCGATGACGTCAACCCGAGCCACACGACGACCATCATCATGAAGACCGGGAACACGATCGTCGCCTGGGCCGTCGTCGCGTACCTGCCGGATGTCGCGGCGTACTCCAACAACAACAGGCCCCAGAGCGCGATACCGAGGCGGTCCCACAGCGGGAAGCGCTTCGACATGAACCGTCCGACACAGAGTGCCGAGAGCAGGCTCGCGGTGCTGCACAGCCGGAGCACGGAAAGATCGACCCCCGACGCACCCAGCGCCGACGACGCGAACGAGTTGGCCATGCCGACTGTGCCGGCGCCCACCAGCAGGGCTACTGCCGACCAGCTCGCCAGCCGAGCGTCCGTCACTCGACTCATCGAAACCCCGTCGACTGCGCCGTGGGCCCGCTTGAGTGCCAATCGGTGACCTTGTGACCAAAGGGACTCCCTTGGCCGGTCTAACGGGCTGGGCCGACGGCGGAGGTCGACCGCCGGAACAACGTCACCGGTCCCGCTGCCTGATGTAGGGGATCATCTCGGGTCACACGCCGCTGGGAAAGGTCTCGGGCGGTTCGCCGCGGTCCCACATCGGCGTGCGCTCGAGCGGTTCGAGCGCGCGCGTGCGGTCGAGGTGGATGACCGCGTCGAACTGGTCGCCGATGCGCGCGTCGAAATAGTGACTCTGGCGTTCCGTCTCCGGGCGGTAGATGACGCCGATGGCCCGTTCGAGCCGCGGCACGCGGACGGCGTCGCGGACAGCCGGGTCCGACGTCGCGAACCAAAAGCGCGGTTCGGCGACGTCGTGGAACAGCGCCTCGTGGCTGGCGGGAAGCGCGGGGCGCACGTGCTTGCGTTCCGGCGCCTTGCCCCAGTCGGACGCGGCAGTGACGCGACCGTCGAAGGTGGTCAAACCGACGAGCAGGCACTCGTTGCCGTATCGCTGTCGCGCCAGCTGGCCGACGTTCAGCTCACCGCGTGCGGACATGGCCGTCGCGCGCGCGTCGCCGACGTGGGAGTTGTGTTCCCATACCACGACCTTCGTCCGCCCGAGGCGGTCGAGGTGCTCGATCAGCGCGTCGAGTGTCCCGGCCATGTGCCGGTCTCGTAGGTTCCACGACGACACCTCGGCGCGGTACATCTGCTGGTAGTACTCCTCGGCGTCGCGCACGACGCGCGCGTTCTGCTCCGCGAAGAACAGCTCGTCTTCGGCGACCCAGCCATCGCGTCGCAGGTACGCCTCGGCGCGCCGGCGCAGCTCGACGAGCTGCTCGACCACCTCGTTCTCGCACGGGATCGCCGCCTGGTGCGCGAGCGCGTACCCGTAGGCCTGACCCTCGGCTCCGACGTGATCGAAACATCCGTACCGATCGCGGGCCCGGCGGGCTTCGGCGGGGTCGACGGTGTCGAGGTACCCGATGACGGCCTCGATCGAAGCCTGCAAGCTGTACAGGTCGAGACCGTAGAAGCGTGCCTTCGTCGCGGGATGCGCGTGGGCCTCGTTGCGCGCCCGCAGCCACTCGACGAACTGCACGACGTCGCGGTTGCGCCACATCCATGCGGGAAAGCGCCGGAAGTCGGAGAGCGCCGCGTCGGCGTCGCGATCGCGCGAGAGGCCCATCACGTAGCGGTTGACCCGGTACGCGTCCGGCCAGTCGGCTTCCACCGCGACCGCGGTGAAGCCGCAGTCGTCGATGAGGCGCCGGGTGATCCGGGCCCGCTCGCGGTAGAAGTCGTGGGTTCCGTGGGAAGCCTCGCCGATCAGGACGAAGCGGCGGGTGCCGACGAGATCGACCAGCGCGTCGTAGTCGCCGGCCGCGCCGGTCACCGGCCGAGCGGCACGGCCCACGGCCGTCGCGGCCGCCGGGTCGGTAGGCGCGTGGTTCCCGGATGTCGAGCCCATGCCGTCGAGCCTGCTCAGACGGCCCGGTACCCGACAGGGCCGGAGGTCACTTCCGACAACAGGCCTCGGGCTCGAGCCGGGCGACGCCCGCGGCCCGGGCATAGTGGAGGGTACGAAGGTGACCAGGATCCGCCAGCCGACAAGGAGACTCCTCGACCGTGGCAACTGATCCCGACTCGGACGCTCGTCCAACCGCAATGGGCGACATCTCCCCCGAACTCACCGCGGAGGGAATCGAACGGTACGAGGTCGGTCGCGCGACCGACGGCGCGCGTGGATCGAAGGTCAACGCCGTGCGCGACGTACTGGCGAACGCGCAACCGGAGGAGATGGCTGCGGTCGCGCGTTGGCTGGATGCGGTGCTCGTCGGTACGTCACCCGACGACTTCGGTGTATTGCGCCGGGTGATACTCGAACAGGACGACCCGGTGTACGGCACGATTCCGATGAGCTCCGACGACGAGCTGGTCGATCATTGGCGCAGCGGCGTCTACCCGTATCGCAACTTGATGTCGCGCAAGGCGTACGAGGCCCAGAAGTATCACCTGCAAGTCGAGCTGCTGAAGCTCCAGGCGTGGGTCAAAGAGACCGGCCAGCGGGTCGTGGTCCTGTTCGAGGGGCGAGACGCCGCGGGCAAGGGCGGCACGATCACCCGCTTCATGGAACACCTGAATCCGCGTGGCGCGCGGGTCGTCGCGCTGGAGAAGCCGACACCGGTCGAACAGGGACAGTGGTACTTCCAGCGTTACGTGCAACACCTCCCGACCCGGGGTGAGATGGTGCTTTTCGACCGGTCGTGGTACAACCGCGCCGGGGTCGAGCGTGTCATGGGCTTTTGCACCGGCGACGAGCTCGCCGAGTTCCTGCGCCAAGCCCCGGAGTTCGAGCGCAACCTCACCCGCAGCGGTGTGCACCTGATCAAGTTCTGGTTCTCGGTGAGCCGCGAGGAGCAACGCCGTCGCTTTGGTGAGCGTGAACGGCATCCACTCAAGCAATGGAAGCTCTCGCCCATCGACGTCGCGTCGCTCGACATGTGGGACGAGTACACGGAGGCGAAGAAGGCCATGTTCGTCCACACCGACACGGTCGAGGCGCCCTGGACGGTCATCAAGTCCGACTGCAAGAAGCGGGCTCGACTCAACGCGATTCGCTACGTGTTGCACAAGCTTCCGTACACCGGCAAGCAGACCGAGCGGATCGGACCGCTCGACCCGCTGCTCGTCGGACGCGCGTACGACGTGTACGAGACCGGCGAGCACGATCCTGCCTCGACCTAGCCCGCGTCGGGTGGCGACAAAGGCTCACGAGCCGAGCAGATCGACGCGCTCGGCGCCGTCGCCGGCCGCGCCTTGGCGGAGCACCGTCAGAGCGGGCAGGCGTAGTCCTGGTCGTAGGTGATCGTCCACTGCGTGAGCCAGGTGGTGCCGCCGCCGAAGGCGTAGGTGCTCGCGCAGTGCGCCGATGCCTCGCTCGCGTTGTGCGCGCCCGGTACCCAGATCGGCGTGCCGGGCTCGTAACCGGTGCCGGTGATGACGCCCCACTGATACTTCGTCGAGTAGATGCCGACGATGTACCCGCGGGCACGGAGACCGTCGAGCAGGCCGGCGATCACGGCGACGTTGTACGCGAGGTTGTCGGTGCGCCAGGGTTTGCCGATCTCCACGTCGAGCCACCACATCGAAGCGTCGATGCCGAGACTGCGCGTGTACGTCACGTCGAACGTCGCGGCATTGCGTCCCCAGTTGTAGGAGCGGCAGGAGAGATCGGAGGCCGCGCACGTGCCCGCGGGCCCGGTGAGGCCGCTCGTCGGATCGTTGGGGAGACCGTCGGCATTGACGTACAGGGTGAGTGAGGGACCGGCCCACGCCACCTCGCTCGCAAGACAGGGATTCTTCGTATACGTGGTGCCGCGATTCACGCCGACGATCGTGACCTCGTGGGGCGGTGCCGGGTAGGGCCCACCACACTGCGGCCACGAGATGTCGTAACCGGTCGTGCCGGGCCGGTACGGGTCCAGCGCGCGTTGCACGGCCAGGCCCACGATCGGCGCGGGCAACGCTTGGGCCGTTGGCGCCCCGTGGAAGTGGGCGTCGCCGTAGCTGAAGATGCCGCCGTCGGATGCGGTGAGCCAGTAGCCGTGGCCGGTGGGGGTGGCGGCGATGGCGACGATGGGTTGGTTGAGGTGGATGCTGCCGGCGGATCCGTAGAAGTGGGCGTCGCCGTAGCTGAAGATGCCGCCGTCGGATGCGGTGAGCCAGTAGCCGTGGCCGGTGGGGGTGGGGGCGATGGCGACGATGGGTTGGTTGAGGTGGATGCTGCCGGCGGATCCGTAGAAGTGGGCGTCGCCGTAGCTGAAGATGCCGCCGTCGGATGCGGTGAGCCAGTAGCCGTGGCCGGTGGGGGTGGGGGCGATGGCGACGATGGGTTGGTTGAGGTGGATGCTGCCGGCGGATCCGTAGAAGTGGGCGTCGCCGTAGCTGAAGATGCCGCCGTCGGATGCGGTGAGCCAGTAGCCGTGGCCGGTGGGGGTGGGGGCGATGGCGACGATGGGTTGGTTGAGGTGGATGCTGCCGGCGGATCCGTAGAAGTGGGCGTCGCCGTAGCTGAAGATGCCGCCGTCGGACGCGGCGACCCAGTAACCGAACGCGGGAGTGGACGCGATGGCGACGATCGGCGCGTTCAGGTGTGTTCCGGCCGGCGCACCCGCGTACGTCGCGCCGAAGGAGTAGACCGCGCCGTCGGCGCCCACCAGGCGATATCCGGAACCTGAAGCGACGGTCGCGGCCGCGCGAGCCGTTCCCTCCCCGGTCGCGGCCCGCGCCCGAGGTCCCGAGGCGATACCGGCTCCGACACCGGCTGCGACGAGGAGTGCCAGTACCGGCCAAAGAGCACGACGTCTCCGCGGCCTCGTCATCAAGGGGCCCGGTGACGGGCGCCGCGTCACCGAACGCCGGGCCGGGCCGGCAAGTTCTCCGGCTCGGGATAGCCGAACACGACCTGACCGGTGATCGGGCGCACGACGTCACCGAGATCGGCGACCAGGTCGACGAGCAGGTCGTCGGTCGTGAGCATGCCCACGATCTTGCCGTCCTCGACCACCGGCAGGCGACGGATGGCATGCGAGCGCAGGATCGGCAAGGCGTCGCGCAGATCGGCATCCGCGGCCAGCGCGATGACGCCGGGGCTCATGACCGCGTCGACGCGCGCGTTCGCCGGGACGTCGCGGGCGAGCGCGCGCACGACGAGGTCGCGGTCGGTCACCATCCCGGCCGGGCGATCGCCGTCCATGACGACGAGCGCGCCGACCACCTGAGCGTCCATCAGCCGGGCGGCATCCGCAATCGATGCGTCGGCGGGGATGGTTGCCGGGGGCTTGCGCAGGGCATCAAGAGCTCGCATGGTTGCCGTCCTCTCGAGGTTCCTCGTTCGCTGCTCGTCATGCCGGCACGGCGCGCCGGTGCGTTGGGCGATGGGCGATGGGAACGCTACGACCGGGTCGGAACCCGTCCCAGAGGCGAAAGGCCCGGTCGCCATGGCCGCCTAGCTGTAGTTCCCGAACGGGGTGAGCACCGAGGGACGAAGGTCCTGTCGGGCCGGCTCTCTCGCCCCTGTTGTCGTGCTCGTCGCGCCGTCATTGTCGAGGGATACCAGAACCGGGAGACGACGACCATGAAGCTCGGCGTGTCCGACAGAGCCGATTCGAACGCGCACGGGAGTACACCATCCGTGAGTACGCGCGAAGTGCGTGACGCGACGGCACGAGAACAAGGAGACGGAGATGATGCACGCCAAGCCGGGTGACGAAGTTGTCGTCGATGCGCCCCACATCGATGAACCGACACGCAAGGGTGAGATCCTCGAGATACTCGACACGGGTGGTGTCGTGCACTACCGGGTCCGATGGGACGACGGCCACGAGTCGCTCTTCTTCCCCGGATCCGATGCCCACATCGTGTCCTTGGGTGGTTCCTCGCACTGAGCGTTCTCGCGGACTACGTCGTGCGATGGCCGACGTTGTCTCCGCGCACGGCGTCGTCGATCGGGACGTTGTCTTCCCGCAACACGACGAGCGCGCGGAGCGCGTCACGCGCGCTCACCATTCCGGCGGCGACGCCGTTCTCGATGACCGGAAGGTGGCGGACCTCGGCATCGAGCATCCGGTGCGCGGCGTCGAGGAGATCATCGTTCGGTGCGACCGTGATCAGTTCCTCGCTCATGATCTCGTAGACGGTCGTTCGGCTCACGCTCGCGCCCTCCGAGATCGCTCGGACGACGTCGCGCTCGGTGACGACGCCGATCGTCCCGCGCGGGCCGCGCACCAACGCGGCTCCGATCGACTCCTCGACGAATGTCGTCGCCAGCTGTCGAAGCGTGTCGTTGGGATGGACGTACACCACCGGACGCGTCACCAATGCCTGGACTCGGGTGTCGTGGTCGAGATCCATGATCGATCCTCTCCTGCGTTCAACCGCGACACTGCCTCTTGGTGGCGCGGGGGAATAGGGACGATGGTCCCTTCGCGGCTAGGGCATGACCAACACCGCGGCGCCGGTGACCCGGTCGTGCGCCAGGTCGCGTAACGCCGTGTTCGCCTGGTCGAAGGGGTAGGGCACCGCCGAGACCTGCATGTGCATGTGCGCCGCCGTCCGGAGCAACACCCGTCCGTCGTCACGGGTGTTGGCAGTGACACTGCGCAGCGTTCTTTCGAAAAAGAGGTGGCGCTGATACTCGAGGGGCGGGATGTCGCTGAGATGGATGCCCGCCACCGCGAGAGTTCCGCCCCGGTCGAGCGCCGCCAGCGCGGGCGGAACGAGTGTGCCCACGGGCGCGAACAAGATGGCGGCATCGAGCGGCTCCGGCGGAGCGTCGGCCGCGCCGCCGACGCTCGCGGCGCCGAGCTCGCGCGCGAGCCGGCGCGCCTCCTCCGACCGGGTCATCACGTGCACTCGGAGGCCCTCGGAGATCGCAACCTGCGCGGTGAGATGCGCCGACCCGCCGAAGCCGTAGATGCCGAGCCGGCCACCGGGCGGGCATTCGCACTGGCGCAGCGCCCGGTAGCCGATGATGCCGGCGCATAGCAGCGGCGCCGCCCGGACGTCGTCGAACCCGGGCGCCAACGGGTAGACGAAGTCCTCGGCCGCGACGAGGTATTCGGCGTACCCGCCGTCGACGTCCCAGCCGGTGAACCGCGGCGCGACGCAGAGGTTCTCCCGCGCTGACGCAGAAGCGGCATACCCCGCAGGTGTGCGAGAGCCATGCCACTCCCACGCGGTCGCCCTCGGCGAGGTGTTGCGTGCCGGTCCCGACGGCGTCGACGATGCCGACCACCTCGTGTCCGGGCGTGACCCGCGCCCGGCGAGGTGCGAGGTCGCCTTCGGCGAGGTGGAGGTCGGTCCGGCACACGCCGCACGCGAGCACCCGCACGCGGATCTCGCCGGGCCCGGGAACCGGAATCGGGCGTTGCACGAGCGTGAGCGGATGATCGTCGATCGGACCGACCTCGTCGACGACCCACGCTCGCATCGTTGTCGCACTCATATCGGTGCATTGTGTCGCGCCACCGCGGTTGCGAAGGGCCCTATCCCTGGAGGCCAAAGGCCCTTGGCGGGTCGTGGCGTCGTCGCTAGCGTCGAGCACCTCGGATCGACGGAGGCCACGTGCACAAGTTCTGGTCTTGGCTCGGCCTCAACCTCGGGAAGCACTGGATCGCGGTGGTTCTCGTGGGCGGATGCTTGACCCTCGGTCTCGGCTACGGCACGACGAAGCTCAAGTTCTCGACCGATCAGAGCAACTACCTCAACAAGACCGATCAGGTCTACAAGGACAACGTCGCCTATCAGGGGTTGTTCGGCGGCGAGGCGATGATCACCCTCGTGACGATGGATCCCGGTCACACCGTCGCCGAGCTGTTCACACGGAACGGCATCACGCAGTGGACGAACCTCGCGAACGAGATCGACGCGTCGCACAAGGTGCTGAACGTGGTGACACCGCTCACTGCCCTCCAGTGGAACGACAATCTCGTGAAGGGTCCGAAAGGCGACGTCACGCAGAGCGTCGCCGGGAAGATCCTCGCCGCCGACCTCACGCGCGATACGTCGAAGGCGGGGCAGGACGCGCCGCGGCGCATCGGCGTTCGCGACGATCGCCCGCATCAACGCGATACCGGTCGCGCAGCGCACGATCGACAATCCGCGATACCTCGACTTCTTGCTCTACGACAATCCTCTGCCGAACGACCCGAAGCCCATCCGGGCGCCCCTCCTCGCGATCTTTCCCGACGCCCGTCACGCGCAGGTCGTCGTGCGGCTGCTCGGTAACGAGTCGATCAAAGACGAGGGGAAGGCCGCCGCCGTCGTGTCGGCGACCGCCAAGTCGCTGCACTTCGACCACGCGCAGATCACGACGACCGGCGCGCCGGCGCTTCTCGACAACCTCAACAACTACCTCACGGGCGGTATGGCAACCCTCGCCCTGATCGCGATCGCCGTCATGACGGTGATCCTGTTGCTGCTGTTCGCCGTGCGGTGGCGGCTGCTGCCGCTCGCGGTCGTGTTGATCGGCGTCGTCTGGGCGTTCGGTGTCGCGGGGTATCTCGGCATCCCGCTGACGATCGTCACCATCTCCGGTCTGCCGGTGATGCTCGGCATAGGGATGGACTACGCGATCCAGATGCACGCGCGGGTCGAAGAGGAAGTCGTGATCGATCGGTCCGTGCATCCCATCCAGGAGACCTCTCGCAGCCTCGGGCCCGCGCTCCTCGTCGTGATGTTCGACGCGATCTTCGCGTTCGCGGCCTTGCACTACGCCCGGGTCCCGATGCTGCGACAGTTCGGGCTGCTGCTCGTCATCGGCGTGGCTGCGATTTGCCTCAACAGCATCATCGGGACCCTCGCGATCCTCGGCATCCGCGAGTACCGCTCGCCCACGAAGGGTCGCGACTTCCGGGAGGGCCCGCTCGGCCGGCTCACCGCGCGCCTGGGCTCGCTCTCCGAGCGTGCCGCGCCCGCGCTGGCATTGGCGAGCCTGATCGTCTTCGCGGGGGAATCCTCGTCGAAGGCAAGCTCGTGTTGCAGACGGACCCGACGCAGTGGGTGAACCAGCACTCGCGTGTGATCAAGGACCTGAACGTGCTCGACCGCGAAGTCCACTCCTCGAGTGAGCTCGGCGTGTACGTGCAGTCGAGTGACGCCTTCGCGCAACCGACGGTGCGCTTCGTCGACGACTTCACCCGCGGCCAACTCTCGAAGTACCCCGACACGCTGCTGACGGCATCGGGTCTCGTCAGCACCGTCAGCGAGCTCAGCGACGTTCCGGGCGCGCCGCACCTGACCCCCACCTCGGCCGACGTTCGCGCCGCGTACGCAGTCGCGCCGCGCGTGGTCAAGCTCTCGATGGTCGCGACCGACGGGCGGGCGATGAACATCGTCTTCCGTACCGGACCCAGCGGCCTCGACGCGCGCGCCACGGTCGTACGCGAGATCCGCGCCACGGTCCATCCGCCGACGAACGTGCAGGCAACTCCTTCGGGCCTCGCCGTCGTCGGAGTCGGGCTGCTCGACAACCTCGAAGCGAACCGGGTGATCCTCACGTACGTGGCGATCCTGTTCGTCTTCTTGTTCTTGACCGTACGACTACGCAGTGTCGTGCGCGCGTTGCTCTCGCTCGTCCCGGTGTTGATCGCCGTCGGCGCGTCGTCGCTCTTCGCGTACGCGCTCAGCCTCAAGCTGAGCCCCATGACGGCGGTCGGCGGCCCACTCGTCGTCGCCGCGTGTACCGAGTTCACGTCGCTGCTCCTCTTGCGCTTCGTCGAGGAACGTCACCGCGGCTCGGAACCCCGCCAAGCGATGCATGATGCCGCCTCTCGCACGGGCCGGGCCTTCATCGTGTCGGCGCTGACCGCGATCTCGGGTGTGGCCGTGATCGCGACCTCGTCGCTGCCGCTGCTACACGACTTCGGTCAGATCGTGGCCCTCAACGTCGCCGTCGCCTTGTTGAGCGCACTGGTGGTGCTGCCGCCGATGCTCGTTTGGGCCGACAAGCGCAACTGGGTCTCGCGCGGTCTGGTTCCCGCAGCGCTGCTGACGAAACGGGTCCCGGCCTCTTCGCAGCCGGCGCTCAGCGATCGCTCAGAGTGATCCGGCAATATCGTCGACATGTTGGCTGTCACGCGGATCGCGCAGATGTTCGGCGGTCGCATGCATCGAGACGGCTGGGCGCACCCGTGGCTCTGGGTGTTGTTCTTGGCGTTGATCGGCGCGGCGATCGCGGTGGGAGTATGGGCGCTCCTACGCGCCGACCGCTCGACCCGTTACCGGCCCCCGCCGGCCGTGCCGGCTGATCCGGCCCTGGATATCCTGCGGGCGCGTTTCGCTCGGGGCGAGATCGACACCGAGGAATTCACGACCCGTGCCGCGCGGCTGTCGGGCCTGGTCGCACCCCCGCACTCCGCCCGGACCCGCCGGCGCCTGATCCACGCGACGGCCCGAGCACCACGACGCCGGCGGGCGAATGCGACTTCCGCCTCTACCGCTCGTCGGGCCGGCCCGTCAGCATGGTCGCGGAGAGGCTTCGGTGACGGCCGGGCCGCTCAACGAGGAGGCGCCATGCTGTTCGCCGATCGGGTCGATGCCGGCCACCGTCTCGCCGAGCGGCTGAAGGGTGTTCCGCTCGCCGGCGTCGTGGTGCTCGGGCTGCCGCGCGGCGGCGTCCCGGTCGCGTGGGAGGTCGCCCGTGAGCTCGGAGCGCCGCTCGACATCATCATCGTCCGCAAGCTCGGGGTGCCCTTCCAGCTCGAGCTCGCGATGGGTGCGATCGGCGAGGGCGGCGTGCGCATCGTCAACGACGAGGTCGTCGCGGCGGCCGGCGTCACTCGAGCGGAGCTCGACGCGGCGGATGTCCGCGAACGCCAGGAGCTCGCGCGGCGCGCGGCCTCCTTTCGCGGCTCTCGCGAACGTGTGCCCCTGGCCGGATGCACCGCCCTGATCGTCGACGACGGCATCGCGACCGGTTCGACCATGCGGGCCGCCTGCAAGGTCGCACGGGCGCAGGGCGCGAGGCGGGTGGTGGTCGCCGCGCCTGTCGCTTCGCCTCGTGCGGTCGAGCTGCTCCGAGACGACGCCGACGAAGTGATCGTGCTCCATGCTCCCGAACGTTTCGCTGCGGTCGGAGAGTTCTACAGGGACTTCACGCAGACCTCCGATGACGAGGTGATGCGGCTCATGGCCGCGAGGGCGACGGGCGCGTCGACGGGATCGTCGACGGGATCGGTGCCGGTCCGGGGCGCATCCGACGATCCGCCCGGCCGCGACGACGAGGTCACCGTCCCCATCGGCTCCGTTCGTGTCGGCGGGCGCCTCACGAGCCCGCCGGGCGCGCGTGCAATCGTCGTGTTCGCGCACGGCAGTGGCAGCAGCCGCCACAGCCCGCGCAATCGTTTCGTCGCGTCCGTGTTGAACCGGGCCGGACTGGGCACATTGCTGTTCGACCTGCTCACCCCGGTCGAGGAGCTCGACCGGGCCAACGTGTTCGACATCTCGCTGCTCGGGCGCCGCCTCGTGGAGGTCACGGCCTGGTTGCGCGAGCAGCCGGAAGGATTCGGCGCGTCGGTCGGCTACTTCGGGGCGAGCACCGGTGCGGGCGCCGCGCTGTGGGCCGCCGCCGAGCCCGGCACGAACGTCGCGGCCGTCGTGTCGCGCGGGGGCCGGCCCGATCTCGCCGGACCGAGGCTCGCCGATGTCCGGGCGCCGACGCTCCTGATCGTCGGGGGCGACGACGCGGCCGTGTTGGAACTGAACCGGGAGGCGCGCGCCCGCATGTCGTGCGAGACGCGCCTCAGCCTCGTACCCGGCGCGTCGCACCTGTTCGAAGAGCCGGGCACGCTGAACATCGCGGCCGAACTCGCGCGTGATTGGTTCGTCGAGCACATGATGCGAGTCATCGATCCCGCCACCTGACGCGGCGGTCCCGAGCCCGAGCGGGGTCATAGGTCACACGTACGTGAACCGTTGAGCACTGCTCTCGGCGCGCGTGCCGGGTCACGATCGGTTCATGAGAGCCGTAGCGCGCCGGATGATCGTCGCGGCCGCCGTAGTGAGCCTGTTCGCGATCCTCGTTGTCCCGAGCGCGTCTCGCGCGGCCACGACGGTCGCGCCGAGCGCGTGGCTCGCCGACGTGAACGGGCACGTCGCGACGGCCGGCACCGCGCCGAACGGCGGCGACCTCGGCGCCGGCACGCCGCGCCTGGCGGTGATCGCGATCGCGGGCCGGCCGCGAGGCCGCGGGTACTGGATGGCGGCCCTCGATGGTGGGGTGTTCGCGTTCGGCGGCGCCCCGTTCTTCGGCTCGCACGGCGGCGAGCCGTTGAACCAACCCGTCGTGGGAATCGCGCCGACGCCCGGCGGGCTCGGGTACTGGTTGGTCGGCGCCGATGGCGGCATCTTCTCCTACGGCGATGCCAGGTTCTTCGGTTCGCTCGGTTCGCTGTCGCTGAACGCGCCGATCGTCGGCGCGGTGTCGACGCCCGACGGGCGCGGGTATTGGTTGGTCGGCGCCGACGGCGGCGTGTTCACCTTCGGTGACGCACCCTTCGCGGGGTCGCTCGGCGGGAGACGGGTCGAGGTCCCGATCTCGACGATCGCCGTCACATCGACCGGGCGCGGGTACTGGCTCCTCGACCGGGCCGGCGGTGTCCACGTGTTCGGCGACGCCCGTTCGTGGGGAAGCGCGAACGTCGGTGCCTCGATCGCCGTCGGGATCGTGCCCGCTCCCGGCGGGAACGGATATTGGATCGCGGCCGCCGACGGCACGGTTCGATCGTTCGGCGACGCGGGTCCGGTCGGATCCCTCACCCACCTCGCCGGACCGACGGTCGGCATGGCGAGTCCGTGGGCTTCGTCGTCGGGCTTTGCCTTACCGCTGCTCGAGTTCGTCCGGTCGCTCGCCCGGCCGCGCGCTCCGGCGCGCACGTGGGTCGGTCCGCACGAGGTCGCGCTGACCTTCGACGACGGGCCCGGTGCGTACACCGCGCCGGTGATCGCGGCCCTCACCAAGTACGGCGTCACCGCGACCTTCTTCGTTGTCGGCCCTCAGGTCGTCGAGCGTCCGGACCTCGTGCGGGCCGAGATCGGCTCCGGCATGGCGGTCGGCGACCACGCCTGGGATCACGTCGACCTCACGCGCCTGCCGGCCGCGAACGTCGCCGACGAACTTCGCCGGGGCGCCGCCACGATCACGGCCGCGACCGGTCGTGCGCCGGTCTGTTTTCGACCGCCCTACGGTGCAACCAACCCCACCGTCGTGCAAGCAGGTTCACGTCTCGGCCTGACGCAGATCCTGTGGAACGTCGATCCGTCCGACTACCTTCGGCCGGGCGCGGCCGCGATCGTTGCGCGCGTGTTGGCTTCGGCGAGCGGTAGGGGATTGGTGGTCGGTATCCACGATGGCGGAGGCGACCGTAGCCAGACGGTCGCGGCCCTGCCGGCCATCATCTTCGGGCTGCGGTCCCGGGGCTACACCTTCGTGCGGCTGTGCTGATCGATCCGCTCGCGGGTGGTTGGTCGCCGGTTCATTCGGCTCGGCCGAACGCGTGGGGCTCGACCGCGATGTAGATCGTGTCGGCGGTGGCGACGAGCCGATCGCCGGCCCGGCAGTCGGCGGTGATGCGCAGCTTGCGCCCGTCGCGTCCCTCGAGCCGGCTTCGGAACTCGAGTGGTGACTCGATCGGCACCGGTCCGTGATATCGCACCGATAGCTGCCCCGTGTACGCGGCTGTCGATGCGAGCCGGAGAACGAACCCGGTGACGTCGTCGAATACGGCGGCGACGATGCCGCCATGTGCTCGTCCCGGCGCACCCTCGAACGCGGCTCCGAGCGTGACCCGCACGACGACCTCGTTCTCCGTGAACTCGACGTCCAACTCCGCCGCGGTGGGATTCGCCGCGCCCGCAACAGCACGGTCGGCCATGACGTCGTCGGAGCCCGGCTCGAGATCGTCGGCACCGGCGTCGGAGCCGAAGATGCGTCCGACGTGCGCGGCGAGCAACGTCGCCCGGTCGCGCCGAGCTCCCTCGTGAAGCTCCGGGAGCGTCGCCTGGGCGAAGTCCGCGATGCGCTCGAGGAGCTCGTCGTCGGCGTCGTGCGCGACGAAGGCGTGGTTCAAGGCTCGGAGCGCGGCCGCCGCCGCGTATCGATGCTCGCTCATGTGGGCCACGGGGCGGAGTGAAACACAGTCGGCGGCAGCGCTGCGAACCCGACGTGTCCGGCACGGCCGGCCGACCCCGAGCGCGCGGCGGACCGCTGCGGTGGCGCTTCGGGCCGGGAGCCGCGCCCGCCCACCTGGGGGGCGACGGTTCATGCGGGAGCGGATCTCGCGTTTAGCGTGGCGGAGCAGAGGTCACCGGCGGAGAGGTTCGTGCATGCAGTCCGATCTCGTTGAAGTGCACGCGGTCGCCCGGGGCATCGCCACCGCGGTCGCGAGCAATGGCGAATTGACCGAGATGCAGGCCTCGCTCCTGCGCGCCGTCACGCTCGCCCTGACCGACGTCGACGTCGAGTATCACGGGCTCGAGCCGCTCGGTCCCGACGAGTTGGCCGACGCGCTCGCGGGCCGCGATATCGACTACCGGCACCGGATCGTCCACCACATGGTGCTCGCGGAGCTCGTGTTGCGCCCGCTGCCCGACGAGGTCGCACGCCGCGTCGAGCTGTACTCGGCGACGCTCGGGATCGACGACGACTTCGTGCGCGTCGCCCGCCGGTACGCGGAGGGGAAGTTCGGGCTCGCGTGGAACGATCTGCGCCGCAGCGGGTTCACTGATCGCTGGGACAACGAGCGCATGCGCGCGCTCTACACCCGGGCCGACTTCCAGGACCCTTTCGACGCCGGCGTCGTCGACGCGGACCTCGCGCGTCGCTGGGAGGCCCTCGGCGCGCTTGCTCCCGGGAGCCTCGGCCGCGGCATCTGGGACATGTACATGATGCGCGGATTCACCTTCCCCGGCGCGCCGGGTGGCGTCTCCGCATATCTCGCGCAGCACGATTTCGTGCACGTCATCGCCGACTACGGGACGAACCTCGAGGGCGAGTTGGAGGTATTCACGCTCATCGGGCGCGCCGACCCCGACCCGAGAGGCTTTGCCTGGCTCGCGACCGTCGTCGGACTCTTCGAGACCGGTTACGTGCACCAACAGGGGTTCTTCCAGATGAACGTGCGCGACCGGCATCTGCAGACGTCGGGAATGGCCGACCGGATGGCCGACGCGTTGCTCCGGGGAAAGGCCACGTCCGAAGGCTTTGCCACCGACTTGCTGAGCGTCGACTTCCACGCGATCGCCGACCGCCCGCTCGACGAGGTCCGGACGCTGCTTCACGTCCCCCCGAAGGGCGCGACCGCGATCGCCGTCGGCTCGCCCGGAGTGCGCGACCCCGAAGGCATGTCCGAGAGCCAGCGGGCCACGTTCGAGGCCGGCGACTGGGCCGGGCGGTCGTAGCCGGCCGAAGCCACGGGTCGGTCAGCCAGGCGTGGCGGAACGTCCGGCTACGGAAGTCTCACCACGGTGCGACCGACGGTCCGGCGTTGTTCCATTGCTTCGAGTGCCGCCGGGAGCTCGCCGAACGGCACCTCCTGGCCGACGACCGCGCGGAGCTTGCGCTCGGCGAACAGCGCCAACAATTCTGCGTGCAGTTGCTCGCCGTCGCGATGTGACGGGAAGTTGAACCCGCTCAGCCGCTTGAACACCACGGGGTCGTCGACGTACGCGTGGCATACGCCGACCAGCGAGAAGTTCCCGAACAGCACCGGGCGCGGCACGAGTCCCTCGTCTTCGAGCTCGATGCCCGAAGCGAAGCCGGCGAGTATGTGGCGGCCGTTGAACGCCATGCAGCGGAACGTCTGCAACGTCACGTCGCCGCTCACGGCATCGAACGCGACGTCGACGCCCCGGCCGTCGGTTGCGTCGAGCACCGCCTCCGCGAAGTCGGTGTCGCGGTAGTTGATCGCGAGCTCGGCGCCGAGATCGAGGCACAGTTTCGTCTTCTCGGCCGACCCCGCGGTCGCGATGACGCGCGCCCCGGCATGCACGCCGAGCTGTACCGCGGCCGACCCCGCACCGCCCGCGCCCGCGTGGACGAGCAGTGTCTCCCCCGATTGCAGCCGGGCCCGCTCGTAGAGCGCCAGCCACGCGAGATGAAACGGCATGAAGATCGCCGCCGCGTCGGGCTCGGGCATCTCCGGCGGCATCTCGAAGGCCATGGCGGCCGGCGCGACGACGTACTCCGCGTAGCCGCCGAAGGCTCCGGAAGGGATCGCGACGACTCGTCGACCGAGCCACGACCCGGCCCCCGGCCCGCATTCCTCGACGACCCCCAGCACTTCCATGCCGGGGATGTACGGAACCGGTCGCGGCACGGTCTTGTAGCGCCCGTGAATACCGTCGAGATCGTTGAAGTTGAGCGTGACCGACGTGACCCGGATCTTCAGCTCGCTGTCCCCGGGCGCCGGCACGTCGACGTCGTCGAGTTGCAGTACCTCGCGGGGCGCACCGTATCGATGCACTCTCCAGGCCTTCACGGCACATTCCTCCGATGAGTCGCATGCGGCGGTCTTGGTGGCGGCGATCTCGATGGATTGTGTCGCCGGCGGCACAAGCGGTGCAACGTCGCGGCGGCCCGGCGGCCCGGCGGCCCGACGGCGCGACGCCGACCGCGCGACCGGACGGGAATCAGTTCCCGGCGAAGCGCACTCGTACGACGGTCGCTTCGGCGACGTTTCCGGTCTCCGAGGAGACCGTGTACATCATGATGGCGCCGGAGTGGCTCGTCGGTGTCGCGAATTTCACGGACGCGTCGAAGGGCCCCATCTGGCCGTTCGCACCACCCATGACGTAGGTCTCGACCAGAGGTGTGGAGCTTGCGTCTTGGCGAATGGAGACGTTCACCGTGGCTTCGTACGCGGTGCTCGTACCGCGTAGCCGTACGGGTGAGGTGATCGCTGCGAGCGAGGCCGGCTCGGTGAGGCCGATGTTCGACGTCGACGAGCCGATGACCCACCACGAGCTGTCGCTCCCGAGCCGGCGGGCGAAGACGGTCGTCGCGGGCCCGGTGGCCTTCGGCCGTATCACGACCTCGCCGGAACGCGCATCACCTTGGCGGAAGCTCCCGACGACGGGATTCACCATGTGCAAGAAGTCGGTCGCGAACGCTCGGACCGCGACGACCGGGTCGTGATAGCGGGTGGTGCCCGCGGCGGTCGGCCAGACCGCGATCGACTCGGCCGGTTCGAGGGCGGTGGTCGGAGGCGCGACCGACGTCGACGAACTGGTCGACGATGTGGTCGGGGCGATAGTGGTCGACGGGCCGGTCGTCTTCGCGCTGCTTCCGCACGCGGTCGCGAGCGCCGTGAAGACCACGACCGTGCCGATCGCCCAGGGGCGCGTCTTTGTGCTCATGCCTGAGATCCTCCGCCAAATCCGGCGGTCCGGGCAGGGACGTTCGGCCGTTCGTGGCGAGGCTTTCGGCGAGCGACGCGTCAGGCGACGTCCCGGCGGTCGAACACGACGACCGCCGCGACGATGCACGCACCGAGCGTGAACACGAGCAGGCCGATGTGGAGGGGCTCGAGCCCCCGCTGCAGAGGATCGTGGCCGCTGTACCACCAGAACGGTGAGAGTGGGCGGAAGGGTTTCAGACCCCCGACGATCGCGGCGAGCGAGCTCAGGAGATACGTGGCGACTGCAATCGCGGAGGCGATCCCGGCGGAGAGCGCCCGGTGTCCGGTCGCGCATCCCGCCAGGAGCGTGAGCGCTCCGAACAACGAGGCCAGCAGGTACGCGGAGGTGGTCGCGGCCAGGAGATGCGCGGCGCTGACGCTGACGTCGAAGACGCGGGTGAACGAGACCAAGACGGCCGCGAACGTGGCGGTGATCACGAAGAGCGAGGTGCACAGCCCGGCGTACTTCTCGAGCACCACGCGTGTGCGGGACACCGGCTGGGCGAGGAGGAACTCGAGCGTGCCCGCCTCCTGCTCGCCCGCGGTGGCAGCGGAAGCGGCCGCGATCATGTAGGCGATCAGTGTCAAGGGGAGCATCAGCCCGAACAACTCGGCTTGCAGGTACCCCGCTGCACTCCCCACCCCGCCCTTTTCGATGCCGAAGAACGCCAGCAGCGGCTCGGGGTAGTTCTGCACCAGCTTCTGGTACTCGTCGTGCACCGACGGCCATACCGACAGCACCGCCACCGTCATCAGCCCCATGCCGACACTCCACCAGACCAGGCCGTGGCGGCGGTCGTACAGCGTCTTGGTGAAGACGCTACGCGCCTGCATCGGGTGACTCCGCGTAGTACGCGAGGAACACGTCTTCGAGGTCGGCTTCGTGGCCGGCGATGCTCTCCACCGAGAAGCGGGCCGCCGCCTTTACCAGCGCGTCGACCGGACCGGCGACCGACGCTCGGACGAGGTCGCCTTCGACCTCGAGGTTTCGTACCGCGCTCAGGTTCGCGAACGCGGCCGCGTCGACCGGACCGCTGAATCGGATCTCGACGACCCGCAGGGCTTTCGCCTCCAGCTCGCTCATCGGCTCGATCGTCACGAGCCGTCCGGCGCGCACGATCGCGACCCGATCCGCGATGCGCTGCACCTCACCGAGCACGTGCGACGACAACAAGACTGCCGCACCCCGCGCGGTCGCCTCCCGGACGAGCGCACGGAACGTGCGCTGCGCGACGGGATCGAGACCACTCGTCGGCTCGTCGAGCACGAGGAGGTCCGGCTCGTGCGCGAACGCCTGCACGACGCCGAGCTTCTGGCGGTTCCCTCGCGACAACGTCCCGATCGGCCGGTCGAGCACTCCGCCGATGCGTTCGGCAAGAGCCTCCGCCGTCGTCGCGTCGCGGTTGCCGCGCAACGCCCCGAGGAAGCCCAGGAGCTGGCGGCCCGTCAACCGGTTGTACATCGCGAGGTCGCCCGGTACGTATCCGATGCGCCTGCGCAGCTCGGGGCCGCCTCGGCGCGGATCCGAACCAAGAACCTCGACGCGTCCGCGCGTGGGCCGGATCAGGTCGACCAGCATGCGGATCGTCGTGGTCTTGCCCGCGCCGTTGGGACCCAAGAACCCCACCACTTCGCCCGGTTCGACGGCGAACGAGAGGTCTTCGACGGCGCGCACCGACCCGAAGTGCTTCGTCAGCCCTTGACACGCGACGGCGTGGTTCACGCCGTCATCTTGGCGTACCGCGGTGCCGGGGGGACGGTGTTTCGGCCGGGGTGCGCCGGCAGCGCTACGGCTTTGCCTTCGCAGCCTGGCGCCACGCGGGGATGCTGGGCGCGTTCGGTTCGAGCGAGCGGATGTAGGTGACGACCTGGCGTACCTGCTCGGCCGTGAGCGTCCCGCCATAGTCGAGGCTCCACGCCGGCATCTCGGTTCCGGAGACCCCGCCCGACACGAGCACGAAGATCTGGTCGTCGGTCGTGTTCTTCAAGAACTGGGTGGAGTTGAGCGTCGGGGCGCTGCCGCCGCCGGTCGCGTCCTTCCCGTGACATTGCGCGCAGCTCGTCGCGAAGGTCTGGCTCCCGATCGCCGTGTAGCTCGTGGTCTGCGCCGCGCTTGGCGTCGCGCCGGAGGCCGGGCTCTCGAACGCCGTACGCGACGAAGCCCGCGAGGAGCAAGACCATGAAGACGATGCCCCACGCGAGGTAGCGATTGAGGCTGCGTTCGAGCGCTTCGGTCTCGAACGGCGGCGGCTGTGGGCGTTCGCGCGGCATCTCAGGCCTTCCCGATGCAGCTGGGACCCTTGGGCGGGCTGAAGAAGTTCTTGATCCCGCGGGCCGGGCCGGTCTTCAAGACCCCGGTGTTGACCACGACGTTCTGGCCGTCGAGCGCGATCTCGTAACGATCCATGCCCCGTGGCGCCGGGCCGGCGACGTACTCACCGGCGAGGTCGTAGATCGAACCGTGACACGGGCACTCGAAGCGGCCCGAGCTCTCGCAGAACGGGACGTGGCAGCCGAGGTGTGGGCACTTCTGGGAGAGTGCGAAGAGGTAGTCCTTCGTGTTGACGATGTACATCCTCCCGGAGGAGATGTAGGTGCTCGTTTCGGCCCCGAAGGCCGAGATGCTGCCCACGGTGACCTTGGCGCCGCTCGCGCCGGTCGCCAAAGGGCGCAGCGCTTCGTAGCCGGTGTATCCGGCCGCGCCGATCAACAGCGCGCCGCCGAGCTTCCAACCATCGCGGAGAAAGTCGCGTCGGCTCTTGGTGGCCATTGAGTCTCCTAGAACTCGATGTACGAGTGGGTCCACGGCGCGATGAACTCCCAGCCGGGACCGCGGAAGAACGTTCCGATCACCGTGAGCGTGACCGCGATCACCAGCAGAACGGTGAACAGCGTGATCGCGACCTTGCGATGGCTTGCTCGTGTGTCCGGGTTCCGATCGATGTACGGCAGCAGGACGAAGATCAGCACGGCGCCGGCCGGGACGAGAATCCCGGCCACGAGCGGATCGAACCGCGAGAGCAGCTCCTGCAGCCCGGCGAAGTACCAGGGCGCCTTCGCCGGCTCCGGGGTGAGGTTCGGGTTGGCGAGCCCACGCAACGGCGCGCTGAACGAGACGGCGAGGCCGAGCACGACGGCGGCGGTGCCGAGCGCGACCACGACGTGGCGTACCAGCAGGTGTGGCCACGTGAAGACGGTGTCGTCGACGGGTCGTGCCGCCTCGGTAACCGACTCACGGTCGACGACGCCGAGGAGTCGCACCCGGCCGCCGTACAGCTCGCGGATTCGTGGCCGCCATGGCCGCGGCGGCCGGTGCGGGCGCGGCCGGGAGCTCCGTCGCTTCCTCGCCGAAAGTGCCGACGCTCGACCGCTCGACGGCGAAGCCGTCCTTGCGCACGCGCCAGATGTGCACGGTCAGCATCAGGGCCAGCAACATCGGGAGCACCGCGACGTGCAGCGCGTAGAACCGCAACAAGCGTGTTCTGGCCGACCTGCGGGCCGCCGATCAGCAGGTCCTGCAGCTTGCCGCCGACGAGCGGCACGTAGTGCACGAGGTTCGTGCCGACCGTGACCGCCCAGTACGCCAGCTGGTCCCAGGGGAGCAGATAGCCCGTGAAGGAGAAGCCGAGCGTGATCAGCAGCAACATCACGCCGATGACCCAGTTGAACTCGCGGGGTTTCTTGTAGGCACCGGCGTAGAAGACGCGCACGAGATGGAGCGCGACGACGAGCACCATGAGGTGCGCCGACCAGCGGTGCACGTTGCGGATCAGCTGCCCGAAGCCCACGCCGGTCTTCAGGTTCTGCATGTCGCCGTACGCGGAACCGACCGACGGTGTGTAGACGAACATCAGGTATATGCCCGTCACGAGCAGTATCCCGAAGAGCACCATGGCGATGAAGCCGAGCCGGAACGAGTAGCGCATGCGCAGGACGCGCCTGGGGATCTTGACGGGGTACACGTGCAAGAAGACGTTGCTGAACGACTGCAGCGCGCGCCCGCGGGGCGTGTCGGTCTGCGCGTGGCGGAACATCGAACGCCACGCGTCACTGCGCTTGAGTCGCGCGGTGACGCCGTGGTCGACCGAGGTACGGCCCGGCTCGAGGTTTTCGCGGTCGACGTCGACTTCAGTCATGCGTTGAGCTCTCTTGCGTGAACCATCGACAAAGCGGCGGGCGGGCAGCGATTGACACACAGGCCGCAACGGATGCAGAGGTCTTCGTCGAGGAGCAGCACCGACTGCTGCTCGGTCCCGAGCCCGACGTTATCGGCGCGCGCGATCGTGATGCAGTTAGGCGGGCACACGTCGACGCAGAGGCCGCACAGGATGCACAGCTCCGGCGACAGCATGATGTTGTCGAAGCAGCGCAGGCAGCGCAGCCCCTCGAGACGGGCCTCACGTTCGTCGTAGCCCGTTTCGACCTCGCCGAAGCCCACCCGCCGGTCGGTGGGCGTGGCCGGGATCACCTGGCGCTCGATCGCGTCGTAGTCGCTGTCCAATCGCCGGAATCCCGGGCGGAGCTCGACGCGAATCTCGTGGCGGGCGGATTCCGGTGCTCCCGTGAGCGCGTTGTGAATCGACGCGGCGGCGCGCCGGCCGTCGGCGATTGCGTCGATGAGGTTGCGCGGACCGCGGGCCACGTCACCGCCCGCCCAGATACGCGGGTCGGAGGTGCGCAGCGAGTCGGGATCGACCTGCACGCCGCCGGCGCGGGTCTGCTCGAGCGCCGGCCCTGTGCCGAGGAACGTCACGTCGGCGGCCTGACCGACCGCAAGGATGACGGTGTCGGCCGCAATCACGGTCTCGGTGCCCGGCTCGAACGTCGGTGAGAACCGACCTTCGGTATCGAACACCGAAGCGACGCCGATCGTCTCCAGGCCGGTCACGTGCGTGTCGCCGACGAAGCGGTGGGGCCCGCGTCGATACACGATCCGGATGCCCTCGTGCTCGGCCTCCGCGATCTCTTCGGGATCGGCGGGGATCTCGTCGGGCGATTCGAGCGCGACGATCGTCACGTCGAGCACGCCGGCGCGGCGCGCGGCGCGCGCGACGTCGAGTGTCGTCGTCATCGCCCGCCGCGCGCGTCCTCGTCGGCGTGCGGGCTGCGGGCGACGGGTGCCGGTTGTGCGCTCCCGGCGGCGGCGGCACGCAGCGCGGTGCGGGCGGCGTCGAAGGCGACGTTGCCGCCACCGACCACGACGACCCGCTCGCCCAGCTGCACCCGGAATCCCTGGTTGACGTTGAGCAGGTACTCGACCACGCGGAGCACGCCGTCGAGGTCGTGACCGGGCAGGTCGAGGTCGCGTGCGGTGCCGGTGCCGACGGCAAGGAACAGCGCGGCGTGGCGATCGAGGAGCTCGCTCATCGAGTGCGTCACGCCGATACGCGCGTTGGTCTCGACGTCGATGCCGAGCTCGAGGATCGCCTCGATCTCACGCGCGATGAGTGCGCGGGGGAGTCGATACTCGGGGATGCCGAGCACCATCATCCCGCCGAGCTTGTCCTGGGCCTCGTACACGGTGACGGGATGACCGGCGAGCCGGAGGTCGCACGCGGCGGCAAGCCCGGCGGGACCGCCGCCGATCACGCCGACGCTCGGTCCGTGGGCGGGCGGCACGTCGCCGTGCGCGGCGTGCCACATGGTGTTCGCGGCGAAGCTCTCGACGCCGAAGCGCTCGGTGACGAACCGCTTCAGTGCCCGGATGGACACGGGAGCGTCGACTGAGCCCCGGCGGCACGCGCGCTCGCACGGCGCCGCGCACACGCGTCCGCACACCGACGGGAAGGGGTTGGGCGCGCGGGCGATGAGGTACGCGGCTTCGAAGCGGCCCTCGGCGATCGCGGTGACGTACGCGCCCGCGTCGGTATGGACGGGACACGCGGAGCGGCACGGTTCGTTCGCCCACAACCAGTTGGCGTCGGGCGCGACCGGGACCGACATCAGATGATGTTCCTGCGTTGGAGCTGTCGGAGCACCCACGCGAACGCGATGAGGACGACGAAGAACATTGTGGTGGCGATCCCGACGAGACCGCCGCGTTTCACGTTGTGCACTTTGGTCAACACCGCGTTGGTCCCGTACACGAGGACCGCGATCCCGACGACGGCGATGACGGCGACCGTCAACAGCGCGCGTGGCCAGCTGATCGGGGGCGATGGTTCTTCGACGTCGGTCATCGGGTCAGCCGATCTCGAAGGCGGCGCGCATGCCTTTGGCGTAGTGCTGGGCGAGGTTGCAGACGATGGCGTAGTTGCCGGCGGTCATGTTCTTGATGGTGAAGGTGCGGGTGTCGCCGGGTTTGAGGTTGGGGTCGCCGGTTTCGCCGATGTTGGTGTCTTCGTTGACCTTGTCGGCGCCGGTTTTGACGGCGACGGGTGGGTCGCCGGCGTCGGTGACGGGGATCTTGTCGAAGGCGATGTTGGTTTTGAGGACGATGGCTTCGTGGTCGATGGTGCCGGTGTTCTTGACGACGAAGGTGACGTCACCGGCGGGGGCGGTGGCGGGCGAGAGGTCGATGGTCATGGGTCCGCCGAGGCCTTTGGTGTCGCTCAACGTGACCTGCACGGTGGTGGTCGGTGCGGTGACGGTGAAGGCGGCGCGCATGCCTTTGGCGTAGTGCTGGGCGAGGTTGCAGACGATGGCGTAGTTGCCGGCGGTCATGTTCTTGATGGTGAAGGTGCGGGTGTCGCCGGGTTTGAGGTTGGGGTCGCCGGTTTCGCCGATGTTGGTGTCTTCGTTGACCTTGTCGGCGCCGGTTTTGACGGCGACGGGTGGGTCGCCGGCGTCGGTGACGGGGATCTTGTCGAAGGCGATGTTGGTTTTGAGGACGATGGCTTCGTGGTCGATGGTGCCGGTGTTCTTGACGACGAAGGTGACGTCACCGGCGGGGGCGGTGGCGGGCGAGAGGTCGATGGTCATGGGTCCGCCGAGGCCTTTGGTGTCGCTCAACGTGACCTGCACGGTGGTGGTCGGTGCGGTGACGGTGAAGGCGGCGCGCATGCCTTTGGCGTAGTGCTGGGCGAGGTTGCAGACGATGGCGTAGTTGCCGGCGGTCATGTTCTTGATGGTGAAGGTGCGGGTGTCGCCGGGTTTGAGGTTGGGGTCGCCGGTTTCGCCGATGTTGGTGTCTTCGTTGACCTTGTCGGCGCCGGTTTTGACGGCGACGGGTGGGTCGCCGCCGTCGGTGACGGGGATCTTGTCGAAGGCGATGTTGGTTTTGAGGACGATGGCTTCGTGGTCGATGGTGCCGGTGTTCTTGACGACGAAGGTGACGTCACCGGCGGGGGCGGTGGCGGGCGAGAGGTCGATGGTCATGGGTCCGCCGAGGCCTTTGGTGTCGCTCAACGTGACCTGCACGGTGGTGGCGGCCGTCTTGGCGGGGCCCGACGACGGGATTTTGATGCCATCTTCCAGGGAGTTCGCGCCGGCACCGGTCGAGCTCGGCGTGCTGGTGCACCCGGCGAGCGCGGCCAGCAGCCCGATCAACGCCATCCCCGTGACCAGCCGGCGTCCGCGTTGCACCCGTGCACCCCTCAGATCTGGATTCGACGCCGCCTTGGCTCCGCGCCGGAAGTTACAGAGCCGCGTTCGTGGCGTAAAGGGCCGAATGGCCCTTTGCCTGCGCGATTCGCCGTTACCGGCGCGATCCCCCATTGTCGGTGTGATCTTACGTACAACCCGGACGGGGGCGGAGCCCGCGCCTCAGACCGAGACGGACGCCAGGTCCTCGCCGAAGACGATGTCGCCCGCGAAATGGGCACGCGCGATTGCGATCCACTCGTCGGCGCTCCCGACTGCCGGCGTCGGGATCTGATGCGTGAGCACAAGGGTCCGAACGCCCGAGCGCGCGGCGGTCTGCGCCGCTTGCACGACGGTCGAGTGGTAGTCGATGGTGTCGACGAAACGGGCCATCGGGACCATACGGACGAGGTCGTCGCGCAGCACGGTCTGCACGTAGACGTCGGCGCCTGCACACAGCTCGTCGAGACCCGCGCACGGCACGGTGTCGCCCGCGACCACGACGGCGCGACCGCCGAACTCGACGCGGTATCCGACGGTGGGCTCGACCGGGCGGTGATCGGTGCGAGCCGCGACGACGCGGAGCCCGTCGGCATCGAACACGACTCCCGAGGTCACCTCGACGACGTCGACCTGCGGCTCCCAGTTCAGGTCGCCGTGATGCGCCAGGCGGTACTCGACGTCGGGACGCAACATCGTGCGCACTCCGTCCAGCACCTCGCGGGTGCGGGCCGGTCCGAAGATGTGCATCGACTTCGGGACCGGGCTCATCACCCACTGCGTGGTCACGACGTCGTTGAGGTCGCAGATGTGATCGCTGTGCAGGTGCGTGAGGAAGACGGCGTCGAGCATGGTCGGCAGCACCCCGGCGGCGGCGAGTCGCAGGCACACGCCCCGGCCCGCGTCGAAGAGCAGCGCGCGGCCGCCGGCCCGTACGAGCGTGGCGGCACCGGCCCGGTCGCGATCGGGCAACGGGTTCCCGGTTCCCAACAGGACCACATCGATCGTCATATGGGCCTCCTGTACCGGACGTCCTCGCCGGGGATCTTGCCGATCACGGCGCCGGACCCTAAGTTATGACACATCTAGTGTCAAATGTTGGGGAGAGGGCGGGCGGCATGGTCGTCGAAACGCTGCCGGGGCCGTCGCGGTGATGAACGATGCCGGCGCGGCCTACTGGCGCTCGCGGTGGCCCGGCGAAGACGGCGGGCCCCGTCGGCTGCAGCAGCCCTTGACCGGCGCAGGCCCCGCGCTCGACGCGGCGCGCGTCGACACCTGCTCCGCGAGGCGATCGCGGCGACGATGCTCGTGCTTCGGGACCCCGGCGAGGTCTTCTTGTTGCGGCACACGTTCGGTCCCACGGCCGTGTCGTGGGTCGAGCGGATCGACGCGAACACACTCGAGGTGCTCGGGCGCTCCGACGACCTCGCCGGCGGGCCGACCTGGCCCGGCGGTCTCGCCGCCCACGCGAACGGATCGTTGTACGTCGTGTTCGGCAACCACGCGCACCGGCTCACACCCGACCTCCGCGTCGTCGCGTCGCGGAAGTTGCCGCGACCGTCGCCCTACAACAGCTTCGTCCTGCTCGCAGACGGCCACCTCGCGACCAAGGACTTCGGCGGCGCGCCGGCGGGTCACGACGCGGCCACGCACGCCCCCGCGCCGGCCGAGTTGCTCGTTTTGGAACCGGAAGCGCTCGAGATCGTCGCGCGTTGCACCTTGCCCGAGCCTTCGGTGGCCCGGCTCTCGGCCGACGGCGACACGGTCTACGTCGTCGGCACGGCGACGCTCTTTCGCGTGCGGTGGGATGGCTCGCGCCTGACCCGGGACACCGGCTTCGCGGGCGGTTACCGCACGATGGCGGGGCAGTCGTACGGATGGGACGCGGTGCTCGCGCTCGGCGCGGCATGGTTCCTCGACAACGGAGCGGGCAGTGAGCGCTACGCCGGAACGTTCCGGGGTATGGGGATCTCGCCGGCGCCGTTGCACCTCGTCCGCGTCGACCTCGCGACCGCCGCGGTCACGCTGACCGAGATCTGCGGGCTGCCCAACGGCCTGATCGCCAACCCGCCCGTCGTCGACGAGGCGCGTCGCATCGTCGTCGGCTACGACAGTGCGAACGGCGTGCTCGCCGCCTTCGACATCGATTCCGACGGCGCGACGTCGCTGCGGTGGCGACGCGAGCAGAACCACGCGTGTCACCCGCTGCTGTTCGCCGACACCGGCGAGCTCGTCACGAACGACCATGACCCGGCGCGCATGGCCGACGCGATCGTGGTGCTCGACATCGAGACCGGCGAGGAGCGCTTGCGGGTCTCGGCCGGAAGTGCGGTGCAATCCGTGCTCTTCCCGGCGCCCGGCTTCGGCCGCGACTTCTACTACTGCTCGTTCGCGGCCGTGACGCGGGTCGCGGTCCGGCCGTAGGGCGCGCCTCGCCGGTCTCGGCCGGTCGGCATACCGGTCGCGCTACGCGGGCTTGCCGCGCAACGACCCGGAAGCCGACGACACCCGCGAAGAACTGGCCGGCTTCGTCGCGCGCGCCGAGGTCGCCCCACCACGCGTGTGCGGTGTCGTCGTCGACGGCCCCGGCCGCGACGGCGCCGTCGAGTCGCGCGCGGAGATTCCACACGCGGTCGGCCGCGGCGAGCGAGACGGCGTAGATGCCGAGGGTGCCGTGGAAGTCGACGACCTCGAGACCGACGGCGAGAACGAGGCGGCGGAGGCTGCGCCCGATCTGCGGTTGCCGTATGTGTGCGACGAGCTCGTCTCGAACTGCTCGGGTCGTGACCTGATCTTCGGCGTCGACGAACAGCCCGTCCCAGTCGGGCTCTTTGATCATGAGGCGTCCGCCGGGTACGAGCACGCGGGCCATCTCGTGAATCGCGGCTTGCGGCCGGTCGAGGTGCTGGAGAACGCGATCACAATGCACGGCGTCGAACGAGTGGTCCGCGAACGAGAGTGCCGCCGCGTCGCCGAGGACCGCTTCGGCCGTGACTGCCTGCGTGTCCGCGCGTGCCTGCGCCGTGGTGATCATCGTCTCGCTGACGTCGACGCCCACGGCGAGCCCGCCCGGCGAGACCAAGTGCGCGAGGTCGAGCACGACCGCGCCCGTCCCGCTGCCGACGTCGAGTGCCGAACGGCCGGGACCGAGGCCGAGCAGGACGAAGCTTTCCCGACGCCCGGCGCGCGTCGCCGCTTCCATCTCGTCGAGATAGTCGACGAATGCAGATGAGTCGGCGCTCCCGTCGACGTCTTGCCACGCGCTGCTGCGCAGTTGCACACCGGGCTCGGTCAAGCCCGGCGACGCTAACCCCGTCGCGCGACGGCGAGGGCCCGTGACCTCAGGTTTTGCGTGTTCCTTACCTGGCGGTCGCACTGACGGTGCTTTGACACCCCCGGGTGCTCCCGTTACCGTCGCGCCTGGCTCGGGGGTTTATGTTCTCGGGTGCAAGTGTGTTCGCAGCTCCAACGCAGGGGAAGCCGGTGCAAGACCGGCACTGACCCGCAACCGTGAGTTGTGCCATCCGGCGCGATGGTGCAACGAGTCGGAACACCTGTTTGGGGCGGTGGCCAATGTCTCGTCGTGGTTCGCGGGACGGAGCCTGGATTGTTCTCGGATCCGACTTCGACCCCGTAGCCGTCGTACGCGACGGAGATGGGGATTCGTTCGTGTCTGGCGCGGTACACAGCCCGGTGACGACGGTGGGCCGAGTGAATTCTCTGCCGCGCATGATCGCAGCGGCGCGTGGGTCGCGTGCGTACGGATGGGACGGCGCGAACCGGCTTCCCCGTACGCTGCACCCGATCGCATGGTGGATCTGGGCGCTCGGGCTCGCGGTCGCGGTCAACCGCACCACGAATCCTGCGCTCTTGCTGCTGGTACTCGCGGTGCTGGCCTTCGTCGTCGTCAACCGCCGGACGGATGCGCCGTGGGCGCGGGCGTTCAAGTACTACTTCGCGCTCGCCGTCTTCGTCATCGTCTCGCACGTCGTGTTCCGGTCGGTCTTCGGTTCCGGGATCACTCCCGACGATCACGTCCTCCTGCGGCTGCCGCGTGTCCCGATGCCGAGTTGGTATGCCGACGTCCAGATCGGTGGACCGGTCTCGCTGGAGGCGACGCTTTCGGCCGCGGCCGCCGGCCTGCGCCTCGGCACGTTGATCTGCTGCATCGGTGCGGCGAACGCGCTGGCGAATCCGAAGCGCGCACTGCGCATCCTGCCCGGGGCGTTGTACGAGTTGGGGGTCGCGGTGGTCGTCTCGATCAGCGTCGCCCCGCAACTCGTCGAGAGCGTGCAACGCGTGGCCCGCGCCCGGCGGCTGCGCGCCGGGCGGAGCCGGGGGCTGCGGGCCCTGCGCGGTATCGCCATCCCGGTCATGGAGGACGCCCTCGAACGGTCATTGCTCCTCGCGGCTGCGATGGACTCGCGCGGCTACGGCCGTACCGGGCCCCAGCCGCGCGGTTCGCGCCGCCTCACGGGAGGACTCATGGTGGCGGGAATGCTCGGTGTGTGCGCCGGCGCGTACGGCTTGCTCGACGGCACGGCGCCGCGCTTCCTCGGCCTGCCCACGATCCTCGCGGGCGCGGCGCTCTGCTGTGGCGGCCTCGCCCTCGGCGGACGGCGGGTGACGCGTACCCAGTACCGCCCCGACCCGTGGCGCGCCGCGGAGTGGATCGTGTCGTGCTGCGGCGTCGCGACCGCGGATCGCGCTGTACGCGAGCACGAGCTACAGCGCGGTCGACCTCAACCCGTCGTTCTCCCCACTGCGCTTCCCGGCGCTCCCGGTCATCCCGACCGTCGCGGTCCTCCTCGCCGCAATCGCCGGTGTCGTCGCGCCGCCCCCACCGCGGGCCCGCTACGTCGATGACGCGGCGTCGGCACCGCGTCCAACCGAGCGCGAGACCGCGGTGCGGTCCGCACGGATACCGGCATGATCGAGTTCGATCGCGTCACCATCACGTACCGCGACGCGCCCGCGCCCGTACTCCGTGACGTGAGCCTGCGGATCGAAGAGGGCGAGCTGTGTCTCGTCGTGGGCCGGACCGGCGCGGGTAAGTCGACGTTCTTGGGCGCGATCAACGGTCTCGTCCCGCACTTCACGGGGGGAACGTTGGCAGGTCGCGTTTGCGTCGACGGCCGCGACACCGCGTCGCATCCGCCGCGCGAGCTGGCCGACGTCGTGGGCGTGGTGGGCCAGGACCCGCGGGCCGGATTCGTGACCGACATCGTCGAGGATGAGCTCGCGTACGGCATGGAGCAACTCGCGGTCCCGCCCGACGTCATGCGCAAGCGGGTCGAGGAGACGCTCGATCTCCTGGGGCTGGCCGAGCTCCGTCACCGCGCGTTGCACGAGATCTCCGGCGGTCAACAACAACGCGTCGCGATCGGATCGGTCCTCACGCCCCATCCCCGCGTGCTCGTGCTCGACGAACCGACGTCGGCGCTGGACCCGACCGCCGCCGAAGAGGTGCTCGCCGCGATCACGCGTCTGGTCCACGACCTGGGCGTCACCGTCGTGCTCGCCGAGCACCGCCTCGAACGCGTCGTGCAATACGCCGACCGTGTGATCCATGTCGCCGGCGACGGCACCGTCACCGACGGCGCGCCCGCGACGATGTTCGCGACCGCCGGCGTCGCGCCGCCCGTCGTGGAGCTCGGGCGTCTGGCAGGGTGGAAACCGCTCCCGCTGTCGGTGCGCGACGCGCGCCGGCTCGCAGGACCATTGCGCGATGCGATCACGACGGTCCCGCCCGTGCCGGCGCGGACGCGAGTGGCGACCGGCCGGCAGCTGGCGCACTGCCGCAACGTCGTCGTGCGTTACGGCGACGTCGTCGCAGTACGCGGCGTCGACCTCGATCTGGGCGCGGGTGAGGTCACCGCGTTGATGGGACGCAACGGCTCGGGGAAGTCGTCGCTGCTGTGGGCGATCCAGGGTTCGGGGCGACGCCAGAGCGGCCTGGTGCAGGTCGCGGGCAAGGATCCGAAGACGCTCTCGGCGCACCGAGCCCGCATGCTCGTGGGGCTCGTGCCGCAGACACCGGCCGACCTGCTCTACCTCGAGACGGTGCGCGCCGAGCTCGAGCAGGCCGACGCGGAGTCGCACGGATCGGAGTCGCCACCCAGCCGTGCGTTGCTCGACCGGCTCGCACCGGGAATCCCCGACGACATTCACCCGCGTGATCTCTCCGAGGGCCAACGGTTGGCGCTCGTCCTCGCGGTGCAACTGCGCGCCGCGCCGCCGGTGGTACTGCTCGACGAACCCACTCGCGGTCTCGACTACAAGGCCAAGCGCGCGCTGGTGCGTATCGTCGACGAGCTCGCGGCGGAGGGTCGATCGGTCGTGATCGCGACCCACGACGTCGAGTTCGTCGCGGCCGCCGCCGACCGGGTCGTCGTGATGGCCGAGGGTGACGTCGTCGCCGACGGACCGACCGCCGAAGTCGTGGTGTCGTCGCCGTCGTTCGCGCCGCAGGTCGCGAAGATTCTCGCTCCACTCTGTTATCTCACCGTCGAACAGGTACGGCTCGCGCTCGATCAGGCGGCGAGCTGATGGCCACTGCCGGTGTCGCGGCAACACGTGTCTCTCGACGCGTCGCCATCCGCGTGCGGTCGAGAGCTGCGATTGCGACGACGATTGCGACGCTGATCGGTTTCGTCTGCTTCTTGTGGCCGTTCCTGATCGCGCCGGGGAGGTTCACCGACGCGTACACCGCGCCCCTGATGTTCGGCCTGCTGTTGTTGCTCGTTCTCGCGGTCGTGTTCGCGGAGGTGGCCGACGGCGGCATCGACTCCAAGGCGCTGGCGATGCTCGGTGTGCTTTCCGCGGTGAATGCCGGGCTGCGGCCCCTCGGAGCCGGGACCGCGGGGATCGAGACGATCTTTTTCATGTTGATCTTCGCGGGCCGTGTGTTCGGACCCGGATTCGGATTCGCGCTCGGCTGCACCTCGATGTTCGCATCGGCCGTGATCACCGGCGGTGTCGGTCCGTGGATGCCGTACCAGATGTTCGCATGTGCGTGGGTCGGGCTCTTCGCGGGGCTCCTGCCGCGGTGCCGGGGCAAGCGCGAGATCGCGATGCTCGCGGCGTACGGGGTGTTCGCGGGTTATTTCTTCGGCTTCATGCTCAATCTGCAGTTCTGGCCGTTCTCCGTCGACCCCGGGAGCTCGATCGCGTATCTTCCGGGTGCCTCGTTCGTGACCCAGATGCATCGCTACTTGCTCTTCGACATCACGATGTCGCTCGGTTGGGACACGGGCCGCGCGATCACCAACCTGATCTGCATCGTCCTGATCGGCCCGGCCGCACTCGGCACCTTCCGCCGCGCCGCCCGCCGCGCGTCGTTCCGCGCTCCCGCCTCGTTTCGGCCCGGCCCAGGTGAAGCCGGCGCGGGAGCTCCGGCGTCAATCGAAGTGGGCGCGAGTTGAGGCCGTTGCGCGAGCGTCGTGCGGTGCGCCGGCCCGGCCGGCGCTGGGCCGCGGCGGTGATGAGCGTCGCGGCCGCGATCGGCGCCGTCGCCGTGAGCGCGACGGCGGCGGGCGGCCTCACCGGATCACCGTGCACTGCGGGGTCGGGGGTCACGGTGGTGGCCGACTTCACGCATTGGGGCGGCGGTATCCGGCGGGGCTGCGCGGCGGGCCGGCCGGATACCGCTCTCGACGCGTTACACGCCGCGGGCTTTTCGACCGCGGGTACCGCGCAGTACGGCGACGCGTTCGTGTGCCGCGTCGGCAACCTTCCGTCGGTTGCCGAGCAGTCGTGCGTGTCGACGCCGCCGGCAAATGCGTTCTGGGCGCTGTACTACGCAGTCTCCACGGACGCGGGCTGGAGCTACAGCGCGCTCGGCGCGCTCGAGCTTCCATCCCCCGGCGGGGAGCATCGAGGCCTGGGCGTTCGGAGCCAAGGTCGCTCCCGGCCTTTCACCCGCGAGCGCTGCCGCCGTGCCGCTGCCTCCGACCACCGCGCCTCGCGTTCCGCCGACGACGGCAGTGCGCCCGGTCGTCACCCGGCCCGGCACCACGGCGACCCCACAACCGTCGGTCGCCACCGCCCCGACGCTTGCCACGCGTTCGGCACCGGACGCACGGAGTGCCGTCTCGGGCCTTGCGCCGCCGACGACGGCGGACGCCGCGACGCGCACGGCCCCGAGCAGTGGACCCTCGGCGGTGAGTGCCGAACGCAACACCACGACGACCGCGTCACGCGAGGGCGCAGCGGTCTCCTCGAGTGGCGGCGCGCCGGCCGCCGCGCCGAGTCGCGCGCTCGTGCCGAGCGCCAAGCAGTCACGGCGCGCCGATCGCCGGGGCGATCGGGGTGGTCGGCGCGGCCTGGCTCGTCGTCATGGCCCTGGCGATCCGGCGCCGGCGAGCCGTCGTCGCCCGCGAATAGGACTGCTTCGCGTTCGGGCGACGCCGGAGTGGACGGGTCGTCGACCTGATCGGCTATGACACAGGTGTGCCCGAGGACCCGACCGCACCGATCGAGCCGCTCGCCGAACGCGACGTTCCGCACTTCGACGACGCCGCCGACGTGATCGTGGTCGGCCTCGGCGGCGCGGGCGCGTCGGCGGCGATCGCGGCGTCCGAACGCGGGCTCGACGTCGTGGCTTTGGAGCGGCAGGGCGCGTCGGGCGGCACCAGCGCGATGTCGGGGGGCCTGATCTACCTCGGCGGCGGTACTCCGGTGCAAGAGGAATGCGGGTTCGAAGACGACGCCGAGACGATGCACACCTTCTTGGCTGCCGCGTTGGCGCCGCACGGCGGCGTCGATCCCTCCGACCGGCCCGACCTCGAACGGCTGCGCGTCTACTGCGACGATTCCGTCGCGCACTTCCACTGGCTGCGCGACCACGGAGTCCCGTTCCGCAGCGCGTTCTGTGACGAACCGAATCGAGAGTCGGCCGACGACAGCGGACTGGTGTTCTCGGGCGGCGAGGACAGCCGCCCGTTCTGCGACATCGCCCGGCCCGTGCCCCGTGGTCACAAGCCGCAATACCCCGACAGCGCGGGCAACTTCCTCATGCAACGTCTCGCGAGCGCCGTCGCCGCGACGTCGACGCGCGTGGCGGTCGATACGCGGGTCGATCGCTTGATCGTCGCGAGTGACGGCGCCGTCGTCGGGGTGGCCGCGCGCCGTGACAACGCGACGCGGCATATCCGTGCCCGTCGAGGCGTCGTTCTCGCGGCAGGTGGCTTCGCCTACAACGAGGCGATGCTCGCCGCGCACTGCCCCGCGGCGATGCGGCCCGATCCGGCGTGGCGCATCGGCACCGACGCCGACGACGGCCGGGGCATCCGCCTCGGTCTCGGCGTCGGCGGGGCACCGCTGCGGCTCGACGTGTTCGAGTGCGCGCTCCCACTCGGTCCGCCGCACCGCCTGTGCCGCGCGATCCTCGTTGACCGTCAGGGCCGCCGGTTCGTCAACGAGGACACCTATACGGGCCGGATCGGGTGGAAGGCGTTGATGGAGCACGACGGTGACGTGTTCATGGTGCTCGACGAGGCGATATACGAACGCAACCTGCTCGGCCTGCGGTTCTCGTACGCGGCGGAAACGGTGGAGGAGCTCGCGCGCGACCTCGGTGTTCCGGAGTCCGCGTTGGCGACGACGGTCGCGAGCTACAACGAGCACGCGGTGAACGGTGAAGATCCCGAGTTCGGGAAGCTGCCGCCGTTCGTCCAGCCGCTCGTGCCGCCCTTGGGCGCGATCGATCTCGGCCTGGAGCGCGGCGCGATCTACGCCACGTTCACGCTCGGCGGATTGCACGCCGACGTCGACGGGCGCGTCGTGGCCGCCGACGGGCGCCCGGTGCCCGGGCTGTTCGCGGTCGGGCGATCGAGTGCGAGCCTCGCGGCGGGCGGGTACGTCAGCGGCATCAGCCTGGGTGACGGGACCTTCTTCGGTCGCCGCGCCGGCAGCGCGATCTGAGGTTCGCGGTCGCCGGCTACGGCCTCTGCGCCTCTTCGACGGTGAGCTCGGCCGCGGGATCGGCCTCGAGGCGAGCATCGGGAATCGGCGCTCCGCTCCGGATCGACAGACCGTAGGTGCCCTGATCGAGCCGTTGCTCGGCGCGGTCGAGCGCCGCGAGCCGTTCCTGCAGGGCCGCGGCGATGGCGTCGTCGGTCTCCATCGCGTTGAGCGGTTGCGCGGGGTCGGTGAGGTCGCCCTCCTCGTTCGCGGCGGCGCGGTCGTCGCGACCGGCGGCGGTCGCCTCGATGAGGAGACTTTCGACCCGAGTGCGTTCCGCCCGCAGCAGGGCGCGAGCCCGATCCTCGTTCATGATCCTCCGATGAAATGGGTGTGCGAACCGTCGAGCGTACGCTCGATGGCATCGCGAGCGCGCCGTCGATGAGGCGAGCGCGAACGTCGGCGTCGGCGTCGGCGTCGGCGCGCGGCCTACGCCCGGCGCCGGCGCGCGCCGGCGACGAAGAGCAATCCGGCGACGACCAGGCCGCCCGCGAAGATCGCGACGGGCCCCGACGACGAGCCCGTGCGCGGCAGTTCGCCGGCCGCGGTGGCCGCGGCCCACGGTGGACCCGGTGGTCGGCGCGGCGGTCGAGCCCGTCGCGGCGACCGTCGTCCCGGCCGACGCGATGGTCGTCGTGGAAGCCAGGGTCGACGTCGTCGAGGGCGCCGACGCACAGGGAATCGGTACGTCGGCCGAGATCGTCGCGGTCGTGATCGGCCACGCCACTTCGGCCAACGCGGGTGTGGCCTCCACCGTGGCGAACGCATCGGGCGTCAGGCCGGCGCCGGGACCGGGCTGGAACGCGATCCCACCGCGGTCGCCGACCGTGCCGGTGCAGCCCACCTGCAGCCCGAGCAGAGCGGCGATGCCGCGGACGTCGGGCGTGCCGTTCACGGTACGCAGGGCGATGAGCACGACCCCGGTCGAGTTCGCGTCGCTCGGCTGGTCGGCGCGGCTGAGGAATCCCCATCCGCCGCCGCCATTGCGCACCGCGTCGAGCGCGGCCGCGCCCTTGGATGCGGCCGCGCTGTCACCCTGCGCCGCCAATCCGAGAATCGCCAACGCGGTCGAGTTCGTGTCGGGGCCGCTGAACGTGTCCGGGTCGACTGCGGGGCAGGCCACCGAGGTGTCGGCGCGAAACGCCGTGAACGATCCGTCGGCGCACTGTTGCGTCTCGAGCCAAGCGACGCCCGCGGGATTTGCGACGCCGGCCGCGTGCAGCGCCTCCAACGCGAGCCCCTCGCGGAACGCGCCGTCGTAGCTCGGGTCGGACGAGCCGAACAACCCGCTCGGCTGTTGCGTCGCTACGAGTCGTGTCACCAGGTTCGCGTGGGCCGGACCGAACCCGGCCGGGTCGGCACCGCCGGCTTTCGCCGCGAGGACGAGGTACGCGAGTGCCCCCGGGTCGTCGGTACCGGTGCCGGCGACGAAATCGTCGACATGACTGCCGAGATAGCCGAGGAGCGCGGCGACCTGCGTCTTTCCGACTCCGGCCGAGGCGAGAGCGATGACGGCTTGGGCCGTCACCGAGAGGTTGGCCTTGGCCGGGTTCCCCGCCTGCGCAATGAAGCCGGACGTATTCACGTGCCGCGCGATCCAGGAGGCCGCGTACCGGGCGGCGGTTGCCGGGTCGCTACTGGCCGGCGCGGCCGACGCGGCGGGAGCCGCAACGGAAAGCGCGAAACCGGCAGCGAGGAGGAATGTCACGACCCTTTTCATCGGGTGTCCTTCCGCTCGTGCCGCAGCAACAGGAATGGACAGCCCGACCGGGATCGAGCGCTCACTACCCGCAAACCACGACGGTGTCTTCGGAGCTGCTCGTCGCGGGTATCCCGGCTTGCAGGGCCGCCCGGGTCGGACGGATTCCTGCCTACGGTTGCGGGTCAGCGCCGGACTTCGACCGGACTTCCCCCACTCGGAGCGCCGTCATCGCACCACGTGGGCGCGGCCGAGTCAAACCGCGGCGGAGGCGACCGTCGCCCGGAGCCGCGCCGCGGCGAGCGCGGTGGCGATGGCGAACGCCCCGCACACGGTGAACGCGATCGTCAACGCCGTTCCGCTCGTCCACGCGAGCGATGCCCCGGCCGCGACGATCGCGCCTGACACGCCCGTTCCCAATGCGACACCGAGCGTGTCGGAGAGTTGCAGCGCGGCGGTCGCGGTCCCCTCGGCGCCGGCGGCGGCCTCGTCGAGCACGACGAGCGTCAGCGGCGCGTAGGCGAGTCCCATGCCGAGCCCGCCGACTCCCCACGCGAGCACTGCGATCACGGCGGGCACCACAGCTTGGGCGACGGCGATCATCAGCGCGATCCCGCACGCGATCACGAACATGCCGACGCGCACGAAGACCTGCGGACCGAGCTCGCGCACGCGGCGTTCCTGGATCCACGACCCGGCCGTCCACGTGAGCGTCGCGGCCGTGAGCGCGATCCCGCCGAGCGCGATGCTCGCGTCGGCGCGCGGAGGTGACCGTGAACGAGACGTACGCGTCGGTCCCGAAGAACGCGAACGTCACGAGCCCTCGTAGCGCGACGGCGGCGGGGAGGCCGCGCGCGAGACGCACGGTGCCCGTCGGGACGAGGTGGAGAAAGGCTCGTGTGCCGACCAGCAGACCGACGGCGACGAGGACGGGCGCGGCGACGACCGAATGCGACGACGCCCCGGCGAGCACGAGCCCCGCGCCGGCGACGAGCGTCAACGCGCCGATGCGCCGATCGACGGGCTCTTCACCGCCGGGTGGGCCGAGCGCGTGCAGTGCCCGAGTGGTCATCACTGCCGCGAGCCCGACGAGGGGCAGCAGCGCGAGGAAGACCCAGCGCCAACCGAACGCCGACGCGACCGCGGCGCTGATCGCGGGCCCGACGAGGCCGGGAAGCACCCATGCGCTCGACAGCACCGCGAACATCCGGGGCTGCAGGTCGCGTGGATACGCACGGCCGATCGCGACGTACGAGACCGCCGGGATCGCGCCCGCGCCGATTCCCTGTACCGCGCGCGCGACGACGAGCACGACCATGCTGGGTGCGAGACCACCCCCGAGGAGCCCGACCGCGAACAGCACGAGTCCGACGACGAACGGGCGGGCGGGACCTTTGCGGTCGGCGTCGTAGCCCGCGGCCACCACTCCGACGAGGCTGCCGAGGAAGAACGCGCTGAAGACCCATCCGAGGAGGCCGATGTCGTTGAGGTCGTCTTCGATGACTTTGAGGATGGTCGCGATCGCGAGCCCCTCGAACCCGACGAGCGTGATCGTGAAGACGAGACCGACGGTGAGCGCGCGCGCAGTCGCGGCGACCAGACGCTGCCGGAGGTTGTGGGTGGGCCCATCTCGCCCGCCGCGCCGCCCTCGATTGGCACAAGTACATCCTTGCAGAAAGGACCTAGGACGGCGTGAGCGTGGCCGCGACGGGAAGGCGGAGATCGATGTGGTCGAACGTGACACTGCCGCCGAGCTTCGGGGCCGCGTAGGCGACGGTCGTGGCGACGAGTTGCAGCGTGAGGTGCGCGCCCGCGTGACCGGTGAACGCGACGACCTCGAGCGATACCGACGTGGTGTGCGGCTTGCCGTCGAGCGTCACCTCGATCGGGGTGACCTGGTTGCCGAGCACGGTCCCCGTCGCGTCGTCGACCAGCTGCGCGAACACGCGGGTCGGCCGCGGGCCGGGCGGCGTCGTTCCCGAGTACGACAGCGTCAGCTTCGGCGCGCCGACGACCACGGCCGGCGTGGCGAACGCGACCCGCACGTCGACCGCGTTGGTGGCCTTGGCGGGCGTGATCGAACCGGCGATGCCGGCGAGTGGATCGGCGTTGCCGGCCGCGGGATGCGCGGGGCCCGATCCGCCGCCCGCGATGTCGTGCAGCGTTCCCGAGCCGGTCGCGCTGATCGGCGCGCGCAGCGGGACCGGGTAGTCGCCCGCGGTGTAGCGGGTGCCGTTCTGGTCGATGAAGTCGAAACGCGCGCCGGTGGCGACGTTCGCGTTGCGCTTCACGTAGCGATCGAGCCACGCCAGCGTCGCTTTGCCCACGCGGGTTTGGTCGCCCGGGTTCGTGAGGCAAACGCCGTGCCCGCCGCAGAACCAGAGCATCGCCGTCGGCACGTCGCGCCCGCGCAGGTTCTCGTAGTTCGCGATGCCCTCGTCGAGGGTGAAGAGGCCGTCGACGGTGCCCTGCACGATCAGTGTGGGAACGTCGATCTTCGCGACGAGACTGCCCGGGCCTCGGGCGGCGAAGAATGCGCGGTCGGCCTGATCGATGATTCCCGTCGTAGTGCTCGTCTGGTATGCGTGCGCGATGTGCGGGTCGATCGAACGACCCGCGGTCGCCGCGTACAGCAGTCCCGACCAGCCGTTCTTCGGGGTGTCGGCCTTCATCAGGCTGGTCGTGAGCGAGTGCCACGCGATCATCGGCACGATCGCGTCGACCCGGCAGTCGATCGCGGCCGTGATCAGCTGGATGCCGCCGCCGTAGGAGCCGCCGGCCATACCGACCCTCGGGTCGCGGGGCGCGTCGAGCAGCACGCCCGGCCGGGTCGAGATCCAGTCGAGCATCTTCTCGACGTCGCGGCCCTCGTGATCGGCGCTGTCGATCTCGACCGTCCCCGTCGACTGCCCGAATCCGCGCGGATCCCAGGTCAAGACGTTGTAACCGGCGCGCTGCAGCGACCCGATGTTGACGGAGCCGAACAAGGCCACCGCCGTGGTGTTGGTGTCGCCGGCCTGCCCCCAGCCCGGGCCCATCAAGACCGTCGGCGCCGGGTGTGCGGCCGTCGCCGTCGGCGCGGGGAACCAGTGCATGCGGATCAACGTCCCGTCGAACGACGTCAGGGTCCAGTCACCTGCTGTGCCGTTGACTCTCGTCGCCTCCGTCGGTCCGCCCGCGTCGGGTGGAGCGCACGGGCCGGCCTTCACTCCGGTCGGGGTGCCGGTCGCGGTCGAAGACGGCGTGGGCGACGTGGCCGACGACGTGCCCGACGGTGCGCCCGACGACGACGAACACGCCGCGAGCACGCCGATCAGCAGTGCGCTCCCGGCTGCGCGAATGGTGGTGTTCATCGTCGTTCCCCCATGCGGCGCGGGCCGCGCCCGATACTGCGACGGCCGAATGTACCCGGGGCTCCGCCAGCGATCGCGCGGCGGGTCTCCGTCATGTCGCCGCCGTCTCGCCCCGTGACCTCGAGGTCCCGCGAATGTTCTCAGCGCGGGTGAGGATTGCCGATGTAACTCCGGATGGTTCGGCGGCTCGGGAGGCCACGCAATGGATCACAAGATCATCGGGACGACGATGCCGGTGCTCGAGGTCACGCTCGACCCGGGTGAATCGGTCGTGGCCGAGGGCGGTGAGCTCTCCTGGATGACCAACACCATCGAGCTGCACACGGCCGCGGGCGGCAAGGCCGGGGCGAAAGGCGTGTTCGGCGCGGTGAAGCGTGCGGTCGCGGGCGGCACACTGTTCATGACCGAGTACAGCGCGGTCGGCGGTTCCGGGCTGGTCGCGTTCGCGACGAAGGTACCGGGCCACATCAAGCCGATCGAGCTCGACGGCACCAAGCAGTACATGGTGCACCGTGGTGGCTACCTGTGCGGTCTGCCCGGCGTCGTCCTCGAGATCGGCTTCCAGCAAAAGCTCAGCGCGGGGTTCTTCGGCGGCGAGGGCTTCATCTTGCAGCGCGTGTCGGGCACCGGCCCGGCGTGGATCGAGCTCGACGGCGAAGTCGTCGAGTACGACCTCCCCGCGGGTGAGGTACTGAAGGTGCACCCCGGTCACGTCGGGATGTTCGACGCGGGCATGGCGTTCGAGATCGAGCGGGTGAAGGGCATCAAGAACATGTTGTTCGGCGCCGACGCGCTGTTCCTCGCCAAGCTCACCGGCCCGGGCAAGGTCTTCTTGCAGACGATGCCGCTTGCCAACCTCGCGGCTGCGATCGCGCAATACCTCCCGCGCGACACCGAGGGAGGCGGCGGCGGCAACAAGATCTCCATCGGAGGCTTCAGTCTCGGCGGTTCCTGAACGCAGCCGAGCGCGAGCTCGCGCCCGCGGGCGTGAGGGGCTCTGAATGCCGTCGCATCAGTGGTGGAACGGTGTGGCCGGCGCGTCGGCGTGGGGGACGGGCACCGTCCGGGTGTCGAGGAACTTCAGCGCCGCGCGCATGTCGTCGAGGAGCATTCGGGCCAGGTCGATCGACACGCCGTTGCGGAACACCACCCGCATCACGATCGTGGCTTCGATCGCGGCCGGCATCGGGTAGGCGGGAACCTGCCAGCCGCGCTCGCGCAGCTTGGCCGAGAGGTCGTGGAGATCCCAGTTGCGGTCGCGCCCGTCGGTGGTCCACGTGACGAGTGGCATGTCGGAGCCGTCGGTGAGCACCTCGAAGGGACCCAACTTCGCGAGCTCGGCGGCGAGGTAACGCGCCGCGTCCTTCGATGCCTGCATCACCCGCCGGTATCCCTCGCGCCCGAGGCGGAGGAAGTTGTAGTACTGCAACAACACCTGCGCGCCGGGCCGGGAGAAGTTCAGCGCGAGCGTCGGCATGTCGCCGCCGAGGTAGCTGACGTTGAAGATCAGCTCGTCGGGCAGGTAGTCGCGCTTGGCCCACACGACCCAACCCAGTCCCGGGTACACGAGCCCGAACTTGTGCCCCGACGCGCTGATCGAGTGGACGCGGGAAACGCGGAAATCCCACGCGAGGTGAGGGTCGAGGAAGGGGGCGATGAAACCGCCCGACGCACCGTCGACGTGCAGGGGGATGTCGAGGCCGGTCCGTGCCTCGACATCGTCGAGCGCTTCCGCGAGCTCCTGCACCGGTTCGTACACGCCGTTGTAGGTGACGCCCAGGATCGGGACGACCCCGATGGTGTTCTCGTCGACGGCCGCGAGCATGCCGTCGACGGTGAGGAACGGCTGCTCCTTCGTGATCGGCACGTAGCGCGGTTCGACCTCGAAGTAGTTCGCGAACTTCTCCCACACGACCTGCACCGCCGAGCTGAAGACGATGTTCGGCTTCTCCGTGCTCTTTCCTGCTGCGCGCCGCGCGATCTGCCAGCGCCGCTTGAACGCGAGACCGGCGAGCATGCACGCTTCCGACGATCCGATCGCCGATGTCCCGATCGTGGTGTGCGGTTCGGGTGCGTTCCACAGATCGGCGAGGATGTGCACGCAGCGCTGCTCGATGGCCGCGGTCTGCGGGTACTCGTCCTTGTCGATCATGTTCTTGTCGAACGATTCCATGTAGAGCTGCGTCGCCTCGGGCTCCATCCAGGTCGTGACGAAGGTGGCGAGGTTCTGGCGCGCGTTGCCGTCGAGCAGGAGCTCGTCGTGGATGATCTGGTACGCGGTGTCGGGGAGCATCTCGTCTTCGGGAATCCGCCAACGGGGGATCGCGTGCTCGGCGCGGCGGGCGAACATCGGGTTGACCGAGATCTCGTCGGAGGCGTCGGCCCCGCCGTGGTGGTGGTGCACGGTCGCTCCTATTCGACGGTCGGCGCGCCGAACAGGGGCTCGCCCGGACTACGGATGTCGGCGGTGGGGATGCCGGCCGGGTGCTCGCGGCGCACGCGGTCGATGCACTCGAGCGCGATCTCGAGGTGCGCGCGCCGGCTCGTGTCGTAGAAGCGCCGCGCCTGCTCCGCGAGCTTGGGCGCCCCGTGCAGCGGTTTGTCGGAGACGCCGAGCAGCGTCGCGCTCGGGATGCGGTAGCGAAAGCCGTTGGCGGCGATGGTCGCGGACTCCATGTCGACGGCGACGGCCCGCGACTGCTCGAAGGTGTGTTCCATGGTCGCGATCTCGAGCTCCCAGTTGCGGTTCGCGGTCGTGAGCACCGCGCCGATGCGGTAGCGGGCCCGGCGGGCGTCGAGGGCGTCGAGGAGATACGCGTTCATCCGGTGGTTCGGGATAACCGGGATCGTGGTGGGCAAGGCGTGGTCGAGGATCCGGTCGTCGCGGAGATACGAGGTCGCGAGCACGTAGTCGCCGATGTCTTGATGGTTCCGCAGCCCGGCGCAGTGCCCGATCATCAGCATCGCGTCGGGGCGCAGGACCGCGAGATGGTCGGTCACCGTCTTCGCGTTCGAGGGCCCCACGCCGATGTCGATGATCGAAACGCCGTCTTGGGCGGGGAGACGGTGATGCCAGGCGGGCATCTGCACGTCGGGCCGGGCCGGGCCCTCGGCGTCGGGGAACCGGGTCCGGAACTCCTCGACGTGCATCTTGTAGTTCGTGAACACGACGTAGCGCTGGAACGCATCGGCCGGGGTGCCGCAATAGTGCGCGAGGCGCTCCATCGACAGCGCCATGCGCTCGGGCGCGAAGAGGAACAGCTTCTTGGCGCGCATCTCCCACACGTCCTCGTCGAGGGCGCGCAGGAGCGCGGGGTCGTCGAGAGCGGTGGCCGGCCGGGAACCCCGGACGGTGATCGTCGCGCCGAGCGCGAGGAGCGCGCCCAGTTCGCGCTCGAGGTAGCGCCGGATCGCCCTCGGCCGTGCGAACTCGCCGGTGATCCGGGGATTGTGCACCGACCACGGCCGCACGACTTCGATGACCGGGTACCAACCCTCGGCGTCGATCGACTCGAGGGCGTCGCACAGCGCGGTCACCGCCGCGGGGATCCGCGCCGGCTCGGTGGTGCTCCCGTCGATCGCTTGTTCGATCATCTCGCCCTGCGAGCGTAAGCGGCGATTCGGCCGCGGCCCGAACGCTTCACGGCGCGTGCCCGACGATCCTGCGGTACGCCACCGGGTCGGTCGCACCCTCCGTGCACAGCACCAAGACGCGCCGGGCCGCGAGACCCGGCACCCCGGCCGCGACGGCGGCGCGCAATCCGGCGAGGCTCGCGGCGCCGGTCTCGCCCGCGACCACGCCGATCTTGGCCAGGTCGCGCATCGCGTCCTCCGCGGCCGCGTCGTCGACGGCGACGAAGACGTCGGTGCCGGCCGACACCGCCGGCCACGCGACGATCGACACCGTGCCGCAGTTCAAGCCGGCCATGATCGAGTCGTGCGGACCCGGCACCTCGACCGGACGGCCGGCTTCGGCCGAGTGCATCCCGCACGCGGCCGAGAGCGGTTCGACGACGACGATCACCGCGCGCGCCGCGTAATGCGTCGCGACCGCGGCCGCGAGCGCGCCGACGCCCATCGGCACCACGACCACTTCCGGGGGCGCGTCGGCCAGTTGTTCGTCGACCTCGGCGAAGATCGTCGAGTAGCCCTCGATCACGGTGCGCGGAACGTCGGTGTACCCCTTCCACGACGTGTCGGAGACGACCAATACGTCGTCGGCTGCGCACTCGGCCGATGTCCGCACGGCGTCGTCGTAGGTTCCGTCGACGACCGTCACCGGCGCCCCTTCACCTTCGATCGCGTCGATGCGGGCTTGCGCCGTGCCGGCCGGCACGAAGATGCGTGCCGCGTAGCCCAGGAGGTGGGCCATGTGCGCCACTGCGCGGCCGTGGTTCCCGTCGGTCGCGGCGACGAGCGTCAGCGGGCCGAGGGGCGCGAGCGCGGTGCGTAGCTCCTCGAGGTCGCTCCACTCGGGTTCGTGGCCGAGCTGACCGACCAAGAGCCGGTAGACCGCCCAGGACGCGCCCAGGATCTTGAACGACGGCAGCCCGAGCCGCTGCGACTCGTCCTTCAGCGCCAGCGCAGCCAGGCCGAGGTCGGCGGCGAGTGCCGGCGCGTCGACGATCCGGGTCGGCGCGTAGCCCGGGAAGCGGCTGTGAAAGCGCGTGGGGGAGCCGTCGGGGCGTTCCGCGGCCCCATCGTGGCGGCGGCCGGGATTGGCGAGGAGCTTTGGTGCGGCGGGGAGCATCGGGGTCGAGCCTGCACCGATTTCCCGCGAATGCAATGGATCTGCGTCGACGAGTTGGCTCGACCCCGGGCGGGCTCGGTCAGCTCGCGGCGCCGATACCGCCGCCGGGCGGGATGATCGTCTTGAGCTCGACGTAGTGTTCGAGGCCTTCCTTGCCGAACTCGCGCCCGACTCCCGAGGCCTTGTAGCCGCCGAACGGCGCCATGAAGTCCATCGTGTACTGGTTCACCGCGTACGTACCGGTACGCACCCGGCGGGCGACGTCCATTCCCTGGTCGACGTCGGTGGTCCAGACGGACCCGGCGAGGCCGTATTCGCTGTCGTTCGCGATGCGAACCGCGTCCCGCACGTCGTCGTAGGGGATGACCGTGAGGACCGGTCCGAAGATCTCCTCCCGCGCGATGCGCATGTCGTTCGTCGCGTTGGCGAACACGGTCGGCTGCACGTACCAACCGCGGTCGATGCCCTTCGGCATGCCGTTGCCGCCGACCGTCACACGTGCGCCCTCCTCCTGGCCGAGCGCGATGTACTTCTCGACGCGCTCCTGCTGGCGCTTGGCGACGAGCGGTCCGACCTCGGTCGCGGCATCGGCGGGGTCGCCGACCGCGAGCCCGCCGACCATCGTCGACACCGCGTCGACGACCTCGTCGTAGCGCGTCCGGCTGGCGAGGATACGCGTCTGCGCGACACACGCCTGGCCGTTGTTCATGAGCGACGCCATCTTCAGGCCCTCGACCGTGGCCGCGAGGTCGGCGTCGTCGAGGATGATCGCGGCCGACTTCCCGCCGAGCTCGAGGCTGACCCGCTTCAACTGCTCGCCGCAGATGGCGGCGATCCGGCGGCCGGCCGCGGTCGAACCGGTGAACGCGACCTTGTCGATTCCGGCGTGACGCACGAGGTGCTCGCCGACCTCGCGTCCGGCGGGGAGGATCGAGACGACGCCCTTCGGGATCCCGGCCTCGTCGAGGAGCTCGGCCATGAGGTACGCGTCGAGCGGCGTCTCGGGCGCGGGCTTGAGGATGATGGTGCAGCCGGCGAGCAGTGCGGGCGCGAGCTTGGCGATGGTCACGAACTGTGGGACGTTCCACGGCACGATGCCGGCGACGACACCGACGGGCTCGTGGCGGACGATGACGTCGGTGCCGAGCATCCCGGCGCGCGTGTCTTCCCACGGGAAGGCCGCGGCGATGCCCGCGAAGGTGTTGAGCATCATCCACGATGCGGCCGACTGGCCGAGGTTCGAGAAGGTGATCGGCGAGCCCATCTCCTCGGTGATGAGCTCGGCCATCTCCGGGATGCGCGCCGCGTACGCGTCGGCGAAACGCTGCACTGCGGCGATGCGCTCCTCGGGCGACAGACGGGGCCAGGCACCGTCGTCGAACGCGGCTCGGGCCACGCTCACCGCTTTGTCGACGTCCGCGGTCGATGCTTCGGGAACCCGGCCGACGACCTGCTCGGTGTGCGGCGAGATCACGTCGATGACCGACTTCGTCGCCGGCGCGACCCACTCGCCGCCGATGTACAGCTTCTCGTGCACCTTCACGATCGCACCTCCGAGATCCGCGCCGACGTTCACTAGTCTGACTTAGACTAGGCCGGGATGGCCAGAACAGTTCTACTCGATCGCGTACGAGCGAGATTGTCGGGGGTCGGGATGGCTCGTACGTATCGAGCGCGTGTGAGCGCCGGCGCGGTGTTGCTCGTCTTCGTCGGGACGGCGTGCGGGAGCGACACCCGGCCGACCGCGTCGGGCACGACCAACGCCCGGGTCGACGCGACCGCGACGCTGACCGGAACGTTGAACGTATTCGCGGCCGCGTCGCTGACCGAGGCCTTCGATGCGGAGAAGGCGACGCTCGCGGCGAGCCACCCCGGGCTGTCGATCACGTACGACTTCGCAGGCTCCCAGGCGTTGGTGACCCAGATCCAACAGGGCCTCCCCGCCGACGTGTTCGCGTCGGCCGACACCAAGAGCATGCAGACGCTCGTCGACGCGGGCTTGGTCGAGGCGCCGAAGGCGTTCGCGCGCAACCGCCTCGAGATCGCGGTCGCACCCGGTAACCCGAAGCACATCACGGGCCTCGCCGACCTCGAACGGCCCGGCATCACACTGGTGCTCGCCGACGTCGCGGTCCCGGCCGGGAAGTACGCGCGTCAGGCGTTCGAGAACGCCGGGCTGCCCGCTCCGAGACCGGTGTCGAACGAGCTCGACGTGAAGGCGACGATGGCGAAGCTGACCCTCGGTGAAGCCGACGCGGCCGTCGTCTACGTCACCGACGTGAAGGCCGTGGGTGACCGGGCGACCGGCGTCGAGATTCCCGCGCGCCAAAACGTCGAGGCGACGTATCCGATCGCGGTGGTGAAGGCGTCGAAGCATCTGCGCGCCGCCGAGGCCTTCGTCGACGAGATCGCCACCGGTCGCGGCCAGGACGCGCTGCGAGCCGCGGGATTCCTCCCGCCGAGCTGACCGCGCGTGCGTCACCGGCGCGTCACCGGCGCGTCACCGGTTTCGTAGTCCGCGGCGTGACGAAATTTGTCCAAATCTGAGCAGTTCGATCTGTCGAACAGAGGCTTGGGTCGCCGCATAGCGCCCAGTCCTGGTCCCTTGTACGAATCGAGCTCTGTGATGACACACCACGTTGCGGTTGCCCGCCGAGGCGGCGTAACTCTCACGGCGCTCGCGCTCGCGAGCGCCCTTGTTGTTTCCTTCGCGAACTCCGCGAGCGCCATCGAGGCAACCGTCCCGATGGGGACCGCGGCCAACTACTCCGTCCTCGCGGGACAAACGGTCACCAACACCGGTCCGAGTGTTCTCCATGGCAGTCTCGGGCTCTCGCCGGGATCGTCGATCACGGGATTCGCCGAGCCCGGCGGGCCCGGGACGGTGGTCGCTCCGGCGGTGATCGACCGGACCAACGGGGCCGCGGCGCAGGCGAAATTGGACCTGACGGCCGCGTATGTGAACGCCGAAGGCCGGCCCACCGCGACCCTCGAGCCCAGCGACCTCGGCGGCCTCAGCCTTACCGAAGGCCTCTACTCCACCGACGCCAAAGGTTCGCTGGGCCTGACGGGAACGCTGACACTGAACGGCGGCCCGGACGCGGTGTTCATCTTCCAGACCGATTCGACACTTACCACCGCATCCGCGAGCACCGTGAGCCTGGTCGGGGGCGTCACGGCCTGCAACGTCTTTTGGCAGGTCGGGAGCTCCGCGACGCTGGGTAGTGGTTCGAGCTTCGTCGGGAACATCCTCGCTTTGACCTCGGTCACCGTGAACAGCGGCGTCACGGTCGAGGGGCAAGCCCTCGCCCGAAACGGCTCGGTCACGTTGAACAACGACGTGTTCACCCGACCGTCGTGCGCGGCGGCTCTGCCCGCCGTGACGACGACGACCACGACGCCCGCGCCCGCTTCGACCACGACGACGATCGCGTCAGGAGTCACCACCGTGCCTCCGGGCAGCGGCGCGACCACGACGACGCTCGGTCTCACCGTCGGCGTCGTCGGACCGCCGCGGACCGGTGTCGCACCGCTGCCGAAGCACACGTTCCCCTGGCCGGCAGCACTCATCGTCGGCGCGGGCGGATTCGCGCTGGCCGGTGTCGTCGTCAGACGCCGGCTGCACGCGCGCGGAGCGCCGCGCTAGGCAGACCGCGCGCGCACGACGCGTCGTCGCGATCTTCGTGATCGCGGCGACAGCCGCGCTCGCGCAGTGCGGTGGCTCGGAGTGGCGACAGAACGCGCCGGCCGCCACTCCGAGCATCACGACGACGACCAAGGCGCCGCCCCGCGAAAAGGGTCGACCCAGACCGGTGCCCGATCCGCCGATGCCGGCCGCCCTCATTGCCAACGGTCTCGACGTGCGGTCCGGACCGGTGCCCGTACCGCTGCTGCTACAGATCCCGGCCATCGGAGTGAATGCGCAGGTGCTCGGAGTCGGTGTTACCTCCGGCGACGTGATGGACGCGCCCGAAGGTCCGGCGCACGACCCGGTGTGGATGGAGGCGTTCTGGTACCGGGGCAGCGCGGTTCCCGGCGCGATCAGCACGGCGCTGATCGCGGGGCACATCGACGGACCGCGCGGAACGCAGGGCGTCTTCGGGCACATCGAAAAGCTCCATCCCGGTGACCTGATCGTCGTTCACGACACGCGCAGCAGCCTCGACGTCCGCTTCGCCGTGACCGGCTCCACGTCGTTCACTTTGGCGCAGACAACCGATCCCGGCGTGTTGCGACAGATCTACGGAGCCGGTCCGGTCGCGGGCACCACGCCGCAACGCTCGCCGGACGGTCGGGCGCACCTGACGCTCATCACCTGTGCCGGTACGTTCAACAACGGACTCGGCACCCACGACCACCGGTTGGCGGTGTTCGCGATCCGGGTCGCGTGACGCGGTCGCGTCACGCGGGTGGCGTGACGCGACGACCGATACGGCAATCCCGCATTGGACCCAGCTCCGGCTCTCGAACGTCATGTCATCGTGGAGCCCGTGGCAGATCCGTCGGAGCGATCGCGACTGCGCGTCGGTGTGCACGTCGGCCAGCTCCTCCAGCCGGTGCCCGGCGGTGTCGGCCGGGTCACGGAGATGCTCTGCGCCGAGCTCCCGCGTCACGTCGATGTCGTCGCGTTCTCGTCGGGCCCGAACCGCGCCCGGTGCGCGCTGGAAGCTCGATTCGACGATGCAGTGGATTTCCGGAGTCTCGGCCCCGGGGCGCCCCGGTGGCACTACGAGGTCTGGAACCGGTTCCGCCGGCGCCGCATCGAGCTCGACGTCGACGTGTGCCACGCGCCGAGCCTCGCCGTCCCCCCGTCGTCCGCGCCGCTCGTCGTCACGATCAACGACGTCGCGTTCCTGCGCCACCCGGAGGCATTCACGGCGCACGGCGTCCGGTTCCACGAGAAGGGTCTCGCGATCGCGCGCCGGGAGGCGGCAGCGATCATCGTTCCGTCGGCGTTCACCGGCGACGAGCTCGTGCGGGAGGGCTTCGATCGCGCGCGCATTCACCATGTGCCGCTCTCGGTGTACGCCCCGGTGGCGACTCCGGCCACGGAGGTGTGCGGCGCGCTGCGCCGACGCGGTGTGCGCGGGCCGTTCCTCCTGATGGCCGGAACGCTCGAACCTCGCAAGGGTCATGCCACGGTCGTCGCCGCGTTCGAGCGCGTGCGGGCCCGCCATCCCGATCTGATCCTCGTCGTCGCGGGCGCGGTCGGTTGGCTACCAAGAGGTGCGGCGCGTGGGCTCGAACGGCCGGGAGTCGTCGTTCTCGGGGCGGTGTCGGACACCGAGGTCGATCTGCTCTACCGGCGCGCCGAGATCGTCGTGAGCGCATCGATCTACGAAGGGTTCGGGCTCCCGGTGCTCGAGGGACTCACGCGTGGACGGCCCGTGGTGGCCAGCGAGATCGCCGCGCACGTCGAGCTCGCGCGCGACGCGGCGCGCTACTTCCCGCCCGGCGACGTCGACGCGTTGGAGGCCGTGCTCGACGGGCTCCTGTGCGATCAGAAGGCGCGCCGTGAACTGCACCACGCCGCACTCGACCGGGCGAGGCGCTTCACCGTTTCGGCCACGATCGACGCGCACCGGCGCGTGTATGACCGCGTCGCTCGCCGAGGCTGAACCGAGGCGCGCGACCGGAGCGAACCGAGGCCGGGACGCGCCGGGCCGAGTCAGACGAGGGCGTGCGCGAAGACGAGATCTTCGGCGCGAGCCGTGCGGATCGACCACGAGACCGTCAACACGATGGCGCTGACGGTGATCGCGAGGCTGACGAGGCTCTTGATCGCTACGAACGTTGCGGTCGGGAGGCTGACGAGCAACGTGAACGTCGTGGCCGCGCTGAGGAGATGCACACCGGCCCACAACAGCGTGAGCCCGCTGAACAAGCGCACCACCCCCGGTCGGCAGGCGATCTCCGGCGCGAGCGGGCAGAAGTCGGACGCCATCCGGGCGATCATCGGTCGACCGAAGCACGCCGAGCCGAGGAACACGAGTGCGAGCGCGAGCGTGGTCGCGACGGGCTGCAGGAAGTACATGAACGTGCCGCTCAGCACGCCGACGACCGTGCGCACCGTGAGCCCGACGACCGCGAGCTGCAAGATCCCCGGTACGCCCTGACCGGAGAGCAACCGTCGTACGACGGCACCATACGACCACACCAGTACCGCGAGCATCGCCGCAGTCGGTCCGACGAGGGTGAAGAAGCCGTAGAACAGCACCGCGGGCACGATCGTCGCCTCGATCAACGACGGTAGCGATCGTCGCCCGACGGCCTGGAGCACGCGCGCCTTCGACAACGTCGATCTGGCGGTGCGATCACCTTCGGGCGCCGCGACCAGCATGGGCCGTTCGACGTCGTCGGCGATGACGGCGAGCGAGCCATCCATGGTTACGACCGATCCCAGCCCCGGTCGGCGAACCATCTGCCCGGCGAAGAAGCTGCCTCGACTGTATTCCGTGCCGCGTGCCGCTCGAGCGCGCCCAGAATGCGCGAACGACTCAATTCCGCGAGCGTCCCACTTCCACCGCGAGGCGTCTTTGCCCACGAGGAGGTTCAGCACCTCTCCGACCGTGTGTTGTCGATTCGTCGAGTCGGGGAGCGGCATGTGGCGCTGGATCGAGTAGCGATTGCGCCGGCCGTCGCGCTCTTTCAACACGTATCCCGCCTCGGTGAGGTCGGCGACGATCGCGAACGCGCTCCGCTCCGTGATGCCCAGGGCGTCAGCCATGTCGCGCAGGCGCAGCCCGGGATCGCTCGCGATACAGAGCAGGGCACGCGCATGGTTGGTCAGGAAGCTCCACTGCGGCACGGCTCGATATTAGCAATCTGATTCCGGTATTTCGGTGCTAGGATGAGCTTCGGATGCGCTATCTCTACACGGCCGACGGTGACCAGTTGTTCGCTTACGCGCCAGGTCGGCGCGACTTCTTCCGTTCGGGCGACGACCGCCTCTGGGCGCACGAGTCGCACGGCTGGCTCATTGCCGCGGAGTCGGGCGAGACGTTGGCGCACCGAACCGGCGACGTCTACTACGGCGCCGTCGACGGTGAACGCCTCTATCGCGTCACCTCCGATCGTGAACCTGCCTCCGAGACGACCTTGTCGGAGCCGAGCCCATCCGAATCCGGCGCGAGCTCGCGGCCGCGCCGATCGGCGCCGCGCGTTGCGCGACCCCTTCACTGAGTCAAGGAGTCCGTGCATGAGTGAACGCGGCAACATCGAACGCAACCTCAACCGGCTCGCCAACGAGCGCGCCGCGCTCTTCACCCGTTCCGGGCAGAGCTTCGGCCTGACCCCGGCCGACCAGAACCGCCTCAAGGTCGTCGAGCGCGAGCTCGACGAGTGCTTCGGCGCGTTGCGAGAGATCCGCGCCGTTCGTGATGCGACGCGGTTCAGCCGCGAAGACCCGGTCGTCCGGCGCGCGATCGCCCAGGACGGCGCGTCGGCGTCGAGGCCCCGCAAGTCCTGAACCCGAGGGTCACGGTTCGAACAATCCCTCGAACTCGAGCGCGCCGTTGTGCACTCGGCCGTAGAGGAGCCAGTCGCCGCGGAACATCCCGTGCTCGTGCGGTGAGCACGCGATATGCGTACGGGCCCCACCCGTCGTGCTCGGCATGAACCGGATCGCCTCGAGCCCGGCCTTCAGCCCGGGGCCCGAGAGGATCGGGGCGCGGAACAGGCCCTCGATGAGGACGCGCGCGGTGTCGTACGCGAGTACGGGTATGGCATTGGGCCAAAGGGGCGGATCCTGGCCGTAGCGTGCGACGAACCGGTCGTGGAAACCCTCGACGAGGGGGTTGCGCGGATCGAACTGATCGATGCCGACCCAACCCTCGAACTTGTCGAAACCCATCAGGTAGAACATGAACGCCGTGCCCATGATGCGCGGCGGGTCCCAGTCGAGCTCGTCGAGCGCGGCGCGCAACAGGCCTTTGGCCGCGAGCATGCCGTACCCCATGTAGACGAGTGCATCCGGCTCGACGCGTCGCAGGTTGGCGAGGTTGGCGGCGAGATCGTCGGGGCTCTGACCGACCGTCTCGACCGCGGCGATGCTCACACCACGGCGGCGGCATTCTTGGCGGAAGAAGCGGAAGTACTCCTCGCCGTTCGGGGAGATCTCGCTCAACACCGCGACCCGCTCGTGCCCCTGGCGTTGGAGCCAGGCGACCACGAGCGCGGCATCACCGCCGCAGTCACCGTTGCCGAGCCGGAAGCAGTAGTCGCCCTGGAAGCGTTCGGTTCCGCACCAGCTGACGAGCGGCACGTGAAGCTCGTTGGCCAGGGGGCCGACCGTGATCGCGTTGTCCGAGCTGTACGCCCCGGCGACCCCGATGCAACCCTCGTCGACGAGATACCGGAAGCCGTCGGTCGCGTTCTTGGCCGAACCCTGCGGGAGTCCGTTCTCGGGATGCAATACGAGCTCGACGGGCCGATCGAGCAGACCGGCCGCCGCAGCTTCGTCGAACGCGAGCCGATGAATGCGGTCGTAGCCGCCGTCGGGGCCGTCGAGGGCGGAACCCAACCACCCGATCTTGATGGGATCCATGCCTGTGCCCCCAGGGGTCGGTGCCGGGGCACATATGAGCACGCGCTCAACGACCGGGGCGATTCTGGCGCTCCTCGCTGACCCGGTCGACGATCACCGAGAACTCCCGCTGGAGCCCCGCGTACACGTCGACGTCGAACGGCGTCTCGGGGCGCTGGCGCCCCCACAGCTGCGGAACCGACGCGATCACCGGAATCCCCCGCAGCTTGCGGTCGATGTCGCGTTCACCGAGGAGTGAACGGGTGCCGTCGTCGTCGCGCCCAGTGAGCACGACGTGCGCGTCGAAGGACGCGGGGAGCGCGCCGGCGTTCTTGGCGGCGGCGATCGCGTTGAGATAGCGGAGCACCCCGCCGAGGGCGGAGGCTTCCGCCGTCACCGCGACGAGGAGCACGTCGACCTGCTTGAGCATCGTCCGCTCCCACTCGAACGTTCCCAGACCGACCGATACGGGCGCGTCGATGACGACGAAGTCGAATGCCGCGCGCAGCGGTGCGAGTAGCCCCGTGGTCTTGCTGTGGAGGAGCGGTACCAGCGCGCTCTGGGGGAGGCGCGTGGGCAACACGTGCAGGCCCGGGGGGTCGACGCGCGTGATGGTGTCGCTCAGGTGCGCGCGCCCGTCGCGAAGTGTGAGGCTGTTCGCGACGTCGAGCAGGGTCGGTCCGGCGACATCGAACCGGGCGCCGACATCGCGCGAATCCAAGTCGGTGTCGACGATGCACACCGACGATCCCTGAGGCGCGACTCGTGCCGCGAGGTGCGCCGCGAAGTTGGCCGCGAAGCCGCGCTTGCAGGTGATCGCTCGCGGAGAAGTGACCGCGATCGTCAGCGCGCGGTCGCTCTTCGGCGGTGTGCCGGCGGGCGATCCCGCGCCCGCGCCGACGATGTCGTCGCGGGCGAACGCGAGCGACCGCGACGGCGGCGACGCCGACCGCCATTGCGCGGAACGCAGATCGCGGATCATCGGACCGGCTCCGGCCGGGGAATCGTGTCGATGTCGACCGGCCGGGCGAGCACGTTCGGGAACGGCGCGCGCCGAGCGTGAGGAGCCGTCTCGAGCGCGCTCGATCTCTCGGCGGGCATCGTCGACTCGGCGGGAATGACGAGCGCGAACGTGCAGCCGCCGCCCGGCGTCTCATCGAGGGTCACCCGGCCGTCGACGAGTTCGGCGAGCTGGCGGCAGAGGTGGAGGCCCAGCCCCGTGCCACCTTGGCGTCGCGTCGACGACTGGTCGAGTTGCACGAACTGCTCGAAGACTCGGTCGCGCTCGCTTTCGGGGATTCCCGGTCCGTGGTCGACCACCGACAGGCGCAGTTCCCCGCCGGCGCGTTCGGCGCGTAACTCGATCGGACCTTCCGGCGCGTACTTGGCCGCGTTCTCGACGAAGTTGAGCAGGACCCGCTCGATCTTCGACGGGTCGGACACGACGGTCCCGACTCCGGCGGTCGCGCACCTGAGCCGGTCGGACCCGATCGAGCCCGCCGTCGCGACCGCGATGGAGTCGAAGATCTCCTCGAGCTCGATGCGCTCGTTCTGCAACTGGACGGCCGAGTGTTCGGCCGCGGCGACGAGGAGGAGCTCGTCGATCAACCGCTGCAGCCGGCCACCCTGGTCGACCGTCATGTCGAACAGCTGCGCTCGCTGTTCGGCGGTCATGCGGCCGTCGAGGCGTTCGAGCGTGTGCACCGAACCGAGCATCACCGCGAGCGGCGTCCGCAGCTCGTGGGAGACGGCGGCGACGAAGTCGCTCTTTTGACGGTTGAGGTCGACCTGGCGGGCGAGGGCAACCGCTCGTTCTTCGTGGAGGAGCGCGTTCGACACGATGAGCGCCGCATTGTGCGCGAAGGCCGACAGCGTCTCGACGCGGCTCTTCGCCTCGGAGTTGGCGGCCCCGTCCCGCAGGACGAGCAGTACCACCCGGCCGTCGTGCTCGTGCACGGACGACACGACGACCGCGCTACGAGCGGCGGGAGTGATGCGGGCGATCTCGGGGGCAGCGGTCGCGTCGATCTCGCGATCACCGACGCGCCCGGCGAGCGCGATCGCGTCGCTGATCGCGCCGGCCGGGGCAATGCGATCACCATCGTCGTCGGAGTAGGCGCCGCGCCACTGCCCGTCGGCGCCGGTCGCGCAGCACATCGCCGCGACGCCGGTGCCGAGCGACCGCGTCTCGGTCGCGAGCGACGTCAGCGCGTCGTCGAGCGCCACGAGGCTCGCGGTCCGGGCCGACGATTCGTACAGCCGCTCGAACCGTAGGTGCTCGTCGCGCTGTGCGACCGCATACGCGGCATTGAGCGCCACCGCCGCGACGATCGGTGCGAGGAGGAGCGGGACGAACGGACCGCGCTGCGCGAGATCGAGGGCCACCAGGCCCACGGGCGCCGCGGTGATCGTTGCGAGGAGACCGGCGGTCGCGGAGCGGACGAACACGTTGTGGAAGCGGGTCTCCTCGACGATCGACAAGACGGCGGCGGTCGACACCACGTCGAGCATCGAGAAGCACAACGCGGCGCCGAGCGCGGCGCCCCACACGGACGCGTCGTGGACGTCGTTGTTCCCGAGCGTCGCGAACGCGATTCCCGCCGCGGTCGTGGCCACGAGCCGGTTCGAGATGTTGAAGGCGATCTTGAGCGGCGCGTGTCGCTGCACGACCATGTTCAGGCACTCGGCGAGCGCGGCGGCGACCGCGAGCCCGATCGGCCCGGCGACGAAGAAGCCCACGGCCAGCACGGCCTCGGCGAGCGTGAACGTGAACCGGTGACGATGGAACTCGAGCGACATGGCGAAGAAGCCGGTGAGCGCGAAGGCCAACGCCAGCGTCGCGACCGCCCACGCCTGTCCGAACGGATAGCCCCTGTCGGTCGCCAGGAGCCCGAGCGCGCCCGCGACCGCCAACTGGGTGGCGATGAGCGCGCCGACGCGGCGCTCCAGCCGCTTCGGTCGGGCGGCGCTCGGCGCGCTCATCCCCAGCTCTGCGACGGCCAGGCCTGCGCCGTCCAGCGGCTGGCGGTCCAGCGGCTCGCGGTCCAGCGGCTCGCGGTCCACCGCGACCGCGGCCCACTCCGCGTCGGTCCACCGCGTCGCCGTCCAGCGGCTGGCGGTCCAGCGGCTGGCGGTCCAGCGGCTGGCGGTCCAGCGCGACGCCGTCCAAGGCATCCCGTCGTCGAAGCCGCGGTCCAACCCGTGGAACGCGACCGGGTAGTGCTGCCACCAGCCCGGTTCCGCGTCGGCCGTGTCGGCCCGGGCGAGGTCGATCTCGCGCGCACCGCCGGAGATCTGCGCGGCGCCGTCGACGAGGGCGCCCTTCACGTCGTCGGGGGTGGCGGCGGGGTGGTCACCCAGTAGTACCGCGGCCGCGCCCGAGACCACCGCGGTGCTCATCGACGTGCCCGTGCCGCGGAAGTACACGTCGTCGACCCGGCCTTCGGGGTGCGTCACATCGATCGTCGATCCCGGCGCGCGCAGCGACACGACCGATACGCCCGGTGCGACGACGTCGGGCTTGGCGTACCCGTGGAACCGCTCGCTGCCCGACCAGCTGGGAACCACGTCGTCGGCGGTCGACGCGGTTGCACCGGTGTCCGCGGCGCCGACGGTGACGACGTACGGGTCACTCCCGGGTGAGGTCACCGCGCCGGCGCCGTCGTTGCCGGCGGACGCGACGACGGTGATCCCCGAGGCCCACGCGGCCTCGACCGCGGCCGACAGCGGGTTGAACACGTACGGCATCGGCGCGTCGACACCGAACGACAGGTTGAGCACTTCGATGCCGTAGGTGTCGCGGTGCGCGACGACCCATCCGATCCCCGCGATCACGCGCGAGATCGTCGTGGATCCGTCGGCTCGAGCGACCTTCACCGAGACGAGGGTCGCAGCGGGCGCGACCCCGAAGTGTCGCGTCGCGCGGCCCGCGCTCGCGGTCCCGTCGCCCGCGATGAGGCCGGCCATGAACGTGCCGTGGCCGTAGTGGTCGATGCCGTCGCCTTCGCCCGACAGATCCGGGCCGCGTACGAGCCGCGGCGCGTGCAGGTCGGGAGTGTCCGACACGCCCGTGTCGACGAGCGCGACCGCGACGCCCCGGCCTGCGTCGGCCGACCAGCCCGCCGGCGGATCCAAGGCCGAGATCTGCGGGTCGACCCCACCGGTTCCGCTCGACGCGGCGCGAAACGACGCGCTCGTCGGGTGCAGTGTCGCGTCGGGTACGACGCGCAGGTTCGGATTGGCTTCGAGCGCGGCGAGGCCGTCGGGTGTGACGTGCGCGCTGACGCCGCCGACGAGCGCGAGCGCGAGGTCGATCTTGCCGCCAACGGCTTCGACCGCGGTCGTGGCCGTCACGGTGCTCGTCGCCTCCACGATGACGGCCTCGGCAGGACCCGGGGTCGCCGCGTGCGCGCCGGGTGTTGCGGCGAACGTCATCGCCACCAGCGCGAGCGCCGATCCACCGCGTGCCACCGTGCGGCGCCGCATCACGCTTCTCCGAATCCGAGGGCGTGGCGGGCGAAGCGGGCGAGATCCTCGGGGTTGAACGGCTTCGTCATGTAGTAGTCGGCGCCCGACTTCCAGCCCTCCCACACGTCGGAGTCGGTCGCCTTGGCGGTGAGCAGCACGACGGGGATCACCGCGGTCTCCGGGCTGGCCTTGAGCGCGCGCAGTACTTCGAATCCGTCGCGGCCGGGCATCATCACGTCGAGCACGATCAGGTCGGGCAGGAGCCGTCCGGCCTCCCGCAGCGCGTCTTCGCCGTCTTCGACCGCTGTGACCTCGAAGCCCTCGGCCTGGAGGTTCATCAGCACGATCGCCCGCATGCCCGCGTCGTCGTCGGCGAAGAGAACCCGCCGTCCTCCGCGGTGCAGGGTTGGAGGCAGGGAAAGGGGAGCGAGGGCCATGCCACTGCAACGACCATCGCGCCGCGCCCGCTTGACGGCACGGCTCCCGGCACTGCTGTCTTGAGACGAACTTCACATCTCCGAGCCATGTCCGACCGCGTGCCCACCCGGCGAAAGGCGAGTGAAAGGCGTCACGGCGCGCCGGGAACTCGTATGGATCGCGGGCCGCGATGCCGACGCAACCAGGCGATGATGCCGGGGGCGCGAAGAGCACGCGACGACGTTCTGTCGGGGAGTTCGCGTTCGCTCACGGTGTCGACGGTCGTCGGCGTCGAGTCGGCCCAGGGCGATGTGTGGCGCGCCCAGGTCACCTACGTCAGCGATCGACTCGTCGGATTGCGGGGATGGACGATCGTCGACGGACGGTTCCACGAGCGCGACACCGTCACGTTGCTCATCGGTGAGGGCGATCGCCTCATCAGCGGCAAGGCTCAGGTGTTGGCAGCCGGCGGCTCGCTCATGCGCATCGTCCGGCGGGACGCCTCTGAGGAGACCGAGCGTCGCCTGGCGCCGCGGCTACGCGTGGATCTCCGGGCCGAGGTCAGGGTGAGCGCCTCGGAATCGGGGCTGGCCGAGTTCGAGACCGACGTCGTCGACCTGTCGTCGTCGGGCTGCGCCGTGTTGGTCGCGCAGGCGCTTCCGGTCGGCACGCCGATGACGCTCGAACTCGAGCTCGCGGGCACGCCGGTTCGCTTCGCCGGGATTGTGGTGCGGACGTGGACGACCGGTGCCGGCCCGCACGCCGGCATTCAGTTCGATCCCATGCCGGCCGCGACCACGCAGTGCCTCAACCGGTTCCTCGTCGACCAGCTGCGCGGCGCCGACGAGAACGGCTTGTAAGCGCTCCGAGACGAGGTGTCAGGCGAGCCTGGCGAGGATGTCGGCGTTGTGCCACGCGACGCGTACGAGCTCGGCGCGGGTGCGGACGCCGAGTTTCGACAACAGGCGCGCCCGGCGGGCCTCGACGGTCCGGAGGCTCACGGCGGTCAGCGTCGCTATCTCCGCGTTCGTGTGCCCGAGCACGAGATACCGGAGAACTTCGCGTTCCTTCTCGGTCAGCGTGTTCACCGTCGTGCGCGCGGGGTCGTCCGACGCGACCGAGGCGCTCGTCACCGCGGTCTGGCGATGGGTGCTTCCCGTTCGTAGCGCGAGCTGGATGTACGACACGCCCTGCGCGACCGTGCGCAGACCGGTAAGGAACTCGGCGGCGCTCGCGGTCTTCAACAGGTAACCGCGCGCGCCGCCGGGCCCATCGGTCGACACCATCTGCTCGAGCCGCGCCCGTTGGTTGTCGTCGGTCAATACGAAGATCGCGGCGTGGCCAAAATGGCTCCGGAGCGCCGGCACGATCTCGGTCGCGTGGGCATCGGTGAGGACGAGGTCGGTGATCACGACGTCGGGACGCACGTCGAGGGTCATGGCCTCGGCCACGCTGCCCGCCTGCGCGACGACGTGAAAGCCCGGTTCCCGGTCGAGGAGCGCGCGCACGCCCTCGCGCACGATCAACTTGTCGTCGACGAGCAGGACCCGGATGGGGTTCGTCGTACCGACCGGGGAGGGATCGGTGGGCGGCGTCGCGGTCGCGGCATCTTGCACGGTGTTCATGGACTGCATCGGGGATTCCCTCGATTCGGGCGCGGTCGTGCGCATGTCAGACGCGCCGACGAGGTCGATAGTTCCCGGCGGAACTTTGCGGGTCGAGGCGAAGGTCATTTGCCCACGAGGGGGCGGACATGGATCGTCGGCTTGCCCTGTTCGGGGAGTACCTCGACGTCGACCGGAACGCCGTCGTTGAGCTCTGCATCGGTGACGGTGCAGTCGAGCGGCATCACATAGTCGGCGGAGTCGAGCATGGCGATCGTCGCTTTGCGGATCCCGTCGGTCACGTCGGCGGGCAGCGTCTCCAGTATCTGGCGGATGCGTGCAGTCATGTCCTCTTCCAACCCGAGCGCTTCCACCATGTCGACGAGCGGATAGCCCTCGGCGTGCATCTGGCGCACGCTGTCGCGGAAGTCCTTGTTGGCGAGTGACTTGTTCGCGGCCGTGACCAGCGGGTTGCTCGGGATCATGGGCGCCGACCGGTTGGGTTCGCGGGAGGGCGGTGGCATCGTTTGCTCCTGAGTCCGTTGTGCCGATCTCTCAGTCGGGAGATCTCTCAATGCGTCCGTACGGTGCTCTGTACGGTCATTTGTGCGGCCGGGTTCGTCCGACAGCCGGTTTGTACGGCAGACCCGTAAACGGTTTGTAAAAGTGGGCAAATGGGGTCTTCACAACAGAGAGGCCGGACCCGCCCGGGCGGGCGTGTACCGTCGGCCCTGCCGTAGATGCGTGGGGGCGCCGGTGGAACTTCGAATCCTTGGGCCGACGGAGGTCCGTCACGACGGGTCGCCCGTCGCGCTGCGCGGCTCGAAGCCGCGCCAGTTGCTCGTGTTGCTCGCGATGCGCCCGAACCGTCCTGTGCTGGCCGAGGAGCTGATCGAGGAGCTTTGGGACGGTGTTCCGCCACCGAGCGCGGCCACCGCGCTGCGGGTGCATATCGGGCGATTGCGCCAGGTGCTCGAGCTCTCTCGCGACCCGAGCGCGCCGAGTGGGCGCCTCCCCGCGGGCCCGCACGGCTATCTCCTGCGGGTCGAGCCGGACGAGCTCGACGTCCAGCGCTTCGAACGCCTGGTGGTGCTGGCGCGCGAGGCCGACGGTCACGGCGACCCGCGGGCGGCGATTCCCTGCCTGACCGAGGCGCTCGACTTGTGGCGGGGTCCCGCCCTGGCGGACGCGAGGGATCTCTCGGCGGCGCGCGCCGAGGTGGCGCGGCTCGAGGAGTTGCGGGTGGTGGCGATCGAGGAGCTCGCCGACGTTCGTCTCGCGCTCGGCGAGCACGCGCTCGTCATCGATTTGCTCGGCGCGGCGCTCGAGGAGCATCCGCTGCGCGAACGGCTCACGGGATCGCTGATGCGCGCCCTCTACCGGAGCGGTCGCCAGGCCGACGCGCTCCGTGTCTACGCGGAACTGGCGCGCGGCCTCGACGAGGAGCTCGGGCTGGCGCCGTCGCTTCCCCTGCGGCGCCTCGAAGAGGACGTCTTGTTGCAACGGCCGAGCCTCGATTACGTCGCGCCGCGTGCGATGACAGACGTGATGTCGCAGCGAGGTTGGTCGAGCATCCGGTTCATCGGCCGTCGTGACGAGCTGCGCCAGCTCGTCGAGCTCTACGACTCCGCCGCGCTCCGGGCAGCGGCGGAGCGCGCTGGTCGTCGGTCCGCCCGGCATCGGGAAGACGACCCTGATCGAGGAGTATTGCGCTCGCGTCCGGCGCCTCCACGCGGCACCCCTCGTGGGCTACTGCGACCCGAACCCCGCCGGTGACTACCAGCCGGTCGCCGAGATCCTGCGCGCGCTGGTGCAGCGCCTCGATCCAGCCGAACGGGTCGAGCTCCCGGGGGTGCTGCGGCTCGTGGTTCCCGAGCTCGGCAACGAGTCGCCCGCCGGCGACATCGCGCGTGACTCCAACGCGCCGGGTGCGCAGTTCCAGCTGTTCGACGCGATCGCGGCGACGCTCGAGCGTCTCGCGGAGTCGCCGATCGTGATCGTCGTCGAAGACCTGCATTGGGCCGACCGCCCGACCCTCGCGCTCTTGCGCTATCTCCAACGCCATCCGGGGCTCGATCACCTCTTGTTGGTCGCGACCCTGCGCGACGACGAATCGACCGGGGAGCGGGGGGAGCTCATCGAAGACCTCGCGTCGCGCTCCGACACGACCACACTGCGGCTCACCGGGTTCGGCGGCCTCGAAGTGCGGGCAATGATCCGATCGGCCGCGTTGCCGGAGACGATGTCGGAGATCATCGATGCGTCGGGATCGTTGCAAGACATCACGGCCGGCAACCCGTACTACCTCCGCGAGCTCCTGCGGGAGCTCGCGGAGGAACCCGTCAAGCTCGACGCCGACGGCGGCCTCGCGGAGACCTTGGCGACGATCGCGCCGGCCGGCGTGCGCGCGCTCGTCGAGCGCCGCCTCGACCGGCTGACCGATCGTGGGCGCGAGGTGCTCGACGCGGCGGCAGTGCTCGGCCGCGACGTGTCCGTCGACGTGCTCGCGAGCATGTGCGAAGTCTCGAATGCCGTGGTGTTCGACGCGCTCGAGGAGAGCCTGGCCGCCCGGTTGCTCGTCGAGGACTTCGGCGCGGGTGACGGGTATCTGTTCCCGCACATGTTGACGCGCAACGCCGTGTACGCGGCGATCGCACCCGAACGACGAATGCAACTGCATAGAGGTGCGGGCGAGGCACTCGAACAATCCGGCGAGATGACTCCTCGCCGGTGCGTCGAGCTGGCGCGCCACTTCAGTGAGGCCTTGCCGCTGGGCTTCACCGCGAAGGCGGCCGAGTACGCGCAACGAGCCGGCGATGACGCGGCCGAGCGCTTCGCGTTCGCCGAAGCGGCGCGCTGGTACGAGGAAACGGTGCGGATGCGGGCCGACCGGACCGATGGGTACGCGGGAACGGCAACGTTGTTGCTCGCGCTCGGGCGCGCGTACGCCAAGGACGGCCGGCTCGAACGTGCGCGCGAGGTGTTCGACGCGGCCGCCGACGCCGCGCGCCAGGCATCCGACAGCGCGCTGATCGCCGACGTGGCGCTCGCGGCCGACGGTCCGTGGATCTCGACCGCGGAGCTGCGTACCGGCGCGCTGCCCTTGCTCGAGGAGGCCCTGGCTGCCGTCGGCCACGACGATGTCGTTCGCCGCGTCCACATCCTGAACGCGATGGCATCCGACCTCTATTACAGCGATCCCGACCGCGAGGGTCGGCTCGCGCACGACGCGGTCGCGCTGGCCGAAAGCCTCTGCGATCCGGGCGCACGGGCGACCGCCCAACTCGCGTTGCACCGCTGGTACACGCACCAACCGCAGGCCCGCGAGAAGCGCCTGCAGATCGCATCGTCGGCGTCGAAGCTGCTGGCACGCGACGGCGGACCGCGCGACTTGCAGCTCCTCATCGACCGGTCGCTCCTCGCCGACCTCATCGAGAACGCGATGGTCGCAGAGTTCGACGCGCTCCTCGACGAGTACGAGTCCATGGCAGCTGAGTCGGGGAGCCCGCGTGACATCTACTGGGCCAGCGCGTTGCGTGCGACCCAGGCCGCATGGCACGGCGATCTCGTCGCGGCGGAACAACTCGCACGCGGGGCCGCGCTGCGCGGCCGCCAACTCGAGCAGACCTCGACGGGTGCGTTCATCTTGCAGCGATTCGTCGTGCGCTTCGCCCAGGCCCGTCTCGCGGAGGAACTCGCCGATCTTCGCCAGATGAGCGGTGCGGGATCGGTGTTCCGCGCCGGTGCGGCGCTCATCGCGGTCGCGTTGGCGGAGAATGGTCAGACCGAGCGGGCAATTGCGATGGCGCGTGACACGGTCGGGCCCGACGGCGCCGGGTTGCCGGCCGACGTCTTCTGGCTGGCCGGCGTCGCACTCTTCGCGGGGGTCGCCGCGACGAGTGGCGATCGGGAGATGCTGGAGCTGTTCGGAGAGCTGCTGGCTCCCTGCGCGCACCACGTCGTGGTGTTCGGCGTCGGTGGTGCCGTGTTGGGTGCCGGACACCATTGGCTGGGCCTGGTCGACGCGGCGCGCGGTCGGCTCGACGCCGCCCTGGAACATTGCGTCGAGGCCGTGGCCATCGCCCGTCGTCTCGACGCGCCGTACTGGCTCGCCGAAGCACTCGTCTCGACGGCCGCGGTTCTGCACACCCGCGGTCGGAACACCGACACGCGCGAGATCGAACGGTGCGTACGCGAGGCCCGGGCAATCGCGTCGCGCGGCGGTTACGCACGTGTGCTCGCGCAGGCCGATTCGTTCGCCTGACCGCGTCGGCGCGCGCCGTTGACGGCTTTACGACGCGTTTACGAGCCGCGAGTAGCAATTCAAGGCCCTGTTTGCGATCCCGAGGTGTTCGGTTGCCTGCGAAGTATCGATTGCCGGGGATGGGTTGGCTGCCCGACTTCCCCGATTTCCGTGACCGCACGCCTGCCCACGCGCAGGTCGAGCCGCTCCTGGCCCGAACGTCCATCGTGACGTCCACGGAGCTCCCGCCGAGCGTCGACCTGAGCCCGTGGTGTTCCCCGGTGGAGGATCAGGGCGCGCTCGGATCGTGTACCGCGAACGCGGCCGTCGGCCTCTACGAGTACTTCGAGCGCCGGGCCAAGGGCGAGCATGTCGACGGCTCCCGCCTGTTCGTGTACAAGACGTCTCGCAACCTGTTGCATTGGACGGGTGACAGCGGTGCGTTCATCCGCACCGCGATGGGGGCGCTCGTGCTGTTCGGGGTCCCGCCCGAGGAGTACTGGCCTTACGACCCCGCGCAGCTCGATACCGAACCGCCCGCGTTCTGTTACGCCTACGGCGACAACTTCAAGGCGATCCAGTACGTGCGGCTCGATCCGCCGGGCGTGAGCGCTGCCGATCTGGTGCAACAGGTCAAGACATACCTCGCGCACAAGTTCCCCGTGATGTTCGGGTTCACGGTTTACAGCTCGATCGACCAAGCCGCGGCCGAAGGCAAGATCCCGCTTCCCGCGAGCGGAGAGAGGGTCGAGGGCGGCCACGCGGTCGTCGCGGTCGGCTACGACGACGCGTTCGTCGTGACCAACAACAGCTCGGGAAGTACGACCAAGGGCGCGTTCAAGATCCGGAATTCATGGGGGCCGGTCTGGGGCGACGCCGGTTACGGCTGGCTGCCCTACGACTACGTCACGACCGGGCTCGCCCAGGATTGGTGGACGCTGATCAAAGCCGAGTGGGTCGACAGTCCCGCCTTTACCGCGCCGACCTAACGCGGCATCAGGCGCGAGAGGTGGCCGCTCGCCGGCGTTGACGCAGGATGCGGCGGCGTTCCCGCTCCGACGCGCCACCCCACACCCCTTGCTCGATGTGGTGCAAGAGCGCGTACTCGAGACACTCCTGCTTCACCTCGCAACCGTGGCAGACCCTTTGCGCGGCCTCGACTCCGAGACCGTTGGACGGGAAGAACTCGCGCGTGTTGGCACCCCGGCAACTGCCCTGCAGCATCCACGCGTATTCGTCGGGTAGATCGGGCACGTGGGGCAACCTGTCTGCGGCCGACGAGGCCGCATGGGGGAGTCGGCAGGTGCTCGGCCTCGATCGGTCCCCTTGCGGGGCGGGGTGCGAAGGGACCGACCGAGATCCGAGACCTGCCGGGAGTATTCCGGCCGAGCATCAACATCACCTGTGAACCACGTGAGGGAAACGTGTAGGGAAGTTGCCGCGGAGCCGTCGGGATGAGGGCCGGCGTCGCCGCTGACGGCCGCTGATCACCCACTCCCGCGGCCCGCGCATCGTGCCTCGTCGGCGGGTCTGTGGATTGTCGACGCAGTTATCAACACACAACTCACACGGTTGTCCCCTTCTTTCGCACAGGCGTCGGGGCGGACAATCGGTGGCATGAGACCGCGCTCCGGTTCTGACTTCGAGGTGCCCGAACTCGTCGGAGCCGACCCTGGGCCCACCTGGCAGCAGGAGGCCGAATGCGTGCACTACGCAGGCGAGGTCGACTTCTTCCCCGCTCGCGGGGAGTCGGTACGCGACGCGAAGGCGGTCTGCGCGGCCTGCCGGGTCCGCAGTGACTGCCTGGAGTTCGCGCTGCGATTGAAGGTCGCGCACGGCGTTTGGGGTGGCCTCAGCGAACGGGAGCGCCGGACGTTGCGGCGCGACCGCCGCCGACGGCCCACGGGCTGATCGAAGCCGTCTCAGATCTTGGCGAGGAGGCGCCGCCGCCGCCGCAGGACTCGCCAGTCGACGAAGAGCAGCGCGGCGACGATCACGGCGAGCGTCGACGACGCTCGGGTGGCCGCGATCCGCGAAGAGCGCCGCGACCAGGGCGAACGCGAGGGCCACGAGCGCACTTTGGGGGCGGCGGCGCTGGGCGACGAGCGCGCGCTCGTGGCGGTGTGCGGCCCGCAGGTGGCGGCGGCGCCGGCGTGTCGAAGACGTCGTCGCAAGGCTCCGGTAGGAGTCGTTGATCTTTTGGTGGAGGGCGGCCTCGCGGTAGCGATCCTTGCGCGTCAGGGCGCCGATGCTCGTCGAGTCGCGGCCGGTCCCGTCGCCCCTCATCGCCCCAAACTGTAGAGAGACTGGGCGGTCGAAACGCGTTTGCCACCAACTCGGTGCCTGCGGATGGGACACTGGCGGGCGTGAAACGGGTACTGCGCTATGCGGTGATGCTTCCGGGCCTGCTCTATCTGTGGGCGCTGCTGCCGATCTCGTTCCGTCCGCAGTACACCGGTTCACCGCTGCGCAAACCGGATCCGACGGTGAACGTCGACGTCAGCGCGGCGCGGGCGGCGGGACTCCCGACCCAGACGGTGACGGCCGCCGCCGCCACGGGGCTGACGAAACTCTCGAGCGGCCGGATCAAGGTCGCGTGCGAGCCTCCGGGACTCCTGAAGCCGATCGTCCGCCCGGCCCAACACGTGGTCGTTCGCTACGTGGACAACGGCAAGGTCGTGGCGGAAACCAGCTACGACTGCGCCAAGTACCTGTAGTTAGGCCGCTTACCGGGCCACCGAGACCCGCAGTGACGGATTGGTCACGCGATGGTCACGGGGGGCCGACGACGGTGGGTGTCGAGGACCTCGCATCAAGCGAGATCCCGATGTCGCACCGAAGGTATTGCAGCCATGACTCTCACGCTTGCCCACGATGCCCTCCCGATCGCGCCGCCCGCCGACGTCACTCGTCGCAACCAGTTGGTCGAAGAGGCCATTCCCCTCGCCAAGTTGATCGTCAGCACGTACTGCCGAGACCATGGGATCTTCGGGCTGCGCGAGGAGATCGAGGCCGAGGCGTTGGCCGGACTGTTGAACCTGGCCGATACCTACCGTCCGGAATCGCCTTGGCTCAAGTACGTGAACCGCAACCTGAAGTTCCGGCTCATCGACGCGATGCGCCGGCGTTCGGGCCGGCCCGACGGGAAGAACTTCGAGCGCCGCGCCAACATCAACGACGCCGATGTACTCGACCTCCGGTTGGAGACGATCGGCGAAGGTGATCCGGCCTTCGCCGAGGTCGAGGCGGCCGACGCCTTCCGGTACGCGACGAAGCGCATGCCGACACGGACGCGGTGGATCATCTCGCAGCGGATGGCGGGCGTGAAGATGGACGAGATCGGCGCCGAGCTCGGGATCTCCGAATCGCGTGTCAGCCAGATCCTGTTCGAGATCCGCCCCGAGCTGGAGCGTGTGCTCGTCGGTCAATGACGACCGTGCGCGCGACGTCTCTAGCGATCGGTGCTCCGGCGCCCGACCTGTCGGACGAGGTCGGTGATGATCGGGGTCGGCTGGATCTTGAGCTCGTCGTACAACAAGCTGCGATAGCGCTCGAACTGGCCGAGCGCCTCGGTCTGGTTGCCTTCGGCGAGGAACACGCGGATCAACGCCGCGTGCGAGGTCTCCCGGAGAGGTTCGCCGCGGATCGCCGCCTGCGCGGCGCTGATCGCCTCGGCCCATCGGCCTTCGGTGGCAAGGTTCGCGGCCATCGCTTCGAGCGCGTGCAGCCGGAGCTGGCGCCACTCCGCGGTCTCGATCAGCACCCACTCCTCGTACCAGTCGGGGAGCAGGTCCGCCGACAACGAGATGATCGCCGAGGCCGTCGCTTCGGGGTTGAGCCGAGGAGGGTCGGGTTCGAGCAGTCGGTGCGCGAACTCCTTCGACTCCCGGATGTCGACGATGACGTCCGAGGCGAGGTTCAGGTCGAGATCGGCGACGTTGACCGCAGCGCGCGCGTCGCCGCGCAGGCGGGTGAGGGCGGAGCGCAGGCTCGCCGACGCGTGCTGCTCCGTCGATTCCGGCCACAGTGTGCCGGCGACCATGAGCCGCGTCATCGAGCGGTCCCGGAGCGCGAGCAGCGCGAGAAGACGTTGGGAGCCGCTCGGCAGCGATGGGCTGACGTCGCCGGCGCGGAACTGGAAGCTGCCGAGGACCGACAGCTCCAAGTCGGTTCCGGCGCCGCGCACGACGGCGACATCGAGTTTGTCGGGCATCTACGTCCTCCCACAGAGAACGGGGTCGGCGGCCGGATGACCGAAATGGAATCCCTGGCCGAACTCGCAGCCGAGGGCGCGGAGCGCGAACGCCTGTGCGGCGGTCTCGACGCCTTCGGCCACGACCGCGATGCCGAGCGCGTGCCCGAGCCCGACGATGGCGCGCACGATGGCGGTCTGGGCCCGGTCCGAGCCGAGCCCGGCGACGAAGCTGGCGTCGATCTTGAGCTCGTCGACCGGGAGGGCGGCGACGTCGGCGAGCGACGAGTAGCCGGTGCCGTAGTCGTCGAGCGCCACCCGCACGCCGAGCGACCTGAGCCCGGCGAGCGTCCGGCGGGCGGCGTGGAGCTCGGCCAGCAGGCTCCACTCGATGAGCTCGATCACGAGCCGGGCGGGATCGAGTCCGGTGGTCTCGAGTGCGCGTTCGACGCTCGGCACGAACCCGTCGAGCGCGAATCGTTCCGGCGCGACATTCACGCAGATGGTCTTCGGTGTTCCGGGACCCGTCCACTGCGCGGCCCGGCGGCACGCCTCGGTCAGGACCCATTCGTCGATGGCCGCGCCGGCGTCGCTTTGCTGGGCCAGCCCGAGGAAGTCGGCGGGCGCGAGGAGCCCGCGTACCGGGTGTTGCCATCGCACGAGTGCCTCGTATCCGACGACCGTGGCGGTCGCGAGCTCGACGATCGGCTGGTACTCGAGGCGGAGCTCGTCGGCCGCGATCGCGTGCTCGAGGTCGCTCAGGAGCTCGATCTGGCGTACGGCCCGTCGCCGGAACGCGGGATCGAAGATCGCGTCGTGCCCCGGGCCGAGCGACTTCGCCTGCGCGAGCGCGACCTTCGGCGTCGGCGAACAGCGCTTCGGTGCACGTCGACGAGATCGCGACTCCGAGGCAGGCGTTGAACGAGACGGTGTCGCCGTTCGCGACCACCGGCCCGCGGATCGCGTCGCGAACGCGGTTGATGAGCGCCGGGATCCCGCCCGGGATCGAGTCGGCCGCCACGACCACCGCGAACTGGCCACCGGACAGCCCGACCGACCCCGTTGCACCCAGGCCGGCGACCAACCGGTCACCGACTTCGACGAGGACTCGATCTGCGATCCGGTTCCCGAGGGCCGTGACCAGATGCCGGAAGTGGTCGATGTCGATCAAGACCAGCATCTGCGGGCCCGAGTCGAGCGCGATCGCGACCCGCTCCGAGAACAGTGAGCGATTCGGCAAGCCGGTCAGCGGGTCGAAGCGGGCCCGGTTCCCGGCGTTCGCGTGGAACGCGACGCACTCGGCCGGGTCGCTCTCGCGGATCCGGACCTCGATCCCGTACTCCGAGCCGTACGCCGAGACGGCGACCACGACCTCGGACCCGTCGATCCGCCGCAGCTGGAGCAGCACGGGTTCCAGGGTGGCTCCGCGGGAGGCGCGGTGGACGAGCGCGCGTGCCGACAGCGCGTCGTCGGCGACGAAGAGATCACTCGCGAACTCTCCGACGATGTTCGCAGCGTCCGACCCGAGGATCTCGATTGCCGGTGGCCGCGAGCGCAGGATGCGACCCTCGTGATCGAGGTCGAGCCCGGTGAGCACCGGCGGGAACACGGTCTCGGACTGTCTCATCGGCGGCGCTCGATCGTCGCGTTCCGGCCGGCGGGAATCGGCCGCGCGAGCAGCTCGCCTTGCCCCAGTGTGCACCCGCACTCAACGAGGAGGCTGCTCTCCTTCTCCGATTGGATGCCTTCGGCGATGACGGAGAGCCCGAGCGTGGTGCCGACCTGCACGAGCGCGGCGACCATGTTGCAGCCGGCGGGATGGATCTCGCCCCCGGACGTCAGGTCGGCGACGAACGCACGGTCGATCTTCAAGAAGTCGGTCGGCAGCTGTTGCAGCTTCGGCAACGGCGTATGCCCGCTGCCGAAATCGTCGACGCCGATGTGCACGCCGAGCGCGCGCAGCGTCTTGAGCTCGACCGCGGACGCGGGGCTGGCGCGCATGAAGACGCTTTCGGGGAACTCGAGCCAGAGGCGCTCCGGCGCGACGCCGGTCTCGTCGAGTATCTCGGTGATGGTGTCGGCGAGATGGGGCTCGGCGAGCTCGCGGGCCGAGAGGTTCACCGACAGCCAGCCCGGCCAGCCCGCGTCGTGCCACAAGCGCGCTTGCGTGCACGCGGCGTGCATCGCCCAGGCGCCGATCGGGACGATCATGCCGGTCTGCTCGGCGATCTCGAGGAACTCTTCGGGGCGCAAGAAGCCGTACTCCGGGTGCTCCCAGCGCAGGAATGCCTCGACGCCCACGATGCTGTGATGGGTGAGCTCGTGGATTGGTTGGTAGTGCAAGACGAACTCGCCCCGCTCGAGCGCGGGCGCGAGATCCAGTTCGAGTGCCGACCGGCGCAACGCGTCGGCGGCGAGCCGATCGTCGAATCGATGCCAGACGGCCCGACCTTGTTGTTTGGCCCGGTACATGGCCGTGTCGGCGTTGCGCAGGAGCGTCGCCGGATCGGTGAGGTCGCCCGAACTGCCGTCGAAGGTCGCGATCCCGATGCTGACCGTGATCCGGCACTGCCGGCCGTCCGCCAGGATCGGTTCCTCGATGGCCGCGTGGATGCGTTGCGCGATCGCAGTGGATTCGTCGACGTTGTGGAGTCCGTCGACGACGACGACGAACTCGTCACCGCCGACGCGCGCGACGGTGTCCGTCCTCCGTTGCAGACGGTCCAATCGCCGCGCGACCTCGACGATGACCTGATCGGCGAACGCGTGGCCGTAGCCGTCGTTCACGAGCTTGAAGTCGTCGAGGTCGCAGAAGAGCACCGCCATGACATTGCGCGATCGCGTTGCTCGCGCGACTGCGACGTCGAGTCGTTCCGCGAGCGCGAGGCGATTCGGGATCCCGGTGAGCGGGTCCCGCAGGCTCCGTTCGAGGAGGGCGGCGCTTTCGGCCCGGTGGGCGCTGACGTCACGCGCGTTCGTCACGATGCCGCGGATGTCGGGATCGTCGAGGCGATTGGTCTCGAGCACCTCGAACCAGTGCCAGCCGCCGGCGCGATCGCGCATCCGGACCTCGATGGGTGCGAGGGGCGCGCTCTCGGGCCCCGACCCCGCGACGAGGAGATCGCGTGCGGTCAGGTCGTCCGGGTTGATGAGGTCGCGTTCTCTCGTTCCCTCGACCTCAGTGGGCTCGTAGCCGAGCGCCGCGAACATCGACGGGCTGCAGTAGGTGACGAAACCATCGGCATCGCGGACGATGACGATGTCTCGCAGGCTCGAGAGCACGGCCCGGAGCCGATTCTCGTCGAGCGGCGCCGCTGGCGAGGACGTCGCCGACGAGCCCCCCCGGTCCCATGGCCCCATGCGTCGTCGCTCCTTGGTGTGAACCACAAACGGAACGAATCGCGGGGTCTGGACGACGCGCTATACCGCGAACATATGACCGCGGCAAGCCGGGCGAATCCGCTTGTTACCGCAAACATTGCGTAGTTGCCCGCAACGAACGGCGCGTGGTCGACCGCGTCTCGCGAGAACTAGCCGTTCGTGACGATCCGGTCACGCTCCGAGACGACGGTGATGAGGACGCTACCGGGCGCCCGCTTTCCGCAGGGCCGGGCGTTCGCATCGGAGCAACAACCATGGGTTCTCGCAAGGCCGCGCGCCGCAAGACGTCCGTCGCGATTTTGGCGGTGGTCGCGGCGATCGCGATTGCGGTGGCGGGTTTCGTCGTCGGCAATCTGGTGCGGCACGGAAGTACGACCTCCTTCAAGAACACCGGGGCGACCCATCCCGAGGCTTCGACGACGTCGCCTTCAGCGGGTCCGAGCACCACGCCGGCAGCGGTGCAGCGCCTGTGGTCGCTCGTGCAACAACCGAACGGTGACCTGACCGTCGTGCGGGGTGGAGCGGCTGTCGGTCTGCGCCCGAACGCGGTCATTGCGTCAGGCGCGCGGGTGTTGAGCGTCGAGACGGACGTTCCCGTGCGCACCCTCGCGACCGCGGGCGAGAACGATCCTCTGCGCTCGCGGCAGTGGGCCCTCGATCAGACGTCGTTCGAGAGGGCGTGGACGGCGACGAGCGGCGCGGGGGTGACGGTCGCGGTGATCGACACCGGTGTCGACGCGGCCCACGAAGACCTCGGCGCGGTCGTGCTCCCCGGTATCGACTACATCGACGGAGGTCGCGACGGGCGCTACGACCCCGACGGCCACGGTACGCACGTGGCCGGAATCATCGCGGCGCGCGTCAACAACGGTCGCGGTATCGCCGGCGCGGCGCCGGGCGTGCACATACTCCCGGTACGCGTGCTCGACGCGAGTGGAAGTGGCGTGTCGTCGAACGTCGCCGCCGGGATCATCTGGGCAACCGATCACGGCGCCAAGGTCATCAATCTGAGCCTCGGCGGCGGGCCGTCGGCCGGCATGCAGATCGCGATGCAGTACGCGCTCAAGAAGGGAACGGTCGTACTCGCCGCCGCGGGAAACAATGGCGCGAGCGGCAATGTCGCGGTGTATCCCAGCGCGTATCCCGAAGCGATCGCGGTCGGCGCGTTCGACGAGAGCCTCTCCCGTGCAACGTATTCGAACATCGCCGGCTACGTCGACGTGAGCGCGCCGGGGAGCAACATCTTGTCGACGTGGTCGACGTCGTCGAACAGCTACGCAGTGGCCAGCGGTACGTCGATGGCGACGCCGTACGCGTCGGCCGAGGCCGCGCTGATCATCTCGGAGAATCGCTCGCTCTCGCCGGCCGCGGTGACGGCGATCCTCGAATCGACCGCGCGCGACGCGGGCGCACCGGGTGTCGATCCCTCGTTCGGGCACGGCCTCATCGACCCGGCCGCGGCAGTTCTCGCGGCCATGCCACGGCCCAGGGGCTACGGCACCAAGGGCAACGGGTACTGGATCGTCGGTCCCAACGGCAGTGTCAGTGCGTTCGGTCGCGCCGCGTTCTACGGCAGCGCGTCGGTCGGCAGCCCCGCGACCGTTGCGTCGGCGCGTACCGCGACCAGCCGCGGGTATTGGCTCGCGACGGCGAACGGAGCCGTGTACGCGTTCGGTGACGCCCGGTACTACGGCGGCATGAACCAGATCGCGCTCAACGCTCCGATCGTGGGCATGGCCGCGACGCCATCAGGCCGCGGCTACATCCTGCTCGCCGCCGACGGCGGAGTCTTTTCCTTCGGCGATGCGAAGTTCTACGGCTCGACCGGCGGCATGCATCTCAATGCACGCGTGCTCGACCTGGCGATCACCAAGAGCGGGCGGGGATACTGGTTCGTCGCCGCCGACGGTGGGGTCTTCTCGTTCGGCGACGCGAGGTTCCACGGTTCGACCGGGTCGATGACGCTGTCGGCGCCGGTGACGTCGATGGCCGCGTCGACCGACGGACGCGGCTACTGGCTGGTGGCGTCGGACGGCGGGATCTTCGCGTTCAACGTTCCCTTCGAAGGCAGCTTGCCCAGTCTCCGCGGTCTTACCGGAGGGTCGTACGCGCCGACGATGCGCATGCGGGCGATCTCGTCGAACGACGGCTACTACCTACTCGGTCTCGACGGCTCGATCGCTTCGTTCGGGACCGCGAAGTTCTTCGGTTCGACGGCGCCGGCGGCCGCGATCGATTTCATGCTCGTCGGATGAGCGGCGCGGCCGGAGCGGGCCGCGGAAATCCGGTCTCGTTGCGGAGCGGTCACGAACCCGTCACGCGCGGCGGCAGACACTCGCGGTATCCGCACGGGAAGCGCCTTTCGCTTCTCCGGCGGTCGCGATCCCACTTCCTTTCTACGTTGACGAACGACCTGGTGATGTCATGAGTGGCGAGCTACAGGTGATCAAGGGCACGCCGGATCCCGAGGACGCGAGCAACGGTGCGGCGCCCCTCGACCTTGCGGCCGCTGACGGAGAAGAGGTCGTCACTCCGCTCGGCGCGCTCCTCGTGGAGCGCGGCGATCTCTCGGGCCAACAACTTCGCGACGCGCTCGGGGCGCAGACCTCGGGCGGTAAGCGCCTCGGGGAGATCCTCGTCGAGCTCGGGGTCATCTCGGAACGGATCCTGAGCTCCGCGCTCGCCGAACAGTCCGGCCTCGAAGCGGTCGACATCTCGCGCGCGCGCCCGACATCGCCATCGTCGGGCTGCTCACCGAGGAACAGGCACGCACACTCGGCGTGTTGCCGCTGCGGAAGGTCGGCGAACGCATCGAGGTCGTCATCTCCGACCCGCTCGATCACGAACTGCAGGCGAAGCTGATCGCGCTGCTCCACGCGCCGGTGCGAATGCTCGTCGCGCCTCCCGCCGACGTCGCGTACGCGATCGAGCGCGCCTACGTCAACCAGACCGAGATCAGTGGCGCGCTCGAAGGAGTTCGAACAGCGATCGGAGGAGCGCGGTCGGCTCGTCGGCATGTCCGACGTGGAGATCGCGGTCGACGCGAACGCTCCGATCGTCAAGGTCGTCAATCTGATCTTCGAGCAGGCCGTGCGCGACCGTGCGTCCGACGTTCACGTCGAGCCGCAGCAGGACCGCGTGCGCGTCCGGGTTCGGACCGACGGCGCGCTGCACGAGGTGTTGTCGCTGCCCGTGTCGATGGCCACGCCGCTCGTCAGCCGGATCAAGGTCATGGCCGACATGAACATCGTCGAGCGGCGGCGCCCGCAAGACGGCCAGATCGAGCTCAACGTCGAATCTCACGAGCTCGACGTGCGCGTGTCGACGACGGCGACCGTTTTCGGCGAGACGTGCGTCATGAGACTGCTCGATCGGACCCGCGCCCTGTTGACGCTGGCACAACTCGGCATGTCGGACGAGAGCTACGCGGAGTACGACCGACTCATCAAGTCGCCGTACGGGATGGTGATCTGCGCCGGACCCACCGGATCGGGCAAGACGACCACGCTGTACGCGACGCTGGCGGAGATCGATCGCGAAGAGATCAACATCATGACGATCGAGGATCCCGTCGAGTACGTGTTCCCCTCGATCAACCAGATCCAGATCAATCCGCTCGCGGGCGTCACGTTCGCGACCGGTCTGCGGTCGATCCTGCGCCAGGATCCCGACGCGATCCTCGTGGGCGAGATCCGCGACGTCGACACCGCGCGTATCGCCGTTCAAGCGGCTATGACCGGGCACTTCGTCATGTCGTCGTTGCACGCCACCGACGCGACGAGCGCGCTGCACCGGTTCATGGACATGGGAATCGAGCCCTTCATCGTCGCGTCGTCGTTGCTCGGGGTCGTCGGTCAGCGGCTGATCCGAAAGGTGTGCACGAGCTGCCGCCGGCCGTACGTGCCGACGCCCGAGGAGCGCGCGTTCTACGACGCCTCGGGCGGCCGGTCCGACAAGACCGAGTTCGTCAAGGGTGGCGGGTGCAATGCCTGCGGGCAGACCGGCTACTACGACCGGGTCGGGATCTACGAGGTGCTGCCGATCACCGACGATCTGAAGGAGCTCGTCGTCTCGCAGGCGTCGCTGACCGCGCTGCGCGAGGCCGGCGCCGTCCGTGGGCATGCGGACGCTACGCGACCAGGCCGTGGGTCTCGTGGAGAACGACCTCACCACCATCTCCGAGGTGCTCCGCACCGTGTACGTGCTCTAGCGCGAAGGACTGTCGAATGTCACGCTTCCGGTATACCGCCGTCACCGCCGACGGCACCAAGGTGAAGGACGAGCTCGACGCGGTGAGCGAGTCGTTCGCGCGCGACGCGTTGCTGGTCCGCAACCTCGAGGTCCAAAAGATCAAGCGGGCCCGCAAGAGCCTGTTCTCGATCGAAGTGACCAAGCAGCGCGTCAAGCGGGCCGACATCATGAACTTCTCGCGGCAGATGGCCGCCTTCGTCGCGGCCGGCATCTCACTCACCGACGGGCTCCAGGTCATCGCGCGGTCGACGACCAACCGCCATTGGCAGGAGGTGCTCGCCGAAGCCAGTGAGGCGATCACCCAGGGCGCCCAGTTCTCCGACGCGCTCGCGCGGAACGCGGAGTTGTTCCCTCCGTACTACCTGGGAATCGTCAAGGCCGCGGAGATGACGGGTCGCCTCGACCTCGCGCTCGTCCAGGTCTCGAACTACCTCGAGCGCGACCTCGAGACCCGGAGTCGTGTCAACCAGGCGCTCGCGTATCCCGCGGTCGTGCTCGTCATGGCGGTCGTTACCGGTCGCGACGTTGGCCGTGTGGGTATTGCCGAAGTTCGCGACCTTCTTCAGCGGGCTCGGGGCCAAGTTGCCGCTCTCGACGCGGATGCTCATCGGCCTGGCGAACTTCACCAAGACGTACTGGTGGGTCTATCTCCTCGCGTTCGCGGCGATCGGCGCGGTCGTGATGTGGGGGTGGAAGACGCGAGCGGGGCGCCGCGTCCGCAATCGCATGACCCTCCACCTCCCGCTGATCAAGGTGATCGCCCTCTACTCCGTCGTAGAACGGGTCACTCGCATCCTGGGTGCGATGTCGCGCGCGGGAGTGCCCCTTCCCGATGCGATGGCGGCGGCGATCCAGGGCGCGAACAACAGTGTGTTCGAAGAGGGATTGCAGGTCGCGCAGGTACGCATGCTCGAAGGCGAAGGGCTCGCCGGACCGATCGGCGACACCGGCCTCTTCCCGGAAGCGGCCATCCAGATGATGCGGGTCGGGGAGAACACCGGAACGCTCGACGTCCAGCTGGAAAACGCGTCCGACTACTACTCGCGCGAGCTCGAGTACAAGCTCAAGAGGCTCACGACGCTCTTCGAGCCCGCGGTCATCGTCGTCATGGGTCTCGTCGTGGGGTTCGTCGCGGTCGCGCTCGTGCAGGCGATGTACGGCATCTACTCCGCGCCCGCGGTCGTGAATCTCAAGTGAGGAGATCGCCGCGGGTGCCCAAACGTGACAGGGAGGTGGTGGGGCACGGCGCCGAACCCTGAGCCGCGTGCCGGCTCGAAGCTCATCTCATCCGGTAGCAGCTGCTGCTGCCACATCAGGAGGCTATTCACGTGCGAAGTCGTATGAACTTTGAAGACAAGAACCTGATCGAGCGAGGGTTCACCCTCGTCGAACTGCTCGTCGTGATCGTGATCCTCGGCATTCTCGCCGCGGTCGTCGTGTTCGCGGTGGGCGGCATCACGAATTCGAGTAAGTCGAGTGCGTGCAAGATCGAGGTGCGGACGATCAACACCGCCACGCAGGCCTACTACGCGAACGGTGGGAGCGTCTCGTATCCCCCGGGCCCGGCGGTTGCCGACCTGTTCACCCAACTGCTGGCCGCAAAGCTCATCTCGAGCGGAGTCGGAACCGCGTCGAACTTCACGCCGACGTACGACCACCTGACCGGCATTTACGCCGCCAGCTGTCCGTAGACCTTCCGCCGATCGTCCCGGGAGGAGCGCGATCTCCTTCCGGGACGTGACGCCGAGAGACGAGAACACAGCGAATGACGCTCATCGGAGTCAGGGTCGATGCAATCGAGATGTACCTCAAGGAGGTCATCCGACTGAAGGGAACCGACCTCCTGATCACCCCCGGATCGCCGGTACGCGTGCGCGTCGACGGCCGGCTCGTCCCCATGAAGGGCGCGCCGACGCTGCGCGCCGGCGACACCGCGGAGATGATCGAAGCCCTGCTCTCCGACGAGTTGCGCGATCGGCTGCACGAGGAACGCGATCTCGACCTCTCCTTCGTGTACGCGGACACGTACCGGTTTCGAGCGAACTGCTTCTTTCGCAGCGGGGAGCTCGCGATGTCGGTCCGCGCGATCCCGCTTGCCGTCCCGTCCCCCGAAGAGATCGGCATCCCGCCGATGCTCTCCGCGGCATGTGACTTCAAGCAGGGATTCGTCCTCGTCACCGGACCGACGGGATCGGGGAAGTCGACCACCCTGGCGTCGATGATCGAGCTCATCAACACCCGTCGTCCGGTACACATACTCACGATCGAGGATCCCATCGAGTACACGCACCGGCACCGCGTCGCCGCGATCGATCAGCGCGAAGTGGGCGTCGACACGCCGTCGTTCGCGCAGGCGCTCCGTTCCGCGCTGCGAGAGGATCCCGATGTGATCCTGGTCGGCGAGATGCGCGATCCCGAGACGATCCAGTTCGCGCTCACCCTCGCCGAGACCGGTCACCTGGTGTTCGCGACCCTGCACACGAACGACGCGTCGCAGTCGTTGGACCGCATCTCCGACGTGTTCCCGCCGGAGCGCCAGACCCAGATCCGGGTACAACTGGCGGCGTCGCTCGCGGCGGTGGTTTCGCAGCGGCTGCTCCCGAGGACCGGCGGCGGTCTCATCGCCGCGTTCGAGCTGCTGGTCGCGAACGACGCGGTTCGCAACCTGATCCGCGACGGCCGCACGCACCAGCTGCGCAACGTGATCCGTAGCGGGCGTGGCGAAGGCATGGCCACCCTCGAGTCGTCGCTGAACGAACTGGTCGCCGCGGGCCGGGTGTCGTACGACGACGCGGTAGCCCAGTCGGTACGGCCCAAGGAGATCGTGCGCAACGGGGTCGAAGCGGCGATCTCCCGGGCGGGCTGAATCCGGTCACCACCAGGTGACGGGCGCGTCACGCCCGCACCGCATGCTCGTCGTGGCACCCGCGTTCCGGGGCGCGCCATCCGATCGAAAGGCAAGATCATGCCGATGCGTCATTCGCGTGGACCGAGACGAGCCCGACCTGGTGCGAGCACCCGACCGGTGGAACGCTCGAGGACTGCCGACGAGGGCGTCTCCCACTGGGTGCGGGTCACCTGTCCGGAGTGCGGCGTGGTCCGCGTCCCGGCCGCATCGGTCGTGGTCCGCAACTGTGTCGACGATCAGAGTTGGTCCTACCGGGCGCGTTGCTCTCAGTGCGACACCACCTTCGTGGACACGACTCCCGAATCGCTCGCGCTCTCGGCGTTGGCCGCCGGGCTGCCCGTCGAGCTCTGGACCCTGCCCAAACCGAGTCCCCGCTACCAAGGCTCGCCGATCCACGCCGTCGACGCGCTCGAGCTGCACCTCGCGCTGGCCGAATCCGATTGGTTCGATCAACTCGTCCGGGTGGAGCCGTTCGGCGATCGCTGATCTCGCGGCGGGCGCGCCGATGCGGCGCAAAGCCGCGATCGGGTCATGCCCGGCACTCGGTGCCCGCGTAGCCGTCATCGGGCGTCAAGGGCCAGCCTCGGTCTCCCGATATCGCTCGCGTGACCCACAAGCAGCTGAGCGTCGCGGCGCGCGCCGCGTGCCTCGATCAAGTGATGCGCGCGCTCTGGCGCAGCTCGCTCCTGGGCATACCGGCGTCGACCCTGTTGGCTCTGATCCTGGGGAGTTCGGTCCCCGATTCGCGCCGGATCAGTTTCGTCGTGTTCGTGTCGATCGCCGACGTCGTCACCATGGCGTGCGCCGGTTGGTACTTGCGCCGGCGACGGCGGGGCGAGGTTCTGACCCACTACACGCTGGGCCTGATCTGCACGATGTTGGTCGGGGTCGCGTGGGGGACGCCGGCGGTCTTTGCCCTCCCCAGCTCGCAGAACGTCGAGCTGCGCGCCGTGTACCTGCTCTTCGTCTGCGGTGTCTCGGCGACCTACGTGGTGGGAACCGCGGCCCGCCGTGTCTACTTCTACGCGTCGCAGCTCCCGATGCTCGTACCCGTCGGCCTCGCCTTCGCGATGTCCGGCGACCGCGTGACCCGGCTGCTCGGTCTCGCGGTCCCGATCTACTTCATCGTCATGACATCTCTGCACTTCGAGGTGCACGCAGTCGTCGTCAGCGAGCTTCAGCTGCGTGAGCACAACGACGAGGCCAACGCCCGCCTGCGCGAGGCCAACGAGCAACTCACGCTGCGTGCACTCCGCGACGAGTTGACCGGGCTCGCGAACCGCGCCGCGTTCGTCGATACCTTGCAGCGCGCGGTGGCGGGCGCCGCGCCAACACGGAACCATCGTGGGTGTTCTGTACTTCGACGTCGATCGACTGAAGGTCGTCAACGACTCGCTCGGGCACGCCACCGGCGACATGCTCCTCATCCAGATCGCGGAGCGGGTCCGCCTCATGCTGAGGACCACCGACGTGTTGGCACGCCTCGGCGGCGACGAGTTCACGATGCTGCTCGACAAGCTTCGCAGCAATGGCGAAGCAGTGGTCATCGCCGAGCGTGTTCTCCAGGCCTTCGTCGAACCGTTCCAGGTCGGAGGGCGGTCGATCAACATGTCGGCCAGCATCGGTGTCGCGACCAACCTCGACACCACCGACGACGCGGAGTCGTTGCTTTCGTTCGCCGATGCCGCGCAGTACCGGGCCAAGCAGACGGGCCGCAACCGCATCGAGATCTTCGACATCAAACTGCGGGCCGCGATCGAGTCGCGGCTCGACGACGAGCACGCGTTGCGCGCCGGCATCGCCGGGCAACAGATCGTCGCGTGGTTCCAGCCGGAGGTCGATCTCCGGAACGGTCGCTACGTCGGGGCCGAGGCTCTGGCGCGCTGGCAGCACCCCGAGCGGGGGGTTCTCGATGCGTGGAAGTTCGTCCCGCTCGCAGAGGAGACCGGTCTCGTGTTCGCGCTCGACGACGCGATCGTGGCGAGTGCGGTCAACACGCGCAAGGACCTCGCGTGCGCCGGCGTCACCGACGATTTCCGGATCTGGTGCAACGTCTCGGCCACGCATTTGGCGCGTGGCATGCCCGCACGGCAACTCGCCGAACTCCTCGAGCGTACCGGCTGCGACCCGAATCTGATCGGGCTCGAGATCACCGAGACCGCGGTGCTCCCCGACGTCGCCGCGGCGGAACGCGAGATCGCGGCGGCTCGCGCACTCGGGGTCAAGGTCGCGCTCGACGACTTCGGCACGGGCCATTCGTCGCTCACGCTGCTGCGATCACTCACCATCGACCGGGTCAAGATCGACCGTACGTTCATCTGCGAGTTCACCCGCGACCCGCGCGATGCCGCCATCGTCCGCCGCGTGATCGCCCTGGCCGAAGATCTCGGACTGGACGTGGTCGCCGAGGGTGTGGAGACACCGGAACAAGCCCGCTTGCTCATCGAGATGGGCTGCCCGCGCGCCCAGGGTTACCTCTGGGCCAAGGCCCTCCCGATTACCGAGCTCCGGACGCGTCTCGACGCGCAGGCGCACGAGGTCGTCGCTCCGGTCGCCGTTCCGGAGCCGGACGCGGCGGGGTAGCGTCTCCTTCCGAGTCCATCGCGGAGGGTGACGTGCGCGGTCCAGCATCGGATCTGTCGAGGGATCTGTCGAGCAGGTACACGGTCATCTCCGTCGACGGTCACGCCGGTGCCGAACTGCACGAGTACAAGCCGTACCTTGCCTCGCGCTCGGCACGACGAGTTCGACGCCTGGGCCGCCGCCTACGTCAATCCCTACGCCGACCTGCAGGCACCGACTGCGTACCGCAACTGGGACAGTGAGCGGCGCCTGAAGGAGACGGAGTCGCAGGGGCTCGCGGCCGAGGTGTTGTTTCCGAACACCGTGCCGCCCTTCTTCGCGCAGGGCAATCTCACGGCACTCGAGCCGACTGCGCTCGACTACGAACATCGTTGGGCGGGTCTGCAGGCGCACAACCGTTGGATGGCCGACTTCTGCGGCGCCGCCCCCGGCCGGCGCGCCGGGCTCGCGCAGATCTTCTTGAACGACGTCGACGACGCGCTCGCCGAGGTTCGCTGGGCGAAGGAGAACATCGACGTGTTCGGCGGCATCTTGTTGCCGAACGTGCCGCCGAACTCGGCGATCGCGCCCTTGTGGGACCCGGTCTACGAGCCGCTCTGGGATCTGTGCGAAGAGCTCGGCGTCGTGTTGAACGTTCACAGCGGCAGCGGCCTGCCCGACTTCGGCGACCACGAGGCCGCGCGGGCGATCATGTTGATCGAGCTCGCGTGGTTCTCGCATCGCGCCGTGTGGCATCTCATCTTCGGCGGCGTCCTCGAGCGTCACCCCGGCCTGCGAGTCGTCCTGACCGAGCAGGGCACCGCGTGGATTCCGCGCGGTATCGAGACGCTCGATTGGTTCCACCGGCGCATGACGCACGGCGGCGCGGCCGAGGCCGTGTTCTTCGGTGCCGTCGCCGGAGCGTTGTCGATGACGCCGAGTGAGTACTTCCATCGCAACTTCTGGGTCGGCGCGAGCTTCCTGCGGCCGTCCGAGAGCGAGCTGCGCTATGAGGTCGGCGTCGACCGCATCATGTGGGGCGCCGACTACCCCCACTCCGAGGGCTCGTACCCGTACACCACCGAAGCGCTGCGGTGCGCGTTCGCCCCGTGTCCGCCCGAAGAGACGCGGATGATGCTCGAGACGACCGCGGCCGAGGTCTACGGCTTCGACCTCGAGGTGCTCCGCCCCGTCGGCGACGTGATCGGCCCGACTGTCGGCGACGTGCTCGTACCGCTCGACCCGAGCGACTACCCGAGCGACTCCACCTGCAACGCGTTCGACCCCGAGCAGGTCATCAAGTCCTGGTGACCCGGACGGCTCAGCCGTTCCATTGTTCCCGGACGGCTCAGCCGTTCCATTGTTCCCGGACGGCTCAGCCGTTCCATGCCACCTGGTACTCGTCCTTCCACCACTGCGCGTGCCGGAGGTCTTCGGGTGTCGTGACCCGGGTCGGATCCTGGCCCAGATCGACCGGGGTGGGGCCGACCCGCTCGGCGATCGGGCGGAGGGCTTCGAGGTCGAAGCCGTAACACTTCGCCGCGGTCTCTCCGAGCAACTGGCGGGTGTCTCCGACCGGAACGTCACCGAAATCGCTGCGCAGCCGTGCGATCGTGTTCGGCCAGGTGCCTTCGGGATGCGGGTAGTCGGTACCCCACATCGCAACGTCACAGCCGATGGTGTGGCGGCGGCGGATCTCTTCTTTCGACATCGTCGACGCACCGACGAAGATGTTCGTGCCGAAGTATTCCGACGGAAGCTTCGACAGGATTCCCTTCATGAGCGCGGCCATCTTCTTGGTCGTGTGCCCGCCGCCGAGGTACTGGTCCCACTTCCACTTCATGTCGGCGACCCAATAACACGCGCCTTCGGTCACGACGAACTTCAGACCGGGGAAGCGTTCGAACGCGCCGCTGAACAGGAGGTGCGAGATCGGCCGGTGGGTCCAGAACACGACTTCGGCGAGATAGATGCCGATGAATTCGTTCATCTCCTCGCGCGGCGCTTCGCCCGAATGCGTGTGCACGGGGAGCGCGGCGGCCTGGCACGCGGCCCACACAGGGTCGTATGCGGGGTGGTTGTACGGCAGGCGGTCGCGCCACATCGTCGGCACCATGATCCCGCCGATGCCGGGCTTGTCGGCGAGCCATTCGATCTCGGCGACCGCACGCTCGATGTCGTGTGTGATCGGAACGAGGCCGATACCGGCCCGGCGCTCGGGACTTTCCGCGCACAGCTCGACCAGGAAGCGGTTGTGCGCTCGCGCGCCTGCGAATGCCAGTTCCGGGTCCTCGATCATTCCGGCCGAGAGGCCGGCGCCGAACGGTGGAGATTCCATCCCGGTGATCGCGTCGGCATCAGGGAAGATGACCTCGGCCGCGACGCCGTCGGCATCCATCTCCTTGTCCCGCTGCGCGGGGTCGTACGCGCCGCGGAGTCCTTCTTCGTGGGTCGTCTCCCAGTCGGTGATGTAGTCGTAGTTCAGCACCATCTGCTGGTCGCGGTTCGCCTGGCGCTCCGCCAGGAACTCGTCGAACTGCGGGAGATACCGGCTGTCGAGATACGGGCGGTACTCCTCGCACGGAAGCCCGGCGTGCGCGTCGGCCGAGATGATCGTGTAGCGATCGGTCATTTCGCGCTCTTCGCGCCCAGCACCGACAGGTCGTCGTAGCGCTGGTGCACGTAGGGGAGCAGCCAGTCGGCGGGTACCCGTTCCACCACCTCGGCGACCTGGGTAGTCGCGACCTGCGCGTATTGCATCGACACGATGCGCCCGATCGGGATGTCGACGATGGGGTCGATGGGCGACTCGTGCAACGTCAAGGTGCCGTCGAGGGCGCGGCCGTCGCGCGCTTCCTCGTGCCGACGGACGTGCACGAGCGCGGGCTCCGTGTCGAAGCCCTTGCCGTCGGGTGACGGACTGAGCTTGAAGTAGAAGTCGACCTTCTCCTTCGGTGCGATGTCGATCGCGGCGCCGAGCGTCCCGTCGAAGACCGCGAGCGGGAAGCCCATGCGGTCGAAGCGCGCCTGGACGTGGTCAGCGTCGACGTCGATCGAGACGCCACCGATCTTCTTCGGTTCGCCGAAGGTCTCGCGTCCACCGACGGTGGCCTGTTCGGTCGTCATCGGCATGAAGAGCGCGTATTCGCCCTCGACGCGGCCGTGCCGGGCGCGCACCCCGAACCATCCGGCGCCGAACACCGGGATTCCCGTGCCCATGTCGACGGTCGCGAACCGGATCCGCGCCAGTGGCTCCGAGGGCTCGAGTGGCGGCGGGAGCACGGAGCGGATGGCATCGGCGTCGGTTTCCCACACGATGGTGACCGCGGTCGACCAGATCGTCTTCGTGGTGGCCTCGATCTCGCGGTTGCGCTGCTGTTCGGGTGGACGGGCGCCGTATCGAATCGTCATGATCGGATTCTTCCACGCTCACGAGTGGCGGCGGAAGTGCCCGCAACCGCCAGGAGGAATTGTGCGAACGGTCTCGGGGAAGGTCGCGGTCGTCACCGGCAGCGCGAACGGCATCGGTTTCGCCATGGCCCGGCACTTCGGCGAGAACGGGATGTCCGTGATGCTGGCCGACATCCAGCCCGACCCGCTGGGGGCCGCCGTCGCGACGTTGCGGGGCGAGGGACTCGAAGTCGCCGGTTGCGTTACCGACGTGACCAAGCTCGCATCGGTCGAGCATCTCGCCGACGAGACAATCCGCACGTTCGGTGGGGTGCACCTCGTGTGCAACAACGCCGGCATCGGGCCGGGCGGTCAGACGATGTTGTGGGAGTCGGAGGAGAACGACTGGCGCTGGTGCCTCGACGTGAACGTGTGCGGTGTGGCCTGGGGGATCAAGGCGTTCGTTCCGCGCATGATCGAAGGTGGTGACGAGGGCCACATCGTGAACACGTCGTCGGGGAACGGTGGGATAGCGCCGATGGGCGACGCCGCGATCTACGCGGTCTCCAAGAGCGCGGTCACAACGCTCTCCGAATTGCTCTACTACCAGCTCCACACGCAAGCCACGAAGCTTTCGTGTTCGGTCTTGTATCCCGGGCCGAACTGGTTGCGCACGAAGTTGTGGGACGCGTGGCGCACCCGGCCCGACGAGTATGCGAAGACGGTAGAGCGCGCGATCGCGTACCCGAGTCTCGAGGAATTCGAACACCAGATGGAGGCGGCGGGAACGCCGTTGCCGATGACGCCCCTCGAGGAGGTCGCCGGACGCGTCCTCGACGCGGTGCGGGCCGATCAATTCTGGATCAACCCGAGCAGCGACGAGCCGCTCGACGCTCGCTACGCGTCGATGAAGGCGCGCCGCAATCCCGACTACTTCCGGAACTGGAATCCCACGACGAACCAGTGATCGCTACGGGTGGGTGCAGTAGTCGGTCGCGGCTTCGGTAGCGACCTGCGCGCCGTCGAAGTCGGCGAGCGTGCTGATCCGGAAACGGCCGTCGCGCTCGGTCTCCCGGCGCATGCGCTCGCTGCGCTGTGCGTAGTAGTGGGCGCGGGTATAGCTCTCGGTCGTGGGCGCGTAGCTCGCGACGAGCACGCGCCGGGGCAACTCGGCGCGATTCGTCTCGCTGTAGTGCGGGGCCAGCCCGTCGATGCACACCGCGTCGCCCGCCGCGAGCTCGACCGGGAACCAGTCGAGCCGTGCCGACGACGTCGGTGCTCACGACGCCGCGGTCGTCTACGGCCAGCACGTCGTCGACTCCACCGGCCAACCACAGGCAGCCCGACTCGACGTTGCAATCGTCGAGCGCGACGAGGATCGACATGACCCGACCCGCCCCCGGGTAGGCGACCTTGTCCTGGTGCGGACTGAAGCCCGCACCCCCCGGTTGTTTGTAGTTCACCTTGTCCTTGAACGCGGTGACGGGCTCGCCGAGGGCGGCCGCCGCGGCATCGGCGATCGGCCCGGCGACGAGCGCGGCAATCCCGCGATGGCACGCGGAGACATTCTCGGTGCGGCAGATGCGCGGCCCGCGCGCGGTGTGTTCGGCGTAATGACCCCATAGGTGCGAGCCGGTCGGCCACGCTTCCACCTCGTCCACCCACGCGTGCAACGCGTCGAGGGTGGCGGTGTCGAGCAGTGCGCCGCGGACGACGTCGGTCGCGTTCACGCCGTCAATCTACGGGTTGGTCTGCGCACGAACCTCGCCGGCCTTGCGGTTCGGGGACCGTTGCCGTCAGAGCGCGATCATGCCCGGTGTCGAGCTCGTTGCGTCGCGCCTCGGGAACCTTGCACTTCGGGAAACCGGAACCTCATGGTGAGTGCGTCGAGGCCGCGGGCGCGCAATGACGCGACCAGCGTGTCGGCTTGCGAGCCGGTTATGGCGCGCGAACGGCGTATGAGTTGACCGTTGGGTCGACGTTCGACAACGATCCAGCTGTCTTGCACTGCCATCTGCGTCCCGCTCTCGGGAGGACGTTTTGCCGCCTCACGGTATCGCTGATGAGCAGCATTGGGTCGCGGGGCCCGGTCGCCGCGGCCGCGCGAGTGAACGCGGTTGCGCCTGGAAGAGCCCGATAGTCACGTTGCGTGGCGTTGCGGCCATCGAGGGCGACAGTCCCGGCACGGGATGTCGGTTCCCGGCCGCCGCCCGCGACCAGCGGCGCGCACGGCTCGGCCACCTCGAAGCGTCGAACGTACGCCCGGGGGAATGACGATGGCCGACCACGATCTGGTCATCCGTGGGGCGACGGTGATCGACGGCACGGGCCGCGCCGGGCAGGAGTCCGACGTCGCGTGCCGGGATGGCGTGATCAGCGCGATCGGCGATGCCGGGTCCGGCACGGAGGAGATCGACGGTCGCGGCCTGTGCCTGGCGCCCGGCTTCATCGACCCGCACACGCACCTCGACGCAAACCTGTTCTGGGATCCGGATCTCACGCCGTCGTCGGGGTACGGCGTCACCACCATCGTGACGGGGAACTGCGGCTACACGCTGGCTCCGGTCGACGACGTCACCCGCGACTACGTGATCGATGTGATGAGCGTGGTCGAGGCCATTCCGCGCGACGCGTTGGTGCGCGGGGTGCCTTGGGATTGGTCGACGCTCGGGGAGTACTTCGCCAGGCTCGCGGGCGTCGGCGCGCTCATCAACTTCGCGACCTACGCCGGTCACGTCGCGATACGGGCCGCGGTGATGGGTGCCGTCGGCGCGCGCGAGCGGGTCGCGACTCCCGACGAGATCGCGGAGATCGCGGCTCTGGTCCTGCACGCGCTCGAGCTCGGTGCCGTCGGGTTCAGCACCGATCAGGTCACCGACAACGTCGGGCCCGCAGGCACGAAGCTTCCGGGTCAGGTCTGCGGTGACGACGAGCTTCTCGCCGTCGCGGCGGTGCTCGGCCGCGGACGCGGAGCGGGAGTCTTTGCCCTGGCGCCGGCCGCGCTGCTCGCATCCGATCGGGCCGTGCGCGAACACGACCTCGCATGGCACCTCCGGCTGGCGCGGGCGAGCGGCCGCCCGGTCGTGGTCGGTCCGATGTTCGACACGTGGGCCGACCCCGGCGGGGGGCGCGACATCATCAGCTCCACCGTGGCGCGCAGTGGACCCGGGGCACGCGTCGTTCCCCAGATCTCGACGCGTCCGTTCGAGCTGTGGACGCGGCTCGACGTGCCGGGTGTGCTCGTCCGGTGCCTCCCGAGCTTGGCGCGGGCGGTGCGCGAGGGAGGCGCGGGCGGTGTTCGCCGGCTCGCGGCCGATGCCGACGCCCGGGCGTGCCTGCGCGACGAGGCCGACCGGATGCGCTCGACGCCGGTGTTCTCCGGGCGTTGGGAGCACGTCGCGGTTCGGTATTCACCCTCGACGCCGAGCGCCGAGGGCCGTTCGGTCCGAGACCTCGCAGCCGAGCGCGGCGTGCACCCGATCGACGTGCTCCTCGATCTCGCGGCCGCGGACGGATTCGAGACCCAGGTCGCGACCGCGATGGCCAATGCCGACGACGACTGCATCGCCGCGCAGTTGCGGGAGCCCGGAGTGATGATCGGCGCGTCCGACGCCGGCGCGCACGTGCAGTACAACACCGACAGCTGCTACGCGGTGTGGACCTTGCAGCACTGGGTCCGGGAGCGGCGCGTCCTCCCGCTCGAACAGGCGATCAAGATGTTGACGGCGGACCAGGCCGATCTCTTTGCTTTCGTCGACCGCGGTCGGGTGGAGCTCGGGCTCGCCGGCGATCTCGTGCTCTTCGATCCCGATCGGGTCGGAACGACGCGCGTCCGTTACGTCGCCGATCAGCCCGCGGGCGGGACCCGGTTGGTCACCGACGCGGTGGGCATCGCCGCGAGTGTCGTCAACGGTGTCGTCGCGACCCGCGACGGCTCGTCGACCGGCGCGCGTTCGGGCCGCTTCTTGCGCTGACCCGGTTCACGAACCGATCACGAAGACGCGTTGGCCGCGATGCCGACGATGGGCGCGGCGGGCGGGGTCGCTCCGAGACTGCCGACGAACCGTTTGTCGGAGAAGTTGAACACCCCGCCGTCGGATGCGACCATCAGGTAGCCGTTGCCGTACGCGACGAGTCCGTTCACCGGCTTGTTCAGCACCGTGTTCCCGAGCGATCCGCGGAAGGGCGCGCCGAACGCGAACACGCCCCCGTCGGACGCGACCAGCCAGTAGCCGCGGTTGTCGGGAGTCGGTGACAGTCCCACGATGGCCCGGTTGAGGTGCGTGCCTCCCATCGATCCGTGGAACCGGGCATCGCCGAAGCTGAACACACCGCCGTCCGTGCCGACCATGTAGTAACCGCGCCCTGTCGGTGTCGCGATCGACGCGACGACGGGACCGTTGAGCCGGACCGCGCGCAGGTCGCCGAAGAAGCGGGCGTCTCCGTAGGCGAACACGCGCCCGAGCGAGGTGAAGAGCCAGTACCCGTCGCCACTCGGTGTCGCCGAGATCGTCGACACCCCTTCGCCGGCGAGGAGCGAGGGCCGGCCGCCGTGGTACTCGGCCTTGCCGAAGGCGCGCACGTCGCCCGTGCTGTCGACCACCCAGTAGCCGGTGCCGTCGTTCCGGGCGGCGAACGCGACCGCGGGCGCGGCCGCACTCCCGTAGTCGCCGGCCGATCCGAACGCGTAGACGCGGCCGTCGGCGCCGAGCATCCAGTACCCGGATTGCTTCGTCGAAGTGGTGGGTCCCGACACGGTGAACTGGCGGTCCTGCGACAGCGCGGCGGTGAAGGTTGCGTCGCCGGCCTGGTCGGCGCGGACGCGGCACGTGCCGGTCCTCGCCACGGTCACCGAGGTTCCGTTCGGGCCACCGATCGTGCACACCGTCGGTGTCAGGCTCGTGAACGTGACCGTGAGGTGCGACGATGCCGAGGCCACGAGCGCGACGGGCGCGTGCGGGAAGGTCATCGAAGGGATCGCGGCGAAGGTGATGGTCTGCGCGAGCTTGGTCACGTCGAAGCTGCGGGACACGGGCGGCGCCGCGTTGAACGCGTCGTCACCGGTCTGGTCGGCTTCGACCGTGCAGGTGCCGGCGCCCACGAGGCTGATCGTCGCACCGTTGGCTCCGCCGGATGTGCACACCGTCGGCGTCGTCGTCGTGAAGGTCACGGCGAGCAACGACGACGCCGTCGCGGCGACCGTGATGGGCCCGTGGTTCACCGCCACAGCCGAGAGCGCGCCGAACGCGATCGTCTGGTTCGTCTTGCCCACCCCGAAGCTCTGCAGCACGGGCGGCGCCGGGTTGTATACGGCGTCGCCGGCCTGGTCGGCCTCCACCGTGCAGGTTCCGACCGCGACCAGGGTGATGGTCGTACCGGCCGCGGTGCACACCGTGGGTGTCGTCGTCGAGAACGACACGCCGAGGCCCGACGACGCGGTGGCGGCGACCGTGACCGGTGGACCGATCGGTGAGTCGGGGAGCGGGCCGAACGTGATCGTCTGGTCGGCCTTGGTCACCGCGAACGTCTGCGTCACCGTGGGCGCGGCGTTGTAGGTCGTGTTCCCGGGCTGGTCGGCGTCCACGGTGCAGGTGCCGGTGCCGACGAGGGTGATCGTGGCCCCGTTCGTTCCGCTCGCCGTGCACGCGGCCGGGGTGGTGGAGGTGAAGCTCACCGCCAGCGCCGACGACGCCGTCGCGGCGACGACGAACGGCGGTTGCGCCGCCGTCCGGTCGGTGAGGGCGGCGAAGGTGATCGTCTGGTCGACCTTCGTGACCGCGAAGCTCCGCAGCACCGGCGCGGCCGCGTCGTACGTGGCGTTCCCGGCTTGATCGGCCTCGACTGCACACGTGCCGGCGGCGGCGAGCGTGATCGTGACTCCGTTCGTGCCGCTCGCGGTGCACACGGCCGGGGTCGTCGTGGTGAAGGTCACCGTGAGGCCCGACGACGCCGTCGCCCCGACGGTCACCGGCGACTGCGAGACCGAGCGTGCGCCGAGCGGGTCGAACGTGATCGACTGCGCGGCCCGGGTCGCCGTGAAGCTCCGCGTCACGGGCGCCGCCGCGTTCACCGTGTCGTTACCGGGTTGGTCGGCTTCGACCGTGCACACGCCCGCCGTGACGAGCGTGATGGTCGCGCCGTTCGTTCCGCCCGCGGTGCACACGGTCGGCGTCGTGGTCGTGAAGATGACGGCGAGGAGTGCCGATGAGATCGCCGCGACCGTCACCGGTGACTGCAACACCGACTTGTCGGCGAGCGCGCCGAACGTGATCGCCTGCGCGGCCTTCGACACGCCGAAGCTCTGTGACACCGTCGGCGCCGGCGGCGAAGATCTGGTTCCCCTGTTGGTCGGCGGCCACGGTGCACGTCCCCGAGCTCACCAGTGTGATCGTGGCGCCGTTCGCCCCGCCGGATGTGCAGACGGCGGGGGTCGTGGTCGTGAACGACACGGTGCGACCCGACGACGCGGCGGCCGTGACGGCGAACGATCCCGCGCTCAGCGCGCGGTCGGGCAATGCCGCGAACGTGATGCTCTGGGTGGCCTTGGTGATGGCGAAGCTTTGCAGCACCGCCGGTGCCGGGCGCGTAGGTGGGGTCGCCCGCCTGGTCGGCTTCGATCGTGCAGGTGCCGGCCGCGTCGGGCGAGACCTTGACGATGGTGCCGACCGTGAACACCGAACAGGTCGGCGATGTCGTCGACGTGAACGACACGGGGAGCCCCGACGTCGCGGACGCGGCGAGGGTGGGCGCGGCGTCGACGAGGGTGACGTCGGTGAGCGGCGGGAAGGTGATCGTCTGGGCAGTCGTGCCGAGCGCGGCGCCCGACGACCACGTTGCGAGCGGGGCGACGAGCGCACTCGCGGTGAGTGCGAGTGCGGCGAACACCGTGCGGCGCCGGCGTCTCGATTCCCCGGTGAGCACGGCGCGGACGGTACACGCGCTCAGGTGCGCAGACGCGGCATCCGGGTCGTGCGAACGTGATGCAACCAGTCGAGGAATGCCTGCTCGTACGCGATGCCGAACTCGACGACGGCACCGACGTGGGGATCGGCGGACTCCGAAGCATCGAGCGCGCCGACGATGTCGCGGTACTCCGCGAGCCGCCGCTCGTGTTCGACTCGATTGTTCTCCAGGATCGATGCGAGCGTCTCGTCGTCGAGGTGCTTCGCGAACCACAACGTGACGAGCAGCGGGATGCGGATCTGCTCGGGCGCGGGTTCCCGGCGGATCCAGTCGGCGAAGGCACGCCGGCCCGGTCCGGTGATGCGAAACGGGCGCCGGTCGCGCGGCCCGGGCTCACCCGCGTGGACGAGCCCGCGCGCTTCGAGCGCCTTCAGCTCGCGGTATACGTGGCTCGAGGTGACGTTCCAGAACCGGGCGAGGCCGCGCCGTACCTCTTCGATGAGGTCCCAGCCGGTCGCGGGACCGTCGTGCAGGAATCCCAGCAATGAGGCCTGCGTCGCGTTCAACTCGGAGCGCGGCTCCATCTTGACATTCCCTTCCGGAGGGTTACGGTACGGAGCATACAGTCCCTAAGGGAAGGTTGGGAGGTCGCGATGCACATGGCGACACTCGGCGACGACGGGTATCGCGTCGTCGAGGGCGTCCTCGACGGCGACACGGTTGCCGGCATCCGATCCGAGCTCGACCGCCTCTTCGCGACGACGCCGTTCGGGCGCGACGACTTCGAGGGCCGGCGCACACGTCGCGTCTACGCGCTGTTCGCGAAGACCCGCGCCCTCGACGCGCTCGCGATCCATCCGCTCGTGCTCGACGCGCTCGACCGGGTCATCGGACCCGCGCAGTTGAGCGCGCCCACTGCGATCGAGATCGGTCCCGGCGAACGGGCGCAGCCGCTGCACCCCGACGACGCGATCTACCCGGTTCCGCGTCCGCACCCGGAGTTGGTCCTCAACGTCATGTGGCCCTTCGACGACTTCACCGCCGAGAACGGCGCCACCCGTCTCGTGGCCGGGAGTCAGCGCTGGATCGACGAGTTCCCCACGGCCGACGCCGAGACCGTGACCGTCACGATGCCGGCCGGATCGGCGCTGTTGTACGTCGGCAGCCTGTGGCACGGAGGTGGCGCCAACACGACCGATCGTCCGCGCGTCGGAGTCGTGATGCACTACTGCGCGTCGTGGTTGCGGCCGGTCGAGAACCACGTGCTCGCAGTGCCGCGCGGTCGTTCGCACGCTTCCCGAGCGATTACAGGAATTGCTCGGCTACAACGTCTTCCCGCCGTTCGTCGGTTACGTCGACGGGCGCCATCCGCGCCGCCTCCTCGACTGACCGGCGGAGCGGGTGAGCCCTCGGCTCAGCCGATGCCGGGACGCTTGTCATCGCGCTTCGACTGCTTGTCGGCGCGCTTCTCCTTCAGCGTCTTGCCGGGTTTCTTGCTGTTGGACTTCTTGGGTGATTTGTCGGCCATGAGGTCGAGGGTAATCCGCAAGCGCACGATGCGGACGCGAGCATGCCCGGCCGCCGGGTCACCCGGCGTGGGCCGAGGAGGTCGTTGCTCAGGCGGGTCGAGACATGCGTGATGCTCGACGTTGCGCCTTGGCGAGACGTGCTTCTTCGATGACCGCGGCCGGGACCGGCCGGAGATCGCGCACGATCCCGATGAAGCTGAGCCCGCGCAACACGTAGTACGTCATGTCGATCTGCCACCACCGGAATCCCTGGCGAGCGGCCCACGGGTAGCGGTGATGGTTGTTGTGCCAGCCCTCGCCGCCCGTCGCGAGCGCCACCAGCAACGTGTTGCGGCTCGTGTCCGCGGTTTCGTACGCGCGCCGGCCCATCACGTGCGCAATCGAGTTGACGGTGAACGTCACGTGCCAGAGCAACACCGTCGAGGCGACGAAACCAATGAGCACTCCGCTCCAGCCGCCGATGAGGAAGCAGATCGCGCCGAGGGTCCAGGGGCCGATCCAGTCGTGCTTGTCGATGAAGCGCAGCTCGGGGAACTTCGCGAAATCCCGGATCTGATTGCGGTCGGCCTCGTTGTACTTGTCGCAGAGGATCCAACCCACATGACTCCACCAGAAGCCGAGCCTGGGTGAGTGGATGTCGCGTTCGGTGTCGGAGAAGCGATGGTGGTTGCGGTGATGCGCGGCCCACCAGAGCGGACCCTTCTGCGAAGCCATCGTCCCGCCGAACGCCAAGACGAACTGGGAGACGCGGTTCAACCGGTACGACTTGTGCGAGAAGTAGCGGTGGTACCCCGCCGTGATGAAGAACATCCGCGTCGTGAACGTGACGAACAACAGGATCAACGCGGTGCGGGTGATGCCGGTGAAGATCGCGAGGAACGGCAGCAGGTGCAGCGCGAAGAACGCGAGTGACGATCGGAAATTGACCTTGGCGTCGGGGCTTCGACTGAGGCTTACCGGTCGGCGCGGTCGGGATGGGTCAGCGTCGAGCAGCTGCGTCGGCACCCGCCGAGCCTATTCGGAGAGGCGGGTGGTGAGAAGCGCCATGAGTTCCGACTTCTCCTCGTCGAACGCTTCGAAGGTGATCTGCCCCGCGTCGTATTGCTCGTGCATCGCGGCGATGCGCTCGATCAGCTCTTCGGTCGTCGCGGAGTTCTCGTCGAACTCGATCGCATCGGTCTCGTCGTCGGGCGATTTGTCCTGACGGCGCTCGCGCTTGGCGGCCGCCTTTGCCTGCTTCGAGCGCTCGCGTTCTCGCTTGTTCGATGTCGTTCGTCGGGTTGCCATGGTCGTCTCCTCATCCGGCGGCGAGAGCGCTGGGCCCGCCGGCGCGCGCTCGCAAGATGATCGAAAAGTGTCGTCAGCCGATGGTGGAAGAATGGCGGTGCGAGGCCGAGATCGCCCACACAGCTGCCCTCACAGCCTAGGCGCTCGGCCCTCGGTTCCTCGGACAGGGACCACTCACGAAAGGGCAGGTCACGCCGGTGGCGCTCGAAGCACTGTTGTTCGATCACCCCCGGGCCGACTCCGAGCCGCTGCTGCACTCGCCCGCGGTGACGATGACGGCGGGTGAGGTGCGGTCGGGCGCGCGGGCGATCGCCGCCGCGCTGGCCGCCGTGGGCGTCGGCCCGGGCCGGGCGGTCGCAGTCCAGATCCCCGACGGGCCCGTCGCGATCACCGCGATGTTCGGCGTGTGGCTGGCCGGCGCGGTGTTCGTCCCCGTCAACCCCCGTGCGCCCGAGCCCGAGCGCGCCGCGGTGTTGGAAGCCACACGGCCCGCCGCCCTTCTCACCGGTTCCGCGCCCCAACCGCTCGCCGATCCGATGACCTACGACGACGGCGTTGCGTTCGTCACCTGGACGTCGGGCACCACCGGCCGACCGAAGCCGGTGCTCCACACGCATGCGAACTACCTCGAACTGCTCGACCGTGTCCTCGGACCGCTCCGGGGCTCGGGTCGCGGCGAGCGTCGGCCGACGCCCAACCTGGTGCCGGTCTCCCTCGCGCTCAACGCGGGCATCTACAACGTGCTGTTCGGGTTACGCGCCGGGTCCGAGGTCGTGGTGATGGACCGCTTCGATCCGCGTACGTTCGCCGAGCTCGTCGGTCGCTTCGCGATCCGTTCGACGGTGTTGCCGCCCGCCGCGATGACGATGCTGACCGACGACCCGGAGGTCGTCGATCTCACGCCCTTGCGGTACGTGCGCAGCATCACCGCGCCCTTGTCGCCGTTGCAGGCGCAGCGCTTCGCCGAGAAGTTCGGCGTCGTCGTGCTCAACGGCTACGGCCAGGCCGAGATCGGCGAGGTGATCGGGTGGACCGCGGCCGACGCACGTGAGCATCCCGAAAAGCTGGGCGCGATCGGGCGACCGCATCCCGGCGTGTCCATCAAGGTCGTGCCGGGCGACGGAGGAGGCGGGCCGATCGGGCGCTTGCTGGTCCGGCCGCCCACGACCGCCGTCGGCATCGCCGCCGAGCGCGTCGACGCCGACGGCTACGTCGACACGGGCGACCTCGCGCGCGTCGACGACGACGGCTTCGTGTGGATCGAGGGCCGCGCGAGTGACGTCATCAACCGCGGGGGCAACAAGGTGTTCCCCGAGCACGTCGAAGAGGTGCTGCGCCTCGTCCCCGGCGTCGCCGAGGCTGCGGTGGTCGCGATGGCCGACGATCGTTTGGGTGAGGTTCCCGTCGCGTTCGTGGTCACAGCTCGCGACATCTCCGACGCCGACCTCCTGGCGGTGTGCCGCGAGCACCTCGTTGCCTACAAGGTGCCCGCGGCGTTCCACCGCGTCGACACGCTGCCGCGCAGCGAGGTGGGCAAGGTGCTGCGCCGCGAGCTCGAGCGCCGGGCCGCGGCGCGCGCGCCGCAAGAGGCCTGAACGTCAGTCGGCGGGAAGCCTGAACGTCAGTCGGCGGGAAGGTCGCGCGACGGCTGCGCCGGCGGATCGCTCATCTCGGCGTTGGCGTGGGCGATGCGGTCGCGCACCCAGGCCAGGCTGTTCTCACCGGAGCCCATCGCGGTCTCCCAGCCACTCATGACGGCTTCGGCCGCGTCGCGACCGGCGACGATCCCCAGCACCTCGACGGTGAGCTCCTTGCCGGCCACCCGGCTCACGGACATGTCGCCGAAGAGGTCGGAGTTCAGGTGGCCGAGCGGGTCGCGCATCGCGTACAGCTCGCCCGTCGCTTCCACCCATGACACCTGCGTACGGGCACCGGCCTCTTGCCAATCGGTCCCGAACTCGAGCTCTTCGGAATGTCGGCGGCGAGGGTCGGCGTCGTAGAACTGTTCGAGGTCCACGGGCCCATTGTGGCGCGTCGAGGGTACGGTCCGGGCATGGTCACGATCGATCCCTTCGCTCCCGCCCGCCTCGGCCCGATCGAACTGCGGAACCGGGTCGTCAAAGCGGCAACATTCGAGGGGCGGACGCCCAAGCGCGTCGTCACGCCCGAGCTGATCGAGTTCCACCGCCGGTTCGCGGCGGGTGGCGTCGGCATGACGACCGTCGCCTATTGCGCGGTGACGCGCGCCGGGAGCACCGACGGTCACCAAATCGTGCTCGACAACCCCGAGGTCGGTGCCGGCCTCCGCCGGCTCACCGATGCGGTCCACGAGCAGGGCGCGGCCATCGCCGCGCAGATCGGGCACGCCGGGCCCGTGGCGAATCCGATGGGTACGAAGTCGCCCGCACTCGCTCCGTCACGCGTGTTCAGCCCCCTCGGCATGCGTCGCACCAAAGCCGTGACCGCGTCCGAGATCGCCACGATCGTCGAGCAGTACGCGCACGGCGCCGGTGTGCTGCGCGACGCGGGCTTCGACTCGATCGAGGTGCACATCGGTCACGGCTACCTGTTGAGCGCGTTCATGTCGCCGCGGCTGAACAAGCGCGACGACGAGTACGGCGGCAGCCTCCAGAACCGGGCGCGCTTCCCGCTCGAGGTCGTGCGGGCCGTGCGAGCCGCCGCCGGCCGAGACATCGCGGTCACCGCCAAGGTCAACATGACCGACGGCGTGCGCGGCGGTTTCTGGCTCGACGAGAGCGTCGAGTTCGCCCGCATGCTCGAGGCGGACGGTTCGCTCGACGCGCTCACCCTGACCGGTGGCAGTTCCTTCGAGAACCCGATGTACTACTTCCGCGGCGAAGCACCGGTCGGCGAGATGGCCGAGATGTTCCCCGGCTTGCTCAAGACGGGGATCAAGGTCTTCGGCGGGGTGTTCTTCAAGTCGTACCCCTTCGAGGAGGCGTACTTCCTTCCCTATGCCCGCCAGTTTCGCGACGCACTCTCGATGCCGCTCGTTCTCCTCGGTGGCATCAACCGGCGCGACACGATCACCCACGCGCTCGATGACGGCTTCTCGTTCGTCCAGATGGGACGTGCGCTCCTGCGCGAACCCGAACTGCTGCTCGAGATGCAGAAGGACCCCGAGCGTGAATCGCTCTGCATCCACTGCAACAAGTGCATGCCGACGATCTACACGGGCACCCGGTGCGTCCTGACGTAGCTGCCGCCGCGAGCGGGTGAACGACCGCCTTACACCGTTGCGATCTCGGTGGGGTCGATGCCGAGATACTCCTCGAGGTTCTTGTGCAGGTTCACGATGCGGCACTCCTCGGTCGGGGACACCAGGAGGTGGGTGAGCCCGGGCTGGTGCAGGCCGCGCTGGCTGCGGGCGAAGTTGGCGTAGTCCTGGTTCAAGATGAGGCCGAGGGGGAGCTCGCCTTCGGGTGACAGTTCGAGGTCGATCGGCTTCACGCGGTCGCCGGACCGCGCGGGCGCGATCCGCTCGAACGAGAACGCGTCCATGTACGCGTCGTCCGGCGTGGCGCCCGGGCGCGCCCGCACGATCTGGAGCATGTCGGCGAAGACCAGGATCGTGACGTTGGGGAACAGGTTGTACTGGGCCATGTCGAGGAGCCGGCCGTCGTCGAGCGCCGCGAACCAGTCGTGGCCCGCGTCGACACCCCGGTCCCGGACGATCTGCGCGATCGCGCTCCGGATCGTCCCGCCGGCCGCGACGTCCGGCGCGGGGCCGGCATCGCTCTGAGCGAAGTTACCAACGTGTACGCCCATCACCTCGACGAATGCTTCCCACACACCCTGGTCGTCGGGCCGCTCGCGGAGGCGGGGTGACGGGAGTCCGTACGACTGCACCAGCTTGCCGTGGCGCGCCCACACGTTCTGCGGACCGTTCACGTCGTCGCACATCGCCAACATCTCGCGGTGCACGCCCTGCACGTGGTAGGTCTCGCTGAACCCGTCGATGAGCGTCTTCCAGTTGCACGGCGCCGGGATCGACACCGCCGCGGTGCAGCGGAACTCCTCGATGCGGGCCCACGCGCAGTCGCCCGGCACCTCGCCGAGGAACTCCTCGAGCGGTTCCGCGTCGAGCGCAAGGTTCACGAACACCAGCGGACCGAAGGTCGCGACCCGTACCGGGATCAGCCCGATCTCGCCGCCGCCGAGATCGCTACCGAGATCGCGACCGAGATCGCCGGGAATGCCGGAAGTGCTGGTCAGAGCCCCGAATTCCTTCCGCGACGGCACTTCGCGCAAGCGCCCGTCGAGGTCGTAGCTCCAGCGGTGGAACGGGCAGCGGATCTCGGTCAGACCCTGGCCCGTGCCCTCGCAGAGCGCGCTCCCGCGGTGGCGGCACGAGTTCTGGAACCCGCGGAGCTCGAGGTCGTCGCCCCGGACCACGATGACGGAGAGGGGACCGATGCGAACCTCGTGGAAGTCGCCGGGACGCGCGACGTGGTCGAGCGAGCAAGCAAGCTGCCAGACCCGCGGCCACAGCCGTTCGTTCTCGGCGGCGGCGAAGGCGCTCGACGTGTAGCGCGCCGCGGGAATGGTGACGGCCATTCGGCGGCCCTCCTCGACGAATCCGCCGCGATGCTACCGAGCATTGGCCGACGGTCCACCGAGTGTTCGCGCCCGCCTGCTGAACGTTCGCGAAGGCCGCGCCCCGATTCCGGATCGACAGGCGTGCACAATGTCCGTACGCTTCGGCCCGTCAAGCGACCCGGGGGAGAAAGAATGCGGCTGCGTTGGTGCGTTCTCGCGACGGCTTTGGTGCTCGTTGTCACGGCCTGTGGCGGGGGGAGTAGTAAGCCTTCCGCGTCCGGCGGCGGCGACGGTCTGGGTGGCACCACCGTGCCCACGACTGCGGCCAACAGCGCGTGCAAGAACGCGACCCTGAAGAGCACGGAGATCGGTGTGACGCCGTCGACCATCACGGTCACCGTCATCGCCGACGTGAACAACTCCATCCGCCCCGGCCTGTTCAAGGGCTCGTGGGACGGGATGAAGGCCTGGGGCGACTACATCAACTCCCAGGGTGGCCTCGCCTGTCGCAAGGTCGTCGTCAAAGAAGGCGACGCCAAGCTGAGCCCGACCGACGCGGCGAACGCCCTCGCGACTGCGTGCAACGACTCGGTCGCGACCGTCGGAACGACCGCCCTGTTCTTGCAGGACGTCACGACGATGAACACCTGCAAGGACAAGGCCGGCAGCGCGACGGGCCTCCCCGACATCGCCGAGCTCCAGACCGAGGTGGCGCAGCAGTGCTCCCCGGTCTCGTTCGCGACGTTGCCGACCGGTTCGTCGTGCCCCTACAGCGGCACCGGCGTGCGCACGTTCCACGTCGGCTACACGCAGTACGACTACTACTTCAAGAAGTACGGAGCGACGGCACTGCACGGCACGTTCGTCGTCCCGAAGGACCTGCCGTCGACGATCGCGTCGACGATGCCGATCTTCCGGGCCGAGAACAAGATGGGCATCACGAGCGACGCCGAGTTCGGTGAGAGCGGCACGTCGATCCAGACCGACTACACGCAGGTCGCGCAGGCGATCAAGTCGCACGGCTCCACGTACGCCCGCAACGGTCTCGACTACAAGGGCACCGTGTTGGAGCGCAAGGAAGCGCAGGTTCAGGGCGTGAACACCGTGAAGGTCTGGGACTGCTCGGTGCAGTGCTACGACAAGCGCCTGATCCAAGAGGGTGGCAGCGCGGTCGACGGCCAGTACGTGTGGCTCAACTTCTTGCCCTTCGAGGACCAGGGCTCGAACGCCACGCTCGACGGTTTCCTCAAGTACGACAAGACGCCCGACGGCTTCGGTGCGCAGTCGTTCATCGCCGGCGAGATCTTCGCCCGGGCCGTGAACGACACGATGAAGGCGAACGGCAACGACCCGAACTCGATCACGCGGGCCAACGTGCTGACGGCGCTGCGCAACATGCACGACTTCGACGGCGGCGGCATGGTGCCGAAGATCGACGTCGGTCGCCAGCTCGGGAGCACCTGCGTCGTGGGCATGCAGGTGCAGAACGGCAAGTTCGTGCGCATCGACCCGGTGCAGCCGGGAACCTTCGACTGCGACAACAACAAGCCGGCGATGGCGATCAGCATCGATCCCGCCAAGGAGTACAAGGGCTAACGCGAGCTCGTCGTCGACACCGGAAAGAGAGCTGGCTTTGTCGCAACGATGGTCGAACCTGCTGGTCTGGGCGGGAACGATCGTGTTCATCGTCGCGGTCAGCAAAGCCGCGTGGGCCGGTAACCCGATCAACGGGACGAGCCTGACCAACCTGGTGGTTCTGGCGCTTCCGCTCGCGGGCATCATCGCGATGTCCGCGAGCGGGCTCGTCGTCGTCTACACGACGACCGGGGTGTTCAACTTCGCCCAGGGCGCGATCGGCATGTTCTTCGCGTACGTCGACTGGGAGCTCACGGTCGCTCACGGGCTGCCCCAGCTGGTGGTGCTGCCGCTCGTGGTGCTGGTGGCGGCGCCCCTGTTCGGCGTCCTGCTCGACCGGGCGGTCATGCGGCACCTGCAGGGCAAGGCCCTCGTGGTGCAGCTCATGGTGACCGTCGGACTCATGTTCGCGTTGATCGGGCTCGCGAACATGATCTGGAACCAGAACAACGCGCACTCGATGCCGTTCCTCTTCAATGGTCACGGGTTCCACATCGGTCAGATCCTGCTGACCTGGCACCGGTTCGTCACGATCATCGTCGCGATCGGCCTCGCGGTGGGCCTGCGCGTCCTGTTGTTCCGGACCCGGATCGGCATCGCGATGCGCGCCGTGGTCGACAACCGCGATCTCGCCGCGCTCGAAGGCGCGCGCTCCTCGGTGCTCTCGAGCTTCGCGTGGGCATTGGGGTGTTCGCTCGCCGCGCTCGCCGGCATCCTGCTCGCGCCGGAGACGGCCGACATGTCGACCACGACGCTCACCTTCTTGATCATCACCGCGTTCGCGGCCGCGGTCGTCGGGCGGCTGCGCAGCCTGCCGTTGACCTATCTCGGCGCGCTGATCCTGGCGCTCTCCACGCAGTGGATGGGCTCGTTCCTGAAGTTCTCCGATCGCTGGACCAACGTGCCCAACGCGTTGCCGACGATCATGCTCTTCATCGTGTTGCTGCTCCTGCCGCGTGCCGAGGTGCAGTTCGCGCGCATCGGCCAGGTGCGGCGGATCGAGCGCGTGTCGTCGGTGCGCGACACCGTGATCGGCATGGCGGCCCTCCTCGTCGTCATCGCCGTGCTCAACCAGTTCGTGCTGTCGAGCTCCGATCCCACGAACGTCAGCCGGATCACGATCGGGATGTGTACGGCGCTCGTCGCGCTCTCGCTCGTCCCGCTCACCGGTTGGGCCGGTCAGGTGTCGTTGGCGCCGCTCGCGTTCGCCGGGATCGGCGCGGTCGCGTACGCGCGCCTCGGCGGCGCGCACGGCAGTATCTGGGCGGTGCTGCTCGCCGCACTCGTCACGATCCCGATCGGCGCGCTGTTCGCGTTCCCCGCGATGCGGCTGCAGGGCCTCTACCTCGCGCTCGCGACGCTCGCGTTCGCGGCGATGGTCGAAGAGGTCTTCTATTCGCAACCGTTCGCGATCGGCGCGGGCGAGCGTTCGGTCGAGAGCGTGCACCTGCTCGGCCTCGACTTCTCCAAGACGACGGCGCCGAAATCACTGCTGATCCTGGTCACCGTCGTGTTCGGACTGTGCGGAATCGGCATCGTCGCGCTCCGCCGCAGCGCCTTCGGGCGGCGACTCGTCGCGTTGCGCGACAGCGAGGCCGCGTCGGCAACCATCGGCGTGAACGTGCTCGAGACCAAGCTCGCGGTGTTCGCGCTGTCGGCCGGCCTCGCCGGCTTCGCGGGGGCGTTCTTCGCCATGGCTTTCGGGACGCTCAACCAGTCGCAGGGATTCGAGATGATCGCGGGGTTGCCGGTGGTGCTCGCGCTCGTCATCGGCGGCGTGGGGTTCGTTGCCGGCGCGTTGTTCGCCGGCGTCTTCGGCCTCGGCCTCGTGATCGTGCAGGCCGACTGGCACATCTCGTTGTGGATCGGGCTCACGTACCTCGCGCCCGGTCTCGCGGTGCTCGGGATCATCCAGAGTCCGTCGGGCGCCGTCGTCCCGATCGGCGAGGGCTTCGCCCGTCTGTTGCCGTGGCGCCACGACGCCCGGCGCGAGTACGAGGAGCTCACCGCGGCCAACGCCGAGCCCGAGATCGGCGAGCTCGGGCTCCAGCGGGCGTTCGAGGAGTCCGACGTGCTGCTCGTCGACCGCGGGCTCGGGATCAGCAACGACATTCCGCGCGGGAGCGGTCGCGACGAGGAGCCGGTAGATGGGGCTGCTCGTCGTCGAGGAAGTGTCGGTCCAGTTCGGCGGCCTGCTCGCGGTCGACAATGCCTCGCTTTCGGTGCCCGCGGGGTGCGTGACGGGGCTGATCGGCCCGAACGGTGCGGGCAAGACCACGCTGTTCAACGTGATCACCGGACTGCAGACGCCGTCGGGCGGGCATGTGCTGCTCGACGGCGCCGACGTCACCCGCCGCCGGCCGTACCGCCGCGCCCGCCTCGGCATCGCCCGCACGTTCCAACGACTGGAAGCGTTCGGGAGCCTCACCGCGCGCGAGAACGTGCTCGTCGCACTCGAGATGCGGCGCCGCTGGGCGACGGGCAAGTACGACTGCGCGAAGGTGGCCGACGAACTGCTCGAGCGGGTCGGCGCGGCGCACGTCGCCGACAAGCGCGTCGAGTCGCTCCCCACGGGAAGTGCCCGCCTCGTGGAGCTCGCGCTGGGCGTTGGCGACGGAGCCCAAGGTGCTCTTGCTCGACGAGCCGTCGTCGGGTCTCGACGAGCAGGAGACCGACGCGCTCGGTGTGTTGCTCCACGAGCTCACCTCGGGTGGCCTCGCGGTGCTGCTCGTCGAGCACGACATGCCGCTCGTCATGGAGGCCTGCGCCCACATCAGCGTGCTCGACTTCGGCGCGCGTCATCGCTCAGGGCACGCCCGCCGAGATTCAGGCCGACCCGTCGGTGCAGCGCGCGTATCTCGGCACCGCGAAGGCCGCGTCGTGACGGCGGTCGGCACCGCGTCGGCCGCCGCCGAAGCACCCCCGATCCCGATCCTCCAGCTCGCCGCGGTGCGGGCCGGGTACGGCCGGATCGACGTGCTGCACGGCATCGACCTCGATCTGCTGGCGGGCGAGGTGTTCGCGCTGCTCGGCCCGAACGGCGCGGGAAAGTCGACCACGCTCGCGGTCGCGTCCGGTCAGGTGACACCCACGTCGGGCGGTGTCTTGTTGTGCGGACGCGACGTCACCGGAGTCTCGGCCGACGCGCTGGCCCGCGCGGGAGTGTGCCTCATCCCCGAAGGCCGGGGCATCTTCCCGAACCTGACGGTCGCCGAGAATCTGCGCATGGCCACGTTCACCGGACACTCGTACCGCGACGTCCTCGACCTTGCGTTCACGCAGTTCCCGCGGCTCGGCGAGCGGCGCAAGCAGACCGCGGGAACGATGTCGGGTGGTGAGCAGCAGATGCTCTCGATGGCGCGTGCGCTTGCCACGGAACCGGCCGTGCTCCTCATCGACGAGCTGTCGATGGGACTCGCGCCGATCATCGTCGAGGAGCTGTACGACCACGTGCGCCGGATCGCCGCGTCCGGGTTGTCGATCCTGATCGTCGAGCAGTTCGCACACGAGATCCTCGGCCTGGCCGATCGCGCCGGAATCATGCTGCACGGGCGCGTGATGCACACCGGTCCGCCGGCGAGCATCGCGGGCGAGCTCTCCGACGTGTATCTTGGCGCCGATCACCCGGCCCCCGGGGCCGTTTCATCCCAATGAGGAGTTCCGAGTCATGAACGACGAGAACACCGATGCGAGCGGCACGATGTCGTCGTCGCGCTTGTCCCAGTTCGAGGCGGAGGTCGCCAAGCTGAAGGTGACCGGCGGCGGCGCCAACCCCGAACGCCTCGGATCGCAGTGGGGCATCGGTCTCACGATCCTCGGGTTCGTGATCGCGATCATCGCCTGGTGGAGCGCGCTCGACGGTAAGGACGCGCTCAGCGCGCTGCGTGCGCGAGATCTTCGGTGCGATCGGCGTGGGTATCGCGGTGGTGGGCGTGGTGATCTGGGTGCGCAACTCGCTGACCCGCTACCTGCGCTACTGGATCATCCGCCTCGTCTACGAACAGCGTGAGCAGACCGAGCAACTCATCCGGGCGCTACGCGACGAGAAATAGTGGGTCGCTGACCGGGCTATCCGATCGGGACGTTCAGCACTCCGGCAGTGTCGACGACACGGCCGTCGATCGACTGCTCGACCTCGACCAGCATCTGATACGTGCCCTTGGTGGGGATGGCGGCACTGTTGGTCAGGTAGTGGTTCGGCCCGGCCTTTTCGAGGTTGGCGGGCACCGACGTGTTCCCGTCGACGAGCTTCGCGGTGATGTTCCTCACGTTGAGGTTGGCGCCCTTCGGAGTGAGCGTGTAGATGTGGATCTGGTTCAGCCCGACACGCGCCGGATCGACCGTGACCTGGATCGTCATCGCACTCGCACCTGATCCCGCGCTGACCGAACCCGAGAACAGCTTCGGCGCGAGCGCGCTGCGCGTGGGTTGCGCGTTCACGAGGAGCGCCGTCACGGCGAGCACCGCGAGACCGAGCACGACTTCGCCCGCGACCGAACGTCGCAGGCCCGCGACCGTCCGTTCGTCGATGGCCGCGATCGCGGAGTCGGGCGCGTCGAGCGGGGCCGAGTGGCGTTTGCGGACGATCGAGCGGCTCACGGCCGCGAGACCGATCAGGCCCACGATGATGGCGAGCTTGACCAACAGGATGTGGCCGTAGCTCGTCGCCGTATACCCGCGTAGATGGAATCCGACCTGGCGCCACGACGCGAACACGCCGCTTCCGACGAGCACGACGACGCACCAGAACGCGAGGCGCGAGAACGTCGTCAAGGCGTGGCGGAGGCCACCGCTGAAGCCGCCGCCCAGCGCCGCGAGGAGCAGCACCACCAGGCCGCCGAGCCACACGCTCATGGCCAGCACGTGGATCGTGTCGAGCGGCACCGCGAACATCGTGAAGTCGCCGGTCGCGGCGTGACCCGCGTAGCCCGGTGTGCCGGCGAGGCCGACGGCGACCACCGCGCCGGTACCGAGCAGCCAGATCGGCGGTCGGCGGTCACGGTCGAACGCCCGGAGGAACGGCAAGAGCGCCAGTGCCGCGAGCAGGAACAGCAACCGGACTTCGGTCACGTGACCGAAGCGGGTGTGCAACACGTCGCGGACGATCGACCACTTGACCGCGTCGCCGATGCCGGCGCCCGCGGCGTACGGGCCCTGCAGCATGAGCCCGACGACGGTTGCCAGCACGAGGACGGTCCAGCCGACCCAGATCGTGGCCTTGGTGGAGCGCGCCGCGCTCGAACGTCGCGCGATGAGGACGAGGAACACCGCGCCGCCGATCAGCAGCGCCAGCCCGGCGAACACGCCGGCGCGCGCGATGCCGAACAGCACGCCCACGATCTTGCTGCTCTTGGCGTTGGTCTCCGTCGCGCACCCGTTCACGCTCGGCGGCGCGCCGGGGCCGACGCGAAAGGAGTAGGTGCCGTTGACGGGATGGGAGTCGGCGGAGATCACGCGCCACGCCACCAGGTACACACCCGGTGCGAGCTTGGGGATCTTCACGACGACGGTGTGGTCGCTCGTCGGCGTGTGGCCGGGGGCGTCCGTGGTGATGCGCGTGCCCGCGCACGTGTACACGCGGATCGCGCCGAACGACACCTCGACGTTCTCGCTGTAGGTCAGCGAGAGCTGCGACGGCGCCTGGGCGACCACCCCATTGATGGGGGGATCGGTGCTGTTCAAGATGGCGTGGGCCCACGCCGGAGCTGCGGTCGCGACGATGAAGATCCCCGCGAGCGCCGTCCCGGCGCAGAGCCGAGCCAGGCGCCCTGCTCTCATGTGCGCGTCACAATACGACCCCGGACCACCCGAACCCGGAGCAGGCCGGTCCGTCCCGGGCGGCGCGCGCGCCGTAGCGTGGCCGCGTGCGCCGCTGGATCCTGATCCGGATCGCCGCCGTCGGGTTCGCGGCGATCGTTGTCTTCGGACTGACCGCGGCGCCCGCGTCGGCGCACACCATCTCCGGGCCCCGACCGACGAACTACCGCAGCCGCATCGTCGAGATCGCGCCGACGGTGCCGGGGCTGAGTGCCCGCATCATCGACCTCGGTAACAAGATCGAAGTCACCAATCGGAGCTCTACCGAGATCACGGTGCTCGGCTACGAGAGTGAGCCGTACCTGCGCATCGGCCCGAACGGTGTCTTCGAGAACCTGCATTCGCAGGCCACCTATATCAACCGCACCCGGCTCGGCAGCACTGTCCCGGCCGGGGTCGACGTTGCTCCCACCGCGACGCCCGAGTGGAAGAAGATCAGCAGCGGGAATTCCGCACGCTGGCACGACCATCGCATCCATTGGATGAGCCCGCAGCCGCCGCCACCCGTCGCCCAATCGCCGGGCAGCTTCTTTCACCTCTCGCAACTGAACATCGTGCTCGACCGCAACGGCGAGCGCGTCGTGATCGCGGTCGCGCTCGACTGGGTGCCGGGTCCGAGCGGTCTTCCGTGGGTCCCCGTCGTGGTGGTGTTGTTCGTCGTCGGTCTCGTCGGCGCGTTGAAGCCGAACTGGTGGCGCGTGCTCGCGGTGCTGCTCGCTGTGATCGTGGTCTCCGACATGGCGCACGCGATCGGGTTCGAGATCCCCCGACCGGGCGGCAACGGGGCCAAGGTGCTCCAATTCCTCGGCGGCAGCTTCGTGTCGATCGCGGTGTGGATCGCCGCGGTCCCCACGATCGTCACCCTGGCGCGCCGGCGTGTGGAGGCGTTGTACGGCGTCGTGTTCGTCGGGCTGCTCGCCGCACTGATCGGCGGGGTGACCGACCTCTCCGCACTGTGGAAGTCACAGCTGCCCGACGCCGGTCCGCCGTGGTTGACGCGCGTGGAGGTGGTGATCGCGCTCGGCCTCGGCGGTGGGCTCGCGATCGGAGCGCTCGCCCGCATGCTCCGGAGCCGAGAACGCGTCCACGCACAACGCGGCGGGCGCTGGCTCTCGCTCCTCGTGGCGGGTCTTTCCGATGCCGAGCTGGCCCGCACGGTGCGCGAACTCGATGCCGACGAGGTGCTGGAGGTCGCGCTCACCGAGCTCGCGGCCCGGGCCGAACCGGTTCGGCCGGCGTTCGCCGACCGTTCCCTGGTCTTCGCGGTGACCGATCGGGATGCCCCGATCACCTGGTCGGTCGCGCCGGTCGGCGCCGGCTCCGGTCTGGGCGCCAGTCGGGGTCGGGCGGAGCCGGTGGCGGCCGAGGTACGGGGTTCGTTCTCGGCGCTGCTGCAGCTGCTCGCCGGCACCGTCGCGCTCGACGACGCGCGCGCCCGGTCGCTGATCGAGACGGACGGCGACGCGACCTTCGTCTCGTGCCTGACGCCCTATCTCCCGGAGACCGGTCCGATCACTTCGGGCCCGGAGGGTCCGGCGGTCGCCTCCTGAACCGGGCGCGCCGCGTTGCCTGGGCGCGCCGCGTGCCCGCCGGGTTCGTCGCGCTCGTTGTCGTCGTCGTCAGCATCATCGTCGTCATCGTCAATGAGGCGGCCGGCACGGCGAGCGCGGATCGCGATCACCGCGAACACGACGACGCCGAGGCCCACGAGCGCGCCGCCCACGATCGTCGTCACCGACGGTCCGTTCGAGCTGGACGGGCTGGCGGGCGGCTTGACCCCGGCGTAGACGAACTGGTCGAGGACCCGGTCGCCGGCATTGTTCGGGTCGGGGATCGAGCGCGCGACGACGGTGCCGTCGGCGGTGCGTTGCACGACGGAGATGCCGTAGGCGCCGGCGACCGTGGCGGTGACGCCGAGCGAGAAGTACTCGCACCCGTACGGCGCGATCGGTCCGCCGCGATAGCGCACGGTCGAGCCCGCGCGGGAAGTCGTCCACCCGGGTTTCGGATCGATGCGATCGAGGGTGAGCCCGGTCGGAATCCCGATTTCGACGTCGGGCACGGTCGCGGTCTCCACCGTCACCCCGACGTCGATGGTGGCCGGCCGACCGACGGGAATCTCGACGGCGACGGGGCAGATGTGGGCCGCGGCCGGTGCGACGGTGATACCGAGCGCTCCGGCAGTGGCGAGGACCGTCGTGAGCGCGAATACCGACGACCGCCGCACCGCCGCAACGCTACCGCCGGCCGACCGTGCGCCGGATCCCGACAGGTCCGAAGCGACGGGAGTCAGTACGCTCCCAGCCGTGCGTACGCGTGTGTTCCCGGCAGTCACGGTTTCGCTCGGTCTCCTGCTCGCAGCCTGCGGTAGCAGCGGGGGCCCGTCGTCGAGCCCGACCACGCAGTCGGCCTCGACCACCACCGTTCACGTCGCGATCAAAGCCGGCGCCGACCCGTCGGTGTCGGCGAAGATGATCTGCGAACCGGAAGCGCAAAAGGCGATCTACGAGAGCGCGACGGGCGTGAAGCCGTTGGCCATCTCGAAGGCCACGTGGATCGACCACGTGTACTCGTGCGTCTACGAGTACCCGGGCGGTGCGTCGATGCGCTTGTCGGTCAAGGAGTTCTCGACCCCGGCCGAGACGGCGGCGTATTTCGATGCGCTTGCGACCCAGCTGCACAAGACGAAGGACGAACCGGGCCTCGGACAGGGCGCGTTCCAGGTGGCGGACGGTTCGGTCGTCGTCCGCAAGGACTACAAGGTCTTGTTGATCGACGTGACCAAGCTGCCGGCGAAGTTCGGTGTTCCCGCCGACACGCGCGGCAACGTCGCGATCAACGTCGGCGTGACGCTTCTGGGCTGCTGGACCGGCGCGTAGAACACCGAACCCGGACCCGAGCCCCAGACCCGAACCCCAGCCCCGAACCCCGGCGCGGGGGTACCTCGAGCACATACGGTGGCGGCGCCCATATTTTCCGCGACCCGGTGGTCCGGGACGCCCGCTCGCCACCGACCGACCGGGCCGGGGCGAACGTGGGTAGCCACAGGAGGCAGTCGAAGTGTCCGTCGCCATCACCGTGTTGGTCGTGCTGGTCGTGCTCGTCGCGGTACTGGTCGTCTTGCAGTCGTTCCACACCATCGGCCCGACCGAGGTCGGCCTCGTCCAGAAGCGCTTTTCGTTCAAGAAGTTGCCCGCGGACAACCCGATCGCGCTCCGCGGTGAGGCCGGGTTCCAAGCAGAGCTGCTCACCCCGGGCCTGCGCTTCAAGCTCTGGCCGGTCTTCGGGGTCAGGAAGTTCCCGTGGGTGCAGGTGCCCGCGGGCGAAATCGGCGTAGTGATCGCGCAGGTCGGCGTGCCGCTGCCGATCGGTGCCAAGAGCGCGAACTACAAGGCGGAGTTCGAGAACTTCTCGTCGCTCGAGACGTTCATCAGCGGCGGCGGCCAAAAGGGTGTGCAGCGCCCGGTGCTGACACCCGGAACGTTGCTGCCGATCCACCCGGTCGCGTTCCTCGTCGTCACATCACGCAAGGTCTACGGCCTGCCCGTGTCGCCCGACATGTCGGAACGGGCCAAGGCCACCGCCGGCGTGCTGCGCCCGGAGTCATTCGGGTTGACCCCCGAACAACTCCAAGTCGTGGTCATCGCACCGCGCGGTCCGCAGGACATGATCGGCATCGTCACGACCTTGGAAGGTCCGCCGCTGCCATCGGGCGACATCGCGAGTCGCCTCGGGGGTTACGACGACATCGCGCGCATGGAGCAGGGATCGGAGCCGCTGCAGGACTCCGAAGTCATCGAAGTCCTGATGGGTTCGAAGAACGACCTGCACAACAACTACCAGGACTTCCAGCGGTTCTTGGAGGCGGGCGGTCACATCGGTCTGCAACACGATCCGCTCTTGTACGGCGCGTACTTGTTGAACCCGTTCCTCACCCGCGTCGAGATGGTTCCGATGCTCATCGTCAACCAAGGTGAGGTCGCGGTCATCAAGGCGTACGTCGGCCTGCCGACCCTGGATACCTCGGGGGAGGAGTTCAAGTTCGGCTCCATCGTGCATCCCGGTCATCGCGGGATCTGGAGCGAGCCGTTGCGCACCGGCAAGTATCCGATCAACCCGCGCGTGTACGCGGCCGAGATCGTGCCGACGTCGATCCTCACCCTGAACTGGGCCGACGCGGTGTCGACCGCACACAACCTCGACGCGCACCTCTCGCCGATCGAGGCGAAGAGCCGCGAGGGCTTCGTCTTCAAGATCGACCTCCAGGTGCAGATCCACGTGCCCGACACGCGCGCGCCGAAAGTCATCTCCATGGTCGGCACGATGCAGAACCTCGTCAACGAGGTGCTGCAAGCCGCCGTGGGCAACCACTTCCGCAACACCATCCAGGATCTCGAAGCGGTGCGCTTCATCGAGACGCGGCCCGAGGTGCAGGCCAGTGCGCTCGACGCGATCCGTACCTACCTCGCGGCCTACGACGTCGAAACGCGCGGTGTGTACATCCAAGACGTCGATTTCCCCGACGAGCTCGTCGAGGTACTGACCAAACGCGAGATCGCGAACCAGGAGAAGACGACCTACGCGGAAGAGGAACGCGCCGAGATCGCGCGCGTCGAGCGAGAGAAGGCGAAGGGTACGGCCGACATGCAAGCCCAGCTCGCGCAGTCGGCCGTCGGGATCGACATCAAGAACAACGAGGCCCAGGCGCGGGAGGCGCAGGCCCGCGGTGAGGCGGCGTTCGTCCGCCTGACCGGTGAGGCCGAGGCGTCGAAAACCCAGGCGATCGGTCTCGCCGAGGCAAAGGCGACCGAGGCATTGGGGCTGGCGCGGGCGGCGGGCTTCCAGGCTCAGACCGAGGCGCTCGGTCAGAGCGCGACGGCGCTCGTCGCGGTGGCGAACGCGGTCGCCGAGGGCCACATCACCGTCGTCCCCGAGGTGTTGGTGGCCGGGGGCGGCGGCGCGATCGAGGGCCTGGCCGCGACCCTCATGCGCACGCTCGGCACGGGCGCCAACGCCCCCGTGCCGGCGGTCGATGCGCCTGTGGTCGAGGCTGCGGACGCAGAGGCTCCCTCGACTACCCCGTAAAGACGCACACGCCGTTGATCACGACGCCCGGGCACGGTTGCGTGGTCGGGGTCGGGGCCGGGGTGGTCGCGACCGTGGTCGTCGTCGACGGCGCGACCGTGGTCGTGGTCGTCGGCGGTGCCGTGGTCGTCGGCGGCGGTGCGGTCGTCGTCGTCACCTTGACGGTGGTCGTGGTCGTCGGTGCGACGGTGGTCGTCGTCGGCGGGGTGGTCACGGTCGGCGAAGTGGTGGCCGTGGACTGCGTCGTCGTCGTGGGGCGCGTGGTCGTGGTGGGGCGGGTCGTCGAGGTCGTCGACGGCCGGCAGTCCCCGACGGCGTGCCAACGCCGTTCGGATCCTTGGTCGCGATCGAAGCGATCGTGGTGGTGATGCCACCATGGATCTCGCGGCGGGTTGCACGAGGGTTGGGAGAAGAAGAACGGGCGCGTCGCCGCGCCCGTGCCCGAGGTCGTCACGAGGCCGACGGTGACGACGGCGGCGCAGGTCGCCGCGACGACACCGAGACTTACCAGGCGCCGGCCGATTCCGCTCCGGAGCATTGCACGCATGTTCGACAGCCTTTCCGGCGACCGCGATCAGCAATGCGGCCGTCGCCCGTACCAACGGTTGGTACGGGCTGCGGTGGGCCCCTCAGCGTGTGCTCACTTCCGACAGTTGGGGTAACGGCAAAACGGCGCGCGAATCTTGAGGAATTGCCCGGTGATTGCCCGTGCGATTCGGCGGCGTTCGTCGGCGGTTCGTCAGCGCGGGACTTCGCGCCAGGCGACACCCTTGTCGGGGCGCGGTTCGCCCGGGAGCCCGAGGACGCGTTCGCCGATGATGTTCTTCATCACTTCGTCGGACCCGCCGGCGATATGCCCGGCGGGCGCACCGAGCAGCGCCTCCGCCAACCGGGTGTTGCCGGCCACGGCGTCGGGACCCGCGAGCGCGACGGTGAGGTCACCGAGCTGGGTCATGATCCGCCCGCCGAGCAGCTTGCCGATCGAGCCCTCGGGCCCGGGCACCTTGCCCTTGGTCGCCGCGGTAAGGGTGCGCATCGACAGGAACTTCTGAATGCGCGTCTTCGTGTAGAGGTCGGCGAGCTGCTGACGCACGCGCGGGTCGTTGGTGACGCCGCGCTCCCGTGCGAGCGCGATGACGTGGTTCACGCCGCCGCGGCCGCCGCCGCCACCGGAGCCGATCGCGACGCGCTCGTTCATCAACGTCGTGATCGCGACCGTCCAACCCTCGTTGACGTCGCCGAGCACCTGTTCGTGGGGGACGCGCACGTCGTCGAAGAAGACCTCGTTGAAGCCCGATCCGCCGTTCATCTGCTTGAGGGGTTTGATCGTGACCCCGGGGGCGTGCATGTCGACGATGAACGCGGTGATGCCTTTGTGCTTCTCGGCGTCGGGGTTGGTGCGGCACACGATCTCGCCGAAGTCGGAGAACTGCGCGCCCGACGTCCATACCTTCTGACCGTTGATGATCCACTCGTCGCCGTCGCGTGTCGCGGTCGTGGCGAGCGACGCGACGTCGGAACCGGCACCGGGTTCACTGAACAGCTGTGACCAGATCTCCTCGCCCCGCAGCAGCTTCGTGAGATAGCGGTCCTGCTGCGCCGGTGTGCCGACCGCGCGCAGGGTCGGCGCGATCATTCCGAGCCCGATGATGAAGGCCTCGTTCGGGACGGTGAAGTGGGCCTCCTCTTGTCCGAAGACGATCTGTTCGACGGTGGTGCCGTTGCGCCCACCGAACTCGGGCTCCCACGTGATGCGCGCGAAGCCCGCGTCGAACTTCATCGCCTGCCAACGCTTGGCCCGTTCGAGATAGTTGCCGCCGCCGATCTCGAGGTCGTGTTCCGGCGCCGGGCCCGCGACCTTCGGCGCGTTCTCCTCGAGCCACGCGTGGAACTCGGCGCGCCAGGCGGCTTCCTCGGCGGTGTCGTTGAAGTCCATGTGTCGCAGTCTCCGCCCCGGCCGGCTCCCCGAGCAACCTCGGGACCTCTCGGGTCGTTGTCGGCGGCGCCGGCCGGGTCGTAGCATCACGCGCCGGCATGGCGATCACCCCGTACGACCACACTCCGGTGGGCGATCCCGAGGCGCTGGGCATCGATCCGGCCGCCCTCGACGCGTTGTACGCGCGCGTCGACCAAGAGGTCGACGCGGGGCGCCTGCCGTCGTGCCAGCTCGCCCTCGCACGCGGCGGGAAGATCGCGGCCTGGCGTGCGTTCGGCGGCGCACCGGTCGAGTCGCGCTACGTCATCTTCTCGGCGACGAAAGCGGTCGTGGCGGGCGCGGTCTGGATACTGATGGGCGAAGGGCTTCTCGACGTCACGCTCCCCGTTGCCGCGGTGATCCCCGAGTTCGCGCCGAACGGCAAGGACGCCATCACCATCGAGCAGGTGCTGCTCCACACGTCGGGCTTTCCCCGCGCGCCGTTCGGTGCGCTCGACTGGGACGACCGCGAGCGACGGCTGGCGCGGTTCTCGAGCTGGCGCACGAACTGGGAGCCGGGGACCCGCTTCGAGTACCACCCCACTTCCGCGCACTGGGTGCTCGCCGAGATCATCGAGCGCTGCACCGGAGAGGACTTTCGTACGTTCATCCGGGATCAGATCCTTGATCCACTCGGGCTCGACGCACTGCAGATCGGTGTTCCGTTGGCGGAACAGGGCGACATCAACGATCTCGTCCGGACCGGCGAGCCGGCGACACCCGACGAGTTGGAAGCCGCGCTCGGTATCCGCGAGCTCCCGTTGACCGACGTGACGCCCGAGGCCCTGATGTCGTTCAACCAACCCGACGTGCGCGCGGTCGGAGTGCCCGGCGGTGGCGGTGTGTCGACGGCCGCCGACCTCGCGTTGTACTACCAGGCCCTCCTCGACGACGCGGCCGGGATCTGGAAGCCCGAGGTCCTGGCCGACGTGACCGCGCACGTGCGCAATCGCCTGCCCGACTACATGGGCACACCGGCGAACCGCTCGCTCGGACTCGTGATCGCCGGAAGTGACGGGCGCGCGGCGGCGCGCGGCATGGGGTACACGGTCTCCGCGCACGCGTTCGGCCACAATGGTGCCGGGGGTCAGATCGCGTGGGCCGACCCCGAGACCGGTTGCTCGTTCTGCTTCCTCACGAACGGGCTCGATCAGCACCAGCTCCGGGAGTGGCGGCGCACCGCCGCGATCGCGAGCCGAGCCGCGAACTGCGTGCCGGCCTAGACATTCCTTCCCCCGGATCGAGACCGCCTCCGATCGAGACCGCGTTCGATCGAGACCTGCCTCACCGCGGCGCTCAGAACCTCGGGCGCGCGTCCGATGTGAACCCAGCTCGGACGTCGGAGGCGACGATGAGGGTTCGTATCGTGTTCGCGGTTGCAGTGTGGGCGTCGATCGTGGTCGGCGCGGTGCAGCTGTTCGACCGTGCCCCCGCGTCCACCGGAATCGCTTCCGCGGCCGCGGTCGGCGCCGCTACGTGCGCCGCGTGGCTCACGTGGGCGGTGCGGACCCGCCTGCGCCGGCTGCATTCGTGGCCCCGGCCCGGCGAGGTCGAGCTGTACCCGCCCGGGCCGAGGCGGGTGCTGTTGATCGAAACGGGCCTGGCCGGACCCGAATAGCTGCCCCGGTCGCGGCCGCGGGCCTCCATCGCGTCGGTTGGTCATACGATGGCGGGACCGTGCCCCGGGGGGAGCTCAATATGTCTCGTGTCGGTTTCTCGAAGTTCGCACTCGGCGTCGGCCTGGTGTCGATCGCGATTGCCGGTTGCGGAGGCTCCGGTGGGAAGCCCGCGACCGCCCCCCCGACCACTGCGAAGCAGACGGTGAAGACGGTCGCCGCGAAATCGCCGTGCGAGCAGGCCGCGCCGACGCCGGCATCGCCGGGTGAGGTCGGGACGGGCGCCGGTGGGAGTGCCGCCGTCACGAGTGCAGCCGACGTGGCCGCCGAGGAGCACGGCGGACGCGGCAAGGTCCCGCAACTACCGCTCACGGCCGCCGAGCAGGCCGAGCTCGCGGTGCAGCTCGCGCAAGCCAAGCGCGTGGTCACCGAGTACCCCACGGTGAAGGACGCGCTCGCCGCCGGCTACGCGATGTCGACGGTGTACGTGCCGTGCATCGGCGCGCACTACACGAACATCGCCTTCGCCTCGCACTTCGATCCCGCGCATCCGTCCGAGCTCTTGTACGCGGGCACCACGCCCGACGCCAAGATCGTCGGATTGAGCTATCTCGTGTGGCACCACGGTGGCCAGCCGGACGGCTTCGCGGGCCCGAACGATCGATGGCACCAGCACAACGCGAACGGCGGTCTTTGCCTGCGCGGTGGCGTGGTCGTCGCCGGCGAAGAGTCGACGCGCGCGCAGTGCGCGGCACTCGGCGGGACCAAGACTCTCCTGACCGACGTGTGGATGGTTCACGCCTGGGTGGTGCCCGGCGTGTCGTGCGACTGGGGCACCTTCAGTGGTGAGTGCCCGGAGTTGGGCGGCCGGCTCGGAGGGACCGCGTACGACGGCCCCTACCCGAGCAAGTTCTCCTAGCGTCTCGCTCAGCCGAACGGCGACCAGGCCGCGCTGCGGAGCAGGCGGCTCTCCCAGTCGTCGCGGACTTCGAGCGCGTCGTGCATCCACGTGCCCGGGCCCTTCACGAGCGCGGGAGCTCGCGGGTGAACAGGCCGGGCAGGCGCTCCGGGAAGTCGACGCGCTGCCACAGGATCACCTCGCGCCGGCGCGGCGCGCCGAGCGCGGCCTGGAAGACCGCGAGCAGCGTGAGCAGTGAGCGCTCGGAGCGCTGCTCCAGGCTGGGCGCGTAGTGCGTGCGCGCCTTTTCGAGATACGTGTCGAGCTTCGCTTCGTACGGCCAGGCGCTGTCTTCCATGTAGAGCACCGGGTCGTGCTCGCGCCCGTCGGTGGGAATCGTCGCGAGGTCGAGGTCGCGCAGCGGCGACCATTCGACGGGCAACAACAATTTGCCCGTGACCTCGCGGCGCATGCCGTCGACATCGGCCGCCCAGCGGCGGAGGTCGCCGGATTGGACGCGACGGGCGAGACGTTCGTACGCGGAGCCGTCGGCCAGCGCAGTGATCGTGGTGTGGTGGTAGGCGCGTCCGGTGCCGTGCGCGAGTTTCAGGTAGTAGAGCAGCCGCGCGTCGCCGTCGCTCGCGAGGGCGCGCATCCAACCGGTGCGGAACGCGTCCTCGAACTCGTCTTCGTGACGGCCGGCAACCGTGTGGACCTCGTGCAGGAGCAGCATCCGGTCAGACTGCCATGCGCTCCAGCACGAAGTCGATTGCCCGGGTGAGGGTCGCGATGTCGTCGGGTTCGATCGCCGGGAACAACGCGACGCGGATCTGGTTTCGGCCCAGCTTGCGGTACGGCTCGACGTCGACGATGCCGTTCGCTCGCAGTATGGCGGCGAGCTTCGCCGCGTCGACGCGCTCGTCGAAGTCGATCGTCGCGGTGACCCGGCTCCGGTGCGCGGCGTCCTTCACGAACGGCGACGCGTACCTGTGGCCTTCGGCCCAGCCGTAGACGATCTCGGCCGAGCGGTCGCACCGGCCGGCGGCGAACTCGAGCCCGCCGTTGCCGAGCATCCATCTCAGTTGTTGGTCGAGGAGGAACAACGTCGCGAGCGCGGGGGTGTTGTACGTCTGTTCGAGCCGGGAGTTCTCGACCGCGATCGACAGGTCGAGCGTCGCCGGCATCCAGCGCGTTCCCTTGAGCCGGTCGATGCGCTCGAGCGCGGCCGGCGAGACGGCCGCCAACCACAATCCACCGTCGCTCGCGAAGCACTTCTGCGGCGCGAAGTAGTAGACGTCGAACGCGGCGGCGTCGACGCGCATACCACCCGCGGCCGACGTGCCGTCGACGACGACGAGCGCGTCGCCCGCGGGTCGGTGCACGTCGATCGCGACGCCGGTCGAGGTCTCGTTGTGCGGGTACGCGTAGACGTCACCGTCGACCACCTCGGGCCGGTTCGGGGTCTCTCCGGGCGCGGTCTCGCACACTTGCGGATCGTCGAGGTGCGGGGCGCGGCGGGTGACCTGTGCGAACTTCGAGGAGAACTCGCCGATCACCAGGTGCGTGCTGCGGCGTTCCACGAGCCCGAACGACGCCGCGTCCCAAAACGAGGTGGACCCGCCGATCCCGAGGAGTATCTCGTAGCCCTCGGGCAGTGAGAACAGCTCGCCGAGGCCCTCACGGATGTTTCCGACGACGGAGCGGACCCCCTTTTGGCGGTGACTGGTGCCGAGGAAGCCGTGGGCGGCATCGGCGAGCGCGGCGACGGCCTGGTCGCGCACCTTGGAGGGGCCGGAGCCGAATCGGCCGTCGCTCGGGAGCAAATCCGCGGGGATCTTCGGGTCCGCGCCCGCAGCGCGGTTCTCATCGGTCATGACCCAACTCTAGGGGTCAGGCCAGCGCCAGCACCTCGCCAAATCCGGCGTGCAGGCAACCGAGCAGGAGCTCGGGATCGGGAACGGCGGTGGTATCGATCACGATCCCGACGCAACACGCGTCGCAATGCGAGATCAGGGCCACGTTGAACGCGGCTCCTGCCGGCGGGGCGAAGGCGTAGAGCCGTTCGACGCGGGCGCCGGCGACGTACACGGTGACCGGCGCGCCCGGAATGTTCGAGGTGACGAAGTCGCAGCACTTGAGCATCCCGCCGAACAACGCGGTCGTCGTCGCGGTCGGGAGCCGGTTGAGGATTCCCGCGAGCGTGCTCGTCATCTGGAGCGCAGGCTCGGCGCGCCATTCGCGTACGAGTGCGCCGAGCGCGGCGATGCGCTCGCGGGGGTCTTCGATCGCGGTGGGGACGGGGAACCGCGCCGGCGCGAACCGGTTGCCGCCCGCGTTGTCGTCGCCCTGGCGCAGGTTGATCGGCAGGGTCATGCGCAGCTGAATCGGTGCCGCGCCGTGTCGCTCGTGGTAGCGCCGGACGCCGCCGACGACCGCGGCGACGAACACGTCGTTCAGGCTCGCGTCGGTCGACTTCGCGACGCGGCGCATGTCGTCGAGGAGCACGTCGAAGACCTCGAGCCGGCGGCCGAGTCCGCGCCCGAGCATGATCGGTGACATCGGACCGGTCGCGGGCGCGAGAGTGCGAGCAACCGAACGCGTCGTGCGCAGCGTCTCCGACGCGCTACCGAGGGGATCGCGCAACGCGCGCCCGGCTGCGCGCACGACGCTCATCGGTACGCGCTGGGCGATCCCGAATGCACGCCGGCGAGTGTGCGCGAGCGAATCGCGCACCGAGTCGAGGGCATGGGCGACTTCCGGCGCGATCGCCGCCGGAACCTCGTGATCCGGTCGTTCCGCCGCGTCGGGCGAGAGGTCGACGAAGTGGTTGAGCAACTCCATGCCGCCCACACCGTCGGTGACCGAGTGGTGCACCTTCATCGCGAAAGCGGCGCGCTCGCCGTTCGGACCGTCGAGCCCCTCGAACAGCGTGAACTCCCACAGCGGCCGGGCCCGGTCGAAGCCGGCGGTCGCGATCGGCTGCAGCGCGTCGAGCAGGGCGCGCATGGTCCCCGGTCGAGCGAGCCGCGTCCGGCGGAGGTGGAAGTCGAGGTCGAAGGTCGGCTCCGCCATCCAGCGCGGCGGCGCGATCCGAAATGGCGCCGACACGACGCGCTGGCGCAACCGGGGGATGAAGCGCGTGGTGAGCTCGATACGACGCCGCAGCCGTTGCCAATCGGGAACGGAGTCGAAGAGGGCGACCGCGAGGATCGTCGAGCGCAGGACGGGGTCCTTTTCGATGTTCCACATGAGCGCGTCCTCGTCGCTCATGTGGTGCGCGAAGCGCGCCAGTTCCGCCATGGGGAAACGGTACTCCCACCTGGGCTTGTGCGTCTCGGGTCGTCCCGGCGGGCGGACCTCTCAGCGGGTGATGTCGAACACCACCGTGACGTCGACGCTCAGCTGTTGTGAGCCCGGCTCGACCGGCACCGACGCGGCCGCGTCGCGCAGGGCGCCGGAAGTGATGTGGAGGCTCTGCGACTGGGGGAGCAACGTGCCCGTGTCGTCGATGGTGCGGATCGGTCCGAGCGTGACGCCGGCCGCGCCCGCGAGTTGCTTGCCCTGCGCGAGCGCGTCCTTGATGGCGTCGGCCCGGGCCTTGGCGACGAGCCCGCTCGTGTTGTCGATCGAGAACGTCACGCCTTGGAGACGAACGTCTTCACCTGCGGTCAGCGCGGCCGCGTCGATGACCTCGCCGGCCTTCGAGAGGTCGCGCAGCTTGGCCGAGACGGTGTTCGACGCCGAGTACCCCGTGACGTGGAAGTTCTTGTCGAAGTTCGGCGACACGTTGAGGTCGACGGTCTGGATGTCCTTGGCCGCGACCCCCTGCGCCTTCAGTGCGGCGATGAGCGCGTTCGCATGTTGGTTGTTGCGCTGGAGCGCGGCCTGCGCCGACGGGTCGGTTGTCTGCACTCCCATCGTCACGGTCATGACGTCCGGGGTCCCCTCGACCTCGCCGTGACCGGCGACGTTGATCGTCGGGCCGGGCGTGACCCCGCTCGTCGCCGCGACCAACCCCGCGGGCGCGGTCGTCTTCGAGCTGCCGCTACTGCAACCGGCGACGCCGACCGCGGCGATCACGACCCCGGCGACCATGGTCTTCGCGAGCACGCGCATCGATGTCCCTTTCGTCGGTGGATCCAGGATTCCGACGAACGGGCGGGCTCGCCGGTTCCCGTTCCCGTTACTGTCCGGCCGTGCGCAGTCGCTATGTGATCACCAATGGCATTCGCCTCTATTGTCTCGAGGCCGGGCCCGCCGACGGTCCGGTCGTGCTGTTGCTGCACGGCTTTCCCGAGCTGGCGTATTCCTGGCGCGCTCAGGTTGCGACGCTCGGCGCGGCGGGTCTTCACGTCGTCGCGCCCGATCTGCCCGGTTACGGGCGCAGTGACAAACCCGATGTCACGTACGACTGCGAGTGGGTCAACGCGTGCCTGATCGGCGTCCTCGACGAGCTGGGCTGCGAGCGCGCGGTGGTTGCCGGGCACGACTGGGGCGGCCTCCTCGTGTGGATCATGGCGCGCCAATATCCCGATCGGATCGCGGGCGTCATCGGGGTGAACACCCCCGACCTGCCGCGCTCGCCCGTCCCGCCGGTGCAATTGTTGCGCCAGATCTTCGTCGACACTCCGATCTACATCATCCAGTTCCAAGAACCGGGCGTGGCGGAGTGGGTGCTCGGATCGTGGGGGCGAGGCGCCGACGACTTCGTCGAGATGATCTTCGGTGCGACGACGCAGAACACCGATGCGTTCCCGCCCGAAGTGCTCCAGGTGTACAAGGACGCGTTCCGCCCGGTGGGCGCGCTCACGCCGCCGATCGAGTACTACCGGAACATGGATCGCAACTGGGAGCTGACGGCCCCGATCGCCGACCGGACGATCGACGTTGCGTGCCTGATGATCTCCGCCGCGGACGACCCCGTGCTCTCGCCGGCGATGACCGTGGGCATGGAAGAGCGGGTACCCGATCTCGAGCGGGTCGTCATCGAGAACTGCGGTCACTGGACGCAACAGGAACGCCCCGAAGAGACGTCGGCCGCGATGCTCGACTACCTCCGCCGCCTCCCCGCCTGGCGCTGATCCCCCGTTCTTCCCCACAACAGTTGGTGGCGAATTCGGTTCGTGCTGCCGTTTTTCTTGCCAACTGTTGGGGTGAAATTCGGGCGCATACGATGCGCGGGTGGTGGATGATCCGATAGCGCAGTACGGAGCGATGTTCGAACGCGACGGGTCGCGATACGTACCGACCCAGCTCGCGCGGGGGCCGTGGAACCCGAAGGCACTGCACGGCGGCGCGCCCAGTGCCTTGTTCGCGACGGTGTGCGAGATGCACGATCCGGGTCCGGCCGCGTTCGTCGCGCGTCTCACGGTGGAGTTGATGCGTCCCGTTCCGATGGCGCCGCTCGAACTACGCGTCCGCACGATCCGGCCCGGTCGCAAAGTGCAGTGGGTCGAGGCGATGCTGCTCGACGACCGCGAGCACGAAGTCGCGCGCGCCACCGTGTTGCGCATTCGCTCCGACGACGTCGACACGAGCGGCTGTGTCCATCCCGACGTCGACGCCCCGCCCGCGCCCGACGCGATGACGCCGGAGAACTTCCCCTTCGGGGAGGGCGCGGTGGGATTCTGGAGCGTGCACGACGTCCGGCTCGTGCGCGGCAGCTGGATGGAACCGGGCCCCGGTGTCGCGTGGTTCCGCTTGAAGTGTCCCGTGATCGCCGGCGAGCCGATATCGCCGGTCGCTCGCGTCGCGGCCGCCGCCGACTTCGGCAGCGGGGTGGCGAATCCCGTGCGCACGACGAGGGCGAACGCGATCAATCCCGAACTCACCGTGCACGTGCACCGTCACCCGGTGGGCGAATGGGTGTGCCTCGAGTCGGGTGCGTGGGCCCAGCCGCACGGCGTCGGAATGGCCGAGACGCGCCTGCACGACGAGCGGGGCGTCATCGGTCGGGGCGTGCAGTCGCTCCTCGTGGAGCCGGCCGGCAACCTCCCGATGCGACTCTGACCGGGTACGACGCGGCCTCAGTCGTCTTCCGACTTGCGCTCGACGTCGGTGGCCCAGAGCTCGAATTCACCGTTGCGGAACACCAGTGCCGCCGGCCGGCCCGCGAGCGGCGGGCGGAGATCGCCGCGGCTGCGGTCGACGCGTACGGAGATCGTGCGCCGGCCCGATGCCGTCACCATGGTGACCCGGTCGGAGCCGCCCCACTTGAAGGCCGATGCGGGCAGGGCGAGGCCCTGGTACTGCGAGAACTTCTGCTGCTTGCCGGCCCGGCGGCGCAGTGACTCCTCGACCCGATCGGTAATCGGGCGCACGAGCAGGTCGGGCAGCTTGGCCCGGTCGACCTCGACCTTCACGATCTCTCGCAGCGCGGACCCGTCGAACGCGTTGCTCTGGAGCGCGGCGGCGCGGGCCGCGTTGCTCGTGCGGTTGACGCGTTCCAACGTGGCGACCAGCAGCTTGTGCTGATCGGCATCGGGGAGGAGTTCGACTTCGTCGACGGTCGCCATGACGCCGGGCATGGTATCCACCGAGCCGTTCCCAGTTCTCGGATAGCTAATATCCGTGTTATGCGACTGTCCGACGGCGTGGAATGGGGCGTGCACGTGTGCGTCGTGTTGGCGTCGCTTCCCGACGACGCGGCCTTACCGGCGGCGAAGCTCGCCGAGTATCACGGGGTGCCGGCTGCCTACCTGGCCAAGCACCTGCAGGCCCTCGCGGGCGCGGGCGTGCTCCAGACCGTCAAGGGCGCGCGCGGCGGCTACCGGTTGGCGCGAGCTCCCGCGGCGATCACCGTGCTCGACGTCGTCGAAGCCATCGACGGCGACGAGGCGGCGTTCCGGTGTACCGAGATCCGGCGGCGGGGGCCGATGGCGATGCCGGCGCGTGAGTACACGAAGGCCTGCGGAATCCATCGCGCGTTCACGCAGGCGGACGCGGCGTGGCGGGCCGAGCTCGCGAAGACGACCGTCGCCGATCTCCTCGTGGGTGTGTTGGCCGACGTGCCCCGGGCGACCCTCGAAAAGGGCGCCCGCTGGGTGCGCGAGAGTGCGCGCTAGCGACCGGCGCGCGGCCGCTTGCCGTGATTCGCCTTGTTGCGGCGGGCCTTCAGGTGACGCTTCTTCGTCTTCTTGCTCATAGGGAGATGCAGGCTACCTGATCGGTAGCCTGCGCCCCGATGGAGAACCTCGGTCTCGTGGGATTCACCGGCGCGGGGGCGAACCGCCTCTTCAGCGCGCTCACGGGCCTGCCCGTCCCGAGCGAGTACGAGGCGGCGGTGGGCGTCGCGAGCCTCCCCGACGAGCGCCTGCGCCTGCTCACCGAAGCGGCGCACTCGAAGAAGACGGTCGCGGCGGGGTTCGAGCTCGTGCACCTCGCGCTGCCGCCGGGTTCGAAGCCGGGCGAGGGCCTGGGCGCGAAGTTCCTCGGCAGCCTGCGCAACTGCGACGCGATCCTGATCGTGCTGCGCGCGTTCGCCGATGGCGGCGTCGTGCCCGACCCCGAAGGCGACCTCGGCGCGCTCGAGCTGGAGCTCGTGCTCGCCGACCTCGCGAGCGTCGAACAGCGCATCACCCGGCAGCGCCGGGCCGCGAAGAGCGGCGACAAGGAGATCCTCGCGGAGGTCGAGGTGCTGGAGAAGGCGCATGCGCTGCTTTCCGAGGGCACGCCGATCCGGCGGGGTTCGTTCACTCCCGACGAGCTCGCCCGGCTCGCGCCCGTCTTCCTCATCACGACGAAGCCGCTGCTGATCGTCGCCAACACCGGCGAGGAGCTCACGACCGACGCGGTCCTGCCGGCCGACGACACGGTGCTCGCGGTCCCCATCGATATCGAGGCGGAGATCGCGGCGTGCGCGGCCGAGGACCGGGCCGAGATGCGCGAGTCGTACGGGCTCGGCGAATCCGCGCTCGATGCCGTCGCGCAGGCTGCGTACCGCATGCTCGGTCGGCGCACGTTCTTCACGACCGGCGAGGACGAGTCGCCGCGCGTGGACGTTTCGCGCCGGGGCCAAGGCGCCCGAGTGCGCGGGTGTGATCCACAGCGACCTGCAGCGCGGGTTCATTCGGGCCGAGGTCGTCGACTGGCGCGAGCTGCTCGAGGTCGGGTCGTGGGCGAAGGCGCGCGAGCTGAAGAAGCTGCGGGTCGAGGGCAAGGACTACGAGGTCCGAGACGGTGACGTCCTCGAGATCCGGTTCAACGTGTAGGAAACGAGCATGAGCTGGCTGGTTCGCGACGACGACGTGCTGGCGGTGGCCGAGGTCGCGACCTCCCGGCGTCAGCGCACGCGCGGGCTCGCGGGTCGTGACGACCTCGAAGGCGCGCTCGTCATCAGGCCGTGCCGGCAGGTGCACACGTTCGGGATGCGGTTCCCGATCGACATCGCCTTCTGCGACCGGTCGGGCACGGTGCTGCACACCAGTTGTCTCGACCGGCGCCGGGTGTCCCGGATCGTGTGGCGCTCGGGCTTCGCGATCGAGGCCCGAGCGGGGAGCTTCGATCGCTGGAACCTCCGGCCCGGCGACGTCGTCGAGATCAAAGGCTGACCGGCGCCCGACCCGGGTCGGGCACAATGAAGGTCTCCATGTCGCGCTTCTACGTCACGACCCCCATCTATTACGTCAACGACGTCCCGCACATCGGTCACGCCTACACGACCGTCGCCGGCGACGTGCTGACGCGCTGGCGCCGCCTCTGCGGCGACGAGGTCTTCTTCCTGACCGGCACCGACGAGCACGGTCTCAAGATCCAGCGCGCGGCCGAGGACCGGGGCGTGACGCCGAAGGAGCTGGTCGACGAGGTCGCGGGCCACTTCCGCGACACGTGGGACGGGCTCGACATCGCCTACGACGACTTCGTTCGCACGACGGAGCCGCGCCACTACGCGGCCGTGCAGCAGTTCCTGCAGAAGATCTACGACTCGGGGGACATCGAGCTCGGCACCTACGAGGGTCTCTATTGCGTGTCGTGCGAGGCCTACTACACCGAAGACGAGTTGGTCGACGGTAACTGCCCGATCCACCTGCGTCCGGTCGAGCTCGTGGTGGAGGAGAACTACTTCTTCAAGCTGTCACGCTTCACCGACCGCCTGCTCGAGCACTACCGCGCGCATCCCGATGCGGTGCAGCCCGAGTCGCGGATGAACGAGGTGCTCGGCTTCATCCGCGGCGGGCTCCAGGATTTCTCGATGAGTCGCACGTCGATCAACTGGGGGGTTCCGCTTCCGTGGGACCCGAAGCATGTCGCGTACGTGTGGGCCGACGCGTTGTTCAACTACTGCACGGCCGTCGGGTACGCGACCGACGAAGCGCGCTTCGCGAAGTGGTGGCCGGTCGACTATCACCTCGTGGGCAAGGACATCCTGCGGTTCCACGCGGTGTACTGGCCCGCCATGTTGATGGCGGCCGGGCTCGAACCGCCGCGGTGCGTGTTCGCGCACGGATGGTTGCTCGTCGGTGGCGAGAAGATGAGCAAGACGAGGACGAATCAGATCGCGCCGGCCGATCTCGTCGCCGACTTCGGCGTCGACGGCTTTCGCTACCACTTCATGGCCGATCAACGCTTCGGACCCGATGGCGACTTCTCGTACGAAGCGATGGTGCAGCGCTACAACTCCGATCTCGCCAACAACTTCGGCAACCTCGCGAACCGCGTGCTGAACATGGCGATGAACTATTGCGCCGGCGTCGTGCCTGCAACGCGCGCCGATGGTCCCTTGCGGGAGGCCGCGGCGAGTGCGTTCTCCGGACTGTCCGACGCGATGACGCGTCTCGATTTCGCGAGTGGCTTCGGCGCCGTCTGGGATCTGATCCGCGCGACGAACGCGTACATCGAAGACTCCAAGCCGTGGGTGCTCAACAAGGCGGGCGACACCGAAGCCGTCGCCGCCGTCCTGGGCGACTGTCTCGAGTCGTTGCGCATCGTCGCGCTCCTCGCGTCGCCGGTGATTCCGAATGCCGCGGCCGAGTTGTGGCGCCGGCTGGGCCTGAGCGGCCGCCCCGAGGACGCGCGCCTGCCCGGCGCGGTCGGGTGGGGGCAGTTGCCCGCCGGCGCGACCCTCGAGAAGGGCGAGCCCCTCTTCCCCCGTAAGGACACGTGATGTGGGTCGATGCTCATTGCCACCTTCAGCTCGCGGGCGGAGAGGAGCACATCGTCCGGGCGCGGGCGGCCGGGGTCGATTGGATGGTCTGCGTCGGCACCGACCTCGAGACATCGGAGGCGGCGCTGACCCTCGCCGATATGCATCCCGACGTCTATGCCGCGGTCGGGCTCCACCCGCACGACGCGTCGAAGCTCGCGCGGCAGTGGGGGATGCTCGAGCCCCTCGCAGTCTCGGACGCGTGCATCGCGATCGGTGAGTGCGGCTTCGACCTCTTCTACGAGCACTCCCCGCTCGACGAGCAGGAGACGGCGTTCCGGTTCCAGATCCGGCTCGCCCGGCACACGGGCAAACCGCTCGTCATCCACTCGCGCGACGCGTGGGACGACACGTTCCGCGTCCTCGACGACGAAGGCGTTCCGGAGCGCACGATCTTTCACTGCTTCACCGGTGGACCCGACGAAGCGCGCGCGGCGATCGAACGCGGTTGCTACCTGTCGTTCAGCGGCATCGTCTCGTTCAAGAACGCCGACGCGTTGCGCGCGGCGGCGGCGAGCGCGCCCGCCGACCGGATCCTCGTCGAGACCGACTCGCCCTTTCTCGCGCCCGAGCCGTTCCGGGGCCGGCCCAACGAGCCCGCGTTCGTCGTCGAGGTCGGTGCGGCGCTGGCCCGGGCGCGCGGCGTCGAGCCGGACGAGATCGCCGAGCTCACGCGTGCGAATGCGGCGCGCGCTTTCGGCGTCGAGCGGTGACGCCGAGCGAGATCAGCGAGATCCTTGCCCGCCACGGCGTACGGCCGTCGAAGGCGCTCGGCCAGAACTTCCTCGCCGATCCGAACACGGCCCGGCGCATCGTGCGGCTCGCGGAGCTGCAACCCGGCGAGCACGTCGTCGAGGTCGGGCCGGGTATCGGTTCGCTCACCCTGGCGTTGGCCGACGCGGGCGTGACCGTCCGGGCGATCGAGCTCGATCGGCACCTCGTCCCGATCCTCGAGGAGGTCGTGGCGGGGCGCGACGTGACGGTGGTCAACGACGACGCCCTCCGCGTCGACTGGAACGCACAACTCGATCCCTCGACCTCGTGGACCATGGTGGCGAACCTGCCGTACAACGTCGCCACGCCGCTCGTCATGGGGGTGCTGGAGTCGGCGCCGATGGTGAAACGGCTCCTGGTCATGGTGCAGCGGGAGGTGGGGGAGCGCATGGCGGCCGGTGTCGGCGACGACGCGTACGGTGCCGTGTCGGTGAAGGTCGCGTACTACGCGACCGCGAAGGTGGTCGGCGCGGTATCGCCCAACGTCTTCATTCCCAAGCCGAACGTGGAGAGTGCCCTCGTGCGCCTCGTCCGTCACGACGCACCACCCGTTGCGGTGCGCGAGGTCGACCGCATGTTCGAGCTCGTACGTGCCGGATTCGCGACGCGGCGCAAGACGCTGCGAAACACATTGGAAGGACGGGTCGACGCGGCGCGATTCGCGCAGACGCACGTCGACCCGCAGGCGCGCGCGGAAACGTTGTCGCTCGCCGACTGGGCGAGGCTCGCGGATGCGTGAGCTGCGGGAGGTGCACGTCGAAGCGTTCGCCAAGCTCACGCTCTCGCTGCACATCACCGCGACGCGTGCCGACGGCTTTCACGAGCTCCACGCCACGATGGTGTCGATCACCGAGCCCCGCGATTCGCTCGTCATCAGGCCCGCGGCGCGTACCTCGCTGACGATCACGGGGCCGTTTGCCGACGGTGTGCCCGCCGACGCGTCGAACCTCGTCTGGCGCGCAGCCGACGCGTGCGGCGTGCCGATGGAAATCGAGTTGCACAAGGGGATCCCGCACGGCGCGGGTCTTGGCGGTGGCTCGGCCGACGCGGCGGCCGTGCTCGTCGCGCTCGACGCCGATCCCGCGATCGCGGCGACGCTCGGGGCCGACGTGCCGTTTTGCATGCACGGTGGCTTCGCGCGCGTGCGCGGTATCGGTGAGGAGCTCGAGCCGGGGGAGCGGCCGACGCTCGCGATCGTCGTCGCGACCCCGCGGTTCGGGTGTTCGACGCCCGCCGTCTACCGGGCCTGGGACGACCTCGGTGGACCGCTCGGCGAGACCAACGACCTGCAGGCCGCGGCCGAGCACGTCGAGCCCCGCCTGGCCGGCTTCCGCCGCCAGGTCGAGGCCGCGGCCGGTACCCGGGCCGTTCTGGCCGGCAGCGGCTCCTCCTACGCGGTCGCGTTCGGCGATCCCGCGGACGGTGAAGCTGCCCGCGGGCGCGTCGCCGCGGCCGTCGACGGTTCCGTGTGGCTCGCCTCGACGAGCCCGGTGGGAGTGCTGATCAGGCCCTGAGAACGCGAAACGGCCGCCCCGATGGGGCGGCCGCTGCTTACTTGCCCTGCTGACGGCGCTGCCAGCGGGTCTTCTTCAGCAGCTTCTTGTGCTTCTTCTTGCGCATGCGCTTGCGGCGCTTCTTGATCAGCGATCCCATGACGGAGAGCGACGCTACCAGAACCCACCCGCCCGGCTCCCAGTCGGCCCGGTTCGGCCGCGTCGCCGCGTGTCGAGGAATCCTTCGGGGATTCCCCGACAGGGAGTGATCGCGCACGCCCCACCCGGTTGCTCGCCGCGTGCGCCGCAAACGCGGACCGTTGCGTTTCTCGCGCCGCCGAGGTGCGCGTCGACCGCTACGAGCGCGGTCGTCACGGCGCCCCCGCCCCCACCGGTCGAACTCGTCCGGCCGGCCGGCCGCCCGCTAGTAGGTTGGACTCGTTTTCGGGGGTGGTGTAACGGCAGCACAAGGTCCTTTGGAGTCCTGAGTCGAGGTTCGAACCCTCGCCCCCGAGCCCTAGGGAACAGGAGGTGAAGGCGAAGCCGACCGCAGGGGAGGCGGAACCGGAATCCACCCATGAACAGGGAGCTCGTATGAGGCAGTACCGACCCCTGAGCGCAGTGGTTCTCGCCGCGGGGGAAGGAACCCGGATGCGCTCGGGAACGCCGAAGGTCCTGCACCCGTTGTGCGGCCGGCCGATGGTGCTGCACGTCGTCGACGCACTCGCCGAGTTGCCGCTGGAACGCATCGTCGTCGTAGTCGGTCACGGGGCCGAGCGCGTGACGAAGATGCTGCAGGATCAGCTCGTCACCGAGGTGCCGGTCGAGTTCGTCGAGCAACGCGTCCAACGCGGCACGGGCGACGCGGTGAGCGTCGCGCTCACCGTCTTCGACGACCTCGACGCCGAAGACGACATTCTCGTGCTGCCGAGCGACGCGCCGCTCGTCCGCGCGGAGACGATCGCTCGTCTCGCGACCGAGCACCGGGTGCAGGACGCGGCGGCCGCGATTCTGACCGCCACGGTCGACGATCCGACCGGACTCGGCCGGATCGTGCGCGCCAAGGACGGCCGCGTCGCACGCGTCGTCGAACACGCCGACGCGACCGAGGAGGAACACGAGATCCACGAGATCAACACGTCGATCTATTGCTTCCGGCGCGGGCTCCTGGCCCCGGCACTGCGGCGGCTGAGTCCGGAGAACGCGCAAGGCGAGTACTACCTGACCGACGCGATCGCGGTGTTGCGCGACGCGGGGCACAACGTCATCGCGCTCGAGGCCGACGACCCGGGCGAGGCGATCATGGTCAACGACCGCGTCGAGCTGGCCCAGGCCGAAGCCGAGCTGCGCGGGCGCATCAACCGCATGTGGATGCGCGCGGGGGTCACCATGGTCGACCCGGCGCGCACCTACGTCGACGCGATGGTCGAGCTCGATTCCGACGTGCGCCTCCTGCCCGGCACCATCCTCGAGGGCCGGACCGTGGTCGGCGCCGGATCGGTCATCGGGCCCGACTGCCGCCTGACCGACGTGGTGATCGGTGACGACGTCCGCATGTCGAACACGGTGGCGCGTGAGTGCGAGATCGGCGACGAGTGCGAGATCGGGCCCTTCGCCTATGTGCGGCCGGGAACGCGGCTGGCTCGGGGCGTGAAGGTCGGAACCTACGTGGAGGTCAAGAACTCCGAGATCGGCGAGGGCACCAAGGTCCCGCATCTTTCCTACGTCGGCGATGCCGACGTAGGAAAGGGTGTGAATTTCGGCGCCAGCACGATCACCGCCAATTACGACGGGAAGAACAAGCACCGGACCAAGGTGGGCGACGGCGCCCACACCGGAGTGCACACCTCGCTCGTCGCGCCGGTCGAGCTCGGTGACGATGCCGACACGGGCGCCGGGTCGGTTGTGACCCACGATGTCGCTCCCGGGCGCCACGTCCGCGGCGTCCCGGCGCGCGACACGCGTCCGACGCGCGAGGATGGCGATTGATGGAAGTTCTCACCAAGAAGCGTCTCATCCTCGTCGCCGGTCGAGGGCACGCGAAGCTCTCGACCGAGGTCGCCGAGCACTTGAAGGTCCCGCTCGGCGAGTGCGTGCTCTCGACGTTCGCGAACGGTGAGATCTACTGCCGGTACGGCGAGAACATCCGCAGCGCCGACGTGTTCGTCTTCCAGACGCACGGCGGTTCGATCAACGACCTGCTGATGGAACAGCTCATCATGATCGACGCGGCGAAACGCGCGTCGGCGAAACGCATCACCGCGGTCTGTCCGTTCTACGGCTACGCCCGTCAGGACCGCAAGGCCGAGGGCCGCGAGCCGATCACCGCGCGCCTCGTGGCCGACCTGCTCACCGCGGCCGGTGCCGACCGCGTCGTCACCGTCGACCTGCACACGGGTCAGATCCAGGGATTCTTCGACTTCCCGGTCGACCACCTCACCGCGGTGCCGGTCATCACCGAGTACCTCAAGCGCAGCGTCGAAGGCGACCCGGTGATCGTCGCTCCCGACGTGGGTGGCGGCAAGCTCGCGCGCCGGTTCGCCGACCGCCTGAGCGCAGACATCGCCTTCATCGACAAGCGCCGGCCGAAGGGCACGCACAACGTCGCGGTCGCGACCGAGGTCGTCGGCGACATCGAGGGCCGCACCTGCATCATCGTCGACGACATGATCGACACGGCGGGAACCGTCGTGAGCGCGGCGAACCTGCTCATCGATCGGGGTGCCGTCGACGTGTACATCGCGGCGACGCACGGCCTCCTTTCCGGGCCTGCCGTCGACCGCCTGAAGAACGGGCCGATTCGCGAGGTCGTCGTCACCAACACGGTGCCGATCTCCGACGACAAGCGTTTCGACAACCTCGTCGTGCTCTCCATCGCGCCGCTGTTGGCCGAGGCGATCGACGCCGTGTTCGAAGATGGCTCGGTGAGTGAGCTCTTCGGCGGCGACAACATGTGACGAGGGGCCGGCGGTGAACGCGCGCGCGTTCACGATGGTCGTCGCGGTCGCGACGGTGATGTTGCTCACGGCGTGCGGCGGCTCCGCGAAGCCGGTGGCCAAGACGCCTTCGAGCTCGGTGGTCTGGCCCGCGCCGAGTGATCCGATGGCCCGGGCGCGCGCGGCCGGCCTCGTGCCCGAGACGGCCGAGCGGCTCCAGTTCCACGTGCATTCCCACCTCGACGTGTTCCTCGACGGGAAGTCGATCGCCGTGCCCGCGGGGCTCGGCATCGACGTCACCAACCCGGCCGTGCAGTCGGCGGTCGTCGACGGGCAAGAGCAGTACGGGGGAATCTCGTCGTCCTGTGACACGCCGTGCATCTCGCCGCTGCACACTCACGACAGCAGTGGAATCCTGCACACCGAGTCGTCGACCCGGAAGGACAACACGCTCGGCCAGCTCTTCATCGAGTGGCACGTCCGCCTCGACGCGAGCTGCGTCGACACCTACTGCAAGCCTGCGAAGCGCATCGCGGTCTACGTGAACGGCACGCCCTTCACCGCCGACCCGGCGACGATCCCGCTCGGCGACCGCACGGAGATCGCGATCGTCATCGGCGCGCCGCCGGACCATATTCCCGGCACCGCCGACTGGGGCGGGCTGTAGGGAGATTCCCATTCGCCCCCCGGGTTGCGCGAGACTCTCCTGTTCACCTTTTCGTCTCACGAGGATTCACGCGCCATGGCAGATGCCACGCTCATCGCAGAACGGCGGCCCGCCGCCGGCAAGGGTCCGGCCGGACGGGTCCGCCAGCAGGGTCTCGTCCCCGCCGTCGTCTACGGCCTCGGTGACGACAACGTCTCGGTCGCGGTCTCGTTGCGCGAGCTCATGAACATCTTGTCGGGCGGCAGTGGAACGAACACGTTGATCACGCTGCAGATCGACGGCGCCAAAGAGCTCGCGATCGCTCGCCAGCTCCAGCGCCACCCCGTGAAGGGCACCGTGATGCACGTCGACTTCGTGCGGGTGCGCGCCGACCAGACGATCCAAGCCGAGATTCCCGTGCACCTCACCGGCGAAGCCGAGGGCGCGGTACGCGGCGGTGTGCTCGAACAGCTCGTGCACACGCTGACCGTCGAGGCGAAGCCGGCCGACTTCCCGCCGGCGATCGAGCACGACGTGAGCGCGCTCGAGATCGGCGGACAGGTCTACGTGCGTGACCTCATCGCGCCGAAGGGCGTCACCGTGCTCCAAGACGGCGACGACCTCGTCGCGCAGATCTCGGCACCGCGGGTTGCGGAGGCGGCCGAGGGCGCCGAAGGCGCCGCGGGCGAAGGCACTGCCGAGGGCGGCGCCGCGCCGGCCGAGGCACAGTCGGCGGAGTAGCCGGTCCTCGTGCCCGTCGACCTCTTGGTGGTCGGGCTCGGCAATCCCGGCGCCGAGTACGCGGTACGCGTCACAACGTCGGGGCCGAGGTCGTCGAGCTGTTGGCGCGTCGGCACGGCGGCAAGTTGCACGGATCGAAGGGCCGCGCCCGCAGTGACGAGGTGCGTTTCGGCGACAAGCGCGTCGCGCTCGCGATACCGCTCACGTACATGAACGACTCGGGCGAGGCGGTCGCCGCGCTGGCGCGCCGACTCGGCGTCGATGCCGACCAGATCGTGATCGTGCACGATGAGCTCGATCTCCCGCCCGCGGTGTTGCGGGTCAAGGTCGGTGGTGGGCTCGCGGGGCACAACGGCCTGCGGTCGATCAAGCAGCACTTGCACACCGACGCGTTCCTGCGGGTGCGCATCGGCGTGGGCAAGCCGCCGTCGAAGGAGCGGGGCGCCGACCACGTGCTGTCCCGCGTCTCCAAGCGCGAGCGGGAGTCGATGGACGTGACGATCGAGGAGGCGGCCGACGCGGTGGAGCGCATCGTCGGCGACGGGGTCGAGGCCGCGATGAACCGCTACAACACGCGCCCGGGCGACTCCGAGTCCAATCCCGACGGCAACTGAGCAACGCGGGTCGGCCCGAGCGTTCGGCCCCGGTAGGCCCCGAGCGTTCGGCCCCGGTAGGCCCCGAGCGTTCGGTCCCGGTAGGCCCCGAGCGTTCGGTCCCGGTAGGCCCCGAGCGTTCGGTCCCGGTAGGCCCCGAGCGTTCGGTCCCGGTAGGCAACGTCTACGCTGACGCCCGTTACCCGGGGCGCTGGCGCGCTCACGGGGAGAACGCGCGTCCATGCAACCGACACTCGCCGGACTCACCACCCTGTTCGCCGACGACCCGGTCGTCGCCGCGGCGACCGGTGGTCTGGCGCGCTCGGTCGCGGTTCCGGAGGCGGCCCGGGCGCTCTTCGCCGCCACGCTGGCCCGCTCCACCGCGCGCCGGCCGGTCGTGGTGGCCGTCCCGACCGGAGTGGAAGCCGAGCGGATCGCCGCCGACCTGCGCGAATACCTCGGCGACGACGCCGTCGAGCTCTTCCCCGCGTGGGAGACGCTCCCGTTCGAGCGGGTCTCGCCCGCGACCGAGACGATGGGGCGCCGGCTGCGGGTGATCTGGCGGTTGCGCTCGGGGGGCGAGCACCTGCCCCGAGCGATCGTCGCGCCGGTGCGGGCGCTCGTGCAGCGACTCGGCCCCCACGTCGAGGACATCGAGCCGGTCGTGGTGCGCGCCGGCACGCGGGTCGATCGCGACGAGCTCGTGAGCCGGCTCGTCACCATGGGCTACCGGCGGGAGTACCAGGTGGAGGCGCGCGGCGAAGTCGCGGTGCGGGGTTCGATCGTCGACGTGTATCCCGCCACGGCCGATCATCCGGTGCGGATCGACCTCTGGGGTGACGAGGTCGATCGCCTCTCGCACTTCGCGGTGTCGGATCAGCGCTCGACGGGCGAGATGGCCGACGCATGGATCTTCCCCGTGCGCGAACTGTTGCCGACCGAGGAGGTGCGGGCCCGGGCCCGCGGGCTGCTCGATACGCAACCGTGGGGACGTGAGCAGTGGGAGCGGCTCGCGGAGGGCAACACGTTCGACGGCATGGAGTCGTGGTTGCCCTGGCTGAGCGCCGACGAGCACCTGCTCCCCGACCTGCTGCCGCCGTCCGCGCTCGTCGTGATCATCGAGCCTCGTCGGCTGCGCGACCGCGCCCAGGAGCTCCTCGACGAGGAGGCCGCGCTCGCGCAGACACTCGCGACCACGTGGGGGGCGAAGATCGACGACGCCGACACGCCCCGCTTGTCGCTTCCGTTCGACCGGCTCCTCGCGCACACGAAGGCGCAGCCGGTGCCGGTGCTCGCGGCCCCGGACTCGCCCGATACGCCGGTGTTCGCGGCGAGCGCGTTCGATCCGGTCGTCGGCGACTCCGACGCGCTCGCGCAGCGGCTCAACTCCCTCAAGCGCGACGGGTTCAAGGTCTTCATCGCGGCCGAGGGCAGCGGCAGTGCCGATCGGATCGAGCAGATCCTCTCCGACGAAGGCGTCGCGGTCGACCGCATCTCCGAGATCCCCGACAACGGCGCCGTGCTGCGCGCCCCGGGCATTCACATCGTCGTTGCTCCACTCGACCGCGGCGCGGTGCTCCCGACCCAGCAGGTCGCGCTGGTCGCCGAGGCCGATCTCACCGGCCGCCGGCGCGTCCACCGGCGGGCGCGTGGCGCCCGCAAGGGGCTCGACCACTACGAAGGTCTCACCGTCGGCGACTTCGTGGTGCACCGTGTGCACGGTGTCGGCCGCTATCACGGCATGGAGACCAAGGAGATGTTCGGCGTCACGCGCGACCGGCTCGTCGTGGAGTTCAAGGGCGGCGACCGCGTCTACGTCGATTCCGAGGACATCGGCCTCATCCGCAAGTACACCGGCGGCGAGGAGCCGAAGCTCTCGAAGATGGGCGGCGCTGATTGGGACAAGACGCGCGCTCGCGTACGTAAGGCCGTGCGTGACATCGCGGGGGAGCTCGTCGTGCTGTACCGGCGCCGGCTCGCCACGGTCGGGCACGTCTTCGGACCGGACACGCCGTTCCAGCATCAGATCGAGGAGGCGTTCCCGTACGAGGAGACGCCCGATCAGGCCAAGGCGATCGTCGAGACCAAGGCCGACATGGAACGCGCGGTCCCGATGGACCGGCTCATCTGCGGCGATGTCGGCTACGGAAAGACCGAGGTCGCGTTGCGCGCCGCGGCCAAGGCGGTGTTCGACGGCAAGCAGGTCGCGATCCTGGTGCCGACCACCCTGCTCGCGAACCAGCACGGCCAGACGTTCCGTGAGCGCTTCGCGAACTATCCGGTACGCGTCGAGGTGCTCTCGCGCTTCTTGACGACCAAGGAACAGAACGAGGTGGTGAAGGGGGTGCGCGACGGCACCGTCGACATCGTCATCGGTACCCACCGGCTGCTCGGCGCCGACATCGCGTTCAAAGACGTCGGCCTGCTGGTGGTCGACGAAGAGCAGCGCTTCGGCGTGCAGCACAAGGAACGGATCAAGGAGTGGCGGGCGAACGTCGACGTGCTCACGCTCACCGCAACGCCGATTCCCCGCACGCTCGAGATGTCACTCACCGGGATCCGCGATCTCTCGCTGGTGAACACGCCGCCGGAGGACCGCCAGCCGATCCTCACCTACGTCGGTGAGCTCGACGAGCGCGCCGTGTCGGAGGCGATTCGTCGCGAGCTCTTGCGTGAGGGCCAGGTGCTCTACGTCCACAACCGTGTGCACGACATCGCGCACGTCGCCGACGACGTGCGGCGGCTCGTGCCCGAGGCGCGCGTCGCGATCGCGCACGGGCAACTCGACGAGAACCGGCTCGAACGCGTGGTGCAGGAGTTCTGGGATCACGAGTACGACGTGCTCGTGTGCACGACTATCGTGGAGAGCGGCCTCGACATGCCCACGGTGAACACGCTCGTCGTCGACCGGGCCGACATGCTCGGTCTGTCGCAGCTGTATCAGCTGCGCGGACGCGTCGGCCGGCGCGGCCAGCGCGCGTACGCATACCTGCTGTATCCGCCGGACCGGTCGCTGAGCGAGCAGGCCTACGAACGGCTGAAGACGATCGGCGAGTTCACCGATCTCGGGTCGGGGTTCAAGATCGCGATGCGCGACCTCGAGATTCGCGGCGCGGGCAACCTGCTCGGCGCGGAACAGAGCGGTCACATCGCGGCCGTCGGGTTCGATCTCTACGTCGAGATGGTCACCGAGGCCGTCGGCGAGCTGACCGGCGAGATCACCGAGCACCCGGCCGAGGTGCAGATCGACCTGCCGGTCACCGCGCACCTTCCCGGCGACTACATCGCTCGCGACGACGTGCGCATGGAGGCGTACCGCCGGCTCGCGGCGGTCGCGAACGCCGCCGACGTCGACGACATACGCGCCGAGTGGGAAGACCGCTACGGGCCACCGCCGCGGCCCGCGGTCGCGTTGCTCGAGGTCGCCCGCCTGCGCGCCGCATGCCTGCGGCTCGGCGTGCGGGCCGTCTCGGTGCAAAAGGGCCGTGCCCGCCTCGACGGATGGCATCTCCTCAAGTCGCAGGAGGTGCGTCTCCAGCGCATGATCGCCGGCGCCCAGATCCTGCCCGACGCGGTGATCGTCCCCGTCGTGGCCAGCGGTGAGACGTCGATCGCCCAGGCCCTGCTCAGGCTGGTCGACACCATCAGCCCACCCGAGCCCGTAACGCCCGAGCCCGACGGCCCGAACGCGGGATCCGCGCAGACCGGGCCCGCGCAGACGGCCCAGGTACCATCCGCCGGATGATTTCTCGCCGGTTGCGTCGCGTCGCAGTCCCGCTCGTGGTGGGTGTGATCGGGCTCGGTCTCGCCGGTTGTTCGAACACCGTTTCCGACGCGGCCACGGTCACCTACCGCGACGGTTCCGGTAGCCACACCTTGCACATCACGCGCGCCGACTTCATGAAGCAGCTCGGCCAGCTCGTCGGCAGCGCGGAATTCCAGACGCTGCTGAAGACCAACAACTTCGTCCTCACGGGCGACCAGAAGAACACGACCGGCGCCAACGTCTCGGTGCAGTATCTCGAGCAACTGATCGGGCAGTCCGCCGTCGACGCCGAGTTCAACACCCTCCATCTGACCATCACCGCCAAGGAACGCTCGGATGCGGTGACGGTGACGAAGGAGGGGTTCGCGCTCAGCACCGAGATCGGCCAGGACGCGCAGGGCAACCGGATATGGCTCGGACCGGGCGCGGTCTACGCGTCGTTCCCGACGTCGTTCCAGAACTCGTTGGTCGACGGCCGGGCCCGCGAGATCGCGCTCAGCGATTACTACTCGACGTTGACGGCCGGTAAGGAACAGGCGCTGTACGAAGAGTTCGCCGGCAAGATCTGTCCGTCCGGTCGCGTGGTGTCACAGATCCTCGTGAAAGACGCGGCCACCGCCAACGGGATTCTCGGCGAGTTGCGAGCCGGCGCCTCGTTCTCCGACCTGGCCAAGGCGAAGTCGACCGACACGACCTCCGCGAAGCTCGGCGGTGCCGTCGGTTGCGTCCGGTCGGGCGTCTTCGTGAAGGAGTTCGAGAACGCGGCGTTGACCTCACCCTTCGGCGTGCCGACGGGCCCGGTGAAGTCGCAGTTCGGGTACCACGTCATCCTGGTCGAGCACGCGAGCTTCGCGAACCTGAGCCCCGAGCTCACGCAGGCGCTGCAACAGAATCCGCTCGTCGCACGCGATCTGCGGCTGCAGTCGATGCAGGTGTGGGTCAACCCGCAGTTCGGTTCGGGCCGGCTGGCCGTCGATTCGCAACAGGGAAACCTGATCTACCAAGTGACGCCCCCGGCGGTGCCGGCGCCGCGCTCGCAGCGGGAGAAGTCGCCGGCGAGCACGACCACGACGCCGGCCACGACCTCGCCTGCGGGTTGAGCCGGCCCCGCGTCGTCGTGGTCGGGCTCGGTCCGGCCGGCGTCGACCTGTTGTTGCCCGCGGCCCGGGCCGCGCTGGAACGCGTTCCCGTGCGGTACGTGCGGACCGCGCGCCACCCCGCCGTCGACCAGCTCGCGCTCGAGGGCCTGGTGCTCGAACCGCTCGACCTCCTCTACGACTCCGGCGACGACCTCGACACGGTCTACGCCGCGATCGCGGCCCGCGTCGTCGCCGCCGCCCATGAGCACGGCGAGGTCGTGTACGCGGTACCGGGGAGCCCGTCGGTCGCGGAACGCACGGTCGTGCTCTTGCGGGGCGTGGGGATCGACATCGAGATCGTGCCGGGCCTGTCGTTCGCGGACCTCGCCTGGAACCGGCTGGGCATCGATCCGATGACCGGCGCGCGCGTCGTGGATGCCCGCACGTTCGCGATCGACTCGGCCGATTTCGCGGGCGCGATGCTGCTCGCGCAGTGCGACACGAGGTTCGTGCTGTCCGACGTCAAGCTCGCGCTCCTCGAGGTCCTGGCGCCGGAACACGAGGTGATCGTTCTGCAGGGCCTCGGGCTCCCCGACGAACGTCTCGTCGCCGTTCCCCTCGCGGAGCTCGACCAGGCGGTGGAGCCCGACCATCTCACCTCGGTGTTCGTCGATACCGGCGATGTCGCCGTTGCCGGCGAGCTCGCTCGCCTGCTCGCGTTGACCGAGCGGCTGCGGGGCCCGGGCGGGTGTCCCTGGGACCAGGCGCAGACCCATCACTCGCTGCGCCGCCACGTTCTCGAAGAGGCCTACGAGGTCGCGGCCGCGATCGACGAGCTTCCGGCGGACGCGCCCGCGGGCGACATCCCGGCGGGGGCTTACGACAGCCTCGAAGACGAGCTCGGCGACCTGCTCTTCCAGGTCATGATCCATTCAGTCCTCGCTGCCGAGGCCGGAGCGTTCACGATCGCCGACGTCGCGCGGGGCGTTCACGCCAAGTTGGTGCACCGCCATCCCCACGTGTTCGGCGACGTCGACGCACCGACTCCCGACGCGGTCGTCGCCAACTGGGAGCAGATCAAAAAGCACGAGAAGGGCCATACCTCGCTGGTCGAGGGCATCACCCCGGGGCTGCCGGCGCTGATCCACGTCCAGAAGCTCTTGCGCAAGGCCGGTTCCGTGGGCGTGACGCCGGATCTGGAGGCGCCGGCGGCGATCGCCGGTGAGGACGCGCTCGGTGACGCGCTCGCGGCACTGACGATGGCCGGAGCCGCGCGAGGGTATCGACGGGGAGTCGGCCTTGAGCGCCTGGGCCGGCCGGTTCAAGGACCGGTTCATCCGCATGGAGCAACTCGCGCTCGCCGAGCACGTCGACCTCGCCGGCGCCGATGCCGAGATCGTGCAACAGCTCTGGGCGCGCGCAGGCGCGGCCGGTCCCACCTGAGTGAACGGTTCGCGGCGAGAATGCCCATGTGGCAGTACTCGGAGCTCTCGCGGTCGTTCTCGTGGTCGTGTTCTTGTGGCTGATCGCGTCGGGTATCCGGGTGGTGCAGGAGTACGAGCGCGGGGTGCTCTTCGTGTTCGGCCGGTGTCGGGGTGCACGCGGCCCGGGCATCTTCGTGGTTCCCCCGTTCATCAGCCGGATCATCCGGGTCAACTTGCAGACCCAAGCGGTGCCGGTCGCGTCGCAGCAGGTCATCACGAAGGACAATGTCACGGTCGCGGTCGACGCCGTCGCGTACTTTCGGGTCAAGGACCCGGTCGCGTCGGTGATCAAGATCCAGAACTGGTTCAATGCCGCGCAGCTCGTCGCCCAGACCTCCCTGCGGTCGATCATCGGTCGCCACGAGCTCGATCAGCTGCTCGGCGAGCGCGATCGGATCAACCAGGAGTTGAAGATCGCGCTCGACCAACAGACCGAGTCGTGGGGGGTCGAGGTGGAACTCGTCGAGATTCGCGACGTAGGCCTGCCCGAGCAGATGCAACGGGCGATGGCTCGTCAGGCCGAGGCCGAGCGGGAACGGCGGGCCAAGATCATCGCGGCCGAGGGCGAGATGCAGGCCTCCGAGAAGCTCGGCCAGGCCGCGGCGATGATGGCGTCGAGCCCCGGCGCGATGCAGCTGCGGACGCTGCAGACGATGGCCGAGATCTCGGTGGAGCGGAACTCGACGATCATCTTCCCGATCCCGATCGAGCTCCTCGACATCTTCCGGTCGATGTCGGGCGCGCCCCTGCCGGGCCCCGCGGCACCGCCGCGGCCGGGCGGATCTCCGCCGGCCGGCTGATCCCATCTCGCGCCGGATCCCCACACCGAACGTGCGTTCGCTGCCACGGGGAGTGCGCGAGCGTCTACATTCGCAACATTGGCCCCAGGAGTTCTCGTGAGCATCATTGACGACGTCGCCGGTCGGGAGATCCTCGATTCCCGCGGCAATCCGACTGTCGAGGTCGAAGTCGAGCTGATCTCGGGCGCCCGAGGTCGGGCCGCGGTCCCGAGCGGGGCCAGCACCGGCGCCCACGAAGCCGTGGAACTGCGAGACGGCGGCGAACGTTTCGGGGGCAAGGGCGTGCTCGACGCCGTCGGCCACGTGAACGGCGAGATCTGCGACACGGTCGTGGGCCTCGACGCCGCCGACCAGCGCGCCCTCGACCTCGAGCTCTTCGCGCTCGACGGCACCGACAACTGCAGCCGCCTGGGCGCCAACGCGGTGCTCGGCGTGTCGCTCGCGGCGGCGAAGGCGGTCGCGGAGGAATGCGGGCTGCCGCTGTACCGCTACGTCGGCGGCGCCAACGCGCACGTCCTGCCCGTGCCGCAGATGAACGTGTTGAACGGTGGCGCGCACGCTGACAGCAACGTCGACATCCAGGAGTTCATGCTCTTGCCGGTCGGAGCCGCGAGCTTCTCCGAGGCGTTGCGGTGGGGGGTCGAGACCTACCACGCATTGCGCGCGCTCCTTCGTGACCGAGGACTCGCAACCGGCCTTGGAGACGAGGGCGGGTTCGCACCCGACCTGCCGTCGAACGAAGAGGCCTTGAAGCTCCTGCTCGCGGCCATCGAGCGCGCCGGCTACGAACCGGGCTCCGAGATCGCACTCGGGCTCGACGTCGCGGCATCCGAGCTCTACGACGCGGGAAGCTACGAGTTGGCCGGCGAGAAGCGCAGCTTCACCAGCGCGGAGTTCGCCGACTACCTCGCCGATCTGTGTGCGCGCTATCCCATCGTCTCCATCGAGGACGGGATGTCCGAAGACGACTGGGACGGTTGGGCCACGCTCACGAAGCGTCTCGGCGGTGAGGTGCAACTCGTCGGTGACGACGTGTTCGTGACCAATTCGGAACGGCTCGGGCGCGGTATCGACAGTGGTGTGGCGAACTCGATTCTCGTCAAGGTGAACCAGATCGGATCGCTCACGGCCACTCTCGACACCATGCAGCTCGCCGGGCGGGCTGCCTACACGAGCGTGATGTCTCACCGCAGCGGCGAAACCGAAGACGCGACCATTGCCGACCTCGCAGTCGCGACGAACTGCGGTCAGATCAAGACCGGCGCGCCCGCGCGCAGTGATCGCGTGGCGAAGTACAACCAGCTCCTGCGGATCGAACAGCAGCTCGGCGAGAGCGCCGAGTACCTCGGCCACCGCGCCCTGAAGGGGAGACCGCGCGGATGAGTCGCGGAGCACGCGCGCGGCTTGCGCTCATCGCGCTGGCGTTCGTCGCGATCTTGTTCGTCTTCGTGTTCCCGACGCGCTCGTATCTCGCGCAGCGCAAGCAAGTGTCGTCGGCCCAACACGACGTCGCGCTGCTGAAACAGCAGAACGACAAGCTCGCAGGAACAGGCGATTGAGCTGCAGACGCGGGCCGCGATCGAACAGATGGCCCGTGAGCAGTTCCACCGGGTCTTCCCCGGGGAGCAGGTGTACGACGTCGTGCCCGGTGCACCGACGCCGTCGGGTACCAGTACGACAACGGTTCCCTGACCCGGCTTCCGTACACTCGGGCCGTGTCCGTGATCGACCCGCCGAGCGAGCACGACGTCGAGGTGCTCACCGAGTTGCTGGGCCGGCCGCCACGCGCCGGTTTCGAAGTCGTGGTGCGCAACGCGCGGGGCGAACCCGCGGTCATCCGCAACGCGCCGCTGTTCGACGACGGCACACCGATGCCGACCCGCTACTGGCTCGTCGATCCCGATCTCTCGCTGCGGGTGGCACGGCTCGAGTCGGCCGGCGGCGTGCGTGCGGCCGAGGCCGCGGTCGCCCCCGAGGCGCTCGGCTCCGCGCACGAGCGTTATGCCCGTGAGCGCGATGCCGCACTCGCACCCGACCACGCCGGACCGCGGCCGAGTGGCGGTGTCGGTGGCACCGCTCGCGGAGTGAAGTGCCTGCACGCGCACTACGCGTACTTCCTCGCGGGCGGCGACGATCCGGTGGGCCGGTGGGTGGAGGAGAACCTGCAATGACGCGCGTCGCCGCGATCGACATGGGCACCAACTCCACGCGCCTCCTGGTGGCCGACGTCGACGGCGCGGGCCGCGACGCCAAGTTGGTCGCCGTCGAGCGGCGCACGAAGATCACGCGACTGGGCCAGGGCGTCGATCAGGACCGTGCGCTCCATCCCGACGCGATCGAGCGCGTCCTGGCGACGTTGCGCGAATACCGCGGCGTCGTCGACGACCTCGGCGCCGTGCGGGTGCGCGCGACGGCCACGAGCGCGGCACGCGACGCGAGCAATCGCGACGCGCTCTTCGACCCCGCCGAGCAGATCCTCGGCGTCCGACCGGAGCTGCTCGCGGGTGAGGCCGAGGCCCGGCTCGAGTTCGTCGGCGCGACCCGCGAATCTGAGCGAGCCCGGGCCCTATCTCGTCGTCGACGTCGGTGGCGGATCGACCGAGATCATCGTGGGCACCGCCGAACCCGAGGGGCTGTGCCTCGATCGACGTCGGCTGCGTGCGCCTGACCGAGCAGTTCCTGCACTCGGATCCGCCGACCCCCGAGGAGCTGAGCCAGGCGGTCTCCGTCGTGCGCGACCAACTGGCCGACGTCGCGCGGGCCTTGCCCGCGTCGTGGAACGCGCCGACGCTCGTCGGCACGGCCGGGACCGTCTGGACGCTCGCCGCGGTCGAGCTCGGCGTGGACGCGGCCCGCAGCGATCTCATCGACCACTTCCGCCTCACCCGCGACGCGGCCGAGGACGTGTTCCGGACCCTCGCGACCGAGCCCATCGCGCAGCGGCGCCACAATCCCGGCCTCGAACCGGGCCGGGTCGACGTCATCGTCGGCGGTGCGATCGTGGTGGTGAGCGTCATGCGCCACTGGGGCCACGACTCGCTCGTGGTCTCCGAGGCCGACATCCTCGACGGCCTGGCCCGCGACACGGCGTAACCCGCGCTTTACTCGCCGGGCCGTTTGCCGAGGTAAAAGGTGTGGACGTCGAGATCTTCGGCCAGGGATTGACCCAGCTGACGATCGACGATGTCCGTTCGATCGCGCACGATCTGCACGCCGCGCTCAGCTCGCCCGCCGACGCGGTCGCGAACACCCGCGCCGTGCTGATCATCGAGCAGACGCTGCGCCGCAGCCACAGGCTGCACGACGGCGCGGCGGCCGCGCTGGCCGCGGCGACGAAGGTGCAAAGCATCGCGATGCAGGCCGACGTCGACCTCCCGAACGACGACGTCACGTGCGTCGCCCGGGCGGCGGCGCAGCTCGCGCGGGGAATGGTGGTCGGCGACCATCCGAGCGTCGACGACGCGCTGCACGTCCTCGGCCGGGGCTGGCACCGGTTGGCGTGCCTCGCCGAGTTCCAAGCCGCGTAGACACCGGTGTTGGCCGCTCGCGCGGCGTCTCCCGCCTGCTCGGCTCCGGTGCCGGGCCCGGTCGCTAGTCTCGGATCCGTGGTACATGCCGATCGGTTGTTGCTCGGACCGGGTCCCTCGAATCCGTATCCCGAGGTCATGGAAGCGTTTCAACGCCCGGTGCTCGGGCACCTCGATCCCGATTTCCTCGTAGTGCTCGACGAGATCGCCGAGCGGCTCCGGAGCGTCTTTCACACCGGCAACGCGCTGACCCTGCCGATCAGCGGTACCGGTTCGGCGGGTATGGAAGCCTGTTTCGTCAATCTGGTCGAGCCCGGCGACACGGTGATCATCGGCGTCAACGGTGTGTTCGGCGAGCGCATGTGCGAGGTCGCCCGGCGCTGCGGCGCGGAGGTCGTGCGCGTCGACGCGCCCTGGGGCGCGCGATCGATCCGCAACAGTTGCTCGACGCGCATCGTGCGCACCCGAACGCGCGCGTCCTCGCGGTCGTGCACGCGGAGACCTCGACCGGCGTCGAGAACGAGATCGCACCCCTGCGCGCGCTGCAGCAGACCGATACCTTGCTGTTGGTCGACACGGTGACTTCGCTCGGTGGCATCCCGGTCGACGTCGACGGATGGGGCATCGACGCGGTCTATTCGGGCACCCAGAAGTGTCTCGGCGTGCCGCCCGGTCTGTCGCCGGTGAGCTTCTCGGCCCGGGCCGTCGAACGGGTCCGCGGCCGATCGCAACCCGCGCAGTCGTGGTATCTCGACCTCGGGCTCCTCGCCGACTACGTCGGGACGGCCCGGCGCTACCACCACACCGCGCCGATCTCCATGCTGTACGCGCTGCACGCGGGCCTGGGCGTGGTGCTCGAGGAGGGCCTCGACGCCGCGCACGCCCGGCATCGGCACGCCGGCGGCCTGCTGCAGGACGCGCTCCCGGAGCTCGGATTCCGGCCGTTCGCCCTCGATCGCCCGTTACCGCAGCTCACGTCGGTGTGGCTGCCGGACGGCGTCGACGACGCCAAGGTGCGCGCCGAGCTGCGCGTGCGGTTCGGTATCGAGGTGGGCGGCGGGCTCGGGGAGCTGGCCGGCAAGGGCTGGCGCATCGGGCTAATGGGGCATTCGGCCCGGGAGCGTTCGGTGATCAGTCTGGTTGGGGCGTTGGGCACTCTCTTGTAGGAGCCCCTTGGGTGGCCCCGCCGGCCCGCCGACAATCTGGTCGGTGAGTCGCTATACGCAAGAGCTCCTGGCGTTCTCGGCCCAGCCCGCGGCCGCGGAGCAGGTGCTTCGTATCGTCGCGAACCCGCGGGCCAGCGCGGCCGACGTCGCGCGCGTCGTCGAGACCGATCCCGCGCTCGCGGCCCGGGTGATGCGCCTTGCGAACAGCCCGTTCTACGGCTCGCCCCGCCGGGTGTCGAGCACGCGCCACGCGACCGTGATGCTCGGGTTCGATACGGTGCGCGCCCTCGCCGTGAGTGCGGCATGCAGCCTGCTCGACGGCCGTGCCGAGCTCGGTCCCGACGGCTTTTGGCGCCACGCGATCACGACCGCGTCGGCGAGCTCCGTCATCGCTCGCAAGGTCGGCTTGTCGAGTGCCGACGCCTTCTCCACCGGGTTGCTGCACGACCTCGGCGCGGTGTTGCTGCACCGCCGCGACGCCGAGGCGCTTCGCCGTCGCGACCGATGCGCCGACCGTTTCCGACCAGGTCGCGGCCGAGCTCGCCGCGTTCGGCGTCACCCACGCCGACGAAGGTGCCGCCGCGCTCGACGCGTGGGGCTTCCCCGAGCCCTTCGTCGAAGCGGTCGCGCTCCACCAACACGGTGTCGAGGAACCGAAGCACGCGCTGGGCCGGATCCTGCGCGTCGCGGAGGCGGTGGCGCTCGAACATACGCCGATGCCCGGGTATCCCACCGACGCCCGACATCGACCGGTTGCTGCTCGCCATCCGGCTCCGGCCCGACGACTTCGAGGTCATCGCCCGCGAGGTCGACGACGAGCTCGAACGCATCGCCGACATGCTGGGAGTCGAAGCGTGATGGAACGCGCGGAGACGTTCTCACGGCTCGACTCGATCCAAACCCGGAGCCTGGCGCGTCTGCAGGAGGCCGGCACCGACCGTGCGCTGTTGGTCGAGCTCCTGGAGGGGACCTGCCTGCTCGAGCTCGCGAAGATCGAGACGACCCGCGTCGATCCCGCGAGCTATCTGCAGTACGCGGTCGACGTGGTCGCGCAGATGTACCCCGTGCACGGCATGAGCCGCGACGGTGACCGTGCCCGGATCCGAACCGATCGTGGTGCACGCGGGCGAGCCGCCGGCCGGTGACCACCGCTACCCGTTGGTGTCCGACGGTGCCGTGCTCGGCGTGCTCGTCGCCGGCGAGCTGAAGACCGACCTCGGCCGGCCCGAGCCGTTCTTCGAGCGCGTCGCCGAACTGATCGCCCAGGGGTACGCGAGCGTCAACCACGCCGAGCAGCTGCGACGACAAGCCGCGACGGCGACCGCGGCGCGCGTCGCATCGCAACTCCCGGACGAGCACATCGTCGACGGGCTGGAGGAGCTCGCGCTGGCGCTCGCGTCGTTCCCGGCGGTGATTGCGGCCGAGCTGGTCATCGACCACGTCGCGGTCGGTCCGCCGTTGCGACTGCGTTCGGGCTACTGGGACAACGACGGTCATCCGCATTCCGTCGACAGCGTCACGCTCGATCTCGGCGCGGTGGGCCGGTTGACCGCTCGGATCCGTTCGGTCGACGAGTCGGCTCCGGACGAGCTGGCGGTGCAGGGCGTCATGGAGTACCTCGCGTCGTCGCTCGACCGGATCGCGACCACGCAGGCGCTGCGCGAACAGGCCGAGACCGAGCCGCTCACGGGCCTCGGTAATCGGCGGCGCCTGCAACGCGCGCTGGATCAGCAGCTGAGCCGCGCCGACCGGTACGGCGAGCGCGTCGCGGTGCTGCTGCTCGACCTCGACCGGTTCAAGGCGGTGAACGACGAGCTCGGACACGAGATGGGTGACGCGGTGATCGTCGCGTGCGCCGATGCACTGCGGGAACGCACCCGCGGTTACGACGAGCTGGTCCGGCTCGGCGGTGACGAGTTCGTCGTGGTCGCGCCGGTTCCCGACGTGCTGCACGCCCGCCAACTCGCCGACGACATGCGCGACCACATCGCGAAGCGCTGCAACGCGCTCCTACCGGCCGGTTGGGGCCTGACCGCGGCGATCGGCGTTGCCGTGTTCCCCGATGCGGCCGTCGACCCGGAGTCGTTGTTCGCGCGGCGGACATCGCGCTCTACCGCGCGAAGGATCTCGGGGCCGAGGGAGTGGTCGTGGCGGAGCCGGCGGTAGCCGACATCACGTCGGCGAATCTCGGGCGGGGTCAGCGCTTCCGCCGGGGTCTGGCGCGGAAGGTCTGAACAGCCGCTCCCGGTAGAAGCGGAGCTCCTCGATCGACTCCTTGATGTCGTCGAGCGCGCGGTGTCGCTCCGACTTCCCCGGCCGCTCCCGGTAGATCTCGGGATACCAGCGCCGGCACAGCTCCTTCAACGACGACACGTCGACGCTGCGGTAGTGCAGGTACGTGTCGAGCTCGTTCATGTAGCGATCGAGAAAGCGCCGGTCGGTCCCGATGCTGTTGCCGCAGAGGGGCGCGACCCCGGCCACGGGCACGTGCTGTTCGACGTACTCGAGCGTGCGGGCGTGGGCGACGTCGAGGCTGACCTCCGAGGCGCTGATCTCGGGGAGCAGCCCGGACTTCGTGTGCATCTTGCGGACGAAGTCGTCCATGAGTGCCAGCGCGTCGGCATCCGCGTGGACGACGATGTCGATGCCGTCGTCGAGCGGCGTGAGCTCGGAGTCGGTGACGATGCACGCGATCTCGACGATCGTGTGCTGCTCGACGACCAGGCCGGTCATCTCGAGGTCGAGCCATACCAGCCGGTCGTCGTCTGCGCGGGGCGCCATGAGCGGCACGCTATCCGGCCGCCGTCGCGACACGTCGCACGGGTAGATTCGGCCACCGATGGCCGCACCTCCCATCGTCTGGCGCCCCGACGAATCGCTGCTGCGTGAGAGCAACGTGGCGCGCTTCATGGCGGCCGAGCACATCGACGACTTCGCGGTGCTCCTGCGGCGTTCGATCGACGATCCGGAGTGGTTCTGGGACGCGGTGGTGCGCTTTGTCGGCCTGCCGTTCGATACCCCCTACGACCGCGTGCTCGACACCTCGGGCGGCATCGAGTGGGCGACCTGGTTCGTCGGCGGGCGCACGAACGCGGCGACGATGTGTCTCGAGCGCCTCGCCGCCGACCGGCCGGCCGTGATCTGGGAGGGTGAAGGCGGCGCGACGCGCACCCTCACGGGGGCTGATCTGCGCACGCTCACGGACCGCATCGCCGCGGGGCTCGCCGAGCGGGGCGTGCGCGAGGGCGACGCGGTCGGACTGTTCCTGCCCATGGTCCCCGAGACCGTCGCCGCGCTGTTCGCGATCGCGAAGCTCGGCGCGGTCTTCCTCCCGATCTTCTCCGGCTACGGCGCCGATGCAGTTGCGGTCCGTCTCCAGGACGCGCGTGCGGTGGCGGTGGTCACCGCCGACGGATTCACCCGCCGGGGCAAGCTCGTGCGAATGAAGGAGACGGCCGACGCTGCCGTCGCGCAGGTCCCGAGTGTGCACACGGTGCTGGTCGTCGGCGGGGGGCGATCCGACACTCCGATCCACGCGGCGCGCGACGTGTTGCTCGACGATCTCCCCGAGGTCTCGGTCGCGACGCGTGTCGTCGACAGCGAGCATCCGCTCTTCGTCGCGTACACGAGCGGAACGACCGGGCGCCCGAAGGGCGCGGTCCACGTACACGCCGGATTCACGGTGAAGGTGGCGGAGGAGGTCGCGTTCCAAACCGACCTGCGACCGGGGGAACGGCTCTTCTGGCTCACCGACATCGGCTGGATCATGGGGCCGTGGGAGATCATCGGCACGCTCGCGGCGGGCGGGACGCTCCTCATGTACGACGGCGCGCCCGACTACCCGGGGCCCGACCGGCTCTGGGCGTTCGTCGAGCGACACCGCGTCAACATCCTCGGAGTGTCACCCACCTTGATCCGGGCCCTGATGGCGCACGGCGACGCGGCGGTGAAGGACCACGACCTCTCCTCGCTGCGCGTGCTCGCGTCGACGGGCGAGCCGTGGAACGAGGGGCCGTGGCGGTGGTACTTCGACGTGGTCGGCGGCGGTCGTTGCCCGATCGTGAACATCTCGGGCGGCACGGAGGTGGGCGCGTGCTTCTTGTCGCCGCACGTGGTCCAGCCGCTGTCGCCGTGTTCGCTCGGGGGTCCGGCCCTCGGCATGGCGATCGACGTGTTCGACGACGACGCCAACTCGGTGCGCGGTGCGGTCGGGGAGCTCGTGTGCAAGAAGCCGTGGCCGGGCATGACCCGCGGGCTCTACGGCGATCCGGCGCGCTACCTCGAGACGTATTGGTCGCGCTACCCGGGAGTGTGGTGGCACGGCGATTTCGCGAGCGTGAGTGACGACGGGCAGTGGTACTTGCACGGGCGCTCCGACGACACGATCAAGGTCGCGGGGAAGCGACTCGGTCCGGCCGAGGTCGAGACGGTCGTGGTCGCCCATCCGGCGGTGCTCGAAGCCGCGGCGATCGGTGTTCCCGACGCGCTGAAGGGTGAGGCGTTGTGGGTGTTCGTGGTGACCGTGCCGGGAGTCGACCCCGACGACGCACTGCGCCGCGAGTTGCTCGCATGCGTGGTCGACGCGCTCGGACCGTCGTTCAAGCCCGCGGAGCTGCGGTTCACCTCGACGCTGCCGAAGACACGCAGCGCGAAGGTCGTGCGGCGGTTGATCCGTTCGGTCGTGACGGGTGACGCGCTCGGGGACCTTTCCGGTGTGGAAGACCCGGGCGCGCTCGACGCGATCCGCCGGGCAGTAGGCGACGCCGGTTCGGCGAAGGGCGCGGCGCCGGGCGCGGCGCCGGGCGGGGAGCGGCGGTCGTGACGGAGTTGTTCGGTTCCCGGGTGATGCTGCGGCCGTTGCGACTCGAGGATTGGGAAGCGTGGCGCGAAGTGCGGTTGCGCTGCCGCGTCTGGTTGGAACGTTGGGAGCCGCGGCCCGACGCGGGCAGCATCGATCCGGCGGTCGACCGCGAGGCGTTCCGGTCTCGATGCGGTGCATGGGATCGCCAACGACACTTCGACGCCGCGTACGGGTTCGGTCTCTTCTTGCTCGACGGGCGCTTCGCCGGTGAGGTCAGCCTGGGCAGCGTGCAGCGCGGACCCTTCCAGATGGGATACGTCGGATACTGGATCGACGAAGCGCTCGCCGGAAGTGCATACGTCCCCGAAGGTGTCGTGCTGATCATGCAGTACGCGTTCGAGGCGTTGCAGCTGCATCGGCTCGAGGCCGCGATCGTTCCGCGGAACTCGGCGAGCCGGCGCGTCGCCGACAAGCTCGGGCTGCGCGACGAGGGCACCGCGGTGCGCTTCTTGCAGATCCAAGGTGTCTACGAGGATCACATTCGCTACGCGATGACGGCAGAGGAGTGGCGGGCCCGCGGGCACGAGCTCGTCGCCAGGTTCGTCAACCGCTGAAGGTCATCGATCGCCCGACGTCACCCGGGCGGTGTGAACCAACCCTGGCCGAGCGACCAGGCCTGGCGGGTCACCTCGGTGGAGATCGCGGTCTCGAAGTCGGGCTGCCAGGGCGCCTGGCGCAGCGTGGCCTTGACCACGTCGAGCAAGCCGGTCGGAGCGCGCGCCGCGCGCGCTGCGAGGGTGCGCGCGGCTTCGAGGAGCTCGTCGTCGGGATGACACGACCACGCCAACCCGATCTCGGCCGCACGGGTACCGTCGACCGCGACGCCGAACAGCACCATCGCGGCCGCCGCTTGCGGTCCGATCGCGCGTTCGAGCATCCACACGTGACCGCCGCCGGGATGGAGGCCGATCTTGACGAAGCGGGTGTCGAAGCGCGCGGATATGCCCGCGAGGCGAACGTCGCACGCGAGCGCGAGGTTCATGCCCGCGCCCACCGCGGCCCCGTTGACCGCGGCGATCGTCGGGAGCGGTGAGCGCAACACCCGCAGGAACCCTTCGTAGATCGAGGTGATCTTCCGGCGTTCCTCGTCGGTCTCGGCCCGCGCCAGCGCGCCGAGGTTGGAGACGTCGGCGCCGGAGCAGAAGGCGGGGGCCTCGCCGGTGACGACGACCGCGGCGGTCCTGCCGTCGGACTCGAGCGCGTCGAAGGTCGTGACGATCTCGTCGACCATCTGCGCGGTCATCGCGTTGCGTCGCTCGACGTCGACCAATGTCACCACCGCGACGCCGTCGCTGCTGTCCACCCGCACGTGTTCCATGCCGTCAACCTACGCGCTCGCATGCGGTCGCACCTGTTGCGGTACGGCGCGGCGGTCAGGCGGGGTCGGGGCGGACGACAGCCGGTGAGTGCCGGAAGAAGTCCTCGACCTCGCGCTCGTACCGGTACGACGGCCGGGCATCGCCGATCGTGCCGGCGAGGCGCAGGGCCTGCGCGAACGCCTCGACGGTCGTCGCGGTCGTGTAGCCGTAGCGGAAACCGGCCCGCTTGTAGCGCGAGTTGTCGATCGAACGGCCGTACCGAAGGAGCTGCATGGCCTCGGGCGGAAGATCCCAGAGGCGGAGCAGCCGGGCGGGCTCCGCGGCCAGGTTCGTGAACGCGAACGGCAGGGGCACGCGCCGCTTCCCGGCGATCGCGCACACCTCGCTCCACGGCAGCACGCCGTCGGCGCCGACGTTGTACACGCCGGGGATCTCGTTGTTGATCGCGTACATCAACGCGTCGACCACGTCGTCTTCGTGGATGAACTGCAGGCGGGGGTCGAAGCCGAGGATCTCGGGTACGACGGGCCGCCGCAGCGCGGCGCTGAACGGTGTGTCGATGTCGACGCCCAACACGTTCGCGAACCGCAGCAGGCTGACGTCGACGTGCGGGTTGTCGTCGGCGAAGTCGCGGACGAACGCCTCGACCTCGAGGAGTGATCGTTCGACGGGCGTCGTCGCCGGCCCGGTGCGCGCCATCTCCTCGCGAAAGTTGTAGGGGTCGGCCTTGTTCGCGCCGTACACGAGCCCGGAGCTCTTCAACACGACCTTGCGAACGGGGCTGGCGGGCGCGCCGGCGGCCGCCAGCAGGTTCATGGTGCCGATCACGTTGATCTCGTGCAGCGTGCGACTCGTCGCACGCGTCGAGTCGACCACGAGGTGCGTGTGGACGATCGTGTCGACCTGGGTCGCCCGGACGATGCGCGAAAGGATCGAGTGCGACGAGTCGGTGCGGACGAACTCGGTGCGTTCGAGGGGCGTACGCGGATCGTGGGTGTCGACACCGACGACCACCTCGACGTCGGACCGTTGCTCGAGCGCCTGCGCGACCCGGCCGCCCCAATACGTCGACAAACCCGTGACGAGGACGCGCATCGTCTATCCGAACCAGACGCTGCGGCGCTTGCGCAGCATGTCGTAGAGGGCGTCTTGCACCATCCGCCGGATGCGCTCCGACTCTTCCATCACCCGGCTGCGTGAATACCGCTCCTGATTCGGCGCGACATCGAAGTAGACGGGCGGCAGCACGCGGATGCGGAACTTGGCCGGGAGGTACGCGACCAGGCCCGCCGGACCGAGCGCGAGCATGTTCGCGGTGATCGGAAAGTACGGGAGGTTCAACACCTTCGCGAGGCGCGGACTCTTGAACAGGATCGGCATCGTCTCTTCCGCGCCCATCACCGCGATGGGGATGATCGGGACGCCGGCGCGCATCGCGATCTCGACGAAGCCACCGCGACCGAAACGACGCAGCCGGTAGCGATCCGTGTAGAGCTTCCCCGTGGCCTTCGTACCTTCGGGGAACACGAGCACCAGCTGTTCCTCGTCGTGCAACAATCGGTACGCATTGTCGGGGTGCGCGGCGACACCACCGCTGCGCGACCACAACGTGCCGACGACGGGCAACGTTCGGAAGAGGTTTTCGGCGAGCCCGTACACGGGCCGCCCGAGATCCTTTTCGATCCCGTGCATGATCGACGGCGCGTCGGGTGGGATCGCGCCCGCGTGATTCGCCACGAGGAGCGCGCCACCTTCGTCGGGAAGGTGATGGAAGCCTTCCCACTCGACGCGGAACCAGTGTTTGTAGATCGGGTCGAACGCGCGGCGGGTCAGCGCGCGGAAGTGCTCGCTGCGGCCCCAGCGGTCGACGTCCGATCGGCGTACGTCGGGCGCGGGTTCGAGCGCCGGGCGCGAGACGGGCACGAGGTCGCGACCGACGCCGGGATCGATCTCGGTCAGGTCGACGTCGGGCCGGGCGGCGGGCGCGATCTCGAGCGCTCGATCCGATGCCCGCTCCGGTCCGTCAGCCACCGTCGAAGCCTATGTACCGAAGGCCCCGGTGACTAGCCACCGGTTTCCTCGGTAGCGCCGGCCCATGCCCCAGAGTCGGGCGAGCATGAAAACGAACAGGGTGCTCCACAGGGCGAGCAGTCCGCGGCCGGTGACGAGCACGGCGACGGCACACGGGACGTAGCAGAAGGTGGCGCCGGCCATCGCGAGCGCGAGGTAGCGGACGTCGCCCGCGCCGATCAGGATCCCGTCGAGCACGAACACCGCCCCGCCGAGTGGCTGCATCAACGCCACCGCGATCAGCAGCGGCCGCAACTCGCCCCTGACGGCCGCGTCGCGGGTGAACACGACGGCGAGGAGCGGGTCGAGCGCGACGACGAGCAGCCCGAGCACCACACCGACCGTCACTCCCCACTGGAGCATCCGCCGGGAGCTCGCCCGGGTCCGCACGGCGTCGCCCGCGCCCAGCGCCCGGCCCACGATCGCCTGCCCGGCGATCGCGATCGCGTCGAGGCAGAGGGCGAGCAGCAGCCAGAGCTGGAACGCGATCTGGTGGGCGGCGACCTGGGCGTCGCCGATCCGCGAGGCGATGGCGGTGGCCGCGGTGAAGGCCAGGAGCAGGGACCCGGTGCGGACGGTGAGGTACGCGCCGACGGCGCCCGCCGATCGCAGTTGCGCACCGTCGGGACGAGCGGATGCCTCCGATCGGCGCACGTTGCGGCGGACGATCTCGAGGTATGCGAGGGCGGCAACGATCTGGGCGATCACGGTGCCCCACGCGGATCCGGCGATCCCGAGGTGAAGGCCGTAGACGAGGGCGAGCTCGGTGACGAGGTTCAATCCGTTCGCACCGAGCGCGATGAACAGGGGCGTGCGGGTGTCCTGGAGGCCGCGGAGGTAGCCCGTTCCCGCCAGGGCCACCAGCACGAACGGCGCGCCGAGCAACGAGATGCGCAAGTAGGTGCGGGCGAACGGCGCGACACGCGCCGACGCTCCCATTGCCGAGACGATCGGCCCGCTCAGCGCGAGCCCGATGACGGTGAGGACGATGCCGAGGCCGAGGGCGAGCCACACACCGGCAACGCCGTGCTCGGCCGCGCCTTTCGGGTCGCCGGCGCCGACGCGACGGGCGACCGTGGCGGTGGTGCCGTACGCGAGGAAGTTGAAGATCCCGAAGGCGACGCTCAGGACCGCGCCGGCAACGCCCAACCCGCCCAGGGGCCGGGTGCCGAGATGCCCGACGATCGCCGTGTCGGCCAGCACGTAGAGCGGTTCCGCGGCGAGGGCGCCGAACGCGGGAATCGCGAGCCGGAGGATCTCGCGGTCGTGGGCGGCCGCCGGCCGTTGCTGTCTCACCTTGCGTATTCAATACGGCTGATGGATGTCGCACCCCCGATTCGGTTCGCCGAGCTTGCCCGCCGCATTGGCGCGGCGACGCGCGCGGCCGGGTTGGTGGTCCCTGCCTTCCGTACACCGCCGCGTCGCTCCGGAGTCCCGCGTACCATCCGCCGGCTCCCGGGCGGCCCGGTGGTTGCGGTCCGTCTGAGGTCGCGCCCGACCGCCGACGTGGTGACCGACATGATCGAAGGCGTGCTCGTGGCAAACGACCTCTCCGGCGACACGGCCGGTCGCGTCCGGGCCACGTTGTTGGCCGCCGTCGGTAGTTCTGTCGTCGGCGACGGCACCGGTGGCCTCGGTGCGGCCCGCCCGGCATCGGCCGGCCCGGAATCGGCCGCGGCCTGATCGGCCATCGCTCGCGGATTCGTCGCCTACCGTTGCGGCACCCGCCCGGGTGGCGTAACCGGCAGACGCAGGCGGCTTAAACCCGCCGGCCCTTCGGGGCGTGAGGGTTCGAGTCCCTCCCCGGGCACCGTTGCGAATCGGCACGACGCGGTCGGCCTCCTTCTGGGTGACGCGGCCGCGTTGACGTCGAAGGAGCGTATGCCTAGTATTGCTAGGTATGAGTACCGAGCAGTTGAAGGGTCACCTCGACCCGCTCGTGTTGGCGATCCTTGAACGGGGCCCGGCGCACGGATACGCCGTCATCGAATCGCTCCGTGAATGCAGCGCCGGTTTCTTCGATCTGCCCGAGGGGACCATCTATCCGGCTCTGCACCGCCTCGAACGTGCCGGGACCGTCGCGAGTCGCCGTGAAGTGGTCGGGGGCAGGGAACGGCGGGTGTATCGCTTGACCGCCAAGGGGCGTGCCGCACTTCGGGGTCAACGGGCAGGTTGGAGTCAGTTCGCGTCGGCGGTCGGCCAAGTACTGCGGGTGAATCCGGCATGAACGCCATCGATCAGTACATCGCAGAACTTTCGTCGCGCTTGCGTGTCGGTCGTCATGACCGTGAACGCATACTTGGCGAGGTCCGAGATCACCTCGATGACGCCGCCTTGCACCGTGAGCGGTCGGGCGCACCTCGGGAGCAGGCGGCGGTGGCGGCGGTCGAAGATTTCGGACCGGCTTCGGCAATCGCGACCCAGTTCAACGCCGAATCCGGAACTCGCGCGATGCGTCGCGCACCCGTCGTGGCGTTTGCCGCCGGAGTCGCCGTGTTCGCCGGACTGCTCATCGCCGGACGGGCGCAACCGCGTCCGGCCGTTCCCATGAAGGCCATCCTGGCGACCCAGGTGTCGTTCTTCGCGGCAGTACTTGCGTTCCAAGTTGCGGTCGTCGCGGGAATCTGCGCGGCGTCGCGAGCTATCGCTGTGTATCGAACCCCTACGCCCTGCGGTGACGACCGACAGTTCGTGCGCCGCGCTGCGGGCATCTCGACGGCCGCGCTCGGTGTTGCCGCGGCGGCGTGGGTGATAACGCTCGGTATCGCTGTCGATCGACTAGCAAATCCCAACATGGCGGCCGCGGTGAGTGGCGCGGTCATGATGATCGCCGCCGCGACACTTGCGATCACCATGACTTATCGCTTGCGGGTGAACCCGTCGGACCACGCGGCTGACGCGAGCGTCGACCCGAGCGGCATATTCGCCATCGGTGAACGATTCGTCACGGGTGTGCGACGCCATCCCGTGTTGTCGTGCACCGCGTTCGCCGCGCTCGCCGCCTGGCCGGCCATGGCCCACGCCGAAACCACTTTCACCGGCGCGCTCCCGTGGGGCATCACCGAGGCCGCGACGGTCATCATCGCCTTCGTCGTGCTCGGTCCCGTACTCGGACTCCGTCAACGACAACCCGCCTGACCGACGCCACACGCCGAGTACCGAGCGGTAGTTCGGCATCGTGGGTCGTTCAACCGACGAAGGACAAGGTCGAGAGGGCGGCGGCGAGGATGCCAAACGAACCTACGGCGAGGGCACCCCAACGGGCCCACCGATCCATCGGCTCATCAGGATCCACAAACGGCACAAGCCGAGCGAACGCTCGTCTCATTGCGGGGTTTCGACGCATCCATGGCGCGAGCACGCGATCCGACCAACGGCGACGCGATCCGATCACCACGAATCCAATCCCGAGACTCCACTCCGCCAACAGGATTACGACTACGAGGCACAGAGTGCCGGATCATCACCGAGCCGGGTACGCAGCGACCGCCGAAAGCCTGCGCGCCGACGCCTGAGAGCCGCACGAAGAATGTCCGCTCGGGCCGCGTGACGTCACCAGACCAGACCATCCAGAATGCGCGGTCTGCCGCCCTCGGAGTCACGGCCTCGGCCGCGGGCGTCTTCGACGCGCTCGTTCTGCTCGGGCGATCCGGCCTTGGGTCGTGTCGAGCGTGTCCGACGACCTGCCCGTGAACCGACGACTCGGGCCCGGCCGCGTCATCAGCGGCAGGCATTGCGTGCGGGACCTTGGTCCTGGTGTTGGGGGACATCTGGCCCTTACGGCCCGCGCGTCTGCGCTGGTCCGATAGTGCGCATGAGTGCATCGGAGGTCTCAGTCGTTACCCCAGCCGCGCCCGCTGGTCTGGAAGCCCACGACGCCGGGGCGGACGCGACCCAGCTGCGGGCAGAATCGATCTTCTTGCGCAGCATCGTGTGGGGCATGGCGATCGGCGTCGTCGTGTCCGCGGCCATCTGGGTGGGGATCGTCGCGGCCGCGACCGTCCACAACGGCATCCCGAGTGGGCCGCTGTTCGCGATGGGCGCCGGTTGCGGAGTGTTCGGCGGGCTCTTCCTCGGGGGAACCGCCGGCGCCATGCTCGGGTCTCGCGCGCTCGAACACGCCGAAATCGAAGAGGCACACACCGCGCATCGGCCGTAGCGGCACACCGAGCACGGATTGCCCGATCGCGCGCCGACGAGGTAACTATCCGATCGGCAGAGATGGTGCGCGGGCGCTGCGATGAGTCTTGCTGCCACCTAAGGTCAGAAGCGTCATGGACGCGACCAACCTCGGTCACGTTGCCACCTGATCCATCGCCAGTCGTTGGGCCGCGCATATGCCGGTCGGGGCGCGGCTTCGGCCTACAGGTTGGTCGGTCAGCCCGCGTTGGAGGATCGCGCGCCATCGCGTGGGCCGCGTACCGCTCGCGTCCGGCTTTGTTCCCACGACGCAGCGCGCCACGCCCGGAACCCGGACCTTGCCGTCCTTTTCGAACGCGCTCACCTTCGCAATGGCGGTTGCCCGAATTCGCTCCCGCGCCAGTTCGTCGACCTGCTGAAGCGCAGCAACTGCGAGCGAGACGTGCTCGCTGATCATCTCCCAATACTGCGCGGGCGATCGCGTCACGAGTTCGACGCCGACGTCCCACTCGGCAATGTTGGACAGCCCCGCGCCCTCGTACAGGGCACTGACATATCCCGGGGCCGCGCACCGAAACATATTCGGCCCGTCCGGGTCGGGTGGCGCCACCACCGCTTCGGTCGAGATTGCCTGCATGGCAATCGCCGTCCACGGATTTTCCTCGGGCTTGACCCATACCGACGAGCAGAGACGTCCGCCCGGCTTGAGCACGCGCGCGAACTCGGCCGTCGCCTTGCCCATGTCGGGGAAGAACATGTACCCAAAACGCACCGAGACGCTATCGAATGTGGCGTCGTCGAACGGCAGATCATCGGCGCTGCACACGTTCGTCTCGATATTGGTGATCCCTTGCGCCGTGGCGCGTCGCGCGGCGACGTCGAGCATTTCCGCTACGAGGTCGGTCAGGACGACGCGTCCCTTCGGCGCTCGTCTCGCGATGCTCAAACCCGGCTCACCAGTGCCCGAGGCAATATCGAGATGCTGATGATCTTCGGCGATGTCGAGACGCTCGATCATCGCCGCGCCGACCGGGCCCAGCTGCTCCATGATGACCGAGTCCCACTTCTCCCAGCTCGCAGAGAGCCCGGCCCACGTCGCTCGCTGACCGTCTCGGATCTCATCAGCGCTCGGCATCGGCCCTCCCGCTATCGATGCATTCACCGAACACGAAGACACTCCTCGGCGGCAGCACATACTGGCCGCTCGCGGGTGCGCTACGCCAGTGAAGCGGCCCGCGCAGAAGGCGCGGTCACCGCGACGTCCGGCGAGGAACGCGGACGCAAGGGCGATAGGCGCGCCTGTGCACGTGACTATTGCTTTGCGCTGTCAGCCATCCGAACTGTGACGAGACGCGCACACCGACATCTGAATGGTTGGGCGGATCACCGACGGACCGCTCGCCGCGAGCGCACGAACCGCGGTGGTGACGTCGGGCCACTCGTTGACAACATCCACCGTGCCCTACGTGAGCACGCGAAAGCCCGTTTCCGTGAGCATCTGCTCTACGACGCCGGCTCGACCCGTATTGCCGACACGATGCCCGGGTTGTCTCCGAGGTGGCTGAGCCTTTGCTGTACGCCACCGGGACGACTGCTGTGACCTGCGGTTAAGAGTTCCCTGTGTTTCCTCAAGGCGTTGCGAGGGCCGGCCGAGTGAGGGAACGACAGCAGATCAATGGACTGAGGATGGTGGAACCATGACGGTTGGCGCGATCGGCAACACTTCACTGCTCGACCCCTCGCAGACCGTGGGCGCGTCGTCGTGGCAGACCCGCATGCAGCAAGCGTTGGGACCGGTTGCCCAACTGTTCGGCGAGAGCGCGCAGCAGCTGATGAGCGATCTGCAGTCCGGCAAGACGAGTCTGAGTGCGCTGGCGCAATCAAAGGGAATCTCCCAGACGGATCTGGTCAACGCGATCAAGCAGGGTCTCCAGCAGTCGTCCGCGAACGGCGGACCGCAGTTGTCGGATACGCAGTTGACGAACCTCGCGAACACGATCGCCAATCGCGTGCACGGTGGCCATCATCACCGCGGCGGCGCGATGAACGCGGTCGGCGGGACGTCGACCGCGGCCGCGGCGTCCGGTGTCGGTGCCGATTCCGACGGCGACAACGACGGCAGTGGTGCCGTCGGGTCCGGCGGTGTCACGGCCACCTCGAGCGGCAACACCGCGATTCAGACCGATGTCGAGCGCCTCGTGTTCGATCTGCAGTCGATGCTGCAGTCGAGTTCGATGGCAACCACTGGGGCCAACACGTCGTCCACCACGACGACGGCCAATGTTCTGAACCAGCTTTCGCAGTTCAACCAGACGCTCTAATCCGCGGCCGCCGGGGCGAGCGCATCGTGCCGATCGCCAAGGGTGACGCGCGCTCGTGTTGCGCCCTCGGGCCGAACAGGAGCCGACCGGCCCGCCGGGTACCGCGACCGGGACGTATAAGGATGCGCTAAATCCCTGCTAAGCCGGCCGTGGTTGCTGGTTTGTGGAACTGCGCTGCTCGTAGCGTCCGGTCGCGGCTGGAGATCCGCCGCGTTCGACCTATCCACGAGCGCGCAGTCCGCGCTCGCACTTCAAGGAGCGCAACCCATGCGTAGGGGCGGGAACGGAAGAACAGGAATTGGATCGCGCTCGAGAGCGCGGCTGTTCGGCGGCCTGGCCGTGCTGTTGTCGGCGACGACTCTGGTGACGTTCGCGGTCTCGAACGCGGGGGCGAGCGCGCCGCCTCCGATCAACGTGACCGGCGATCATGTCGTGTGCAACACGGTCACTGGAGCGATGCAGTTCGCGACACCGTTGGTGAACGGCGGAACCGCGACGACGAACGCCGTCACCGTGAAGGGTCGACTCGACGGCTGTACCGACACCGACAACCCGGCGGTGACACTTGCGTTGTCCACGTTCAGCGCGACGCTGACCGGCTCGACGAACGATTGCAGCGCGCTTTCGAACGTGAACACGTTCCCGAGCAACGTCGTTACGATCAACTGGCACACGGCGCCGAGCACTCCCAAGCTGACGACCTCGACGAGTTCCGTCACGCTCAGCGAGTTGACCGGTGCCGAGTACGGCGCCGACTGGGCGAACTACATCGAACTCCAATCGGGAACGGCGTTCGAAACGGCGCCGCTCGCGGTCACGGGTGCGTTCTCGGGCAGTGACGGTGGGGTCGCGTCGAAGGTCGACATCGTGACCAGCCTCGACGACCTTCACGCCAGCGAGGCGGCGTGCAACGGCAAGGGTGTGAAGGCGCTGAACTTCGCGATCGGACAGGTTGCACTGGGCTGATCGCCGACTCCAGGTCTGCCTCCCGTCGTTGCGTGGGGTCCGAGCGCGTTGCGCCCGGACCCCACGGGCGGCGGGGACGTCGGCGTGCTCGCTCAGCGGGGTTCTCGCCACATGGCCCAGACCACGGGTCCGTGAGGGATGTGGACTTCCTCGGTCACGTGAAAGCCGTGGCGCGCATAGAACGGGATGTTTCGCTCCTTGGACGATTCCAGGTAGATGCGTTCGCCGGTTTGGTCGCAGTGGTCGAGGACCGGCGCGATGACCGCCGAGCCCGCGCCGCGTCCTTGCCAGTCCGGCTGCGTGCCGAGCATCTGCAGGTACCAGTGTGGTGTCTTGGGGTGATGGCTCTGGAAGTACATGAGTCCGCGGGCGCATGTACGGAGACGGAGCCCCACCAGTCGCGCCGTCGTGAGTCCGAGTTTCGCGTCGGCGTACCAGCCCATCGGAAACGTTCCCGGCGGATTCCAGATCGCGACGCATCGCCCGCCGGCTCCGGTGTACACGGCCTCGAACGGCAGTGATTCCCGCAACAGCGATCGGAAGAAGGCCGGCAGCTTGCGGCGGCGCGCGGCGGCGTCGGGGAACAGCCACGTCGTCAGCGGGTCGTCGTCGAAAGCGAGAGCGAGAGTCGCCGAGAGCGCGTCGATCTCCGTCCGCTCAGCCTTCCGGACGTCATCGGGCGGCACGGCGCCAACCTACAAGCCGCCGCAGTGATCAGCGATCGCCGGAGTTCCACTGCCCGTGCCTTGTTCTCCGCGACCCGCAGGTCGGCCGTTCACCGTTTCGTCGAGTACGGAGAGCCAGCCGTTCTGATCGCGGTGGAAGCGGTCCGGATCCGCGTATTCTGTGTCGGTGGTGACCGGATCTGAGGGGTGGCGGCATCTGCAACCGCGCCGAGCGCGAGCCCGATCGTGTTTCGTCGGGCCCGGGGGTGGGACATGACGCTCGAAGATGTGGATCCCGTCCACGGGCCGCCGCGACCTGACGGCGGCATGCTGCACAGCGCCGCCGGTCAGCTCCACGAGATGTTCGGAGTCCACCGCCAACTGGACCACGTGTTGTACGAGTCGGCGAGGCGTGTCGGCGGCGTCGAGTTCGAGAGCATCTTCAATCCCATCTCGCCGCAGGCGCTTGCAGCTACGCCGCGGATGGACGCCATCAACCACGACCAGGCCTTCCTGAGATCGTCGCCGATGTCGAGCGCAGAGACCGAGGCCGCGCTCGGTCTGCTCGAGATCCTCCACGGCGACTTCGCCGCCGCGAACGTCGAGGCGTTCGTCGAGTTCGCCGGCCGGGAGAACTTCTTCAAGCGGCTCGCGGCCGGGCAGTCCTTCATCTTCGTGGGCTCGCATCTCGAGTTCCAAGACGTGGGCTTCAATCTCGGGTACCTGACCCGCGCCGCCCAGCTGGAAGGCTTGGACCGTCTCGACACCCGAACGACCGTGATGATCGGCCGGTTGCTCGGATACCTCGAGGTAATGGGGCTGAACGTCATCGACGACATCCTCCGCAAGGTCGCCAACGTGTTGAAGACGTTTCCGGTCAGCGGCGGGGAAGCAGTCAACGAGGGCGACATCACCGACGAGGACCTCAACCGACGCGTCAAAGGCTTCCGGAAACGGCAGAACGCACAGACCCGCAGGGAGTTCATGAACCTCATGACCTCCGATCACGGCCACGTCGTCATCGAGGCCGGCAGCGGATCACGTGATGCGAAGGACGCTCACGGCTTCGTGGTGATGGAGCCGTTCGCCGCCGGAACCCGAGAGGACCTGTACCTCGCCGCACGAGCCGGTGCAGTGATCTTTCCCATCTTCGGCGACTACGGCAATCGTGAGGAACCGAGCATCGTCGAGTTCGGTCCCGAGATCCGCAATCTCGACAGTCCCAATCATGCGCACGCCATCGGGGAGATGATCGCGAGCATGGGCAACCGGGCCCGCGGAATCGCGTCCCAGCAGCACCCCGACGTACCTCGCTTCCGGATCCCGATCAGATACGGGAACTACGAGACCTGATGGGTCGACGCGCAGATGAGGCGCGTGGTCGTCAGGGTTTCACGCGGCGTCGTGCCTGAGCGGCGACGCGAGGCTCGCGAGGTCGTGGGCGCCGGGTCTGTGTTCTTCGGCCTGTGCTTCCAACGCGACCGCGAGCATGTTGGTGATCACTTCGCCGAACCCGTCGGGGTCGGCGAGCATCCAGGAGTGACTGCCGGCGACGGTCACCGACAGCGGCCCGCCGAGCGCGGTGCACATCGCATCGAAAGACGCGCGTGTGACGATCTCGTCGCGGTCGCCCCACAGGACCACGACCGGAAGGCGACGGTTCTTGAGCTCGTCGAGTTCATTGGTCAGGTCTGCATGTCGAGCAACGGTCGCGGCGTGCCAGAACGCGCGCGGGTTGCGCACCGCGTTCGGGACCGCGGCGTCGATGATCACCGGAAGGACCCGTCGGAGTTGCCGCAGCGGAAGGACGTCGCGCGGAAGGTGCAGTCCCCAGTCCCATAACGGACGTTCCGCGAGCGACTGCACGATCGAACCGTGAGCTCTCCACGCCGATCCGCCGATCGAGTTGATCAGCACGAGCGCGCGGGCCCGTTCCGGGAAGTCGTGTGCGGTCTGGATCGCGACCCCGCCGCCGAACGAATGACCCATCAACACCACTGGTTCTGCGATACCCACCGCGGCGCAGAATGCGTCGACCCACGCCGCGTAGTCCGCGAGTGCGGCATCGTTACTCAGTGCTGCGCTGCCGTCGAAGCCGGGCAGCGCCGGCGCCCAGACCCGTAGGCCGCGTGCCAGCAGCCGCTTCAACGCGGCGCGATAGGTGTGGCCCGACAGTCCCCAGCCGTGCAAGAACACCACCGGAGGACCGTCACCGCCCACTCCGTAGGAAGCGACGCGCCCGAAGACCTCCGTGTGATCCCACACCAGAAGCCCGTCGTTGGGATGCTCGTCCACACCGCCAGTGGAATCCCCCGCCACGGGAGGGCGAGAGAGCCGAACGGCACCGTCGCGTAGGGCCGGTCGGCCCGAATCGCCCATCCCGACCATGGCGAGCGCCGCCCGAACACGTAGATATTGCATATTGCCCGGTCGTGAACGACGGCGGCCCGCCGTGTCGCTCCAGAGGCCCGACGGGTTGGCTGACTCGCGCGACGCGTCGCCGTGTCGGGCAGGTGAACAATGGGTGTCGTAGACGGCTCGCCCTTGTCGTCGATGCCAGAATCTCGGACCATGGGCGAGATCAACATCTTCAAACATGCGCAGAACACCGTGACTCTGCAGCCCGGCGAGGTGCTGTTCCGTGAGGGAGACCCCGGCGACGTGATGTTCGCCGTCGTCGAGGGCGAGATCGAGTTGAGCCGAGCCGGAAAGGTCATCGAGACGGTCGGTCCCGGCGGCATCACGGGAGAACTGGCCTTGATCGACTCCGCGCCTCGAAGCGCGACCGCAACCGCCGGTGCTTCGGCGCGCGTCGCTTCTATAGATCACAAGTACTTCACCTTCTTGGTCCAGGAGCACCCGACGTTCGCTCTTCAAGTCATGACGGTCATGGCCGAGCGACTCCGCAAGACCAACGAACGCGTCTGATCGAAGCCGCGCCACCTCTGTCGTTCATCGTCGGCCGAGACGGCGCGCGTTCCGCGACCGGGCGGACGTCTTCGCCGTCTTACGTCGACTCTCGCGCTGGGCTGGCGTCGAAGAATCGACCCCCGATGAGCACAGTGATCGCGACGACGGCGACGACGACACCCGATACGAGGAACGGGATGTGGCCGGTACCGTGCCAGGCGAGCCCCGCCCAGACGCCTGCGACGAGGAGCCCGACGCCGCTGACGGCAGCTTGGATGCCAAGCGCGGTGCCGCGTTCGTCCGGGGGGACGAGGTCGGCGACCCAAGCGCGGCTGACGCCGTCGGTCAGCGCGGTGTAGGCGCCGTAGAGCGGAAGCAGGAACCACAACCAGGCCGGGGTGGTGGTGAGGCCGAAACCGAGGTACGCCGCCGAGAACACGACGAGCCCGACTCCGAACACGAGGCGACGGCCGAGCCGGTCGGAGACGACGCCGGCCGGGTAGCTGAGCACGGCGTAGCTGATGTTGTAGAGCACGTACACGAAGACCACGCCGGCGAAGTTCAAGCCGAGGTCGTCGGCGCGCAACAGGAGAAGCGTGTCGGGGAAGTTGACGAGTCCGAACACACCAATGACGCCGATGACGTGCCAGTAACGGCGCGGGAGACCACGCGGCGACCATGGCTTTTGGGATCGGGGGTGGACATGGCGCCGTTCGCGGATGAGGAACACGAGCGCGACGCTGAGCACCGCGGGGATGATCGCGATCCACAACAGTGGACGGAACCGTTGTCCGACGAGCTCGTACAGACCCAGGCCAATGAGTGGTCCGACCACGGCGCCCGCCGTATCGGCGGCTCGGTGGAAGCCGAACGCTCGACCTCGGTTTGCAGCCGAGGTGTCGTCCGCGATGATCGCGTCCGCGTGGCGGGCCGCGCACTCCTTTGCCGACCCGGTCCGTGACGCGCGCCGCGAGCACCATCGGCCACGCCCCCGCGAGTGCGATGAGAAACTTGCCGAACGCCGACATGCCGTAACCGGCGGCAACCAACGGTCGTCGGTGCCGCAGATCGGCGAGTCGACCCGAGACGGCCTTCATGGCGGACGCCGTGCCGTCGGCGAGACCCTCGATCAGACCGAGCACCGCCGGTGGTGCACCGAGCACGCCGGTTACGAAGAACGGCAAGACCGGATACAGCATCTCGGATGCCGTGTCCTGAAAGAACGACACCGCCGACACGACATAGATGTTGCGGTGCAGCCGCTCGCGCTCGGGGTGCTCATCGCCGATCGAGTCCACCGGCAATCCCTCGGCTTCGGCTTCGGCTTCGGCTTCGGGATCGTTCGGAGCCATGAGATGCGCAGTCTGCCCGCCCGGCTCCGCTACCGCGCGGGCTGAAGGCTTCGCCCAACGCAACAGCCGGACCATCTTCTGAGTATCGCACCGAGACTCGGCGGAACCACGGGACCTCGGCCCTTCGGCCGGGATGTTCGCCGGATACGCTCGGTTCGTGGAGCCTTGGCGGCCGGCCCGGAGGATCTGTGCGTACGGTGTGCCGGCCACGTTCGGGCTTCTCGCGCTGCTCTTCGTCGTTCTCGCAATCATTGTGGTTGCAACCGGGCGATCCGTCGCGATTGCTTAGGCCATGTCCTTCGGCAAGCTGCTCCGGATTGCCGCCCTTTTGATCGTGGCCTACGCCGTTGTACACGCGACGCAGACCTTCTCCGTGACGCCCTCCGCCGGCAGTCAGTTCTTCGCCCTGCGCGCCGAGTCGGAATTCCTCCAGCACCAGTCGTCCGGCACCGTGCACGCGGTCGGGCTCGCGGCGCCGGCGAGCCACTGCGGCGCGGCCGTCGTCGACGCCTGGCACGCGAAAGTCGGCGCGTGGCGGGTGGTTCGGCTACGCGCCACTGACAACCGACGCGACATTGATACCGGCGCTCCCGGCGTCGTGTCGGAGCGCGAGCCGGCACCGTTTGCGGGTATCGCTGGTGCTGATGCTCGTCGCGCTCACACTCGTAGTGGTCGCGCGATGGGTCGATCGTGGGCACCGCCCCGGACTGGACCCGGCCGCGACCTGACCGCGCGCTACGGCGCGTCGTCGCCGGCGCGGCCGTGCTTCCAATAGCCGCGGACCGTGGTCTGGGCGCGGGGGAGTGCACGCTCGTCGAAGAGGTATCGCCGGATTCGCTGCACGGCGGCGGCTTCTCCGGCGACCCACACGCGTTCGCCGGCGGCGAGCTCGGCGCCCCGCACGGCCGCGACGAGCGCGTCGCCGGGCGGTGCACTCGGAGGAAGGTCGTGCCACGAGACCGTGGCGTGTGGATGCGCGGGAAGCTCGATCCGCGCGTCGGCGCCGCCGATCTCGATGTGCACCTGAACCGGGGTCTCGGCGGGCAGGACTTCGAGGAGTTGGCTGATGGCGGCAATGGCGGTCTCGTCGCCGGCGAGGAAGAAAGCGGGAGCGCCACGATCGATCCCGTAGCCGCGCCCGGGCCCGGAGATCGCGGCCGGGGCGCCCGCGCTCGCGGCTGCCGCCCATGCGGATGCTGCGCCGCGACCGTGGATGACCACCTCGATGTCCAGCTCGAACGCGACTGCTTCGACGCGGCGCGGAGTGAACGTTCGGATGATCGGGCGTCGGCCATCGGGCGCCAGGAACTCATTGCCCTTCCACCGCGGCAGGACCAGAACAGTCGACCCGGGCTCCGGGAGAAGCACCCGGACGCTGGCCGCGGGCTCGTCGACGGTCAGGCCTTCGAGCTCCGCCCCGGTCAAGGTGACGCGGTAGAGGCGTGGGCTCACAGGTTCGACGCGCGCGACTTCGACGCGGCGAAAACGCGGTGGCTCGCGACGCGCGCGTACCGGGACCCGACCCGGTTCGGAGTTGCTCATCGCGCCCAGCCTTCCACCTTCGGGCCGCGTGCGAGGATGGCCGCATGGATGATCGGCCGGTGAAGGACCGAGCCGCGGCGCGCGTGCTGCTGATCGACGACAGCGGCGCGCTCCTCCTGTTGCAGGGCTGCGATCCGCAACGCCCCGCCGCCGGAACCTGGTGGATGACACCGGGCGGTGGCGTCGACCCCGGTGAGACCTCGGAGGCCGCGGCCCGCCGAGAGGTGCGCGAGGAGACGGGTCTCGAGGTCGGCGACCTCGGCCCGGTCGTGTTCCGGCGAATCGCCGAGTTCGAATTCGAGGGAGTGCGCTACCGCCAGCACGAGGAGATGTTCAGCGTGCGGTGTCGCCGATTCACCCTCGACGACCGCGGATGGAGTGAGGTCGAACGTCGCTCCGTGCTGGAACACCGATGGTGGACACTCGCCGGTCTCGTCGCCACCGACGAGACCCTGCATCCCGCCGAGCTCCCGCAGATCCTGCGAGCGCTCCTGAGCCGCGATTCCTGATCGCCCACTCAAGGGGTGAGCGGTGGCACCGGTTGCGGCGGCGGCGGCCCGACGTACTGCGCGCTCGGACGAATGAGCCGGTTGTCGGCGGCTTGTTCGAGGATGTGCGCGCACCAACCGATCACGCGGCTGGCGGCGAACGTCGGCGTGAAGAGCTCACGCGGGATGCCACACCGGTCCATGACGATGCCCGCGTAGAACTCGACGTTCGTGTAGAGCCGGCGACCCGGCTTCAGCTCGTCGAGCACCTTGACCGCGGTTGCTTCGATGTGGCGGGCGAGATCCATCTTCTCTCCGCCGAGGGATCCGGCGACTTCCCGCAGCATCAGCGAGCGGGGATCGTCGGTCTTGTAGACCCGGTGGCCGAAGCCCATGAGCCGGTCGCCTCGCTCGACCGCGGCGCGCAGCCACGGTTCGGCGCGGTCGGGCGTGCCGATCTCGTCGAGCATCTGCAGTGCGCGGCTCGGGGCGCCGCCGTGGAGCGGGCCCGACAGTGCCGCGATGCCACCGACGACCGCGGCGCCGAGGTCGGCGCCGGTCGAGGTGATGACCCGAGCGGTGAAGGTCGACGCGTTGAACCCGTGATCGACGGTGGAGATGAGGTATTTCTCGACCGCGGCGGCATATTCGGGCGCGGGAACCTCGCCCTGCATCATGTAGAGGTAGTTCGCGGCGTAGGCGAGATCGTCGCGGGGGGCGATCGGTTCGAGCCCGCGCCGCAGCCGCCACAGCGCGCAGATCAGGCTCGGGACGACTGCGCACGTCGACATCGCGTTGTCGCGCAACGTTTCGGCGTCGACGTCGTGCGACGGCCGGAAGCCGAGCGCAGCGCCGTACTGCGAGACCGCGGTGCGCAGCGCGTCGAGCGGAACGAAGACATCGCCCGCGCTCGCGATCGCGGGTAGCACGTCGGCGACGGCCGGCGGGATCACGCGGCGGGGCCGGACGTCGGCGGTGAACGCTTCCCGCTCGGCGGCTGTCGCCGGCAGGCGGCCTTCGAACATCAGGTGCCACACATCTTCGATCGTCCTCGTCTTGGCGAGATCGACCGCGCTGTATTGGCGGTAGTGGTAGAAGCCTTCGAGCCCGCGCACGTCGCCAACCGTGGTGTCGGCCACGACGACGCCTTCGAGGCCTTTCGGAACCTCGTGCGCCTGCGCGTCGGCGGGCTGGATCATCGCGACGCGCATGAGGTCGCGCATCGACACGATCCCCACGAGCTTGTGGCCCTCGACCGGCCCGGGCCCGGTGCCGTCGACGACGGGGATGTGCCGATACCCCCGTTCCGCGAGGCTCGCGAACGCGGCACGCGCCTCGACCCCGGGACCGATCCGGTCCGGGTCGGCGGTCATCCATTCCGAGACCTTCGCGGTCGAGGCGTCGGATCCGGCCGCGGCCAACCGGATCATGTCGCGCTCGGTCAGGATGCCGATCGCGCGGTCGTCGTGATCGACGACCACGACCGACCCCACTTTGTGCTCGCGCATGCGTTGTGCTGCGGTTGCGACCGTCTCCGCCGGCTGCGCGGTGACGACCGGATGGCTCATGAGATCGCGCGACTGTTCGTTCGGTAGCCACGGGCCGATTCTACGACGACTCCGTGGGTGCTCCGACCCCCGTCGGACGCAGGCGAAGGCGGTTCACGCAGTGTTTACGTCGTCGGTGTCACGGTTCGGTCGGGGGAGACGCGGCGCCGTGACGTCCCGCGCCCGCCGCGAACCGTGACGCACCCGCGAACGACTCACCCGACCGCAGGACGCGCAACCCGTGCTCGCAGTTCGACCTGGATCGCGTCGTCGATCCCGAGCCCCCATTGCGCGTAGCTCGACGCACGGTCTTCGCGCAAGCACAGTCTGTGGCAGCGCGCTCAGCTCGGGTCGCGAGCTCGATCGCATGGCGACGCGCCTCGCCCGGTTCGGTCGAGCCGGTTGGCGAGACCCATCCGCAGCGCCTCGTCGCCGCTGACGCCCCGGCCCGGTGAGGATGAGGTCGAGCGCGTGCGAGTGGCCGATGAGGCGCGGCAGGCGGACCGTGCCGCCGTCGACGAGCGGCACGCCCCACCGGCGGCAGAACACGCCGAACACCGCGTCACGCGCGGCGACGCGCAGGTCGCACCACAGCGCGAGCTCGAGCCCACCGGCGACCGCGAACCCTTCGACCGCGGCGATGACCGGCTTCGACAGCATCATGCGGGTGGGCCCCATCGGGCCGTCGCCTTCGGCGCGCACCGTGTTGCCGCCGTCGTCGCCGATCGCCTTCAGGTCGGCGCCGGCGCAGAACGTTCCGTTCGCGCCCGTGAGCACGGCCACGTCGTGCGCGTCGTCGGCGTCGAACGCGCGGAACGCGTCGGCGAGCTCGGCGGCGGTCGGCGCGGTCGACCGCGTTGCGCACCTCGGGTCGGTCGATCGTCACCACGGTGACCCGATCGACGTGTTCGACGATCGACGTTCATGCCGGCTCCGTCTTCCCTCGGCCGGATCCCGTCTTCCGTCGAGGTGCGCGCGTTCGTTGAGCGACGCGACCGAGCGGACGCCCGTTCGCGACGCGACCATGCGCGACACCGACGTGTAGTGCGGCTCGAACCAGAGATGCCGGTCGAGACCGAGCGCGATCGCGAACGCGACGTTGATGACGCCGCCGTGGCAGACCGCGACGACCCGTCGACCCGGGTACGCGGCGACGATCTCGTCGATCGCGGCGCCGACGCGCGCCGGAACGCGTCGGCCGGTTCCGCGCCGAACTCCTCCCACCGGCCCTCGAACATCGCGGTGAGGTGCGGATCGTTGCGTCGCGCTGCAGCTCCTCCATCGGGATGTAGGTGTCGGATTGCGCGTCGTACTCCATCAAGCCCGGGCGCGATCTCGACGTCGAGACCGTGCGCCGACGCGATCGGTTCGCGCAGTCTCGACCGCGCGCCGCTGCGGGCTGGACGAGAACGACGTCGACGGGCTCGACGCGCAGCCACGCCGCGAGCCGGTCCGCCTGCTCGCGCCCGCGATCGGTCAGCGCCGGGTCGGCGGGAACGCCCGTTCCCGGTCGCGATCCGTTCGCGGCTCGCCGTGGCGCACCCAGAGCAGCTCCATGTCAGCGTCTCGCTCATCGCAGCGTGATCCCGAGGATTGCCTGCGAGCTCGGTCGAGCGCGTCGTCGGGATCGACGACCTTGATCGTCGCCATCCCCATCTCGCGCGCCGGGCTTGAGGTTCATGCCGAGGTCGTCGAGGAACACGGTCTCGCGACGCGAGCACGTTCAGGCGGGCGAGCGCCAATGTGTAGATGCGCGGATCGGGCTTGCGCAGCCCTTCGACCGCCGACTCGACGACCACGTCGAACAGGCCGGCGTCGTGGAGCCCACTCGGGGTCGATCGCCGCTTCTCGTCGGCCCAGTTGTTCGTGAGCGCGGCCGTGCGCAGGCCCGTTGGCGCGGATGCGCACGATCGCGTGCGTCCATCTCCGGCCGCGGGCCGAGCGCCGAGCCGATCAGCCCCATCAGCCGGCGGGCGTCGAGCGTGAAACCCGGCCGCGAGCGCCTCGGCCTCGAGTGCCACGACGAACTCGTCCATGGTCGAGCTCGCCGCGCTCGAGCGCGGCCCACGCGCCGGTCTCGCTGCTCGTGCGGATCAGCGACCGCATCGTGCCCTTCGGCAAGTCGTTGCCGTGGTCGTACGCGTCGAACGCCTCGAACGGCGACGGGAACACGACCCCGCCGAGGTCGAAGATCACGGCGCGGTATGTCATCCAGTCGACGTCGTCGGTCAGTCGAGCTCGGCGTCGCGCTTGTCGACGAACGCCTGGCGGAGCTCGTCGCTGTCGCCCCAGAGATTGAGCTCGAACGTGAAGCCCTGCTCGAACCGGTAGGAGCGCTTCACGTCGACCGGGTCGATCATGTTGAGCGACTCCTTGGCCCGGCGCATCACGATCGGGCTCTTCTTCGCGATGACGGCGGCGATCTCGAGCGCGGCGTCGAGCAGCTCGGCGCGGGGCACGACGCGCTCGACCGTGCCGAACGCGAGGAGCTCGGCCGCGGTGACCATCGCACCGGTGAGGAACATCGCGCGCAGCTTGTGCTGCGGCACGAACCGCGCGAGGTGGGTCGCGACGCCGAGCGCGCCGCGGTCGACCTCGGGCAGGCCGAACGTCGCGTCGTCGGAGGCGATGACGATGTCGGCGTTGCCGGCGAGACCGATGCCGCCGCCGACGCAGAAGCCCTGCACCGCGGCGATGACCGGGACCTCGCAGTCGTACACGGCGGCGAAGGCCTCGTAGCAGCCCCGGTTCACGCCGATGAGCGACTCGTTCGTGGGGTCGGCCGCCAGCTCCTTGATGTCGACGCCGGCCTGGAAGCCCTTGCCCTCGGCCCGCAGGATCACGACGCGGGTGTTCGGGTCGCGGCCGCGCGGAGCGGAGCGCGTCGGCCAGCTGGAACCAGCCCGCGACCGGCAGCGCGTTCACCGGCGGGTTGTCGATCGTGACGATGACGACGTGCTCGCGCGTTTCCGAGCGGATCATGCGCGGGAGCATACTTCCGGGCATGATCCGGCGCCGGCGAGTGCGAGCTTGTGGCACGCGACCCTGCCGGCCGGAGGAGCAGGTGTCCCGCGCCCGGCGCTCGAAGGCGACGCCGTCGCCGACGTCGCGATCGTCGGCGGCCGGATACACGGGCCTGTGGACTGCGTACGCGCTGAAGCAGGCCGATCCCGTCGCTGCGGATCGTCGTGTGCGAGCGCGAGACGGTCGGCTTCGGCGCCTCGGGTCGCAACGGTGGGTGGTGCTCGGCGCTGTTCGCCGGGAGCCGCGACGCGACCGCGCACGCGGCACGGACGGGACGCGGTCGTCGCGATGCAACGCGCGATGTTCGCGACGCTCGACGAGATCGAGCGGGTCGTCGTCGCCGAGGGCATCGACTGCGACTGGGCGCGCGGCGGCACGATTCAGGTCGCGACCCTTCCCGCGCACCTGCGACGCGGCTGCGCGAGGAGCTCGACGACCATCGGTCGTGGGGATTCGGCGACGACGACTACCGCGAGCTCGTCGCCGGCCGATCCAGCGCGGTGATCGGTTGCCGCCCGAACCTGGGCGGGCTGTTCACGCCGCACTGCGCCGCGATCCATCCGGCGCAAGCTCGTGCGCGGCCTCGCGCCGCGGTCGAGCGATCGGGCGTGACGATCTACGAGCACACGGCGGTCGCACGCGTCGAACCCGGGCGGCTACGTACGCAACGCGGGACGGTGCGGGCCGAGGTCGTCGTGCGCGCGACCGAGGCATTCACCGCCGAGCTCCCCGGGCTTACGCCGAGCGATCGCGCCCGTCTACTCGCTCATGATCGCGACCGAGCCGCTTCCCGACGCGTTCTGGGCCGACGCCCGACTCGAGCGCCGGCCGACGTTCGCCGACTTCCGCCACATGATCATCTACGGCCAACGCACGGCCGACGACCGGTTGGCGTTCGGGGGTCGCGGAACGCCGTACCACTTCGGTTCGCGCGTGCGGCCGGAGTTCGACCTCGACCCGCGCGTCTTCGCTTCGTTGCACGCCACGCTGCGATCGCTGTTCCCCGCGCTGGGCGACGCCGCGATCACGCATCGCTGGGGCGGCGCGGTCGGCGTCCCGCGCGACTGGTATCCGTCGGTGGGCTTCGACCGTGCCGCCGGAATCGCGTGGGCCGGCGGCTACGTCGGCGACGGCGTGAGCACGACGAATCTCGCGGGCCGCACGATCGCCGATCTCGTGCTCGGCCACGACACCGAGCTCGTGCGGCTGCCGTGGGTCGGGCACCGGTCGCCGCGTTGGGAGCCCGAGCCCCTGCGGTGGCTCGGGGTGAACCTCTCCCGCAAGCTCGTGGAGTCGATCGACCGCGCCGAGGCCGCGGGCCGGAACCCCCGGTGGCGGGCCCGGGCCGTCGAACGCCTCCTGGGTTGAGATGGTGCCGGTGACTCTTGGCGGGAACGTTGCGGGCGACCAGCGCGTCCTGATTGGGTGATGGCGGTGTTCTGGTCGTGGACCTTCCTTCGCCGCGTCGGCATCGCGAGCCTCGTCGTGGCAGTCCTCTGCGCCGGAGTGCTCGTCGCCGGTGACCGGGCCGGCCGCCACGAGTACGCCAAGCGCAAGGTCGTCGACATCGGCGACGGGATCCTCGCGCCGGGGAGCCCGGCCCAACCCGCGAACTTCCTGCTGATCGGCCATGACGCCGACGGCAACTCCGACACCATGATGGTCGTCCACGTCGACCCGCGAGTTCCGACGCCGCTGCTGGTCTCGTTTCCCCGCGACCTGATGGTCGAGATTCCCGGGTACGGGCGCCGTCAGCTCAACGCGGCGATCGGCATCGGTGGCCCGGCGCTGTTGATCAAGACGTTCAAGGCCTACTTCGACATCCCGATCAACCATTTCATACAGGTCGACTTCACGAGCTTCCCGCAGATCGTCGGCGCGATCGGTCACGTCGACGTTTGGTTCCCGACGCCCGTGCACGATCCGTACATCGGCCTCGACATCGAGCGGCGCGGCTGCGTCTCTCTCGACGGGCAGATGGCGTTGGCCTACGCGCGCTCGCGCCACTACTACGTGCCCGACGATCTCGTGCACCCGGCGCTGTGGCAGTGGAACTACGACCCGCGTCTCGGCGACAACGCGTATCGCGGGGGACGGGGTTGGACCGCGCTGGGGAGCGACATCGACCGCATCCCGCGCCAGCAGTACTTCCTGCGGACGTTGGCGCAGGTCGCGATCAACCGGACCGACGACAACCCGCTGCGCATCATCGGTCTCGTCGACGCGGTGATGACGCACCTCACCACCGACCAGAGCTTGACGCTCGACGAGCTGAAGTCGCTCGTGAACACCTTCCACCGGCTGCGGCCGGCCGACGTCGAGATGACCACAATTCCGTGGAGCCCCGATCCGAGTAACCCCGGAGCGCGGCTCGTCGTGAAGTATCCCGACGCGCAGGCGTTGCTCTTTCGCCTGGCCAACTTCACGGCGGCCAAGCCGTTCTTGCCCGCGCTCGTCGACCCGCGCACGGTGCGTGTCCGCGTGGTCGACGGGTCCGGGGTCCCCGGCCTCGGCGCGCGGGCACTGCACGAGCTGGTGACGGCCGGCTTCCGTGCGAACGGCCCGGTGCTCGAGGCCGCGGGCGTCGCGTACGCGCACACCCAGGTTCGTTGGTCCGATGGCTCGGATGCGCAAGGGGTGACCGTGGTGTATGCCACCGGCGCCACGCAGTCGGGCCAGGCCGCCTCGGCGACCGACACGGCCGGCGCGGACGTGCTCGTCGTGGTGGGCCGCGACTGGGACACGCTGCGCCGGCACATGGGTGATCTCGGTGCGTCGTCGGCACCGACCACCGTCGCCACGTCGACGTCGACGTCGACCGGCGCCGCAACGACGGGCACAACCATCGCCAACTCCAGCCGCAACTACATCCCCGTCGATCCCAAGACCGGCGGGGTGCTCGTGGGCTGCCCGGCGGCCTAGTCGAAGTCGGGCATCGGGGGGAGCTGCTTGTCGACGAGCGCGTCGGTGCGCTGTCGCAGCTGCCGCTCGTAGCTGGGCTTGGTCGGGACGAGGAACTGCTCGGCGCGGATCGCGGCGACGATGATCTCCGCGACCTCCTCGGGCGGTGCGCCCTGCGCGGCCGTGAGGTCGGCGAGCGCCTGTTCGACGAACTGCGCGTCGTCGGAGCGGGCGGCGGCGAGTGACTCCGGCCGGTTGCGGCCCGAGCTCGCGATGCGCGTGGCCACCGACCCGGGTACGACGGCCGACACCGTGATCGGCGCTCCGATCGCGCGCAGGTCGTGGGCGAGGCACTCGGTGGCCGCCTGGGCCGCGAACTTGGAGACCGTGTACGGACCCGAGAACGCGTTCGTGCAGATCCCGGCCATCGACGTGGTGTTCACGATGTGCGCGGGCGTGCCCGCGGCGAGCATGCGCGGTACGAAGGCGCGGATGCCGTTGAGGATCCCCCACAGATTGACGCCGAGCGTCCACTCGAAGTCGGCCGGGGGGCGCTCCCACATGAGTCCGCCCGCGAAGACCCCCGCGTTGTTGCAGAGCACGTCGGTCGAGCCGAACGTCTCGTAGGCGTGTTCCGCGAGGGCGTCGACGTCGTCGAAGCGGGAGACGTCGGCGACGAACGTGCCGGTGCCGGCGAGGCCGGCGACGGTCTCGGCCAGGGCCGCGACCTCGATGTCGGCCGCCACGACTCGCATCCCCTCGGCCGCGAATCGCCGGACGAGGGCACGGCCGATGCCGCTGCCCGCGCCGGTCACCACGGCGACCTTGCCGTGAAGTTGTTCCATCGGCGCATCGTGGCAGAGGATGCCCGTCATGAGCGAGCGCATCGAGAAGCTGGTGGCCGAGCTGACGCTCGACGAGAAGGCTGCGCTGGCCGCCGGCGTCGACCTCTGGCACGGACCGGGGGCCGACCGGCTGGGTGTCCCGGCGTTGAAGGTCACCGACGGACCGAGCGGGGCTCGCGGCGAGCAGTGGTCGGGCCGGCCGTCGGCGAACTTCCCGTGCGGCACCGCGCTCGGCGCCACGTGGAATCCCGAGCTCGTGCACGAGGTGGGCAAGCGCCTCGGGGTCGAGGCGAAGCGCAAGAACGCGCACGCGCTGCTCGCGCCGACGGTCAACATCCATCGTCATCCGCTCGCGGGCCGCAACTTCGAGTGCTACTCCGAGGATCCCTTGCTGTCGGCGCGCATGGCCGTCGCGTACATCACCGGGGTGCAGTCGCAAGGTGTCGCGTGCACGGTGAAGCACTTCGTCGCGAACGACTCCGAGTTCGAACGCATGACGATCAGCTCCGAGGTCGACGAGCGCACGCTCCGCGAGATCTCGCTGGTGCCGTTCGAGGCCGCGGTGAAGGAGGCCGGCACGTGGGCGTTGATGACTGCGTACAACCGTGTCAACGGTCCGTACTGCAGCGAGCACGCACCGCTCATCGCGATATTGCGCGACGAGTGGGAGTTCGACGGCCTCGTCATGTCGGACTGGTTCGGAACGCACAGCACGGTTGCCGCCGCGAACGCCGGCCTCGACCTCGAGATGCCCGGGCCGCCGCAGTTCTTCGGCGAGAAGCTCGCCGCGGCCGTGCGGTCGGGTGAAGTCGCGGAGGCGACGCTCGACGACATGGCGTTTCGCGTGCTGAGGCTGATCGAGCGCACCGGACGTATCGAGGACACCGGTCCGCACACCGAAGAGTGCGTCGACGACCCGATCGACCGCGCGATCGCGCGCCGGGCCGCGGCCGAGAGCTTCGTGCTCCTGCAGAACACTCGGTCGGCGCTCCCGTTGGCGCCGACGATCACGACGCTCGCAGTCATCGGCCCGAACGCCGACGCAACGGTCATCCAGGGCGGCGGCAGTGCACGCGTGACACCGCACCCGCCGGTCTCGCCGCTGGTGGGTCTGCGCGCCCGCCTGGCGAGGGGTGGCGTCGAAGTCGCGCACGAGCGCGGCTGCTACAGCTTCAAGCGCACGCCGATCCTCGAGAGCCCGGTGCTCCGCGATCCGTTGACCGTCGAGTACTTCGCAGGGCGCGAGCGCGCCGGCGAGCCGGTACACGTCGAGGAATCGGCGCGCGGGCTGTTCACGTTCATCGGTCCGGTCGGCCACGGCGTGCCCGCCGAGTTCTCGCTCAAGGTGCGCGGCACGGTTGTGGCGCCCGAATCGGGGGAGTGGACGTTCACGCTCGTCCAGGTCGGGCGGGCCAAGTTGACGGTCGACGGTGAGGTGGTCGTCGACAACTGGAACCCGACCGGGCGCAGCGACGCGTTCATGGGTTACGGGAGCGCGGAGGCGGCCGGCACGATCGTCTTCACTGCCGGGGAGCCGCGCACGCTCGAAGTGGAGTTCGTCCCGCCGGGCGGTCTCGGCGGGCTCGAGATCGGTTGCCGACCGCCCGCGCCGCCCGACCTCATGGACCGCGCGGTGGCGCTGGCCCGCCGCGCCGACGCAGTGGTGTGCGTCGTCGGGACCGACAACGACTGGGAGACCGAAGGGAACGACCGTGAGTCGATGGCGTTGCCGCCTCCACAGGACGAGCTCGTCCGCGCGGTCGCGGCGGCCAACCCGAAGACGATCGTGGTGGTGAACGCCGCCTCGCCGGTCGAGATGCCGTGGGCCGACGACGTCGCTGCGATCGTCCAAGCCTGGTTCCCGGGCGAGGAGTGGGGCAACGCCCTGGCCGACATCGTGTCGGGCGACGTGTCGCCGTCGGGCAAGTTGCCCACGACCTTCCCGGTGCGCATCGAAGACACGCCCGCGTTCACGAACTATCCGGGCGAGCGCGGCCAGGTGCGCTACGGCGAAGGGGTGTTCGTCGGCTACCGCTGGTACGACACCCGGCGCATCGACCCCCGCTTCTGTTTCGGGCACGGGTTGTCGTACACGACCTTCGAGCTGGGCGCGCCGACGTGGGACGGCGCCGCCGTGCACGTGCGGGTCACCAACACCGGCGCCGTACGGGGAGCGCGAGACCGTGCAGTGCTACGTGCACGACGCCGAAGCGTCGGTGGCGCGGCCGCAACAGGAGCTGAAGGCGTTCGCCAAGGTGTGGCTCGATCCGGGCGAGTCGCGCGACCTCACGCTCGCGCTCGACGAGCGCGCGTTCGCGTTCTGGGACGTCGGCGCGCACGGTTGGACGGTCGAGCCGGGCGCGTTCGAGCTGCGGGTCGGAACGTCGTCGCGTGCGATCGCGCACCGCCTCACGATCGAACACGCGTGATGAGCGCACGACCGACCCTCACTGTCGGGCTCGCCAACTTCGGGGCGTCGTTCCCGCCGGGCGAGTGGAATCGGTTCGTCGACCTCGGCCGCGCCGCCGACGACGCCGGAATCGACCGCATCGTCGTCGTCGACCACGTGGTCATGGGCCCGCACACCGAGAACTACCTGTGGGGCAAGTTCCCCGTGCCGCCCGACGCGCCGTGGTTCGAACCGTTGACCATGCTGGCCGCGATCGCCGGCGCGACGGCACGCGTGCGTCTCGCGACGGGCATCCTCATCGCGCCGCTGCGTCCGGCGGCCTTCCTCGCCAAGCAGGTCGCGACCCTCGATCAGATATCGGGCGGGCGCGTCGACCTCGGCGTCGGTACCGGCTGGCAGCGCGAGGAGTACGACGCGCAGGGCCTCGAGTTCGAGCGTCGTGGCCAGCTCCTCGACGACACGCTCGCCGCGTGCCGCGTGCTCTGGCGCGACACGCCCGCCGCGCTCGACGCGCCGACACTGTCGTTCCACGACATCTACTGCGAGCCGAAGCCGCTGCAGGCGGGGGGCGTGCCGATCTGGATCGCGGGCACGTTGCACGCCCGCAACCTCGCGCGCGTCGTCGAATACGGCGCCGGCTGGATCCCGATCATGGGTGAGACGGTCGAGGGCATCGCCGCGGGCGTGCAGCGCATCCGTGACGCATTCACCGCCGCCGGACGGGATCCGTCGATGCTGCAGGTACAGGCGCCGGTGCGGATGGCCAAGGGCGACGACGGTGCGGCCCGATCTCGGCGCGAGCATGGCATCGGTGCCCGACCTGGTCGCGGCGGGCGCGACCGACGTCATCGTCACGTTGCAGCGCGTTCGCAGGCGACCCGGAGGCGTCGCCGGCGGCCATGGTCCGTATCCGCGAACAGTTCGACGCGGTGGTGGGCTGACGTGCTGACGCCGTTCGACGACTACCCGATCCACCAGACGCCGCTGCCGCTCGCGCACCCGGCGACCGGCGACCCGAACCACTACGACCGGTTCTGGTTCAACGGCTACACCGAGGACTACTACTTCGCCGCGGGCATGGCCGTGTACCCGAACCGGGGCATCATCGACGGCGCGTTCTCGGTGGTGCACGACGGCGTGCAGCGATCGGTGTTCGCGTCGGGCCGCATCCCCGCCGACCGCGGCGAGACGCGCATCGGACCGCTGACGATCGAGATCGTCGAACCGCTGCGCGTCACGCGCGTCCGCGCCGACGCCGCCGATCTCGGGATCGACGCCGATGTCACCTTCACCGCGCGCACCGTCGCGCTCGGAGGAGCCGCGCCAGACGCTCACCGCCGGAACGAAGACCGTCATGGACTCCACGCGCATGACGCAATGGGGAACGTGGTCGGGCCGCATCGACGTCGACGGGTCGCGAGATCGCGATCGACCGACGTCTACGGCACCAAGGACCGGTCGTGGGGCGTGCGTCCGGTCGGCGGGCCGACTCCGGCCGCGCCCGAGAACACGCTGCCGCAGATCTTCTTCCTGTGGGCGCCGATCAACTGGGACGACTGCTGCACGCACTTCCTGTGCTTCGAGCGCGCGAACGGCGATCGGTGGGTCGGGAGCCAGGCGGTGCTCGACGTCATCGGCGCCGGGGATCCGACCTGGAACGCCGACGAGCGCATCCATCATCTCGCCGGCGCGACGCACGAGGTGCGCTGGGCGCCCGGTCTGCGCCGTTCGCAGGGCGCGACGCTGCGGCTGTTGAACTACGACCACAGCGAGGAACGCATCGAGCTCGAACCGTTGCTCACGTTCCGCATGCGCGGCCTCGGCTACACGCATCCCGAATGGGGTCACGGCCACTGGCACGGCGAGCTCGCGGTCGGCTCCGAGGAGCACAAGGTCGAGGAGCTCGACAACGTCGAACCGTGGAACATCCACATCCAGCAGGTGATGCGCGCCCGCTGGGGCGACAAGGTCGGGCTCGGCGTGCTCGAGCAGCTCGCGTTCGGTGAGCACCACCCGAGCGGCCTCACCGGCCTCCTCGACGGCTACACGCGCTGACCGGTCGGCTCCGCTGTCGCTGCGTTCATGGGTCGCTCGCGCTGCGCCTCCCATCCGGTCGGCTCCGCTGTCGCTGCGTTCATGGGTCGCTCGCGCTGCGCCTCCCATCCGGTCGGCTCCGCTGTCGCTGCGTTCATGGGTCGCTCGCGCTGCGCCTCCCATCCGGTCGGCTCCGCTGTCGCTGCGTTGATGGGTCGCTCGCGCTGCGCCTCCCATCCGGTCGGCTCCGCTGTCGCTGCGTTGATGGGTCGCTCGCGCTGCGCCTCCCATCCGGTCGGCTCCGCTGTCGCTCCTGACTGGCGAGCGGGTGTACGCGGCGTGCAGTGTGGACGCGATGAACGCCCCGCGCCCCACCAAACCGAACATCCTGCTCGTCGTCTCCGACCAGGAGCGCCACCGCGGTTGGCTGCCGCCGAGCGTCCAGCTGCCGTGGCGCGACCGCCTGCGCGCCGAGGGCCTCGAGCTCACGCAGCACTACACGCACAGCTCGCCGTGCTCGCCCGTCGCGGGCGTCGCTGTTCACCGGCCAGTACCTCGCCCAGCACGGCGTCGTCGACAACGTGATCATGCCCGAGCACAAGGAGCTCGACCCCGCGGTGCCGACGATCGGTTCGATCCTGCGCGACGCGGGTTACCGGTCGAGCTACATCGGCAAGTGGCACCTGTCGCAGTCGGCGACGCCCGACATGACCGCGTACGGCTTCGCCGATTGGGAAGGCAACGACCGCCACTTCATGGGCTGGGCCGGAACCGGCGTGCACTTCGACCCGATCATCGCCGCGAACGCGGCGTCGTGGCTGCGCGCCAACGCCGCGAACGCGGCCGAGCCGTGGTTCCTCACCGTCGCGCTCGTGAACCCGCACGACGTGATGTGGTTCCCGATCGACCAGCCCGGCTACGACGAGCGCCACCCCGACGAGGTGCGGCGTGCGCGGAAGGTGCTCGAGTGGGCGAAGTGGAAGGAAGACGACGTGCTGCCGTCTTCGACACCGGCTACGACGAGGTGTGCGACACGCTTGCCCCCGAACTTCGGCGACGACCTCCTCGACAAGCCCGCCGCGCAACGGCAGTGGCGCTGGGACCAGCAACACGGCCTCTGGGGCTACATCGATCCGAGCGACACCGAAGTCGTGGCTGCGCCACCTCGACTACTACGTGAAGCTGCAGCAGATGGCCGACGAGTCGCTCGGCACGGTGCTCGGGCGCGCTCGAGGAGTCGCGGCGCGTACGACGACACGATCATCATCTTCACCTCCGACCACGGCGACATGTGCGGCTCGCACGGGCTGCGCTCGAAGGGCCCGTTCGTGTACGAGGAGATCATGCACGTGCCGTGCTACATGCGGGTTCCGGGCGTGACCCGGCCGGGCTCGCAATCGGACGCGCTCGCGACGCACGTCGACCTCGCGTCGACGATCTGCGCGCTCGGCGGTGTCGACCCTGCGTCGCAGCCGTCGCTGAAGGGAGTCGACCTGTCGGCCGGTGCTCGCCGATCCCGACGGCGTCCGTGCGCGATCACGTGTTGTTCGCGCACGACACCGCGCACACCGACGAGATCAATCACACCCGCTACGCGATCCGCGGCTTCTTCGACGGGCAGACCAAGTACGCGCGCTACTACGGCGTGGGCGGCGGCAAGCCCGGCACCGGGCTCTGGGGCAAGGACCCGGGACACAAGCTGTTCGACGTCGACGCCGACTTCGTCGACCAGGAACACGAGTGGTACGACCTGCACGATGATCCCGCACGAGTTGGTGAACCTCGCGCACGACGGCGGTCGACGCGCCGATCTGCACGCCAACTACGAACGGCTTGCTCGAGTACGAGCGCCGAGTTCGCCGAGCTTCAGCTCTTGATGATGTACTCGCTCAACGGGTAGTTGCGCATCGTCGCCGGGTCGTACAGCAGCTTCGTGCTGTCGAGCATGACGCGGATGTTCTCGCCGAGCTCCTCGTTCGACGCGGCGCCGAAGAAGGTGTGCAGGTTCGTGACGTGCTCGACGCTCGGCCACGACTCCTCGACGATCGCGCGATAGCGCGGCGCGCCCGGCGTGAGCGAGCGCACGACCGCGTTGCGCACGTAACGCGACGCGGGGCTGCATCGTCCTCCGACATCGGCGACTGATGGCCGTACCAGTGGCCGTAGAAGGTCTCGTCGTCGACGCCGGCGGGCTTGTCGAAGATCGTCAACGTGATGATGCCCGGCGACCGGGCGCCGTCGGGCCAGTCGCGCGTCGGCCGCGTGCTCGTTGCCGCCGTAGTCGCGGTACATCGACTCGGTGACGAGGTATCCCCCGATCCGTACGCCCGCCGACGCGGATCAGGGCCTCGTACGGTGCCCGGTCGTCGTGCGCGTCGAGCCAGATCGAGACGCAGGCCCGCACCGGCAGCTCGTCGCCGGGCACCGGGACCATCGACTGCATCTGCGCGTGCTCGTCGTCGAGATCCATCTGCAGCGCGTGCGGTTGCAGCGCGAGCAGTTGCGGCGCGACGCTCTTCGAGGAAGCGGGCTCGCAGCGCGGCCGGATCGATCGACGGGCGTTCCCACACGAGGTAGACGAGTTTCTCCATAGCGGGCGAAGCTACCTCGGCGCGCCCGGCCGGCGCGAGGCCGGTCGCGTACGATCGGGTGCATGACGACGCGGGACCTCGAACGCGCCTTCGCCAGTACCCGCTCGGTGCTCGCGAACGTCACTCCGGATCAGCTTTCGACCCGACGCCGTGCCAGTCGTGGCAGGTGCGCGACCTGATCAACCACATCGTGGGCACCACGTTCTGGTTCGCGGGCGCGGTGAACGCGGGTGTGGCGCCGCCGATGGACGAGGTCGACTACACGGCCGGCGACATGTTGGCCACCTACGACGACGGGCATCGCGCAGCGCGGTGGCCGCGTTCGGGCGCCCGGGCGCGCTCGACAAGATGGTCGACGCTGCCGTTCGGTCACGCTGCCGTGCGCGGCGTACCTCGGCATCGCCACGACCGACGCCTTCACTCACGGGTGGGACCTCGCCCGGGCGACGGGTCAGCCCACCGACCTCGATCCGCATCTCGCGGCCGAGCTGCTGGCCCGGGCGCCGCGCGTTCATCCAGCCCGAGTTCCGCGGCGACGACGGAGCAAGCCCTTCGGCCCGGAGCAAACGGCGCCGCCGAACGCGACCAACGCCGACGCGCTCGCGGCGTTCCTCGGCCGCAAGGTCTCAGCGGCCGACGCAGCCTCGTTCAGGGCGCGATGAGGTCGCGGACGTCGGGCGACATCGGCACCTCGCCCTTGGTGGTGTAGGCCTCGGCCCGTTCGGGGATGTGGTCGTGCTCGTAGAGGTAGTTCGCCATGATGCCGAACGACCGGGCCCGCCCGGTCGGTGACGCGTCGGCCATCCAGTTCGACCCGCTCGACCGCGGCGCCATTCGCGAGATGGAAGTTCGCGACCGGATCCGCGACCCGACCTTCGGGCGCGGCCGTGAGGTAGCGCGCGCAGAGCGCCAAGAGCGCGGGCCGGATCGCTTCGTCGACGTCCCATTCCGGCTCGGACAAGCGCGTCAGGACGCGGGCCGGCTCGGCCGGCAGCAGCTCGCGCTCGCCCGCGCGGAGCCCGGCGCCGTCGGCACCGAGCGCGCCCTCGACCCAGGCCCGGAACCCGGGGATCGGCGAGAGCGTCACGAACCGGCGCAGTTGCGGGAGGTCGAGACGCAGCGCCTCGACGACCTGCTTGATGAGCGCGGTGCCGAGGTTGACGCCCGGCGAGGCCGGGCTGACAGTTCGAGATCGAATAGAACACCGCGGTGTCGGCTCGTTCGAGCTCCAGTTCCGGGCGCGCGCGCATCGAGCAGCGGAGCGAGCTCGGTCGCGATACCGACCGTGAGCGCGATCTCCACGAACACGAGCGGCTCGTTCGGCATCGCGGGATGGAAGAACGCGTAGCACCGCCGGTCGGAATCGAGCCGGTTCTTCAAGTCGTCCCACGACCCGATCGCGTGCACTGCCTCGTACGCGATCAGCTTCTCGAGCAGCGCCGCGGGCGCTTCCCACGTGATGCGGCGCAGCGTCGAGCAAGCCCGACGTCGAACAGGGTGGCGAGTGCGCCTTGAGCTCCCGATCGAGATCGCCGAGCTCGCCATCGTGGCTCGTGCTGCGCAAGACGTCGGCGCGCAGGTCGACGAGGAACTTCACGCCGCCCTCCAGTCCCGTCAACAGCCGCAGCAGCCGGTCCGCGGGCGGCACCAGCGTGTCGCGGAGCCGGCGTTCGGCGGCCCGGCGATCGGTCGCTGCCGCGTAGCGCCGTCGACCGCGTCGTCGACGGCCCGCTCGTCGGTCCAGAAGTCGCGCGCCAACATGAGCGAGAAGTTGCGCCGGCCGTCGTCGGAGAGGGCCCCGTAGGCGTCGGCGACCGCCGCGGCCTCGGCTCGTTGGGTCATCGTGTCGTGCAGTTCGAGGAGTTCGGTGATCACCGCGCGCAGACGTGCCGCGTCGCGCTCGGGCAACCCCGGCGCGAGGTCGAGCGCAGGCCGTCCCGGCGCACCCCGCAGGCCGCGCCGGCGCAGGCGATCGAAGAAGCGGCGGGATGCCACGGGTCGGTCGCTCAGCCGTTGCCGCCGGGAACCGACGACCGTCTCGGTGTCGCGGCCCGAGCGCAGCAGGGTCCCGGGCCGGGCGTCGGTGAACTCGCCGTGGTCGACGATCTCGGTGCCGTTCACGATCACGTGGTCGATGCCGTCGGCGCCGCCGTAGAGCCGGGGCGCGCCGGTCGGCAGGTCGAAGCGCATCCGCACTTCCTGCGCACCGACGGTCTCGGGATCGATGACGACGATGTCGGCGTGCCAGCCCTCCTGCAGCCGACCGCGTTCGGTCAGGCCGTAGAGGCGCGCCGGCACCTCGGTGAGGAGGTTGACCGCCTCCTCGATCGGCATCAGACCGCGCTCGCGTACGGGACCGCCGAGCATCACGGTGGAGTAGTTGAACGCTCGCGAGGAAGTCGAGGTGGGCGCCGGCGTCGCTCGCGCCGACCACGGCCCGGCGATCGCGCCAGACCTTCATGCGGGTCTGCCAGGTCTCGTCGTCGTCGGGACGTATCGGAAAGCCGAAACCGGTCATCAGATCGTCGGCGACCACGATGTCGCACAGCGCGTCGAAGTCGTCGACGCCTCGCTCCTTTGCGATCTCGGCGACGCTTTTGCCTTCCCACTGCTTGTTCTCGTCGGCGAAGGTCTCGTTGATCACGTAGACGCCCCAGTTGGAGACCTTGAAGCCGGTTGTCGGCTGCCGCGCGGCCTCGCGCAGCACGTCGCGACCGTCGGGCGACGCGAGCATCGCCTTCTTCTCCGCGTGCGGTAGCGCCATCGGCTTCTCCCAGCCCGGGATGGTGTCGAGGAGGAAGCCGCTGTCGAAGCAGATACGGGGAGAGGGCGAGAAGGGCACGGTCAGCGCGACGACGCGGGCGCCGTGCTCGGTGGCGTAGTCGGACGCCGCGAGGTTGTGCTCGGTGATCGACTCGCTGCCCTTGCCGACGAACAGCACGTTCCAGTTGACCGGACGATTGGCCGCGAGCGACATGCGTGTGAGCAGTTCCGGCGCGAAGTCCTCGAACATGCCCACGCACGGGATGAACTCGAGGGTGGTGCCGGGGTGGTTCTTGACGACGCCGCACAGCGCGACGATCTCGTCCTCGCTCGCGTATCGCGACGGCACCATGTCGCCGGCCGCGTCGTTGTGCGTGCGGGCCCAACTCGACGAGAACCCCAAAGCGCCCGCCGCGAGGCTCTCGTCGAGCAGCGCGCGCATCGCGTCGAGGTCTTCGGCCGTCGCCTCGCCCTGCGTCGCGCGCTCGCCCATCGCGACGCGCCGGATGGTCGAGTGGCCGACGAGGAAGCCCGCGTTGGGTGCCAGCGTGCCGTCGATGCGGTCGAGGTACTCGCCGAACGTGCGCCAGTCCCACGGCACGCCTTCGGCCAGCGCGGCGAGGGGCATCCCCTCGACCCGCGCCAGCATCCGCATCAGGTAGTCGCCGTGATCCGGACCGAGCGGGGCGATGGTAAACCCGCAATTCCCGCCGATCACCGTGGTCACACCGTGCAGCGGCGACGGCGACAGCGTCGTGTCCCAGAACACCTGGGCGTCGTAGTGCGTGTGGATGTCGACGAAGCCGGGTGCGACGACCTTGCCGGTGGCATCGATCGTGCGCGCCGCCTCCTCGTCGATCTCGCCGATCGCGACGATGCGGCCGTCCTTGATTCCGATGTCGGCGATCCGGCCGGGCGTACCCGTGCCGTCGACCACCGTGCCACCGAGGATGATCATGTCGAGCATGGCCCCACTATTGTCCAGCAACCATGGGTGGTGCACTTGCCGGTCGGGTTGCCCTCGTCACCGGGGCATCCCGCGGGATCGGGGCGGCGATCGCGCTGCGCCTCGCGGCCGAAGGTGCGGCGGTCGCGATCGTGGCCCGGAGCCTCGAGCCGGGCTCGGGCGGGCACCTCGCCGGTTCGTTGCAAGAGACGGCCGACGCCATCACCGCGGCCGGGGGAGTGGCGCTGCCGATCGTCGCCGACCTCTCCGACGCGGGGTGTGATCGGAACGCGATCGTGGCCCGGGCGACCGAAGCCCTCGGTCCGGTCGACGTGTTGGTGAACAACGCGGCCGCGTGTTTCTACCTGAGCATCGACGAGACGTCGGAGCGCCGCCTGCGGGTCGCCTACGAGGTCAACGTCATCACGCCGTACCTGCTGACGAAGGCCGTGGTCCCGGCGATGCGCGAGCGCGGCGCGGGATGGATCGTCAACATCACCAGCGCCATCGTCGACACCGATCAGCTCTCGAGCCCGCAGCAGGCCCGTTCGTCGACGTACGCGCCGAGCAAGGCCGCGCTCGACCGTCTCACGATCTCGTTCGCGACCGAGCTCGCGGGAACGGGCATCGCGATCAACGCGTTGGCTCCCGAGCGTGCCGTGGCGACCGAAGGCGCGACCGCGGTGATGGATCTCCCGCCGGAGTGGTGCGAACCGGTCGAGATGATGGCCGAAGCCACGCTCGCGCTCGCCTCGTGTGACCCCGCACACGAGAACGGCCTCATCGTTCGTTCGGGGCCGTATCTACGGTCGAAGGGATCAGTGCTGTGACGATCGCGTTGGTGACCGGCGGTGGCAGTGGTATCGGTCAGGCGACCGCGCGCCTGCTCGCCGAGCGGGGCGCGCAAGTGGTGGTTGCCGACGTGAACGAGGAGGCCGCCCACGGTACGGCTCGGGAGATTGGCGCGTCCGCCGCCGCGATCGCCGTCGACGTAGCCGATGCGGCGTCGGTGGAGGCGATGGTCGCGTTCGCCGTGAGCCAATTCGGCGGGCTCGACTGGGCCTGCAACATCGCAGGGATTGCGCCGGAGCCGAAGCCCTTCCACGAACACTCGTACGCCGACTGGCAGCGCACCATCGACATCAACCTCAGCGGTGTGTTCTTCTGCATGCAGCACGAGCTGCGCCAGATGCTCGGCCAGCGGCGAGGCGGCGCGATCGTGAACATGTCGTCGGGCGCAGGTGTGGTGCCCGCGCCGGGCCAACCGCAGTACACCGCGGCCAAGCACGGGGTGCTGGGGCTCACGAAGCAGGCCGCGCAGGAGTATGCCGCGGTGGGGATACGGGTGAACGCGGTGCTGCCCGGGCAGACCGAAACCGTCCCGATGCGGGCGTACCTCGACGCGATGCCCGACGGCGGCGAGAAGATGTTGCGGCGGCTCCCGATGAAGCGCATGGCCACGCCGCTCGAGATCGCGCAGGCCGTAGTGTGGTTGTGTTCCGACGAAGCGAGCTACGTCAACGGCGATTCGCTCGTGGTCGACGGGGGTCTCATCACGCGGTGAGTAGCTGAACGTGTCGTCCCGGGTCGCCGTCGCAACCGCGCTCGCGCTCGCGACTGCGCTGTTCTACGCGATCAGCAACGTGTTGGAGTTGCTCGAGGCCGAGCAGGTGCCCGACGAGTTCGCCCTGAAGCCCTCCCTGCTCCTGCGCTTGATCAAACGGCCGCGGTGGCTGCTCGGGCTGCTCTCCGACTTCGGGGGCTACATCTGTCATGCCGCCGCGCTCGGGCTCGCGACGGTGGTGTTCGTCGAGCCGATCCTCGCGACCGGGATCTTGATGTCGCTGTTCATCGGGTCGGCCTTCGTGCACCGGCCGGTGCTGTTGGCCGACTGGATCGCGGCCGGAGTCCTGTCGGGCGGCCTCGCACTCTTTTTGTACGAGGTGTCGCCGACCGGTGGTCGCCAGATCGCGCGCACCGGGGCATGGCTCATCGCCGGACCGAGCGCGGTCGCGGCGATCGCGGTCTGCATGGCCGTGGGCCGTGCCACCCGGGGCCGGCCGCGCGCGGCGTTCCTCGGCGTCGCGGCCGGGATCTCGTTCGGGGTCTCCGCGCTCTTGACGAAAGCCCTCGTCCACTACCTCGGCGACGGGATCTTCGCGTGGGTGCCCCACTGGGAGCCCTACGCGCTCGCAGTGTCGGCGATCGGAGGCGTGATCGTCGCTCAGAGCGCGCTGCAGACCGGCGCGCTCGGGGCCGCCGTCGGTTCGATCGAGGCGATGAGCGTCATCTCGGGTTCACTGTTCGGGTTGTTCCTGCTCGACGAGCGCGTCGGCGCGCACGGCTTGTTCGAGGTCTCCGCGGTCGTCGTGTCGATCGCGGCGATTCTGGGCGGGATCGCGAAGCTCGCGCAGTCGGAGGAACGCCTCGTCGGACCCGCGCTCGACACTCAGACGTGACGTAGGCACCAACGGGCCCAGAACAGCCCGAACGACGTGAGCGCGAGCTGTCCCGCTCCGTAGAGCGGGCTGCGCGTGATCGTGTACGTCACGATCGAGATGACCGCCGCGACCGAGTAGAGGACGGCGAGCGCGAGGCGGCCCTCGTGAGTGAAGAGGAACCAGCGCGCGCGGTCGGCCACGACGGTGATGTTACGCCCGGCCTTCGCTCCGGGCTTCGGCAGGTACCCACGCGGGCGCCCGCTTCTGCACGAACGCCTCGAAGCCCTCGACGACCTCGTCGCCCTGCAGCGACTCCTCGAAGGTGATCCGGTCGACGGCGCCGTAGCGCGCGTTGATGAGGCGCTTCAGCGCGACCCGGGCCCGGGGCGCGGCGAACATGAGGTCGCGCACGACCTCCTCGGTCGTGTCCATCAGCTGCTCGTGGGGGACGACCCGGGCGACGAGACCGTGACGCTCGGCCTCGGGCGCGGTGAGCCGGCGGCCGGTGAAGAGCATGTCGCGCGCGAGCGCGACGCCTACGTGCTCGGGCAGGATCGCGGCGTGATAGGCGTCGGCCACGCCCCGGCGCAGCTCGGGCGCGCCGAAGACCGCGCGCTCGCTGGCGACGGCGATGTCGGACAGCATCGTGATCAAGAGGCCGCCACCCATGCAGAGCCCGTTGACAGCCGCGATCACCGGCTTGCGCGAATCGCGGATCGCGTCGAACGGTACCGCGCCGGTCCCGAGGAGCTCTCCGATGTTGACGTCGCCGTCGTCGTGCTTCCCGCCGAGCTCGCCGCCGGGTGCGAACACGTCGCCGGTCCCGGTCACGACCAGCGCTCGGAGGGAACGCGAGGCGTTGACCCGGTCGACCGCCCGGCGGATGCCGAAGTACATGTTGGAGGTGAGGGCATTGCGGCGCTCGGGGCGGTCGATGGTCACCCACGCGGTCGCGCCGCGCTCCTCCCATCGCAGGAACCGGGAACCGAGGTCGACGTCGTTGGTCATGCCCTTGGTTAGCCTTCCGGAGTGGTTCGGTTCAACCCGTACAGCTATGAGTTCCACGACGACCCCTTTCCCGTCTATCGCCAACTGCGAGACGAGGCGCCCTGCTATCACGACGACGAGCTCGGGTTCTGGGCGCTGTCGCGGTACGACGATGTCGTCCGGGCCCTGCACGATCCCGACACGTTCTGCTCTCGCTTCGGGATCACCCTCGAGGAGGGCAACACCCTTCCGATGCTGCTGACCACCGATCCACCCGCCCACACCGCGTTGCGCCGGTTGGTGAGCCGTGCGTTCACACCTCGACGCGTCGCCGATCTCGAACCCGACATTCGCGCGCTGTCGACGGCCTATCTCGACCGGCTGCGCGAGAGCGCCTCGGCCGACCTCATCGTCGACTACGCCGCGCTCCTCCCGATGGATGTGATCTCACGGCTCCTCGGGGTTCCCGACGGTGATCGAGAAGAGCTCCGGTGCTGGAGCGACGCGTTGTTGCACCGCGACGAAGGCGATATGGACGTGACGCCGGCGGGTATCGACGCCGCGTACCAGCTCTACAAGTACTTCTCCGCGTTCGTCGCCGAGCGACGTTCAGGTCCCGGCGACAACGACGACCTCGCGGCGGCGCTGATCGCGGCCGAGAGCGAAGGCGACCATCTCACCGACGATCAGGTGGTGGGCTTCCTCTTCTTGTTGATCATCGTGGGCAACGAGACCACGACGAAGTTGCTCGGCAACTGCCTGCTCGCGATGCAACGGTTTCCGAACGAGCGCACCAAGGTGATCTCGGCACCCGACCGCATCCCCGACGCCATCGAGGAGATCCTGCGCTACGAAGGCTCGACGCAGGTGATGGCGCGTACGCTCACCCGTGACGCCGAGCTGCACGGCCGGACGATGACCGAAGGCGACAAGGTGTTGCTCATGTTGGGTTCCGCCAACCGCGACGAGCGAATCTGGGAGCGACCTGACGAGTACGACATCGATCGCAGCTGGCCGACCCATCACGTCGCGTTCGGGCACGGCATCCACGTGTGTCTGGGCGCCGCGCTCGCCCGGCTCGAGATGCGCGTGAGTCTGGAAGAGGTCCTGGCCCACCATCCCGGCTACGAGATCGACGAGTCCGGGCTCCAGCGTGTGCACTCCGGCAACGTGCGCGGCTATTCGAGGATGCCGATCCGCGTATGACGGCGAGCGGTTCCGCGCCGAGCGCCGTCGACGAGATCACCGCACTCATCCACGAGTACGCGTTCCGCCTCGACCGGGGCGACCTCGACGGCGTCGCCGCGCTGTTCGCCAACGCCGAGCTCCGCTCGACGCACACCGATCGCGTACTCCGGGGCGCGGCCGAGGCCCGCTCGCTGTACGACCCGGTCATCATCTACGACGACGGCACTCCCCGTACCGCGCACCAACTCACCAACGTGACCGTCAGGGTCGACGGTGCGCACGCGACGGCCCGGAGCTACTTCACCGTGTTGCAGGTGACGGGCCTCGGTCTGCATCCGATTCTCGTCGGGGAATACGCCGACCGCTTCGCACTCGTCGACGGGCGGTGGGAGTTCACAGAGCGGGTGTTCGAACCCCGGCTGTTCGGTGATCTCTCCGCGCACATGCGCGCTTGAGCACTCTCGAACGCCACCCGGCCGACCTGGTCCGCCTGGGTCTCGGCGTCGCGGTCTTCGGCGCGGGGGCGGCCGTCGCCCGTATGAACGCACCGACCGCGGTAGAGATCGACGCGTTCCGGCTCGTGAACGATCTTCCGGGCGGTTTGCGCATTCCCGTGGAGACGGTGATGCAGCTCGGAACGTTCGGCGCGGTCGTGGTCGCCGTCGCGCTTGCGCTCGTCTTCGGTCGCTACCGGATGGCGCTCTCGGTGTTCGTCGCCGGTGTGGCGGGCTCGACCAGTGCGCGCGTCGCGCGCGATCTGATCGGGCGCGGTCGTCCCCTCGACCTCTTGACGCACGTGGCGGTGCGCGGCCCGCGCATCACGGGATCCGGGTTCCCGTCGGGGCACACCACGACCGCGGCCGCGCTGGTCGCGGCCGCCGCCCCGTTCCTGCCGCGGTGGGCGCGCCGGACCATGTGGGTCGGGGCCGCGCTGGTCGCGTTCGCCCGCGTGTACGTCGGGGCGCATATGCCGCTCGACGTCATCGGCGGGTTCGCGCTCGGCGCGTCCGTCGGTGCGATCGTCAATCTCGCGCTCGGGACACCGCGGCACGATCTCGACGCGGGCCTGGTCCAGCGGGTCCTGGCCGCCGGTCGCTACCCGGTCCGCGACGTCACGCCGATCGCGACGCACCGCGGCGGCGCGGCGCCGTTCCTCGCCACTGCCGGCGACGGGAGCAGGGTGTTCGTCAAGGCGATCGACCGCGAGCGCCGTGACGCCGACGCGTTGGCATCGGTCGGTCGCTACCTTGCCTACCGCCACGTCGAGGACGAGCACCCGCTCGCGACGGCACGCCGGCTGGTCGAGCACGAAGCGCTGCTCTCTTCGCTCGCGGCCCACGCGGGTGTGCACTCGGCCCTTCCGATCACGCTCACGTCGGAGCATGCGGGACCGAGCATCCTCGTGCTCGGCTTGGTCGAAGGCCGAACGATCGGAGAAGACGACCCGCCCACACTCGACGACGCCACGGTCGCGGCGGTGTGGAAGGAGGTCGTGTGCCTGCGCGGCGCGCGTATCGCGCACAGGCACCTGAGCCTCGACAACGTCATGCTCGACGAGCACGGTCAGCCGTGGATCATCGACTTCGGTGATGCGGAGGCGGGCGCGACCGACCGCGCCCTCGCTCAGGACGTGGCCGAGTTGCTCGCATCACTCGCGCTCGTGGTCGGGGCGGAGCGCGCGGTCGCCACCGCGGTCGCCGCGCTCGGGAAGGCGGCGGTAACCGATGCGCTGCCGCTGATGCAGCCGCTCGCGCTCACCACCGCGACGCGCCGCGCGATGCACCGTCACCGCGGGCTCCTCGACGAGGTGCGCAATCGGGCCGCCGATGCCGTGGGCGCCGAGCACGTCAAGATCGAGCCGCTCACGCGCGTGCGCTGGCGCTCGGTCGTGATCCTCGCGTGCCTGCTCGTCGCGACGTATCTGCTCCTGCCCCAGGTCGGCGAGCTCGATCGGACGCTCTCTGCAGCCCGCCACGCCGATCCCGGCTGGCTCGTGTTGACGTTGTTCGTGTCCGCCGGCACGTTCCTCGCCGCCGCCCTGTCGCTCTCGGGCGCCGTCCTCGCTCCGGTCGCGTTCGGGCGCACCTTCGTCACCCAGTTGGCGAGCAGCTTCGCCAACAAGATCACACCCGCCGGTCTCGGCGGTATGGGCGTCAACGTGCGGTACCTCGAGCGCAGTGGTGTCTCGAAGGAAGACGCGGTGGGCGCGGTCGCGCTCAACGGGACGGTCGGCTTCGTAGTGCACGTCGTGGCGCTCGCACTGAGCGCATCGCTGCTCGGCCACACCGGGCTCCCGCACGTACACCTCCCGGATGGGTGGATCCTGCTCGCGGCGGCGGCCGTGGTGTTGTCGGTGGCCGGCGTGGTGCTCGAGACGTCGTTCGGGCGCAAGCATGTCCTGTTGCCAACGGAACGCACCGGCCGTGACCTCCTGGCCGTCGTTCGGCGGCCGACCAAGGCCGTGCAGATGTTCACGGGCGCGTTCCTCGTGCTCGCTTCGTACGTGCTGGCGCTCGGATTCGCGCTCACGGCCTTCCACGCGCACGCCTCGTGGCTCGACGTGACCGCGGTCTATCTCGGGGGCAGCGCCGTTGCATCGGCCGCGCCGACGCCCGGCAAGGTCGGCGCCGTGGAGGCAGCGTTGATTGCCGGACTGACCGGGGTGGGTATCGCGAGCGGACCGGCGGTGGCGGGCGTTCTCGCCTTCCGCCTCGCGACGTTCTGGCTGCCCATCATTCCCGGTTACCTTGCGTTCCATAGCCTGACCGGACGGGACCTGTTGTGAGGAGAGATCCGTGAGCGAACAACCAACCCTCGTCGTGCTCGGCGCGTCGGGCGACCTTGCGGCCCGGCTCCTGTTCCCGGCGTTGTTGTCGCTCGAGTACCGCGAGCGCCTCGAGAACTTGAAGATCATCGGCTACGCGCGTCAGGAATGGTCGACCGACGAGTTCCACGAGAACCTGCGCGCCTCCATCGACCTGAAGGGTGTCGACGTCGACCCGAAGTACTTCGACAAGTTCATCGATCGGATCGAGTTCCACGGCGGCGACATCTCGATTGCGTCGCTACGCAGCTTGAAGACGGTGCTCAAGGGCCCGGCCATCTTCTACCTCGCGTTGCCGCCGGGCGTGTTCGCCGATGCCGCCGAGAAGATCGCGAAGGCCGGCCTCGCCGACGAGACGAACGGGTTCCGGCGGCTCGTCATCGAAAAGCCGTTCGGCACCGATCTCGAGAGCGCGCGCTTGCTCAACGAGCAACTCCACAGTTGCTGGCGTGAGAATCAGATCTTCCGGATCGATCACTTTCTCGGCAAGGAGACGGTGCAGAACATGTTGGTGTTCCGGTTCGCGAACCGGTTCATCGAACCGGTTCTCAACTCGGGTCACGTCGACGAGATACAGATCACCGTGGCCGAGACGCTCGGGGTCGAGGGCCGGTCGCGTTACTACGACAGCATCGGCGCGTTGCGCGACATGGTGCAGAACCACCTGATCCAGATGCTGACCTTTGCCACCATGGAGCCGCCCGCATTGTGGGACGCGGAGATGATCCGCGATCACAAGGTGGAGGTGCTGAAGTCGGTCCAGACGGTCGATCCCGAGACCGACACGGTGCGCGGTCAATACGCGGCCGGCCTCGTCGACGGCGAGCCCCGGATCGCCTACCGCGCCGAGCCGGGGGTCGACCCGGCGTCGCACACCGACACGTTCGCCGCGGTGCAACTGCGGGTCGACACGTGGCGTTGGGAAGGCATCCCGGTGTTGTTGCGCTCGGGCAAGCGGCTCGCGGCGAAGGCGCACGAGGTCGTGTTCCGTTTCCGGGAGCCGCCGACGCGTCTGTTCCGCCACACACCGCTCGAGCACGCGGAGCCGAACTGGCTCGTGTTTCGCATGAGCCCGGCGGAGTGCACGGAGTTGGTCGTGCGCACCAAGCAACCGGGCCTCGAGCTCGAGTCGCGCGAGTCGGTGCTGCGCGCCGAGTACGCGACGCCCGACGATCGGGAGGCCACCGCGTACGAGTCGCTGCTGCTCGACGTGTTGGAGGGTGATCACACGCCGTTCCTGCGTTTCGACGAGGTGGAATGGTCGTGGCGCATCGTCGACCCGATCCTGAAGGCGTGGCAGCACGGTACGCCGGAGGACTACGTCGCCGGCAGCGACGGCCCGCCCGGCCAGCATCGCTTCCTCGGGCCCGGCCACTACTGGCGACCGTTGCAGAACCCGAATACCTGACGAAACACTCGATCGGCGTCGTGTTGAATTTTCTCCGGCGTGAATCGTGTGCCGCAAGCTCGGGCTCCGGCCCGGGATGCGAATCCTCGATGTCGGGTGCGGCTGGGGCGCCAGGTGATGCACGCGGCGCGCGAGCACGGGGTGCACGCCACCGGCGTAACGGTATCGGCGCGCCAGGCCGAGTGGGTCGGGCTCGCGTGTAACGGCTCTATATGGCGGCGTCGGCGATCAACTTCGACGCGGAACGCACCCACATCCACCAGGTGCTCGTGGTCCGCAACCATCCCGACGGCCGCAGCGACATGCCCCGCCGGCCCGACTGGTACTCATTTCCGGAGCCGGTCCGGGACGTCACGACTTCTTCTCGTCGTGCCCGCCGAACTGCTTGCGCATCGCCGAGAGCATCTTGTTGGTGTAGTCCGCGGTGCCCTGGGAGATGAACCGGTCGAACAAGGCGGTCGCGATCACGGGAGCCGGCACGCCTTCGTCGATCGCGGCCGTGACCGTCCACCGGCCTTCGCCCGAATCGCTCACGCGGCCGCTGAATTCTGCGAGATCGGGGGATTCCTGCAGGGCGGCGGCGGTCAGGTCGAGGAGCCACGACGCCACCACGCTGCCCCGGCGCCACACCTCGGCGACCTTCGGGATGTCGAGGTCGTAGCGGTAGAGCTCGGGATGGGTGAGGGGCGCGGTCTCGGCGTCGGCCGAGCGCGCCTGCGAGCCGGCGTTGGCGTGATGCAGGATCGTCAGCCCCTCCGCGTACGCGGCCATGAGCGCGTACTCGATCCCGTTGTGCACCATCTTGACGAAGTGGCCGGCGCCCGGCGGCCCGCAGTGGAGGTAGCCCATCTCTTCGGGCGTGGCGTCGCCCGTGCGCCCGGGCGTGCGGGTCTGTGTGCCGAGTCCGGGTGCGAGCGCGCGAAAGATCGGGTCGAGTCGTTGCACCGCGTCGTCGGGCCCGCCGATCATCAAACAGAAGCCGCGCTCGAGACCGAACACACCGCCGCTCGTCCCGCAGTCGATGTAGTCGATACCGCGCTGGCGCGAGCGAGGCGGATCGAGCGATGTCGTCGACGTAGTGCGAGTTACCGCCGTCGATGATGGCGTCGCCCGCAGCCAGTGCCGCACCGACCTCGTCGACGACCGCGCCCGTCACCCCGGCGGGAACCATCAGCCACACCGCCCGGGGCGGTGTCAGCTTGGCCACGAGATCCGTTACCGACGTCGCGCCGACGGCGCCCATCCCGACCAGTGAGTCGACGAACGCGGTGTTGCGGTCGTATACGACGCATTCGTGGCCCGCGGCCATCGACCGGCGCACGAGATTCGCGCCCATACGGCCGAGTCCGATCATTCCGAGCTGCATGCTCAACTCCTGTAGGTCGTGGCGGCGGGGACGTGTTCGCTCGCCGCGAGCGCGGCGCCGACGATGCCGGCGAGATTGCCCAGCTCGGCGATGCGCACCTCGCACCCGGGATCGACGCGGTCGAGGAACTTGTCGGCGTGCTTGACGATGCCGCCGCCGATCACGATGAGGTCGGGCCAGATGATCTCGTGCAGGTGGGTCAGGTAGCGGTCGAGGCGGCGCGTCCAACGCTTCCACGAGAGGTCCTCGGTGGTGCGGGTCGCGTCGGAGACCCACGAGTCGCCAAGATGGCGGTTCACGAAGAGGTGACCCGAGCTCCGAGTTCGGGATCAGCTTGCCGTCGTTCAAGACCGCGGTGCCCACGCCGGTCCCGATCGTCACCATCACGACGACTCCGCGCTCGCGCCGCGCCGCGCCGAAGCGGGCTTCGGCGACGCCGGCCGCGTCGGCGTCGTTCAAGACGACGCAGGGACGGTCGGTCGCGCGCGGCCAACACGTTCGCCGCGTGCACGCCGATCCACGACGGATCGATGTGGCTCGCGGTGCGCACGACCCCGCTCGTGACGACCGCGGGCAGCGTGCAGCCCAGGGCGCCGCCGGCCGGGAAGGGGTGGACGAGCCCGGCCACCGCCGAGGCGATCGCGTCGGGTGTGGCGGGTTGCGGCGTCTCGACGCGTACCCGTCCGGTGGCCTTGCCGTCGGTGAGGTCGACCAGTGCCGCCTTGACGCCGGTCCCGCCGACGTCGACACCCACGAGCGCGTTCGCGCCGGTCCCCATCGTCATCTGCGATGAACCTACCTGCTCGGGAGGTAGTTTCCGAGCAGTGGCGGCACTCGAGGAATACGCGCTCCTGGGCGATCGCCGGACGGCCGCCCTGGTGTCGCGCGCCGGATCGGTCGACTGGTGGTGCACCCCCCGTTTCGACGCCCCCGCATGCTTCGCCGCGCTCTTGGGTACCCGTGAGCACGGGCGCTTCCTCGATCGCGCCGACTGCGGCCGCGATCGGGACCGGGCCGAACGGAGGTGTGCGCACGACCCGGCGCTATCGACCGGGAACCATGGTGCTCGAGACCGAGCACGTCACCGCGACCGGTCGGGTCCGGGTGATCGATTGTCTCGCGCTCGGCCACGCCCGGCCGCTGCTCGTGCGCATCGTCGAGGGACTCGAGGGCCGCGTCGACATGACGGTCGAGCTCGTCGTGCGGTTCGACTACGGCTCGACCCTCCCGTGGGTGCGACGTATCGACGACCGCTGGCGCGCGGTCGCCGGTCCGGACGGCCTCGAGCTGTTCACACCGGTGCTCCTGCGCGGCGAGGATCGCACCTCGGCCGCGGAGTTCACCGTCGACGCGGGGGAGCAGGTCCCGTTCGTGCTCGGGTGGTTCCCCTCGACACGACCCTCGCCGCGTTCCCGACGACGCGGCCGCGCTCGTCGAAGCCACCACCGCGCACTGGGATACGTTGGTCGGCGCCGCTGCAGCGTACTCCGGGTGAGTGGCGCGAATCCGTGTTGCGCTCGCTGCTCACCCTGGAGGCGTTGACGTTCGAACCGACGGGCGGCATCGTCGCCGCGCCCACCACGTCGTTGCCGGAGGCGATCGGCGGTACGCGCAACTGGGACTATCGCTACTGCTGGGTACGCGACGCGACGCTCACGCTCGAGGCGCTGCTCATCGGCGGCTACCGGCACGAGGCGATGCGCTGGCGCGAATGGCTGCTGCGCGCGGCCGCCGGCGACCCGTCAGACGCTGCAGACGATGTACGGCGTCGCCGGCGAACGACGCCTGACCGAGCTCGAGTTGGATTGGCTTCCCGGCTACGAGGACTCGAGCCCGGTCCGCACCGGCAACGGCGCGCACTCGCAGTTCCAACTCGACGTGTACGGCGAGCTCCTCGACGTGCTTGTGGCAGGCCACGCGCGCCGGCACGCCGCCGAGCGCGAACTCGTGGTCGCTCGCCCAGCTGCTCCTCGAGGTGCTCGAGACCTGTTGGCGCGAACCCGACGACGGGCATCTGGGAGGTCCGCGGGCCGCCGCAAGCACTTCACGCACTCGAAGGTGCTGTGCTGGGTCGCGTTCGACCGCGCGATCGCGATGGTGGAGCACGCCGGCTACGAGGGACCGGTCGACCGATGGCGCACAGATCCGCGACGAGATCCACGCCGAGGTCGTGCGCGCAGGGTTACGACGAGAAGCTGCGGCGCGTTCACGCAATGCTTCGGGTCGACCGACCTCGACGCGTCGGTGCTCATGATCCCGCTGGTCGGATTCCTTCCCGGCGACGACCCGCGGGTGCGCTCGACCATCGCCGTCATCCGGCGCGACCTCACCCTCGACGGCCTCGTGCTGCGGTACGACCCGACCGATCAGCGGCGTCGACGGCATCGGCGAACCCGAGGGCGTCGTTCCTGCCGTGCAGCTTCTGGATGGTCGAAGCGCTCGCGCTCGCGGGTCGAGCACGCCGATGCGCTGGCCCTGTTCGAGCGCCTGCTCGGTCTCGCGAACGACCTCGGCTTGTTCTCCGAGGAGTACGACCCGACCGCGCGGCCGGTTCCTCGGCAACTTCCCGCAGGCGTTCACGCACCTCGCGACTGGTCGCGGCCGCGCACACGCTCGCCCCGGAGCGGTCGCCGCACCGGCGTCGCCGCCGCGACGCGAGTCGCTGACGTCGCCCGGCGGTGCCGTGGCGGCGGTGACCGGCGCCGAATCGCGCTGACGTAATCTGCGACCATGGCGCTGGTCACGAACACGGTGAAGGGATCGTCGGCGCAACGCCTGCTGTTGCTCGTGCACGGTTACGGCGCCGACGAGCAAGACCTCGGCGGGCTGTTGCCGTATCTCGATCCCGACGGGGTGTTCGCCGCGGTCATGCCGCGCGCGCCGATCGCGGCCCCGGGCACGCCGGGATACATGTGGTACGACATGGCCGGCGGCGCCGGCGACGTTACGGCTCAGTTCGTCGCCGCGCTCGCGGAGCTCGACGCGCTCGTCGACGAGCAGTGCGCGACGCTCGGGCTTCGATCGGGCCGGCGCGGTCTTCGGCGGCTTCTCGCAGGGCGGCGGGCTCGCGCTCGCGCTCGGCTTGTTCTCGGCGCCCGACGGTCGCCCGCGCGTGCGCCCGGCCGGGGTGCTGGCGATGAGCCCGGCGGCGATGACCGGGTCCGATCGACGACGGCGCGCGCGACGTCCCGGTGCTCGTGCAGCACGGGACCGACGATCCGCTGATCCCGGTGCAACGGTCGCGCGATCTCGCCCGCGATCTGCGCGGAGTTCGGCGTCCCGACCGTGTACCGCGAGTACCCAATGGAGCACCAGGTCGCGCTCGAAGGACTGCGCGACGCCGCGCGCGTGGCTCGCGGAGGTGCTCGCGGGTGAGCGTCCCGACGAGCCGGTGCCCGACGACCCGGTCGAGCTCGTGCCGTCGGTCACGACCGCGCGGTGGGACGAGCGAGGTCCTGCGCAGCGAGCTCCCGGTCATCGTCGACTTCTGGGCGCCGTGGTGTCAGCCCTGCCGGCAGGTTTCGCCGATCGTCGAGACGATCGCCGCGATGCGCACGTCGTCGTACAAGGTCGTGAAGGTGAACATCGACGACGAGCCGACGCTCGCCCAGGAGTACGACGTGCAGAGCATCCCGATGATCGGGCTGTTCCGCAACGGCCGGCTCGAGCGGACGTCGCTCGGCCTGAAGGCCGCGCCCGCAGATCGAAGCCGAGCTCGGGATGCTCGTCATCCCCTGACCGGGCGATCGCGTCAGTCGGGCATCTCCACGTCGACGCGCAGGCGCGTGAGCGTCGTCGACGCGATGAACCAACGCCCGTCGAGGCTTGCGTACGTGTCGTGGTAGTGGCCGTAGCCGTGCAGGCCCGGATCGGCGCGCCGACCGGCCAGCGCAGTATGTCCTCCATCGCCCAGATCCCGGTGGCGCTGCGTCGGTGACGTGACCTCGATCTCCGGCGTATGACCGTGGTGGACGGTCGTCACGGCGTCGATCGCGTTCCGCACGAACGCAGCGATGTCGCTGCGGCCCCGCACGATGCCGTCGCTCCGTGTCCGGCGCGCATCTCACCCGACACGTCGAGCGAGGCGTCGATCGTGAACAGCGCCGCGAACCCGTCCCAGTCCTTCGTGTCCATGCAGCGGAAGTAGCGCGCCTTCAGCGCCTTGATCTCCTCGATCGCAAGCAGCACCTCGGGCGACGTTCATCCGAGCCCGTCAGTGGCGCTTGATCGCGTCGGAGACGTCGCGCAGCGTCGCGGCGATCGCGTCGGCGATCGACGAGCCTGCAGTCTTCATCTCGTCGCGCATCGAGGGATCGCGCAGCGTGTCGCCGATCGTGGTGAAGCCGGCGTCGAGCGCGTCGCCGAGCTGGCGCAGCGCGTCGTTCACCTTTTCGCGGTCGTCGGCGCCGAACGCGGCGTTGGCGTCGAAGCGGTCCTTGAGCGTGCGGCCGAGCTCACTGAACCGCTCGACGACCTCGTCCCACTTCTCTTTCGCTTCGGCCATGAGCTCTCCTCAGCTCTGCACCCGGCCGCGGCGTCACGGCGAGCGGCGGTGGTCGTCGACCGATCCAATGGCGGTCGCTGCCAGCGTGCATCGTTCCCGTCGCATTGCCAAGAGCCGATCGGCCCGTTCCGCGGGGACCGACGGCCGCACCGCCGGTTACGGGCGGGATCCCGTCGAGACGAGGTCGGGACGGTAGATCGTCGAGTACCGCACGTACGCACCCGTGTGCGGGGCCTCGATCATCGTGCCGCTCGCCGATGTAGAGCCCGACGTGCTGGTTCGACGGGCCCGACGACCCGAAGAAGACGAGGTCGCCCGGTTGCAGGTCGGGGATCGGGACCTTGGGGAACGACGTCCCACTGCGCCTGGGAGCCGTGCGTCATCGAGACGCCGCCCTGGCGCCCACGCCATCATCGTGAGCCCGGAGCAGTCGAACGAGCCGGGTCCGGTCCCGGCGTAGACGTACGGCTTGCCGATCTGGGCGCGTGCGTACGCGATGGCTGCTCCGGCGCCGCCGTTCGGCGCGGGAATGCTGCCGGGGTCGATACCGGTGGCGGCGACACCCGAATGCCGACCCGGTAGCCGCCGGCGTTGTTCGTGAACTGCGCGCGGCCTGCGCCTGGATGCGGGCGCGCTCGGCGGCCGCCTGCGGCTTGGATCCGCTGCGTCTCGATCTTGTCGGCCAGCGCCCTGATGTCGGACTTCGTCGAGCCGAGGAGTTGCTGCATCTGCGCGGTGACCTGCTCGACCTGGCGCCGGGCCGTGTCGGCCTCGCCCTGGCGTTGTCTGGGCGGCGGTCTTCTGCTTTTCGAGATCGGCGGTCTGGACCTGCAGCTGCTCGTCGAGCACCGTCAGCTGGCTGATCATGCGGTCGTCGGTCTCGGCGGCGGCCTCGCCGTACTTGGCGCGCGGACCCGAGCTCCTGCACGCTGGTGGCGTCGATCCCGAGCGGGTCGCCGCTCCCGGCGCCCATGTAGAGCAGCGCGGCGCGCCCGCCGAGGCGGCGGCGCAGACCGGCTTCTTGGGCCGCGGGCCGACGCGATGCCCTGTTCGGCCGATGCGATCTGGTGGTTGGCGTCGGCGACCGCGTTCTGCGCCTGCAGGTACTGCTCGTCGAGCACGTCGGCGCGATCGCTGTTGGCCTGGATCTGCGCCTCGAGGCGCTTGGCCTGCGCCTTCTTCGAGGCCAGATCGGTCTGCGGCGTGGCTCCGGCCGGAGTCGGCGATCGTCGTCGCGCCCAGGGCCAGACCGAGGGCGAGGCCCAGGGTGAGGTGGCGAGGCCCGCAGCGGCCCGCCACCGCGGTGGGGGCGAACGCTCCGCCGCGACATGGGTACCGACTCTAGACAACGGCGAGCGCCAATTGTCACATCCGCCCCGTTTGCGCAGGTCAGAGGGCGCGACGGCCGGGGCGAACAGGCCGCCGTCAGCTGGCGATCGGCCAGCCCGGAGTGGGCCTCGGATCGCCCCGGCCCGACACGATCGGCGATGTCCAGTGCTCGTGGCGGGCGATCTCGTCGGCGACCTTCTGCCACTCGCTCGGGGCTCCAACCCTGGGCCGCGGTGACGAGTGACGTGTCGAGGCGGAGGTGGACGAAGGCGGGCAGGCGCTCGAGGCCGAGGCTCTCGACGAAGGCCCGATCGGGATCGCACCACACGAGCCACTTGTCGACGTCGTCGCCGAGGATGCGCTTGGCGATCGCCGGCGTGGTCGGGACGCACACGATGGTCCGCACGTCGCTGTCGCCGAACGTCGCGAAGATGCGTTCGATCGACCGGGAGGAAGGCCGCGCCCTCGGGCCGGTCGGGGAGCACGACGATCGCGAGGTTGAAGACGGTCGCCCAGTCGTCGAGCGTGCGGGTCTTGCCCTGTAGCTCGTGATCGGCAGCAACGGATCCGGGTTCTTCGCCACGGCCGAAAACGTAGCCGCGGTGCCGCGCCTGGCCCCGCAACGCCTGCGCTCTTAGGCTCCGGGCTCATGGGAGAGACGGTCAGCTTCGCAAGCAACGGCGACACCGCGGAGGGCTACCTCGCGCGCCCGGCTTCGGGCTCCGGCCCGGGTGTCATGGTCATGCAGGAGTGGTGGGGGCTCGTGCCCCAGATCAAGCTGGTGTGCGACCGCTTCGCGGCGGAGGGCTTCGTCGCCTTCGCTCCCGACCTGTACCGCGGCGACATCGCCGAGCACACCGAGATGGACAAGGCCGCGCACCTGATGTCGACCCTGCCGATGGACCGGGCCGCGCGCGACATGGGCGGCGCCGTCGACTTCCTGCTCGGGCTTCCCGACAGTGCAGGGCGCCAAGGTCGGTGTCGTCGGCTACTGCATGGGCGGCATGCTCGCGCTGTTGGTCGACGGCGCAGCAGGGCGACAAGATCGGCGCGGCCGCCCCCTACTACGGCGCGCCGCTCGGTGAGGGTGCGACCCGATTGGTCGGGCCTGACCGCCGTCGTCCGCGGTCACTTCGCCGCCAACGACGACTTCTTCCCGCCCGACGCCGTCAAGGCCCTCGAGGCCGATCTGCAAGGGCATGGGCAAGGACGTCGAGTTCGACGTTCACCCCGGCGCGGGTCACGCGTTCACGAACGACGGCGAACGTGTTCGGTACCTACGACGCCGGTCTCGCGGCGCGGTGCTGGACCGACACGGTGGCGTTCCTGCGAGCACACCTCGGCTGACCGGCCCGAGCCGGACGGGGTCAGCGGGCTCTCGGACGGGATCGTTCGAGAGCCGAGCCCGCGTCAGGCGCCGAGCGCGCGCAACATGGCGGGCGGGATCTCGTCGCGTCCCTGGGCGAGGAGCTGCGTGCGTTCGATGTTGATCCGGTCACGCGGCTCTCGCTCGGGCCAACGATCCCACGGACCGGGAGGGATCGCGCCCGCGACGCAGTAGCGCAGGTACTGCTGCAGCTCGCGTACCTCGGCCTCGCCGCCGATCGGACCGTGGCCGGGAACGATGACGTCGGCGAGCTCGGCGACGGCGTCGAGCACGTCGGCCCACGTCGCGCAATCGCCTTGGAACGCGAGCGGCGTGACGCCGAAGAAGCAGAGATCGCCGGCGAACAGCACGTCGACGTCGGCGACGAGCGCCATCACGTCGCCCGCGGTGTGACCGGTGGCGGGCAGTACCTCGATGCGCGGCGTCAGCTCGGCGGCGTCGGTGACGAGGTGCGTGACCGGGCGCGTGCCGATCTCGGCCAGCTCGTCGAACTCCTTCGTGAACGCGGGCATGAACGACTTGTACGCGTCGACGGGCATCTCGCCGTCGAGGAGCTCGCTCGTCTGGGGCGACCCGAGCACGGAGGCCATCGGGAAGGCCCGCGTGCCGCCGACGTGGTCGACGTGGGCGTGCGTGAGCAACAGCGCGCCGAACCGGGCGCCCGAGCTTGTCCACCGCGGCTGCGAAGGGCTCCCACTGCGAGCGCACCATGAGCGTGTCGATGACGGTCAGGCCGTCGTCGTCGGCGATCACGCCCGCGTTGCTGACGCCCGATTCGCCCCCCGGCTGCAGCCAGACCCACACACCTTCGGCCAGCTCGTGGAGGGTGCGGGTTGGGATCGTCACCATGGAGGCACGGTACCCTTCGGCCATGTCAGAACGCAGTCGTAACCTGCCTCGTCGCTCGTGCCTCTCGATCCCGGGCTCCAGCGAGAAGATGCTCGCCAAGGGCCCGAATCTGGGCGCCGACATGGTCTTCCTCGATCTCGAGGACGCCGTGGCCCCGCTCGAGAAGCCGGCCGCCCGCGACAAGATCATCCACGCGATCAACACCCTCGACTGGGGCGAGACGGTGTTCTGCGTGCGCGTGAACGCGTGGGACACCGAGTGGACCTACCGCGACGTCATCGCGATCGTCGAAGGCGCTTCCGAGCGACTCGACGAGCTGATGTTGCCCAAGGTCGAGTCGGCCGCGCAGGTGCAGGCACTCGACATGTTGTTGACGCAGATCGAGAAGTCGACGGGTCGCCGGTCGCGCGTCGGTATCGAAGCGCAGATCGAGACCGCGCGCGGGTTGATCAACGTCGACGAGATCTGCGCGGCCTCGGATCGGCTCGAGACGATCATCTTCGGCCCCGCCGACTTCGCGGCCTCGACCGAGATGCCGGTGTTGACGGGGGGCGTGCAGATCGCGGAGTACCCCGGCGACCACTTCCACTACGTGTTCTCGCGCATCCTCATGGCGGGTCGCGCGAACGGGTTGCAGGTCATCGACGGTCCGTTCCTCAAGATCCGCGAGCTCGACGCGCTGCGCGATTACACGATGCGCCCGCGCATCTTGGGCTTCGACGGCAAGTGGGCGTTGCACCCCGACCAGGTGAAGGTCATCAACGAGGTCTTCACGCCGACGCAGGAGCAGTTCGACCGCGCGTTCGACATTCTCGACGCCTACGAGAAGGCCACCACCGAGGGCGATCGCAAGGGCGCAGTGATGTTCGGCGACGAGATGATCGACGAAGCCAGCCGCAAGATGGCGAACAAGTTCGTCATGCGCGGCGAGCGCGCGGGCATGTCGCGCAGCGCGCAGTAGCACGCCGGATTCACGACGACGCGGCGAGCGCGTTTTCGCAGAGGCGGCGGGCGATCACGCGCAGGCACAGCGTCTCGTCGGCGCCTTCGAAGATCGACAGCACGCGGGCGTCGACGAAGAACCGCGACACGGGGAACTCCTCGGCGTAGCCCATGCCGCCGTGCAGCTGCATCGCTTCGCGCGTCACCCATTCCGCGGCGCGGCACACGTAGGCCTTCACCATCGACGCTTCGAGCGTGCCTTCGCCCGCAGCCATCTTGCGGGCGACGTCGTAGGAGAACTGGCGGCCCGCTTGGATCAGCGTGGCCATGCGGGCGAGCTTCGCCTTCGACAGCTGGTAGTCGAACACGGGGCTCCCGAACACCTTGCGGTCCTGGGCGTACGACATGCCGGCCTCGAACGCGGCCTGCATCAGGCCGACGGCGCGCGCCGCGGTCTGCAGCCGCCCGTTCTCGAACCCGGCCATCTGGAAGTAGAAGCCCCGGCCGAGGCCCGTATCGCCGCCGATCAGGTTCTCGGCCGGCACGAACCAATTGTCGAACGCGACCTCGTAGGAGTGCATGCCGCGGTAGCCGATCGTGTCGATGGCTCGGCCTTCCATCTTCCCGCCCCGACCGTCGTCGAAAGCGAAGGAATGACCTTCGGCGCGCGGCTTCTCGACGATCATCACCGAGAGCCCGCGGTGCGACTTCGACTTGTCGGGGTCGGTGCGCGCCAACAGCATGAGCACGTCGGCGCGGCCCGCGAACGTGGCCCACGTCTTCACGCCGGTGACGAGCCAGCCGCCGTCGGTCGGGGTCGCGGCGACCTTCACGCCGGCGACGTCGGACCCGTAGTCGGGCTCGGTGACCATGATGCCCACCATGAGCTCGCCGCTCGCGATGCGCGGCAGCCACGTCTGCTTTTGTTCCTCGGTCCCGCCCGCGACGAGGGCGCGCGTGAGGATCTCGGGCCGGGTGACGAGCGAGCCGCCGATACCGAGCGATGCCGCGCGACAGCTCCTCGGTCGCCACCACCATCCCGATGTAGTCCGACTCGCCGCCCGTCGCGAAGCCGTCGTACTCCTCCGGCACCGACAGCCCGAAGCCGCCGATCTCGGCCAGTCCCGAGATGATCGATTCGGGGACGTCGGCGTTGGTGCGATGCACGTGCTCGGCCGCGGGCCGGATCTTGTCCTCGGCGAAACGCCGGAACGTGTCGGCGACCAGCTCGAAGTCCGAGCCGAGGTGGGTCGGACCCGTGCCGTGCTTCGCGCACTGGTCGGCGAGCGCTTCGAGGAAGGCGGGGGCGCGGTGCGCCGCGACGAAGTCGTGCGCGGGTGCGAGGAGTCCCGGATCGACCCCCCAGAGGTCTTCTCGGCCGATCATCCTGCCCACGATGTCGGTGATCGCGTCGGCCACGAACGCGCGGGCCAACATCGACTCGACTTCGCCGTACCCGGCGTAGCGGCACATGACCCGCCCGGCTTCGACCGCGGCGGCGGCGTGGGCCAGGTCGTACGCGATCACCTGGTTCTCGTCGAGCTTGTCGACCGACAGCTTGGCGCCGTCGAGGCTCGACTGCGCGAGGTGCGCGACCGCGGTGTCGACGACTTCGGCCGCCATGGCGACGGCCGCCCCGGCCGCCCGTTCCTGATCGGTGCTCATGCGCGCACGATACCGACCGGTAGCCGGGCGGGTCGCATGCGCGTCCGGCGACGGCCTACGGCTTTTTCGTCGTCGGGGGCGAGGGCGTTGTCGTGGCCACCGTCGAACTCGGTGCCCGGGTCGTCGCCGTGGTCTGCGGCTTCGTCGACACCGCGGTCGTGGGCGTCACCGTGACCGGGGTCGTGGAGGCCGGTGGCGTCGTGGTCTGCGAGATCCACGGGGCGGTCGTGGTCGAATACTGGTTCGACGGGGTCGAGCGGTACCGCGATCGCGGCGTCGACGTGTAGCCGGGGACCACCTCGCCGCTGCCGTCGGCGAAGTTCCAGCCGATCGGGTGCGCGAGGTCGGCCTGTTTGGTCAGTCGCCAGCGCGCGTCGAGGAGCGAGAAGACGGCCCGGCCGAGGTAGGCGGCGCCGTCGGCCGTGAAGTGCACCCCGTCGGAGATGCGGGCGAGGATCTGCTTGCCGTTCTCGTCGTTGATGCTGCGCGAGAACGTGCCGTTGGGAGTCGAGAAGAGCTTGTAGGTGTCGAGGTACACGACATCGGGTGCTCGCTTCGCAGCCTCCTGGCGCATCAGGTCGCCGATCGCCTTCGCGCCCCGGTCGAGGCTCTGCGTGCCGAGTGTCGGAGGACCGAGCCAGAACACCGTGCGATGGTTCGGCCCGACGAGCAGATCCATCATGCGGTCGACCTTGAGCCGGTACGCCGTCTCCCAGTCGGGGACGTGGTCGCCGTTGGCGTCGACGTTGTTGACGACCGGCGTGTCGTTGGTGCCGATGATGAACACGACCGCTTCGGGATTGTCCGATGCCATCTGTACGGTCGCCCGTTCGTACCAGTTCCGGATGTCGTTGCTCCACAGACCGCTCGACGTCTTGTAGTCGATGACGGTCTTCACGACACCCGTCGCGCCGACCTGATCTCCGAGCGCCGGTCCGAACGAACCCGCGAGCGAGTCGCCACCGATCCACAAGTTGAGCGGGTGCGCATGGTCGAGGTTGCGGACCGCGACGAGATTGGCGGCGACGTCGTTCGGGACGAGCGTGCCGTCGCGACCGAACTTCGAGCCGTTCGAGCTGTCCGCATTCGCGGCGTGAGCCTGCGGGTCGTTCGAGTTCAGCGCGTACGCGCCGACGGCGACGATTCCCGCGACCGCCAACAGCATCGTCACCACGGTGACGCGGATCCGCCGGTGGCGGCGCGCCGCGAGCCGGGCGCGACGACTACTTGCGTCCTGGGCTGAGGTCTCGGAGGGAGGCTTTGGAGTCATCGCGGGTCCGCGGAGATGGTAGTGGCCGACCGCCGTGCGCAGCTACGCGGTCTTCTCGTCGCCTTCGGATCGACCGAGTTGAGTTCGGTACAGCTCGGCGTACTCGCCGCCCCGGGCCAGGAGCTCGCTGTGGGTGCCCGATTCGACGATGCGGCCGGCGTCGACCACCACGATTCGGTCGGCGTCGACGATCGTCGACAGCCGGTGCGCGATGACGATCGCGGTCCGGCCGTGGAGCGCCTCTTCGAAGGCACGTTGGATCGCGAGCTCGGACTCCGAGTCCAGGTGCGACGTGGCCTCGTCGAGAATCACGATCGCAGGGTTCTTGAGGAGGAGTCGCGCGATCGCGAGCCGTTGCTTCTCGCCCCCCGACATGCGGTAGCCGCGCTCGCCGACGACGGTGTCGAGGCCGTCGGGCAGAGACTGCACGAGGTCCCAGATGCGGGCGCGATCGAGTGCTTGGTGCAACTCCGAATCCGTCGCGTCCGGGCGCGCGAACCGAAGGTTGGCGCGGATCGTGTCGTGGAAGAGGTGGGGATCCTGCGGCACCAGGCCGATCGCGGCGTGCAACGACTCGAGGGTGAGGTCACGCACGTCGTGACCGTCGACGCGTACCGCGCCCTCCACCGTGTCGTTGACCCGCGGCACCAGCATCGCGATCGTCGTCTTGCCCGCGCCCGACGCGCCGACGAGCGCGACGGTCGCACCCGGCTCGACGACGAGTGACACGTCGCGCAACGTCCAGTCGCTCGGCTCGTCGGCGCCCGGCGTCCCCGGCGCCTCCAACGATTCGAGTGACACGTCGCGCCCCGGCGGGTGGCGGAACCACACGTGGTCGAGCTCGATGCGGCCCTTCGGGTCGACGAGATCGACCGCGCCGGGGCGATCGGTGATCGCGGCGGGGAAGTCGATCACCTCGAACACCCGCTCGAACGACACCAGCGCGGTCAGCACGTCGACCCGCGAATTCGTGAGCTGCGCGAGGGGTTGGTAGATCTGATCGACATAGAGCACGAAGGCGGCGAGGGTGCCGACCGAGATCGTGCCCGAGATCGCGAGGTTGCCGCCGATCCAGAACACGATCGCGGTGCCGATCGCGGTGACGAGCCCGAGCGCGATCAACAGCACGCGGCTGTACATCGCGGTGGTCACGCCGATGTCTCGAACCTTCGAGGCCCGCGACGAGAAGGCGTCGCGTTCGCGATCGGGCCGGCCGAAGAGCTTCGCCAGCATCGCGCCCGCGACGTTGAACCGCTCGGCGGTGATGTTGTTCATCTCCGCGTTCTCCTGCATGCCCGCGCGGGCGAGCTTTTGGATACGCGGTCCGAGCCAGCGGGCCGGGTAGACGAAGGCGGGCAGCGCGAGGAGCGTCAGCAGCGTGATGCGCCAGTCGAGGTTGAACATGATCGTCAAGGTGACCGCGAGCTGGATGAAGTTCTGGAGGACGGTCCCGAGCGTCGTGGTGACCGCCTGCTGCGCGCCGACCACGTCGTTGTTCAGCCGCGACTGCAGCGCGCCCGTCTGCGTGCGGGTGAAGAACGCGATCGGCATGCGCTGCACGTGGTCGAAGAGCGCGACGCGTAGGTCGAAGATCAGTCCTTCGCCGATCCGGGCCGAGTAGTAGCGCTGGACGAGCGAGAGGCCGGCATTGGCCAGCGCGAGGCCGACGGCGGCGAGCGCGATCCACATCACCAGCGAGCGATCGTGATGCGGGATCGCGGTGTTGATGAGGCTGCGGACGAGCAGCGGCGGGAGCGCCGTGGTGACCGCACCCGCGATGACAGCGAACACGAAGGCGATCATCGGGCGCAGGTAGGGCCCGATGTAGCTGAGGACGCGCCGCATCACGACGCGGTCGATGCGATGCTGGCGAATGGCCTCGTCGCGCCGGAAGCCCATCATCGTGCGGTGTTCCATCATCGGCGGTCGAGGGTACCGGCCTCGGCGTCGCGGGCGGTCACGCTTCTAGAGTGCGGTCCATGACTCAGACCGATCCCGAGGTGCGCCGAGAGCTCGTCGACACCGTGCGGCGTTTCATGGCTCGGGACGTGGCGCCCGTGGCGTCCGAGCTCGAGCACGGTGACACCTATCCGGAGGCGATCGTCGAGCAGATGAAGGCGCTCGGCCTCTTCGGGATCACGATCCCGGAGGCCTACGGCGGGCTCGGGCTCGACCTGCTCACCTACATCGGTGTCGTGGAGGAGCTCGCGTACGCCTGGATGTCGTTGTCCGGCATCGTCAACACGCACACGATCGCGGCCCATCTGATCGTCAACCACGGCACCGAGGAGCAAAAGCAGCGGTGGTTGCCCCGTATGGCGGCGGGCGAGGTCCGCGGGTGCCTCTCGCTCTCCGAGGCCGACGCGGGGAGCGACACCCGCAATCTCTCGTGCCGGGCGGAGCGCGACGGCGACGAGTTCGTGGTCACGGGAACGAAGATGTGGGTGACCAACGGCGAGCGCGCCGGCATCGTGGCGCTCGCCGTGCGCACCGACGAGGGCATCTCGTGTCTCATCGTGGAGAAAGACCCGGGTCCGCACTGCGGCGGCATCACCGTGAGCCGCAACATCGGCAAGCTCGGCTACAAGGGCATCGAGACCGTCGAGATGGTCTACGACGCCCATCGCGTTCCCGACGACGCGTTGCTGGGCGACGCCGGCCGTGGCCTCGGCTACATCCTCGGCGCGCTGGAGGTCGGTCGCATCAACATCGCGGCGCGGGCCGTGGGGGTGGCGCGCGCGGCCTTCGACGCGGCCCTCGCCTACGCGCAGGAGCGCCGCACCATGGGCAAGCCGATCGCCGAGCACCAGGCGATCCAGATGAAGATCGCCGACATGGCGACGAAGCTGGAAGCGGCGCGGCTCCTCACCCGCAGCGCGGCCGAGCGCAAGCAGGCCGGCGAGCGGGCCGACGTGGAAGCCGGCATGGCGAAGCTGTTCGCGAGCGAAACCGCGTTCGAGATCGCCACCGAAGCGCTCCGCATCCACGGTGGTGTCGGCTACACGACCGAGCTCCCGGTCGAGCGTTACTACCGGGACGCGCCGCTCATGATCATCGGCGAAGGCACCAACGAGATCCAACGGCTGGTGATCGCGCGCGGCCTCCTTGCTCGCGCCTCGGCGAAGACCTCTGGCTAGCCTCCGGGGATGACCGTTTACGAGCGCCCCTTCGGCCGCTACTTCGAGGACTTCGAACCCGGCGACGTGTACAAACACTGGCCGGGCAAGACGATCACGGAGTTCGACGACCACCTCTTTTGCATGATGACGATGAACCATCATCCGCTCCACACGGATGCATGGTTCGCCGAGCGCCAGACCCAGTTCGCCAAGAACGTGGTCGTCGGCAATCTCGTCTACTCACTGGTGCTCGGCATGTCTGTTCCCGACGTGAGCGGAGTCGCGATCGCGAATCTCGAAGTCGAGTCGCTGCAGCACAAGAAGCCGACCTTCCACGGCGACACGATCTACGCCGAGACGAAGGTGCTCGACAAGAAGGAATCGAAGAGCAAACCGGATCGGGGCGTGGTTTCGGTCGAGACGCGCGGCTTCAATCAGCGCGGCGAGGAAGTGTGCTACTTCCGTCGCCGCGTGATGATCCCGAAGCGGTCGGCCGCGCAGCCACGGGAACGCCCGTACGAATCGCCCGACGCGTGACCGAACCCGCGGTGCGCGGCGACGCCGCGCCGGCGCTCGCGTACGGCTGGACCGCGTGGCGGCGCAACGCCGGCCCGATGCTCGCGGTCGTGTCGGTTCCGGTCGTGGCGCAACTCGTGCTCGCGCTGGCCGGGCGGCTGCTGATCCACTCGATCGCGCGCTGGTTCTTGTTCCAGATCGTGGGCATCGTGGTTGGTTCGGTCGCCGGTATCGGCGTAGCCCGCATGGCGTTGATGATCACCGCGGGAGAGGCGGTCGACGTCGGCCGGGCGTTTCGATACGACCGGTGGGGCCAATGGATCCTCTTGTCGGCCGTGTTCGGTTGCATCGAGGGCATCGGCCTCGTGCTGTGCGTCATTCCGGGCGTGCTCTTCTTGGCCTACTTCGGGCTCGTCCCGTACTTCTTTCTCGATCAGGGCCTGAGTGTCGGCGCCGCGTTCCGGGCCGGTCGTGAAGCCGTGGTGCGCAAGGGGCTTGCCTTCGCGGTGTTGCTCGTGATCGTCGTCGGCATGCTCGGCGTGGTGTTGTTCGTCGTCGGCATGTTCGTGACCCAGGCGGTCGCCGCGCTCGCGCTTGGCTTCTTGTATCGGCACGCGGTCGACGAACCCGTCGACGAACCCGTCGACGAACCCGTCGACGAACCCGTCGACGAACCCGTCGACGAACCCGTCGCCGAATAGTCGGTATGGCCGACGCGGACTGCCTGTTCTGCGCGATCGCCGCGGGTGCGGCGCCGGGCCACATCGTGCTCGACGAGCCCGACGTCGTCGCGTTCCTCGACATCCATCCGGTCTTCAAAGGTCACATGCTCGTCGTGCCCCGCCGTCACATCGCGACGCTGCCCGAGCTGCCGACTCCGCTGCTCACGGCGGTGTTCGTCGCGGTGCAACGTTGCGCGAGCGCGGTCGTGGCCGGCCTCGGCGCGCAGGGCGCTTGGGTGGCGCAGAACAACGTCGTCAGCCAGGCGGTTCCGCACGTGCACGTGCACGTGGTTCCGCGCACGAAAGGTGACGGGCTCCGTGGATTCTTCTGGCCCCGCCAGAAGTACGCGAACGACGACGAGATCGCGAGCTTCGCCGATCGGCTGCGCGCGGCGCTGCGGGCCTGAATCCGGTTCTTTGGATTCGTTCGCGGCCGGTGGACCGCCGCTCATAGGCGGTCCACCAGGCACTTTCATCTCCCTTTCGGGGCGTGCTTGCGACGGCTCGCCGGCGTGACTACCGTCCCGGCGACGAGATGCGCCCCCGATCCCCGCCAGGGATGGGACATCTCTGGACGATGCCCCCGCCCCCGCACGGGGGCATCGTCGCGTCACGCTGCCGCGACGGGCACCTCCCTACGCTCTTCGTGGGACAAGGATTGCCCTCCCAGCCCCCGAAGTCCCGCGTTGACGATGCCCCCTCCGCCCCCCGGTAGGGGGTGTCGCCGCGTCGGGGCCCGGACGCGGGAGAGCCCCCGGCCAACGGACCTTCGAGTCCGCCCGCCGAGGGCCCCCGGTATTCGTGCTTGTTGGGTCGTGGTGCTCAGTCGACCTTCGGCGGGCACCAGCTGCCCTGCTGCGTGTGGAGCAGCCCCTTGACGTCTTCGCGCCGCTCGATCGCAGGCGCTTCGTACGTGTGGTCCTTCACAGTTGTTCCTCCCTTGCTCCGGTGTCACGCGCAGTGTCCGGAATACCTGCTCCGCCCCGGAGAGTGAAATCGTACCGAGTTCGATCGCCTCCGGCCAGTGCCGGAGGACGTCCTTGGCCGGTGCCCTTGCGCTATCGAATTAAGTAATGATGTAATGAAGCAATGAGCACAGACACGACGACCACCACCACCCTCGAGGGCTGGTTCGCCGGGCGCCTCCCCGACGAGTGGTTCACCGGACCGGCGGCCGTCACGGCCGACCGCGAGGAGATCCTCGTGGTGGGAACGCTGGCCGAACCGGAGTATCCCGAAGGCGCGAACGAAGCGGCCATGACCGCGGCGCGTCACGCCCGGATTCAACGCTTCCGCGAAGCGACCCGCGAACAGCGCATGCGCATCGCCGACGAGGCGCAGGCCGGCACCGGTCGCAAGGTCGCGTGGGGCGCGCGCTGCGGTGGCGAGGAGAAGATCTTCACCGCGCTCGCGGTGCCGGTGATGACCCGGTTGCGGATGCGGGAGCGCCAGACGCTCGACACGCTGGTGGGCGCCGGAGTCGCACGCTCGCGCTCCGACGCACTCGCCTGGTGCGTTCGCCTCGTACGCGATCACGAGGGCGCGTGGATCGATCAGCTCCGCGACGCGCTGGTCGCGGTCGAAGCGGCCCGCGCGACCGGCCCGTCGCCCACTAGCTCAGGACGCGCTTTTTGAAGCCGTCGATGCCGAGCTTCAAGAAGATCGCGGTGAACGCGATGATCGCGGCGTAGACCGCGGCGACGTGCATGTGCGGCACTCCCTTCGTGAGCGAGAGCCGCATGCCTTCGCTGAGGTAGATGAGCGGATTGACCAGCACGCTCCACTTCAACCACGCGAGCGGGCTCAGGCTCTCCCACGGGTAGTACACCGCGCCGAGGAACGTCATCGGGATCACGAGCAGGCTGAAGATGAGCGGCACCTGTCGTGGTTCGACGCGGGTGCCGATCGTGAGGCCGAGAGCCGCGCTCATCATGGCCGCCAGTGGCAGCAGTGTGACGAGATAGAACCAGTGCACGCTCAGGTGCACCGGCGTGGCGGGTACGAAGGTTGCGAGAACGAACACGACCAGCGCGGCGATGATCGCCTGGATCGCACCTGACGCGACCTTCTCGACCGCGACCGCCCACACCGGCATCGGGGCGAGGACGCGATCTTCGATCTCGCGGGTGTAGCCGAAGTCCTGCACGAGCGGCAGCGCGACCGATTGCACTCCCTGGAAGATCATCGAGCTCGCGATCACGCCGCCGACGAGCAGCGTCGAGAACCTCGCGGCGCCGGCCTGCCCGCCGACCGCTTCGCCGATCTTCGGGAACACGTAGGCGAACACGAAGATGAGCAGGAGCGGCTGCATGACGGTGCGGCCGAGGAACATCCACACTTCCTTACGGAGCACCGCGAGGTCGCGGTACAGCAGCGCGCGGAATGCGCCGCGCGACGATGCGCGTGATGGTGTCGCCGTGACGGTGGTGCTACTCACGGAGTTCCCTCCCGGTGAGATCGATGAAGACCGTTTCGAGCGTGGTCTCCTTGACGCCGACGTCTTGCACCGCGAAACCCTTGTGATCCGCGTGCGTGATGATGTCCGGCAGGGTCGCGCCGTTAGCGGGGAGGTACGCGTACACGGTGCCGTCGACGACGCGGGCCGAGTCGACGCCCGGCAGCTCGGCCAGCTCGTGCGCCAGGGCATGGAGGTCGCCGGCTGCGTGCAGTCGCACCTCGGTGTCGGCGCCGATCGACTTCTTCAGCGCGGCCGGGGTGTCGAGTGCGAGCAGGTGCCCGTGATCGATGATCGCGACCCGCTCGCACAGCTGATCGGCTTCTTCCATGTAGTGCGTCGTGAGCACGATCGTCTGGCCGCGCCCGTGCAGCTCGCCGATGACGTCCCAGAGCGCGAGGCGACTCTGCGGATCGAGGCCCGATGTGGGTTCGTCGAGGAACAACACGTCGGGGTCGTGCATGATCGCTCGCGCGACCATCAGGCGCTGGGCCATGCCGCCCGACAGCTCGTTGACGTTCGCGTCGGCCCGGTCGGCCAACCGGAACTGTTCGAGCAGGTCCCGGGTCCTGTCGTGGGACTCCCGAGCGCTCATCCCGAAGTAGCGGCCGTGGAAGAAGAGGTTCTCGGAGACGTCGAGCGCCCGGTCGAGGGTGTTCGTCTGCGGCACCACGCCGATGACCTGCTTCGCCGCGGCCGGCTTGGCGACGACGTCGATGCCGCCGACGGTGGCCCGGCCCTCGGTCGGGATGACGCGGGTGGTCAGCATGCCGACCGTCGTGGTCTTGCCCGCACCGTTCGGTCCGAGCAGACCGAAGATCTCACCGCGGCGGATTCGTAGGTTGAGGTTCTCGACGGCACGAAGCGGTCCGCCGCGACCGTCGAAGACTTTCGTCAGACCGTCGGTGACGATGACGTCGTCGTCGGATCCGACGGCCGGGTTCGTGGGCTGCGTGTCGACCGCCATCGTTGGGCCCACCTCCGGGGCCGGAGTGCTTACCGCCGGGGTCCGGAGTGCCTACCTCCGGGGTCGGAGTGTACGACCGGCGCCGAGGCCCCGACCTGTGAAGACCGCGTCGAGTCCCGTCGACGGGTTCGGGGCCGGGCGCGCTGTTCAACGTCGTCGCTGTGTGACTATTGTCCCGGCCCATGTCCGGGGGGATGCGCGTCGTGTTCAACGGCGTTCGAGGCTCGACACCGTGTGCCGGTCCGGAATACGCGCGTTTTGGCGGGCATTCGTCGTCGGTGGCGGTCGAGACCGACGACGCGCCGCCGATCCTGTTCGACCTCGGCACCGGCGTACGTCCGTACGCCGAGCGGTGCGCGGACGAGTTTCGCGGGACGGTGTTGCTCTCACACCTGCACTGGGATCACGTGCAGGGTCTGCCGTTCTTCACACCGCTTCATCGTGAGGGCGCCACCCTCGACGTGTTCGGGCCTCGTCAGGAGGCCGGCGCGCTCGGCACCGTCTTCGCGCAGATGATGCGCCCGCCCTTCTTCCCGATCGTGCCCGACCAGCTCGCGGCCGACGTGCGCTTCCACGACACCGGCGAGGACGATTTCCCCGTCGGCGGAGCGAAGGTGCGCTCGCGGTGGGTGCGCCACGTGGGCCCGACGCTCGGCTTTCGTGTCGAGCTGAACGGTCTGTCGGTCGCGTACGTTCCCGATCACGGTCCGGGCTGCAATCCGGAGCACTCGGACGACTACATTCCGCACGAAGTGCTCGAGCTCTGTGACGGTGTCGACCTCTTGATCCACGACGCGCAGCACACGCCCGCGGAATACGAGCCCAAACGGCACTGGGGCCACTGCACTCCCGACTACGCGGTGCACGTGGCGCGCGAGTCCGGCGCTCGCCGGATCGTGCTGTTCCACCACGATCCGGCCCACGGCGACGACGCTCTCGCGGCGATAGAACGGTCTGCGGCCGAGTACTCCGCGCGCATCGGTGGTCCCGAGGTGACCGCCGCCTACGAAGGACTCGAGATCGACCTCGTCCCCGCGGTCCCGGGAGCCGGATGAGCCCGTCGCGCATGCAAAGCCTGACGCCCGACGCGGCGGCGATACGCACCGTCCTCGGGCACTTCGCGACCGGTGTCGCGATCATCACCGCGGTCGACGGCGACGAACCCGTCGGCATGGCGTGCAACTCGTTCACCTCGGTGTCGCTCGAGCCGCAGCTCGTGTTGTTCTGCGCGGCGAAGTCGTCGTCGACGTGGCCGCGCATCCAGGCCGCGAAGAAGTGGGCCGCGAACATCCTGGGCGAAGACGGTGAGCAGATCTGCCGGGTCTTCGCCCAAAAAGGCGCGGATCGTTTCGTGCACAACACGTACACGACAGGTCGCAGCGGGTCCCCCCTCCTCGACGCCGCGATCGCGTTCGTCGACTGCGAGACCGTCGCCGAACATGACGCCGGTGATCACGTCATCGTCGTGGGTCGCGTGCTCGAGCTGGGCTACGCGGCCGAAGGCAAGCCGCTCCTCTTCTACCGCGGCGGCTACGGGCGCTTCGAGGTCTAGGCCGTCGAGCGCGCGTCGCGCTACGGCCAGAGCGAGCGACCGAAGCGTTCGGCGACGTGGACCCGTGTCGTCGCCGCGACGATCGCGATCACGGCCTCCCCGATCACGAGGATCCAGGCCACGAGCGCGATCCCGATGAGGAAGCCCAGTGCCGCGACAGCGAGGATCGCCGTTGCCAATACGTCTTGGGCCTGCACGGTCTGCGCCGGGATCGTCGCTTCGGGCGCCGTGTCGCGCGAAGCCGGGAGCCGGGGCGCGATCCAGCGTTCGAAGATCACATGGATCCCATTGGCCCGCGGGCCGGCGAGGGCCGAGATCGCGAGCACGACGGCGATCGCGGGAACGAGCAACGGGACCCGGAAGACGAACGCCGCGAGGAGGCCGACGCCGACCGCTCCCTGGGCCACCCGGTCGGTCCGGGCGGCCACGTCCTCGACCGGCTGGTTCACCGCGGCAGCCTAAACCGGACGCCGGCGTTGCAACTCGAGCGAACACCGACAACCGTGATGATCAGCCGTCCCACGAATAGTGGTCGCCCTTCCCGAATCGCGCACGGTTCGCTACGCTGAGTGTTCAGGCAGGCTCGGGGGGGAGTACACGTGGGTCGTCGTAACTCGGGTCGCAACCCGGACACCAACCCGCATCGCAACGCCGACGGGACGTCGGCCGGCGCGGCCGCGCTGGCCGGGATGGGCGGCGCCGCGGTGCTCGCGAGCTCGCTCGACGTGAGCCGCATCCGCGAGTCGACGCGCCGCGGCCGATTGTGGCGCCTCGCCGGGGTCCTCGCGGCGATCGCCGCGTACCTCTACTACCGGATCTTCACGCACAACTTCATCCGTCCGGGGCTCCCGAGCCTCGACGCCACGCAGATGCAGATCCTGCTGCCCGTCGGCCTGATCGTCGTGTTGTGCATCGTGTTGGTCGTGCCCATGATGGCGATGGGCAAGTCGCCGCACGTGCGCTACGACGCGAGCGAGATCTCGACGACGCTCGACGACGTGGTCGGCATCGGTCCGGTGAAGGACGAGGTCGTCAAGACCCTCAACCTGTTCCTCGGCTACCAGACGTTCCGTGAGGTCATGGGCGGCAACCCGCGCAAGGGTGTGCTGTTCGAGGGGCCGCCCGGAACGGGCAAGACGTACATGGCCAAGGCGATGGCCCACGAGGCCGGTGTGCCGTTCCTGTTCGTGTCGTCGACGGCGTTCCAGTCGCAGTACTACGGCGCGACCGGGCGCAAGATCCGCAACTACTTCAAGGAGTTGCGCAAGGCCGCGGACGAAGAGGGCGGCGCGATCGGATTCATCGAGGAGATCGACGCGATCGCAGGTGCACGCAGCGGCATGCGTTCGGTGCCCTACGAGGGATTCGGCCCGGGCACGTTCGGCACGGATCCGCATGGGCGGACCGTCGAACGCAACAACACCGAAGGCATCTCGGGCGTCGTCAACGAGCTGCTCATCCAGATGCAATCGTTCGACACGCCCACCGGCGGGCACAAGTTCGTGGGCTGGTGGGTCGACGGGTTGAACCGGCTCCTCCCGGCGCACCGGCGAATCCGCAAGCACGCGCCGAAGCCCTCGAACGTCCTGCTCATCGCGGCGACGAACCGCGCGGCCGATCTCGACCCCGCGCTCTTGCGCCCGGGTCGCTTCGATCGCTCGATCCACTTCGACCTCCCGAGCCGATCGGGACGGCGCGACATCATCGACTACTACCTCGATCGCAAGGCCCACGTGCCCGAGCTCGACAAGGAGGAGCGGCGCGACGCGCTCGCGGCGATGACCTTCGGGTACACGCCGGTGATGATCGAGCACATCTTCGACGAGGGACTCGTCTGGGCACTGCGTGACGGCCAGGTCGCCATGAACTGGGACCATGTGCAACAGGCGAAGATGACCGAAGAGATCGGGCTGAAGCAGCCCGTCGAGTACACCGACGAGGAGCGGCGAACGATCGCGACGCACGAGGCGGGCCACGCGACGGTGGCGTATCTCGTGGGTCAGAACCGCAAGCTCGAGGTGCTTTCGATCATCAAGCGGCGCGACGCGCTCGGGCTGCTCGCGCACAGCGACGGTGAGGAGAAGTTCACCCGGACCCGCTCCGAGCTGCTCGGCATGATGAAGATCGCGTTCGGCGGCATGAGCGCGGAAGAGCTCTTCTTCGGCGAGTCGGGTACCGGCCCGTCCGGTGACCTCGTGCACGCGACGCGGATCGCGGCGCAGATGGTCGGGGCGTTCGGCATGGCCGGATCGTTGGTCTCGTACGAGGCCATCGAAGCCGGGCCCATCTCGCAGGGCATCGTGGGCAAGGTGCTCGCCAACGAGGACGCCCGCGCCGCCGTGGAGAAGCTGCTCGAGCAGTCGAAGGCCGACGTGCAGGTCCTGCTCGACGACAACCGGCACCTGGTGATCGCGCTGCGCGACGAGTTGCTCGCCAAGTCCGAGCTCGTCGGCGACGAGATCGTCGACGTGCTGCGCGAAGCCGAAGCGCGCCGGCGCCTGGACGACAACGGGATTCCCGGGCCGGCTTCACGTGGATGACCTGACCGGTCGCGTCGTCATCGTCCCGCAGGCCGATACCGCCGCCGGCGCCGCGGTGGCGCGGGTGATGTGCGAGGCGGGAGCATCCGCGGTGCTGGTCGGCGACGTGTTCACGCGGCTCGGCGCGGTCGCGGCCGCGATCCACGGCGACACCGGCGCGCCGATCGTGATCTTCGCGGGAGACATCGCACGCGACGAGGAGCGGGCGGTGCTCGCCGAGATGGTGTCGGAGTTGTTCCCGACCTGAACGACGTTCGTCGGCGTCCCGTCGGCGAGAAAAACCTGACATGAGCGTCAGGGTCGCGCTGATAGCCTCGACCGAGGTGGACGGCGAAGGCGAGACCAAACAGGAGGGCGCGCAGACCCGCAAGCGGGGCTGGCGCCTGATGAAGGAGACGGTCGGCGCCCATCCCCGCCTCATGATTCTCGGCATCGTCGCCGGCTTGGTGTGGGCCGCGGCACGCGTGACCGTGCCCTTGCTCGCCGGCGCGGCCATCGACCACGGGATCGCGCGCTCGCGTACGGGGGTCACCTTCGCACTGACCGCCGCGATCGTCGGTGTGGGTGCCGTGCAGGCCGTCGGCACGGGCGTGCGGCGATACGCCGCGTTCGGGCTCGCCTGGCGCGTCGAGACCGACATCCGCATGCGCCTCGTCGCGCACCTGCAGCGCCTCCACTTCGCGTTCCATGACCAGGCGCAGACCGGCCAGCTGATGGCCTTCGCGAACACCGACATCCAACAGATCAACAACGTCGTGCTGTTGGTGCCCCTGACGATCGCCAGCACGATCCAGATGGTCGCGGTCGTGATCATCCTCGTGCTGCGCAGCCCGGGACTCGCCTTGTTCGCGTTGGGTCTGCTGCCGCTGCTCAACTTCTCGGCGACCCGGTTCAACCACCGCATGTATCCCGTCGGGATGCAACTCCAAAAGGAGTTGTCCGACGTCTCGGGTGTCGTCGAGGAGAGCGTCACCGGCGTGCGCGTCGTGAAGGGCTTCGGCGTCGAGCGCATGCAGCGCGCTCGGCTGTCGGAGGAAGCCGACAGCGTCTACGACCGCTCGCTCGACCAGGCCCGGCTTCGGTCGAACTTCATGCCGCTCATCGACCTCCTGCCCGCGCTCGGGCTCGTGGGCATCCTCTGGTACGGCGGTCACCAGGTGCTGCACCACCACCTGACCGTCGGCGACATCGTCTCCGCCAACCTGTTCGTGGTGATGCTCATCTGGCCGTTGCGCATGATCGGCATGCTCGTGGGCCAGCTTCCCCGCTCGGCCGCGGCCGCGGGCCGCATCGACTCCATCCTCGCGACCGATCCGGCGATCGAGGACGCGCCGAACGCGCGCTCGCTGCCCGACGGGCCGGGCGAGGTGCGCTTCGAACGGGTGACCTTCGGCTACGGGCACGGTCCGGCGGTGCTCGACGGGCTCGACCTCGTCGATCGCCGGCGGCGAAGCGGTCGCGCTGGTCGGCGCGACGGCGTCGGGCAAGACGACGATCGCCCGGCTCATCCCGCGCTTCTACGACGTGCACGCGGGGCACGTACGCATCGACGGCGCCGACGTGCGCGACGTCCGGTTGCGCGACGTGCGCCGGTCGGTCGGCCTGGTGTTCGAGGACACGTTCCTCTTCTCCGACAGCGTGCGCAACAACATCGCGTTCGCCGATCCCGAGGCGCCGAACGAGGCGGTCGTGCGCGCGGCCCGGCTGGCGGGGGCCGACGAGTTCATCCGCGAGCTTCCCGAGGGCTACGACTCGATCATCGGCGAGCACGGCTACTCGCTCTCCGGCGGTCAGCGTCAGCGCATCGCGATCGCCCGCGCGGTGCTCGCCGATCCGCGCGTGCTCGATCCTCGACGACGCGACCTCGTCGGTCGACCCTTCGAAGGAACACGAGATCCGGGCCGCCTTGGCGGAGGTCATGCAGGGCCGGACGACGATCATCATCGCCCACCGGCCCGCGACGATCGCGCTCGCCGACCGCGTCGTGCTGCTCGACGGCGGCAAGGTCGTCGCCGACGGTACGCACGAACGCCTGCTCGCGACCTCGCCGCGCTACCGCGAGGTGCTCGCCCGGGCCGCGACCGAACCGCAGGCCGGCGTCGTCGACGACGAGGAGCTCCTCGACCTGCCGGGGGTCGGCGACTAATGGGCTGGTGGGGCGACAACGTTCCCGAGGAGACGCTGTCGCGCGACGAGGCGACGCGCGTCGTTCGGCGGCTGCTGCGCATGCTGCAGCCGTGGCGGGCACTGATCGTCGTCGCGGTGCTCGTGCTCATGGCGCAGGCCGCCACGCTGTTGGCCGGTCCGCTGCTCGTGAAGCACGGCATCGACGCCGGTTTGCCGAGCGCGCACAATCCGTCGGGCGACGCCGGCTCGCTCGACCTCACGGTCATCGTCTATCTCGTCGTCGCGTTCGCCGGTCTCGTGCTCGGCCGGATCGCGATCGTGCTCGTCGCCCGCGTCGGTGAGGGGTTTCTCCGCGACCTGCGCAACCGCCTCTTCGGCCACATGATGAGCCTCTCGCTCGACTACTTCGAGACCGAGAAGACCGGCAAGATCGTCGCGCGCATGACCTCCGACATCGACGCGATGGAGGAGCTCGTATCGCAGGGTCTCGTGTTGTTCGTGCAGAACACCTTCGTGTTCGTCGGCGCGGTCACGGTCGTGCTCATCGTCTCGTGGCAGCTCGCGGTCGGCATCCTCGTGATCGTGCCGCCCGTCTATTTCGGGCAGCCGCTGGTTCCGCCGCGTCTCGAACAAGGCGTACCTCGAGGTGCGCGACACGATCTCGACCAACCTCAGCACGCTGCAGGAGAGCCTCGAGGGAGTGCGGGTCGTCCAGGCGTTCGGCCGCGAAGACGCGTTCACCCGCAAGTTCCACCGGACGAACGAAGACCAGTACCACGCGAACATGCACACCGTTCGCATCTCGTCGAAGTACTTCCCGATCATCGAGTACGCGGGTGTGGCGGGCACGGCGGTCATCATCGGCTACGGCGGTTGGCTGACCACACGCGGGATCGTCACCGTCGGCACCGTCGCCGCGTTCGTGTTGTGGCTCAACAGCCTGTTCGAGCCGATCAACCAGCTGAGCCAGCTCTACAACACCGTGCAGTCGTCGGCGGCGGCGCTTGAGCAAGATCTTCGGTGTGCTCGACACGCGCCCGACCGTGCGCCAGCGCCAGGCCGCGATCGACCTGCCCCGATCGGGCGACGTCGAGGTCGACCACGTCACGTTCGCGTACGGCGCCAACGAGCCGGTGCTGCACGACGTCACGCTGCACATCGCCGACGGCGAGCGCATCGCGCTCGTCGGCCCCACCGGCGCGGGCAAGTCGACGCTCGCGAAGCTGATCGCCCGCTTCTACGACCCGGTCGAAGGCGACGGTGCGCGTCGGCGGCGTCGATCTCCGCGACGCCGAGTTCGTCTCGTTGCGCCAGCGCGATCATCGTCGTGCCGCAGGAAGGGTTCCTGTTCGCGGGCACGCTGCGCGACAACGTGCGCGTCGGGCGCCCGGAAGCGACCGACGCCGAGGTGGAGGACGCGCTGCGCGTTCTCGGGCTGCTCGATCGTTTCGCCGCATTCCCCGAGGGGCTCGAGACCGAGGTGCGCGAGCGGGGTTCACGGCTGTCGGCCGGGGAGCGTCAGCTCGTGTCGCTGGCCCGCGCCGCGCTCGCCGATCCCGTCGGTGCTCATCCTCGACGAGGCGACCTCCAACCTCGACCCGGGCACCGAGCACGCGGTCGAGGCCGCGCTCGAACACCTGATGCACGGCCGGACCGTGGTCGTGGTGGCGCACCGCCTGTCGACCGCGGCGCGGGCCGATCGGATCGGCGTGGTGTACGACGGCCGGCTCGCCGAGCTCGGCACGCACGACGAGCTCGTCGCGCTGGACGGTCACTACGCCGAGCTGTACCGGGCGTGGGCGACCCACCAGGCGACGCCCGAAGTCGCGTAACCGCCGGCCGGAATTCGTGCGGGCCCGCCCGAGCGGTACGGTTCGCGTCATGGTTGCGACCCCGCTCGGTCTACGACCCCTACGACTACGCGATCGACGCCGAACCCGCACCCGGTCTGGAAGCGCCTGCGCGACGAGGCGCCGGTGTACTACAACCAGGAGCACGACTTCTACGCGCTGAGCCGCTTCGACGACGTGCTGCAGGCGCACCTCGATCCCGTGACCTTCAGCTCGGCGCACACGACGGTGCTCGAGATGATGGAAGACCGAGCCGAACGAGTTCATGACGTCGATGATGATCTTCATGGACCCGCCGACGCACACGCGCTACCGCAAGCTCGTGAGCCGGGCGTTCACGCCGCGGCACATGTCGGCGCTCGAGCCGCGGATCCGCGCGCTGGCCTCGAAGTTCCTCGACGAGTTCACCGGCGCCGGAACCTTCGACTACGTCGCCGACTTCGGCGCGCGCCTGCCCGTGATGGTGATCTCCGCGCTGCTCGGCGCGCCCGAAGAGGACGAAGCGCAGCTCCGCGAGTGGACCGACGCCACGTTGCACATCGATCCGGGCGAGATGATGGGCGCGCACGCGAGCGAGTATCCGCCGGGTCATACACGACTACTGGCAGGCGCACATCGACGATCGCCGGCGCAAACCGCGCGACGACATCATGAGCGAACTCATGACCGCGCGAACTCGACGAGGAAGACGGCTCGACGCGGTACCTCTCCGACGACGAGATCCACGCCTTCATGGGGCTGATCTCGGGTGCCGGCAACGAGACCGTCGCGCGCTTCCTCGGCTGGTCGGCGGTCGGCCTCGATCAGTTTCCCGGCGAGCGCCGCAAGCTCGTCGAGAACCCGGCCCTGATCCCGAACGCGGTGGAGGAGATCCTCCGGTGGGAGGCGCCGTCGCCGATCCAGGGTCGCTGGGTCACGCGCGAGGTCGAGATCGGGGGCTCGGTGCTGGCGCCGGCGTCGAAGGTGGCGTTGCTCACCGGCGCCGCCGAACCGCGACGAGCGCATGTTCGCCGATCCCGACCGCATCGACGTGGAGCGCGAGCTCAGCCGCCACGTCGCGTTCGGGTACGGGATCCACTTCTGCCTCGGTGCCGCGCTCGCCCGGCTCGAAGGACGCATCGCGCTCGAAGAGACGCTCAAGCGATTCCCCACGTGGAGCGTCGACTACGACCGATCGGAGATGGTGCACACCAGCACGGTCCGCGGCTACTCGAAGGTGCCGATCGTCACCTGAGCGAAGGTCATCGGAGGTCGCCGCGGTGATGGAGGAGCTCGTGGTTGGTGTGGATCCCGATCCACTCCGACGGTTCGTAGCGTGCGTTCCGGATAGTTGTAGATGCCGGTGCGGTTCCAGCCGGTGTCGTCGAGGGAGTCGAGCGTGTCCGCCAACCTCTCCGCCGCCGCAATCAGCGCGTCCGCCACCGTGTTCGGATCCTGTTCGTTGTAGCGATCCTCGACCACCCGTTCGTCGCGTCCCATCGGAACGAAGACCGGGTCGATCTCGCGCTGCACCAACGCGACCCGCTCGGTCTGCACGCCGAGCAGGTCGCGGACGTGGCATGCGTACTCGAGGGGTGACCAGACGTCGGGCTCGGGGCGGGTCCGTACTGCCGTGTCGTCGAAGGTGCGGAGCTTGGCGACGAACGCGCGGGCGTCCGAGCGGAGCCAGGGTGTGATCTCGGCGCGACCGACCGAGTAGCTGAATCCGCACTCGCGACACGCCTCGGCGTCGAGGGCCTTGTAGCCGACGAAGGCGAACAGGCGGATGTCCGGCGCGAACGGTTGCGGCGACGCCACGAGTCGGTGCACGCCAACCGCGAACATCGAGTGTTCGGGCGCGTGGAAACCGACTTCGTCGAATCCGTTCACGGCGAATCGCTCCCGTACCGCAGGTGTCGCGTCGGGATGGCGCCGATGGCGCGTCCAGATCACGGTCGCCCCGGGTGCGCACAGGGTGGGCGCGAGATCGATCGTGTTCATCATGTCGGCGTGCGTGACGTTGCCGAACACCCCGCACACGAGCACGAGGTCGGCTGGAACCGCGCCGGCATACGCCGAGGTCGTCCCGGCGTCGGCGACCCGCACGTCGATCCCGCCGGGAGCGTGCTGTCGAGCGGTGGCCGCGAGGCCGGGGTCGAGCTCGACCAAACGGCCGTGCACGTCGTCCCGCCGCGGATGGCGACCAAGCACGCCGAGCAGGTCTCGACCTTCACCTGCGCACATGCTGACGACCCGGATCCGACCGGGCGGCGAAGCGTCGAGCACAGTCTCGATACATCGCTGCACGATCGAGAGCCGTTGCGCGAGAGGGCTGTCGGCCCGGTCGTAGGCCAGGTGCCAATCCCGCCAATCGTGCGTGTCCTGTGCCATTCGGACAGAATCATCGCATGACCGGGAGAAGCGTCTCATGACTTATCGCGTCGTCCAGTGGGCAACAGGGTTGCTCGGCAAGGAAGCGATCAAGGGCGTGCTCGCCCATCCCGAGCTCGAGCTCGTCGGATGCTGGGTGCACAGTCCCGACAAGGTCGGCCGCGACGTCGGAGAGCTCTGCGACATCGGCCCGATCGGCGTGAAGGCGACGAGCTCGCTCGACGAGATCTGCGCGCTCGACGCCGACGTCGTCGTGTACGCGCCGGTGATGGCCAGCACGCGCGACGTGATCCGTCTGCTCGAGTCCGGGAAGAACGTCGTGACGCCGGTGGGCTGGATCTACCCGGCCGACACACCCGGCGTCGCCGCGCTGCAGGCCGCGTGCCTCACCGGCAAGGTCACGCTGCACGGCACCGGCATCAACCCGGGTGGCATCACCGAACGATTCCCGTTGATGCTGTCGGCGTTGTGCCGCGACATTCGCCACGTGCGGGCCGAGGAGTTCTCCGATATCCGCAACTACCCGACCGACATGGTCGTGCGCGAGGTGATGCTGTTCGGCAAGGACCCCGAGGTCGCCGCGCAGAGCCCGATGATCGAGATCCTGGGCCATGGGTTCATGCAGTCGATCGACATGGTCGCGGCCGAGCTCGGTTGGACGCTCGACCCCGAGAAGACCTCGAAGCACGAGTGGGCGGTGGCGACGGTCGACATGGACACGCCCGTCGGCGTCATCGAGAAGGGCACGGTCGCGGCGCAGCGGTTCACGTGGCAGGGGACGGTCGGCGGCGAGCCCGTCATGACGGTGCGCGTCAACTGGCTGATGGGATCGGAGCACCTCGACCCGCCGTGGACGCTCGGCGAGCAGCGCTTCGAAGTCGAGTTCGAGGCCGAGCCGCCGGTGGCGTGCACGTTCCACGGCTTGCACCCGCCGGTCATCGGTGAAAACCCCGAGATCGGCCTCATCCCGCCGGCGATGCACTGCGTGAACGCGATCCCGTACGTGGTGGAGGCCGAGCCCGGCATCAAGACGTATCTCGACCTGCCGTTGCTCGCGGGCCGCGGCGTCGTGAGGTAGGTCCGCGGGTCAGAGGCGTTCGAACGGGATCGTGAACGCGGGGGATTCGACGCCGCCGTCGACCTCGAAGATCTTCCCGGTCACGAACGACGACGCGGACGACGCGAGGTAGACGACCGCGGCGGCGATATCGGCGGGGACGCCGACGCGCTGCATCGGCGTGTTGCCGACGAGCTGGGCGCGAACGGAGTCGTCGGCGAGCACGTGCGCGAGCGCCTCGGTCTCGATGCCGCCGACCTCTATGGCGTTGACGCGGATCTTCGGCGCCAGCTCGGGCGCCATCGCGCGCGTCATCATCGACAGCGCGGCCTTCGCCGTCGAGTACGCGGTGAAACACGGTTGCACCATGCTCGCCGAGCGCGATGAGATGTTCACGATCGCGCCCGCACCCGCCTCGACCATGTGCGGGACGACGAGCTTGCTCAACAGGAACGCGGAGGTGACGTTGAACCGCAACGCCATCTCGAACGACCGCTCGCTCGTCGCCATGAAGGGCCGCGGGAGCGACCCGCCGGCGTTGTTGACGAGGATGTCGACGCGCCCGAGCTCGGCGACGGCTCGGGTCACCAACCGCTCGAGCTGTTCGGTGACCGTCACGTCGGTGGCGACCGCGAGCGCTCGCCGGCCGAGCACGCGCACCACGTCGGCGACCGCGTCGATGTCGGTCTGGGTGCGCGCCGCGCACACGACGTCGGCGCCGGCCTCGGCCAACGCCCGCGCGCAGCCCGCGCCGATGCCCTTGCCCGCGCCCGTGACGATCGCGACGCGCCCGTCGAGGCGAAACTCATCGAGGATCATGTGAGGAATGTATCGACTCAGTTGGCGAGGGCGGTTTCGATGGCACCGACGATGTCGGCGTGCTCGGGCTCGACCATCGGCGAGAAGCGTTGGATGATCTCACCGTCGCGGCCGACGAGGAACTTCTCGAAGTTCCAGCGGATGTCGCCGGTGTGACCTTCGGCGTCGGCGGTCGGTGTCAGTTGCTGGTACAGCGCGTGGCGACCGTCGCCGTTGACGTCGATCTTCTCCGACAGCGGGAAGGTGACGTTGTAGCTGGTGCTGCAAAACGTCTTGATCTCGTCGGCAGTTCCCGGCTCTTGCGCACCGAACTGGTTGCAGGGAATGCCGACGACGGAGAAGCCTTGCGCGCCGTAGCGGTCGAAGAGCTTCTCGAGTCCTTCGTACTGCGGGGTGAGGCCGCAGAAGGACGCAACGTTCACGAGCAACGTGACCTTGCCCTTCTCGTCGGCGAGCACGCCGGCTTTGCCGTCGAGTGAGTTGAGCGGAACGTCGTACACCGACATCTATGCCCCTTTCGAGAGTCCGGGAAGCAACCCTATGGCAGGAGGGAACGACCCTGCACGACGGCCGGTTCAGCCGAGCAGGTGTTCGAGGAGCTCGACGCAGCCGAGGTCCTCGCACGCGGCGGTAGCACGATTGGTTCCCGCGAGACCGATGTGGATCGGCTGCCACTTCGAGCCCATTGCTGCGGTCGACGTCGCCGATACCCACGAGTAGACGGCGAACAGCCGGTACTGGTCCCACGCGGCCGTGGCGTCGATCTCGATGCCGCGGTCCGCGAGCAGCGCGCAGTAGCGCTCGACCAGCGCACGCTCGTCGGCGGCGCGCACCTCGGCCGGAATCGAGTTGCACAACACGTAGGCGACGTCGCGCAGGCCGGGGGAGCGGCCGATCATCGCCCAGTCGAGGAAGCCGGTGCGGTCGCCGCCGTAGTTGTCGACGAAGAGGTTCCCCATGTGCGGGTCGCCGTGTACGAACGTGCGGGGGCCGGAGTTCCACAAAGCCACGATGTCGTCGGTGCGGGCGAGATAGATGCCGGCGAGCCGGTGGAACTCCTCCGGGAGCCGGTCGCCGAGGGTGTCGACCGCCATCTGCACGAAGGTCGCGCCGCCGCCTGCCGCGCCCGTGCCCTTGGCCGCGAGCCAGGCGAGGTCGCCACCGTCGTCGAAGCGTGGCGACTCCCAGAAGTGGGAGTGCAACGCGGCCATCTGCTCGACGATGTCGCGGGCACGCCACGCGATGTCGGCGTCCTTCGGGTGCGGAAAGCGACATCCCGACGCGACGAGGTCTTCGAGCACCATCGCGTAGCCGTCGCCGTCCGTGTCCGAGAACCACACGGCGGGGATCCGGACCGGGATCTCCGGCGCGAGGTCTCGGTAGAAGCGCGCCTCGGCCACCCCCATGCCCACCGAGGTGACGAACGCCCGCTGGTGTTCGTCGAAGGGCGCGAGCTTCACGAAGACGGTCGGCGGCACGCCGGGAGCGCCCGTGAGCGCGACGCGCGCACGGCCCGTGGTGCCGGAGCTGCGGTCGAGGATCTGTGCTGCGGTGACGTCGCGACCGAGTGCGGCGCCGAACCACTCGGCGGTGAGATCGTCGACGTCGAGAGGCAGCACGGGCGGGAGGCTACGCGCTCCTACTAACTTCTGCGGCGTGCAGACGCCTCGGGTGAATCGACAGGTGGTGCTGGCGCAGCGGCCGGTGGGGATGGTCACCGAAGCGTGCTTCGAGACGACGGAATCCCCCGTCCCCGAGCTGGGCGAAGGTGAGGCGCTCCTCGAGGTCCGCTACATCGGGATCGACCCGACGATCCGCGGGTGGATCAACGAGCGCGGCAACTACATGGCCGGCGTCGCGATCGGCGAGGTGGTGCGTTCGAACGGTGTCGGGGTGGTGGTCGAGACCAACAACCCGACCGAGTACCCGCTCGGCCGTGCGTTCATGCACCTGACCGGCTGGCAGCAGTACTGCGTCGTGGAGTCGAACCCGTTCCCGCCGATCACGATGGTGCCCGAAGGCGTCGACCTCATCGACGTGCTCGGCGTGCTGGGTCATGTCGGCATCACGGCGTACGTCGGAGTGCTCGAGGTCGCCAAGCCGCGGCCGGGCGAGACGTTTTGCGTGTCGGCCGCCGCGAGCAGCGTCGGATCGGTCGCCGGTCAGATCGCGAAGATGCAGGGCGCGCACGTGATCGGTATCGCGGGCTCACCCCAGAAGTGCGCATGGGTGGTCGACGAGCTCGGTTTCGACGCGTGCATCGACTACAAGCACGAAGACGTCGCGGCCCGGCTCAAGGAGCTGGCGCCGAAGGGTGTCGACGTGTTCTTCGACAACGTCGGCGGCGAACTGCTCGACACCGTGCTGCGGAGGCTCGCCATGCAAGCGCGCATCGTGTTGTGTGGCGACATCTCCACCTACAACCTGGAGGGACCGCCGCCCCCGCTGCACAACATCCGCTACCTGATGGGCAAGCGGGCGCGGATGGAGGGCTTCAACACCCTCGACTACTGGGATCATTACGGCGAGGCCGCCGCCAAGCTGGCCGGTTGGCTGGCCGACGGGACGCTGAAGCACCGGGTCCACCAGCTCGAAGGGATCGACCGCGCGCCGGAGGGCCTCGTGCGCCTCTTCTCGGGCGAGCATCTCGGCAAGCTCGTCGTCCGCCTCTAGCTCGAGCGCCCGAGCGCGACTACAGGTCTTCGAGCTCGGCGGTCGGGATCGGCGGTGCGTCGGGCCGCTCGGTCGTGTCGGGCCCCTCGGTCGTGTCGGCGGTTTCGGGTGCGTCGAAGCGGAACTCGTTGTCGAGGTACGCGTCGGGCGTGGTCGGCACGGTCTTGGGCAGGTGCACGCGGAAGGTCGAGCCCTGCCCCGGCGCGGTCTGTACCTCCGCGCGCCCGCCGTGCGCGGCCGCGATCGCGGCGACGATCGCCAAACCGAGTCCGGCGCCGCCACTCGAACGGGTGCGCGACGGATCCGAGCGCCAGAACCGCTCGAACACGCGGTTCGCGTCGTCGGTGGCCATGCCCGGGCCTTCGTCGGCGACCTCGATGACGGCCTCGTCGTCTCCGGCGACGACGCGTACGTGCACGGGCGTACCGGCGGGAGTGTGGCGGTTCGCGTTCTGCAACAGGTTGCCGAGCACTTGGCGCAGGCGCGCGTCGTCACCGGGGACGAAGACCGGTCCGCTCGGCGAGAAGTCGATCGGCCGGCTCGGCGCGACGGCGCGCGCGTCGTCGACCGCGTCGCGCGTGATGCGCGTGAGGTCGACCGGCTGGTGTTCGAGAGGCCGGCCCTGATCGAGCCGGGCGAGCAGGAGCATGTCGTCGACGAGCGAGCCCATGCGGTCGGCTTCTTCTTCGATCCGGCGCATTGCCTTGGCGAGATCTTCGGGCCGGTCGGCCGCGCCGCGTCGGAACAGCTCCGCGTAGCCGCGGATCGACGTGAGCGGCGTGCGCAGCTCGTGCGACGCGTCGCCGACGAAGCGACGAAGCCGGCCTTCCGACGCGGCGCGTGCGGCGAACGCACTTTCGATCTGTTGCATCATCTCGTTGAGCGCGACACCGAGTCGTCCGACTTCGGTGTGCTCGTCGACGACATCGATGCGGCGCGAGAGGTCACCGGCGGCGATGGCGCCGGCGGTCTCCTGCATGTGCTCGAGCGGTCGCAACCCGAACTTGATGATCCACCAGGCGAGGACGGCCAGCACGACCAGTACCGACAGGGCCACGATCAGTTCGACGGACAGGAGACGGTGCAGGGACTCGCTCATGTCGCGTAGCGGGATCGCGACGATGAGCGTCGCCGGCCCGACGTACGTCGTCGAGGTCACTCCGACCGAACGAGACAGGGCGCGGTAGTTTGGGTGGTGCACGGTGAAGATCCGACCGATGGTGACGGTCGCGGGCAGGGTCGGCCTGACACTGGTCGAGACACTGTCGGTGCTCACCATCTGGGTTGTGCCGTTCGGGAAGCGCAACTCGGCGTAGGTGCCGAACGGCAGACTCCGAGGCGAGGCCCCGCCGGGATTCTCGTCGCCGAACGTCCCTGAGAACTGGCGGGGATTGGCGATCGCGGAGACGAGCTGGTCGTTCACGCGCTTCGACAGGAACGTCTCTTGCTCGTGGTACGTCACGCCGCCCGCGACGGTGAGCCCGATCGCGGCGAGCACCACCAAGCCGAGCAGGAGTCGGACGCGCAGCGTCACGGGCGCTCAGCCTTCGGGAGGGGTCCGCAGTGTGTAGCCAACACCCCGGATGGTATGGATCAGAGGCGGGCCGAGTTTGTCGATCTTCTTGCGCAGGTAACTGATGTAGGTCTCGACGACGTTCGCGTCGCCGTCGAAGTCGTACTCCCACACGTGATCGAGGATTTGCGACTTCGACAGCGCCCGGCGGGCATTGAGCATGAGATAGCGCAAGAGCTTGTACTCGGTCGGGGTGAGCTCGATGCGGGTACGACCGCGCCACACCTCGTGGGTGTCGTCATCGAGCTCGAGGTCGGCGAATGCGAGCCGGGCGGTGCCGTCGCCGTTGATGGCTCCGGTTCGCCGCAATACCGCGCGGACACGCGCGACGAGCTCTTCGAGGCTGAACGGTTTGGTGACGTAGTCGTCGCCCCCGACCGTCAGGCCCTTCACCTTCTCCTCGGTCGAGTCGCGCGCGGTCAGGAACACGACGGGTACGTGATGACCGTCGGCTCGCAGGCGTTGCACCACGGCGAAGCCGTCGCGGTCGGGGAGCATGATGTCGAGCACCATGAGGTCGGGGCGGAACGCCGCCGCCGCCTTCAGGGCGTCGGAACCGGTGCTCGCCACCTCGACGTCGAAGCCTTCGTACCGCAAGGCGGTCGCGACGAGGTCGGTGATGTTCGCCTCGTCGTCGACGACGAGGACTCGTGTATCGGCCACCCATCCATGGTCGCGCCGTTCCTTGTGCGAATGCTGTGGACGGCCTGAGGGGTTTTCCCAGGAGCATGCCAGGTTGACCACCGAACATGGTTTCCCAGATCCTGGAAGGGACACAGCATGATGCGAAGTCGGTTGATCATGGGCATTGCCGCCGTCACGGCGGTCGCGGCCGGCGGAATCGGTGGCGCACTGATCGGCGTACCGGGGCTGTCCAGCGCCCAGCCGTTCCCGAACCGCGGAACACCGCGGCCGCCGACGGCGCCAAGCCGTCGAACCCGCCGGGCTCGCCGCTGCTCGACGCCGCGGCCAAGGCCCTCAACCTCACGACCCAGCAGCTGCGCGACAAGTTGAGTGATGGCAAGACGACGATCGCCGACGTCGCGAAGCAGCAACACGTCGACATCAACGCCGTGATCAACGCGATGGCGGGCGCCGACAAGGACCGCATCACCAACATCGTCAACAATCCCTGGCCGAAGTTCGGCGCCGGCCGCGGGCCCGGGAACGCCAACGGCCCGTTCGCCGGTCCGGCCGCGCGCGGCGGTCTCGGCTTCGGTCTGGGTCGGCTCGGAGCGGTCGCGCTCGATCCCGCGGCCCAAGCCCTCGGGATCACGACCGACGAGTTGAAGACCGACCTCGGCAAGGGTCAGTCGATCGCCGACATCGCCAAGGCCAAGCACGTCGACATCAACACGGTGATCAACACGCTGGTCGCCGACGCGACGAAGCGCATCGACCAGGCGGTCACCGACGGGCACCTCGGCCAGACTCAGGCCGACAAGTTGAAGGCCGCGCTCAAGACCATGATCACCGATGCGGTGAACGGCACGTTCCCGAAGGGTCCGATGGCCGGTGGCGTCGGCGGCTTCGGTGGCCGTCGCCACGGGTTCGGTGGCCCGGGATCGCCGCCGATGGGCGCGCCGACGCCTCCCACCACGAAGGCTCCGACCGCGTAGTTGCGTTCGCCGCCCGCCGGCCGGCTCGCCGCGGCGGGCGCGGGCCTAGATTGCAGCGCGTTGCCGCCGAACGGGGAGCGTTCTATGCCGGGGAGATCGCCGCTGGTCGACAAGGCGCGCGCGCTGCGCCCGCTGATCGAGCAGGACGCGGCCCGCGGCGGAATCGGAGTCGACGACCACCAAAGCGGTCGTCGACGCACTGGCCGAAGCGGAATTGTTCTGGATCCTCGTGCCGCGTGAGCTGGGCGGGGCCGAGGCCGGCATCGAGGACGCGCTCGGAGTGTTCGAGGAGCTGGCCTACGCCGACGGTTCGACGGGATGGTCGGCGATGGCGAACGCCACGTCGTCGGCATTCGCCGCGATCTACACCAGTGATGACGCGGCCAAGGCCATGTTCCACCCCGACGGCCGCGGCATCCACGCGGGGATGCTGGGCCCGGTCGGAACGGCTCGGGCCGGCGGCGACGGCTTCGTCGTCAACGGTCGTTACCAGTTCGGGTCGGGGTGCGCGCACGCGACGTGGTTCGGCGCCGGCACACACGAGGTCGACGCCGACGGGACACCGCTGAACGACGAGGTCGGTCTGCCCGCGCTCCGAGTCGTGTTCCTGCGGCCCGAGCAGGTCGTGCTGCGGGGGAACTGGGACGTCATGGGCCTGGCCGGTACGGGCAGTTACGACTATTCGGTCGACGACCAGTTCGTCGCGGACGGGTTCTCGTTCCCGCTCCTGACCGCGGTACCGCGGCGCGGAGGCGCGACGTACAACATCGGGTTGTTCGGCATCGTCGCGTCGGGCCACGCCGGCTTCGCGCTGGGAGTCGGCGCGCGGGCGCTCGACGAACTGCTCTCGATCGTGCCGACGAAACAGCGCATGGGCCAGTTCACGACCGTCGCCGACGAGCAGCTCTTCCAACACGACTTCGCCATGCACGACGCGGCGATGCGCGCGGCCCGGGCGTATGTGTACGACGCGTTCGGCGTCGCCGAAGCCGTGGGCCTCGCCGGTGGCATGGCTTCGCTCGTGCAACAGCAACGCCTGCGCCAGGCGACGACCTACGCGACACGCGTTGCCGCCGAGGCCGCGCGGTTCGCGTACACGTGGGCGGGAACAACCGCGCTGCGCAATGGCGGAACCCTGCAGCGATGCTTTCGCGACATCCACGCGGGGACGCAGCACGTCTACGTCGACAACAACACCCTCACCGCGTACACGCAGGCCCTGCTCGCTCAGTAGAGGCTGCTTCAGGAGCCCTGTTCGAGCTCGCGCCGCAGGACCTTGCCGGTCCCGTTCCGGGGGAGCTCATCGACGAACTCCACGTCGCGCGGCACCTTGAACCGGGCGAGGTTCTCGCGGACGTGGTCGCGAATCGCGCCGGCGTCGACGCGGGCTCCCGGGCGTGTGACCACGAAGGCTTTGAGCCGAGCTCCGAACTCGGCGTCGGGAACGCCGACGACCGCGGCCTCCACCACGCCCGGGTGCCGCGCGATGACGTCTTCGACCTCGTGGGGGAAGACGTTCTCGCCGCCCGACACGATCATCTCGTCGTCGCGACCGTCGACGAACAGGCGACCGTCACGATCGAAGTGGCCGGTGTCGCCGGTGTGCATGAACCCGTCGACGACAGCCTTCGAATTGCCGTCGGTGTAGCCGGAGAAGTTCAGCGGTCCCTTGACGAAGATGCGTCCGTTCGTGCCCGCGGGAACCTCGCGGCCGTGTTCGTCGAGGAGCCGAACGTGGGTGCCGCGCGGCGGGCGCCCGGCGGTCGCGGGGGCGGCCCGGAGGTCGGCGGGCGTCGCGACCGACACCGATCCGACCTCGGTCGAGCCGTAGAGGTTGTGGATGACGTCGCCGAACGCGTCCATGAACCGGATCGCGAGGTCGCCCGGCAACGCCGATCCCGAGAGCGGCACGAACCGCAACGACGACGTGTCGTAGCGGCCTCGCACGTCGTCCGGCAGGTCGATCATGCGCATCAGCATCACGGGCACCGCCACGAAGACCTCGGCCCGATGCTGCGCGATGAGCGCCAGCGCGCGTTGGGGATCGAACTGGCGCTGGAGCACCATCGTGTCGCCGAGCAGGAGGCTGGTCGTCGCGTTCGCGAATCCCCAGGCGTGGAAACACGGCGCGGCGATGACCATCTTCTCGTGGGCGCGATAGGGGAGCCGCTCGAGCAAGGCGATCCCCGCTCCCGCGTGCGGTGCAGTCGCCACCAGCGCGCCTTTCGGCGGTCCGGTCGTGCCGGAGGTCAAGATGATCGTGTGACCGGCGCGTGGCGGCGGGGTCAACGGTGGGCCGCCGGCGTGGCGGGTGGCGAGGTCGTCGAGCGAACGGGTCCCACCCGCGGGGGCCGCGCCCTCGGTCCACGCGAGGAGTCGGGCCTCGATGCCGGCATCGGTTGCCAGCCCGTCGAACTCCTCGTCGTGAACCAGGAGGACTGCGCGTTCCCGTTGCATCACGCCGGCGATCTGCGGTGCCGCGAAACCGGTGTTGAGGTACAGCGCGTTGGCGCCGAGCTTGGCCAGCGCGCCGGTGATCTCGAAGAAGCCGCGGTGGTTGCGGCACAAGACACCGACCGTGTCGCCCGCGTGCACCCCGGTCTCGATGAGGCCGCGGCCGATGGCGTCGATCCGGGAGTCGAGGTCGGCGAAGCTGACCGGGCCCCGCTCGTCGACGAGCGCGGTCCGGTCGCCGAAACGGGCGGCGCCGGCGGGAAACACGGTCGCGAGCCCCACGCCCCAGTGGCGGACGGTCTGGGCAACCTGCCAGATGCGGTCGGGCCGTTCCGGCTGCAGGATCCCCGAGCGCAACACGGCCCGCGTCGACCGCGCGACTTCGGTGAGGCGATCGAGGCGCACGTCCCGATGCTACGAGGCAAGGTCCGGGGTCTCGGTCCCGGAGGTCGGCCGGCTGTGACGCGATGGTGACGCGCCGGCGACAGGGTTGGCACCGTGTCCGAGTCCCGCGTCCCGCGCGCTACCCCCGCGTCCGATGCCCGCGCCGCGCCGGTCGAGCTTGCGGTCGCCGAGGCTCCGCTCCTCGCGACCGCGCTCGCCCGCAGCTTCGAGCTCGTCGCCGGCGTCGCGCTGCTCGCGCTGATCGCGACGGCGGTCGTCGTGGTCGTGATTCCGAGCTCTGCGTCGCGCCGAGCCGGCTTCGCAGTGGAGCTCGTGTTCGTGGGGCTGGCCCTGGTCGTGCTCGCGCTGCTACTCAGCCGGCGTAGTGCGCGGGCCGTGATGCAGCCGCTCGAGGTGCTCCGGCGCGCCCTGGCCGCCGTCACCGCCGGTGATCTCAGCGTGCACGTGCGCCTCGACGCCGCCGCCGCGGAGATCCAGTCCGTCGGTGAATCGGTCAACACGATGGTGTGCGAGCTGTCGCGGCTGCGGGTCATCGAGAGCGAGCGATCGAAGGATCAGCGGGTGCGCCGGGAGTTGGCCGAGGTCGTGCACGCATCCCTGCACCGCGACCAGGTGGTGCAGCGGGCCGTCGAAGTGGTCGGCGACGCGCTCGAGGTCGATCGCGTCCACATCCGGCTCCTCAGTGGCGGTAACGGCCGGATCGCGGCGGAATGGCGACGGTCCGACGACATCGCAGCAGTCGCGTCGGTCGCGCCGGTCGACGAGGCGAATGTGCTCGTCCATCTCGTCGGGATCTCCGACGACGCCAACGCGGTCGTGATCGACGACACGCGCGACGTCGCGCGATTCAGCGTGGAGCAACGGGAGGAGTTCGAGGATCTGGCCGTGCGGTCGGCGTTGAAGTATCCGATCGTCGTCGGTGGCGGGATCTCGGGCGCGTTGGTGGCGAGCGAGCAGGGGTCTGCGCGGCTCTGGACCGATAGCGAAGTGATCCTGATGGAAGGATTCGCGCGTGAGATCGGGCGGGCGCTCGACCACGCGCGCGCGTTCGAGCTGCAGCACGAGATGGTCGAGCGCCTCGGCGTGCTCGACCGGGCGAAGAACGACTTCTTGTCGGAGGTGTTGCGTGAGCTACGCGGCCCACTCGCGAACGTGTTGGGTTACATCGAGCTCCTCACCGACGAATCGGACGAGTCGGTGACCTCGGAACAGCGACGCATGTTGGGAATCGTGGAACGCAACAGCGAGCGACTGCTGGTATTGACCTCCAATTTGGCGACGATGTCGCGTATCGAAGCCGGCGCGTTCGAACCGAAGCTCGGGCCGGTCGACGTCGCTGCGGTGATCCGGCGTGTGTGCGACGCGCTCGCGTCGCCGCTGGCCGACGGGTCCTTGGAGATCGGCGTGAGTGTCGAGCCGGGTCTCGAGCTCGTCGCCGACGAGAGCCAGATCGAACGTGCCCTTCACAACGTCGTCGCGAATGCGATCAAGTTCAGTCCCGGCGGTGGTCGCATCGACCTCTTTGCCCGCTCCGATGCCGACGAGATCGTGATCAACGTGCGCGACAGCGGCGTAGGCATCGCGGTCGACGAACTCGACCAGCTCTTCACGCGGTTCTTCGACGCGACGGGCGAACGGCGGCGGGAGACACTCGGCGCCGGGCTGGGCCTGTACATCGTGAAGCAGATCGTCGACGGTCACAAGGGCACCGTCGAGGTGATGTCGATAGAAGGCCAGGGAAGCACGTTCACGCTGCGCCTTCCCGTACGCCAACTCCGGAACCGCCGGCACGCGAGCGATCGGACCGAAGCTCCGGTCAGACACAGAGTGGCTTCGTGATCGACGCCGCGGATCGAGGTGAGAGAAGTGGGTTTGATATTTGTCGTTGACGACGATCCCGACGTGCGGGACCTGGTCGAGTACAAGCTCGTGCACAACGGCCACGAAGTGCGCACGGCGACGAACGGTCACGACGCGTTGCAGCTCGTTTCGGACACGAAGCCCGATCTCGTGCTGCTCGACGTGATGATGCCGGGGCTCTCGGGCTTCGACGTGCTCGCGAGATTGCGTGGCGAGGAGCGGACGCGGTCGCTGCTGATCGTCATGCTCACGGCCAAGGCGCAGGACGCCGATGCCGAGCGCGGCTTCGCCCTCGGCGCGAACGACTACATGCTCAAGCCGTTCAGTCCTCGCGAGCTGCTGAACCGGGTGAATGCGCAGCTGACGCTCATCTCGTAGCGAGGTAGCGTTCTCCCGTTGTTCGATACCGGACGGGGGTACGTGTGGCTGGTTCGCTGGAAGTGCCGAGGGTCGGCGGCGACGCGACCGTCGACGAGATCGAAGCCGCACTGCGCGCTTCGGGCTGTGTCGTCGTCGAGCGCCTCGTCACCGAGGCGCTGATGGACGCCATTGGGGCCGAGCTCGAACCCTTCCTCGGCGAGACGCCTCTGGGCGGCGACGAGTTCACCGGACTCAACACGCGCCGAACCGGTGCACTGCTCGCGCGATCGCGCGACTTTCGTCTGCTCGCCGCGCACCCGAGCGTTCTCGGCGCGCTCGATCGCGTGCTCGGCGATCACGCGACGAGCTATCAGCTGCATCTCACCCAGGTGATCGAGATTGGTCCGGGCGAGCCGGCCCAGCTCGTGCACCGCGATCAGTGGGCGTTCGATTTCTTCCCCTTCCCCGCCGGGTTCGAGGTCGAGTGCCACACGATGTGGGCGATGAACGACTTCACCGAGGAGAACGGTGCGACGCGCGTCATCCCCGGCAGCCATCGATGGCAGGACAAGTTGCGGCCGACGGTCGACGAGACCGTCGCGGCGGAGATGCCGAAGGGGTCGGTGCTCTTGTACGTCGGTTCGCTCTACCACGGTGGCGGTGCCAACCGTTCCGCGCACCGCGGCGCGGCATCAACGTCGGCTACACGTTGTCGTGGCTCCGCCAGGAGGAGAACCAGTACCTCGCGTGCCCGCCCGAGGTCGCGCGGGAGCTCCCGGAGAACCTCGCGCGATTGGCCGGCTACCAGCGGGGCGCGTACGCGCTTGGCTACTACGGCGATCTCCGGGACCCGTACGACGCGGTCCGGGGCGAGCACGCCGAGGGTCAGCAGAGCTTCCTGCCGGCCTCCTGAGCGTCGACTTGGTCGGACGCGCGGGCGTGAGTACCATGCATGGTCCGCCGCGGGGTGGAGCAGTCTGGTAGCTCGTCGGGCTCATAACCCGAAGGTCGCAGGTTCAAATCCTGCCCCCGCCACCAACGAAATTGCAGGTCAGGCCCGGTGCGAAAGCACCGGGCCTTCTGCGTGTGGTGCCGAAAATGGTGCCGTAATGCGGCGGATTCGTCGTCGGAGTGGTGCCGTACAACCCGAAGGTCGCGCGTGTTCGCCACGCAGCGCGGCGCGTTCGTGTCGTCGTATCCCGGTTGCTCCCGTCGCGTGTCGTTCCGTCCCCGAGGTCGACGGGGCGAGCGGCGTCGACGATGAAGGGCGGCGAAAATCGCATCGGGCGGATAACCCGATGGTCGTCTCGCTCGCGATCTGCATGAGCCCGTGCGGTGCAGAGCTGACGCGAGGTCGCAAGCCGTCGGGAACGTCGCCGTAGGCGAGCGACGAGGAGTCCCGACCCAGTGCGCTCCGAAGGTGTCGCGGGCACTCAACCGCCGTCGATCTCGTCGCGCAGCTGACCTGATCCGTCGCGCTGCTCGACGATCTGCATGAGCGGGAGGAGAATATGCGCTAACGCTCACGCGGATCCGTGCTCCTCCATAAGAATCAGATTCTCGACTTCGTTGAGTCTTGCGGGACTCAACGTCCCCACCTTTTCGACGAGATCATCTTGCGACGCCGTGAGCATCCACGTGCAGTTGATCCGACCGGGTCTGGGCAGTGCGACGCGGACGACGAGGTCATTGAGTCCGAGATCCACTTCCACGGCGATACCCGAGATATCTTCGTTGGCTCGCTTGACCGCGACCACACACTGAAGAGCATTTCTACCGACTCTGGCAAGCACGACGACCAGGCGAACCTCGTCGAACACTGCCGTCCAGAGATCACCTCGACTGACGATCTTGTCCGGCTTCGGATTCAGCATCAAGGTCGAACGTAGGTGTCGACCTCGTAGTGGGTCGCGCATCCGTCTCGTTCGGTCAGGTAGCGATCGTCTTCGGGATAGAACACAGCGATCTCGTAGTTCTCTCCCGCGAACGTCTTGATCGCGTCGATCGACTCCCACAGCGTGAGCATCATGAACTCTGTGGTCTCGCCGACGTTCCGTCGGAGCATCCAGACGCCCTGATTGCCCGGCGTTCGGGCGTAGCCGGCAACGCCGGTGTTTTGCATGTAGCCGGCGTACGCGTCGGCGTCGTTTCGGCGGACGGTTCCCTTCCAGACTCGGGCGATCATTGCTCTCCCCTTGGTTCAGCCGCTCGAACAATCTGCTTGCATCACACTAGTGACCTCGGCATACTAGCTAGCGTGATGCAAGTACATGCCGTGAAGGGATGGTCATGACCGAGGCGATAGGCAATGCTCGTGGACTGCAGGTCCCGCCGCGAAGAGCGTGGACGCTGGTGCTCGCTTCGCTTGGCGTCTTCATGACGGCGCTGGACACGCTCGTCGTGACTACTGCACTTCCCGTGATCCGCGTGTCGCTGCATGGCAGCCTCTCGGACCTTGAATGGACGGTGAACGCCTACAACCTCGCGTTCGCGACCTCGCTGCTGACCGGCGCCGCCTTAGGTGACCGGTTCGGCCGGCGGCGAATGTTCTGCGTCGGCTTGGGTGTCTTCACCGCCGCGTCGGCGGCGGCAGCACTGGCACCAAGTGTTGGCGCTCTCATCGCCGCCCGCGCGGTGCAGGGCGGGGGAGCGGCAATGGTGTTTCCGTTGACACTCACGTTGATCAGCGAAGCGTTTCCACCCGAAAAGCGAGGCATGGCTATCGGTATATGGGGCGGCATCACCGGCTTGGCCGTAGCCGCCGGACCGGTCGTCGGCGGCGCGGTCGTGCAAGGATTCAATTGGCATTGGATCTTCTGGCTCAATATCCCGATCGGCGTCGCGCTGATTCCGTTCTCGGCAAGGTTGCTGAGCGAGAGTTTCGGGCCGAGGCCCCGTTTGGATGGCCCCGGACTGTTCTTGGCCGGCGCAGGGTTCTTCGGGATCACGTGGGGGCTGGTTCGGGCCAACACGGTCGGCTGGGCCAGTGCAGAGGTCATCGTCTCGATGATCGCGGGAGCCTCAGTGGTCGTCGTGTTCTTGTGGTGGGAGCGCCATGCGACGAGCCCGATGTTGTCGCTGGAGATGTTCCGCGAACGGAGCTTCTCGGCCTCGAACACTGTCAGCTTCTTCATGTTCGCCGCGCTGTTCGGTGCGCTGTTCCTGATGTCGCAGTTCTTCCAGTCCGCGCAGGGCCATACGCCACTGCAAACCGGAGTTCGATTGCTGCCCTGGACCGGAGCTCCGATGGTCGTCTCGCCGATCGTCGGCAAGCTCGCAGATCGCTACGGGAACCGGCCGTTCATGACGGCGGGCTTGTTCCTACAAGCGATCGGGCTCGGCTGGCTCGCCGTCATCGCCAAGGCCCACGTCGGCTATCTGCCGGTGGGCGCTGCGCTCACCGTTGCCGGCGTGGGCATTTCGTTGGTGTTCCCCACCGTAGCCAACGAGGTCGTCGCGTCCGTGCCGCTCGGGGAGGTCGGCGTCGCCTCCGGCACGAACAGCGCCGTCCGAGAACTTGGCGGCGTCTTCGGCGTCGCCGTGCTCGCCTCGGTGTTCACGAGACCCGGCGTCTACACGTCGTCTGCGATCTTCGTCGACGGATTCCGGTCTGCCCTGTGGGTTGCTGCAGCGTTCTCCGCCGTTGGTGTCCTGGCGGCGCTCGCCGTGACGCGGCGACGTCGCCTTGTCGAAGACGTCTCCGTCGTCGGCCTCGTGCCGGCGTTCGCCGAGGCGCGCGAATGACGACCGCGGGTCACTCCGATGACGACCACACCCGATTGCAGACGTCCAGGCCAAGGCCAACCCGACGCGGGTTGTCGCTCGACGAATTCTGGCGCCTGGCGCTGCTTGCTCTCAAACGCGCCGTTGAGCCAAGTGTTTCTTTACACCCACCACTCTCACCGTTGGAGGAAATGATCATGACGACGCCCATTGTCGGAAGCATTCTGATCGGCAGCAGCAATCCCGACCGTCTGCGGTCTTGGTACCGAGCGGCCTTCGCTCCTGATCAGCCGGAGACAGGCGGACTGCACATCGGTCCAGTGATGCTGGTCTTCAACGAGCGGACCGACCTGGCCGACGGGACCGCGGAGCCGGGCCGAACGATCGTGAACTTCCACGTGGAAGACGGCCCCAGTGTCGTGGCCCGACTGAACGATCTCGGAGTCACCTGGCTCGTCGAGCTCGAGCAGCGATCAGGGGGGAGGTTCGCGACCCTGATCGATCCCGATGGAAGTTACGTTCAGATCATCGAACTCGCCGGGTCGCATTGACTTTCGGGACGCGCGCGCGACGTCGGCGCGGCGTTAGCGACGCCTCGCTGACGGCCGCGACCGTCGTGCGGCGCGGAGCTGGACCACGACATCGGCCGGCGGGACCTCTTCACCGCACGAATCGCAGGTGATGATTTGGCTGACAAGACCACCGCACTCTCGGTGCTTGTACACGATCGGTCCGATCGGCTCAACCCAGCGCTCGCCCCACGCCGTCAAGGCAACGACCACGGGTGCCAACTCCGTCCCCTTCTCGGTGAGCCGGTACTCCGAAAGATCTGAGTCGTCAGAGATGGGCTCCGTTGTCATCAGGCCCGCCTCGACGAACCAAGCCAGACGCGCCGCGAGCACGTTGGGAGCGATGCCGAGGCTTCGCTGGAATTCCGAGAACCGCGTCCGTCCGGCATAAAGCGCGTCGCGAATGATCAGCAGACTCCAACGCTCGCCCACGATCTCGAGCGCTCGGGCCGCCGAACAATCCTGTCCTTCGTACGTCTTGCCAAGCATGCCTTCATTCTACCGCTTTCTACTTGCATCACACTAGTCCTTCCTCTACGATCGCTAGCGTGATGCAAGTACGTCGGCGCCCTCGCCGCCGAACACGACTTATTCGAGGAGCCGTTCCCGGCCGGGGACGGCCAGCCGTGATCTTGGAGGAACGATGAGAATCGCCGACAAAGCAGTTCTGGTGACGGGCGCCAATCGCGGCATCGGTCAGGCACTGGTCGAGGAGGCTTTGCAGAGAGGCGCGCGGCGGGTATACGCCGGGACGCGCCGACATTGGACCCACTCGAACGGGCGGGTCACGCCCCTGACGCTCGATGTGACGAGCGCGGCGCAGATCCAGGCCGCGGTCGAGCAGGTCGAATCTCTCGACGTTCTCATCAACAACGCCGGCATCGCTCTTTACGATGACCTCAGCGATCGCGCTGTGCTCGAACAGCATCTCGCGGTCAACCTGTTCGGCACGTACGGGGTGACCCACGCGTTCCTCCCGCTGCTGACGCGTTCTCGCGGCGCCATCGTCAACAACGTGTCGACGATGGCCCTCGCCCCCTTTCCGATCACTCCTGCCTACGCGATCTCAAAGGCCGCTGCGTTCAACCTGACGCAATCGCTGCGGGCGCTGCTCGCCAGCCAGGGGGTGACGGTGCACGCCGCCCTCACAGGTCCGACGGATACCGACATGACCCGAGGCTTCGACATACCGAAGGCTTCTCCTGAGTCCGTTGCACGAGCCATCTTCGACGGACTGGAAAACGGCGAGGAGGACATTTTTCCGGATCCGATGTCGGCATCGATCGCCGCGAGCTGGCGGAACGGCACGGCGAAGGCGCTCGAACGTGAGTACGCGGGTCTCGTATGACATCGCGCGTCGCCGTCATGACGAGCGCCAAGACGCCCGCGATGGCGGCCGCGCTGACGGCGACGCTCGGCGTCGCAGTCGCGGCGTGGGTCGTCGCGATCTGGCAAATGCGCGGGATGGATATGGGCGTAGCGACCCGGCTCGGGTCGTTCCGGTTCTTTATCGGCGTGTGGGTTTCGATGATGGCGGCGATGATGCTGCCGAGTGCGGTTCCCGCAGTATTGGCACGCGCTCATGCCCGCGGCGCGCGCAGCGTGCCGCTGTTCGTCGGGTCCTACCTCGCCGTTTGGACGCTCGTCGGCGCCGCCGTGTTCGCGTTGTATCGACCGCACGGATACGTCGCGGCCGGCATCGCTGTGATCGCGGCAGGTGTCTACGAATTCACGCCGCTCAAGCAGCGGTTCCGGCGGCGCTGTCTCGACGGCGTCGGGACTGGATTCGACTTCGGGCTGTGCTGCGTTGGCTCGAGCATCGGGCTGATGCTCGTGCTGGTCGCGGTGAGCGTCATGAGTGTTGCGTGGATGTTTGTGATCACCGTCCCGATCGTCGCCCAGAAGGTTCTGCCTGCGAAAGCCGCCATCGACCTCTCGCTGGCGTTCGCGATCGTCGGGCTCGGAATCCTGATTGTCATCTCCCCGTCGTCGGTGCCTGGAATCGAGGCGCCGATGACATCTCGCATGAGTGGTGAGATCCACCACCGAAGTGTTCTCACGACAAGAGAGAGGAACAATGACCGACCACAAGACCGGTACACGTGAAGAGTGGCTGGCCGCCCGGCTGGACCTGCTCGAGGCCGAGAAGGCGCTGACCCGGCGGAGCGACGAGCTCGCGCGACAGCGCCGGGACCTGCCTTGGGTTCGAGTCGACAAGGACTACCGCTTCGACACCGACGACGGCTCAGCATCCCTCGCCGACCTCTTCGAGGGACGCTCTCAGCTCCTCATTTATCACTTCATGTTCGGCGCCTGAATACACGGCGGGGTGCCCGTCGTGCTCGGCCATCGCCGACGGCTTCAACGGCTCCGTCGTCCACCTCGCGAATCACGACGTGACGCTCTACGTGGTGTCGCGGGCCCCGCTCCCGAAACTGCAGGCGTACAAGCAGCGGATGGGCTGGAGCTTTCCCTGGGCGTCCTCGTCCGAGAGCGACTTCAACTACGACTTCCACGTCACCCACACCGACCAGGAGTGGGACGCGGGTGTCGTGGACTACAACTACCGCGCCACGGACCTGCGGATGCCGGAAGGTGCCGAGAACCCGTTCATCTCCGCGATCACATCGAGTGTCGGAACGGACTGGCCGACGTACCGGCGAGAAGGACCCGGCGTCAGCGCGTTCGCGCTCGACGGCGGCGTCGTCTACCACACCTATTCGTCGTACGAGCGCGGAGTGGACGCATCTGGGGCATGTACCCGTGGCTCGACCACGCGCCACTCGGGCGCAACGAGACCGGCCTCTGGTGGCGCCGCCACGACGAGTACGACAGCCAATGAACCACCAAGGCGCGAAGACGAAGGAGGACGATCGTGACTGACCTGTCGGGCAGAACAACCGTGGTCGTCGGCACGAGCCGGGGCCTGGGACGTGGTATCGCACGCTCGTTCGCCGAGGCCGGCGCTCCAGTAGTCGCGGTTGCCCGCAACGTCCCCGCGCTCGCCGAGCTCGCCGCCACAAGCGCGAACATCCGAACCGAGGTCGCCGACGCGGCCGACACGACGGTTGCTTGGAGCCTGCTGGACCAGTACGAGCCGGACGTACTCATCCTGGTCGCCGGAGCCAACCCTGTGATGCGTCCCCTCCAGCACCACACGTGGGACACGTTCTCCGTCAACTGGCATAGTGATGTCAAGATCGCGTTCAGCTGGCTGCGCGAGGCACTCCTCCAACCTCTCCGGCGCGGCAGCAGGGTGGTGGTGGTCAGTAGCGGCGCTGCCCTCAACGGATCACCGGCCAGCGGTGGTTACGCCGGGTCCAAGGCCACGCAACGATTCATCGCCGAGTACGCCCAAGACGAGTCACGCCGCGCCGGGCTGGACATCACCGTCACCGCGGTCATGCCCAGGATGACTCCGTTCGGTGACGTGGGTAGGAGGGGAGTTCGTGCGTACGCGGCGCGCAGCGGGCAGACCGAAGAGGCCTACCTGCAGCAGATGGGAGACCTCTTGACTCCCGAGATCGCCGGGTCGGCACTCGTGGATCTGGTACTCGCAGACCCGGCGACCGCTGCTCCCGAATACGTGCTCACCGCCGCCGGACTGCACGCGCTGGCGTGAGACGCCGATCCGCGACCATCGGCTCGCGATCGCCGGGCAGCCCGCCGCGGCGGAGCGTCCATCCGCGTCGAGGTCCCGTTTCAGCTTCGCGACCGCGGTCACGACGTCGCCGCGGAGAACCGTTCCGTTGCCCCAGTGCGCTTCGTTGGCGGTAGACGACACGATGTACTTGGGCAAACCGTTCAACCGGTCGGCCCGCGTGGCGTCGGGCCAGCCGTGGCGAGGGGATGAGCGAGCCTGTCGGCAACCGGACGAGTGGACCGATGGCGAACAACCCAAAAACCCAACGAAGATGAGTTCTCGGCCCTCGGGGCGCTCGACCCGATCGTGTGGTTCAATGATGTGACCGTTCGCCTCCCACCGATCCTCGTGTGGGGCCTGTGGGTTCGGCGGGGAGCCCGAGATGCGACGTTACCCGGTGAGGTGGGGGCTTCTTTCGGTCGCCTCGTTGGTGGCGGCGGTGACCGTGGTGACGGTCCCGTCCAGTCCGGCGTCGGCTTCGGCCACGCTCACGTCGTGTGACGAGGCCCCCTTCCGGGCAGCGGTGGCTGCGGGGGGAACGGTGACGTTCGGGGTCAGCTGCGCGAGCGTGCCGCTGCACTCGCCGATCATCATCGGGTCCGGCCTGGATGTGACGGTCGTGGGAACCGGATTCAGCGTGGTCCTCGATGGGCTCGGGTCAAACCGCCACTTCATCGTCCAGGGTGGTCACCTCACCTTGCGTGGCATCACGCTGTCTGGGGGCGCAGTGACCGGCGGGTCCGGTGGCAACGGGTTGCCGGGTGGCAACGGCAATGTGGGGGACTTCGGGCAGTCGGGCAGCGCAGGCACCGCGGGTCATTGTCGGCTGGACGGTTCGGCTGATCCCGGTGGCGCCGGTTCGGCGGGCGGGTCGGGCACCCCGGGCGGTTCGGGCACCGCGGCTGAGTCCGGAGCCGAGGCCACTGGTGGCTCGATGCTTATTTCAAGCGGCCGGGCCGATCTCATCGAGGTGACCTTCTCGCGCAACCAGGTCACGGGCGGGGCCGGTGGGGCGGGCGGCCAGGGCGGCATCGGGGGTGCGGGCGGCGTGGCGGGCGGCGGAGGTGCCGGGGCGCGAGGCGGGACCGATGCGCTCACCCAGCAGAAGTGCCTCGACGGTGGCACGGGTGGGGCGGGTGCGATCGGCGGGGCGGGTGCGATCGGCGGGGCAGGCGGCGCGGGTGGAGCAGGGGGTGACGGCCGGGGCGGAGCGATCGAGAACCAGGGGACCTTGACGCTCACCTCGGTGACCTTCACCAGCAACAGCGCGGTCGGAGGTCGACCGGGCCCGGGCGGCGCCGGTGGGAGCGGCGGGCTCGCAGGCGCGGGTGGCTACGGGGGTAGTGGCGGTGACGGCGCTGTCGGAGACGACCCGGGCCGTGGCGGCGACGCTGGGGTTGGCGCGCTGGGCGGAACGGGTGGACCAGGCGGGCCGGGGGGCCTGGCCGGGTCCGCGGGCGCCGCCAGCGGCGGAGCGATCGACAACAAGGGGAGCCTGACGATCGTTGGTGGGAGCTTCGCGCTCAATGTTGTCAATGGCGCGACCGGCGCGACCGGCGGTGGCGGAGGCGCTGGCGGCCAGGCCGGTGACGGCGGCACGGGCGGGTTCGGCGGGTCGGGTACAGCTGGAACGGGCAGCGGCAAGGACGGTGGCGCCGGCGGGGGCGCCGGCAATGGAGGCGTCGGCGGTGCGAGTGGGAATCCGGGCGCGGGCTCCGCTGGCGGCAACGCCACGGGTGGATCGATCGACAACAGCGGGACGCTCGTTGCGACCAATGTCGCGTTCAGCGGCGACCTGACGCTCGGCGGCGATGGCGGTAGCCCGGGTGGTTCCGGTACTGGCGGCATGGGTGGAACGGGGGGCGAGGGCGGCCAAGGCGGCTATGGCGGACAACCGACCGGAAGCGGCGCGTCCGGCGCCGCAGGTGGCGGCGGTGGGCCGTCGGGCTCGGGCGGTGACGGCGGCCCCACTACACCAGGTCTTCCAGCAGCCGCGGGTGGTTCCGCGGCCGGCGGTTCGGTGCTCAACTCGGGCACGGCCACCTTCACGGAGGCCAACGGGTACACCTTCAGCGCGTCTCGGGCCTTCGGCGGCGCCGGGGGCGCCGGCGCATACCAAGGTCAGGGAGGACGGGGCGGACAGGCCGGGCGCGGCGGCGTCCCCGGACAACCGACCTCGGGTGCAGGAGCGACGGGCAGCGGGACCGACGGCGGCGCCGGTGGGTCAGGCGCCGCCGGTGGCAGCGGCCTGCCCGGCGGTGCCGGCGGTGCCAGTGCCCCGGGCGGCACCGGTGGAGCGGGCGGAGCCGGCCGCGGCGGTTGGATCGCCAACGAACCCACAGGCCACCTCTCCCTGACCACGGTCCAGATTTCGGGCATGACCGCCCGGGGCGGAGCCGGCGGTCCTGGTGGCAACGGTCGCAGCGGGGGCAGCGGGGGCTCCGGCGGCACCGGAAGCACCGCGACGTCGGGGGGCCAGGGTGGATCGGGCGGCGGCGGCGGCGCAACGGGCGCCGGCGGGTTCGGCTCCAACGGAGGCTCCGGTGGTCCCAGTGGTGGCAACATCGCCGGCGGGGCTGGCGGCATCGGAGGTGCGGGAGGCCCGGCCTATGGCGGCGGGGTGTTCAGTTCGGGTGATGTGACCATCCACGGCTCGCTCATCGTCGGCGACACCGCCCAAGGTGGCATCGGTGGCATCGGTGGCACCGGGGGATACGGCGGCGGCTCCGGCAACCCAGGCGGGATCGGCGGCAACGGTTCGCCTGGCGGTTCTGGCGGTTCTGGCGGTTCGGGTGGCTTCGGCCCCGCAGGAGGCAACGGTTCGGCGGCGGCGACCGTGGGCCCGAATGGTTGGAGCGGAGCGGGCGGTTCGGCGGCCGGCGGCGCCATCCACAACGAGGGCACGTTCGGTCTTGAGGACACGACGATCCAAATAGACGCGGCCCGCGGCGGCGACGGGGGTCCGGCCACCCGAGGTCGAGACGGCTCGACGGGGTCCCCCGGAGGAGACGCCGGCTCGGGCGGCGGTGGCGGAAGTCGCGCGACCGATGCGGGATCGAACGGCAGTGGCGCGGCTGGTGGCGCCGGCGGGAACGGTGGCCATGGCGGCGCCGGCGGCAACGCTGGCAGCGGTGGAACGGGAGGAACCGCGCGTGGCGGCGGCCTCTCGACGACCCAGGACGCGGCCTCGTACCTTCGCAACACCTACGCCACATCCGATGTCGTGGTCGGCGGGGCCGGCGGCCTCGCGCCGTGCACCGGCAGGTCTGGCCAGGGCTGCGGCGGCTCCGGTGGCAGCGGTGGGCCCGGTGGCCTCGGAGGCGGCGGCGGGATCGGAGGCGGCGGAGGGTCCCACGTCATCGGCGGGGGCGCAGATGGCGGTGATGGAGCCAAGGGGGTCGACGGACCGGCAGGTCTGCCCGGCGTCGCCGGCAGCCCTGGTGGCAGCGGCACCGCCGACTACCCCCAGTGCACACTGCCGGTCTGCGACAGCTCGAACCCGGGCCTGCCGGGCGCGCCGACGATCGGGACCGCCACTGCGGGTGACGGCCAGGCCGGGCTGTCGTGGTCCGTGCCGGTTTCAGATGGTGGGTCACCGATCACCGGCTATGTCGTCACCCCCTACATCGGTGCTGTCGCCCAGGCCGCTCAGACGTTCAACTCGACCGCCACTACTCAGACCGTCACCGGGTTGTCCAACGGCGGGACCTACACGTTCAAAGTCGCGGCGACCAACACGATCGGCACCGGCAGCCAATCCGCGGCATCGAACCCAGTCACCCCCACGACCACCTCGACGACCACGACGTCCACGACCGAGCCGGCAACGACGACCACAACATCCACTACGACGACAGTGCCTCCGGTCTTGGTGCCGGCGGTGTCGTCGGTCTCGCCGTCGTCGGGTTCGACTGCTGGTGGCACGGTCGTGATGATCACGGGTACGAACCTGACGGGTGTGACGGGTGTGAAGTTCGGGTCGACGGCGGCGGTGTCGTTCAGCTTCTTGTCGGCGACGTTGGTTACTGCGACCTCGCCAGCTGGTGCTGTGGGTGCGGTGGATGTGACGGTGACGACGCCTGGTGGGAACAGTGCGGCGTCGGTGGCTGATCGGTTCACTTATGTGGCTCCGGTGGTGGTGCCGGCGGTGTCGTCGGGTTACTGGATGCTGGGCACGGATGGGCGCGTCTACGGCTTCGGTGACGCCCATCATCTCGGCGACGCGCGCGGTGCGGCAGTCGCGATCGCGGCCCGACGCGACGGCCGCGGCTACTGGGTCACCGACGCCGCCGGAAACGTAAGCCACTTCGGCGCGGCGCACGATCACGGCGGACACCCACCGCTCCAACCCGCTGAACGTGTCAGCGCGATCTCTGCGACACCAACCGGCAACGGTTACTTGCTGTTCACCAACACGGGACACCTGTTCGCTTACGGCGACGCCCGCTCCTACGGCGACATGAGCCATACCGTCCTCAATGGCCCGATCGTCGCATCCGTGGCCACCCCCTCCGGCCACGGCTACTACATGGTCGGCTCCGACGGCGGCGTCTTCAGTTTCGGGGATGCGCGCTTCCACGGCTCCACAGGCGCAATGCGACTGAACCGCCCCGTTGTCGGCATCTCACCCACACATGACAACCGCGGCTACTGGCTCGTCGCCTCCGACGGCGGCGTGTTCGCGTTCGACGCGCCGTTCCGCGGTTCGATGGGTGCAGTTCACCTCAACCAACCCGTCAACGGACTCGTGCACTTCGGCAACGGATATCTCATGGTCGCCGCCGACGGTGGCATCTTCGACTTCTCCAACACGCGCTTCGCTGGCAGTCTCGCTGACAACCCGCCGCCCGCGCCCATCGTTGGTGTCGCCGCGTTCACCGGCTGAACCGAACAGGCTCGAGGCCTCGAAGTTGGCGCCGTGAGCGGGCGATCTGCCCGCAACGCTTCCTGTGCTGCGGCTGTCGTTGTTGATTTCGCGCCGCGGATGGTGCCGTGAATGGTGCCGTTCATCGCCGGATTGGGCGGGACAGGACGGGAGTGGGCGTCACGACCGTCGCGCGAATGGCCTCGTCAGCCGTACTGCACGGGAGTGGACGGGTCCAGAAGGTACGGCACTGGGCCGGCTCATAACCCGAAGGTCGCAGGGTCAAATCCTGCCCCCGCCACCAACGAAATTGCAGGTCAGGCCCGGCGCGCAAGCGCCGGGCCTTCTGCGTGTGGTGCCGGATTTGGTGCCGACATCGCGAATTCGCGTCGTGAGCGTGGTGCCGCACACACCCGAAGGTCGTGCGTTTTCGCCACGCAGCGCGGCGCGTTCGTGTCGTCGTGCCCCGGTTGCTCCCGTCGCGTGTCGTTCTGTACCGCGACTCGGGGGCGTAGGCGTCGTCGACGAGGCGCCTCACCGAAATCGCATCGGGTCGACAACCCGAAGATCGCGTCGAGGGCGAGAAATGACGGTGCGGTTACTGTTTCGCCGTGTCTGATCCGGTCGAGGAGACCGCCACGGGCTCGTTCGTCGGCCGTGACCGCGAGTTGGCGCGTGTTGTCGACCTGCTCGACGAGGCGGCCGCCGGGCGCGGGCGCTTGGTTCTGCTCATCGGTGAGGCCGGCATCGGCAAGACGCGGCTCGCCGAGGAGGTCGCCGCAATCGCGCTGGCTCGCGGTATCCCCGTGACGTGGGCTCGCTCGACCGATCGGGACAGCTCACCGCCGTACGGCCTCTGGCGGCTCGCGCAGCTGTTCGATGGACCTGCGCATGAGGCTCTGTCGAACGGATTGGAGTCCGACCGGGAACAACGCTTCGTGCTGTTCAATGAGGTGCGCAAGCGACTGACTCGCGCCGCGGAGCCGATTGGTCTCATGCTCGTCCTCGACGACGCGCAGTGGGCGGATGCGCCGTCGCTCGCCTTGTTGGGACACGTGGTGCAACAGTTGCGGGGCACACGAATCTTGATCGTCGCGACGTGTCGCGACTCGTCACCATCCGACGATCCGAACGGCGACAAGATCCGTGCCCTGGCGAGCGATGCGAATGCCGAGCGGCTCGAGTTACGAGGTCTCGATCCGCGCGCGATCGGGAAGCTGTTGGCGGCGGCCGGTCTGGACGGGTCGCCGGAGCAGGCCGACGCGATGCACGCGGAAACGGGTGGCAACCCGTTCCTGCTGCGCGAAGTCACGCGCATGCTCGCCGAACATCCCGATGCATCGTCCACTCCCGTCGGCGCGGTCCCGGGCGAGGTACTCGACAGCACGACTCGGCGCATCGGTCGAATGACCCACAACAGCCGGCGTGTCCTGCGCGCGGCGGCGGTTGCCGGCAACCGATTTTCGATCGGTGTTGTCGCGCAGATGCTCGATGCCCCGACGCTCTCGTTGCTCGAGTCAGTGGATGAGTGCGAGGCCGCGGGCTTCCTCGTGGACGGCGATCGTCCCGGCGACTATCGCTTTTCCCATGCGTTGGTGCGTTCCGCCGTCGTCGCGCAGCTGAGTGCGTCCGACCAGTTGCGCCTGCACAACGCCGCGGCCGACGCGATCGAGCACCTGTTCGAGGGCCAGCTGCGCCCGCACCTCGCCGCATTGGCGCGTCATCGGGTCCAGGGTTCACTCCCTGGTGGCCGCATCCGCGCAGTGAATGCGTGCAAGGCGGCCGCTGATGCTGCTACAGAGGATCTCGCGTTCGAAGAGTCGGTGCGCCTCTACCGGGCGGCGCTGGCGATCGGCGAGGGCGAGATCTCGGAGACCGATCGCGTTCTACTCGAGCTGGCGCTCGCCGGCGCGCTGTACCGGAGCGGCGATCTTGCCGCGTCGCATGACGCGGTCGTCGAGATCGCTCGACGCGGCGGAACGTGTTGGCGATCGCGCCTCGCTCGCGGTCGCCGCGCTGGCGATGGAAGCCACGGGCGTCACCGAATGGGACAGCGAGATTCTTCGTATCTGCGAGCAGGCGCTCGTCGGAAGGGAGTTGACCGACGATCTGCGTTCCCGGGTGCTGAGCCGTTACGCGCAAGCCCTGATGTACCGCGGGGAGTACGAGCGGGCCCTGGAGGTCAGCCGAGACGCGCTCGATCTCGCCGAGTCGAAGAGCGATCCGGCCACACTCGTCGAGGCGCTACGCGCCCGCCAGCTCGCCTGTTGCGGACCAGAAGGCGCGGCAGAACGCGTCGTGCTCGCGTCACGCATGCTCGAAGCCGCGGCTGAACAACGGAGCGCGTCCGTCGAGATGTGGGGCCGGCTCTGGCGACTCGACACGATGTTCGAGAGCGGACAGCTCGCCATGATATTGCGGGAGCTCGCGGATCTCGCGATCTGCGTCGAACGCGTGCGCGGCCCGTTGGCACAATGGCATCTCCTCGAATACTCCGCGACGCTGGCGCAGGCGACGGGCCGATTCACCGAAGCGATCAGCATCGGCGCCGACGCATTCGCGCTCATCAACGACATGGGTCATCCGCTCGCCTTCGGTACCTACGCGGCGATCCTGGGCGCGGTGGGGATGCATATCGGCTTCGACGCTTCGGGCTCGAGCGGGCTCATGGCGCAGATTCCTGCGCACCTGGCCCACGGTTCCGGCGCGAGTAGCCGCGTAGTCAGTGTGTTTCCCGCGCTCACCTTCGCGCTCATCGCTCTGGACCAGGGTGATCGCGACGGCGCGGTGCGCGCTTACGAACAGGCTGGTCCCGTCCGGTCGTGGAACCCGTCCGCCGCGCTGCGATTGGCGTGCTGGGCACACGGACTCCCAGTCGCGATCGCGCTCGAAAAGCGTGACGACGTCGCGTACCTGGCCACCCGGTTCGAACCGTTTCGCGGTCGCCACGTCGCCAACGGCGCGGGCGCCGGCGTCTATCTCGGTCCCGTCGAGCTCCAGCTCGGTCGCGCCGCGTCCGCGCTCGGGAATCTCGACGCCGCCATCGAGGATCTCGAGATCGCGACCGGCATCTGCGGCGAAATCGGGGCACCCGGCTTCTCGGTGCAGGCATCAGTCGAGCTCGCGGACGCACTCCTTCGCCGGGATAGGTCGGGCGACCGTGGGCGCGCGCTGCGCGTGCTCGGTGTTGCCGCGCCCAACGCCGAGCGACTCGGCATGGTTCCGTTCGTCGAGCGGATCGATGCCCTCCGGTCGCGTGTCTCACCCGTCGCATCCGCTTCAGGGCTGAGCCCGCGCGAACGAGAAGTCTCCGTGCTGGTGGGGAAGGGGCTGACCAACCGGCAGATCGCCGAGACGCTGTATGTGTCGGAGCGCACCGCGCAGAACCACGTGCAGCACATCCTCACCAAGCTGGGATTCGACAACCGGAGCCAGATCGCAGTGTGGGCTAACACGGAAGCAGCGCAAACACGCCCGAATGAGTAGTGCGATGAGTAGTTCGGTCGATGGCCGGGACGCCGCGAATCCGTACCGTCGGTCTTGCCCAGTATCGCTCCAAGAGAGGCAGGACAGTTATGCCCTACGTCCACATCGCCGCAGCGCGCGGCATGACGATCGACAACTTCCGTCAGGTCGCCGAGAAGTACGACCCGCCCGCGAATATCGCGGGTCTGCTCGTCCAGGCGGTCGGCTCCGACGAGAGCGGGCTCCACGTCGTGACCGTTTGGGAGTCGAAGGCGCACGCGGATCGCTTCGAGGCCGAGCTGCTGTTCCCCGCGTTCCAGGCCGCCGGGGTCGCGTCGGAAGTCATGGCGAATACGACCTTCACGATCTTCGACGCGGACGAGATCTACGTCGGCGGTTGAGGCCCACTGACGGACCCCCGGAGGGTGGTCCGCAGGACCGCCGAACGGGGTCCCGTCAGACACGCGGCATGACGACCGGCCCGTAGGTCATCTCGACCTGCAAGGCTGCGCCGGTCTCGACCGCGCGCTGCGCTACGCGCTCGACGTTGAATACTGAGCGCGACAGGCGCGAATGCATCGCGCGTGGTGCCGTGAATGGTGCCGTTCAATGCCGGACTCGGTGGGACAGGACGGGAGTAGACGTCACTACGGACGCGCGAATTGCCTTGTCAGCCGTAATGCACGGGAGTAAACGGGACCAGAAGTCACGACGGTGGGCCGGTTCATAACCCGAAGGTCGCAGGTTCAAATCCTGCCCCCGCCACCAACGAAAATGGGATGAAGGCCCGGTGCGCAAGCGCCGGGCCTTCTGCGTTGACGGGGGATTCCTTATTGTGAGCGAATGTCGCCGCGCTCGATCGCCACGAACACGCAAGTCGATCGCACCGGACTCGAAGAGTTCGTGCGCACGCGGCATCGCGTCATCCTGTTGACGACACGGCGAGACGGTTCGCCGCAGGCATCACCTGTCACGGCGGGGCTCGACGCACTGGGTCGTCTCGTGACGTCTACCTATCCGGAACGCGCCAAGGTCCGTAACGCACGCCGGAGTCCGGCGGGAGCGGCCGTCGTGCTCTCCGATGAATGGAACGGTCCCTGGGTAGAGGTGTGGGGAACCTTGGATGTGGTGGAACTTCCCGACGCGCTCGACGCGTTGGTGGACTACTACCGGTCCATCTCGGGCGAGCATCCCGATTGGGACGAGTATCGAACGGCCATGATGCGTCAGGGCAAGAGCCTGCTTCGGCTGACGATCGAACGATGGGGTCCGATCGCGACGGGCGGCTTCCCGGCTCGACTCAGCGAAGACTGACGACGAGCGAGCCAACAGTGTCCATCCTGAAGCGGACGCCTAGCTACATTCGCAGTCGTGAACTCGCGGCAGATCTCCGGTGGCATCCTCGCGGGCCCGGTTGGCCCTCGAGAGCGGCTGGCGACCAGGTACCCAATCGTCGATGCCCTCGTCGGGATGCGCGTCGCGCATCGTGGCAGTGGATTCTCCGGCACGGTGGAGTCGGTTCGGTCCAACGAGGTTTCGATTGCCGGAAATACGGGACTCGTCCGGCACTTCCCGCTCGAGCCCGGCGCGTTCGTCGTCGACGGCGCGCCTGTCACCCTGCGGCGGGCGCCATCGAACACCACGGCGACACCCCGAACCGCGTCCGGTTCGGTGGCCGTTCCCGGTGCCCGAGCCCGAACCGCTCGAGCGTCGCGCATCCTCGTGGAAGGTATCCATGATGCAGAGCTCCTCGAACGGGTGTGGGGCGACGATCTTCGGATCGAAGGTGTCGTCGTCGAACGACTCGACGGCCTCGATCACATCGAGGCGTTCCTCAACGATTTCGAACCCGGACCGTCGCGTCGACTCGGCGTGTTGGTCGACCATCTCGTCTCTGGCAGCAAAGAGGCGCGGGTTGCTCAGCGCTGGTCGAGTCCCTATGTGTTGTTCACCGGCACGCCGTACATCGACGTGTGGACGGCCGTTCGGCCGCGGGTGCTCGGGCTCGAACGCTGGCCCGAGATCCCGAAGGGTCAGCCGTTCAAGGAAGGCGTGTGCGCCGCGCTCGGCTACGACCAACCGCGCGACCTCTGGAACGATCTGCTGGCGAGCGTCAAGAGTTACAAGGATCTCGAGGGCACCGTCGTCGGTGCGGTCGAGCGATTGATCGACTTTGTCACCGCCGGTTAGTGCCCTCTAGGAGCAGCCATGTCCCAAGTCCGTGTTCACAACTTCTCGATCTCGCTGGACGGGTTCGGGACCGGCGAAGGCCTCACGTTCGACGCCCCATTCGGGCACGCAGGGCGTCGTCTGTCCGAGTGGGTGATCGGCACGCAGTTCGGCCGCTCGATCATCATGGGTCAACCCGGCGGCAGTACCGGTGTCGACAACGCGTTCGCGGAACGCCTGATGGTCGGGTTCGGTGCCGAGATCATGGGTCGAGGCAAGTTCGGCCCGCAGACTGGGCCGTGGACCGACGTCGGCACCGACGACGAGTGGCGTGGCTGGTGGGGGCCGAACCCGCCGTTCCACACGCCGGTGTTCGTGCTCACGCACCACCCGCGCCCGTCGATCGAGATGGAGGGCGGCAACGTGTTCCACTTCGTCGACGCCTCTCCGCAGGAGGCGCTCGACCTCGCCCGCGAGGCGGCCGGCGACCTCGACGTGCGCATCGGCGGTGGCCCGACGGTCGTCCGCGACTTCCTCGCCGCCGACCTCATCGACATGATGCACGTCGTACAGGTGCCGATCCTGCTCGGCCGCGGCGTCCGCCTGTGGGACGGCCTTGAAGGTATCGAGGAGCGCTACGACATCGAGGCGGTCTCGTCACCGAGCGGCGTCACCCACATGACCTTCACACGTCGATAACGGTCCTGGGTGCATGACCGAACCCGACCAGATCATGCAGCGCTTCGGCGACGGCCTCGCGCCAGCCGGAACGGCGATCCCGAGCGTGCCCGGTCCACCGTCGAGTCCGTGGGGGGACCGAAGCAGATCAGTTCGTCATGTGACAGGCTCGACCCGACGGAACTCCGGCTGATCGATCACGCGTAGCCAGAATCCGTCGGGTTGGCGGCGCACAACCTGCGCGCGGGCGCCGGCGTCGTCCTTGGGCGGCGTAGAGGTGAGTGCAAGGTCGCCGCACGCGACAGTGGGCAGGGGTTGCTCTTGCTCGAATTTCAGGCGGGAACTGTTCTCGAACATCGCGCGCGAACAACGCCTGTATCGCGTCGCGCCCCACGGTCACGTTGCCCGGCGGATACGCGAGGACCGCGTCGGGTTCGTACAACGCGGCGACACCCTCGGCGTCTCCGGCGTTGGCTCGCTCCACGAACAGGCGAGTGATGTCTTCGGGGGTCTTCGCGAACTCATGATTGGTCATCGGGTCGGCTCCTCGTCGTGCGGGTTTCGCGTGACCCCATACTCGGCCCTCATCGATAAGAAGTCCAACAGCTAGTAGGACTAGCTACTAGAATCACTGGTTATGGATATTCGCCAGTTGGAGTATTTCGTCGCCGTCGTCGAAACCGCGAACTTCACCAGGGCCGCCGAGCGCGTGCACATCAGCCAATCCGGCGTCAGCGCGCAGATCCGCCAGCTCGAGCTCGACCTCGGCCAACCGCTGTTCGACCGGTCCGGCAAGAAAGTTCGACTCACCCACGCGGGCGCGGTCGCCCTTCCCCACGCCCGCGGGCTCTCGCCGCGTTCGCCGGGATCCGTCAGTCGATGGATGAGTTGTCGGGTCTCGTCCAGGGGCATGTCTCGGTCGGCATGGTAACGAGCTGCTCATTCGTCGGTCTCTTCGACCAACTCGCCGAGTTCCACAACGTGAATCCGGGGATCGACATCACGCTGAGCGAAGACACCTCCGACCGGCTCGTCCACGCGGTGCTCAACGGCCAACTCGACCTGGCCCTCGTCGGAATCGCGGGCGCGACACCGGCCGGGATCGAATCGTTCGTCATCGCCGATGAACCGATCGTCGCCGCGGTCGCGCTTGGCGATCCGCTCGTGTCCCGCGAGAAGGTCACTCTGCCGATGCTCGCGAAACGTCCGCTCGTCTGTCTCCCTCACGGCACCGGAATCCGCAAGGCGTTCGACGACGCGTCCGCGCGGCTCGCGGGCTGCACGCGCACATCGCCTTCGAGGCGAGCGCGCCCGACGTCGTCGCCGGACTTGCGATCAGAGGCCTGGGGGTCGCGATCCTGAGCGAGTCCATGGCGAACGCCCACCGGGCGAAACTGCACAGCCTGACGATCACCGAACCCCGACTCCGCGGCCGACTCGAACTCGTCTGGCGGGCAAACGGACCGGCAACTCCCGCGGCCACCGCACTCATCGCGCACGCCAACCGCAGGCTCGGTAGATGAGTTGCTCGCCGGGCCTTCTGCGTGTGTGCCGAAATTGATGCCGCAACGCGCTGGCCTCGTCGCCGGCGTGGTGCCGTAGTACCCGAAGGTCGTGCATTCGGGTCACGGAGCGCAGCATGTTCGTGTCGTCGTGTTCCGGTTGCTCCTATCGCGTGTCGTTCTGTAGCGAGAGTCGACGTTCCGATCGGCCCGACGTGATTTCGCCGAGATTCACCGTCGACACCGTCGCCCGCCCTCAATCCAAGCGCCGGTGTCGAACACTTCAGAACGCGACCGGCAGGTTCGGGGAGGACGCGTGAGACCAACCCTGGGTCGAAGATTGTGCCGGACTCATCCGACCCCGCCAGGGAACGCGCTCACGACCCTGACCTCCGCCGCCATCGTGGCGAGCCCTGTGCGCTGGTTGTGTTCGACCTGTGTCCGCGCCGATCGTCCAGTTGTCGGCCGCTTGAGTATCTCTTGCGAACCCGGCGGTGTGGCTCACGTTGCCGGTTGTGGAGCCCGAAGAAGGTTCCGCAAGCGACACAAGGAGGAGAGGCGGATGAACATTTCTTCGATCGGCGGCGCGTCCGGCATGACGGGCGTCACCGGCGCGAACCAGAACGACTTTCGTACCCGCATGCAGCAGTCGATGGCACCCGTCGCGCAGCTGTTCGGAATGAGCAGCGACGACTTGATGAGCGCGGTCAAGGCGAGCGGCGGCAGCCTCGCCGACTACGCGGCGTCGAAGGGAATTTCGAGCAGCGACCTGACCGCGGCAATCAAGCAGGGGCTGCAGGCAAACGCGCCGAACGGCGTGCAGCTCTCTGACTCGCAGCTCACGAATCTGGCGCAACGAATCGAGAATCACAAGCCGGGAGATGGTCCGCAAGGGCCGCCGCCGGGTGGCGGTGCGGGTGGGGTGAGCGCGAGCGACGCGAACTCGACGATCAAGACGGAGCTGGAGAAGCTCATCGCCGACCTGAAGGCCACGGAGTCGACGACGTCGACGGACGGAACGACGTCGAGTTCGACGTCGACGATCAAGACCGATCTCGACAAGCTGATCGCCGACCTCAAGACGTCGGAATCTCAGGATTCGACGTCGACCACGTCGACCACCTCGACCACGGGATCCAACCCCGTGTCGACCAACGCATTGATCGATGTGCTGACCCGATTCGACCAGCAGCTCTGAGCCGATCGGTGCGTCGCGCACGGAGGCCCGGCCCGGAGTTCCCAGCGGGCCGGGCCTCAACCCGCGGCGCCGGCGCCGGGAGGTGCGCCGCCGCCGAACGAGGGGAGTCCGCCGCCTCCCAGACCTCCGCCCGCGGCCGTTTGCGAGATCGACGTCGCGGTGGCGGTTCCGTCGGCGGCGGTTGTTTCCTGCACGATCACCGTGGTGCTGGGCTTGAGCTTCGGCGATCGACGCCGCCTGACTCACCGTGATCTTCGTTTTCGCGTTGGTCGCGATCTTCACGACATTGCCCTGTGCGTCGGAGACATAGACGTTCTGGCCATCGACGAGCTTGACCGTTCCGAACGTCTGCGTCGCGCCGGTGGTTCCGGCGGCGCCGGCGACTGTCGTCGACGTCCGAGCGCCTCCGAACAGCGCGGCAATGTTTGCGGGGACGCCCGCCGGTAGCGCGCTCGACGACGTCGTCTTGGCCTGCGAACGCTCGACCAATACGCCACCCAGGAAGGCGCCGCCCGCGACGACGAGCGCGAGCAAGCCGCGCGTGAGGGGCGTGACCGCTCGCCGGCGTTGGATCTCGCCGACGAGCGCAGGGTCGGGTTCGAGGTCGGTGATCGGGACGAGGTCGTCGTCGAGCTCGGCCGGACTGAACGGCGGCGGGTGGGGAGATTGTGTCGTCATCGCTTCTGCCTTGTCACTTGGATCGCGTCACTCGTACCGGAGTGCGTCGATGGGGCGAAGGGTCGCGGCTCGGTTCGCCGGGTAGATCCCGAAGAAGAGGCCGGTGAACACCGCGAAACCGAAGGCGAGGAACACCGAGTAGGGCTCGACGACGGGTTGCACGTTCACGATCTTGAAGTGGGTCCCGGCGATACCGACGGCGACGCCGAGCAGTCCTCCGATGCCGGCCAGTAGCACGGCCTCGACGAGGAACTGCGTGAGGATGTGGCTGTGCTGCGCGCCGATCGCCTTGCGGATGCCGATCTCTCGGGTCCGTTCGGTGACGGTGACGAGCATGATGTTCATCACGCCGATGCCGCCGACGAGCAAGGAGATACCGGCCACGGCGCCCAGCAAGACCGTGAAGGTGCGATTGTTCTGCGCCTGAGTCGACAAGAGTGACGCTTGGTTGAGCACGAGGTAGTCGCTCTGGCTGGCCCCCTTGTGTTGCGCCAAGAGAATCGACGTCACTTCGGTCTGCGCTGCGGAAGTGGCGCTCGCGCTCGAAGCCTGGACCGTGAGGCCGTCGACCGTGCCGCTGTTGCCGGAGAGGGTGTCACGCACCGTCGTGAGCGGCATGACCGCGAGGTCGTCCTGGTCGGCGAAACCGTTTGAACCCTTCGTCTTGAAGACGCCGATGATCGAGAACGTCTTTCCACCGATCTTGATCGACCGGTTGACCACGGACGAGACGTCGGCCTGATCGCCGAGAAGGTTCTTGACGACCGTTGGTCCGAGGACGACGACGTTGGCACGGGCGGCGTAGTCGGCGTCGGTGAAGAACCGGCCGTATTGCACCGGATAGTTGCGGACCGACGAGAAGTTGGCCGTCGTCCCGATGGTCTGTTGCGGCGTCGTGGAGGCGCCGTCGAGCACCGTGGTCGCGCTGGTCGCGTTCACTGTCGGTACGACCTGCGTTACGTCCGGCGCATTCTGTTTGTCCTGCAGTGCCTTGACGTCGGCATCGGTAATCGACACCTTGCGGCTCTGCGTCCCGCCGCCACGACCGAAGCCGAAGCCGCCGGCCATGACGGTCAATGTGTTGGAGCCCAGACCCTCGAGTTGCTTTCGGCTTGCGGCCGCGGAACCACTCCCGACGCCGACGAGGATGATGACCGACGCAACACCGATCATGATGCCGAGCGTCGTCAGCACGGAGCGCATCTTGTTCGCAATGATCCCGCGAAGCGCGATCCCGACACTCGACAGGTTCATGCCAATGCTCCGGCCGATTGCGGGCCCGGGTGTGAGAGTTGACGATCGTCGGCGATGACGGTGCCGTCTCTGAGTCGGATGACGCGCGCCGCGTGCTCGGCGACGTCGTGTTCGTGGGTGATGACGATGATGTTGCGTCCCTGTTCGTGGAGGACGTCGAACAGATCGAGTATGTCGCTCGTCGATTCGCTGTCGAGTGCGCCGGTGGGTTCGTCGGCGAGGATGATCGACGGGTTCGTGACGATCGCCCGCGCGACGGCGACGCGTTGTTGTTGCCCGCCGGAGAGTTGGTTCGGAGCGTGATCGAGACGATCGGCCAGCCCGACCGATTCCAAGGCGACGTGCGCGCGTTCGAGACGTTCGGCCTTCTTGACGCCCGCATAGACCAACGGAAGCTCGACGTTCGCAATCGCGGTCGTGCGGGGAATGAGGTTGAAGCTCTGGAACACGAAGCCGATCTTGCGGTTCCTGACGACTCCGAGCGTGTACGCGTCGAGACTCGCGACGGCGACACCGTCGAGGAAGTACCGACCGGCGGTCGGGACGTCGAGGCAACCGATGATGTGCATCAGCGTGCTCTTTCCACTGCCGGACGCACCCATGATCGCGAGGTACTCGCCCGAGACGATGTCGACGCTGATCGCCGCGCAGGGCGTTGACGATCGTGTCGCCCTCGCCGTAGGTCTTCGTGATGTCGCGTAGTGCGATGACCGGAGTAGCGCTCATCCGCCGACCCCGCCGCCGAGTCCGCCGCCGCCGCGGTCCCGCGTCCGCCGCCGGGGAATCCGCTCGAGGTTGCACTCGCCGCGCTGGATGTCACGACGACCTGATCGCCGGCGCTCAGTCCGTTGGTGATCTCCACCGCGCTGTCGCCGCGGAGTCCGATCGTGATCGAGCGGGTGGTGTCCTTGCCGTCGGTCCCGCGCACGGTGACGGTTGCGGTGGTTCCCGAGGTCGGCACCGCCGACGTCGGGAGTGTCACCGCGTTGTCGCGCTTGTCGAGGACGACGTCGACGGATGCCGTCATGCCCGGTTTGATGCTCGCCGACGCGGTGTCGAAGCTGACCTTCGCGTAGTAGGTGACGACGTTGCTGACGACGGTCTGGTTCGTGTCGAGCGACAGGATCTTGCCGGTGAACGTCTGCCCGGTGAGTGCATCGAGGGTGATCGTCGCGGCCTGGCCGACGTGGACCTTCGGGGCGTCGGTCTCGGTGAACCCGACCTTGACGTCGAGGCTCGAGACGCTGCTGAGTTGGATGAACCCGGAGCTCGCCGTGCTGCTCGAACTACTCGAGCTGCTCGAGCTGCTCGAACTGCTCGCGCCGGCGGCGTTGCTTCCGCTGGAAGAGTATTGACCGACGGTTCCCGACACCGATGCGACCGTTCCCGCGACGGGCGCGGTGAGCAGCGTCTGGTCCTCGTTCTGTTGCGCGGTGGTCAGTTGTTGCTGCGCGGTGGTGATGGACGCACGACTCTGCGCGATGTTCTCGGGTTTGGCGGGTTGCTCCTTGACCGCGTTACTCGCCACCGTCGATTGGTACTGCAGGTTCGCGCTGTTGAGTTGGCTCGTGGCGTTGTCGATGGCCTGCTGATCCTGGAGCGCGCCCGACGTCTTTCCCTGCTGCGCGCTGGTCAATGCGTTCTGCGCGGTCGTGACGCCCGACTCGGCCTGTGTCTCGGAGGACTGTGCGGTCTGCACGTTCGTGGCAAACGAGATGAGGTTGACGATCTGGGAACAGTCGACGCCGTCGGACGTGTGATATCCGGGCGTGGAGCTGTGGGTACCGCACGTCACCTGATCGAGCTTGTACCGCGTGACGCGGGCGTCGGCGTTCTCGCTCGATGATGCGTTCGGGTCGTAGCTCGACTGCAGTGTCGACATCGATGAAGCGGCGCGTTCGAGGGAGGACTTCGCCGACGAGGCGGTCGTCTGTGCCGCGTCGAGCTGTGTCTGAGCTTGGTCGATCTGGTCCTGATTCTTCGTAGCGTTCGCGGCCGCCGACTGCTGGGCGTGCGACACGCCGAGTTGCGCGCTCGCGACCGATTGCGCGGCGGACGCGAGGCCGGCTGCGTCCTGGGCCCGTTCCTGCAGACGTTTCGCCCCGTTCCTGTCCGGCGAGCTGGGCCTGCGCGGACGCGAGTGAAGCCTGCGCGGACGCGAGTGCCGCGGCCTGTTGAGTGTCGTCGATCTGGGCCAGTTGCTGACCGGCTGTGACGTGGTCGCCCACCTTCACGTAGATCGCGGTGACTTTGCCAGTCTGTTGAAACGACACGCCGAGGTCGGTCGTCGCTTCGACGTTGCCCGTCGACGACACACTCGAGAGCACCACGGCGCGCTTGGCCGTCACGATCGTCTCGCGGCTCGCAGTGGTCGTGGCACCCGAACCGATGCTCGTGTACGCGCCGATGCCGATCGCCGCGGCCACGACGACCAGCGATCCGTTGATCAGGAGGTGTTTACGCATCGGGAAATGTCTCGCTGTCAGTTGGAGGGAACGGTTGTGCTGGACGGCGTCGGGAGCAGCGCGGCGCACGCCTTGTTCGCAGCGACGAATGCGGCCGAGTTCCGGTCGAAGGTCGGGGGAGTGGATCCCGTCTGCTTGGCGACCTTCACGCCGTGATCGCCGAGGCACGACGTGTAGGCCTGGAACGCCTGAGTGTTCTGACCGCCGCCGGGGAAGCCTGTCGCCCGTTCCGCCGCATGCCTGGATCGCGCTTTGCAGCTTCTGTTGGTCGATGCCCGCGGGGAGCGAGCCCGGTGTGCCGCCGGCCGGGAACGATCCGGGTGTCCCGCCTGGGGGAGGGCCGCCGTTGCCGAAGCCGGCCGGAAGAGTCACGCCGTGTTGTTTCAAGCAGTCGGCCAACGCGGTCCGACTCGCCGAGCCCTTGACTGTCGTGGTGGTCGAACCCGACGCGGCGGAACTCGACGAGGACCCGCCGCCGCACGCGGAGAGGGCAAGGGGCGCGCTCGAGCGCCAGAACGCCGTACCGAAGGAGTCGTGTGTGCATCAACCCAGGAAGCCAGCCGAACCTGGGACGCACATCGAGCCCAGTTGAGCCCCGCTTGTGAAGTTGCCTCCGATCAGGTCGGAGGGAGCGCCGGAAGTTCGACGACGAAGTGCGCGCCCCGGAGTCGGTCCTCGGTGCAGTCGACGCGTGCGGTGCCTCCGTGGGCCGCCGCGACCGCGGTGACGATCGCAAGCCCGAGACCGCTGCCGCCCCGCGGACCGTCGTGCGGACCTTCGCCCCGCCAGAACCGATCGAAGGCGCGCTCGCGCCCGTTCGCGTCGAGTCCCGCGCCGTCGTCGACCACGTCGATGCGGGCTCCGGTCGGTGTCGACGCGACGCGCACCTCGACCGCAGTGCGGCTCGCGGTGTGTTCGCGAGCGTTCGTCACGAGGTTCGCGAGCACTTGCCGCAACGCCGTTTCGTCCCCGACGATCCGGACCGGCCGGGGCGCGACAAGGGTGAACGGACGCTCCGGCTCGACCGCGCGCGCGTCGTCGACAGCGTCCCGGGCCAGCGCGGAGAGGTCGACGTCGACGAGCTCCAGCGGACGCCCCTCGTCGAGGCGGGCCAACGACAGCAAGTTGTCGACCAGCACTCCCATGCGCGCCGCTTCCTGCTCGATCCGGGCGACCGCACGACCGCCTTCGTCGGCGCCAGGCAACGCGCCGGCGCGCAGGAGCTCGGCGTACCCGCGAATCGAGGTGAGCGGGGTGCGGAGCTCGTGCGACGCGTCGGAGATGAACTCACGCAGGGTCTGTTCCGACGCGGCGCGGGCGTCGAAGGCGGAGTTGAGCGCACTGCCCAACCGCGCCACCTCGTAGCCGCCGCGGATGTCGACCCGGCGCTCGACGTCTCCCGACGCGACCGCGTCGGCCGTGTCCGCGATATGCACGAGAGGCCGGAGACCAACCCGAACGAGCCACAACGCGAGCGCGCCGGCGACCATGGTCAACACGGCCGAGGCGATCGCCTCGATCCAGTACAACCGCGTCAGCGTGGCTTCGACATCCCGCAGAGGCGTGATGACTACCGCCACGTCGCTGCTGCCGGGGATGGGCTCGGCGAGGCCTCGGTAGCTGCCGGACTTGCTCGACACCTCGAACCGGGCCGTGCGGCCCTGGCGGGCGGCGTTCAACGGAGCTTGCGGGAGCACCGCGAACGCGTCGCTCGTCGACGAGAACGGTCCCAGCACCGTCTTCACGACGTGGTTGCTCGGGTCGACGCGTGCCGCCTGGACGTCGGGTGTGTCACCGCGCGGGACCCGCGGCCCGATGCCGGCAGGGAAGCCGGCGGTCGGTACCCCTGCCCCGAGGAGTTGCGTGGCGAAGCCGCCGGTCTGGTCGAGGCGTTCGTCGACCCGACCGAGGAGATACGACCGCAGGAGAGCGGCCGTTGCGATGTCGGACGCGACGAGCCCGACGCCGATCAGCGTCAACACCACGAGCACCAGTCGCAGTCTGAGGCTCATGCGTCAGCCGTCGGCCGGGTTGCGGAGCACGTAGCCGACGCCGCGCATCGTGTGGATCATGGGCGGTCCGAGGCAGTCGAGCTTCTTTCGGAGGTACGAGATGTACGTCTCCACGACGGTCGACTCGCCGCCGAAGTCGTATTGCCACACGTGTTCGAGGATCTGCTGCTTCGACACGACGCGACCGGCGTTCATCATGAGGAACTCGAGCACGTTGAATTCCGTGCGGGACATCTCGATGCGCTGCGCGGCGCGGTGGACGCTCCGACCTTCCTGGTCCAATGTGAGGTCGCCGACCGCGATGCAACGAGGCCATCGGTCGGCCGACGACACGCGTCGCAGGATCGCCTCGATGCGCGCGAGCAGCTCGTCGAGGCTGAACGGTTTCGTGATGTAGTCGTCGGCGCCGGCGTGCAGGCCGTGCACCCGTTCGTCGGGTGCATCCCGTGCGGTGAGGAACACGACCGGCGTGTTGACGCCGTCGCGTCGTAGCCGCTGGACGACGTCGAGCCCGTCGATGCCGGGCATCGAGATGTCGAGGACGACGAGATCGGGTGCGCTCGCCGCGACCTTGTCGAGCGCCTCGCGGCCGTCGCCGGCAGTGTCGACGTCGAAGCCGACGAACCGGAGGCCGACCGCGATCAGATCGGTGATGTACGGGTCGTCGTCGACGACGAGGATGCGCACTCCCTGTGGATCGATCGTCAACCGCATGAGCGCATCATGGGTATCCAAGTCTCGCGGCGACTTGAGGGGAACTTGAGTAGCACTTGTGAATCTCGGCTCGCTGACGCCTTCCGAGATCGCGATGTAGTTGAGAAGCCGTTCCCAGGCTATGCCGCACCGACGTCACGCAGCGCGGCGTCTCGCTTTGCATCGCGCGTGGTGCCCCGGGAAAGTCGGAGGCTCTGGGGTGTCCTTGGTTTAGTGGAGTCGGTCTCCTCAGGCACGTCCTGTCGACATGTCCCGCCAGATGAAGACCTCAGATCTGATAATCTGATCTCATGTCCGATGTGTCGGCGACGGATGCCGCTCGAAACTTCGCCGATCTCCTCGACGCCGTCGAGCACCGGGGCGAGCACTTCACGATCGTTCGGCGCGGCAAGGCGATCGCCCATCTCGAGCCGATGAACCGAGGATTGGGTGTCGACGTGAAGGCACTGTTGCGCCGGCACCGACCCGACGCGGCGTGGGCGAGCCAACTCGACGAGGTCCGATCACTTCTCGAGATCGAGGAGCGATCGTGACCCGGCTCCTCTTCGACACGACATTCCTCATCGACGCCGAAACAACCGGCGACGCTCTCGACGATGTGATCGACGACGGTGACGACGTGGCGATCTCGGCCGTGACGATCGCTGAGCTCCGAGTGGGTGCGCTCCTCGCCACCGGCAGGCGTAAGGCCGCGCGGAGCGTGTACGTGGACGACGTCATCGCGACGATCCCTGTGCTCGCCTACGACGTCGAGGTCGCGGAGGCCCATGCGGAACTTCTCCGGGAGGTCCGATCCCAGGGCAGGCCGCGTGGGGCTCACGACCTGATCATCGCCGCGACCGCGAAAGCGTTCGACCGTACGGTGATCAGCGCGGACCGAACCGCGTTCGGCAACCTTCCAGGCGTCGAGGTTCGGTAGTCGTGTGCCACGCACGGGCATTGTCACGCGTGAGTGCATCGCGGGTAGTGCCCGTGAATGGTGCCACCGCCACCAACGAACATGCAGGTGGCCGGGTGCGCAAGCGCCGGGCCTGCGTGCGTGTGGTGCCGAAGTGCCGCAACGCCGCGGGATTCGTCGTCGGCGTGGTGCCGTCCGCCCCGAAGGTCGCGTGCGACAGCCACACCGTGTGACACGTTTATGTCGTCGTGTCCCTGTTGCTCGGTCTCGTGTCGTTCTGTACCGCGAGTCGACGGCGCGAGCGGCGTCGACGATGGCTGTCGCCGAAATCGCATCGGGCCGATAACCCGATGGTCGTCCGTCGCGGATTGCCAGTGGCGGGGGTGTTGGGCACACTCGTCGGGTGGCCAAGAAGGTGGTGCGCAACGATCAGGCGCGCGGTGACGACCGTGCGCCGTTCGATTGGTGGCGTGAGCTCGCCGACGAGATTGCAGACGAGGGCTCGCTGGCGCGTGGTGTGGTGTACGCGTTGGACGGCCGGGTCGAGCGAGTCGAGATCGTGGACCGTTCGTTGACTGCGGTCGTGCGCGGTTCTCATCCATACCGTGTCTCTCTCTCCGGCTCGCGTCGTGTGCCGCGCTGGTCGTGTGATTGTCCGGTCGGTGTGATGGGAATGTTCTGTAAGCACTGTGTCGCCGTCGCCCTCGTGGCGACCGGTGACGACGTGGAACCGCTTGGTCGGGTACCGGCTGCCGTGGACGAGCTGAATGCGTACTTGGAGAGCCTCGATCGGGCGCGGCTCGTCGAGCTCGTGGTCGAGCAGGCCGGCCGGGACGACGCGTTCCGTGAACGGCTTGCCGTGCGAGCCGCGGCCGCGGCGGGTGCCGCGATCGATGTTCGGGAACAGCGCCGGCGTTTGAAGCGCGTGTTCGGGAGCGGCCGCTTCGTCGACTACCGCCACGCCCCCGAGTGGGCGTTCGGTGTGAGCGAGGCCCTCGACGAGCTGGAAGACCTCCTCGACGCGGGTTTCGCGATCGAGACCGTCGACCTGGTCGAGTACGCGCACGCCCGGGCCGAGAAGGCGATCCAATACGTCGACGACTCCGACGGTTGGATCAGTGCGATCTCAGTGCGGCTCGGCGACCTGCACGCGCGTGCGTGCACCGAAGCGGAGATCGATCCGGTCGCGCTCGCGCGACGGCTTGTGAAGCTGGAGCTTGTGGCCGAGCTCGACACGTTCCACCGGGCCGCGCTCGTGTACGCCGGTACGCTCGGTCCCACTGGTATCGACGAGTACCGGAGGCTGATCGAACCGCGATTCGCGGCGCTCGGACCGGGTGACGACTGGTCGCACGAACGGTTCCGGATCAGGAACGCACGGGTAGGAGTTGCCCTCGCCGCTCGCGATCCCGACGAGCTGATAGCGGTCAAGGCCGACGACTTGCGTGCTCCGGACGACTACGCGGAGATCGCGGGGTTGCTCGCGGAGATCGGCCGCATCGACGATGCGATCGGTTGGTGCGAGCAGGGTCTCGCCGACCATGCCGAGCGAACGTGGCAGCTCGCGCCGGTGCGCGAGCTGCTGGCCGAGCTTCACCGCGACCGCGGCGACACGGGCGCGGCGCTGACGGTGTTCTGGAGCGCGTTCGCGCAGCGACCATCGCTCGACGCGTATCGCCGTCTCGTCCGCGAGGCCGACGCGGCGGACGTCGGTGAGCGTTGGCGTGCCGACGCGCTCGCGCCGTTGCAGCGTTCGCTCGTCGACGCGGAACGGACCGGATCGCAGGCCAATGTGCAGCACTTGGTCGCGACGATCATCGAGGTGTTGCTCTTCGAAGGCAGTATCGATGAAGCGTGGCGGACCGCGACCGAACGCGACTGCGATCAGCGACTCTGGATGCAGGTTGCCCGGGCCCGCGAAGGCGAGCATCCCGCAGACGCGATCCCGATCTACGAACGCGAGGTCGAAGCTCTCATCGACAAGAAGAACGACGCGGGCTACCGCCTGCCGCGGTCAAGTTCATGGTCCACGTCGAGTCGCTGCACCTTGGCTTCGAGCGCCCGGACGCGTTCGCGGCCTTCGTCGAGCGGGTCCGCGCGACCCACGGACGCAAGACGAAGCCTGATGCGACGCGTCGACGCGAAGGGCTGGTAGCGAGGCGTGGCGGCCGTCGTACGAGACCGCCACCTCCCAAATAACGTACACTTAAGTCAGTAACCGTACGAAAGGTCGCTGTGAAGCCGGCAGGCGTGGAGGTTCCCATCCTCTGGCGAGGTCGTCGGGCGAGCGCGTTCGTGCCCACCCGACTCGCGGCGCGCGACCTTTCGCTCGCGGCCGAGACCGTGGCGCGGGCGGCGAGGGCGCAGGCCTCGGTCGAGCGTGGCGCGGAGGCCATCCCCGGCGACTACGCAGCCCTCGCTCGCCTCCTGCTCCGCGCCGAAGGGGTCGCGTCCTCGTTCATCGAGGGCGTCACCGCCCCAGTTGTCGACATCGTCCTTGCCGAGGCCGGCGACGTCCTTACCGAGGCCGGCGACCGGGCCGGTCCATCGGCGGCAGCGTGGGTCGCCGCCAACCTTGCCGCGGTCACACAGGCACTCGAGGAAGCGCACGCCGGTCCGCTGACGGTCGAGAGCCTGTGCCGCTGGCATCGGTCGCTGATGACCGGCAGCCCGACGCCGTCGCGTTACGTCGGCGTCATCCGGAGTGAGCAGGGATGGATCGGCGGGACCTCACCCCTCGACGCTCATCTGGTGACCCCGCCGCCCGAGTATGTGCCCGACCTTCTCGACGACCTGGTCGTGTACGTCAACGGCACTGACGTCGACCCGGTGACGCAGGCTGCAGATCGCGCACGCCCAGTTCGAGGTGATCCACCCCTTCGCCGACGGCAACGGCCGCGTCGGGCGGATCCTCATCGCGTGGGTCCTCGCGCGCCGTCTGTCGCTCGCGACATCGCCACCGGTCAGTACGTGCATTGCCGCCGACGTCGGCGGCTATGGCTCGGGCCTCGTGCTGTTCCGCCTCGACCAGCACGACCGCTGGGTGCAGTGGTTCGCCGACGCCGTTTCCGGCGCCGGCCGCGCGCAGCAGGAACTGGTCACCGCGGTGCAGAAGTTGCGGCGCGAGTGGGCGGAGCGCCTGTCCGCGCCGAGAGCGGGCGCGCGGCGGCTCCGCAGCAACGCGGCCGCATGGCGCGTGCTGGAGTTGCTGCCGCGCCACCTCGTGCTCACCGCGCCGGAGGTCGCGGCCGAGCTCGGCATCCCGTTGAAGTCCGCGAGCGTGGCGCTGCACGACCTTGTTGCCGCGGCTGTTCTCGTGGAGCACGGGACCGTGCAGCCGGTCGGCCCGGGGCGGCCGCGCCGTCTCTACACGAGTCCCGAGCTGCTCGGGCTCGCCGGATCCAATCCGCTCCGGGGGTGATGAAGCCACCCGCAGACGCGTGAGCGCCTCGGCGCTCGGCTGGCGTCTGCTGGGACTTCCACCGGGTACAAAGCCGGTAGAAGTTCGAGCAGCTCCGCGTGCGCTCAGGCCGGCTGCACCACCACCGACGATCACGACGTCGTAGTCGTGCTGCTGCATGGCGGTCACGCGGCGAGCGCGGGGCTCGCGACCGGGGCGTCGGCGGCAACCACCGGACGCTTGATGCCCTTGACCATCATGTACACGCCGAGCGAGAACTCCCACGTGGCGATCGGCGAGCGCAAACAGCATCGCGGTCGACGAGGTCTGGTCCCATCCGCCGAACATCGTCGCGACGCCGGAGGCGAACAGCAGCGGCGCACCCACGAGTCCCATCAGCGGGATGATGCGGGGGACCAGACGGAAGCGGTACATCACCGTCGCGAGGAACATGCGCGTTGATGGCGGGCATGAACCCGGGGCCGAACAGGAACGCCCAGTGGTGCGCGGCGATGAGTGACCGGCTGGTCGTCAGCAGCGACGCGGTGTCGCCGCCGACGACGTGGCTGCGCAGCGTCACGATCGACAGCAGGCTGATCGCACCGACGACGAGGATGGCCGCCTCGAGCGTGCGGGAGGTGATGAAGCCGATCGCGGCCGACGCGGCTGAAGCGCCGCACGATCGGATACAACGCGACGGCCGTGCCGATGCCGGCGACGGCGCAGACGAAGTCCATGAGGCAGGCGAGGATCACGCCTTTGTCGCTGCCGTGCCCGAGGATCCAGTCGGCGTGGTCGACCAGTGGCGCCTTGAGGGCGAGGGTCGGGATCGATGCCGCGAACGTCACGAGATAGAGCACGCCGGCCGCCAGGGCGAGCTTGCGGGTGTTGCTGGTTTCCATGTCATTCCCCTTCGGGTCGGAGTTGCGTCACGGCGATCAGCGGGACGCCGATGTCGCGCAGCTTCTGGAGCAAGCCGTGCAGTGCGGCCTGGTCGACGATCGGGCCCCGGATGACGGTCGTCCCGTCGTCCGCCCGGGTCAGGCTCAGCCCGTCGAACCAGGCCGCCCACCGGGAGTCCAGATGTCCTTTGACTCGGATCTCGTACTGCACGAACGCAACGTACGAACCGATGTGGTGAGCCCACATCGCCACATGTGGTGATTGATGTGGTGATTCGGTCGGGGTCAGAGGCCCAGCTCGCCGGCCCGCCGGACCGCCTCCCGGCGGTTGTTCACGCCGAGCTTCGTGTAGATGTTCTTCGTGTGCGTGCGCATGGTGTTCAGCGACACCATGAGCTCGCGTGCGATGTCGGGTCCGCTGAGATCGCTGCGCAGCAGCCGCAGCACGTCGAGCTCGCGGTCGCTGAGCGGGTCGACGAGTCCCGGCTGCTGCGGGCGGGGCGCGGCCGGAGCCGGTCGCGAGGGCTTCCCGCAGCGCGTGCAGCCGCGGGCCGAGGTAGTCGAAGACCCGGACGTAGCCCTCGGGCTCGGCGAGCGCGACGGCGCGCCGGAGCGCGTCGAGCGCGCGGGGCGTGTCGCCGCGCGCGTCGAAGGCGAGCGCCTGCACGGCGAGGATCTCGATCACGCTGCTGCCCCGCCCGCCGGCCTCGGCTGCGGCCAGCAGCCGGTCGAGCATCGCACTCACCTGTTGCAGCTCGCGTTCGCCGGGCGCGTCGTTGACGAGGATGATCGCCAACGTGATGTGCTCGAACTCGGTGACGTAGCGCAGCTCGTCGTCGGTCGACAGGTTGCGCTCGCGCACCCACGCGCGCGCCGCGTTCGAGATCGCCCTGCCGGACGTACGTGCGCGCCCGGCGTGCGCCGATCGGACGCACCGCGGGGGAGAAGTCGGTGTCGTAGACCCGCTCGGCTTCTTCCAACAACGCGAGGCAACCCGCGGTGTCGCCGTCGGCCAGCCGCAGCCCGGCGCGCACCGCCCGCGAGCGGTAGGGATACTGCCGCGTTCCGAACAGTTCGAGCTCCTCGGCGCGCTGCAGCTGCTTCCGCCGCGGCTTCGCGGTCGTCGCGTTCGCGCAGGATCTCGGCGAGACCGACGTGCATGTCGGCGGTGCCGCGCAAGGGACCGGCCCCGTGGTCGGCGACCAGCTGCAACCCCTGCTCGTAGAGGCGTTGCGCGTCGCGCAGCCGTCCCTGGGCGACGCGGATGTCGGCCATCGCGATGGAACACCCGAGAATGTCGGCGATGTGGCCGGCGCGCCGCATCCGGGCAATGGACTTGGTGTACTCGGCGAACGCAGTGTCGAGGTTGCCCTCGGACCAGGCCGCGAGCCCGAGCAGCGCGTGGGCGGCGGCCCGGCCCATCTCGTCGTCGTCCGGCGCGAGCACGAGCACGCGTTGCGCATGGTCGACCGTGCCGGCGATGTCGCCGCCCATCAACGCGAGCGCGGCGCGGTACATCTCGATCGCGCCCGGCAAGGTCGGGAGCTGCGCCTCGTCGACGACGATCATGCCCGCGGCGTCGCGGGCCGCGGGCGTCAGCGCCAGCCACTGCTCGACGTCGCGCAGGTATTCGTCGACGCGATCCAGCGCGCCGGTCGACATCAGCGCGCCCACGAAGCCGATGGCGAGTACCGGCCGGACGCGCACCACGTCGTCGGGGATGAGCTGCACCCAGGCGTGCATCGTCGCGTCCTGCCGGCTGCGGCGCAGGTCCGGCAGCGCCAGCTCGGCGACGTCGGCGGCCCGGTCGACGTCGCCGGCCGCCAGCGCGTGCCGGATCGCGCTGGACGGGTCGTCGTGCCCGGCGAACCAGCCGGCGGCTCGGCGATGCAGCTCGGCCGGGGCATCCGGGTCTTCGTCGAGGAGCCGCGCGCGCAGCACGTCGGCGAAGAGGTGGTGGTACCGGTACCACTCGCGTCGATCGTCGAGCGGAATCACGAACAGGTTCTCCCGATCCAACGCCTCGAGCGCCGCCTTGCCGCCCGTTGTCACCCGTGACCGCGTCGCACAGCGATCCCTGCGAGGCGGTCGAGGACCGACGTCTGCAGCATGAACCGCCGCACGGATTCGGGCTGGCGTTGCAACACCTCGCCCGCCAGGTAGTCGACGATGAAGCGATCGTCGCCGGCAAAGCCGGCAATGAAGTCCGCGACGTCGTCCCGTCCCTGCATCGACAGCGCCGCGAGCTGCAGCGCCGCGATCCAGCCTTCGGTGCGCGCTTCCAACGTCGCGATGTCGTCCGCCGTCAGCTCGAGGCCCATCGCGCCGTTCAGGTACGCCGCCGCCTCCTCGGCGGTGAAGCGCAGATCGGCGGCCCTGATCTCCACCAGTTCGCCGCGCACTCGCAGGCGCGCCAGCGGCAGCGGCGGATCGGCCCGGCTCGTCAGCACGAGGTGCGCACGCTCGGGCAGGTGGTCGAGGAGGTAGGTCACCCCTTCGTGAATGTCGTGGTGATCGATGACGTGGAAGTCGTCGAGGACGACGAAGACATCCCGATCGACGCCGTGCAGTTCGTTGACGAGCGTCGCCAGCACGGCGTCCGGCGGCGTGTCCGGCGAATCCAAGAGCGCGCGTGCGTTCGCGCCGAGGCCGGGCACCGCCGACTCGAGCGCCGCGAGGACGTACGACCAGAACAACGCCGGATCGTTGTCGCGCTCGTCGAGGGAGAGCCACGCCACCGCGGCGCCGTCGTCGGCGACCGTACTCAGCCATGCCGTGACGAGCGTCGTCTTGCCGAAACCGGCGGGCGCCGAGACGAGGATCAACTTCGCGTCGGCCGCGCCCGCCAGGCGCGCCTGCAACCGCGGGCGCGCCACCAGGTTGCGCCGCGGCGACGGGATATGGAGCTTCGTCTCGACCAGCGGGTTCGCCTGACGATCGTCGCTCACGCCGGGCGTGTGTAGCACAGCCGGACGTCATCAGCCGTGAAGCGTCCGAAGGAAGCCAAGGAGCGATGCGCCAAGAGCGCGGGCATCGCTTCGCGTGCGCCGTGCGGTCGAGGACCGCCGTATCGATCTGAACACGCGTCCGATGATGCACCCGCGCGCGGTCCTCCATGAGTTGCAGCGTTCGAACCGCGGCGTGAGGGCACGCGGATCGGGGATCTTGCGCGCGGTCCCGCCCGTGTGGCGGGCTCGCATGCAGGCGCGATCACGATTACGTTCCGGTCCGTGAGCGATTCGGTGAGCGTGACCAAGGAGATCTCCGCATCGGCCGAGACCCTGTGGGCGATGGTGTCCGACGTGACGCGTATGGGCGAGTGGTCACCCGAGAACGAGGGCGGTGAGTGGCTCGGCGACGCGACCGCTGCGCAGCCCGGCGCGAGGTTTCGGGCCAAGAACCGCGTCGGCAAGAAGGCCTGGAGCACGGTGTCGGCGGTTGTCGACGCCGAGCCCGGCCGCCGTTTCTCGTTTCGCGTGAGCGTCGGGCCGGTGAAGGTCGCGGACTGGAGTTACACGTTCGAGTCCACGCCGAACGGGTGTCGGGTGACGGAGTCATGGACAGATCTGCGACCGGGCTGGTTCAAGCCGATCGCGCGGCTGGGAACCAGCGTGGGCGACCGACCGGCACACAATCGCACCGGCATGGAACAAACGCTCGAGCGGCTTTCCGCCGCTGCCGAGTCAGGATCGCAACCGGGCTGAACCCCGGTCACGACACCGACCGCAACCGTTTGCAGCTGCCAGATCGCCACGATCGCAATCGCCCCCGCACCAGCAGTAGGTGATGCTTGGAGGCGGGATGCCGGACCTCGCACACGGCGATGGGGGTTATCGCGTCGTCCGCCGTAGGTGACGTGACGCGACGGACCAGCGGTCAAGGCAGTCGGTCGGCGGATGACCCGATGGTCGTTGGTCGGCCGCGTGGATGCATCGGCAAGTCGACCGCGCCCCCTGTCAGTCGTGGGCTCTGCGTCGGCGGTAGAGGTGCATCGCCCAGAGGTATGAGAGCACGCCGATGACGACGATCCAGGAGATGGCGCCGGCGGCGTTCATGCCGATGTGCGTTCCGGTCAGGAAGCCGCGCACCGTCTCGGTGACCGGGGTGAACGGTTGGTACTGCGCGAACTGCCGCAGTCCTGAGGGCATGGTGGAACTGGGGACGAAGCCACTACCGAGAAACGGCAGCAGCGTGAGGAACATCGGAGTGTTGCTCGCAGTCTCGACGCTCTTGGCCGCGAGCCCGAGTGCGGTCGCCAGCCACACGAGCGCCAGCGCGAAGGCGGCCAGGATGCCGATCGCCCCGAGCCACCTGATGGGATTGGCAGTGGGTCGGAAGCCCAGCGCGATGGCAACGCCCAACACGATCGCAAGACTGATGAGCGTCTGGATCATGGCCGCGAGCACATGGCCGGTGAGCACGGCCGAGCGCGCGATCGCCATGGTTCGGAACCGATCGATGATGCCGCCGTTCATGTCCATTGCGACCACGATCGCAGTGCCCTGCACTGCGGCAGCAACGGTCATGAGCAAGATGCCGGGCGTGACGTAGTTGAGGTAGCCGGCGCGACCGGCGCGACCGCCCGCGAGCGTCGAGCCGAGTCCGGCGCCGAGTTGTCCGCCGAACACGTAGACGAAGAGCAAGAGGAAGACGATCGGCATACCAACGAGGAGGACCGTCATGGACGGATAGCGCACGAGTCGACGGAGGTTGCGACGCAACATCGTCCGTGAATCGGTGACGGTCAAGGCGAGCGCGTTCATGAGACAGGCTCCTTCGCGTCCGTGGCGCGCCCGGTAACGGCGAAGAACACGTCGTCCAGGTCGGGCGTATGTATCGAGAGATGCTCGACGTCGATGTGCGCTTCGTCGAGCCGCGCGAGCAGGCGCCGCAACTCGGTGACGCTGCCGTCGCTCGGCACTTGCAAGCGGAGCGCATCCTCGGAGGTGGATCTGGTGCCGAGGAGGCGCGCCGCGTCGTGCAATGCATCTCCGGTCGTGAACTGCAGTTCCACGTGGCCGCCCGGTATACGGCGCTTCAGCTCGTCGGGGCTTCCCTCGGCGACGATCCGACCGTGATCGAGGACGGCGATGTGGTCCGCCAGATGATCGGCCTCATCGAGATGCTGAGTCGTCAGGAAGACCGTCACGCCCCGGGAGACGAGGTCGTGGATGCTCTCCCACATTGTGCGGCGACTGCGCGGGTCGAGGCCGGTTGTCGGCTCGTCGAGGAAGATCACCAACGGCTCGCCGACCAGCGTCATCGCGAGATCGAGTCGTCGCCGCATGCCGCCCGAGTAGGTCGATACGGGCTTGCGGGCGGCGTCCACCAGGTCGAATCGCTCGAGCAGCTCGACGATCCGGCTCCGGCCGACATTGCCGAGATGATGGAGGTCGGCCATCAACCGCAGGTTCTCCTCGCCGGTGAGCAACTCGTCGACCGCGGCGAACTGGCCCGTCACGCCGATCGCGGTCCGGACTCCATCCGCGTCGTCGAGCACGTCGTGACCGGCCACGCGCATCTCGCCCGAATCGGCAGGGATCAGCGTCGAGAGAATCCGCACGATCGTCGTCTTGCCCGAGCCGTTCGGGCCGAGGAGCGCGAAGACCGTGCCCTCGTCGACGGTGAGATCGACGCCGTCGAGTACGACCTTGTCGCCGAACGACTTGCGCAGACCGGCGACGAGGATGGCTGCTCGACGTGTGCTGTTCATCGGTGTCCTCCTCGGCGCGACTTGGCGACGGGCTTTCCCCGAGCTTCCCGGCCGCGACGAGCTCGGCGCGGCGCGATTCCCACGCCTGCTGCAGTTTCGGTATCTGTTCCACGAGGAAGTCGGCGAACGCCGACATCTCCAAGAGCACGGCCCGACGGGCCGCCGGCGCGTCGCGAAGGACGTCGAGGCCCTCGCGCGCCATCTGGCCCAGCTCCTCGTACTCGGAGACGTCCATGCCGAGGGACTGCGGCGACGTCAGGTCGATTCGGACGCGGTCCATGCGTTCGCCGGCGACCCGCGTGCGTTGGATGGCGTGGGTCGCATCCAAGACCTTGACCGCGCCGGCGATCGCGCTGCGACTGGCGAGCAGCGCATCGGCGAGCTCGCCGATGCTCTGCTCCGGCGGGTCGCAGACCGCGAGGTAACCGAGCAGACGCCCGGCCATGGGCGGGAAGGCGTACCGACGCGCATAGAAGCGGCCCATGTGGTCGGCAAAGGTGATCTCGGCATCGGTGGGCATGCCCACATTATGCAGGAATAGCGAAGATCACACAAATCTGTGGCATCTGCGGAGGCCGACGGCGCGAGCCGCGTGCTCCTCAGACGGCGTTCGCCGACAGCAAGTCGACGAGCCCGACGCATCGGCCGCGATGCATCACGACGGACTGCGCCTCTGCGGATGGGGCCGTAGCATGACGCCGGTGCGAAGATCGCTCCCGGTTGTTGCGCTTGCGCTCGTTCTTGGCGGGTGTGGAAGTTCCGCACGACCGCCTCGGACGACGACGACGACGTTCGTCTGCCCGGACGGATCGAAGCCGTTGCCCGGAGGCGTCATCGCCGGGAAGACCACCTACAAGTGCGACTCCGTCGTGTCGGGTCCGACGAGTACGACGAGTCCGTGACGCGAGGCCACGCCCGTAGACGCGCTTTGGATCGGTTGCGCTATGGCGTCTTGCTCTGACAGGCGGTGGCGCCGCACTCGTTCGGGATCACGCCCGTCGACAAGAACGTGGTGATCTGGTCGAGGAGCAGCGCGTTGCCTCTCCCGAAGCCGTGGGGGTCGGCACCGTAGGCGCTGCCGTTGGGCGCCAGGTTGGTGGTCGGTGGGGTCGGCGTGCCGTAGTCCCAGAGCACGAGACCTGCGTTCGCGGGCTTGGTCTGATCCAGCTTGGACAGGCCCCACTGCGCGATCACGGGTGCATCAGCTCGGGCCGCTGCGCCGAAGAACTGCGGGTCGAAGGCCGGTTGGTGATTCTGGGCGCCGATCGTGCGCGCCAGCATTTCGGCCGAGACGTTCGTGACCTGATGGTCGCCGTAGTTCTCGATGATGAAGATCTGCTTGGCCGGGATGCCGGGGTAGGGGTTCGAGGTCAGGTGCTCGGCGTAGGCCTCGTTCTCGCCGCGGTCCCAGAGCAGCTGGGCGAGCTGCAGCACGATCTGCTGATCGACCGGGTCGGTATAGGCCTTGCCGAAGATGGCGGAGAACTCGTTCCAGTCGACCGACCGGTCGAGCAGCACACCGCCGTAGTCCATGCCGGGTACGCCGAGGATGGTGCGGGTCCACTCGGTCGAGAGCGCCGAGACCGCTCCGCCCATGATGCCGCCCTGGCTGTAGCCCATGAAGTGGCAGTCGTGGGTCTTGAAGAGCGGCTGTCCTGCCGACCGGAATGCCGCGTCGGTCACGAAACCCGACGGCGAGTTGATGAGGCGACCGAGGAACTGGAAGTTCACGAAGCCTTGCAGCATGTGATCGACCTGGGTGTCGAACGTCGACATGTCCTGCAAGTTCCGGGCCACGTTCGGGAGGTCGCTGCTCGACATGCCGACCCAGTCGGTCGCGCACCCCATCAGGTCACGGGCGACTCCCGCCGAGAACGAACCACCCTCGACTTCGTCCGCGCTCCCGAGCAGGCCGTGCCCGTAGACCGTCGGCGTCGCAGGTCCCGCGCTCTGCACCGTGGCGGGTAGCACGCAGATGAAGTTGGCGGTCCAGGTATGCGAGCCGTTGATGGTCGGGCTGCCCGCGGTGTCGGTGACCAACTTGGACAAGGGTGTGCTGTCTCCGAGGAACAGGGGAACTTGGAACGTGCCGTGCACGTCGCGTACCCCGCCGGTGTCGGTGACCGACGTGACGGTGAAAGCGGGCGCGAAGTCGCTCGCGACCGCAGGTGTCGCGTTCGAAACGCGGTGATGCGTGGCGAGCCACTGATAGGCGAGCGTGTGCATCGTGAGCGCCGGCCCGGCGAGGCTCTTCGCGCTCGCCACCGTGAAGTCCCAGGCCTGGAACGGCACGGTCGAGCCGAGCACCGGTGCCAGGTCGTGACGGATGACCCACGCGATGTGCGCCCCCCGCACGGCCGGGCGCAGCGTGCCGGCGAGCGCGGCGGTCGTCGACGGCAGGGGAGCGATCACCGCGCCGTTGACGTTCACCAGGTCGCGCAGCGCGACCGCGTAGCGATGACCTTCGGTCAAGGCGACCGCCGGGTGGATGAGGAGCAGCTGCTCGGCAGCATTCGAGGTTTGCGCGTCGAGCTCCGCGAAGAACGGCACGCGAGTGTTGGTCGCCGTGTCGAAGATGACGATCGGCGAGTTCGGTGCGGTCGATCGGCCGATATCGGTCGACGTCGCGATACCGGACTTCGTCAGGCTCAATCCGGAGACGTACGTCATGATGACCGACCCCGGCGAGAAGCCGTCACCGGCGTTCTGCGCGGTCGTGAGGACATGGACGCCGTGAATGTTCGGAGGGTCGAGCGTCGACGAGATGTGGAGCCGGCGGCCGGTGTCGGTGTTCGAAGCAATCGTGAACGCGTCGTTCGGCCATGGCAACAAGCAGTTGTGACCGACGGGCGCCGCGAGCAGGACATCGCAGCCGTTCATGGCGGCGTCCGGCATGTGCGACGCGGCCGCGTTCGCGGCGGCCGGCTGCGAGTGCGGCGAATGCGAAGGCCGCGATGCCAGCGCCACCACGCCCGCGGTCGCGATGAGCACGGCCCCGATCACCGCCACCGCCCACACTGCACGTCGCTTTCGAGCCGCGCTCTGAGTGTTCACGAGTCCCCCCGATGATGACGACCCTTGACGTTACGCCCAAGACGTCGGCACCACGTTGACCGACGACGCTCCGGCCCCTGCCTAGGGTGCCCGGTGACCGAGGTGCGCGGCCGGGACGGCCCCGGCCGGCAAGAGGCACGGAACTGGTTCGGCGGACGTGGGACAGGAATCCATCGACCGATCGATGAGTTTCGGGGCGATCCGGAGTTTCATCATCAGGAACGTCGGGCACCGGGCCGACGACGATCAGGAGGTCGCGTTGTGGATTGGAAGCTGCAGCTCGTGGTGGTGCCCGTGTCGGACGTGGATCGGGCCAAGTCCTTCTACGTGGAGCAAGCGGGCTTCGATCTCGACGTGGATCATCGCGCCGGCGAAGACTTTCGCGTCGTGCAGGTGACGCCGCGGGGATCGGCGTGCTCGATCACGCTCATGAAGAATCTGGAGGCGCCGGGCTCTGTGCACGGGTTGCACCTGGTCGTTTCCGACATCGACGCGGCGCGGGCCGAGCTTGTGGGCCGCCGGGTCGACGCCGGCGCCGTGTTTCATTTCGACGAGGGGAATCAGGTGCCGGGTCCGCATCCCGAGCGCGCCGACTACGGCTCGTTCCTCACGTTCAGCGACCCGGACGGCAACAGCTTCATGGTGCAAGAGGTCGGGCACCGCGATTCGCAGACGTGAGCAAGGTCGCGACAACGCGGCCCGCCTACGACGAAGGGTGATGAACCGCGTGCAAGGTGTTGCTCGTCGGTACGACGGGTCGGCGCGGTGCGAGGAACGTCCGCTCGAGGGTCTCCGGATCGAGCGGTACCGACAGCAGGAAGCCTTGGGCCTCATCAACGTGTTGGGCGCGGAGTTGATCCATCTCGTCGGTGGTTTCCACGCCCTCGGCGAGGATCTTGAGACCGAGCTCTTTGCCGAGGCGCACGAGGGTGCTGATATAGACGTTGGATTCCGCCGAGGCCGCGATCGCATTGGTGAAGCTGCGGTCGAGCTTGAGGCAATCGACGGGGAAGTGCTGGAGGTATCCGAGTGACGAGTATCCGGTTCCGAAGTCGTCCACGGCAATCCGGACGCCGAGCTCTTTGATGTCGCGCAGCCACGCCGCGGTGGCGTCGACGTTTTGCATGAGTGTTGTTTCGGTCACTTCGATGATCAACGAGGTCGCCTCGAGACCACTCGTGTCGAGGACCTCACGGATCTGTTCGGCGAGCTTCTCGTCGTCGAGTTGGCGGCCCGAGACGTTGACGGAGAGATCGAGGGTGTCGCCCCGGCCGTGCCAGGTCGCCATCTGCTCGCATGCCTGGACGAGCACCCAGCGCCCGACTTCTTGGATCTGACCGGTCCTTTCGAGGATCGGGACGAAATCGTCGGGTTGCACGGTGCCGAGCGTGGGGTGATCCCATCGCAGCAGAGCCTCCACGCCGACGAGGGAGAGGTCATCGAGGTTGTAGATCGGCTGGTAGACGAGACGGAACTGATCGCGGTCGAGTGCGCTTCGCAACTCGAACTCGAGTTCGATGCCGCGAAGGATCTGCGCTTCCATCTCCGGCTCGAACACTGCGTACCGATTCTTCCCGGCCGCCTTCGCCTGATAGAGCGCCACGTCTGCATCGCGTAACAGGTTGCCGGGGGTCGGCCGGTCTCCGACGGCGATGCCGATGCTCGTGGTGATCACCAACGGCGTCGTCGTGTGGCCGAGATCGAACGGCGCGCGCATCGCATCCAGGAGTCGTTCCGCGACGACCTCCGGCGCGATGTCGAGTCGTCCGCCGTCGACGAGCATGACGAATTCGTCGCCACCCATCCGTCCGACGGTGTCCGACTCGCGGAACGTGCTCGTCAACCTGGCTGCCACGTCGACGAGCAACCGGTCGCCCGCGGCATGACCGAGGGAGTCGTTGACGTTCTTGAAGTCGTCCAGATCGATGAACAGAACAGCGCCGGACGTCCCGTTGCGGCGACCCCGGGCGAGCAAGCGATCGATGCGGTCCATGATCAACGCCCGGTTCGGCAGGTCGGTCAACGCGTCGTGCAACGCCTGATGCCGCAACTCGCCCGTTCGTTGGTCAACGATCCGTTCGGCCCGCGTGCGACCGGTGCCGAGCACGAGCACGAGGGCAGTCATCAGACCGGTGAGGGTCAGACCCGTGAGCATCACCGACAGCGCGTTCCGATCGGAAACCAGCCCCGTGCCGGACACCGCACCGGCCGTCTCGACCGTCCATCCGTTCCGGAGATCGATCGACAGACTCTGAGCCGGTCGCGGCGCCTGGCCCCGGGTGAACGCCGCGGTCGAGGAATCGAGGTGGTAGCGCATCGAAACCGACAGGCCGGGGTGGTCTCGCAGTGCCCTGTCCAACACGATGTTCGGGGCGACCAACGTGCCAACCCACCCCGCGAACGCCTTGCGGCGCGCGTCGACGTTCGTCGGTACTCCGCCCCCTGCATAGATCGGTGTCACCACCCCGAGCGTCGTCTGTCCGCCGGACGTGTACGGCACGTAGCTCCCCTGTCCGGAGTCACGAGCGGCGAGAAGCGGGATCCGCGAACTTGCGGCGGCACAAAGGTCGACGTCCATCGGCAGCACCATCGCCGGATCCCGATACATCTCGACCGTTTCGAGGCAGTAGAACGGACGCTTCCCCGGCGGATCGACTGCGAACGACTTGTCAGGACCCACGAGGCCCGGTCCCTGGGCCACGACCCGCGCCGCGAAGGCCGGCAACTCCGAGGCGGGGACTATCACCGATGCCCCGACACCCAGCAGTTCCGAGTAGCGCCCGAGTACCCGCGCATCGTTCGTCCATCTCGCGAACTCCGCGTTCGTCGTGTGTGGATTCGCGAGCATGAACGCGCTCGCATTGACGACGAGATCCTCTTCATGCTGGATGCCCAGCTGCAACGTCGATGCGACGTCGGCCGACGACTTCTCGAACGCGTCACGCGACTCCGTGGCGTCCCGGCGAGCGACCGCGTTGGCGATGCCAACCGACGCGACGATGCCCGCCGTGATCAAGAGTCCCGCGATGACACCCCACAGCGGGCGCGACCGACCGGACGCGAGCTGTTCCGGTTCCGATTCCGGTGCGGCGATCTCGGGTCGCGTGCTCCGCGGCTTACCCACGACAATCCTCACATCCCGCGCCGCCGAGTCCGGCGCGCGCAACTGACTCTTGGCAGCTGGGCGAGCGCGTATCTTCAAGAGAGTTCTAGAGCTGCATCTCCTCGACGCCGTGGAGTGTCACGCAACATGCGTCACCGGAGCGTTGCCGTAGCGTGACCCGGCTGCCCGAAGGCGTGGCGCATCAGGCCGCGATGGCGCAGCGCTCCTCGACGCGCCAGATCCTCGAGCGGCCGGGCGGGTATTGGTGCGCGGCCGATCTACGGGATCGGCGTCGACGGCGAACCCGCGTCGCCGTCCGAGGCGGACTGTTGTTTCACCGCTTCGGTGAGGTTCGCGATGGCGTCGACGACCCGGTCGGTTTGGATCTGCTGGTCGGCGACGAGTCGGGCAAGCCAGTACCGCAACAGACGCGCCACCGAATAGCGAGCGAACAACGCCGCACCGAGAAGCACCAGCGCCACGCCGAAGATCCCACCCGAGATGACGTAGGGCAGCTCCTGGTAGACGTACTTGGTACCGGACGCACCCCACCAGCCGAGTCCGATCACCACGAGACCGGCGATCGCGAGCGCGATCCCGGACCAGTACAGCCGGCGCTCACGTCGCTCCGTCTGGCTCGGAACCCGGAGGGTGTAGACGCCGGCCAGGAACTCCTCGATCCGGCCGGCCACGGCTGCCGTCTGTCCGGAGTCCGCGCCCGGCTCCGCCGCGTCGGCGTGTTCGGGCGGCACCGGCGGGTCGTGCTGGCTCATGCGCTCGCTCCCAAGTACGCCGACGAGAGCATCGCCTCGATCTCGGCTCGGCGGGCCCGTGGCCGTGATGGTGCCTTGCACCATGACGACGGCGAGGTCGGCGACGCCGAGCACGATGCGGGCGAACTGTTCGACCACGAGAATGGATACCCCCGATCGCGCGATCTGCGCAACGAGGCCGTACAACTCCTCGACGATGAGCGGAGCGAGACCCATCGAGAGCTCGTCGAGGAGGAGGACGACGGGTTCGGTGGCCAGCGCCCGAGCCATCGCGAGCATGCGCTGCTCGCCACCCGACAGCGTGCCGGCGAACTGCGATCGGCGGTCGCGCAGGCGCGGGAAACGAGCGTAGGCCCGCTCTTCGATCTCGCCTTGCGAGAATCCCGCGTAGGTGGCCATGACGAGGTTCTCGCGCACCGTGAGGTTCGAGAACACGCCGCGCCCTTCGGGAATCGTGCACACGCCGATACGCGAGAGCGCGTCGCTGGACGCTCCGTTGATGTGGCGGCCACAGAGATGGACGCAGCCGCCGCTCAGCGGCATCTGACCGCTCGCGATCTTGAGCGCGGTGCTCTTGCCCGAGCCGTTCGGTCCGAGCAACGTCACGACCTTGCCGGCGGGCACGGTGAGGTCGACGCCGTGCAGCACCTCGATACGCCCGTACGCGGCGCGTGGCGTCGCGCAGCTCGAGCACCGGCGGCAGACCCGGCGCAGGAACCGGCGCCGGATGCGCGCTCGGCCGGGATCGGGTCGGGCCGCGAGCGTCGATGATGCGACCGGGCGCCGCGAGACTTTCGTCCCGAGGTACGCCTCGATCACTCTCGCGTCCTGCGAGATCGCGGCCGGCGTGCCGACCGCGATGAGCGCGCCGTAGTCGACGACGTGGATCGAGGCACACACCTGCATCACGAGGACGATGTCGTGTTCGACGAGCAGGATCGCGAGCTCCTGCGCGGCGAGCACGCGCAAGAGCGCGGCGAGATCTTCCGTCTCCCGATCGCTCAGACCCGACGCCGGCTCGTCGAGCAGCAGCACGCGGGGCCGCGCGGCCAGCGCCCGACCCAACTCGCAGAGGCGGGCGAGACCGGTCGGCAACGCGTCGGCCCGATCGTTCGCAACGTGGCGCAACCCGACGCGGTCGAGGATGGCGTCGGTGTCGTGCTCGCACATCCGACGCGAGATCGTGGGCCCATCGACGACGGATCTCGCACGCGACCTGAATGTTCTCGCGCACGGTCAGGCTTCCGAAGATCTCCAACTGCTGGAACGTGCGCGCGATGCCGAGGCGGGCGCGGTTGTCGCGGTCGCTCGTGCGTGATGTCGCGCCCGTCCAGCGTCACCGTGCCGTCGCTGATCTCCTGCAGCCCGGTGATCGCGTTGAAGATCGTCGTCTTGCCCGCGCCGTTGGGCCCGATGAGCCCGGTGACGCATCCCGTCTCGACGTCGAGGTCGACCTTGTCGACGGCGTTGTGGCCGCCGAAGCGGATCGTGAGCCCACGGGCCTCAAGCAGCGCCATTGCATTCCTCCGTCGCGAAGCCCAGCTCCCGATCGAGCGCGCGCAGGTCGGAGAGCCGTGACCGGGCCGCTCCATCCCACCAACTCGGGAACGCAGCGGTGGCGCGGACAGCACGGCCGGCTCGCGCGGCGCGAGCTCCGGCCAGAGCGTGACGATCTTCTCGCGGGCGCGACGCGCGCGCGTTGCGGACGTCGCTGACGAGACCGTCGGGGTTGCGGGCCAGGCTGATGCCGACGAGTCCCGGCAACAGGATCATCAGGTTGTTGAGCGACGGGTAGTCGGCGGCCGACCTGCGGCATCGAGACCAACAACAGCGCGCCGATCAACGCGCCCGACACCACCGTGACCCCGCCGACGACGACGAGGAGCAGCACCGGCAACGCCGACAGCGGTCCGGTGAGCACGCTGAAGTCGTCCTTGCCGACGGTGCCCTTCCATCCCGCCATGAGGAATCCCCCGGCCCCGGCGATCGCCGCGCCCAGCGCGAACACCTCGCACCTTGGTGCGGGTGAGATCGAGCCCGAGCGTCGTGCACGCGGTGGGACTGTCCTTCATCGCCTGGAGTCGCCGTCCGAACTCCCCCCGGCGCAGCGCGATCACGAGCCACGCCAACAGCACGAACGTGGCCGCGATCATGACGAAGTACGCCTTGTCGCTCTGCACCGGGCTCCATCGGGAGAACGCCTTGCTGTCGGTGGCGAAGCCCGGGATCTGTCCGAGCACGTTCTGCTCCACGACGAGCGCGAACGCCATCGTGCCGAGCGCGAGATAGAGGTCGCGCATCCGCAGGCACGGGATCGCGACGACCGCGCCGACCAGACCGGCGAACGCGGCGGCCGACGAGCAGCCCGACCGGCGACGCCCCGAGTTGACCCGGCAGCCACGACGCGGCCAGCGCTCCCAAGTCCCGCGAACGCGAGCTGCGCCAGCGAGATCTGACCCGCATAGCCGGTCAGCAGCACGATCGACAGCATCACGATCGCGAGACCCGAGGCCGAAGCCGGCCGCGCGCAGGACCGCGCCGTGCATGAGCCCCTCGGCGAACCACGCCACGGCGACGAACGCGACACCCGCCACGATCGCGTTCCGCGCGGTCGGGACCGCGGCCGATCGCGGGCGAGCGCAAGGTCGCGGTGAGCCGCGTGCGATCCTGCGGCATCAAGAGCAGCACGACGAACAACATGATGATCGGCAGGGAGTCGTGCACGCTCTGCACCCACACCGGCACGTGCTGCACGTGCGCGAGTCCCCAGTCGAAGTAGCTGAGGGAAAGCCCGAGGATGACGGCGCCGAGCGCGGTGAGGGGAAGGCTGCGGAGGCGACCCACCACCGCGACGACGTACGCGTTGATGACCAACAGCGTGAGGCGAGCGACGTCGAGCGCGAGGATGGGCGCGAGCAGGACGCCGGCGAGGGCGGCCAGCATGCAGCCGATCACCCAGCTGGCGGCCGACGCCACCGCCGGATTCTCGCCGTTGAGGCGGGCCAGGTTCGCGATCGTCGACCACCGCCCGCATGGCGATGCCGAGGCGCGTGTTCCGCAGCAGCACCCACAGGCCGAACGCGACGAACACCGAGAACGCGACCACGAAGAGGTAGTGCCATGCGATCGGAGCACCGAGGACGGTGATCACGTTCGACTTCGAAGAACCGCGGCAGCGACGGTGTCTGCGCGAACTTGCTCGGAGCCCACACGACCGAGCCGATCCCGAGGAGCGCGACGAGCAGACCGATCGTGACCACGATGCCCGTGATCGTGGCCGCGCCGCCGAGGTTGCGCATGATCACTCGCTCGATCACGATGCCGGCGATGGGCGCGCCCACGAGCAGCACCACGGCGAGCGCCAATGGCGCGGGCCAGTCGTGCTGCACGCGAAGATCCCAATAGGTGAAGGCCGCGATCATCGCGACCGCGCCGTGCGCGAAGTTGAAGATCCCCGACGCCGTGTACGTGACGACGATGCCGCTGGCCGCGATGAAGTAGACGCCCGCGACCGCGAGGCCGAAGATCGTGTAGCGCAGGAACTCACCCATCGCCGTGACCCCTCGGAACGACGATCGTCGTCATGGCCCGAACCCCGGCGGCAGCTGCTCGTACGACTTCGGCATCTGCATCGAGTTGCCGGGGCTGCAGTCGAATCCCGACGTTCCGTCCGTCGGCAACTTCGGCCAGTACCGCACGAACTTGTCGCCCTGCACTCGCATGTAGAGGAAGCAGTGCAGACCCTGGTTGTCACCGGGATCGGCCGGCGCCTGCAGCCCGCCGCCGTCCCACTGCTTGATGCGCTTCAACTGGTCGATCAGCCCGTCGCGCGTCAGGTGCGAACCCAACGCGGCCGCGGCCTGGGCGAAGAGCAGGCCCGCGGAGAACGCCTGCACGCCGAGCGTCGTCGGCGGCGTGTTCGGTGAAGCCTTCTTCAGCCATTGCAGGTACACCTGCAGTGCGGGGCTGCGGTCGGCCTCCTCGAACGGCGTCGTGTTGGTCAGCACGAACGCGCCGTCGGTGCCGGGCTTTCCCGGGAGGCTCTCGTCGTAGAACTGCTGACCGAGATCGATGACGCGTCGGCCGCCAGCCCGCGTCGCTCATCGCCTGCAGGAGATGCTCCATCTCCGACAACGTCGTCACATCGGTGATCCACTCGACGCCCTTGCCCTTCAGCACACTGACGATCGGTCCCCAGTTCTGGACGAGCACGTCGGTGGGATTCGCATAGACGAACGTGAATCCGGCGCGCCTGCTCGAACGCGTCGCGCTGGCGCGCGGCCTGCGTACGACCGACCGGCAGGTTGGGCCAGAGGATCCCCGCCTTCTTGACCGCGTCGGGGAACTGCTTCGCGATGAACTTCCCGGGACCGACGGCGTACTGCGTGCCCGGGTTCGGCACCGGCGAGAACACCCGCGGCGACAGGCCCTTGACGTACGTCGCGGTATACGCGGCGACTTCGACCAGGCCGCATTGCACCATCGTCACCGCGCCCTGGTCGTCTTGCACGGAGCCCGAGCCGACGAGCGCGAAGACGCCGTCGTCGCACGCCTGCTTCATCGCCTCACCCTCGTTGAGGATCTTCGAGTCGTAGTGCACGAGCACGAGCTTGCGCCCGTGGATCCCGCCCAGGCTGTTGCAGAACTGCACGAACGCGTCGACGGAACCGTCGATGCCCGCGGTGGGAACGGCGACGACACCCGACTTGTCGGAGATCACCCCGATCTTGATCGTCGTGTCGGTGACACCTTTGTCGGTCGCACCGTGCGCGGGAGCGGAGCGGCTGCACGCCGGCCTGGAGCGTTCCGACCATGGCGGCGCGGCCGGCGTCCGGGCTGGTCGTCGGGGAGGCCGCCGCCGCTCCCTCGACCGCGTCGAGCGGCGGACCGCTTTCGCGGGATCCGCAGGCGGAGACGGCGCACGATCGCGGCGAGGAGCAGCGTGCCGACTCGAACGTTCAACGGCATCGCCCCCCTCCCTGCCGTCTCACCCGGTCGATCATCACACCGCGTCGGTGCCCACCGCCGGAGGCGACAGTTGGCGCGGGCTGGGACGAAGGTCCCTTGTTTGTGCGTCCGGGTGCTCCGAGCATGGATGAGACGCGGCGCCGAACTGACGGGAGCGAACATGGCGAGCGACGAGAAGACGGGAATCGACAGTCCGATGCCGGGGCTCGAGTTCGGACCGCGGACGGCGGTCGGAGAGTTCGACGCCGTGTTCATCGAGAACCTCGAACGGCATCTCGCCGACGAGCAGACGATTCTCGAGGAATACCGGGTGCTCGCGGAATCCGACCGACGAGCCGGTTCGCTACATCGCGCAGCTCATCTTCGACGACGAACAGCGCCACCACCGCGTGCTCACCGAGATGCTGAATCAGTTCCGCACGAGCGTCTGGCTCGCCGAGCAATCGCCGCACGTGCCCTGGCTCACGCGCAGCCATGATCGCCGACGCGCTGAAGCAGAGCGTGCACCGGCTACGAGCCTTCGAGCGCCGGGATCTTCGCGAGCTCCGCAAGCTCAAGCGTCGCTTCCGCTTCCTGCACCGCGATTCCCTCAACGGCGTGTTCGTCGGCGCGCTCATCGTCGACACGCACAAGCACCTGCTCTACCTCGCGCGCGTTGAACCGCATCACCCGGCGGCGATGACCCGACCGGTCGGGTTCACGCAGACTGCTCCGATCCGACCTCGGGGTCGGGCGGATCCGCCACCATGCCCGACGATCGGAGTGCGCGCTCGAGAAGCTCGCGCACCGGACGCGAGACGAAGAAGCCGACGTGACCGCCCGGGAACCACGTGATGTCGGGTTCGTCCCAGTGTGCCCACAGGGCGTTGCACCTGGCGCACGGGGTGGATGAGGCGATCGGCGAGGCCCGCGTAGATGAAGCGCCGGTCATAGGGCACCTTCGGCGCGAACGCGAGCGGCGAGATCACACGGTGCACGTCCGATGCGAGCGCAGTGAGCCGGTCGAGACGCGGGTCCGAGCGAAAGCGCGAGGGCGCGTGCTGCTCCATGAGGATGGTGAAGTCGACGGCGGGAACACCGAGGATGACACACGACAGGTCGCTTTCGATCCCGGCGAGGAGCGCGACCGTGTAACCGCCGAGCGACAGGCCCTGCACCCCGATGCGTTCGCCCGCCTGCGTGTCGCGGATCCAGTGCAGGAGCCGCCTGATGTCCCAGATCGACTGCGCGACGGCGTGGACGTTGTCCATCAGGTCCTGGTTCGGGAAGCCGACCCCGATCGGAAGCCCCGGCGCGCCGCGGGCCGTGGCGCGGCTGGATCGGGCAGCGCCACGTTCAGCCCGAGCACCGTGTGCAACCAGGCGGCACGGAACACGCGCAGGTCGGCGGTGGCCTGGCCCATCGCGGCGCCGTGCACGCACAACAACCACGGGCGAGGCTCGTCGTGACGGAGCATCCACACGTACGCGGTGCGGTTCGCGCGATCTTCGAGCCAGCGCTCGCGCCCGGGTTCGCCGGGGTGGGGCTCGTATTCGCTCTCGAACGACATCACCGTGTAGCGGATCGCGCCGGTGCGCGCCTTGCGCAGCGTCACGTCGGTCAGCGGCGGCGGGTGCACGTGGTATCGCGGCCGGCTCGTCGAGCCATCCGCGCGCCCGGAACATCGCGACCGCGGCCGTCGCTTCGCGCTCGACCCGCTCGATCTCGTCCGGAGGCGGGAGGCGATGAGTCGAGACGCACGACCGCGAGCACCGTCTCGTCGAGCGCGGCCTGCAGCGCGAGCGCGAGGCTCGGCGGCGTCGGCGGTACCTCGCCTTCGGCTCGGGGCCGCAGTCGGCGGAACCAGGCGCGGACGTACCACGCCGCCGGGATGCGCACGCGGCGCGCTGACCTCGGCCCAGAACGGATTCGCGGGCGATCTCGATCACCCGGGTGCTCACGACTCGTGCCGCCGCCGGCACCTCGCCGAACGCCGAGTAGCGTCCACACCGACATCGTCGTCTCGCGCCGGGCCCGCCGGGCAGGGCCGCCGGTCACAGGACTCGGCGCGACGGCCCAGAGTCCTTCGACCGTTGACAGCCGCGCCCGCGCGACACCGACGATGATCGCTGTGACGTTCAACCTCGCGGAGATGTTCGAACGGGTCGTCGACGCGGTCCCCGACCGCGAGGTCCTGGTGACCCCGACGCGTCGCCTGACGTTCCGCGAGCTCGACGATCGCGCGAACCGGCTCGCGCATCATCTCCGGGCCGCGGGCATCGGACCGGGTGATCACGTCGGACTGCAGCTGATGAACGGCACCGAGTACCTGGAGGCGATGCTCGCCGCGTTCAAGCTGCGCGCGGTGCCGGTGAACATCAACTACCGCTACGTCGAAGCCGAGCTCGACGTACCTCTACGAGAACGCCGACCTCGTCGCGCTGGTGTACGACACCGTGCTTCGCGGCGAATGTCGGAGGCGGCGATCGCCGCGGTACCGCTGCGTCACCTGATCGCCGTTCGTCGTACGGACGATCCCGCGCTCTCCGGCTCGGTCGACTACGAGGCGGCGCTCGCCGCCGCCTCACCCGAGCGCGACTTCGCCGGCCGTTCGGGCGACGATCGCTACATCGCGTACACGGGCGGAACCACCGGCCTCCCGAAGGGCGTGGTGTGGCGCCACGAAGACATCTTCTTCGCGGCGATGGGGAGCGGTGACCCGACGACGATGCAGGGCCCGATCACCGAGCCCGGCCAGATCGTCGAGCGAGTGCTGCCGACCGGCGCGGTGATGTTGATGACTCCGCCGTTGATGCACGTCAGCGCGCAGTGGGGCGCGTTCTCCATGATGTACGGCGGCAGCAAAGTCGTGCTCGCTCACCCGGCCGGTTCGATCCCGCGGAGATCTTGCAGCTCATCGAAACCGAGTCGGTGAACGTGCTGACCCTCGTCGGCGACGCGATGGCACGACCGGTGCTCGACGTGCTCGCCTCGCATCTCGATCGCTACGACCTCTCGTCGTTGATCGTGTTCGCGTCGGGTGGCGCGGTGATGTCGGCGTCGACCAAGGCGCAAGTCGCCGAGCTCCTTCCCGGCGTGATCACCGTCGACGGGTTCGGCTCGACCGAGACCGGCGTCACGGGCACGCGCGCGCGGCTCCCGGGCGCAGACGTGGAACCGGGCACCAAGTTCACCGTGGGCGAGCACACCGCGGTGCTCGACGACGACCTGCGGCCCGTTGCCGCCGGGTTCGGGCGCGGTCGGTCACCTGGCGCGCCGGGGCCACGTGCCGCTCGGCTACTACAACGACCCGCAGAAGTCGGCCGCGTTGATGGTGGAGGTCGACGGTGTGCGTTGGGCGTTGACCGGCGACGCGGCGACGGTCGACGAAGACGGCACGGTGGTGCTGCTCGGCCGCGGCTCGGTGAGCATCAACACCGGCGGCGAGAAGGTGTACCCGGAGGAGGTCGAGGCGGTGGTCAAGGACCACCCCGCGGTCTACGACGCGGTCGTGGTCGGGACGCCCGACGAGCGCTGGGGCGAGCGGGTCGTCGCGGTCGTGGAGCTCCGTCCGGGTGCGACGCTCGAGCTCGACGAGCTGATGCAACACTGCCGGCGCTCGCTCGCCGGCTTCAAGTTGCCGCGCGACCTCGTCTGCGTCGAGCACGTGGAACGCGGGCCGAACGGCAAAGCCGACTACCGCTGGGCACGCGAGTCGCGCGATCTCGGCGCTCACCGGATAGGGACGGGCCGAGCCATGCGCAAGCTCGCGGGCGCCGACAGCCTGTTCATCTTCAACGAGAACGGCGCGCGGCACCAGCACACGCTCAAGATCGCCATCGTCGATCCCACGGACGCGGACGCGCCGGTGACCTACGAGGCGCTGCGAGAGCAGATGCGCGAGGCGCTCCCGTTGCTCGAGCCGTTCCGGTGGCGACTCGTGAAAGTGCCGTTCAACTTGGCGCATCCCGTACTGGGTCGACGTCGGCGACACCGACGTCGACATCGACTATCACGTGCGGCGAGCCGCGGTGCCGTCGCCCGGAGGACCGCGCGAGCTCGCCGAGGTGATCTCGATGATCGCGAGCGTCGGACTCGATCGCGACCATCCCCTCTGGCAGGTGTGGTTCGTCGAGGGACTCGCGACCGGCCACGTCGCGTACGTCGCGAAGGTGCACCACGCGCTGGCCGACGGCATGTCGAGCGCACGGCTACTCGCCGATATCGGCAGCCGAGCTTTCCGACGGCACCCCGATGCCGGCATCGACCGGTCTCGTCGGCGAACCGATGCCGGGACGCGGGAGCGATGTTCCGGCGGGGCCTGCGCGACGTCGTGGCGATGGTTCTCGGCCTTCCGGCACTGCTCGCTTCGCACCTGGCGTTACTCCCGCGCGCTGCGAACGCGCAGTCGCGCCGGCGAGCCGCGGGGCGCCAAGCCCTTCGCGGGACCGCACACGCGCTTCGACCGGCCGCTCACGCCCAATCGCGTGGTTCGCGTACGAGACGTTCGCGCTCGACGACATCAAGTCGGTCGCGCACGTCGTTCGACGCGTCGTGTGACCGACGTCGTCGCCGCGATGGTGTCGGGCGCACTCCGCAGATACCTCGAGCGTCACGGCGAGCTGCCCGACACGATCGTTGACCGCGGCGATCCCGGTGTCGGTACGCAAACCCGAAGAGGAACGAGTGTGGGGAAATCGCGTCGCGTCGTGGTACGTCTCGCTCGCGACCGACATCGCCGATCCGGCCGAACGCCTCCAGGCGATCATGCGCAGCGACGCGAGCCGCGCGTGCGGAGCTCGAAGCGACCGACCCCGAGTTGCAGCACCGGTGGGCCGAGTACTGGAGGCTCTTCCGGCTGACGACGTTCGCGTTCCCCAAGATGGCGCGCCCGTTCGTACACCGACCGAGCTACAACGTCATCGTCTCGACCGTGCCCGGGCCGCCGAGACCCTTGTACCGGCACGGCGCCCGGCTCGTGCACATGATCTCGATGGGTCCGCTCGTCGAGGGCATGGGCATCAACTTCACGGGCTGGAGCTACGCGGGAGAGATGACGATCGCGGTGATGTCGTGTCGCGAGCACGCACCCGACCTCTGGGACCTGACCGGCGACCTGCGGGCGAGCCTCGAGGAGTTGATGGCCGCCGCCCCTACGACCCGTTCGCCGGAAGACCGAACGGATCCGAGACCGGCGTCGGAGCGGTCGAGACCCGCACATTCCATGAGCTCCGCGAGCGCGAGCGGAATGCCGGCGCTCACCTCCCACGGATCGGGCACGAGATTCGGATCGACGTGCAGGCCGAAGTCGACGCGATCCTCGAACGTGAACACGGTGATGTTCAATCCCATGCCTTCGAGGATCACGCTCGTGGGGAAGATGCCGCACAGACGAGCGCCGGCCATGTACAGCGGGATCGGTGGGCCCGGCACATTCGACACGAGGGTGTTCAGCATCCCCGGGAAATACGACAGGAGGTGCGACACGTACGCGGCCCGCAGCAAGCCCCCGATGAGGAACGGCGGGGCGGCATCGCCGAAGGAACCGACCGGGTGCTCTCTCAAGACCTCCTGGAGCTCCTTCGCCGCCAACGTGTGCTTGCCGATCTCTCGAATGCGTTCGGCAGGATCCGCGACGTTCGTCGCCAGCGGCACCACGACGAACGAGACCTGGTTGTCCAAAGACGGCGTCGCCCTCGGCGCGCAACGACACGGGTACGCCGGCAGTCAGCGAATGCTCGGGCAGCTCGTCGCGACCGAGCAGGTAACGGCGCAACGCGCCGGAACACAGGGCCAGGACGACGTCGTTGATCTTCACGTCGAAGTGCTTCCGGAGCGCTTTCGCGTCGGCGAGCGCCACACTCGCGTAGGCCATCGAGCGTTCCGGTCCGATCGTGCCGTTGATCGACGTCTTGGGCGTGTGGCGTACCGCGCTCAGATCGGGCTTCGCGCTGACCCGACACCGCGTAGCGGCCGAGATCGATCCCGCGCCGGGCCAGTCGCGCCGTGTAGCCGGCAACGCGCAACGGCGTCGTCGCCACGCCCGCGATGCCGTGTGCGAGCAGACGCAGGTCGCTCGGTTCCTCTTCGGGCTCGGGCCGAATCGGGATCTCGCTCGGTCCCGGTGCGGGCTCGATGTCGAGCAGGAGCGTCGCGAGTCCGGTACCCGCCATCCCGTCGAGCAGGCAGTGGTGGTACTTCATCACGACCCCGACGCGACCGTTCACGAGACCGTCGAGATACCAGAGCTGCCACAACGGGAGACGACGGTCGAGCTGCGCAGCCGAGGATCGCGCCCACGACGGCGGCCGTCTCTCGCGGGCCGCCGGGCGGAGCCACGGCGACGCGGTGCACATGTCGCTCGATGTCGAAGCTCGCGTCGTCGACCCACACCGCACGGTCGAGCTTCAGCGGCACCTCGCGCAGCTTCCACATGAACTTGGGAACGAGCGGCAGGCGTTGCTCGACCGTCTTCTTGATGGCGTCGAAGCCGAAACCGGGAGCGTCGGTGGGGTCGACGACGACCAGGCCGGCCACGTGCTGGTGCCAAGCCGGCGTCTCGCCGGCGAGAAACAACGAATCGGTACCCGACAGCCGTTGCATCGCCTACCCCTCCTCACGGCGATGTGGGCCAGGGTTCCGCATCGCCGTGAACGCCCGTTCGATCTCGGTCGATCATCCGCCGATCGCCGGCGCCCGACCCAGAGGCATTGGTCCTGCCGCGCGTCGGCGCGAGCACGCAGACGGCTCCCCGAAGATGCCGTTCGACCCTTGCTTGCCGGTCCGTCAGAGGTCGTTGCCGGCGTACGAGAGGTTGAAGCTCTTGTTGGTGAGGGGAAAGTCGGGAACGATCGTGTCGGCGAGCGCGATCGGCAGGGCCGGCCAGTTGAAAAAGGACGGGTCCACGATCTTGACCCGCGTGAGCTGCCCGCCGGGTGCGATCTCGACGCGGTGGGTGATGGTTCCCCGCCATCCCTCCGCGATCCCCACGCCGGAGACGGCTCGGGCCGCGGCGGGGAGCGGACCGACCGCGGGTTCGTGGTGCCGCCGGCCGAGTTGCTCCAGGAGCCGGCCGATGAGCTCGATCGACGCGGCGAACTCGTCGCGGCGGACACAAAAGCGGGCCCGGACGTCGCCCGTCGTCGTCGACGACGACGTCGGTGCGCGCCGCCGAGGTCGATGAAGGGGTGGTCGCGGCGGGCGTCGATATCGACGACCGGACGCGCGTGCGACCGGTCCGAGGACACCGAGCTCGCGTCGCGGCTTCCTTGCTCAGGACGGACGTGCCGGCGAACCGGTCGACGACCGTCGAGTTCGAGAGCGCGAGCTCCGCGACCTCGGCCAGGTCGTCGGCGATGGCCGCCAGCTCCGTGAGGTCGGGAAGCTCGCGGACGTGGGCGCCGCCGAGCACGACCCCACCGCGTAGGAGGCGATGACCCGTGACGCGCCGGTTGATGCGCAGGAGCTCTTCGCGGATGCGGAAGGCGTGGGCGTGCAGGATGCCGTAGCCGACGTCGTTTGCGAGCGCGCCGATGTCGGCGGCGTGGTTGTAGAGCCGTTCGAGCTCGAGCAGGAGTGCTCGCAGGTATTGCCCGGCGGCCGGGACGGTGACGCCGAGCGCGTCCTCGACCGCGAGGCAGAACGCCAGGTTGTGGCCGACGGCGGTGTCGCCGGAGATGCGTTCGGCGAGCTCGGTCCCGGCGCTGTGGTGGCGGTCCTCGAAGAGCTTCTCGATCCCTTTGTGGACGAACCACAGCCGTGCCTTCATGGTGATGATCGTTTCGCCGACGACCGAGAACCGGAAGTGGCCCGGGCTCGATCAAGTCCGGCGTGCACCGGGCCGACCGGGATCTCGAAGACGCCGTCACCTTCGACCTCGACGAACGGGAACGGGCTCGCGGGTCTCGTCGATCGGCGGCGTCGGGCCGCAGTCGTGCCGGAGGGGATGCCACTGGTCGGGCCAGTGCTGGTGATGCACGAGGCGGCGGAGGAACGTGTGGCCGACGGGGACGATGCCGAAGAGGTCGGCGAGCTCGCGTTCGAACCGGCCGGCGGGAAACGACAGCGCCGACAGGCTCGGGACTTCGGGTGCGGAGCGGTCGACGCGCGACCACGATCTCGACGCGTGCGTCGGTGCCGGGTTGGGCGAGCAGGTACACGACGCGGAACGCGGAGTCATCGTCGTGGCCGGCGACGAGCGCGAGGCGATAGCCCTCGCGGGCGAGCGCCTCGAACTGCGCGGCGAGCGTGTCGGCGTGTCACGTCGAGGGTGCTGCGCCGGGGCCGGGTCATCCGGTCACCGTCCGGGCGGCGGCGTCGAGGAGGTGTTGGAGCGGCCAGACGCGTCACGCCGACGGCGGCGAGCACGACCAGCGCCGACGACGAGCGGCCCCATGAGCGTTGCCCGTGGAGCAGCGCGCGGGAGTGGCGACGGTTTCCGACGTGCCGAGCAGGATCCGTTGTCCGTGGAACAGCAATGCGGCGGTGGCGACGAGCAGCACCAAGAACACGGCCGCGTCTGCCCAGCCGAGGTCGGCCGCGAATCCGGCGCGCGCGACCGCGAGCTCGCTGGCGAACAGCCCGAACGGTGGAAGGCCCAAAAGCGCGACGACACCGAGCGCGGTGCAACCGCCGAGTACCGGTCGCCGGGTGAGGAGACCGCGCAGCTCGGCGATCCGGGTCGTGCCCTCGACGAGGGCCAGTTCACCGACAGCCAGGAACGCGACGCTCTTGGCGAGCGCGTGCGCGAGCACATGCAGCGAGGAGCGCGGCAATCGCCAGACGGGTACCGACCGCGGCCGCGAATGCGATGACGCCCATGTGCTCGATGCTCGAGTAGGCGAGGAGCCGTCTGGCGTCTCGTTGGCCGATCATCAGCGATGCGGCGACGACGGAGCGACAGCAACGCCGTGGCGATGAGCAGCCCGCGCAGGTAGTCGGGTCCCGGCCGCGGCGTCGATGACGACCTTGAGCCGCAGGAGCACCGAGAACGCGACGGCCAGCAACACGCCCGACATCGAGCGCCGAGACGGGCGCCGGGGCCTGGCTGTGCGCGTCGGGCAGCCAGGTGTGCATCGGCGCGAGCCCGACCTTGGTGCCGTAGCCGAGCAGCAGAAGGCCGCCGGCGAGCCGAGCGGCCGCGGGGTCGAGACGCCTGCCGATCGAGGTCGAGCGTCGTCCCAGTTCGAGCGCGTCGCGCGCTGTCTGGCGCCGGCCGCGCGGGCCGCGTAGGCGAGCACGATGGTGCCGAGGAACGCGAGCGCGATGCCGACCGAGCCGATGATCACGTACTTCCACGACGCTTCGAGCGACGCGCGGGTGCGGCGGTGGCCGACGAAGAACGCGGTCGCGACGGTGGTGCCCTCGATCGCGACCCATGTGACCGCCGCGTTGCCGGCCAGCAGCGCGAGCAGCATCGTCGCGACGAACAATGGCAACAACACTCCGAAGAGTCGGCGCTCCGGCGGCGTTGGTGTGACCGAGGGTGAGCTCGGTGTCGATGTATCCGATCGCGGACCACATTGCGAGGAGCGCGACGCCCGCGACGAGGAGCACCATGAACGCGGCGAGCGCGTCGGCGCGGAGCGCACCGTCGGCGAAACGGACCGTCGTTTGGGCGAGCACGCGGACGGCGAGCCAGATCGCCAGCGCGAACAGCACGACGGCTGATGCGAGATGGGTCCAGGTGACCGTTCGGCGCCACCCGAATGCGGCGGTCGCGGCCGGCGGGCACGACGGGAACGAGGAGGACCAGCAGCAGCATCAGTCGGCCAGCTCGTTGAGGTGATCGAGCTCGAGCCCGCCGAACTTGGCCTGCATCCGAGTCGTCAGGACCTGCAGGACGAGCACGGCCAACAGCAGGTCGAGTGCGACCGCGAGCTCGACCGTCAACGAGATCCCGGCTGACGCGAGCAACGCGACGACGGCGATCCCGTTCTCGAGCAACAAGAACCCGACAACCTGTGCGACCGCGTTGCGGCGTACGACCAGACCGAAGAACGCGATCAGCGCGATCACGAACCCCGCGGGCAGGAGCGCGGCTTCGGGTGACGAGTCGAGTCCGACGAGACCACGCGGTCGCGGCGAGCGCAGCGACCGTGAGCACTGCGGCACCGAGCAACATCGTGGCCACGTTGACGACGGGTTCGGTCTCGCGTTGGCTCGGGCGCGTCGCGAACGACCCGCAGCAGCACGGCCGGGATGATGACGACCTTCACCGCGACGAACACGCCGGCCACCACCAGATCACCGACCTCGCCCCGGTAGACACCGACGAGCAGCGCGACGGTCGGCGACCGCCGCGCCTTGCCCGGCCAGGATCCGCACGATGGCTCGCAGGCTGCGGCGCCACAGAGCGAAAACGGCGGCGATCAGCACGACGCCGACGGTGAGGTCGAGTAACTGGCGGTACGTGTCGGTGGGAAGGCTCATGTGAGGAACGACGACGCGGTGACGGCCAAGAAGGCGACGACGAACGACACGGCCAGCAGCTCCGGTACGCGAAACAGGCGGACCTTGGCGGTGAAGACCTCGAACGTGGCGAGCACGATCCCGACGAACGCGAGCTTGACCACGAGGACGGCTGCGCCGAGCGCGACCGCCGGCAACGCGGTGGTCGGTCGCGATGCCGAACGGTACGAACAAGTTGACGAGCAAGGTCGCGAACAGCAACAACCGCATGCCGGCGGCGAGCTCGACCAGCGCGAGATCGGGTCCGGCGTACTCGAGCACCATCGCTTCGTGGATCATCGTCAGCTCGAGATGCGTGCTCGGATTGTCGACGGGCATGCGGCCGCACTCGGCCAGGGCCGCGATCGCAAGCGCAACGAGCGCGAGCAGGCTCGGCAACGACACGACGGTGCGCGGCGCGTGCAGGGTCGCGGTGACGATCGACGCCAAGTTCGACGATCCGGCCCGGCCCGAGATCGCGAACACCGCGAGCAGGAGCGTCGGTTCGGCCAGGGCGGCGACCGTCATCTCACGGCTCGCCCCCATGCCACCGAACGCCGTGCCGGGGTCGAGGCCGCCGAGCGCGAGCACCACGGTGCCGACGAGGAACAGCGACACCACCGCGAACAGATCGCCCACGTGATCGAGGGGCGACGCGGTCGAAGCGAGCGGGAGGATCGCCGCGATGACGAGCGCGCTCGATACGAGCAGGATCGGGGCCGTCGCAAAGACCCAGCTCGTGTGCTCGGGCGCGATCCGTTCCTTCGCCCACAGCTTGCGCAAGTCCCGCCACGGTTGGACGATCGGCGGCCCGGCCCGGCCCTCGAGGCGAGCGCGCACGGTGCGCAACAACCCGACACCGAGCGGCGCGCCGCCGACGGCGAGGCCGACCTGCACGATGACGACGACGACACCGCTCAGCGTCATCGCGCCACCAAGAGCACAACCAGCAGGCCGACGAACCCGTACGCGAGATAGCGATGCAGGCTGCCGTTCTGGAGGCCCGCGCGATGCTCGCCCCAGGCGCGTACGAGCCGCAGCACCGGCCGATAGACGCGCTGATCGACGGCATCGGTGACGTTCGTGCGATAGCGAACGGCGTCGACATACCACCGCGACTCACCGGCGTGGCTCACGTCGATGTCGTGATCGGGATGCAGCACGTCGTCGAAGACCCGTTGCAGAGGTTCGGCGAACGACGTCGCGGTGTATTCCATCCGCGCCGTCTGCAATACCCGTCCGCAACCCCAGTTCTCGGCCCGCCGGCGAGCGCGGGTGACGCCGAGCGCCCGCCCGACCACACCGACGGCGACCACTCCCGCGAACAACGCGACCGCGAGGAACACGGGAGAGATGACGCCGCGCACCCCGGCGAGGTGCAGCTGCGTGACACCGTTGCCGAGCGGGCTGACGGGGCTGCCCGCGGCCCGTACCGCTCGCGCGAGCCCGGACGCGATCAGCCACGGGAACAGGCCGAGCGCGAGGCAGCCCGACGCGAGGAGGGCCATCCCGGCCAGCATCGGCGCGGGTGACTCGACCGCGTGTTCGGCTGCGTGCGATCGCGGCAGCGCGAGCAGGCCGGTGCCGATCACCTTCACGAACGTCGCCGCGGCGAGCCCCGCGGTGAGTGCGACGACACCGACCGCGACGGGCATCGCCAACCCGAGCACCGACGGCGCATGACTGCCCGCCTGTACGAGCACCTGGAACAGCGCCCACTCGCTCACGAAGCCGTTGAGCGGCGGCAACCCGACGATGGCGACGGCCCCGACGCCGAACAGCGCGACGGTGACCGGGAGCCGACGTGCCAGACCGCCGAGCTGATCGAGATCGCGGGTCCCGGTCGCGCGGACCACCGAACCGGCGGCCAGGAACAGCAAGCCCTTGAACAGCGCGTGATTGAAGACGTACAGGAGCGCGGCCGCGAGCGCGACGCCCGCCAACGCCGGTTCGTGTTCCGCGGTGAGGAGCATCGAGGTACCGACGCCCACCAGCATCAGCCCGACATTCTCGGTGGTCGAGTAGGCGAGCAAGACCTTGACGTCGCGCGCGACGAGCGCGTGCAAGATCCCGAACAGGGCCGAAACTGCCCCGAGCGCCAGCACCAGCACTCCCCACCAGCGCGGTCCGCCGCCCAGCAGGTCGACGCCGACGCGCACGACCCCGTAGATGCCGAGTGTGACCATCGCGCCCGACATCAGCGCCGACACGTGGCTCGGGGCCTCCGGATGCGCGCGCGGCAGCCACACGTGCAGCGGCACGACTCCGGCCTTCGCGCCGAATCCGACCACCGCCAACACGAAGATCACCGACGCCCGGCCGGCCGAGAACGAGTGCGCGCCGCTTCGGATCGCGGCGAACGACTCTCCTCCCGCCGCGGAGGCCGCGAGACCGAACGCAAACAAGATGACGACGAAGCCGAGATGCGTCATGACGCCGTACCAAACCGTCGCGCTCCGAACCGCCGGGCGCTCTCGATGTTCGGCCGCGACGAGCACGAGCGAGGTCATCGCCATGAGCTCCCACAGCACCAAGAACGTCGACACGCTCCCGGCCGCCGGCACCAGTACCAGCGTCGCCGCGAACAGCGGGAACATGCCCTGCACTGGTCGGCCCGACAGGTCGTGGTCGCAGTATCCGATCGCGTAAACAGCCGCCGCCACGATCACGACCGCGGCCGCGAGCACGAACCACGCACCCAACGGGTCGAGGTCGACGCTCACCCCGCCGAGCGGCAACACGTCGCGCCAACGAGCCGCAACGTGCTCGCCGGTCGCCAGCACCCGTATTGCAGCGGCACCGGCCGCCGCGCCCACGCCCACGGTGCACACGCTCGCGACGACGACCCGAACCCGGCGCGGAAGCAAGAACCCGGCCGCGCTGCCGGCGACCGCGGCACCTCCCGCGAGTGCGAGCGCGGCCGCTGCGAAACTCAACGGCCCGTCAAGCGTCGCAGTTCGGCAACGATCGTCTCCGGATCGGGCGGACAGCCGCGGATCTCCGCGTCGACCGGCACGATGTCGCGGACCGCGCCCGCGACGCCGTAACCGCCTTTGAACACGCCGCAGTCGCACGCGCAGTCGCCGAGCGCGACGACCAGCTTCGGTGCGGCAACGGCTTCGTAGGTCTTGCGCAACGGGGTCGCCATGTTGTGCGTCACCGGCCCCGTCACCAACAGCGCATCCGCGTGACGCGGAGACGCGACCAGCCGGCAGCCGTACCGCTCCGCGTCGTAGTGCGGCCCGAACGCCGAAGCGATCTCGAGCTCGCAGCCGTTGCACGACCCGGCGTCGACCGCCCGGATCTGCAGCGAGCCGCGCAACTGCGCGGCTGCCTCCGGCTGCGGCCCGTCGGCCGGCTCCACCCGCGCCTCGGCGACGCGCCCGACCGTGCGCATCTTGCGGAAGAGGTTCATCACCGATCGTGCCCCAACAGACCGGCGGCCTCGGTCAGATACGTGAGCAGGATCTCCTTCGAGAGCTGCAATACCTTGGCGATCCGCCGGTCCGCCAGCGAGTAGATCACCTTCGTGCCCTCCTTGCGGCTGCGCACCAGGTTCGCTCGCCGCAACACACCGAGCTGTTGCGACACGTGCGAGCCCTCCAAACCCAGCTCGTCGATCAGTTCGCTCACCGACCGCTCACCGGCGCACAACGACTCGAGCACCCGGATGCGCGCGGGATGCGCCATCGCCCGGAAGAACTCGGCCTTCACGTCCTGGATCGGTTCCGTCACGTCCGCTCCCCGGCCCCCGCCCGCGGGCAACGCGGACGCGAAAGCGCATATCTGGTCGATCGACAGTATGACTGTCTGACAAATCTATCAGGTAGCTGGACGAGCGCAAGCCGTTGCCCGGCCCGGGGTGCCACCGGCGCCGGCTTTGCGCGATGGCGATGGGTGTGTTGATCTACGTCGGCCCGGACGGGCGCCGGGCCGGGGCGCAAACGTGTCCCCGACGACGAAGGGAAGCGATGGTCCTCGAGAGGTTCCTGCTCACCGACCGGGTCGCGGTCGTGACCGGCGCGGGTCGCGGTATCGGGGCAGCCAGCGCCCTCGCGCTGGCCGAGGCGGGGGCCGACGTCGTCGTGTCGGCGCGCACGGCCACGCAGCTGGACGAGGTGGCGGCTCGGATCGAGGCGGCCGGACGTCACGCGCTGGTCGTGCCGGCGGATCTGTCCGACCTCGACAACGTCGCGCGGCTCGCGACCGCCGCGCACGAGAGATTCGGTCGCCTCGACGTCGTCATCAACAATGTCGGCGGGACGATCCCCAACGCGTTCGTCGACACGACCACCGACTACTTGGAGGAGGCGTTCCACTTCAACGTCGCGACCGCGCACGCGCTGTGCCGCGCCGCGGTCCCGCTCATGCTCGAAGGTGGCGGCGGCACGGTCGTCAACATCTCGTCGATCATGGGGCGCGTGAGCGGTCGGGGATACCTGGCGTACGGCGCGGCGAAAGCCGCGCTCGCGCACTACACGCGGCTCGCGGCGCGTGATCTCGCACCACGGATCCGGGTCAATGCGATCGCCGTGGGCTCGGTGGCGACGTCGGCACTCGACTTCGTCGTCCAGAACGACGACATGCGCACCGCCATGGAAGGCGCGACGCCGTTGCAGTGCATTGGCGAGGCCGAGGATGTCGCCGCCGCGGTCATCTACCTCGCATCACCTGCTTCGGCCTACGTGACCGGCAAGGTGCTGGAGGTCGATGGCGGACTCGATCAGCCCAACCTCGACCTCGGCCTGCCCGATCTCTAAGAAGACGATCGCTTCGATTCGTAGTCGCCCAACGCGTCCTCGGTGACGTGCACGACCCGGCGCGCGAGTTGGTTCGACGCGCCGACCAGTTGCTCGGTCATCTTGAAGGCCGAGTCGATGATCTTGCGACGCGGGCCGTCCTCACTCACCTTGGGGAAGACGCCGTCGACGGTGTCCAGGAACTTCCGGACGGCCTCGAGCGCCGAGTGCTCGGCGTCCTCGACCGAGTCGATGAGGCGAGTGACGCCATCGTCTCGCGTGGCTGGTTCTGTCTTGGTCATGATCCTCTCCTTGCCTCGACGTGGCATTGCGCCATTGCTTCGACACGCCCACTTTGTCGGGGCCGACCGACCCGAGACAGAGGCTTTGGACCGATTTTTGCCGGGATCACGGTGAAGTTCCGGGCGATGCCGCGCCGCGCGGACGCGGATTCGTGGGAGCATGGTGCTTCGGCATGATGCTCGGGGGGGCCCATGGAACGAACGGCTTCGGATCTGCTCCGGCTCGTCGTGGGCGACGCGGTGCCCGCGCCCGTCGTACGTGAAGACGGACGCGTCGGGCCCGCGGTGCCGATCGGTCGCCGTATCCGGCTCGCGGGGCGGGGCACCACCTTCGTTCGCGAGGTGGCCGGACCGCCCGGCGCGCCGACGCTCGTTCTGCTCCACGGGTTCATGGCGAGCGGTGGCCTCAACTGGTTCCGTACCTTCAACGCGTTGAGTCGCGAGTTCCACGTGGTCGCGCCCGACCTGCGCGGCCATGCCCGGGGGCTCCGCTCCCGCCGGCACATGCGCCTCGCCGATTGCGCCGACGACGTCGCCGCGCTCGTGGACGAGCTCGGTACCGGCAAGGTGATCGCGGCGGGCTACTCGATGGGCGGCCCGGTCGCGCAGCTGCTCTGGCGGCGTCACCCGGACAAGGTCGCGGGCCTGGTGCTGTGCGCGACCTCGCCCGCGTTCTCGGCGGAGTCGCGGCGCGTGGCCGACGCGTCGCTCGCGACGCTGGCCGGGCTGATGCGGGTGGCGGGCCACCTCGCCGCGGTTCCGACCGCGGGCGCGCATCTCCTGCGCCGGGTGCGCGCGGAGCGGCCCGCCGGTTTCCTCGAGTGGGCGGCTGCGGAGATGCGTCGCCACGACGTGCGCATGCTCACCGAGGCGGCCCGCAGCATGACCCGGTTCGACTCGCGCGGCTGGCTCGCCGACATCGACGTTCCGACCGCGGTGTTGCGCACCAACCGCGATCGCGTCGTCGACCCGGCGAGCCAGACGGAGTTCATAACCAGCATCGGGGGCGCCCGTCTCGTCGAGCACGACGACGGACACATCGCGTGTGCACGGGAGTCGTTCGCGGCGCCCATGCTCGAGCGCGTGTCGCGATGTCGCATGGCGGGCGAACGCCTGAACGAAGCCGAAGCTCGTCGAATCAGGAGTTCGGGGAACGCGGAAGACGTCCCGACTCAGGGTCGCCGGGACGTCTCCCTTCCGAGTTTCGGTCGATCTGGCCGTTGGGCGCGTGCGAAACCGTCAGCGTTTCGGCCGTAGCCGTCTCGGTCGGAGGTTCGTGCGTGTCACCAGGATGAGACCGACCCGGTCATGATCCGGTGGGCTTTCCTCTCCCATACGCCATCTCCTTCCCGGAGCCGCTTTCGGCTACAGATGTGGACTTACGCCTTCAGCCTCCGTTCTGAGAAGTCTTCGGAACGCCCGCTCCGCAAAAGGGGAGCGGCGGGGCGAGCGCAATCCGAAGCATCGGTCTTCCGACGGGCGCGCGACTAGGGACTTTCGGCCGTATCGAGGTCGGTCCTCACCGCTGCGGGCTCACGCGTCGGTCAGGCCCAGCCCGTCGATCTTTGCGCGCAGGTCCGGCGGCAGGCTCCCGAGCGCCTCGGCTTCCAGGCATTGTGCGAGCTCGGCTCGGTTCTTGACCCCGAGGACGACGGTATCGACGCCGTCCAGGTCGAGGGCGTACCGGTGCGCGACCAGCGCGGGGTCCGTACCGAGTTCGGCGCACAGCGCCCGGAACGGCGCGGCTCTCCGGTAGTCGACGGCATCGGGATGACTGGCCTTGACGACCCGGTCGAACCCGGCGGTGAGCGCGCCGGCTTGCACCGCGCGGATGCCCATCACGCCGACGTCGTGCGCGTTGGCCGCGGCGATGATGGCGCGCGGGCGCGGTGCTTCGGAGTACCTCCGGATGCCGCCGGGCGAATCCAACACGTTGGTCACCGCCTGCACGACGCTCGGCGTCACGACGTGTTCGAGTGCTTTGAGGATGGTCGAGGGAACGCCGACGCCGGTGATGCCCCACGCGCCGATGCGGCCGCGACGCGCGAGTTCTTCGAAGGCCGGGACGACTTCTTCGACGTATTGGCTCCACGGCGTCGCGAAGGCGGCGCGGTAGTCGTTGCCGTGCGCGTAGACGGTGTCGTCTTCGCAGATGTTGCTGTGCAGGAAGTAGAGGTCGACGCGATCGAGGCGCATGGCCTCGAGGCTCGCGTCGAGCGACTCCTCGAGCTTCGTCGCCACCGATCCGGTACTGGGCGTTCCGAGCTGGCACTTGGTGGTGATACGAACGCCGGCGGGCACAACGCCCCGCAACGCCGATGCGATGACCGCTTCGCAGCCCCCGTACGACGGGGCCGTGTCGATCAGGTTGATGCCGGCCGCCAGGGCGGCATGCACGGTCGCGACGGCTTCGGTCTCGCTCGATGTACCCCAGATCTGGCCGAGCCCGCCCCCGCCGAGGGTCAGGCGACTCACGTCGGCAAAGGGGCCGAGCCGTGCGGTTCTCATTGCTGGATCATCTCCCGATCGGCCGCGAGCGCGCACCGGGCGCGGCTACGCCGGCGGTTCGTCCTGCGCGGTGCGCAGCCGCTTCGCCAGCGTCTGCAACAGGTTCCAGGCGATGGTCGCGTTGTGCTGCACGAGCGGCCGGAACTCCCAGTAGGTGAGCCCGTAGCAGACGAGCTCGGTGGTCGCGGTGACCGTGGCCGAGCGCGCACCCTCGTCGATGAGCGCGATCTCGCCGAAGTAGTCGCCTGTGGTCAGCGTCGCGCGCTGGCGGCCACCGACCGAGACGGCCGCCTCGCCCGACTCGATCACGAAGAACGCCGCGCCGCCCGCGCCTTCCTTGGTGATCGTCTCGCCCGCGACGAAGCGGCGTTCCTTGAACAACGCGGCGATGCCTTCGACATCTCGCGGGCTCATGTCGGCGAAGAGCGGAACGCGCTCGATCACCTCGACGGGACCGCTCGCCGTCGACGGCGCGGTCGGCCGCGGTGACGAGCCCGAGCGCGTCACCGCCCGGCACTGGAGCAGGTAGAGCTGCCCGCCCGCGAACGCCCACTCGATATCGCGCCCGGGCCCGTACGCCTGCTCGCACTGCCCGGCGAGAACATTCAGCTGCGCGAGCTGATCGTCGTCGAGGCACAGCTGTTCTCGTTGTTCCGGCGCGACGCTCTCCTCGACGGTGCCGCCGTCGGCCGAGGCGCGGATCACGATCTTCTTGAAGCCGGGTGTGCGCTCGAGGATTTCGCCGGAGCGGTCGATGCGAAAGCTGTCGGGGATCACGCGGGCGGCCACGACGACCTCGCCGAGACCCCAGCTCGCCTCGATGAGCCGTTCGTCGGCCCCGTTGATCGGGTTCTGCGTGAACATCACGCCGGCGACCTCGGGGTCGAGCAACGACTGGACGACGACACCGACGCTCGGACGAACGAACAGGCCGACGCGCTGGCGGTAGGTGATCGCCGAGTCGGAGTTCGCCGACCACCAGATCTCCCGGATCGCCGCGCTCAGGTCGTCGACCGACGGCACGTTGAGCAGCGTGAGGTGCTGGCCGGCGAAGCTCGCGTCGGCACCGTCCTCGTCGACGGCCGACGAGCGCACGGCGAGCGGACCGGCGATTGCCCGGGCCGCGGCCACGACCTCCTCGACGGCGTGCTCCTGGCCGGCGGCCACCGCGTCGACGATCGTGCCCGAGAGCGCGATACCGGGTGGGATCGGCAGCCCGGTGCGCGCCGCTTGTCCCAACCCGGTTGCCTTGGCCCCGAAGCGCGAATCCTCGTGCGCGTCGGCGAGCGGAACGACTTCCGTCACGTGTAGGTCACTTCGCCCGTGTCGCCGTTCACCCGCACGCGTGTGCCGTCGGCGATGCGGTCGGTCGCGTCGCGCGTTCCGACCACGCCGGGGATGCCGTACTCACGCGCCACGATCGCCGAGTGCGAGAGCAGGCCGCCGGAGTCGGTGACGATCGCGCCGAGCAGCGGCAACAAGATGTTGAAGGCCTCGGTCGTCGACTCGGTGACGAGCACGTCGCCCTGTGTGATGCGGTCGAACTCGGCCGGGCCGGAGATGCGCCGGGCCGGCCCTTCGTAGGTGCCGCCGCTGGCGGCGAGACCGCGCAGCATGTTCTCTTCGTGCGGCGCCTCCGAGCTGCCGAACAACGCGCCCATCGAGATGCCGACGGCGTGCATGACCCGCGCGACGCCCGGCGGCAGGCCTGCCGGGTCGGGCGGCGGCGGCGACGGCGGCCCGAGCGACACGGGCGCCTCCTTGGCGGTGCGCGAGCTGCGCTCCGAGAAGCGTTGCGCGAGCTCGTCGGCCGACGGCCCGCCCGCGCCGGTGACGAGTGCGCACATCTCGTCGAAGCCGGCGTCGACGAAGTGCTCGGCGTCGTGGACGCGGCCCTTGTCCTCGAGCCGGCGACCGGCGGCGAGCACGGCGCGGCGCATGATGCCCGAGGCCCAGATGTCGCTGAAGACGCCGCGTTCGTCGCGCAAGCGGTACATGAGGCGCGCCTCGCCGAGCAGCTCGTCGAACTCGCGCGCGGTGCTCTTCGGGAACCTGCGAGCGGATCTCGGCGATGCGGGCGTCGACGTCGTCCGTGTCGTTGCCCGCGCCGTCGACCGACAATCGGATCGAGCGCAGCAACACGTCGGGCAACTCGAGCGCGTAGCGCCCCGAGATGTCGAAGCCGTCGAGCAACCGGCAGCCGACGAGGTCGAGATACTCGGTCATCGCGGTGCCGACTTCACCGCCGAACCCGCGCAGTTCGGCGAGGGTCTTGGCCGGGTCGCCGCCGGAGTCGAGGAGCGAGCGTGCAGCCGCGTCGGCGTTGATCGCGGCGATCAGTCGTTCGAGCTCACCCGACGCCCCGGCCGACACCGGTGCCGCGCCGCGCAACATCGCGAGCGAAACCGCGGGCGCGACCTCGGTCCACGCGCCCAGGTGGGCGAGCAGATCGCCGACCGGGATCATCGCCGAGGCCGTGAAGCGCATGTGCTGGAAGATCATCTGCGTGTGGTGCTCGCGACAGCGGGTCAGGTAGTCGACGAGCGCGTCGTCGGAGAGTGCGTCGGCGTCGACCGACTGCAATTCGCGATGTTTCGCGACCGCGGCCGGCTTGAAGGTCTCGTCCCACTCGCGGAGTTGCTCGCGCCAGACCTTCTTCTCCCAGACCTCTTCGGCGCGGGCGAATCGCTGCGGGATCTCGTCGTCGGGGGCCGGCCGCATCGTGTTGTACGCGAAGCCGTTGACGTACTGCGTCTCCATCCCCGCGATCGGCGTGCCGTAGAACGCCATGAACTCACCGGTGCCCCGGCGGAACGGCTCGGGATGCATTTCCGCCCAATAACGCGTCACCGGACGCGGGAAGTGCACCGGATCCAAGTTCCACGACCCCGGCCCGGGAGCTTCGTAGTTGCGCGCCGTCGTATCTTGTCCCGACATTCCCAGGCCCTCCTGCAATCGTGCGGCGCGGCTCGGCGCCGCGCCCATACACGGATTCTCACCGCTCGGTTGGGCGCGCGGCAAGGCGAACCGAACGCGCGGCGGCGGTTCGTGCCTGATAGGAAACGTCGGTGCGAGACACGCGCCTTCGGGTTGCCCTCGTCGGCTACGGCCTCGCGGGCGAGGCCTTCCACGCCCCGTTGATCGCGGGAACGGCCGGTATGGAGGTCGCGGGAGTGGTCAGCTCCGACCCGGGACGGCGGGCCCGGGTGGCGGCCCGATACCCGCAGGCCCGTCTGCTGTCGTCGGCAAGCGAGATATGGGCCGACCCGTCGCAGTTCGATCTGGTCGTCATCTGCTCGCCCAACCGCACGCATGTGCCGCTGGCGTTGGCCGCGGTCGAAGCGGGATTGGCCGTGGTGGTCGACAAGCCGGTCGCGGCGACGGTCGCCGACGCGGTCGTGCTGAGGGATGCAGCTGCCGCTCGAGGTGTACGCGTCGGCGTGTTCCAGAACCGGCGTTGGGACGGCGACTTCCTGACCGTTCGCGACCTGCTCGATCAGCGCGCACTCGGTTCGGTGCACCGTTTCGAGTCCCGGTTCGAACGTTGGCGCCCGGAGGTTGCGCACGGCGCGTGGCGAGAGAATCCCGACCCCGCCGATGCCGGCGGCGTGTTGTACGACCTCGGCAGCCACCTCGTCGATCAGGCCCTGGTGCTCTTCGGGCCGGTCACCTCGGTGTATGCGGAACTGCGCAACGTGCGCGCCGGTGCCCGGGTAGACGACGACGCGTTCGTGGCACTGGCGCACTCGAGTGGGACGGTGTCTCACCTCTGGATGTCGCTCGCGGCCGCGAGTGCCGGTCCGCGGATGCGGGTGCTGGGTTCGGCGGCGTCGTACGTCAAGTTCGGTCTCGACGGTCAGGAGAGCGAGCTCCGTCAGCAGGCCGATGTCGGTTCGCCCGGGCTGGGGTTCGGAACCGGAGGAGCATTGGGGACGGGTCTGGGCCGGTGAGGAATCCCGGCCGGTTGCCACCGTTCCCGGGCGGTACCAGCGCTTCTACGAACTGGTGGCCGAAGCACTTCTCCACGGCGGCCCGATGCCGGTCGAGATCGACGATGCGATCGCCACGTTGCGGGTCATCGAAGCGGCGCGGAGCAGCGGAGCACGCCGCGCGGTCGTCAACGTGTAGCGGCTGCGAGACTGGCCCGATGAGCAGCGACGCGCTTCCCGTTGTCGCCCATTGGGTCGACGGTCGGATTCACGACGGTTCGTCGACCCGCCGGGGTGACGTCTTCGACCCCGCGACCGGCGCGGTGACCAAGCGCGTCGCGTTCGCGTCCGCGGACGACGTCGACGCGGCAGTTGCCGCCGCGGGCGCGGCGTTCCCGCGCTGGCGGGCGACCTCGCTGACCGAACGCACCAAGGTGCTCTTTCGCTTCCGCGAGCTGTTGCAGCAGCGTGAACGCGAGTTGGCCGCGATCATCACGAGCGAGCACGGCAAGGTGCTCGACGACGCGCGCGGCGAGGTGGCCCGCGGGCTCGAGGTCGTGGAGTTCGCGTGCGGCTTCCCGCAACTCCTGAAGGGGGGCTACTCGGAGGGCGTGTCGACCCGGCTCGACGTGTATTCCTTCCGGCAGCCGCTCGGGGTGGTGGCGATCGTCAGCCCGTTCAACTTCCCGGCGATGGTGCCGTGCTGGTTCTTCCCGATCGCGATCGCAACCGGCAACGCCGTCGTGCTCAAGCCGAGTGAGAAGGATCCGTCGGCCGCGAACTGGATCGCGGCGCTGTGGGCCGAGGCCGGCCTCCCGCCGGGCGTGTTCAACGTCGTGCACGGCGACAAGGTTGCGGTCGACCGGCTGCTCGAACATCCCGACGTCGCGTCGGTGTCGTTCGTCGGCTCGACCCCGGTCGCGCGGTCGATCTACGAGCGCGCATCGAGTGCGGGCAAGCGAGTGCAGGCGCTCGGTGGTGCGAAGAACCACATGGTGGTGCTGCCCGACGCCGATATCGAGCTCGCGGCCGACGCCGCGGTCAACGCCGGCTTCGGTTCGGCCGGCGAACGGTGCATGGCGATCTCGGTCGTGGTCGCGGTCGGCGATGTCGGCGACCGGCTCGTCCCGAAGATCGCCGAGCGCATCGAACGACTGACGGTTGGCGACGGCCGCACCGGCGCCGACATGGGGCCGCTCATCACCCGCGCCCACCTCGATCGCGTGGTGTCGTATCTCGATGCGGGTGTGAGCGCCGGCGCGAAGTTGGTCGTCGACGGGCGCGACGTTGTGCCGCGTGGTGACTCCGTCCGGGTTTTGGCTCGGGCCCGACGCTCTTCGACCACGTCACCCCCGAGATGGATCTGTACGTCGACGAGATCTTCGGTCCGGTGCTGTCGGTGGTGCGCTGCGCGTCGTTATGACGAGGCGCTCGCGCTGGTGAACGCCAACCCGTACGGGAACGGCACCGCGATCTTCACGAACGACGGCGGCGCGGCCCGGCGCTTCCAGAACGAGGTGGAGGTCGGCATGATCGGGATCAACGTGCCGATTCCGGTGCCGGCCGCGTACTACTCGTTCGGCGGCTGGAAGCGTTCACTGTTCGGCGATGCGCACGCATACGGTGCCGAAGGCGTCCAGTTCTTCACCCGTGCGAAAGTCGTGACGAGCCGCTGGCCCGACCCGAGCCACGGTGGCGTGAACCTCGGCTTCCCGCAGAACGAGTAGGTGCGTACCGAGAGCGGACGCACTCGAAGGGATGACGGCCGGATGATCGGCCGCGGCGTTGCACCACGCCTTTGACCTACTCGCGCAAGGGGGCGTCGGGTTGGTAACCCGAAGGTGCGCAGGTGCGAATCCTGCCCCGTCCGCATCGAACTGCAGGCTCAGAGGCCCGAAGTGGGGAGCGAGCTCTGCTTCCGAGGCCGAACGTCGTGCCCCGGTTAGGCAAACCGAAGTAGGAGAGCGAAGCGTCATGGGCTCATCTCGGAGTTAGCCTGAACACGTGGCGCGCTCCGCGGTTCCTGCCGACACCGATCCCGCGGCATTCGCGGTCCTGACCGCACGGTGGAGCGCGATGAGTGTCGAGCGAACGAGCCGAACTGACGCAGCAGCTCTGCCTCGATGTCGAGCAACTGGCGCGTGCCGGCATCGTTGCTCGCTATCCCGCCTACTCCGAGATCGAAATCTGCCACGAGCTCGCGCGCCGGCGTTACGGCGACGCGCTGGCCAACGCGGCCTACGCCGGTCTTCTACCTCGCGGATGACCAAGGGTCCGCTCGAACTCGTCGCGCAGGTCGCCGAGATGCTCGATGACCTCGGCATCGCCTACGCACTCGGCGGGTCTATGGCGAGCTCGCTCGTCGGAGAACCCCGATCGACCGTCGATGTCGATATCGCGATCAAGCTGGAGAACGAAGCCGGCGCGGCGCTGCTCGAGCGCGCGACCGCCGAGTTCTACGTCCCAATCGACGCCGCTCGTTCCGCGATCGACGCACACTCTTCGTTCAATCTCGTCGACACCGCGCACGGATTGAAGGTCGACTTGTTCGTGCTGGGCGAGGGTCTGCTCGACCGAATGCAGATCGAACGACGGATGAACGTCACGATCCCCGGTCTTGCTGATCGCATTTGGGTCACGTCCCCCGAAGATCAGGTGCTCCGCAAGCTCGACTGGTATCGGAGTACGGGCAACGAATCAGCACAGCAATGGCGCGACGTAGTCGGGATCCTGCGGATTCACGGCGAGGCAATGAACCGCGTCTACCTGGACGAAACCGCTCGAGAGCTCAACCTCGGAGCACTACTCGAGGAAGCGACGCGTGCGGCCAACGTGCTCTGAGTCTCTCGAAGTTCACGTCCGACGGCGCAATACTTCGGGCTGGAAGCCCGAAGGATGCACATCTTTCTGGTCAGCCGGTCGGGCTGACCTCCTTCAACCGCGTCGACTGTCACGCCCCTGATCGAACCTCCGAGGCCGCACCGAAGACCCAAACACGACGGGTCGCAGCGTCACGACGGTGGCCGGGCATGCGACGACGTGAAGTCCGTGTGGTCGTCGGCGGGTCGTCTAATGCTCGAGGGCGTCCCAAGCGGCGGTGGCCACTTCGGAGATCGAGTCGATCCCGTAGCTCTCGGTCGGATCGCCGGATGTGGTCACGGCGATCAAGTAGTTGCGCCCGTGGCCGTTGACCCACCCGATACTCGTGACTGTCGCGGCCGAACCAACCGGTTCGAAGCCGTTCTTCAGGGCGACCGTCGTACCGGGAGCCACGCCCGCGGAGACGCCCCACGCCTGGCTGGGCGTGACGCGCTCCATGAGACCGAGCTCGTAGGCGCGCGACGCGTTCGATAGCACGGCGTTCGGTTGCACCAGCCGCTGGAGCAAGATCACCTGGTCGGCGGCGGTCGTGGTCGTCAGGCCCCACACTACGTTCGGTGTCGTGGACGTCATGCCGACCTCGTCGTCGAACGCGTGCACCGCCGGCGCGCCCCCGACCTCGTCCCAGAGTGTGGTCGCGGCGCCGTTGTCGCTCTGTTCGATCATGGCCGTCGCGAGTGCCTGCTCGGTCGGAGTCAGGGACCGGCCCGAGGCTTGCGCGTCGGCAAGAAGCGTGCCGAGGATCTCGACCTTGACAATGCTCGCGGTCAGGGCAAGCTGACCGGGGCGGTACTGGTAGGCGATGCGGGTGGTGAGGTCGAGCACCGACGCCGAGATCACCCCGGCCCAGCGCGTTCAGCGAGGCAACGAGCGCCGGTGAGAAGAGATCCGGCGGAGACTGCTCGACGATCCAGTAACCGTTGCCTGTCGGTGTCGCGGCCATGCCGACGACCGGTTCGCCGAGGTGGAGGTTCCCCGCGGAGCCGTGGAAGTGTGCGTCGCCGAAGGTGAAGATGCCGCCGTCGGCCGCGACGAGCCAGTAGCCGTTGCCGGTCGTTGTCGCGGCCATGCCGACGATCGGTGCGACGAGTCGTGTGCCGCCGATCGATCCATGGAAGTGCGCGTCGCCGAAGCTGAAGATGCCACCGTCGGCCGCGACGATCCCGTAGCCGTGGCCCGATGGTGTCGCGGCCATGCCGACGATCGGTTGGTTGAGTCTGAGGTTGCCGGTGGAGCCGTGGAAGTGCGCGTCGCCGAAGCTGAAGAGGCCGCCGTCGGCCGCGACGAGCCAGTAGCCGTTGCCGGTCGTTGTCGCGGCCATGCCGACGATCGGTTGGTTGAGTCTGAGGTTGCCGGTGGAGCCGTGGAAGTGCGCGTCGCCGAAGCTGAAGATGCCGCCGTCGGCCGCGACGAGCCAGTAGCCGTTGCCGGTCGTTGTCGCGGCCATGCCGACGATCGGTTGGTTGAGTCTGAGGTTGCCGGTGGAGCCGTGGAAGTGCGCGTCGCCGAAGCTGAAGATGCCGCCGTCGGCCGCGACGAGCCAGTAGCCGTTGCCGGTCGGTGTCGCGGCCATGCCGACGATCGGTTGGTGCAGATCCGCACCCTGAAGGGAGCCGTACGACGCGGCCGTCCCGAACGGCAAGACCGGGCCCGCCGTCGCTGATGTCGAGACCGCGGCAGGCGCCACCGAGAGCGACGGCGCGACGGGTTTGCTCCCCGGCGGGGCGCCCACGTCCGCGGCCGGTACCCGACCGGCGCGCAGCGCGGTCCCATGCGCGGCTGTCGCGGCGGGCGTGACGCCGGCGGAACCGATACTCCTCGGCGCCGCGCGGCCAGGCGCCGTGGCGCCGGCGGCTGCCGGGGAGAACGCCGGGACGATGAAGAGCAGTGTCGCCCCCACTACGGCAGGTCGCCTCATCATCGCTCCTCCTCATGCCACGCCGAACGCGCGCAGAGACCACTCGCTACGCATCTTCGCGCGATGCTCTGGCGAACGGGCTCTGACTCCGGCATCAAGGAGGACTCTCCGGCGCTTGCAGCGCGTCGGTCGATCGCGGGTCGACCGTGGATGTCGGCTCAACTCGCACGGCGCAGTCGCTCCGCCTTTATGGCGACGTCGAGCGGTAGTGCTCGTACATGCGCTGCCAGGCCGCCGGAAGTGATGGGACAACTCTCGAACCAATCCGTCCGAGAAGTCCTTCGGTCGCTGCACGGGTTCGCGGCCCGCGACGATGCCCTCCGACTGTGGTGGTTCACTCGAGGCCCGACCAAGCCGCCCGTCTCAACCGCCGCGAACCGCCTGCTCAGGAGGCCCGGACGAGTTCTCGGCACCCACCGGATGTACCGAGGCCTCGGCAGCGTCTCCGGACCAACTCAACGAGGGTTCCCATACCGATAGCCGTCCGAACATCCACCCCGCCCGATACCACGCCCCAGTCCCGGCGTTCGGGGGCAGCCCCGGACGCGGGATCATGGGGCGCGTGTTTTGGGGCAGTGGGCCACGTCGATCGGTTGGCGCGTTGTTGGGCGCCGGCCGTGTGAGTCTGGTTGCGGCGGAGCAGCGGCAACCAGATCTGCTCGGGCGAGAGCGCAGTCGGGTTGACAAGGAGAGAGCGGAGTTTTACGGGTGGCCATCCGACTAGCCGCCGCAGGCGATAACGCGGAGTTGGTCGTCGAACACTCCGTGGATGGTGACCGTGGACACGCCGAGGAGCCGTTCTACTCGCAGCTTGATGTCGTACGAGGCGTTCGTTTGACTGCTTGGCCCTGAGGGTACGGCGGCGCAGTTGTCGACGTGAACGAGCCCGACGACCGTGCGGGTCTGGTGTGCCGGGATGCTGACCGGCGTTGTTTCTATCTCATGAGCGGTGCCGGGGGCGTTGATTGTTGCTCCGGTGATTTTCCAGCTGCGCGAAGTCTCGTTGTGGATGATTGCGCGCACAGTCAGCGTGTGCGTGTGCGCGTCGGCCGCGGTCGTTGATCCGCCGTCGTAGGCGAGGCGCGGTACGAGGATGCCTGTGGCGTTCCCGACGATAATCGCAGCGAGGAGGAGCACCAAGACAAGGAGCGCAGCAGCGACTGCACGGCGATCGGCATGCGTGCGGGGGATCTGTGCCCACGTCTCGTCGGTTAGCAAGGCTCGCGAACTCGTCCTTGTGGTCATGTACCAATACATTGACACAGCCATCTCGAGGTGTCCATACTCGGGCTGTGCTCCACTTGGTTGCGCTGGTTGCCGTCGGGGTAATCCTGATCGTGGTCAAGGCATTTGGACCAGTGCCCCGCCGATACGTCGATCGCTTCTTGAGTCGTTATCCGATACGAGTGATCGCCGAGAACGGTCCGATGGTCGTGCGCCGTCTTGCCCGAGTGCGCGCCGCTCGAACCCTGGGCGGCCTCGGGGGTGCCTTGCTCGGGGGAACAGCGAGCTTGGTCGGCCTTCACGTCAACCTGTTGTTCGCGATAGCGGTCGGTTACCTGCTGGGAGCGATCGTGGCCGAGCTGCCGTCGCGTCGAGACCGCGTCGCGGCTTCGCATCCAGCCGCGACGTTGGTTCCGCGCCGCCTACGCGACTACGTCCCGCTATGGATCGTCGTCGCACCGCCCACAATTATCGTCGTCACACTGGCGATCGACATTGCCAGCGCCACGGGTTCACAGCGACCAAACCTCGGCTACAACGCGGCGTGGCGCGGCGCTGTCGGCATCGGCGCAATGATGCTCGCCTCCGGACTTACGTTGAGCACCGCACGGATGATCCTCTACCGTCGGCAGCCGTATACGACGGTCGAGATGGTCAGCGCCGACGACGCGTTGCGAGCCGCGTCGCTGCACTGTGTGTGCGGAGGAGGTTTCGCGATCGTCGCCGTGATCGCGTCGGGTTCCATCTGGAGCGCCGTGGTGCTCTCCAACGTGCAACTTCTGCGCTGGATCGCACCCTGGCTCGCGTTGGTGCTCTGGATGGCAGCGCTGTTCGCCTGGTTCGGATTACGGGTCGCGCCATGGCTCGTGCGACGCCCGTACGAAGCAATGGTCGGACAGTCACCGTGATCGTTGCGATCGATCCGGACTCGCTGATCCCGCCGTACGAACAGCTGCGGGCCCAGGTCGCTGAACTCGTCGCCGCCGGCACGCTACAAGCTGGCGCTCGACTTCCGGCAGTCCGACAACTCGCGGCGGATCTCCGTGTCGCGCCCGGCACTGTCGCACGGGCGTATCGAGAACTTGAACACCAAGGCGTGCTCCAAGCGAGAGGCCGCCACGGCAGCTTCGTCACGGAGACACCGCCGCGGCTCACGAAGCTTGACCGCACACGACAACTCGCGAACGCCGCCGCCACCTTCGCGGCGACCGCGCAGCGTCTCGGCCTGTCCAAACGCGACGCACTCGCCCAAGTCCGTCAAGCGCTCGAATCCCGATAGTCATGCCGGCCTCGGACGTTTGGCGACTGAGGTTCGCGATCCAAGGCGTAGACGCTCGAGACGCACGGCCTGGACGTTCGCGGAATCACCCGTTCTGGCTGACCCCAGCGTCGACTATTCCGGACTGAAGGTTCTCTCACGAACCCGGCGTACCAGTTCGCCTCGGCGCGTCAGCTCACACGCATCGCACGCGCCCACTGTTCCAGACGCATCCCAATAACACGCGCTGCAGACCGTGCCGGCCATCCCCGTTGTGCCGGTAGGGGACCGCTCGCGTACGCGAAACACGGGAGCTCAAGTCCCCCCGCCGACCCGAAACCCATGTGGTGTCCGACGGTCAAGACGTGATCCGACGCAGCGGGGGGCGTACGCCGAGTCGGCGCGCGATGCCGCGGCTTCGAACGGCTTCGGGGATTGAGCCCGACGACGGTGGGTGTGTGAGTGTGGTCGTTGACCGCGCCATAGGTCTTTGCCCCATGGCCGTTCGGCGACCCGTAGACCTATGCGAGGTTCAGCGCCGGATTCGGTGCTTGATGCCTTTGGCGGCCGCGGCGGGCAACCTTGAATGACCCCGCGACTTATTCAAGGATACGTGATAACCTTGAATAAGGAGGTGCCATGTCGAGGCTTGCGAAGCGCACGTGGGTAGCCGATCACTCCTCGGGCCTTCCCCGGCGCGACCGCGCCTCATGTGACTACCAAGCGTACGTCCCGGACCCGCTCGTGGGCCGGCCCTTCCGCCTCGATGGCGACGTAGCCGCGGACGTGGCCGATGCCGAAGCGGCAGTATCGCGGTTCGACGCCAAGGCGGTCGCGCTTGCCAACACCGAGGCGCTCGCCCGTTTGCTCCTCCGAGCCGAGTCGGTCGCGTCGTCCAAGATCGAGGGTCTGGAGGTCGGCGGCCGGCGGTTGCTGCGCGCCGAGGCAGCGGCCGCGCTCGGCGAGGACGCGAGGGATGTGACCGCCATCGAGGTACTCGGCAACATCCAGGCGATGACGTGGGCTCTCAGCGCCCTCGACCGCGATCACGACATCACCGTCGAGCATCTCCTCGATGCGCACCGCCGCCTCCTCGACGGCACCCGTTTGCAGGACTTCGGCGGGCTGATCCGCGAGGGCCAGAACTGGATCGGCGGGAGCAGCTTCAACCCGTGCTCGGCGGAGTTCGTGACGCCGCCGCCGGAGTTGGTGCGCGATCTTCTGGACGATCTCTGCGCCTTCTGCAACACCGACGACCTTCCGGCGATCGTGCAGGCGGCGATGGCGCACGCGCAGTTCGAGACGATCCACCCGTTCGTCGACGGCAACGGACGCATCGGACGCGCGCTCATCCATATGGTGCTCCTACGACGCGGGCTCGCGGTGCGGGTGCTGCCGCCGATCTCGCTGATCCTGGCAACTTGGTCCCAGGACTACGTCGCGGGCCTGACCGCGACGCGCTACATCGGCAAGCCGACGTCCGCCGCCGCGACCGCCGGAGCGAACCAATGGGTCGCGCTGTTCGCGACCGCGTGCCGCCGCGCGATCGAAGACGCGGAAACGTTCGAACGGCGCGTCTCCGCACTGCAGGACCGTTGGCGCGAACGGCTCGGGAAGGTCCGGGCCAAGTCCGCGGCCGACCTGTTGATCGGCGCGCTGCCCGGCGCGCCCATCGTGACCGTGAACGGCGCCGCCGAATTGATCGGCCGTACGTACCAGGCGACGAACGAAGCGATCGGCCGGCTCGTCGAAGCGAAGATCCTGCGGCAGGTCAACGTCGGCCCTCGCAACCGCGCGTTCGAGGCACCCGAACTCATCCGGACGTTCACCGATCTGGAGCGCCGGCTCGCCAGCCCGACGGGGGATACGCGCTCGGCACCTCCGGAGCGCCGCGTGCCGCAACGCCGATAACGGAACTTCGGGGGCTGAACCCGAAGCGGCAGGTGACTCTGCCGTGGTTACCCACGAGCATCGCGCGACTTCGTCCATTCGACCATCTCGTCGAATCGTCTTGTGCGGTCGATGTTCCGGCCCGCGGCGAGGTAGAGCGACAACGCGATCGTCGGTTCTTCGTCGACGCCCATGTCGACGAGGTTGCGTCGTACGACTTCGTGGGCCCATGCGTCGAGCCGCCGCATCCGGTCGACCAGATTGCCGAACTGGGTGACGAACGCCCCGATCTCGTTGTCGGACGGCGGGGGAGTCGTCTGCAACCCGGTGCGGTGCATCAACGAGTGCCGGCCGATCGGGACCAGCGCGACGCCGGCGCGATCGTTGAATGCGACGGCGCGCTCCTTGCACGCGGCGCAGAACCAGACCGACCAACGCGATCCGCTCGCCAACACCTCGGCACCGCAGGCATTACAGAGCTCGGCACCCGTGTTGAAATCGAAGCTGATCCACGTCGGCGGTCGGGCATCGTCGGGGCGCGCATCGCGTTCGCAACGACATTCCTGCACGAACGTGTACTGCGTGCCCTTCCACGTGTAGTCGAACGGTCCACGGAGCTCGTAGCAGCGCCCGCACACCTCGAACAATGCGAACGACTCGGCCGACTGAGCCCGACCCATGGTTCTCCTCATCGTTCCCGGCGTTGCCACCGTGCCCGTGCGGGTCGGTTGGCGGACCGTCAACGGGCCAGGCCCCTCAGGTCCTCTGGATGAGTACGCACGCAATGCTAGGCGGCCGACAACCGCCCGTCCGCCGACAGCCCGCCGACCGATATCCGGGCGGCGCCCGTCACACCAGCCCGCCGCGGCCCGTCGCGGGATCGACGCGCGCCTGACCACCGGCGCCGGTGAGGCCGGTCGGGCCCGTGGGGTCGAGGAGGCCGTCGCACCGCGGCGGACGGCCGGCGAGGGAACCGGCGTCGGCGGCGCGGCCGTGCTCGACGATGCTCGTCGAGACGGCGCCGCGCGTCGGGCCCGAGCAGGGCGAGGTCGTCGGAGACGAGCACGAGACCACCCGAGCAGCCGACGGTGTCGCCCCAGGCCGTGGCGGCGGCCTCGGTGAGTTGCGTTCCGTCCCTGCGCAACATCACGCAGTCGGGATCGTTCGACCAGAGCCGCCGGTGCATGAAGCTCCGCGTGCAGGTGTTGACGAACGCGTTGCGCGTCGCCGGCGTCGTCGCCTCGTACCCGGGTTGCAGCTCGCCTTGGCCCGGGGGCGCGGTCCACCACGGTGCCACGTCGGCGCCGATGCGCATCGCGTCGACCGCCCCGACGACGGCGCCGATCGGTGCACCGCACGCGAGCACGAACACGTCGTCGCCGGCCCCTCGGCGCACGGCGTCGTAGCCGGCGCGGACGCGCTCGGCCGGCGTACGCGTCGGATCGGCGTACCGGCCGGGCATCGCCGGCGAGAACGTGAAGTCGAGCTTCAGGTAGCGGTACCCGGCGTCCACGAGGGCGGCCGCGGTCGCGGCGAGATGATCGAGCACCTCGGGCCGCGTCGTGTCGAGCTCGGCCATGACGCCGCCCCACTCGTCGTTGTACATGCCGATCGCGAAGCCGTCGCCGGCGGGCGCGCGGGCGAGCCACTCGGGATGGTGCCGGGCGAGCTCGCTGTCCGGTGCCGCGAGGAACGGCGCGAGCCAGATCCCGGGCGTGCGCCCCGACGCGGCGATGTCGGCCGCGATGCCCGCGACGCCCGACGGGAACCGTTCGTTGGTATCGAGCCAATCGCCGATCGCGCGCTGATACCCGTCGTCGAGCTGGAACACGTCGAACGGCCACGCGTCGGCGAGCGCGAGGTTGTCGCGGACGACGCGCTCGCTGACGTCGCCGAAGTACTGGTACCACGAGCACCACCCGACGAGGAACGGCGCGCCGACCCGGGCGCGCTCGGCGGCGCCGACCCGCGCCGGCCCACGTCTCCAACAGCACCGACGCGTCGTCGCCGTCTTCGATCGCGATCGAGTGCAGCGTGCGCGACGAGCCCGCTTCCAACACGGCGCCGCCCAGCCACGCCTCGGCGCACAACTCCACCCGGCCGTCGACGATCCGCGCCCGCACGGTGCCCGCGTGGTGCTCGCCGCCGGTGAAGCCGACGCAACGCAAATGGCGACGCGGCCGTTGCCAACACGGTGACCTGCTCCGATCGCAGCTCGCCCGCGAGCGCGACGCCGGGATCGGCGTGGAACGCGGCCCGCACCAGCGGGAGCGGACGCGGATCGTGCGAAGGGTCCCGATCGACGCCGAGCCGCATCGTGCGGGTGGGCGACCACGATTGGTACCCGTTCACGAACATCCGCGGGTCGTCGCCGGCCGGCCCCGCGTCCCACACCAGGCCGACGGCGTCGAGCGCGACCGGCGCCGACCGGGCGCGTGCACCGACCACTGCAGCTCGCGGGCGTCGCCGGCGACGTCGACGAAGACCGGCCCGACGTCGTAGCGGCCGGGCTCGGCCACGGCGACGTCGACGGGCAACCCGCCGGACGGCCGGACCCGGGCCCGCAAGCCGGAGGACCAAGGCACGCGCTCGGGAACCTACGTGCTCGCCGGTCCGGGAGCCGAATCGTGACCTTCGGCCCGGGCTTGGGAGCACACCGGCGGTACGCCGGCGCCCGGTCGCCCACCGAGACTCAATGCGATGGCGGCAGTCACGTTCGACCACGTAACGAAGCGGTTCGGCAAAGTCGTGGCGGTGCGCGATCTCACGCTCGAGATCGCCGACCAGGAGTTCCTCGTCCTGCTCGGCCCGTCGGGCTGCGGGAAGTCCACGGCGCTGCGCATGATCGCCGGCCTCGAGGACCCGACCGAGGGCACCATCAGCATCGGCGACGAGGTGGTGAACGACGTCGAGCCGCGCGACCGCGATGTCGCGATGGTGTTCCAGACCTACGCGCTCTACCCGCACATGACGGTGCGGCGCAACATCGAGTTCCCGCTGAAGAGCCGCAAAGTGCCGCGCGAGGAGCGGGCCCGGCTCGTCGCGGAAGCGGCGGAGACGCTCGGACTCGGCGACCTCCTCGAACGCAAGCCGGCGCAGCTCTCCGGCGGCCAGCGCCAGCGCGTCGCGCTGGCCCGGGCGATCGTGCGGCGGCCGCAGGCGTTCCTGATGGACGAGCCGCTGTCGAACCTCGACGCGAAGCTGCGGGTGCAGACGCGCGCCGACCTCATCGAGCTGCAGGAGCGGCTGAAGACCACGGTCGTGTACGTGACGCACGACCAGGTCGAGGCGATGACGATGGGACATCGCATCGCGATCATCGCCGACGGCGCGCTCCAGCAGGTCGGGCCGCCCCAAGAGGTGTACGAGCGGCCGGCGAACCTCTTCGTCGCCGGGTTCATCGGGACACCGCCGATGAACATCATCCAGCGCACGGTCGTGAAGGAGGGCGAGGGGCTCGCCGTCAGCCTTCCCGGTGCGCGCGTGCCGCTGCCGGAACCGCTCGCGCAGCGTGATCGCGGCCCGCGGCCTCGAGGACGTCGCGGTCGGCGTGCGCCCGGAGCATCTCCTGCTCTCCGACGACGGCTTCGTGCCGGCAACCGTCACCGTCGTCGAGTCGCTCGGCCACGAGCGGAACATCGCCTGCCGCCTCGACGACGGGACGCTCGTGATCACCCGCCAGGACATGGACGCGCCCCGGCCCGACAGTCGGCGAGTCCGTGCGCCTGACGACCGAGCCCGAGTACCTCCACGTGTTCGACGCGCGCAGCGGCGACCGGGTCGACGCGCCATGACCGCCGTCGCGACTCCACCGCGCCGGCGCCGGCGCCGGTTCAGCCGCCGGACGCGCGACATGGCTGCTCGGCTACGCGCTCGTGCTGCCGTCGTTGCTCGTGTTCGGCACGTTCATCTTCTATCCGTTCGTCAAGAACTTCTGGCTCGGCCTCTACCGCACGCCGCCGTTCCCGAACCTGCCGCGGACGTGGGTCGGGCTCTCGCAGATACCGCGACGTGCTGACGTCGCAGCTGTTCACCAACAGCTTCCAGGTGACCGTGGAGTTCGTGGCGCTCACCGTGCCCGTCGGCATCGCGCTCGGCCTCCTCCTGGCCGTGCTCGCGCACCAGCGGCTCCGCGGCATCGCGATCTTCCGCACCATCTTCTCGTCGACCGTCGTCACGTCGGTCGCGGTCGCGTCGCTGATCTCGCTGACGCTGCTGAACCCGCAGATCGGGCTGTTGAACTACTGGCTCGGCCGCACCGGCAGCCTGTCGCCGCTCGACGACCCGAAGTGGGCGCTCGTCGCCGTCGCCGGTGTGACGATCTGGCAGAACCTCGGCCTGTCGTTCATCATCATGTCGGCCGGCCTGCAAGCAGTGCCCGACGAGCTGCTCGAAGCGGCGCGCGTCGACGGCGCCGGAACGCTGGTCGCGCTTTCGCAACGTGACGCTCCCGATGCTGTCGCCGACGCTGTTCTTCGCGACCATCGTCGGGTCGATCCTCGCGTTCCATTCGTTCGGCCAGATCGACCTGCTCACCCAGGGCGGCCCGCAGAACCACACGAACGTGCTCGTGTACGCGATCTACCGGACCGTGTTCCAGGAGAACAACGACGGCAAGGCCGCGGTGCTCGCGATCGCCCTCTTCGCGATCACCATGGTGCTCACGCTGGTACAGCTGCGCCTCCTCGAGCGGCGGGTGAGCTATGAGCGCTGACCACGCCGGCGCTGGTGGCCGCGCTCGCGCCGGGGTTCGCGCGCTTCCTCGTCGTGGTCGCCGCGCTGCTCGTGGCCTCGATCGGCTTGGCGATCGTCGGCTGGCGGGCCCGCCCCGCGCTCGCGCATCGCGCCCGCGCCATCAACCGCTACGTGCTGCTCGGTGTGCTCTCGCTGATCGTGCTGTTCCCGATCTACATCACCGTCGTCAACTCGCTTCCTGCCGGCCGACAAGATCGCCGGCGCGCCCACCGACGCTCTTCCCGACGCACCTGATGGCGAGTGGCTACTCGCAGGCGTGGACGCAGGGCCACGTGTCGTCGTACCTGTTCAACAGCTTCGTCGTGACGTTCCTCATCGTCGCCGGCCAGCTCGTGACATCGATCTGCGCCGCGTACGCGTTCGCGTTCTTGGAGTTCCCGTTGAAGCGCACGATCTTCGTCGTGTTCCTCGCGACGATGATGGTGCCGTTCGAGGTCGTGTTCTTCACGAATCTCCAGACCGTCGTGAGCATGGGACACCTCCCGCTCATCGGGCACTTCCTCGGGCTCGACACCTACGGCGCGCTCGTCGTCCCGTTCCTCGCGACGGGTTTCGGCGCCTTCCTCGTCCGCCAGGCGTTCCTGTCGCTGCCCCGCGACCTGCGCGACGCGGCCGAGCTCGACGGCTACGGGCACCTGCGCTTCATGTGGCGGGTCGCGGTGCCGCTCGCGCGACCGACGATCGCGGCGCTCGCGCTCTTCTCGTTCTTCGACGCCTGGAACCAGTACCTGTGGCCGCTCGTGGTGACCGATCACTACCGGACCGTGCAGGTCGGGCTGCGCCAGCTGAGCCGCGTGAGCCTCGACCAGATCAACGTGACCTTCGCGGGGACGGTGCTCGCGGCGGTGCCGCTGCTGATCCTGCTCCTCGTGTTCCAAAAGCAACTGGTGCGCGGCCTCACGGCCGGCGCCGTGAAGGGCTGACGGGAGATCGACATGACTCGGCGAAGCCTTCGACACATGACGGTGGCGGGCGCGTTGGCGCTCGTGCTCGCGCTCGCGGGTTGCGGGGGCGGGAGCTCGACGGGCACGGGGCCGGGCACCGCGCCGTCGGCCGACGAAGCCGTCGCTGCCCGCGTGCCCGCTCGCCGCGTTGCGCGACGCCAAGAAGCCGGTCGAGATCACGTACTGGCACGCGCTGGTCCGCGCGAACGAGGACGAGATCAAGAAGCTCACCGCCGAGTTCAACGCGCAACAGCACGACGTGCACGTGACGCTGTCGGCGTCGGCGAGCTACGCCGACAACTTCACGCGGTTCAAGGCCGGGCTGTCGACCGGCGTGCTTGCCGGATCTCATGCAGGGCGAGGACGCGAGCCTGCAGGCGATGATCGACTCGCAGGCGGTCCTCCCGGCGGCATCGTGCCTGCAGGCCGACGGCGCGACCACCTCCGACCTGATCCCGCGCGTCGTGGCGTACTACAGCGTGAACGGCGTCCTGTACCCCATGCCGTTCAACGACTCGAACCCGGTCCTCTACTACAACAAGACCGCGTTCCGACGCGCCGGGCTCGACCCCGACAAGCCGCCGGTCACGTTCGCCGAGGTCGAAGCCGACGCGCGCAAGATCGTGCAGAGCGGCGCCGCGCAGTTCGGCATCGCGCTCAAGACCGACTCCTGGCCGATCGAGCACTGGCTCGCCAAAGCCGGTGACACGTTCGTGAACAACGACAACGGCCGGAAGGCCCGCGCGACGAAAGTGACCTTCGACGACGCGACCGGTGTCTCGATCTTCAGCTGGTTCGACGACATGGTGAAGTCGAAGCTGGCGTTGAGCACGGGCACGAACGACTACAACCACTACCTCGCCGTCGGCAACGGCCAGGCGGCGATGACCATCGACACGTCGGCCGCGCTCGGCACGATCTCGCAGTTGTTCGCCGCGGGGCAGTACAAGAACGTGCAGCTCGGCGTCGGACCGATGCCGGGACCGACGAGCCCGAACGGCAGCGTGCTCGTCGGCGGCGCGGCGAACTACATCGTGAACAAGTCGGCGCCGGAGAAGCAGGCCGCCGCGTACGAGTTCGCGAAGTTCCTCGCCGAGCCCGACGACGCAGTCGGAATGGGCCGCGGCGACCGGCTACGTCCCGGTGTCGAAGTCGGCCGCGACGATGGCGCCGCTCGCGGAGCAGTACGCGCGACAGCCCGAGTACAAGATCGCCTACGACCAGCTCCTCGCGGGTCCCGTGAACGCGGCGACGGCCGGACCGGTGATCGGCGCCTACGGCTCGGCCAACGAAGGCGTGCGCGGCGCGGTCGTCGACGGGCTCTCGCGCATGCTCGACGGGAAGCTCACGCCCGAACAGGCGGTGGCGAGCGCAGCCGCCGAGGCGAATGCCGCGATCGCGGAGTACAACAGCCGTGTCGGTTAGCCGCGGTGTCGACGCAGATGAGTCGAACGGACCCTACCGGTTGGGTCGTTCGGGCCCTGCCCGGCGGCGCGGCGCCGGTCGTACCGTCCGAGCATGACGAAAACACGATCGATCCTGACGGTTGTCTTGGCGGGTGCGCTGGCGGTCGCCGCCTGCGGCGGCGGCGGGTCGTCGACCACCAAGGGCACCCAGCCGGGCTCGAGCGGCACCGGCGGGGTGGATCCCGCCCAGTGCGGGCTCGACGCGTTCGCGAAGGCGACCAAGCCGGTCGAGGTGACGTTCTGGCACGAGATGTCGCGTGCCAACGCCGACTGGCTCGTCAAGGAGACCGCGGCGTTCAACGCCTCGCAACACGACGTCCACGTCACGCTCGTGCAGTTCGCGAACTACCAGGACCTGCTGACCAAGTACCTCGTCCGGCCTGTCGACCAAGGACGCTGCCCGACCTCTTCCAACCCGAGGACACGACGGTCCAGCGCATGATCGACAGCCAGAGCGTCATGCCGGTCCAGGCGTGCGTCGACGCCGATCACTACTCGCTGGCCAAGCTGCTGCCGCGGGCGACCGCGTACTTCTCGTACAAGAACGTGCTCTACGGCATGCCGTGGAGCCTGTCGAACCCGGTGCTCTGGTACAACAAGACGGCGTTCGTCAAGGCCGGCCTCGACCCGAACAAGCCGCCGCAGACGCTCGCGCAGGTCAAGGAGTACTCGCAGAAGATCGTCGCCAGCGGCGCGGCCAAGCACGGCATCGCGCTCCGGGTCGAGCCGTACATCTTCGAGTTCCTGAACGCGAAGTCGGGCGGAACGCTCGTCAACAACGGCAACGGCCGCGACGCGCGCGCGACCGCCGCGACGCTTCGAGACGCCGATCGCCACCCAGATCTGGTCGTGGTGGAACGACATGGTGCACAGCGGGCTCGCCCTCAACACCGGCGGCGCCGACGGCAACATCGACCACATGCTCGCCGTCGGCAACGGCGACGCGGCGATGACGATGGAGGCGAGCGGCGTGCTCGGCACCGTCAAGCAGGTGCTCGAAGAAGGGCAGTACAAGACCGTGCGCATCGGCACCGCGCCGCTCCCGTCGATCAACGGCGGCGGCGGGGTACCGGTCGGCGACGGATCGCTGTGGATCTCGAAGGCGTCGTCGCCCGACGAAGCGCGGCGCGGCGTGGCAGTTCATCAAGTACATGGCCGCGCCCGAGCAGCAGGCGTCGCTCGCCGTTGCGGGCGGCTTCGCACCGATCCGGGCCGACGCGACGACGGTTCCCGTGCTCGCGCAGAAGTGGGCGGCGGAGCCCATCTACCGCGTCAGCTACGACCAGCTGACGACCGGCGCGGAGGACGCGTCGACGGCCGGTTCGCTCATCGGCGACTACCAAGGCGTGCGCGACGCGGTCAAGGACGGGATGCTCTCGATGCTGACCGGCGGGCTGTCGCCGACGGCCGCGCTGCAGAAGGCGCAGCGCGAAGCCGACGCCGCGATCAAGGCGTACAACGACCGCGTCGGCGCCGGGTGACGTCGGGTTCGCCAAGTTGGGTGGAGCGCTCGGCGATTACTGTCTTCGCGAAGCCGATGGCGTCGAAGGTACGGAGAAACTGACATGACGAAGAGCGGGCCGCAGAAGGAGAAGTCTCCGTCTCAGCTGATCGACGGGAGGATCGAGGAGCTCGGCGACTGGCGGGGCGAGATGCTCAGCCGACTTCGGACGTTGGTCAAAGAGGCCGATCCCGAAGTCGTGGAGGAGTGGAAGTGGAGAGGGGTTCCAACGTGGTACCACGACGGAATCATCTGCACTGGCGAGACCTATAAGAGCGTCGTGAAGATGACCTTCGCCAAAGGGGCGGCTCTGAAGGATCCTTCGGGTCTGTTCAACTCGAGTCTCGAGGGAAACACCAGGCGCGCCATCGACTTCCGCGAGGGCGACAAGATCAACGAGAAGGCGTTGAAGACGCTCCTTCGCGCCGCCGTGACCCTGAACACCTCCAAGGCCAAGCGCTGACCTGCGTCCCCGCTCAGGGGATTGGGTGTCGCGGTATTGCCGGCGATCAGTCGGTCCTCTTCGCTGAGGTCCGCGTCGGCGACCGGGGTGACCAACGTCCAGTGGTTGGCGACGGGGCAACGCTGGAACCGGACCCAACCGAGTTTGATCGCCTTGAACGAGACCCCCGGGATCCAGATCGTCGTGAAGAGGTGACCGTCGCGGCAACGCACGATGACGTCGGTGCCGAGGCGGTGGCCGCGCTTCGGCCACAAGAGTGTCCAGCCGACGACGACGACGATCAGCACCAGGGGCGCCAGGCCGACGACGAGTGAGCTGACCGCGAGCACCATCGTCTTCGTCACCTCGCTGGTCGCATTCCTCGGGTCCCTCCCTGGATCCAATCTTCCCTTGATCCCAGCCTAGGGATCTGGGTACTATACTGAGTATGCTACTTCATGAGGTCACGCGGTGAGCGTCCGCCACGCCCTACTCGCGCTGTTGAGCGACGGGCCGAAGTACGGGCTGCAGCTACGCCAGGAGTTCGAGGAACGTACGGGCGAGGTGTGGCCGCTGAACGTCGGCCAGGTCTACACGACGCTGCAACGGCTCGAGCGTGACGGGCTCGTCGAGTCGGACGGCGACGGCGACGAGGGTCCGCAACGCGGCTTTCGGATCACGGCCGAAGGCGCCGCGGAGTTGGCGACGTGGTTGCGCACGCCGCCGGACATGACGTCGCCACCGCGCGACGAGTTGGTCATCAAGGTCCTGGTCGCGCTGCGGTTGCCCGGTGTCGACGTCCGCGACGTGGTGCAGGTGCACCGGCGTTACGTCGTGGAGCTGATGCAGCAGTGGACGCGCCTGAAGGACGACGCGGCGGAGCACGAGGTCGGCTTCTTGTTGGTGGTCGACGCCGAGTTGTTCCGGCTCGACTCGGTGATTCGCTGGCTGGACGCCGCCGACGGTCGTCTCGCGCGGCTCGCGGCGGATCCGTCGCCGTCGCCCGGGCCCGCGTTGGCGCCGCGGTTGCGGCGAAGGTCGGGGGTGCGGCGGTGAGCGCGCTCGAGCTGCGGCACGTGTCCAAGGTGTACGGCGAAGGCGCGAACGAGGTGCACACGTTGCGCGGTGTCGACCTGTCGGTCGACGCGGGGGCGCTGGTAGCGGTGATGGGACCGAGCGGCTCGGGCAAGAGCACGCTGTTGACCATCGCGGGAAGTCTCGAGGTTCCGACCGACGGCGAGGTGCTGATCGACGGCATCACGGTGTCGGCGATGTCGCGCAACGACCGGGCCCGCTTGCGCCGCCGCTCGATCGGCTACGTGTTCCAGGACTTCAACCTGTTTGCCGGCTTGAGCGCGGTGGAGAACGTCTGCCTGCCCATGGAGCTCGACGGCATCGGGGCGCGCAAGGCGCGCGTCGCCGGCATGGAAGCGCTCGAGGAGCTCGGGCTCACCGATCGTGCGTCGAGCTTTCCCGACGAGCTCTCGGGTGGCGAACGGCAACGCGTCGCGATCACGCGCGCGGTCGTGGGCGATCGACACCTACTGCTGGCCGACGAACCCTCGGGCGCACTCGATTCCGCGAACGCGGAGGCGGTGATCCGCCTCATCCGGGCCGCCTGCCAGCGCGGTGTGGCCGGCGTCGTCGTCACCCACGATGCGCAACTGGCATCGTGGGCCGACCGGGTGGTGTTCCTCCGCGACGGGCGCGTCGTGGATCAGACGATGCCGCCCGCCGGGCCGGAGTCGCTGCTCGCGCCGGAAGCGACGTCGTGAGCCTGGCGCTCGAGGAGCGACCGCGGGCGCCGGAAGTGGCGGGCTCCGGCGGCGGGCCGGCACGGCGCGCGATCTTCCGCTGGTCGTGGCGGCTGTACCGTCGCGAGTGGCGTCAGCAAGTGCTCGTCGTGGCGCTGATGGTGTTCGCGGTCGCGGCGACCACCGTGGGAGTGGCCCTCGCGTACAACGCCGGGCTCCCGCTCGACCCGGGCATGGGCACCGCGACCGCTTCGATGACGTTTGTGGGTACCGACCGCGCGGATGTCGCGGCGGCCGGCGTGCGTTCGGCACGGTCGAGGAGATCGACCACCAGAGCATCGCGATCCCGGGAACCCGCAACTCGGTCGACCTGCGCACGCAGGATCCGAACGGGCCGTACGGTCACCCCACACTCGGCCTCGTCGCCGGGCGTTTCCCGACCGGCCCGAACAACATCGCGATGACGTCCGATACCGCGGCGACCTTCAACGTGCAGATCGGCGATCCCTTCGTCGCGAACGGCGTGACCCGCCACGTCGTCGGAGTGGTCGAGAACCCCTTGGACCTCAACGACGAGTTCGCGCTCGTCGCGCCGGGCCAGGCCAACCCTCCGGCTCAGGTGACGATCCTGTTCGACGCCTCCAGCAAGAAGTCGACGCGCTCCGCCCGTCGGAACGCAGTGGACATCGGAAGCCGCTCGACCGCGAACAAGACCGCCGTCGCGGTGGTCGTCCTCGCGTTGGAGACCATGGGTCTCTTGTTCGTCGGCCTCGTCGCCGCCGCGGGCTTCGCCGTCATGGCGCAGCGCCGGCTGCGGGCGCTGGGCATGCTCGGAGCGCTCGGCGCGACCGACGGCCAGGTCCGTCTCGCGATGGTCGCCAACGGAACCGTTGTCGGTGTTGTCGGCGCCGTGACCGGAGCTGTCTTGGGGCTCGCGACATGGATTGCACTCGCGCCCCGCTTCGAGGGCCTCGTCAATCACCGGGTCGACCGATTCCACCTGCAGTGGTGGGCGATCGCGGCGGCGATGGCCCTCGCGGTCGTGACCGCCGTGGTCGCCGCCTGGTGGCCGGCGCGGTCGGCGGCTCGATCATCGATCGTCGCGGCGCTGTCGGGGCGGCCGGCGCCGCCCAAACCCGCGCACCGGTTCGCCGGCGCCGGAGTCGTGCTGATGGCCGCCGGGTTCGGCTGCCTCGCGTTCGCTCATGGCAATGTCGAGAGGCCCAACCCGTTCCTCATCATCGCCGGGGCGATGACAACGACCTTCGGGATGTTGTTCGTCGGGCCACTGTTCATTCGTGGGCTTGCCACGGTCGGCCGGCGGGCGCCGATCGCGTTACGGCTCGCGCTCCGCGATCTCGCTCGATACCAAGCCCGATCGGCGGCGGCCCTCGGAGCTATCAGCCTGGCGCTCGCGGATCGCGGCGACCGTCGCCGTCAGCGCCGCCGCAGCCGCGGTTCCTGCGGGCGAAGCCAATCTCGCGAGCAACCAGGCCGTCATCTCGCTCGACTCCGGCAACGGCCCCGGGCCGGGCAACGGTTCGGCCCCGACGAGCGCGCGCCGACCGAGGCGGACGTTCGCGCACTGCAACCCCGCATCGACGCGCTCGCCGCGTCGCTCCACGCGCAGGCAGTCCTTCCGCTCGCGGAAGCTTCGGCCGGTCGGGGAGCGCAGCGGGCGACGGCCGCGAGTTTGGCCAAGGTGCGGACAGTGACGCACGGGGGGAACACGGGCATCGAGATCAGCGGCGAGATCCCGATCTATGTCGCCACTCCCGGCGTTGCTCACGCACTACGGGATCAACCCGGACAGCATCAACGCCAACACCGACGTCATCACGGGACGAAGCGACCTGACGGGCTTCGACGTCATCGCGCCCGGGATGGTCCCACGCCTTGCGATTCCTCTCAATCTCATTGTCGCGTCGGCGCCGTGCCGGCGCCCGGCTCGGGCACGTCGCGAGGCCCGGATCAGTGGCGTCCCACCATCCAGACTCTCGACCTGCCGAAGTACACCTCCGCGCCCGACACGCTCCTCACGATGCACACGCTCGCGGCATTCGGTCTGAAGCCGGTGACGGCCGGCTGGTTCCTCGAAGACCAAATCGCCCCTTACCACGGCTCAGATCAACTCGGCCCAGCACACGGCGGCCGCGGCCGGGATCACCATCGAAACGCGAAAGAAGCAAGCATCGAAAGCGGGGCTTCGCGACGGCGCCACCGCCGTCGGCCTGCTCGTGGCGCTCGGTGTGCTCGCCATGACCGTCGGTCTCATTCGCAGCGAGACGGCCAACGATCTCCGCACGCTCGCGGCAACCGGAGCGACCAGCACCACCCGTCGCACCCTCACCGGCCGCGACGGCCGGCGCGCTCGCGCTCCTGGGCGCGGTGCTCGGGACGGCTGGCGCGTACCTGGCGCTCGTCGCGTGGCACCGAAGCGATCTGCATCCGTTGACGCACGTGCCGTATCTCGACCTCGTCATCATCATCGTCGGGCTTCCGCTGCTCGCGATCACCGCGGGCTGGCTCCTCGCCGGGCGCGAGCCGCCTTCGATCGCGCACCAACCACTCGAATGAGCCGAGTCGCGGTGCCGGCCGAGGTCACCGCCGACATCAACGGCCCCGCCCTCGATCCGAGGCCACCGCTCGGAGCGGGCCATCGACGGACCGCGAGGGCAACGATCTACGAGAGCGGTCCCCCGGCGCGTCGAACGTGAAGTCGGCTGGACTGCACGCTTCGCAGGATTGCGGAGGTGCCGCATGGCGTCCGGCCGCGCGCCGTCGTGCTCGCAAGCCTGCGGGAGTTACGCTCACGACGTGAGTGGCGGCGCGGCGCGGGGCTTCGCGGTGAGTTCGATCGTGGAGTCGGTCGAACCCGATGGCGTGATCGAGACGGCCGATGCTCCGGATGCTCCGCCGAGGTCGCGCGGACTCATCGGCGTGATGGCGATCCTGGTCGTCGGCGCGGTCGTTCTACGGTTCTGGCTGGCGTTCGGGCGCCTTGGTCGCATTCCGAACAGCGACGAGGCCGTCGTCGGCTTGATGGCGCTGCACGTCTTACGCCATCACGAGTTCCGGGCGTTCTACTGGGGACAGCCGTATGGCGGATCGCTCGAATCGATCCTGGTCGCGCCGTTCGTCGCAATATTCGGAACCACGACGCTCGGGCTCCGGTCGGCGAGCATCCTGTTGGAGTTGCTCTCGGCCTGGCTCACGTGGCGCATCGCGAGACGTTTGTTCGACGCTCGCGTTGCAGTGTGGGCCGGTGTGCTCGCCCTGTGGTGGCCGCTCGCTCTGGTGTGGTTCGGTACCCAGGAGCGAGGGTTCTATCCGCTGTCGGTGGTGCTCGGCATGACGACCGTGCTGACCGCGCTCAGAATCGACGATGATCCGTCCCCGCTGCGTCGCTGGATCGGCTTGGGGGTCGCGGTCGGGGTGGGCTGGTGGGTCAGTCCCGACATTCTCTACTTCGCGGTTCCCGTGTTGGTCTGGCTGACCTGGCGTGGGCATTGGCGGCGATGGCGCGGTGTCGCGGTCGCGTTCGGCGGGTTCGTGTTCGGGAGCGCGGTGTGGATCGACGCGAACATCCACAGCCACTTCGCGTCGCTGCGGATCCGCCCGTCGGCCGGCACCAGTACCTTTTGGAGTCGCTTCGGGTTCTTTTGGCAGACGGGTCTGCCGTTCGCGTTCGGGTTTCGGCGACCCTGGGGCGGTCAGTGGTATTGGAGCCCGCTCATCGGACGCCTGTGCTACGCCGCGGTGCTGCTCGCGCTCGCGTTCGGCCTGCGAAGATTCTTCCGGACCCGCTCACTCGATCTGGTGCTCTTGGGCTTTGCGCCGCTGGTCTTCGCGTTCTTCCCGCAGACCTGGCTCCTGAGCGAGGGCCGCTACACCTACTTCGTCGCGGCCTTGTTGGTGCTCGTCCTGTGTCGTGTCGCGCAGTACCGCTGGGGTCGTCCCCTGCTCGTCGCGCTCGTCGTGGTGACGGGGGTCGCCTTCACGCGCGACTACCACCGACTCGAAGCGCCCATCGCCGCGAGCGTCGTTCCCATCACTCGGGCGATCGAGCACGAGGGCTACCACACCGCCATCGCGAACTACTGGATCGCGTTTCGCATGACGTACCAATCGGATGAACACGTGATCGCCACGCCGGTTCCCGGCCAGGCGTCGGTCAGGTACCCGCCGTACCTGACGGCGATCAACAACTCGACGCCCGCCTACGTGTTCAACCTGCGAGGCCAGTTCAGTAGCGACACCCGATTGACCAACGCGCTCACCGCCGCGCATGTTCCCTACCGGATCGTCACGGCCGCGGGCTACTACGCGGTGCTCCCGAGCCGGCGATTCATCACCGTGCCCTGAACGAGTTCCAGCGCAACCCACGGATGGTGACCGCGGAGTCTCGCAGCGTCACCGGTAGGGCATCCTGGTCGTCCGGCGTGTCGCGTCCCACCAGGGAAAACGTGCGTTGAATGTGACACGTGTTGCGAGAGAGGGTTAGTTTCGTATCCCATGCCGTGGTGGAGCCCGACTCGTCGCCGGGGATCCGGCCGGGCTCGGGGTGCGGTGGCGACGTTGACCGTGCTGAGCTTCGTGGTCGCCGGTCTGGTCGCGGCGTCGGGGCCGGCGGGAGCGACCGTCGGTTCGGACCAGGCGAACATCACTCAGCTGGAACAGAAGATCGCGGCTGAAGGCGCGCAAGCGCAGGTGCTCGTGGGCCGTTTCAACGAGGCGCAGGCCCGGGCGTACGCGATCGACGCGCAGATCGCGCACGACCAAAGACTCGTCGCCGCCGACAAAGTCGTGGAGTCGGCCGCGACCGACACGTTGCGACGCCTGGCGATCAAGGCGTACGTGTCGGGCTCGGGGATGGACTCGCCGGTGCTCACGATGCTCGGCGGCACGTCGAACATCGCGACGCTGCTCGAACAGAACCAGTACCTCGGTGCCGTAGGCGACAAGCAAAGCGCCGCGCTCACCGCGCTGCGCCTGGCCCGAGCCCGCACGCAGGATGACCAGCGCGGTCTTTCTTCCGAGCAGGCCCAAGCCAAGAGGACCGTCGCCGAGCTGACCGCCGCACACGATGCGGCGACGGCTGCGATCAACGCGGACGAGGCGAAGCTCACCAGCGTCAAGGGGAACCTCAGCTCGCTGTTGGCCGCGGCCAGCGCACGGCGTCACGCGGAGCAGGTCGCGGCCGAACGCGCGCTTGCCGCGGCGGCGCAGTCCCCGCGGTCCGCGCCACTCGTCCTGTCGCCGGCGGTCTCGGCCAGATCGGCCTCGGGCGTGTCGCCCGGGCTCACGTCACCGCCGCCGCCGCCGGTGTCGCCGTCGTCTTCGAGTGGTTATGCGAATCCGTTCCGAGACGTCGCCGGGCTCTCGCCCGAACGGATCGACCAGGGCGTCGACTATGCCGGTTTCGGCCCGGTGTACGCGATCGGTAACGGTGTCGTGCTCAACACGGTCGGGTCGGGTTGGCCGGGTGGGACCTTCATCGCGTACCAGTTGAGTGACGGGCCCGCGCGTGGGCTCGTCGTCTATGTCGCCGAGGATGTCGAGCCGAGTGTGCAAGTCGGCGCGACGGTCACGTCGGGCACGGTGCTGGGCCGGATGTATGCGGGCCCGACCGGCATCGAAACGGGCTGGGCGAACGGTTCCCGGCTCCCGGACACGATGGCGCGCTCGTACGGGCAGTTCGACGGAGGGAACTCGAGCGCGTTCGGATACAACTTCTCCCGGCTCCTGCAGTCGCTCGGTGCTCCGGGCGGCATTCTGAACGGTTCACCCAACGGCACGCTCCCGGCGGCGTGGCCGCAGTGGTGACGGCCCTCACCGCCGACCACTTCCGCCCGCGATAGCCGACCGCCGTCACGCACGAACGCCCGGCGCGTTCAGTCGCCGACGTCCGCGCCCGCCGTTCGCAGCAACGACCGCACGTCGTTGACGTCGACATCGCGCACGCCGACACGGGCGGCGACCGCGCTCGCGGCGGCGGTGCCGGCTGCTTCGCCGGTTGCCATCGCCGCGGGGATCTCCTTCGTCGCCTGGTGAACGTAACGCGACGTCGAGATGCACCGCCCGGCCACGAGCAGGTTCGCCACCGCCGGTGTGGTGAGGCACCGGTAGGGGACGTTGTAGACGACGCCGCGTTTCGTCCAGTGGCCGGTACGCGCGATCGTGTCCGGGAATCCGGAGTCGTGTTCGTCCTTGGCGAGCACGTGGTCGCCCACCAGGCGCCGGCTCTCGGTGATGCCGAGCATGCGCGCGTAGTCGTCGAGCCACGCGTGGGCGAACGCCGGATCCGACGCGCGCAGACCGGCGAACGCCGCCGCGGCACCCTCCCGGCACGCGAGCTCCGCGCGGGTCATGTCGTCGGGATCGCACGGATCGACGCGCTCGGCGTGCGGGCCCCACGGCACGAGCACCCGTCCCGGGTCGACGGTGTCGAAACCGAACTGTCGCGGCCCGTCGTCGACGCCGCCGACGCGGAACCACAGATGCGGTGGAATCGTCACCCGCTCGTAGTCGGCCCCGGCCGCCACGAACACGTCGCCGTCGCCGGTCGCGTCCACGACCGCGCCCGGCAGGATCGCCTCGCGGCCCTTCTTCGACTCGACGAGTACCGCACCGACCGCGCCATCGGCGAGCCCGACGCCCGCGAACCACGTGTGCAGCCGTAGCCGCACCCGCGCTTCGCGCAGCGCCGCGAGCGCCACGTCGACGAAGGCCTCCGGATCGAACGCCACCGAATAGCGCACCGACTCGGGTGCGCCCCACACGAGGCCCCAACCCCGCCAACGGTCGACGAGATCCGGGTCGTCGCGGTTCCACTCGTCCGCGGGCGGGAAGCGGCACCGGCCGAGCACCGTCAGTCGGTCGACGAACTCCTGGCAGAGACCGGCGACGACTTGATGTCCGGCACCGTCGTCGAGAGTGAGCAGCAGGTTGATGAGGCCTGCGGTCGCCAGTCCTCCGATCGACGACGACCGCTCGATCAGCCAGGTCTCGGCACCGTGACGCGCCGCGGCGAGCGCCGCCGCGACACCGGCCGCGCCCGCACCGACGACCAGCACGTCGGGCCGGCCGATGATCGCGACGTCGCGTGCGGGTTCCGCCCAGGTGTCCACCCGACCATCATGGACCGACGGGCGGAGTCGTCGCCTCCCGTGGCGTGTGTCGCGAGGTGGGGCCGCGAGGGGCCGCACCGATTCGAAGGTGACCTAAGCCTCTGGGACCGGGCCCGGCCGCGTCGGATACTCGCGATGCAGCGACCGATGCAATGACGCCGGAGGTGTTGGCATGGCTCGGGACTCGATGGAAGGCATGATCCTGCTCGACGTGACGTCCGGCGGCGACGTGTTCGACCAGGCGATGCTGGAACGTCTCGGCCATCCGGTGAGGGTGTGCCACGGGCCCGATCATGGTGCGCTCTGCCCGATCCTCGCCGGGAAGAGCTGTCGCGATTTCGAAGACGCTCACGGCATCCTCTTCGAGCTCGATCTCGACCGGCCGCAGCATCGGGCCATCGTGCGCCGCTACCGGGAACTCGCGCGTCAGGATGTCCCGATCCGCGTCGTCGTCTCGCCCGAACATGCCGAGCGCTACGCCGACGAGCTGCGCGGTATCGAAGTGCTGACGCACTCGTCGACGGTCGCGGACCTGGACGGCTTCGCGGCCGAGGTCGAAGCCGCCGACCGCACCTGAATCCGGATTCCGGCCCCCGGGTCTCCCGGCGTCAGTGCTCCTTGAACACCAACACCTTGCCGTCGTGCGCGCGCTCGTCGACGTAACCGGTGTCGTAACGGTTGACGACGTCGGCCGGCATCTCGTCGAGGTCGCGCGCCCGGCGGAAGTCGCGTAACGACGTTCCCTTGCCGTTGGAGTCGAGGTTCGCAGGACCCCGGCCCGCGCGGAGATCGCCGAGGTGCACGACCCGCCAATCCAGGGAGAACCGTGCGACGCCGGTCTCGTTGCCGACCGCGCCGTGGAACTGACATCCGGCGAAGACCTGAGCGCCTCCGACCGGGACGACGAGGCGAAGTTTCTCGCCGAGCTCGATCGGGCCGACGGCCTTGGGCTGTTTGCGCGTGTCGGCGCGGATCATCGTGGCGGCGGCCGCGCGCCCGTTCGCGTTCCAGTCGTAGTAGTCGAACTCATTCGAGCTGTTCGGCACCGGCTCGTCCCACCAGTCGGGGAAGTACTCCATCCCGCTCGAGCCTTCGTACTCGTAGACGGGCATCCAGAGGTTGATCTGCTGCATCGGAGCCGACCACCACGTATCGCGATGCGGGTGGTGGGCGTAGCCGACGCCGGTGGTGAGATAGCCGTGGCTGGTGACGCCGCGAAAACGCGGAACGTCGATGTACCACTGGTCCATGTCCCAGCCGAGGTCGTCGATGACTTCGGACAGGAGGCGAATCGTGGTCGGGTCGTGCATGAACCGCGGCTTCAGTGACGCGAAGATCTCGACCCACCGCTCGACCGGCATGTGCTCTTGGGCGGTGAGTGGTTCGAGCGGCGCGAACGCCTCGCAGAGCATGGATCGTGCGTGGTCGACGACGGCCTCGATAGGGCGGCGCGCCGAGTAGACGATCAGTTGGCCGTCGTAGAGGTGGTCACGGATCCACGCATCGTCGTGGGTCGGATCCAAAGAGACGGTGGTCGGCATCGGGCACCTCCGTGTGCGGCGCGCTCCGCCGGCGCGGTCGCGAACCATCGCCGGCACGAATAGCGACAATGGTGGCCCGCCTTCGCCGAGTCGGTGCAGGGTCGGAAGTCCCGAGCTCGAAGGCCTTTCGGGCGAAGGCCTGCGACGGCTCCTCGTCGGGGCCGGTGTTGCGACCGCGAACGCCGGCCCGAGCGGATCTACGCTCCGGCGCCGACAGGTTCCGCGCCCGGACTCCGAGGAGATCGATGACTCAGCACGTGCAGGCTTCCCGTTCGTCGCACCAAAGGAGCGTTCCGAGCGTCGACCCGATCACGGGCGCGGTGGAGGCGCCGGCCGCGAATCGTGAGCCCCGGTTCGTGCTCCCGGCGCGGGACCAGGCCGCGCAGGCGAAGCTCGACGAGTTCGTGACCCGCGCCGGACGGCGCCCGAACGTGCTCGTGATCCTGATGGACGACGTCGGCTGGGGCGATTTCGGCTGCTACGGCGGCGGCGTCGCCGTCGGCGCGCCGACACCGAACATCGACCGGCTCGCGCGCGAGGGATTGCTCCTGACGTCGTGTTACAGCGAGCCTTCGTGCACGCCGACGCGGGCGTCGATCATGACCGGACGGCTCCCGATGCGTCACGGCCTGCTCATCCCGCCGATGTACGGGATGCCCGGCGGGTTGCACGGCGAGGTCACCCTGCCGCAGGTGCTCTCCGACGCCGGCTACGTCACGCAAGCGGTGGGCAAGTGGCACATGGGCGAGAATCGCGAAAGTCAGCCCCAGAACGTCGGTTTCGACGACTTCTACGGCTTCTTGTCCGTGTCGGACATGTACACGGAGTGGCGTGACCCGTACTTCTTCCCCGAGGTCGTGTACAGCGAGGCGCGCACCGACTGGGTGAAGAACATCCCCTTCAACAAGTGTTTCGTGCACGCCGAACGCGAGGGTGAGCTCGAGGAGGTGGAGGAGGTAACCATCCCCGTGCTGTCGTTGCTCGACGACAAGTGGTGCAGCTACTCCGAGGCCTTCATCGAGCGCATGGCGCAGTCCGATCGGCCCTGGTTCTTGTATCACTGCACGCGCGGGGCGCACTTCGACAACTACCCGCACCCCGAGTTCCTGGGCCGGTCGCCGGCGAAGCATCCGTACAAGGACGCGCTGGTCGAGCTCGACGACATCTGCGGTCGCCTGGTCGACACGCTCGCACGCACCGGGCAGCTCGATTCGACGATGGTGGTCATCACCTCCGACAACGGTCCCGAGATGGAAACCTGGCCCGACTCCGCGTATACGCCGTTCCGTTGCGCGAAAGGCTCGACGTGGGAAGGCGGCGTGCGCGTCCCTGCGGTCTTCTCGTGGCCCGGGATGATCGACCCCGGCCGCGCGAGCGACGGCATCGTCCACCTGCTCGATCTGTTCGCGACCTGCGCGACGCTCGCGGGCGCGCCGGACCGGTTACCGACCGATCGTTACCTCGACACCGTCGACCAGACATCGTTCCTCTTGGCACCGGCCGACGAAGGAGAAGTCGTCTCCAACCGGAAGTACCAGCATTACTGGCTCACGGCGCACTACTCGGCCGTGCGGGTCGGCGAGTACAAGTACATGTCGACATCGATCACCGACGGCGACACCGACGTCGTGAGCCCCGGTGGCTTCACGGGTTCGGTGCAGCACTACGGCTACGGCCGGCTCTACAACCTCTACCTCGATCCGAAGGAGTCTCGGTCGTACATGATCCGCAAGCTCGTGTACATCGACGCGATCCTCGCCGAGACCGCACGGCACCGGCGGAGCTTTCGCGACTGGCCGAGCAAACCCGCCCAGACGCCGATCCCTTCGCCGTGAACGCGCGAGTCGGCGCCGGCCACCGAGCCGCGCGGCTCAGTTGCCGGGCGGATTCGCGATAACGGCGGTGGCGCGGCACGGTTGGCCGCGCAGTGACGGGCAGGCCGGGAGGCCGGGCGCGACATCCACGCCCGCCACGACCGGGAGGACAATGCGCGACGCGTACGCGCCACCGCGGCCGATCGTGTCGATCTCGTGGCCTTGGGCCGCCAGAGCGTCGAACTCCCACGCCGGCCGCGAACCGCCGGGCGCGTCGATGATCACCCGGATGCGTGAGCCGGCCCGGAACGCGTGCGCGAAGGGGAACACCTCGACACGCGCGAGCGCGAACGTTCCCGTCGGCAGGTTCTGCGCGGCAGCTTGCGTGAACGGGTGGGTCGGGCGCAGTTCGGTCGCGTCGGGTGCGAGCGCGCGGTCGCTCGCGCGCAACCAACCGTTCTGTACGAAGGTTTCCTTGCCGTCGGGCCGCACCTCGGTGATCGTCACCTGCACGTCGGTGTCGGGAGCGGTCGACTTCAGCCAGAGGTCGACGCTCGCGTTACCGATCACCGTGACGTCGTGGGCGAGGGGTGCGGTCTCGTAGGCGAGGGCCGTCCCCGCCGCCGGTGGGTTCCATCGGAAGGCCGGCAACTTGACCCATGGCGCCTGGCTGCCGCCGGAGATCGTCGTATCGTGCTGGTGGGACGGGTCGTACGTGTACGAGTCGGCAGCGGCCGTGCTCGGCGCCGCGTCGACGAGCGCGCCGCTCGAACCGAAGTACCACGGTGTCGCGGTGATGCCCGGCACCGGCCATGACGGGTAGTCGGCTTCGAAACGCGGCGCCGGTGCGCCCGCGTCGGCTCCGCCGCCGTTGTCGAACAGGATGCGCACGCGCGGGAAGGCTTCGAAGACGCGTTTCGCCTCCGCGTACGTCTTCACGTTCGCGAAGGGATCGGGCGGCAACGGTGCGCTCGTTCCGAAGGCTTCGTTGGCGATCGTCGACGCCGCGAGGCTGATGAGCCCGGTCTGTTGCGGGACCCGCTGCGCGACGAAGATCGAGAGGAACTGCACCCAGCGCGCGAACACGACGGGGTCGAGCGGGTCCGCATGGCTGCCGTTCTGCGCGGTCAACCAGACGTCCTTCGAACCGCTGAACTGACCGAACAGGTTGGCGAAGTAGCCGCCGGTCTGCTCGTCCTGCCAATCGCCCGCGAGATACACCGGCACGTTGATCTTGTTCACGAAACGCTCGGGCGACAGCGGCAACCCGATCGCATCGGTCCAGAACTTCTCCGTCTTGATCATCTGCAAGATGTCGGGCGCCTGGCTGTGCAACGCCTGGTTCGCGAGGCACGTCGTGTCGCCCGCCTTGATGCGATCCGTCGCCCAGGACTGGCCGCCACCGGGTGCGGGCGCGGCATCGTGCTGGCGGTCCTTCGCCCACGAGACCGCGAAGCCGGAGTTGAGGATGCCGCCCGGATCGAGGGTGCCCTTGATCGTGTCGTCGATCACCGACAACGGCGCGATCGCCGCCAAGTGCGGCGGCTGCAGCTGCGCGACGAAGAGCTGGCTGATCCCGGGATACGAAAGGCCGACCATGCCGACGGTGTGGTGCGCGACCCATGGTTGGGCGGCGATCGTCTCGATTGCGTCGTAGCCGTCGGTCGACTGCAGCTGCTCGAAGAAGTCGAACGCGCCGCCCGAGCATCCGGTGCCGCGCATGTTGATGCCGACCGTGGCGTAGCCGAGGGCCTGCGCGATCTGGGTGCTCGGCTGCGGCGACTTCGGATCGGCGGGCGAGTACCCCGAGTACTCGATCACCGTCGGGTACGGACCCTTGCTCGCGGGTCCGGGCAGGTGCACCGTCATCGACAACGAGATGCCGTCGCGCGTCTGCAAGTAGCCGTAGCCGGCGCCGATGTGCTGCGCCGCGTAGAACGACTGCGGAGGGGGCGTGGTCCACGACGTCACGCCCACCGCACCGCTCGCGGCGAGGGCGGCCGCGGTGCCGGTCGCGACGCGATACCCGTCCGCCACCGGCACCTTGCGGAAGACGTAGCCACCGTGCGCGTCGGCCGTGGCGCGTGCGATCACGCCGCCGTCGGCGCGCACGAGCTCGAGACTCTCGCCGGTGTGCGCGCCGAGGACGTAGACCTGCCCGACGCTGCCCCGGGCGGCGAAGGATGCGGCGGTCGCGTGGCTCAGGTCGAGCTTGACGAGGGCCGACGGCTTCGCCGATTTGGCGCCGGAGCTGCTCGAGCACGCGCCGAGCGCCAGCGCGAGTACCACGATGACGGCGGTGAGTCGTCCGCCGATTCGACCATTCGATGCCGACACGCGGCTCCCCCCGACAAGATGCGGCGCGGAGGCTACCGCGTGGCCGTGCCGAGGGGCGGCGTAGCCTGTCGGAGCTGCGCCGCGCCCGCAAAGCGCGCCCGGAAAGGACGTCCAAGCGATGACGATCAACTCGGCGAATCGACGGGTGCAGGTGCATCCTGTGACCAGCATCATCGGCGCGGAGGTCGCCGGTCTCGACCTGCGGGAGCCGCTGGACGCGGAGACGGTTGCCGAGATCTCCGACGCCCTCGTGCGCTGGAAGGTGTTGTTCTTCCGTGACCAGTCGATCTCGTACGACCAGCAGATGGCCTTCGCCAGCAACTTCGGCGCGCTCACCCCGGCGCACCCGATCGAGCCGGGCCTGAAGGAGAAACCCGAGATCTACGTCGTCGACTCGCGTGAGGAGAAGGCACTGTTCGGGCACGGTCGAACGCGCGACCCGTTCGCACCGCCGCGCATGACCGCGACCGGCTGGCACACCGACATCACCTTCGTCGCCAATCCCGCGCTCGCATCCGTACTGCGCGGCGCAGTGGTGCCGCCCTTCGGTGGCGACACGCTGTGGACGAATCTCGTCGCCGCGTACGAAGACCTCTCGGCACCGATCCGCGATCTCGTCGACCATCTCCAGGCCGTGCACCGCTGGCACGGGTTCACCGGGGAGACTCGGGAGGGGTACGACCGCAACCAGCCCCCGCCCGCGGCGGTGCACCCGGTCGTGCGCGTGCATCCCGTGACGGGCGAACGCGCGCTGTTCGTCAACCCGGCCTTCACCCGCTACATCGTCGGAGTCACCGACCGCGAGAACAGCCGCATCCTCGACTTGCTGTTCGACCAGATCGCACGGCCCGAGTTCACCGTTCGTTTCCGCTGGGAGCGCGACAGCCTCGCGTTCTGGGACAACCGGTCGACTGCACACCTCGGGCCCGTCGACCTCGCGTCGAGCGACTTCGATCGCCGGGTCGAGCGCGTCACCATCGCCGGTGACCTTCCCGTGGGGCCGGACGGCTTCCAGTCGGTGGCGTTGCGCGGCGAACTGTTCAACTAGGGCGAGGAACGCTCCACGGAATCGTTCAACGCGCCTTCGCGTCCGGGGACGGTCGGGCGCCCTCCGGTCGGGCCTACCGGGAGGGACCTTCGTCGCTGGCTTCGGGTGGTCCGTCTGGTCAAGCTTGACGCGATGGAGACTCGGGCGTGACCGCGGCGATCTCGGTGTCGGGACTCGTCAAGACGTTCGGTTCGACGCGCGCGCTCGACGGGCTCGATCTCGTGGTGGAAACCGGCGAGGTGCACGGGTTTCTCGGGCCGAACGGAGCGGGCAAGACGACGACGATCCGCGTCCTCCTCGGATTGTTGCGCGCCGATGCCGGCCACGTGGAGCTCCTCGGCGGTGACCCGTGGCGCGGCGCCGTCGAGCTGCACCGGCGACTCGCGTACGTGCCCGGCGAGGTCAGCTTGTGGCCGAAGCTGAGTGGCGGCGAGGTGATCGACGTCATCGCCCGGTTGCGCGGCGATCTCGACGTTCGCCGCCGCGACGCGTTGTTGGAGCGATTCGAGCTCGATCCCACCAAGAAGGCCCGCACGTACTCGAAGGGGAACCGGCAGAAGGTGGGGCTCGTCGCCGCGCTGGCGTCGGACGCCGAGTTGTTGATCCTCGACGAACCGACATCCGGTCTCGATCCGTTGATGGAGGCCGTCTTCCAGGACTGCATCCGGGAGATCAAGGCCGAGGGCCGGACCGTGTTGCTGTCGAGCCACATCCTGGCCGAGGTCGAAGCGTTGTGCGATCGGGTGAGCATCATCCGGGCCGGCCGCACCCAAGAGAGCGGAACGCTCACCGAGCTGCGGCGCCTGACCCGAACGTCGATCGCCGCCGAGACGACGCGACCCGCCGGCGACCTCGGTGACCTGGAAGGGGTGCACGGCCTCCACGTCGACGGCACCCGTGTGCGGTTCGACGTCGACACCGTCCACCTCGACGCGGCGGTGCGCCGTCTCACCGAGCTCGGGATCCGCAGCCTCGTCAGTCATCCGCCGACGCTCGAGGAGCTGTTCCTGCGCCAGTACGGCGACGAGGTCGCGCGCGAGCGAGAGCTCGTCCGCCGCGACCGTGTCGATCGGAACTGATGGCTGCGACGATCGACCTCACCGGAACGACGCGGCTCGTGCGCTTCGTCGTGCGCCGCGACCGGGTGCGGATCGTGATCTGGATCGTCGCGATTGTCGTCCTCGTCGGCGCGACCGTCGCCAGCATCAAGGGTCTGTACCCGACGCAGGCCGACTTGCAGCAGGCGGCGACGGCCGCACAGGGCAACGCGGCCGCGATCGCGTTCAACGGTCCCGCGCAGGGGCTGGACACGGTGGGTGGAGAGGTCGCGTTCCAGGCGGGCGCGTTCGGGCTCGTCGTCATGGCCCTGATGAGCTTGCTGATGGTCGGCCGTCTCACCCGAGGCGAGGAGGAGGCGGGTCGCCTGGAGTTGCTGCGCTCGCTGGCGATCGGCCCGTACGCGCCGGCGACCGCGGCAATCGTGATCGTCGCCGCGATGAACGTCGTCGTCGGCGGGCTCGTCACGATCGTGCTGCTCGGTCAGGGTCTGCCCGCCGCGGGTTCGGTCGTGTTCGGGCTGTCGTTCGCGTTCGTCGGCCTCGTGTTCTGCGGAGTGACGCTCGTCGCCGCGGAGGTGAGCGAGAACGCGCGAGTGGTGTACGGGATCGCGGGCGCCGTGCTCGGTGCGTCGTTCGTGTTGCGCGCGATCGGCGACATCGGCAGCGGCGCCGTCTCCTGGCTCTCGCCCGATCGGCTGGGCGCAGAAGACGCGACCGTACGCGGGTGAGGAGTGGTGGCCGCTCGGCGTCCTCGTGGTCGCGACCGGCGCGCTCGTGGCGGCGGGCTTCGCGCTCTCGCGCCGGCGAGATCTCGGTGGGGGATTGGTGGCGCCGCGCGCCGGTCACCCGCCGCGGTCGCGCGGGCCTCGGCCGTCCGGTCGGGCTCGCATTGCGCCTGCAACGGGGCAGCCTCATCGGCTGGAGTACCGGTGTGCTGTTGACGGGGGTTGCCTACGGCTCGATCGCCGACAGCATCAACGACGTTCGTGAAGGGCAACAAGGCACTGACCGACGTCCTCGCCGCGCACGGCGGCGCGAGCCTGGCCGACTCGTACCTGGCCATGTCGTTTCGCGTCCTGGCTCTCGTCGGCGCGGGCTTCGCGATCCAGTGCCGCGGCGAGGCTGCGCAGCGAGGAGACCGCGCTGCACGCCGAAGAGATCCTGGCGACGGCCGTCTCGCGCCTTCGGTGGGCGGCCGGCCATCTCGTGATCGCGTTCGGGGGCACGGTCGTCGTGCTCGCGGTGGCCGGCGTGTCGGTCGGAATCTCCGACGCCGCGGTCACCGGCGACGCCGGCGTCGTTCTCCGGTCGCTCGGCGCCGCCCTCGTGTACACGCCGGCGATCTGGCTGCTCGTCGGGCTCACGGTCGCGCTGGTCGGGCTCGCGCCGCGCGACCGCGGCGACGTGGGGATATCTCACCGTGTGCTTCGTCGTCGGAATGCTCGGGCAGGTGCTGAATCTCCCCGCATGGGCCCAAGACGTCTCTGCCTTCCAGCACGTGCCGCAGCTGCCGGCCACGAGCCTGCGGGTGGTGCCGCTGCTCGCGATCACCGCCGTCGCCGCCGCGCTCACCGGCGCCGGCCTCGCGGGCCTTCGCCGGCGCGACGTCGGGTAGGCGCTCGGCTACGGCGCCAAGACGTGCCGCAGGCGACGAGCCGAGACGGTGAGCAGCACCGCCGCGAAGCCCGCGAGCACGAGCAGGTCGCCCCGGATGTCTCCGACCGTGCCTCCGCGCGACAGGAGCGTCGTCCACGCGTCGACGGCCCACGCGTGCGGCGTGCCGTGACCGATCGTGCGCATCGTCGGGCCCGACGATCGCGAGCGGCCACATGCAGCCGCCCAGCATGCCCAAGACGATGCCCACGGTCGGCGCGATCGATGTCGATTGCTCCGGGGTCCGAAAGAGCGTCCCGGCCAGCATGCCGGCCCCCGATCCGACGAGCGCCCACGTGATCACGAGCAGCGAGGCCGCGAGGGGATCACCCCAGTGCACGCCGAACACGACCGCGCCGACGAGCACGATCAGGAGCGACTGCGCCAGCGCGATGCACAGGTAGACGGTTGCCTCGCCGATCACGATCGCTCGCGGTGGTGACCGGCGCCGCGACCATGCGGTTGTACATCCCGAGCTGGCGCGAGCGGATCATCGCCGCGCCGGCCGCGAGCGAGTTGATGAAGACGAACAGGACGAGCATCGTCGGCGCGCTGTAGCTGTAGCCCTGGGGCAGGAACCGGCTCGTCGAGTCGACCGAACGAGTCGAGATCTTGACTGTCGACGCGTCGGCGCCGACGCGCTGCGCGATCGCCAGCTGCGAGTCGAACGGCGCGCCGACCTGGGCCGCCGAGAACGTGGCGGCCTGGACCCGGGCGCCGTTGGCGGCGATGACCGAGGAGACAGCCGCGACCGCCGCCTGTTGATCGGAGTTCGTCTGCTCGCCGTAGGCCACGATGTCGACCGACTTGCCGGCGCGCAGGCGTGCGTCCGTGCCGGCGGGGATCTGCACGAGCGTCATGATCTCCGCTCGGCGCAGCGCCGTCTTTCCCGTCTCGACGGAGGTGAACTCGGTGCACGTCGAGGCCGCTCGAACGGTTGAGATCGCTCACGAGCGCCGACGACAGCGGTCCACGATCGAGGTCGACGACACCGACGCGGAACCGGCCCAAGCCTCCGACGATCGCCCCGACGATCACGATCACCAGGATCGGCAACACGATCAGGAAGAAGAGCGCGATGCGATCGCGCAAGATGCTCCGGGCGCGCACGCCGCGCGATCGCCAGGAACATCATCGGGCCACCATCCGGCGGGAGAGCAGCACGGCCGCCGTGCCGACGACCAGCGAGAAGGCGAGTATGGCGAGAACGGGCTGCACGACGACCGCGAGTCCGCGCGCGCCGGTCGAGGGGTCGATGAACGCGCGCAACGCCCAACCGTTGGGCGTGAAGAGCGACAGCCGACGCATGAGCGGGGGCGCCGCCGAGATCGACACGAAGTTTCCGCCGAGGAGCGCGAGCCCGAACGTCGATGACCGACGAGAAGCCCTCGGCCTGGCGGTCGGTGCGCGCGACGGTGATCACCAACGCGGTGAGCGCGACGACGGAGACGATCATCGCCAGTGATACGACCGCGACCGAGACGGGATTGCCGTAGTTCGCACCGAAGAACACCGATGTGAACACGAGCACGGTCGTGAGGCTCGCGACTCCGTACACCAGCACCGACAGTGCCTTGCCGAAGAGCAGGGCGGCCGGCCGGACCGGCGCGGCGGAGATGCGGTCGATCATCCCGTCGTTCACCTCGGAGAAGAAGCTGCGGGAGGTGAAGCCGATCGCGAACAGCAAGAAGAAGATCGCCATGGCGGGGGCGTAGTAGTTGACGGCCGAGAGCGGGCGCGGACCCGATCGGGAGGTTCACGACGTTCTCCGGGACTCGAAGTTTCGCGGCGGCCGCGCCGAGCTGCGCGGCGCGCGCCGCGGGTGCGCCCGCGGTGATGGCCGTCACGACCGAGATGCGGTCGGCGTTCACCTGGTTCACGAAGGAGCCGGCGAGCGAGCGGGTGACGTCGGCGGCGAGCACGCTGTCGGTGCTCGTGAGCACGACGAGCTCGGTCGCGCCCGAGCCGGCGATCGCCTGCGCCGAGAATCCCGCGGGTACCACGACTGCCGCGCCGAGCGCGGTGCTGTGCACCTGATTCGACGCCGTCGACTCGCTGTCGAGGGTGCGGACGGTGACGACACCTTTCAGGTCGGGGCTCTTCAGGAAGTCGGCGAAGGCGGTCGAGAGCGCGCCGCGGTCGTGATCGACGATGCCGACGGTGAGGTGGAAGTGTTCGGCGCCGCGGAACGCGAAGCTCATGAGCGCCGCGATCGCGAGCGGCGCGACGAATCCGAGCACGATCGCGGATCGGTCGCGGAATCGTTGCCGCAGGTCTTTTCCGGCGATGACGAGCACGGGGGACATCGACCTACTCCCGCAATGCGGTGCCGGTCAGGTGCAAGAAGACGGCTTCGAGGTCGGGTTCGACGAGCTCGACGCTGTTCACGGTCGCACCGCTGTGCTCGGCGGCTTCGAGCACCGCGGGGAGCAGCCGGCGCCCGTCGCGCGCGAGCAGCTGAACGTGGTTGTCGGTCACGGTTGCGCCGTCGACACCCGTGATCTTGCGGCTGGCCTCGACGAAGGCGGCGAGATCGCCGACGGCGCCGAGCTCGATGCGGTCGTGTTCTTCGAGTCGCGAGACCAGTTCCCGGCGGGTTCCTTCGGCGATGAGCCTCCCGCGATCGATGATGCCGACCCGGTCGCAGACCCGGTCGGCTTCTTCCATGTAGTGCGTCGTGTAGAGAATCGCCATCCCGCCCGCGCCGAGTGATTGCACGCTTTCGAGGATGGCGTGGCGGCTCTGCGGGTCGACACCGACGGTCGGTTCGTCGAGGACGAGGAGATCCGGGTGGTGCAGCAGTCCGCCGGCGATGTTCAGGCGCCGCCGCATCCCACCCGAGAACGACTCGACGCGGTCCTTGCCGCGATCCGAGAGGTCGACGAGTGCGAGCACTTCGTCGACGCGTCCGCGGCAGCGTCTTGCCGCTCAGCCGATAGAGCCGGCCGAGGAACTCGAGGTTCTCCCGCGCGGTCAGATCGGGGTAGAGCGCGACGTCCTGGGGCACGTATCCGATGCGCGCCTTCGTGTCGAGCGCGCGCTCGTTCATCTCGAGATCGCCGATGTGTATGGCGCCCGCGTCGCGGTGCAGGAGGCCGCACACCATGCGGATCGTCGTCGTCTTGCCCGCGCCGTTGGGCCCGAGCAACCCGTACGTCTCGCCCTCGGCGATCGTCAGGCTCACATCGTCGACGGCGACGCGATCGCCGAATCGTCTCGTCAGGTTTTCGCAGCGCAGGACGATCGCCATGTGGTCATCTTGGTGCAGAGGGTCGCGACCCGGGAGGGCCGAAGGACCCTGCCCCCCGGGCCGACGGCAGCTCGGCCAGGCTAGATCGGTGTCCAGTGGGTACCCGGTGCGGCGAGCCATTGCAGCATCTCGCGCCGGCTGGTCGGCCCGTTCGGTCGCGTGGCCGCCGGGAGCACGCCTTCGTCGCGCAGATGCGCAGCGGTGGTCGCGCGCGTTGGCGATCGGGTCGGTCGCCAACGCGCAATGGGTGGCGTGCGCGTCGAGCCGGAAGAGGTTTGCCGCGTTCAGTCCCAGGACCTGCGTCTTGATCGTGTTCGTCAATGCGGGATAGCCGAAGCGATCCTGGAACTCGTTGGAGATCGTGAACGCGCGGAACGCCTGGAGTTGCGATTGGGGCGACCCGTACCAGATGGCGTCGGTGCCCCAGAGCACGCGGTGCTCGCCGACGCGCTTGAGCAACTTGCCGAGGGTGTGCGCCGCCGTCGTCGGATTGCGCAGTACCTCGCGCCAGACGGTTCCGACATCCACCCACACGTTGTCGTTCGGCGGTACCGCGTGCACGTCGAGCGCGGCGCAGGAACGTGTCGATGCCGACGGAGGCGTTCGGGTCGTAGGGGCCTTCGACGTGGTTCTTGTCCCAAGCGCCGTGGAAGACGACGAACTGCATATCAGGGAACTGGCGCGAAACGGCGACGATGTCGTCGGGACGGTTGTGCGACGCGTCGAACCGGACGAGCGGGAGTCCCTTGTGCGCGATGAAGACCCGCACGCCGAGGTCGTGCGCCTTTTGGATGACCGGGAGACCGATCGCCGGGTCGTCGAGCGCGAAGCCGTGCTGATTCGGGCCCCACGCGGTGTAGACCTTGAACGCGGCCACCTTTGCGGTTCTCGCAGTGGCCTCCATCTCGTCGAGCCGAGCGTGCAGGTCACCGAAGTTCGGCGCGATCACGTTGTGCACCAGCACTCGCGGCGCGCCGCCGTGCGTGAGCTGGGCGGCCAGCTGCTGGGTTCCGAGCTGATCCAGGAACGGCACCGGCGCGTCGGCCGGGCCGGAGTTCGGGACGTCCGAGAGCATGGCGACCGTCGTGTCGCTCGCGAGGAAGAGGTCGTGGAGATACGCGGCGCGGCTGGCGCATTCGAGCCGATTCTGGGCGGCGCACGCGGGGACCATCCCGAGGACCAGCTGCACGGTGTCCGGTGCGTTCTTCGTCCAGGCGCCGTCGGGCATCACGTGATGCGTGTGTACGTCGACGACGAGCTCGCCGTTGCCGCCCAGGGCGTGCTCGCAGGCCTCGATGTCGTGGGCCGGCGGGACGGTGAACGATCCCCCGGGTCTCGGCACAGTGGATCGTGACGGGGACGTCGGCGAAGTCGCACTCCGCGACGACGAGCTGCACGCGGCCAGGTCGATGGTGGCGAGCACCGCGGCGACGCCGCCCGCCGTCCGCAAGAACCGTCGCCGATCCATGCCGACGCGGTCGGCCATGTCGTCGGCGTGCGCGAGCGCCGACGTCTCGACGTCGAGGTCGTACCGAGTGGGTGGGTCGGGGACGTACTCGCCGTTCGTGGCCGGCAGCACGCCCAACGGCAACCGGATGTCTTCGTCGGGATCCTCTGGGCTGCGCCCGCGCGTCACGGTGTAGACGATAAGTCGGTGCGGGGCACAAGTCTCGGCACCCGCCCGCGGGACGCTCGCGAGAGCCGCTGGTAGCGTCGCCGCGGTGAGGGTGCTTCGACGCACTGTTCGTTGTTGACGCTCTACGGCGTCGTCGTCATCACCTTCATGATGCTCATGTACGCGTTCGAGAACCGCGGCGCGCGGTACGTCCTCGCGTTTGCCGCGGGGTGCGCGCTCTCGAGCTCCTACGGGTTCTCGAGCGGGGCGTGGCCCTTCGGCGTGGTCGAGGCGATCTGGGCGGTCATCGCGCTCCGGCGCTACCTGAGTGTCCGGAGATCGGCGCCGTCGCCGCTCGATCCCTAGGGTCGCCCGTTCGAGGGAATACTCGGTGGCGGGTTCGATTTTCCCTACGCCACGATCAGGCGCAAAGAATCCGTCACGACGGCGCTCCGGAGCACAAGAAACGCGTAAGGACCGGTGTCTTTCGATGCCGGCGGGCGTAGAAACGGCGAAGCACCGCACGCGCTGCGGTCCCTCGGGAAAGGGGTCGCCGATGGTCGGATCGTCGAACGGGTCGGCACCCGAATGGTGGCGAGTCGCCGGCTACCGAACCCGTCCTCTACGCCACCGGCGACCCGACTGGTCGCGATGCTGGAGTTGTGCGCCTGCCGCTTCGAGCCGTTTCCCTTCGAGGTGCAACTGCCCCGGATCGAGCCGGGGCGCATCGTCATCCCCGTCGAGGAGCCCGGCATCGCCGCGTGGTCGGGTCAGGCCGGTGTGGAGCTGCCGGTGCACCTCTCGGGCCTCACCGTCGGCCGGTTCGTGCTCGTGCCCGCGACGTACGACCGTCGGGGTCGGGTTCTCGCCGGCCGACCGCGCCGAGGCGATCGCCATGGCCGAGGAGCTGGGCCCGGTGATCGCGGCGGCCATGCGCGCCGAGCCGCCCACGACCACGACGGCGGCGACATCGTCAGGCCCCTCGACCTGCGTGGCCGCAATCAGCAGTAGCCGTCGGTGTCAGCCGGTGAGCACGGGCGCGAGCTCGCGCCATTCCGCCCGCGGGAGCGCGTCGTCGGGCCGGATCACCTGGACGCACACGTGGTCCGCGCCCGCGTCCCGCATCGCCGCGACCCGGTGCGCGATCGCGTCGAGACCACCCCACGCCACGATGGCGTCGACGAGGCGGTCGCTGCCTCGGTCGGCGAAGTCGTCGTCGCCGAAGCCGAACTCGCGCAGGTTGTTCGTGTAGTTCGGCAAGTTCACGTACGTCGCAGTGTGGCGGCGGGCGGTCTCGCGCGCCGAGGACGGGTTGCGGTCGACGACGACGGCGAGCTCGACCCCGATCATCGAGCCGGCACCGAGAACCTCACGCGCGTGGGCCACGTGCTCGGGTGGCACGAAGTAGGGATGCACGCCCGCGGCTGCGATCGCGGGCGAGTCCGAGCATCCTCGGCCGCAGCGCGGCCAGCACGCGCGCTTCGACCGGGAAGGGAGCGTCCGCGGCGTCGAGGCCGTCCAGGTATTCGACCATCTTCGAATACGGCTTCGTGTAACGACCGGGATGCTGGTGATCGATGAGCGGCGCGTGGCTCACTCCGAGACCGAGCAGGAACCGACGCTGCCACGCCGTCGCTCCACGACGCGCGCCGTTGCCGCGACCTCGGACGGTTCGTGCATCCAGATGTTGAGAATGCCGGTCGCCACGACCGCGTGCTGCGTCGCGGTCCAGAGGAGCTCGACCGCTCCGAGGACGTCACCGCCGACATCGGGGATCCAGATCGCGCCGTAACCGAGATCGTCGAGCTCCGCGGCCGCCTCGCCGATCTCCCCGGCGTCGCCGTAACGCAGTTGACCCGACCAGATGCCGGTGCCCGAAAGTCGCATGTCTGCTCCCGATGGCTCGGTGGTGGCGTGTCACGCTAGGTCGTTCCCGGGAGGCTTCGGCTTCCGGACCCGCTTTACCTTCCGCTTACGCAACCCGTGGTGGCCTGATCGGATGCCCAAGGTCCGCATCCGGCCGCTCACCATCGTGCTCGTTCTCGTCGCGGTGGCCCTCGTCGCGGGTGCCGCGATCTACTTCTCGAAGCCGGCCGGCGACCTGCCGGCCTTCTTCCCGGGTCATGCCGCGCACTCCACCAAGCACCATGACAAGCACGGCGTCGCGCTGCTCACGCTCGCAGTCCTGGCGCTCGGCGGCGCGTGGTTCACGACCGCGCCCGAGCGCCCGGCCTCCGACGCCGACCCGCGCGGACGCTGCATGATCGAGGGCGACCTAGGCTCTGGGACAGGCCCGACCGGACAGCGGGGCCACCGACCTCACGCCCGGTACACCCATGGCTGCGAAGAACCCAACACGGATCCTCCTGATCGAAGACGAGGAATCCATCGCCGTGCCGCTCGCCGACGGTTTGACGCGTGAGCACTTCGACGTGACGATCGCGCGCAGCGGCGCCGACGGGTTGGCCGTTGCCGATGACGCCGAGCTCATCCTGCTCGATCTCGGCCTTCCCGACGTCGACGGAGCCGACGTGTGCCGGCTCCTGCGAGCTCGCAACGACACGCCGATCATCGTGCTGACGGCACGTGGCGACGAGCGCGATCGTGTGCGCCTGCTCGAGTTGGGGGCCGACGACTACGTCGTGAAGCCCTTCGGATTCCGCGAGCTGGTCGCGCGCATGGGCGCGGTACTGCGGCGTTCGCAGTCGGGCCTCGTCGGTTCGACGGCCGAGAACCTGAGCGTGCAGGAGCTCGGCCCGTTGCAGATCGATCACCGCTCGCGTCGCGTCACGATGCACGGTCGAGAGATCAACCTCAGTCCGAAGGAGTTCGACCTGCTGGCCCGGCTCGCGGCCGAACCCGGCGCGGTCGTGCGCCGGGAACGCATCATCGAAGAGGTGTGGGACGAGCACTGGTGGGGATCTACGAAGACGCTCGACGTGCACATCGCCTCGTTGCGCAAGAAGCTCGGAGATCCGTCGCTCATCGTGACGATTCGTAGCATCGGCTACCGATTGGACGCCGAGGCGTGACCCGGCGGCTCATCGTCGCCTACGTGACGTTGACCGCGTTCGCGCTGGCCCTGCTCGCGACCCCGCTGGGCATCACGTTCGCCCACCGGGAGCATGATCGGCTGCTCTTCGATGCAGGGCACGATGCCGACACGGTCGCGGCCATGATCGACGATCCGCTGGAAGCGCATACCCCGCTGCCTACCGCTGCGATCGCGGCGTCCGCGCAGCGGACGCACGCGCACGTCGTGATCGTCGACGTGCACGGGATCGTCGTGTTCGACTCTGCGTCGCCGAGTGCGGTCGGGCGCGTGCCTGCGGTCCTCGGGAACGACATCAGCGCCGCGTTGAAGGGCTCGCGCGTGTCGGGGCGCGGTGAGCTGCATCCCAACGATGCCGTCGTCGCGTACGCGACGGTGCCGACGACGAGTGAAGGCGTGGTCGACGGCGCGGTTCGTGTCACCTATCCCACCGCGACCCTCGACGAACGCGTCCGCGACGTGTGGCTCCAGCTCGGTCTGTTGTGCCTGGCCGTCCTGGCCGCGGTCGCGGCCGTCGGTGTGGTGCTCGCGCGTGGGATCGCTCGACCACTGCGCAAGCTCGAGCAGGCGACCGATCGAATCGGGCGCGGCGATCTCGCGGCGCGACTGGACGAGAACGACGGGCCGAAGGAGGTCCGGCGCGTCGCCGGGACCTTCAACCGTATGGCCTCGCAGCTGAGCGATCTCATCGAGTCGCAGACTCAATTCGTGGCCAACGCGTCGCATCAGCTGCGGACGCCGCTCACCGCGCTCCGGCTGCGTCTCGAGAACCTCGACGCCGACGCCGACGTCAAGGACCGCGACGCGCTCGAGGCGGCATCGGCCGAAGTCGCGCGTATGAGCCACTTGGTCGACGGCCTGCTCCTGCTCGCGAGTGACTCGGCTCGCCGTGTGCCCTTGCAGCCGGTCGACGTCGCCGCCGTCGCTCGTGATCGCGTCGCGGGGTGGAACGACGTCGCGCGGCGAACAAGACGTCGAGATCGTGCTCGAGGCGCCGCAAACGGCGTGGGCATACGCGGTGCCCGCCGCGCCCGAGCAGTTGCTCGACAACCTGATCGACAACGCGCTGATCGCGTCGCCCGGAAACTCGACGATCAAGGTCGTCGTCGAGCGGCGTGGGCGCTGGGTCGACCTCCGCGTCTTGGACGAAGGACCGGGCCTCGCGCCGGAGGCCCGCGCTCGTGCCTTCGACCGGTTCTGGCGCGCCCCGAACGCGCCCGCGGGCGGAACGGGCCTCGGGCTCGCGATCGTGCGCCAACTCGCCGAGATGTCCGGGGGCAAGACTCACCTCGATGCCCGGGCCGGGGGCGGCCTCGCAGCCGAGGTCACCCTTCCGGCGGCCCGCGGCGGCGCGGGGCCGTCGTCGTAGCGGTCGCCGGCTCGCGTCGCGCGACGCCGCGGCGTCGACTACAGGTCGACGGGTTCGCCGATCTCCCGCAGCGCCGTCGCGAGCGCGGCGCGCAGGCGGCGGGTCGTCGCGGGGCTCAGGTGGCCGACGAGCCCGGTTCCCGGCCTGCCGGCCTCCTCGACGGTCAACTCGATGCGCGGGTCCTCGCACTCCTCGCAATCGTCGAGTACCGCGACGATCCAGGTGACCTGGACGCGCTCGGGATCGTCCGGCGGGTGGTCGTCGACGCCGTAATCGGCCAGCTTCTTCATGCCCCGAGTCAAGCACTCCCCGAGAGCACTCCGTGAGGGACGCCTGAGCTGTCGTTCGACTGAGGAGGTCGGGACCTTCGGCCCGTCGGCGAGGGGGTATCCCCGTGTTTCACTGGGTGAGGCGAGGGGAGTCGCCTCGGGAGTCGCCTGGGGAGTCGCCGTCAGGAGTCGTAATGACCAGTCGGATAGTGGTGCTGGGCAGTGGGACCGGCGGAACGTTGGTCGCGAACCGGCTGCGGCCGCGGTACGAACTCGGCGAGGTGCAGATCACGGTCGTGGATCAAGACGACGTCCACGTCTACCAGCCCGGGTTGCTGTTCGTGCCGTTCGGTTTGGCCCACGCCGAAGAGATCGTGCGGCCGCGGCGCCGCCAACTCCACGGCGACATCGACCTCGTCATCTCGCCGATCGAGCACGTCGATGTCGAAGCGAACGTGGTGCATCTCGACAACGGCCAAGCACTCGACTACGACGTGCTCGTCGTCGCGTCGGGTGCGGTCTTGGTGCCCGAAGAGACCGAGGGACTCCTGGGTTCGGGGTGGCGGAAGAACGTGTTCACGTTCTACGACCTCGACGGAGCCCGCGCCCTCGCCGACGGTCTCTCCCGCTTCGACGGCGGGCGCTTGGTCGTGAACGTGATCGACATGCCGATCAAGTGCCCGGTCGCGCCCCTCGAGTTCTGCTTCCTCGCCGATTGGTACTTCCGGGAGCGCGGAATCCGCGAGCGCGTCGATATCACCTACGTCACCCCCCTCGACGGCGCGTTCACGAAACCGGCCGCGTCCGAGGCGCTCGCCGGACTCCTCGGAGAAAAGGGTGTCGAGCTCGTCACGGAGTTCAACACCGGCGAGGTCGACGAGGCCGCCGGCCAGATCGTCTCCTACGACGGCCGGACCGTCCCGTTCGATATCGCAGTCGTGGTGCCGCTGCACGGCGGCGCGCCGTACGTCGGACGGTCGCCCGACCTCGGTGACGAGCTGAACTTCGTACCGACCGACGACAGCACCTTGCAGTCGAAAGTCCGGCCGAACATCTTCGTCATCGGCGACGCCGCGAATGTGCCCGCGTCGAAAGCGGGCTCCGTGACGCATTTCGAGGGCGAGGTCGTCGTCGAGAACATCGCACGCTTCCTCGAGGGCAAAGAACTCGACGCGTCGTACGACGGGCACGCGAACTGCTTCATCGAGACCGGTTTCCACAAGGCGCTGCTGATCGACTTCAACTACGACACCGAACCGCTTCCCGGACACTTCCCGGGCCTGGTCGGCGTACCTCTCTTGAAGGAATCGCGCCTCAACCACCTCGGCAAGCTCATGTTCCAATGGTTCTACTGGCACGTTCTCCTGCCGGGACGTGACATCCCGGGTATCGGGTCCGCGATGCCGCACGCCGGCAAGAAGGAAGGAGCGTCTTCATGACATCCACGACGATCGCCGGCCACACCGTCGAGGTCAACGACGAGGGCTTCTTCGTCGACCCCGAACAGTGGACGGAGGACATGGTCCCCGAGTTGGCGCGGGCCGAAGGGATCGACGAGGTGTCGGACCGGCACTGGCAGGTGATCCGGTTCATGCGCGCCGAGTTTCACGAAAAGGGAACCGGCCCGACGGTGCGCGTCCTCGGCAAGACCTCCGGCGTCACGATCAAAGAGCTGTACACGCTGTTCCCGAAGGGACCGGCGAAGGTCGCCGCGAAGATCGCGGGGATTCCCAAGCCCCGCGGATGCATCTGACGAAAGGCGTCACCTCATGGGCAACGAACCGATCACCAAGGTCTCGATCATCATCAGCAAGGGATCGCTCGAGGGCGTCTACCCGGGACTGATCATGGCCAACGGTGCGCGCGCCGAGGGGATCGAAGCGGACCTGTTCTTCACGTTCTTCGGCCTCGACGTGATCCACAAGAAGCGTCACGAGCACATCAAGCTCGCCACGGTCGGCAACCCGGGTCTGCATCTCGCGACCTGGCTCGGCGGGGTCCCGGGCATGGCCACGGTCATGACCCACTACATGGAGCATCAGATCGACAAGCTCGACATTCCCTCGATCCCCGAGTTCGTCGAGATGATCGCCGACACCGGCGCCGGTCTGTACGCGTGCAAGGCATCGGTCGATCTCTTCGGTCTCGACAAGGACGACCTGATCGACCAAGTCCAAGAGGTCATCACCGTCGGCGAGTTCTACGAGCGCGCCGCCGGGGGCCAGATCATCTTCACCTGAGCCGGCCGATGGATCCGGACCGCCTGCTCGCCCTGAATCGGTAGCGGTCTCGTGATCGCCCTCGCGGTCATTGTCGTCGTGCTCGTCGTCCGTGTCGCGGTTCGGCGAGGCTGGCGCGGGACCACGCGAGCTCGGTCGTGGTGGGAGGCGAACCGCGCTGGCATCCTCGCTTGGGTGCGCGGCGCGCCCGCGACGTTCATCTATCTCGCGATCTTGTCGGTGACCACGTGGGTGCTCGTCGGGACGAACCCACAGGTGGCCCACGCTCTGCTCGAGGATCAGAGTACGAATCTGCATCACCTGAGCCACGATCCCATCCACGTGTTGGTGCGGAGCGCCTTTTGGCTGAGCAGTTACGAGCTGCTCTTGTGGGTCGTGTTGTTCCTCGTCGTGCTGGCTCCGGCCGAGCACTGGTTGGGCACGTCGCGCTGGCTGGTGGTGTTCGTGAGCGGGCACGTCGGCGCCACGATCTTGACGGCGGCCGGGATCTGGTTGGCGATCCGCAGCGGCGTCGCGTCGCACCGCCTCGAAGACGTCGTCGACGTCGGCGTGAGTTACGGCTTCGCCTCGCTCGCGGCGATCTTCGCGTTCCGCCTCGAGGGCCGTTGGCGCCTCATCTGGATCGCCACCCTCGTCGCCGTCGTCGTTGTCGGGATCGCGTTGGACTCCAGCTTCACCGCCTACGGTCACGCGGTTGCGGTGATGATCGGCTTCTCGCTCTACCCGCTGACCCGCGTGCCGTCGGTACGTGCTCGCGCGAGCCTCCCGATTCTGGATACCGCGCACCGGCGCTGAGCCCGGACGCGGTGCGTGCAGCATCCGGCCCGGAGGTTTGCAAGACTGCGCCCTATGACACTTGTGCACCGCGTGCTGTATCCGACGCCGATCGAGTCGCTCGACGAGTATCTGAAGGTGCGGGGCGGCACGGGTCTCGAGACGGCGCGCGGCCTCGACGTGGACGCGATCATCGCCACCGTCGAGGCCTCCGGGTTGCGGGGCCGGGGCGGCGCCGGCTTTCCCACCGGTCGCAAGTGGCGCACGGTGCGCGACTACTGCTCCAACTTCGAACGCACGTCGGTGGTGGTCAACGCAGCCGAAGGCGAGCCGGGCACCTTCAAGGACCGCACGATCCTGCGCAACGACCCGTACCAGGTGCTCGAGGGCGCGCTGATCGCGGCGCGTGCCGTCGGCGCCGACGAGATCGTCATCGCGACCAAGCACGCGTTCTCGGCCGAGATCGGCCGGCTCCGCGCCGCGATCACCGAGGTCGTCGACGCGGGTTGGTCGCAGGGCATCGACATCTCGGTCTTCGCCGGACCCGACGAGTACCTCTACGGAGAAGAGACGGCGTTGCTCGAGACGGTCGACGGCCGGTACCCGCTGCCGCGTATCGCACCTCCGTACCGTCGGGGTGTACGCGAAGTCGTCGAGTCGGAGGCCGACGTCGACACCGGCAGCGGCTTGTCGGGTCACGTCGAGATGGCGGGACCCGGCGTCGAGTACGACGCGCCGCCGACGTTGGTCGACAACGTCGAGACGCTCGCCAACGTGGCCCGGATCTTGGCGCGGGGCGCGGAATGGTTCCGGACCGAGGGAACCCCCGAGTCGCCCGGAACGATCGTGTGCACCGTGACCGGATCGACGGCTCACGCCGGTGTGGGTGAGGTCATCATGGGTACGCCGCTGCGGGAAGTGATCGAGGCGATCGGCGGCGGTGCCCGCCCCGGTCGGCAGATCCGCGCAGTGCTCCCCGGCGTCTCGAGCGCGTTCATCACGGGCGCCGGCCTCGACGCTCCGGTCAGCTACGAAGCGCTCGCCGCGATCGGCAGCGGTCTCGGGTCGGCCGGCTTCCAGGTGTTCGACGACAGCGACGATCTTGTTGCGGTCGCGGCCGGGGTGTCGCGCTTCCTCGCCGTGGAATCGTGCGGGCAGTGCTCGCCGTGCAAGCTCGACGGGCTCCGCATTGCCGAGCTCCTCGCGACGATGACGCGCGGCGATGCCACGACCTTCGATCTCGACGAGTTGCGCTCGCGCGTCGCCAAGGTCGCCGACGGCGCCCGGTGCTCGCTCGCCACGCAACAACAGGTCGTCGCGGCGAGCCTGCTCGAGCACTTCTCCGAAGACGTCGAGGCGCACCTCGAAAAGCGAGTGCACTCGACGGCGCCGCGCCCGATCGCCGAGGTCGTCGACATCGCCGACGGCTCGGCCCGGATCGACGAACGTCACGCCAAGAAGCAGCCCGATTGGACGTACGACTCCGTCGACTCCGCCAAGACCCCCGCGGAACGGCTCGGCGAGCATCGCGAACCACTGACACTCGACGACTAACCAACGGGCGTTGCGCGAGCGGCGTTGTGAGCCCCGGCTCCCGAGCGCCCGGCTCCCGAGCGCGACGACGCCTCCGGCGGCTATGGCAATGCGTGAACCGGAGGCGTCGTTCGGACGACCGCGCGTAGAGGGGTTGCGGGCGCCGAAGAGATTGTCGACACCGTGACGCGAATTCTGTAGCGCGGCGAACCGGATCGCGCGCTCGGCTTCATGTCGGAAGGATCGGCGCCGACGACAACAGCGTGAATCTCTCGCAATGCCCCTATGACGGCGCCAAGGTCGAGGTCGAGATCTCGTCCGGCGGCTCCCTGCTGCTGACCTGCGTCGCCTGCGAGGCCGTCTGGGAGCGCCACGGGGCCTGGACCGGACGGGTCCGAGAGCCGGACCGGGAGAAGCTCCGGCTCGCTCGGCGTCACGCCTTGCCGATCGCGCCCGGAGAGCCGCTGCCGATGGTGCAGCCGCGAAACGGCCCGCGAGCGTCGATTCCCGCTTCCTGAGTCATTGCTGAGTCCGCGCGCCTTCGCGTCTTTGTGACGCCGGCATGCTTGAGTCGGCGCGAATGTGGGAAAACAGACGCGGGTTTGATCCAAACGACTGATCCCGTTACGTGTCATCGGGTCGTGCGGTTTCCTGCTCACGAGAACAGGTTGTTGTCCAGAGCAGGTTTCTCGTGGTTCCGCCCGCGTGCAGTTGGTCGTTTACGGTGTCATCAGTCGACCAAACTGAAGGGGTTCATCAATGCCGCGTTACAGAGTTACGTTGAGAAGATCGTCAGTGGAGATCGTCGAAGCCGCGAACCAGTACCAGGCGGCGATTGTTGCTCGAGACCTCTTCGGCGACAGTGTCGAAGTCGCCGATGTCGCACCTGCGGTCGGCCGGCCGTCCGTCACGAAGGGCGCAGGCGCCGCGAAGGCGGCGAAGAAGGTTGCGAAGAAGCGCCGCCCGCTGTCGCCGGAGGCTCGCGCCAAGCTCGCGCAGAACCTCGTGAAGGCGCGAGCGGCCCGCGCCGCGAAGGCGAAGGCCACCAAGCGCGCCGCGAAGACGTCGAAGCCTGCCAAGCGCGTCGCCAAGAAGCGCTAGGGCGGTTTCACCCGTCCGCGACCACGGACACCTCGGCGCAGCGACCGCGCTCGGCGAGGTGTCCGTTTGCGCGCGGTTGCGACGAATTATGAAAAGGGCCACAGTCGCGGTCGTGGCCCTTTCCGAGGCACGAGGATCGGTCCGATGATCGATCATCGATGTTGGAGCTCCGCCTGATCGCCGATGCCAAGCAGATCGCGTCCATGCGCGACGCGATCCGGCGCGAGTGCGAACGCATGAATACGGGGCCCGATCACGCGGAGATGGTGGGGTCGGTCGCCGAGGAGCTGGTTGTCCGCCCGAGGCGGAGCCGGACCCCGAAGGTCTTCGTGATCGTCACCGTCCAATCGGACGCGACCATGCTCATGGTGCGCGAACCGGGGCCCGATCGCGCCGAGCTGAGCGATCGCCGCCGGCAGGTGCTCCAAGAATGCACCGAGCGCTGGACGACGATGTGCGGACGCGACGGTCGCACGATCTGGGCCGAGATCGCCCGCACGTCTCGGCGCGAGCCGGTGTCGGCGCCAACCGCGGTCGTCCCGAGAACCTCGGCGTGGCCCCGCGGGGCTCGGGTGGCGGGTGCGCCGCGCGGGCTACCGTGCGCGCCATGACCCGAGCCGGACCGATCAACGACCTGCTCGCGCGTGGGCGGAGGCCTGTTCCAACAGGCGTACGTCGTCGACGACTTCGACGGTGCGCGCCAAGCAATGCGGGCGACGCTCGGATGCAGCGACTTCGTCACGCTGCCCGCGACGGATCTCGAATACGACTTCCGCGGCGGGCGCACCACGTGTGCGCTCGAGATCGGGTTCGCCCGCAGCGGCAACGTGCAGATCGAACTGCTCCGCCCGGTACGCGGCGTCGGGTTGCACTCGGAGTTCCTCGAGTCGAACGGTCCGGGCATGCATCACCTCGGCTTCCTCGTCGACGACATCGACGCGGAGGTCGCGGCGGCGAACGCGCTCGGTTTCGAGCGCGTGCAAGGCGCGACGTTCGGCGCGCTGCGGTTCTGCTACCTCGACACCTTCGCCGTGCTCGGCTTGTTCGTGGAGCTCGTCGAAGACCCCGAAGCGATGATGATGTCGCTCATGGCCTGGCGCTGACGGATCAGGCCCGATCGACGAGCCGCCGTCGACCACGACGCTCGCGCTCCCGTCGAGGTCGCGCCGGTGTGACTATTCCCACACCTTCTCCCAGCGCAATGTCGCGGCGGATCGATACATCGCCAGCGCGACGCGGAGCTCGCCGAGCGCGTACTCCGCCGTCGCGGCCGGCGGCGTCCCCTGCAGCACCGCGGACGCGAAGTCGGCGAGCTCGCCTTCGTACGACCGCAGGTACCCGCCCCGCTCACCGACTTTCGCGCCCTTCCAATCGGTGCCGTCCCAGAGCTTCACCCAGCCCGAGCCCTCGACCGTCAGTTCACCGGTGGTGCCCGTGACCGTGAACAGCGGTTGCGGTGCGATGCCGCCGCTCGTCAGCATCGCGTCGAACGAGGCGACGGTCCCCGACGCAAAGCGCACCAGTGCGCGGCACAGCGACTCGCCGTCCATGCGCGGATCGGGACGACCGAGCGCGGCCACGACCTCGTCGACCTCGCCCAGCCAGATGCGCAACGGCCGCAGCCAGTGGGAGCCGGTGTCGATGACGACGCCGCCGCCCGCCGCCGCCTGCTCGAACCGCCACGGCCGCTCGCCGCCGTAGAACTCGCCGAGCGCGGGGAAGAACGTCGCCGCGCGTGCCGTGACCACCTCGCCGATCGTGCCCTCGTCGATCAACCTGCGCACCGTCGTCACTTCCGGCCAGTACTGCGAGTTCTCCGCCACCATGAACACCGTGCCCGCGGCGCGAGCCGCGTCGAGAATGCGCGCGCAGGCATCGAGCGTCGGCGCGAGGGGCTTTTCGAGGAGCACGTGGAGCCCCGCGGCCAGAGCGGTCTTCGCGACCTGCTCGTGGAGATGGTGGGGAACCGCCACCAGTGCGGCGTCGAATCCGCCGGCGGTGACCGCCTCGTCGAGCGAGGCATAGGGGCGAGCGCCCGTGCGCTCGGCGATCTTCTGCGCGTGCTCGGGGACGGGATCGACCGCCGCGACGATCGTCATCGGCACCGCCGCGCGTTCGATCGCGTCGACGTGCCAACTCGCGGATCGCGCCGCACCCGACCACGGCAGTCCGCAGCACTTCGTTCATCTGTCCTCCACGGCAGATCGGAAGATCGACGCGGTCGATCCGGTATGCGAAACCGCGTACGTCATTCGGGGGCGTACGACCCGAGGGCGAGGCCCTCGGGTTCGCCGCGTGATCACGGAGTTGGTCGACCGCGGCCGGCGCATTCGGCGGTCACGAGATCCCGACGGGATCGCCGCGGCGCGCGGCACCGCCCGCGGTCACGAGCGCGTAGACGCCCACGCACGCGCTGGGTCCGAGGCCGGGGATGTCGAATCGGTTGTGCCGGGCCACGGTCTGCAGCACGCCCGGGTCACGCGGCAGGCCGGGCTGCGCGAGGGTGGTCATCACGCAGCGCGGCGCCGACAGGAAGACCGACGCCTGCAGGTCGGGGCCCACCGTCAGCGTGTGGCCGACCCAGTCGTTCTCGACGAAACCGGGCTCCGCGTCGACGGCCACGACGACGTTCGGCCGAAAGCGCGGCGCCGGGAAGGCGTGGTCGGGTGCCAGCTCGCGCAGCCGGGCGAGGGTCGCGGTGGTGACGACGTGCAGGGGCGCGGCGTCGAAGAACGTGCCGGGCGCGACGACGGCGATGTGCGCGTCGCCGACGGTGTCCGCCTGCGGATCGGGGAAACCCTGAATGACCGGTGAATACACCTCCATGACGGGATCGCCGGGCGGCCGGGTCTCGATACGGACCGGCCGGCCCAGCGCGGTCGACAGCGTTCGGTGAATGTCGCGGTCGTCGCTGTCGACGGAGCTCCCGTCGGGCATCGTGATCCGCACGGGCGGGAGCTCGGATTCCGCCCGGGGCTCGTTGACGAACGCCGCGCGGAACTCGAACAGGCCGCCCCAGCGGCGGGGGTTCTTCGCGCTGGCGACCTTCCCGGTCTGTTGATCGATGAGGGCGTAGGCACGGTCGCCGAGCAGCCCGCGCTCGCCGACGGTCGTGGTCTCGATCTGCTCACCGAGCATCGACTTCACCGGGTAGCGGAACAAGGCGTCGATGCGCATTGGCGCGGGACCCGGCTCCATCGGGGCGCGACGCTATCCCGAAGCCGCTCCGCCCGTCGCCCGCTTGACGCGGCCGTGTCGCGGCCGTGTCGCGGCCGTGCGCTCGAGCGGCGTCAGATTCCGGGCAGCAAGTTGACACTGCTGCTTCATCGGTGCGACACGCCGTCGATCCCGTCCTGGGCGACGTTGGTGTGGTGGGCGATCTGCTCGATGCGTATCAACCCATCGACGCATGGGACGAGATGTTCGACGCGGCCGGCGACACCCGGCTCGACTACCGCGCGCTCTACGAACACGTCCAGACGCTGTCGAAGCAGGACTTCGACGAGCGTTGCGCAACCCGGGACCGCGTGTTTCGCGACCAGGGCATCACGTTCGCGCATTCGGGCGAGGAGCGGCCCTTCCCCCTCGATCTGGTGCCGCGCGTCATCTCCGCGACCGAGTGGTCGCTGATCGAGCGCGGCGTCGCCCAGCGGGTACGCGCGCTCGAACGATTCCTCGACGACGTCTACGGACCGGGCGAGATCATGCGCGCGGGCGTCGTCCCTCGCCGCCTGGTCGTCACGTCTTCGCACTTCCACCGGGCCGCCTGCGGGGGGATCTCGCCGCCGCGTGGGGTCCGGGTCCACGTGGCCGGCATCGACCTGGTGCGCGACGGCGCCGGGAAGATCTGCGTCCTCGAGGACAACATCCGCATCCCGTCGGGAATCTCCTACGTCGTGGAGAACCGCCGGGCCATGACGCACGTGTTCCCGGAGTTGTTCGCGGCGCACCGCGTACAGCCGGTCTCCGACTACCCGTCGCGGTTGTTGCAGACGCTCGTGGCCGCGGCTCCGCGCGGGGTCGACGACCCGCGCGTCGTGCTGCTCACACCCGGTGTGCACAACGCCGCGTACTTCGAGCACTCCTTCCTCGCGCGGCAGATGGGTGTCGAGCTCGTCGAAGGACGCGATCTCATCTGCCGCGACAACGTTGCCTACATGTTGACGACCGGTGGCGAGGAGCGTGTCGACGTCGTCTACCGCCGCGTCGACGACGAGTACCTCGACCCGCTGCACTTCCTGCCCACGTCGATGCTGGGCTGCGCGGGGATCGTCAACGCCGCGCGCGCGGGCAACGTCACGATCGCGAACTTCCTCGGCAACGGCGTCGCCGACGACAAGGCCGTCTATCCGTACGTTCCCGCGATGATCGATTTCTATCTCGGCGAGACACCGATTCTCGGGAACGTCGAGACCTACCGCCTCGACAACGACGATGTGCGCGAGTGGGCGCTCGAGCACCTCGATCAACTTGTGTGGAAGCCGGCCGACGGCTCGGGTGGTAAGGGCATCGTCATCGGGCCGCGCGCCGAGGCGGAGGCCCTCGAAGCGGTGCGAGCGGCGGTCGAGGGGGCGCCCCGGTCGTGGATCGCACAGCAACCCGTCGCGCTGTCGACCGCGCCCACCTATGTCGAGACGGGGATGCAGCCGCGTCACCTCGACCTGCGGCCGTTCGCACTGAACGACGGCGAGAGCATCTGGGTGGTTCCGGGCGGACTGACGCGTGTCGCGTTGGGTGAGGGAAGCCTCGTCGTGAACTCGAGTCAGGGCGGTGGATCGAAGGACACGTGGGTGCTCGCGCCCGAGGGTGCCGAGGTCGAACACGAAGACGCGGACGTGGTCGACGCGATCGGGTGCGAGCCGCTCGCCCGCCAGCCCTTCGACACGTCGCCGGGCGCGCCCGAACAGGCGGCGCAGCAGCAGTGAACGCGCCCGCATGCGATGTTGACCCGAACATGTTGACCCGAACATGTTGAGCCGCATCGCGGAGTCGCTCTATTGGCTCGGGCGCTACACGGAGCGGGCCGAAGCGACCGCGCGCATCCTCGACGTGTACTCCCACGCGCTGCTCGAAGATCGCGTCGGGGGTGAGGAGTCGGCGTGCCGCCGGCTCGTCGAGGCGATGGGCGCGGCCGACCCGGCGGTCGAGGTCGAGGTCGAGGTCGATACCGACATCGAAGCGCTGGTCGGGTTCTTCGTCGACGACCCGCGCTTCGCGGGATCGGTCGTCCGTTCGCTCGAAGCAATGTGGCAGAACGCACGCGGCGCGCGAGAGGCGATGTCGTCGGAGATGTGGGGGAGCATCAACACCACCCACAGTGCCCTCGACGGCCGCCGTGGCCGCTCGATGTATGCCCAACACGGGTTCCTCGGTTGGGTGCGGGACCGCGCCGCGATCGTGTCGGGGCTCGCGGACGCCACCATGAGCCACGACGACACGTGGCGCTTCATCGTGCTCGGCCGTTCGCTCGAACGGGTCGATCTCACGGTGCGCCTACTGTCGACGCGCCTCGGTGACGCGTGGGGGAGCGCGGGTTGGGTCGCGACGCTCCGGTGTTGTGCCGCCTACGAGTCGTACCTGCGCACCTACCGTCGCGGCGTCGAGGGATCCAAGGCGCTCGAGTTCCTCTTGCTCGACCGGCTGTTCCCTCGTTCGGTGTTCCACGCGCTCGGCGCGGCCGAAACGGTGCTGATCGACCTCGACCCGTTCTCGGATCGTCACGGCACCGGCAGCGAGCCGCGTCGTGTCGTCGGTCGCGCGTGTGCCGATCTCGAGTTCATCCGGGTGGCCGAGCTCGAGCGGTCGTTGCCCGAGCATCTCGCGCGACTCGAACGTGCGTGTGCGTTCGCGCACGACGTCATCGCGAATCGGTTCTTCAACAACGCGATCGCGATCAGGTGGAGCGCGTGATGGCCTGGCGGCTCTCGATCGAACACGTGACCAGTTACGAGTACGAAGGGGAGGTTCTCGCGTCCTACAACGAAGCGCGCATGAGCCCGGCTCGCGATGCGACACAGATGGTGCTCGACCATCGTGTCGATGTGCGCCCGAGCGTTCCTGTCATGCGTTACGTCGACTACTGGGGTACCGAAGTGAGCGCCTTCGACGTCCACGAGCCGCACGACCGGCTCATCGTCGCGTCGCGGTCACTGGTCGAAACCGTCGCAGCCTTTCCCGACGTCACCGACACCGACTGGGAGGTCCTGTCCGATGAAGATGTACGCGACCGCTTCTACGAATACCTCCACCCGTCTCCCCACGTCCCGATCGACGAGGCCTTTCGTGAGGTCGCGGCGACGATTTCCGCCGGCCGCACACCGCGAGAGGCGGTCGAGGCGGTCAGCGCGTGGGTCCGCGAGAGCCTCGCGTACGAGACCGGCGCGACCGACGTCTCGACGAACGCGCGGTCCGCCCTCGAACTGGGTCGCGGTGTCTGCCAGGACTTCGTCCACGTCGCGCTGGCAGTGCTGCGGGCGGCCGGGATACCGGCGCGGTACGCGTCGGGGTACCTGCATCCCGACGTCGACGCGGCGGTAGACGCCGCGGTCACCGGTCAGAGCCACGCCTGGCTCGAAGCGTGGACGGGGGCGTGGCGGCGCGTCGACCCGACGAGCGGCGCCGACGTCGCCGAACGGCACGTGCTGGTCGCCCGGGGTCGCGACTACGGCGACGTCACCCCGCTGAAGGGTGTCTACAACGGCCCCGCAGCACACTCGAGCGACGTGCGGGTGACGATCCGCCGTGTCGCCTGATCGGCGCGCCCCGACCGGTCGCCGCGCCGGGAATCGTCGCACCGAGGCCCTACTCTGGCGCCGGTGACCGAGCATGCCGCGTCCGACCTCGAGACCGTCCCACCGCTCCCACCCGGCCCAGCCTCGGGCGGCGGCGCGGGTGGGACGACCCATCCCAACCGGCGCGGGCCGGTGGCGGCGTTGCTGGCCGCGCTGGTCGTCGTCGCGCTCGTCGTCGGTTTCGGTGTCGCGACGATCGTCTTGAACGCCCGCGACTCCTCGACGAAAGAACAGGCAGCGGCGCCGGCCACGACCGTTCCGCCGAACCGGACCATCCCCGGGAACCCGCCGTCGACGACCACGCCGTCGACCCTCCTGCCGACCGATCCTCGAGACAGCGTCCTCGCGGGCCTGATCGTCGGTCAACGAGACGTCCCCGCCGCCGACACGGTCAACCACCTCGACCACGGCGCCGACACGACCGTGGCGACGCTCGACCTCTGTAACGGGACGTTCCCGAGCGAAGCGCTGCGGACGGCGCGCCGCCAGGTCGCGGTGACCGACCAGCAGGGAAACATCGTCCTGAGCACCGAAGCGGTGCTCTACGCCAAGCCCGCCACCGGGACGCAGGCGTTCGCCGAGTTGCGATCCGTGCGGGCGAAGTGCCCCTCGACGCCGGTGACGAGCCCCGTCGGCGAGGGCACCGCCACCACGACCTTCCGCGCCCCGCCCGACGGTGCGTGGCCGCAGAACCCGTCGGTCGAGCGGCTCGCGTACGACTTCGTCACCACCGACGCCACGACCCACGCGGCGTTGCACTCCGTTGCCGTGTACCTGCGCCGGGGCCGGGTGCTCATGGGTGTCTACTTCGCGCAGCCCGACGGCCCCCAGATCGCGGTCGAAGGTCACACCTCGATCGCCGGCATCGTCTCGGTCTTCGAGGCGCGCCTGGCGCAGCTCCCGGTGAGCGTCGTCCAGGGCTGACCGGCCACCCGCGCCGCGCTCGACCCGGCGGGTTACCGTGCCCGGGTGAACCGGGTGGCGGAAGGGGAGAAGGCGACGCGGCCACTCGTCGTCGCGCGCGCGATCCGCGCGTTCGCCGACGGATTCGCCAGCGTGTTGCTCGCCCGGTACCTCCAGCACCTCGGCTTCAGCGGGTTCCAGATCGGCGCGATCATCACCGCGACGCTCCTCGGTTCGGCCGCGCTCACCCTGTGGGCCGGCTTGCGCCTGAACCGCTGGGGCGCGCAGCGCGTGCTGTTCGCGTCGTGCCTCTTGATGGCGCTGACCGGCGTGGGGTTCTCGACCGTCACACGCTTCGCGCCGCTGCTCGTCATTGGTTTCATCGGGACGTTGAACCCTTCGGGCGGCGACGTCAGCTTGTTCCTCCCGACCGAGCAGGCCGTCCTCGCCGATCTCACCGAGACCGAGCGCCGCCCGCACTTCTTCGCGATCTACAACGTCGCGGCCTCGCTCGCCGGCGCCGCGGGCGCGCTGGCGTCGGCGCTCCCGGCCCGGATCGCGTCGGCGAACGGCTGGGACATCGCCACGGTGGAACGGCTCTCGTTCCTGTTGTACGTCGTGACGGCGATCGGCGCGGCGATCGCGTACCGCGAGCTCCGGGACCACGCGGCGGTCGAGTCGCCGCGCCGGGGATTGCATCGCTCGCGCGCGATCGTGATCCGGTTGTCGGCGTTGTTCGCCCTCGACTCCGCGGGCAGTGGATTCGCGGTGCAGTCGCTGCTCGTCCTCTACCTCGATCTCCGCTTCGGGTTGTCACCCGCCGCGACCGGCGCGACCCTTGCCGCCTCGGGCGTGCTCACCGCCTTCTCGCAGTTCCTCGCGCCCCGGCTCGCGTCGCGCCTCGGCCTCGTGCGCACGATGGTGTTCACCCACCTCCCGGCCAACGGGTTCTTGATCCTGGCCGGGATCGTGCCGAGCGCGCCGCTGGCGGTCACCTTCTTGTTGCTGCGTTCCCTGTTCTCGCAGATGGACGTGCCCGCGCGCCAGGCGCTCGTGATGCGCGTCGTCGATCCCGACGAGCGCGCCGCGGCCGCGAGCGTCACCAACGTGCCCCGCAGCCTCGCCAGCGCGGCAACGCCCGCGCTCGCCGGCTTGTTGCTCGACCGCACGAGCTTCGGCTGGCCGCTCATCATCGGCGGCACGCTGAAGATCCTCTACGACCTCTTGTTGCTGGCCGCCCCCCTCGACCGAGACTGAGCGCCCCGCTCGCGCGAACATGAGCGCGTGACGACTCCGCCGGCCCGGGCGCTGTGGCAGTGCATCGAGCCATACCACGCGGTCACGTACTTCACCGACGAGGCGCGAGGCGCGTTCGAGGCGATCGGGTTGCGGGGATTCTGGCGCGGTTACTTCGCGGGACGGGCGGCGCCGCTCGGCGCGGTCGGTCCCGGAGCGGTGGTCGCGACCTTCTTCGGGTTCCGGCCCGACTTCGTCGAGCGTGCGCTCCCCGCGGTGTGGGAGATGGCGCGACCGGACGACGCGATCGCCGCGCGCGAGGCCGGCGCCGATCGGGCGCTCGATCGCTGCCTCGATGTCCGGGCTGCGGCGATTACGAGGGCGGCGGACCTCGTGCGGCGGGCGGCCGACGGCTGTGACCCCTTCGCGCGTCCGTTGTTCGCCGCCAATGCCGATCTGGAATGGCCGCGCGCCGCCCACCTCGCGCTCTGGCACGGGTGCACGTTGCTCCGCGAACACCGCGGCGACGGCCACGTGGCCGCGTTGCTCGCGGCCGGTGTGCACCCGTGCGAGGCGCACGTCCTGCGGCTCGCGGTGAGCGGGGTCGATCGCAGCACGATCGCGCCGCACCGCGGTTGGGACGACGCCGACTGGTCGGCCGCCGCGGGTCGGCTCGTCGCACGGGGCTGGCTCGCCGCCGATCTCGCGGTCACCGAGGCCGGGACCCAAGCTCACCGCTCGATCGAAGCCGACACGGATCGGCTCGCGGACCAACCGGTGCGGGCACTCGGCGAGAACGATCTGCGCGAGCTGATCGGGCTCATGCGTCCGCTGGCGTCGGCGCTCGAGTCCGCCGGGAGCATCCCGTACCCGAACGCGATCGGAGTGCCCCGCCCCGGCGCGGGCTGATCGTCGACACGCCCGCGGGTCGGGTGCGATCATGCGCCCGTGCAGCTCCCGGGGGCCAGGGTGGTGGTGACCGGAGCGTCGCGCGGCATCGGCGCCGCGCTGGCGACCGAGTTGGCGCGGCGCGGGGCGCGGGTCGTCCTCGTCGCCCGTTCGGCGGGACCGCTCGAAAAGCTCGCGGCGGAGATCGGGGGCGAGTCGTTTCCCGCCGATCTCGCCGACGCGGCCGCGATCGAGCCGCTCGTGCGCCGGATCGAGGCCGTCGGTCCGATCGACGTGCTGGTGAACAATGCGGGGGTCGACCTGACCGGTGATCTCGTCGACCTGCCGACCGCCGAGATCACTCGCCTGCTCGCGGTCAACCTCGGCGCGCCGATGCTCCTGTGCCGGGCGGTGATCCCGGGGATGTTGCGCCGGGGCCGCGGCCATATCGTCAACGTCTCGTCGTTGGCCGGAACCAACGCGCTGCCCGGCGTGGCGCCGTATTCCGCGTCGAAGGCCGGACTCAGTCACTTCACCGCGGGACTGCGCGCCGATCTCGCCGGGACGCCGATCGGTACGACGCTCGTGCAGATCGGGCCGGTCGAGAGCACGATGATCGCGTCGCTGCGCGCGCACGGTCCGACCCGGCGCGCGCTGGCGCGGCTCGAACGACTGCACCTCACGTACGACCTCGACATGGATGTCGTCGTCACTGCCGTAGCCGACGCGATCGGCAGCGACCGCCGCCATGTCCGTCTGCCCAAACGCGGCGCGCTGTTCCCGTTGATCGTCGAGGTGCCGCGGCGCCTCACCGAGATGCTCCTGGCGGGTGTGCGATGACCATTCCGAGGACGATCGACGACGTCACCCCCGAATGGCTGAGCGACACGCTCGGCCGATCGGTGACGCGGCTGACCAAGGAGCCCATTGGGGTGGGGGTCGGCCTCGTGGGTCAGCTACACCGGCTGCAGATGGAAGGCAGCGGTTCACCGGCGACCGTCGTCGCCAAGCTGGCGGCCCCGACCGAAGACGGCCGGTTCGTCGCGACGGTCCTCAACATGTACGGGCGCGAGGTCGGGTTCTACAACGAGTTGTCGCCGCGCACGTCGATCCCGCATCCAAAGTGTTACTTCGCCGCGCACGACCCCGTGACCCAGGACACGATCTTGTTGCTCGAGGACGTGTCCGAGCGCGGTCGCGGTGGCGACCAGGTGAGCGGCTGCACGCTCGCCGAGGCGCGCAACGCAATCCGCACGCTCGCGCGGTTGCACGCGTGCTTCTGGGACGATCCGACATTGGCCGGGTCGTCGTTCCTCCTGAAGCTGTCCGACGATCCCTACCCGTCCGCGGTGGCGATGGCCTACGAGATGGCGTGGCCGCGCGTCCAGGAGCTGTTCGGCGACATGATCGACGACCGTGTCCGCGCGTTCGGTGACGAGTACCGCGCGACACATTCCTGCGCTGTTCGCCAAGCTGTGCGACGGGCCCCTCGTGCTGTCGCACTCCGATTGGCGCCTCGACAATCTCTTTTTCACCGGCGACGACGTGATCGCGGTCGACTGGCAACTCGTCGATCGATCCGTCGGGCCGCGTGATCTCTCGTACCACGTCACGCAGAGTCTCAACATCGACGACCCCGCGGGATACCGGACCGCGCTCGATTGGTACATCGAGGATCTGCGCGGCTTCGGTGTCGATGCCGATCGGCGGTGGGCGTGGGAGATGTACCGCTACGGGACGATGCTCGGCTTCGTGTACCCGGTCATCGCTACCGGCGCGCTGACGATCGACGATCCCCGCCACGTCGAGCTGACCCGAGCGCTCTTCCGGCGCAGCCTCGCGGCATTGGACGCGCTCGACGTCTTTGCACTCCCATGCTGATCACCTGGTTGCTCGCGCAATGACTGCTGCGGGTGCGTATCGACTGCGGCGGGCCGTGACCTAGACTTGCCAGCACGCGTCGGCGACGTCCGGCGCGGTGTCTGGCGACCTCCTGGTATCGGGGCTGGTGGGAGCACGACCTCACCTCCTGTCTTCCTGAGAAACCGAGACGCCATGGCTGCCCTGCTGGATTCACCGACACGTTCCGACCGCGCGCCCGAACCGGCGCCGAGCCGGGCCAGCGTCCGCGCCGGGCGACTCGTCACGGGATTGCTCATGGTCAGCCCGCCGATCGCCCTCGCGATCGCGATCCCACTGCTGTGGGGTCGCGCGGTGAACCTCCTCGACATCGTGCTGGCCGCGATCTTCTACGTCGTGACCGGTTTCGGCATCGCGGTCGGTTACCACCGGCTCTTCACGCACCGCAGCTTCCGAGCCGTCCGCTGGCTCAAGATCCTGCTTGCGTCGACCGGGTCGATGGCCGTCGAGGGATCGGTCGTCGGTTGGGTCGCGATCCACCGCCGCCATCACGTCTACAGCGACAAGCCGGGCGACCCGCACTCGCCCCACGAATACGGGCCCGGTCCCCGAGCGCAGTTCCGCGGCTTCGTGCACGCGCACGTCGGCTGGCTGTTCAAGGCCGACCCCACGTCCGCGCAGCGTTACGCGCCCGACCTCCTGGCCGACGCCGACACGATGATCATCAGCCGGCTGTTCCCGATCTTCGCGATCACGTCGCTCGCGGCGCCGTTCTTCCTCGGCTGGACGATTACGGGCGCGCTCAGTGGTGCACTGACCGCGTTCTTGTGGGCGGGCCTGGCCCGCATGATGCTGCTCCACCACGTGACGTGGAGTGTCAACTCCATCTGCCACATGTTCGGACGCCAACCGGCGACGCAAAAGGACTCCAGCACCAACTTCGCGCCGCTCGGCGTCATCTCGTTCGGCGAGGCGTGGCACAACTTCCACCACGCGTTCCCGCGGTCCGCGCGCCACGGCGCCCTCCCGCACCAGATCGATCCCGGCGCGGCATTGATCCGCGTGTTCGAACGGGCAGGTTGGGCCACCGATGTGCGCTGGCCCACCGCGGCGCAACTCGCCGTCTGCAGGTCGGACTGACGCATGTGCTTTTCCCCTGACGCCGACGTGGTGGTCGGGGGAATCGTGGCCGTCATCGGCGCGGACGCCCTCCGGCATGTTCGCGAACCGAAGCAGATCGTCATCGCGTCGCTCCCGCTCCTGTTCGGGTTGCACCAGATCGACGAGGCATTCGTCTGGTGGGGACTGCAGGGCCGCGTGTCGGAGTCGATCGGGCGGGTCGGCATCTGGGTCTACCTCCTGTTCGCACTCGCCGCGCTCCCGGCCCTCGTGCCGCTCGCGGCACTCGGGATCGAGCGGGTCGCGGCGCGGAAGCGCCTGATCGGCGCGCTCTCGGTGCTGGGCATCGCGGTGGGCGTGTCCCTCGGTGTCGCGATGTTTCGCGGGTCCGTGAACGCCGTCATCAGCGGCCGCCACATCGCGTATGACGTCAGCGCGTTGCATGAAGGCGGCCGTCTCACATCGCTCTATGTCGTGGCTGCGTGCGGCGCGCTTCTCGCGTCCAGCCACCGCGACATCGCCGTTCTCGGACTGTTGAATCTCGTCGCCGTACCGGTGCTGATGTGGATGACCGTGAGCGGGTTCATCTCACTGTGGTGCTTTTGGGCTGCGATCGTCAGCGTCATGATCGATGCCCATATGCGGGGCCGGGCCCGACGGAGAACACGCGTGAGTTACGTTCCGAACGTAACGTGACGGCATGCGTGTACTCGTTGTTGGAGCGGGTGGAGTCGGCGCGGCGATAGCACGCGCGGCTGCGGAATCCGAAGTGCTCGAGCACGTCGTGGTCGCCGATGTCGACGGCCGGCGCGCTACTGCGGCCGTCGAGCGCTGTGCCGATGCGAGATTCGTAGCGCGCACGCTCGACGCATCGAACACCGGCGAGATCTCGGAACTCGCCCGCAACGAACGCGCCGACGTCGTGATGAACGTGTGCGATCCCCGGCTCAACCCTTCGATATTCGCAGCGGCCTTCGACGCGGGGTGCCACTACATCGACATGGCGATGACGCTGTCCGAACCGCACCCGCAACGCCCCTACGAGTTGACGGGTGTGATGCTGGGCGAAGCGCAATTCGAGGCCGCGGCCCGCTGGGAGGAGCGCGGGCTGCTGGCACTGGTCGGCATGGGCGTGGAGCCCGGCCTCTCGGATGTCTTCGCCCGGTACGCCGCCGACCATCTCTTCTCCGAGATCGACGAGATCGGGGTCCGCGACGGCAGCGACCTCGTGATCGACGGGTACGACTTCGCACCGACCTTCTCGGTCTGGACGACGATCGAGGAATGCCTGAATCCGCCGGTCGTGTGGGAGCACGACCGCGGCTGGTTCACGACCGAGCCGTTCTCCGAACCGGAGACCTTCGTGTTCCCGGAGGGCATCGGCGCGATCGAGTGCGTGAACGTGGAGCACGAGGAAGTGCTCTTGATTCCACGGGGCGTCGCGTGCCGGCGCGTGACGTTCAAGTACGGGCTCGGCGACGAGTTCATCGAGGTCCTGCGTGTGCTCGCCAAGACCGGATTGGCCTCGACGGAGCCGGTGCGCGTCCGCGGGGTCGAGGTGTCGCCGCGCGACCTCGTCGCGGCGGTGCTGCCCGACCCGGCGTCGCTGGGCGACCGCATGCACGGCCGCACCTGTGCGGGGACATGGGTGACGGGAACGGGCGTCGACGGCCGCCCCCGCGAGGTGTACCTGTACCACGTCTCCGACAACGCCGACACGATGGCCCGCCACGGGTCGCAAGCCGTCGTGTGGCAGACCGCGATCAATCCGGTCGTGGCGCTCGAGCTGTTGGCGACGCGGGTGTGGGAAGGCGCCGGCGTGCTCGGCCCCGAAGCGTTCGATGCCGTCCCGTTCCTCGACCGCCTCCGTGCGCGCGGCGAGCAGTGGCACGTCGACGAGCGCTGAGCCGACCGCCCGGTTACCGGGCACGCACGCGCGCCACACGCCCGGTTACCGGGCGCGCCACGCGCGCCACACGGTGGCGCGCCAGTGCGCGAAAGACGCGGTGGTGCACGGGCTGCAGCACCTTCCAGTAGACGAAGCCCGGTACGCCTTTGGGTCGGAGCGCGCCGACCTGGACGAGGTCGTGCTCGTCGACGCGGTATCCGAGCCAGCCTTCCCCGGGGCGCCAGCCGATGCTGCGCAGCACGAGGGTCCCGGGGTCGCGCCGGGTGACGGTCCACCAATCGACCGTCGCTCGTTCGACGATCTCGGGTGCACGGACGAGATCCCAGCGCTCCCCGACGAGCCGGCCGAGGAGTGCCCGTGCCCGCCACGCCCACGGGAGTCCGTACCAGCCGAAGCTCCCACCGACGCGGTCGAGGTCGGCGTCGATCCGCGTCGACGTTCCGGCCGGCAGCGGCACCGACACGCCGGCGGTGTACACGCCTTCGCCGAGACCGCTCTCGAGGGCGAGCAGATCGTGGTCGAGCGCAGCCGCTTGGGCGTCGAGCGCGACCGACAGCGCGTCGGCGAGACCGATGACGTCGATCCCGAACGCGGCGTCGGTGCGCGCCTGGTCGGTCACGACCACCTCGGTGACGAGGCTCTCGATGAGGGCGTGGCTGACGCGGCGATCGACGGGGGTGACCAGATCCAACCAGTGCGACGACAACCGGGGCGTCAGGTACGGCACGTCGAGGATCCGGCGCCGGTGAAGTCCGCGGGCCGTCGCGTAGGCCGCGATCATCTCGCGATACGTGGTGAGGTCGGCGCCGCCGATCTCATAGACGCCCGGCTCCACGGTGAGCGAGCCGACGAGATAGTGGATCACGTCGCCCAGCGCGATCGGCTGGATCGCGGTGCGGACCCAGCGGGGGCAGATCATGAACGGGAGGCGCTCGGTGAGGTAGCGGAGCATCTCGAACGAGATGCTCCCGGCGCCGAGCACGACCGCCGCGCGCAACTCGACGACCGGGACCGAAGCGCCTGCCAGCGCGGTGCCGACCTCCTGACGGCTCGCGAGGTGTTCGGACGCCGGGTCGTGGCCCAGGCCGCCGAGGTAGACGATGCGGCGGATACCGCTCGCCGCGGCCGCCCGCCCGAATCCCTCGGCGAGCCGGAGGTCGCGGGCGCGGAAGTCGCCCGCGCCGAGCGAGTGCACGAGGTAGTAGGCGATCTCGTATCCCGACAGGGAGTCGCGCAACGCGTCCTCGTCGCCGACGTCGACCGCGTAGCCCACGGCGCCTTGCAGGTCGGGCGGGTGGCGCGCGGAACGCGCCGACCTCGTGCCCCGCCCCGACGAGGGCGCGGCAAAGCGCTCGGCCGACGAATCCGCTCGCTCCGACGACCGCGATACGCATGCTCCGAGCCTGCCCACCATTGCCTGGCGTCAACCCGACGCCGAGGTCGATCCGTTCGACCGACCCGGCCTGATCCGGTCTGGTCCGGTCTGGTCCGGCCGGATCAGGGGCGCGGAAGCCTCAGATACGGGACCACGCCTCGGTGAGCACGGTGCGCAGGACCTGTTCGATGTAGTCGAACTCGGGCTGGCCGATGATGAGGGGCGGGGCGAGCTGGATCACGGGGTCGCCGCGGTCGTCGGCGCGGCAGATGAGGCCGGCGTCGTAGAGGGCGCGTGACAAAAAGCCGCGCAGCAACCGCTCGCTCTCCTCGGCGTCGAACGACGTCCGGGCCGCCTTGTCCTTCACGAGCTCGATGCCGTAGAAGTATCCCGCGCCGCGCACGTCGCCGACGATCGGAAGGTCGCGGAGCTTGTCGAGAGTGGCCCGAAACGCACCCTCGTTGGCGCGGACGTGCTCGAGTAGCCCGTCGCGCTCCATGAGGTCGAGGTTCGCGAGTGCGACGGCGCAGCTCACCGGGTGACCGGCGAACGTGATGCCGTGGAGGAAGGTCTTGCGGTCGCGCAGGAACGGCTCGACCAGATGGGGACGGACGATCATCCCGCCGATGGGCGAGTACCCGGAGGTCATGCCCTTCGCCATCGTGATGATGTCGGGCTGGTACTCGTAGCGCTGCGAACCGAACCAGTGCCCGAGGCGACCGAACGCGCAGATGACCTCGTCGGAGACGAGCAGCACGCCGGTCTCGTCGCAGATCTCGCGGACGCGCTGGAAGTACCCGTCGGTGGGCGGGAAACAGCCGCCGGAGTTCTGCACCGGCTCGAGGAAGACCGCGGCGACGCTTTCGGGGCCTTCCATCTCGATCGCCAGCGCGATGGCTTCGGCCGGGTCGATGGGCGCGGGGCGATACTGGTTCGTGTTGACGACCCGCACCGCACCCGGCACGAGCGGCTCGAAGGGCTGTTTGATCGCGGGCACGCCGGTGATCGAGAGTGCCCCCATCGTCGTGCCGTGGTACGCGATGTGGCGACCGATCACCTTGTAGCGGTGCGGCTGCCCGATCGCCTGGAAGTACTGGCGGGCGAGCTTCCACGCCGACTCGACCGCTTCGCTGCCGCCGGTGGTGAAGAAGACGCGCTCGAGATCACCGGGCGCGAGATCGGAGAGGCGTTCGGCGAGCTCGATCGCGCCCGGGTGCGCGTAGCTCCACACGGGGAAGTAGGCGAGCTTGCGTGCCTGCTCGGCCGCGGCCTCGGCCAGCTCGGTGCGGCCGTGCCCGACCTGCGAGACGAACAGCCCGGCGAGGCCGTCGAGGTAGCGCTTGCCGTTTTGGTCGTAGACCCACGCGCCTTCTCCCCGGACGATGATGGGGATCTCGGTGTCGGGGTCGGACGACATCGGCGTGAAATGCATCCACAGATGGCGATGCGCGGACGCGCTGAGAGTCTCGGACGATGTCGCGGTCATCAGGTTCCCCAGGAATAGGTCTGTTTCTCGAGCCGCAGGTACACGAACGTCTCCGTCGAGCGAATGCCGGGGATCGACCGGATCTGCGAGTTGATCACTTCGAGGAGATGCTCGTCGTCGTGCGCGGTCAGTTCGACGAGCAGGTCGTAGGTCCCCGAACAGATGACGACGTAGTCGATCTCCGCGTTCGCGCTCAGCTTGGCTGCGAGCTCGCGGACGTCGCCGTCGACTTTGATGCCGACCATCGCCTGGCGGTGGAACCCGACGCGCAACGGGTCGGTGACGGCGACGATCTGCATGACGCCGGCATCGAGGAGTCGCTGCACCCGCTGGCGGACCGCGGCCTCCGACAGGCCGACGGTCTTCGCGATCGACGTGAACGGGCGGCGCCCATCGCGCTGGAGCTCCCGGATGATCTGCATCGACACGTTGTCCAGCAGCGGCGCGGGAGTCCGGTCGAGCAACGGCGCAGGAGTGCGAATATCGTCGTCAGATATCTGGGCCACAACGATCTACTTGCAGAGACAGCGGTTGGTCTGCGAATACTAGCTTTGACTCGGCAAAGTGCCCGTCCACAGAGATATGTCGTCCGGAGAGGGGTCTCGATGGAAGTCGTGCAGAACCTGGTGAACGCCAAGTTGGTCGACGCCCGCGACGGCGCCACCACCGCGCTCGTCGATCCGAGCACCGGCTCGACCTACGGCTCGGCACCCCGGTCGAGCGCGGCCGACGTCGACGATGCCGTCGCGGCCGCGCAGTCGGCGTTCGACGGCTGGCGCTCGAGCACCCCGTCGGAGCGCAGCCTCGCGTTGTTGCGGATCGCCGATGCGCTGGAAAAGGACGCGGATCGGTTCATCGAGGCCGAGTGCCGGAGCACGGGCAAGCCCAAGGCGCTGATGGCGGCCGACGAGATCCCGCCCGCCGTCGACCAGCTCCGCTTCTTCGCCGGCGCGGCGCGCATGCTCGAAGGTCGGGCCGCGGCCGAGTACATGAGCGGGCTCACGTCGTTCATCCGGCGCGAGCCCATCGGTGTCGTGGCGCAGGTGTCGCCGTGGAACTACCCGCTGATGATGGCGATCTGGAAGATCGCACCCGCGCTCGCCGCGGGCAACACCGTGGTGTTGAAGCCGGCGGAGAGTACGCCCGAAACGACTGTGATGCTCGCGGAGCTCGCGGCCGAGTTCCTTCCGGCGGGTGTGCTGAACGTTGTCTGCGGCGACCGCGACAGCGGCCGGGCACTCGTGTCGCATCCGGTTCCGGGACTCGTGTCGATCACCGGCAGCGTGCGCGCGGGCATGGAGGTCGCGGCGGCCGCCGCCACCGATCTGAAGCGCGTCCACCTGGAGCTGGGGGGCAACGCCCCGGTGATCGTGTGTGACGACGCCGATCTCGAGGCGGCTGCGGCCGGCATCGCCGGGGCCGGCTTCTACAACGCGGGCCAGGACTGCACGGCCGCGACACGCGTCCTCGTGTCGGCGGGGGTGCACGACCGCTTCGTCGACCTGCTCGTCGCCGCGGCGCGCGCCAAGAAGGTCGGCGGCCCCGACGTCGACGATGCCGACCTCGGACCCGTGAACAACGCGAGCCAGCTCGAACGGGTGCAGGGGTTCATCAGCCGGCTACCGGCCCACGCGCAGGTGCTCACCGGAGGCGAGCGGATCGGCACGGCCGGGTACTTCTTGGCCCCGACCGTCGTCGCCGGGTTGCACCAAGACGACGAGATCGTGCAACAGGAGGTCTTCGGTCCGGTCATCACCGTGCAGCGCTTCGCGGAGGTCGGTGATGCGCTGCGCGACGCCAACGGCACCGACTACGGGCTGTCGTCGAGCGTCTGGACCCGCGACCACGCCAACGCCATGCGCCTGTCGGCGGCACTCGACTTCGGGTGCGTCTGGATCAACACCCACATTCCGCTCGTGGCCGAGATGCCGCACGGCGGCTTCAAACACTCCGGCTACGGCAAAGACCTCTCGATGTACGCGCTCGACGACTACACGCGCGTCAAGCACGTCATGAGCTCGATCGAGTAGCTCAGGCGCGCACCGCCGCCTCGAGCGCGTCGAGGCCCTCGTCGAGCAGCGCGTCGCCGAGCACGAGGGGCGGCAGGAGCCGAACGACGTTGCCCATCGTGCCCGCGGTCAGCACGATCACCCCTTGGGCGTGGCACGCCGCGCAGATGCGCTTGGCCCGGTCGGCGTCGGGAGCCCCGTCGTCGTGCACGAGCTCGATGGCCACCATCGCCCCGCGACCCCGGACGTCGCCGATGCCCGTGGTGTCGCGCTGCAGTGCGGTCAGCCGTTCGAGCATGCGGTCGCCGAGGTTGCGGGCACGGTCGGCGAGCCCCTCGCGCTCGATCACGCCGATCGCCGCGAGCGCGGCGGCGCAGGACACGGGGTTGCCGCCGAACGTGCTGCCGAGGCCGCCGGCGTGGACCGCATCGATGATCTCGGCCCGGCCGGTGACGCCGGCGATGGGCATGCCGCCGCCGAGGCCCTTGGCCGTCGTGACGATGTCGGGGACCACGCCTTCGTGCTCACTCGCGAACCAGGCGCCCGTGCGCCCGAAGCCGGTCTGCACCTCGTCGGCGACGAAGACGACGCCGTTGGCGCGGCACCACGCCGCGATGCCGGCGAACCAGCCCGGCTCGGGGACGACGAATCCGCCTTCACCCGCGATCGGCTCGACCACGACACACGCGATCTGGGTCGCGTCGACGCTGGCTTCGATCCACGCGATGGTCTCCGCGAGCCCGCCGGTTCCCCGGAACGGGTACGAGAAGGGCGCTCGATAGATCTCGGGCGCGTACGGGCCGAACGACTTCTTGTACGGCACGACCTTGGCCGTCAGCGAAAGGGTGAGCAGCGTGCGACCATGGAACGCCTGGTCGAACGCGATCACCGCCGACCGGCCGGTCGCGGCCCGAGCGATCTTCACCGCGTTCTCGACCGCCTCCGCGCCCGAGTTCACGAGCAGCGACCGTTTCTCGTGCGTTCCCGGCGTACGCTGGTTCAGCTGCTCGCACACCGCCACGTATTCCTCGTAGGGAGTCACCTGGAAGCACGTGTGGACGAAGTCGGCGGCCTGGTTGGTGATGGCCTCGACCACCGCGGGGTGGGCGTGCCCGACGTTCACCACGGCGATCCCCGCGCCGAGATCGATCAGGCGGTTGCCGTCGACGTCTTCGATGATGCCGCCCTGCGCGCGCTTGACGAACACCGGCAATGTGGTCCCGACTCCGGCAGGGATCGCCCGCTCCCGGCGCGCCCACAGCGCGCGCGAGCGCGGCCCCGGGATCTCGGTGACGAGCTTGCGTTGCTGTTTCACGGTGTCCCCGATCTATCCGAGCGCGGACGCGTCGATGGCCACGACACCGCGCCGCGCCGAACGCACGCTGAGGAGCCCGCCGATCGCCAACAGGACCAACGCGGCCGCCAGCACGATCGTCGAGAGCGCGTTGATCGAGGGCGACACGCCGAACCGGAGTTGGCCGAAGATGTACAGCGGCAAGGTGGTGGAGCCCGGGCCGGAGGTGAACGACGTGATCACGACATCGTCGAGCGAGATCGTGAAGGCGAGCATCGCGCCGGCGAGGATCCCGGGCATGGCCAGCGGCAGCACGACCCGGAGGAACGCCTGCACGGGCGTGGCACCGAGGTCGGCGGCCGCCTCGACGAGGCGGCGGTCGAACGCCGTCAAGCGCGCTTTCACCACGACGACCACGAACGGGATGCAGAAGGTGATGTGCGCGGCGATCACCGTGTAGATACTCAACTCCACGTGGGCAAAACGCCGGAAGAAGGCGGTGAGGGCGACCGCCATGACGATCTCGGGCATGACCAGGCTGATGAAGATCAGCGTCGAGTACGCGGATCGGCCGCGGAACTGGAATCGTGTGAGCGCGAACGCGCCGAGCGTTCCGATGATCGTCGAGATGACCGTCGCGGTGACGGCGACCTTCATCGTGTTGCGGAACGCCTGGAGCGCGAGCTCGTTGTGCATGAGATCCGAGTACCAACGGGTCGAAAAACCTGTCCAGGCGGTGCTGCTCTTGGCGTGGTTGAAGCTGAACACGACGAGCACGATGATCGGCGCGAACAAGAAGGCGAACACCAATGCCGCGTGCAGATTGAGATACCGGGGGCGCAGCGCGCTCTTACGGCTCACAACGCCTCCTCTCCGACCCGTCGTAGATAGACGAAGACGCCGGCGAGGATGAAGACCATCATCAGCACCGACATGGCCGAACCGAGTGGCCAGTTGTTACCGCTGTTGAACTGGTCGTAGACGGTGTTCCCGAACATCTGGGTCTTCACCCCGCCGAGCAGCTCGGGGGTGACGAAATCGCCCACCGCGGGGATGAAGACCAAGAGGACGCCGGCGATGAGCCCGGGTGAGATGGTCGGGATGATCACGCGGAACAGTGTGGAGACCTTGCCGTGGCCGAGGTCGTAACTGGCCTCGACGAGGGACTTGTCCATCCGTTCGATCGACGCGTACAGCGGGAGGATCATGAACGGCAAGAACCCGTACGTGAGCCCGAGGATCACGGCGAAGTCGGTGTTGAGGAAGACGTGATGGCTGCCGAGACCGAGTACGCCCAGCGTGGAGTTCAACAAGCCGTGACCGTCGAGGATGAACTGCCACGCGTACATGCGGATCAGATAGCTCGTGAGGAACGGGATGATCACGAGCACGAGATACAGGTTGCGCAGGCGCCCCGCGAACCGGGCGATCCAGTAGGCGAGGGGGAAGCCGAGGAGCACGCACGCAACCGTCGAGATGAGCGCGTACTTGACCGACCGGAGAAAGATCGGCAGGAAACTCGGGTTCAGCGCGGTGTGGTAGTTCGAGTAGACGAGGTTGCCCCACGAGAACTTGACCGGGACGATCAAGCCGCGCTCGCCCAAGCTGTACGCGACCACGAGCAACGTCGGGATCACGAGCAGGAAGAGGAACCACACGCTGGTCGGGAGCAGCAGCAGGTTGCCCGCCAACCAATCCGGCACGCGCCGGCGCTTGCGCGCCGGCGCCGCCGGTGTTTCGATCTCCGTCGCGCTCAAGCCGATTTGACCGCTGTCCAACGGTCGGAATACGCGAGCTCGGCGTCGCCGATGTCCTTTTGGAACGGGAGCTTCGCCAACACGTCGGCGGGCGGGTAGATCAACGGGTTGTCGACGATGTCCTTGTTGATGTACGGGAGCGCGGCCTTGTTCGGGCTTCCGTAGTTCACGAAGTTCGTGAGCGCGGCGCCGACCTTGGGCTCGAGCATGTAGTTCATGAACGCCTCGGCGTTCTTCGGGTGGCCGGCGCCCTTCGGGATGGCCATGGAGTCGACCCACGAGAACGCGCCGGAGGTCGGGATGACGTAGTCGATGTTCTTGTTGTCGCCCTGGATCGTGAAGACGTCGCCCGAGTACGCCTGGCAGAAGATGAGCTCACCGCTCTTGAGCGGGTCCTGGTAGTCGGAGGTGATCTGCTTGATCGTCTTCTTCAAGTCGATGAGGTAGTTCTTGGCGTCGTCGAGGTCGGAGGTGTTCGTGGTGTTCGGGTCCTTCTTCAGCGCGAACAGCGCCATCGCGAACGCGTCACGCGCTTCGTCGAGGAACGACGACTTGCCCTTGATGGCGGGGAGCTTGAATGCGTCCCAGTCGGTCACGCTGCCGCCGACCTTCGTCTTGTCGAACCCGATCCCGGTGGTGCCCCATTGCCACGGGATCGAGTACTGGTTGCCGGGGTCGTAGGCGGCGTTTCGGAACCGCGGGTCGAGGTTCACCACGTTGGGGATGAGCGACAGATCGAGCGGCTCGACGAGGTTCGCGTGCTTCATCTTCACGAGCGTCGCGTCGGTGGGCACGATGATGTCGTAGCCCGTGCTGCCGGCCGACAGCTTCGCGAACAGCTCGTCGTTCGAGCTGTAGTTGTCGTAGGTGACCTTGATCCCCGTCTCCTTTTGGAAGTTCGGGATGGTGTCGGTCGCGATGTAGTCGGTCCAGTTGTAGAAGTTGAGGACCTTGGCCTCGGGCTTGTTCGAGAACGTCGGCGGCGTCGTCGAGCTGCTCGACGCCGTCCCACCCTTGCTGCTGCTGCCGCACGCGGCGACGAATCCGGCCGCGGACGCGAACGCCATCGTCCGCATGAACGTGCGCCGGCTGAAGTGCGGAGACGCCGTGTCCCAGATGAAGGCCAGGGATACGCGATCCGGATCACTCATGACGTCAACTCCTTGTCGAGGATGGGTTGGTCGGTAAGCACGACGTTGAACTCGGGGTCCCAGACGAGGCGGGTCCGCGTTCCCGGTACCCCGGCGTCGCTGACCCGTTCGCTGTTCTGGCGGAACACCACGAGGGTGCTCCCCGCGTCGCTCTGCACGACGAGTTGGGTCGACATGCCCTGGTAGACGACGTCGACGACCGTCCCGCCGATCGTGCAGAGCTTCTCGGCGACGGGATCGCCGTCGGCGGCGACCACTCGCAGCTTCTCGGGCCGCACGGTGAATGCCACGGTGTCGCCGGGGCTCAGCGGGCGGCCTTCGGGGGCCGGGACGAGCAGCCGGTCACCCGGCGCGGCCTCGAGCTGGAGGAGCTCGCCCACGCGCCCGGTCACCTTGGCCTCGACGATGTTCGAGGTCCCGATGAAGCCGGCGACGAAACGGGTGGCCGGTCGCTCGTAGATGTCTTCGGGGAAGCCGATCTGTTCGACCTTGCCTTGCGACATGACCGCGAGGCGATCGCTCATGACGAGCGCCTCTTCTTGGTCATGGGTCACGTAGACGAACGTGACGCCGACCTCGCGCTGGATGCGCATCAGTTCCAACTGCATCTGTTTGCGGAGCTTGAGATCGAGCGCGCCCAGCGGTTCGTCGAGGAGCAGCACCGCGGGCTCGTTGACCAACGCCCGGGCCAGCGCGACGCGCTGCTGCTGACCGCCCGAGAGCTGCGCCGGCCGGCGATCGTCGTACCCGTTGAGCTCCACGAGATCGAGGTAGCGCTTGACCCGGTCGCGGATGTCGCTCTTCGAGACCTTCTTGCGCCGTAGCCCGAAGGCGACGTTGTCCGCGACGGTCAGGTGCGGGAACAGCGCGTACGACTGGAACACGGTGTTCACGTTGCGCTTGAACGGCGCGACGCCGACGATGTCGCGGCCGGTCAGCTCGAGGCGCCCGGAGTCGGGCTCTTCGAATCCCGCAATCATGCGCAGCGAGGTCGTCTTGCCGCATCCTGACGGCCCGAGCAAGGAAAAGAACTCACCGCGGCCGACGGTGATGGTCACGTCGTCGACCGCGACTGTTCCGCCGAACCGCTTCGTCACGCCGTAGAGGCCGACTTCGACGGGCCCTTCGGGATCGGTCACCCGGCCTCCTGCCAGCATCAGGGAATTGTGGGGCACCATCGCAGATGCGGCGCGGCACTGCAACACAGATCATGTACCAGCTGTATTGCCGGAAGGTAACGCGGGCGCCGCTGCTCCTCGGCGTGTGAGCCGATCGCCGACCGCGCTACGAAATTCGTAGGCGGAAATTCGAGGCGGAAATTCGTAGGCGGAACCTCAGAGCCCGAACGCAGGCTCGGGGAACGCGAAGACCTCGCCCCGGCCGCTGCGGGCGAGCGACTGATAGTGGCGCTGCGCGAACCACCAACGGCCGTCGACCCGGCGATAGTCGTCCTGGTAGACGCCGAACGCCTGGGTCGAATGGCCCGATGCCGCGTCCTGGCGGAGCTCACAGATGTAGAGGCGTGCCGCCGCCCGATCCACGTCGCCGCCGATACGCAGCTCGACGCGTGTGCTCAACGGGACGAACTCGAAGAACTCGAACCGCTCGACCGCGGTCCCGATGAAATCGCCGACTTGTCGGGGCCCGGCGAGCTCGATGACGGGGTTGGTGACCGTGTCGACCCGCACCGGTGCGTCGGCGAGGAACAGGTCGTCGAGCTCGCTCCACGCCCGGCGGGTCACGACGTCGGCATAGGCGTGTTGCAGCCGGGTGATCGCGACGTAGTCGACGGTGTCTCGCAGGTCGTCGGCCGGGTCGCTCATCGGGGGCGGGAGAAGTCGCGGTTGGGGTGCTTGGGGGGCATGGCGACGTCGGGCACCGTGCACTTGCTCGCGCGCATGTCCTCGAACACGTGGACCATGTTCAGCAGATCTTCCTCGTAGGAGAACTTGCCGTTGCCCGCGTACACGAGCGTCGAGACGCCCGACTGTTCCCACGGCCGCCCGTTCGGTCGCCGGCCGGGCAGCTGTTGGCTCCATTTGATGACGACGGTGTCGCCGTCGATCGCGTAGAAGTCGACCGGGAACTTCCACTCTTCGAGGCCCACCATCGCGTCGCCGAACACGGTTGCCTTCATCTCCTCGATCCCCTCGACCCGGCCCCAGGCCGGGTCGATGAACACCGCGTCGTCGGTGAAGTACTGGGCGAGTCGCGCGCCAGGTGGCGCCGCCCGCGTCGATCACCTTGCGCGTCTCCACGTAGCGCTCGACGGTGGCTTCGATCTCGTCTCGGGGATACGGCATCGGCGCGGCCTCCTGGGGATGGCTTCGGTGGTGGGGAGAATCTACGCCGTGGGTGCGTCGGCGATCACCGCGATGATCTCGTCGCCGTAGCGTTCGAGCTTGGTGGGGCCGATGCCGGTACAGCCGGCGAGCGCAGCGAGCGACTCAGGTCGGCGGTTTGCGATGCCTTCGAGGTGGGCGTCGCTCAAGACGATGTAGGCCGGCACGCCGTCGCTCGCGGCGCGTTGGCGGCGCCACGCCTTCAGCGCGTCGACGAGCGCCGGCGACGCATGGGTCACCTCGGCGCCCCGGCCGCGGAAGAGCTGGACCCGGCGGCCGTCGAGCTCCACCCGCTCTCCGTACGGGATCACGACCCGCGTGCCGTTGGGTTCTTCCAGTACTGCCGCGTCGCTGCGGAGCTCGACGATCGGGCCGCTCGATCCCGCGAACGACACGTGCAACCCGACCTCGGCGTCGAGGGCGTTGCGGGCGCGTCCCGGCGCGGCCGGGCGCGCGGGTTCGGGTGGCGCCGGCGCGGTCAGCTCGTCGAGGAAGGGTCGCCGCACGGTTCCGTCGGCGATCACGTGCACGGCGGTGTCGCCGCGGGTGATGGCGACGTGGAAGATGCGACGTTCCTCCTCGACGTCGTCGGCGAGGGCGTGGGGCATGAGGCCGTCGTGTGCGCCGAGCACCGCGACGTAGGGCCACTCCATGCCCTTCACGCGGTGCACGGTGGACAGCGCCACGCCGTCGGTGCGGGCCGGGTCGTTCGTGGCCCGCAGCCGGGCGCGCAGCCACGGTTCGAACGCGGCGGGATCGGCCTCGAACGTCGCCACCGCGATGAGCGCGTTGAGGTCGTCGCGGTGGCTGGCGTCGGGCGACTTGCCCGACTGGTCGAGCGTCGCCAGCGCGGCGCCGAGGCCGATGTCGTCGCGGATACGCGTGAGGAGGTCGTTGGTGGTCGCACCCGATTCGAGCGCGCGCCCGAGTGATTCGACGTCGTCGCAGAAGATCTCGAACTTGGCCGCCGCGGCCGCGTTCAGCCCGTCGGCCTCGCGGCGGAGTTGGGGCAGGCGCCACTGCTTGCGTTCGAGTCGTTGCATGACCTCCCGCCGCAGCGCGCGGCTCGGCCGCCGGGCCGCGAGCGCCAGATCACTGCCGGCGAACGGTGTGTTGGCGCCGGCCGCGAGCGCGAGCCGCAGGTAGGCGAGCGCGGTACGCGTGCCGGTCCGGTTCAAGACCGCGACGCTGACCGGTGTCCAGCAGGGGATGTCCGCCTCCCCGAGTAACAGTTGCACGGGGAGGAGCACCGAGTTCACCCGGCTCAACAAGGCGATCTCGGTAGGCGCGGCGCCGGCGGCGAGCCACGCCCCGACGCGGTCGACCGCGGCGATCGCGATGCCTTCCGGCGCAGTCGTGACCACGCTCGAGCGCGTCGTGCTCGGTTCCGGCCTTGGCCGCGACGATCTCTTTGTCGATGCGGCGCCGGTTGTACGAGAGCAGGTTGCGAGTGGCCGTCACGACCGGCTCCGGGCACCGGTAATTCGTCGACAGCGCGTGATGCGTGCCCCCGGGGAAGTAGCGGTCGTAGTTGATGAGGAACTCGGGATCGGCCCCGGCGTAGCCGTAGATGACCTGGTCGTCGTCGCCGACCCCGAAGACGTCGTACGCGGGGGCGGCGACGAGGCGCAAGAGGAGGAGTTGCGCGGGGGTGAGGTCCTGGAACTCGTCGACCAACAGGTGGCGGGCTTCGCGCTGAAACGCGGCGCGGATCTCCGGGGTGTGCAGGAGGGTTTCGATCGCGCCGTAGATCTGTTCGTCGTGATCGATGGCGCGATCCGCGTGGAGCTTGTCGCGGTACTCGTCGAACATCGCGCCGAATCCGGCGACGTCGTCGCGCTGCGCCTCCACCACGTTCGGGTCGACGAGCCCGAGTCGTACCTCGCTCAGCGCCTCGAGGTAGGGCGCGTACATGTCGGTGTTGGCCCGGGGTTTCACCGGCACGAGCGCCTCGATGCGGCGCCGCATCTCCCACTCGTCGATCAGGGTGCCGTTCGCGCCCGCGCGCCGCAGCACGTCGTTGCCCAACGCGTGCAGCGTGCGTACTCGGCGTTGCGCGCCTTCGGCCATGTCGGCGAGGCGGGCGCGCATCGTGTCCTTCGCCCGCACGTTGTACGCGACCGCGGTGATGGAGCCCGGGTTCCAGCCGCGGGCGACGAGCAGCCGGAACCGTTCGGTCAGCACTCGGGTCTTGCCCGAGCCCGCCGGTGCGATGACGCGGGCCGCGCCGGCGTCGTGCACGACCGCGGCGAGCTGGTCGGCGGCGAGGTCGGCGTGGGGAACGACGGCCCGGTCGGCGCCGAGCCCGCGTTGCTCGAGGTTGTTGCGATGCACGAGCGCGTGACCGGCGGGCACCGGGGTCGCCCCCGCCGCGGGCCGCCGTCGCACCAAGCGGGTGTGCCGTCGGGAAGCACGGCGTCGGCGCCGGCGCCGACGGCCGCGCTCGCGCCGAGCCGTTGTGCCTCGACCGCCGGGCCCCACACCATGCGGCCGACGCGGTCGTCGTAGTTGTTCGCGCGGGCGAGGAAGTAGAGGCGCTCGCGGCCGAACTCGAACCGGGGCGAGAGCGAGTACGCGGGCTGCGTCGGGGGCGGCTCGGGCGCGCGTAACTCGGCGGGCGCGCACCGGAGCTCGACCACGACCGGGACGCGTTGAGCCCAGTGCCGGTGCAACGTGTCGAGGGCGGCGGCGGCGTCGCGCAGTGTCGCGTCGTCGATGACGACCCGCTCCGCGCCGGTCCAGGGCGCGGGTGCAGCCGCGTTCGGGCCGACGATCACGCCCCGCCCGAGGCGGGTGATCACCTCCGCGTCGGGTAGGTCGGCCACGGGCGCATCATGCCCGAGTGGTGTGACGCCCGGGTTCAGCCGAGTGTGTTGCCGACGATCGACACGAACGAGACCATCTCGCCCGGGTAGCCGCCGAGGTTGTGCGTGAGTGCCAGGCCGCGGTCGGCATGCGCGATCGTGCGCTCGGCCGGCGCTTCGCCGCGCAGCTGCAGCCAGGCCTCGAACACCATGCGCAGACCGGACGCCCCCACGGGGTGGCCGAAGCTCTTCAGGCCCCCGTCGGGGTTGACGGGCAGGGCGCCGGCGAGGTCGAACGTGCCGTCGAGCACTTCCTTCCACGCGGTGCCGCGCTCGGCGAACTGGAGGTCTTCGTAGATGAGGAGCTCTGCGGGTGTGAAGCAGTCGTGCACCTCGGCCATCGCGAGCTGCTCGCGCGGGTTCGTGATGCCGGCCTGCGCGTACGCGTCACGCCCGGTCGCGGCGATCTCGGGAAAGGTCGTGTAGTCGTACTCCGGATCGGCGTTGCCCGAGCAGTTGCCGGCGACGAGCGAGAGCGCCTTGATGAACAGTGGCTTGTCGGTGTACTCGTACGCGTCTTCGGCCCGCACGATGATCGCCGCGGCCGAGCCGTCGGCCACGCCCGAGCAGTCGAACACGCCGAGCCCACCGGCCAGGAGCGGCGCGTTGCAGATGGTCTCCATCGAGACCTCTTTTCTGAACTGCGCCCTCGGGTTACGCGCACCGTTGTAGTGGTTCTTCCACGCGATGCGCGCCAGCACCTCGCGCATCTGCGCCTCGTCGAGGCCGTACTTCTTGCCGTAGCCGGGCGAGCACATCGCGAACATCGCCGCCGCGGTAAGTGTGCGGCCGGTGCCGTCGGTCGGCGTCTTGGCCGCGCCGACGAGGCCTTGGTACCCGCTGTCCTTCACCTTCTCGACACCGATGGCCATCGCCACGTCGTACGCGCCGCTCGCCACGGAGTACGCCGCGTTGCGCAGCGCCTCGGACGCCGTCGCGCAGAAGTTCTCGACGTGCGTGACCGGCTTGTCGTGGAGCTGCAACGGGCGAGCGAGCGCCATGCCGCTCATGCCCGACATCGCGGTACCGAGCCAGTAGGCGTCGACGTCGTCCTTGGCGATTCCGGCCGACGCGAACGTGGCTTCGGACGCCTCGACGAGGAGGTCGTCGGTGCCCTTGTTCCAATGCTCGCCGAACGGCGTGCATCCCATCCCGACGATCGCAACGCGGTCTTTGATTCCGTGCGAACCCATGGCGAAGCTCCTTGGCTCCTAGCCCCGAACGGGGCGGGCCTTCCAGAAGTAGTTGTGGATCTCGTCCGACGTGAACAGCTTGCGGAACGTCATCTCGACGCGGTCGCCCATCTGGAGCGCGGCCGGGTCGACGTCGGTGAGCTCGACCGGGAGCCGGCCGCCGCCGTCCCAGTCGACCACCGCGAACGCGATCGGCGGGCTCGGCGAGTACGCGATGCGGTCGATGGTGATCAGCGCGATCGTTCCCTCGACGTCGGCCATCGGCGCGGGCTGCATGTCGTCGACCGTGTCGCCGACGCGTGACACGCGCGCGGGCGGCATGTGCAACTCGCCGCTCGTGCGGTCGCGGGAACCGACGAACCCGTACTTCCACTCCTCGGTGCGACCCGACACCGACGCGGAGATGCGGTCGGGCTCGGGGCGGCGGGGCGGCTCGAGCGTGGCCTCGCCCCGCCAGCTGAGGAACTTGCCGTAGGGGAGGTCGGACGCCCCCTCGATCTGGGCCGCGACGGTGCGGACCGGTGCGTACGCGGCGATCGCGTCGGTGGTCCGGAACAGCAGCACGTCGGCGCCGTCGGCGAGCACGACCAGCGCGACGACCTGACCGGGTTGCGTCGACTCGAGCGTGTCGGCGAGGAGCAGCGCGGCGTGCGCGCTGCCGGTGTTGCCGACCGTCAGGGCGCGATCGTCGACGAGCGCCTCCTTGGCGGTGCCGAGCCGGCTGGCGATCGCGCGAGCGGCACGCGTGTGCATGCCGGTCACGATCACGCGCGAGATCTGGTCGGCGGAGAGCTCCGTCGCCTTCAACGCCGCGTTCCAGGCCTGTTCGGCGAGCGGCGCGTACTTGACCTCGCCGAACCGCTCCTCCCACGCCCGTGAACGCGTGGCGCCCGGCGTGCGCCAGCGCTCGAGGAACTCCTCGGTGGTGCTCGCGCCGCCGAGGTATTCGGCGATGACGGGGCCGGTGGTGTCGTCACCGACGAGCAACGCGGCCGCGCCATCGCCGGTGGCGGACTCGTCGCCGCTGGTCGGAAGGCCACCGCGTTGGTCGGAGGTGACGACGAGCGTGAGGTTGGCCCCTTCGAGCGCGGTCCGGAGCGCGCCGATGCCCGACCGCAGCGCGCCCCCGAAGTCGAACGCGGGAACGTCGGTGTCGAGTCGCAACGCGGCATGGATCGTCGACGCGTTGTTCTTGTCGAGGTAGGCGGGCGACGCGGTGGAGAACCACAACGCGTCGGGCGCGATACCACCGGGTGCACTCCGCAGCGCGAGCCGCGCCGCTTCGACCCCCATGGTGGTGGTGTCCTCGTCGTACGACGCGACCGAACGCGTTCCCTTGCCGCCGCCGCTCCCGAATGTCTTGGCGATCTCGGCTCGCTGAAGGCGCCGGAACGGCACGTAGCCGCCGGCGCTGATGATGCCTCGCATGCTCCGGAGTCTATGACAGCGGTGTCAGCTCCCCTCCGAGCGGCCGGCGCCGGCGCGTGGTCGTCGCGGCCACTGCCCGTTCGAACTCGGCTTCGGGCGGCGCCGGTCTTGCTACCTAATGTGGCGAGATGCGGTTGGGCGACGTGGCCAACGAGGGTGCGCGGCAGTACGGCAAGCCGCTCGACGGAGTGCGCGTGCTCGCCGCGGAGCAGATGCAAGCCCTGCCCTACGCCACGCAGTTGCTGGCCCGCCTCGGCGCCGACGTGGTGAAGGTCGAACATCCCGTCCACGGCGAGTCGGGACGGGCGTCCACCCCCGCGATTGTCGACCCGAACGGGCGATCGGTGGGCGCCACCTACTTGCGCAACAACTTCAACAAGCGCAGCGTCGGTATCGACCTGAAGCTGCCCGAAGGCCGGGAACTGTTCCTGGCGCTCGTGCCGAAGTTCGACGTGGTCGCCGAGAACTTCAAGCCGGGAACGATGGAGCGGATGGGTCTCGGCTACGACGCCGTCGCCCGCACCGCGCCCACGGCGATCTATGTCTCGATCTCCGGCTTCGGGAACACCGTGGAGACTCCGTATCGCGATTGGCCCGCGTACGCGTCGATCGTGGAGGCCATGTCGGGTATCTACGACTATCGGCATCCCGATCAGCCTCCGGTGACGATCCCCGTGGGCGCACTCGGTGACATCAGCTCCGCGCTGTTCGGAGTGATCGGGATCATGGCGGCGCTGCGCCACCGTGACCGCACCGGCGAAGGGCAGTACGTCGACATCGCGATGTTCGACGCGATGGTCGCGATGACCGACATCGTCACGAACTTCTGGTCGCTCGGCGTCCGGCCCGAGCCCGACAAGGGCTTGCAGGTGATCTGCGAGGGCTTCCGGGCGTCCGACGGCTACGTGGTCGCCCAGATCGTGCGCGAGCACCAGTTCTGGAACCTCGGCGACCTGGTCGGGCGGCCCGAGTGGCGCGACGACGCGCGATTCGCGACGCGCGCGGGCTGGGCCCCGCACCTCGAGTCCGAGATCCGGCCCGCGGTCGACGCCTGGGCGTCGAAACACACCAAGCTCGAAGCTGCCCGCCTGCTCACCGAGGCCGGCGTGGTCGCGGGCCCGAGCAATCACGCTCCCGACGTGATCTCCGATCCGCACGTCGCCGCGCGCCACATGCTCGTCGAGATGCCGCGCACCGACGGGGTCTCCGAGCCCGTGCTCGTGCCGGGGAATCCGGTGAAGCTGTCGAAGGTGAGCGAAGGGCCCGAAACGCGCGTTCCCTGGGTGGGCGAGCACACCGCGGCGGTGCTGTCCGCCGAGCTCGGCCTCGGCGAGAGCGAGCTGGCGGGTCTGCGCGAGCGCGGCGTCATCGCCTAGGCGTCGGCCCGGGCGCCTCTCGTACAATCCCCGACCATGGACTTCGATTTCTCGCCCGAGCAGCGCGCCTTCGAACAGGACGTCATCCGCTTCCTCGACGAACACGACGATCCCGAGATCTTCGACCTGACCCGGGAGAACATGGCCCAGATCGTCGACACGCCGAAGCGGCGCGCGTTCATGCGTCAAGTCGGCGAGCGGGGCTGGCTCGGCCTGACGTGGCCGAAGGAGTACGGCGGCTCCGAGGGTGAAGGCGTGTACGAGTACCTGCTCAACGAGCAACTCGCGGCGCGTGGTGGCCCACAGATCGGCAAGGGCGTCGGCATCATCGGCAAGACGCTCATCAAAGAGGCGAGCGAGTTCCTGAAACAGGAGTTCCTGCCCAAGATCTTGCGCAACGACGTGGAGTTCGCGGTCGGTTACAGCGAACCCAATGCCGGCTCCGACGCGGCGTCGATGCGGCTCAAGGCCGAGCGGGGCGAGCGCGACGGGAAGCCGGGATGGATCCTGAACGGGCAGAAGACGTGGACCACCTCTGCGCACTTCGCCGAGTGGTACTGGCTCGGCACCCGCACCGACCCCGAGAACAAGCACATGGGTATCACGCTCATGCTCGTGCCGCTCGACCAGCCCGGGGTGACCATCAAGGGCATCTGGACGATGGGCGACGAGCGCACGAACGAGGTCTTCATCGAAGACGTCTTCGTGCCCGACGAGTACGTCGTCGGCGAGGTCAACCGCGGCTTCCAGTACATCTCGCAGGCGCTCGACCTCGAGCGGTTCACGATGTTCACGTTCTCGCCGATCAACCAGCGTCTCGACCTGCTGATCGACTACGTGAACACGGCGGAACGCGACGGGATGCCGCTACGCGACGACCCGGTAGTACGCCGCAGCATCGCTCGCCTCGTGACCGACGCCGAGGTGGCGCGCGTGCTCGGGCTGAAGGTCGTCGCCGCGTCGATGAAGGGCGAAAAGGTCCCGGGTACCCCACCGCCCACGGTGGAGTCGTCGAAGTACAAGCTGTTCGCGACGGAGTTCTCGCGCCGGCTCGCGAACGCGTCGATGGACATCGGTGGTCCGGGGACGCAACTCCGGGTCCGCACGAAGACCGCGCCGATGGAAGGCCGGGCGGAGTCGACCTACCGGTACACGGTGATCGACACCATCGGTGGTGGCGCGTCGGAGATCCAAAAGAACATCATCGCCCGGCGCGGGCTCGGCCTCCCGAAGAACTTCTGACTCTGTGCTGGGAACGACGCTGTGCTCCAAGGTGTGACGGTTCTCGACCTCGCGTCGGTAGGCCCGGCCGCGCGGACGTCGCGCTGGCTCGCCGACTACGGCGCGCGCGTCGTGAAGGTCGGTCCGCCCCCGAAGCAGTCGGGTGTACAGATCGTGCCGCCGTTCTACGCGTACAGCGGGCACCGCGGCATGGAGCGGGTCCTGCTCGACTTGAAGACCGACGGCGGCCGCGACGCGTTCTTGCGGTTGGCGGCCAAGGCCGACGTGGTGATCGAGAGCTTCCGCCCCGGGGTGATGGACCGCCTCGGTCTCGGTGACGCGGCGGTGCGCGCCGTGAACCCGCGCATCGTCTACTGCTCGACGAGCGGGTACGGCCAGACCGGTCCGCGCTCGCAATGGGCGGGTCACGACCTCAACTATCTCGCGGTCGGCGGCTACCTCGACTGCTCGGGTCGCGGCGCCGAGGGTGGGCCCGCGCTGCCCGGCGCGACGATCGGCGACGCCGCGGGCGGCGGTATGCAGGCGGTGGTCGCCATCCTCGCGGCATTGGTGCAACGAGCGACGACCGGCGCGGGCGCGTACCTCGACGTTTCGGTGGCCGACGGTGTCGTCGCGCTGATGTCGCTGTACGTCGACGAGTACTTCGCCACCGGCGTCGTGCCCGGTCCCGGCCACAACATCTTGACCGGTCGCTACGCGTGCTACGACGTCTATCGCTGCGCCGATGACCGCTGGGTCGCGGTCGGCGCCATCGAGCCGCACTTCTACGCGAATCTGTGCCGGGCGCTCGGTTGCGAGCAATGGCTGGCGCATCAGACCGACGACGCGGTGCAGGACGCGATCCGCGCCGACTTTCGCGCCGTGTTCGCGACGCGACCCTGCGCGCAGTGGGTCGCTCGCCTCGGTCCGGCCGACACGTGCGTGTCGGAGGTGGCCTCCGTACCGGAGTTGGTGCACGACGAGCACTTCCGGCAGCGCCACGTGTTCGTCGAAGCGACGGCACCGGACGCTGACCACGAGACCTTCGAGCAAGTCGGTTGGGTCCTCGCGGGCATGGACCGCAACCAGCCGGGGCCCGTGGTGCGCGCGGGCACGGCCACGGACACCGACGCGCTGCTGGCGGAAGTCGGGTACACGGCCGGGGAGATCGCGGCCCTACGAGAAGAGGGAGTCGCGGCGTGAGTGACCTACCGGCCGAGGTCGAGAAGCTGATCGACGAGGTGCAGTACGAAGAAGCGGGGGAGTTCCCGGTCGAGCGCGGCTACATCTACACGTCGTGCTCGTCGGTCGAGAACGGCAATCCGCTGTTCTGGGACGACGAAGCCGCGCAGGAGATCACCGGCGGTCCGATCGCGCCCCCGACGATGATCTCCGTGTGGTTCCGCCCGCACCAATGGTCGCCGGGCCGCACCGAGCCCGCGGTGCCGTTGCAGTCGCACTTCGACCTGAAGGAGATCTTCGGGTTGCCCGAAGCAGTGATGACCGACAACACGATCATCTTCCACGAGCCCGTCCGCCCGGGTGACCGTCTACGCACCCGCCAGATCCTGCGCTCGGTGAGTGAGCCCAAGACGACCAAGCTCGGAACCGGGCGCTTTTGGGTGATCGACGTCGAGTACCTGAACCAGCGCGACGATCTGGTCGGCGTGGAGACGTACACCGGTTTCGGCTACCGGCGAGGTGAGAGATGAGCACGACCACCGCACCGCTCACGCTGGGCGACGTGCACGTCGGTGACACGTTGCCCGAGCTCGCGTACCCCGTCACCGCGACGACGATCGTGCTCGGCGCGCTCGCGGCTCGTGACTGGCGCCCGATGCACCACGACTACGACTTCGCGGTCAACCGCAACGGTACGAAGGACATCTTCATGAACACGCCCAACCAGGCGGCGTGGTTCGAGCGCTTCCTCACCGATTGGTCGGGACCGAAGGGCCGCCTCGGGCGCATGAAGTTCCGCATGAAGGGATCGGTGTTCCCCGGCGACACGATGGTGCTCGCGGGCACCGTCGAACAGGTCGAGACCGACGACACCGGTTGCGGTTGGGCCACCGTCCTCGTGCGTCTCACCGTCGACGGCGACCTGAAGACTGACTGCACCGCGCGCATCGCGCTGCCCACGAACACCGACGACAACCCCTGGACCCGCCGCGGCGGCCAGTGGAAACCGTGACCCGCAGGACGTAGGAGTCAAACGATGGATCTCGACCTGAACGAAGAGCAGGAGATGCTGCGCGACATGGTGCGCGGTGTCTGCAGCTCGTACGCGAGCCTCGAGACGCTCCGCGAGCTCGAGGACGACCCGATCGGTTACCCGGCCGAGCTGTGGAAGCAGATGGCCGAGCTCGACCTGATCGGTCTCATGGTGCCGGCCGCGTACGGCGGGTCGGAGATGAGCGCGCTCGAAGGCGCGGTCGTGTACATGGAGCTCGGACGCGCGCTCGCGCCTTCGCCGCACTTCGTGAGCGCGGTGATGAGCGCGGGTGTGTTGTTGCGGGCGGGCAGCGACGAGCAGAAGCAGGCCTGGATGCCGCGCATCGTGTCGGGCGACGCGATCGTCACGAACGGGTGGCTGGAGCCGGGCAACGGATTCGGTGCGCGCGGGGTGCAGACACGAGCAACGGCCGACGGCGACGGCTTCGTGCTCGACGGTGTGAAATGGCACGTGCCGTTCGCGCGGGCGGCGACGGCGATCGTCGTGCTCGCTCGCACCGGCGACGGCGACACGGACGTCGACCTGTTCCTCGTCGATCCGTCGGCGGCCGGTGTGTCGATGGACCAGCAGCTCACGCTCGGCTCCGACAGCCAGTTCGCGGTCACGCTGTCGGGGGTGCGAGTACCGGCGGCGGCCCGCATCGGCAGCGCGCGATCGGGCTGGGCGACCTGGCACGACGCCATGCTCGACGGGGCCATCATGCTCGCGGCGCAGGCCATCGGCGGCGCGCGCTGATGCGCTCGACATCACGGTGCAGTACGCCAAGGACCGTGAGCAGTTCGACAAGCCCCTGGGTGCGTTCCAGGCGATCTCGCACTATCTGGCCGACGCGGCCACCGCGGTCGACGGCGCCGAGATGCTGGTGTACGAAGCGGCATGGGCGCGCGCCAACGGTCGGTCGATCGACCGGCTCGCACCGATGGCGAAGCTGTTCGCGTGCACGACGTTCCGCGACGTGACCGCGATGGCGCAGCAGGTCTTCGGGGGGGTCGGCTTCACGGTCGAGTACGACATCCAGCTCTACTTCCGCCGGGCCAAGCAGCTGCAGATCTCGTGGTGGGACGATCGCGCCCTCGAAGAGCTCGTCGCCGCCGCGGTGTTCGACGTGTAGGCGCGGGTGTCCATGCCGGGCCGGCTCGCCCGCACCGAAGACGCCGACGCGATGACCGAGACGATCGCGACCGCGTTCTTCGACGACCCGTTGTGGAGCTGGGCGTTCGCCGACGTGGCCCGGCGCCCGGAGCAGTTCCGGGTGTGGTGGCGGGTGTTCGTCGACTCGTGCTTTCGCAACGAGTGGACGTGGGTGACGAACAACTGCGAATCGGTGGCGATCTGGGCCCCGCCGGGGACGTCGGAGCTGACGCCCGCCGAAGAGGCGCTGCTCGGCGCGCTCGTCGCCGACCTCATCGGTGGCGATCACGCCAACGCGGTGTTGCAGGTGCTGGCGCGCTTCGAGGCCGCCCACCCGCACGACGCGCCCCACTACTACCTGAGCATCGTCGCCACGCACGACGATCACCGCGGGCGCGGGATCGCAGAGGCGCTCCTGGCGGAGAACCTCGAACGGGTCGACGCGCACCACATGCCCGCGTACCTCGAGTCGAGCAACCCCAAGAACCTGCGGCGCTATCAGCGTCTGGGATTCGAGCCGACCGGCGAGATCTTCGTCGCCGACGGCGTTCCCGCCGTCACGACGATGTGGCGCGCCGCGTGCTGAGCCCCCGGCCGGCGCGCCCCGCGGACGGGGGCGGTCAGCTCGAACGCGACTGCACCCAGCGCGAACCGTTCCACGCTGCGGTCCAATCGGTGAAGTCGGCGCCGTCCCAGTAGTGCAGCGTGGCGGCGTCGGTCCGGTACCAGCCGGGTGGGCTCTGGCCCGCGACGGGGACCATCGCCGGGAGCGCCCCCGCGCCCGAGACCGCGGCCGCCCCGGCTGCTGCCGCCGCGGCGGGGGTGTGGCGATCGGCCGACTCCGCCAGTGCGTGGAGGTCGACGGGCACGCCGGTGATCGTCTCGTCGACCGGACCCCGCCCCTTGGGGTCGAGCCCCTCGAGCTTGCGCAGGATCGCGATGCGCTCGTCGAGCGGCGGGTGCGAATCGAACATGCGGTTGAGCTTGGCGTGGCGGTCGTCGCCCTTGTTCTGCAGCGGCGTCACGAGCCACAGGTGCGCGGTCGCGCGCGACATGTGGTGCACGACCGTGTGATCGGCCTCGAGCTTCTCCAGGGCCTTGCGGATGCCGTCGGGCGAGACGAGCTCGGCCGCGCTCACGTCGGCGAGCTCTTCTCGGTGGCGGGAGATCGCGAGTGACAAGATGCGCGCGCCGAACGCCAGCGCACCCGCGAGCGCGGCGACGGCAATGAGCGCGACCGCACCGTTGTCGTTGTCGTCGCCCCAGTCGGCGAACCAGCTCATGCGGGCCGCGATCTCCGCGACGGCGACGAGGATCCCGACCGTCGTGACCGCGAGCGTCGTGACCTGGACGTCGCGATTGCGGATGTGCGACATCTCGTGCGCCAACACGCCTTCGAGCTCCCGGCGCGACATGAGGTTGAGCAACCCGGTCGTGGTGGCGACGCCGGCATTGTTCGGCGATCGGCCGAACGCGAAGGCGTTCGGGGCCGGATCCTCGACGATGTAGACCCGCGGCTTGGGGAGGCCCGTGCGGATGCACAGGCCCTCGATGACGTCGTGCAGCACCTTGGCCTGCTCGGGCGTTACCTCGACCGCATGGGTGAGCGCGATGGTGGCGCGCACGGCGAGCGCCCAGCCGATGACGTCGACGACGATGGCGATGGTGGCGCCGACGATGACCCCGACGGTCACCGACCGGGTGACGAGGATCCCGATCGCGGCGCCGAGAATGCCGATGAGCAAGAACTCGACGGCGAGCATGAACAGCGACGTCCGCCGGTTCTTGGCGATCAGCTCGACATGGGTTACCGGGGTCGTGGTGCTCACAGGGCATCCATCGTCGCGCAGATCGTGGCGATCGCCGGTCCACCACCGGCCGGAAGCCGGCCGGCCGGTCGCTAGGGTCCGACCATGCCCGGATCGATTCTCGGAACCGCCGTTCGCCGCGTCGAAGACCCGGACCTGCTTTCGGGCCGGGCCCAGTTCGTCGACGACCTCCCGATCGACGGTGTTCTGCATCTGCATTTCGTCCGTTCTTCGTACGCGCACGTGCGCCTCGTCTCGATCGACACCGACGACGCGCGGGCGTGCCCCGGGGTCGTCGCCGTGTTCACGGCCGCCGATCTCGGTCTGGCGCCCTACGAGGGCCTGATGCAGCTCAACGCGCGAGTGTGTGCGCCCGCCGCTCGCGCAGGACAAGGTGCGCTTCGTCGGCGACGCGGTTGCCGTCGTGGTCGCGCAGACGCGCGCGGCCGCGGCCGACGCGGCGGAGGCCGTCGTCGTCGAGTACGACGCGCTGGCCGCCGTCGCCGATCCCGAAGCCGCACTGGCGCCGGGTGCGCCGATCCAGTTCGAGGAGCTCGGCTCGAACCTCGCGGCCGCGATCGCGCGCCGCGACCAGGGCGACGTGCTCGAAGGCGCCGACGTGGTCGTGAAGGCGCGCATCGAGAATCAGCGCATCGCGGTCATGCCGATGGAGGGAAATGCGATCGCCGTGATCCCCGGCGACGACGGCGCGGGCCACGACCTCACCGTGTACGTGTCCACGCAGATGCCGCACGGCTTCGCGAATCGCGTCGCACCGGCGTTCGATCTCGATCCGGCCCGGTTGCGCGTCGTCGCGCCGCACGTGGGCGGTGCGTTCGGGGGCAAACCCGGGTTCGCGCCCGAGCACAGCGTTGCGGTCGGAGTGGCGCTGCGATTGCAGCGGCCCGTCAAGTGGGTCGAGACCCGATCGGAGAACCTGGTGTCGATGCCGCACGGCCGCGGCCAGGTGCAATACGTGCAACTGGGATGCAAGCGTGACGGCACGATCGTCGGCATGCGCTGCCAGATCGTGGCCGACGCGGGCGCCTACGCGGGATTCGGTGGCGCGCTCGCCATGGGTCCGACCCGCATGATGGCGCAGGGGGTGTATCGCATCCCCAAGATCTCGTACGAGTGCGCGGTCGCGCTGACCAACACCACGCCGATGGGCGCGTTCCGCGGTGCCGGACGACCCGAGGCCGCCGCCATGCTCGAACGGATCGTCGACATTGCCGCGCTCGAGCTCGGCATCGATCCGGCCGAGATGCGCCGCCGGAACTTCCTGCGCTCCGACGAGTTCCCGTACACGACGGTCATGCGGACCGAATACGACAGCGGCGACTACGCGCTCGCGCTCGCCGAAGCGTTGCGCGCCGCCGACTACGACGCGTTGCGCCGCGAGCAAGCCGACCGAAGGGCGCGTGGCGATCGGGTCGTGCTCGGTATCGGCGTGAGCGCGTACGTGGAGATCACCGCGGGCGGCGGCGGAGCCGAGTACGGGTCGGTGACGGTGAACGCCGACGGCACCGCGACGATCCGCGTCGGCACTTCGGCCCACGGGCAGGGCCACGCCACGTCGTTCGCGATGATCGTCGCCGACCGGTTGCAGATCCCGATCGAGCAGGTGCACTTCGTGCAGTCGGACACCGCGGAGATCCCGACCGGCGGGGGTACCGGCGGATCCCGTTCACTGCAGCTCGGCGGCTCGGCCGTGCTCGATGCCGCCGAAGCGGTCGTCGCGCAGGCGCGCGAGGTCGCGGCGACCATGCTCGAGGCCAACCCCGACGACATCGTCGTCATGAGCGGTGGTGTCGGCGTGGCCGGCGTCCCCGCGAGCGCGCTCACCTGGGCGCAGCTCGCGGAGTCCGGACCGATCCACGCCGTCTCCGAGTTCTCCCAACCCGGCGCGACCTTCCCGTTCGGTGCGCACGTGGCGGTCGTCGAAGTCGACCTCGACACCGGCCGGGTCACGCCGCGGCGCCATGTCGCGGTCGACGATTGTGGCCGCATCCTGAATCCGCTCATCGTTGCGGGTCAGCAGCACGGCGGCATCGCGCAAGGCATCGCGCAAGCACTCTGGGAGCAATACGTCTACGACCACGACGGCAATCCCCTCACCTCCACGCTCGCCGACTACGCGATGCCGAGCGCGGCCGAGCTGCCGTCGTTCGAAGCGTCGAACACCGAGACGCCGACGCCGCGGAACGCGCTGGGCGCGAAGGGAATCGGGGAGTCGGGCACGATTGGATCGACGCCCGCGGTGCAAAGCGCAGTGGTCGACGCGCTCAGTCACCTCGGCGTGCGGCACATCGACATACCGTGCACCGCGGAGCGCGTCTGGGCTGCGGTGCGTGACGCCGAAGCCGGACGCTTGCCGTCGCCGTGGCGTGAGCCCCCGGCCGTGTTCGAGAACCTGACGGCGCCGAAGGCCCGCGCCGACGCCGAGGCCGTCGACATCTAGTGCGCCCCGACACCCGCGCCGGTTGACGGGCGTGGGATGTCGGGCGCGACCGGGTACGTTGCGTTCTCGCAAGACCCGGTTCAGCTGAGGGGGCCCCATTGCGGTTCGGACTCGACATCGCCCAACAAAGGATGCCGTGGAGCGAGGTTGCGGGCCGCGCGCAGTTTGCCGACGCCTGCGGGTTCGACGGGATATGGGGTTTCGATCACTTCCAGCCGATGTACGGCGAAGGCCCGGGCGAATGCTTCGAGGGCAGCACCACGCTCGCAGCCTGGAGCGGGCTCACCGAGCACGTCCGCCTCGGCCTGCTCATTGCGGGCATGACCTACCGCCACCCCGCGGTATACGCGGCCGAGGCGATCACGATCGACCACGCCTCGGGCGGCCGGCTCGAGCTCGCGTACGGCGCGGCGTGGTTCGACAAGGAGCACCACGAGCTCGGCATCCCGTTCCCGCCGCTCAAGGCACGCATCGACGCGTTCGAGGAAGCCGTGCAGATCGTCCGGGGCCTGCTCACGACCGATGCGTTCACCTTCGAGGGCGAGCACTTCCAGGTGACCGGCGCCACGCTTTTGCCCCGTCCGGTGCAACAGCCGCACCCGCCGATCTGGATCGGGGCGTCGGGGGAGAAGCGCATGATGCCGATCGCGGCGCGCTACGCCGACGTCTGGCACTCGTGGGGAACACCGGAGTCGATGGCGGCGAAGTCGCAGCGGTTGAGCGCGCACGCGGTGGCTGCGGGTCGCGATCCCGACGAGATCACGCGCGCGTCGTCGCTGTCACTCGAAGACGACCTCGACATGATCGCGAACAACGTCGACGCGTGGGACCGGGCCGGCATCGAGTACCTCGTGTGCGGCTGGCCGGCCGGCGGCCGGTCGGTCGTCGAGCAGTTCGCCGAACGGTTCCTCTAGCCCGGCGTCGGGTTCGGGCGTCGGGTTCGGGCGTCAGGTTCGGTCGAGCTCGAGCATCCTGATCGCGTTGCCTCTCAGCACCTTGTACGCGATCTCGTCGTCGAAATCGGCGAGCATCTTCTCGCGCGTATTCCTTCGACGTCGGCCACGTCGTGTCGGTGTGCGGGTAGTCGGTCTCGAAGCAGATGTTGTCCTCGCCGACCTCGCCGAGTGAGTGCAAGCCGTGGTGGTCGGCCGTGAAGCAACCGAAGACGCGGCCGTAGTAGTAGGTCGACGGCGGCTCGGGGATGCGTTCCTTCGAGTGTTGCCAGCTGTCGTGGTGCTCCCAAACCGTGTCGGCCCGTTCGAGCACGTAGGGGATCCAGCCGATCTGGCCTTCGGAGTACGCGAGCTTCAGCTTCGGGAACTCGATGAGCTTGGCCGAGAACAACCAGTCGGCGAGCGACGCCATCGAGTTGTTGAACGCGAGCGTGCCTCCGACCCCGCTGGGGGCGTCGGGAGACGCGGCCGGGTTCGTCGACGACGACCCGATGTGCATGCACAACGTCACACCCGTGTCGTTGCAGACGCGACAGGACCGGGTCCCAGCCGCCACTGTGGATCGTCGGCAACTTGAGGTGGTGGGGGAGCTCACTGAAGCAGAAGGCGCGCACGCCGCGCGCCGCGTTGCGTTGAATCTCGGCGGCCGCGAGCTCCGACGTCCCACAAGGGCATCAGGCACAGGGGGATGTTCATGCCGTTCGACGGCCCGCACCACTCCTCGACCATCCAGTCGTTGTAGGCCTTCACGCAGGCGAGCCCGAGCTCTTTGTCGTCGGCCTCGTAGAACGTCTGGCCGCAAAAGCGCGGGAACGTGGGGAAGGGAAGCGAGCCGTCGACCCAGTTGCGCTCGAAGTCGGCGATGCGCGCGTCGCGCTCGTAGCAGCCGGGGCGCATCTCGTCGTAGGTGAGCGCTTCCATGACCATCTTCGTGCGGTCGAACTTCGCGAGGTCGCCGTCGGGGGTGGCCTCGAGCGGGATCGCGACGAAGCGCTTGTGCACGTAGATGAGCCGGTCTTCGAAGTACCAGGCGTCGCCCCAGAGGCCCTCGGGGTCCTCGGTGTTGACGTACTTGGCGCCGGGCTTGTGCGAGAACGCGCCCCAGCGTTTGCGCTCGATGCGCGGGCCCTTCTCGCGGTACTTCTGCGGCAACCAGGTCTGCCATACGTGTGCGGGCTCGACGACGTGGTCGTCGACGCTGATGATCTTCGGCAGCTCCATCGAGTGCTCCCTCGGCCGGCCTCGGCGGTCGTTCCCTGACGTTAGCGTCAGGTCGAGGCAGCGTACGCACGTCTTCACGTCGATGTTGGCCAGGCCGTTGGGTGCGTACGGGTCAGGGTTCGCGGCGCCGGCGAAGCGGTCGGTGATCCAGTGGATCATGTCGCCGGCCGACGGGCCGATCACGCCCGCGTGGCTCTGGCCCGGATAGACCCAGCGCTCGAGATCCTGGTGCAGGCCGCAGAGGTGGGTGGCGAGGAGCTGCGTCGACGCCACCGGGATCTGCTCGTCGTTGCCGCCTTGGATCATGAGCAGCGGGACCGAGCTCTTGGCCGTGAAGGTGCCGGGATCGTTGGCCTCGAGCACCTTCTTCCACTTCGGGAGCTTGAACGGATCGGTCTTCGTCACCTGCGAGATCGGGATGGCGGCGAGCTTGCCGGACACGTATCCGGAGCAGCCCTTGTCGAGCTCTCCGACGAGCGCGAGGCCTTTGGGCGTCAACACCTCGTCGAGCGGCGCCGCGGTGTTGCCGTAGGCCGCGTTCAGGCCGCCCGCGGCCATCAGCAGGTAGTACTTGAACGGGCTCGTCTGCAAGAACGAGTAGATCGCGTAGAACTGCGACGGCGGCGCGCCGGCCACGACCCCTTTCATGTGCAGCTCGGGTGCGTAGGTGGGCCCGATGTGCAGCGTGAACATGGCGGTCTGGCCGCCCTCGCTGTGTCCCCACACGACGTAGTTGTCGCCGGCGTGGGCCGCGGGCAGGTTGCGCGCGGCCCGCACGATGTCGATCGTGTTGCGGGCGGCGCTGTCGCCGGCGATGTACGGGAGCAGGCCCGGGGTTCCCTCGCCCTGGTAGTCGCTGGCGGTGACCTCCCAGCCCTTGTCGAGGAGCATGTTGATCAGCGGGACGGCCGAGTCGGGGGTCAGCGACGGCGCGCACGAGTCGGCCATGCCGTTGGTGCCGTGCCCCCACGACACGACCGGGTAGCCGCCGGCGGGCGCGGCCGTCTTCGGCACGAAGACCAAGCCGGTCACGGGAGTGGGCGTGTTGTCGATGGTGGTCGACGTGTACAGCACGCGGTACACACTCCCCGAGATGTTCGGTGCCGCGATCTGCGCCGATTTGATCAAGGTCCCGGGCTTGGTCGGGATCGGTTCGCTGAACGAATAGAAGGCCGGGAGGCCCTCGGGCGCCGCCACGATGGTGGTCGATGTCGTCGAGGTCGACAGGGGCGACGACGACTTCGACGAGGAGACGCAGGCCGCGAACGCGAGGGCGGCGGCAACCGTGGTGATGAGGACTTTCGTGGCGCGCATTCGCGGCATCGTATGCAAGGAAGGCGTCAGGGGACCGGCACCGGCGTCGGGGAGCGCGCGTAGGCTGAGCGATCGTGGATCTCGATCTTCCCGCCGGCCGCACGGGTGTGCTCCCGTGCCAGTACCTCGAGCGCGCGATCGCGGCGCGGCGTCATCGACGCGGGCCGTTTCACGATCCCGGGCGACAACGTGCAGCCCGCGAGCCTCGACCTGCGCCTCGGCGAGGTGGCTTACCGCATCCGGTGCAGCTTCCTGCCCGGCCGGCAGTCGGTCGAGCGGCGGGTGAAGGACTACGTGATCGACGAGCTCGACCTCCGCAAGGACGGCGTCGTGCTCGAGACCAAACGTCCCTATCTCATCCCGCTGAAGGAACGGCTCACGCTGCCGCCGATGATCCGGGGCAAAGCCAACCCGAAGAGCTCTACCGGGCGTATCGACGTGTTCACGCGCGTGATCACCGACGAGAGCTACCGCTTCGACGAGATCGCCGCGGGCTACGACGGTCCGCTGTATCTCGAGGTCGTGCCGCTCTCGTTCCCGGTGCGCGTGCGCGAAGACCTCTCGCTCAACCAGCTCCGCTTGTCGGTCGGGTCGGCGTTGCTCTCCGACGACGACGTGCGCGCGTTCCACGACGACCAACCGCTGCTGTTCGAACACGGTGTGCCGGTCGCGGGTTCGCAAGCTCGCGTTCGGCGGCGGCTTGTTCCTCGGGCTCGACCTGCACGGCGACGCCGAGGGCTACGTCGGTCATCGCGCCCGCGACAACGCGCCGCTGCTCGACGTGGCCAAGGCCGCCGCCTCACCCGTCGATCCCGAGGCGTTCTGGGAGCCGGTCAAGCACGAAGAGGGCGATCGGGTCGTGCTCACGCCGCAGCGCTTCTATCTCCTGATGAGCAACGAAGCGGTGTGCATCCCGCCCACCTTGGCGTCGGAGATGACGGCGTACGACCCGACCAGCGGCGAGCTCCGTACGCACTACGCGGGATTCTTCGACCCGGGCTTCGGCTTCGATCCCGGGGGCCACTCGGTGGGTTCGCGGGCTGCGCTCGAAGTACGCGCGCACGACGTCCCGTTCATGATCGAGCACCATCAACGCGTCTGCAAGCTCACGTTCGAGCACATGCTCGAGGCGCCGGCCCGGTTGTACGGCCAGGGCATCGGGTCGAACTATCAAGGGCAGATGGAGACGCTCAGCAAGCACTTCGCCCGCCCGCCCGCCCGATAGGACGGTTTCAGCGGCGACCGCGTGCGGTCTCGATGAGATCGTCGAGGATCTCGCCGGCATGGTCGATGATCGCGAGGTGGCCTTCGCCGTCCCATTGCGAGAGCCGGGCGCCGGGAATGCGCCGGACGAGCTCGTCGGTGTGTCGCGGCGGGACGATGCGGTCGTCGGTCGCGTGCCAGCAGCGCACCGGCACGGTGATCTCCTCGACCGCGAATCCCCACGGCCGGCCGCCCGCGGCAAAGTCGGCGACCACGCCGTGGGCGCCGCGAGTGCAGGCCTGGCTGAAGACCGCGAGCGCGGCGCGCGTGGACGGAAACTGTGCCATCACGGCGCGATCGGCCTTCGACATCTCGAACTGCGCGAACCGCAACGACGCCTTCGGGGCGACGCGCGACGGCGCGCGCCGACATCGACAACACGGCGCGGGCCAGCGCGGGCACGCGTTCCGAGAGCTGGGTCAGCCGCCGGTCGGTGATCTCGAAGTCGCGGACCGAGGCCCATACCCCGACCTGACCGGCGCCCGACACGACGGCTGCAGCCCGCACACGGTCGGGGAGGGCGCGCGCCGCCGCGAGCGCGTACGGACCGCCGCCCGAATAGCCGAGGACCGAGAACGTGTCGATGCCGAGCGCGTCGGCGAACGCGCCCAACGCCGGTGGGTAGTCGGTGACGCTCCGGCCGAGGCCTCGTTCCCAGGGGTCGGAGCAGCCGACTCCGGGCCGGTCCGGGGCGAGCAACCGGATGCCGCGCACCCGTGCGCGCGAGTCCGCCCACGCGAAGCCCGCGCCGCACCCCGGAGTCCCGTGCAGCGCGACGACCGGGCTCCCGCCGGGGTCGCCGTAGGCGTAGTAGCCCACGACCCGTCCGCCGGCGGTCCGTACCGACGAGGGTTCCGGCGTGTCGACGACGTTCACCATGCGCGCCTCATCATGGCCTGTACAGCTACTGCGCTGCGACTCTGGAGGTCGCTGCGTCCGTGAACGGGCGCGATCAGGCTGCGACGCGCAGGTGCATGGCGAAGAACTCGAGGAGGCGCGCCCACGCGTCGCTCGCGGCGGCGTCGTCGAAGCTGGAAGATCCGTCTCGCATGAAGCCGTGCCCGGCCTCTTCGTAGACGATGACCTGGCCGGGATGGCTGTTCTCGACGAGTGCGATCTCGTCGCGCGGGACCCACTCGTCGCGGCCGCCGAAGAAGCAGAGCAGCGGGCAGTACGGGTCGCCCAGATGCTGCGCGATGCCACCGCCGTAGAAGGAGACCGCCGCATCGACGTCGACTCCCGACACCGCGGCCATGTACGCGTAGCCGCCGCCCATGCAAAAGCCGACGATGCCGACGGTCGAGGCGCCGAAGCCGCGTAGCCGGCTCACGACTTCGACGATATCGGCGCGGCCGTCGGCGTGGTGGAGCTGACCGAAGTAGTTGCCGCCGCCCTCCGGATTGCTGCCACCGAAGCGCCAGTAGAGGTCGGGAGCCGCGACCGCGTAACCCTCGGCGGCGAGTCGTTGACACTCGCGCAGGAGTTGCGGCTTCATGCCGTCGCCCTCCATCACCACGACGATTCCCGGCCAGGGCGGTGGGGTCGCCGGAAGCGAGCAGAAGAACGGGACGGCGATATCGGTCATGGCGCGCACGCTAACGCGGCGCGTCACCTCGCCGGTACGCGGCAGTGACCTCGTTCAAACGCTCGACGAGGTCGTCGTCGAGGTGCGTGTCGACCGCGGCGATCGTCGCGTCGAGTTGCTCCGGACGACTCGCGCCGACGATCGGCGCGGTGATCGCCGGGTGGCGCAGCGTCCACGCGACCGCAAGCGTCGGCAACGCAATGCCGGCCTCACTCGCGATCTTCACGAGCTCGTCCACCGTGTCGAACACGTTGTCGTGCCAGTAGCGGTCCTGGTACGTCTTGGCGGCGTTGCCCAGCGTGAAACGCGTTCCCTCGTCGGGGGCCTTGGTGCGGTCGTGCTTGCCCGACAGCATCCCGCCCGCGATCGGGTTGTACGGGATCACGGCGATGCCCTCGTCGACGCAGAGCGGGAACAGCTCGCGTTCGAACTCGCGGAACAACAGGTTGTAGCGCGGTTGCACGGAGACGAACCGCGCCAACCCGAGCACTTCGCTGCGGCCGAGCGCGCGGGCCAGCCGGTAGGCGAGGAAGTTCGAGCACCCGACGTAGCGGACCTTGCCGACCCGTACGAGATCGTCGAGGGCCCCGAGCGTCTCGTCGAGCGGGACGCCGGGGTCGTCGAAGTGCAGCTGGTAGAGGTCGACGAAATCGGTCTTCAGCCGGCGCAGCGACGCGTCGATCGCATCCATGATGTGGCGACGACTGTTGCCCATGTCCCACGCATTGCGGCCGGTCGGCGCGAAGCACTTCGTCGCGACGACGTAGTCGTCGCGCTGGCCCTGCATCCAGCGGCCGACGATCTCCTCGGTGTGCCCGACCGTGGAGAGGTCGCCGCCGAGCGGGTACACGTCGGCGGTGTCGATGAAGGTGATGCCGCCGTTCGCGGCCTTGTCGAGGATCGGCGCGTGACGACGCCTCGTCGACCTGCAACCCGAAGGTCATCGTGCCGAGGCAGATCCGGGACACCTGCAGGCCCGTGTTTCCGAGCCGGACGTGTTGCATGCTCAAAGATGTAGCACCGCGAGCGCCACGACGCACAACGCGGTCGTCGCGGCGAGGACGATCACGTCGGCGACCCGAAAGCGCGCACCGGGGAGACTGCCGCCGGCATGGAGCCCGCCGCGGGCGACGATGGCGTCGGCGAGGTCGCGCGCCCGCCGGATCGACACCACGATCGCCGTCGACAGCAGGTCGTGGGTCTCGATCAGCGCCTGGCGGATCGCGGCGCGCGGCGTCTCGCGTACGTCGCCCGCCACCTGGGCCCGCAGCCGGCGGGCCGCGCCCAGTATGCGGATCTCGTCGATGAGTAGCGGCAGGCACCGGATCGCGAGCGCGATCGCGATGACCCACTCGTCGACGGGCAGGCGCAGCCGGCGCAGCGGCCGGCCCAGGCGTTCGAGCGCGGGCGCGACCTCGCCCAGGGGAGTGGTCCACCCGATGAGCGCGCCCGACACGACGAGCACGATCGCGAGCGCGGTGAACAGGGCCCACTCGTCGAGCGCGCCCATGCTCAGCGCGATCCCTCCGACGTGCGTGATCGGCTCCTGGCTCGACCACATGCTCAGGAGCGCGCTCGACCGCCAACACACCGAAGAACCAGTTGGGCAGGCGGGGAACGCGCCGAGGGGGATGCGGGCCACGACGAGCTCCAACCCGACGACGGCCGCCGCGGTGCCCACCATCGGCCAGGTCGGCGAGATCGACACCATGAGCGCGAGCTCGGCCGCGACGAGCAGCTTGGTGCCCGCCCAGAGCCGGTGCACGGGCGAGGTGCCCGGCACGAGGCGGAAGAACGTGAGCTCCGTCTCGCGGCGCGCCTTGGGCGGTCGCACGCGGCGGCGCGGCCGGTGACGGGCCGGTTCACGGCTGCGCCTCGGGGAGCACGTCTTCGAGCGGTTCGTCGCGCGTGATGCGCCCGGCCTCGAGCTCGACGATCCGGTCGACGAGCCCCGCGGGAAGGTCGCGGTCGTGCGAGACGATCACCAGCGCGAGGTCGTGGGTGCGCCGCAACTCGGTGAGCACGGTGTCGAGCTCCGCCGCGCCCGGTCGCGTCGAGTCCGGCGAACGGCTCGTCGAGCACGATCGCGCGGGCGGGAGGCGAGCACGCCCGCGAGCACGACCCGGCGCATCTGCCCGCCGCTCAACTCGTCGACCCGCCGGTTGGCGAGCTCGGCCGGGTCGAGGCCGACCGAGGCCAGCGCGGCGCGCGCCGCGGCGCTCGCCGACGCCGCCGGCCGCGGCCACCTCGTCGAGCACCGTCGGCCGCAGCAGTTGCAGGCGGGCGTGCTGGAACGACAGGCCGACCCGCCCGACCTGTTCGACGATCGGACGGCCGTCGAGGTCGGCCGCGCCCTCGCTCGGGCGCGAGCAGACCGGCGAGTATCCACGCCAGCGTCGACTTGCCCGAACCGTTGTGCCCGACGACCACGATGCGCCTCGCCTTCGCGGATCGTGAGGTCGACGTCGGTGAGGGCGCGGTTCGACCACGGTGTGTTGCGCGAGTAGACGTGCCCGACGCCGTTCGAGCGTGATCAGTGGCGGGCCGAGCTTCACCGCGGCGCGCCGGTCCAGCGCCGGGATCGCGTCTTCGGTACGCAGGCGCGCAGGAGCATCGACGACGCGGCCGGCCGGCGAGCGTGATCGGTGCGGTCCGCGGCCGCGGCTTCCGCGGCGCGGTGGGTGACGTGCACGACGCCCAAGCCGTCGTCGTGCGCGAGGTCTGCGAAAGAGCTCGACGAGGAGCGCGCGGCCGGTCGCGTCGACCATCGCCGTCGACTCGTCGGAGATGAGGACCTGTGGCGCACGGGCCAGCGCGGCCGCGATCGCGAGTCGTTGCAGCTCGCCGCCGGAGAGCGTCGACGTCTCTCGATCGGCGAAGGCACGGCAGCCCGACGCGGTCGAGGAACGCTTCGACGTCGACGCGCTCCGGATGCGGCATTCCCCACACCACGTCGTCGCGGACGCGCACGCCGAGCACCTGGGCCTCGGGGCGCTGCGACACGATCGCAGTCCCGCCGACGTTCTCCGAGCCCGACCCGACCGGGCCGTTCGATCTCACCGCCGCTCGGCGCGCGCCGACCGGCGAGGATGCGCGCGAGCGTCGACTTGCCCGAGCCGTTCGCGCCGACGATCGCGAGCAGCTCGGCCGGTTCGACGTCGAGGGTGACGTCGACGAGCGCGTCGCCCGGCGCGTTCGGGTAGCGGTAGCGCACGCCGCGCAGCGAGACGGGCAACGGTTCCGGGGCCGGAGCCGATCGGCCGCGGCGCCGGCCGCAGACTCGACCGCAGATTGATGCCTCGGCTTCGGCGACCGCGTCGCCGAACGCGCCGCGCACGCGCCGCAGCGCGGGAGTCGACAGCCCCTGCGCGAGCCAGATCCCGAACCACAACAACAACAAGAACGTGAGCGGAACGCTGACCCACCAGTCGCGCACGACCCAGGCGACGAAGTGTTCTCCGGGTCGGCGATCCGCACGAGCCCGAGGTTGCGCATGAGGTGGAACAGCCCGCTCCAGCCGTTGCGAACCTGGTCGAGCATGAGCTTGCGCAGGTTGGAGAACACGAACAGGGCGACGTCGAGGATCGCCGCACCCGTCGGCCCGAACACCGCGAGCCCGAACACCGTCGTGCGCCGCCGGCTCCAGCCGCGCCGGTCGGCCGCGCCGACGAGCGCGCCGAGCGCGGCGCACGCGCCCATCGAGGTGAACGCCGCGCTTCCGATCACCAGGAACCCGACCGCCGACGCCGCGATCGTCCCGGTCACGACCGCGCGCAGCCGATGGCCGCGCCGCGACCACTGCGAGCGGGACGACGGCGGCCGCGAGCAGCGCGCCGCCGAACGGCACGACCTGGCCGACGACCGTGAGGGCGAGCGAGACGTCGGCGAGCACGACGGCCTCGGCGAGCTCGCCCGGGCCGAGCCGCCCGTGGGCAACCGGGGTGGTGCGCGGCGGTCGCATCCCGACAGGTTCGCGTACGCGGGCGGCCGTGCGCGGCGCGAGGCTCCAGGCCGGTGCCGCCGGAGCCGATAGGCGACGGTGGAATCGGAGCAGCCACCGTCGCCCCGTGGGGGTATCGAGGACTTCGACGCGCTCCTGGCCGAGGTGCAAGCGGGCCGGCCGTCGGCCTGGGACCGTTGTTACCGCTGGCTCGCGCCGGCCGTCGGGGGCTACCTCCGCATGCAGGGCGCCCGAGAGGTCGACGACCTGACGAGCGAGGTGTTCCTCGCGATCTTTCGCAACATCGGCACGTTTTCGGGCACCGAGGCCAACTTCCGCTCGTGGGTGTTCGTGATCGCCCACCGCCGGCTGCAGGACGAGCGCCGCCGCCGGTTCCGACGCCCCGCGGCCGACCCGCTCGACGAGGGCTCGATCGAACGCCTCGGTCGGATGGCCGCCGCCGACCCCGGATGCCCCGCGCCCGACACGTCGGCCGAAACCGAGGCGCTGCGGGCGATATCGACCGATCGGGTCGGCGAGCTGTGCGCCCGCCTCGCCCCGGATCAGCGCGAGGTCGTGCTCCTGCGCGTCCTCGGCGACCTCACCGTCGACCAGGTCGCCGAGGTCCTCGGCAAGAGCAGCGGTGCGGTGAAGCAGCTGCAACGGCGGGCCTTCGAGGCGCTGCGGCGGCTCGTCGACCGGGAGGGCGTACCCCTATGAGCGCCTCCGGCGATGACGGGTACGAGATGCCTCGACCCGATTCCTTCGACGACGACGCCATCGACGCCCTGCTGGCGGGTACACCCCGTGGCGGCGACGACGCGGGTGTGTCGTCGTTCGTCGAGATCTCCGGGCCTCGGCGGAAGCGGTTCCCAGCCCTTCTCCCATGCTCGCGGCGGCGATCGCGGCGGGCGGCATCTCCACTTCTCGCCCCCTGTTGCCAAGTGGAGGAAGTTCGGAATGCAGATCAAGGGATTCCTGGCCGGTCTCGGCGTCGCCGGCAAGCTCGCCCTCGGAGTCGGTGTCGCGGCGGCCGCGACGACCGGCGCCGGTGCGGCCGGCGTGTTGCCCGGGCCGGTGCAGCACGCGATGTCGAAAGCGGTCGGCGATGTCACGCCGTTCTCGATGCCCGACCCCGCCCACCACGGATCGAACGACGGGACGCTCGCGGGCGGCGAACGCCACCACGACCACCACGGTCGAAGCCGACACCACGACCAGCGTGCCCAAGGAATCGCTCGACGGCACCGGTGACACGCACCCCGGCGACGGCTCGGGCGCGATCGTGACCCCCACGACCGTCGCCGAGCACCACGGTGACGCCAACGGCGACGCCAACCGCGGCAACGGCGACGGGAACGTGACCCCGACCACGCACGACGGAAGCGCCACGAACGACGGGAGTGGTTCCACGAACGACAATGGGAGCACCCACGACCACAACGGTGACGGGAACGGCACCACCCCCACGACGGTGCACCACGACGGTGACAACAACAACCCCGAGTCGTTGTCGATCACGTGCGCGCCGTCCGCGACGAGCATCTCGTGCACCTGGACCGCGTCGGCGAACGCCGACCACGCCGGCTACATCCTGGTCCGGATCGGCGACGATCAGAGTCGGGTGATGCTGCAGAGCCCGAGCGCGCTCAGCTTCACCGACGAGTCGGTGAAGCCGGGGATCGAATACGAGTACCGCGTCGACTCGTTGCGAGCCGACGGTTCGGTCGACTCGCACAGCCCGCTCGTGTCGGTCAAGGTCTCCGGGGACACCACGACGACGACGACGGTCGGCAGCCATTAGCCGAACGCGAAACGGCGAGCGAAGACTCGGTTACGGTTCGTCCCTCTCGGTCAGAGTCCGCATCAAGGCCGCCTTTGCACCGCTCGAAGATGGCGACCCGGTTGCGTGGTTCGATTTCCAACGGCAGGAACCGGAGCCCGAGTTCGATCCGCATCCAGTCGTCGACGTAGCTCTGGACGAGAATCGCAGGAGACATCATCCGACGAGGCAGCGCCGTCCGATTGCCGAGTGGCCTTCGGCCGATCGCCGAGAACGTCGTCCGAGCGCTCATGGTTCACCTCGGACCGAGGCGCGCGCACCGAGCACCTCGCCGCGCGGTCGGGGACTCCATGTTGTGTGTCGGGTGAACCTTCCTTGCTGGTTGGACGTACCGGTCTCTGTGGCTGCGTCTCGACGCTGTGGTCGACCAAAGGCCGCAGGGGGTCTACGAGACGCAGCCACGCTGCACCCTCCTCGCCGAACGCGAAACGGCCACCGGAGGCGACGATGCTCCGGTGGCCGTTCCCGTTGTCGACGTTGATCAGAGCGGCGGGCCGACGACGAGCTTCACGTCGGCGGTGTGGCGAATTCCCCGAGGCGTCGACCCAGCCGACGCTGACCGAGTCGCCCGGATGGAACTTGACCAAGCCGAGGCGCAGCGACGCGGAGTTGCTGATCGGCTTGCCGTTCAGTGTGGTGAGGACGTCGTTGGTCTGGATGCCGGCGTCGGCGGCACCGGTGTTCGGCTGTACGCCGACCACGAGGGCGCCCGAGGTCGCCGGCGAGTTCTGTCCGTTGAGATCCTGGACCTGTACGCCCAACAGCGCGCGGTCGCCGATGTGGACCTTGTCGGTCTCGGTGCCGCTGCGGATCTGGCTCACGATGCCGACCGCGTTGTCGATCGGGATCGCGAACCCGACGTTCGAGCCGACTCGGGCGTTGAACTGCCCGCCGCCCGCGGCCGCGGTGTTCATCCCGATGACCTTGCCGTTCGCGTCGACGAGCGCACCGCCCGAGTCGCCCGGTTGGATCGGCGCGTTGATCTGGATCATTCCTTCGAGCGTCTCCTGGGTCCCGCCCTCGTCGCCCGCGGTCACCTGCTGGTCGAGCGCGGTCACCTGGCCCTGCGAGGCGCTTCGGCGTCCCGCCCTTGTCCGAGAGCGTTGCCGATCGCGACGACCGGATCACCGACCCGGACCTTCGAGGGGTCGCCGAAGGTGATGGTCGGGAGGTTCGAGACCGTGTCGGTGATCTGCAGCAACGCGACGTCCTCGGTCACGTCGTAGCCGACGACCTTGGCGTCGTAGGTCGCGCCGGTACCGCCGATGGTCGACCTTGATGCTCGTCGCGTCGGCGATGACGTGGTTGTTCGTGAGAATCTCTCCGGTCGACGAGATGAGCATGCCGGTGCCCGCGGCGCGACCCTGCGCGAGCGTGGTGTTGATGTTGACGAGCGCGGGATCGACCTTGGCGGCGATCGCGTTCGTGTCGAGCGGTTCCGGACCCGGAGGGGATGCGTTCCCGTTCCGTTGTTGCCGAGGCTGCCGTTGTTGCCGAGGCCGCCGTTGTTGCCGTTGTTGCCGAGCCGCTGTTGCCCGACGGTGTGGTGTCGGCACTGAAGCTGCGCGTGTCGGAGTTGTTGTGCACCGCGATCGGCGACACCCGCTCCGACTCCGGCCGAGGCGAGCACGAGCGCGAGGGCGGCGAGCACGGCCACGCCACGGCGCGCCTTCGTCGGCGCGTGCGGTGCGGCGCGGCGCGGTCGCGACCGGCGGCACCGGCGGAACCGGCGGCCAGGCGGCGGAACCGCTGGGCCCGGCGCCTCGCCCATCCCGGAGGCGGTGGTGTCCACGCCGCGTCGGGCCGCCGCCCGAGTACGGATCGCCGGAGTACGGAGCCGAGGCGTAGGGGCCGGTCGCGGGAATCGTCGGGTACGGCACCGTCGGGTCGGGCTGGACCGGCGGCCACGAGACCGAGGGCCACTGCTCGGGCGTCCGGACTCGGCGCGGGGTACCGGGTGTCGACGCCTCGGAAGCCGCCGGCGGCCAGGAGTACTGCGGCCAACTGGTGTCGGCGGGGTCGGGGCTCGCGGTGCGTCCCGGCGTTCCACGTCTGGTCCGATTCACTCATCGGTCGTGCCTCGAGTTCGTGAGTTCGCGCCCGGGGGTGGCGCGTGTGCCGCGATTCTGGTCGGCGCGAATGGGAGTGGGCTGTGAGCTTCCTGGACGAAGACTCCGGTCTCGCGAGGCTACGGCCGTCGTCGGACCGCTCCGGTCGCGCCGGCTCAGGGCCACAGTGGCTCCGGCACGTCGAACCCCACCGGTGCTCCCCACTGGTTGCGGTACGACACCTCGTGCACCGGGCGCCGGGGGGCGACGCCCCACTTCCCGGTCGGGTATCCGAAGGTCACGCACGACGAGAACAGCCAACCTTGCTCGTTCGGCACGCCGAGGATCTCGAGCACCGGGTCGATTTGGAACATGAAGACGCTCGTCAGCGACGACCCGACGCCTTCGGCGCGCGCCGCGAGCATCGCCGACCACGTCGCGGGGAAGATCGATCCGCCCGAGGGGTCGAACTGCACGAAGCTGAACAACAACAGCGGGTACTCCTCGAAGTGGTCGGCGAGGTGCTGCGCGGAGCGCTGGACCCGCAGCATCTGGTCGTTGTCGGGGTCGGACGGGATCCGCGTTCGCGACCTCGAGGCGCTCCTTGTAGAAGGTCGCCCACAGCCGACTCAGACAGTCGCGGTAGATCGGGCCGAGCTTGGCCTTCACGTCGGCGTCGTCGACCAGCATGAAGCGCCAGTTCTGGGTGTTGCCGCCGGTCGGGGCGCGCACGGCCGCGTCGAGGATGCGCTTCTGCACGTCGATCGGGATCGGATCGGGTGTGCAGCGGCGCATCGCGCGAGTCGTGTACAGCGCTTCGTAGACGTCCATCGATCGCTCCGTTGTTCTGGTCGGCTCGTGTGCTACCAGGCGTACGCCTCGGGCGCGGGACCGCCCGGGCCGGGGAAGATCTCGTCGAGCGTTGCCAGCGCGTCGGCGTCGAGCGTGAGCTCCAGCGCGCGCAGCGACGCGCCGTCGAGCTGTTCCATCGTGCGAGGGCCGATGATCGGTCCGGTCACGCCCTGTTGGTGCAGCAGCCAGGCGAGTGCGACGGCTGCGGGCTCCTCACCGAGGTCGGCGCAGAACTTCTCCCACCGTTCGAGTTGCGGGCGCATGCGCTCGTACCGCGGTTGCACGCTCTTGCGGCGGGCGGTGTCGCCGGTGGTTCCCATGCCGCCGAGCATGCCGCCCGCGAGCGGGCTCCACGGGATCACGCCGAGCCCGTAGTCGCGGCACGCGGGGAGCACCTCGAGCTCGATCGTGCGCGATGCGAGGTTGTAGAGGCTCTGCTCGCTGACGAGCCCGAGGAAGTGGCGCGACTTGGCGGCTTCGTTCGCCTGCGCGATGTGCCAGCCCGCGAAGTTGCTGCTGCCGACGTAGAGGATCTTGCCCTGCGGCGACGAGCGTCTCCATCGCCTGCCAGATCTCGTCCCACGACGCGGCGCGGTCGACGTGGTGCATCTGGTAGAGGTCGATGTGGTCGGTCTGCAGCCGGCGCAGGCTCTCGTCGCACGCGGCGCGGATGTGGCGGGCGGAGAGCCCGCCGTCGTTCGGCCATTCGGTCATCGGGCCGAACACCTTGGTCGCGAGCACGACCTTCTCGCGCCGCCCGCCGCCCTGCGCGAACCAGCGACCGATGATCTCCTCGGTCGTGCCCGGGCCCTTCGGCCCGCCGTAGCGGTTCGCGGTGTCGAAGAAGTTGATGCCGAGCTCGAGCGCGCGATCCATGATGGCGTACGCGTCGGGCTCGCTCGTGAGCGGCCCGAAGTTCATCGTCCCGAGGCAGATCGGGCTGACGCGCAACGCGGTTCGGCCGAGTCGTCGATAGTCCATGGGTGCCCTCCGGGGCGACAGGCGGGGGTGGTGGACGATTCCGCCCGACGCTACCCACCGGGCCGACCCCGGCACCATCGCCGGTCGGCTTTGCGCCCTGTCGACGGCGGCGACAAGCTCCGGTCATGAGCACTCCGGTGACGACACGAGGCATCTCGGCGGCTGCCGCGCTCGTGAGCTGTGTCCTCGTGTTCGGTGCGTGTTCGTCGTCGTCGAAACAGGCCGCGCCCGTCGTCGACCGGCGCCGGGAGCGCCGCCACGACCACGACCACGACCGCGACCACCGCGACCACCGACGCGTCCGGACCGCGCCCGATAGGTCACGTGTTCGTCATCAACCTCGAGAACGAGGACTACGCGACGTCTTGGGGCGCAGGATCGCCCGCGCGCTACCTCAACACCACACTGGCCGCGCAGGGCAAGCTGCTGACGCAGTACTACGGCATCGGGCACGTGAGCCTCGACAACTACATCGCCGAGATCAGCGGTCAGTCGCCCAACTCGGCGACGCAGAGCGATTGCACCACGTACCGCGAGTTCGTGCAGACGGGTACGGCCGAGTACGGCCAGGCGCTCGGCCAGGGTTGCGTGTACCCGAAGTCGGTGCAGACGATCGCGGACCAGCTCACCGCGGCCGGGAAGACCTGGCGGGGCTACATGGAGGACATGACGACGCCGTGCCGGCACCCCGCGATCGGAGCGAACGACACGACGATCGCGCCCAAGCCGGGGGACATGTACGCGACGCGCCACGACCCGTTCGTCTATTTCCACTCGATCATCGACTCGCCGACGTGCGCGACAGAACGTGGTCGACTTCACCGCGCTCGGCGACCGACCTGAAGTCGGTGGCGACGACCCCCGATCTCGCGTTCATCACGCCGAACGTCTGCCATGACGGCCACGACAAACCCTGCGTCGACGGCGAGCCCGGAGGGCTCGTCTCGGCCGATCGCTTCTTGTCGACCGAGGTGCCGAAGATCCTCGCGTCCCCCGCCTACAAGGCCGACGGCATGCTCGTCATCACCTTCGACGAGGCGGGAATCGCGAGCACCGCGGCGTGTTGCCATACGCCGCCGGCGCCCAACGTGGCGCAGCCGGGGCTCGGGGGTCCCGGCGGCGGCCGGATCGGGACGCTCGTGCTGTCGGCGCGCGTGCGGGGCGGCACGACCGATCCGACGCCGTACAACCACTACGCGCTGCTCTGCAGCCTGGAGGACGTGTTCGGGCTCTCACATCTCGGCTTCGCCGGTGCGCCCGGTCTCGCGTGTTTTGGCAAGGACGTCTACGACGCGCCTTCGTAGCGCGCGTTCACACCTTCGCGATCACCGAGTCGGCGAAGCGGCTCAGGAGGTCGATCTTCTCCTGCAGCGGCTGCGTGTCGGGGTCGACGGTGTACGGGTACCGGAAGCCCACGATCACGTCGGTGACACCGAGGTCTTCGAGTCGGTGCACGCCGTCGACCGAGAAGGCGTCGAGCGAGATGGCGTGCACCTCGAACGGCTCGGCCGCGCGCCCGTACTCGGCGCGCAACGCGTGCACGCGCTTCACCATGTTGCCCAGTTCCGCGGGATCGCCGCCCGCGTGGATCCAACCGTCGCCCGCCCACGCGGCGCGGCGCAGCGCCACGTCGGCGTGGCCCCCGACGAGCAGCGGGATCGGAGTCGCCGGCGTCGGGCAGATCTTGCAGCGGTCGAGGTCCAACACCTCGCCGTGGAACTCGAACCAGTCGCCGGTCATGAGGCCGCGCAACACGTCGACCATCTCGTCCATGCGCTTGCCGCGTCGCTCCCACGGTACGTCCATCGCCGCGAAGTCCTCGGGCCACGGGCTGATGCCGACGCCGAGCCGAAGGCGGTCCTCGCACAACACGGCGATGCTCGTGGCCTGCTTGGCGACCAGCACGACCGGCCGGACCGCGAGCTTCAGCACGAACGTGGTGAAGAGGATCCGCTCCGTCTGCGCCGCCAGGTAGGGGATGAGCGTGAACGGCTCGATGATCGGTTTGTCCTCGAGGAAGGCGCGGTCGCCGTCGGCGGTGTACGGGTAGAGCGTGTCCGACTCGGCGGGGAAGATGAGGCTGTCGGGCACGACGAACGAGTCGTAGCCCGCCGTTTCGGCGGCCTGCGCGAGCGGCGCGAGGAACGTCGGGTCACAGAAGGTCTCGGCGTAGCTGAATCGCATGGCCGTGATCTTGCCTCACCGCCGGTCGATCAGGCGGCACCGAGGGGGGCCGGTGTCCCGGCCCGCTCGCGTCTCGTTTCAGCGTCGCACGCGCTCGAGCAGCAGAGCGAGGGTCGGGCACGCGTCGGTCGCCCGGCGCGCGTGTTCCTCGAGCTCGGGCGGGATCGGCTTCGGGTCGATGATCGGGTAGCCCCAGTCGTCGAGCGTGATCCGTTCGGGGAACAGCTCCGCGCACAGGCCGTGGGCGACGCACATGATCGGGTTCACCCGCAGCTCCGCTCGGCGCTTCTTCATCGCCATGACCGTTCCGCGCGGGGGACGGGCAGCGCCGCCGGTTGACCGAACGCCGCGCACCGCCCGTGCGCCGCGTGCTCGGCGACGTGATCGGCGAATACCGTGAGCCCGCTCGAGACGAAGCGGACGGCGCCGTCGGGGAGCTTGCACGCGCCCCGACCGGCGACCATGTCGAGCCAGCGCCGGGCCGCGGCCTCCGCGTTTGCGTTCTGGTCGCCGCCCGTGGCGACGTGCTCGATCGCGCCGGCGATCGCGGGGAGCCCGTTCGCGCACGATCCGCACTGCCCGGCCGACTGGTTCGCCAGCCAGCGGGTGACTCGCGCGAGCTCGGCGAGCGGGCACGCGTCGGTGCGGAGCGCCGCGATCGCGCCGCACCCGAGCCCGGCGCCCATCGCCTTCAGGTCGTCGGCCGACAGGGTCACCATCGCAGCCTGACGCGGGGTGAGCCACGTGCCGAAGTATCCGCCCACGAGCACACCGGCCACGTCGTGCGCGCCGGCATTGCGCAAGACGTCGCGCAGCCCGGTGCCGAGCGGCACTTCGTAGACGCCCGGCCGCGCGACCCCGCTGAGCGTCACGAGCATGGTGCCCGGGTCGCTCGGCGTTCCGGCGCTCCGCCACCACTTCGCGCCGAAGCGCGCGATGAGCGCGACGTGCGCGAGCGTCTCGACGTTGTCGACGAGCGTGGGTCGACGGTCGACGCCGCGCTCGAAGGGCCGCGGCGGCGTGAAGGTGGGCTTCGCGTCGCCGCCGTTCAGCCAGTTGACCAGCGCGGTCTCCTCGCCGACGATGTAGCGCGCGGGCGTGGCCGCGGTGCGCAACGTGATGCCATCAGCGAGGCGCCGCCGCTCCGAGATCGCCCGCTCCACCGCCTGCAAGACGGGTCGCGCATTGCGGTCGATGCACACGACGGCCTCGTCGGCGCCAACGGCCCGTGCGGCCGCGACCATCCCGTCGAGCACGAGGTGCGGGGCGTGCACGAGCAGGGTCTTGTCCTTGACGCTGAGCGGCTCGCCCTCGGTGCCGTTCGCCACGACGATCGGCGTACGGCTCTTCACGAGGCGCGCACCGCGGTGGCGCACGGCCTCCATCTTGATCGCGGTCGGGAAACCGGCGCCGCCGCGTCCGCGCAGGCCCGCCCGCTCCACCTCGCCGATCAACTCGTGGCCGAGCCGCGGGGCGGGGCCCAGACGGCCGAGATGATCGACGAGGCGAGGAGCCGACGGCCGCGGGAGGAGCCGCGGCGCTGCGGTTCCTGCGGTCGCGGACGCTTGGGCAGTGGCGGTCATCGGGCCGCGCTCCGGTACGCGACGGCACCCGCCGGGCGCTTCGCCGACGCCACCAGCGCGGCGGTGGCCCGCCAGCCGATCCCGGCGACCACCAACGTCGCGCACGTGACGTAGACCGCGCGCGCCCACGGCGTGCTGACGTCGGAGCCCGACGTTCAGGCCGTGCAGCATCGCGACGGGCCAGCACGCGTACGCGCTCCAGTGCACCGCCCGCCAGACGCGGTAGCCGATGTGCTTGCGGAGCAAGCTCGTGATCACGAGCGCGGCGAGCAGGTCGATCGCGACGACTCCGAAACCGATGCCGAGCGGGCGGTAGCGACCGGTGAACGGGATGATCGCGTTCAGGAGGTGAACCGGTGAGACCGGGTCGAACAGCGTCGCCGCGATGTGGACGGCCAAGAAGACGACCGCGAGCAGCGAGATGTTCTTGTGCAGCATCGCGATGACGAACCTCGGCCACTCGGCCGCGCTCCAGCGCATCGTCGTGATGATCCCGAGCGTCACGCTGATCGTGAGCGAGATGACCGCGACGAATCCGGTCCCGCGGCGATGTACCAGAGGGTCGCGTTCGGGACGAGCGCGCCCATCACGAAGCTCCGGAGACGATCGACACCGATGCTTGTGACGTGTCCGGGACGTAGACCACGGGAGGCTGGGTCGTCGTCGTGGTGGCCGGCGCGGTGGCCGGGGTCGTCGCCGCCGAGGTCGCCGCCGAGGTCGCCGCCGTTCCCGGTGTCACCGCGGGGGAGGAACCGCCGCCGGTCGTGGTGGCGGTCGTGGCCGTCGATTTCGCGGTCGCCGACCTCGTGCGCGTCGACTTCACGCTGGTCGGTCTCGTGACGGCCGTCCTCGTGGTCGTCTTCGCGGCCTTGGTGGTCGCTCCGCCGGCCTCGGCGGCGAGGCCGGCGAAGAGGCCGGTCCCGGTCAGGGCGCCGACCAGCGACCAGCGGGTCAGCTGGCCGATCCGGAGCAAACCGGCATCCCGATCCCGGCGGAGTCGGCGGCTCTGGGGGGAGGTACTCATGACGACAATCATCGTCAACTCGAATGAGGGTCATCTCTGAGGTCGGTAAGGATTGGGACAAAGGTTGTACGAGCCGGGCGTCGAGCCCGTAGTTCCTGGGTCGCGGCCTCTGCCGCCGGGCCCGGGTCAGGCCCGGGTCAGGCCCGGTTCAGGCCCGGTTCAGGCGGCGAAGACGAGGATCGCGCCGCTGTAGCACGCGACCCACACCCGGTGCTGCGTGGGTTCGTAGGTGATGCCGATCGGGTGATCGGGAACCCCGAAGGTGTGCACCACGCTGAGATCGGAGGCCTTGAGCACCGACACGGTGTTCGAGCCGTAGTTCACGACGTACAGCGCCTGACCATCCGACGAGATGGCCATGCTCCGGGGTTGCGTCCCCGTCGCGGTGCGCGCGACCACCTGGCCCGTCGCGGTGTCGACGGCGACGACGCGGTTGTCGCCGTTCAGCGTGACGAACAGGCGGCGGCCGTCGTTCGACAACACGAGATGACGCGGTGAGTTGCCGACGCCGCGGAAGTACGACAACGCGAACGTCTGCAGGTCGATGCGAGCCACGTCGAAACTGCCCATCACTGCGACGTAGGCGACGTCCTTGGCCCCGTCGACGGCGATGCCCCGGGGATACGCACCCAGGTGGATACGCCGGACCTCGTGCAGCGTTGCGTAGTCGAGGACGCTGAGGTCGTAGCTGCACCAGTTGCTGACGAGCACGTACTTGTCGTCGGGCGTGACGGCCACGTATTTCGGCACCATGCCGACCTGACCGACCTTGTCGACGGTGAGCGTCTTCAGGCTGACCCGGTAGACGTAGCTCGGGCTCAGCCCGCCCGGACCGCCGCAATTGTCGGAGCCTTCGGGCCCGAAGTTCGCGCCGTACATCGAGTAGTTGCTCGCGAACATGTATTTGTGGGCGGAGTCGACCGCGGCCTCCACCGGCGCGCCGCGCGACACGCCGGGATGGCCCGCGATCCCGAATTGCGCGAGATCGACTCCGTCGGGGATCGTCTTGACGAGCGCACCGGAGGCGGCGTCGTAGACCGTCATCGTGTGCTGGTACATCATGTTCTGCGCGAACACGAGCCCGGTGTCGGTCGCGTCGACGGATTTCGGCGAGATCCGGCCGTTGATCGTCGTGACGTGGGTCAGCACGAAGTCGTCGGCCACGCGGTGCGGGGCGGTGGTGGTCGTCGTGGTGGCCGGGACGGTCGTCGTCGGGGCTGCGGTCGACGACGGGAGACGGGTTTTCGCCGACGTGGACGCGGCGGCGCGGCGGGACTCGGTCGCGGCGTTGCTGTTCGGCGCGTCGTGCTTGGCCACGACGACGACGGCACCCACGACGGCCGCGAGAGCGAGCGCGATTCCCGCGCTCATCCGGCTTGCATGCACGCCCGGAAGTATTGCCGCTGGACGCCGGATTGACGTGCCCTCCGCACGCCGCGATGCTGCCGAGACACACGGTGACGCCAAATTCCGAAGCCGTAACCGAACGAGGAGGACGTGCAGTGGACGTGCGATCGATCCTTGACGTCGAACCGGAGGTCGAGCACAACGGCACGGTGCCGGTCTGGTATCTCGTGCATCCGCGCGAGATGAAGGACCTCACCGAGGGTGGTCACCTCGAGCTGGTCAACGAGTTCGAGGTCGCGAACGGCGGCTACGTCTTCCCGCACTCACATCCGACCCACGAGTTCTACTTCGTGATGTCGGGGCGCGGTGTGATGACGATCGACGGCGAAGAGCGTGAGGTCGCGCCCGGCGATCTCGTCTACATCCCCCCGGACCAGGTGCACAGCCTGCGGCCGACCGGCGGTGGAGCAATCCACTGTTTTTGTTTCGCGGTCGCGGTCAAGGGCGCGGGCGAGATCGACTACACGTCGCACTGATTCCGCGGTCGCGACTCAGTCGGGGCAGGGCGTTCCCGCGAGCGACTGCGTGAGGGTCACGGTTCCGAGCGGCAGGCCGTGCAGCAGCGTCCAGCCGTCGTCGGTCGCGTCTGCGCAACCTCCCGGACGTACCGCCCAGTGGCTGGTGGCGCGCACGCGCAGCACGACGTCGGACGTCCCCGATACCTGCAGCGTCACGCGGTCGGGTGACATCGACTGCAGCGTGGCCGGCCCGTCGACGAGTCCGCCGAAGTCGTCGACCCGCCACACGCGCCAGTGCGCGTCGTGCCAGACCGGACGGAGGTACGCCAGACCACCCGTGATGAGCGCGCGCTCGGCCAGCGAGGAGCTGTCGAGCCGCGCGTCGGGCAGCGCGACGAACTCGACCCCGTTGGCGTGGAGCCACACGTGGTACGTCCCGGCGGTGAGTGGCTCGGAGTAGAAGATCGGGTTGTACGCGATGTCGAGCTGGCGTTCCCAGCCGCGGGCGAGCAGCACGTGCGGCGCCGCGTACGCGGCTTCCCAGTGCCGGTACGTCGACGGGATCTCGACGCGCCCGAACGCGGTCGTCCCGTGTTCGAGGAACGAGAGGACGGGTGTGTAGTAGCTCGAGCGCGTCGACGGGTCGGTGCGCGGCGAACGCGATCCCGTCGACCGCCGGGAACCACTGCCAGATCAGCAGCGGGACGGCGAGGACGGCGAGTACGAGGCGCCGGCGGGGGAGCAATGCGCACGCGAGGAGCGGCCCGGCGACGTACTGATCGAACCGGCTGACGTTGCCACCGAGCGCGCTGGGCACGACGAACGACGCCGAGCGCGACGAGGGCGAAGAGCGCGGCGCCCCAGCGCGCCGCCTGGTAGCGGCGCAAGGCGATCGCGACGATGAGGCAGAGGCTGAGGTCCCAGATCAACGCCCACGGTTCGTACGGCTCCGAGCCGGCGGTGGGGAACATCAATGCGATGGCGGCGATCGGCACGGTTGCGCCCGCGAGGAGCGCGAGCGCCGGCTTGCGTTGCGCGGGCTGTGATGCCGCCCAGGCCATGGCGACGATCGCGAGGAACCCGCCGGCGAGTGGGCTCGCGAGCGAAGCGAGAATCGCGCACGCCACGGCAATGACGGCCCGGCGATGTTGCAGCGCGTAGATCGCGGCGAGCGCCAGCGCCACGCCGAAGGCGTACGTCGTGCGGCCGACGATGAGGTTGATGACCGTGCCGAGCGCGAACCACAGGCTGCCGAGCCACGCCGTCGGGCCGAACGAGAAGCGCAGGATGCGCTCGAAGATGACGGCAGACGCGATGCCGCTGATGGCGCCGAGCGCGAGCGGGCCGATCGGCGCGCTGACGGCGGGAGCGATGACGCTGTAACCGAGGAGCGCGTGGCCGCCGAACCATTGGCTGTTCCAGAGGACGAAGCCGTCGCGGCGGAAGAGCTCCGTGCGGAAGATCTGCGCGGGCAGGTCGGAGCCGCGCCAACCCAGTGCGATCGCGAGTATCGCCAGTACTCCCGCGACCGCGACGACCACGGTGACCATGGGCCAACCCTCGACGCGCGGCAATCGACGCGGGCGCGGGCGAACGACGAAGGTGCCGCTCATCTCGGACCTGCCGTCCGGATGGCCATTCGGGAATCGCTTCCGTCCATATCGCGCACTGTGCGTCGACGGTAATCGTGATCGGTCGGCGGGCACCGAGCATGCCCCGGGGCGGACTCGCCCCGGCGACCACAGGCTGATGTCAGATTCTGATCAGGGTCGGCGTAAATCGGCAAGGTCACCCCCTCGGGCGCCACTAGCGTCGCTCGCCGTGGCTGCACCGATGATCGAGGCGCGGGCGCTCGTGAAGCGCTTCGGCTCCTTCGTCGCGGTCGACGGCATCGACTTCTCGATCGAGCCGGGTGAGGCGTTCGGCTTCTTGGGCCCCAACGGGGCGGGCAAGACCTCGACGATGCGGATGATCGGGTGCGTCTCACCCCGTTCCGGCGGTGAGCTGCAGGTGCTCGGGCTCGATCCTGCGCACGACGGCCCCGCGATCCGGGCCCGGCTCGGCGTCGTGCCCCAAGAAGACAATCTCGACACCGAGCTCACGGTGTGGGACAACCTGATGATCTACGGCCGCTACTTCGACCTGCCGCGCGCCGAGATCCGCGAGCGGGCGACCGAGCTGCTCGACTTCGTCCAGCTGAGCGATCGCCGCGACTCGCGCGTCGACCCGCTCTCGGGCGGGATGAAGCGCCGCCTCACGATCGCCCGCTCGCTGATCAACCGGCCCGAGGTCCTGCTCCTCGACGAGCCCACCACCGGTCTCGATCCGCAGGCGCGGCACCTGCTCTGGGACCGGCTGTATCAGCTCAAGCGCAGCGGCGTCACGCTCGTCTTGACCACGCACTACATGGACGAGGCCGAGCAGCTCTGCGATCGGCTCGTGATCATGGACAACGCGCGCATCGTTGCCGAGGGCTCCCCGCGCCGGTTGATCGCCGACCACGTCACGCGTGAGGTCGTCGAGGTACGGCTCCCCATCGACGTCGACGGCGCGTCGGCCGCGGCGAAGCTCCGGGGCTTCGGGGAACGGGTCGAGGTCCTGGCCGACCGCGCGCTCGTCTATTCCGATGCCGGTGACTCGACCGCCGGCGCGATTGCGGCCGACGGTTTCGACTCCGACTCGATGTTCGTGCGGCGCGCGAGCCTCGAGGACGTGTTCTTGATCCTCACCGGCCGCACCCTCGAGGACTGAGCCCGGTGTCGACGCCACCGCTGATCCGGGTCGTCGAGCGCGAGGCGCTCGTCTACGCGTGGTTGTGGCGCGGCCTCGCGTTCACGACGTTCGTGCAGCCCGCGCTGTACCTCGCGGCGATGGGTGTGGGCCTCGGCGGGCTCGTGCGCGCGCACACGGGCTCGGTCGGCGGCCTGACGTATCTCGACTTCATCGCGCCCGGGCTGCTCGTTGCGAGCGCGATGCAGCTGGCCGCGGGGGAATCGTTGTGGCCGGTGCTCGGCGGCGCGAAATGGATGCGGCAATTCCACGGTGTCGTCGCGACGCCGATCGGTCCGGGTGAGCTCTACGGCGGCTTCGTGCTCTGGACCGCGCTGCGTTCCATGCTCGGCGCCGCCGCCTTCCTCGCCGTCGCCGCCCTCCTCGGCGCGGTGCCGTCGGTGTGGGGGATCCTCGCGGTCCCCGCCGCGGGTCTGTGCGCGGCCGCGTTCTGCGCGTTGCTCGCCGCGTACTCGATCACCGTCGACTCCGACGCGTCGTTCCCCATGATCATGCGCCTCGGGGTGTTGCCGCTGTTCTTGTTCTCCGGCACGTTCTTCCCGATCAGCCAACTGCCGAGTGGCCTGCGTCCACTCGCGGTGCTCTCGCCCCTATGGCACGGAGTCGAGCTCGGGCGCGCCGCGACGACGGGACATTTCGACGCGGCGCCCGTGGTCCTGCACGTGGCCGTCCTCGTGGCTTGCATCGCGGTCGGCGCGTATCTCGGCGTGCGGAGCTTCACGAAGCGGTTGAGCTCGTGACCGCGACTCACAGCACGACCACGGTGTTGAGCGTGCCGTTCGTGCGGTGGCGGCGGCGGCCATGGCGACTCGTCGAGCGCAACGTCTTGGCCTACCGGCGCATCTGGTACATCTTCTTGAGCGGCTTCGTCGAGCCGTTGCTCTTCTTGTTGTCGATCGGCATCGGCGTGGGCAAGCTCGTCGGCGATCTCGATGTCGGTGGCCACGTCATTGCCTACCGATCGTTCGTCGCGCCCGGCTTGCTCGCGATCGCGGCGATGAACGGGTCGTTGCTCGACACGACGTTCAACTTCTTCGTGAAGATGAAGTACTCGCACACCTACGACGCGGTGCTCGCCACACCACTTTCTCCGCGTGACGTCGCGGTCGGTGAGGTCACCTGGGCGCTGCTACGCGGCGCGACGTACTCCGGCGCGTTCCTCCTGACGATGCTCGCGTTCGGCGATCTGCGTTCCGGATGGTCGGTGCTCGCGCTGCCCGGTGCGGTCCTCATCGGACTCGGGTTCGCGGGCGTCGGGCTCGCGGCGACCACCTACATGCGGTCGTTCGTCGACTTCGACTACGTCAATATGGCGATGATCCCGCTCTTTTTGTTCTCGGCCACGTTCTTCCCGCTGTCGCGCTATCCCGCGGGGCTCCAGGCGGTGATCAGGTTCACGCCGCTGTACCAAGGGGTCGTCTTGGAGCGGTCGCTCGTGCTCGGCGACCTCCACTGGACGCTGGTCGCGCACGCCGCCTACCTGGTGGTCATGGGCGCGGTCGGCCTGCGGGTGGCATCCCGCCGCATCGGCCTCCTCTTGCAGCCGTAGCCGCCGGCCCGGCCCGATTCCTCAAGGCGACAACCGGCCGTCCCGATCCTTGGGTGGTGGCCGACGATGACGACGGGCCGGGGCAGTTGAGCGCACGGGCGCAAGCGCGGGCTGCGACCGTTGTCGGTCAGCTCGAGCGGATGCGCCCGGACGCGTTCGCGCACGCCCGCCGCGTCGCCGCGCTCGCGGTCCGGGTCGCTCGCCACGCGCACCTTCCGCACACGCTCGTCTCACAGATCTACTGGGGCGCGCTGGTGCACGACATCGGGGAGCTGAACGTGCAACCGGCGCTGTTGCACAAGGACTTCGTGATCGACGAGCGGGAGCGGATGGCGATCTGTGAGCACACGATCGTCGGTGCACGCTGGCTGTCCGGTGTCCCGGAACTCGCGCCGCTCGCGCCGTTCGCGCGCTGGCATCACGAACGGTTCGACGGTCTCGGCTATCCCGACGGCGCGACCGCGCACCAGGTTCCGCTCGCGGTCGCGCTCGTCGGTGCGTGCGATGCGTGGGACGCGCTCACCGAGCCGCGTCCGTATCGCGCGCCGCTCGGTCCCGAAGCAGCCGCGGCCGAGATGGCCCGCCACGCCGGGCGGCAGTGGAGTCGCGCGCTGGTGACGTGGACGATCGAGTGCGCGGCAGGAGTTGCCCGCGCCCGGCCACGACGCCGAGTGGGCGGATTGACGTGAGCGCGGCTCGGAACCGACGGCCGGTCAGTACGGAATGATCGCGACGATCGGGGCGCTGGGTTCGGCCCTCGACGGGTGGCTCGACGGTTGCGCGCCGAACGTGTACACCTTGGCGTCGGCGCCGGTGAGCCAGTAGCCGCCTGCGGAAGACCCGGCAATGCCCACGACCCGGCCTCGCACGTGCGTTCCGGGGAGATCGCCCCGGAACGGGGCACCGAACGCGTAGACGTGGCCGTCGGAGGTTGCGAGCCAGTAACCGCGCCCGTCGGGCGTCGCCGCGATCCCCACCACGCGTGCGGCGCCGGCCGCGAGTTTCACGCCGCCGAGCCGGGGTGCACCGACCGCGACAACCGTTCCGTCCGAACGGGCGAGCCAATAGCCGTCGGACATCGGCGCGGCGGCGATGCCGACGACGCCGCGCCTTCGTCGTGGCGACGGACGGCTGCGGGCGCGTCGGTGCGCCGAGCGTGAACACGTGGCCGTCGCTGCGGGCGACGCGATACCCGTGTCCGTCGGCCGCGCTCGCGATCCCGACGATCGGCGCAGCGCCATTGCCGAGCGCGACGTCGCCGAGTGCGGGTGCGTTCACCGCGTACACGTGCCCGTCGGTCGCGGCCATCCATACGCCGCCGGTGTACGCATCCGCGGCGCCGACGATTAGCGCCCGGGACCGGCGCGCGGCCGGGGCCGCGCCGGCACTCGACGTTGGCAGGGGCGGGCGCGTCAGATCGCCGAACGGGTAGAGCCGGCCGTCGGCGCCGACGAGCGCGAACCCGTCGCGCGGAGGTGTCGCGGGAACGGACGGGGATGGCGTGACCGGCGTCGTGCGGGCGCCGCTCTCGCGCGTCGACACGTAGCCGATGGTTCCGGCCACGATGAGCGCCACACCGACCAGCCCCGTCGCCGCGGGCCCGAAGATCGCGATCCGTGCGCTTCGGACTCGCCGGGCGCGTACCGCGTCGACGGTCATCTCGTGTCGACCGGCACCGACGTGCGGTCGAGCTCGCGGACTCTCTCCTCGAGCTCGAGGACGATGGCCACGGTCGCGGTGTCGTGCCGCGTACGGCGCCAGACGCGTCGCTCGTGGCGGGTACGCCAGGCCCAGGCGACTGCGACGACGGCGAGTACGGCGCCGATACCTTGCATCGCGACGAAGAGGGCGTTCACTTCGCTCAGCGTAGGCGGACAACGCGGCGCGTCCGCGGCATGTCGATCGGTAGCGGGCGATCAGTTCACCGCGCGAGATCTTGGCGCACGCACGCGCCAACGTGTACCTTCTCCGTGGTGATCCGCCGGCTGTTCAAGAATCTCGCGGTGCTCGATCCCGCGCGGGCTCCCGGCGCGGCAGCGCAGCTCGAACGGGACGGCTACGTGCGGTTGCCGGGAGTGTTCAGCGTGTCCGAGGTGGCCCAGATGCGGCGCGAGATCGACGCCGTGTTCGAGACCGTCGCGCCCGAACGGGTGCGCACCGACAAGGACGAGTTCCGCTACGAGATGTTCAACCGCAGCGCCGCGTGCCAGTCGGCGGTGAGTCATCCCGAGATCCTGCGCGTCGTCGAGCCGCTGCTCGGTGACGACTGCCATGTGATCGCGAATACGGCCTGGCGCAATCCTCCCGACTTCGTGGGCGGTCCCTGGCACTGCGACGCCGGGCCCCACGTGCCCCGGCCCGACGGCGTCGAGTGGGACGACCGCATTCCGTACCCGGTGTTCGCGGTCGCGGCCCACGTGTATCTCCAGGACTGCACGCGCGCGGACGGCCCGACCGCGGTCGTCCCCGGCAGCCATCGCTCGGGCCGTCTCGCGCCCGTCGAGCAGATGAACGCCGAGGTGCTCACGTACGACGGCCGGCCGCCGGTGCGGTTCGAGGTCGCCGCCGGCGACGTCGCGCTGTTCGTCTCGGACGCGTGGCACCGTGGGCTGCCCGCGGGCCCGGGCGGCCGCGGTCGGTATTTCCTCCAGGTCCACTACGGCCGGCGCGACATCGCCCAGCGCGTACGCACCACCGCGCAGTCGAACCAGGTCTCGCCCGAGGCCGCGGCGCTCGCGACCACCGAGCGGGAGCGCACCGTCATCGGGCTGCACGAGCCGTTCTTCTACGACGCCTGAGCGTGCTCCGGCGGCGGTTGCGATGCGCGTCGTCGTTACGGGACGATCTCCGGGTAGTAGTTCTCCGCGCCGATCTTCTTGAGGTCCTCGAACCAGCTGCTGTCGTACACGGCGGAGGGGCCCTGGCGGAACGGGTCCTCGAACTGCCAGGCCTGGCGCTTGTACGTCCAGTTGTCCGGGTACAGGCGGTGCGCGGCGCGCCAGTGGGGAATGGCGGCCGCGTGGTCGCCGGACCGGTGCAGGTACTGACCGAGCTCGAACTCCGCCGCCGCGGTCGCTTCGGCATCGGTACGTCGGCCGGAGCGCCGCACGACCTCGTCGGGGGAGAGCGCGTAACGGCTCGCGGCTCCGTGCGCGATCCAGTCGTCGACCATCTCGACGTAGATGTCGGGATCGCTCTTGATCTTGCGCGCCTCGACGAGCATCTCCGCGATGTCGGGCGGCACGGTCGTGAGGTCGACCTTGCGGAACGACTCGTTCGCGGGATTCCGACCCGGGTGCGCGGGCTCGGCCGGCCGCACGATCATGCCGTCCTCGTCGATCCACACGCCGTTCGGAACATTGACGAAGCCGAACAACTCGTCGCAGACGTGCGCTTCGTCGATCAGCGACGGATGCCGCGGATGCGCCTTCTCGATGAAGGGGCGGGCGTCGCTCGCCTCGACGTCGAGCGCGACGGTCACGACCTCGACACCCTTCGCCACCCAACGCTCACGCAGGTTCTGCCAGAGCGGGAGGTCGAAACGGCATCCGCACCACGAAGCCCAGGAGACGAGCACGACCTTCTTGCCCCGCAGGCTCGACAGCGTGAAGGGGTTGGCGTCGGCGTCGGGCAGCTCGAGCTCCGGTGCGACGGCCGAGGTCAGCACCCGACCGGTGATCGCGGTCTCCGGGCCGAGCGCCCACACGCCGCGAGCCTCGTCGGCGACCAGGGGCATGCCGAGCCGCTCGGCGAGCATCGTGACATCGAGCCGGCCGTCGTCGCGCCGCACCGCTTCCGGAAGTGGAACGCACAGCGCGGCCTTGCATGCGCCCTCGGGTTCGATCCTCCAACCGGTGCGGGCCTCGAACTCGTGCTCGTCGACGCTCAGACCGTGCAGGATCACAATCGCACGATAGACGCCGGCGCGAGGCGGCTCGTGTGTGAGCACGCGCTCGCCCCGTCGACTCGTGTGACGGGTCCGGTGACGTTGGTCATTCGTCGAGCCGGGACGTTCCGGGACTTTCGGCACTGGCCGCCCGAGGCGCGCCCGAGTTCGATGTTGCGATGCTCCGCTGGTACCCGGTGTATTCCCATCCAGCCGGCCCGACCGGCGAGCCGTGGTACGTCATGCACGACGCGCTGGTGCTGCGTGCCCTCACCCACCCGGAAGGGCCGTCGCACCTGCCCTATTTCCGCGTCGACGGTGAGGACGTGTTCTCCACGGAGCATCATCCGGCCGGCGTCTCGACGCAGCCGCGGTACTCGTTGCGCGGAAGCATGCTGTACCCGGCTGCCGGTCATACGTGGGGTGTCTCGGTCACACCCTGGTACCAGGCGCGCTGAACGCGGCGGTCCTATCGCTTGCGGTAGGGCATCACGATCTCGGTGCGCCACGTCGCGGGATCGGCGTCGGCATCGGGCTCGGTGAGGTATACCTCCCAGGCGTCGCCGACCGCCTCTCCATCGTGCGCGCGTACCCACTCGGCGAGCGCCACGTATGCCGGTTCCATCGCTCCGTACGGCCCGACGTGCACGGTTACGGCGGCGAGACCTCGCGGCAGGTCGGACGGTTCGACGTCACCTTCCCCCGACGTCGGTGTCGTCGCCGGAAAGCCCGCCTCCACGTCGAATCGGTCATCGGCGACACGGTGGTAGCGCGCGAACGGCATCCCGGCCGGGCCCGCGCCCTTGCGCCCGAGATACGCCGCCACCTCGCGGAACGCCTTCCCCAACCATGGTCCGATCTCGGCGACGGCGAGCGTCGCGTACTCGACGGCCGTGTCGTGCTCGTCGAGCGTTCGTGTTTCGATGACGTAGTCCGGCATGCGTCGATCGTCGACCGCGACGAGCGCGCCGGGTAGGGGCGAACGTCCCACGTCGGCGAGGGCTTGGCCCAGCAACTGATGAGCGGCCTCGGGGCCGGCCCGACGGAGACAACCGGTACACCCGCCTGGCTGCGTCTCGAAGTAGGCGGTTGTTCAGCTGGGCACCGCAGCTCGCTACCGGAGCGCTGTGGGCCACGGTCGGGGGTCGTGCGCCGCGACGATCTGCCGTGGGTCGAGAGCCATGAGGCGGTCGAGTGAATCCTGCCCGGCGTCGACGAACGTGCCGTCGTGCATGTTGTCCGGCGCGATTCGTCGTGTGCCGACTTCGTCGGTCTTGTACACGCACTGCCCGGCGAGGACGATCGGACCGGCTGCTGTTTCGACGACGAGGGACTGGTGCCCCGGTGTGTGTCCGGGCGTTTCCATGATCATCACGCCGTCCGCCAGTTGTTCGTCACCGTGTACCCGTCGGACCGAACCTTCGGGGATCAGTGCCCACTCAGGAACCGAGTATCCGAAGGTCCGTGTCATCTCGATCTCGGTTGCTTGGCTGTACATCGGAACATCGCGTCGCGAGAACACCGCGTTCTGACCGCAGTGATCGAAATGGAGGTGGCTATTGACGACAGCGACAACATCGCGTTCGTCGATGCCGAGCTGCTCCAAGGCGGTCAGTATCGAGATGACCTTCGGGTGGTACAGGTCGTCGATGAGACTGTTTCCGGTCCCGACCCCCGTGTCGAACACGATGATCCCGTCCGGGTGACGGATGACATAACCGAAGACAGGACAACCGCCCTCGCCGACGCGCGGGTGCCAATCCGGAAAACGCACCTCGGCGAGCAACAAGCGATCGACCCGCGTGCTCCTACTCTGCACACGAAGAGTTTGCCCGCGCCGGAACCACACTGCATGGGGCTACGGACGGGCACGCGATCGCCTATCCGGGCGCGGGCCGGTATCGCTTCGCTAACGCGAGGCGGCGAGGTTGTTGCATCGTTCGCAGACCTCGTTGGGCACCACGCCGGCGCGCATCAACATCGCGAAGATCTTGCAACCAAAGCAGAAGCCGAGTCCCGACTCGAGCGTGGCGGCGACGATGATGAACGCAACCAACACGTACGCGGCGCCGGTGAGGCCGAACCCGAAGTGCAAGACGGCGGCCGTGATCGACAGGGTCGCACCGATGCACTGGGCGAAGCGCTTGGGCGGACCGGCTACCGGGCGGGGCTCCAGGTCGAGCCGCGGCGTCAGCACGCGGGTCACCAGCTGGCCGAGTGGGCTCAGCGTCGGCCCGGTAAGCGCCCGCGCGACGAAGCCGTAGGCGAGCAACGCCAGCAGCCAGGGTTCGTCGAGGACGAGGATCGCCGTCGCGAAGACAACCACACCGGCGGCAACGAGCCTCGACGACACCTCGTTGACCGGGTCGGGAAACTCGAACAGCGAGACGCGCACGCCTGAAAGCCTACCTTCTGGGTCGGATTTCGACCATTCGCCGACGCGGTCGTGCTCACCGACTTTCCTCGGCCACGCGGCAATCTCGTCGAGCATGGCGAACATACGTTCGATGCCAACCGAATACCCCTTGTGAAACAAGGGAAATCGCGTACCCCACGCGTCTTCTCAGGGCGTTGCGACGCGCGGTCGATACCGCGGGAGTGACGATCTACGGGCGGCGAAAGCTCCTCTTCATCCCGATGCTGAGCGCGGCAGTCTGCGGGTTCTCGGCCGTCGCCGTTCTGCCCCTCCCGGCTCGCGTCTTCGAATTCCTCTGGATCGCGGGCTGCGCGTGGCAGCTCCACGACATGTGGGCCGATCCGGCGCCTGTCCGCCGGTGGTCAGAGCCCGGTCTTGCGGAACCACCAGCCGAGGCCATTGCGGCGGACGACCCGGCGAACCCGGCGCTTGGCGTAACGCTCGGCGCCGTTCTTGCCGCTCAACACCTCGAAGTCGCGCGTCGTGCGTGACGCCTTGTAGAGCCACGAGGACAGGGGCGTACGGCGGGCCACGGCCCGGAGTCTGGCACGGGTGACCCCGGTGGCGCACCCGGGGCCGTCCGCGCACTCGATGCCGTACCGAATGCCGGAACCGCCCCAATCGGGAGCTCGGAACCGCCTCGGAAACTCCGTCGCCTGCCACTGACTGTGACATCGGGCTTAGGGACGGGCCCGCACCGGCCGACAACCCAAACCGGTGGGCCGTTCCCGACTCGGCTCACTCCACAACTGGACGCGGGCAAGGGATCGCTGGTGAAACGCAAGCTGACGATCAGGACGAAGTTGGCGGCGACGTTGGCAGTGCCGCTCGCGGCGTTGGCGAGCTTCGCAGCACTGCAGGTGCGCGACGCCTACAACCGGTCCGAACAGGTCAAGCTCGAAGCCGGTCTCGCGACTTCGGCCACCGGCCCGACCGGTGTGCTGGTGGCGCTCGAGAACGAGCGCGACTACGAGGCGCTGCGTGCGATCGGCCTGCAGGGCCTGGTCGCAGAGAAGAACACGAAGTTCTCCGCGCAGGTCACCGCCCGGACCGACATCGCGCTCGGCAACTTCCGCACGCTCCTCGGTAGCGTCGGCGGCAATGCCGAGGACAACTACTGGCTGACACTCAAGCAGGTGGGCGCCGGTCTCGCCCCGCTTCGTCAACAGGCCGAGGACGGCGCGTCGCGGACGGTGTCGTCGGCGAACGCGACGAAGGCGAACGCGATCTTCGATCGCTACACCGGTCTGATCGGGCAGCTGCTCGACGCAGCCCAGCGCTCGGGTGCGACGATCGACGACGGGCAGCTGCGCAGCGGCGCGGAGTTGTTGAATGCGATCGCTCGCCAAAGCGACGTCGAGTCGGCGCTCGCGTCAAGGCCGGTCTCGCGTCGATCACTCACGATCCGGCCGCGGTACTCGATGTGCTCCGACTGGCCGACCGCCAGGCCCAGGGCAGCGCCGACCTCCACGTGCGGACCGACGGCGTGTTCGCGCGACCGGTCCTGGGCGCAGTCGATGCGCCGACGCGCACCAAGGCCATCAAGCAGCTGACGGCCGCGTCGCGAGACCCGCTGCACGCCGACCTCGTGGCGTTGCTCAAGGTCCGACCGGACGCGCTCAACCTGTTGCGGCTCGCGCAGACGAACTCGGCTTCGATCGTTACCGCCCGGACGCGCAGCCTGACGTCGGCGGCGCAGGACGAGGAGCGCAATTGGATCGCCATGACCATCGGGTCGGTCATGCTCGCCATCGCCTTGCTGTGGCTCACGAGCCGCTGGATCACCCGGCCGTTGCGGGCCTTGGCTGATCAGGCTACGGCGATGGCCGGACAACGACTCCCGACCGCGGTGCAGGAGATCCTCGAGACACCGGTCAACGAGGAAATCGTCCAGCCCGAGGTCGAGCCGGTGCGCGTCCACGCCGGTGGCGAAGTGAACGACGTCGAGGTCGCCCTCAACAAGGTGCAAGACAGTGCAGTGTCGCTCGCGGTCGAGCAGGCGACGCTGCGTCGCAGCGTGGCCGACGCGTACGTCAACCTCGGTCGGCGCAATCAGAACCTGCTCTCCCGCCAACTCGAGTTCATCACACAACTGGAGAACGACGAGTCGGATCCCGAGACGCTCGAACACCTCTTCCGTCTCGATCATCTCGCCACCCGCATGCGCCGGAACGCCGAGTCACTGCTCGTGCTCGCGGGTTTGGCCCCGCCCCGCACGTGGAGCGCGCCGGTGGCCATGGGCGATGTCGTGCGCGGCGCGCTCGGTGAGGTCGAGGGGTACCGGCGGGTGCGGCTGCGCCATGTCGACGACGCGCGCGTCGACGGAGCCGCCGCGGCCGATGTCAGTCACGTCGTCGCCGAGCTGGTGGAGAACGCGCTCTCGTTCTCGCCGCCGGATGCAGACGTCGAGGTCTACGGGCGCCGTGACGATCACGGCTACGTCATCACCATCGTGGACTCCGGCATCGGGATGCACGAGGACGACCTCGAGCGCGCCAACGCGCTGATCTCGTCCGCCAATGCCGTCACCCTTGCCCCGTCGCGATTCCTCGGTCACTACGTCGTCGCGCAGCTCGCGGCTCGCCACGGTCTGACCGTGCAGCTGGCGGCGTCGCCGGCCGGGGGCCTGACCGCGATGGTCGCGTTGCCCAGTGCCCTGCTCGGCCTCGCTCCCGTGCAGCCGAACGAACGGCCGGCCGAGGTCGCGGCGCCGGTCGTACCGCCGAGCGCGGAGCCGGAGCGGCCGGTCACGGCATTGCCGCGCCGAGAGTCCGGTGCCGAGACGCCGCCGACCACAGGCCGCGGATCGGCGGCGCCGATCTCGTTCCGGGGCGCCGCCGCCCCGCCGCCCGAGTTGCAGCTCGTCGCGCCGATCGACGACGAAGACGACGACGTCATCGACGTGGCCTACGACCCGGACCCGGTCGATGCCCTCAGTGCCCGCGACGGCGACGACATCGCGGTGGGAGCGCCCGAGCCCGAGCCCGAACCCGAAGCAGTGCCGTCGGCCGACGAGACGCCGACCACGCCGGAGCCGCCCGCACCCGCCCGTCCTGCCCGACCCCGCCTCGGTCTCGGTAGCTTCGCCGACCTGCGCGGTGCGAAGGTGCAGCCGGCACCGGCCGAGGCCGCCGACGAAGCACCGGCCGATGGGCCGTCGCCAAGCCTGCCCGCCCCCGCGGTCGCGTCGGGCGTGGACCCAGACCGTCCCGCGCCCCTCGCGCCGGATCGCCGCGCGTCGTTCGCCGAGGTTGCCGAAGCCGTCGACGTCGCGGCCGGCCGGCCCGCGGAGTCGAACTCCGGATCACCGTTCTCGGAGGACCTGATCCCGCAACGCCTGCCGAAGCGCGGTCGGCGCAACTCGAAGCTCGAGACGCCGTGGGTGCGACAGCGCCCTGTCGTCGAGCGCGCCGCCCGCCGAAGCAGTCACGGGCGCAGGCGTGGCGCCGCCATCGCCCGTCGCGACTCCCAACGGTGCGACTGCCGCGCCGCTCCCGTCGCCGCGCGCCTGCCGAGACTCCCGCCGCAGCTGCGCCCGCGGCTGCGACGAACGGCGCTCACGTCCCCGAGCCCGACCCGACCGCGTCGGCGCCCGCCGCCGGCGGCGAGCGGTTCGCGTTCTTCGCCGCCTTCCGTGCCGCGGCCGAACAGGCTCGTGAGGAAGCTGGCATCGATGATCGGAGAGGGCATTGACGGTGCAATCAGACGGAGCGAATGCCATGAGCGCCAGCGCCGACGTCCGGAACTTCAACTGGTTGCTTTCGAGCTTCGTCGACGCGACGCCGGGCGTGACCGACGCGGTCGCGGTGTCGTCCGACGGCCTGCTCATGGCGATGTCGAGCTCACTCGAACGCGCCGGTGCCGAGCAGCTGTCGGCGATCATCGCCGGTATGACGAGCTTGGCCGAGAGCACGGCTCGCTGTTTCGCGCTGGGTGAGCTCGAGCAGGTGATCGTCGCGATGCAAGAGGGATACCTCTTCGTCTCGTCGGTCTCCGACGGGAGCTCTCTCGGTGTCGTCGCCGACCGCCGATGCGACGTGGGCGCGGTCGGGTACCAGATGACCCTCCTTGTGGAGCGAGTCGGTGCCGCACTCAGCCCGGCGCTGGTTGCGGAGCTCAAGGAGAGCGTGCTCCAGTGAAAGGCGCCCAATGACGGACGAGCTTCCGCCGCGCGCGACGGCTCACGACTTCGTACGACCGTTCGTCATCACCGGCGGCCGGACGCGCGCGGCCGACTCGTCGCTCAAGATGGAGACGATGGTGCAAACCGTTGGCCAGCCGCGTGACGATCTCAGCTTCGAAATGGCGCGCATCGTCGATTGTTCCTACGAGCCGATCTCGATCGCGGAGATTGCGGCGGAACTCGGCGTCCCCCTCGGTGTCGCGATGGTCATCGTCGGCGATCTCGTCGACGAGGGCCTCCTCGAGACCACCTACAGCGACCCCGTCGAGATCGAGCTCTCGGCCCTCACGAGGATGATCGACCGTGTCCGGGCCCTTTGAGCCGGCCGGCACCGCGGCGACGCGGCCGGTATCGGCGACTCGACCGCAGCCGACGAGCGACCAGTCCGCTTCGCGTGCGCGCAAGGTCACGTCGGTCAAGCTGGTGGTCGCCGGCGGATTCGGGGTCGGCAAGACCACCTTCGTGTCGGCGGTGTCGGAGATCCCGCCGCTGACGACCGAAGCCGCGATGACGACCGCATCGAAGGACGTCGACGACTCGTCGCTCGTGAACGCGAAGGTGACGACCACGGTTGCGATGGACTTCGGGCGCATCACGGTCGACGACTCGCTCGTCATGTATCTCTTCGGGACGCCCGGCCAGGAACGCTTCGCGTTCATGTGGGACGACCTCTGCGACGGTGCTCTCGGCGCCGTCGTGCTGGCCGACACGCGTCGCCTCGCGGACAGCTTCGTCGCGCTCGACTACTTCGAAGCGCGCAATACGCCCTTCGTCGTCGGCGTCAACCACTTCGCGGGCTCCTACCACTACCCGATCCCCGAGGTGCGAGAGGCGCTCGGTGTCGCCGACCACATCCCGGTCGTCGACTGCGACGCCCGCAACCGCGAATCGGTGAAGGTCGGGCTCATCACGTTGTTGCAGCACGTCTACGAGCTGCGCCACGCGGCTCTCGCCCGCTAGGTGTCTTCGCCGGCTCGGTGGCCGGTCGGGAAAAGAACAAAGCCGCCGGCGTGCGGCCGGCGGCTTCGTCTCGCAAGCTGAGAACGTCAGACGGGGCGAACGTTCTGAGCTTCGTCTCCCTTACGACCGGGAGCGACATCGAACTCGACCTTCTGGCCCTCTTCGAGCGTCCGGTAACCGCTTCCGGCAATGTTGGAGTAGTGGACGAAAACGTCCTTGTCGCCGCCTTCGAGCGAGATGAAGCCGTAACCCTTTTCGGCATTGAAGAACTTGACCGTTCCAGTTGTCACTACACGTACCTTCTGTCTACGCGGCGCGCACCCTACGCGCACCGTCGGAACCAGGTTACGGCACCGGCGGTCGGTGGGCGAAGGCCCCGCGTCGGGCGAAGGCGGGCCCCTCGGATCAATGGCTGCGTCGGAAATTCCAGAGCTGGAGCGTGGGTCGTGACGACGATCAACGCGCGGGCGCGCTCGTCACGACGTGCAACCCGACCGGTCGACCGCATCGACCTGCCAGCCGCTACCTGCCGCGATCCGGCGCAGGCGGACGCCGCCGACGGTTGCCTGTTCCAACGACGTGATCATCACCCGCTCGTTCGTGTGGCGGCCGGAGTCGTAGCTGTCGTCGTGGATGATCTGGTCGATCTGGCGGTCACACAACAGCGCCGCATAGTCGCGGGTGTCGCGGAAGCTGCGGATCGCCATGCTCTCGGGGAACAACTCGGAGTCGAGCCGGCCGCCGGCGCGCAGTACGCGGTAGAAGCCGATCTTGCCGTCGCCGCCGCGCAGCACGCGGTAGGTCGCGCCGGGCACGAACTCGGGTGAGCGGAGGTACGGGTCGAGCGTTGCCGCGTCGGTACCGGTGTGCACCAGCGCGTTCCACTGCAGACCGACGTTGAGCGGTATCTCGAAACCGAGGTGCGCGATCAGGGCCAGGCCGAGACCGAGCGGCGCGAGCGCGCGGGTTCCCGTGCGTTGCAGCAGGACGCAGATGATCGGGAGGCCCACGATGATGATGCGCGGTCCGAGCGTGATGAAGAGGTTGGAGATCTCCACGCCGAGGGAACTCTGCGCGGTGGTCGGGGACACGAAGACGAGCCACACCGCGGGCAGTGTCATCGCGCACGAGAGTGGATACCACCGCAGCAGCTCACGTTGTTCGGCGGAGACGACGTATGCATAGACCACGAGGAGCAGCCCGATGGGGAGGACGATCGCGGCGTGGTCGGCTTGACCGATCCCCACGAGGATCGCGGCCCATGCGAAGTGGCCGCGCCGCCAGGCGGCCACGCCGAACAGCAAGAACATGGCGCCCCACGCGAACGACTGCTGCCCGAACAACAGCGCTTCGAGGATCGCCGGGTTCGCGAGCACGGCCGCGGCCCACCAGCCGCGGCGAAGCTCGGGAAACGCGGCGAAGGTCGCGATGATGCACCCGACGGCTCCGAGCGCCGTCCACAGGGTCACCGTCCAGTCGCCGAACAGCGGCCAGAACAGTGATGCCGTCGTCCAGTTGACGAAGCCGTAGGGGTACGCGTACGCCTCGCCGTGTGCGAGCACCGGCATGCGCCAGGGCAGGCGCGCGTGGTGCCACAGATCGTGCGCGATGTACCAGACGTGCACGTGGTTGTTGATGCTGTCCGACGAGAGCACGATCGAGTGCCGGAGATACAGCGCGAGCACCACGATCCAGGCTGCGCCGAGGAGCGCGACGGCGATGCGGGCAATCCCGGAGGTACCGGTATCGGCGCGGTCTCCGGCGTGCGTGTGCACGCGGTTCAGCTGCGCGGGTTGGTGCAGGACTGGTAGGCAGGCCCGCCGACGAGCTGGTCGAGCCGGACCGGCCGCAGGTTGGCCACGCGTAGCCCGTCGAGGATCAGGGGTAATGCGGCCACGACCGCGGTCCGGTGCGCGGCCGACGTGTCGTCGAGGCCGGCGTGGAGGTCGATGATGGATCCGCCCTTGACCGACGCGAGCACCTTGTTCGCGATCACCTTCGGATCGTTGGAGCCGCGGTCGCTCACCGACACGTCCCACATCGCCATGCGCATGCGATGGTTCCTGACGACGCGCGCCATCAGCGGCGTGCGTTGCCCGTTGGGCGGACGGAACCAGACCGGGCAGGTCCCGATCTCACGCGCAAAGGCCTGCTGCGTACGCTCGAGCTCGGGATAGGTCGGGTCGAGCCAGCGCCAGTCATCGCGGTGAAAGGAGTGGTTGCCGACGAGTTGGCCGTCGGCGACGAGGTCGCGCACCACCTGCGGCGACTTTTCGACCGTCGTGCCGACCATGAAGAACGACCCCTTCACGTGCGCGGCATCGAGGATCTTCACGATCGACGTGGTCGCGCCGACATTGGGAACGTCGTCGAAGGTGATCGCGACCTCGCTCGACGTGCGCGGCCCGTGGACGACGCCTCCGCCGAACCAGGTCGCGCCGACCGTGCTGGCTCCGAAGTATCCGGTGAGTCCGCTCACGCCGACGACGAGCGCGCTGCCGAGCGCGAGCGTGCGCATCCGGTGGGTGGTCCGCGGGAGGCCGATCCGGGCGAAGCGGGACGCGATCGCGGCGACGAACACGGCTGCGACCGCGAACCCCAAGACCGTGTCGCGTGAACCTGCGAACGCGATGACGACGAAGGTTGCGAACGCGCCCGCGATAACGAGCGGGCGGGGCCGACGCACTGTCGGGGCGGCCAGTGCCGCGCCGACGCCGAACACGCCGGTGAGCACGATGGCGCTGCCGGGGTCGGGGCGCTGGGGGAGCAGCCACGCGGCGACGAGGGCGAGCAGCGGCCCCAGCAGCGCGAGCGACGGACGCGGCACGGAGTGCCGCAGGAGTGCTCCCAGTCCGAACGCGGCCAACGCCGCGAGCAGCAGTGTCGGGATCGTGTCGGTGGAGTGCGCGTAGGTGAGTGCGAGGAGGACGCCGAGCACGCCCGCGATCGAGAGGTGCGCGATGGCGTCGGTGCGGAATGCTTCGCGCGCTGGGTCGTGCCGCCAGACCCGTCCCGCGGCAACGGGGATCACCGCAAGGTCGATCGCGGCGTCGCGTAGGCGGGTGCGCGAGCGGGCGACCGGGACGGGCACGAGGTGGTCGTTGCGGACGTTGTACCCGAGCTGGCAGAGCACGACCGCGACCTCGACGGTCTCGCTGTACTGGTAGCCGGAGTAGAAGTCGAGCGTGTGCGCGAGCGCCCCGAGGCGGAAGATGCGATAACCCGACTCGACATCGTGCAGGGGTGCGCCGGCCCACCCGCTCGCCCATTTCGACAACACCCAGTTGCCGGTGCGCTTGAACGGCCCGTGATACGAGAGGTCGCGCCGGGCGATGTTCGCGTCGAGGCCCTCGGCGTGGGTCATCTCGACGAGCTCGTGGAGCACCTGCAGGTCGTGCTGGCCGTCGGCGTCGACGGTGAACACGAGGTCGTCGGCGCTCAACTCGTCGCGACCGAGCCGTTCCCGCAGCTGGGTCAGCGCCGTGTGGTACGCCTCGGACATACCGCGGTTGACCTCGTGCACGAGGAGGCGGCACTTCGGGCGTCCGCGCGCCATCCACTGCTCGATCTCGGCACGCGTGTTGTCGGTGGAGCCGTCGTCGACGACGACGAGCTCGTCGACGAGGGGGTAGAGCTCCTCGAGGACGGCCGCGACCATCGGCTCTTCGTTGTAAGCGGGAACCACCGCGATCCGGCGCGGGGTGGGATCGCTCACGAGCCGGCTTGCTGCGCTCGATACCAGGCCAGCGTCTCGCGCAGCCCTTCGGCGAAGGTATGCGCGGGCGTCCAGCCCAGCTCGTCGCGCGCTCGATCGCTTTGGACCGTGCGGGCGCGATAGTCGCCGGGCCGGGTCGGTCCGAAGGTCACCTCGACGTCGCCGACGAGGTCGCGCACGGTCTCCGCAAGTTGGCGGATCGAGATCGCCTCGGACGACTCCAGGTTGTACGTGCGGTTCTTGGCCGCGGGCTTCAAGGCCAAGACGTGCGCGGCGGCGAGGTCCTCGACGAAGACGAAACGACGTTCCTGGGAGCCGTCGCCGTCGATACGCAGTGCTTCACCGCGCATCGCGCGTAACAAGAAGGCGGCGACCACCAGATCGCTGCGCATGCGCGGCCCGAACGGGATGCCGTAGCGCAACACCGTGTAGGGACGACCGAACAGCGTGGCGTAGTCGCGACAGAACATCTCGGCCGCGATCTTCTGCGACACGTAGAGGTGGCGATCGGTGTCGAGGTCGAACGGAGTCGTCTCGTCGACGACGTCGCCATGGGTGGCGGCGTAGACCCACACGGTGCTCGAAAGGATGACGCGACCCGCATCGGCGCGACGGCCGGCTTCGAGCACCCGCGCCACGCCGAGCGTGTTGAGGGCGACGCTCTCGGCCGGGTCGGCGACGATGTCGTTGACATCGGCCATCGCCGCGAGGTGGAACACCGCGTGCGCGTTCTTCAGTGCGTCGGTGACCGAGTCCTGGTCGAGCATGTCGACGTCGGCCCACTCGACGTTCGGCTGCAGCGGGGGCTTGGGGTCGATGACCCGCACCTCGTAGCCCGCGCCCAGCAGCGCGTCGACGACATGGGAGCCGACGAAGCCGGATCCCCCCGTGATCGCGATCAGTTCGTTGCTCAATGCAGGCCCATCTCGGTGAGTACGGTTCCCAGGGACTCGATGACGTAGTCGGCGTCACTCTCGCTGAGCGACGGGTACAACGGTAGACAGATATGGCGCGCGCCGATGAACTCCGCGCCGGGCAGCGGTCGGTCGGCGAAGGGCTCGAACACCGGTTGCAGGTGCAGGGGCGTGTCGTAGACCTCGCCCGAGAGCCCGACGTCGAACCGCTCGCGCAGGGTCTGCTTCAGCGTGGCGCGGTCGATGCCCTCGGGCAGGAACGCGATGTACTTGTAGTAGTTGCAGTGTGCATCCGCGGGAATGTGCAGGGCCCGCAGCCCGAGATCGTCGACCGCGGCGTCGTAGCGCTTGGCGAGGGCCTGGCGCGCGGCGATGAACTCGTCGAGTCGGCCCAGTTGCGACCGCACGATCGCCGCGTGCGGCTCGCTCATGCGCCAGTTCGCGCCGAGACGGGTGTGGAAGTTGGCGAGGAACGATCCCTTGCCCTGGTCGCGGTAGGTGTGGGCGGCCTCGACGATTGCTTCGTCGTCGGTCACGATCATGCCGCCCTCGCCCCCGGCCATGACCTTGGTGGGGTAGAAGGAGAACGCGCCGGCGATGCCGAACGTCCCCGCGCTCCGGCCGCCGAGCGCGCTGCCGTGCGCGTGGGCGGCGTCTTCCACCAGGTGCACTCCGCGGTCGTGGCACAGCTGCGCGAGCGCCGGTACGGCCGGACTGATGAGCCCGCCGATGTGGACGGCGATCACCGCGGCCGTAGCCGGCGTGATGTGCGCCTCGACGTCGGCGAGGTCGAAGGCCATGGTCTGCGGGTCGCAGTCGACGAAGACGACGCGGGCGCCCGCGTGGACCGCGGCCGCGGCCGTCGCGAAGAACGTGTTCGCGGGAACGATGACCTCGCGACCCTCGACATCGAGTGCGCGCAGGATGATTTCCAGTGCGCTCGTTCCGGAGCTCACTGCGACTGCGTACTCGGTCGAGTGCCGTTTGGCGAACGCCGCCTCGAGCTCGCGTCCGATCGGTCCCAAGGTGAGCTGGCCGCTCGCGAGGGCTTCGTCGATCCGAGCGAGGATCTCGGCGCGGTCTTCGGCCGGGAAAGATACCCGGGCAGGGGGCACGCGGATGAGTATGGAATCTATCGAAGAGAGGCCCTCCGTGGCCGATTTCACGTGGATCCACCCTCGGCGGTGACCTCCGGCGGTGACCTCCGACGGCGACCCTCCGACGGGGCGGCCGGATTCGGGCGACCCCTTCGTCGATGACGCCGCCGCCTCGGAGGTGCCGACCCTGCGCGCCGGGCTCGGTCGTCGCCGAGGTCAGATCGGCGCTCGGACGATGAGCGTCTCGAACGCGGCGCGAATCTCGAATCCGAGCGATTCGTACACGCGGACGGCGGCGTGGTTCTCCGCAAGCACGTGCAGGACCGGTGTCTCGCCGCGCCCCTCGATCCCGGCCGCGACCGCGCGCACGAGCCGGGTCGCGAGACCGCGCTTGCGGGCCTCGTCGTCGGTGCAGACCGCACTCACCTCGGTGTATCCGCTGAGGTGCACCCGTTCGCCCGCCATCGCGACGAGTCGGGCGGCGAGACCTTCGCGATGGCCGATGTACGTACCCAGCTCGATCGTGCGGGGGCGGAACGGGCCCGGACGATTGCGTTCGACGAGCGCAAGCATCTCTTCCACGTCGCCGGCGCGGAGCCGCGCGAACGACTCGTCGGGTGCTCCGATGGGCTCGGTCGCGACCATCTGCAACGAGTTCATGCGGACGGTGATTTCCCAACCTGCGGGCAGCGTCAGCGGTGCCGGCCGCGACAACACCGCGGTTGCGCCGGGGCCGACGAGCGCGGCGAGCGCCGCGAAGGCATCCGGACCGGCTTCGTCGGGCAGGGCCGAGAAAACCGCCACGTCGGGTTGGTAGCGCAGCGCGAGGCCGCGGCCTTGCGAGAACGCGGCGTGGGGACCGGTCAAGGCGTGCCAAACGTGGTTGTCGAGCAGGTCCACGCCCGCGATGGTGGCATGAGGCAGGTCGCGCAAGCCGCGATTTTCGATCACGCCCGGATCGACGCCGGCGCTCGACCGCCAGTCCACCCGGACGCGAAGCGCTAGTCCAGCGCGACGGGGGCGCAGTCGGAACCCCCGCCGGGCGCGGGCCGGTGCCGGACCGCGCGCAGCGGCGTGATCAGTACCGTGGAACCCTCGACCGACGCGCGACCGTCGACGATGAGGGAGTAGTCGCCCGGCCCGGCCGGTGGCCAGAGCAGCGACACGTTCGGCCACGCGAGGGTGTTCGCGCAGCTGCGCTTGCCCGCCTCGCAGGTGATCGAACCGTCGTGGATGGTCGGAGTGATCGCGACCGCGTGTGCGCTCGCATCGTCGGAGACCGTGAGCAGATACGCGAAGGGTGCCTGCTCGGCGGCGATGCCGCGCAGTTCGTTCAACTCGACCTTGATGCTCATCGGCTCACCTTCTCGACGCGCGCGAGAACTCGCGGGGTTCGTAGTAGCCCGGTTGGGTGTCGCGCCGGCCGCGCTTGGTCGTATACCGCCACTGCGCGGAGATGCGGCCCCGCACGGCGTGGCGGGTCTTCGGCACGCCGTGGAGCCAGTCGGACTGGAAACGCCCTCCGAACACCATCAGGTCGCCGCTCGCGGGGGAGAGGTCGCGCGCTGTCGATGCGTCGCGGGTGCTGCGCCGCTGCACGAGGAACGGCCGCTGCGCGCCGAGCGTCAGGATCGCGACCACGGTGTCGTCGAGCCAGCGCATCTCGCGGGTCGCGATGCATGGCAACGCTGTCGCGCGAGTCGCGGTAGTACGCCAGGCCGAAGCCGTCGAAGTGCGCGTGGTATCTCGTCGCGATCGCCGTATGCGCATCGGCGAGCACGGGATGGCCGGGACGGGCGGCGGAGCCACCCGCGCCCAGGCGCGGTTCGTCGATCCAGCGCTCGTAGCGCCACACGCGTCCCTGCTTCCACGTGACGTCGGCCACCAGGTGCGCGTACACGTCGTCGGCGCCCTGCAGCCAGCCGCGTGCGACGTCGACCCACGAGGTGTCGTCGAGCTGCAACCGGTCGAACGGCGCCGTCCGGTCGATCGCGGGCGCCGCATCCATCACGCCCAGGGTAGCGACGACCCGATGCGCGCGAGTCGGCGCGGCGAGTTGCTACCGGATCGCGGCGTAGCAGGCGTTGATGAGCTCGTAGCTGCGGATGTCGCCCGCGAGGCCAAGGTCCATCCGGTTCATCACGTAGCCGAACGCGAGCTCGGCTTCGGGGTCGGCCCAACCGACGGAGCCGCCCGCGCCGAAATGCCCGAAAGCGCGGGGCCCGCCCAGCTCGATGAGCCCGCCGCGCAGCATGAACCCGAGGCCGAACTGGATGTCCATGTCGAGCAGCACCGTGTTCGGCCCGGTGGTGAGCTGGGTCGTCGCCTTGTCGAGCTGCTCGGCGCCCAGGATCCGGACGCCGTCGACAGCTCCGATACACGCGGCATACATGCGCGCGAGCGAGCGCGCGTCGCCGATCCCGTTCGCCGCGGGAACCTCCGCGGCGTGCAGCACCCGGCTGTTCCACACGTCGGGGTCGGTGAGCGCGCCGCCGGGCGCGAACAGCGCTTTACCGAGCGTCGTGTCCGGTCCCATGATCGCCTCGACGAACGCGCGGGTCTCGGGGTCCTCGGTGATCATCGGGTCGGCGAGGCCGCCGACCAGCGGTGCGACGCGCGGCTCTTCCGACTCGGGGAGGCCGATCCAGAAGTCGAGCCCGAGCGGGGTCGCGATCTCTTGGTGAAAGTAGGTGCCGACACTCTTGCCGCTGATGCGCCGGATCACCTCGCCGACCAACCAGCCGTAGGTGGTCGCGTGGTACCCGTGCTGCGATCCGGGTTCGTAGTGCGGGACCTGTTGCGCCAACGCGTCGACGACCGGGTCCCACGACAGCGCTTGGGCGAGTGACATGTCGCCGTCGATCCAGGCGAGGCCCGCCTGGTGCGACAGGAGGAACTTCACGGGGATGTCCGCCTTGCCGCCCGCGGCGAACTCGGGCCAGTAGCGCGCGACCGGCGCGTCGACGTCGAGCGCACCTTCTTGTGCGAGCTTGTTCGCGCAGATCGCCGTCGCGCCCTTGGTCGTGGAGAAGACCAGGGCAAGCGTGCGTTCGTCCCATGGCCGGCCGGTGTCGACGTCGGCGGTACCGCCCCAGAGGTCGACGACCTTCTGACCGCGGTGGTACGCCGAGAACGAGGCACCGATCTCGAGTCCCTTCGCGAAGTTCGCCTCGAAGACCTCGCGCACGCCCTCGAAGCCCACTGCCGTCGTGCCGTTGCTCTGGGTCATGTTGCGGTGGTCTACCAAACCGAAGTCGTCGGGGCCACCGCCTGCGAACGGGCTCGCGTGCTTCGCACGGCGGCTTCGCGTTCTCCTCACAATCGACGGCGATCTTTCAGATGACGGTTTCGCCCGCGCCCTGCGGGGACCCATCCAGGAGGACACCATGAACCTGAAGCACATCGCCACGGTCGGGTCGTTGACCGCAGCGCTCTTGGGTGCCGGCGCGACGAGTGCATTTGCCGCGACCGGTACTACGAGTACGAACCCGGGCAATGCGAGCGGCGCGGCGTCGACGTGCCTTCGGGCCGGACACGACGATGTCTGGCCGGTCTCGGCCGACGGGCGTCCCGCGCGTGATCCCGGCGTGAGCGTGTGGCACGACGTGACGGGATGGCACGTGCGGGTGACGCACAACGCCATCCACGACCGGGTGTTCTCCGGTGAGATCGTCACCACCGGCACGCTCGTCGACGTGAAAGCCGTGCATCTGGAGAAGAACGACTCCCTGACCCTCGCACCGAACGCGCACGCGCTCCGGTTCCGCTTCAACAACTACGGCGGGACCGACGGGTTCGACTTCGCCACGAAGTGCGCTCCGTTCCTCGGCTTCGGATTCGCCACCGACGGCCACGTGTTGTCGACCGCGCACATCTCGATCGGCGCCGCCGGGCGTCACCCTGCTCGCGATCCGTTCGTGATCACCCGGCTGCACTGAGTCCCCGGCGATTTCGCCCCGCAACCCCGGTGGGGGTGCGTCCCCGGTGACGGGGAGGCACCCCCACCACCCCTACACTGGAACTCCCCCCGAATTGGAGTTCTTCTATGACCGCGCGCGACGACCTTCGCAATGTTGCGATCATTGCCCACGTCGACCACGGCAAGACGACGCTGGTCGACGCGCTGTTGTGGCAATCCGGCGCCTTCCGCGCGAACCAGGACGTCAACGAGCGGGTCATGGACTCGAACGACCTGGAGCGGGAGAAGGGCATCACCATCCTCGCCAAGAACACCGCGGTCCGGTACGGCGACGTGACCCTCAACATCGTCGACACTCCCGGTCACGCCGACTTCGGAGGCGAGGTCGAGCGGGCGCTCGCGATGGTCGACGGTGTGCTCTTGTTGGTCGACGCGAGCGAAGGCCCGCTCCCGCAGACCCGGTTCGTGCTGCGCAAGACGCTGGAAGCGCACCTGCCCGTCATCCTCGTGGTGAACAAGGTCGACCGCCCCGACGCGCGTATCGCCGAGGTCGTCGACGAGGTCTACGAGCTCTTCATCGATCTCGGCGCCGACGAGCACCAGATCGAGTTCCCGATCGTCTACTCGAACGCGCGTGCCGGTTGGGCGTCGCTCGATCCCGAAGTCGAAGGCAGCGACCTCAAACCGTTGTGCGAGCTCGTCCTCGAGCGCATCCCCGCCCCCGAGTACGACGAGGGCGCGCCCTTCCAGGCGATCGTCACGAACCTCGACGCGTCGCCGTACCTCGGCCGGCTCGCGCTGTGCCGGGTGCGCAACGGCCGCGTGCGCAAGGGTCAGCAGGTCGCATGGTGCCGGATCGACGGAACCATCGAGCGCGTGAAGATCGTCGAGCTCTTCCTCACCGACGCGCTCGATCGCGTTCCCGCCGAGGAGGCCGGGCCCGGCGACATCATCGCGGTGGCCGGCATTCCCGAGGTCACGATCGGCGAGACGCTCGCCGACGTCGACGATCCTCGGCCGCTGCCGCCGCTCATCATCGACGAGCCCAGCTTGTCGATGACGGTCGGCATCAACACGTCGGTGTTGGCCGGTCAGGACGGCAAGAAGCTCACCGCTCGCCAAGTGGAGAACCGGCTGCAGCAAGAGCTCGTCGGCAACGTGTCGTTACGCGTGCTCCCGACCGAGCGACCCGACGCGTGGGAAGTGCAGGGTCGAGGTGAGCTGCAACTCGCGGTCCTGGTCGAGACGATGCGTCGCGAGGGTTTCGAGCTCACGGTCGGCAAGCCGCAGGTCGTGGTGCGAGAGATCGACGGCAAGCGCCACGAGCCGGTCGAGCTGCTCACCGTCGACGTGCCCGAGGACTACCTCGGGGTCGTCACGCAGCTGCTCGCGCTGCGCAAGGGGCGCATGGAACAGATGGTGAACCACGGCACCGGTTGGGTGCGTATCGATTTCCGTGTTCCCGCTCGCGGCCTGATCGGGTTCCGCACCGAGTTCATGACCGAGACGCGCGGCACCGGCATGTTGCATCACGTGTTCGACGGCTGGGCGCCGTGGTTCGGTGAGCTCCGGACCCGTCCGACCGGCAGCCTGGTGGCCGACCGCCGCGGGATGACCACGGCGTACGCGCTGATGAACCTGCAAGAGCGCGGCGCGATGCTGGTCGGTCCCGGAGTCGAGGTCTACGAGGGGATGATCGTCGGCGAGAACGCGCGCGCCGACGAAATGGACGTGAACCCGACGAAGGAAAAGCAGCTGACGAACCACCGGGCGTCCGGGTCGGACGATCTCGTCCGCCTCGTTCCGCCCCGGGCCATGTCGTTGGAGCAGGCGCTCGAGTTCATCACCGACGACGAGTGCGTCGAGGTGACTCCGAAGAACGTGCGGCTGCGCAAGGTCTCGTTGTCGCAGAACGATCGCGGGCGCGCCCGCAACTCGCTCAAGCCGCCGCGCGGCTAGCGCACCACGAATCCCGTCAGCGCGCCGAAGGTGATGAGGGTCACGATGACGTTGTAGGTCGCGTGCGCCACCATGCCCGCGCCCAGGCGGCCGGATTGCACGCGCAGCCATCCGTTGAACAGGCCGAGGACCATGACCGTCCCGCACCGGACGGCGGCCTGGTTGAACGTCATGCCCAGCTCGAAGTGCGCGAGGCCGAAGAGCATCGCCTGCAAGACGATGGCCGGGCTCGTGCCGAGGCGGCGCGTCATCACCGACTGCACGAGGCCGCGGAAGAACAGCTCCTCGACGATCGGTGCGCCGACACAGGCGAGCAGTCCGACGACACAGACGAGCGCGTAGCTCGGGCGGCTCGACACGAAGAGATGGGAACCGCCGTTGTCGGGGAACAGCGCGGCGCAGACCGATCGCGACCCGGCTCGCCACCATGATGCCGACGACGCCGACGCCGAGCCCGACCCCGATCTCGTTGCCGGTCGGGACCGCGAAGCCGAGATCGGCGAGCGTCCCGCCCGCCCGCCGATGCGTGACGACGTACGCGGTCATGCACAGTCCGGCCCACAACCCGAACTGGGCGGCGACGACGTTCGGCACGGTGAGCGATCGGGCGCCGGCGAAGACCGCGAGCTGTGCGCCGATCAACGAGAGCGCGAGCGCACCCGCGAACCCGACGATCGCGATCCCGCCGCCGCGCAGGTCGTCTCGGGCGCGGGCTTCGTCTCGGGCGCCGGGCGACCGGCTCGCAGGCGGGCCGGTCGGCGGCGGCGTGGTGAAGCCCGTCCACGTGATGCCGTCCCACCAGCGGGTGGGCGCGACCTGCCACGGATCCGGGTACCAGCCCGGCCGCGGCGCGCCTGCGCCCGTCGATGGGTCGGTCGACTGCACTCCAGTGTTTCGGCCCCGCGGCAGGCCGACTTGCGGCTATTTCCTGGTGAGGAGCCGCCGGGCGGTCCCGCCCAGGAACAGGGCCATCGCCTCGTCGTCGAGCGGGAGGGCCCGGGCTTCGGCCAGTGAGCGGCGCATGGGGAACCACGGCTCGTCGCTGCCCCACAGGACCCGGCCGCGGTACGTCTTGGTGTTCATGAACGCGACGAGATTCGGGTCCATGTAGCGCGGCGCGTACGCGGTGCACGACAGGTAGAGGTTCGACCACTTGCGCACGTAGTTCATGAGCAGCTCTTCGTAGGGGTGCCCCATATGCGCGACGATCACCGTGAGATCGGGAAAGTCGATCAAGACGTCTTCGAGCAACTCCGGGTGCTGCACCCGCGACCGCACACGCGGGCCGGGAATGCCGGCGTTGATCCCCACCGGGATGCCGAGCTCTTCGCACACTTGGTAGATGGGATAGTGCCGCGCGTCGTTGGTCGGCACCTGCGACGCGAGCGGCATGACGCGCACCATGCAGAACGTGGGATGCCGGGCGAGCTCGCGCAGGCGTTTGACCTGCCGGCCCGGTCGCGACGGATCGCCGACGCCCGCTGCGACGAGGAAGCGGCCGGGATGGTCCGTGCAGATGTCGAGCAGCTTGTCGGTGCCGCGATCGAGTCCGCCGGTGAACACGCCGGTCGCGACGCCGAGCTCGTCCATGATCGCGAGGAGCGACTCGACTCCGACCGGACCTTGGTTGCTGCCGAGGTAGCCGGGGATGTTCTCGTAGCCCTCCTGGGTCACGAATTGCTCGGCGGACTGCTCGGTGACGAGGTTGACCCAGATATCGAAGATGTCCATGATCGGCCGAAGCTAGCCAAGGCCGGCGAACATGCGCACGGACTACGTTTGGCCCATGCGTGCAGCCGTGCTCGAAGCGCCGGAGAAGCCCCTCGCGATCGTCGATGACATCGACATCGAAGACCCCCGCGCCGGTGAGGTGCGTGTGCGCGTCTCGCACTGCGGTGTGTGCCACTCCGATCTCTCGCTGGCCAACGGCACCTACCCCTTCGCCGCGCCGGTCGTGCTCGGCCACGAGGCCGCGGGTGTCGTCGACGCGGTCGGCGCGGGTGTCACCTCGGTGGAGCCCGGTGACCATGTGGTACTCACCCCCATCCCGGTGTGCAACGCGTGCTACTGGTGCGTGCGCGGTGAGTACGGCTGCTGTGTGAACGCGGTCTCGATCAACTCCGGCACGCTCGCCGACGGCCACACCCCGCTGAGCCGCCAGGGCGTCCCCATCCTGCGCGGCGTCGGCCTCGGCGGCTTCGCCGAGTACGTGATCACCACCGAGACCGGGGCGATCAAGGTGGCGCCCGACACGCCGCTCGACATCGCGTGCGTCATCGGCTGCGCGGTGCAGACCGGTGTGGGCGCGGTGCTCAACACCGCGCGTGTTCCCGAAGGGGCGACGGTTCTGGTCGCGGGCGCCGGCGGCATCGGCGTGTCGATCGCTCAGGGCGCCCGGGTGGCCGGCGCGACGACGATCATCGTTTCCGATCCCGTCGCCGAGCGCCGGGAGATGGCGAAGCGTTTCGGCGCAACCGATGTGATCGACCCGACGGCCGACGACCTGCTGGGCGCGGTGCAGGAGCTGACCGGGGGGATTGGTGTCGACTTCGCGTTCGACGCCGTGGGCGCGGGCCCGGTCATCGAGTCGTGCATCTGGGCAACGCGCAACGGCGGGACGACGGTGATGGTGGGTGCGGGCGGCATCGATCAGACGGTCACGCTTGCACCGCCGGTGCTCTTCACGTTGACCGAGCGCAAGTTGATGGGCTGCCTCCTCGGGAGCTGCAACGGCCGCCGCGACATTCCGCGCCTCCTCGCGTTGTGGCGGGCCGGTCGCATCGACCTCGAGGGGATGATCACGGCCCGGCGCCCGCTCGCCGAGGTGAACGAGGCCTTCGCGGACATGACGGCGGGTCTCGGTCTGCGCACGGTCCTCACCGTCTAGGAGGCACATCATGGACGTGTCGCTGCCGCCCCAGCTCGAGGAGTTCGTGCGCGCCCAGGCGCGCAGCGGGCGTTACGCCGACGAGCAGGAGGTCGTGCGCGACGCGGTACGCCAGATGCGCACGCTCGTGAAGGCGGCCGAGGACCCGACGGTCTCCGGCCTCGTCCGCGACGCAGTGGGGCTCGCGAACCAGGCGCAGCGCGATGTCGCGCACGTGTTGCAGATCGCCGACCGTGAGACGAGCGTCCTCGGGGAGGTCGTCGGGCACGCGGCGTCGCTCGCGACCGCGGCAGTCGACGCCGTGCGCAAGGTGCCCGGCGCGCGTGAGCTCGACCGCGTCGTCCGCGGACCCATCGAGCTCCTGACCGCGACGGCGGAGCGGGGCGAAGTCCAGGCCAAGGCAATGCGCCAGAACCTCGAGGCGACGGCGAAGGCGCTCGGCGTGCTCACGGCGGTGCTCGAGCGCGTCAACAGCGCGGGCCGTTCGGTGAACGCGGTGATCCTCCCCGAAGCCGGCGCGGGTCCCAAAGCGGGCGTCTCTCCCGAGACGGGCCTTCCTCCCGAGACACACCGGCAGTGACGGCGCGTGAGTTGAGCGCGGCGGATGCCGCCGCGCTGCTCCGACCGACCGACACGCTCGCGCTGCCGCTCGGTCCCGGCGCCCCGACCGGGTTGTTGCACGCGCTGGGCTCGCGCGACGACTGGCAGGCGCTCGAGGTGTTCGGCGCGCTGCTGCTCGATCTCTTCACGGTGTTCACCAAGCCCGGTGTGACGCTGCGCAGCGGGTTCTTCGGCCCGGCGGAGCGGGTGCTGCGCGACTCCGGTGCGAACGTCGAGTACATCCCGGCCGACTTCCGGCGGTTCGTCACGATCGCCCAGCAGTTCGCGCCGCGCGTGATGACCACGGTGGCGACCCCTCCCGACGAACGCGGGCTTCATGAGTCTCTCCCTGCACGCGGGCGCGACCGTCGGGGAGCTGCACCGGGCCGCCGCGGATCCGGATCGACTCGTGATCGTCGAGGTCAATCCCCAGTTGCCCCGCACGCTCGGTCTCCCGCCGCGTTTCCCGCACGCGCTGCACGTCGACGAGGTCGACGTGATCGTCCACGACGACCGGCCGCCGTACGTTCTCGACGAACCGCCGCCGAGCGACGTCGACCGCGCGATCGCCGACCTTCGCCCGCGACTTCGTCGCCGACGGGTGCACGTTGCAGACGGGCATCGGCGGCGTGCCGTCGTCGATCGTGGGCGTTCTCGCCGACGGGAGCGGTGGCGACTACGGCGTGCACTCGGAGATGTTCACCACGGGCCTCATGCGCCTGCATCAGGCGGGCAAGGTGACCAACGCGCACAAGGGTGAGTACCCCGGCGTCTCGATCTCGACCTTCGCGCTCGGCACGGCGGAGCTCTACGCGTGGCTCGACGGGAACCCCGATGTCCGGTTCTTGCCGGTCGACGTGGTCAACGCGCCCGACGTGATCGCCCGGAACCATCACGTCGTGTCGATCAACGGCGCGCTCGCGGTCGATCTCTACGGTCAGATCGTCGCCGACCGCCTCCACGGCCGCCAGTACTCGGGGATCGGTGGTCACGAAGACTTCGTCGCGCAGTCCGGTCTCGAGCTGAGCGACCGTTCGCTGATCTGCCTGCCGTCGACCGCGTCGGTGAACGGCCTGACGGTGTCGCGCATCGTCGCGAACCTCACCGAGGGAACGACGGTGACGTCGCCGCGCCATCAGGTCGACGTCGTGATCACCGAGCACGGCGTCGCCGAACTGCGGGGCCGGACCGTGCGCGAGCGGGCGACGGCATTGGCGGACATCGCGCATCCCGACTTCCGCGACGGGCTACGCGCCGCCGCGGCGAACGTCGCGGTGTGATGAACGCAGCTCTGGGTCGTCCGCCACGGGGCGACGGAGTGGAGCGCCGGCGGACGCCACACGAGCACGACCGACGTTCCGTTGATCCCGGCGGGGACGGCCGAGGCGGGCGAACTTGCACCTGCGCTCGCCGCGCATCGATTCGGCCTCGTGTTGACGAGCCCGATGGCGCGGGCGCGCGCGACGGCAGCCGCGGCCGGCTTCGCCGATGCCCTCGGTGACGACGACCTGTGCGAATGGGACTACGGCGACCTCGAGGGTCTGACCACGCCCGAGATCCGGGCGCGCGGCGGCGAGTTCGACGGCTGGACGATCTGGCGCGGACCGGTCCCCGGCGGCGAGACGATCGCCGAAGTCGCGGCGCGCGCCTCCCGGGTGCTCGAGCGGGTCGCGGCACGCCGACGGCGACGTGTTGTGCTTCGGGCACGGGCACGCGTCGCGGGTACTGGTGGCGCTCGCGCTCGGGCTCGACCCGCGCGCGGGCGCCCGCTTCGCGCTCGATCCGGCGACCGTCAGCGTGGTCGGTTCGGAGCACGACGAACGGGCGCTACGCCTATGGAACGCGCGACCGGGAGCGTCCGGCTAGCCGGGACACGCTTCGCGGCGCAGTCTGCTCCGTGGTCTCGATCCATCCCGTCACCGATCTTCCGTCCCTGCTCGCGCTCGAGAAGGTGAAGCCCGACGCGTACCTCGGCGGCGGTCCCGTGCTCGGTTGGGGTCGGCTGTACGGCGGTCAGGTGGTGGCGCAGGCGTTGCGCGCCGCGTGCCTGACGGTCGACGCCACCGCATCGGCCGCAGTCGTTGCACGCGTACTTCGTGCGCGCCGGCGACGAGCATCAACCCGTGCTCTACGAGGTCGAACGGGTGCGTGACAGCCGCTCGTTCGCGACGCGCCAGGTCGTCGCCTACCAGGCGGGGGGCGCGATCTTGAACCTGATCGCGAGCTTCCACGCGCCCGAAGGCGGGACCGAGATCGAGGCGGTGGTCGCGCCGGCGGACGGTCGCGCGAGCCCGACGCCCTCGCCGACGAACCGACCAGCTTGTTGTTCGAGCGGCGAAGTGTGCTCCGCCGGGCCGATCCCGAGCCGTACGAGCTCGCGTGGATACGCGCTCGGGGCGACCTCGGCTACGATCCCGCGCTGCACGCGTGCGCGTTCGCGTACCTCTCGGACGAGTTCCCGCTCGGCGCCGCGCTGGGCGCGCATCCGCGGTCCCGATCTGGGAGCACGTCTTCACGGCCAGCCTCGACCATGCGATCTGGTTCCACCGGCCGTTCCGCGCCGACGAGTGGTTGCTGTTCGAGCTCCGTGGTGGGGGGGTCGCCGACGCCCGGGGTCTCGGGACGGCGCGGATCTTCGACCGATCGGGCCGCACGTGGCGTCGATCGCCCAGGAGGCGCTCGCCCGCGACCGGCGCCCCGCCTGACGACGGCCTCGAGGTGGTCGGCGACCGGCAGCACTGATCGCGGTCGCCTGTTGACCACGGACCGCGCGAAATCTCCCGGGTCCGATCAAGAAAACGCGGACTGTGGCCGAAATAACACTTGGCATGCGTGGGTCAGGCGTTCACTGGCCGGCGGACGTCGTTCCCGACACGACGCGCCGCACGGGGGGATCGCGGTTGCTTCTCGACGAGCTTCTCGCGGAGAGGGAACGCGCCCAGATGCCGCCGACTCCGCCGCCGGTGCTGAGCGTCGATCCGGTTGTCGTCCCGCAGACGATCGAGACGGGCCGCCGGGCCATCCGCCAGCGTCTCGCCGAGCTCGAGAGCGCGGCCCGGCGGAACTACCGGTCGGCCGAAGAAGCGCGCCGCGTGCTCGCCGACGAGCACCAGCGGCTCGAACAGGAGCTGAACGCCCGGACGCACGCGCAGCAAGAAGCCGCGGCGCTGCGCCGCGAGGTCGAGCGGCTGAGTACCGAGGAGGCGCGCCGAACCGCGCAGGAGCGCACACGGGCCGAACGGGCCGCGCGTGCCGAGATCGCCGACGAGCTGAAGCGGTTCCAGGAAGAGCACGAGCGCGTCGTGCACGAGATGACCGCGCTGCGGAGCTCGCTCTCCGAGCACGACGGCCTGCTCGACGAGTACGTCGACGCGGCTGCGCGAAGAACAGGGGCGCGGGCCGCGTTGCGTGCAGAGCTCGAGCGGGCAGAGGCGGCGCGGTCGCTGGCCGAGCGCAGTCTCCAGCGCGCGACCGAGAACGCGCGCCACGGCGCCGAAGACGAGATGATCCGACTGGCGACCGCCGAACAGAAGCTCGCCGACGCGCGTCTCCGACCGTGACCGCCTCGCGAAGCAGGTGGCGGAGCTGACGGCGCCGGCGACGGCGCGATCGGGCGCCTGACCGCGCAGGTCGAGCAGAGGGACGCCGAGATCGGCCGGCTCGGGGTGCGCAGTCGCCGACCTGAGTGCGCGCATCGATGCGTCCGGGAAGTCGGGCGCGCCGGCTCGACGCGCGTCGCGGCCCGCGCCGACGCCGAATCGGCGCCGCGCGAGTGGCGTCGACGTGCCGCGCCGTCGCGGAGCTCGAAGCGGAGCTGCGCGAGCACACCGAGACGACCGACGTCCGGTCGCGAGAGATCGACCGCACGCTGGGCAAGCTGCGGCGCGAGGCGCGGGACGCGTCGAATGCGCGACGCGCGGCCGAAGCGGCGTTGACGACGCTCGAGCACGAGCGCGACGCGCTCTTGGTCCGGGTCGGCGAGCTCGAGGCCGATTCCGATCGAGCCCGCGCCGACAGCGAATCGCTGCGGGCGCACGCGGTCGTGCTCGGAGACGAGCTTGCTGCCGCCGCGGGCTTCTGCGGCACGTGCGGGCGCCGGTGCCGCTCCCGCCGGTGCCGTCGTCGGTCGCCGAATCTCCCGAGCGATTCCCCGCAACCGGTCTTGCCGGTGGCATTGGAGAAGCCGGCCGCGTCGCAGTCCGCGGAACCGCAGTCCGCGGAGCCGCAGTCCGCGGAGCCGCGTCCGCCGAGCCGCAGTCCGCGGAGGCGCAGTCCGCAGAACCGCAGTCGGCGGAACCGCCGCCGTTGCCGCTGCGCATCGCCGGCCGCCACGCCCCCGCGCCGCCGCTCGCTCGCCGCCGGCCGCGAAAGCAGCCCCCGCCGCCAGCCTGCCCCCACCGAGCCACTCGTCGGGCGGCTGGAGATCGCCCCCGAGGAGCCCCCGGCGGCCGAGGCCCCGGTCGTAGAGCCACCGCCGGCGCCGATCCCGAACCCGCACCGGCGCACCGCGCTCGCCGAGTTCACGGCGCTCGCCACCAGCGGCGGCGACGAGTTCACCTCCCGCCGTCGCTGACCCTCCACCGCCCACTTGCCGCCCACCCCGCGCCGACCGGGAATATTTCGCCAAGCTAGTTAGCTATGCTAACGGTATGGCGAACACCGATCAGCACATCCGGAGCACCGAGCTGGCGTCCCAGCTCCGATTCGCGGTCATGCGCCTCAGCCGCCGGCTCCGCCAGCATGCTCCCGAAGACATCACGCCGTCCCAGCTCTCCGCGCTCTCGGTCATCGTCCGCGACGATCGGCTCACCTTGTCGCAGCTCGCCGAGGCGGAACGTGTCCAACCGCCCACCATCACCCGCGTCGTCGACATGCTCGAGCAGAAGGGTCTCGCCATTCGCGTTCCGTCCGAGCACGATCGTCGGGTCGCGTTCGTCGAGCCCACGCCGGCCGGCCGGGCGCTCGTCGAGACGATCCGGCGTCGCCGCGACGCCTACCTTGCTCGTCGCCTCCGCACCTTCTCCGCCGAGGAGCGCGAACTGCTCGACCGGTGCCGCCACCCTGCTCGAACGACTGATCGAGGATCCCCGAACCATGACGCGGGCCCGCCGCCTCGGTCGCGCGACACGTTCTCGTCGCTGAAGAACCGCAACTACCGCCTGTACTTCATCGGCCAGATCATCTCGGTGAGCGGTACGTGGATGCAGCGCCTCGCCCAGGCGTGGCTGATCCTGCGCCTGACGCACAACAACGGGTTCGCGCTCGGGGTCGAGTCGGGCCTGCAGTTCCTGCCGGTCCTCCTGTTCGGCGCGTGGGGTGGCGTGATCGCCGACCGCTACGACAAGCGGAAGCTCCTCTACCTGACCCAGATCGTCGCGGGTCTGCTCGCGCTCGGTCTCGGCCTCATCGTCGCGGCCGGCGCGGCGACGGTCTTCCTCGACTACCTGTTCTCGGTATTGCTCGGCTTCGTCAACGTCGTCGACAACCCGGCCCGGCAGACCTTCGTGATGGAGATGGTCGGTCGCGACGAGCTGCCGAACGCGGTCGGGCTCAACAGCGTCGTGATGAACAGCTCCCGCGTCGTCGGTCCGGCCGTCGGCGGCATCGTGATCGAAGCGGTCGGACTCGCGCCCTGCTTCTTCTTCAACGCCGCGTCGTACCTCGCCGTGCTGCTCGCGCTCTGGATGATGAACGCCGACGCAGCTGCGGCCGGTCGCGATCGTGCCGCGGGCCAAGGGCCAGCTGCGAGAGGGCTTCCGCTACGTCTGGTCGGATCGCATGCTGCGCACGCCGCTGGTCATGATGGCGGTCGATCGGCACGCTCGCGTTCAACTTCCAGGTGGTCATCCCGCTTGATCTCCACCAAGATCTTCGGCCTCGGTGCCGGCGGCGTTCGGCGGGCTCACCTCGGCGATGGGCGCGGGCGCGGTGCTCGGCGGTCTCGCCGCCGCGTCGCGGCGCGGAGTCTCGTACCGCCGGCTGCTCGCGCTCACCTACGCGATGGGCGTCTCGATCCTGGTCGCGGCGGCGGCGCCGACGCTGTCGACCGAGGTGGTCGCGCTGTTCGTCATGGGTGCGCGCGTCGTTCGCGTTCATCGCGACCGCGAACACCACATTGCAACTGACCGCCCGGCCCGAGATGCGTGGGCCGGGTCATGGCGCTCTACGCGATCGCGTTCCTCGGCAGCACGCCGGTCGGGAGCCCGATCGTCGGGTGGATCTGCGCGGTGTGGGGGCCGCGTGCGGGCTTCGCGATCGGCGGGCTCGCCGCGCTCGTCGCCGGGTTCGTGGCCTGGCTGTCGTTCTCCCGCATACGCGCCGAGCGCGAGCAGCGCCTCCAGACCGTCGCCGTGCAACGCGGCTGACGGCTGAGCTCGCGGCTACCGATCGCGCCTACTGGAGGTATCCCTCGACCGTCTTCGGATCGCGCTCGTGCGCATCGCCCGGGTCCTTGCCGAACTCCTCTTGGCTACGGCGCTGGCGCAGGAGATCCCAGAGCTGGTCGAGCGTCACCTCGAGCTTGCGGAGCTCGGCCGGATCGTGATCCGCGCTCTCCTGCATCTTCTGCTCCTCGGCGACGAGGTGAGTGATCCGGTCGATCAGATCGCGGTCGTCCACTTCGTCCTCCCATCCACGGCGTGGGTTCGCCTCCGTTGTACCAGGTAACGTCTCCCGCCGTATCCAGCAGGGCGCCGGCTCCGGCGCGGTGAGGAAGCGGTGTGACCGTGGAGTTCGGGCTCTTCAACAGCGCGTGTGTGTTGCCGCAGTTCAACGGCGACGAGCATCGCCGCATCATGGACGAAGTCGCGATCGTGCAGACCGCCGACAAAGTCGGCTTCAAGTACACGTGGGCGACCGAACACCACTTCCTCACGGAGTACTCGCACCTCTCGGCGAACGAAGTGTTCCTCGGCTACCTCGCGGCGGCGACGTCGTCGATCCACCTCGGGTCGGGAATCTTCAACGTCACGCCCGCCGGTGAACCACCCGGCTCGCGTCGCGGAGCGGGTCGCGATGCTCGATCACCTCTCCGAAGGGCGTTTCGAGTTCGGCATGGGCCGCGGTTCGTCGACGACGGAGCAAAAGGGCTTCGGCATCACCGATCCCGACCTCACCGCGCGACATGTTCGACGAGGTCGTGGGCGAGTTCCGCAAGATGTGGCGACCCGAGGAGTACCCGGGCTTCGACGGCAAGTTCTTCTCGATGCCGGCGCGCAACGTGTTGCCGAAGCCGTACTCGTCGCCGCACCCGCCGATGTGGGTCGCGGCCGGCAATCCCGCGACCTTCACGAAGGCGGCGCGCATGGGTCTCGGCGTGCTGTGTTTCACGATCGGCGGACCCGAGTCGGTGAAGCCACTCGTCGAGCTCTACAAGAACGAGATCGCGAACGCGGAGCCGGTCGGCGACTTCGTGAACGACAACATCATGGTCACCACGCAGTTGCTCTGCCTGGAGGACGGCCAGCGCGCGCGCGATCTCGGCGCCGACCTCGCGCATGGGCTACCACCGCAGCCTGCTGCTGCGTTATCTCGACACCTTTCCGCGACCGGCCGGCATCCCGGAGTGGCCCGCGCTGTTGCCCGATCCGACGCCCGAACAGATCGACGAATCGATCAAGGCGGGCGACATGCCCTACGGAACGCCGGACGAGGTCGAGGTCGCGATCCGCAAGTACGCCGACGCCGGCGTCGACCAGGTCGTGTTCGGCTTGTTGTCGTCGTCGATGGAGCGCGACCTGGCTACCGAGACGATCGAGACGTTCGCCAAGCACGTGCTGCCCTCGTTCGACACCGACCCGGTGCACCGCACGACGCGCCAACGCGAAGCCGCCGCGGCGCGCGCTGCGAAGTAGCCGGAGAGACACCCGGCCGGTGCCCGCCCCGACGTTCAACCTCGCAGACCTCTGGGAGACGCTCTGCGACGCCGGGCCCGACGCCGAGTGCCTCGTCGCGCCGCCCGTCCGGCACACCCGCGGCTCGCTCGACCGGGCCGCGAACCGGATCGCGAACCATCTCGTCGCGTCCGGGGTCGCACCGGGTGACCGCGTCGGCATCTACGCACGGAACCGGGCCGAGTACGTCGAAGCCCTACTCGGCTGCTGGAAGTGCGGGGCGGTTCCCGTCAACATCAACTGGCGCTACGTCGCCGACGAGCTGAAGTACGTCATCGACGACGCGGCGCTCGTCGCGATGATCGTGGAGGACGAGTACCTCCCGGTGCTCGACGAGCTGGGGTTCGAGCGGCGCATCCGCATGGGCGACTGGCGCGGCGCGAGCGCCGAGCGCGCGTTCGCCGGCGTTCCGCGCTCGGCCGACGATGTGTACATGCTCTATACGGGTGGCACCACGGGCATGCCCAAGGGTGTGATGTGGCGGCACGAGGACTTCTTCTACGCGTGCTGTCTCGGCGGTTCCGTGTTCGATCCGATCGCGGAGCCCGCGCAGATCGCGCGGAACGCGCAGCCGGCGTTCCGTATGAGCCCGCTCGTGCTCGGGCCGCTGATGCACGGTGGTGGTCAGTGGCTGACCCTGATCGCGCTCTACGGGGGAAACCGTGCGGTCGTGTACTCCGAGCGCGGATTCGACGCGGCCCGAGTCCTCGACCTCGCGGTGACGGAGCACGCGACCACGATCGGGATCATCGGCGATGCGATGGCGCGACCGCTCGCCGAGGCGGTGCTCGCCGAGCCAGACCGTTGGGACTGTTCGGAGATCATCGGTGTGGGCAACGGCGGCGCGATGTTGAGCGCGTCGGTCAAGGCCCAGATCGCGCAGGCCTTCCCGAACGCGGTGTTGAACGACAGCTACGGCGCGTCGGAGACGGGCGCCGCGGGCAGTGAGGTCGGTGCGAGTACCGAACAGGATCGGCCCCGCTTCTCGACCGACGGCCGGACCTGGGTGCTCGACCCCGACACGTTGGAGCCGCTCGTGCCGGGCTCGGGCGTCGAGGGACTGTTCGCCGCGCAAGGGCCACATCCCGCTCGGGTACTGGAACGACCCGGTGAAGACGGCCGCGACGTTCCGCACCGACAAGCACGGCGTGCGCTGGGTGGTTCCCGGCGACTGGGCGACGATCGACGACGAAGGCCGGATCGTGCTGTTCGGGCGCGGTTCGGGCTGCATCAACTCGGGGGGCGAGAAGATCTTCCCCGAGGAGGTCGAAGCCGCCGTGCGCGCCCATCCCGACGTGTTCGACGCCGTCGTGGTGGGAGTTCACGACGACCGCTTCGGCCAAAAGGTCGTCGCGCTCGTGAAGCTCCGCGACGGCGTTTCCGGGCTCACGCTCGACGCGCTGCAGGAGCACTGCCGTACGAAGATCGCGGGCTACAAGGTGCCGAGGGAGTTGTTGCTCGGCGACGCGCCGCGCACCAACACGAACAAGCCCGACTACTCGACCGCGCTGGAGATCGCCCGCGCCCGGCTGGGCTGACGCCCCGCCGCGGCGCCGGCTTTGGCCGACAGGATCGGCTGGGCCATGCTGGGCCCATGCAGACTCGCTCCATCGGTTCGCTCCAGGCGTCGGTCGTCGGTCTCGGGTGCAACAACTTCGGCGGCCGGATCGACGAGGCCGCGACCAAGAAGGTTGTCGACGCCGCGCTCGAGTCGGGTATCACGTTGTTCGACACCGCCGATATCTACGGCGGGACCCTCAGCGAGGAGTTCCTCGGCCGTGCGCTGGGTGGCCGCCGGGACGAGGCGTTGATCGCGACGAAGTTCGGCGGCCCGATCGACGACGAACGCAAGGGTGGTGCGAGCGCCTCGTACGTCGCGCAGGCATGCGACGACTCGCTCCGCCGGCTCGGCACCGACCGCATCGACCTGTACCAGCTGCATTTCCCCGACCAGGCGACGCCACTGGAAGAGACGCTCGGCGCGCTCGACGCGCTCGTGCGTGCGGGCAAGGTCCGCGAGATCGGGTGCAGCAACTTCTCCGCGGAGATGATCGAGACCTCCGGGCGCATTTCCGCCGACAACGGCTGGGCACGGTTCGTGAGTGTGCAGAACGAGTACAGCCTCTTGCGCCGCGGTCCGGAGAAACAAGGCGTGCTCGCCGCGTGCGCCGAGCACGACGTCGCTTTCATCCCATACTTCCCGCTCGCGAGCGGTGTGCTCTCGGGCAAGTACCGGCGGGGCGCGGCGCCGCCGGCCGGGACGCGGCTCGCGGGCATGCCGGCCGATCGCCGGGAGCAGGCGCTGTCCGACGCGGTCATGAATCGCGTCGAGGCGCTCGACGCGTGGGCCGTGCAGCACGGCCACTCCCTGCTCGAGCTTGCGTTCGCGTGGCTGTCGGCCCGGCCGGTCGTCGCGAGTGTGATCGCGGGAGCGACCAAGCCCGAACAGGCCGTCGCCAACGCCGCCGCGGGCGAATGGGTCCTCACCGAGGCCGAGCGGGCCGAGGTCGACGCCGTTATCGACGCCGTCGCCGATTCCGCGAAAGGTCGCTGACCATGGAGCTCGAGGAACTGACCCGCGCCGAGCTCGCGGTGCTCGGCCGCGAATGGCTGTTGCACGGCCACCTGCAGGATCGAGTCGGCATGCCGCTCGTGCACACGGGCCGGACGCGCGAGGAGATGGAGGCGATCGCGATCGAGGAGTGGATGGCGGCCAGTCCCGTCTACTCGATGCGTACGCAGCGCGCGCTCGACTTCGGCGGCGGCGACGTGCCGACGATCCTCAAGAACATCCAGATCGACGTCGGCGCGCCGCCGCACTTCATGGACTTCCGTTGCCGCGTCGACGACGCGAATCACGGCGAGTTCTGGCTCGCGCATTGTGGAGCGCTCCTCGACGTCGAGCCGATGGGCGAGGACTACGTGCACGGGATGTGTCACGCGATCGAGGACCCGACCTTCGACGCGACCGCGGGCGCGACGAATCCGCGCGCCCAGGTACGGCCGGTCCACCGGCCGCCGCGCGTCCCTGCGGGCCGGGAGCCGCACTGCCACTGGACGATCACGATCGATCCGGACTTCCCACCGGTCGACTCGCATCCCTACCGCGCGATCGTGGAGCGGTCGAAGATCGCGACCATCGCGGTCGAAGAGCCGTCGGCGGCCGGTTCGGACGAGGAACCGGGTGGATGGGACGACTACGCGGGCGAGTTCGATCCCGACTTCGAGCTCGAGGATCTCTCGCATCGCGCGCTCGTGATCGTGTTGCAGGAGGTCGCCGTGCAGAGTCACCTCCTGTTCCGGGGGTTCCTGATCGCGGTGCCGCGGCGCGCTATGGCGAGCAGACCGCGCTCGAGTTGGCGCCGCAGGTGTTCACCGGTCTCGCGGGGATGACCGCACAGCGTCTCGTCCCGGTGCTCGGGCTCGAGGCAGCGCGACGCGAACGACATCGCCCGGTTGCTCGCGCTGCACCCGATGTTCTGGCCGCGTACCTACGTCGACCTCCGCGTCGAGGTGATCGACGAACTGCACCTTCGGTTCGCGCTCGGGCCGTCGCCGGTGCTCGAGGAGGCCGACGGCTTCACGTGGTTCTCCCAGCTCGGTGGGGCGGGCGACCGTGCCCTCGATGCGATCGTCCAGGCGGTCAATCCGAGGGCTGCGTGTCAGCCCGCGGCGACGCGGGGCGACGAACAGTTCGCGTACGAGGTCACGATCGATCCCGACGCGGCGCCGGCCAAGGAGGCGCCCGAGATCGCGCTGGCCAAGATCAGCGGCGGGGCGACCTTCGTGTTCACCCCGCGGCGACCCGTCCGGGTCGACTGATCGACGCGCCCGTGCGAACGCGGGCCGCAGTGCCTGCGGTCAGAAGACCCCGGCCTCGAGTCCCGCGGCGAACGTGATGCCGAGGTCGTGGCACCGTTCGACGGCGGCGGCGTCGATGTCGCCGACCACGAGAACGGGCGCGAGCACGGGCTTCCACTGCAGCCCGGTCACGACGCGCTCGACACTGCGGATCGCGCCTTCGCCGTCGTGACCCCCTTTGACGAACAGCGCGTAGGGGAGCCCCCGCGTCTCCTCCAACAGGTCGTAGTAGATGCGTTCGAAGAAATCCTTCAACGCACCGCTCATGTAGCCGAAGTTCTCCGGCGTTCCGAGCACGATGCCGTCGCACCAACGAACGTCGTCGACGGTCGCGTCGGGCGCCCGTTGCACGCGCACCTCGACGTCGTCGATCTCGGCGCTCGTCGCTCCGGCGATGGCGGCGTCGGCCAATGCCTGTGTGCCACCGGATCGTGAGTGGAACACGACGAGGAGATGGCGGGCGGTGGCCGCGTTCACCGGGCGGACACTACCGGCGTCGGCGCGGGCTATTTCGGGAGCTTGTCCCGGAACGCGGCCAGGTCGAACGCGAGGTGCTCGCGCACGTCGCCGACGTGATCGACCACGATGTGGCGGCGTGCGAATCGCCAGCCGCGATTCGCACGCGCGAACTCGTCGCGGTAGCGGCCCGTGACGATCGGCTGGAGCGGCAATGTGGGGGTCTGTTGGAAGACCACGAAGCTCGAGCACGCCGTCGCGGTTCCCGCCGACTCGTCGATGTCGACCGAGACGTTGGCAGTGAGGTGGCGGGTCCGGAGCGTCCCGTCGTCGTGCACGCGGTTGGTGCTCAGGTAGAGCTGCTTGATCGCCTCGCCGCCCGCGATCTCGCCCTCGACACCCTCGTTCGTGATGACGGCGTCGGCGAAGAGGCCGGCGATGCCGTCGAAGTCGGCTGCGTCGATGTATTCCGCGTACCGGAACATCAGCGTGGTGATCGCATGGTGGCTCTCCCACGTGCCGGCGCCCATCGCGTCACACTAGCTTCGAGACCCGTGACCGGTTCCTCACCGTACGAGTTGCGAGTTCCCCCCGAGAACGCGTTCGACGCGACCATCGGATTCGTCGTCGACGAAGGCGGCGAGATCGGCCGGTGCAGCGGGCACCTGCCGGTACGTCCGGGCGTCTGCCAACCGATGGGCATCATCCACGGAGGGGTCTACGCCGCGATTGCCGAGACCCTTGCGTCGATGGGGACCGCGCGCGGGGTCGTCGCGGAAGGCCGGGTACCGCTCGGGATGTCGAACAACACGAGCTTCCTCCGGCCCGTGAGCTCCGGAACGGTGCACGGCGTCGGCGTCGCGATCCATCGCGGCCGGATGAGTTGGGTCTGGGACGTCGAGATGCGCGACGACGACGGTCGGCTGTGCGCCACCTCGCGCGTCACGATCGCCGTGCGCGACCACGGGCCGAAGTGAACAAGATCAAGGTGGGCTTCTTCTCGTTCACGGAGGTCACCGATCCGAACGAACACCACGCGTACAACGAGTGGCATCAGCTCGATCACATGCCCGAGCAGTACCCGCTCGACGGCATCGCCTTCGGTCAACGCTGGGTCTCGACCCCCGCCTGCCGCGCGGCGCGGGTGGTCAGCGAACCGCCGCTCGACTCGATCCACTACACGACGCTGTACCTCATGACCGATCCGATCGAGCGCACGCTGCGCGAGTTCATGCAGCTCGGGCGCGACCTGCACGCGGTTGATCGCTTCCACCTGCACCGCAGGGCGTGGCTCTCCGGACCGTTCCCGTTCCGCGGCTCGGCGGTCGCACCGCGGGTGCTGATCTCGCCGGAGGCCGTGCCGTATCGCCCGAATCTCGGGGTCTACGTCGAGGTCGAGGAGATGGCCGACGAGCCCACCGATCCAGCCGACGAGGAACGGATCCGCACCGCGCATCTCGGCGCGCTGTGCGCGCAGCCGGGTGTCGCCGGGGCGTGGGCGTTCGCCGACGAACAGCGGCGAGTCACCGTCACGTGGCTCGATGCCCCTCCCCTCGAGGTGGTCGAACGCCTGGCGCCCGTCGTCGCTCGCCGGCGCGCCGAATCGACCGGTCGCACGGTCTTCGCCGGGCCGTTGGAGACGATCACGCCCTGGCAGTGGGACTGGTTCGACGCCGATCGAACGTCGCGTTGAACGTCGCGTTGAACGTCGCGGCCGATGGGCCGCGTCTCAGCGCGGGCGGAAGCGAAGCCAGGTCGCGGTCATCGTGGCGCGCGTCTTGGCGTCGACCTCGAGCTCGGAGGTGACGACGATCTCCGACTCCGCGATGGTCACCGGAGAGGCGGTGAGCCGAACGGGTGGGCCCAAGGTGTCGGGCGCCGGAACCGGACCTCGAACCCCGCGGTGATGAAGGGCACCGGCGCTCCCGGCGGCGCGACCCACCCGTGTCGCGCGGCTTCGTACATGACAACGGCTGCACCGTGGCAGTCGAGGACCGTCGAGATGATGCCGCCGTTCACGAAGCCGAACCCGTTGTCGTGTTCGGGACGGGGAGTGAACTCGGCAACGGTGAGATCGCCGTCGCGATAGCTGCGCAGGTGGAAGCCCTCGGGATTCGCGTGCCCGCACCCGAAGCACGTCAGCTCCGGGTACAACGATTCTTGGATGCTCAGCCCTTCGCCGAACGCCACACGCTCATGGTTGCCGATCGCGGCCGGCCCGGCAAAGTTCGACCGAGGCGCACGGCCGTACGCGCCCGGCTCGGTCGTCGCCCTAATGTCTCCTCGCCACATGGGCCGACGAGAGGTGAAGGACGATGGGAGGGCCGACAGTAGGCATTATCGGCGTCGGCGGTGTGGGCGTCGCGACGGCGTCTGCGCTGATCATGCGCGGACTCGCGGGCCGCGTGACGGTCTACGGCCGAGACGGCGACGCCGCTCGCGGACTCGCCCTCGACTTCATGCACGCGCGCCCGCTGCTCTCCCATATCGAGGTGCGCGGCCGCGGCCTGGACGAGGTCGACCACGAGGACATCTTGGTCATCACCGCGGGCCATCACACGATGCCGGGAGAGAGCCGGCTCGATGTGCTGCAATCGAACATCGAGGTCATGGAGTCGGTTGCCGCCGCGGTGGAGGCAGGCGCACTGCCGCGCATCGCGCTGGTCGTGACGAACCCACTCGACGTCATGACCGAGTACTTGACCCGCCGGTGGAGTGGCCGGCCCGTAACGGTGATGGGCTCGGGGACGGCGCTGGAGACACTCCGATTGACCGACTCGGTCGCGCGCGAGTGCGGCGTGCACCCGCGCAGCGTGCACGCGTGGGTCGTCGGCGAGCATGGAGACTCCTGCGTGTTCCTCTTCGACTCCGCGGTCGTCGGGACGCTGCCCCTCGTGGAGTTCGCGGCCCAGCGCGGAATCGACCTCACGGCGGATCGCCTTGCCGCGATCGAGCACGACGTGCGTACCGCGGCGTATCGAGTACGCGATCTGAAGGGCTCGGCGGTGCAGGGCATCGGGCTGACCGTCAGCGGACTGGTCCACGCCCTCGTTCACGAAGTCGGCGCTCTCATCCCCGTGTCACGCCGCGTCGCCGACGGTGTGTGCGCCAGCCTGCCGTGCGTGCTCGGACCGGATGGCCCGAGTGCGCCGCTGTGGCCCCAGATGACGGCCCGCGAACGGGAAGGGTGGGAGCGCTCGCTCAGCGTTCTCGTCGCGGCCAACGAGTCGCTGCCGATCTGAGGATCAAGCGGTCGCGACGGAGCGTGCCCACGCGTAGTCAGCCTTGCCGGCTTCGGTCCGCACGACCGACTCCACCGCGTGCGCGGCGCGCGGCACCTTGTAGCCGGCGAGGCGGGCGCGGCAGTGTTCCTGGAGGGCGGCGAGATCCGGAACCGTGCCCACCCGCGGCGGGAGCCACGATCGCGACGACGCGTTGGCCGAACTGCGCGTCGGGAACACCGACCACGACCGCGTCGCCCACGGCCGGGTGCGCCTTCAGCACGGCCTCGACCTCTTCGGGATACACCTTCTCGCCGCCGGTGTTGATGCACAGTGAGCCGCGGCCGAGGAGGTGCACCGTCCCGTCGGAGTCGATCGTCGCCATGTCGCCGGGGAGCGACCAGCGGGCACCGTCGATCTCGACGAAGGTGCGCGCGCTGCGACCCGGGTCCTTGTAGTAACCGAGCGGAACGCGGCCGCGTGTGGCGAGCCTTCCGACGATCGCCGCGCCCCGGGGAACGGGCCGGAGATCGTCGTCGACCACCATGGTCTCGGCCTTGGCCACGAAGGTGAGCGAGCGGGCCGGCACGACCGGGTCCGATCGCGTCGTGACCGCTACGGCCTGCGCCGGCGACTCCGACGAGCCGACGCCCTCGACGATAGCGAGTACCGAGGGCAGACCGGCCATGAGCGCGGCCTTGGCGTCTGCGGAAAGGATGCTTCCGCCGGAGCCGAGCATCCGTAGCGACGACGTGTCCCAACGTTCGGGATTTCCGCCGAGGGCTGCGAGCAGCGGACGCGCGCTCGCGTCGCCGACGAGATTCATCGCGTTGACGCGTTCGCGTTCGACGAGGTCGAGCACGTATTCCATCTCGACGTGCGCGCGGTCGTAGAGCACGACCTTGCCCCCGCCGAGCAGGGTACCGATCGCCGACCACTGCCCGCTGGCGTGCATGAGTGGTCCGAGCGCGAGGGAGACGAACTGGTCCGGGCCGAGATCGCCTTCGGGCAAGAACGGTCGCAGTCGCTGCGCGGGGTTGTCGATCACCGACACCGTGATGTCGTCGGGCCGCTCGATCGGCGGACCACCCGGATTCCCACCGCCCATCGCGGCGAAGAAGATGTCCTCGTGCCGCCACAGCACGCCCTTCGGCATGCCCGTGGTGCCGCCGGTGTAGAGCACGTAGTGATCGTCGGGGGAGCGGGGGCCGAGGTCGCGCGCGGGCGACGCCGCCGTGATCTCCGCGGCGAAACCGGCGCTCTGCACGTCGACCACGAACTGCACCGCCGCGCAACGAGTCGCGACCGCGCTCGGCGCGTTCGCGCACGCCCGAGTCGTAGACGATGCCGGCCGCATCGGCGTCGTCGAGGAGATATTCGAGCTCGTCGTCGACGTAACGGGAATTCACGTTGATCGGTACCGCACGGAGCTTGTAACACGCGAGCATCGCCTCGAGGTGTTCGATCGAGTTCTGCATGAACAACGCGACGTGCGCTCCGGGCCGTGCACCGCGCGCCGCGAGGACATGCGCGAACCGCGTCGAGCGCTCGTCGAGCCCGTTGTAGGTGCGCCGAGCGGGGCCGCACACCACGGCCTCGCGCCCGGGGACGGCATCGGCCACCCGCTCGAAGAGATCTGCGAGGTTGAACTGCAACGCGCCCCTCCGCTCGCTACTACAGTCCGATTCTGGCATGACCGACCTCCAGTCCCTGCTCGTGAGGCCCGACGGCTTCGTGCCGAAGGAGCGGTACACCACCCGCGAGTTCGCCGACCTCGAGCAGGCGCGGCTGTGGCCGCGCGTCTGGCAGGTCGCGTGCCGCGAGGAGCAGGTCGCGGCGCCGGGCGATTTCGTCGAATATGCGATCGGTGACGAGGTGGTCGTCGTCGTCCGCGGCGAGCCCGGAGTGCTGCACGCGTTCTACAACGCGTGCCTGCACCGCGGCCGCCGGCTCGCCGAGGGCTGTGGCTCCTTCGTCGACGGCACGATCCGGTGCGCGTATCACGGGTGGTGTTACGCGCTCGACGGTCGGGTGGTCGACGTACCCGATCGCGAAGAGTTCACCGGGCTTCCCGACGACCTCGCGTTGGCGCCGGTCCGGGTCGACACCTGGGGCGGGTTCGTGTTCGTCAATCTCGACCCGAACGCGGAACCGTTGCTCGACTACCTCGATCCGCTCCCGGCACTACTGGCGCCGTATCACCTGGAGCAGATGCGCCTGCGCGCGTCGCTGAGCACGATCATCGATGCCAACTGGAAAGCCGTTGTCGACGCGTTCAACGAGGGTTACCACGTGCAGGGCCTGCACCGGCAGATCCTGGCGTGGACCGACGACGTCGGCATCGAGTACGAGCAGATCGGCAAGCACGCGCATTACGGGCGCCTGCCCGGCGCTCGCCGCGAGCTGCGTCCGAGCCCGCGCTTGCACCTCGGGCCCGACGAGTACGACGAAGGCGAGATCCTCGCGAACCTGGTCGGCGGGCTCGGCGGTGCGTTTCTCGGCGAGGAGCGCGCCGCGGTCGAAGGGCTGCGCGCGACGGGACCGCCGCCGGGCTCGACGCTGCTCGAGGCGTACCAGGCGCGGCGCATGCAGCTCCTCGAAGCGCGCGGGTTCGACGTGTCGGGCCTGTCACGGGAGCTCATGACGAGCGCCGACGACGTGTTCTGTTTCCCAAATGTCGTCGGCCCGATCTACCCGGGAAGTGCGATCTTGTTCCGCGTGCGGCCGGACGGCCGCGACCCCGATCGTTCGATCAAGGACACGTGGGTGCTCGAGTGGCGTTCACCCGAGGCCGCCGACGAACCCCGGGTACGGCCGAAGTTCTACGAGAACTGGCGCGACCGCAACTGGGGCGAGATCACCGAACAGGACTACGAGAACCTCGGGAACGTGCAGCGGGGGATGCGCTCGGCCGGATGGACCGGTGCACGTTTGAACCCGCGCCAGGAGGGCAACATCTTGCATATGCATCGCGTCGTCGATCAGTACGTCGCCGACGCGGGCCCGGCGGTTATCGGGAGGGGGCGTGACTGACGACAAGCAGCAGAGTGCCGGTCAGCCGCGCGAGACGGCGCGGCTGATCGCGGCGGTGGTGCTGTTGGCGTTGCTGATCGCGTTCGTGATCGGCAACACCCGCGACGTCAAGGTCGGGTTCGTCTTCTTCGACCACACGACCCGGATGATCTACGTCCTGATCGTCACGGCCGCGGTCGGCGCGATTCTCGATCGGCTCTGGCAACGCCACCGCCGTCACTGATCACCGCTCGCGCGCTTGCGTCCCGGTAGGGTCGATGCATGACGGTCGGGAGTCGTGCCTCGGTCTTGTTGCTCATACCGGTACTCGTCTTGGGCGCATGCGGCGGCAGTTCCAAGAAGGTCGATCCCGCCGCCGACCTCGCGTTGGCGAAGGGTGCGGTGTTCACCGCCGCCGACCTCCCCGGATATACCGGGAAGCCGCACGCTGCTTCCGACAACCTGCCGGCCGAGGCGAAGAAGAACTTCGCGGCGTGCCTGAAGGTGTCCACCACGATCTTCGACGACTTGCCCGGCGCGCAGAAGGCCGATTCGCCGGACTTCTCGAAGGGCAACGCCTCGGCGTCGAATTCCATCGAGATCGATCCGAAGAAGAGCGAGGTCGATACGAGCTGGAATCAGTTCTCGAAGCCGGGAGTCGCGCCGTGCCTGGTGCAGCTCTTCGGGGATGCGATCAAGGCGGGAGACACGAGCGGCGCGACCTTCGGTGTCCCGACCGTGACCCGCTTCGACGTCGGCGTCGGGTCCCGGTCGGTCGGGTACTCGGTGAAGATCACCGTGTCCGGGGGCGGCCAGACCGCGTCGGTCGTCTCCGACATCGTGCTGGTCCAGCGCGACCGAGCCGGGATGACCTTCGAGTTTTCCGATATCGGTACGGCCGTCGACCGCCAATTCGAGATAGCCCTCGCGCAGAAGGTCTACGACCGCATCGGCAACAAGGCATCCTGACCGCTCGCGCCGGCGCTACTGCTCGGACATGATCGCTTCGTATTCGGCCGCGGGGTCGCGGTACGGAGTGCCGGAGACGTCGACCACGACGCGATCGATCTCGACGTTGGCGGCGAACGGCGCGGCGTAGCCGTCTCCGATCGCCGGTCCGACCTCGTAGCCGCACGTGAGCCCGCCACCGGTGTAGGAGAAGGTCATCGGTGTGAAGTGAGGGATGTCGCCCGCGCCGACGAGGCGGCCGTCGACGAAGAGCTCGCCCCGGCCCGTGAACTCCGCGGTCTTGGTGAAGACGAAGGCGACCTCGTGCGCGCCGGCCGCCAACGTCGCGTCGCCTTCGATGACATCACGGCTCGCGCCGTAGAGATTGTGCACGTAGCGGGGCCGCCCGCCGCGCAGCTGCAGCGTGAATCCTCCGAGCACCGAGCCGAGCGCGAGGAGCGTGCCCTCGGCGACGATGCCGTTCGCCACCGAGATGGTCGCGGTGATGGAGTGCGAACGATTGCGCACGTTGACGGCTACGGGCTCGGGTACGGGTGCGCTGTGCGGGTAGTACACGTACATCGAGCGCGCCTGGCGTGTGGTCGGTCGCGGGTTCATGATCGCGAACAGCGGTCGGTTGTCCAACGGAAGCACGTCGTTGCGCGCGGCTTCCTCCCACCAGAGGTCGATCATCGTGGCGAGGCGTGCTGGTTCGGTTGCCGCGAGGTCGTTCGTCTCCGACGGATCGGCGACGACGTCGTAGAGCTCCCACACGTCGTCGTCGAACGGGGCCTCGGGGTCGAGACCGTCGTCGTACATCGCGCCGAGCGGGTGGAACGTGACCGCTTTCCAGCCACGGTGATAGATGCCGCGCGAGCCGAGCATCTCGAAGTGCTGGGTCTCGTGCGTCTCCGGCGCCGCCGCATCGCGTAACACCGATGCGAAGCTCCTCCCGTCGACGCGCGACTGCGTGACGCCGTTGAGGTCGGTCGGCGCCGCGATGCCGACAAGATCCAAGATCGTGGGCAGCACGTCGACGGCGTGCGCGAACTGGCGGCGGGTGCCACCGCCTTCGTTCGCACCCGGCATCGAAACGATGCACGGATCGGCGACTCCTCCCTCGTGCACCTCACGCTTCCAGCGCTTGAACGGCGTATTGCCCGCCATCGTCCAGCCCCACGGATAGTTGTTGTGCGCGGTCGGGCCGCCGATCTCGTCGATCCGCGCCCGCAGCTCGCGCCGGCCCGCGGGCGCACCGTTCATCAGCCGCCCGTCGTTGATCGATCCCTTCGGACCGCCTTCGGCGCTGGCGCCGTTGTCGGAGACGGCGACGACGATCGTGTTCTCGAGGTCGCCCGTGCGCGCCAGGAACGCGAGCAGCCGGGCAATCTGAGCATCGGTGTACGAGAGGTACGCGGCGAAGCACTCCATGAACCGGGCGGCGACGGCGCGGTCTTCGGCCTTCAGCGACTCCCACGCGGGCACCCAGTGGGGGCGGGGGGAGAGTTGCGTATGCGCAGGGAGGACACCGGTGGCGATCTGGCGGGCGAACGTTGCCTCGCGCCACACGTCCCAGCCCGCGTCGAAGTGGCCGTGATACCGCTCGATCCATTCCGTCGGCGCGTGATGCGGTGAGTGGCAGGCACCGGTGGCGAAGTAGCAAAAGAACGGTCGTTCGGAGTCGACCGCTCTCAGGTCGGAGAGGAACTCGATCGCGCGATTCGGCAAGGTCCGCACTCAGGTGATACCCGTCTTCGGGGCGTGCGGGCGGAAGCACCGAGTGGTTGTCGTGGTAGAGCGACGGCACGAACTGATGGGTCTCCCCGCCGTGGAACCCGTACCAGCGATCGAAGCCGCGTGCGATCGGCCAGCTCGCGCGGGACGCGGCCATATGCGTCTCGTCGTCGGGCGTGAGGTGCCACTTGCCCACCGCGTAGGTCGCGTAGCCGTGCATGCGCAGGATCTCCGACAAGAACCCGTTCTCGCTCGGGATGCGGCCCCAGTAGCCGGGGTAGCCCACTGCCAGATCGGCGACCCGGCCCATGCCGTTGCGATGATGGTTGCGCCCGGTGAGCAGGCACGAGCGGGTCGGCGAGCAGAGCGCCGTGGTGTGGAAGTTCGTGAGGCGCACACCACGATCGGCGAGTCCGTCGAAGGCCGGCGTCGAGATGTCGGAGCCGTAACAGCCGAGCTGCGCGAAGCCGACGTCGTCGAGCACGATCATCAACACGTTGGGCGCACCCGCGGGCGGTTCGGGGTCGGGTGGCCACCACGGCGTCGACGTCCGCCAATCCCGCCCGATGACACCTTCGAAATGCCGGTCCATGCGGTGAGTCTGCCAAGCGCGCTAGACCATGCGCATGAAACTCGGACTTCAGCTCGGCTATTGGGGTGCGCAACCGAACCCGTTCTCGATCGCGTTGGCGCAAGAGGCGGAGCGGCTCGAGTACGACTCGGTCTGGACGGCGGAGGCGTGGGGCTCCGACGCGTTCACCCCCGCCGCGTGGATCGGCGCGCACACTTCGCGCATCCGTTTGTGCACCGGCATCGTCCAGATCTCGGCCCGCACGCCGGCGTCGTGTGCGATGCACGCGCTCACGCTCGACCACCTGTCGAACGGTCGCTTCACGCTCGGGCTCGGCGTCTCGGGACCGCAAGTGGTCGAAGGCTGGTACGGCCAACCGTTCGGCAAGCCGCTCGCGCGGACGCGCGAGTACGTCGATATCGTCCGCCGCATCCTGCGCCGCGAGGAGCCCGTCGAGTTCCACGGCGAGCACTACAACATGCCCTACGACGGACCGGGCTCGTGGGGTCTCGGCAAGCCGTTGCGTTCGATCACGCACCCGCTGCGTTCCGATCTGCCGATCCTGCTCGGAGCGGAAGGACCGAAGAACATCGCGCTCGCGGCCGAGATCGCCGACGGTTGGATGCCGCTCTACTACTCGCCGTTCCGCCAGGACGTGTACACGGAATCACTGAAGGCTGCGGCCGCCAAGCCGGGCTTCGAGGTGTGCGTCAACGTCATGGGTTGCCGCATCGGCGACGACATCGAAGAGGCGCTCATGCCCACGAAGGCCGCGCTCGCGTTCTACATCGGCGGGATGGGCGCGCGCGACCGGAACTTCCACATGGAGCTGATGAGTCGCATGGGCTTCGAAGCCGAGGCCCACAAGATCCAGGACCTGTTCTTCGAGGGCCGGCGCGACGAGGCGATCCCCCTCGTGCCGACGCAGTTCGCCGACGAGATCTCGTTGGTGGGATCCAAGGCGCGCATCCGCGACCGGCTCGAGGCGTGGAAGGAGAGCCCGGTCACCACGATCATCTTGAACGGCGACCTCGAGACGCTGCGAACGATGGCCGAGCTCGCGCTCTAGGGCTCGACGAGCACGTGGGCGACGGCCCGGTCGAAGCGACGGGCGACATCGCCCCAGTCGAGGACGTTCCAGATCGCCTTCACGTACTCGGGCCTGCGGTTCTCGTACTGCAGGTAGTACGCGTGCTCCCAGGCGTCGATGACGAGGAGCGGAACCCCGCCCTGTCCGACGTTGCCTTGGTGGTCGTAGATCTGTTCGATGAACAGGCGTTCGCCGAGGGGTTCCCACGAGAGCGCGCCCCATCCCGAGCCCTGCACGGTCGCGGCCGACTGCGTGAGTTGGTTTCGGAACGCGTCGAACGAGCCGAAGTGCTCGTCGATCGCGGCCGCGAGCTCACCTTCGGGCCGGTCGCCGCCGGCCGGCGAGAGGTTCTTCCAGAACAGGGTGTGCAGCACGTGGCCGGAGAGGTTGAACGCCAGCGTCTTCTCCAGCCCGACGATCGCGCTCGAGGTCGCCGGAGGCGCGGGCGGCGGCGAGCTTCTCCAGGGTGCCGTTCACACCGTCGACGTACGCCTTGTGATGCTTGTCGTGGTGGAGCTCGAGGACACGGGCGGAGTAGTGCGGCTCGAGGGCCGCGTAGTCGTAGCCGAGCGGGGGGAGCTCGTAGGGCTTCATCATTCCTCCAGTAGCTGTGCAGGCGATCGGGTCGCCACGAGATGCGCGCCGTCGGAAGGCTCCTCGCCTGCGGCCTGGGCGAACTTGTTGAGCGCAACCACCACCGCGCGGCGGTCGTCGTCGCCCATCCGTTGCACCACGTCGTCGAGCTCCTTGCGGCGCGCCGCCATGACGCTGTCCACCACCCCCGTACCCATCGTCGTCAGCGCGATAACCACTTCGCGACGATCTACGGCAGATGGCGCGCGTACGACGAGCCCGCGTGTGACCAATCGGTTGCACATGCGGGTCATGGTCGACGCATGCACGGCCAGCCGGTCGGCGAGCGCGCTCACGGTTTGCGGGCCGGCCGTGGCCAACACCACGAGCGACCGGAACTGCGCCAGGGTGACGTCTCCGTTGACGGACGACAACGAGCGCGCTGTGATTGCCATGAGCGCGCGGCTCGCGCGCAACAGCGCGTCGACCACCGGATCCGCGGCTGCATCGGGCATGTCGATGCTCTCCCCGCTCATCGACTCGTCCAAGCCGTATTCGGGTACATGGGGGCGGTACCGTCCCTTCGCCGGGTCTGCAAGGACCGATCCTACGGCGGTGGCCGACACGGGAACCGACGTGGGCACGGGCGCACGCCGCGACGCCGGTCGGGCTTGACCCGTAGGGGCTGGACGCCTACACAGACGTGATGGCTGACCTGGAAGCGCGGCTCTTGGAAGTGCTGGACGCCCGGCACGTGGAGTTCGGCGACGCGATCGGCGACGACTACACCCACGACGAGGCGTTGACGGGCGTCGCGGTGCGGCCGCTCGCGGTTGCGCGACCCGTTTCCACCGCCGAGGTCGCGGCAATTGTTCGTGTGTGTGACGAGTTGCACGTGCCCATCACGGCGCGCGGCGCGGGTACGGGGCTGTCGGGCGCGTGCACGCCGCGGCCCGACGGCATCGTGCTCGCGCTCGAGCGGATGAACGAGATCATCGAGATCGACACCGAGAACTACGTCGCGGTCGTACAACCCGGCGTCAGTCTCGATCAACTCGATGCCGCGCTCGCGCCGCTCGGGCTCGTGTACCCCGTGTACCCGGGCGAGAACAGCGCGTCGCTCGGCGGGAACGTCGCGACGAACGCGGGGGGCATGCGCGCGGTGAAGTACGGCGTGACCCGCCACCAGGTACTCGGTCTCGAGGCCGTCCTCGCGAACGGCGACGTGATCCGTACCGGCGGGAAGTTCGTGAAGGCGACGACGGGATACGACCTCACCCAGCTCGTGATCGGATCGGAAGGCACGCTGGCGATCGTCACCGAGGCGGTGCTCAAGATCTATCCGCGACCGCAGTACAGCGCGACGATCCTCGTGCCCTTCGCGTCGGTCGACGAGATCGCGTCGGCCGTCCCCACGATCGTGCGCAGCGGCGTGAACCCGCTCGTGCTCGAGTACGTCGACGGCGGTGGCCTCGCGACGCTCGCGGCGAACGTCGGGCTCGATCTCGGCATCGCGGCCGACGTGCAGGCCGCGGCCAGCGTGTATCTCGTCGTGGTGGTGGAGCAGCACGCCGAAGCGCGCCTGGAAGAAGATGTCGCCGCGCTCGCGGAGCTCGTGAGTGAGCTGGGCGCCATCGACGTCTACGTCTTGCCGCCCCATGCGGGCGCGCTCCTGCTCGAAGCGCGCGAGAAGGCGTTCTGGGTCGTGAAGGCGCTCGGTGCGAACGACATCATCGATGTCGTGGTGCCCCGCGCGTCCGTGCCGCAATACCTGCAGGCGGTGAGCGCGATCGCGGCCGAGCACGACTCGTTCGTCAGCGCGGCCGGGCACGCGGGCGACGGGAACATCCATCTCTCGGTGTTCCAACCCGACGCCGAGATTCGCCACCGGGTCATGCACGGCATCATCGCGGCCGGCGTCGGGATGGGTGGCGCGATCTCGGCCGAGCACGGCATCGGCAAGGAGAAGAAGCAGTACTTTCTCGAGCTCGAGGATCCCAACAAGATTGCGTTGATGCGCCGGATCAAGGCCGCGTTCGATCCGAACGGCATCCTCAACCCCGGCACGCTGTTCGACTGAGGTCAGGAGACCGAGATCATGAATGGTGCACACGCAGTGCTCCGCACGCTCGTGGCGAACGGCGTCGACACGTGCTTCACGAATCCCGGGACGTCGGAGATGCACTTCGTCGCCGCGCTCGACGACGTTCCCGAGATGCGGCCGATCCTCGCGCTGTTCGAGGGGGTCGCGACCGGAGCCGCCGACGGCTACGGCCGCATGGCGGGCCGGCCGGCCGCCACGCTGTTGCACCTCGGGCCCGGGCTGGGCAACGGGCTGGCGAATCTGCACAACGCGCGTCGCGCGCGGACGCCGATCGTCAACATCGTCGGCGACCACGCCTCGTTTCACCAGGCGCTCGACGCGCCGCTCGCCTCTGACATCGTGGGGGTCGCGCGGAACGTCTCGCGCTGGGTCCGGGAGTCGACGGGCCCGCTGACCGTCGGCGCCGACACGAGCGAAGCCGTCGCCGAGGCGAGGCGCGGCGGGGTCGCGACGCTGATCCTGCCCGCCGACGCCTCGTGGACGGATGGCGCGGAGCCCGGTCGGGCGGGCCCGTTCGCCGACCCGACCGTCGACGGCCCGGTCGACGCGATCGTGCTCGCGGCCAAGGCGCTGCGCAGCGGCGAACCCGCCGCGTTGTTGCTCGGTGGGGGCGCCCTGCGGGAGGACGGTCTGGTCGCGGCTTCCCGCATCGCCGAGGCGACGGGCGCGAAGTTGTTGTGCGAGACGTTCCCGGCCCGGCTCGAGCGGGGTGCCGGCCTGCCCGCGGTCGAGCGGCTCGGCTACCTCGCCGAGTTCGCCATCGCGCAACTGCAAGGGTTGCGCCACCTCGTGCTCGCCGACGCCAAGGCGCCGGTGTCGTTCTTCGCGTACCCCAACGTGCCGAGCGTGTTGACGCCGCAAGGCTGCGAGATCCACGAGCTCGGGTTCGGTCCGCCCACCGGGCACCTGCTCGAGATGCTGGCCCGCGAGCTCGGCGCCCCGGCCGACGGTGCGCAACGCGCGCCGGCGGCCCGGCCCGGGCGGCCGAGCGGGGCCTTGAATCCCGAGTCGATCGCGCAGGCGATCGGGGCGCTTCTGCCCGAGGGCGCGATCGTCAGCGACGAGGCGAACACCGCGGGCTTGTTCGTGTCCGGCGCGACCGCCGGTGCGCCCCGCCACGACTGGCTGACGCTCACCGGCGGTGCGATCGGCCAGGGCATGCCCGTCGCGACCGGAGCCGCGGTCGCGTGCCCCGATCGAAAGGTACTGAGCCTGCAGGCCGACGGCAGCGCGATGTACACGCTGCAATCGCTGTGGACGCAGGCGCGCGAGAACCTCGACGTCACCACGATCATCTTCAACAACCGCGCGTATGCGATCTTGAACCTCGAGCTGTCGCGGGTCGGCGCCCGTACCGACGGCAACGCGGCTGATTTGTTCGACCTGTCGCGCCCGCCGATCGACTTCGTGTCCCTCGCCCGGGGGATGGGTGTCGACGCAACGCGCGTCGAGACCGCCGACGAGCTCGTCACCGCGCTCGAGCACGCGCTCGCGGCCCGGGTCCGTACCTCATCGACGCGATACTGCCCGCCGGGCTCTGACTCCCGTCCACCGAAGACCCGAGGAGTGTTGCGATGCCGCACCGGTTCAACCACATGGAGCTCACCGTTGCGCCCGGCTCGCTCGACGATGGTGCGCGGCGCGACATTGCCGCGTTCTACGGAGAGATGTTCGGATGGTCGGGCGTCGACGTCGAGCTGTTCGACAAGCGCAACTTCTTGCTCGCGGGCGACGACGGCTCGCAGCACTTCATCTTGTTGGCCGAGTCCGACAAGTACATGCAGGCGCCCGGCTACGACCATCTCGGCGTGCTGTGCGACACCCGTGAGGAGGTCGACGAACTGCTCGAGCGGGCGAAGCGCTGGCGCGACAAGGATGACCGGGTGCAGATCAAGGAGTTCGCCGCGGATCTCGAGCAGGGCCCGGTCACGGTGCACGCGTTCTACGTCCGGTACCTGCTCCCGATCCAGTTCGACGTCCAGGTCATCGAGCACGCACTGGGGAGCGAGCCGCAGAAGCGCTGGCGGTACGTGTAGGCGGCGGTCGACGACTGGTTCGGTCGGCTGCCGGTTCAGTCGACGATGAGGTGGACATCGCCGAACTCGTGCCAGAGGTAGCCCTCGCCCGACGCGGCCGCGTACGACACGTCGACGAGGTCGCGTCCGGCGATCGCCTCCAGCATCTGGAGGTGCGACGCCTCGGGTTCGTGCCAGCCGGTGAGCAGACCGTCGACCGCATGTGCGCCCCGCTCGGGTGTCACGACGACATCGGTCCAACCTTCTCCCGCATGCACGACGCCGCGCCGGTCGGCGACGGATTCGAGCGCGCGCACCACGGTCGTCCCGATCGCGATCACCCGGCCGTCGTTGGCGCGGGTCTCGTTGATCCGGGCCGCGGTCGACGACGGGACGCGGAACCACTCGGGGTACGGGTGCTCGTTCGCTTCGAGCGACGACACGCCCGTGTGCAACACGAGGGGACTGATCGCGACGCCTTTGGCGACCAGGCGCGTGACGAGCTCCGGCGTGAACGGTCGGCCCGCGCTCGGCATCTCCGCGCTGCCCGGCTCGCGTGCGTAGACGTTCTGGTAGACGTCGAGCGGCCAGTCGCGCGTCACGTAGCCGTAGCGAATCGGTCGGCCGTGCACGGCAAGGTAGGTGAGCGGCGAGTCGGGCAGCGCGAGGGTCGCGACCCATAGCCGGGCCGAGGACTCGAAGCGGGTGCTCAGGTGGACGAAGCCGCCCCCGACGAGCTGCAACGTGGGGCTCGGCGGGTCTTCGAACCAGGGCTCGGTGGCTCGCCCGTTCGGGCGGCGCAACTCGACCAGCCAGAGCCCGGCCGGCAGACGCTGCGAGAGGTGCACGACGAGTGGAGTTCCGTCTTCGGCGATCGCGTCGAGCGCGGCCGCCAACGTTCCCGACGTGTTCACCACGACGAGATCGCCCTCGTCGAGGAACTGCGGGAGGTCGTGCGCGTGTGCATGCACGACCTGGAGGTCGGCACGGTGCGCAACCATCATCCGCACCGCGTCACGGGTGATCCCGCGCGCTTCGGGCGGCTCGGTCGCTTCGCGCACGGTGACGACGCTCATGACGGCACCGTCGAGAGGTCGCCGGCGCGGTAGCGCCCGCTCGGCGGCATGTCGCGCAGCAGCCGAGACAACGCGGGGACGACGGTCTCGGGCTCGGGCCGGTCCGAGATGTCCTCGCCGGGGAACGCCTCCTGATGCATTTGCGTGCGCATGTCGCCCGGGTCGAACGTGTAGATGCGTACGAGCGGTTCCTCCGCGGCCAGCACGTTCCCGATCTGCTCGAGCGCAGCCTTCGACGATCCGTACCCGCCCCAGCCTTCGTAGGCCTCGATCGCGGCATCCGAGGTGACGTTGACCACGACGCCGTGGCTCGCCCGGAGATGCGGGAGCGCGAGCTGGGTCAGCGCGACCGGGGCCAGGGTGTTGACCTCGTACACGAGCGCCAACCCGGCGAGGGGGTAGTCGGCGAGCCGCGGTTGCGGCGACGGGCCGAGCGCGCTCGCGTTGTTGACGAGAAGATCGATGCCGCCGAGGTCGACAGCGGCATCGACGAGATCGCGGCGGTGCGAATCCACCGTGACGTCGCCGGCGACGGCCCGCACGATTCCGGTCGGCGCGAGCGACGCGGCCGCGGACGCGAGTGCATCGGCGTCGCGGGCGTCGACGACGAGATCCCAACGCTGTGCGGCGAGCGATCTCGCCACGGCGAGACCCAGGCCCCGGGAGGCGCCGGTGATGATGGCGACGGGCATGGTGTTCCTCCTCGTTCCTCCGCATCTTGCTCGCGTCCCCCGAATAACACAAGTAGTACCTTGCGATATTTCCGAGGCGCGGGCGCGAGCCCGCGCTCGACCGGGCGCCGTTTCAGCGGCGAGTGATTCTCGGACGCGCGTCGGCGAGCGCGGCTAGCGCTCGAGCTTGAGCGCGCGGTCGGCGATGATGTTCTTCTGCACCTCGGTGGGGCCGGCGCCGATCGTGGTGTAGCGCTGCCACACATAGTTGCGGGCCCACATGCCGCCGTCGATCGCGCCGGGCGCACCCTTCAGCAACGCGCCGGTGGGCCCGAGCACGTCGAGTGCCAGCTCGGCCAGCCACAGCGAGATGTATCCCCACTGCAACTTCGCGAGCGGGACCTCGGGCCAACCCTTCTCGCCCTTCAGGACCTTCGACAGCGCTCGCGCGATGAGCAGGCGCGTCGACTCGATCTGGATGTGCAGTTTGGCGACGCGCTCGCGGATCGCAGGATCGCGCAGCGCATCCGGATTCTCGGCGCGCGCCGTCTGCAGTAACGCGCGGAGATCCTGCGCCATCGAGATCGCCTGGCCGGCGCTCCCGACGCGCTCCTGGCCGAGCGCGCCCATCGACACCAGCCAGCCGTTGCCCTCGTCGCCGAGCCGATCGGCGGCCGGGATCTTCACGTCGGTGAAGAAGACCTCGCAGAACAGCGAGTCGCCGGTGATCTCGCGGATCGGGCGCACCTCGATGCCGGGCAGCGCCATGTCGACGATGAACGTGGTGATGCCTTCGTGCTTCACCCCGCGCGCGATCGCGGTCGGGTCGGTGCGCATCAAGAAGAGGCCCCACTTGGCGATCTGGGCGGAGCTGATCCAGGTCTTTTGACCGTTGACGAGGTAGTGCGACGCGTCGTCGGAGAGGATCGCGGTCGTGCGCAGGTTCGCGAGATCGGAGCCGGCCTGCGGTTCGGAGAAGCCCTGGCACCAGTGCTCGCTCGCGTCGAGGATTCCCGGAAGCCAGCGGGCCTTTTGGTCGTCGGTGCCCCAGGCGATGATCGACGGACCGATCTGCACGATGCCGTTCGCGTTGAAGATGCCGGGCACGCGGTACTTCGCCATGACCTGCGTGTAGATCACTTGCTGGGCCGTGGTCGCGGCTCGCCCGCCCCATTCCTCGGGCCAGAGGATTGCCGCCCAGCGCCCTTCGTTGAGCGTGTTCTGCCAGGCCTTGCGCTTGTCCATGACGCCCATGACGCCGCGCGACGCGTCGAGATCCTCGTTGTCCGACCACTGCTCGATGAACGGCGGCATCTCCTTGTCGAGAAACGCCTCCAGCGCTTCTTTGAAGGCAATGTCGGCGGGTGACCACGAGAAATCCATCCAACCTGACATTACCGTCAGGTCGCACTACCGTGAATCCGTGGACTTCACGTTCTCGTCCGACCAGGAGGCGTTGCGCGCTTCGGTGCGGGCGTTCCTCGCGGCGGAGGCGCCGAAGGCGTACGTCCGGCGTATGGCCGAGTACGACGAGGTCGGGATCTCCCCCGAGCTGTGGCGCCGGATCGTCGACCTGGGCTGGACGGGGCTCCTCGTGCCCGGCGAGCTCGGCGGCCTGGGTCTCGGCCTCATCGACGCGGTCGTGGTGCAAGAGGAGATGGGCCGCGCGGTGTTTCCCGGCCCCTACTTCTCGTCCGCGATCGTCGCGACGCTGGCGGCGCGGGCGCTCGGTCTCGACGACCGTCTCGCCGCGCTCGCGGCCGGGACGGAGCGCGGCACGGTCGCGCTCGACGAAGCCGGTCACGGTGATCCCATCGAACGCATCCGCGTGCGCACGTCGGGCGCGGTTCGCGGCACAAGCTCGACGGCGTCAAGCCGCTCGTCATGGACGGCCGATCCGCCGACTGGGTCCTCGTCCCGGCCCGTACGCGCGACGGGCTGCAGACGTTCCTGGTCGAGAACCTGAGCGAGCACGCGCAACCGGCACCGTCGCTCGACGTGACTCGCAAGTTCGCCCGCCTCGAGTTCGACCAGACGCGCGGCCGCCTCGTCGGCCCGCCCGGCGATCACGCTCACCTGTGGCGGCGCGTTGCCGACGACGCCGCGGTGCTCATCGGCGCCGAGTTGATCGGGGTGAGCGAGGCCGCGAACGCGCTCGCGCTCGACTACGCGCAGGCGCGTGAGGTGTTCGGCAAGCCGCTCTCGAAATTCCAGGTAACGCGGCACAAGGCCGTCGACATGCTCCGCGAGATCGAGATCGCGCGGGTCGCCGTGCACTACGCGGCGTGGGCGTCGGAGGTCGACGCGGCCGATCGCGAGATCGCGGCCGCGATGGCCAAGGCCCAGGCGGCGAGCGCCGCCAACTTCGTCACCGCAGAGTGCATACAGGTCCACGGAGGCGTCGGCTACACATGGGAGAACGACGCGCATATCTTCTTGCGGCGGGCCAAGGTCGACGACCTCTTGATGGGCGCGCAAGGCTGGCAGCGCGAACGCGTGGCCGACGAATACTTCGCGACCCTCTAGCCGGGGAACCATGAAAGCAGCCGTCTACTACCAAACGGGCGCACCCGAGGTCTTCTGCTACGAAGACGTTCCCGATCCCGAGACGACGCCGGGCAGTGTCCTGATCGACATCGAGGCGATCAGCGTCGAGGGCGGCGACACACTGAATCGCGGCGGCGGCGAGATGGCGACCGTCCCGCACATCGTGGGCTACCAGTGTGCGGGCACGATTCGTGAGGTCGGAGCAGGCGTCGCCGATCGCCGTGTGGGTCAGCGGGTCGTCGCGACCGGGCTCTGGGGTTCGCACGCGGCGATGATCGCGGCGCCGGCGGTGCTGACGTGGCCCATTCCCGACGGCGCCGACCTCGTGCAGTGCGCGTGCGTTCCCGTCGCGTTCGGGACGGCACACGACTGCCTCTTCGAGTTCGGCCACCTGCAGGCGGGGGAGACGGTGCTGATCCAGGCCGGGGCCGGTGGTCTCGGGGTCGCGGCGATCCAACTCGCGAAACGCGCGGGCGCCACGGTGATCGCAACCGCGTCGAAGCTGGAACGCCTGGCTCCGCTCGAGCGGCTGGGGCTCGATCACCCGGTCGACTACTCGGCGTCGGGGTGGGTCGACGTGGTGCGCGGCCTCACCGGCGGGCGTGGTGTCGACCTCGTCGTCGATTCGGTCGGCGGCCGCGTTCTCGCGGGCAGCGTGCAATGTCCCGCGTACCGCGGACACGCGATCACGGTCGGCAGCGCGGGCCGTGATCCGCAACCGTTCGACATCGGTGTGCTCTCGATGGGGAACCAGTCGATCACCGGTGTGTTCCTCGGTGCGGAGATCCTCAATCCGCGCACGCACACGATGATCGCCGGACTGGTCGACGACGTCGCGGCGGGGCGGCTCGAGGTGCTCGTCGACCGCACGTTCGCGCTGCGCGACGCGGCGGCAGCCCACGCGTACATCGAGAGCCGCCAGGCCGTCGGCCGGGTCGTGCTGATCCCCTGAGACCGCTCGGGAGAACTAGGCGGGCCGCCGCGCGGTCAGCTCGCGCGCGTTGTCGCGCATGACGCGCAGGCGGCTGGCATCGTCGAAGTGCTTGACCTCGACCGCGTAGTCGAGCGGGCGCGGCATGCCTTCGATGTGCGGCCAGTCGGAGCCGAAGATCACCCGGTCGGCACCCATGTGTTCGACGACGACGTCGACGTCGTCCTCCCAGAACGGGTTGATCCACACGTTGCGCTTGAACGACTCGACCGGATCTTCGGTGAAGTAGCCGGGCATCTTGTGATCGGTCGAGCGCAGCTTGTTGAACAGGTCGCCGAGGAACTCCGCGCCGTTCTCGACCGACGCGACGCGCACGTTGGGAAAGCGCTCGAACAGCTTGTCGAACACCAGCGTGATCAAGAAGTCGTACGCGGCCCGCTCGATGTGGAACGCCTTCACCGACGGCGCCCAGCGACCGTTGCCGCCGAAGCCCGCCGCGAAGCCGTCGATCGCGTAGCCGTTGCTCGAGTAGCCGCTGTCGCCCGCGTGGATCACCACGGTGATGCCGGCTTCGTTGACCCGCGCCCAGAACGGATCGTTGCGGGGGTCGCTCGCCGGGATCTGCCCGGAGGCGGTGTGCGGTGCGGCGGGGCGCATCACCACGTGACGCGCCCCGTTGTCGATCGCCCACTCGAGCTCGCGTACGGCCCAGTCGAGGTCGGCGAGCGTGATGTACGGCGACGAGAAGATGCGGCCCCGGTAATCGAGGCCCCAGTCGTCGTCGAGCCAACGGTTGAACGCGCTGAAGAGCGTGGTGACGGCTTCGATGTCGTGCTTGATCAGTTCCTCGTAGAGGATGCCGAGGGTCGGGAACAGCCACACGGCTTCGAGCCCGAACTCGTCGAGTTTGGCGATCCGCGCGTCGCGGTCGCGGTACTCCGCCGGGATCGGCTCGCGTTCGCGCAGGAACTCGTACGGCTGCAGCTTGTTCGGGTTGCCGCGGAAGTAGTCGTGCATCGCGCCGGCCTTGGCGACGGGGTCGAACGTGGGGTTCACGACCGCGTGGCTGACGATCCCGCCCACGACGTGGTACTTGCGCCCGTTCATCTCGCACCACTGGACGCAGCGCGGCTGCATCCGCGGGTCGACGTAGCGGGTGAAGGCGTCGAGGGCCTCGTAGTAGTGATTGTCGGCGTCGAACGCCGCGTAGGGAAGGTCGCTCACAGTCCCAGCTTAGAGGGCAGATGCGTACACTCGCTCCGTGCACGACCTCGTCGATCTGGATTGGTCGGTGGTCGAAAAGGGCCGCCGGCAGATGCAAGAAGCCGGCGCGTGCGAGATCCCCGGATTCGTCCGGCCTGCGGCGCTCGACGAGTTCGTCGCCGACGCCCGCCGCCTGGCGCCGCTCGCGCACCGCAGCGGTGGTCTCGGCACCGTCTATCTCGGATTCCCCGACGAGGCCTTTGGGCCCGGCCATCCGCGTCAATGGCTCGGGAACTACGGCGTCGGGGCGGTGGCCTACGACCTCTTCCCGGACGACTCACCGATACGCCGGTTGTTCGAGTGGGAGGAGTTGCGGGCGTTCGTCGCCGCGATCTTGGGGCTCGACACCATCTACCCCTACGCCGACCCGCTGGGCGCGCTCAATCTCGCAGTGATGGCCGACGGCCGACGAGTTGCAGTGGCACTTCGACCAGACCGACTTCGTCGTCTCGCTCGCGTTGCAGGACGCAGACGCGGGCGGCGATTTCGAGGTCGCCCCGCTGATTCGCAATTCCGGCGATGAGCGCTATGACGACGTTGCCCGCGTGCTCGCCGGCGATCGTGAACCGCTCACCGTGCTGCCGATGACCCCGGGAACCCTGCTCGTGTTCGCCGGCCGCAATTCCATGCACCGCGTGACGCCCGTTCGCGGTCGGACCGACCGGCTCGTCGCGCTGTTCGGCTACGACACCGAGCCGGGCACGATGAGCAGCGAATTGCTCAAAGCCGTGCGTTACGGACGGGTCGCGTGACGTTCTCGATCGGCGAGGGCTTCGCCGGTACCGGTGTGAACGCGGCCCACGTCAATACCACGCTCGGGGCCAAGAGCGGTCCGGTCGGGATCGCGTGGGCCACTGCTCTCGCCACACCGCGGGCGGGGCATGCCGCATTCGTCGTGGTCGCGGCGCCCAACATCGCCGTGAAGCCGATGACCCTGTTCGTGAACAAGGCGACCATCGATGCCGCCAACACCCGTCATGGCGAGCTCACGTGGGGCGCGGCCCAGGCCGGCGTCGCGGCCGGGGTGATGAACGCCCACCGCCAGGGCGTACTGCGCGCCGACGACGCCGACGATCTCGTGCTGGTGGCCGCGGTCTGGGTGAATCCCGACGCCGACGACGAGGAGGCGGTGTACGCGAACAACGCGCAGGCGACGCTCGCCGCGCTCACGGCCGGACGCGACGACCTGCCCTCCGTCCGGACCGTTCTCGACGCGGGCGAACCGCGGAACCCATACTTTCGCGTATGACCCCCGAGCAGGCGGCCCACGAGCTGCGCGAAGCGATCGTGCGTATCCCGGGCGGCTTCATGACCGATGCCGCCACCTACGCCCGGGGCGGCGAGCTCGGATTCGACGGCCTCGACTTCTACCTGGCGGGTCGCGGCGGTGCGCTGGGCGACGTGCACGCCGACGTCGTCGTCGCCGCCCTCGTGTTCTTCGCGCCCGAGATCGTCCACGAGGCGTGGGCGCGCGCGGGCGAGGTGATGGCACGCGGCCAGGCGGCGCACGAGTGGGCCGCGGTCGGGCACGCCTGGGCGACCGCCCACCTCCCCGACGAGATCGACTGGCAAACGGTCGCCGCGCTCCTCGGCCGGGTCGTCGAGCGCGGCGCCGGTCGCGGGCGCGCCGTTGTTCGCCGGCTGGCGCGCGCTCGGCGAGCCCGAAGGCACGAAGGCGCTCGCCTTGCACCGTATGAATGCGTTGCGCGAGCTGCGGGGCGCGCTGCACGGCGCGGCGGTGCTCACCGTCGGCCTCACGCCGATCGAAGCCATCGTCGTGCGGACTCCGGCGATGCTCCCGGTCTTCGGCTGGCCCGAGCCGTATCCCGAGCCGAAGCCGCTCCACGACCGGTGGGGCCTGGCCGAGGCCCGCACCGACCGGATGTTCGGCCGGAACCTCGCCGTGCTCGACGACGACGAGCGGGCCGAGCTGGTCGAGTTGCTGGCGCCCCTGGTCGAGCCGGGGAGTGCCGCGTGACCTGGCTACGCGAGGAAGCCCGCGGCGCGACGCCGCTCGACCGGGTGTTCGGCCTGCGGCCGAACGCGTACGCGCGCTTTCGCGAGTTGCTCGACGGTCTTCCCGACGGTGGGATCGACGCCGCGACGCTCGACGCCTGCCGGGCCCGGATCGACGCGCTCGTGCGATGCGAGCCGGATCCCACCCGCGCACTCGATCTCACGGATGCGCAGCGCCGCGCGGTCGGCTACGCGGAGCAGTACGCGCTCGACCCGCACGGTTTGCGCGACTCCGACTTCGAGTCGTTGCACGAGCACTTCGGCGATGCCCAGCTTGCGACGCTCACGCTCGCGATTGCCATGTACGACGCACTCGCTCGCTTCTCGGTTGCCCTGGAGGTGTGATGCCGAGAGTCAGATCCCCGCAAGGCGGTCTCACGCCGTTCGATCATCACCCACGCCTGTGGGATGCGTTCAACCGCTATTACGGGACGTTGTGGTCGGACGGCGTCGTCGACGACCCCACCAAGGAAGTCGGCCGGTTGCGCAACGCGCGGGTCACCGGTTGCGGAATCTGCAAGAACCTCCGGTTCGCGACTCCGCGCGAGCAGGGTCTCGGCGAGGAACATGTCGAGCTCATCGTCGACGGTTACGCCGAGAGCGAACTGCCGCCGCGTTGGATTCTCGCGGCGCGTCTCGCCGATGCGCTCATCGCCGACGCGCGTGTCGACGTGCAGCTCCGGGAGGAACTGCTCGCGGAGTTCACCGACGCGGAGATCGTCGAGCTCACCGCGACGATCGCCACCGCGATCGCGTTCTCGAAGGCATCCGTCGCTTTCGGCGCGCCCGACGAGATGCCCCTCGTCGTCGTGCCGACGCCGAGCCTCAACGGAGACGTCGTCCGTTGACCGATGGTGTCGTCAGGCCCGAGGACCTGATCCTCGTCTCGGTCGACGATCACATCTGCGAGCCGGCGGGCATGTTCGACGCGCACGTGCCCGATCGCTTCCGCGAGTTCGCGCCGCGTGTCGTCGACGAGCCGGACGGCTCGCAACAGTGGTACTACGGCGACATCCGGGGCCGGAACCTCGGCCTGAACGCGGTCGCGGGGAAGACGCCCGAGTTCTTCAACGTCGATCCGCTGCGCTACGAGCACATGCGCCCGGGCTGTTACGACGTGCACGAGCGCGTGCGCGACATGTCGGCCGGCGGCCAGCTCGCGGGGCTCAACTTCCCCAACTGGACCGGCTTTTCGGGCCAGGTCTTGAACCAGGGCCCGGATCGCGACGTCAACCTCGTCATGATCAAGGCCTACAACGACTGGCACGTCGACGAGTGGTGCGGCGCGTACCCGGAGCGGTTCATCCCGTGCGGGATCCTCCCGCTGTTCGACGTGCACGAAGCCGCCCGCGAGGTGCACCGGCTGGCCGCCAAGGGGTGTCACGCGGTCACGTTCTCGGAGAACCCCGCCGGTCTCGGCATGCCGAGCATCCACACGAACGAGTGGGATCCGTTGTTCGAAGCGTGCTGCGACACCGCGACGGTGTTGTGCTGTCACGTCGGGTCGTCGTCGAAGAGCGCGTCGACGTCGCCCGACGCTCCCGCGCCCGTTCCGATGAACCTCTCTTCGGTGATGGCGATCTACACGCTCGGCGATCTGCTCTGGGCCGACTTCTGGCATCGCTTCCCGGGCCTGCGGTTCGCGTTGACCGAGGGCGACATCGGATGGATCCCGTACTTCTTGTGGCGGGCCGAGCACACGCTCGACCGGCACAACGGCTGGATGCGCCATGACCGCCCGCAAGGGTTGTCGCCGACCGAGCTGTTCCGCGAGCGGATCCTGTGCTGTTTCATCACCGATCGCATCGGCGTCAAGCTGCTCGACGAGCTCAACGTCGACAATGTCTGTTGGGAGAGTGACTACCCGCACTCCGACAGCTCGTGGCCGAACGCCCCCGAGCGCTGCGCCGAGTTGTTCGCCGGGCTCGACGCCGAGATCGTTGCCGGGATCACGCACCGCAACGCGATGCGCCATTACCAGTTCGACCCGTTCGCCCTGCGCCCGCCCGAGCGCTGCACCGCAGGTGCGCTGCGGGCCGAGGCGCCCGACGTCGACCCGGTCACCCGGGTCGGACGCCCGGCCGACGACCGCGACCTCGCGACCTGGCAGCGTCTTACCCGGCGTTGACGTCTTACCGGCGTTGACGTCTTACCCGGAGTCGACGCCTCGCCCGGTGTTGACTCGGGCGTCCGGCGGGACCGAATTTCGCAGGTACACTCGGGTCATGCTTTCCGAGATCATCGGGCCCGACATCTTGATCGTGCTGGTCGTCATCCTCGTGCTCTTCGGCGGCTCGCAGCTCCCGAAGCTGGCGCGTGGACTCGGCTCGGCACAACGGGAATTCAAGAAGGGTCTCGAAGAGGGTTCGGCAGACGACGAACCCAAGAAATCCGAGAAGTCCAAGTCCGACTGAACGCGCGGCTCGCGCCGCGCGCCCAGCCCGACCGTCGACCTCCCGCCTATCTCGCCTTCCACTCGGGCGGCGGCGGATCGGCGCGTTTCGCGCTCGCGCCGAACAGGCGCGGGATCTCGTTGCGGTAGTCGTCTGCGGTGAAGCCGCGCTCGGTGCTCTGCGCGGTGTCGCGCACCGACCACGTGTCGATGTGCTCGACGACACCGCCTCGCACCTGGAACGTCTGGCCGGAGATCCAACCGGCGTCGGGTGACGCGAGGTACGCGCCGAACTCCCCGACGTGCACCGGATCGCGCGGGTCGAACTCGCTGCCTTCGGCGAGCGCGACCGCTTCGGTGCGAGCCATGCGCCAGCCGATCTGCGCGAGTCGCGTGTTCGCGCCGGGCATGATCGTGTTCGCGGTCACGCCGTAGGGCGCCATCTCGGTGGCGACGGCTTCGGTGAACGCCTGCACGCCGGCCTTGGCCGCGACGTAGTTCGACTGACCGGCGCCGCCGTAGATCAACAGCCCGCTCGCGGTGTTGATCAGCCGGCCGTAGGTGCGGCCGTCCTGCTTGGCCTGCGCGCGCCAGTGGCGGCACGCCGGGCGCGACACCACGAACGTGCCGCGGAGGTGTACTCGGATGACGTCGTCCCATTCGTCGTCGCTCAGGTTGAACGCCATGCGGGGACGCCCGAAACCGGCGTTGTTGATGACGATGTCGAGCCGGCCCCACGTGTCGAGCGCGCGCTCGACGAGCGCGTCGCCCACCGCCGTGTCGCCGATGTCGCCCCGGTGCGCGACCGCCTCGCCGCCCGCGGCCACGATCTCGCCGACGACCTCCGCGGCGGGATCCTCGTCGGTGGCGGTGCCGTCGGTCGCGACGCCGGCATCGTTCACCACGACCCGTGCTCCGTACGCGGCGAGGCGCGTGGCGTACGCGCGGCCGATGCCACGGCCCGCGCCGGTCACGACCGCGACCCGCTCCCGAAGATCGATCACTCGTTCGTCCTCTCGGTGCCCCACAGGTTCCGGTGAGCGCCCCTGCAGCCTGGTCGGATCGCCGATCCGGGCGGTCGGCGTACCGGGTCGGAACCGCGCCCGATGCGGTCGCCGACGGTGACGCGGCGATGGTAGGCCGGGCCTGGCGCGCGCCGCCGGTACACTTCTCCCTCCTTATGCAGAGCACCATCGAGCCCGTCGACACCGACGAGGAAAACGACGCGCCCGACGACAGCCCCGCGGGCGTCGCGAACCGGGTCAAGTTGCACGTCGTCGTTCCCGCGTCCGAGTTCGAGCGCGCGATCGACGCCGCGTTCCGCAAGCTGGCGCGCGACGTCCGTATCCCCGGATTCCGTCCGGGCAAAGCGCCGCGGCGGCTGCTGGAAGCGCGCCTCGGCACCGACATGGCGCGAGAGCAGGCGCTGCAGGACGCGTTGCCCGAGTACTACGTCGATGCGGTGAACGAACACGACGTCGACGTCATCGCGCCGCCCGAGATCGAGATCACGGCCGGCCAAGACGACGGCGACGTCGAGTTCGACGCGGTCGTCGAGATCCGGCCGCAGGTCAAGCTCGTCGGTTACGACGAGTTGCGGGTCGAGGTGCCGTTCCAAGCGGTCTCCGACGACGACGTCGACAAGCAGGTCGACGCGTTGCGCGACCGGTTCGCGGACCTCGCCGACTCCGAGTTCCCGCTCATCGACGACGCGTACGCCACCATCGACATCGCCGGCACCATCGACGGTGAATCGGTCGAAGGCCTCACCGCCACCGACTTCTTGTACCGCGTCGGCTCCGGCATGGTCGTCGACGAGCTCGACGACCAACTGCGGGGCACCAAGCCCGGCGCGATCCTCGAGTTCTCCGCCCAACTGCCCGAGCGATTCGGTGAGCTCGCCGGCAGCGACGCCAAGTTCCGCGTCATCGTCAAAGAGGCGAAGCAGAAGGTGCTCCCGGATCTCACCGACGAATGGGTGGCCGAAGCGAGCGAGTTCGAGACGGTCGAGGAGCTGCGCGCCGACATCCGCAAGCGGGTCGAGACGATGCAACGGTTGCAGGCGCAGATGGCCCTGCGCGACAAGGTGCTCGAGGCGGCGGCCGACCTCGTCCCGATCGAGGCGCCGTCGACCCTCGTCGACTCCGAGACGCGGCGGCGGGTCGAGGATCTCGCGCACCGGCTCTCGCACCAGGGTGCGAGCCTCGAGCAATACCTCGAGATGACGGGCCAGGAGCCGCAGGCCTTCATCGACGAGATCAAGGTCGGCGCGGCGCGGGCGGTTCTGGCCGATCTCGCGCTGCGCGCGGTCGTCGCCCAAGAAGGCGTCACTGCGAGCGACGAAGAGGTCGAAGCCGAGGTCGTACAGCTCGCCGAGCGCACCGAGCAGAAGCCCGCAAAGGTGCGGCGCGAGCTCGAACGGAGTGGGGCGCTGGAGGCGGTACGCTCTGATGTTGCACGTGGAAAGGCGCTCGAGTTCCTCGTCGAGCACGCAACTGTGGTCGACGAGAACGGCAACGAGATCGACCTGACCGTGTGCCGGACAGCGAACTGCACGACCACGATCACGATCACCCGCACGACCACGATCACCCGCACGATCACGACAGCACGAAGCGAAAGGAGTCCGAGGCGTGAGTATCCGCAACGAATACGTCCCGGTCCCGCGATTCATCCAGGACACCCCGCGTGGACGGATGGAATGGGATCCGTACTCGCGTCTTGCGAACGACCGCATCATCTTCTTGGGCACGCCGGTCGACGACAGCGTCGCGAACCTGTTGATCGCGCAGCTGCTGATCCTCGAGTCCGAGGACCCGGAAAAAGACATCATCATGTACATCAACTCGCCCGGCGGCGAGATCACGGGCCTGTTCGCGATCTACGACACGATGCAGTACATCAAGCCCGACGTGCAGACCTGCTGCATCGGGCAGGCCGCGTCCGCGGCGGCGGTCTGCTCGCATCGGGCGCGCCGGGCAAGCGCTTCATCCTCCCGCACGCACGGGTGCTCATCCACCAACCGCACGGCGGCGCGTCCGGCCAGGCGGTCGACATCGAGATCCAGGCCAAGGAGATCGTCCGCATGCGCGAGCTCCTCGACGAGATCCTCGCGTTTCACACCGGCCAGGCCCTCGATCGGGTGTCGAAGGACACCGACCGCGACTTCATCATGAGCGGGATCGAGGCCAAGGAGTACGGCATCGTCGACGAGATCCTCACCAACCGTGAGCTCGCCGCGGTACCGTCGGCCGAAGGCACGAGCTAGGCGCTCGAGGACCCAGGGGGAAAGGGGCCTTTCCTGTGGCAAAGTTCGGTGACGGTGGCGACCTGCTGAAGTGCTCCTTCTGCGGGAAGAGTCAAAAGCAGGTCAAGAAGCTCATCGCGGGTCCGGGCGTCTACATCTGCGACGAGTGCATCGATCTCTGCAACGAGATCATCGAGGAAGAGCTCTCGCAGAGCACCGAGGTCCGCTTCGACGAGCTCCCCAAGCCGCGGGAGATCTACGACTACCTGAACGACTACATCATCGGGCAGGAACAGGCGAAGAAGATCCTCTCGGTCGCGGTCTACAACCACTACAAGCGCGTGCAGGTCGGCGCGTACGGCGACCCCGACGTCGAGCTGCAGAAGTCGAACATCTTGCTGATCGGCCCGACCGGCTGCGGCAAGACGCTCCTCGCGCAGACGCTGGCGCGCATGTTGAAGGTGCCGTTCGCGATCGCCGACGCCACCGCGCTCACCGAGGCGGGCTACGTCGGCGAAGACGTCGAGAACATCTTGTTGAAGCTGATCCAGGCGGCCGACTACGACGTCAAGAAGGCCGAGACCGGGATCATCTACATCGACGAGATCGACAAGATCGCACGCAAGGCCGAGAACCCGTCGATCACCCGCGACGTGTCGGGCGAAGGCGTGCAGCAGGCGTTGCTCAAGATCCTCGAGGGCACGACCGCGTCGGTGCCGCCCCAAGGTGGACGCAAGCACCCGCACCAAGAGTTCATCCAGATCGACACCACGAACATCTTGTTCATCTGTGGTGGCGCGTTCGCCGGCCTCGACCGGATCATCGAGGCCCGCGTCGGCAACCGCGGCATCGGATTCGGCGCCGACGTCCGCAAGAAGAACGACCTCGAAGAGACCGGTCGCTTCCTCGCCGACGTGCTGCCCGAGGATCTCCTGAAGTTCGGGCTGATCCCCGAGTTCGTCGGTCGTCTGCCGGTCGTCGGCGTCGTGCACAACCTCGACAAGGACGCGCTGATGCGCATCCTCATCGAGCCGAAGAACGCGCTGGTGAAGCAGTACCAGAAGTTCTTCCACTTCGACGACGTCGACCTCGTGTTCGGCGACGACGCCCTCGACGCCATCGCCGACGAGGCGCTGAAGCGCGGCACCGGCGCTCGCGGGCTGCGTGCCATCCTCGAAGAGGTGCTCCTCGAGGTGATGTACGACCTCCCGTCGCGAACCGACGTCGTGCGGTGCGTCGTCGACAAGGAAGTCGTCCTGCGCAAGGTCACCCCCACACTGGTGACCGAAGACGAGTCCCGCCGCAGCGCGTAGCACGGGGCCGGGTATGGCAGCCCGGCGTGAGGGCGAACCGGTCAGTCGAGCCGCGCGGTGTAACGGCCGTCGCGTTCTTCGACGTGGAGCGAGAGGTCGTACGCGTCGCTGAGGATCTCGGTGGTCACCGCCTCGCGCAGCGGGCCTGAGGTGAGGATCCGGCCGCCCTTCAGGACGAGGGCATGGGTGAACGCCGGGGGGATCTCCTCGAGGTGATGGGTCACCAGCACCATCGCCGGGCGGGTGCGATCGCGGGCCCAGGCCGAGAGGTCGGCGACGAGCTCTTCGCGCCCGCCGATGTCGAGGCCGGCGGTCGGCTCGTCCAGCAGGGCAAGGCCGGGCTCGTTCATCAGCATGCGGGCGAGCAGGGCCCGTTGGCGTTCGCCCGCCGACAGGGTCGTGAACGGGTGCGACGCCAGTGCCCCGCAGCGCCACTCCTCGAGCAGGCCCCGGGCCCGGGCGCGGTCCGCGTCGGTGTACCGGTGCCACCAGGGGGCGAGCGCGGCGTATCGCGCCGTCATCACGACTTCGACCGCGGTCATCGAGGGCTCGAGCTTGGCCGAGAGTGCGGGTGAGGAGAATGCGATGCGTTCGCGCAGCGTGCGCACGTCGGTGCGACCGAGCCGCCGGCCGAGCACGTCGACGGTTCCCGAGGTCGGATGCTGGTAGAGCGACGCGATGCGCAGGAGCGACGTCTTGCCCGCTCCGTTCGCGCCGAGCACCACCCACCGCTCCTCGGCGTGCACTGTCCACTCGATACCGTCGAGGATCGTCGTGCCGTCGAGGACGAGACCGACGCCGGCGCAGTGCAGCACCGGTTGATCGTTCACAGCTCTCCCTCCGCTCGGCGGCAACGACGGTCGGGAGATCCTAGAGGGTTGGTTGCTTGCCGCCGGGGCCGCTTCGTGTCAAGGTCGATCGATGGGTCTCGACGACACGGTCGTACAGCCGGCACGGCCGCACGACCGCTTTCCCTGCTTCGACGGCGTGCGCGCCCTCGCCGCGATCATGGTCGTCGTGTACCACTCGGTGTTCTTCAACGCCGACTTCCTGACCCGGGGCGGCGCGCTCTTCGCCACGTTGAACGCGGGTGTCTGGATCTTCTTCGTGACGTCGGGGTGCTTGTTGTACCTCCCGTTCGCGGCGGCGCACCTGAACGACGGGCGCGGAGTCGATCCCGTGGGTTACGCGGTGCGGCGGATCGCGCGGGTGTACCCGGCGTACTGGTTGGTACTCGCGTTCTTCACCGTCATCGTCCCGCGCGTGAACATCTACGGGCTCCACGGCTTCTTGCTGCACACGACGCTTACGCAGACCTACGTGCACATCAATCCGTTCGTCGACGGGCTGCCGCCGGCGTGGAGCCTCGTCGTGGAGGTCTCCTTCTACCTGTTCTTGCCGTTCTATGCGGCCGTGATCGGCGGCCTCGCCCGGCGGTGGCGCGCGCTGACGGTCGAGCTGGCCGGCCTGACGGTGCTGTTCGCGATCGGGATGATCGCGATCGTCGCGATCGCCAACGGGCACGACTCGCCGTGGATCACGGTTTTGCCCCAGCATCTCGGCGCGTTCGCACTCGGCATGCTGTTGGCGGTGCTGAGCTCACGCCGCTGGGATACCCGCACGGCGACCCGGCTCGAGAACCTCGGCCGGCCGTCATGGATGTGGTGGTCGGGTGCGCTCGCGGGCCTCGTCGCCATCCCGTACGCGCTGCGGCTCGACCCCCTCGCGCAGCCGAGCGCGGGCCAGGCGATCGGCCTGAACGTGTGCCAGATGATCGTGGGCGTCTGCATCGTCGTGCCGGTAGTGCTCGGGCCGCAGGACCACGGTGCAATCCGGCGCGTGCTCCGATCGCGTCCCGCGGTCTACCTCGGATTGGTCAGCTACGGCATCTACCTCTGGCACTGGTACATCCTGCGCATCGTCGCCGACTGGCTGAACTGGCCGCTGTACCACGGCAACTGGTTCGTGGTGCTGGTACTCGCGTTCCCGATCGTCGTCATAGCCGCGAGCGTGAGCTGGTTCGGACTCGAGCGGCCGCTGCTGCGCGCTTGCGCACCGCGTCGCGCCCGGGAGCAGGCATCACCACGAACCGAAGGCGCGTGACCGTCACGCGCTGCGCGACGCGTAGCGCCTTCCGTTGTCCACGCCGAGCCGTCTGCCGACGCGCCTTCGTCACGTCCCGCTCGCGCCGCTCGCGGAAGCGGGCGTTTACGTCGTCGCGATCGTGCTCGTGGTGTGGCCGGGCGTGTTGCACGCGCGCACGCAGATCCTCGGTGCGGGCGACGACGCGCGCTACTACACGTGGCTCGGGTGGCGTATGGGTCGCCTGATCGCGGCCGGTCACATCATCCCGTTCCACGTCGGCGACGTGATCCGTCCGTTCGGGCTCGATCTGCGCCTACTCGACGGCTACCTGCCCTCGTATGTCTCAGGTCTGTTCAACCTGATCGTGGGCCCGGTTCTCGCCTTCAATCTCACGTTCGTCGCCGGTGCGATCCTGAACGTGCTCGCGGCGCGATCGCTCGCGCGCCGGCTCACGTCATTGCGTTTGGTGCACACGATCGCCGCCGTCGCCTTCGTGACCGCGCCGCCGATCGCGCTGAACGTACAACTCGGACTGCTCCCGTTGTTCTGGGCGTTCTCCGCGCCTCTGCTCGTCGCAGACGCTCTCGACGTCGCGGCGGGGACGCGGAAGGTCAGGCCCATTCGGCTCGCGGTGCTGCTCGTGCTCGCGTACTTGTGCAGCGTGTACTTCGTGGTGTTCGGCGGCCTCGCGTACGGGCTGATCGTTTTCGTCGCGGCCGTGCGAAACCGCGACTGGCGCATTGTTCGCTCGACAGCAGCGGCGGTGCTCATCGCGATCGTCGTGCTGATGCCGTTCATCGTCCCGCGCATCCAGTTCGACCACCAGGAGTCGGCGCACGGCGTCGACACCCAGCTGCTCGCTGACGCGAACTTCTTTTCGGCCGACGCCGTCTCGGTCGTCGCGCAGCCGACACGCTCGACCTTCCTGCTCCCTCGGCCGGCGTTCGTCGACAAGAGCATCGTCCGGCTCCCCGACGCCCGGCACGCGATCGAAGCGACGATCTTCCCGGGCCTGCTCCTGCTCGCGGGGTTCGTGCTGTTCCTCTGCGGAGCCGAGCGGCGCCGTCTCCCGCTGTGGGTGGCCGCGGCCGGGTTGTTCGTGTTCGGCCTCGGCCCGTCGTTGAAGGTCGCCGGGAACTTCGTGTGGAAGCACGGCGGTTCGCCCGTGTCGTGGTTGCCGTACCGGCTCCTGATCGCGATCCCGGGTCTGGGTGCGCTGCGAGCACCGGTGCGGGTCGAGTACGTGCTGGTCGCCGTCCTCGTCGCGGCGACGGTCCTCGCGTTCGGCGCGTTTGCTCCCCGGCTCGCCGTCACGCGCCGGGTTCGTCGGTGCCGGCGCGGGAGTGTTGCTTGCGACGAACCTGCTGGTTCCCCTGCCGACCACGACCTTCAATACCTCGGCCTCGAGTGAGCGGGCGTTGCGTGAGATCGCGCACGAGCAGCGACCGGGCGACACCGTGGTGAGCGTTCCTGCCGATTGCGACCCGTCCTTCGTGACCCTGCAGGTGTTCCACCGCGCGCCGGTCGTGGGCTGCGCGGCATCGTTCGCGGCGAACCCGTGGTCGAAGTTGCGGGCCGATGCCGACAACGCGTCCTTCGACAAGTTGCTATGCGATCCCACGACCTACGGTCGCCTTACCCCGGCGGCGCGACCCGATACGCCATTCGGTCCCGCCGACGTTTCCGAGCTCCGGCAACGACTCGGGGTGCGCTTCGTCGTGCTCGACCACACGAAGCTCGGGCCGTCGTGCCCCCGGGTCGACGCGGCGCTCGCGGTGCTGCGCCGCTACCGGTCGTTGGGTGGCGACGCGCGCTACGAGGTCATCGACATCGCCGCGCCCGCGGGCTAGTGCCGTGTAGACAACGTTTGCCCGGTTCGGATGCCCCGATAGCAAGACGAGGCGGGCACACTCCTGCCGCGTCGTTCTCTGCGGTCTGCCCTGGTGGCGAGACACGTCCGGAGTCGGCGCTCTGTGCGTCAGTCGTCAAACCAGCGCGAGAGCCGGAGGTCTCAGAATGCACACTCCTTGGGGTGGCAGACAGCCGATCCCGCATACTCCGTTTCGCCGAGTCATCCCTACGGATGCGACCGACAACCGGATGGTGATGCCGGCGCCGCGCCGGCGCGAGATCGAGCATTTTGCGTGCGTAGGGCACGTCAGCGAGCGGGCTCGTAGCGGCAGATCTGAACGCCGGTGGTCGTTGTCTGGGCCGAGATCAGCTCGAACGTCCGCGCCTCGCCATCGGTGGGGAACAAGGTCTTGCCGCCGCCGAGGGTGATCGGTTCGATCATGAGGACGAGCTCGTCAATGAGTTTCGCGGTCAAAAGCGTCCGGACCAACGACAGGCTGCCGTAGACGTAGATGTCGCCGCCGGGCTTGGCGCGAAGCGCGGAGACCGTGTCGACGAGGTCGTCGCCGCGGATGATCGTGGTCGGGTGCCACATGAGATCGTCATCCGAGAGCGTGTTCGATACGACGTACTTCTGCGCACCGTTGATCCAGTCGGCGAACGGATCTCCGGCGCGTTCGGGCCATGCCGTCGCCGACATCTGATAGGTACGCCGACCCTGGAGCAGCGCGTCGCTGTGCTCGGCGAACCCGCTGATGACCGGCCCCATCACTCGAGGATCGAAGAACTGATGCGACCAGCCGCCGTGACCAAACCCGCCGCTGGTGTCCTCCTCCGGGCCGCCTGGCGCCTGCACCACCCCATCGAGACTGATGAACTCGCTGGCGACAACTCTCATCGTGCGCTCCTCTTTCGTCGTTGGCTGCCAACAAGCGGACCGCGTGGCGACCAGGAACTCATCGGCAGGCCGCTACAAACCGTCGGCTGGAAGTCACCATCATCACCATCACAGTCGCTCGACGAGGTGTCGCGTTGACCACCTGAACTCGCAGGCAATCTGCTTGGGTTCGCGAGTGCAAGCGCAATGCCTCGGACGGCCGGATAGCCGTCGACCCGGTCAGGGGCGTGCCGGGTATTGAAGCGCAACGAGTAGCTGACCGTGCAGGCTGGCGTTCGAGTACAGGCCGCCGCCCTGATCGCCCGAACGTCCACCGGCTCTGTTGGTGAATCGGCCGCCGGCTTCCTCGACCAGGAGAACCCACGGAGCGTGATCCCAGATATGGCAGCACTCGGCCAAGAAGGCATCGATTTCGCCACGAACGAGCTCGATCGGCGGAACGGGAGTCGCCGGTGCCCGCGCCGCGCTCGGTGGCAGACGAGCTCTGGACGCGTCGTCCACAGCACCAAGCAGGGCATCGGTGAGCGTCGACGTCGTACTGACCTTGAGGCGCCGCGTCTGGGTCCCCTCGCGCGGCCAGGACGACTCGAAGGAACCGCCACCTCGGGTCGCCCACCAACAGCGTCGCAGCGCAGGCGCGGTGACGAGCGCGACCTCCGTGGTCCCGTGAACCACCAGAGCAATCTGAACTCGCCAGTTCGGATCACCCCGACTGAAGAACGAGGTGCCATCGATCGGATCGAGGATCCAGATCCGATCGGACTCGCCGAGTCGACCGAGTTCCTCGCCTAGGAACGCATCTTCTGGCCGCGCCTCCGACAACGTCTCCCGAAGCAAGCGCTCGACCGCCCGGTCGGCTTCGGTAACCGGTGTGCCGTCGACCTTCAACGTTGCCAAAGCACCCGACTCGAAGTAAGCGAGCGCGAGTTCCGCCGCCAAGGCGGAGGTATCGAACGCAAGCTGGAGGTCATCAGCGCGGTCCATCGCAGCTGACGCTAGCCACCAAGCCCCGCCCTCGAAGTGCCGATAGGCAACGCCACGCCCTCTGCGCCAGAACTGCCGATCTCGCGCACCCTCACGACTCGTTGACCCGAGCAGAACGTGCGCCCATATCGTGCGTGCCGACGCGGGGCGACGCGGCGTGAGCGTTATGTGCGGCCTGGCCCGATCGGAGCCTCTGGCAGAAGCGTCCCCGAGCGGGCATTCTGTGCGGATGGCAGCGCGCGAGAGCGGGCGTGTTTCGTGGTCGATCGTCCTGGGCTGCGCGGCGCTGGCGATCGCGATCACCGCACTCGTCGTCGGGGTTACACGCTCATCGACGACGCGAGTTGTGAGCGCCCCTACAACGACGACATCCGAAGCGACGTGTGCTTCGAGCGCCGCGGACCTTGCGAGCTTCATCTCGAGCGTCCACGGGCAGGGGCACGCCGCATACGCCTCGCAGCCCGTACGAATCACCAGGAATGGCTCGTACACCTTGCTGTTCGGCCCGTTGACATCTCACGATGCAGCACGATTCACATCGCCGATGTCGAGCGGCTTCTCGTTTCCCGTCGCCGACCACACGTTCTCGCCGTCTGTCGACAGAGGGCTGACGAGGAAGGTGACTATCAGCGGCGCGACATACGTGCAGGCGCGGATGGTCGTGAGCGACTTCACCGCCCCGTGTTCCGCGCTCCGGGCCTTGATCCAGTACTGACGTGCCCGAACTGCCGATCTCGCGCAACCTCGCGACGGGCGGGCCCGACGAGAATGTGCGCCCATATCGTGCGGGAAGCCGCGGCGATGCGACGTGAGCGTTATGTGCGGTCTCGCCGAACGGGGACCTCTGGCAGTAGCGTCCCCGAGCGGGCAATATGTGCCGGTGAGGAGCGCGGTGCGACGTGTGGCTGTGTGCGGCGTTGTCGTGATGCTCGGTGCGTGTTCCTCAGGTGGCTCGTCCAGACAGCGGCATCCGCGTGTCTCGCCTCAACCACAGCCTCCTCCACCGGCCTAACGGCTACGAGTTCCTCTCCGAGCACCACAAGCGCCCCGAAGCCTGCGACGATTTCGGACGCGATCGCTCGCTTCCAACGCGTCTGGCATCCCCGTCCGCAATGTCGTGAGTTATACCGCGGCGAGCGATCGTAACAATCTACTCGGGCGTCCGAATCAATACATTGCGAAGTCGAACTGGCATGACGGTCGCGATTCCAACGCTAATGGCACATACAGCATCGAGGCGTTCGCAAGCGCGGCCGATCTCGCGGCGCGGAAGACGTACATCCAGAGCGTGACGAAGGGGGTGGCTTTCCTCTGTGAGTACGACAGCGCCCACGGGCTGATGCTGCTGCGTATCTCGTGCACTCTGACGCCGGATCAGGAGAAGCAGTACGAGTCGGCGATCGATTCATGAGACGTAGGTCATCAGCCATCGCTGCGACCCTTGCCGCTGCCGTCGTAGCGACCGCTCGTGGTGGTGGCTCGGGTCATCCTTCAACCGCTGCATCATCGTCACTGCCATCAAGCACGACCTCCCCATCGCTAGGCACAACGAGCACGAGCGTGCCGGTGGTTGACTACTCCAGCGCCGCTGAGGTCATTCGGAGGCTCGGAGCACACGGACTGGGTGCAACTCCCAAAGTCCCTTGTCGGTGAGCCAATCCGACCTCCGCTACCTACAAACGGCAACGATGTGCACGATCGACGGAGAGGACGTCGTGATTGCCACGTTCAATAGGGCGGGTCAGCGAGCGACCTACGAGACGATCGGCGAGCAAGGCCGAGGCGCGCATCCCCATTGGGTGTTGGGATCGACATGGGCGGTGGCGACTTTGAAGCGTGCCACAGCCGACCGCATAGCGACGGCGATCGGCGGGACACCGCATTAGAGGGCGCGCGGCAATATCTGGTTCTCCTGCTGATCCGTGGGTCAGTCGCGGCCGGGGAGGCGGGGTGGGTGTGATCCGAGCGCGAGCATCGCGAGCGCGACGAGTGGTTCGTGTCCGTGGAACCCGAACGCGACGCGGGTCAGGAGTCGGATCTTGTTGTTCGTGGATTCGATGAGCCCTTGGGAGAGGCCGGTGTCGAGCGCGACGTCGATCGCTTCGCGGTGGGTGCGGATCCGGCGTTGGAGTTGCACGAACGCGGGGATCCGGGATCGGCGCGCCCAGCTCGCCCATCGGTCGAGCGCGATCTTGCCGTCGTTCGCCTTTGACCGCGAACGCGTAACGCAGTCCTTCTTTGAGGAGGTACGCGTGCCACAGGCGCGGGTCGGTCTTGGCGATCCAGTCGAGTTGCGCGCGTTGACGGCCGGTGAGATCACCGGGGTTCTTCCACAGCGCGTAGCGCGATTTGGAGATGTGTTGCGCGTCGCCGGTCGAGCGTCCTTGGCGGGCGAGGCCGAGACCGCGGGTGGTGCGACGGCCTTTGGCTTGGTTCCAGGCGCGGCGCCGTTCGATATCGAGCGCTTCGATCGCCCACGCGACAACATGGAACGGATCGGCGCTCCGCACCGCGTTCGGGGCCCGGTCGGCGACGACGCGGGCGATCCAGTCAGCCATATCAGCCGAAACATGGGTGAGCAACGCGGCTCGTTCGGGACCGAGCTCGTCGAAGAACACTTCCAGGGCGGTGTCGTTGCGGCCCGGTCCGGCCCACACCAGCCGGCCACGGTCATGGTCCACGACGACGATCAGGTAGCGGTGGCCGCGTTTGTAGGAGATCTCGTCGATCCCGATCCGACGCAACCCGTCGAGACGATCGACGGTCGCGTCGATGTCCGCGTTCACGCGCGTCACGATCGACCCGACCGTGCGCCACGCGACGCGTAACAGTTCCATCACCGCGCTCTTCGATGTCCGGACCGCGAGCCACGCCGCGAGGTCATCGAAGTCGCGGGTGTGGCCCGCACCGTGACGCGCCCACGGCACCGCCGCGACCGTCACCCCATGCGTCCGACACCGAACCCTCGGCGCGGCCGCCTCGAGGAACACTTTCGTCGTGCCCAGATCCAACGCCCGCCACCGCCGACGACCATCACCGAGGTCGTAACCCGGCGACCGACGACCACACAGCCCGCACCGGCCGCGCGCTCTCGCGACCGGCCGCACCGACACCACGATCGCGTCCGCGTCGCTCGTCGAAATCGACCTCTTCAACGACCGTTCGCGTCAGCCCACACGCGTGTTCCCATACGCTCTTGTTCCGCACCCCGCCTTACCTCCTGGATCGAAGTCGTTAAGCAACTCCGAACCTAGGAATCAGGCGGGGTGCACTCGCGGACCAACCCTGCACGCACCCACGGATGCAGCAGGAGGACCCCATAACTGCCAGTGAGACTGGGTTCGTCGTTGTTCGCGGTTTCGCGGGTCGACGGTGAGCATCGTCTGATCTGACCTGTCGAAGTGCTCGTTTGATGGGAGCGCCTGTCGATCGGACGGTGCTGGAATTGGGCACGCCCCGTTCCGGAGGGTGACCGAGCCGGCTGCACAAACAGCCGTCTCGACACGGTCTCCTTCCCGGGACGTGCGTGCCACCCCTCAACCGTTGAAGAGAGAAGGGATGGCAATGACCATCGTAGATTCGTCGCGCCCGAACGTGGGTGGAGTCGATACCCACCTCGACAATCATGTCGCCGCCGCGCTCGACGCGAACGGCGGTGTCCTCGGTGTCGAGTCGTTCCCCGCGACCACCGCCGGCTTCGCCGAGCTGCACGACTGGTTGTGCGCGTTCGGTCCGATCGCCCGCGTCGGTGTCGAAGGCACCGGCGCCTATGGGGCGGGCCTGTCGCGCTATCTCCAATCGTGCGGGCTGGTCGTGATCGAAGTTGATCGCACCAACCGTCAGGTTCGCCGCATGTTCGGCAAGTCCGATCCGGTCGACGCGATCGAAGCGGCCCGCGCCGCGTTGTCGGGCCGAGCGTCGGGGATCGCGAAAACCGCGGACGGGAACGTGGAAGCGATCCGGGCGTTGTTGGTCGCGCAACGTTCCGGCCGTCAAGCCCGCGCCCGGTGCCTGAACCAGATCCGTCACCTCGGCTTCACCGCCCCTGACCAGCTACGAGAGCAGTTCCGTGACGTCCCCAAAGCCCACCTCGCCCGCCAAGCCGCCGCGCTGCGCCCCCGAGCCGACGGTGACCCGGTCCTGCACGCGACGAAACTCGCGATGCGCACACTCGGCCGGCGCGCACTCGCGATCGACGACGACATGCACGAACTCGAACACGTCCTCACCGAGCTCGTCACCCAGACCGCGCCCGCGTTGCTCGCCTGTCATGGTGTCGGTGTCGATACCGCCGCGATCTTGTTGGTCGCCGCGGGCGACAATCCCGAACGGGTCCGGAACGAAGCCGCGTGGGCGCACATGTGCGGTGTTGCACCACTGCCCATGTCGTCAGGCAAACATCGCCGGCATCGACTGAGCCGCGCCGGGAACCGTCAAGCGAACCATGCGCTGTGGCGGATCGTGTTCACCCGCATGGGCACCGACCCCCGCACCCGCGTCTACGTCGAACGACGCACCGACGAAGGCCTCTCCAAACCGGAGATCATGCGCGTGCTGAAACGTTACGTCGCACGCGAGACCTACCAGCTCCTCCCGCGCAGCTGACACACGTTCTGGGTTGGCGGCCTGACCCAATAACTGCCCGACACCCACACGGGTTGTCCTTCGAACGATCCGTCGACCGCGACCCCAACCCACCGCCGACACCGCATGGCCTAATAAGAGCTCGCCCTCAACTCGAGTGGCCCATCACTGGTCTGCCAGCACCGTCGGAAGCCCCTTGACAAACATAGGAGCATCGATCGGGCGTCGACCCGTCCGGGAGCCGTGTGGCAGGCTCGCCGTCCATACACGCTCACGTGCTTGCGTCGGAGCGTACGCTGGATTCGCCGGGTGAGTCCGAGGGGGCATGCAATGATGGGCACCATTCTGCGAGGGACCGAGAAGGCGAGTTCGAAGCGCACACGCCGCGCGCTCGCTCCGAGCTTCGTCGTGCTGGCTGCTTGCGGCGCGCTTCTGGCAGCCGGGTGTGGAAGCAGCAGTTCGAAGGCGTCGAACACCCCGCTTGCCTCCAACAAGACCAGCAATGCTCCGTCGGGCAACGTCTCGACGGCCACCACGAGCCCGAGCCGCTCCTCCACCACGACGGCAGCCGCCACCGCGACGCTGCCCGCTGACATCTGCAAGATCCTCGACGTGAGTACGGCGTCCAGCACGCTCGCCGCACCCAATATCACGTCGACGCGCAGCATGGGCAACGCGGACAACGAACCCAGTTGTCTGTGGGGCACCATTGGACCAAACCCGTCGGTGCAGGTAACCGCTTTCACCGGCAGCGACCTTGCCAAGAGCAAGGCCGGATGGGCGATCGCCTTTCCTGCAGTGAAGGGCGCCGGCAATGCCGCATGGTCGCGCGGCGTTGTCCCGATCGGCAGTAACAAGAACGTCGTGCTCTATGTCGACTACGGCAACTTCGGCCTTGAGTTCGCGCTCGGCGGACCGAACGTCACGTTGGATCAGGCCGTCACGCTGGCGAACAAGATCAAGTAACCGACGCCGCAAACCCCAGATGCGGCGACCTGACACCGCGCAGCTCGACAACTCAGAATCTGCCGATCTGCGCCCGCTCGTTAGGCTTGCCCTGAACCCGATCGGCGGCGGCATCTTGGTCCTCTTAGCCTGCCTGATCGCGGCAATCGTTCTCGGCGTCGGGTTCGCTGTCGCACTCCGTCGAGGTGTGCGCAAAGAGCGCCGCGGGCGGGCTAACGCGCCATATCTTCTGCCGATCTCGCGCACCACCGCGACTTGTCGACCCGAGCAGAACGCGCGCCCATATCGTGCCCGCTGTCGAGGTCGAACGACCGCGCGTTCTGTGCGGTCTGGTCTGGTGGCGTAACGCGCCCGGAGCGGGCATTCTGTCCGCGTGGCGGCGAAGGAGATCTGGGAAGTCGAACCGTACGTTCGCGCCGGGCTGCTTGCCGCCGGAAGCACGCTTGACGAGTTCATCGAAGCGTTCGGCGAGGAACCGCGCTGCTTTCCGCAAAAGGAGTTCGCTCGTCAGCGGTGTCAGTTTGTCGGACACGGGATTCTCACGACTGTCGGCGACGATCACGTCGTTGAAGAGATCGAGTTCATCACCAGAGGCTCGATCGTGCCCGTTTACTGTGGCATCAGGCTCTTGGGCAACTGGAAGTCGGCACGAACACAGCTGGCGGAACTCGGCATCGCCACGCCAGAGCCAGACAAATACGACGAGCAGACAATCGTCGTTACCGACGGTCTCGTGGCGTGGAGTCGATTCGACCACGTCGCGCCTGAGACGATCTGCGTCACCCTTCGCACTCCCACGCGGCGCACATAGCTGCCGCTCGGTATTCGCCGCGCCGAGGCGAGATCGGGCAATCGGTGTGCGCGTGTGGGCTAGGTGATGATCTCTTCGACGAGAACGTCAACTTCGACGAGTTCCGTCTCGGGGGGAAATAGCATCCAATACGCGAGCGCGGCGAGCGCGCCGCCGAGGAGCGGCGCGACGATGAACAGCCAGACCTGGCTGAGGGCGTCGCCCCGCACGACGAGTGCGGGACCGAGGCTGCGGGCCGGGTTGACCGAGGTGCCGGTCAAGGGGATGCCGACGAGATGAACGACGGTGAGCGCGAGGCCGATCGCGAGCCCGGCGGCACCGGGCGTGGCGATCCGACTGGTTGCACCCAACACGACGAGGACGAACAGGAAGGTCAGGACGATCTCGGCTGCGAACGCGCCGCCAACGTTGAGTCCGATCATGGAGTGCTTGCCCCATCCGTCGGTGCCGAGCCCGACGGACCTGGTGTAGGTGCTCGCGCCTTCGAAGATGCCCCAGAGCGCGACGGCGCCCGCGAGTCCGCCGAGGAACTGGGCGATCCAGTAGCCCGCGGCATCGATGATGGACATGCGTCGCGACGACCACGAACCCCATGGTGACCGCCGGATTGACGTGGCAGCCGGAGATGGGTCCGAGCGTGTACGCCAGGGCGAGAACCACGAGACCAAATGCGAACGCGGTGGTGACGACGCCTGCGGAGATGCTCGACCCCGCGAACTTGAACCCGAAGGACAGTGTCGCGGTCCCGACCGCGAAGATGACGAGCAACGCGGTGCCCAAGAACTCCGCGAACAATCGGCGTCCGAGTGAAGTACTCATCTGGCCACCCCCCGAGGAACGTCTCTGCGATCCCGGAGTATGGCACCGAACTGGACGGCGATCGATGCCAATGATGAACGCCGAGTTGAGGCGGCCCCCTATGCCCTCTGAACCGCACTCGACGTGAAGATCATCGGAAGGTGTGCTCCGACTGCGAGAGGACACCCTCGCGACCCGAGCAAACAGCCGTACCCCACGGACATCACACCGCACAGATCCGCCGATCGGGCGTTCGCTCTCCTGCGAGTAATCCGGCAGGATGCGCGCGTGCAGCGTTCGATCCTTGCTCTTACGTTCCTCTCGCTCGGTCTTTCATCCTGCGGTAGTTCCGCACCGACGTCGCTGCCATGCAGCGTCGGTGTCGGCCGTGTTGTTCGACAGGGAGCACTCCGTTTGGTCGCGAACGAATCGACGTCGCTCACGGTCGGCCCCTACACGGTCCGGTTCGTGATCGTCGGCATACCGCATGACGGGCGAGGCGGCATCCGGGTCACATGGGGCGGGCAGAATCTCACCGCGGGCTCCGTCTCCGGTGCATTCGACGCGGCGACGGTTGCATCGATCTCGGGCGAGATGAAGGCCAGCGCCGGGACTCTCTCCTACCACTGTGGAGCGCTCGGAAAAGCGTGACCAGCCGATACATATCTGCCGATCGGTACTCGCTGCGTCGGCGCGCGATCGGGCATCATGTGCTCGTGGCTCGCTGGTTGCAGTCGGTTGTGATCGTCGTGATTCTCGCCGCGTGCAGCAGCTCCCACCACGGTGCGAACCCCGCTCCCGAGACCCGCGGCACGCAAGTGTCGACGCTCGGTGATGTCAGGGGTCGGATGTATGCGGATGGCGGACCGCCACCTCCCCAACCGGCTACGGCGGTGTTGGGTCGAATCGACATCGAGCTGGCGGGAACCTCTCGGGTCGTTGCTCGCCCTCACCAGGACACGCGCGGCTACTTCCATGTTGCGCTCCCGCCAGGCACGTATGAGGTCCTCGGCAGACCGGCGGGCCACTTCGCGTCTGCGACGCCCATGATTCGCGAGGTCGTTGTACGAGCCGGACAGGTCTCGCAAGTGGATCTCGGCATCCACATGATCTGAGCCGCGCACCCCGTACATATCTGCCGATCTCGCGGACCCTCGCGACGGGCAGGCCCGACCAGAACGTGCGCCCATATCCTGCGGGAAGCCGCGGCGATGCGATGTGAGCGTTATGCGCGGTCTCGCCGGACGGGGACCTCTGGCAGAAGCGTCCCCGAGCGGGCAATATGCGTATGTGCTGAGCGCCGACGAAATGCCCGACGACAACGCCGAGTTAGCTGAGGTCGAGGTCGACTTCCCGCGTCTCGACGAGGACGCAGCTGAGAGTTGTCCTGTGTCACTCGACGACCTACTCCGATACCTCGCCGACGAAGCGCCTGGCGGCGAGTCTCTGGCTCAGAACAGACCTGAAGTTCCTGCGAACAGCCCGTGTTGAGGAAACGCGGTATTGGATTTGGCGCTTCCGGGAACCGGATGGCGGGGACGCCGCCTACGCGACGGTGTCCGTTGCGAGCAACGGCGACACGAGCCTCGGTTACGAGGCCGACTACTACGAACTCAGCCCCGACCAGTTCATCCTCGGCGACTATCACGACGTGTTCTGAGGCGACAGAACTGCCGATCTCGCGCGCCTCGCCGCGCGCCGTTCCACGACCAGAACGCGCGACCCGATCACCGTCGCTGTCGAGGTCCGGGCGAGCGCGCGTTCTGTGCGGTCTGGTCTGGTGGCGTAACGCGCCCGGAGCGGGCATTATGCGTGCTCTATGGGGCGCTTCTCTCGGACGTGGCGCTGGTTATGGTCTCCCGTGAAACCCGACAAGGAGCAATGGTCTGCGGGCGCGTATCGACTGCCCCCGTTGCGGCCAGGAGTTACCCGCGTTCCGGCCAGGGAACCGATATGCGCGTATTCCCGTCTGGTCGACACCGTCCGACGCCGAACTGATTTGGCAATGCCCGTATCACGGCCGTCCGCCGTTCAACGACAAGGCGCGGGAGATGTTGGCGAAGGGGACCCTTCCCGTAACTCGGAGTACCGACGCGCCATAGCTGCCAGTTGGCTCATGAGCTGCACGACAGTCGGCAGCTTCCGGGCACGGTCACGATCATCCGGCGGTCGTTCACGAGCGACGTGTCCGAGCTGACAGTGTGTCACCGGGAAGAAGTTGGCTGGATCTCGGGCCAGTCGCGTCCTGCCGCTCTTGGCGACGTGAAGCGGATCACGGCGACGGCGCTGGCACTGTTCGAGTTGTAGCGCCGTGGCTGTCGGCAGACAGCTCCAGTCTCGCAAGCGAGCTGGCTCGTCGAGGTGTCCCCGAGGCGCGTAACAGGGGTGTCGGCGCCGACCGCTACCGAGCGGGCGAGCAGCGCAGGAACAGCTCGAAGCCGTTGCCGAAGTCGTTCTTCAGGCAGAAGTCGCGGTGCAGTACCTCGGCCGGACCGGGATCACCGGGCTTCATCGCGTCGTTCGGCTCGTTCCACGTGAGCCACCGGTCCGACGAGATGAACGCGTCGGCGCGCTCCATCTCGCCGGTGAGCGTCGTGCCCTTGCGGTTCGTGAGTCCGGGCTCGAACTCCATCGACGCGGTGCCGGGCGTGTAGCCGGGAAGGAGGTAGTAGAGGAACGTGTCGTTGTACGGCACGCGGCGCATGTCGGTATTGCCGACGATGATCCGGCTCCCCGGCTTCACGTCGCGCGTCACCGCCGCGAGGAGCGCGTCGATGCTGGCGGCGAATCCGGCATCGGCGCCGACGTACCACGACCGGCCCTCGTTCGTGATCTCGATGCTCTTCGGGAGATGAATGGAGTCCTGCACCGCGCTCACGTAGCGCCGTGCGGTGTACGTCGGGAAGAGCAATGACACCGCGACGATCACCGCGAGTCCCGCGCCCGCGCCGATCCGCGTCACGCGCCACGCGGGCCGGATCACGCCGACGAGCTCGGCCAACGCGGCCGGGAGGAGCACGACGATCGTTCCGCTCACCCACGCGAGGTGCGCGGAGTCGGCGCGCTGTATCGCCTGGGGGAACATGCCGAGGCCGAAGAGCGCGCCCGCGAGCAACACCCGCGGCCGTAGCCCGCCCGGGTCGCGACGCACGCGCCAGACCGCGAACGCCACGAGCGCCACGGCGGCCAGCGCCAAGAGCACGAACCACACGAAGAGTTGCTGCGCGGGCGACAAGCGGGGGAGTGGCCACGAGCGATCCACCGCGGCGATCACTCGGGCGACGCCGACGAGATGACCCGGGTCGGGCGGGACGGGCAGATGGCGCGCGGCGCGCAAGTGCACGATCGGGTCGATCAGCATGCCCCGTACGACGTTTCCCGGTCCGGCCAGGGCGAGATGTACGAGGTACGGCGCGAGACCGACACCCGCGCCGAGCACGGCGCGCTTGATGATCGGCCGCGGCAGCGCCCATACCGCGGCCGGGCCGCCGAGCGCGAGCGCGAGGCCGAGATCGATACGGAACAACATCGCGAAGCCGGCCAGGACGCCGCCGGTGAGCGCCCACCGCCGCGCGCGCTCGCCGCCGGCGGGCGTGCCGGCTTCCGACCGAGCCTGTACCAGCGCGACCAACGCGAACAGTGCGAGCGCGGCGCCACCCGTCCACGGGATCGCGGTGAGCTGCAACGCCGGCATCACGAACACGACGTTGAGCAGCACGGCCGCGACGGCGACGGCCCGGCCCCACCAACGCACGAGCAGTCCCGCCGCGATCGCCATGCCGACGAGCTGTACGAGCCCGGCCATGCGCTCGACGAAGAGATGGGTACCGAAGACCTTGTACACGGCTGCGAGCGACCAGAGGCTGCCGGGACCGTAGAGGTACAAGAAGTCCTTGTTCGGAACCGCCCCGTGCAGCACACGCTCGGGGAAGACGAGCATGAAGCCCTCTTCCATCGCCGAGCCCGGTGCGTGCAGCAGCGCCCGCAGCGGGAGGAGATACGCGACCAACGCGACCGCGACGACGATCCATCCGGTGGCGGGTCCGGCGGCCGCGGGTTCGGCTGGCGCCGCGGCGTCGCTGCTCACGAGCAGGGGACTGTAACGGGCCGGCAATGAGAGGAGCCGCGCCGAAGGTCCCTCCTACAATCGGGCGCATGGCCGCCATCCCCGACAAACCAACGCTCGACGGACTCGAAGCGCGCTGGTCGGCGGTCTGGGAGGAGCGCGGAACCTACCGGTTCGACCGCACGCACCGGCGCGCCGAGATCTTCTCGATCGACACCCCGCCCCCGACGGTGAGCGGTTCCCTGCACATGGGTTCGGCGTTCGGCTACGTGCAGACCGACGCGATCGCGCGTTACCAGCGCATGCGCGGGCGCCACGTGTTCTACCCAATGGGTTGGGACGACAACGGCCTGCCGACCGAGCGCAGGGTGCAGAACTACTTCGGTGTGCGCTGCGAGCCGCATCTGCCCTACGACCCGGCGTTCGTGCCGCCGGCGAAGCCCGGCAAAGAAGTGATCCCGATCTCGCGGCCCAACTTCCTCGAACTGTGCGAGCGGCTCGTCGCCGAGGACGAAGCCGCGTTCGAGGAGCTGTGGCGGCGCCTCGGTCTGTCGGTCGACTGGAGCCTCACCTACACCACTGTCGGGCCCGCGGCGCGCCGCACGAGCCAGCGCGCCTTCCTGCGCAACCTCGCGCGGGGCGAGGCGTATCTGTCGGCCGCGCCCACCCTTTGGGACGTCGACTTCCGTACTGCGGTCGCGCAGGCCGAGCTCGAGGATCGCGAGATGCCCGGCGCCTATCACGCGCTGCGTTTCCACAGGGCCGACGGCTCGGGTGACGTGCTCGTCGACACGACCCGCCCGGAGCTGCTCGCCGCGTGCGTGGCGGTCGTCGCCCACCCCGACGACGCGCGCTACCAGCCGCTGTTCGGCACCGACGTGATCACACCGCTGTACGGCGTGCGCGTGCCGATCGTCGCGCATCAGCTTGCCGATCCCGAAAAGGGCACCGGCATCGCGATGATCTGCACGTTCGGTGACACGACCGACGTCGTGTGGTGGCGCGAGCTGCAACTCCCGACCCGGGCCGTTTTGGGTGTCGACGGACGGTTCAAGGCCGACCCGCCCGACGTGCTCGGGGCCGGCGGCGCGGCGGCGTACGAGGCGATCGCGGGCCGCAACGTCAAACAGGGCCAGAAGATCGTCGTCGAACAGCTGCAGGCGTCGGGGGAGCTCGACGGCGAGCCCCGGCCGATCACCCACCCGGTCAAGTTCTTCGAGAAGGGCGAGCGCCCGCTCGAGATCGTCACGTCCCGCCAGTGGTACCTGCGCAACGGTGGCCGTGACCTCGATCTGCGCGCGGAGCTCCTCGCGCTCGGACGCGCGCTCGACTGGCATCCGCCCACCATGCGGGTCCGCTACGAAACCTGGCTCGAGGGGCTCAACGCGGACTGGCTCGTCAGCCGGCAGCGCTACTTCGGTGTGCCGTTCCCGGTCTGGTACCGAGTCGACGCCGACGGTAACCCCACCGACTTCGAGAACCCGCTGCTTCCCACCGAAGACGCGCTCCCGGTGGATCCGTCGACGGATTGCCCGCCCGGTTACTCGCAGGATCAGCGCGACAAGCCCAACGGATTCGCGGCCGATCCCGACGTGATGGACACGTGGGCCACGTCGTCGCTGACGCCGCAGATCGCCACCGGTTGGGTCGACGATCCCGACCTCTTCGAGCGCACCTTCCCGATGGACCTGCGCCCGCAGGGTCCCGAGATCATCCGGACCTGGCTCTTCGACACGGTGGTACGGGCGCGGCTCGAGCACGGCGCCCTGCCGTGGACCGACACGGCGATCAACGGCTGGGTGCTCGATCCGGATCGCAAGAAGATGTCGAAGTCGAAGGGAAACGTCGTCACGCCGATGCCGCTGGTCGAGGAGTACGGCGCCGACGCGCTGCGGTACTGGGCGTGCAACGGCCGGCCGGGCGTCGACACCGCGATCGACTTCGGCGTCATGAAGGTCGGGCGCAAGCTCGCGATCAAAGTGCTCAACGCCTCGAAGTTCGTGCTCGGTGTCTCCGGGGAAGCCGCGGAAGACGTACGCGAGGTCGTGACCGCCGTCGATCGGTCGTTGCTGGTCGCGCTCGCGGATCTCGTCGACGACGCGACCGCGGCGTTCGAGTCGTTCGACTACGCGCGATGCCTGGAGCGGACCGAACGGTTCTTCTGGTCGTTCTGCGACGACTACGTCGAGCTCGTGAAGAGCCGCGCCTACGGCGACGCCGACGCCGCGACGGTCCGGTCGGCCGCGGTGACGCTGCGCGTCGCGCTCTCCACCTTGCTCCGGCTGTTCGCGCCCGTGCTCGCGTACACCAGCGAGGAGGTGTGGTCGTGGTGGCGCGAAGGTTCGATCCACCGCGCCGAGTGGCCCGACGCCACCGAGCTGCGGACGGCCGGCGCCGACGCGCTCGTGTACACGGTCGCGGCCGACGTGCTCGCCGAGGTGCGCAAGACCAAGTCGACGCAGAAGGTCTCGCTCGCGGCGCCCGTCGCGCGAGCGCACGTCGTCGACACCGCGCAACGGATTGCCGCGCTCGAAGGCGGCCTCGGTGACGTGCGCGACGCGGGCAAGATCGCCAACCTCACGACCGAGGTCGGTGCGGCGTTCGCCGTGACGGTCGAGCTCGCCGACCCGGCCGGTGCCGGATCGTGAGCGCTCCCGGACACTTCGACGGCCCGAGCTGGCTGAGCTCGCACGTCAACCTGGAGAGCCTCAACGTTCCGGCCGGCAGCCGCCGGGGCCCGCCCACCCTGGAGCGGATCACGACCTTGATGCAGTACCTCGGCTCGCCCGAGGTGGAGTTCCCGGCGGTCCACGTCACGGGCACCAACGGCAAGACCACGACGGTCCGGGTACTGACCGAACTGCTGACGGCGCTCGGCCTCAAGGTCGGCGCATATACGAGCCCGCACCTCGTGCACGTCAACGAGCGCATGTCGATCGACGGCCAACCGATCGACGACGACGCCCTCGAGGAGATGCTGTACGCGGTCGCCCTCGTCGAGCAGTCGGTGGGCGTCGACGCGTCGTACTTCGACATCGTCACCGCGGCCGCGTTCCGTTGGTTCGCCGACGAGGCCGTCGACGTCGCGGTGGTCGAGGTCGGCATGGGCGGCGCGTGGGACGCGACGAACGTCGTCGACGGGGCGGTCGCGGTCGTCACCAACGTCACCCTCGACCACGTCGAATATCTCGGGCCGACGCGCGAGCAGATCGCGCAGGAGAAGGCCGGAGTGATCAAGCCGGGCGCAACGCTCGTCCTCGGCGAGACCGACCCGGACATCCAGGCGATCTTCGAGGCACGCGACGCGGCGCGCATCTTCCGCCGCGACATCGACTTCGGCGTCGCCCGCAACGTGCTCGCGATCGGTGGCCGGTTGATCGACCTCCGCAGTCCCGGTGCGGAGTATCCCGACGTGTTCTTGCCGTTGCACGGCGCGCATCAGGCCGACAACGCGGCGATCGCGTTGGCGGCCGCGGAGAGTTTCGTCGAGGCGCCACTCCCGTTCGAGGTCGTCGCCGACGCGCTGTCGCGCGTCCAGTCGCCGGGCCGGCTCGAGGTGGTCGGTCGCCAGCCGCTGATCCTGCTCGACGGCGCCCACAACGTCGCCGGCGCGCTCGCTCTGCGGCGCGCGCTCGACGAGGAGTTCAGCGAGGGGGCGCGCACGCTGATCGTCGGGATGTTGCGCGAGAAGGATCCGGTCGAGATGCTGACCGCGCTCGGCGTCGACGAAGTCGCCGGACTGCTCGTGTGTTGCCGGCCGCCGACCCCGCGCGCGCTCGAGCCCGCGTTCATCGCCAAGGCGGCACTGGATCTCGGGCTCCCGGAGGAGCGGATCGAAGTCGTCGACCGCGTCGAGGACGCGCTCGAGTACCGCGCTCCTGGCCGCACCGGCCGACGGCCAGATCGTGATCACGGGCTCGCTCTACGTCGTCGGTGCGGCCCGCGCCGTCCTCGTCCCCTGATCCGGCCCGCGCTCGGCGCCCGAGCCGACTCCGCCCCGGCGACGGGGTCGTTTGTCGGAGCCGAGGTGTCCCGTCCTAGGCTTGCTCCCTTATGACCGATCGCACGCTCGTTCTCTGCAAACCGGACTGTGTCGAGCGCGGACTCGTCGGCGAGGTCCTCGCCCGGCTCGAGCGCAAGCAGCTGAAGCTCGTGGCGCTGGAACTGCGCCGGCTCGACGAGGCCACCGCGAAGCGCCACTACGCCGAACACGACGGCAAACCCTTCTTCGCCGACCTGGTGGCCTTCATCACCCGCTCACCGCTGGTGGCGATCGTTGCGGAAGGTCCCGACGCGTACAAGGTCGTACGCACGCTGATGGGCACCACGAATCCGCGAGAGGCCGCGCCGGGAACGATCCGGGGCGATCTCGCGATCGAGCTCACCGAGAACCTCGTTCACGGAAGTGACGGTCCGGAGTCGGCTGCGCGCGAGATCGCGTTGTTCTTCCCCGGTCTCTCCGGGTGAGCTCACGCGACGGTTGGCAGCCGAGCCGCAGGGGGTGGCAATCGAGCCGACAGGCTCCTAGCCTGGGCGCGACCCGCCGTCGGAAGATGACTTCGGTGAGCGAACCGTTTTACGCAGGATTGCTCGGCCGTGACATGGCGGTCGACCTCGGGACCGCGAACACTCTCGTCTACGTGCGCGGCCGCGGTGTCGTGCTCGACGAGCCGTCGGTGGTCGCGGTGAACGCCCGTGACGGTCGTCCGCTCGCGGTCGGCATCGAGGCGAAGAAGATGATCGGCCGCACGCCCGACCACATCATCGCCATACGGCCGCTGAAGGACGGCGTGATCGCCGACTTCGACATCTGCGAGAAGATGTTGCGGTACTTCATCCAGCGTGTGCATCCGCGTAAATGGGCGAAGCCGCGCATGGTCATCTGCGTGCCGTCCGGGATCACCGGTGTCGAGCAGCGCGCCGTGCAAGAGGCCGCGCAGCAGGCCGGCGCGCGCAAAGAGGCGTACATCATCGAAGAGCCGATGGCCGCGGCGATCGGTGCCGGCCTTCCGGTGCACGAGCCCGCGGGCAACATGATCGTCGACATCGGCGGCGGCACGACCGAGGTCGCGGTCATCTCGCTGGGTGGCATCGTCGCGAGCGAGTCGATCCGTATCGCCGGCGACGAGCTCGACGAGTCGATCATCAACTTCGTGAAGAAGGAGTACTCGCTCGCGCTGGGCGAACGCACCGCGGAGGAGATCAAGATCGCGCTCGGGAGCGCGTTCCCGCTCGAGACGGAGCTGTACGCCGAAGTGCGCGGTCGCGACCTCGTGACCGGACTCCCGAAGACGATCGTGGTCTCGACCGAAGAGATCCGCGACGCGATCGAAGAGCCGGTGGCCGCGATCGTCGACGCGGTGAAGGTCACGCTCGACAAGACACCGCCCGAGCTCGCGGCCGACATCATGTCGAACGGCATCGTCGTGACCGGCGGCGGTGCGCTGCTGCTCGGTTTCCGCGAGCGCCTGCGCTCCGAGACCGGCATGCCGATCGTCATCGCCGACAACCCGCTGCTCTCCGTCGTCCACGGCTCCGGGCAATGTCTCGAGAACTTCGACGTCCTGAAACACGTCCTGATCTCGTCCGCCCAGCAATAGCCGCGGCGGTACGAAACGATGGCCGGTGCTCGACGCGCGAGCCGACGACGCTACGTCCTGGTCGTGATCGTGCTCACGTGCCTGACGCTCATCACCCTCGACTCCCGCAACGGCCGCTCGGGGCCCATTGGGGCGCTGGGCCGCCTGGCCCACCGCATCGTCTCGCCGATCAGTGACACTGTCGACCACGTGGCCAGTCCGGTGAGCGACTGGTGGAACGGGGTCACCGACGGCGGCAACCTGAAGAAGCGCAATCGCCAACTCGAGCAGGACAACGCGGCGCTGCGAGGCAAGCAGACGCAGGCCGACGAGGCCATCAAGGAGAACAGCGACCTCAAGGCCCTGCTGAAGCTCACCGACGCGCTCACCGTCAAGAACGTGAGCGGCCTCATCGTCGGTCGTGATCCGGGCAACTTCGATCCGACGCTGACGATCGACCGCGGATCCGAGACGGGTATCGCGGTCGACATGCCCGTCATCGCGCCGGAGGGTGTCGTCGGCAAGGTGATCGAGGTGTGGCGCGGCGGCGCCAAGATCCAAGTGCTCACCGATCCCAACTTCTCCGTTGGCGTGCAGACGCCCGGGCACCCCGGCTCGCCCGCGACGACGGGCATCGCGTCGGGTCAGGTCGGATCGCACGACCTGACGGTCCAGTTCGACGCGGGAACGAAGGTATTGCCCGGCGATCAGATCGTGACGTCACCTCAGTCGACGTTGTTCCCGTCCGGTCTCGTGATCGGGACCGTCAAGACCGTGACGGTGCAGCCGGGCGACACCGGAGTCAACGCGACGATCACCCCCTACGTGCATCTCGGCGCGCTGCAGTACCTCACGGTGTTGCTGTGGGCGCAGGGAATGGCCCCGACGGTGTTGCCTACGACGACGACAACCGTCCCCGCCACGACGACCACGACGCTTCCGGGCTCGACGACGTCACTTCCCGGCTCGTCGACGTCACTTCCCGGCTCGTCGCCGACCACGACACGGACCGGCGGATGACCCGTTTCGTTCGCCTTGGCGTCCTCGTCGTGTTCATCGTCGTCGCGCAAGTGACGGTGTTCCCCCATATTCGGCTGTTCGGTGTCGTTCCCGACCTGGGTCTGCTCGCCGCGCTCGCGGTCGGGTACCACGAGGGCCCGGAGGCGGGCGCCATCGTCGGTTTCGCCGCAGGGTTCGGCTTCGACCTCTTTCTCGAGACGCCGTTGGGACTCGACGCGCTGACGTACGCGATCGTCGGTTACGGCATCGGTGTGTTCGAGTCGGGCTTGTTCCGTTCGCCGCGCTGGTTGCCGTCGCTGCTGGGCGCCGCGGGCGGGCTGGCCGGCGGGTTGTTGTTCATCGGTATGGGCGTGCTGGTCGGTGTCGATGCTGTGAAAGGTGTCCAGGGCGTCGTAACGATCTCGTACGCCGCGCTGTACGACGCCCTACTCGCGCCGTTCGTGTTCGTGCTGGTCAGGCGGGTACTCGGAAGCGAGTCCCGCGTGCGAGACGCCTGGTCGGCGCGCTGACGGAACGCCATGGGGGCCGACCGGACGGTCGCCGCGGGTTCCCACTAGCGTGCACGACGTCTCGATGAGCCTTCTTCTGACCGCATGAGCGACAACAGCCGCGTCCGGGTGAGCATCGTCGGCGTCGTCATCGTCGCGCTGTTCGCCTCACTCTTCGCGCGGCTGTGGTTCTTGCAGATGGGTCCCGAGCAGAAGCTGGGCAAGGTCGTCAGCACACTCGGTATTCGTGTGATCCAGACCGAGTCGCCGCGGGGCGAGATCCTCGACCGCAACGGGAAGGTCCTCGCGCAAGATGTTGCGGCGTGGGCCGTCACCGTCGACCGTGACCTCGCGAAGAAGACGCTCGACCAGGTGCTGGGCCAACTGGCCGAGGTCCTCGGCACGAGTGAGAAGACGCTGCGCGCGAACTACGACAGCGTCCGGCAGTCGCCGCTCACGCCCGCGATCGTCGACGTGAACGTCCCGCTCGCCGCGCAACTCGCGATCCGCGAGCACAACGAGGACTATCCCGGCGTGAACGTCGTGGAGCTGACGATCCGCAGGTACCCCTACGACGGTCTCGCGTCGCAGTTGTTGGGGTATCTCGGTGAGGTCGACGCCTTCGGTGCGAAACAGCTGAAGGCGTTGGAGGCAAAGGGCTATGCACCCGGCGACCTGATCGGGCGCGACGGTGTCGAGGCCGCGTTCGAGTCGGTGCTGCGCGGCAAGCCGCGGCGCGAGACGGTGCAGGTCGACCCGACCGGGAAGCAGATCGGTCCACCGCTCCATGTCGATCCGGGGACGGTCGGCGACAACGTCAAGCTCACGATCGACATCAGGGTGCAACAGGCCGCGGAGAAAGCGCTCGCCGAAGGCATCAGCGTGGCGAGCACGTTGAAGAACCAAAAGGTCCTCGACCATTACGAGACGCTGAAACCCACCGGTGGTGCGGTCGTCGTGCTCGACGTGCACGACGGGTCGGTGGTCGCGATGGCGAGCAACCCGACCTACCCGCTTTCGTGGTGGGTGGGCGGGATCTCGACCGATCACTTCGCCCTGTTGAGCAATGCCGGGGCGCACAATCCACTGCTCAACCGCGTGACCGACGGTCAGTACGCGCCCGGTTCGACGTTCAAGTTGGTCCCGGCCGTCGCGTTGAACGCCTACAACGTCTTGCCCGCGTCGCAGTACGTCGCCGACAACGGTTTCGTCAATCTCGAAGGGACGGTGTTCCACAACGACAACGGCACCTCCAACGGTCCGGTCGACCTGCAGAAGGCGTTGACGGTCTCGAGCGACGTGTACTTCTACAACGCCGGGAACGAGTTCTGGAAGATCTGGAAGCTCGACCCGACGCGCGGGCTCGGCGTCCAGACCGTCGCGAGTCAGTTCGGATTCGGGCACTCCAGCGGCATCGAGCTCGGCGACGCGGCCGGGCGCATCCCCGACCCGGCGTGGCGCGCCGCGTTCGCGAAGGCGAACTACAAGACGAAGGCCGATATCGAGCAGTATTCGATCTGGTACCCGGCCGACAACATCTTCGCCGCGGTCGGCCAGGGTGACGACTTCGTCACCCCGCTGCAGCTCGCGAACGCGTACGCGACCTTCGCCAACGGATACGGCACCCACGTCGGGACGCTCTGGACGCCGCACGTAGAAGCGACTGTCACGGACCCGACGACGAACAAGATCGTCGAGCAGTTACGCGCCCAAGGCGCGCGGCACGATCAACTTCGGCGATGCCTACGGCCCAATCGCCGCGGGGTTCGCAGGGGTGGTCTCCGATCCGCTGGGCACCGCGTACGACGCGTTCCGGGGCATGGCGATCCCGGTGGCCGGGAAGACCGGAACCGCCGAGATCGCCAACTCGGGAACGACGGTGATCGGGTCGACGTCGGTGTTCGCGTCGTACTTCCCGGTCGACAACCCGCAGTACGCGGCCGTCGCGCTGGTCGAACAAGGTGGCCACGGTGCGCAGGTCGCGGCGCCGATCGTCCGCCAGGTCATCGAGTCGATCACGCAACCGGCGCTTCCACCCACTCCGATCCCGACCCACTCGACGGGTAAGGACTGATGGCCGGCATTGCCGCGCCGGGCGGTCGCCGCCGTACCGGCCCGAACGCGCATCTCTTCGCGCACATCGACCTCGCGCTCCTCGCCCTGCCGATCGCGATCAGTGTGCTCGGGCTGCTGATGATCTTCGACGCGTCGCACCACGAGACCGCGAGAGCCGGCTTGTCGCGGCTGTATTACGTCGAACGCCAAGGCGTGGCCGTCGTGCTGGGTCTGGTCGCCATGGGCGTGATCATGGCGATCGACTACCGGCGCATTCGCGACGCGTGGCCACTCGTATATCTCGCCGTGCTCCCGCTGCTCGCCGGGGTGGTGGTTCTCGGCCGGAGTCACGGCGGGGCCCAGGCGTGGTTCCAGGTCGGACCGTTCCAGTTCCAGCCCTCGGAGGTCGCCAAGGTCGCGCTCGTGATCGCGATCGCCGGCTACTGCCATCAACACCGAGGTGATCTCGACGCGTGGCGGGTCGCGGTGGCGATCGGGTTGGCCGGTCTCGTCATGGGCATCGTCTACGCGCAACACGACCTCGGCACGATGCTCGTGATCATGGTGTGCGCGGCCGCCGTGCTCGTCATCGCGGGGCTGAAGCCCGTGCACATCGTGGTGTTGTTGCTGCTGGCAGCGTCGCTCGTCGGCGCGGCCGTGGTCACCGGGAAGGTGCAGGCCTATCAGCTCGACCGGCTGAGGAACTTCACGAACCAATCGACCGCGCACCTGTCGGCCGCGCAGCAGACCCCGACCCAGTTGAACCTCAGCGCCTCGAAAGCGGCCATCGCCTCGGGTGGGTTCGAGGGCGCCGGCTTCGGGCGCGGGGTCCAGACCAAGAACGGCTTCGTGCCCGAACAGCACACCGACTTCATCTTCACCGCGGTGGGTGAGGACCTCGGTTTCATCGGGGGCGCCGCCTTGTTGTTGCTCTATGCGCTCTTGGCCTGGCGGTTGTGGCGCATCGCGTTGCTGTCGTCCGACTTCTTCGGGACCCTCGTGGCGATCGGCATTCTCGCCATGTTCGCGATCCAGATCTTCGAAAACGTCGGCATGACCATGGGCATCATGCCGATCACGGGAATCCCGCTGCCGTTCATGTCGTACGGCGGCTCGTCGGTCATCGCCTCGTTCCTCGCGATCGGCCTCGTGCTCAACATCCACATGCGGCGTTTCGCCTAGCCCGGCGTCCCTTCCGGTGAGTCGCGGAGAGTGGTTGCCGGAGCTCGCGGGGCGCCCGGGCTACACTGCCCGGAGATGTCAGACCTGTGGCCGCGGATAGAACCGCTGCTGGCCCGGGTTGAGAAGCCCGCTCGCTACATCGGTATGGAGATGGGGACGGAGCCGGAAAACCTGGCGCCCCGCCACGGGAGCGGCCGGGCGGCCTTTCTCCTGATCTATCCCGACACCTACGAGATCGGGCTCCCCAACCAGGGGCTCCAGATCCTCTACGAGTTGCTCAACGAGCGCGAAGACTCGGTGGCGGAGCGGGCCTACGCGCCCTGGACCGACATGGAAGCCTCGATGCGCGCGGCCCGGGTGCCGCTGTTCAGCGTCGACACGCACCGCGCCGCGGCCGACTTCGACGTGTTGGCCTTCAACCTCTCGGCCGAGCTCGTCTACACGAACCTGCTGAACCTCGTCGATCTCGCGGGCGTGCCGGTGCGCAACGCCGACCGTTCGCCCGCGCACCCGATCGTGATCGCGGGTGGCCATTGCACCTACAACCCCGAGCCCCTCGCCGAGTACGTCGACGCGTTCGTGATCGGCGATGGCGAAGAGGTGATCGCGGAGCTGGCCGAGGTGGTCGGCGCGTGGAAGCGCGGCGGCCGGGCGAGCAGGGAAGCGGTGCTGCGCGACCTCGCCACGATTCCCGGCGTCTACGTCCCGTCGCTCTACGACGTGGAGTACGACGGCCCCGTGGTCCGGTCGATCACGCCCCGGTACCCCGACGTTCCCGCCGTGGTCGACAAGCGCACGGTCGCCGACCTGGCGCAGTGGCCGTACCCGAAGCGCCAGCTCGTCCCGCTCGTCGAGGTGGTGCACGACCGGCTGAACGTCGAGATCTTCCGGGGCTGCACCCGGGGCTGTCGCTTCTGCCAGGCGGGGATGATCACCCGGCCGGTGCGGGAGCGGCCCGAGGAACAGGTGCGCACCATGGTCCGCGACGGCCTGCGCCGCACGGGCTACGACGAGGTCGCGCTGACCTCGCTGTCGAGCGCCGACTTCTCCGGGATCGAGGGCGTTGTCGCCGACCTGGTCACCGACCAGGAAGGCACGGGCGGTGTGAGCGTCTCGCTGCCGAGCCTGCGCGTCGACGCGTTCACGGTGGGGATCGCGAGCGAGCTGCAGAAGGTGCGCCGCAGCGGCCTCACGTTCGCGCCCGAAGCGGGAACGTGGCGGCTGCGCCAGGTGATCAACAAGCTCATCATCGAAGACGATCTCTACTCCGCGGTCGACGCCGCGTACTCGCAGGGTTGGCGGCGGGTGAAGCTCTACTTCCTCACCGGTCTGCCCACCGAGATGGACGAGGACACGCTCGGCATCGCCGAGCTCGCGACCAACGTCACCGACATCGGGCGCAAGTACACCAAGCAGGCGAGTTGCACCGTGTCGGTGGGCGGCTTCGTTCCCAAGCCGCACACACCCTTCCAGTGGTTCGGCCAAAACGGTGTCGACGAGCTGCGACGCAAGATCACGCTGCTGCGCGACGCGGTGCGCGGAACCCGTGCCCAGGTCAAGTGGCACGACCCCGAGGCAACGTTCGCGGAGGGCATCGCGTCGCGTGGCGACCGGCGGATCGGCCGCGTCATCGAGCGCGTCTGGCGGGCGGGCGGCACGTTCCAGGAGTGGAGCGAGGGCTTCGCTCTCGACCGGTGGCTCGATGCCATGCACGCCGAAGGCCTCGATCCCGACTGGTTCGTCACGCGTCACCGCACCCGTGACGAGGTGTTGCCCTGGTCGCACATTGCGGCGGGCTTGCACTCCGATTTCCTCTGGGACGACTGGCAGTCCGCCCTGAAGGCCCATGGGCTCCCCGATTGCCGGTGGACTCCGTGCTACGACTGCGGGGTGTGCACCGACTATGCGCTCGAGCACGTCGTGGCCTCGCCGACGGCGCCTGCGGGCGGCTCGCAGGGCACGGGCCAGGACCTGGGCGCCGGAGCCGGTGTCCCGGTGGCGTTTCTCGGCGTCAAGCCCGCGGGAGCGCGGGCATGAGGGGCGGCGCCGCGAACCCGGTGCGGCTGCGGTACACGAAGCTCGGCAAGGTGCGCTGGATCAGCCATCGAGATGTCGCTCGTGCGCTCGAACGCGCCTTTCGGATCGCACAGTTGCCGCTCGCGTTCACGGAGGGCTTCTCGCCGCGCCCGAAGGTGAGCTTCGGATTGGCGCTCTCGACCGGGCACGAGAGCGAGGCCGAGTACGTCGACCTCGTGTTCGCCGAGGCCGTCGAGCTCGATTCGCTGGCCGACCGGCTGACGCCGGCCCTGCCGGACGGCATCGCGGTCACCGGTGTGGTCGCGCTCGCCGACCGAGCGCCCGCGCTGCAAGAAGCGGTGACGTGTGTCGAATGGCGGGTCGACGTCGCTCACCATGACCTGACCGACGTCGATCCCGCGGAATTGCGCCGAACGGATCGACGCGGCGCTGGCAATGCCCACGCTCCCGATGACCAAGCGCCGCAAGGGTCGCGACGTCGTCGAGGACGCGCGGCCCGTGATCCGTCGCATCACCGTGTGCGACGAACCCTCGGCGGTTCGGATTCCGGCCGCCGAACTCCGGACATGTGTCGAGATGGAAATGTCAACCCAACCGCGCGGCGCGAAGCCAGGTGAGGTTCTCGCGGCAATCGGCGACTTCACCGACATGCGCGCGCTGCGCACGCACCAATGGATCGAGCGCGACGGCGTGCGGCAGGAGCCGCTCGACGCCGACACGCGCCCGCGTGTGCCCGAGGCATACGCGTCATGAGAGAAGGCATCGATGTCAGATCTGAACCGGCTCGACGACGAGACGACAACCGACGCTCCGCCGGCCCGCGAGGGTTCGTTCGAGCTCGAATCGCACGAAGCCGAGCATTCCGCCTCGGCGCCGCGGGCGCCGGAATCCGGTAGCGGCGAACCGACGGTCGACGAAACCGCAACGGCCGCGCCCGGAGGCGCGCCCGGCCCCGACGGCGAAGCGCCGCGCAAGAAACGCCGACGCGGTACCCGGGGCGGCCAACGGCGCAAGAAGCCGGCCGGTGCGGGTTCGCCCGGGGCCGGCGGCGCACGTGCCGCCGGAGGCGGCGCCGCGACGGCGGGAGCATCCGCGTCGGACGGCGACGACGACGATGGCTATGACGACGGGGACCGCGACGGCAACGGGGACGATCGCGAGTCGATGTCGGGCAGCGAGGACTGGACGGCCGAAAGCGCCGATCGCGGGCTGACCGACGACGACATCGGTGAGCAGGCGCGTGAGGACGCGGGCCTGACCCGGGCGCCGTCGCGTCCGAAGATCGGTGACAGCCGTCCCGCGCCCGCGGCGCCGGCCGCCGAGGGGGAGCCGGCCGGAAACGGCGAGACCGGGCCCGACGGCGCGCCCAAGAAACGTCGGCGCCGCCGTGGCGGCCGGGGCCGGAGCAAAGGTGGCACGGGTGGCGCCGCGGGTACGGGCGGTGCCGGCGCGGGTTCCGCGCCGGCCAAGACTCCCGGTCGCCAGGGCGGCGGGCAGGGCCGGGGTCCGGTCCAGTACGTCGACGCGGGCGAATTGGGTGACGTCGACGTCGACGGGACCGCGCTGCTCGACTCGCTCGACGAAGAGACCCTGCAGCGCCGGCGGGGGACGAGCCGCAAAGGCCGTCCGGCCGGTCGCTACCTCATGGTCGTGCACGTGCGCGCCGACGGGTACGCGCACATCGGCGTGCTCGAAGGCCGCCAGCTCATCGAGCACTACGTCTCGACACCCACCGACGACAACACCTCGATCGACGGCAACATCTACCTCGGGCGCGTCCAGAACGTCTTGCCGGGGATGGAAGCCGCGTTCATCGACATCGGCACCCCCAAGAACGGTGTGCTGTACCGCGGCGACGTCGCCTACGACGCCAACGACGTGGAAGGCGGCGAGAAGCCGCGCATCGAGCGCGTGCTCCACAACGGCCAGGCGATCATCGTGCAGGTCACGAAGAACCCGATCGCGCACAAGGGCGCCCGCCTCACGCAGGAGGTCAGCCTCGCCGGCCGGTTCGTGGTCATGGTCCCGGGCCAGCCCCAGACCTACGGCATCTCGAAGCGGCTTCCCGACGACGAGCGCAAGCGCCTACGCCGCGTCCTCGACCGGCTCCGCCCGGCCGACGCCGGGCTGATCGTGCGCACCGCGGCCGAGGGTGCGACCGAAGAAGAGCTCGAGCGCGACATGCTCCGCCTGAACGCGCAGTGGCAGCAGATCTCGACGATCGCCAAGAAGGCGAAGCCCGGGAGCCTCCTCTACAAGGAGCCGCAGCTCGCGATCCGCCTCATCCGGGAGGAGTTCACGAAGGAATTCCGCGGTGTGGTCATCGACAACGCCGCGATGTACGAGGAAGTGAAGTCGTACATCGACGCCATCGCTCCGGAGCTCGCGGAACGGGTCGAGTTCTACGACGCCGAAGCCGAGAACCTTCCCGTCTTCGAGAAGTTCCACGTGCACGAGCAGTTGCACAAAGCGCTCGACCGCAAGGTCTGGCTGCCGTCGGGTGGCTCGCTGGTCATCGAGCGCACCGAGGCACTGACGGTGATCGACGTCAACACCGGCAAGAACGTGGGCACCTCGAACCTCGAAGAGACGGTGTACCGCAACAATCTCGAGGCGGCCGAGGTGGTGGCGCGCGAGCTGCGGTTGCGCGACATCGGCGGCATCATCGTCATCGACTTCATCGACATGGAGATCAAGCGCAACCGGGAGGCCGTGGAAGACACCTTCCGCGAGGCGCTCGCCCGCGACAAGACCCGCACCCAGATCTTCCCGATCTCCGAGCTCGGCCTGGTCGAGATGACCCGTAAACGGGTCTCGGAAGGCCTGGTCGAGGCGTTCTCCTCGACCTGCCCGCACTGCAACGGCCGCGGGTTCGTCGTCGACGAGTCCTTGTTCGAATAGCCGCTCCCCGCGGCCCCGCTCCCGGCCCTCCCGACCAGGTCGGCTATCCTTTCCCGGTTCCGAGAAGCACTCCGAAGAGGCATCGCGCATGTACGCAGTCATCCACACCGGCGGTAAGCAGTACCGCGTCGCCGAGGGCGATCGCCTCGACGTCGAACGCCTCGACGGCGACGAGGTCACGCTGCGCCCCGTGATGCTGGTCGACGGCGACAGCGTGCTCGCCACGCCCGCCCAACTCGGTGCCGCATCGGTGACCGCGCGGGTCGTCGGCGAGGCGAAGGGCCCGAAGATCAAGGGCTACACGTACAAGAACAAGTCGAACGAACGCAAGCACTGGGGTCATCGTCAGAAGTACTCGACGATCGAGATCACCGGGATCACGAAGGGCTAGGGGAGCGGACCATGTCGAAGAAGAAGGGCGCCGCATCCTCGCGTAACGGACGCGATTCCAACGCGCAACGGCTCGGAGTGAAGCGTTACAGCGGCGAGGTCGTCACCGCGGGCACGATCATCGTGCGTCAGCGCGGGACCCGCTTCCACCCCGGCTACAACGTCGGCCTGGGCAAGGACGACACGTTGTTCGCCAAGGCCGACGGTGTCGTGAAGTTCGGCACTCGTCGCGGTCGCAAGCTCGTCGACATCGTCCTCGCCGACGCCTAGCCCAACCCCTGGCCCAGCCCCTACCCCAACCCACCAACAGTTGGTGGGATTTCCGGGCCGTGGCGCCCGTTTTGCCACCAACAGTTGGTGGGATTTCCGGGCCGTGGCGCCCGTTTTGCCACCAACTGTTGTGGGGATTTCCGGGTCAGGAGCGGCGGGGGGTGAGGCCTTCGGGGAGGGCCTCGGCGTGCACGACGGTGAGCGTCTTGGTCGTGCGGGTGATCGTGACGTAGAGCAGCCGGAGCCCGGAGCGATCCGCGTTCACGAGTTGCGCCGGTTCGACGACGATCACGTGGTCGAACTCGAGCCCTTTGCGCTGGTCGGGTCGAGCACCGCGATCGGCGCGTCGAGGGCGTCGGCCGCGGTCGACACGGCGCCGGCGTCGGCGAGCGCCGTCACGATCTGCTCGTGTAGCGCAGGCGGTGCGATCACAGCGACGGCGCCGGTGCGCGCGAGCGCGGCGCGCGCCTGCTCCGCGGTGGTCGACACCAGGTCGCCCCGGTCGACGTCGACGAACGTGGGGTACTCGCCGGTGCTGCGCACCGACCGCGACGGTTCGACCGTCGGGGCGGCGACGGCGAGGAGTCGCGAGGCGACCTCCATCACCTCCGACGGCGTGCGGTAGTTGATGCTGAGCGAGACGAACCGCGTGGCGTTGTGGGTCGGCACGTGCGACAAGACGTCGTCCCACGACGAGACGGCACCCGGCTTGCTCGCCTGGCCCGGATCGCCGACGAGTGTCATCGATCCGGACGGGCAGCGCCGGGCGAGCATCCGCCATTGCATGGCCGTGAGGTCTTGCGCCTCGTCGACCAGCACGTGGCCGAACGTGCGCGGCTCGAACGACGGCTCGGCCGCGTGGCCGTTGCCGTTGCCGGCATCGCCGAAGCGGCTCGCGAGCGTTGCCGCGTCGGCGTAGCCGCGCAGCCCGAGATCGTTGATGACCCGCTCGGCGGTGTCGAAGGTGTCGCCGCCGTTCCGGCGGCGACGGGCGACGGGCCGGGCCGCCTCGACCGGTCCGAGCAGCGCGTCGGCTTCGTCGACCAGCGCGAGGTCGGCCTCGGTCCACGGCGCCTTGGCGACGTCGGGATCGCGGCGGCGATGCAGGAGCTCGCTGTTCTGTTTCGGTCAGCATCGAGCCCGACGCCGACCGCACCAGCGCCCGGAAGCCGAAGAGGTCGTTCACGAGCTCGGCGCCCGAAAGCACCGGCCACATCCGCTCGAGCGCCTCTTTCACCTCGGGGCGGCTGCGGAAGCGCGCGCCGCAGCTCCTGTTCCCAACCCTCGGGGGTGGGTTCGCCGCGCGCGAGCGTGCTCGCGATCGACGCGTCGAGGGTGGAGTCGCGATCGAACATGCTCGTCACGTTGTCGGTCACACCGGGGTCGACGAGTCGATGCTGCGCTCGCGGTACGCGCGGATGGCTGCGTTCTTGTAACGGGCGACGAGGAGGTCGTAGAGCCGGCGCGCGACGTACTGGCGGTTCTCGTTGTGCGTGTCGCGCCGCCGCCGCGTGCCTTCGATGACGCGGGCGGTGTCGGAACGCGACAGCCGGCACGCGCAGCCCGTCGATCAGCACGAAGAGGTCGCGTGCCAACGGCCGTTCGCGATCCGCGACCGCCTTGCGGATCACGGCCGCCATCCGGGCGTCGCCCTTCAACGCCGCGACCGCAGGCGCATCGGCGGCGACGACGCGCATCCGCGGCTTCAACCCCGAGATCGTCGAGAGCTGCACGTCCTGTTCGCCGAGCGACGGGAGGACTTGCTCGATGTAGCGCAGGAAGACGGGGCTCGGCCCGATCGAGCAGCACGCCCTGGTTCGCGAGCCGCCGCCGGTGCGTGTAGAGGAGGTACGCGGCCCGGTGGAGCGCGACGGCCGTCTTGCCCGTGCCCGGTCCGCCGGCCGACGACCAAGACGCCGTGGACGTCGGCGCGGATCGCCTCGTCCTGTTCCGACCTGGATGGTGGCGACGATGTCGCCCATGCGGCCGGTGCGGTTGCGCTCCAACGCGGCGAGCAGCGCGCCCTCGCCCGCGACACCGAGACCTTCGTCCTCGACGGCGATCTGGTCGAAGACCTCGTCGTCGAGGCCGGTGACCTCGCGGCCCTTGCGGGTGATCAGGTGGCGGCGGCGGACGACGGCCATCGGCTCGACCGCCGTCGCCCGGTAGAAGGGCTCCGCCACGGGGGCGCGCCAGTCGACGACGAGCGGTGTGTGGCTCTCGTCTTCCACTGCGAGGCGCCCGACGTACCAGCGCACGCCACCGTTCGAGGTCGAGGCGCCCGAACACCAGGGGCGACTCGCCGATGTCGAGGTCGGCGAGGCGGCGCTGGGTCACGTCCCAGGCGATGTCGCGCTCGAGGCGGGCCTGATGGGTGCCGCCGGCGCGCACGTCGGCGTAGGCAGTTCGGACCCGTTCGGCCGCGGCTCGCATCGCTTCCAGCCGCGCGTAGGCGGCCGTGACATAGGCCTGTTCGGCGGCCAGTTCTGGGTCCGTGCGGTCGGGCAAATCGCTCCCCTGGACTTGGCGGAACGAGATTTCAGGATGGGTCAGCTTAGTCGTTCGGCCCTGCGCTCCGGCCCGTGCCTGGTCCCGGCCCGCGTCCGGCCGCGGGCCGCGCCGGGGTGGGTTCTAGGCTCGGGCGATGCCGACCGCGCTCTCTTCACGCCCGACGCCGACGCCAACCGCCTGCTCGCGTCGGAGCCGCTCGCGGTGATGATCGGCATGCTGCTCGACCAGCAGGTCCCGATGGAGTGGGCCTTCACCGCGCCCGCGCTGTTGAAGGAGCGTCTCGGCGGCGGTCCGCTCGACGCGGGTGCGATCGCGAGGATGGACCCCGGAGGCACTCGAGGAGATCTTCCGGGACAAGCCCGCGCTGCACCGCTATCCGGGTTCGATGGCGAAGCGGGCCCACGCCCTCTGCGTGCACCTCGTCGAGCACTACGACGGGCGCGCCGAGGGGGTTTGGGCCGGGGTCGCGACGGGCGACGAGTTGTTCGCGCGCGTGATCGCGCTGCCCGGCTTCGGTGAGGCCAAGGCGCGGATCTTCGTCGGGCTCCTCGGCAAGCGCCTCGGCGTGCGGCCGGCCGGGTGGGAGGCCGTGGCCGCCGACTGGCCGTCGATCGCCGACGTCGATTCCTTCGAGCGCGTCCTCGAGATCCGCGAGCAAAAGCGTGCGATGAAGGCGGCGGCGAAGCAAGCCGCGCCGAAGAAGGCGCCAACACAGAAGAAGGCGCAAACTCCGAAGAAAGCGCCGGCCCGCAAGGGCTGACGGCTAACCGACGGTCGAGGTCACGGTCCGGGTCGCGGTCGCGGTCGCGGTCGCGCTGTGGGCGGTGAGCGTGTACGTGTGCGCCTTGCCGTCGCACGCGAAGTACTCCAGGTGATCCTGGGCGCCACCGGCGTAGCTCGCGAACTTGGCGCCGTCGATCGCGAGGTCGACGGTCGTCGCGCCGGGCGCGTTCCACTGCAGCTGGATCTCGTCGGCGCGTTGCAGACCGGGCGACGCCGGGCTGACGGTGAATCCCGTGATCTGCAGGCCGGGACGGGCCGTGGTGGTCGTTGTCCGGGTTCGTGGCGCCCGTGGTGGACGAGCTGGTCGACGGCGCCGAGGTCGTCGTCGAGGCCGCGAGTGTGGTCGAGGTGCTCGAAGCCGATGTGGTCGTGGTCGTGGGCACGCTCTTGTGCCCGCTGCTGCACCCGGCCAGAGCGAGGATCGCCGAGCGCGGGGGCGAGAACCGGACCGATGTGACCCACAAAGGGAGGCTACGACGCGGCGCCTCCGTATCCTGGTCATGTATGTCCGGCTTCGTCGATACCGCGCAGAGCAACGTGAAGGGTGGCGACGGCGGCGCGGGCTGCGTCGGGTTCCGCCGCGAATCGCACGTTCCCAAAGGCGGTCCCGACGGCGGTGACGGCGGCCGTGGTGGCGACGTGTGGCTGCGCGCCAATCGCAACGTGGCCTCGTTGCTGGCGTTTCGCGACCATCCCGCACCGCAAGGCCGGCTCGGGGACGCACGGCAAGGGCCAGAAGCTGCACGGGAAGGGCGGTGCCGACCTGATCGTCGACGTGCCGGAGGGGACGGTCGTCCGCTCGATGGACGGCGAGCTGCTCGCCGACCTGATCAACCACGGCGATACTTGGCTCGCGGCGCGCGGCGGGCAGGGCGGGCGCGGGAACGCGCGGTTCTTGTCGAACGCGCGCCGGGCCCCGAGCTTCGCCGAGCAAGGTGAGTACGGCGAGGAGCGGTGGCTCAAGCTCGAGCTCAAGTTGATGGCCGACGCCGCGCTCGTCGGGTTCCCGAACGCGGGGAAGTCGACGCTCATCTCCGTGGTCAGCGCGGCCAAGCCCAAGATCGCCGACTATCCGTTCACCACGCTCGAGCCGCACCTCGGTGTCGTGCGCTGGCAGGACCACGACTTCGTCCTCGCCGACATCCCGGGTCTCATCGAAGGCGCGGCGGAAGGGCGCGGGCTCGGCCATCAGTTCCTCCGTCATATCGAGCGGGCGAGAGTCCTCGTGATCTTGTGCGACCTCGCGCCGGTCGACGGCCGTTCGCCCGCGGAGCAGGAGCGCGTCTTGCTGGACGAGCTGCGGCGTTACCGTCCCGAGCTGCTCGACCGTCCCCGTCTCGTCGTCGGCAGCAAGGCCGATGTCGCCGCGCCCGACGTGGAGTTCGACGGGTTGCGTGTCGCGAGCGTGACCCGCGCCGGGCCTCGACGAGTTTCGTGGCCGGCTCGCGACGTTGATCGAAGCCGCGCGCGCCGCGGAGGGCCAGGCCGAACCGTACGTGGTGTTCCGGCCCGAGGAGCAAGGCTTCTCGGTCGTGCGCGAGGGCCCCAAGGAGTGGCGGGTGCAGGGTCGCCCGGCCGAGCGCGCGGTTGCGCTGGCCGACCTCACGAACCCCGAGGCGATGGCGTACATACAACAACGCCTCCAGCGCATGGGGGTCGAGAAGGCGCTCGCGCGTGCGGGCGCGACCGACGGCGACACGGTGCGCATCGGAGGTCACGAGCTGGTCTACGAGGAACCGGCGTAGTGACTCCGGTTTCCGTCGTCAAGATCGGCACGTCGTCGATTGCGAAGGAGTCGGGTCAGCTCGACGACGACGCGTTGACGAAGCTCGCCGGCGACATCGCGAAAGCGCGCGCCGAGAACCACGACCTCGTGCTCGTGATGTCGGGTGCGATCGCGGCGGGCATGCCCGCGCTCGGCCTGAGCCGGCGTCCGACCGACATGGGAACGCTGCAGGCGATCGCCGCAGTCGGTCAACCGCGGCTGCAGGCTCGGATGAACGGGCTGCTCGGAGAGCTCGGGATCGTCGCGGGCCAGGTGCTCTTGACGCCGTACGACTTCGCGCACCGCAACCAGTACCTCCACGCGCGCGAAACGCTGCGGCGGTTACGCGAGCTCGGGGTGCTGGCGATCGTGAACGAGAACGACACGATCGCCGACGACGAGATCCGCTACGGCGACAACGATCGTCTCGCGGCGCTGGTCGCGCACCTCGTGCACGCCGAGACGTTGCTACTGCTGACCGACACCGGCGGTGTGTTCACCGCCGACCCGCGCCTCGATGCCGGCGCATCGCTCATCGAGGAGATCATCGAGGTCGACGAGGCCCTCGAACGGGCGGCAGGCGGCGCGGGGACCGAACGCGGGAGCGGGGGGATGGCGAGCAAGCTCGCGGCCGCGAAGATCGCGGCGTGGTCGGGCGTGCGCGCGGTGATCGCGTCGGCCGGCGTCCCGAACGTGATCGTCGACGCGCTCGCGGGGCGAGCGGTCGGCACCTCGTTCGCGCCGCGGCCGGCACGCCTGTCGTCGCGCAAGCTCTGGATCGCGTTCGCGCAGGGCTCCGACGGTCGGATCACGGTCGATGCGGGGGCGCAACGCGCCCTCGTCGAAGGTGGCAAGTCGTTGCTCGCCGCGGGCGTGCGCGACGTGTCGGGTGCTTTCGACGTCGACGCGCCCGTCGAGATCGCCGGCGACGACGGTCGTGTGTTCGCGAAGGGTCTTTCCCGGTACGGCGCCTCGCAGCTCCGGTCGGTGGCGGGCAAGCGCACCGCCGACCTCCCCAACGGCTCGCCGCACGAGGTCGTCCACCGCGACGACCTCGTCGTCTTGCCCTGAGCCGGCGGGCCCTGAGCGCGCTCGTCGGTTCAGGGCGCCCGTCAACGGCGGGCGCTGCCGGCCGATCGCGATGAAGACGACGCCGATCACCGCGTAGCACGGCTGCAAGAAGCTGAACTCGCGTATGAACGCGACCTCGACGACGATCCAACCGACGAGCAGCACGCCGGCGACGACGGCTGCCGCGCCCGCGCGCGCGTCGTGGCGCCGGGCCAGGATCGCGACGACCGTCGTCGGAAGACCCACGATCACCGCGAGGGCGCCACCCCCAGGCCGGGCGAGTGGAAGGGCAGCCGCTGCTCGAGCTTGGCGCCCAGGTCGAGCGTCCCGGTGGCGAGCCCGAGCGCGCCGGCCCACGCCGAGACGGCGACCACCGCCGCGAACACGGCCGTGCCGGTCGCGCCGCGAGCGCGGGAGCGCCCGACCGGTCGAGCGTCAGGGCCGGACGCGGCGTTCGGGGCCATGCCTGCATGATGCGGCCGGCCGCTCGGGTGACGCAGAGACGAAAGTCCCGAGCCCGGTGCAGGAGGTCGGAACTTCGGGGGCCGCGGGCGGAAAACCCCCGGACTTGACCGTTGGGTCAAGGGGTAGCCTGGCGGGATGACACCCGTCATCGAGCTCGGTCGCCGGGCGAAAGCCGCCAGTCGCCTGCTCGCCGGGGCGTCGACGCCGGCCAAGAACGGGATGCTGTTGACCGCGGCCGACCTGTTCGCCGAGCGGGCGAACGAGCTCCGCGCCGCGAACGACGCCGATCTGGATGCTGCCCGGGCTGCGGGGATGGCCGACGGCCCGCTCGACCGTCTCCGCCTGACCGATGCCCGGATCGAGGCGATGGCGAACGGCCTGCGCACCGTGGCCGCTCTGTCGGATCCCGTCGGCGAAGTGCTCGACGGGTGGCGGAGGCCCAACGGGCTCGAGATCGTCCGCACGCGCGTCCCGCTCGGCGTCGTGGCGATCATCTACGAGAACCGTCCCAACGTCACGAGCGACGCGGCCGGGCTGTGCGTGAAGTCCGCCAACGCGGCGCTGCTGCGGGGGTCGTCGTCGGCGCTGCGCTCCAACATCGCGATCACCCAGGTGCTGCGCGACGCGTTGGTCAAGAACGGGTTGCCCGAAGACGCGGTGATCCTCGTCGAGGACACTGCGTACGAGACGGCCACCGAGGTGATGCAGCTCACCGACTACGTCGACTGCCTGATCCCGCGCGGGGGGCCGGCGCTCATTCAGAGCATTCGCGACAACGCCAAGGTGCCGGTCATCATCGACGGTGACGGCAACTGTCACGTGTACGTCGACGCGTCGGCCGATCTCGACGAGGCGTTGAAGATCGTGCTCAACGCCAAGACCCAGCGCCCGAGCGTCTGCAACGCGGCCGAGTCGCTCGTGATCCACGAGTCGGTAGCCGACGCGTTCGTGGCACGCGTCGCCGACGCGCTGCACGCCCACGGTGTCGAGCTCGTCGGCGACGCCGAAGCGCAGCGGCGCTCGGAACACGTCACTCCCGCGACCGACGACGACTTCGGTCGCGAATTCTCCGACCTCAAGATGTCGATCGCGATCGCCGCCGATCTCGGCGCGGCGATCGCGCACGTCAATCACTACGGCACCGGGCACACCGAGGCGATCCTGACGCGCGACCTCGCCGCCGCGCGCCGCTTCACGCAGCGAAGTCGACGCGGCGGCGGTCGTGGTGAACGCGAGTACGCGATTCACCGACGGAGAAGAGTTCGGCTTCGGCGCCGAGATCGGTATCTCGACGCAGAAGCTGCACGCGCGCGGCCCGATGGGCCTGCGGGAACTGACCACATACAAGTACGTCATCTGGGGTGAAGGGCAGGTACGAGGGTAATGGGCGAACGGTTCGCATCCGTCGACGCGACGGCCGCACGACTGCGCGAAGTCGACTATCTCTCCGATTCGGCGATCGCGGGAGTCGTGTTCCTTGCCGACCGGCTCGGAAAGCCCGTGCTCGTAGAAGGCCCGGCGGGAGTGGGCAAGACCGAGCTCGCCAAGGCCGTCGCGACGACGCTCGGCGCGCGGCTGATCCGGCTGCAGTGCTACGAGGGCCTCGACGAGTCGAAGGCCATCTACGAGTGGAACTACAAGAAGCAACTGCTGCGGATCCAGGCCGACCGCGAGCACGAACGCGATTGGGAGACCGTCGAATCCGACATCTTCTCCGAGGCGTTCTTGTTGACCCGCCCGTTGCTCGAGGCGATCCGCGCCGACGAGCCGGTGGTGTTGCTCATCGACGAGGTCGACCGGGTCGAGATCGAGACCGAGGCGCTCCTGCTCGAAGTGCTCTCCGACTTCCAGGTCTCGATCCCCGAGCTCGGCACCATCACCGGAAAGCAGATTCCGATGGTGTTCCTCACGTCGAACAACACGCGAGAATTGTCCGAGGCGTTGAAGCGGCGTTGCCTCTTCTTGCACATCGACTACCCCGACATCGAGCGCGAGAAGGAGATCGTGCGGGTGCGGGTGCCCGAGATCGACGCCGCGCTCGCGCAGCAGATTGCCAAGGTCGTCAACTCGATCCGCAACCTCGACCTGAAGAAGTCGCCGTCGATCTCGGAGACGATCGACTGGGCGCGCACGCTCGCGTTCCTCGGCCGCAACGAGATCACGCCCGAAGTGCTCGGCGACACGCTGCACGTGCTGTTGAAGTACCAGAGCGACATCGCGAAGGCGCGCAAGGAACTCGGTGTCGACGCGCCTGCTGTCCTCAAGAAATAGCCGGTGCAATGGGGCAAGCTCGACTACGCCAATCGCACCGGCGCGATGGCGAGGGGGAGTGGTGACGTGACGATCCTGCCGGCCGAGCCGCACATGCTCGACGTGTTGCAGGGCTTCGTGCACGAGCTCCGCACGGCGGGGCTGCCCGTGTCGATGACCGAGAACCTCGACGCGATGCGCGCGATCGAGTACGTGCCGCTCGACGATCGTGACGTCGTTCAAGGCCGCGCTCGGTGCGACGCTCGTGAAGAACGCCGGCCACTACCGCGTGTTCGAAACCGTGTTCGAGGTGTTCTTCTCGATGTTCTCGCCCGGCGTGAACGCCGACGGCGAGTCCGATCTCGATGCCGAAGCGCAGGCGAATTTCGACGAGCTGCGCGCCGCCATGGACCAGGGCGGCGCCATGAGTCAGGTGTCGAACGAGGAGCTCGCGCGGATGCTTCTCGACGCGTTGATGCGCATGGACCAAAACGAGATGCGGATGCTGGCGGGGGCCGCGGTGGCGCGCTTCGCGGGCATGGAGCCGGGCCGGCCGGTCGGCGGCGCGTACTACCTCTACCGCACGCTTGCGCCAGCTCGACGCCGACGGTCTCGTCACCAAGATGATGGCCCGGGCGCAAGAAGAAGAACAGATCGGCGAGGGCGCGTTCGACGAGCGCCTCGCCGCGAAGACTTCGAGGGCCGGCTGAAGGTCTTGAAGGAGATGATCGAGGCCGAGATCCGCAAGCGGCTCGTCGCCGATCGGGGGGTCGAGGCGATGGCGCGCACGCTGCGCAAGCCGTTGCCGGAAGACGTCGACTTCATGCATGCGTCGCGCGACGAGATGCAGATTGCTCCAGCGGGCGATCTACCCGTTGACCCGTGCGCTCGCGGCTCGACTCGCGCAGCGGCGTCGGCACCGTCGCCGCGGTCAGCTCGACTTCCGCCAGACGGTCCGGCACTCGATGTCGTACGGCGGCGTGCCGGTGGAACCGAAGTTCAAGCGGCCGCGTCCGTCGAAACCCGAGATCATGGTGGTCGCCGACATCTCCGGGTCGGTCGCCTCGTTCGCGCGGTTCACGCTGCAGTTCGTCTACGCGATGCAGAGCGAGTTCTCGAAGGTGCGGTCGTGGGTCTTCATCGACGGGATCGACGAGGTGACCCGCTTCTTCGAAGAGTCACAGGAGATGAGCGAGGCGATCAGCCGCGTCAACACCGAAGCCGATGTCGTGTGGGTCGACGGTCACAGCGACTACGGCCACGCGTTCGAGGTGTGGCACGAGCGCCACATCCGCGAGGTGACGAAGAAGTCGTCGGTCATCTTGCTCGGCGACGCGCGGAACAACTACCACGCGTCGCAGGCCTGGACGGTGGCCGAGATGCAAAAGCGCGCCCGCAAGGTGTTCTGGCTCGATCCCGAGCCGCGCGGCTACTGGGACACGGGCGACTCGATCGTGTCCGAGTACGCGCCGTATTGCGATGGTGTCTACGAGGTGCGCAACCTCCGCCAGCTGCAGAAGTTTGTCGCCGACGTCGTCGAGGCCTGACTCGGGGCGTGCCGCGGGCACGGCGCGTTCGGTGCGACCGCTAGCGGGATTGCCTCGAAAGGGTCCACACCGGCGGCAGGCCTTCGACCTCCACCTTCTGCACCAGGTCGAATCCGTGCCGCGCGTAGTACGCGAGGTTTTCTTCCTTCTGCGTCTCGAGGTAGGCGGTGATGCCCTCGGTGTCGCAGGTGTCCAACACCGGTCGCAAGGCCGCGGTGCCCGCGCCCGTCCGCTGGTACAGGGGATCGGTACCGAGGATCCCGAGGTAGTAGTGCGGTTCTCCGATGTCGTGGTGCACCTTGTCGAGCGCCGCGAGGAGCCGGAACGCACCCGCGAGACGCCGGCCCGTACGCACGAAGGCGGGGGCGCCGCGCAGGTTCGTCATGAGGTCGCGCCGGACGCCGCGCGGGTAGGCGCCGGGCGGGAGCCACACCGCGGCGCACGCCACCTTGCCGGCTGTGTGCGCGACCCAGACCTCGCCGAACGGCGCCGCGTCGGCGACGGCCGCCCGCATGTAGTGGAGCAGGCCCTTGCTCTGCGCGACCAGGTCGGGCAGGAAGTAGCCGAAGAGCGGGTCGTCGTAGAACGCGCGGGCGAGCGCTCCGATCAAAGCGGTCTTGTCGCCGGGCTGCATCCGGTCGACGTCGAAGGTCCGAGGTGCCATTTTCCGAGCGTACGCTGGATCGATGCCGGCGACCGAAGACACCGCGCCCGCCCGGGCCGCGTTGGCGCGGCTCGGCTGGGACGAGCATCTCGCCGCCGCGGCCGCTGCGATACCGCCCACGCCGGCGCGCGCCCGGGCCGCGTCGCGCGCGTCGATCGCGGGTGGGCCACGCGTGATGACCGCGACCGGCACGGAGCGCGCGCAGCTGGCCGGTCATTCGGTGGCGACGGGCGACTGGATCCTCGTCGAGCACGGCAAGGTCGCAGCCGCGTTGCCGCGGCGTTCGGCGTTCGTTCGGGGCGACGCGGGCGAGGGACGGTCACGCCGGCCGCAGGTCGTGGCCGCGAACGTCGACCTCGTGTTCGTCGTGCAGTCGTTGAACAACGGGCCGAACCTCCGTCGCCTCGAACGGGAGCTCGTGCTCGCGTTCGAGAGCGGGGCCGCGCCGGTCGTGGTGCTGTCGAAGGCGGATCTCGCCGATCGGGCCGAGGTCGACCGCGCCGTCGCCGTCGCGCGTACCGCCGCGTCCGATGTCGAGGTGGTGGCCACGAGCGCGATCACGGGCGACGGGCTCGACCGTCTGCGCGCCCTCGCGCGGCGCGGGCCGCACGGTCGCGCTCATCGGCGCGTCGGGGGTGGGGAAGTCGCGGCTCGTGAACGGGCTCGTCGGAACCCACCAGCAGGCAGTCGGCGAGGTGCGCGAGAACGACCAGCGCGGTCGGCACACCACGACCGCTCGCGAGCTCGTGGCGTTGCCCGGTGGCGGGTGGCTGGTCGACACGCCCGGCCTGCGTTCGGTCGCGCTGTGGGAGGCCGACGACGGGTTGAGCCGCGTGTTCTCCGACATCGAGGAGCTCGCGGCGCAGTGCCGATTCACGAACTGCTCGCACGGGTCCGAGCCCGACTGCGCGATCCAGCGCCGCGATCGAACGCGGTGACCTCGACGCGCGCCCGCTACGAGCACTATCTCCGGCTCGATCGCGAGCTCGACGAGAACGCTCGGGCCCGCTAGCCGAAGCGGGCCGTTAGCTCGGAGAGAATCGTGCCGACGCGATCCGCGATGCGCGCCGAGCGCGAGGAGCTGACGGCGCTCCCGCCGGCGGAACGGGATGCCCGTCGCGGCCGACGAGCAGCACGACGTCGCCGGTCGGGAGGGGTGCGACCGCGAGGTCGTCGGGCCCGGCGTCGCCCGCGGCGACGATCGGCGATGCCGCGGTCCCGGCGGCGAGCGCTTCCAGCACCGACGGATCGGGAACGTCGGCGCCCGACGACGCGAGCGCGTTCGTTGCCGTGCAACAACACGGCCCAGTCGGCCGAGAACTCCTCGCACACGCTCTCGACCAGACGCTGCATGAGCTCGGCGCGCGTCCCCGCACCCGAGAGGTGCTCGACCGACTCCAGCGCGTCGAGGCGCGGATCGGGAAACGTGCCCGACCTCGCGCCATTCCTCGACCGAGGCGCCGTCGACCTCTTCGATCTCGCGGACGAGCAACGCGATGAGATCTTTGTCGGGGAGCATCACTGCGAATTCGTCGACCGCGACGTGCTCGCTGCGTTCGAGCACGTCGATGCCGACGATGTCGCCACCGATGGCGCCGATGCGCGACGCGACCAGACCGAGCGCGCCCGGTCGGTCGGGAAGCCAGACGCGTACGACGAGGCTGGGCACGAGCTGCAGGTTACGGCCGCGAGCCCGGCGAGTCGGCGTCCGCAACACGGCGTTCACAAGGCCTTCTCGTACACTCGCCCGGTGGAGCGCCTCGGCATCCTCGGCGGCACCTTCGACCCCGTGCACGTCGCGCATCTCGCGGCCGCGGCGGCGGCTCGCGACCAGCTCGGGCTCGACCGGGTGCTCGTCGTCGTGGCCGGTGATCCGTGGCAGAAGCGGGGTCGGGTCGGTGCGCCGGCCGAGATCCGCTGCGAGATGGTCGCGGCCGCGATCGAGGGGGTCGAGGGTCTCGTCGTGTCCCGGCTCGAGATCGATCGCCCGGGCCCGACCTACACGATCGACACGGTCGAGGCCCTCGCCGCGGAGCCCGGCCGCGAGCTGTTCCTGATCGTCGGCAGCGATGTCGCGGCCTCGCTCACGACCTGGCACCGGGCCGACGCGTCTGCGAGCCGCGGTGACGCTGGCGATGGTCGACCGTGAGGATGTCGTACCGACCGCCGCCCCGCCCGGCTGGCGGAGTGTGCGGCGTGCACATGCCCCGCCTCGACGTTTCGTCGACCGACCTGCGGCGCCGCATCGCGGCAGGGGAATCGGTCGACTTCCTCGTGCCGCCGCCGGCGGCGCGGGTATTGCGCGCACACGGTCTCTACACTGGGGCGTGATGGCCCGAGCGCGCACGACGACCTCCAACCGTCGTCCGCAGCGCGAGCGGTGGCGGATCGCGGGCGTGGTCGTGTTGGCCGCGGTGTCCGGGTTGGTTGCCGCCCATTTCGGCACGCGCCGTGCCTGGGAGAACGCGCCCGTGCCTACGAGTCCAGTCGTCGAGCAACCGAGGAATCCGTGACCGAAGCCCAACGTACGACGAGCACCGAACGCGCGCGGATCGCCGCCCGCGCCGCCGACGACAAGAAGGGCGAGGACATCGTCGTGCTCGACGTCGCCGAGATCATGGGCATCGTCGACGCGTTCGTGATCGTGCACGCCTCGAACACCCGCCTGGTCCGGGCCATCGTCGACGAGGTGAAGAAACAACTCCTCGAGCACGCCGGCGTGAAGCCCCGTTCGATCGAGGGTCTCGACGACATGTCGTGGGTGCTGCTCGACTACGGCGATCTCATCGTGCACGTGTTCCTCGAGGAGACGCGCGAGTTCTACGGGCTGGATCGCCTGTGGTCGGACGCCGCCCGCATCGTCTGGAGCGGCGCCGCCGCGGTCTAACCCGGGGGCTCGACAGACGGCCGTCAGTGTCTGACAGACTCCGGAGATGCGTGCTCCCCGATCCCGTGGCCTCATCGTTGCCCTGCTCGGGGCGGCGTTGCTCGCCGCCGGATGTGGGAGCTCGTCGAAGGCGGTGCCGACGGCGACGACGCGTCCGGCCCCCGCCGATCCGGCGCCGTACGCGAAGCGGGGATCGTTCGCCGTCGGTTACACCACGCTGCACCTCGCCGGCGGGCGCCGCGTCGTCGTGTGGTATCCCGCCGATCCGGCGACCACGGCCGGGCACGCAGCGGAGACGATCGATATCGCGAGCCTGCTGAGCCCGGCGCTCCAGGCCAAGATCCCGGCCGGCGAGCCGGCCGCTGTACAAGGCCGACGCGTTCGAGAACGCACCGGCCGCGCCCGGTGGGTATCCGCTCGTCGTGTTCAGCCACGGCTTCGCCGGTTACCCCGAGCAGTCGGTGTCGCTCACGACCCATCTCGCGTCGTGGGGATTCGTCGTCGCCGCGCCCGATCACGTGGAGCGCTCGCTCGACGGGCTGCTCGGGACCGCGAGCGCAGGGTGTGCCCAAGTCGACCGATCTCGCGGTGCTGCAGGCGACGCTCGATCTCGTGCTCGAGACCTCGACCGGACCGGGCGTACTGCACGGCCTCGTCGACCCGAACCGCGTCGTCGCCGCCGGGCCACTCCGCCGGCGCGGGCGCGGCGTACCAGTTCGCATCCGCCGACCCGCGAGTGAAGGCGTGGATCTCGTATTCCGTCGGATTCGGCGGACAGGGCGGGCCCGCGCCCGCCGCGCCGACGAAGCCCGGCATGGTGATGCTCGGCACGACCGACGGCATCATCCCGCCGGCGTCGAGCGAGCAGGTCTACGCCGGCGATGCACGACGCCGAAGTACCTCGTCGAGATTCCCGGTGCCGGGCACCTCGTGTTCTCCGACATCTGCCTCATCGGGCGGAGCCAGGGCGGCGTCATCGGCATCGTGAAGGCGATCAAGCTCGCCGATCCCGGCGGAATTGCTGAAGCTCGGCTCCGACGGCTGCACGAGCGATCACCCTCCCGTCGACAAGGCGTTCCCGGCGATCGACCAGTTGAGCGTCGGGTTCTTCCGCTGGGCGTTGCACATCGACGCGCAGCCGGTGGGACTCGCCACGGCCGCGGTCGCCGGCCTCGGCGGGTCGGTGACCGTCGCGCATCAGGGTTGATCGCGACCCGACCGGCGGCATCCTCGGCGTTCGGTGACGAAACGGGTGGAGGCGATGGGGATCGAACCCACTACCTCTTGCATGCCATGCAAGCGCTCTACCAACTGAGCTACGCCCCCGTGGGTCGGCCACGCTACCAGCCTGGTGCGGCCCCGGTCCGCCGGTAGCCTCGACGCCATGGCCGACGACGTTCCGCCGCAGCGCTACACCGCTGCGCTCGCCAACGAGATCGAGCACCGGTGGCAGGACCGCTGGGACGAAGAGCAGACCTTCTACACGCCGAATCGCACCGGCCTCCTGAGCGACGACCCGCACGGCGTCGCCGATCGGCCCCACATGTTCGTCCTCGACATGTTCCCCTACCCGAGCGGCGTCGGGCTGCACGTGGGCCACCCGCTCGGCTACATCGCCACCGACGTCTACGCGCGCTTCCAGCGCATGAACGGGTTCAATGTTCTGCACGCGATGGGTTACGACGCGTTCGGGCTGCCCGCGGAACAGTACGCGGTGCAAACCGGCACGCATCCGCGGGCGACCACCGAGCAGAACATCGCGAACATGAAGCGCCAGCTCCGCGCGCTCGGACTCGGCCACGACCCGCGGCGCGGGCCGGCCACGACCGATGTCCAGTACTACCGGTGGACGCAGTGGGTCTTCTTGCAGATCTACAACTCGTGGTACGACGAGGATGCGCAGCGGGCGCGGCCGATCGCGACGCTCGTACAGGAGTTCCTCGCGGGTCGCTTCCCGACGCCCGACGACATTCCGTTCGACGATCTCGGTCCACTCGAACAGCGTCGCCTGGTCGACTCGTACCGGCTTGCGTACGAGGCCTACGCGCCCGTGAACTGGTGCCCCGGGCTCGGCACGGTGCTGGCGAACGAGGAGGTCACCGGCGACGGGCGCAGTGAGCGCGGGAACTTCCCCGTCTACCGGCGTCCGCTGAAGCAGTGGATGTTGCGCATCACCGCGTATGCCGACCGTCTGCTCGACGATCTGGAATCGCTCGACTGGACCGAGTCGATCAAGCTGATGCAGCGGAACTGGATCGGCCGCTCCACGGGCGCGTCGGTGCGCTTCGCCGTCGCCGGCCACGAGGGCCTCGACATCGAGGTGTTCACGACCCGGCCCGACACGTTGTTCGGCGCCACCTACATGGTGTTGGCGCCGGAACACCCGCTCGTCGACGTCGTCACCGCGAACCAATGGCCCGACGACGACTTGGGCAACGACTTCGCGAGCAACCCGCTCGACGAGTGGAAGGGTGTGTTCGGCGCGACCGACCCACCGCCCGACGCGGTCCGCCGGTACCGCGAGTTCGCGGCCGCGAAGACCGATCTCGAACGCCAGGCCGATACCAAGGAGAAGACGGGCGTCTTCATCGGCGCCTTCGCGATCAATCCGACGAACAACGAGCGCATCCCGATCTTCGTCGCCGACTACGTACTCATGGGCTACGGCACCGGGGCGATCATGGCCGTGCCCGCGCACGACGAGCGCGACTTCGCGTTCGCGCGCGAGTTCGAGCTGCCCGTCGTACCGGTCATCCGGCCGAGCGACGAATGGCTCGCCGAGCACGGCGTCGACGCCACGGACACGACCGACTGGCCCGACGCGTACGTGGGCGACGGCGTCGCGCAGAACAGCGCGAACGAAGAGGTGACCCTCGACGGGCTGCGCGTCGACGACGCGAAGCTCGCGATCTCCGACTGGTTGGCCCGCTCGGGCTTCGGCGAACCGACCGTGACGTACAAGCTCCGCGACTGGCTCTTCAGCCGCCAGCGCTACTGGGGTGAGCCGTTCCCGATCGTGTACGACGACGCCGGGCCGATCGCGCTGCCCGAATCGATGCTCCCCGTCGTGCTCCCCGAAGTCACCGACTTCGAGCCGGTCACCTCGGACGATCCCGACGCGCTGCCGGAGCCTCCGCTCGCGCGCGTGGTCGACTGGGTGGAGGTCGAGCTCGACCTCCCCGGCGCGGCGTGGGCCGGCTACGGCGACGGGCCGGTCGTCTACCTGCGCGAGACCAACACCATGCCGCAGTGGGCCGGATCGTGCTGGTACTACCTGCGCTATCTCGATCCGACCGACGAAGACGCGATGGTCGACCCCGAGGTCGAGCGCGCGTGGGCCGAAGGCACCCGCGGTGACGGCTCGCCGAAGGTCGGTCTCGTCGATCTCTACGTCGGTGGTGTCGAACACGCCGTGTTGCACCTGTTGTACGCGCGCTTTTGGCACAAGGTGCTGTTCGATCTCGGCCACGTCTCGACGCTCGAGCCGTTCCAGCGTCTCGTCAACCAGGGCTACATCCTCGCGTCGGCGTACATCGACGACCGGGGCGCGTACGTCGACGCGGAGGCGGTCGAGGAGCGCGACGGGCGGTACTTCTTCGAGGGCAAGCCGGTCGCGCCGCGAGTTCGGCAAGATGGGCAAGAGCCTGCGAAACGCCGTCGCTCCCGACGACATCTACCGTGACTACGGCGCCGACACGTTGCGTCTGTACGAGATGTTCATGGGCCCGCTCGACAAGGAGCGACCGTGGAGCACGGCTGACATCGTCGGCGTGCATCGCTTCTTGCAGCGGCTCTGGCGCAACTTCATCGACGAGAACACCGGCGCGTCACGCGTGTCCGATGCGCCCGCCGACGACGAAACCGCCAGGCTGTTGCACCGCACGATCGAAGCCGTCGGCGCCGACATGGCCGCGCTCAGCTTCAACACCGCAATCGCCCGGTTGTTCGAGTTGAACAACCACCTGACCACCGTCGTACAGGCGACCGGCGCGTTACCGCGCGAGGTCGCGTCGCCGTTGGCGTTGATGGTCGCGCCGCTGGCGCCGCACATCGCCGAGGAGTTGTGGGCGCGCCTCGGTCACGAGCACACGCTCACCTACGAGTCGTTCCCCACGCCCGATCCGCGGTGGCTCGTCGACGAAACCGTCGAGGTGCCGGTGCAGATCAACAACAAGGTGCGGGCCCGGGTGGAGGTCGCGGTCGGCGCCGACGCGGCGGCGCACGAAGCTGTGGCCCGAGCCGAGCCGCGGATCGCCGAACTGCTCCAAGGCGTGACCGTGCGCCAGGTGAAGGTCGTACCGGGCAAGATCGTGAACTTCGTCGTCGCCTGAGCACGGCCGGCGCACGTCGCCCGGCGCGGTCGGCCGCGCCACTTCCCGCCGGCGCACGGTCGCGATAGCGTGCGGTCGCTTCCCCCGGACTTCCTCCGCCCGTTGTCGCGCGCCCGGAGGTCGTCGTGGCGAAGGAAGTCCCGCCTCCCTTCTCGGAGCCGCCGCACACCGTGTGGGCTGCGCGCTGGCAGGAGTGGCGCGCCGATCGGCGGATCGCGGCGGCGCTGTTCGCCTGCGTCGCCATCGCCGCGGCCTTCGCCTGGTTCCGAGCCGGCGCGGACTCGTCGTCGGCGTTGCCGCGCCCGGCGCCGACCGGTGTCCCGGGCGACACGTTCGCCGCGACCACCAGCACCACCCGCGCGTCGTCGGCGATCGTGATCGACATCGTCGGCGCCGTCCGCCGCGGCGGGGTCGTGCGACTCGCGGCGGGCGGAAGGGTCATCGACGCGATCAACGCGGCCGGAGGTCCGACCGCCGACGCCGATCTGACCCGGCTCAATCTGGCCGCGGCGCTGACCGACGGTGCCCGGGTCGCAGTACCGCGTCTCGGCGCGCCCGCGCCCGGGCTCGATCCGGCCGCGGTCACCGGTACCCCCGCGCCGGCGGGCGACGGCGCACCGTCGCCCGGGTCACCGGTGAACCTGAACTCCGCCAACGCGGCACAACTCGATGCGCTGCCCGGAGTCGGCCCCGCGACCGCGGCGGCCATCGTCAAGGACCGCGAGGCGCACGGTCCGTTCACGTCGGTGAACGACCTCGGCCGCGTGCGCGGGATCGGCAACGCCAAACTCGATCAGCTCCGCGACCTCGTGGCGGTCTGAGGTGGAGTTCGGACCCGTGGCGGCGCTCGGCGCCCTGGTCGGCGGCATCCTGGTCGGCGAGCGTGCCGGATTGCCGGGCGCGAACGCGGCGCTCGTCGTTCGGCGCCGGCGCTGCCGGTGCGGCGTGGTTCGCCCGATCGTGGCGCCGCGCCGCGATCGCCGCGGTCGCGTGCGCGCTGCTCGGCTGCGCGATGACCGGTCGCGCGCTCGACGGGCAGGCGCGTTCGCCGCTGCACCGCGCGATCGAGCGCCGGGAACTGACGACGATCCGCGGCGTGGCCACCGAGGACCCGGGCGGCCCCCGGTACGAAGCCAGCGTGTTGATCCGAGTCGACACGGGCTCGGGGGTGCACCGCACCCTCCTCGCCCGCGCGACCGGAGCCGAGGTCGCGGCGTTGCGGGTCATCGATGCGGGCGACCACGTGGCGCTCTCCGGGCGGCTCGCACCCCTCGGCAGTGGGGCCTACGACGATCGGGCGCGCTGGCGGCACGCGATCGGTCGCCTCGACGACGCCCGTGTGCTGGAGCTGGCGCCGCCGGGCGGACTGTTCGCGGTCGCGAACTCGATCCGCGCCGAGATCCTGCGCGGGACCCGATCACTCGCGCCTACGCCAGCGCGCCCTCGTCGCCGGGTTCCTGCTCGGCGACACGCGAGGGATTCCGACGCCGGTCGTCGACGCCTACCGCAACTCGGGGTTGTCGCACCTCCTCGCGGTGTCGGGGGAGAACGTCGCGTTCGTGATGGCGCTCGCCGCACCGTTGCTCCGCCGCCTCCGGCTCGGCGCGCGCACCGGCGCCGCGCTCGACGATCGTGGGCGTGTTCGCGGCGATGACCCGGTTCGAGCCCTCGGTGCTGCGCGCGTCGGCGATGGCCGCGATCGCACTCCTCGCGACGCTCGGCGGCCGGCCGGCGTCGAGCATTCGCGTGCTCGCCTACGCCGTGATCGCTCTCCTGCTCGTCGATCCGTTCCTCTTGCATTCGGTCGCGTTCGCGCTCTCGTGCGGCGCGAGCGCCGGGATCGCGCTCTTGGCGCGTCCCGTCGGCGCGCGCCTGGCCGGGCCGCGGTTCCTGCGCGAACCCCTGGCGGTGTCGATCGGCGCCCAACTCGGCGTCCTGCCCGTGCTGCTATGGGCCTTCGGGACGTTTCCGCTGATCACACCCGTCTCCAACCTCGCCGCCGCGCCGGCCGCCGAGGTGCTCGGCGTCTACGGATTCTTCGCGTCGGCGCTGGCGGGCGTCGCGCCCCGGCTCGGACCGTTCGCACAACAGCCGACGGTGCTCCTCGTGGCATGGATCACCGCGGTTGCCCGGGTCGGTGCCGCGATCCCGTTCGCCCTCGACGGCCGGGCCGCGCTGGGGCTGGCCTCGCTCGTCGCGGCGGGGGCATCGGTAGCCTGCGTCCGTGCCCGTCGTGCCGTTCCCGATGCTTCGGCTCGGTGAACAATTCGATCGACGTGCGCAGGCGGGTCCTGGTCATGGGGATCCTGAATCGCACGCCGGATTCCTTCTACGACCGCGGCGCGACCTGGGCCTTCGACGCGTTCGTGCGCCGGGCCGAACAGCTGGTCACCGACGGCGCCGACCTGCTCGATGTCGGCGGGGTGAAGGCCGGTCCGGGGCCCGAGGTCGACGAGAACGAAGAGCTCGATCGCGTGGTTCCCGCGATCGAGGCATTGCGGGCCCGTTTCGACGTCGCCTTGTCCGTCGACACCTGGCGCGCGTCTGTGCTCGACGCCGCGTGCGCGGCGGGCGCGGTCGTCGGCAACGACATCTCCGGCTTCGGCGATCCCGACTACCTGAAGATCGCGGCGAAGCACGACGCCACCGTGGTTGCCACCCATATCCGCCTGCGGCCGCGCGTCCCCGATCCCGATCCGCGGTACGACGATCTCGTCGTCGATGTCACGGGATTTCTGTGCGAGCGGGCGCGGCGCGCCGAAGCTCTGGGCCTGCGGCCCGAGCAGATCGTGCTCGATGCCGGTCTCGACCTCGGCAAGTCGCCCGCGCAGAGCGCGGTGCTGTTACGCGAGAGCGCGCAACACGCCACGTTGGGCTACCCGCTGTTGCTGTCGGCGTCGAACAAGCGGTTCATCGGTGAGTTGCTCGCCCGGGAGATCGACGATCGCCGCCCGGAATCGCTCGCGGCCGTTGCCTACGGCGCGATGCACGGTTGCCGGGTCGTCCGGGTCCACGACGTCGCGGGCACCGCGCGGGTCTGCCGCACGATCGAGGCGTTGTTGTGAGCACGATTCTCGTTCAGGGCGCCGATCCGGTCCTACGCGATCGCGAGGTGCAGCGTCTCGTCGACGAGCTGCTCGCGGGTGTCGACCGTTCGTTCGCGCTGGACGATCACACGCTGGCGAGCCGCCGGCGCGCCGGGGAGAGTTCGAGCGAGGCCGCCGATGACGACGACGAGTCCCGCGCGTCCGAAGGCTCCACCGAGCTCCCGGCGTTCGTGGCGCTCACCACCGCATTGCAGAGCCCGCCGTTCATGACGTCGACCCGGGTCGTCGTGGTGCGTGAGATCGGGAATGCCACGACGGAACAGGCGAAGTGGCTGGCGTCGTGGATCGCCGACCCGCTCGAAGGCGTACATCTCGTGCTGGTCGCGGGCGGAGGTCGCACGCCGGGCGCGCTCGACAAGGCGACGAAGGCGAATGCGCAGATCACCGGCCCCGCGGCCGACCAGACGGCCGACGTGCTGCAGCGCGAGCTGCGCGATGCGCACCTGAAGCTCACGCCCGACGCCGCCAAGCAACTCGCCGCGCACCTCGGTGACGACGCCGGGCGGGTTCCCGAGCTGGTCGAGTTGCTGCACGCGACCTATGGCGACAACGCGTCGTTGTCGTTCGACGAGGTCGAGCAGTATCTCGGTGAGCTCGGTACGGCGGGCCGCTTCGACCTGACCAACGCGATCGATCGCGGCGATCTCGGTGCCGCGCTCGAAACCCTGCACCGGATGCTCACCGCGGCCAGCTCGGCCCAGCCCAAGCCGCTCCATCCCATGCAGGTGATGGCGTCGCTCGTATTCCACTACCAGCGGTTGTTGCGTCTCGACGATCCGGCGATCGTCACCAAGGAGCACGCCGCGGCCGCGCTGGGCATGAAGAGCGCGGGCGGCGCCCGCTTCCCGCTCGAGGCCGCGAAGCGACTCGGCAGCGACGGTCTGCGCGACGCCGTCCAACTCCTGGCCCGCGCCGAGCTCGACCTGCGCGGCGCCGGCGGCCTCGATGACCGAACCGTGATGGACGTGCTCGTCGCGCGCCTCGCGGCGTTGAGCCGGCGGACGGCTCGGCGCTAGCAGCCGAGGATCGGCGCAGACCGCGTCAGGCGGTCTTGGCCGCGCGCTTCATCAGGCGCGACGCACGGCGGGCGGCCGCGTTCTTGTGGATGACGCCCTTGGCGCCGGCCTTGTCGATGCGCTTCTGCGCGGCCTTCACCGCGTCGCCGGCACCGGCGTCGCCATTGGCCACGGCCTCGACCGCGACCTTCACGCGCGTCTTCAGCTCCGAGCGGACGGCCTTGTTGCGGACGCGTCGCTTCTCGTTCTGACGGTTGCGCTTCTTCTGCGACTGGATATTGGCCATGCGAAGGGGCTCCGAACCTGTTCGTGAACCGGGTGAGGCTACCAGAGCAGGTCCGCACCGGGAGAACCCCGGTTCACGGTCCCGTCCGACGCCGCGCGGCATGACGATCGTCGGCGCGGCCGCGAGCAGGCCTCGACCCGGCGCCGACCTCGCGGCCGGGCACGAGATGCGGGGGAGTGGGTACCGGGCGGGAGGCGGCGATAAGCGACAATGGACGGATCGTGACTGCACTCGACCGGATTCGCTGCCTCAGCATCATCGCCCACATCGACCACGGGAAGTCGACCCTCGCCGACCGGCTCCTCGAGCTGACGGGCGCGGTCGACGCCCGAGACATGCCGCGCCCAATACCTCGACACGATGGATCTCGAGCGCGAGCGCGGTATCACGATCAAGGCCCAGAACGTCCGGCTCGAGTGGAACGGCTACGTCGTCAACCTCATCGACACGCCCGGTCACGTCGATTTCGGGTACGAGGTCAGTCGCTCACTCGCCGCTTGCGAAGGCGTGATCCTGCTCGTCGACGCGTCGCAGGGCATCGAGGCGCAGACCCTCGCGAACTGCTACCTCGCGATGGAGAACGACCTGACGATCGTCGCGGCGCTGAACAAGATCGACCTCCCCGCGGCCGAACCCGACAAGCGCGCGCAGGAGATCGAGCGCGTGCTCGGCATCCCCGCCGACGACGTGCTCCGCATCTCGGCGAAGACGGGTGTGGGAGTGGCCGAGCTTCTCGACGCCGTCGTCGAGCGCATCCCCGCGCCGACCGGTGATGCCGACGCGCCACTGCAAGCGCTCATGTTCGACTCGATCTACGACGCGTATCGCGGCGTGATCTCGTCGGTCCGGGTGTTCAACGGCGTGCTGCGCAGCGGCGCGCGGTTGCGCTACGTGAATGCGCAACAGGACCACGACGCCGAGGAGATCGGCGTTCGTCGCCCTGCCCTCACGCCCGTTGCCACCCTCGGGCCGGGCGAGGTCGGCTACCTCGTCGCGGGGATCAAGGACGTCGGCGAGGCCAAGGTCGGCGAGACCGTCACCGATTCGGCGCGGCGCGCCGAGGCGCTCGCGGGTTACCGCGAGCCCAAGCCGATGGTGTTCTGCGGTCTGTATCCGGTCGAGGGCGACGAGTACGCCGACCTGCGCGAAGCGCTCGAGAAGCTCCGACTGAACGATTCGTCGTTCACCTACGAGCCCGAGACCTCGGGTGCGCTCGGGTTCGGGTTCCGTTGCGGATTCCTCGGCCTGCTGCACATGGAGATCGTGCGGGAGCGACTCGAACGCGAATACAACCTGTCGCTCGTCGCGAGCTCGCCGAACGTCGAGTACCGGCTGGAGTTGACCGACGGCACCGTCGAGGTGGTCGACAACCCGTCGGCCATGCCGCCGCCGCAACAGATCGAGGCCATCGAGGAGCCGTACGTCCGCACGACGATCCTCACGCCGAGCGAGTTCGTCGGCACGCTGATGGAGCTCTCGCAGAACCGGCGGGGGGTGATGGAGAAGATGGACTACCTCTCCGAGGATCGTGTCGAGCTCGTCTACGTGCTCCCGCTCGCGGAGATCGTCCTCGACTTCTTCGATCAGATGAAGTCGCGCACGCGCGGTTACGCCAGCCTCGACTACGAACCGGTCGGCTACCGCCGGTCCGACCTCGCCAAGGTCGACGTCTTGCTCAATGCGACGCCGGTGGATGCGTTCTCCGCGATCGTGCACCGCGACAAGGCGTACGAGTACGGCAAGAAGATGACGTCGAAGCTGCGTGAGCTCATCCCGCGCCAGCTCTTCGACGTGCCGATCCAAGCCGCCATCGGCGGCCGCATCATCGCCCGCGAGACGGTCAAGGCGAAACGCAAGGATGTGCTCGCGAAGTGCTATGGCGGCGACATCTCGCGCAAGCGCAAGCTGCTCGAACGCCAAAAGGAAGGCAAGAAGAAGATGAAGCAGATCGGCCGCGTCGAAGTGCCCCAGGAGGCGTTCGTGGCCGCGCTCCGTCTCGACGAGTAGGGACGTGCCTCGGGGTACGCGGACAACGTGTACTGCGCAGCCAGAATGTCCGGTCGGGAACCGTTCCCCAACCGGAGGCGCAGACATGCCCAAGCTCGACATGAACCTTCCGCACAGTCCCGTCGTCGTCAAACACCTCGAAGCGCGGGCGTCGGACCTCCAGCTCCGGGTCGCCGACATCATCACCTCGTTCGCGGGCTCGATGATGTTCGTGTACATCCACGCGGTGCTGTTCGCGGTCTGGATGCTCGTGTTCGAGAAGAGCCCCTGGCCCACGCTCACGCTCGTGGTGTCGCTCGAGGCGATCTTCTTGTCGACGTTCGTGATGATCGGCCAGAACCGCGGCGCCGCGTTCCAGCAGGCCAAGGCCGACCACGACTACGCCGAGGAAGAAGCCCTGCTGAAGGAGAACACCGACCTCACCCGCATGATCCACGACCTCACCGAGCAGCTGCACCAGAAGCTGGTCGGATCGGCACCGTCGGGCGGCGCAGGCGAGTGACCAGGGCGCGCACCCGGCGCTCGAACAACGCCGCGAGGCCGGCGACCATGACCGCGACCACGCCGTCCAACCAGTAGTGGTTGCCGGTCACGACGACGACGATCATGGTGACGCACGGGTGGGCGAGCGCGATCCAGCGCCAGCGCCTCGTCGACGCGACGACGATGCCGACGCCGATGATCGCGGCCCACGCCACGTGCACCGAGGGCATCGCCGACAGCTGCGCCGGTCCCGACTTGCCGAGCGTGGGATACACCGTTTGGCCGTAGAGCGCCGGGGTGTCGAAGATGTGCAGCGCGGGTACCAACCGCGGCGGTGCGACCGGGACCAGCTCGATCGCGAGGCACCACAGCGTTGTCAGTGCGACGACGTTGCGGATCGCCGGGTAGTGGTCGCGGTGGCGGAGCCAGAGCCACACCAAGAAGATGCCCATCGAGGGGATGTGCACCGTCGCGTAGAACACGTTGCACGCCTGGATGAGCGTCGAATTCTGGAGGAAGAGGTGCTGCAACCCGTGCTCGCTCGGGAGGTGCAGTGCCCGCTCGGCGTCCCAGATCCGTTGCCCGGCGTCGATCGTGTGGTCGACCTTCAGGACCGAGATCGTGCCGACGACGCGCCAGAGCGCGTACAAGACGAGCACGATTGCGAACTCGGTGGCGAACGGCCCGAATCGTGTGAGCCAACGTTGGCGCGACGTGCGCGCCGCGATTCCCGCGGTCCCCACGACGGCGCCGGCTTCGACCGCGATGTTCCACGGCACCCAGCCGAGGCTCATGACCCCGACCCACGATCCGGTTCGGACTCCGCCCAGGCGTATGCGTCGGCGACATGGGCACGCAGGAGATCGACGGCGCGGGCAAACGCGGTGTCGGCGGCCCACGGGTCGAGCTCTCTCCATCCGGACTCGCAAAGAGCAGGCCATCCGGACTCGGAAAGGGCAGGCTCGGACTCGCGGAGTTGAGGGACCGGCGGCTCCGCGCGGCGCAGCGAGCCCGCCGGGAGCCTGCTGCGGACCGCGACCCACGACGTTCCCGCGGCGACGGCGATGGCCCGGCCGCCGGGGTGGTGGACCACCGGGCAGCCGGCGACGAACCGGCGCCGCACGTCGCCGACCGGTCGCGCGACGAGCGCGAGGCGCGCGACGAGGTCGGGACTGCACTGCAACGCGTCGGCAGGCGGATCGGGCGCCCAGCCGGCGACGGGCTCGTGCTCGAGCACCAACCATGCGAACAGGTCGGGGTCGAGAACGTGCGGCCTACGGTTCACGGGGGAGTCCGAGGACCTTTTCGCCGAGGATGTTGCGTTGGACCTCGCTGGTACCGCCCCCGATCGTGAGCGCACGCGCGTACATGTAGCCGTACTGCCAGCCGGCCTCGTCCGGTTCGCCGAACGGCCCGCGATCGGAACGCAGACCGTGGGTGCCCGCGAGCTCCATGGCCGTCTCCATGACGTGCTGGCCGTGCACATCGGAAAGTGCCTTGCGCACGGACGCCTCGGGACCGGGTTCGAGCCCGCGCACGTGCGTGGACACGGTGCGCAGGCGTATGAGCCGAAGGATCTCGGACTCCGTGTAGAGGCGCGCGAGCCGTTGCCGCAACCGCGCGTCGTTTGCGCCGCCGTGTTCGCGGACGAGCGTCAGCACGTCGTTCGCCGTCGGGCCCCGGCCCCACAACGCGCCTTCTCCCGAGAGCGAGACGCGTTCGTTGCCGAGCGTCACCTTCGCGAGCCGCCAGCCGTCGTGTTCGGCTCCGACGACGTTGGCAACCGGTATGCGTACGTCGGTGAGGAAGACTTCGTTGAACTCGTGGGTGCCGGTCATCTGCACGATGGGCCTGACCTCGACGCCCGGCGTGTGCATGTCGACGACGAAGTACGTGATGCCGTGATGGGCTTCGGCGTGCGGATCGGTGCGCGCGAGCAGGATGCCCCACCGTGCCACGTGAGCGAGCGTGGTCCACACCTTCTGGCCGTTCACGACGTATTCGTCTCCGTCGAGCGTCGCCGTCGTCGCGAGTGACGACAGATCGCTCCCCGCGCCCGGTTCGCTGAACAGCTGGCACCAGATCTCCGTGCCGTCGAGCAGGCTCGGGAGCCAGCGCGCCTGTTGGGCTTCGGTTCCGGCAACGAGGAGCGTGGGGCCGGCCCAGCCGATCCCGATGGGATTGAGCGGGCGGGGGACCCTCAACTCGCGCATGACCTCGTCGAGGTCGAGTTGCTCGGCCGGGGCGGCGCCGAGCCCCCACGGAGCCGGCCAGTGGGGTGCCACGAACCCGGCCCGGGCCAGGCGGGTGGCCCAATCGGCGGGGAATTTCCCGAGGGGCGCGACCTCGGCGACCAGCGCCCGTAGCCGTTCGGCCGGAGAAAGCGTGCTCGTGCGGCCCACGGCCGCGAACCTATTTCATCCGAGCCGCGAAGCCGTTGCGAACACCTCACCTGCGCAGGGGGTTCCTTGGGTCGGAGATCCCTGTCGCAGCTCGGTTGCTCGTGATCGGACCGGCCCGCGCCCGCGCGACGATGGGGTGTGTCCCGCGGTGTCGACCCCTCCCTCGCCGGTGATTCCTCCGCCGGGGCCGATTCGCGCTTCGGCGTGTACGTCCATATCCCGTTCTGTGCCTCACGCTGCGACTACTGCGACTTCGCGACCTGGACCGATCGCGATCACCTGATCGAGCGCTACGTGGATGCCTGCGTGGCCGACCTCTCCCGCCGGCGGGAGGCAGGACAGGCCCGCGCGACGAGCGTCTTCTTCGGCGGTGGTACCCCGTCGTTGATCCCGGCCGACGACCTGGCGCGGATACTCGGCGCGATCGAGCGGGCCGACGGCGCCGAGGTCACGGTCGAGTGCAATCCCGACACGGTCGACGCCGCGAAGCTCGCCACCTACGCCGCCGCCGGCGTCAACCGCCTGAGCTTCGGCGTGCAGTCGATGGTCCCGCATGTGCTGGCGGCACTCGGTCGCACGCACGATCCGGCGAACGTGGTGCGCGCCGTGGAGTTGGCGCGGGCCGCGGGATTCACGCGGCTGAACGTCGATCTCATCTACGGCACGCCGGGTGAGTCGCCCGACGACTGGCGACGATCGCTCGACGGCGCGCTCGCGCTCGGTGTCGACCACGTCAGCGCCTACGCGCTGACGGTCGAGCCGGCCACCGCGCTCGGGCGCCAGGTGGCGGCCGGTGCGCCGGCGCCCGACGACGACCTCCAAGCCGACGCGTACGCGCAGGCCGATGCGGTGCTCTCGGCGGCCGGGCTCTGTTGGTACGAGGTGTCGAACTGGGCCGCGCCCGGCGAGGAGTGCCGGCACAACGAGTTGTACTGGTCGGGCGACGAGTACGTCGGCATCGGCTGTGCCGCCCACGGCCACACCGACGGGACCCGCTGGTGGAACGTTCGCACTCCCGAGCGTTACATCGCCGCGATCGAGGCGCGAACGTCGCCGGTCGGTGGCTCGGAGACGCTCGATCGCGTCGACCCGGGCCGAGGAGTCGTTCGCCCTCGCGCTGCGCCGCCGGGCGGGGGTGGTGGCGGATGCCCGGGCGGCGGCAGTCGTCGCCGACCTCGCCGCGCAGGGATTCCTCGAGCGTGCGGGCGGATGCCCGGGCGGCGAACGGATCGTGTTGACCCGGCGGGGGCGGCTGCTCGCCTCCGACCTGACCGCCCGCCTGTTGCTGGCCGGAGCCGGCGACCCGGGCCCCGCCCCGGCCGCGGGTCACCCGGCGCCGCTGGCACTCGGTACGATTGAGTGCTAACGGCGGCGAGGTGGAGCGAATGAGCGAACTCGACGAACGCAAGGCGGCGGTGCTGCGCGCGATCGTCGAGCAGTACGTGGATACGGCGCAGCCCGTCGGCTCCCAGACGGTGACCAACACCACCGGTTTGGGGGTCTCTGCCGCGACGGTTCGCAACGAGATGTCGATGCTCGAGCGTGAGGGCTACATCGCCCAGCCGCATCCGTCGGCCGGCCGGGTCCCGACCGACCGCGGCTACCGGTACTACGTCGATCACCTGGCGGGTGCCGGCCAGCTTCCCGCGACCGAGCGTCGCCGGATCGTCGAGTTCTTCAGCAGCGCGACGCTCGCCATGGACCAGCTCTTGTCCCAGACGAGCCAACTGCTCGCGGGTGTGACCGCGCACGCGGCCGTCGTCGTCGGTCCCGAGCCGCAAGCCGTCGTGGTGCGGGCCGCGAATCTCGTCTTGTTGCAGGCTCGGGTCGTGCTCGCGGTGGTCGTGCTCTCGAACGGCTCCGTCGAAAAGGAGGTCGTGGTCTTCGACGACGACGTCTCCGACGACGACCTGGCCGACGCCAGTGCCCGGTTCGCGCGCCAGCTCGGTGGTCGCCGATTGGCCGACCTCGCCGCGCAACCCGACGGGTACGTGGCCGTCGACGACCGTGTCGCCCGGATCGTCGATGCCGCGACCGTGGCGCTGCGCACGCGGCTCGCGGAACATCAGAACGAGCCCCTCTACGTCGGAGGTGCGAGCCGCCTCGCGGCGGAGCACGACGCGTTCGTCACGACGAACACGGCGCGGTTGCTCGAGCTCCTCGAACAACACGTGGTGCTCGCGTCGTTGATGCGAGAATTGCTCGGGCCGGGACTCACCGTGAGCATCGGCTCGGAGAACACCAGTCTCGACCTGCGCGAATGCTCGCTGGTCCTCGCGCCCTACCTCGTCGAAGGGGAGCGGGCCGGAACCGTCGGCGTCCTCGGTCCGACGCGGATGGACTACCGCAAGGCCCAGGCGGCCGTGGCGGCGGTATCCCAACAGCTCGGACGCCAACTCTCCCGATGAGCCGGGACGAAATGAATCGTGATGCGTCGGGCATGATGAGTTGGCGATGAGCGAGCCGAACCCGAACTACTACGAGCGGCTCGGCGTGGCGTCGAGCGCGACCGACGACGAGATCAAAAAGGCGTTCCGCGCGCTCGCTCGCCAATACCACCCCGACGTCAACTCCGATCCGGCCGCGGTCGAGCGCTTCAAGGAGATCAACGAGGCGTACGAGACGCTCTGCGACCCGGAGCGGCGCCGGCGCTACGACATGTTCGGTCCGGAGGGCGCGAGCGCGGGCGGCTTCGGCGGTGGGAGCCCCTTCGACGCGGGCGCGTTCGGCCTGAACGACCTGTTCGATGCGTTTTTCGGCGGCGGCGGCGGTCCGCGCGGCCGGGGTCCCGGCGGCGCGACGCGTGGCCCCGACGCCGAGACGGTCCTGGATCTGACGCTGGAAGACGTCGTGTTCGGCGCCCGCAAGACCCTCGACCTGCAGATGCCCGTCGAATGCGATGTCTGCTCGGGCAGCGGGTGCGAGCCCGGAACGCATCCCGATCGTTGCCCCACCTGCGAAGGCAGCGGCGAGGTGCGCCAGGTTCGCCGCTCCCTCCTCGGCCAGATCGTGACCGCCGGTCCGTGCGCCGCATGCGACGCGACCGGCCAGGTCATCCCCAATCCGTGCGCCCACTGCGGCGGCCTGGGCCGCGTCAACGGCAAGAGCTCGATCGAGGTCGACGTCCCGCGCGGGATCGACGACGGCCAGCAGCTGCGGCTCGCGGGCCGGGGACCGGCCGCGCCGCGGGGCGGCCCCGCCGGCGACCTCTACGTATCGGTCCGGGTTTCGCGCCACCCCGACCTCGAGCGGCGGGGCGACGAGCTCTGGTACCGGCTGGCGATCTCGATCGTCCAGGCCGCCCTGGGGACCCAGATCGAGATCGAGACGCTCGACGGAGCACGCGAGATCGACGTCGCCGCGGGAACCCAGCCCGGCGCCCTCATCCGCCTCCGCGGGCTCGGCGTGCCGTCGTTGCGCGGCGCGCGGCGCGGCGACCTCGTCGTCGAGATCCGCGTCGACGTTCCGATGCGCCTCACCGACGAGGAGGCCGAGTTGCTGGCGAAGTTCGCCGAGCTGCGCGGTGAGAAGGTGAGCTCCGTACACGAAGGTCTGCTCGCGCGCATCCGGTCCGCGTTCAAACCGTGACCCGCCGAGAGGTGACGGGCAATCCGTGACGGGGCGTCCGGTCCGCGAACCGGCCGACACCGACGCGGTCGCGCACGTGTTCGTCGAGGTTCTCGACGACCGATGCGAGATCGCCGGTGACGACGGCCACCACCTGCAACGGGTGCGCAGGCTCGCGGTGGGCGAGATCGTCACCGCGGCCGACGGCTCCGGCGCGTGGCGGGAGTACGAGGTCGTTGCCGTCGGTGATCGCAGGCTCACGCTCGCGGCGCGCGGCGAGACCGAAGCCGCCGACGATCCGAGCCCCGGGGTCGCGCTCGCGGTGGCGCTCACCAAAGGTGGGCTCGACGACGTCGTCGCGGCCGTCACCGAGCTGGGCGTCGTGCGGGTGACGCCCGTCCGCACCGAGCGCGTGGTCGTGCGATGGGACGCGGCGCGCGCGCGACGCGCGGTGCAACGCCTGCGTTCGGTAGCCCGCGAGGCGGCGATGCAGAGCCGCCGGGCGCGCGTTGCGGTCGTCGACGACGTGGTCACGCTCGTCGACGTGGTGGACCGGCCGGGTCTCGTGGTCGCGGACCGCGACGGGGTCGCTGCGTCGCAACTGGCCCGGCCCGGCCCTTCGGGGTGGACGGTGCTCGTCGGGCCCGAGGGAGGGCTCGCGCCGGGCGAGCTCGAGGCCCTCGCCGGGGTCGCCCGGGTCCGGCTCGGACCGCACGTCCTGCGAGCCGCGACGGCGCCGATCGCCGCGGTCGCGGTGCTCGGCGCCGAGATGGAGCGGCTGCGACCAAAGTGACCGGTGTGGTTTCGCCGAATGCTCCGTGGCCGTTGTTGGAGGCGATGAGAAGCATGACTTTCACGGAGCGTGCTGTTATCATCGATTCGCCGCACTCTGCGCCGTTCGCAGAGCACGGTTTGCGGGACCTGGCAGACGCGAGGTCCGGGCGAGGGAGCATCGAATTGGCGAACAATGGGGCGCGGGTCGGGGAAAGACTTCGAGCGATCCGGCGCCAAAAGGGCCTGTCGCTCCACGATGTCGAGGCGCGTTCCAGCCTCGAGTTCAAGGCGTCCGTGCTCGGCGCGTACGAACGCGGAGAGCGGGCGATCTCGGTCCCGAGATTGCTGCGCCTGGCCGAGATCTACGAGGTTCCGGCCGACCAGCTCTTGCCGCGCGAGCTCGAAGGCGAGATCAGTCTGGTCGAGACCAGCGCCATCAACGGCGTCGACTCCAACGCCAAGTTCACGATCGACCTCGTGCGCCTGCACGAGCTCGACGACCCCGACGCCCACATCCTCGACCGGTTCGCGACCTCGTTGCAGCGTGAACGCCAAGACTTCAACGGTCGCATGCTCACGATCCGCCGGTCCGATCTGCGGGTGCTGGCGTCGTGCATGGGCCGCAGTCTCGAAGAGCTCGGGTCGCGCCTCGAACAGCTCGGCCTGCGCGCCGCGGTCGCGGCCGGGTAGGGCTTCGGCTTCTCGAGTACCGGCCGGTCGGGGGAAACGGGCCTCGGCGCGCTCGACTACCCTCGTTTGCACCTTGGCACGCTCGCACGCCATCGGTACCGCCTCTGGCGGCGCCGCTCCTGGCACCCCCGCTTCCGGAACTTCCGCGGCTCGCAACCCGGATCAGGACGCGTCCGTGAAGATCCTCGTGCCGGGCAATCACCTCATGGTGGGCCTGCTCGGTCAGCGCGACGAGCTGCTCCGGCTGGTCGAGGCCGAGTTCGCCGTGAAGATCCTGGTCCGGGGCAACGAGATCAACATCACCGGCAAGAGCGTCGAGGCCGACCGGGTCGGCCGGCTGTTCGAGGAGATGGTGGTGCTGCTCGAGCAGGGCCACGAGCTCGACCGAGACAACCTCGGACGTTCGATCGAGATGATGAAGGCCGATCAGCGCCCCACCGACGTGCTGACCACCGAGGTCGTGCGCGGGCGCAAGACGATCCGTCCGAAGACGGCCGGCCAAAAGCACTACGTCGATGCCGTCCGCGACAACACGGTGACCTTCGCCATCGGTCCGGCGGGTACGGGCAAGAGCTACCTCGCGGTGGCTCTGGCGGTGCAAGCGCTCCAGGCCAAGGAAGTGAATCGCATCATCCTCACCCGGCCCGCGGTCGAGGCCGGTGAGCGACTCGGCTTCCTACCCGGCGACATGATGCAGAAGGTCGATCCCTACCTGCGCCCGCTCTACGACGCGCTCCACGACATGGTCGAGCCCGAGGTCGATCGCCCGCCTGATGGAGCGCGGCACGATCGAGGTCGCACCGCTCGCCTACATGCGCGGTCGCACGCTCAACGACTCGTTCATCATCTTGGACGAGGCGCAGAACACCACCCCCGAGCAGATGAAGATGTTCTTGACCCGCCTCGGATTCGGATCGAAGGTCGTGGTCACCGGCGACGTCACCCAGATCGACCTGCCCGAGGGCCGCGGCCGCTCCGGTCTCATGCAGGTGCGCGCCGTGCTCGAAGGCATCGACGGGCTGGTGTTCGTCGACCTCGGTTCGCGCGACGTGGTTCGTCATCGCATCGTGCAAGACATCGTCGACGCGTACGAGGCACATCAGAGATGACCGAAGACGGAGCAGTGGTGGAGACGGAGTCACCGTCGGTGTTCGGTGCCGACGAACAACACGAGGTCGAGGTCGACGTCGCGCGCTGGGTCCGGCTCGCACGCCTCGTGCTCGACAACGAGCGCGTCAACGAACGGTACGGATCCGACGTCGAGATGTCGCTCATGTTCGTCGACGAGACGACGATCGCCGAGCTCAACGTGCGGTTCCTCGGCGGCGAGGGACCGACCGACGTGCTGTCGTTCCCGCTCGACGAGGAGTTGCCGCCGGCGGGGCGCCAGCCCGACCAGGGTGGCCGCGGCCCGGGATCGCCGTCCGATCCGGGCGACCCTCCCACCTTGCTCGGCGACGTCATCGTGTGCCCGACCGTGGCCGGTCGTCAGGCGCTCGAACGCGGAGTGCCGGCCGACGACGAGCTCGCGCTGCTCGTCGTCCACGGCGTGTTGCATTTGCTCGACTACGACCACGTGGAACCCGAGGAGACGGCCGCCATGCGCCGGCGCGAGCAGGAACTGCTCGCGCGTTTCCGCGAGGTCGAGCGTGGGACGTTCGGGGCGTAGGTCCGTGGGACGCGGCGCACCCCCAGATACCGTTTCCTCGTCTATGACGGCGAGCGGGTCGGAAGCGTTCGGGTGAACGCCGTCGCGATCGTCGCCGTGGCGCTGCTCTGGACGCTCTCGGGTGTGCTGGCGCTCGCCGAGACCGCGTTCACCCGCGTCAACCGGATCCGGTTGCTCGCGCTCGAAGAGGAGGGTGACCGCCGCGCCCGGCGGGTCGCGCGGCTGCTCGAGCATCCGGAGCAGACGCTGAACAGCATCTTGTTGCTCGTGCTCGGCTGCCAGATGATCGGCGCGACCCTCCTCGGCACGGTGCTCCAGCCGTCGCTCGGCGCGGCAGGGATCGCGGTCGGCATCTTCATCGAGATCTTCGTGGTGTTCACCCTGTTCGAGGTGGTCCCGAAGACCTTCGCGTTGCAACACAGCGAACGCACGGCGCTTGCCATTTCGCCGCTGTTGGTGTTCGTCACCGCGCTTCTGGCCGTTGCGGATGCTGTCGCGGGTCTTCATCGGCTTCGCGAACGTCGTGCTCCCGGGCAAGGGCATGCGCCTCGGGCCGTTCACGACCGAGGCCGACATCCTCACGATGGCCGACGTCGCCGCGCAGGAGGACACGATCGAGACCGAGGAACGCGAGCTCATCCATTCGATCTTCGAGTTCGGCGACACGGTCGTGCGCGAGGTGATGCTGCCCCGCACCGACATGGTCGCGGTCGAGGCCGACGCGACCGTCGACGAGGCGATCGCCACCGCGATCGAAGCCGGCAAGTCGCGGCTGCCGGCCTACGAAGACACCCACGACGACATCGTCGGCCTGGTGTTCTTGAAGGACCTGGTCGCGCGCAGCGCGTCGGGTCAGGGCGCGGAGCCGGTGCGCGAAAGCCTGCGCCCGGCGCACTTCGTGCCCGAGTCGAAGCGGGTCGCGGAGCTCCTCCGGGAGATGCAGACCGAGAAGTTCCACATGGCGATCGTCGTCGACGAGTACGGCGGAACCGCGGGCCTCGTGACGATGGAAGACCTGCTCGAGGAGATCGTCGGCGAGATCACCGACGAGTACGACCTCCCCGAGCCGGCCGTCGAGCGGCTCTCCGACGGTGTGCTGCGCGTGCCCGGCCGTACGCCGATCGACGAGGTGAACGAGTTGCTCGACGTCGACCTGCCCCAAGAGGAGTGGGACACGGTCGGCGGGCTCGTGTTCAACACGCTCGGCCACGTCCCCATCGAGGGCGAATGCCTGGACGTCGACGGCCTGGAGTTCTGCGCGGAACGCGTGCAGGGCCGCCGCATCGTTTCGGTGATCATCACCCGCGTCCCGGCCCCGCAGGGCACCGAGGCGCCGGCCACCGCCGATCGCGGCGACTGAATGGGCGTGCCGTCAGGTACCGAAGAAGGCGTGCCGTCAGGTCCCGAAGAAGGCGTGCCGTCAGGTACCGACGAGTTCCGCTCCGGGTTCGTCTCGCTCGTCGGGCGGCCGAACGTCGGCAAGTCGACGCTGCTCAACCAGATCGTCGGCCGGAAGGTCTCGATCGTCTCCGACCGGCCCCAGACCGACGCGCACCCAGGTCCGCGGCGTGCGCACCACCGCGGCGACCCAGATCGTCTTCCTCGACACCCCCGGTGTGCACAAGCCGCAGACGCTGCTCGGCGAGCGCGCCAACGACCGGGCCCTGGCCACGCTGGGCGAGGTCGACGTCGTGTGCTTCCTCATCGAGGCCAACGCCCCGATCGGACCGGGCGACCGGTTCGTCGCGGCCCGGCTCGCCGAGGTCTCGACACCGGTCGTGCTCGCGGTGAACAAGGTCGACGTCGCGTCGCGCGAGCAGATCGTTCGACCACCTCGCGCAGGCGTCGGGCGAGCTCGGCGACTTCGCCGCGTACGTGCCGCTCTCCGCGCGCGACGGCGAGGGGGTCGACGCGCTCCTCGGCGAGCTGGAGTCGGCGCCTGCCGCGCCGGTCCGCACTACTACCCGGAGGGCGTGGTCTCCGACCAGCCCGAATCGTTCCTGGCGGCCGAGTTGCTGCGCGAGCAGCTGCTCGCGATGGCGCGCGAGGAGCTCCCGCATTCCATCGCGGTCACCACCGAGGAGGTCGAGGAACGGGAGACGGCCGACGGACCCCTGCTCGCGGTACGTGTCATCGTGCGCGTCGAGCGCGATTCCCAAAAGGGGATCGTCATCGGGCGGGGCGGGGCGGTGCTGAAGGCGGCCGGAACCGCGGCCCGGCTCGAGCTGGAAGCCCTGCTCGGGACGCGTGTGCACCTGGAGACGCGGGTAAAGGTCGACCCCGATTGGCAGCGCCGGGCGGGTTCGCTCGACCGGCTCGGTCTCTGATCCGCCGACTGGTCGCCGAGCCGCCTTGCGCTTGTGATCATGCGCGTGCCACCACGGCGCGAGTCCGTGGGCGGCGTGCCAGAGTTGAGTTTCGGAGAATCGACCGCTGTAGAGTCCGGCCGATCTCCGCAGAGACTCGTCGCCGAGAGAGGCTGATGTTGGACCGCACGCACCGGTTCCGGCGCGCAGGCACGACTGCCGCCATCGCGATCGCCGCCGTCACGCTCGGCGAGTTGTGGTGACAGCACCGGACCGAAGAACAAGCAGAACGCACTGCGTCCGGCCGGGCAAGTACTCGCGCCAGATCCTGCACCTGACCGAGCCGTTCTTCTGGATCGCGGTCGTCGTCGGGCTCGGCGTGATCGCCGGCACGTTCTACGTCGCGCTGCGCTTCCGGGAGAAGCCGGGCGAAGAGCGCGCCGGTTAAGCAGGTGCACGGCAACACCGTGCTCGAGATCAGCTGGACCGTCATCCCGGCGGTCATCCTCGCGGTCATGGCCGTGCCGACGGTCGCCACGATCTTCAGCCTCGCCAAGAAGCCGACCGGCCCGAACGTCGTGCACGTCACGGTCACCGCGCGGCAGTGGTGGTGGGAGTTCCACTACGACGATCCGGGCAACGGCGTCGAGACCGCGAACGAGTTGCACATCCCGGTCGGCCAGCCCGATCGCGCTCACGCTGCAGGGCCCGCCCGCCTGCTCGCCCGCGCCCTGCTACCTGAACGGCGTGATCCACTCGTTCTGGGTTCCCGAGCTGAACGGCAAGAAGGACGTCGTTCCCGGGCGGCACGCAGTACCTGAAGCTCGAGGCCGACAAGCCCGGCGTCTACCAGGGGCAGTGCGCGGAGTACTGCGGCCTCTCGCACGCCGACATGCGGCTGCGGGTGATCGCGGAGACGCCCGGCCGACTACCAGGCCTGGGTGCAGAGCCAGCTCGCGCAGAAGCGTCAGCAGGCCGCGCTGGAGACGGGCGTCAACAACACGACGTATCAGTGCGCGAGCTGCCACAGCTTCAAGTCGGGCAACGCCGGGCGTCGTCGCGCCGAACCTCACGCACCTCGCCGACCGCACCGGCGTTCGCGGGCGACAAGTACCTCGTGAACTACGACAACCTCTGGAGCTGGGTGTACGACGCGCCGTCGCGTAAGCCGATGGGCAAGCTGTACCAGCACATGCCGAACTTCAGCGCGCAGGGCATGACGTCAAGCGGAAGCGCAGAAGATCGCCTGCTTCCTGCTGACCGAACACCGCCACGAATCCGAGCCCGACACCCTTCCGGAGTGTGCAGGCAAATGACAACTGTCGAAGACGCCACCGCGATCGTCCACGCGCCGGAGCATCGCGTCCGGATCCTCGAGCGGCCGCGCGCGACGACCGGCAAGTTCAGCTGGGTCACCACGGTCGACCACAAGAAGATCGCGATCATGTACGCGACGCTCGCGCTCTGCTTCTTCTGCGTGGGCGGGATCGAGGCGCTGTTCATCCGGCTCCAGCTCGCGCAGCCCAACGGCACGATCCTGAGCGCGGCGCGGTACAACGAGTTCTTCACGATGCACGGCACCACGATGGTGTTCCTGCTCGGCATGCCGATCGCGGCGGCCTTCGGCAACTACCTCGTGCCGCTCATGATCGGCGCCCGTGACGTCGCCTTCCCCCGGCTCAACATGCTCGGGTTCTGGGTCTTCGCCTTCGGTGGCCTGTTCCTCTACTCGTCGTTCGCGCTCGGCGGCGCGCCCGACGGTGGCTGGTTCGGCTACGCGCCGCTCACCAGCACGCCGCTCGCCAACGGGTACCTCCCGGCCGGGGCACCGACTTCTGGACCGTCGGCCTCATCATGCTCGGCATCGGTTCGGTCGCCACCGCGGTCAACTTCCTCGTGACCATCCTCAACATGCGCGCGCCGGGCATGACGATGATGCGCATGCCGGTGTTCGTGTGGATGATCCTCGTGATCGCGTTCCTCACGCTGTTCGCGATGCCGCCCGTGACCGCGGCGCTGATCATGGTCTTCATGGACCGCAACTTCCACACGAACTTCTTCAACGCGGCGGCCGGCGGCGATCCGCTGATGTACCAGAACCTGTTCTGGATCTTCGGCCATCCCGAGGTGTACATCCTCATCCTCCCGGGCATGGGCATCGTCTCCGAGATCCTGCCGGTGTTCTCGCGCAAGCCGCTGTTCGGTTACTCGATCGTCGTGTTCTCCGGTATCGCGATCGGGTTCCTCGGTTGGGGCGTGTGGGCGCACCACATGTTCGCGTCGGGTCTCGGTCCGGTTGCGGTCTCCGCGTTCGGTCTGTCGACGATGCTCATCGCGATCCCGACCGGCGTGAAGATCTTCAACTGGCTCGCAACGGTGTGGGGCGGCGCAGTCCGGCTCCGAACCCCGATGCTGTTCGCGCTCGGGCTTCATCGCGCAGTTCACGATCGGCGGCCTCTCGGGCGTCATGCACTCGATCGTGCCGAGCGACACGCAACAGACCGACACCTACTTCGTCGTCGCCCACTTCCACTACGTGCTGTTCGGCGGCCTCGTGTTCGCGGTGTTCGGCGGCTTCTACTACTGGTGGCCGAAGGTGTTCGGCAAGATGCTCAACGAGAAGATGGGCAAGCTGAACTTCTGGCTGATGGTGATCGGGTTCAACCTCACGTTCTTCCCGATGCACTTCCTCGGCTTCGAGGGTCAGCCCCGCCGTACCTACACGTACCCGTCGGGCATGGGCTGGGACACGCTCAACCTGCTCGCCACGATCGGCGCGTTCATCATCGCCACGTCGGTGCTCGTGTTCTTCGTGAACGTCATCTTCACCGCCCGCCGCGGCGAGAAGGTCGGCCACGACCCGTGGGACGCGCGCACGCTCGAGTGGAGCATCCCGTCGCCGCCGCCCGAGTACAACTTCGCGGTCGTCCCGGTCGTCACGAGCCTCGACGACTACTGGCACCGCAAGTACACCGAGGACGACGAGGGTCGCCTGGTCAAGCTCCCGGCCGGTGGCGCCGGTGACGAGCCGAGCTCACGCCGGTCGGGCTTCGACCCGAGCAAGATCCACATGCCGTCGCCGTCGTACTGGCCGCTGATCTTCGCGATCGCGTTGCCGATCATGGGCTACGGCTTCGTGTTCAAGAACTGGTACCTGCTCGCCGCCGGCGTCGTCGTCGCGTTCTTCGGCCTCAACGGTTGGGCGATCGAACCGTCGACCGAGCCCGATGCGCACGGCGACGGAGGTGCACTGATGGCCCAGGCAGTCGTCAGCGACCGGAACTCGGCGGCTCGCGCCCTCGCCGGGCACGCCGGCCACGGCACGACACCAACACCGGTGTCAGCAACTCGAAGCTCGCGATCTGGCTGTTCCTGTCGTCCGAGGCGCTGTTCTTCGGCGCGTTCATCTCGACGTACTTCCTCTACCGCGGCCGCGACGCGCAGTTCCTGAAGGGCCCGACGCCCGACAAGCTCCTCAACATCCCGTTCACGTCGGTGACGTCGTTCGTGTTGTTGATGAGCTCGCTCACGATGGTGCTCGCCCTCGCCGCGATCCAGCGCGGCGACCACCGCCGCCTGCGGATCTGGCTGCTCGCCACGTGCTTGTTCGGCGCGACGTTCGTCGGCGGCCAGGTCTACGAGTTCACCGAGTTCTACCGCAAGGGTCTGCACCTCGGCACGAACATGTTCGGCACGACGTTCTTCGTGCTCACCGGGTCTGCACGGCGCGCACGTCACGATCGGCATCATCTGGTTGCTCTTGCTGTGGGGCCGCTCGATGCAGGGCGGCCTGCCGACCGAGAAGTCGGAGGCGGTCGAGATCGCCGGCCTCTACTGGCACTTCGTCGACGTGGTGTGGATCTTCATCTTCACCGCGATCTACCTGATCCCGACGCACTGAGGACGTTCAGCATGACCGAAAGCACTGATCTGGTCACGCTCTCGGAAGGCGGTCTGCCCGCGGCCGGCGCGATCGACGAGCTCGCCTCGCTCGGCGATCAGCGCCCGGTCGTGGCCGAGGAGCACTCGCACCCCGGTCCGCGCCAGTACGTCCTCATCGCGGTCGTGCTCGTGATCCTCACCGCGGTCGAGGTCGCGACCTCGTATCTCGACGGCCACGTCAACTCGAACCTGCTGATCGTCGCGCTCGGCATCATGGCGGCGGTGAAGTTCTTCCTCGTCGCCGCCTGGTACATGCACATGAAGCAGGACTCGAGCGTGTTCCGGCGCCTGTTCGTCGCCGGACTCATCCTCGCGTCGATCGTGTACGGCGTCGTGTTGTTCTTCTTCTCCAGCACGGTCCTGAAGTCGTAGGCGATCGTGCTCGCCGACGTCGCCTTCCCCGCCTGGGCGCCGCACCCCGAGGTCTGGCTGCTCGTCGGCGCGATCGCGGCCGGCTACGCGGTCGCGGTGACGCGGCTCGGCCCCCGCCTCGCGCCGACCGGTTCGCCCAGTCGTGACCCGCTTCCAGGTCGCGACGTTCTCGGCCGGCCTGCTGGCGATGTGGGTCGCGTCCGACTGGCCGATCCACGATCTCGCCGAGCACTACTTCTACTGGGTGCACATGGTGCAGCACACGGCGTACGCGATCATCGCCGCGCCGCTGTTGCTCATGGGAACGCCGACATGGCTGGCGCGCTGGCTGCTGTCGCCGCGGTGGCTGCTGCGCACGGTGCGCTACCTCACTCGCCTGATCCCCGCGACGCTCATCTTCAACCTGGTCGTCATCGTCACGCACATCCCGGCGGTGGTCGACGCCACGCTGCACAACGGACTGCTGCACTTCGGGCTCCACGCGGTGATCCTGCTGTCGTCGCTCATCGTGTGGATGCCGCTGCTGAGCCCGCTGCCCGAGGTGCCGCGCCTCCAGCCGCTCGTGCGGATGCTGTTCCTCTTCCTGCAATCGGTCGTGCCGACGGTGCCGGCGTCGTTCCTCACGTTCGGCGACCACCCGCTCTACAAGTTCTACGAGACCGTTCCGCGCCTGTGGGGCATCTCCGCGCTCGACGACATGCGCTTCGCGGGCCTGATCATGAAGATCCTCTGGGGCTTCAGCCTCTGGATCACGATTACGGTCGTCTTCTTCCGGTGGCACAACGCCGAAGAGAGTCGGATCTCCGGCGCGGCGCGTGTCGCGCGACCTCGACCGCGAACTGATGGAGTTGCAAAAGCAATGACGAACACGCCGACCGACGAGCGCGAAGCAGCGACCGACGACACGACCCCGGTCGCGGCGACGGCGGCGGGCACGCCTGCTCCCGCCGACACCGAGCCGATCCCGTTCTGGCAGCGGCCGTACGTCGAGCGCTACCTCGTGCCGCTCGTGCTCCCGATCGCCGTGATCGTCGGGCTCGTCGCCTACATCCTCAACATCTCGCGGCTGTTCTTGTCGGGCCACGGCCACATCCCGATCTTCGTCGGGTCGGCGATCACCGTGATGATCCTGCTCGGCGCGACGCTGCTCTCCGCGGGCGCCGTCGCTTGCGGTCGTCGGCGATCACGCTCGTCGGCGCCGCGTTCATCTTCTCGATCATGTCGGGCGGCTGGCTCGTGCTCGGGCACGCGCAGCCGGAGAAGACCGGTCCGACGACGTTGCCGGCGACGTTGAAGGTCGCGCAGCCGGTCCTCAAGGTCACCGCCGCGCCGGGCGGCAGGTTGGCGTTCGCCCCGGACGCGCTCACGGCCAAGACCGGTCTCGCCAAGATCGAGGTGAGCGTGGCCGGGGCCGGGCACACGTTCAGCATGCACGACCCGACCACGCTGTGGGAGTCGCTCAGCCTCAATGCCGCGGGGTCGACCGACTCCGGCGTCGCCTTCTTCCCGAAGCCGGGGACGTACGCCTTCTTCTGCGCGATCCCGGGCCACGAAGCGGCGGGCATGAAGGGCATGATCACGGTGACCGGCCCGACGATGACGTTGGCCGCGGCGCTCAAGGCGTCGGGCAACCCGCCGAACGCGGCGGGCTAGGGAACGCGGACGGTCAGCGCGTCGCGGACGGCTTCCATCGTTCCCGGCAGCGGTCCGACTCGCTCGCCGTCGGCGTAGACCTCCATCGGGATCGACGGGTCGAGCGACTCGAGCTCCACGCGCGTCGCCGCGCAGCGTGGTGACCTTCGGGTTGCCGACGTGGTTGCCCTTGAAGACCTTGGGGAAGTTCCAGAGGAACTCCGGCCGCGTCATCGCACCGACGATCGTGACGTCGAGCAGGCCGTCGTCGAGCCGCGCCGTCGGGCGTCACGCGCATGCCGCCCGCGTAGGCCGGGCCGTTGCCGACCGCGACCAGCCAGGCCGTGGTCTCGAACGCGTTGCCGTCGACGGTCACACGGAACTGGTGCGGCTTGTACACCGCGAGCGTGCGCAGCACCGCGGCGACGTAAAGCGTCGTGCCCGAGAGGCGGCGGACGGTGTTGGCCCAGCGGTTCGCCTCGGCGTCGAAGCCCGACGCGGTGACGCACGTGTACCAGCGGCCGTTCACCCGTCCGAGGTCGACGACCCGGTCGTGGCCGTTCGCGATCGCGTCGAAGGCGCGGATCGGGTTCTTGTGGTCGTAGCCGAGCACCCGCGCGAAGTCGTTGCCGGCGCCGGTCGGCACGATCGCGAGACGCCGGCCCGTGTCGGCCGCGACGCCCGCGACCTCGGTGACGAGACCGTCGCCGCCGCACGCGACGAGGTCGTGACCCTCGTCGACGGCCGCGAGCGCGAGCTTGGTGGGCGCACCGGGCTCGGGCGAGACGTGCAGCGTGATCCCGGCGGCGCTCGCGGCGCGCTCGAGCTCGGGCAGCAGCTTCTGGGTCCGGCCCCGACCGGCCACCGGGTTGACGATCGCCGTCCACGGCACGGCCGGAAGCTACCGGGTCGGCGCGGGTAGCGTCGCGGTTCGTGTCCTTGTTACCGCCGGAGCTCGACGCGACGCGGATGCCCGCGCACGTCGCGATCGTCATGGACGGCAACGGTCGGTGGGCGCAGCAACGCGGCCTGAAGCGCACCGAAGGGCACGCCGCAGGGGAAGAAGCGCTGTTCGACACCGTCGACGGCGCGCTCGACATCGGGCTGCAGTGGCTCACGGTGTACGCGTTCTCGACCGAGAACTGGCGCCGGCCGCTCGACGAGGTCCGCTTCTTGATGAACTTCAACGAGCGCCTTTTGCTCACGCGGCGCGACGACCTGAACGAGCGCGGGGTCCGGGTGCGGTTCATCGGCCGTCGCGGGGGCCGGGTGCCCGGCCGGGTGCGGCGGCGCATCGAAGAGACCGAGGACCTGACCCGGGCGAATCGCCGGCTGACGCTGACGTTCGCGTTCAACTACGGCGGGCGCGCCGAGATCGTCGACGCGGTCCGCTCGATCGCACGCGCCGCGGCCGACGGCCGGGTCGACCCGGCGAAGATCGACGATCGCACGATCGCCCGCCACCTCTACGCCCCCGATATGCCCGATCCCGACCTGCTGGTGCGCACCTCGGGCGAGTACCGGATCTCGAACTACCTCCTCTGGCAGCTCGCCTACGCCGAGCTCGTGTTCACCGACGTGCTCTGGCCCGACTTCCGCACCCGCGACCTCGTCCCCGCCATCGCCGAGTACCAGCGCCGCGAACGCCGCTTCGGCGCCATCTAACCCCACCCGAAAATCCCCCAACAGTTGTCAGGAAAACAGGCTTCCACGCCCGGAAACCCTGCCAACTGTTGTCGGGAAAACAGGCTCCCACGCCCGGAAACCCTGCCAACTGTTGTCGGGAAAACAGGCTCGTGGGCCCGGAAACCCTGCCAACTGTTGGGGGGTGCGAATTACACTGGTGTGATGCCGGGGCTGTATCGGGACGAGGGCGTCGTGCTCCGGACGATCAAGCTCGGTGAGGCCGACCGCATCGTCACGGTCCTGACCCAGGGCCACGGCAAGGTGCGCGCCGTCGCCAAAGGGGTCCGCAAGACGTCGAGCCGTTTCGGCGCCCGCCTCGAACCCATGAGCCGGGTCGCGCTCCAGTGCTACCGCGGCCGCGAGCTCGACGTCGTCACCCAGGCCGAGACGCTCGAGGCGAACCGGGTGCTGCGGGAGGAGTACGGGTTGTTGACCCATGCGATCCCGATGCTCGAAGCGGTCGACCAGGTTGCGCAAGAGCACGAGCCCAACCCGGCGCTCTACCGGATGCTCACCGGCGCGCTCCGGGCGCTCGCCGAGCTGCAGAACCCGGTCGTCACCTCCGCGTTCTTTTGGAAGCTGCTCTCGCTCGAGGGCATTCATCCGATGCTCGACGGCTGCGCCCGCTGCGGTGGCGCGGCGGGCACCGGCGACGCCGAGCTGGTCGCGTTCGATCTCGACGAGGGTGGCGCGTTGTGCCGGGCGTGCGCGCGTGGGGGTGGCTGGCCGCTGTCGTACCCGGCGCTCGACCTGTTGCGCCGCATGCTCGGTGGCGGGTTGAACGGCGTGTTCGCACAGGCGCCGGGCCCCGAGACGCACGAGGTCGAACAACTCGGCATCCGTGCCGTCGAGCATCACGTCGAGCGCCGCCTGCGTTCGACCGCGCTGCTCTAGGAGAGCTCTCGTCCGCGGTCACACACCCGTCCGGGACCCGGGTCGGCGACGGCCCGACGACTAGCCTGACTTGCCTATGGCAGCGCCCTCCGACCCCAAGTTGATGGAGCGCGTCGTGAACCTGGCGAAGCGCCGGGGCCTGGTGTTCCCGTCGTCCGACATCTACGGCGGGTTCCGCTCCACCTGGGACTACGGGCCGCTCGGCGTGCTGCTCAAGCGCAACGTGAAGGACGCCTGGTGGCGCTCCATGGTGCAGCTCCGAGACGACGTCGTCGGGCTCGACGCGGCGATCCTGATGGCCCCGAAGGTCTGGGAGGCGAGCGGTCACGTCGCCACCTTCACCGACCCCCTCGTCGACTGCCGCAACTGCAAGGAGCGGTTCCGTGCCGACCAACTCCCCGAGTCGGGCGCGTGCCCGAACTGCGGCGTCAAGGACAGCTTCACCGAGGCCCGCAACTTCAACCTGATGTTCAAGACGCACGTCGGGCCGGTGGAGAACGACACGTCGGTCGCGTATCTCCGGCCCGAGACCGCGCAGGGCATCTTCGTCAACTTCAAGAACGTGCAGACCACGACGCGCAAGAAGCCGCCGTTCGGGATCGCGCAGCTCGGTAAGTCGTTCCGCAACGAGATCACTCCCGGCAACTTCTTGTTCCGCACGCGTGAGTTCGAGCAGATGGAGATGGAGTTCTTCGTTCCGCCCGACCAGGCGCCCAAGTGGTTCGAGTACTGGGTCGCCGAGCGCTACGGCTGGTATCGCGATCTCGGGATCCCCGAGGACAAGCTGCGCATCCGGCCGCACGATGCCGAGGAGCTGTCGCACTACTCGGCCGGCACGAGCGACGTGGAGTACGCCTACCCGTGGGGTTGGGGCGAGCTCGAAGGCATCGCGAATCGCGCCGACTACGACCTCACGCAGCACGCCAAGTTCTCGGGCGAGGACCTCTCGTACTTCGACCAAGACAAGAACGAGCACTACCTGCCCTACGTGATCGAGCCCGCAGCCGGCGCCGACCGCGCCACGCTCGCGTTCCTGCTCGCCGCGTACGACGAGGACGAGGCGCCCACGGGCGAGGGGAAGGTGGAGAAGCGCACGGTCCTGCGCCTCGATCCGCGCCTCGCCCCGATCAAGGTCGCGGTCCTGCCGCTCTCGAAGAAAGACACGCTGCTCCCCTTGAGCGACGAGGTCGCAGCCGCGCTGCGCCCGCACTTCATGATCGACGTCGACGCCGCGGGCGCGATCGGCCGGCGCTATCGCCGCCAAGACGAGATCGGCACGCCGCTGTGTGTCACGATCGACTTCGACACGATCGACGATCGCGCCGTCACGGTGCGCGATCGCGATTCGATGGCACAAGAACGAATTCCGCTCGACCGGCTCGTCGGCGAGCTCCACGACCGTTTGGGTATGGCTGGCTGATGGACGACTACTACTCGCTCTTGGGTATCGACGCCGACGCGTCGGTCGACGACATCCGCGGTGCATACCGCGTCCGCAAGGAGGGGCTCGACACCGCGACCGACGCGGGCAAGGCCGACGCAGCCCGCCTCAACAAGGCGTGGAACGTGCTCTCCGACCCCTACCAACGGGGACGGTACGACCAGCAGCGCGACGTCAACGGCGGTGGCGCCGGAGATGACGACGACGCGGTTGGCGGCTCCAATGGCCGCACCTCCGACGAGCCCGAGGCGAAGGGGTTGCGTGCCCAGGCCCGTAACTCGCGCCAGGCCCGCCAGCAATCCACCCGCGACCTGCGAGCCGAGCGGTTGAAGAGCGCCGCGACGATCACCCCGCCCGCAGGCACGCATTTCCCGACGACCAAGCAGCGCATCCTCGCGATGGTCATCGACCTGCTCGTGCTGATCGTGCTCGTGAGCGCCAGCCAGGTGATCGCGCAGAGTGTCGCCAAGTCGCAAAAGCCCGCCATCGTCCACACCGTCGACCAGCTGAACAACGACATCACGCAGGCGAACAAGGACAAGAACACCGCGGACAAAGCGGTGAGCGCCGACAAGAAGGCGAACAATCCCGCGCAGCAGGCGGTCGACCAGAAGAAGTCGAACGACCTGAAGACCAAGATCAGCGATCTGACCAAGCAGCGTGACGACGCGGCCAACAAGCTCAATCCCTACTTCCTCGGGGGGCTCGTCATCGCGTTCATCCTCGGGTTCTTGTACCTCGCGATCCCGAGCGCAATGACCGGGCGAACGCTCGGGAAACGCGTGCAGCACCTGAAGACCCTGCGCGAAGACGGTTCACCGCTCGGGCTGCGTACAGCCGTGGTGCGCTTCGGTCTGATCGTCCTGGTCACTTTCACGCTGTATCTCGTGCTGCAACAGATCGCCGCCGTCATCGTGCTGTTCGGTGTCACCATGTGGATGCGCAATCCGAACATGCAGGGCCTGCACGACCGCTTTGCCCACACGATCGTCGTCAGTGACGCACCAACTACCAGCGACGCCAAGAAGAATTGAAAGGTTCGTCGATGCCGGAGCAATCTCGGGAGAAGTACGTCTACGCGTTCGAAGAAGGCGGTCGTGATCAGAAATACCTGCTCGGCGGGAAGGGCGCGAACCTCGCCGAGATGACGAATCTCGGCCTCCCCGTTCCGTCCGGATTCACGATCAGCACCGACGCGTGCAAGGCGTACATGGCGCTCGGTGACGAGCTCCCGGCCGGGCTGATGGCCGAGGTCGCCGTCGCGCGCGAGCAGCTCGAGAAGAAGATGGGCAAGTCACTCGGCGACGCCGACGACCCGTTGCTCGTCTCCGTCCGCTCCGGCGCGCCGTTCTCGATGCCCGGGATGATGGACACCGTCCTCAACCTCGGCCTCAACGACGACTCCGTGAAGGGCCTCGCCAAGCAGACCCGAAACGAGCGCTTCGCTTACGACAGCTACCGGCGTTTCGTGCAGATGTTCGGCAAGATCGTGCTCGACATCTCGGGTGAGCTGTTCGAAGAAGCACTGCTCGATCTGGTGGAGCACAAGGGCGTGAGTGTCGACACCGAGCTCACCGCCGAGGATCTCGCGGGCCTGGTCCAGACGTTCAAGGGCATCGTGAAATCGGAGAAGGGTGTCGAGTTCCCGAGCGACCCGCAAGAGCAGCTCGCCTACGCGATCGACGCGGTGTTCAAGTCGTGGAACGGTCGCCGCGCGCGTGACTACCGCCGGATGGAGAAGATCCCCGACGACCTCGGCACCGCGGTCAACGTGCAGGCGATGGTGTTCGGCAACAAGGGTGACGACTCGGGCACCGGGGTGGCGTTCACGCGCAACCCTTCCACCGGCGAGCACAAGCCCTACGGCGACTTCCTCAAGAACGCCCAGGGCGAAGACGTGGTGGCGGGCATCCGCATCACCGAGCACCTCGACGCGATGAGCAACGAGTTTCCCGAGCCGCACAAGGAACTCCTCGCGCTCATGCAGCTCCTGGAGAACCATTTCCGCGACATGTGCGACATCGAGTTCACCATCGAGCAGGGCAAGCTGTTCATGTTGCAGACGCGCGTGGGCAAGCGCACGGCTGCGGCCGCGTTGCGGATGGCGGTCGAGATGGTCGACGAGGGACTCATCGACACGACCGAAGCTGTTCTGCGCGTGCAGCCCGCGCAGCTCGACCAGTTGTTGCACCCGCAGTTCGACCCGACCGCGAAGTTCACCGTGTTGGCCAAGGGCTTGAACGCGTCGCCCGGTGCGGCCGTCGGTCGCGTCTACTTCACCGCGGATGAGGCCGAGGCGCGTCACGAGGCGGGGGAGCGCGTCATCCTCGTGCGCCCCGAGACTTCACCCGACGACCTCCACGGCATGATCGCGGCCGAGGGCATCTTGACCTCGCGCGGCGGCCTCGTCTCGCACGCGGCCGTTGTGGCCCGCGGTATGGGCAAGCCCGCGATCTGCGGTGCGGAAGCGGTGAAGATCGATCTCGCGGGCCGGACGTTCACCGCGGGCGGTACGACCGTGCGCGAAGGCGACGTCATCTCGATCAACGGCACCTCGGGCGAGATCGTGCTCGGCGAAGTGGCCGTCATCACGCCCGAGCCGAGCGGTCCCTTCGGCATCATCTTGGGCTGGGCCGACGGCCTGCGCAGGCTGAAGGTGCGTACGAACGCCGACCTGCCCGAAGACGCCCGCAAGGCGCGGGAGTTCGGGGCGGAAGGCATCGGCCTGTGCCGGACCGAGCACATGTTCCTCGGCGACCGGCTCCCGATCGTGCAGCGCATGATCCTTGCCGATACCCCCGACGAGGAAGCGTCCGCGCTCGAAGAGTTGCGCGGCGCAGCAAGAAACCGACTTCGAGGGCATTCTCGAAGCCATGGACGGGCTGCCGGTGACGGTCCGGCTGCTCGACCCGCCGCTGCACGAGTTCTTACCCGATCACGAAGAGCTGATCATCAAGCAGGCGAAGGGCGAGATCACCGCCCGTGAGCTGAAGCTGCTGCACGCGTCGGAGCTGTGGCGCGAATCGAACCCGATGCTCGGGACGCGCGGTTGCCGGCTCGGCATCATCAAGCCGGGCCTCTACCGCATGCAGGTGCGGGCGCTCATGCAGGCGGCGGTGACGCGCCGGCGCGCCGGTGGCAACCCGATCGTCGAGATCATGATCCCGCTGATCGTGAGCGAGCCCGAGCTCAAGTTGCTCGAAGTGTGGACGCGCGAAGAAGCCGACAAGGTGCTGCGGGAAGCGAACCTCGAGATCGACTACCTCGTCGGCACGATGATCGAGACGCCGCGCGCGGCGTTGGTCGCCGACGCGATCGCCGGTGTCGCGGAGTTCTTCTCCTTCGGTACGAACGACCTCACCCAGATGACGTTCGGCTTCTCCCGCGACGACATCGAGGGTCGCTTCATGAGCGAGTACCTCGAGTACAAGTTGCTGGCCGCGAACCCCTTCGAGACCCTCGACGTGGAGGGTGTCGGCCAGCTCGTCCGCATGGGGTGCGAGAAGGGACGCGCGCAGCGGCCCGGGATCAAGCTCGGGATCTGCGGTGAGCACGGTGGCGACCCCGCGTCGGTGGCGTTCTGCCACGAGGTGGGGCTCGACTACGTGTCGTGCTCGCCGTACCGCGTGCCGATCGCTCGTCTCGCCGCGGCCCACGCCGCGGTGGGTACCGGTGGTCCCGGCGCGTCGGCTTGAGCGAGCGCTGACATGTCGACAACCGGGCCCGAGGGCGTGACCCGGCTGACGGCCGCCGAGATCACGGAGTTCCTCGACGAGGTGTTCCCCGGGGCCATGGCACGTTTCGTCATCGAAGCCGTGGAGCCGATGCGCGCCCGGGTCCGGATGGTGTACAACGACCTCCAGTTGCGGCCGGGCGGGACGATCAGCGGTCCGTCGCTCATGACGCTCGCCGACACCGGCTTGTGGGTGGCGCTGCTGGCGATGATCGGCCGTGAACCGCTCTCGGTCACGTCGCACCTCGACATCGATTTCCTGCGTAAGCCCGCGCCCGCGACGTGATCGCCGACACCACGCTGCACAAGATCGGCAAGCGCCTCGCGGTCGGGACCGTGCTCATGTATTCCGCGGATGAGAGCGTGCCGTGCGCTCGGGCATCCGTGACCTACGCCATCCCCTCGGTCCGGCTCGATCCGCCGCCGGAGTAACGGCGACGACGTCGTCGCCGACGGCTGTCTCACCCGCTCGGTACCCTTCGATCATGCAGGTCGACCACGATCTCGTGCGGGAGGCGCACAACGGCGCCGAGGCGTTCGTCGGGCGCCCGGTGGCTCGCCGCGAAGCTCGGGAAGCCGAGCTCGATGCCGCGCTCGCGCCGGGCGCGACCCGTCCGGTCGGTGCGGGTCGGCGGGCGCGCGAGGAACAGCCGGACGCGTACCGGCTGTGTTTCGAACGTGACCTCGATCGGGTGAAGCACTCGCACCCGTGGCGGCGGCTTGCCGGCAAGTGCCAGGTGTTCATCGCGCCCGAAGACGATCACCTGCGCACCCGGCTGACGCACGCGGTCGAAGTCGCACAGGTCGCCACCGGCATCGCGAGGGTCAGCGGATTGTGCGTCCCCCTGGCCGAGGCGATCGCGCTCGCGCACGACTGCGGTCACGGCCCGGCGGGCCACGCGTCGGAGGCGGCGTTCTCGCCGTACGTGCCCGGCGGCTACGACCACGCCGTGTACGGCGCCGACGTCACGCTCGCGCCGCTCAACCTCTGCGCGGAGACGCTCGACGGCGTCCGGAACCATTCGTGGCGCCGGCCCGCGCCGTCGACGCCCGAGGGTGAGGTCGTCGCCTGGTCCGATCGCATCGCCTACGTGTGCCACGACTTCGACGACGCGGTCCGGGCCGGCATCCTGACGCCCGCCGACCTGCCGGAAGCCGTCGCGGCCGTCGTCGGGCGCAAGGCCTCCCGACAGATCGGCGTCTTCGTGACGGCGGTCCTCGACGGCATCGATCGAACCGGCCGGGTCGGGATGACCGAGCCGGCCGCCGGGGCCCTGGCCGCGTTCCGGGCGTTCAACTTCGACCGGATCTATCTGCGGCCCGCCGCCCGGCGGCAGGCGGAAAAGGTCGTCGGCCTCCTGAGCGGCCTCGTCGACTTCTTCGTCGACGCGCCCACGCGTATGCCCCCGGCCGCCACCGGGATGCACGCCGACCTCACGCCGAGCTCGCTCGAGGCGGCCGCGGTCGCGGTTCGCTACGTGAGCGGCATGACCGATCGCTACGCGCTCGGACTCGGTGTCGAGTTGTTGGGTTGGCGTCCCGAAGACCTGCCTCGGGGCGTGTGAGCCTCTCCGCGAGCCCATAACCTGCAACGCGATGGGCATTCTCGACGACGACGTCGCGCGAGTGCGGGAGGCGACGGATCTCGTCGCGTTGGTGAGCGAGCATGTCGCGCTCAAGCGCGTCGGGCGTCGGTTCCAAGGTTTGTGCCCGTTCCACCAGGAGAAGACGCCGTCATTTTCGGTGAGCCCCGACAAGGGCGTCTGGCATTGCTTCGGCTGCCAAAAGAGCGGCGACGCGATCACGTTCGTGCGCGAGGTCGAACATCTCGATTTCGTCGAGACGATCGAACGCCTGGCCGCGCGCGCCAACATCACGCTGCGTTACGACGACGCGTCGTTCTCCGAGGAACGCAAACGCAAACAACGACTGCACGAAGCCGTACGCGCGGCGATCGACTTCTACCATCAGCGCCTGATCGAGGCGCCCGACGGCGGCCTCGGCCGGCGCTACCTGCGCAGCCGCGGCTTCGACGGCGACGCGGTGCGCAAGTTCTCGCTCGGCTGGGCGCCCGAGGGTTACGACCCGGTCAGCGCGCACCTCCAAAAAGCGAAGTTCTCCCGCCAAGACATCGTCGATGCCGGGCTCGCGTTCGTGAACCGGGCGAACAAGCTGCAGGACGCGATCCGCGGGCGCCTGATGTTTCCGATCTGGGACACGCGCGGCGATCCCGTCGGGTTCGGCGGCCGGACGCTCACCGATGAGGGCCCGAAGTACAAGAACACGGCCGAGACCGCGATCTACCACAAGTCACGATTGCTCTACGGCTTGAACTTCGCCAAGGGCGAGATCGTCGCGCAAGGTGAAGTGGTGATCTGCGAGGGCTACACCGACGTCATGGCGTTCGCGCTCGCGGGCGTGCCCATCGCCGTTGCGACGTGTGGCACCGCGCTCGCCGACGACCACTTCCTCACGCTCAAGAACCTCGCCCGGAAGGTGACGCTCGCGTACGACGCCGATGCCGCCGGCCAGGCCGCGGCCGAGCGGTGCTACCAGTGGGAGCAACGCTTCGAGGTGCAGTTCCAGGTCGCGGATCTCCCTGCCGGTCGCGATCCCGCCGAAGTGTGGAAGGACGATCCGCAACAACTCGTCGGAGCCGTGAAGGGTGCGATGCCCTTCCTCGAGTTCCGCCTCGACCGTCTGTTGCGGGCGGCCGACATGTCGTCGCTCGAAGGGCGGGCGCGCGCCGCGCACGAGGGCGCGGTGCTCATCGCCGAACATCCGAACGACCTCGTGCGCGATCAGTATGTGATGAAGCTTGCGGGCCGGCTCGATATCGAGCCCGATCGGGTGCGAGAGGCAGTCGGTCAGGTGCGCTCCAAACCGCACGTGCGCGCCGCGTCCGTATCGGCGCCGAACCCGGTCGAGCCGTCCGTCGATCGACGCGAGCTCGACGCGTTGCGTTGGGCCGTGCAGGCGCCGGAGCTCATGAGCGGTCGTCTCGACGTGGCGCTGTTCGCCGATCCCCTCGCGCGCGGCGTTCGCCGGCATGACGGAGCTGCCCTGGCACGAGTGCCTCGAGCGCGCATCGCCCGAGGTCGCAGGCCTCTTGCAGCGGCTCGCAGTCGAGGATCTCGACGATCGCGGCCCCACCGACGAACTGGCAACCCGCGTGGTGGTCAACCTGGTCGAAGCGTCAAGTCAGCGACTTCTGTCGTCGATGCTGAGGCATGAAGACCCACGTACCTCCGAGATCAAGACGCGCCTCGACGAGCTCACGAACGCGCGCGCCTCGGAGCATTGGGACGCGGCCGAGGTCGTGGCCGAGCAGTTGGTAACGTGGATCATCGATGACGCAGACTCCGGAGCCTGATATCACCGGGTCCGGCGACGGGCCCGACGTTGTTGCGGAAACCGTGTCGATCGAGACCGTCTCGATCGAGACCGCGTCCGCGTCGACCGGCACCACCTCGACCGATGACGCGCCCTCGGCCGTCGACGACGTGCTCGCTCAGGTACGCGAGCGCGGCTTCATCACGACCGGTGAGATCTTCGCCGCGTTCCCCGATCTCGAACCCGACGCCGACGAGCTGCGCGATCTCTGGGAGATGTTCGAGTCGCGCGGCATCAAGGTGCTCGACGAGATCGCCGAAGAGCTCAAGCTCGAAGACGAGCGGCGCGGTACCGGTGCCTCGGCGGCGCCCGCGTCCGCGCCCGCGCCGAGGCGAGCCGAGCACCGGCCGAGCGCGGCCGCGCGGCCGGGAGCCGGATCGCGCGGCGCGTCGTACGACGAGCCCGATCCCGATCTCGTGTCGGTGCGCGCCGCGCAGCGTCCGACCCACTCCGAGAGCGGGAGCTTCGACCCCGTCCGGATGTACCTCAAGGAGATCGGCAAGGTCCCGCTCCTCACGGCCGAGCAAGAGGTCACGCTGGCCAAGCGGATCGAGGCCGGGCTGCTCGCACGCGAGAAGCTGAGCGGCCTCGACGCCGACGGAGAACCGATCGAGATCAGCGAGAACCAGCGGTCGAGCCTGCACGCGGTCAAGCGCGACGGCGAGCTCGCCCGGCGCCAGCTGACCGAGGCCAACCTGCGTCTCGTGGTTTCGATCGCGAAGCGTTACGTCGGTCGCGGCATGGCGTTGCTCGATCTCATTCAAGAGGGCAACCTCGGTCTGATCCGTGCGGTCGAGAAGTTCGACTACACGAAGGGCTTCAAGTTCTCGACGTACGCCACCTGGTGGATCCGTCAGGCGATCACCCGTGCCATCGCCGACCAGGCCCGCACCATCCGTATCCCGGTGCACATGGTCGAGACGATGAACAAGGTGCTTCGCATCTCGCGCCAGATGCTGCAAGAGCTCGGGCGCGAGCCGACGGTCGAGGAGATCGCGGCCAAGGTCGAGATGACGCCCGACAAGGTGCGCGAGATCCAACGCATCGCGCAGGAACCCGTCTCGCTCGAGACTCCGGTGGGGGAGGAAGACGACAGTCTCCTCGGTGACTTCGTCGAGGATCCCAACGTGATCGCGCCGGCGACGGCCGCAGCGCGCGCGTTGCTGAGCGAGGCGATCGAAGAAGCGCTGCAGGAGTTGAACGATCGCGAGCGTGCGGTCGTGCGTCTGCGCTTCGGTCTCGACGACGGCCAGATCCGTACGCTCGAAGAGGTCGGCAAGGAATTCGGCGTCACCCGTGAGCGCATTCGCCAGATCGAGTCGAAGACTTTGGCGAAGCTGCGCCATCCCACCCGATCGCAACGGCTCCGCGACTACCTCGAAGAGTCCTAGCCCGCCCGAGAGGCGCTGCTATTGTCGGGCGCCATTCCGGGGTAGCTCAATTGGCAGAGCGGCGGACTGTTAATCCGTAGGTTGAGAGTTCGAGCCTCTCCCCCGGAGCCCAGAGTTTGCCCCCGGGTGTCACATCCGGTCGTTCCCGGGCGTCCATGTCGTGTGTGGGACAGCGTGGAGCGCGCAGGCGCAGGCGGGGGTGGGGCCCGGGTGGGATGCGAAGAGCGGTGGGATCCCGAGGCGATCCAGCGCCTACGGGACCTGTACGAGCCGCTCCGGCGCTTCGCGGCCGTCATCGGCCGCTGGGACGTCGATCCGGACGACCTCGTCCAAGACGCGCTGGCCAAGGTGTTGTCGAGGGACCCCGGTGAGATCCTCGACCTCGGGCCGTACCTGCGCCGGGTGATCGCGAACCTCGCCACCGACCAGCGCCGGCGGTCGACCCGGACCAACGGCGTGCTGCGCCGGATCGAGGCGGCGTCCGCCACCGCCGACACCTACCCGAGCGATCTCGGAGATCTGTTGCGGGTGCAGCCGCGGGTCCGCGCGCTCATGTATCTCGTCGAGATCGAGGGCCAACCGGTCGCGGAGGCGGCCGCCGTCGTCGGGATGTCGAACAGCAGCGCGCGCGTGGCGTTGATGCGAGCCCGGCGCCGGCTAAGGGCCGAGCTGGCCATGGAGGTCGAAGGTGAGTGACATGCACGACGCCACGAACGACGCGTTGAACGACGCGTTGAACGAGCTCGCGCGGCGCGGCACGCCGCGTGGATTCGACGAGGTGCTGGCCGCGGCAACCGATGACGCGAACGCGGCCGGATTCACCGGCTCGGCAATTGGGCGTGGTGTCGCGAGCGACGATGGTGATCTCGATCCGATCCCGTTCGTGACGGCGGAGCCGTCGGCGCGGCCCCGGCGCCGACCGCTGGCATCGATGGTCGCGGCTGCGGGTGTCGCCGCGCTCGTGCTGGTCGGCGCGCTCGCGGTGAGTGCCGCGGTCGGGGGCGGCGGCGGCTCCGGCTCACCCGAGGGTGCCGTGCGACAGTTGGCCGACGCGATCTCGCACGACGATCCGCTGGCCGCGGCCGACGTGCTCGCGCCCGACGAGGTGCGCTCGCTCCACGGAACCCTCGATGCCGCCGCGAAGAAGGCGAAGGAGCTGGAGCTCGTGCAGACCGCGGGTGCGCCGCTCGCGGGCGTCGACTTCGCAGTCGCGGGATTGCATCTCTCCACGCAGACACTCGGCGACGGGTTCGCCAAGGTCACGATCGACGGCGGCTCCCTGTCGGCAAGCACACACAAGGCGCAGTTCTCCGCGATCATGCAGAAGGTGTTGCGCGGCGCGCGACGACGATCACGCGCGAGTACGACCTCGCCAAGGTCGCCGACCACATCAACCTGCCGACGTTCGTGGTCGCAGTCCGCGAGGACGGGCACTGGTATGTGAGCGCGGCGTACACCGTGCTCGAGTACGTCCGCGAGTACCACCGGGCCGCGCCCGCCGATTTCGGTTCGGGCGTGCGGAACATCTCGGCCCTCGGCGCCGATTCCCCCGACGCGGCGGTGCAGGATTCGATGCGCGCGCTCGCAGCGCGGTGACTGGCCGAAGCTCTTGACCATGCTTCCGCCGAACGAGATCCCGGTGTACGACTACCGGGCTGCGATCACCTCGCTCGTCGACCAGGGTTCCCAGTCGAACTTCACGATCGATGCGATCACGACGACAGCTCAGGTGAGCGGGGACACGGCCAAGGTGACCCTGCAGGCATCCGGCACTGCCAAGAGCGGCAAGTGGTCGCTCGACGGCGGCTGCTTCACCCCGCCGCATTCCGGGGCCGATACGTACGTAGGTCTTCCGTGCGGCTCCGAGCCGTTCGCGTTCATCTCGCCGTTGGCCATGCCGTTCGAGACCATGGACCGCAGTTCGCAGATCAGCGTGGTGAAGCAGGGTGGTCGGTGGTTCGTCAGCCCGGTCGGCACCGTCCTCGACGTCGTCGATCGCTTCGTCTCGTCGATCGACCGGCGATCGCTGTTCACGATGCTGAACATCCCCGACCAGATCCCGCCCGACGGCTCGCTCACCCTCGGTCAGCCCGTCGTTGTGCACTCGGGTGGCGTCAGCGGCATTCGAGTACTGACGTTCGCCGGCCACGCGGGGGAGCAGTTGCTCGGTCTCGCGACATCGCCCACGACGTCGCCCACGACGTCGCCCGCCAAACCCACGAGCCCGTTCCCGGACATCCCGGCGGCCAGTGTCCGGGTCTTCGCGCCGAACGGAGCCGAGCTGGATGAAGCCGCTGGCATTGTCGGGGGCCAACCACTGACGCTTCCCGCCGACGGGACCTACATCGTCGTCGTCGAGACCGATGGCGTCGGTGGCCCGGGCGACGCGACGGTGACGATCTGGGACGCGGCCAATGCACCGGCGGGCGCGAAGGTCAAGACCAACACGTTCGGGTCCTGTTCCTACGGAATCATGGGCTCGTCGTGTTCGTCGTCGGGGAGCGCGAGCGGGGACATCGCGGTCACCGCTCCGACGGCGCCGGCCGCTACCTGCGCCACCGGCTCGAGTCCTGGCGTGTCGATCGGTCCCAACGGGGAGCTGCTCGGCCGGGACGGCAAGCCGATCGTCCTGCCCGGGGGAGTCGACCCGGGGACGAGCATCAAGTGCATCGGTCAGAACGGCGGCGGGTCGTACAGCTCCGCGACGAGCTCGGTTCCGGGTGGATGAGGGCACGCGCCGGCGCGTGTTGCTCGCCGACGCCTGCTACCTCGTGGGGGGTGGCGCGCTCGTCGCCTCCGCGTTCGTGCATTGGATTGCGCGCGGCGCGGGAAGCGGGCTGCGGGGTCACGCGCTCGTCGACGCGCTCGTCGCGTTGGGCCGCCACGACCCCGCGTTGTCGTCCGGCCGGCTCACGGTGCTCTGGTACCTCGTGCCCGCGCTGGGCGCGGTGAGCTGGATCGCGTTCGGGGTGCTCGGCGCGCGTGAGCGGGCGGCGCGGGCTGTTGCCCTCGGCGCGCTGCTCGTCGTACTGCTGACGTGCGGTGCGTTCCTTCGTCTGGCCGGTCTCGCCCGTCTGGGCCTCGGTCCGAAGCTCGCGCTGGCCGGTGGGGTGATGATGGTCGTCGGTGCGTGGGCGCCGAACGTCTCGGTATCCGTTTCGGCAGCGCTCGGGCGCCGCCACGTACGCTCTGACGCGCAGGGCCTGTAGCTCAGTGGTCAGAGCAGGGGACTCATAATCCCTCGGTCGCTGGTTCGATCCCAGCCGGGCCCACGCACCGTGCCAGCCGAAACGTGATTTCGTCGGCTCTCGTCGGCGTCGAAATCGGCTTGGTGGTCATCGTTAGGTCACCGATTGATCACGGATGCGCCCGACGACCGAAACGCGTCACGAAGACCTGAGCCGTGCCGAGAGCGCGCCGTCGACGCGACACGCAATGGCGGCGCTCCGGTCGCGGCGCTCGTCAGAGTTTCCGTGACCGCCAAAGGATCGCGGCGAGTGCAACGGTCACGATCGACACGACGAGGCCAATGATCCAGCCGTCGACGTTGGCGGCCACCAGGATCGCGCCGAGAGCAGTGCCAACACCGACGATGCCTGCCGTGGCGACGAGGCGCGCAAAGACCGACTCGTACATCCTGCGTTCGGGTTGCTCGGGCAGGAACCCGCCCGTGCCCGGAGTGACGCCCACTGGTGAGTTGTCCGACCCGGCGTTCACGTATCTCGATCCTTTCCTCGCCGTGTCTGTCATGGGACCGAGGTTCGCCGGCTTTGCGCCCGAACCGCGTTCCATCAAAGACCGCTCCGCCGCGATGTCTAAGCGCGACGAAGGAAATAGACGATCAGGACGATCAGGAGAATCACCACGAGCGTGCCAACACCGATGTACATATCAAACCCACCCTTCCGAATCGCGACCGCGCGCCACCGCGTCGACCACTCGACGCACCTCCCGCGTGGCCAGTGCTTGTCCCATGGCTTCGACCAGACGCATCAGGGACTACTTGCCTCGCGCCGCGTCCTTCGTCTTGTCGATCACCTCTTCGATCTTGTCCTTGGCTTTGTCGATCACCTCTTCGGCCTTGTCCTTCGCGTCACCAATCTTCTCTTTGGCCTCACCAGCACGCCGATCGGCCTTGCCTTCGGACTCGAGGTCCTTGTCGCCGACGACACCTCCGACGACCTCTTTGGCCTGACCCTTCACCTGATCACTCTTTGCACTCATCGAACATCACCTCATCGTCGAGAAAACCGCGGACCGCGACCCGGAAAGGCCGCGAGCACGCTCCCATCGTCACTGAGGTACCTCGCGTATCGCCAGAGGCGATAGTCCTCGGCCGGTAGGACCAACCTTCCCGTCCGTTCAGATCCCGCCGGTTGTAAACTCACCACCAGTCCAGGCGGTTCCGGTCACGACCCACGCCGCGCCAGATCGCCCACTCTCGGACCCTTATGGCGAGTGCGGTTTGCCCGATGCTCCGTACCGGACCGATGAGACATCGGCAGTGAAAAGGGCCGACTCGGTCGGGCGCGGGTACACGCGGCCAGGAGTGCCGGAAATCGCACGATCGTCGCGGCGATCCTTGGAGCGACCCGCGATTGTCAGCGTGTGGCGAGCAGCCAGTGCATCATCGCCCCTGACGTCGACGACCCGTGACAGCCCGGCGTGCACGCCGGCACGCCGGGGTAGCTCGGCGCCATGCCGATCTCGACGTGCGGTTCGTCCGAGTGGCCGACGATGCCGCAGCCGACGTGGGTAATCGGCTGGCCCTGGGCGACGTGGGCACCGACACCGACCAGGTTCCCGCTCGCGTGTCCGTAGTACACGTACATGCCGGTGAGCGGGCCGCGCTCGACGTGCAGGATCGGAGCTGACGGGCCGAACTCGTTGATCCCTTCGCCGACGATGGTGCCCGTTGCGACCGCGACCAGGACCGGTCCGTCGCGGCGAGCCGGTTGCGAAATCGAGCCGCACGCGTTCGCGCCGCGGTTCTGGAGGAAGACGTCGACGCCCTGGTCTTGTGTCCACGTCGACGGCGGGGACGGCGCGGCGCGGTCAGCGAACGGGAACACGAAGTCGCGGTCGCCGACCGTCCCGACCGGATGCGGATTCGATCCGTAGAAGTGCGCGCTGCCGAACGTGAACACGCCGCCGTCCGACGCGAACTCCCAATAGCCGCGACCGTCGAGGGTCGTCGCGAGTTGCGCGACGGGCGCGTCGAGGTGGTGACCGCCCATCGATCCGTAGAACTTGGCGTCGCCGTAACTGAAGATGCCGCCGTCGGATGCGATGAGCCGGTACCCGCGGCCCGTGCGGGTCGCGGCGATGCCGACGACCGGTTGGTTGAGCTTCATGTTGCCGGTGGATCCGTAGAACTTGGCGTCGCCGTAACTGAAGATGCCGCCGTCGGATGCGACGAGCCAGTAGCCGTGGCCGGTGGGACTGGGAGCGATGCCGACGACAGATTGGTTGAGTCGGGTACTGCCGGTGGATCCATAGAACTTGGCGTCACCGAACGAGAAAACGCCACCGTCGGACGCGATCATCCAGTAGCCCTTGCCCGACGTCGTCGCCGCGATGCCGAGGATCGGCCGCGACAGCGCCTGGAACGCGAGCGAGCCGTACGACACCGCGTCGCCGAACGTGAGCACGTTGCCGTCGGTTGTCGCGAGCCAGTATCCGTGCCCCGACTTCGTCGGCGCGATGCCGCCGACGTTCGTCGCGTGCACGTTCCCTGCGGCCTTGGCATCGCCGAACGGCGTGACCGTACCGTCGGATTGCACGCTCCAATACCCCTTGCCCGTGGCGGTCACCGCCACGCCGACGGTCGGCGCGTTCGACACCGACGCGCCCGCGACGCCGACGAAGGCGAAGGGGACGAGCAATGTCGATGCAAGCGCCGCGAGCGCGAGAACGCGCGCACGCACCACGAAGAGTTTGGAAAAGATCTGCCGCACCTACTTATGACGCTAAGAGACTCCTCCGCCCAAGGCCAACTCGCTCCCACGACGCCCGACTGGGGCGGCGCGAAGCCACACTGCGTGTCTCACGACCGGCGCACGGGCGTCCAGTCGGTGATCGAGAATCCGCGCTGCGGAATCCTCGCCGCCACGGCGATCCACGTCATCTTTGAGGGCGGAGCCGTCCATATCTGGTCCTCCTGCTGCATCCGTGGGTGGTAAAGGCGGCGGTCCGCGGCTGCAGGCGCTTGCTGGAGCAGCCGAAGACCAGCGCTGCGTCCACGACGTGCCGTTGCGTTGAACCCCTGAACCCGCAGCCGATCGGTGCGAGCTGAAAGGCGCACGATCGGGGCGCGGTCGAAAGCGACCGCTACCCCTCATACTCCCTCGGTCGCTGGTTCGATCCCAGCCCGGCCCACGCACCACACCGGGAACGGTGTCCGCGACTTGTCGGGACGTGCATCGCTGTGATCGCCTGCTCGGCGACACCGCGGCCGACGCCCAGCGGTCACGTGAGGAGGGCAATCGTGACGGACAACGACGCCGAGCGTCGACGTTGGAACGACGAGCACTGGACGGCGGCCTGGCCGAAGCGCGAGAGACTCACCGACGAGGTAACGCCGTATCTGCTCGACGTCGTGTCGTTGCGGACCGGCGAGCGCGTGCTCGACATCGGGTGCGGCGGCGGGCGAACGACGATGGCGGCGGGTCGCGCGGTCGGCCCAGGCGGTGCAGTCGTCGGCGCCGATCTCTCCGGTCCGATCACGAGTCTGGCCGAGCAGCGGGCGCGCGACGCGGGTGCGACCAACATCACTTTCGTGGTCGTCGACATGCAATCCGCGTCCGTCGACGGTGGGCCCTTCGATGTCGCGATGAGCCAGTTCGGCGTCATGTTCTTCGACGAGCCGGTCGCGGCATTCACGAACGTCGTTCGGCACCTCACGCCCGGCGGTCGCATCGCGTTCGCATGCTGGCGATCGCTCGAGGAGAACCCGTGGTTCGTCGGGGCGGCGATCGCCCGATTCCTTCCGGCGCCGCCTCCGTTGGTGCCCGGGAAGAGCCAGACCGGTCCGTTCTCGTTCGCCGATCCCGAACGGACCGTCGACATCCTTCGATCGGCCAACCTCGTCGACATCCGGCGCACTCCGCACGACCTGACGGTCGATATCGCGCGAGAGGTCGTCGTCGACGACGCGCAGCTCACCTTCATGGGCGTCGGCGAGGGTCAACTGCCCGACGCGCGGGCCGCGGTAGAAGAGCACATGGTGCAGTTCCGCATCGACGACGAAACGTCGCGCATCCCGCTCGCGTTCCAGATCTTCGAGGCGACGACGCCGAAGCGGTAATCGCGGAGTCGACGACCGGCGTCGCGTCGCCGCGAACCCGGTCACAGACTCGGCGCTCAGGGAACGCACATGACGTGCACCGTGCAATGATCGACATGCACCGTGCAGCGATCGCGGTGCCGTCGGTCGCGAACGCCCACAAGCCGATGCATTGCAGCTCGAAGTCGTACAATGACGTCGATGCCGGCCGCGTGGTCGGCATTCGCGCGAACAGCGCTCCGCAAGGACCATCGACCACACGTCAGGAAGTCCCCATGAAGCACCGTTTCGCACGCCTCGCCGTTGCCGGGATGTGCATAGCCGTCCTCGCCGGTTTGGCCGCTCCCGCGACTGCGTCGGCCTCGACGGTCAACGACAAGAAGTCCGAGGCCGCGCGACTCCAACAGGCGATCGACGCCAACGGCGAGAAGATCTCGATGTTGGCCGAACGCTACGACGCCGCGAAGCTGAGTCTCGACGCCGCGACGGCAAAGATCGCCAGCGTGCGGGCGCGCACGCGTGCCGCGCAAGCCGAGACCGATCGCATCGAGCGAATGGTCGGGCGCCGCGCCGCGTCGATCTACATGAACGCCGGAATCCAAACGCCGCTCGACTCGATCAACGTCTCGAGCGTGAGCGATGCCGCGAGCCGGGCGAAGTATGCCGAGACCACTGCCGAACGCGACCGGCGATTGCTCGGCCGACTCACCGCATCCCGTCAAGACCTTCAGGCCAGCCGCACCGCGCTCGAAGCCGCACGCAAGAGTGCTCAGGCACAGGTCGACGCGATCGAGGCCAGCCGCGGCGAGGTCGAGTCCGCGAACCGTGCGCAGGCCCGCCTGCTTTCGCAGGTGAAGGGTGAGATCGCGACACTCATCGAGCAGGACCGGGTGCGCCAGGCCGCGGCCGAGAAGGCGCGCAGCGATGCCGAGGTCGCGCGCCTGCATCTCCTCGCGGTGCGTTCGATCACGCCCGCCGCGGGCAACGCATCGCCGGTGCCGGCAGTGTCGAACGCGCCGCGCGGTATGCCGGGCGCCGACCCCGCGAATCTCGCCGTTCCCAATGCCCCCGCACCGTCACCCGGCGCGGCGACCGCGGTGGCGTACGCGAAGGCCCAGCTCGGCAAGCCCTACCGCTATGCCGGCGTCGGGCCCGATGCCTACGACTGTTCCGGACTCACGATGATGGCCTGGGCGCAGGCCGGAGTGTCGATGCCCCACGGATCGATCGCGCAAGGCAACATGTTCCCCCGGGTCCCCGACAACGCGCTCGAGCCCGGCGACCTCGTCATCTACTACCCGGACCATCATCACGTCGGCATGTACGTGGGCAACGGCATGACGATCTCTGCGACCCATACCGGCGACTTCGTTCGGCTCCAACCGGTCTTCCGCAGCGGCTACCAGTTCGCCGTTCGCCCCTGAGGCACGCCGAACCTATGATCCTGCGGATCGGTCGGTGCGGCAACGGGGGACGGCGCGGTCGGATGACGCTTGCATCATCGTGTGCCTCGAGTGACGAGGTTTCCTCGTGACGTCGATCACGACGCGCTCCGGAGACGCCGCCGCGGCTTCGGCGGGCCGCGCCCGTGGGTTGCTCGCGCGCCACTGGCTCCGCTGGACATTGGCGGCGGTCGCCGTGGCCGCGACTGCGGTCGGCGTGTACGCGTGGCGGGAATATCGCACCCTGACGTCGGCGAAGTTCAGTGTGGTCAGTTACACGGTTCCGACCGCACCGCATCTGGTTGCCGGCACGGGCGAGAAGATCTATCGCATCGATCCGACTGGTTCGAGTGTCTCGTACGCCGTCGACGAGAAGCTGTTCGGTCACAGCGCGAACCGAGCCGCCGGTACGACCAGCGGGATCGCCGGCGACCTCGCGGTCAACGCCGCGCATCCCGCGGCCAGCCGGATCGGCCAGATCGTCGTCAATGTGGAGCAGCTGCACTCCGACAACAACCTCCGCGACGCTCGCATGCGCGAGGACAACCTCGACTCGCACGACTACCCGCTCGCCGACCTCACCGCGACCGGCTTTACGGGAATGCCCGCGTCGATCGCCGACGGCACGCCGTATCACTTCTCGATGGCCAGCCGGCTCACCGTGAAGAAGACGACCGCGCCGGTTGCGTGGAGTGTCGACGCGACCGTCGGCTCCGGGAAGCTCACCGCGACCGCGACCCGCGAAGGTGAAGATGTCGACGTTCGGCATCGGGCCGGTCAGCATCGCAGGCCTCGTCAGCACGTCCGACGACGTCACGCTCACGATGCGGCTGACCGCGCTCGACCCGTCGAAGTTCACCATCCCCGCTTCGATCGCCGCACCGGCATCGGCGCCGCGTCCGAAGGACAGCCCGTCGTTCGCCAGCGTGATCATGCCGGCACTGCAGGCCAACTGTGCTTCGTGCCACACGCCGGGCCAGGTCGGCGCGGCGCACTGGTCGCTCGCGACCGTGGCCGACGCGGCCAAGATCTCCGACGGCATAGGAACGGTCGTCGAGGGCGGGTACATGCCGCCGTGGCCGGCATCGGCGCACGGTGTCGCGTTGATGAACTCGAAGCGCCTCGACCAGCCGACGATCGACGCCATCGTCAAGTGGGCGAAGGCCGGCGGTCCGCTCGACGTCCCCGCTTCGACGCCGATCGCGCCCAAGGGTGGCCCGAAGGTGCCCGCGCCCCGGCGCGACGTGGTGCTGCAGATGCCGCAGGCGTACGCCGGGTCGCTCGCGGTGCCGAACGACTACCGCTGTTTCGTTCTCGACCCGCACGTCACCAAGCCGACGTTCATCACCGGCTACCAGATCACACCCGACCAGCGCGCCGAGATCCACCACGTCCAGCTGTTCCACATCGACGCGTCGCAGGTCGTCGCGGGGCGCGCCATCTCCGGTCGCGACGGCAAGCCGGGTTGGAGTTGTTACGGGACCGTGGAGCTGCGGTCGACGCAGCACGATTCGACGCGCCACCGGGTGCCGGGCTTCACCGGTCAGGCCGGGCTTATCGCCGGTTGGGTGCCCGGCCAGGACCCGGTGCAGTATCCCGAGCACTCCGGGATCCTGTTGCAGCCGGGCGACGCACTCGTGCTGCAGATGCACTACCACTACGACACGACGCCGGTGCCCGACCGCACGACGGTCTCGATCCAGGTCGATCCCGGTACCGCGGACTTCAAGACGATCGACATCATCAACCCGATCGCGCCGGTGGAGCTCCCGTGCATGCCCGGCCAGACCGCGCCGCTGTGTAACCGCAACGCCGCGCTCGCCGACGACGTCCGCCTCTACGGTGGTATCGGTGCGGGCGCGGAAACGGCGTTGCTCGGGCTCTGCGGCAAGACGGCCGACCAGCTCGCCGCGACCTTCCACGACGGCATGGCGTCGTCGACGTGCGACTACACCGTCGCGGAGTCGGGCACGATCGTGTCGGTGTTCGGACACGAGCACACGCTCGGCAAGACGTTCCGGTTGACGCTCGATCCGCAGACCTCACGTCCGACGGTGTTGCTCGACATCCCGACATGGAACTTCGACTGGCAGATGAACTACGCGCTGGCGAAGCCGATCCATGTCGACGCCGGGCAAACGATCCGGATGCAGTGCTCGTGGGATCGCGCGCTCGATCCGAACCGCCCGCCGAAGTACATCGTGTTCGCCGAGGGCACCGAAGACGAGATGTGCTTCTCGACCTACGCGATCATCCCCGACAAGCAGTCGTAGCCCGGGCCGTGGTCGCCGGGCGAGACCTTTCGCGGCTGCGATGGAACTCTTCGCGGCCCGAATGCGACATGAATGTCGATGGCTGGGAAATCGCCGAGGACTCGCGCCGGTGACGGCCGCGCCCGGAATGCTGCAGTCCGGGCGCGCCAACGGCGAACGGGTCGCATCCCGTGGGTTGCGATCGTGGTCGTCGTCGTGCTCGGCGCCGCGTGGGCGATCGCGGCGAGGAGTGGTTCCGGGACGGCCGCGGCGCGGTCGCCGGTGCCCGCACCGCTGCTCGCGAAGGTGACATCCATCCCCGCGTCCGTTTCCGCCGAGGTCGGTGCCGGAACGTCGACCCGGTTGCCCGCGCGCGATCGACGGCGCCGCCCTGACGACCGGCGGTATGCCGCGGGTCGTCTACATCGGCGCCGAATATTGCCCGTACTGCGCCGCCGAGCGGTGGGCGGTCGTCGTTGCGTTGTCCCGCTTCGGAACGTTCAGCGGCTTGTCGCTGACGCATTCGTCGAGCTTCGACACGTTCCCGAACACGAACACGTTCTCGTTCTACCGATCGACGTACTCCAGCCGCTATCTCGTGTTCGAACCCGTGGAGCTGAATACCAACCAACTCGCGAGTGACGGCAGCTACAAGAAGCTCGAGACGCCGACACCGGAGCAACAACAGCTTCTGGCGACCTTCGACGCGCCGCCGTACGTGAGCGCGACCTCGACCGGCGCCATCCCGTTCCTCGACTTCGGCGGCAAGTTTCTCATCGGCGGCGCGACCTACGACCCGGCGGTCCTGCAGGGCAAGTCGGCGGACGAGATCGCGGGCGCGCTGTCGGAACCGACCGCGGCGATCGCCCAGGGGGTCGTCGGCGCGGCGAACACGATGACCGCGGCCGTGTGCACCTTGACCCACGATCAGCCCACGTCGGTTTGCGCCAACGCGACGATCCGCCAACTCGAGAAGCGGCTCGGTTGAGTGGGCCGTCAGCTGGCGTCGGCTTGGCGGACCGCGGACGCCAGGTAGGCCCGCGCCCTCGCCACACGCGACCGAATCGTTCCCACCGGGCAATCGCACACGGCGGCCGCCTCTTCATACGACATCCCCACGACTTGCGTCAGCATGAACGCGGTTCGCTTCTCGTCGTCGAGCGCGCGCACGAGTTCGCCGAGCTCGACATCGGCCAGATCGAGGATCGTCTCGCCGGGCGACGCGACCTTTTGCTCGATGGGCCGGCGACGGACGCGCCGCCGGACGTGGTCGGCGCAGACGTGGCGCGCGATCGCGAAGAGCCACGCGCGCACCGGTGCGTCGAACCGGAATCGTGGGAGCGCCTGGAGCGCCCGGAGGTACGTCTCCTGGGCGAGATCCTCCGCCTCGGACGGCGACGAGAGAACTGCGCAAAGCCGAAGTACGGAATCCTGCGTCGCGACAACGAGTTCCCGCAACGCCCGGTCGTCACCATGTGCTGCGGCCTGCGCAAGCAACGTGAGGCCGTCATCGGTCATGACGTCATTGTGGCGGAACAGCGCCGGTCGGCCGGAATGGCGCAACTTTGGAACTCGACGCCCGTACCGGGCGACCCTTCGTGCATGGACTGCAAAACCATCCAGGCTGCGCTGTCGGCCCGGGCCGACCAGGAATCCGCCGGGATTCCCGGGTCGGTCGTCGCCTGGCATCTGCAAGGCTGTGCCGATTGCGCGGCGTTTGCCGCCTCGCTCGACGGCATCGGCCCGCCGCCCGCCGCCGGGAGCCGGATCGACCTCTCGACCGGGATCGTCGCAATGGCGGCCCGGATCGAGCGGGGCGAGGTCTGGTGGGGCATGCGGGCAGCCCTCCTCCTGATCTCGATCGGTGAGTTGGTACTCGCCGTCCCGGACCTGGTGGGGCACGCGTCGACCGTTGCCGGCGACGTGCACATGCAGCGCCATCTCGGTGCGTTCCAGATCGCCTACGCGATCGGGCTCATCGTCGTCGCCCTTCGGCCCGCGAAGGCGCGGGCGCTGGTACCGCTGACCGCGGCGCTGGCCGCGGCGATGGTCGGCGCCGCGATCGCCGACATCGTTCAAGGCATCACACCGGCGCTGGGTGAGACCCAACACGCGCTCGAGCTCTCCGGCTTGCTTCTCGTGTGGCTGCTCGCGGCGCGTCGCGGTTGGCCGGGGCACGCTCGGTCGGCCGACCAGCCGCGACGAAGGTCGGACCGGGGTGCCCGACCGCCCCGACCGACGTTGATCGTGAACGACGATCCGGGCGGCGTTCAGTCGCGGCGAACTGCGTGAGCCGACAGATACGCGTTGTCGAGGGGCGGCCGGGGGTGCCCGGCGGTCGTCCGCTTCGATGAGCACGTCGTCGTTCTCGCTGTTCTTCGCGCTGCTCACCATCGCCGCGTGGGCGGCAACGGTCGGGCTGTGGGTCGTTGCCGCCGTGCACCGGCGCGCGCCGGATTCGTCGCTCGCGGTCGTCTTCGAGGATGTCGGCCACGTCGCGCTGTGGATCGCGGCGCTCGTCGCGATCGTGACGACCTGTGGCAGCCTCTATTTCTCCGAGGTCGCGCACTTCATCCCGTGCAAGCTCTGCTGGTACCAGCGAATCGCGATGTACCCCCTCGGCGTGACGCTCTTGGTGGCAGCGTTTCGTCGCGACGGGCGGGTGTGGTGGTATGTCGCACCGCCGGCCGTGATCGGGGCCGCGTTCGCGATCTATCACACGCAGCTGCAAGCGTTCCCGAGCCAGCACTCGTCGTTCTGCACCGTCACCGAACCGTGCACGGTTCGGTACGTGTGGGAGTTCGGGTTCATCTCCCTACCGCTGATGGCGTTGTCAGCGTTCGTGTTGATCATCACGCTCGTCCTGACCGCGCGCGTCGTGCTCGGCGGATCGTCTGGCGAACGCGGCGACACCGCCGGCGTGACTACGGGCCGGACGTGATCGCGATGGTCGCCTGGGTGCAGTACGTGCCGGCCAGGCTGTTCGCCGGAACGATGAGCCGGAGGATCTCCGGGGCAACGTCGTAGGTCCCGGCGCCGTCGCCGGCCGCGGCCGCGATGATGGTCCTCGGCGTCGTGAAGTCGGTGAACCCGGCCGACGTCACGCCGGTCATGACGGTGAGCCCGTCGCCGGGAGTCACCACGGGCGCGTTCATCGAGACGTTCGCACCCGCGATCGCCGCCGTCGCGCCCGCGGAGCAATCCGCGCCGGTACCGTTTTGGAAGTCGGGGACGGCCAGTGTGACGTGCCAACCGGCAAACGTGCCGGAAGAGTCGGTGATGACGAACGGGGCGATGCTCGCCGAGGTGAGCTGTTCGGTGCCGTTCAACGTCACCGGATTGAAGTTGTCGACCGTCGGGAACCCGGCTCCGCTGTCGAACTCCGGCGGCGCCGCGGGTGCGGGGCTCGCGGTCGCAACGGCAACGAGCGCGACGGCGATCACGGCGCCGACGACTCTTGCTCGCGTGGACATCTGTGTGGCGTTGCGCATACCCGACTCGCCGACGGTGCTCGCGTGGCCCGTTCTCGGGCTCACATCGGCCTTGGCTCCCGACGGCTGAGCCCGTACCCGGCGATTGCCACCCAAATGTCCCTGTGCGCACCACACTTCGTGACAATTGACCGCCGGTGGCCGCGCGGCGAAAGCGCTTCGTGGTATCGGGAGGTCGTTGCATTCCGGACGCTTGCGCCGGATTGGGCGCAGGTCGCGCTCCGGTTCGCCGCTAGCGTTTTGCCGGTGGCGGTCGCATTCGTTCTCTCGGGGGGCGCGAGCCTCGGCGCGGTCGAGGTCGGGATGCTGGCGGCGCTGGCGGAGCACGGAATCCGCCCGGACGTGATCGTCGGGACATCCGTCGGGGCGCTCAACGGCGCGTGGCTGGCAGGACACCCCGACGCGCCGATCGACGACCTCGCCGAGTTGTGGAAGCGCCTGCACCGGGGCGACGTCTTCCCGGCCGATCCGCTCCGGGGGTTCTTGGCGTTCGCGGGCCGACGCCGCAGCTTCTTCGACGCCGCGCCCGTCCGCGCGTTGATCGATCGGCATGTGCCGTTCGCGCGCCTCGACGAGGCGCCCGTCCCGTTGCACGTCGTGGCGGTCGAGGTGCTCACGGGCCGCGACGTCTTGCTGTCGTCGGGGCCGGCGGTGGATTCGGTACTCGCGAGCGCGGCGCTCCCGGCGCTGTTCGATCCCGTTCGGATCGCGGGCGTTGCGTATATGGACGGCGGAGTCGGCAACAACACCCCGATCTCGCACGCGGTCGCGATGCCGGGCGTCGACCAGATCTGGGTGCTGTGCGCCGGGCACGCGTGCGCACTCGCCGAACCGCCGGTAAGCGCGCTCGCGATGGCACTGCACGCGCTCAGCCTGTTGCTGCACAAGCAGCTCGCCGTCGATATCGAGCGCTACGAGTCACAGGTGGTGCTGCGGGTCCTGCCCCCGTTGTGCCCGCTCGCCGTCTCCCCGGTCGACTTCTCGCATTCCGCCGAGCTCATCGACCGCGCGTACGAGGCCTCGAACCGCTGGCTCGACGAGGACCATGCGCCCACGGGTCAGGCCCGATTCCTCGCCCCGCACGACCATCTCCGGACGTGACGGCACTCCCGGACGTGACGGAGGCGGCGCGCGGGACCAACCTCACGTCGTGTCAGCTCGCGGCCGCTTGCTGGACGTACCGGACCCGGTTGTCATTCGGTGTCGCGGAACGCCAACGCCCCGTCGATGCCCGCCACTCACGTCCGCGAAACGAGACCGTCGTGACCCGGTACTGCCGGGCGTGACCGACGAGCCAGCTCGCCACCGTCCATCCGCTCGGAACGCTGAACGCGGCATCGAGTGACGTCACGCCGAGCTCGTTGGCCAGATCGGGCTCGATCGCCGGCGGAGCATCGTGCGAACTGGCGAGCGCGAAGCGGCACACGAGGGCGGCTTCGGTCTCGCCCGTGAACGCCGACGCGAGCGCGCGTGCCTCGGACTCCCATTGCGCGTACGCGGTGGGGGCGCCGCTGATCTGCACCTTCTGCGCGGCGACCGTCAGCGGCAGCGTCTGCCAATCGCTGACCTTCTCGAGCGCGCGGTAGAAGGCGGCCGCGGCATAGCTCGGCGTCAGGATCTCGGTCGCGGTGCCCCAACCCTGCGACGGACGTTGCTGGAAGAGGCCGAGTGAATCGCGGTCGCCGTACGACAGATTGCGCAACCGCGACTCCTGCAGTGCCGCCGCCAACGCGATGGTGACCGCGTGGTCGGGCAGGCCGAGCCGTTTACCGACTGCGGCGATCGTCGTCGCGTTCGCGGCCTGGTCGGTCTCGAGCGTGTAGGCGATCGTGCCGGTGTGTGCGGTCACCTGGCACAACGGATTCGGGGGGCCGTGGTGACGGAAGGCCAACACGACGATCACCGTGGCCACGATCAGTGAAACGGCGACGATGCCGGCGCCGATCCGCCGCACCGCGGTCCCGACGGCCATCCGGCGACGCTACCGCGATCCGGCGACGACGAGCGCGCGCCGGGTCAGGCGGCGGGAGGTTCCGACGGGCGTGACCGACCAGTCCACGCGCCGGGAACCGCGATTCGGAGCGCGTCGCCCGTCTGCGCGATGCGACCGCGGCGACGGTACTCCTCGATGGCGGTCGCGAGATCACTGCGGATCCAGGCGCGCACGGGCCGCCACGCGATCGCGATCGCGAGGACCGTCAGCACGACGACCGCTGCCATCAACACGACATCGGGCATCGACGAACCCGAGGGTTGCACCGTGATCGACAGCACCACCGAAGCGAAGATCGCGAACCCGCGCTCGATGCGGCGGCCGACGGCGGCGAGCACCACGAGGCCCCAGAGTGCATACCAGGGCAAGACGATCGGACCGAGCGCGACGATGAGCGCGAGTGCGATCCCGCACGCCCGTGCGGTTCCGATCTTGGGCGCGCGCCACAGCAGGTACGTGACCCCGACCGCAGTAGCCGCGGCGCCCGCGGTACGGACGAGGTCGAGCACTTCGGTCTCGTGGCCGACCCCCACCGATATCCAGTGGGCGACGAACGTGGTGGGCGTGAGGAGCGTCCGGTTCGTGCCCGGGATGCCGAGCGCGCCGACCCAACCCCAACCGAGGTTGCACGCCCACGCGACGGCAACGAAGAAGAGGGAACCGAGGCCCGAGAGCTTGGCGAACAGCGCGACGCGCCGCGGCGCCGGCGCGCTGCGCGCCGCGTCGAGGATGATGAAACCGGCGGGGATGACGGCGGGGATCTTGATCGTGGCCGCGAGCATGCACAGGCAGACCCCGAGCAACGGCCGGCGGGCGCCGGTGGTCGCGACCGCGAGGCCCGCCACGATCAGCCCGATCATCAGCGCGTCGTTGTGGCCGCCGCCGATGAAGTGGAACAAGATCAGCGGGTTGCACACTCCGAGCCACACCGCGCGCGGGGTCCTTGCCGGCCGCTCGCGCGAGCGCCGGCAACGAGGCGGCGATGAGCACGACTCCGGCGACCTCCAGCAGTCGCAGGATCATGATCGACGTGACCACGCTGCCGCCCGAGAGCCGGACTGCGACGTTCGTGAGCCGCAAGAAGAACGGCCCGTACGGAGATGGCGTCGTCAGCCACGCGTGGCTGACGGGCGCGAGGAACTTCGACGCCCCGAGCGAGGCCGGCCCGTTTGCGTACGGATTGATGTGGCGGACCACCATCATCCCGTCGGCCGCGTAACTGTAGAGATCGCGACTGAAGATCGGCGGCCCGACGAGGAGCGGCGCCGCCCACGCCAACGTGATGCGGTGCAACGGTCGGAGATCGGAGCCGCGCCGCAAGAGCAAGCCGAGGACGATCCATGCTCCGAGGACGAGGATCAGGCCGAGGGTCATCGTCACCGCGCCGAGTGCGGTCGCGGCCGTTCCCTTCGGCACCAGCGTGAGGATGCCGCGCTCGACCGACGAATCGGTCGGCCCGGTCGGCCCGACGGCGACACCGGAGACCGTGATCAGCACCATGCCGATCGCACCGGACGCGCCGAGAGCGACGGTCGTGCCCCGCGGCCACCGATTGCCTTCGCTCTCGCCCACGACCGAGCTGTCGATACTGTCCACCACCGGCCCTCATTATGGTCCAACGAGGCGGCCGGTGGCCGGTCTGGCGCCTCCCGTGCGGGTCATGGCCCCGACACCGGCACGCTTGGGTCGAGGTGTCGGGGTCATGGGCAGGCCCATCGCGCCGAGGCCGATGAATCCGATCGCTCATCTCGAGCGACGGTGCTGCGATACCTTGCCGCGTCATGCCGGCGCGCCGCGGCGTGGATCATCGTCGCCACAGCACCTCGGTGCCGGGATTTCGGGAGGGGGTCTGTGAGCACGATCGACGATCGGTTGCGCACGTTGGGCCTCGAGCTGCCCGGGCCGTACCCACCGCATGACCCGCTCGACGCGATCGTCGTGCACGGCGACCGGGCCCGCACGTCCGGTCAGCTCCCGCGCGATGTCGCCGGCAACCTCGTGCATCCGGGTGTGCTGGGCCTGAGTCTCTCCGTCGAAGACGGCGCCGAGGCGGCGCGCTGGTGCGCCTTGAACGCGCTTTCGGTGTTGCGTTCCGGCTTGGGGTCCCTCGATCGCATCGGGCGGGTCCTCACGGTGCTCGGTTTCGTCGCCTCGGCGCCGGGCTTCGTCGAGCAGCCCGCGGTCGTCGACGGCGCGAGCAAGCTGCTCTTCGACGTGTTCGGTGATCCGGGCCGCCACACCCGTTCCGCGATCGGGGTCGCGGCGCTGCCCCGCGGCGGCGCGGTCGAGATCGAGGTCGAGGTCGCGCTGGCGGTGTGAACGCGGCCGACCCGACGAGGTCGGCCCGCCGGCTCTCGCGTCTCGACGCGTAGGATCACTCGCATGGGGATCACGACCGCGTTGCCGGCGTCGGTCCTGCGCCGCCGGGCGAGCGCGACGTTGTCTTCGGACGCGGACTCGCCGGCGTTGCTCGGGCCGTGAGCGCGTCCTCACCCGACGACGAGCGCTACTCCCAGGTGGTGTCGTTCCCGAGCGCGGGTCAACTCCGGCGGCGCATGCCCGCGCTCGTGTCGGGTCTGTTCGTGCTGGGCTTCGCGATCTCGGTGTCGGTGCGGGCCCAGCTCGGCGTCTCGCCGTGGGACGTGCTGCATCAGGGGCTCGCACACGTGACCGGCCTCTCGTTCGGGCTCGTCGTGGTGCTCGTCGGGCTGGTGGTGTTGCTCGCGTGGATCCCGCTGCGACAGCGCGTGGGCGTCGGCACCGTGTTGAACACCCTTTCGGTCGGTTTCATCGCGAATCTCGGGATCTACCTGATCCCGCAACAGCATCGGCTGGCGGTGCGGGTGCCGATGCTGGCCGCGTCGATCGTCATGTTCGGGGTGGGCGGGGGTCTTTACATCGGATCCGGACTGGGCCCGGGACCGCGCGACGGCCTCATGACGGCGATCGCCTCCCGCGGGCATCGCATCTGGGCGGTGCGCACCGTCCTCGAGTGCAGCGCGCTGGGGGCGGGATACCTCCTCGGCGGTCACGTCGGGGTGGGAACCGTGCTGTTGGCCTTGACGATCGGCCCTGTCACCCACGCCGGCCTGCGCCGGTTCCATTTGCCGGTCGGCGACGCCACGCCGGAGGTGCTGGGGGAATGAGGGTCGCGGTCATCGGGGGCGGATTCGGGAAACGGGTCGTGGCGCCCGTGTTCGCCGAGACCGAGGGCTGCGAGGTCGTCGACGTCGTGTCGGCGCGTGACGAGGCGGCCGTCCGCGCGCTGACGACCCGGCCCGACGTCGATCTCGTCAGCGTGCATTCGCCGCCGTTCCTGCATGCGCCGCACGTGCGGCTCGCGCTCGCCGAAGGCAAGGCCGTGTTGTGCGACAAGCCCTTCGCGCTCGATGGCGACGAAGCCGCCGAGCTCGAAGCCGAGGCGCGTGCGGCCGGGGTCGTCGCGCTGTGCAACTTCGAGTTCCGTTACGAGCCCGCGCGGGCGCTGCTCCGGCAGATGATCGAGGAGGACGCGATCGGCCACGTGGAGCACGTCCAGATGACCCGCTTCTCCGCGGGGTCGCGGATTCCGCTGCGGCCGTGGGGATGGCTCTTCGACCGCGCGCAGGGCGGTGGGTGGATCGGCGCGTGGGGCTCGCACGCGATCGACACGCTGCGTTTCGTCCTCGGCGCGGAGGTGACCGAGGTGCAGGCGTTGCTGCGAATCGACCTACCCGAGCGGCCGGACGCTCGCGGTGAGCTACACGTCTGCACCGCCGAGGACGGATTCAGCGCGTCGCTCGTGCTGTCGAGCGGCGCGTCGGTTGCGATCGACAGTGGCTTCGCCGCGGTCGCCAACGTCGCGCCGCGCTTCACGCTGTTCGGCGCGAACGCGGTGGCAGAGGTCGTCGGCGAGTCGCGCATCACGATCCGCCGGGCCGACGGGACCCGCGAGTCGATCGACCTCGGAGGTGCCGGCGAGCCCGACGGCCATCTCGCGCCGATGCGCCGCTTCGCGGAGGTCGTGCGCGACGCGGTCGGGTCGGGTGAGATCCCCGGCCACGCGCCCACGTTCTCCGACGGGCGCGCGTGCGACTCCGTGCTCGACCGACTGCGCGCGGCGCCGTTCGCTCCCGGTCCGCCCGAGCCCGATTGATGCCCGCACGACCGTGAGCGACGAGGTTGGACCGCGGCCCGAGCCCGCGAGCGCGGCGTTGCGCGAGGTCGTCGCGGTGATGGCCAAGCTCGGAGTCATCGGGTTCGGCGGGCCGGCCGCGCACCTTGCGCTCATGCGGGACGAGGCCGTCGTCAAACGCACGTGGGTCTCGGAACCGGAGTTCCTCGACCTCGTCGGCGCGGCGAGCGCGCTTCCGGGCCCGACGTCGACGCAGGTCTCGATGCTCCTCGGCAAACGCCGCGCGGGCTGGGCCGGCCTCATCGTGGGTGGGGGCTGCTTCATCCTTCCGGCGATGCTGATCGTGCTCGGCCTCGCGGTCGCGTACGAGCATTGGGGCACGACCGTCGGGGCCACCGGCGTGCTCTACGGGATCGAGCCCATCGTCATCGCCATCGTCGCCCAGGCGGTGTGGAGCCTGTCGCGCACGGCGGTTCGCGGTCGTGTCCTGCTCGCGACCTGTGGTGTCGCGGCGGGCGCGGTGTACCTCGCCGGCGCCAACGTGCTGTTCGCGCTCGTCGGCGTCGCGGTCCTCGTGATGCTCGTCGACAATCGCCGGCGGCTCGCGTCGGGCATGTCGGCGTTCCTTCCCGTCGTCGCCTTTCCTCTCTCCGTGCATCCCATCTCGGTCGCCGGCAACGGCGTGCGGGTGCGACCGTCGCCACGCCTCCTCGAGATCCTCTTCGAGTTCCTCAAGCTCGGGTGCGTGGTGTTCGGGAGCGGCTACGTGTTGCTCGCGTTCCTGCGCCGGGATCTCGTCACCGACTACCACTGGATATCGACCCGCCAGTTGCTGGATGCCGTGGCGGTCGGGCAGTTCACTCCGGGGCCGGTGTTCACGACCGCCACGTTCGTCGGCTACCTCGTCGGCGGCTTCGGGGGCGCGCTCGTGGCGACGCTCGGCATCTTCGTGCCTTCGTTCGTCATGATGACGGTGCTCGCACCGCTCCTGCCGCGGCTGCGCCGGTCTCCGTGGACCAGTTCCGCCCTCGACGGCCTCAACGCTGCCGCGGTCGGGCTGATGGCCGGCGTGGGTATCGATCTCGGGCGCAGTGCGATCGTCGATCCGCTCACCGGCGCGCTTGCGGCGGCGGCGCTGGCCGTGCTGGTGTGGCGCAAGGCGAACACGGTGACGGTCCTCGCGGCCGGCGCCATCATCGGTCTCGTGCACGCGCTCGTCTAGGTTCGGCCCATGCCGAGCGACATGGTGTTGAAGACGATGAACGGCGTCCACCGCGCGCTGCTCAAGATCAGTGGCGGACGGTTGGGGTGGCAGGCCTCCGGGATGCCGGTGCTCGAGCTCACCACCACCGGCCGCAAGAGCGGCGAGCCGCGCTCGGTGATGCTCACATCGCCGGTGCAGGAGGGCTCGACCATCGTGGTCGTGGCCTCGCGGGTGGTGACGATACGCATCCGGCGTGGTTCCTCAACCTGCAGGACAACCCCGACGTCGAGGTGGCCTACAAGGGCGCGCCGAGGCAACACATGCGGGCGCGGGTCGCGTCGAGCGAGGAGCGGGCGCGCCTGTGGCCGCTCGTCACGGCCGACCACAAGAACTACGCCGGCTACCAGACCAAGACGACGCGCGAGATTCCGCTGGTCTTGCTCGAACCCGCCCCGTAGGGCGCGAGCTACGGCCGGCGGCCGAGAAACGCGAGCAGGCGCTGTTGATCGTCGGCGTCGGGCGGCGGTTCGAGCGCAGGCCCGAACGCCTGCGGGCTGCGCATCGCGTCGCCGAACGATTCCGCGGCCGCGCGCACACGGGCGACATCGTTCGGCCCGATGTGATCGTCGAGCCCGGTCGCTCGGGCCAGATCCCAGCCGTGCACGACGAGATCGAAGTTGAGGAATCGGTCGACGGCCGACTCGAACGTCATCCGCCCCATGGCGCCGTCGAACTCCGCGCCGGCGCGGTCGGGGTCTTCGAGGTCGCGCTGCACGATCGTGCGCGCGGCGGTCCACGCCGCGAGGGGATCGTCGTCGACCGAAGGGATGTCGCCGAGCGCTCTTCCGACCAACCCGAGGAACATGCCCTGGGTGGTGACGACGTGGCGGACGACATCGAGCGCGGTCCAATCGGGACACGGCGATTGCGCCGACCACCGGTCGCCGGGCACGGCCGCGATCTTCGCCGCGAACGCGTCGGCCAGGCGGGCATACCGTTGCGAGATCTCGGTCATCTCGACCCCCGCTGCGCTCGTACCCCTTCCAGGGCCACCTCGAACACGCGCCGCCAACCCTCTCCCGTGATCTGCAGCGACGCCAACTGACGCTCGGCGTCTTCGCGTGTCGCGCTCGCGTCGTCTTCGCCGAGCGCTTCGACGACGCACGCCCGTGCGAGCGCGGCGATCGCATGCTCGAGCCGGGCGTCGGTGGCGGTGGCGATCGCGTGGGCGGCGTCGACACTTCCCCGACCGTCGCCGCTTCCGGTCTGGACGTGGACGAGGCTCTCGGCCCACAACGCGATCATGCGATCGGCGTAGGTGCCGCCCGTACGCTCGTTCATCTCCTGCAAGACGTCGCGCGCGTCCTCGCAGCGGTGCGCGGCCGCGTAGGTGAGCGCGAGCCGGCATCCGACCGCGAGCTTGGGACCGTCGTCGGTGGCGATCCGGTACGCGCCCTCGAGCGCGGCCAAGGCCCCCTCGATGTTCCCGAGCTGGAGTTGCGCGAGCCCGAGCGCGGCGGCGGTGTCGGCCGAGCCGAGCTCGTTGGGGTCGTCGAGCTCCACCGAGCCGAGGATGCGCGCCGCATCGGCGGCGTTGCCCCGTTGGAGTTGGACGGATGCCTCCACCAACGCGGGGAATTGCCGCATGCCCTCGTCGGGCATCGTCCGGGCCACGTCGTAGTAGCGCTCGAGGGTCGACGCGTACTCGCCATCGTGACCGAGTTCGGCGTGGGCGCGTACCAGCGACGCGGTCGACATCACCTCGCCCCAGTTGTCGCCGATGTCACGGAACAGCTCGACCGCGTCGTTGCCGCGCTCCACACATTCGCGCAGCCGACCGCTCCACAGCGCGACGTTCGCGAGCAGCACGTCCATCATCCCGACGGCCCACCGATTGCCGGTCTCACGGCCCTCGATCGCGATGTGCTCGGCGATCGCGGCGGCCTCGTCGAGCCGGCCCTGGTTGTAGCGGACGAAGGCGAGGAGCCCGTAGGCCCAACTGAGGCCGCCCCAATCGCCGAGCTCGCCGAACAGGTCGGCCGACTCCTCGAGGCGGCTTTCGGCTCGCGGGGTGTTGCCGTGGGAGAACGAGATCCATGCGAGGTTCTGCAACGCCCACGCGGCGCCGCGCTGGTTGCCACTGGAGCGGAACGAGCCGAGCGCCTCGGAGACGAAGCGCTCCGCCTGCGCGAGGTCGCCGCGGAACAGGTGCGTCATCCCGAGGCCGCGCAGGACGTTGGCCGCGCCCGACTCGTCGTCGAGCTCGCGCCACAGCGCCAGCGCTTCGCCGAGGGTCTCCTCGGCGACGTCGTACGCGCCGGTTGCCGCCTCGCTTTCGCCGAGCAGCGTCAGCGCGATCGCCTCGTCACCGCGGTCGCCGGCCGCTCGGGCGTCCATCAACGCGTTCAACGTGTCGTCGCGTGCTTCGTCGAGCACGCGGCGATGGATGCGCGCCCGGGCGCGACCGAGCAGCGCGGTCCGGTGGGCTTCGGTGTTCTCGGGCCCGAGGAGCGTGAGCGCGCGGTCGTGGTGCCGTTCGGCCGGGAGCCATGATTCCACCGACTCGTCGCGCTCGGCCGCGCGCATCAACATGTCGATGGCCTGCGCTCGGATGTCGGCGGGGACCCCGTCGACCGCACCGAGCTCGGCGACGAGCTCCGCCGCGGTCGCGAGATGGTGCGCGGCCTGGTCGATCGCCGGTTCACCCCGCGCCGCCAGCACGGGTGCCACGACGGCGTGGCGCCGCGCGCGCTCGGCCTTGGTAAGCGTGCCGTACGCGATCTCGTGTATGAGCTCCGACTTGAAGTGGAAGTCGTCGTGCTCGATCGCCAGGAAGTCGCGTTCGGCCAATGTCTCGAGGAGTTTCCGCGCGTCGGCGCGCGTGGCCAGTGCCAGCACGGCGGCGATCGAACCGCTCGCGCCGACGATCGCGCAGTCCTCGAGCAGCGACCGTTCCGTGGGCTCGAGCGCGTCGAGGCGGGCGGCGACCAGGCCGTGGAGAGTTGCGGGCAACTCGTGGAGCCGGTCGCTGTCGCGCGTCTCTTGCACGAACGCCACCAACTCTTCGACGAAGAAGGGGTTGCCGCCGCTGCGCTCGAGGAGGAAGTCGACCGTCTGGTCGTCGGCCTCGCCGCAGAAGAGCGCGCGCACGAGCGCGGCGGTCGACTCGCGGTCGAGGGGATCGAGATGCAACGCCAGCTCGTTGTGCTTGCCCGGAGCCGGCGTCCAGCGCTCGTCGAGACCGGGGCGGGCGGTCGCGACGAGCACGAACGGCCGGTCGTGCATGCGGGCCAGCATCCGATTGCACAGGTCGAGAGCCTCGTCGCTCGCCCAGTGCAGATCGGAGAGGATCAGCACGAGCGGCCGGCTCGACGTGAGGGATTCGAAGAAGGCGATCGTGGAACGCAGCGCGTCGTCGCGTGCGCGGGTCGGGTCGACACCCGGCCGGGTCACCCCGTCGATCAGGTGGAGCAGACCCTCGACCATGCGTTCGGTCTCGGGGGCCTCGGGCGCGAGCTCCAGGGTCGCGCTGACGCGTTCGACGACGCGCGCCCGGAGTTCGACCTCGGCGTCGCCGTCGTCACAGTCGACCGCCCGTCGCAACGACTCGGCGACCGCGACGAACGCGTTCGCGTCGCCGTAGGGGACGCACTGGCCGGTCAACACGGTCGCGCCGAGGTCGCGCGCGGCGAGGAGGCCGATCTCGCTCGCCAGCCGGCTCTTGCCCACACCGGCTTCCCCGGAGAGCAACACGAGCTGGGCTCGCCCGCGACGTGCGGCCATGGTCACGACCTGTTCGAGTGTCGCGACTTCCGCGTCGCGGCCGAGCAGCGGCGCCTGTTCGCGCGCCTGGCGGCGGCCGGGAGGTGCGGGCGCTTCGATCGCGCGGTACGACTCGACGGGTTCCTCGCGCCCGCGCAGGCCTTGAGGCCCGAGCGCGTCGTAGCGGATCGCGGCGCGGGTCGCGGCGTAGGTGGCGGGCCCGACGATCACCTCGCCGGGACCGGCGAGCTTCTCGAGTCGCTGCGCGGTGTTCACGACGTCGCCCATGACGGTGGCCTCGCCACCCGCCCGCATCGCCCCGACGAGCACTTCGCCGGTGTTCACCCCGACGCGCATCCGCACCCGGATGCCGAGGTCGGGGGCCAGGGCCGCCAGGGTCTCGTGCATGCGCAGGGCGGCGCGTACCGCTCGTTCCGCGTCGTCCTCGTGGGCGACCGGCGCACCGAACAGGGCCACCACCTCGTCGCCGACGATCTTGTCGAGGTGACCACCGAAGTCGACGATGTCGGCCACGAGCGCGTCGAAGCACGCGTCGACGAGGCGTTTCACCTGCTCCGGATCGCTGCCGGCCGAGAGCGCGGTGAAGCCGACGAGGTCGGCCATCAACACGGTGACCAGCCGGCGCTCGTCGGCGGCCACGATGAGGCGCTGTCCGCACTCCGAACAAAAGCGCGCGCCAGCGGCTGCGGGCGCGCCGCACGCCGGACAGGTCATCTGCTCACGATACCGGCCCGACCGCGGTGGCCGACGACCAGATTCGGCCGATTCGCGTTCAGGTCGACCCGCATCGTGCCGACAATCGAAGTGAGCTTCGGGAGCGGTGACATGACAGGGTGCCAGCCCAGCGACACGACCAGCGACGACGTGCCGGGCCCGGTCGGCCTCGCGCCGACGAGTGTGGGCGATACGGCGCTCCTCGACCTGCTCCCGCACCCGGTGTTCGCCGTCGCCGTCGACGGCCAGGACGAGTTCCGGTTCATCTACACCAACGATGCGTACCGCCGGCTCCTCGGCGACGACGCGTCGTCGAGCCATCCCGCCACGGGCGATCTGCGCCACGTCGTTCCGGCCAACGCGCTCGTCGCGCACGTGCGGGCGTTCGCCCGCGCCGCGCGTGAACGCCGACCGATCGCCTTCGAGGCGGAGTGGGGACCGTCGGTTCCCACCCGGCGGGTCGCCGTCGATGTCACGCCCATCGTCGACGCCGACGGCGTGTGTGAACAACTCGTCGGCGCCTCGTACGACGTGAGCGAGCACCGCCGGATCGAGGCTGAGCTCGCGCACCGTACGCGTCACGACCCGCTCACCGAGCTGCCGAACCGGGTGATGTTGGTGGAGTGGCTGCAGGATGCGATCGCTTCGTGTCCCGCCGAGGGGCGCGTCGGGCTCGTGCTCCTCGACATCGACCATTTCAAGGTCGTCAACGACAGTCTCGGCCACGAAGCCGGCGACGAGCTCCTCGCGATTGCCGCGAGCCGGCTCGCACGGGTCTTGCGGGCCGGAGACCAGCTCGCGCGGCTCGGCGGAGACGAGCTGGCCGTCGTGTGTCATCGCGTGGTGGAGGCCGACGACGTCATGGCCCTCGCCCACCGGCTGCGCGGCGTGTTCGACCAGCCGTTCGCGCTGGGCGAAGACGAGGTCTACCTCGGCGCGAGCCTCGGAGTGATCGTCTCCGAAGGTGCCGGCGACACGCCGATCCGCATGCTTCGTGACGCCGACGTCGCCGTGTTCGCGGCCAAGGAGATGGGACGCGGCCGGGTGGAGCTCTTCGACGACGCGATGCGCGAGCGTGCGGTGCGGCGCCTCGAGATCGAGAGCTGCCTACGGCGCGCGCTCGTGCGTGGCGAGTTCCGCGTGCATTACCAACCCGTCGTCGCCTTCGCCCGTTCGGAGATGGTCGGCATCGAAGCGCTCGTGCGCTGGGAGCACCCGGAGCTCGGCCTGCTCGAGCCCGCCGACTTCTTGTCGATCGCGGAGGAGACCGGCCTGATCGTCCCGATCGGAGCATGGGTCCTGCACGAGGCGTGTTCGCAGACTGCGCGGTGGTGCGCGGAGCTCCCGGACGACTCGCCGCTGTCGATCGCGGTGAACCTCTCGGCGCGCCAGCTCACCGACCCGGAGCTCGTGTCGATCGTCGATTCGGTCCTCGCGGCAACCCGGCTCGACCCCGCGCTCCTGACGCTCGAGGTGAACGAGACCGTGCTCGTCGAGAACCGCGAGGTCGCGATCGGCGTGCTGCAGCAGCTCGCGGCTCGGGGCGTTCGCATCGGCATCGACGATTTCGGCACCGGCCAGTCGTCGCTCGCGCACCTGAGCGAGCTGCCCGTGCACACCTTGAAGATCGACCGCTCGCTGATCGCCGGTCTCGGCCGGCATCCGCAGGCCTCGGCGATCGTCTCTGCCATCGTCGGTCTCGGCCATGCGCTCGACTTCACGGTGACCGCCGAGGGCATCGAGGACGACATCCAGCTCCACACGCTGCGGACGCTCGGGTGCGACCTCGGCCAGGGCTACTACTTCGCCCGGCCGCAACCCGGCCAGATCGTCCGGGCGCTCGTCCACCACCGCTTCCGGTGGAGCGAGCGGATCAGCGCCTGATCTCAGTCGGGCGGGGTCGGGGTCTGCCAGGCCGCCAGGATGCTCCACGCGAAGATCCCGGTGCCGTGACCGTCGCTCCAGTTGATCGTGATCCCCCAGCCGCCGACGAGCTCGGCGCCGACCGCCGTGAGCTTCAGCAACGACCGGGGATTCGGCCCGACGGCGAGGCCCTGCTCGCGCAGTCCGCGGCACTCGGCGCAGGGGCAATTCCGGCGCAGCTCGTCGAGGCCGAAGTGCGAAGTCGTGCCGTCGGCCCATCGCAAGGTGAGTCCGTTGGCCCGATCGAGCTCGACGTCGGTCGGGGCAACGGCGTCGGGCAGGTCGAGCGGCACCGCGCGAGTGTGGCCCAAGCCCGCCGCTGAGGTTGAATGGGGCCTCATGGGTCGTGTGGCACTGCTCTCCGAGACCGACCTCGCCGCCGCGCTCGAGGCGCTGCCCGGCTGGACGCGCCAGGGCGAGGAGATCGAAAAGACGTTCGAGCTGGCAACGTTCCCCGACGCGATCGCGTTCGTCGTGCGGGTCGGGTTCCTTGCCGAAGCCGCCGATCATCATCCCGACCTCGACCTGCGCTGGCGCCGGGTCCGGGTCGCGCTCACGACGCATGATTCCGGTGGTCTCACCGCGAGCGACGTCGAGCTCGCCGCGCCACATCGAGGAGGTCGCGTAAATGCCGCTCGTCATCGCGATGGTCATCGTGTTCGGACTGTTGTTGTTCATGTGGATCTCGATAGGCCGCGAGCCCGGACCCGGACCGTCGGACGTCGCGATCGCGTACGAGCGCGCGTGGGACGAGCTCGACTTCGACCTGCTCTACGACCTCTCGGGCGCGCAACTGCGCGACGGCCTGCGCCGCGACCAATTCGTCGCCGCGAAGAAGACGGCCTACGCCGACCGCGGGAAGCACACGCGTCTCGGTGCCCGCATCGGGGTGGAGACGTCGGTGGCCGGTCATCAGACTGCGCTCGTCGTGACGAACGTCGCGGCCGACGGTGGCTCGGTGCGCAACAACGTGATGCTCGACCACACCGCGAACGGGTGGGTCGTCGTCGGCTATTCGCTCCGTTCCGATACCGAGACGGCTCCTCCCGCTGCCTCGTCGTGACGTGTGCGGGCGTGCTGCTCACGGGCGGCGCGAGCCGGCGTATGGCTTCGGACAAGGCGACCATCGTCTGGCGGGGCGAAACCCTCGCCGCGCGCGCGGCGAGGGTGCTGACCGCGGTTTGTGATCCCGTCATCGAGGTCGGTCCGGGCGTTACCGAACTGCCGTGCGTGCGCGAGCAGCCCGCCGGCTCGGGACCACTCGCGGCGCTGGTCGCGGGGCGCGGGCGATGCGAACGCGTGGCCCGGTCGTGCTCCTGGCGTGCGACCTTCCGTTCGTCGAGGTCGCGGTGTTGCGGGTGCTCGCCGGCTGGCCGGGAAATCCCACCGTGATCCCGCGGGTCGACGGTGAGCTGCAGTACGCGTGTGCGCGCTACGGACCCGACGCGTTGGAGCGGGCCGAGGTCGCGCTGAGCCGGGGGAGTCGATCCCTGCGGTCCGCGGCCGGCGCCGAACGCGCCGAGCCGGCCGAGCACGACGAGCTGGCCGAGCACGACTGGCGGGTGGTGGGCCCGGCGAACACGTTCGCCGACGTCGACACGCCCGCCGACCTGAGCCGGCTCGGTCTCTCGTAGCATCCTTGCCGTGCGGTCGCAGTGGAGCTCGGAGGCACCGGTTCGCCGGGCGGTGAGCGACGCGCAGGTGCTCGTGTTCGACGGCCACGACGCGCGTCGGCGTCCTGACCGGCTGGTGACCGAGGAGCCAATGGAGATCCGCGTCGGCGGGCCGGGTCAGGCGCCGGTCCCGTTCGCCGTCGCGATGCGTACTCCGGGCAGTGATTTCGACCTCGCGGCCGGCTTGTGCTTCACCGAGGGGCTCATCTCGGGTCCCGACGAGATCGACGGCATCGCGTACTGCGTCGGGCCCGACCGCGAGCAGATGTACAACGTGGTGACCGTACGGTTGCGGACACCGATTACCGACGACGTGCGTGATCGCCGCTATCTCTCGAGCTCCTCGTGCGGCATCTGCGGCAAGGCCGCGCTCGACGAGATCGCGGTGCGGTGCGGGCCGGTCGGCGCCGGCCCCACGGTCACCGCGAGCGTGCTGGCGTCGTTGCCCGACCGCCTCGCGGGCCGTCAGCGGGTGTTCGACCAGACCGGTGGCCTCCACACGGCGGCGCGGTTCACGCCCGAAGGGGCACTCCGAGAGGCGCGCGAAGATGTCGGCCGGCACAACGCGCTCGACAAGTTGATCGGCAACGCGTTGTTCGAACGGCAGGTGCCGCTCGCGACCGACGTGCTCTTGGTTTCGGGGCGGCTGTCGTTCGAGTTGGTGCAGAAGGCCGCGGTGGCCGGGATCCCCGTGCTGTGCGCGGTCTCGGCGCCGTCGAGCCTCGCGGTCGCGGCTGCCGAGCGGTTCGGCCAGACGGTCGTCGGGTTCGTGCGCGACGGCCGGTTCAACGTGTACGCGGGATCCGGACGTGTCGACGTGAACGGATGACGCGATGAACCTGCGGTGGCGACGCCGCCGGCGCGGCGACGATCTCGTCAAGACCCGCGTCGGCCTCCGCCGCGAGCAGTGGGTGGGGTGGAAGCCCAACGGCATCGGCGAACAGAAGCCGAATCACTACGGCGCGATCGCGCGCACGATCTGGGACAACCGCCGGGAGCTGCCGTACGCGGCGCGCATCCTGCGCAAGGGTGTGTGCGACGGCTGTGCTCTCGGCGTCGCCGGGTTCCACGACTGGACCATCAGCGGGGTGCACCTGTGCACGACTCGGCTCGACCTGCTGAAGGTCAACACCGCACCCGCCATCGACGACGGGCATCTCGCCGACGCCGACGCGCTGGCCCGGCTCGACGGCCGGAAGTTGCGGGAGCTCGGTCGGCTGGCGCACCCGATGTTGCGGCGCGCGGGCGAACCGGGTTTCACCCGCGTGTCGTGGGATCAGGCACTCGACGAGATCGCGACGCGCATCCGCGCCACGACCCCCGATCGCGTCGGTCTCTATCTCACCGCGCGCGGCATCACGAACGAGGTCTATTACACGGCGCAGAAGGCCGCGCGGTTCATCGGGACGAACAACGTCGACAACGCGGCGCGCGTCTGTCACGCGCCGTCGACCTCGGCGCTCAAGGAGTCGGTGGGTGTCGCCGCGACCACCTGCTCGTATCGCGACGTGATCGAGAGCGACCTCATCGTGCTCTTCGGCGCCGACGTGGCGAACGCCCAGCCCGTGTTCATGAAGTACCTCTATCTCGCCAAGCAACGTGGCGCGCGCGTCGCGGTCGTGAACCCGTTCCGCGAGCCCGGGCTCGAGCGTTACTGGGTGCCGTCGAACGTCGAGAGCGCACTGTTCGGCACGAAGATCGCCGACGAGTTCTTCTCCGTCCACACCGGCGGCGACGTCGCATTCGTCAACGGCGTGTTGAAGGAGCTGCTCGCGCGCGGTGGGATCGACCGGAGCTTCGTCAACGAACACACCACCGGATTCGATGGGCTCCTCGCCGAGCTCGAGGACGAGCCGTTCGACCGGCTCGAACAGGCATCGGGGGCCGCGCGTGCCGACATGGCCCGCTTCGCGCAGATGTACGCGTCGGCCCGATCGGCCATCCTCGTGTGGTCGATGGGTGTGACCCAACACGTGTCGGGCGTCGACAACGTCCGCGCGATCGTGAACCTCGGTCTGGCGCGCGGCAACGTCGGGCGGCCCGGCGCCGGGCTCATGCCGATCCGCGGCCACTCGGGCGTGCAGGGCGGCGCGGAGATGGGTTGTTACGCCACGGCGTTTCCCGGCGGCGGGCCCATCACCGCCGACGCGGCGGCCGAGCTCGGTGCGCAATGGGGCTTCGACGTTCCGAGCGCACCGGGGCTCACCGCGGCCGAGATGGTCGACGCGGCACGCCACGGCGACCTCGACGTGCTCTGGTCGAGTGGGGGCAACTTCCTCGACGTGTTGCCCGCCCCCGACGTCACCCGCACCGCGCTGAGTCGCGCTCGGTTGCGGATCCATCAGGACATCCTGGTCACCCACCAGATGCTGGTTGATCCGGGCGAGGTCGTGGTGCTGTTGCCCGCGGCGACGCGCTATGAGCAAGAGGGTGGGGGAACGTCGACCACGACCGAGCGGCGCGTCGCGTTCAGTCCCGAGATCCCGGGCCATCGCGTCGGCGAGGCGCGCAGCGAGTGGCGCATCTTCGCGGACATCGCGCGCCGCGTCCGTCCCGATTGCGCCGATGTCTTCGGATGCGATTCGGGCGAGGCGATCCGCGCCGAGATCGCGCGGGTGGTGCCCGCGTACGCGGGTATCGAGAAGCTGCGCGAGACCGGTGACGCGATCCAGGTCGGCGGCGCTCGCCTGTGTGAGGGCGGCGTGTTTCCCACTTCCAACGGCCGGGCGACGTTCGCGGTGGTCGCGCCCGAGCGCAATGAGGTGCCTGCGGGTCACTTCATGTTGTCGACGCGCCGCGGGAAGCAGTTCAATTCGATGGTGTGGAGCGACACCGACCCGTTGACGGGAGCGAAACGTGACGCGTTGTTCGTAGCTGCCGCCGACGCGACCGCGCTGGGCGTGCGCGACGGCCAGGCGGTGCTCGTGCGTTCCCCGCACGGCGAGATGCGGGCGCGGGTGCACGTCGCTGCGATCCGCCCCGGCAACGTGCAGGCGTTCTTTCCCGAGGCGAATCCGTTGCTCGCGCCGACGAAGCGCGATCCGATCTCGGGTGTGCCCGACTACAACGCGGTCGTCGAGGTGGTCCCGGTCGGATGACGTCCCCCGATGCACTGCTCGAGCTGTTCGTCGAAGTCGGCCGCGAGGTCGGGCGCGCGGTCGACGCCATCAAGCCGTCCGCGTTGCGTGACCGCACCGGCAAGGACGGCCAATACGCACTCGATCTCGTCGCCGACGAGGTCGCGTGCCGTGTGCTCGAACCGCGCGTCGGTTCGGATCGTGAGTGAAGAGTCGGGGGTACACGAGTTGGCCGACGCCTCGATCACGGTAGTGCTCGATCCCGTCGACGGATCGACGAACTGCTCGCGTCGCATTCCCTACTGGGGCACCTCGATCTCCGCGCTCGACGCCGACGGCGCGCTCGCGGGACTCGTCGTGAACCAGGCGACCGGTGTGACCGTCACCGCAGTACGGGGCAAGGGCGCGTATCGCGACGGCGAACGGATGCACGCGTCGTTCGTCGCGAACGTCGACAAGGCGATGGTGTACCTCACGGGCATGCCGGCGAACGTCCTGCCGTGGAAGCAGTTCCGGTCCCTCGGGTCGGCCGCGCTCGGGTTGTGTGAGGTCGCGGCCGGAACCTTCGACGGCATGCTCGACGCGGGCGGCTTTCATGCACCGTGGGACTATCTCGCGGGCTATCTCGCGTGTGTGGAAGCCGGAGCAGTCGTGCACGACGCCCAGGGCCGCGAGCTCGCCACCGCCGACTACCACGCGCGGCGCCAGATCATCGCCGCCGGTACCCCCGAGCTCGCCGACGCGCTGGCGCACGGACTCGCCGAATGAGCGCGCTCGACTATCGCAACCTGCTCGCGTGTGCCGACCGCGCCACGCGCGCGGGCGGCGAGATCGTGCGCGGCTATTTCGGCCGACTCGAAGGTGTGCGAGAGAAGTCGCCGGGCGACTGGGTGAGCGAAGCGGACCTGGCGAGCGAACACGCGATCCGTGAGCTCCTCACTCGCGAGTCGGGCCTCCCCGTCTACGGCGAGGAGGCCGGGGGAGAAGACTTCGATACCGGCTGGCTCGTCGATCCGCTCGACGGCACGTCGAACTTCGTGCACGGTTTCGACGCGGTCGGCGTATCGGTGGGGTTGATCGCCGACGGCGTCCCCGTCGTCGGCGTCGTGCACGCGCCGCTGCTCGACCGTACGTTCGCCGCGGCCCTGGGCGTCGGCGCGTTCCGCGACGATCGCCGGTTGTGTGTCAGCGACCGTCATCCGGCGCAGGCAATCGTCGCGACCGGCTTTCCCTTCCGGCACAAGGAGATCCTGCCGCGCTACGAGCGCGCGCTGGCCGTGGCGCTGCGGGGTTTCGAGGACCTCCGCCGGCCCGGCGCCGCGAGCCTCGACCTGTGTTGGACGGCCGAAGGCGTGTTCGACGGCTACTTCGAGCTCCGACTGGGGCCGTGGGACGTCGCCGCCGGCGGCATCATCGTGCGCGAAGCCGGCGGCGTCGTGACCGACTGGGTGGGCAACGATCGGGCCTGGCTCCGGTCGGGCAACGTCTTGGCGGGCCCGCCTGCCGTTCACGCGGCCCTGCTCGAGGTCGCGGCGGCCACCCGGGAGGATCCGGCCTGAGCGGGCCTGATCCGGCCGGAATTCGGACGATCACTGCCACGTCCACGAAAATCATTTGACGGACCTTTCGGATCATGGTCCGATGAACGCTCGAATCTTCCGCTCGGAAAAGGGCACGTCCAGGATGAATACCCGCATGTACGCAACCCAGGCCGACGACATGGCCGGGAGCGCGCGCGTGCGTGCCTTCCAACCGTGCCCGGTCTCGGTCGTGTTCGCACCCTGGTCGCCGATCTCGCTCGGTACGACGGCTGCGAAGCATGGCCGGCCCCGACGCCTCGAGGTGTCCCATCGGTAGCAGCCGCTACCAGGGAGCAACCACAGGCCGTCGGGGCAACCCGGCGGCCTTTCTCTTTGTCCGGCCCCAAATCGACCGTCCGCCCCAGCCGACCGAACGACCCACCCGCCCACGACTGACGACGAACACACGAATCGACGAGAAAACGGGGAGTGATCGGCGATGTTCGCCATCCAGCCTTTCCAGACCGACGAGATCAACCGAGAACCCGATTGGCAGGAGCTCGCGCGCTGTAACGATGGGACCGGCTCGATGACCGAGCTGTTCTTCTCCGAGCAGCTCGACGACATCGCGGCGGCCAAGGCGTTCTGCCTCGAGTGCCCCGTGAAGGAGACGTGCCTCGAAGGGGCGCGCGAGCGGCGCGAGCCGTGGGGTGTGTGGGGCGGCGAGCTGTTCGTGAACGGCAAGATCGTCGCCCAGAAGCGCAAGCGCGGGCGCCCGCCCAAGGTGCGTCCCGAGGTCGAGGTTCCCCAGGCCCAATCGGCCTGACCAGCCCGCCGCGCACGCGGGCCGGGACAACGAGAAGTGAGCGGCCTCCCCCCGCTGCTCACGGATGCGAGTCCCGGCCTGCGAGCGGCCAACCTCGTACCGGTTGCGTCCCGTGGCCGATACCGTCGCCGACGCAAAGAAATCCGCCGACACGGGGGAGTCGCCGACGTGGGGAAATCTGAGCGCGCGGGGACCCCCGGGAACACTGGCGACCGGCCGGCTCTGTTGGTGTCGGCGTGCCTGCTCGGCACCCGGTGCAATCACGAGGAAGGTCACTCCCGCCGCCTCGCAGTCGAGGCGCTGTCGGCGACGCACCGGCTGGTGCCGATCTGTCCCGAGGTGTGCGGGGGACTGTCGACTCCTCGCGCCCCGGCCGAGCGTGTGGGCGACAGGGTCGTGAGCATCGACGGCGACGACGTCACCGACGCGTACGAACGCGGTGCTCGCGCCGCGGTAGATCTCGCGCAGGCCGTCGGCGCGCGACGTGCCGTGTTGAAAGCCCGCAGCCCGTCGTGCGGATGCGCGCAGGTGTACGACGGCACGTTCTCGCGCACGTTGCGCGCCGGGGAAGGGGTGACCGCGGCCGCGTTGCGCGCCGCGGGCATCGAGGTCGTCTCCGAGGACGACGTCTCGCCGTAGTCAGCGGCGGGGGCGGAGCACGTTCGCGCGAAACGATGCGGGGAGAACTTCACCGTCGGAGTGGCGCCGCAAGGTGAACTCGTCGTGCTCGAGATCGACGGACGCGATCTCGAAGCCCGTCGTCCACCGCGGTTCGTAGCGCGTGAGGACCTCGACCTCGGTGCCGGTCGACAGCACCGCCGTTGTCCCGGCGTCGGAAGGGGTCATCCCCTCCCGATCGGCGGCCGCCGGACCGATATGAGGTACGGCGAGCGCGGTGAAGGCCGTAACGTGCGCACGGTGCGCCTCTTCGACTGGCTCTTCCGTGACCGCCGGACCGGACGGATCACGATCGCCCAGTTCCCGAACGCGCCGCTGTGGATCTTTTTGGCCACGGTCGGGCTGCGGCGGTTCGTGCACCTCGACGGCGCGGCACGGTCGGCGAACGATTGGACCGGAGCGGGCGCGCTGGGCTGGTGGGCGGTCGACGAGGTGGTCCGAGGGGTCAACCCGTGGCGGCGCCTGCTCGGCATCGGCGGCGGCGCGTTGGTCCTGGCCGAAGTCGTGTCCCTCCTGCACTGACCGGTTCGGTTTCGCCAGAGCGGACGGCCGATGAAGGGGGCATACGATGTCGGTCCCGTTCCGGGCGTTTAGCTCAGTTGGTAGAGCACCTGCCTTACAAGCAGGTGGTCGGCGGTTCGAGCCCGCCAGCGCCCACTTCGAACGCGCAGCGTCAGACGCTGATTTCGTCGCGACGCTGGCTCTTTGCGTCCCCAGCCATCGCGCAGTCATGCCCGACGCCGTGCGGAGCCGGCGTCCGCAGGATGTCTCGATGGCCGCCGTGCGACGTCCGTTGAGATTCGCGGTCGTCCGTCGTTGTGCGCGCGTCCGTGGTGAAGACGGAGGCGCCGCTTCGTTGGTTGCGGTCGAAGCAGATGGTCATTGGAGTGTCCACGAGATCGTGGCTACTCCACTTGTGCAGAACATCCCATGTGGCCGTGATGCAACTCGGCGTGTCGATGCCCAAACTCGCACTCGCGTCGCGGCCGCGTTCACCGAGCTCGCTCACCATCAGGTGAGCCTCAGCCCACGTGCACCATCTGGGCAATCGACGGCACGCGGTTCTGGTCGAGTACGAAGAGCATGTAGTAGCCAGGCGGCGCGTTCGAGGAGTCGCTCGGTCCGCCGGTGATCATCACGTTCGTTCCATTCGAGCCTGGTAGCACCGCTCCCACGGGCAGCTGCACGACGCGCTGGTTCTCGTCGAACGAGTGGGTCATCGAACCGAGCGCTACCAGCACGGCTTCCTTCGGTGTGGCTCCGGCAGTGACGATCGAAAACGTCTGTTTGAACGAGATATTCACCGGCGCGCTCACGATCGCCGGTCGGGGCTTCGTCATGTAGTCGGGCGAGTAGTACTGAAACGTCGGCTTTTCGGTACTCGTGGCGGTGCTCGCGTCGCGCCCGCCGCCGACCAGTACCCGCCCGTCGGGGAGCAGTAACGACACCGTGTGATAGCCGCGGATCTGCGTCATCGCGGATGTGCCGGTGGTGACGGAGTAGTTGTTCATCGGGTCGATGTACTGCGCGTTCAGCATGCCCATGTCGCCGTCCATGTTGTGTCCCGTGAGGACGAGCACGCGGCCGTCGGGCAATGTGATGGTGGAGGGGTGATGACGTTCAGTGCCGGTGTTGACGCTTGCGATCCAGGTATGGGTGATCGGGTCGTAGACGTCGGCCTGCTTCATGAGCGGGGTGCCCATCGCGCCGCCAGTCACCAGAATGCTGCCGTTCGAGTATCCGAAGTCGCGGTTTGCGGCGCGGATCTCGAGCATCGCACTCGACTGACCGAAGCCCGGGTTCGGTACACCCGTCGCGCCGGGACGCATCGGCGCGGTCTGATTCCACGACGAGTACGAGACCGAGCTCGTCGTGAGGGGAACGTCTGCTTCGCCGAGGACGAGGAGATCGCTCTTCGCGCCCGAGTACGGCAGTACCCATTCCTGGGTGTAGTCGGTATTTGCGGCTTGCTTGAGTACTCCTCCGAACGGCGCGACGACGGTGCGCTGCCCCGTTGCGGGGTCGTAGGTCTCGGCCGACCAGTTGTACGAAGGTCCAGGCGAGCCGATGACCCGATCGAATCCGCCGACGATGAGAATCTTCCCGTTCGGAAGGCGAGTAGTGGTCGGGTACCAACGACCGGCGGTGCCGGTGGCGCCGGAGATGACCATTGAGCCCGGAACCCGGCTCATCGTTGTACTCGCCGGGTCGAACATCGTGTCGTACGGCAGTCCGAGCACGACAACGGGCGAACCGTTGCTGGAGAACGATCGCGTACCGCCGGCGATGAACACTTTCCCGTCGCTGGTGAGCGTGGCGCCGGAGCAAAACAGCTCGTCGCTCACCTTGAGGCCCATGAAGGTCGCGCCGTCGAGGTCCACCGGTTGCGTCAACTGCTGCGGTGTTGTCTCGGCGGGTAGCACGTCGGTGGCCGAGGTGGGGTTGAGGATCCACGAGGCGCGCTCGAGTTTGTGTCCCAACGGTCGCGGGCCACGTAGGGCGCGCCTCTCCGATCATCAGCACGCGACCGTCGGGCAGCAGCGTGGCGTGAATCGGTGCCTCGTACCACCCATCGGGCGTGCGCAGTGTCACCGTCGCGCTCCAGGAGTCGGTCGCGAGTCCGGCTGTGTTGCTGACGATCGGCCGAGCGGGCGCGATCGGCAGCATGACTACGGCGAACCCAAGGGCCGAGACGTATCTCAGCCGACGTCCGCGCGTCCTTCGGTGCTTCTTCAGGTGTGGCTCCGTCAAGCAGTTTCTCGCTGTATGCGTGCAGACGCTAGACGTCTTGGTCCCGGAGCGGCAATACGCCCCTACGCTCCGCGGTTGTGGCGGAGGGCTCGACGGAGCTGCGCCCGAAATGCCGCGATGCACTCTGATTCACCGCTTTCGTACTTACAAACCGGTGGTCGGCGGTTCGGGCCCGCCGGCGCCCATCAGGGTCCGCCGGGGTCCGCGTGGGACGCCCGCGTAGCTGCGCGGCAGACATTGCTCACACAGGTCGCGAGCAATGCCGTCGGCGATGCACGCGGACCCGGAACGTAGGCTGCGACCGTGGCAGGTCTGCTCGAGCTGGACGGCCTGAGCCGTCGGTTCGGCACCGTCACCGCTCTCGACGATCTGAGTTTCAGTGTCCCGGCCGGTCAGGTGGTCGGATTCTTGGGCCCGAACGGCGCGGGGAAGACCACGACGATGCGGGCCATCTTCGGCCTGACCGACCTCGACGTCGGCTCGGTGCGGTGGAACGGCGCCGGGATCGGACCCGCGGAACGACGCCGCTTCGGCTACATGCCCGAAGAACGGGGCCTGTATCCGAACATGCTCGTCGGCGAGCAGGTCGCGTACATCGGTCGGTTGCACGGGATGGATGCGTCGACGGCCGCTGCCGCCACGACCGGGTGGCTCGAGCGCCTGGGGGTGGCGGACCGGGCAACGAGCAAGGTCGAGGAGTTGTCGCACGGTAACCAGCAGCGGGTGCAGCTGGCGGCTGCGCTCGTACACGACCCTGAGGTGTTGGTCCTCGATGAGCCGCTGGCCGGCTTGGACCCGACGGGCATCGACGCCATTGGCGAGGTTCTCGTGGAACGGGCTCACGCGGGGCGCTGCGTGCTCTTCTCCAGCCACCAACTCGACTTGGTCGAGGACCTGTGTGAGTCGGTGGCGATCATCGACCACGGTCGGCTGGTGGTGAGCGGGACGGTCGACGAGTTGGCCGCCCGGGCGCGCGGCGGCTCGCGGTCCGGGTGGACGGAGACCGTCAGGGAACGTGGGCTCGCGTGATCCCGGGTATCACCGTGTCGGAGGTGGACGGCGGTGAGGTTCGGCTCGTCCTCGACGACGCAACCGACGGCGACGTGGTGTTGGACGCGGCGCGGTCCGCCGGCCACGTCACCAAATTCGTCTTCGAACGTCGCCGTCTCTCCGAAGTGTTCCGGGAGGCAGTGAGCCAATGAAGGCCCTCCCCGTCGTCATCGCCGCCGCCGTGGCGCTCACTCTGATTCGTGTCGGTCTGCGCCGGCGGGGCCGAGGTCACGTGTTCCCGACGGGCGTTCTCCCGGCGCGACTCCGGGGCCGGAATCTCTTCGGCGAGACCGGCCTCGTGGCCGGACGTGAGATCCGTGAGCGGATGCGAGGGCGGCTCTTTCGAGTGGTCACACTGATCCTGTTCGCCGCGGTGGCGGCCGCCGTGGTCATTCCCACGATCCACACCGCGACGACCACGAGCCAGACGGTAGGCGTGGTGCCCGGCTCTACGTCGCTCGACACCGAGCTGCGAGGTCTGGCCAACGACGTGGGGCTGTCGGTAACGATCGTGCACGAGTCCGACGTATCGCACGCACGCGCCGCACTCAGTGCCGGCCGGCTCGCGATGGTCCTCGACGGGACAGAGAACATCCTCGTGAACGACCCCGTCTCGGCGTCCGACACGTCGGCCGGCGCCCGCTTCGTGCGGGCCGTATCCGTGACCCTTGGTGCTCAGCGTGCCTTCGCGCAAGCCGGTTTGACCCCGCAACAGGCTGCGACCGTCGGCCGAGCCAAACCGTTGGCGGTCGAGAGCATCCATCCCGCCAAGCAGGTCCGCACGACGGCGGAGGCCACGGCACTGCTCGGCGTCGTCCTTGTCTTCATCGTGCTCAACCAGTACCTCACTTGGACGCTCATGGGCGTGATGGAGGAGAAGGCGAGCCGAGTTGTCGAGGTGTTGCTGGCCACCGTGCGGCCGATCCAGCTGCTCGCCGGCAAGGTCATTGGTATTGGCGCGGTCGCTCTTGTCCAAGCGGTTGCCCTCGTCGCCTTCGCGCTGGTTCTGGCCGCGGCGGTGGGGTCGAGCCTGGTGCAAGGAGCCGCCCCACTCGTGGTCGCGGCCACACTCACTTGGCTGGTCCTGGGATACGCGTTCTACAGCTGGCTGTACGCCGCCGCCGGCTCGCTGGCCGAACGTCAAGATCAAGTGCAAAGCGTCGCGCTACCGCTGAGCGCGCCCCTCATCTTCGGGTACGTCGTCTCCCTCGCCGGGGCGAGCTCCGGCAACCCTTCTCTGCTGCTGAAGGTGCTCGCATACTTGCCCCCCACCGCCCCCTTCGCCATGCCGACCTTGATCGGCTTCGGCGCGGCGACCTGGTGGCAGTTTCTGCTCTCGGTCGCAGTCACGCTGGTGTGTACCGTCGGTGTAGCGCTCGTCGCGGCCCGCGTCTACCGGACGGCCGTGCTGCAGACCGGTAGACGGGTGCGGCTGCGCGAACTGGTACCGACGCGGACGCCGTGACCGCCCGAACCAAGCGCACCGGGAGCCGGCCGATCACGTTCTGCGACCTCTACCCGAGGTGACGCCGCGACGTCCGGCGACGCCGGACCCGGCGCTTGCACCCGAAACTCGAGTATCGCGGGCCACCAATGCGCCGACGGATGCTCCTCGGCCAGTCGTAGATCTCAAGGATTCGTCAGCGGATGATCCTCTCGAGGCAACCCTCATTCGAGGCGTGCCGGATTGGGCACAGGTCCCGCCGACGGACGGCGACGTGACTACGCTGGTGTCCTTCGGGAGTCCGGAACGAAGCCCGAGCGAAACGTCCGAGACGAACGTTCTCGAAGCCGTGACAACCCGGGCGAATCCGACCGAGGTGCCAATGCCCGTCGACTCGGTCGTCGAAGAGTCCGCCTCCCTGTCGGATCCTTCCGTCTCCGATTGGCACCTGAGTCCAATTGCATCGGACAGCGGGTCAGGCCAGCAAGACACGGTCGTCCGTCGAGAATCGAGGGCGCCGGCAGAGTCACAACTCGACCCTGGGAAATCGGCGAGCGAAGCAGAAGATGACGCCCATGCGGCCGGCGTCGAATCTGAATTGCTGGTGCCATCCGATCTGTCGGCGGCAACGGACAGCGCGCAAGCGAATTTGGTGGCCGAACCGTTGACGCAGACGGCCGTCAACGGCAGCGGAGCGCGTGCCCACACGTTCCGACTCTCGAAGTTCTGCTCCCCCGGCGACGAAACCTTCCTCGTAGGCACACGCTCCCTGTAGTTCTTGCGGGAATTCCTCGCCGCGGCCGGCGTGGGAGTTGCGATCGGCGCCAGTGTTGTTGCCGCAAACAGGAACCACGAGATCACGACACTCCGCTCTGCTGTGGCAACTCGGGACCGAAGTCTTGGGCAGCTGAACTCTGCTGTTGCCTCGGTTGATGTGGACGCTCTGTTGTCTGCCCAGTCGCCGACAACGTTCGCGATTCCTACGAACGTGACGAGCTGCTACGCATTTCCCGGTGTCTTCTGCAACGGCGGTCCGAGGCATGCGACGTTCCAGTGCACGAGCAAGGGTTGCTCGGAGACGCTCCAGGGCATCCGAGTTCCCTTGAAATGGGATGCGACACAACGAGCGTTCGTCGGGAGCGAGCCGGACCCGAATGGTCTGTTGTGTACTCCTGCCGGCCTTCCCTCAGTCTCGGTGAAGAACACGGTGAGCGCTTCCGTGACGGTGACGAGGGTGCGATTCGACCGCGGGTCACTGGGTCCCGGCAGCGGTAGCCCTCCGCGTCGGACTGGTCGCACTGAAGGGCGGGGGCTGCGATACGGGATACGTGACCTGGGAAGGAGCTTCGCAGTCGTAGTTGAGGTGCGTGGAGCCATCGGGCCGTGCCCAGCCGGAGCTGAGCGCCGGTCGTTGCGCGCCGTGACTCTTGACCTTCGGGTGTGTTTGCCCGACGCGATGTTCGGAGGACGACGATGGGATTCTGGGCGTCGACGGCGCCCATCAGAAGACGTGTCGGTGGTGATCGAGCGGTTCGGCGCCGAGGAACGTTGGTACCAGCCATCGCGCGTTCGTCGCGCGTTCGCTGCTCATCGCCTTCGTCCGTTGAAGTCCGGCTGGCGAGCCTGACCGGCCAAGACAGGTCGCAGTCGTTCGTCGCTATCTGAGAGTTGGCCCGCTCCTGTCGCACACTCGCTTCGTCGATCAAGGCAACGGAACGCGCGGTTAGTTCGCGGCGACCTTCGTGGTCTCGAGTCCGCCGCTCGGATGCGATGACCCGTCGGACTTGCCGGCCGGGTGAGCAAGGCGGCGGAGAAGGTCTGCGGTTTGTGCCGGCGGTGTCGGTTTGGCGAACAGGTAGCCCTGGATGTAGTCGCATCCGAGCTCTTGGAGGGCGACGCGTTGGTCTGGTCGTTCGACGCCCTCGGCGATCGTCTTCATGTGAGTGCCTTGGCGACGTCGATGATGCTGTGCACGAGCGCTCTGCCGGCTTCGCTGACGGTGAGCTGGTCGATGAATGACTTGTCGATCTTGACGATGTCGACCGGCAGCTTCGCCAGTCGGTTCAGCGACGAGTAGCCCGTGCCGTAGTCGTCGAGCGCGATCCGGAGTCCGAGGTCCTTGAGGGACTGCAAGCGGGCGACGCCGGCGTCGAAGTCGAGCATGAGGGTGCTCTCGGTGATCTCGAGCACGAGCGCGTGGGGCGGAAGACCGGACTCGATCAGAGCCCGGGCGACGTTGCTCGACGAGGCCGGGTTCGGCGAGTTGGCGGGGCGAGAGGTTGACGCTGATGTAGAAGTCGTCGTCGACGGTTCCCGCTCGGCGCCATGCTTGGGTCTGGCGGCATCGCTTCGTTCAGGATCCAATCGCCGATCGGGACGATCAGGCCGGTCGATTCGGCCTCGCTGATGAACTCGACCGGAAACACGAGTCCGCGGCGGGGATGGTTCCAACGGATCAACGCCTCGGCGCCGGCGGGGGTCGCGTCGGCGACGCTGACGACGGCCTGGTAGAAGACCTCGAGTTCGCCGCCCGCCTGGGCATGGCGAAGATCCGTTACGACGCCGAGGTGCCGTAGGGCCTCGTCTTGCATCTGCGGGCGAGCAAGCTCGAAGCGCCCTTTTCCGTGCTGCTTGGCGAGGTACATCGCCAGATCTGCGTCGCGGAGCAAGTCCTCGGAGGCATGCTCGCGACGGTTGTGCGACTGCGATGCCGATGCTGACGCTCACGGTCACCTCGGTGTCTCCGACGCGAAATGGGCGACGTGAGCTGATCTGCGATCCGTCTCGCAATGTTCTCCGCGGTTCGCGGCATCGCGCCGGGCGCCGAGGAGAACCGCGAACTCGTCGCCGCCCGAGTCGGGCGAGGGTGTCGCCGGCGCGAGTCACCGACGCGATCCGTTCGGCCAGGTCGCCGAGTAGCTGATCGCCGGCGGCATGACCGAGAGCGTCGTTCACGGCCTTGAAGTCGTCGACGTCCATGAGCAGGACGGCGATCGGATCCGCTCCACGTTCGGCCTGACGCAAAGCGAGGTCGAGGCGGTCGAGGAACAACGTCCGATTCGCGAGCCCGGTCAACGTGTCGTGCAGTCCCTGATAGGCGAGGTCGGCTTCGGTCTGCTTGCGGTCGGTGATGTCCAGCACCGTCCCGATGACGCGTGGTCGCGCTCGCCGTCATCGATCGTACGCGCCTGCACCCGGACGTGGACCCAGCGAACTGTCCCGTCCGGCCACATCAGCCGATGTTCGAGGTCCGACCGGCGTACCCGTCTCGATATTGGCCCGCATCGCCGTCCCGACCGCGAGCCGGTCGTCGGGATGAACCGCGTCGATGAGCGTCTCCACGGCGAAGTGTGAAACCACGGGTATCCCGAGAACTCGGCACAACTCCGCGGACGGATAGACCATCGTGGTGGTCGGGTCTTGTTCGAAGCTGCCGACCCCGGCGACTCGCTGCGCCTGTTCGAGCCGCGCTCGTTCCCTCTCCACGCCTTCTTCCGCGCGCTTGCGATTGTCGACGTCGTGCATGTTCAGCACCACACCGCGCACCGCGGGGTCCTCGAGGAGGTTCGTCGCCGTGGGCTTCGACCCATCGGAAGCTCCCGTCGGGACGGCGCACGCGGAGCTCCACCTCCGCAGACCGACCGTCGGTCGCGCGCCGCGCCCGCTCGAGGAACGATGTCGCGAGCGCCGTATCGTCTCGATGCACGACCTCGTCGAGATGTACGGCGATCGGCGTGCCGACGATGTCGTCCCGCGACCAGCCGATCACCTGCTCGAGCTGCGGTGAGGCGTCGGTCACCATTCCATTGTCGGCGATGACCGCGAAGGCGTCGCTCGAGTTCATGGCGAGCTCACGGAAGTACTGCTTCGATCGCTCGAGCGCCGACCGGGAGCGTCTCGGCCTGACCGTAGAGTCGAAGCGTCCGCCACGAGACGAGCACGAACAGAGCAGATCGATGCCGTCATCAACGCCATCCGGTCCAACTCGCCGTTGAGGCTGTAGGCGATGACGACGACGGTCGGGATCGAAAGCACCGCGGCGGAAGCGGCAAGAAGCCGTCTCGGGTCGACCGCACGGTCGCTCACCCGCCCGTCTCGCCGCGGCGGCACCCGAACCGACGGGTGCAACGCGGAGAGCGCGATGAAGGCATACCCGAGCGGCCAGCTCGCATCCAGGATCGACCACGATGTGAACGACGTTGGTCTGCTGCAGGACCGCGAAGCCGATGTCACCCGCAAACACGATGGCCATCCCCAGAGCGAGGAAGACGTGCGACATGCGTGGGTCGCGATCCGAGCAACAGTTGAGCGAGCAGAACGAGCAGCGCCGCGTCCATCACCGGATAGGTCACGAGGATCAGACGAGCCGCGTACGAGACGTCGCTCCGTCGCCCACGTCGGCTCGATCACGAGCGCCCACGACGCGTACATCGCAGCCACGCCGACGATCGCCATGTCGAGGATGCTGTCTGCGTTCCGCTGGCCGACCCCGACCCTCACCAGCCGCAAGACGCCGAGAACGAGCGTCACGTACCCCGCGAGATAGAACACGTCGGCGAACGACACCGTCGGTGGCGAGGCGTACGACCCGTACACGAGATCGCCGGTGACCCAAAGCCCGATCGTCAGCGCGATCATCACCCACGGCCACAACGGCCTCGGACGCCAGCGCCACACTCCGAAGACCAAGACCGCGACGCTCGCCAACATCGCCACGTTGTAGAGGTTGAAGAAGCGGCCGTTCCCGAACGCGTTCGGCCGAACCGCCACCAGCAGCGCCAGCATCAGCGGCAGTCCACCGAGAACGATCCAGCGACGTCGGACCACGTCGTCTGATCGACCGCGCCGGCCCTGCGTAAGAGGGGCCATTGGGTGCGTTCCTTGCCCTGGAGCGGGTGGCGAACCTCGGGCACGTTCTCGAAGAGGCCCGGATCGCCTGTAGCGGCACGGCTGCGTGACGTGAGCGTCACCGCGGAAATACGTCAGGGCGACGGCGTGACTACCACCACCGATGAGTGTCACGACCGGAGGCGCCGGCGGCTCCATGCATCATTGCCGCCAATCGGGTCTTTCCAATAGGCGATGGCTATGACGGGGATAGGTCGTCGCGATGGAACCCGGCGAGTCGCCGTCGCTCGGCGAAGATATCGTCGCCGTCGCATGACTGAGCTTGCGCTGAACGGTCCGGGCGGTGTCAGCGGTGTCCTGCGCACGAGGTCGCAGTGGTCGAATCTCGCGATCGCCGGTGCTGCGTCCGGACTGCTCGCGATGTTGGTGCTGCTGCTCGGGTGGCGAGGTTCGGATCTCCCCGCTCAGGTGTATCGCGTCGAGCTGTACCGACGGTACGGACTCGTGTTGTGGGACAGCCAATGGTTCGCCGGGCACGCGACGTTCGGCTACAGCGTGCTCTCGCCCGTGCTGGGCGCGTTGACGGGCGCGCGGCTCCTGGGCGCGTTGAGCGGTGTGGCCTCCGCTCTGCTGTTCGAGCGCATCGTGCAACGCGCGCTTTCGCCCGTATCTCGGCTCGGATCCCTCTGGTTCGCCGCGGGGACGGTCACCAACCTCGTCGTCGGACGAATCACATTTGCATTCGGCGTCGCGATCGCGCTCGCGGCGATCTTCGCGCTACAGCATCGCAAGACTGCCCTCGCCGTCGTGTGCGCGTTGGCGGCTCCCTTGGCGAGCCCCTTGGCCGGATTGTTCCTCGCGATCGGTGTGGCCGCGTGGGGTCTCGCATTGCGCGACCGCCGCACCGCAGCTGCAGTCGTTGCTGCGGCCGCGGTCGCGCCGACGCTCATCGCCGCGGCGCTGTTTCCCGGCGGTGGGTCCTACCCCTTTCCCGCCTCTGCGCTCATGTGGGACTTGAGCGTCTGCGCCCTGTTCTTTCTCTTGACACCGCGACATCAAGTCGAGCTGCGTTGGGGTGCGATCGTCTACGGCGTCGTCGCCGTGGGCGCGTTCGTCGTTGCTTCTCCGCTCGGCGAGAACATCAACCGATTCGGTCAGTACGCGGCCGGACCATTGCTCTTGTGCGTGCTCGCGCCGCGCCGTCGGATACTCCTGGCAACGCTCGCGGTGCCGTTGCTCGTGTGGCAATGGGCGCCGACCCTGGACACGATCACGGCCGCGACGCATGACCCCTCGACCCATCGCAGCTACTACCAGCCGTTGCTCACCTTCCTCGGCTCGGCGCCGCCCACCGTCGGTCGCGTCGAGGTTCCGTCCACGTACCGACACTGGGAGAGCGCGTATCTCTCGCCGCAAGTGCCGCTCGCGCGGGGCTGGGAGCGCCAGCTCGACATCGGCTACAACCCCATCTTCTACGGCGGGACCCTCGACGCCGCCACCTACGAGACCTGGCTTGCCGCCAACGGCGTCGAATACGTCGCGCTGGCGGACGCGCGGCTTGACAGCTCGTCGACTCGAGAGAAGACCCTCATTCTCCACGGACTCGCGTATCTCGAGCCGGCGTGGCACAACGCCCACTGGCGCGTCTGGAAGTTCAGCGGCTACCACGGTCTCGTCGAGGGACCCGCCGACGTCGTGAGCGTGCAACCCGACGGCTTCACCCTCGACGTCCGCGCTCCCGGTGCGCTCACCGTTCGCATCCACATGTCGCCGCGCTGGTACGTCGATCGCAACGGCTGCATTGCCAAGAGCACCGACGGATGGACGCACGTTCTGGCAACCAAGCCCGGCGTCGTCCGCGTGACGCAATCTCTCCAGGGCACGCCGTGTTCCTAGCTCGACGTGCTCTCGATCTCTTCGTCGGTCATGGCGGCGCCGAGCGTCTCGAGAGGAGGGGAGTCGCTCGTCGCGGACGCGACCAGGTCGAGGTCGAATTCGGGCGGCAGCCCTCGGTGGCCCGAGCGGCTCCGGGCCTCCGGTTCCGACGGTCGTGACGCCTTCAGTCGCGAGCGCAATCGATGGGCCGGTTGTTCGACGAACCGCCACGACAGCGCCGTTGCCACGGCTGTCCCGCCGAGCCCGACGACGACCCGCGTCGGCCACGGCCACGCTTGGCGGGCAACGGTGACAAAGATCGGGAAATGCCAGAGGTAGACGCCGTACGACACGCGGCCAAGAAACGCGAGGGGCCGCATCTCGAGCACTCGGCATGCGATCCAGCGTCCGTCGGCCGCGGCGAGAACGACGACGCTGACGAGCACGGCGAACAACGTCATGCCGCCGCGATACCAAAATGGCGACAACGGGTAGGTGGCGTAGGCCATACCTGCTGCGCCGGCGGACGCGATGGTCGCGGCGATGGCGAGTCCCCTACTGGGCGTCCAGCCATGCGTCCAGATCCACGCGACGGCTGCACCGATCAGTAGCGCGTCGGCGCGGGTGTCGGTCCGGACGAATGGCGGGAGCCAGCCCTGCGATCGCCAGATCAGATAGCGATGAGCCGCGACCAGACCGATCGTCGTGGCGAGTATGAACGGCACCAACCTCGGGCGCCGCAACGCGACGAGCGCGGCGAGCGCGAAGGGCCACAGGATATAGAACTGTTCCTCGACCGCCAGCGACCACAGATGGCCCAAGGGTTGCGTCCCCGAGCTCGGATACCGAACGATGAACCAGTTGCTCACATAGAACACGGCTGCGACGGCCGACTTGTTCACATTCGACGGCGCTATGTGAGCGGTGTTCGCGTAGAACACGCACACGACGAGCAATACCCAGAGCGCAGGCAAGAGGCGTAGACGCGCGCCGTGTGTAGAACGCTCGAAGGCGGAGCCGGGTTGCGTCTTGGAGCAGGAGCGATGTGATGAGGAACCCGGAGAGGACGAAGAAGATGTCGACGCCCAGCCAGCCGCCCCGCGTCAGTCGCGTGTATGTGGCGGCGTGGTCGTAGGACTGAAGGAGCGGGTCGCCGCTGTGCGCAAGCACAACGATCGCGATCGCTATGCCGCGAATGCCGTCGAGAGCGGGGACGTGACCGAGTCGCCGCATTCCCGCGTCCCCTTTGATGTCTCGCCCGTGGGTCGCGTCGACATGAGAACGCACGATTCAACCGAGAACGTGTGAATGCACACTTGCGGTAACTCGGGTTGACGTCAAGCGCACCCGTCGCTGCGCTCCATCACGCGCGTGCCACGCTTCGCGACCTCAGTGCGGCGGGTGTGGCTTGACGATAGCGGCAGTCGGCACCCGCGCCGGAATCAGCTACCGGCGCCCGTGCTACGGGTGCGCGATCTGCTGGGACGAAGCGAGAAGTCGATCGTCACCGTCGATGGTGAAGCGCGCAGTCTCGCGCGGTCGTGCGCGCACGGTGGTCGTGCGCGCGCGGTCGCGTGCGAGTAGTCGCGCACGCCGCGGTCGACGACTCCGCAGTTCGGTGGATTCACAGCCGACGTGCAGAATCATTCGTCAGAGTCGGTTCGAACGATCACGCCGAGTCCTTCCGGGGTGTGACATGACGCCGATCCGTCGAACCGATGCCTTCCAGATCCTCTGCGGCGTGGTCGCCGTCATCGGCGGCCCGATCCTGCTCGCTCGGGGTGCGCCCGCGGGCTGGTCGTTCCTCCTCATCGCTGCGGGAGGCGTCTTGTTGGTCACGCAGTCGGCGATCGCGGCCGGAGTCACCTTCGAGGTGACCGACAGCGGTTACGCCGTACTCGGACTCGTCGGGGTTGCCTGTGTCGGGCTCGCGATCGTGTATCTCACCCGGGCCGCCAACGATCTTCCACGCCTCTTTCCCGGTTACGACGGCGACTCGGAGAACTTCCAGATCGTTCCCGGTCTCGCGGTCCTGGCCATCGGGAGCTTCGCGCTGGCCCGGACCCTTGCCCACACGCATCTGTTGCCCACGGCCCGCCGAGACTGACGGGCGTCTGCCCGCCTGAGACCGGCCGACGGATCGAGGCGCGGCTCCGACCCGCCCCCGAGTCTCTGAGTGAGGGCTCACTCAGCTACAGTGCGTCGCCGTGAACGGCCCGGCGACAGCGACCAAGACCAAGCGGGCGACCGCCCTACCGCCCGACGAGCGCCGGTCGATGATCGTCGCCGCGACGCTCCCGTTGCTGCTCGAGCACGGCGACCGGGTGACCAGCCGCCAGATCGCCGAGGCGGCCGGGATCGCCGAGGGCACGATCTTCCGGGTCTTCGCCGACAAGGACGAGATCATCGCCGCGGTGATCGAGGCCGCGCTCGATCGCGAGCCGCTCGAAGCGGCGCTCACGGGGATCCCGGCCGGGCTCGCCTTCGAGGAGTGGCTCTTCGCCGCGGTCGTGATCATGCAACAGCGCGTCATCGACATCTGGCGGGTGGCGTCGAGCGTCGGCACGCGATTCCACGAGATGACGCGCCGGCCGATGGCCGACAGCGACGCGCTCGTCCGCATGTTCGAGGCCAACCGCGCGCGAGATCACGGTCGAGCCGATCGTCGCGGCGCGGCTGCTGCGCGCGCGCTCACGTTGTCGACGACGCATCCCATGCTCGTGGGCGAACCCACGTCGCCGGACGAGCTCGTGCAGCTGTTCCTGCACGGCGTCGGCGGATCGAACGGAAAGGAAGGGTCGTGCTGAGGCGGCTGTTGCGGTCGCACCTCGGGCCCTACGCCCGGACGCTCCTGCTCATCGTCGTCTTGCAGACCGTGCAGACGTCGGCCGCGCTCACGCTGCCGACGATCAACGCGCGGATCATCGACAAGGGCGTCCTGCTCGGGAACACGCACTACATCTACACGTGGGGCGCGGTGATGCTGTTCTTCGCGCTGATCCAGATCACGTTCTCGGTCGCGGCGGTGTATTTCGGCGGCAAGGTCGCGATGAGCTTCGGGCGCGACCTGCGCAAGAACCTGTTCCACCAAGTCACCGACTTCTCGGCTCGTGAGGTCGGCACCTTCGGCGCACCCTCGCTGATCACGCGGATCACCAACGATGTGCAACAGGTGCAGATGCTCGTGGTGATGGCGTGCACGATGGCGATCGCGGCGCCGATCACCATGGTCGTCGGCGTGATCATGGCATTGCGCCAGGACGTCGGCCTCTCGATCATTCTCGTCGTGGCCATGCCGGTTGCCGGTGTGGTGCTCGGCCTCATCGTGTCCCGGATGGTCCCCGCCTTCCGGCTCATGCAGGAACGGATCGACCAGGTCAACCGCGTCCTGCGCGAGCAGATCACCGGCATCCGCGTCGTGCGCGCCTTCGTACGCGAGCCGCAGGAGGCGCAACGCTTCAGTCAGGCCAACGCCGACCTCACCGAGGTGTCGCTGCGGGCCGGCCGCCTGATGTCGTCGATGTTCCCGACCGTCAACCTGCTCATCAACGCTTCGAGCGTCGGCGTGCTCTGGTTGGGCGCCAGCCGGGTGAGCTCGGGCCAGATCCAGGTCGGGACGCTGGTGGCGTACCTCTCGTACCTCGTGCAGATCCTCATGTCGGTCGTGATGGCCACCTTCATGATCTCGATGATCCCGCGTGCGTCGGTCTCGGCCGACCGCATCCAAGAGGTGCTCGACACCGATCCGAGCGTCGTGCCGCCGGTCGACCCCGTCCGCAAGGTGCTGACGCCGGGCGCGCTCGAGTTCGACGACGTGGGCTTCCACTACCCGGGCGCGGAGCACCCGGTGCTGACCGGGATCTCGTTCGCCACCGCGCCGGGCCAGACCACCGCCATCGTCGGGAGCACCGGTGCGGGGAAGTCGACGCTCGTCAACCTCATCCTGCGGCTGTTCGACAGCACCGAAGGCACCGTGAAGGTCGGGGGCGTCGACGTGCACGACCTCGATCCCGACGTGTTGTGGAGCACGATCGGCCTCGTGCCCCAACGGCCGTACCTTTTTTCGGGCACCGTCGCCAGCAACCTGCAGTACGGCAAGCCCGACGCCACCGAGGAAGAGATGTGGGAGGCGCTCGAGGTCGCGCAGGCGGCCGACTTCGTTCGCAGGATGCCGGGCGGCTTGAGCGCGCGCATCGAACAGGGCGGCGTCAACGTTTCGGGAGGGCAGCGCCAGCGCCTGTCGATCGCGCGCGCCCTCGTCCGCAAGCCCGACATCTACGTGTTCGACGACTCGTTCTCGGCGCTCGATCTCACCACCGACGCGCGGCTACGTGCCGCGCTCGGCCCATACACCAAGGACTCCGCGGTCGTCATCGTGGCCCAGCGGGTTTCGACGATCTCTTCCGCCGACGACATCCTCGTACTCGAAGATGGTGTCGTCATCGGGCGGGGCACCCACGACGAGCTCATCAAGGACTGCCCGACCTACGCCGAGATCGTGCAGTCGCAGATCGGCGAAAAGAGCGCCGCATGACGCTCATCGACGACCACGAGGAACAAGACAAGGACGAGCTCGATTTCGCGGCGCCCGAGACCCGGGCCGCGGGCCGCTGGAACTCGGCCGGCGTCCCCGGCGAACGCTCGAAGGACTTCAAGAACGCGCTCCGTCGCCTGATCGGCATGCTCGGCCCGATGCGGGTGGTGCTCGTCGTCGTTGCGCTGGTGGCGATCACCAGCGCCGTGCTCAACGTGTTCGGACCCCGTGTGCTCGGTCACGGCACCGACCTCATCATCCGCGGCGTCGTCAGCCACCACATGGACTTCGGTGCGTTACACCACGTGCTGTTGCAGGCGGTCGCGCTCTACACGGCTTCCTCCGGGTTGTCGATCGTCGCGGCGTACATGCTCGCGGGGGTCATCCAGCGGCTCATGTTCACGCTGCGTTCCGACGTCGAGGCGAAGGTCAACGCCCTGCCGCTGAGCTACATCGACAAGCAGTCACGTGGCGATCTGCTGAGCCGGGTCACGAACGACATCGACAACGTCGCCCAGAGCTTGCAGCAGACCTTGAGCCAGATGCTGACGTCGGTACTCCTGCTCATCGGCACCGCGGTGATGATGTTCACGATCTCGCCCTTGCTGGCGGTCGTGGCGCTGACGACGGTTCCGATCTCCGTGTGGGGTATGCGGGCGGTTGCGCGGCGCTCGCGACCCAAGTTCATCTCGCAGTGGAGGAGCACCGGGCTGCTCAACTCGCAGATCGAGGAGACGTTCACGGGCCACGCCGTGGTGAAGGCGTTCGGCCGCCAGCGCGAAGTGGAGCAGCGTTTCCGCGAGACGAACGACGAGCTGTACGAGTCGTCGTTCGGCGCGCAGTTCATGTCGAGCCTGATGCAGCCCTGGACGATGTTCATGGGGAACATCCAGTACGTGATCGTCGCGGTGGTCGGCGGCCTGCGGGTGGCGAGCGGTGCGATCACGGTCGGCGACATCCAGGCGTTCATCCAGTACTCCCGCCAATTCTCGATGCCGCTGACGCAGGTCGCGTCCATGATGAACGTGTTCCAGTCGGGCATCGCATCGTTCGAGCGCGTGGTCGAGTTCCTCGACGCCGAGGAGCAGAGTCCCGACGCGGCCGCCACCACCGGCGCGCCCCCGGTGCGCGGCCGCGTCGAGTTCTGCGACGTCACGTTCTCCTACGACCCCGATCGCCCGCTCATCGAGTCGCTCTCGTTGGTGGCCGAACCCGGCCAGACGATTGCGATCGTCGGCCCCACCGGCGCGGGGAAGACCACGCTCGTCAACCTCATCATGCGCTTCTACGAGCTGAACAGTGGCGTGATCACCCTCGACGGGCGCGACATCTCGTCGATCCCGCGCTCGGAGCTGCGGTCGAAGATCGGCATGGTGTTGCAGGACACCTGGCTGTTCGGCGGGAGCATCCGCGACAACATCGCCTACGGCAACCCGCGCGCGAGTGACGAGAAGATCCTGGAGGCCGCCCGCGCCACGTACGTCGATCGGTTCGTGCACTCGCTCTCGGACGGCTACGACACGCTGATCAACGAGGAGGGCGACAACATCAGTGCGGGACAGAAGCAGCTGCTGACGATCGCCCGCGCGTTCCTGGCCGACCCCGCGATCCTGATTCTCGACGAGGCGACGAGTTCCGTCGACACCCGCACCGAGGTCCTGATCCAGGAGGCCATGAACGCACTGCGCAAGGATCGCACGAGCTTCGTGATCGCGCACCGGCTGTCGACGATCCGCGGCGCCGACGTGATCTTGGTGATGGAGAACGGCAGCATCGTCGAGCAGGGTTCGCACAACGAGCTGCTCGCGCACGACGGTCCGTACTCGCGCCTCTACAACTCGCAGTTCGTGGCCGCGGCCGTCGACCTCGACGCCGACGCCGACACCGCCCGGAGGTCGTAGCGACGGGTCGCCAGCCGTGCGCTTGGTGGCGGTCCGACGCGCGCGAGTGGCCCGGCTCCGTCGGCCATGGGCCGGGAGGTACGACTCGCCCGGGCGCGCTTCGCGCCCTTTCACGCGCTTTGTCGGCGTCGGGCCTGGGCGCCGGCGCGGCCTCGGCGGCAGGAGAATTCGGGCGGATGGTGCATCCCCGCGGTGGCGGTTGCCGGCCGGGTCGCCGCCGGCTTTATGCCCTCATCCCCGGTGATGGCGCCGCCGATAGACCTGAGGTGCGGCCTGAATCCGATGTGCGACAGTTCGCGCGGTCCGCGCTGGAAGGCGCCGGGGTCGGGTTCGTGGTCTTCCGCGCCGTTCGTCTCGATGGGCTCGCCGACTGGGAGGTCATCGACGAGAACGCGTCGGTCCGCTGCTGTTGGATGCCGGACGCCGCACCCGCGACGGGAAGCCGCCTCTCCGCGCACGTCGATGAGCTCAACCGCAGCGCGATCCACGGGGTCCTCGAAGCGGCGTTGACCACGGGCGCTCGGGCCGAAGCCGATCGAGACCTGCGCCTGCCTTCGGGCTCGACGACGTGGCGGCGGCTCATCGCCGTGCCGGTGGAGCCCGATGTCGTCGCGCTCATGACCTACGACATCGGTGATCTCGTCGACGCGCGGACGCGGGCGGCCGCGCTGTCGCAGGACAGCTCCGACATCGTCGCGATCGCGGGCGTCGACAGCGGTCTTTCGTGGGTGTCGCCGGCCGTGGAGTCGTTGCTCGGGTTCCCGGTAGACGCGGTACTCGGCCGTTGCACGATCGACCTCGTGCATCCCGACGACCGCGACGCGGTTGTCGAACGATTTCTTGCGGTCGCAGGAGACGCGACGGTCGCGCCGATGGTCGAGCTGCGCCTGCTGCGCGCCGACGGCGATTACCGGTGGTTCCAGTGCTCGGTCGCGAATCGCTTCCATGATCCCGAGATCCGCGGCCTGGTGCTGAGCATGCACGACATCGATGCGCGCCGGCGATCCGAAGACGCGCTGCGCATGTCGGAGCTGCGCATGCGCAGCATCCTCGAAACCGCTGCCGACGCGATCATCGCGAGTGACGACGACGGCACGATTCTCGAGTTCAACCAGGCGGCCGAGCGCATCTTCGGCCTCTCGGCCGCCGACGTCGTCGGTACGCCGTACGTCGACCTGATCCCGGGCTCCGACGAGACCGGGATGTGGGTGCGCAAGGCCCGCGGCGCGGTGCGAACCGGTGTGCCGATGGACATCGTCACCGTCCGCTCGGACGGCTCGGAGTTCGAGGCGCGTATCGCGGTCTCCCGTACGACGATCGACGGTCGGACCATCACGACCGCCATCGTGCGGGACGTCTCGAAGGAGAAGGAAACCGCCCGCGCGCTCGAGCAGCGCGGCCTGTACGACGAGCTGACCGGTCTCGCCAATCGCAAGCTCCTGATCGACCGTCTCGACGAGTCCATCCGGAGGGCAAGGCGTCGCCGTTCGGTCGTCGGTGTGCTGTTGCTCGACCTCGATCGGTTCAAGCACGTCAACGACAGCCTGGGGCACAACGCAGGGCGATGCCCTCTTGGTGGAGGTGGCCGAGCGCCTCCGGGCCGGTTCCGGCGACGCCAACAGCGTGGCCCGGCTCGGCGGCGACGAGTTCGTCGTACTCTGCGACGAAGCACGCGACATCGACGAGATCTCCGACCGGGCCGGACGTCTCGCCGCGGCGCTGCGCGCGCCGTTCGTCCTCGGCGCCGAGGAGGTCATGCTCACCGCGTCGATCGGCATGGCGGTGTGGAACGGCGGCACGGAGCACGCCGACGAGCTCGTGCGGCACGCCGACTCCGCGATGTACCGGGCGAAGGACCGCGGGCGCGACCGCATCGAGCTCTTCGACGAGCGCATGCAGACCTTCGTCTCGGCTCGGCTCGAGCTCGAGTCCGCGCTCCGGCGCGCGATCGACCGCGATGAGCTCGTCGCGCACTACCAGCCGATCGTCGCGTTCACCTCGGGCCGACCGACGCATCTCGAAGCGCTCGTGCGGTGGAAACGTCCCGACGTACAGCTCGTGCCGCCCGACGAGTTCATCGGCATCGCCGAGGAAACCGGTCTCATCCACCCGATCGGCGAGTGGATGTTGCAGCGTTCCGCGCTCGACTGCGCCCGCTGGCAGGACGTCGCACCCGGTGTCGGCGTCTCCGTCAACGTGTCGCCCCGCCAGTTCGACAGCCCCTCCATCGTCGAAGCGGTCGAGAGTGTGTTGCGGGAGTCGAAGCTCCCGCCGGAACTGCTCGGTCTCGAGATCACGGAGTCGGTACTCGTCGACGACGCGGCCGAGACGGTGGCCCTGCTCGACGAGCTGAAGGCGCTCGGCGTGCGCATCGCGCTCGACGACTTCGGGACCGGCTACAGCTCCCTCACGTATCTGCAACAGCTTCCGATCGACGAGCTGAAGATCGACCGGTCGTTCGTCGCGGTGCTCGAAGACGAAAGCTCCGACCTCGTCCTCTTGCAGATGATGGTGCAGCTGGGGCGAGCGTTCGACCTGAAGGTCGTGGCCGAGGGGATCGACACCGACCGCAAGCTGCGGCGGATTCAGCGCCTCGGGTGCCACTTCGGTCAGGGCTACCTGTTCGCCCGCCCGGCGTCGTTCGAGCAGGTCATGGCCCGCTTTCGGGAGACGGCTGCGCCGCTCGCCGGCGCGACTCTGCGGGGGGAACGCCGGCGCCGCGGTCGCCGGCCCGTAGATCCGGCGCCATCGGTCGGGCGCCGGCCGGAAGATTGCCGGGTACCGCGGTGGGGGCCCGGACGACAACCCGCGCGATCATGCTCCGTGCGAATCGTGCTGCTCGGCGCGCCGGGTTCCGGCAAGGGAACACAAGGCGAGCTACTCGCCCGACGCCTCGGCGTGCCCCACATCGCGAGCGGTGAGCTGCTGCGCGCGCACGTCGCGGCGCAGAGCGAACTCGGCGTCGAGGTGGCCGACCGGCTCGCGCGCGGCGATCTCGTTCCCGACGATGTCGTGCTCGAGGTCGTGGGCGAGGCGGTGAGTGCGCCGGCCGAGTCCGGCGGCTACATCCTCGACGGGTTCCCGCGTACCCGGGCGCAGGCCGAACGGGCGCACCAGCTCGCGGCCGCACGAGGTCTCGACCCCGACGCCGCGGTATATCTCGCGCTCGACGACGAGGTCGCGCGGCAGAGGCTCGCGGGCCGGGCGGTCGGCGGTCGGGTCGACGACGCCGACACCGACGTGATCGAGCACCGGCTCCAGTTGTTCCACGACAACATGCGTCCGATCCTCGACTTCTACGACGAGCGCGGCATCCTCGTCACCGTCGACGCGGCTCGGCCGGTCGAAGAAGTTACGGGCGCGATCCTGGCCGCGTTGGCGCGCATCACCGCGTAGCTATTTCCCGGGGCACCATTTCTGGACGGCGGCCTCGGGGTCGCTCGGTATGCGCATGGTCGTGTACCCGACGCTGTGCCAGATATTGGAGAAGAAGCGCCCGGGCGTCATCTTCGCGTCGACGGCTTCCAACAGCCCGGGGATCGGGCCGCACGTGAGCCGCGCGCCGCGCGGCCGCGTCCTTCGGGCTGCTCGTCGTCGCGCCGAAGCGCGCGTCGTACCACGAGTCGTCGATCTGCTTGCGATGGCCGGCCGTCCTTCCCGGTACCGGTGCGGTTCGGGCCGCGAGCGGTTCGGCCAGCCCGCCGATGTCGACGACCCAGATGTGGCGGCCCGCGTCGTACGCGGGAACGCCGATGGATCCGAGTGTGAGGACGAATGCGTCGGCGTTGATCCCGGGGCGCGGTTGCATGTCGGTGATCCGGAAGTAGCCCCGCACGCCCCGGGCGTACAGCGCCGCGGCCTCGTAGCCGTTGAGGCCGAACTGGGTGTCCTTCGGATGGAGACTGGCGCCCGACACCGCGCGCCAGTCGCTGATCGGGCTGAGCAGATACGACTTCTGGTTCGGTGGCGGACGGAACGCGACGACACTCCACAGTGCCCAGATCGCCGTGAACGCGCTGATGCCGACGACGGCTAGCGACCGCCGATCGGTGGTGATCGACCGGATGGCGCCAGGCCGTACGACGATCGAAGCCGGCAGCGCCAGCGCGAAGAACGCGGGGAGGAGCAAGCGGCCGTGCATGTAGTCGCCGCCGATGGCGATGATGTAGAGCGCGTGCACGAGGCCGCCCGCGAGCATGGCGGCCGTCGCGATCGCGATCCGCCGATCGCGATTGGCCAAGAAGCGGTAGACGATGGTCGCGGCGATGACGATGGCGGTGAGCCACAGCCGATAGGGGCCGATGAAGTTCGTCGCGTACTTCCAGCCCTGGCCGATGTAGAGCCCGCCCGCGTCCTTGGCGAGCGCGGTCGTGGGCACGACGGTGGCGTAGTAGCCCATGCGGAAGATCTGGTACGCGACGGGGAGCGCGAGGACTGCGGCGAGGTCGAACACGACGCGGCGCGGGCGCACGAGTATGAACCACGCGACGAGTACGCACGCCACGATGACTCCGAGGTCGGGCCGAACGAGTGGCGCGAGGCCGATGACGACGCCGAACGCGAATCGCTTGCGCCCGCCGAGCTCGACGCCGCGTGCCGCCGCGATCAACACGTACCAGGTCGCGGCAATCCACAACCACACCAGGCCCATCTCCAGGCCCGACGTCGAGAAGTCCCAGACGACCGCGACCGACGCGACGAGGATGAGGCCGACCGGCACGACGACGCCGTCCTCGCCCCGATGCAGCAATCGGGTCGCCTTTCCGGCGACTGCGAACGCCACGATCGCCGAGCCCAGGCTCGCGAGGAGCGCGATCCATTCCATCGAGGTGAACGCGCCGAACACCAGCCTGACGACGACCAGTACGAAGAGCCACAGTGTGCTCGTCGCGGATTCGACTCGTTCGCCGGCGTTGAAGACGGGACCGTGGCCCGCGAAGATCTGGTCGACGATGCGTAGGTTGATGAACGCGTCCTCGTCCATCCAACGGTGCTGCCAGCCGCCGATCGCGATCATCGAGCGCGGGCAGGTACGCGGGGGCGCCGAGCACGAGCCCGCGCCAACGCGACGGCACTCGCACCTCCGGTTCGTCGTCGGCGGGCGCGAGCAACGTCGTCATCGCCCGGTCCCGAAGATCTGCGAGAGGATCCAGCGCGCGGCCCAGGTTGCAGCCGTCGGGGTGAGGTGGCGCCCGTCGGGCCGGGCGTGCATGCCGTCGACCTTCTCCGGGCACGGCTCGCCGTTCGGGCAGAGCTTCGACGCGAGGTCGATGAGCGTGACCTGGCCGCGGTGGCGCGCCTGGAACCGCGCCAACAGCGCGTTCAGGCGTACGTAACCGTCGTCGTCGGCTTTCACGCTGGTGGTGTAGGTGCCGTCGGCCGGGTTGGGTGCGGGTGGGGCTTCCGTGACCATCACCACTCGTGCGCCGCCGGCAGTGAGCCGCGCGAGTGCGGCGTCCATGCGCGCCATGATCTCCTTCTCGCCGGCTGGTGTCCCGGCCACGACCGTGTGGCCGTCGACGACGAGATCCGACTTCTCCCAGATGCTCATCCACAGCACGATCGTCGGGCGGGCCCGGGCCAACGCGGCTCGCTCCTGTGTATCCGTGAGCGTCGCGCACCGTTGCGAGTTCGGTGTGATCCGTTCGTTGCGGGTCGTGGTGATCTGACCGCTGGCGACCCCGCACCCGAACACCGCTCCCTGGTCGGTCGCGATGCCCTCCGCGGCGCCGACCACGTCGAGACCCGGCCACAGGCTGCAGGCGGTCGAGTCGCCGACGAGGAGGATCCGCTGCCGGCGCGCCGAGGCCGGCAGCGGTAACGGACCGCTCGTGCGATTCGCGGTCGTTGCCTCGAGCGCTTCCTTCGCGGGCGGCTTGCCGCAGACGAACGGATCGCCGAAGCCCCAGATGAAGCCGGGCGGCGCCGCGGCGCCCACGGCCGACGCGCTGATCACGACGGCCATGACGGCGGCAGTGGGTACGAACGCGACCGCCGAGATCCGCGGGCTCCACGCGCGCGCCCGGACCGGCCGCTCGACGAGGTAGTACGACGCGACCGCCACGAGGAGCGTCACTCCGAGGCGCAACAGATTGAGGGTCGTGTTCCCGACGTGCACCCGTGACGGCACGAGCCAGACGTCGATGGGCCAGTGCCACAGGTACAGGCCGTAGGAGATCTGGCCGAGCCAGGCGACCGGGCGCAGGGCCAGCACCGACGCCAAGGGGCCGGGCTGCAGGAGGCCGGCGATCAGCACGGCGACGACGATCGCGAACAACGCCGAACCACCGTGGTAGTAGCGCGAACCGGTGCCCGACGTGAAGCGCGCCGCGAGGAGCACGATCGCGATCGCCGGGACCGCCGCGGCCGCGAGCAGGCGGCGAGCCCGGGCACCGGGCTTCCACGCGAGCAGCACGAGCGCAAGCAACGCGCCGACGAGCAGCGAATGCGCGCGTGCATCGGTGGCGTAGTACGCGCGGGAAGGGTCGCCGGTCTGGAAGCGCAGTTGCATGGAGAAGACCGAGGCCGCGGCACCGGACGCGCACACGACCGCGAGGATCCGGGTCGAGCCGCGCCCGATCCGCAGGCACGCCAGGACGACCAACGGCCAGACGAGGTAGTACTGCTCCTCGATCGCGAGTGACCACATGTGCCGCAGGGGAGAGGCCGCGGCGAAGAGCTGGAAGTAGCCCTGCTGGTCGAAGATGAATCGCCAGTTGGCGACGTAGAAGAGACTGGCGAACATGTCGTCGCGCACGCCGTTGCGTTCCCACGGCAGGACGACCAGGTGGGTGTAGAACGCCACGAAGACGAGGACCAACAACAGCGCGGGGAGCAGCCGGCGGGCCCGGCGTGCCCAGAACTGGGCGAAGCGGATGGTCGACTCGCGGCGGAACTCCACGACGAGCAGCGTGGTGATCAAAAAGCCCGACAGCACGAAGAACGTGTCGACGCCGAGGAAACCGCCCTTCGCCCACGAGTAGTTGTCGTGGTAGGCGATCACCGCCAAGACCGCGAGGGCCCGCAGGCCGTCGAGCGCGGGGTGGTACCCGAATCGGGGTGGCGAATCCGGCTCCGGGATCTGGGAGGTGGGCGGTTCCGGCGGCGGGTCCGGCGCCGTCCGTCCGACCGTCTCGATGCCCGAAGTCACGGGCCAGACATTACGGGAGAGAGCCTGGGGGGACCTTGCACGCGGAACTAGGTTGCCCGCCGTGACCCGCTTCGGGCGTGTGCTGCTCGTCATCGTCGCGGTTGCGTTCGGACTTCGGGTCGCGTATGTCGCGATCGCGAAGGCGGGACCGTGCCCCGTCGTGCTCGCGGACGGCACCAAGATCGGCAGCTCGCCGAGCAGTTGCCTGAAAGGCGACGAGCTCTTCTACAACGCCGAGTCGAACTACGTGGCGGCGGGTCACGGCTTCGAAGAGCCGCTCTCGGCCTTCACCCATCCGGGCGAGCCGCCTCCGCCCGCGGCCGACCATCCGCCCCTCACCGTCTTCGTGCTCACGCCCGTGGCGTGGCTGGCCGAGCACGCGCCCCTCTCGTGGATCGTCAAGGAGCCGCTGCACGACCACGTGCGCGAGGACCGCTACACGATGGTGCTCCTCGGGACGCTGGTGGTGTTCCTCGTGGGGTTGCTCGGTCGCCGGGTCGGCGGCGACACCGTCGGACTCGTCGCGGCCGCGATCGCGGCCGTGAGCCCCAACCTCTGGGTCAACGACGGGCTCGTGATGTCGGAGACGCTCACCGTCCTCACCGTGGTCGGCGCGATGCTCGCGGCCTTGTGGTGGCGCGAGCGCCCGAGCTGGCGCCGGGCCGGCGTCGTCGGGCTCGTGTGCGGGCTCGCGATTCTTGCCCGCGTCGAGTTCGTGTTGCTCGTTCCGCTCCTGGCCGTCGCCGGGGCGTGTTCGCTGCCCCAGCCGTGGCCGGTGCGGTGCAAGCATGCGGTCGTCGCGAGCGTGGTCGCGCTCGTGGTGGTCGCTCCGTGGGTCGGGTTCAACCTCGCCCGGTTCGACGATGCCACCTTCGTGTCGACGAACGACGGCCTCACCTTGGCCGGAGCGAACTGCGACGCGACGTACCACGGCAGCGCGACGGGTTTCTGGTCGTTGGCGTGCGCGGCGAACCCGCCCGCCGGTGACCAGTCGGTGGTCTCGGCCGCGTTGCGCCGCCGCGGCCTGTCGTACGTCAAGCACCACCTAGCTCGCGTTCCGGCGGTGGTCCTCGCTCGGCTGGGGCGCACGTGGAGCCTCTTTCGCCCGTTCGACATGGTGAAGTTCAACACGGGGGAGGACCGGGAGGAATGGGTCACCCGCCTCGGTCTCGTCGTCTACTACCCGACGCTGCTGCTCGCGATCGCAGGCGCGGTCGCGTTGTGGAGACGGCGCCGGCGCGGCGCTGTTGTGGGTGCTCCTCGTCCCCCCGATCATCGTGACCGTCAACACCGTCGTGACCTACGGGCTGGCTCGATTCCGGGCCGGGGCGGAACCCTCGCTGGCGTTGTTGGCGGCAGTCGGCATCGTCGCGCTCGTCGAACGATGGCATGCCCGTCGCGGTCTGCACGGTGAGGTCGCCGGCGGTGAGGCCACGGTGGTAATACCGGAGACCGGATGACGGTGACCGAAACGACGGCGGCGTCGGCACCGGAGAATCTCTACGTCGGCGGGCTCGACGGCCTGCGCGCGATCGCGGTCGTCGCCGTCATCGTGTACCACTTCTCGCCGTCGCTGCTGCCGGCCGGGTTCCTCGGCGTCGACGTGTTCTTCGTCGTCTCCGGCTTCTTGATCTCTCGCCTCGTGGTGCGCGAGATCGGCCGTTCGGGCTCCGTGTCCCTCGGCGCGTTCTGGGCGAGGCGGGCCCGGCGGCTCCTGCCGGCGCTCGCGACCGTGACGGTGGTGGTGTTGAGTGTCGGCGCGGTCAAGCTCTCGTCGGTCGAGTTGCACGACATCCGGGCCCAGGCGCTCGGCACGTTGTTCTACTGCGCGAACTGGGTGATCATCTTCGCCAAGGGCAGCTACTTCACGAGCACGGGGCGGCCGTCGCCGTTCCTGCACATGTGGACGCTGGCCGTCGAAGAGCAGTTCTACGTCGTGCTGCCGTTGGTCATGTTCGCGGTCCGGCGGATCGTGATGCGTCGCCCCCTGGCGGCGGCCGGCGTGGCCTTGCTCGGCGCGATCGCGTCGACGGTATGGATGGGCGTGCTGTTCTCGCCGACGGGTGACCCGTCACGCGCGTATCTCGGGAGCGACTCGCACGCGATGGGTCTCCTCGTCGGGGTCGCGCTCGGCGTGCTCGCGGGCGCGGGCCGGCCCTGGGACGCGTTCGCCGAACGGTTGCGTTCCGGCTCGGCCGCGGCACGTGTCGCGTCGCTGCTCGCGGGCGCGGCGCTCGTCGCGGTGCTCGTCGTCATGCGCGCCGCCAAGTCGAACACCGCCGCGCTCTATCGCGGCGGGTTCTTCGTGTTCGCGCTGCTGTGCGCCGTCGTCGTGGCCGTCGTGGCCACGATGCCCGACGCGCCGCTGTCGCGGCTCCTGCGCACGAGGTGGCTCGTCGCGATCGGCCTCCGTTCCTACTCGCTGTATCTGTGGCACTGGCCCGTGCGGGTCTTCGTCACGACGAGCTCCGGGCTCGACGGCTTCGCCCTCGTCGCGGTGCGGCTCGCGGTATCGGTCGTGCTCGCCGAGCTGTCGTTTCGCCTCGTCGAGCAACCGTTCCGCACGGGGCGCATCGCCCGCCGGACGGCGAGCCGCGGCGCCATCGCGTACTTCACCGCGCTCACGGTGGTCGCGGCCGTGCTGGTGGTCACGGTCGACGCGCCGAAGCCGCTCCCGCCCACCGATCTCGCCAAGATCCGCGCGATCGGGGGCAACGCCGACCCGAACGCGTTGCGCGTCGACACCTTCGGCGATTCGACCGCGCTCGTCTTCGGGCTCGCGGGCGCCGCCCACGCCAAGGAGCTCGGCATCTCGGTCGGCGGCGACGCGCAACTGGGCTGCGGCGTGGTGCAGACCGACGCCGTGAGCGAAGGCCGCATCATCGGCACCCCCGCGGTGTGCGCCGGATGGAAGGCGCGGTGGCTGGAGTCGATGCACGCCGACCCGCGCGCGCCTCGCGCTCATGACCGGCGCGTGGGAGATCCTGGATCACGATACCGACACGGGAATCGTGAAGTTCGGGACGGCCGCGTGGACCGATCTCGTAACGGCGTCACTCGAGACCGCGCTCGGGGTCCTGACGTCGGACGGTCGCGCCGCGTACGTGTTCGAGGTGCCCTGTTACGGCGAGGGTGACGTGGCGAACCCGTTCCCCGAGCGCAGCGACCCGCGCCGTATCGCCGAGCTCAATCAGATCATCGAGCGCGTCGCGCGCTCGACGCCCCGGGTGCGGGTCGTGCACTGGCGCACGCTCGTGTGCCCGAATGGCCGACGGGCCGAGAGCATCGGCGGTGTACGTCTGTGGCAGCCCGACGACCAACACCTCACCGATGCCGGCGCGGTGATCGTGTGGAAGTGGTGGATACCGCAGCTGCGACCCGCGCCCTGAGGCGCCGGCGTCACCGCCGCCAGCGTCCTTTGAACACGCGGTCCTGCAAGGCCCACCACGTGACGAGCCCGAGCTCCTCCGCGCCGACGCTCAACGACATCTTGGAGTGGCCACGTACGCGATCGGTGAACGTGATCGGGACCTGCGCGATGCGACCGCCGTGTTGCCAGACGCGGTAGCAGAGCTCGATCTGGAAGCCGTAGCCCTTCGAGCGCGTGCTCGAGAAGTCGGCCGTCTTCAACATGTCGGCCCGGAACGCGCGGTATCCCGACGTCGCGTCGCGGATCGGTATCCCGAGCACGAGGGTGGCGTAGCGATTTCCCCACTTCGAGATCGTGCGGCGGTACCACGGCCAGTGCGGGATCGATCCGCCCGGTACGTAACGCGAACCGATGGCCGCGTCGGCGCCGCGCTCGATCTCGATCAGGAGCTGGGGGAGCGCGGCGGGATCGTGCGAGAGGTCGGCGTCGATCTGCACGACGATGTCGTACCCGCGGTCGAGACCGATGGTGAAGCCGGCGCGCACCGCGTCGCCGATACCGATCTTGCGCGGCCGGCGCAGCACCTCGATCCGACCGAGTCGCGAGCCGACTTCGTTGGCGAGATCGGCCGTGCCGTCGGGGCTGTTGTCGTCGACGACCAGGATGTCGGCCTCGGGCGCCGCCGCACGCGCGCGCTCCAGGAACTCCACGATGTTCTCCGATTCCTGATACGTCGGAGTCACTACGAGCGTGCGCACGAGCGGGAAATCTACCTTGCGGTCCGGCTTCAGTGGCACTTCCGGTAGAGCTGGTACAGGTTCAGGTAGGTCCCGACGTGGCAGAAGTCGCGCGCCAGGACCTGCTCGGACGCGGCGGAACCGACCTGGCGGGAGTCGTTGGGTTCCGACCAGTCCTCCCAGATGGCCGAGAGGATCACGATGTCGGCGGACTCGAGGTCCTGCGGCATGCGGGAGCCGTTCGCGTTGGCTACTCCCGGGTCCATCTCGATGTAGTACGTCGCCGGAACGAGGTCGGGGAACATGTAGTAGAGGTACGCGTCGCTGTACGGGGTCTTGCGGAGGTCGACCGGCCCGACGAACAGCCGCTGGCCCGGCTTCGCGATCCGGTCTGCCGCCGCGATCACCATGTTGGCGGCCGCGGCGCGGTCGGCCTTGCCGTAGTAGAAGACGCGTCCGTCGTTCTCGATCTTGTACGACGCGCGGTGGATGCCGAATGTCTGCAGCGAATAGTCGCCGTAGGTTCGGATCGTGAAGGCCGGAATCACGAACGCGAGCACCGCGAGGATGACGGCGCACGAGCCGAGGGCGAGCCTGCGGGCGGAGAGGTTGGGCGCGCGCCGGCGCCCGAGCTCGAAGAGCGCGATCGGTACGAAGGCGAACACCACGCAGCTGACCCACGAGAAATGGCCCGAGTCGACCCGCTGCAATGCCTGCGGCAGAATTCCGAGCCCGAAGAGGCCCATGACGAAGAGCGTGCGGGCCCGGACCGACTCCGGCTCCGCTGCGGGTCGCGCGCCAGCCCTGCCACAGCACGAACGCGATCGCGCCCACCAACATGAAGAACCACAAGAACAGTTGGTGGGGACGCGCCAGCGCCGGGAACGGCCAGGAGATCTGCGCGAGCGCGCCGGCCTTTTGCAAGAAGCCGTCGAAGTGCCCCCACGACGGCGGGACGGGCAGGCTGCGGCCGCCGCGCAGCTTGAAGACCGGGTCGATCACCATCCCCTGCAGCGCGTGGCCGGGTCCGGCGGTGGCGACCTGGATGACGTACGGCGCGATCCCGATGCCGAAACCGGTGAGCAGGCGCGAGACGCGCGAGCGCTCCATCCCGCGCACGAGCGCGATCGAGGAGATCCCCACGCCGAGCACGAGGTCGAGCCGGAACAACACGGCGAGCCCGAGGAGTAACCCGGCGGCCAGGGCCCAACGCTCGGCCTTGCGGTCATCGTCGCTGCTCGCGGCCCGCGCCTCGATACCACAGGCCAGCCCGCACACCGCGAGACCGACGCCACCGACCCACGCCAACGCAGTCAGCCCGAACGGGATGATGATGAGCGCGGAGGTGACCGCCGCGCCGACGGCCAGCACCCGGCCCCATCGCCGCGCGAGCGCGTAGATACCGAACACGATCGCGAGCTGTTGCACCAGCCCGAAGCTGCGCTCGCTCCACAACGAGACGCCGAACACCTTGAACACGCCGGCCAGCGCCCAGAGGCTCCCCGGTCCGTAGAGGTGCAAGAAGTCCCGGTTGGGGATCATGCCCCTCAGGACCTGTTCGGGGAAGACGAGCATGAAGCCCTCTTCCATGGGCGGGCCCGGGGCCCGGAACAGACCCCGCAGCGGCAACGCGAACACGAGCGCGACGATGGCGAGCGCGACTGCATTGCGGCGGCCTTCGCGCGGCAAGAAGGTGCCGGTGGTGCGCGAGGACGCGTCGTCAACGGGCTCGGCTCGGGGCACAGGGGCAAGTTAGGCGCGCCGGGCGATCGGGCCCCGGACGGTACGCCGCGCGCGACGGTTCGCCGAGACCGAGGAGGGGAGCGACGCGGGGAGGAGGTAGCGTCGCCGACCGTGCGCGAGGCCCACCCCGACGAGAACGAGCCGGCGGCGTCGACGGTGGTGGTTACCGGCGCCGCGGGCTGGCTCGGTCAAAACCTCGTGCGTGCCCTCGCGGCGCAGCCGGGTCGGCGTCGTATCCGTTGCCTGGTGCACGAGGGGGCCGACGCGGCCCTCATCGAGGTCGTGGATCCGCGGATCGAGACGGTCGTCGGCGACGTGCGCGACCCCGTCGTCATCGACAAGCTCTTCGACGACGTCGATGGCGCGACGGTGATGCACGCCGCCGCCGTGATCCATCCCGCGCGTCACGTGCGCGAGCTCTTCGACGTGAATGTGGGCGGAACGCAGCTCGTGCTCGACCGCGCCCGGCGGGTCGGCGCGACGCGGTTCGTGCACGTCTCGTCGAATTCGCCGTTCGGTGCAAACCCCACGAACACCGATCGCTTCGACGAGGACTCGCCGGTCCATCCGTACATGGCCTACGGCCGTTCGAAGCTCGAGGCGGAACAGCTCGTCGAGCGGAGCTTCGACCGCGGCGACCTCGCCACCGTCATCTTGCGACCGCCGTGGTTCTACGGCCCGTTCCAGCCGGAGCGCCAGACCCAGTTCCTCGCGGCAGTCCGCCGGGGGCGGTTCCCGCTGGTCGGGCCCGGGACGCAACGCCGCTCGATGGTGTACACGGGCAATCTCGTGCAGGGCGTACTGCTCGCCGAGACCGCGGCGGCTGCGCCGGGTCGCGCGTACTGGATCGCCGACGCCGAGCCGTACGCGTTGGGCGACGTACTCCGCACCGTGCGCGACGCGCTCGAGGCCGAGGGCCTGCGCGTCTCCAAACGTCGTCCGGTACCCGTACCGCGGTTGGCCGGTGTCGTCGCGGAGAAGCTCGACGGGCTGGCGCAGGCGAGCGGGCGCTACGTGCAGGTCCTGCACGTTCTCGGCGAGTTGAAGGACACGATCGTGTGCGACATCACGCGGGCGCGCCAAGAGCTCGGGTACGACCCCGAGGTCGCGCTCTTCGAGGGAATGCGCACGAGCGTGCGTTGGTGTCTCGCCCGCGGCGATCAGCTCTGATGGCTCGCTCCGTGCTGGTGACCGGGGGCAGTGGCTACTTCGGCACCGTCGTGGCGGAGCAGGCGCTGGCCCGTGGTGACGCCGTCCGGATCTTCGACCTGAACCCGCCCGGACCGTCGCTCGCCGGCGCGGAATACGTCGCCGGCGACGTGCGCGATCGCGCCGCGGTACGGGGCGCGTGTGCCGGGATCGACGTCGTGTTCCACAACGTCGCCCAGGTCCCGCTGGCCAAGGATCGCGCGCTGTTCGACGCGGTGAACGTGGGCGGTACCGCGAACGTGCTCGTCGCGGCGCGCGACGCCAAGGTCGCCAAGGTCGTGCACACCTCGTCGAGCGTGGTGTTCGGGATCCCCGAGCACAATCCGGTCACCGAGGACTCGCCCTGCCGTCCGTTGGAGGCCTACGGCCGGGCCAAGCTGCGCGCCGAGCTCTTGTGTCACGACGCGGTCGCGTCCGGCTGCGACGTCACGATCGTGCGGCCCCGAACGGTGCTCGGCCACGGTCGGCTCGGCGTGATCGCGTTGTTGTTCGAGTTCGTCGCCGACGGTGCGCCCGTGTTCGTGCTGGGCCACGGCGCCAACCGCTACCAGCTCGTACACGCGAACGACCTCGCCGACGCGTGCCTGCGTGCGGGCGATCGTGAAGGGGCGGCGGTGTACAACGTCGGCGCGCTCGAGTTCGCAACGATGCGGGAGACGCTGCAGGCGCTGGTCGACCACGCGCGTACCGGGTCGCGTGTGCGTTCGCTGCCGGTCGCGCCGGCCCGGCTGGCGATGCGTTCGCTGGCCTCGCTCGGGCTCGCGCCGTTCGCGCCGTACCACTGGCTGCTCTACAGCGAGTCGCTCTACTTCGACGTGACAAAGGCCCGCACGGAGTTGGGCTGGGAGCCGAAGCACTCCAACGCGTCGATGGTGATCGAGTCGTACGAATGGTTCCTCGCACACCGAAACGACTCCGACGGATCGTCTCGGTCGCACCATCAATCACCGGTCCGGCCCGGGTTGGTGCGGCTGCTCAAAGCGCTGCCGTGAACCGGCCGGGACGCGAGGGTCGTCGTATACTCCCGGGTCCGTGGATCCCGCCCTCGAAGTCGACCCGGTGGTCGACGACTCCGCCGATCCGCTCGGGGCGGTAGGGCCGGACGGGCCGCAAACTCCGGTCTGACCGCGCGCGTCGACACCCGCGGTCCGTCTCCCGATCGCCGCCGGCACGCCGGCACGGTGGTGTTGTTCGGCGCGCTCTTGGCGGTGTTGGCGTTGCCGCTCGTGGTCGCGCTGATCGAGCTGCGGCGCCCACACTGGTACCCGCTGCTCGACATGGCCCAGACCGAGATCCGCGTACGCGACATCTCGACCGGTCATCCACCGCTGATCGGCCTCGCGGGTCGCATCGGCCCGTTCGGGCCCAACGGTGGCAGCCACCCCGGACCGTTGAGCTTCTACGCGCTGTGGCCGGTCTGGCGGCTGTTCGGAGGTTCGTCGTACGGGCTGTTCGCTTCCACCGTCGTGCTCGACATCGTGGCGATGGGACTCGCGCTGTGGATGGCGTTGCGGCGAGGCGGCCGGGTGTTGCTCCTCGGCGTTGCCGCGACGCTCGCGGTACTGACACGCGCCTACGGCGCGTTCCTGCTGACCCTCCCGTGGAATCCGTACCTTCCCGTCCTGTGGTGGTTCGTGTTCTTGCTCGCGGTGTGGTCGGTGCTCGCCGACGATCTCGCGATGCTTCCCGTCGCGGTGTTCGCGGGCTCGCTCTGCATGCAGACACACATCTCGTATCTCGGCCTGATCGGCGGGCTGGTGGCGGTCTCTGTGGTCGTGATCGCGTGGACTGCCTACAAACGGCGTGGCGATGCCGATGCCGACGCGCGTCGCGCCTTGTGGCGTTGGGGTGGTATCAGCGCGGCGGCGGGTGTCGTCTTGTGGACCCCGCCGGTCATCGACCAGTTCTCGCACTCGCCCGGCAATCTCGGCATCATCCGCGACTACTTCAGCCATCCGCCCGACGCCACGATCGGCTTCCACCGTGGTGCCGGCGTGTTGCTGGAGCAGCTCGATCCGTGGAAGTTGCTGACTCGCACGCTCGTGCGCGACGGCGGCGCGCTCGAAGTCTCGGGCTCACGTATCCCCGGCGCGGTTCTCCTCGTCGTCTTCGCCATCGCGATCGTGGCCGCGTGGCGTCTTCGCCACCGAGCGCTCCTCCGGCTCGACGCGGTGCTCGTCGTCGCGCTCACCCTCGGGCTGGTCTCCTCCGCCCGCATCTTCGGAACCGTGTGGTTCTACTTACTGCTCTGGGCCTGGGGGCTCGTCGCGCTGATTCTCTTCGCCGTGGGTTGGACGGCGGTAGAGGTCGTGCGGGCCCGCGCGGCAAGCGCTCCGAATGCCAACGCCGTTCGTTCGGGCGTGGCCGCGCTGGTGGCGGTGACCTTGGTTGCGAGTGTCGTGTTCGCCGTGCAGGCCGCCAGCGTCACCGTGCAGACGCCGCGGCTCAACGATTCGCTCGGCGCCTTGGTCGGTCCGACGGCCGGCGCGTTGCAGCAGCTGGACAGCAACGGCAACCGGGGGCCCTACTTGGTCACGTGGTTGCCCGACGCGGAGGCGATCGGTTCCGCCGGGTTCGGTCTGCTCAACGAGCTCCTCCGGCGGGGCTTCGACGCGCGCGCCGGCGAAGCGTTCCGACCGGGCTCGACGCGCTACCACGTCATCGACGCCCGCACTCCTTCGGTCGAGGTGCACCTCGCGACGGGCCCGGACATCGTCAACTGGCAACGTGATTCCCGTTTCGCAGAAGTGGCGTCGTTCGATCCGCGCCGCGCCGCGGAACGGGCGGAGTTCGACCGTCTGCACGCGGAGGTGGTCGCCGCCCTCCGCCGGGACGGGCACGCCGATCTCGTTTCGCAGGTCGACGGGAATCTCTTCATGCTCGCCCTCGCGCCCGCGGTGCCCAAGGCGACGCAGAAGTTGATCTCGCGGATGCTCGACCTGGGAATGCCCATGGCGGTGTTCATCGGTCCGCCCGAAAACGGCTGACCGGAGCGCATGGACGAGGCCGACCCGCCGGGTCCTGATCCGAGATGGTTTCGCCCGGCGCTCGCCGTCGTGGTGGCCGCCGCGCTCGTGCTACGCGTCGTGTACGTGTTGGCGTATCGCCGGAACTTCGACCCGCACGGTGACGCGTTCTTCTACCACGCGGGCGCGAACCTGCTCGCCGAAGGCAAGGGCTTCATCTCGCCGTTCTACGTCCAGCTCGGCATCCATCGCGCCGCGGCGGAACACCCGCCTCTGTACATCATCTTCCTCGCCATCCCGTCGGTGCTCGGCCTGAAGAGCGTGCTCGCGCACCTGTTGTGGTCGTGCGCTCTCGGTTCGGCGACGGTGTGGCTCGTCGGCTTGCTGGGCCGGGCGGTCGGCGGCGTGCGGGTCGGCATCATCGCGGCGGCGGTCGCCGCGCTGTACCCGAACCTCTGGGCTCCCGACGGTCAACTGCAAGCCGAGACGCTGTCGATGTTCGCGGCCGTCGCAACGCTCTTGCTCGCGTATCGCTACTGGCGGGCGCCGAGCTGGCGGCGCCTCGTCGTCGTCGGCGCCGCGTGCGGCCTGGGTGCGCTCGCGCGCTCCGAGCTCATCCTTTTCGTACCGATGGTGGTGGTGCCGTTGGTGTGGGCGACGCGCGATCGCACGGCTCGGGAGAAGCTGCAGTGGCTCGGGGCATCGGTGCTCGCGGCGGCGATCGTCATTGCCCCGTGGACGATCTACAACTCGACTCGCTTCGTGCACCCGATCCTGCTCGAGCGCGCAGTTCGACCCGCTGCTCGCGTCGGCTAACTGTGACTCCACGTATTACGGGGCCTTGCAGGGCTACTTCGACATCCAGTGCGCGGCGGCGATCGCGAAGCAGGACGGGTTGACGCTGAAGGACGACGAGTCGCAGGAGGACGTCGTCTACCGGCGGGAGGCGGTGGCGTACGTGCGGGCGCACATGAGCCGGCTGCCCGTGGTCGAGGGTGTTCGCCTGCTGCGCATCGTCGGGCTCTACAAGACTTCGCTCTACGTGCGCGCCGACGCGTACATCGAAGGGCGCAATCCCGTCTGGATCTCGTGGGCCGCGCTGTACACCTTCTGGCTCCTGGCGTTGGCATCGATCGGCGGTGCCGTGGTGTTGCGCCGACGCGCGCACGCGCCCCCGCTGTACCCACTGGTCGCGCCCATCGTCGTCGTGTTCGTCACCGTCGTCGTCACCTATGCGAGTACGCGGTTTCGCACGACGGCCGAACCGTCGTTCGTCGTGCTCGCGGCGCTGGCGATCGATGCGGTGATCGAGGCCATGATCGTCCGGAGGCGCGGCGCCTACGCGTCGGCCAAGAACTGATCGCTGTTGCGGGCCACGACCGCCATGATCGGGCCCTGCGGATTGACACCCGGCGCTTCGGGGAGCAGGGACGCATCGTTGACCCGCAGATTGTCGAAGCCCCAGACCCGCCCGAAGCTGTCGGCACCGGTGAGGGCCTTGTTCTCGCCGATCCGGACCGTCGACGTCAGATGGACCGTCATCAGGTTGGCGCGATTGCGCGTGAGCGCGTCCCACCACTGGGCCAGATCGCCCGGTCCGCGGGCGATGACGCCGCCCGTCACCGACGGGTACAGCTCGGTCGCGCCGGCGGCCAGGAGCACTTCGCCGAGGTGCACGAGCGCACGGGCCAGCCGGCTCATGTCGGCTTCCGTCAGTTGGTACGTGACGAGCGGCGACCGGAAACCCGGCAGTGCGATCACGCGCCCGGATCCCTCGCTGCGGATCGCGGCGTAGTACACCGCGACGTTCTCCCAGTGCGCGAGCGCGTCCGCGTAGTCGCCGTCTGAGTCGGCGAGGGCGAGCGCGACGTGGCCCCGGCGGCTGGCGGAGCCGCCGATCGTGATCCCCGGCGCGAACTCGGTGACGCGATGCATGGGCACGTCGCCGTGGTCGATCGGCGTGTCGAAGCGGGCCGCGATCTTGACCGTCGGGTGCATCTTCAGGCCGGGCCCGATGTTCCGGCGGATGCCGCTGCGCTGGAGCAACGCCGGAGTCTGGGTCGCGCCCGCGCACACGAAGACGTGCTCGGCCCGCACCAAGAGCGGGCGCACCGAGCCGTCGGGCCGTGTCTGCTCGCACGTGGCGCCGACGATCCGGTGACCCTTGCGGATCAGGCGCTCGACCCGGCAGTCGGCGATGAGTCGCGTCCCGGCCTCGACCGCGGCCGGGAGCATCGTGCGGGCCATCGTCTGTTTGATTGCCCGACCGTTGTCCCCGTAACGGAAGACGCGTGCGAACTCGACCGATCGCCACCCGAGCTTCGTCGCGCCGCGTTCGAGCACGGCCGACGACGCCGGGGGCGCGCCCGGCAGGCGAGAGACGCCCAGCTCCTTCTCGATCCGGTCGGCGTAGCGGTCGAGCGTGGCCGCGCTGAACTCGTCGATCCGGTACACGCGTTCCCAATCGGCCGTGAGGTCGGCCGGCAGGCGGTGGTAGAGGCCACTGTTGATCTCGGTGCTCCCGCCGACGCAGCGCCCCTCCGCGTACGCGATCGCGGGCCGGCCGAGCGCCGCGCACGAGCCGCCGTGGCGGTACTTCGCGACCATCTCCTCGAGCGAGAACGGCTCGAGCGCGTCGGGGTCGACCCACGGACCCTCTTCCAGGATCGTGACCGAGCGGCCCACCGCGTGCCAGCGTGGCCGCGGTCACCGCTCCGCCCGCGCCGGACCCGATGATCAGCACGTCGGTGTCGATCGTCTCGATCGGCGGCTTCACAAGCTCTCCGGCACGAGCTCGTTCTCCGCGAACAGCACGAGGGATTCCAGGAGTCGCACGTACAAGCGGATGAAGTCGATCCGGCTCGTCTTCCAGCGGGCGACGCGCGTGCCGACCCGCCGCTGGTCGAACCGTCCGAGCCGATTTTCGACCCACGACCCCGCGCCGAGGACGATCGACTCGGCCGCGACGCCCGCGCGCAGGTGCTCGGGCATCGACTGCAACGTGCTCGCGACGTACGACTCGACGGTGGTGCGGGCCGCGGCGTCGAGGGTTGGGCTCATGAGCGTTCCGACGACCTGGCGCTCGAACCAAAGCACGGGCGGAGCCTACCCAGCGGTCTGCGAGGTCATCTCATCCGTCGCGAGCAGGATCGTGTGATCGTGCCCGAGCCGCGCCCGTTGCCAGAGCCGTTCGAGCGCCACCGCGGCCAGCACGAGAATCGCCGGTTCGGCCGCAATGCGAAAGCGCTGTTGGCCGTACGTGGCCGCCGCGACGATCGTGACCGTGACGGCCGTCGCCGCGAGTGGCCACAGCAAACGGCGGCGCCGCCGGACCACGACCGCGCCCGCGATCGCCAAGGGCGCCAGAACCCAGTACATGACCGTGCCCCGCATCTGCCACGCGCGCGGACGTCCTTCGAGCGATTCGAAGTCGACCTGTTGCGAGGGGGCGTAGACCCCCCAGGTGCGCAGGATGCGCACCGCGGCCACCTTCGGGAGCGATCCGAGGTGATCGACGGCGTAACCCGCTCCGGCACGCGTGTGCGTGCTCGCGGCTTTGGCCTCGTCGAAGTGGGGGTCGGCGATGGCGAAGCCCTCGAAACACGCCCGAGCCTGAGGCAGGGGCGGGGCGGGCGCCGCGCTGCTCGTGCCGGTCGGCGCGGAGAAGGTTTCCCGCCACAAGCCGAGCTGCGCGCCACCGTACGTGGCATCGCAGTTCGCGCCGTCGATGAGGGTCGACACGTTGTTCGACACCGGTACGAACGCGTGGAACCGCACCGCGTTGCGGATCGTCCAGGGTGCGATCACCAGCACGGCGACACCGAGCGCCGTCGCGACCCTCGCGGCGCGCTCGCCGCGTCGTCAGGCTGCGCAAGAAGGCGCCGAGCGGGACGGTGACGACGACACCGAGGAGGATGCCTTCGGCAGCGCGTCAACGTCGCGAGTCCGATCGCGATCCCGAGCACGATGAAGCGCGTCGGCTTCGGGTCGTCGTAGGCCCGGTAGGCGCTGAGGACGAGTGTCGCCGCGAGCGCGACGTAGAGCGACTCGGCCATTAGCGTGGCTTCGCTCAGGATGAGCATCGGGTACACCGCCGCGAGCGCGGCCGCGACCAGCCCGACGGGGCCCGACGCGACCCGCCGTCCGAGGAGCCCGACCAGCGCGACCGTGCCCGCGCCGATGAACGCGACGAACACGCGCTGTTGCTCGACGGAATGCACGCCGAGTCGCACCGCCAGCGCCAGCAGCGCGGGAAAGAGCGGTGGGTACTCCGCGGTCGGCCGCCGAAGGTGCAACAGCAGGTTGTCGAACGGCCGGATGTACCCCTGACCGTGCGCGAGCTGTTCGGCCAGGAGGTGGTAGGCGCTCGCGTCGCCGAGGGTCGGGACCTTGGGCGCGACGACGACGATGAACACGATGCGGATCGCCAGCGCGACCCCGGCGATGGCCGTCAGCGAGACCGCAAACCGCCGCGGACCGAGGTCGCCCCCCTGCGCCTCACCCATGCGGCCGATCGTAACCGCACCCGTTTCCCTCAACAGTTGGCAGCGAAATGTCCCTCAACGGTTGGCAGGAAAAGTGGTCCCACGTACCGGATTCCCCCACAACTGTTGGCAGGAAAAGTGGTCCCACGTACCGATTTTCCCCACAACTGTTGGCAGGGTTTCAGGGGGAGGGGAGGAGTGCGGTGCGGCCGTGGTCGGCGAAGCGGGCGGCGATCGCGGCGGCGTCGTCGTCGGCGAGGACTTCGTAGCCGGCGGCCCGCTCCGGTCGCCACCAAACCTCTGCGCCGATCCACGCGGCGGCGCGCAGGGGGAGTTTGGCGATCTTGTCGGCGCCGGTGACGGGGAGCTCGGCGACGACGCGGACGAACCGGGGCGCCCACTTCGTGCCGAGGTCGGGCTGCGCGTCGAGGAACGCGGCGAATCCCGGTGCGTCGAATGTCCGCCCGGCGCGCAGTTCGAGCGCGGCCATCACCTGATCGCCGGTGACCGGGTCGGGCACGGCGTAGACGGCGACGGCCGCGACATCGGGGTGGCGACCGATGATCCGTTCGATGGGCGCCGCCGCGAAGTTCTCGCCGTCGACCCGGATCCAGTCGTCGGTGCGGCCGGCGAAGTAGAAGACGCCTTCGGCGTCGCGGTAGCCGAGGTCGCCCGACCAGTACCAACCATTGCGGTTTCGCGCCGCGGTGGCCTCGGCGTTGTCGTAGTAGCCCTCGAAGACGAGGCGCGGGTCGCGGCGCACGATCTCGCCGATCGCGTCGGCGGCATTCGTCAGCCGGCCGTGTTCGTCGAACTCGGCGAATGGGCGTTCGGCGCCCGTCGCCGGGTCGACGACCGCGACGTCGGTTCCCTCCGCGGGCCTTCCGAGCGCACCGGGCTTCGCGTCGCGTACCGGCGTGATGATGATCGCGCCCTCGCTCGACCCGTAGCCGCCGACCAGCGGGATGCCGAACCGCTCCCGGAAGGCGCTCGCATCGGCCGGTGAGGATTCGGGTGCGAGCGCGAACTTGACGCGGTGGTCGCGGTCGCGGGCCGTCGGCGGCGTTGCGAGAACGTACGACAACGCCCGGCCCACCGTGTTGAAGAACGTCGCGCCGGACCGTTGCAGATCCGGCAGGAATTCCGACGCGGAGAACTTGCGGCGGAGCGCGATCGTCGCACCGCTCGTCAGCGCGGGAACGAAATTTGACGCCAACGCGTTGCCGTGGAACAGCGGCATCGGGCAGTACAAGACGTCGTCGGGACCGAACGGCATGCGCTCTCCGAGGCTCGCGAACCGACCCTGGGTTCCGCGCACGGCCTTCGGCGCCCCGGTGGAGCCCGAGGTGAAGATGAGGACGAACAGCGTCTCGGGACCGGGGAGATCGGGAGGTATCTCCGCCGATGCGTGCACGTCGCGCCAGTCGTGCCAGCGGGTCGACTCGATGGTCACCACGCCGTCGTCGTCGAGCCCGAGGTCGAGTCCCGCGAGCAGGGGCCGGTACGCGGCCTCGGTCACGACGAGGGTGCAATCGGTGTGGCGGATGTCGTGCGCGAGCTGCGCGCCGCGGCGGGTCGGATTGATGCCGACGACGGCCGCGCCGGCCAGCGCCGCACCGCCGAGCAGGAACACGTACTCGGGAACGTTGTCGAGCAGCACGCCGACGTGGAACGGGCCGTCGTCGCGCGCGTCGCACGTCGCGCACGTCGCGCACGTCGCGCAGCATCGCGGCGCGCACCGCGCACTCGTGCGCGACCTGCGCCCACGTCCATGACTGGTCCTCGAAGGTCAGACCGGTACCGTCGTCGGTCGCACGCGCCGCGACCAGCCCCGCGATGGTCGGACCGCTCACGTCCGGATCATCCACCGCTCACCGGCAGACAACCGGCATGCGGATCGCGCCGCGTACGAGCGTCGAGCGCGACAGCACCGGATCGGCAGTCGGCGCGTAGTCGGGGAAACGGGCGAGCAGCTCCTCCAGGAACACCCGGCCTTCGAGCCGGGCCAGGGCTGCGCCCACGCAGAGATGCTCGCCGAATCCGAAGGCGAGATGTTGCGCGTCGACAGGGCGCGTCACGTCGAACTCGCCCGCCGTCGGTCCGAACGCCGCTTCGTCGCGGTTCGCGGATGCATAGAGCATCACCACGAAGTCACCTTCGGCGATTGCCTGCCCGCCGAGCTCGGTCGCGCACGTCGCCGTCCGTCCGAACGCCTGGATCGGTGTCACCCACCGCAGGCATTCCTCGACCGCTCCTGGGATGCGCGCCGGTTCTCGCACCAGCAGCGCGCGCTGCGACGGATGTTCCGCGAGCACGCTCGCGCTGCCGGAGACGAGGTGGCGCGTGGTCTCGTTACCGGCGACGAGCAACGCCAGCAGGTATCCGACCGCTTCGCGCGTCGTCACGGGCGCGCCCTCGACCTCGGCGTGAACGACTGCCGACACGATGTCGTCGGTCGGATCCTTGCGGCGCGCCTCGACGTGCGTGATGAGGAACTGGAACAGCGCCGCGAGGTCGTCGAGCTGCTCGCCCGGCCGGTCCGGCGATTCGATGGCGGCATCCGACCAGCGCCGGAACTTCTCGCGGTCGGCCGCGTCGATCCCGAGCAGCTCGGCGATGACCAGGACGGGGAACGGCGCGGCGACGGCGTCGACGAAGTCGATCTCGGCGCCCGCGGGAACCTCGGCCAGCACCGACCGGGCCGCCGCCCGCACCCGGTCCTCGAGCGACGACACCGCGCGGGGCGTGAATCGCCGCGTGACGAGCCCGCGCCACGGGGCGTGCCGGGGCGGGTCCATGTGCAAGATGGAGCCCTCGATCCCTCCACCGTTGCGGAGCGGGTCGTTCAGGAGCACCCCGCGACCCGAGCAGAACCGCTCCGGATCGCGGCTCACGGTCCGGATGTCGTCGTAGCGTACGACGGTCCACGAGTTCGGCGCGTACTCGCGCACGGGCTCGTCGCGCCGTAACCGCGCGAGCGTTTCGAAATAGTCGGCCGCCGTGAACGTCCCGACGATCTCGGGATTCATCGTGGACGCCATCACACGAACGAGGAGGCCTCGTCGAGGCCCTCGTCGGGCCACGCGCCCGTGATCGTCGTCTGGAAGTTGCACCAGCCGTGGCCGCCGCCGACGGGATCGTCGACGCGCAACACGGCGTCGCGGATCTGATGGAACCGGCGCGCCGTTGCGGGGTCGGTGCAGTCGGTGACGTGCTCTCCCTCGACGTGCAGCTGCCCGCGCCATTCTCCGTGATGATGGCCGTCGAGCCCGAAGTAGAGCCCGCCGCCGAGATGGAAGCCCGTGTCGCCGATGGCCTCGACGGCGACCGGCCGTTCCGTGCCGTCGGTCATCGTGAAATGCAGGATGCCACCGAGGATGCGCCGGTTGACCGGATCGAAGCGAAGCTCGGGCCGTAGACCGCCAAACCGTTCGATCCGGCCGTCCGGATGCTCGATGCCGCCTTCGACCATCGTCTCCTCGTAGCCGAACGCCGCCAGCAACCGGTGTTGGTGATGGATCGCGTACACACTGCCGTCGGCGCGCTCGAGCAGCATCGGGCTCCACGAGAAGCGAAACGACACTCCGGCCGGCATGCCCCCGGCCGAGCCCTCCAGATCGGTCGGAGGCAGACCGACGTCCTGGCGTACACCCCACGAATGGTCGCGGGTCGAGAACCACGTTGCGGGCTCGATCGCCGTATGCGCGCCGTCGACCTCGACCCATCCCGAAGCCAACCCGATCTGGTGGTAGCGCAGCACCTCGGCGTCGAGGCGGTACCCGCGCCGCGCGGGTTGGCGGTCGCGGCGCTCGAGTACCGGGGGGACGGCCGCGTCGAAGGTCCATTCGAACGCGATCGGGACCGCCTCGTTCGCGGCGCACGCGAATCGGACGCGGCGGTACGGCTCGACGACCTCGTAGTCGATCGGTCCGACGCCGACGCGGTCGGGCGCGTCGCTCAGCCGTCGACTGGCCCGAACGGTCCACTGCTCCTTGCCGCGCGACACGCCGGCGTAGCCGTCGAACACGTTCCGGTTGGTGTACTTGCCGACCCCGAACGCGACCTGCAGCGAACCATCGCGCGCGGCCGCCATCGCGCAGACCTTCTCCGTCCACGACCGGTCGGCCTGCGCGACCCGTGCGTGGGTCTCGACGATCTGGTGGCTGAAGGTTTCGTCGGTGTCGACGAGCGTCCCGTCGTCGAACGTCGTCACGCGTTGGATTCTGTAACGTCTCGCCGCGTATGACAACTTTGGCCCGCCGGGACGACGCGGCGCTCGCCCGGGGTTTCACCGCCTGGTGCCGGCGGCAGTGGCCCGAGGCGGGATACGAGATCGTCCGGTTCGAACGCCCGAGCGCGGGCTGGACCAACGAAACGCTGCTCGTGGGGTTGCAGGGGCCGGCGCCGGGCGAGCGGCGCGTCGTGGTCCGCCTCCCCCCGCGGTACCGACCTGGCCCGTGTACGACCTGGCGGCGCAGGCGCGTGTGCTCTCGGCGCTGGCAGGCACGGGCGTGCCCGTTCCGGGTGTGGTGGCATACGAGGACGACGAGCAATGGTTGGGCGCGGCGTTCCTCGTCATGGCGCACGACGACGGTCGGCCCGGACCGGAGGCGCCCGCGCTCGACCGCTGGGTGACGGCGTCGGCGCCCGAGACGCAGCGCTACATGCACGAACAGTTCGTCGACATGCTCGCGACGATCCACCGTGTCGACTGGCGGCGCGCCGAGCTCGGTGGCGCGCTCCGCGGCGGTGAGGAGTCGCTGCGACAGGAGGTCTCGTGGTGGCTCGACTACGTCGACTGGGCGAGCGCGGGCGCGCCGACCGCGGCGCTGGCCGACGCGGTCGCGTGGTGCGCGGCCACGGTTCCGCAGGTCGAGCCGCCGGCGTCGCTCTGCTGGGGTGACGCGCGCATCGGCAACGTGCTCTTCGCCGACAACCGTTCGATCACCTCGGTGCTCGACTGGGAGCTCGCCACGATCGGGCCGGCGGAGATGGATCTCGGGTGGTACCTCGCGCTCGACGAGCTCACGACCTACTTCGTCAAGCGGACGGTCGCGGGCTTCCTCGACCGCGCGGCGATCATCGATCGCTACGAGACGGCGCTCGAGCGCGCGGTCGTAGATCTCGAGTGGCACGAGATCTTCGCGTTGGTGCGGTCGACCGCGATCAACGACCGCCAGGCGCGGCTCGCGAGGGAGAGCGGTGTCGCCTACCCGGGAATAGCGGGTGACGACAACCCGGTGTTGCAGGTGATCGCCCGCCGCATCGCGGCGTTCGGAACCGCAGGGGGAAGACCATGAGCGAGCTCGTACACCCGGACTGGGTGCGGCGTTTGAACCTCTTCGGCGACGTCGTCGGCGATCCGCGGTTGATCGCGGGCCTCGACCCCGACGAGCTCCTGGCAACCGCGCGCGCGACGACGGGCCTGCACGACCTGGGCGAGTCCGACTGGCCGGGCTGGACCGAGACCTACCGGCGGCTGGTGACGGCGATCGACGAGGAGGCGCAGCTGCACACGCTCGGCCGCGTCGTGACGCGGGGCGAGGTGCTGAAGGTGTTGCAGACGTGGCTGCGCCTGCAGCACGAATGGACGAGCCGTCCCGCGATACTCGGCGAACCGATCGAAGCGCCGTTGTTCGTCGTCGGGCCGCCCCGCACCGGTACGACGATCCTGCTCGAGCTGCTCGCGCTCGATCCGCAGTTGCGCGCGCCGATCGCGTGGGAGGCGTTGCATCCGTTGCGCGCCGAGGGCGACGCCGAACGCCGGCGCAACCTGTCCGAGTGCGAGCAGGAGTTCTGGGCCGACATCCATCCCGACTTCATGACGATGCACGAGCTCGCGAGCGATCTGCCGTGCGAGTGCGTGCACTTCTTGATGTACGACTTCGCCGGGCCCTACTGGACGATGCAATACGACACGCCGAGCTTCATGGGCTGGCAGCTCGAGAACCTCGACACCCTCGGTCGGGTGTACCGCCTGCACCGGCGGATGCTGCAGACGTTTCAACACGACACCGGCCGGCACGACACCGGCCGGGACGACGCGGGAGACGGACCGCGCCGCTGGTTGCTCAAGTCGCCCGGGCACCTGTCGACCCTGGCCGCGCTGTTCGCCGAGTATCCCGACGCGCGCGTCATCCATACGCATCGCGATCCGCGCCGGTTCATCGCGTCGCTCGTGAGCCTGCTCGCGGTGCTGCGGTTCATGCGCAGCGATCGTGACGATCGGCTGGTGATCGGGCCGATCATGGAGATGACGTACCAGCTGTTCCTCGAGCAGGTGATCGAGCAGCGCAGCGACGGCACCGTGCCGGACGACCAGATCGTCGACACGCACTTCCTCGATCTCATGTCGGATCCGGTGGCGATGCTCCACCGCGTGTACGAGCAACTCGGCTACGACTGGCCGAAGGGTCACGACCGGGCGATCACCGGATACCTCGCGGCCAAGCCGAAGGCCAAGCACGGCGCGCACAGCTACTCCTACGCCGATCTCGGTCTCGACGACGAACACGTGCGGGCGACGTTCGCCCCGTACGTGGCCCACTACGGCATCACCGAGGAATAGACGGCATCGCCGCCGGAGGAACTCCGGAGATTCTCGGAACCCGGGCCCGTCGCCGCGTCGTCGGACTCTCCAGTTCGCAGCTTCTCGGAGGGTCTCATGTCGCACGGATTCGGTCGCGTCGTGTTCCGCTCGCTCTTCGCTCTCGCCGTTCCCGCGGTCGTCGGGGCATCGGCCGTCCCTGCCGGCGCGTGCGGGGGACTGGTCGGCGAGAACGGCACGATCAAGCTCACCCGCACGACCACGCTCGCCGCGTACCACGACGGTGTCGAGCGTTACGTCACGTCGTTCGAGTTCAGCGGGCAGGGCAAGGAGGTCGGCTCGATCGTCCCGTTGCCGGGCATCCCGACCAAGGTCGAGCGCGGCGGCAGCTGGACGTTGCAGCGGCTGGAGCGCGAGGTCGCACCGATCGAGAGCGGCGCGTTCAGATTCGCGGCGTCGCCGGACGCGACGGCGCAGAAGGCCGAAGTGATCTTGCAGACGAAGATCGACGCGCTCGACATCACCATCCTGAAGGGTGGCGGCGCCGAGGTCGGCAAGTGGGCCGTCGACCACGGCTTCCTGCTCACCCCCGACGCGCCCGCAATGCTCGACTTCTACGGCCGCCGCAGCCCGATCTTCATGGCCGCCCGCTTCGACGCGACCCGCGCGCGACAACTCGGCCAGAACACCGGCGACGGAACGCCGATCATGCTCACGATCCCGGTGAAGGAGCCGTGGGTTCCGCTGCACATCTTGAGTCTCGGTCTCGACAAGGCCGCGGTCGTCGACGCCGACGTGTTCCTGCTCACCGACGGTCAGCCCAAGCTGCTCGCCGGCGGAACCGGCCTCGAGCCTGCCGCGCAACGAGGCCGCGTCGAGCGGCGTTGCTCGATGACCTGCGCTCCGACAAGGGCATGGGCTGGGTGCCCGACACACATGTGGTTCACGTACCTCAAGCTCGATGCCCCTGCCGGACGGCTCACCTACGACCTCGCGATCTCCGACACGCCGCACGCGGTGCCGCTGCTCGCCGACACCGGCGTCACCGCGGCGGTCGCGCGCCCGGTCGCTCGCGCCCGAACCCGGGTGGGCGACGTGGCCGCTGGTCGCCGCGCTGCTCACGGGTTCGCTTACCTTCGGGCTGGCGGCCGTCGTCGGTCGCGGGCGCCGCTCGCGCGCCGGTGCCGGCGGCCGACGCCGGGAGTCGCCGCGTGAGGTGGCTGCGTCCGCGGCGCGCTCGGCGCTGGCGGTCGCGGCTGCGACCGCTGTCGGCGGGTACGCGACGACCTCCGACGCGCACGCGGCTCCGGTCGCGGCGCTCGGACCCGGCCTCGTCACCGTCGACGTCGGCATCCACTACAGCAAGTTCTCGTTCTCGACGTTGCGCGTGCGCCGGGGAACGCTGGTGCGTTTCCTCGTGCACAACGACGACCCGATCCATCACGAGTTCATCGTCGGCGACGCGAGCGTGCACCTGCGCCACGAGCGCGGCACCGAGGCGACGCATCCGCCGGTTCCCGGAGAGGTCTCGGTCGCGCCCGAACGACGTGGGGGAGACGTTCTACCGTTTCGACACAGCCCGGACGGTTCGAGTTCGCGTGCCACCTTCCCGGGCACCTCGCGTACGGGATGAAGGGCTGGGTGTCGTCGAGGCCGTAGTCCCCTCGGTGCGTCATCAATCCAACAGATTGGTGTAGCACAGCCGACACGCGCGCGACCAGGACGCGTCATGCGGGGCGAACGGAGTGGCAACACGAGGCACTTACGTTCGCCGACATGATCACTACCTTGCGCGTGCGTATCAAAGACCGGGAGCGCCAAAAGGCGTTCTGCGGCCTACTTCAGCGGAAAGATGATCGGCCTCGGCATCGTGGTGCTGGCCATCTGGGCGCTCACTTGGTACTTCAGCACCAAAGCGGGCGCCACGATGCTCGGCCAGACGACGCCGGCGCTCAAGGCCGACGACATCGTGAACCCGGTGAACACGACGTGGACGCTCGTCACCGCGTTCCTCGTGTTCTTCATGCAGGCCGGGTTCATGTTCTTGGAGGCCGGGTTCGCCCGAACTCGGGAAGTGTCGAACGTGATGATCTCGTGCATCGCCGACACCTGCCTGTGTGCACTGCTGTTCTGGGCGTTCGGCTTCGCGTTCATGTTCGGCTCCGGCAACAGGTGGATCGGGCACCAGTACTTCCTGCTGCACGGCGCGCCCGCACACCTACGGGTCGACCGGTGTGTCGCGTTCCTGGCGTTCTTCTTGTTCCAGTACGCGTTCGCCGACACGTGCAGCACGGTCACGACCGGCTCGATGGTCGGTCGTACCGCCTTCGGCGGTGACCTCCTCTACAGCGTCGCGGTGAGCGGATTCATCTACCCGATCCTCGGCCACTGGGTCTGGGGACCCGACGGCTGGCTCGCCATGATGAAGACGCCGTTCCACGACTTCGCCGGTTCGACGGTCGTGCACTCGATCGGTGGATTCATCGCCCTCGCCGGCGCCATCGCGCTCGGACCGCGGCTCGGCCGCAAGTTCAAGCGGGACGGCGGCGGCATGCCACCCGGTCACGACATGACCATCGCCGCAGTCGGCGGTGTGATCCTGTGGTTCGGTTGGTACGGGTTCAACCCCGGATCGACGCTTTCGGCCATGGACTTCGAGGGCATCGGTCGGGTCGCGGCGAACACCACGCTCGCGGCGGCGGCGGCGGGTCTCGTGGCGATGTTCTTCGTCTATCCACGGGCCCATAAGTGGGACACGGGTATCTCGATCAACGGCTTCTTGGCCGGGCTGGTCGCCATCACGTGTCCGTGTTATTGGGTCTCGCCATTCGGTGCGATCTGTATCGGCGCCATCGCCGGTGTGGTCGTCGTCCTGGGTATCGACCTGCTCGAGTACCTGCGGATCGACGACCCGATCGGTGCGTGGCCCGTCCACGGTCTGTGCGGAATGTGGGGAACGCTGGAGTCTCGGTCTGTTCGCGACCGGTCAATACGGTCGCCGCGACCGCGACCGGTCCGGACCCGTCCTCGGCCTTCAAGGGCCTGTTCTACGGCGGTGGATTCCACCAGCTGCAGTTCCAGATATACGGCAGCGTGGTCATCTGCGCGGCGACGTTCGTCATCGCACTGGCGGTCATGTACGGAGTCAAGGCGACTCGGAATCCTGCGGATCTCGCCGGAGCACGAGCTCGAAGGTCTCGACATCGTCGAGCACGGTGCGCCCGCGTACCACCCCGAGTACGCCTACATGGGTTACTCGCCGATCCCGGGCGGCAAGTCGGGCGGCGTCTCGATACCGTCGGGTGCGAGCGCTCCGTCGATCAGCGTCGGGGAATAGGAGAGCGATCACATGCATCTCGTGACAGCCATCATCAAGGCGCACCGTGTCGAAGCAGTGACGGAGGCACTGAAGGACGCGGGCGTTACCGGCATGACCATCGCCGACTGTCAGGGCTTCGGCCGCCAACGCGGTCACACCGAGGTCTACCGAGGGTCCGAGTACAACGTCGACTTCCTGCCCAAGGTTCGGGTCGACGTCCTCTGTGACGCCGGCCAGGCCGACAAGATCACCGACGTCATCGCCGACGCGGCCCGCACCGGCAAGATCGGTGACGGGAAGATCTGGGTGACCGAAGTCGCACGCACGGTCCGTATCCGCACCGGGGAGACAGGAGAGGACGCGCTCTGATCCCCGCCTGAGTCGTGAAGACGGCGCTCACGCTTCACCGCCGAAGCGTGAGCGCCGTTCTTCGCGCGTTCACGTCACGTCACGTCGCATGCAGACGCGTTGGTCGGGGTCGAGACCGTGCTCGGCTTCTCGGTCACGCAAGTCGCGGAGCTCGGGCCCGATCTCGCGGTCGTCCAGGACGCGGAAGCCGTGCTTGGCGTAAAACGGTGCGTTCCATGGAACGTCGGCAAAGGAGGTGAGCGTCACCGCCTCGAACTGATGTTGTGCCGCCCATTCGCAGACGTGGGTGAGCAGTTTCGCTCCGAGTCCTTTGTGACCGTGTTCGGGTCGCACGCTGATCTGCTCGAGATGTGCGAGCCCGTCGACTTCGTCGATGATGGCGTAGCCCGACGACGACGTCGTCGTCGGTGACCACCCAGGCGTGTCCGTCGCGTGCGTATCCGCCAAGCGTCTCGACGCTGTCCGGCTCGTCGGCCGCGACCGCGTCGATGCCGATCTCGGCGAACAAGGCCCCCGCGGCGCGTTCGATGTCTCGGAGCAGTTCGAGCTCGTCGGGCCTCGGTGCGCGGATCATCGCCGCCAGTCTGGCGCAAGCGTGTGGCGCACCCGCGCGAATTGTGGTGCGAGCGCGGACGCTTGCGCGGGTGCTTGCTGTAGGTCCCAGGCAGGTCGTCGACCGCGAGGGCCTCGTTCCTCGGATCGGCGTTGCGAGGCAACCGTCTTGGAGGCGTCGACGATGTCTCACCGCGTCGATACGTTGCGGTCGTGGCCCGTGATCCTCGACCGGTGGTCGTCTACGTGCGGATGACTCCGCAGCTCCGAGACGGATTACGGCCCGCGGCAGACGACGCGGGCTGTTCGCTGAATGCGCTCCAGGTCCTGGCGGCGGCGGCGGCCGGCGATCCGGCGCGCTTTCGCCACGAGGCCCCGGTGCCGCCGGTACGTGAGCTCGTGCGCGACGCGCTCGGATTCCCGGTTCATTGGCGCGATCGGGCGGCGCACTCCGCAGCTCGTAATGACTTCATGACCGCGATGGAACAGGAGATGCCGACCAACGAGTGGGTTGCGCTCGTGAAGAAGCACGACGCGCAGGACCCGGGCTTCTTCGTCGAATGGCAGCGCGGCCGCGGCGCGGCAGGCGAGTCGGGCTAGCCGGCGGCGGCTTCGCGTACGTCGTCGGTGGGCACACGTTCCAAGGAGCGCAATTCGACCTCGATGGCGCTGATCGACGCCCGTGCCGGCGGGCCCGCGAGGTCCTCGCTGCGGCGAGCGGCGGCGAGCCGGTGCCACGTTTCGTCGGTTACCCGATGCAACCGCAGGGCCATGGCGCGGAGCGTATTTCGCGCCGGCGCCCGAGGCGGGGATGCTGCCGCGTGTCGTTCAGGGTTCGATCGTGAACGCGCCGCGGCCCATCTGTTCACGAATAGTGACGACGGGTGGGTTGGTCATCGAGCGTCGCTGCCAGTTCGCGCCGTCGACGACGAGCGTGTGCCCCGAGATGAACCGGGCGTAGGGCGACGCGAGGAACGTCGCGGCCCAACCGAGTTCCTGGCGTTGGCCGACCCGAAGCGCGGGCTGGCACGCGTCCTTGTCGGATGTGCGGTCGAGGTTGCCGCGGATGTCGTCGGTCATGTCCTCGTGCGGGAACAGGCCGGGCACGAGCGAGTTCACCTGAATGCCGTACGGGCCCCATTCGACCGCGAGCGACTCGGTGAGGTTCTTCACGCCCGCCTTGGCCGCGGCCGAGTGCACGAACCCGGGACCACCGGTCCACGCGTACGACGCGCCGACGTTGATGATCGAACCGGGCGTGTGCGCGGCGATGTGGCGGCGCCCGAACTCGCGACAGCACAGGAACGTTCCGTTCAGCGTGATGTCGACGACCGTTCGCCACACGTTCGGTGACATGTCCTCGGCGGGCACGGGGAAGTTGGCCGCCGCGTTGTTCACCAGAACCCCCGGCAGCCCGAACGTGTCTTCGGCCGCGTCGAACGCGGCCGCGATCTGTTCGGCGTCGCGGATGTCGCACGCCACCGCCAGCACGGGCGCGCCGAGCGCTTCGATCGCGGCGCGGCCGGCGTCGAGGTGTTCGGGCTTGCGGCTCGCGATCACGATCGACGCGCCCACGCGCGCGAACTCGGCCGCGATCGCCTTGCCCAGGCCCGTGCCCGCGCCGGTGACGAAGACCGTCACCCCCGCGAACGTGCCGGCCGCCAACGCGGTCGCGCCGACCGCGGGCGGGTGCGGAAGTCCGATGAGTCCGTCGGGCATCTCAGCTCCCCGTGTAGTTCGGCGGGCGTTCCGCGTCGCGCGCGGCGCGCATCTCCGCGAAGTCGTCGCTGCGATTGATGAAGGTCTGGTAGATCATCTCGTCGTTCATGGAGCTGCGGATCTGCGGCTGCGCCAGATGCCGGATCACCTCGCGGGCCATCTTCACCGTGACCGCGGGCGACTTCGCGATCTGCTCGGCCATCTCGAGCACCGTCGCGTCGAGCTGATCCTCGGGAACGACGCGCGACACGATCCCGTGCGCCAACGCTTCCTCGGCCGACAGCACACGCCCGGTCAAGACCATGTCGCTGACGAGACCGTGCCCGCACATCTCGTAGAGCACCGCCACGCCGCCGGTGTCGGGGATCACGCCGTAGGTCACCTCGGGCAGCCGGAAGCGGGTGCCTTCGGCCGCGACCCGCACGTCGCACAACAGCGCGCGCTGGAACGAGCCGCCCATGACCCAGCCCTTGCACGCGACGATGACGGGCGCGTCGACGTCCCAGAGCCGCTGGATCCCGCGGTGGCCGCGGCGCATCAGCTCGTGGTGCGAAAGGTCGACCTGCATCGTCCCGATCGAACCGACGTCGCGTCCTGACGAGAACGACTTGCCCGCGCCCTTCCAGATCACCGCCCGGATGTCGCGGCGCCGGGCGAGATCGTCGAGGATCTCGAAGAGTTGCACGTCCATGTCGTCGTTGAACGCGTTGTGCTTGTCCGGATTGTCGTTGACGATCGTGGCGATCGTGCCGTCGATCTCGAGTCGTACCGTGCCTGCCATAGGGGCCTCAACATAGGCTGACCGCCGACCATCCCACCAAGGAGCAGCTCCGATGACGAACGCCCCCATGGGCCACGGTGTCAATCAGCGTGATCTGATCAAGATGACGCCGGCCGAAGTCGAGAGCTTCCTCGCCGAACGGCGTTCGATGACCATGTCGACGATCTCGCTCGACGGCAGCATCCACTCGGTGGCGATGTGGTACGGCTTTCTCGAGGGCGCGGTGGCGTTCGAGACCAAGGCGAAGGCGCAGAAGGTCCTCAACCTCCGGCGCGATCCCCGGCTCACGTGCCTCGTCGAAGCGGGGGAGACCTACGACCAGTTGCGCGGCGTCTCGCTCGTCGGGACCGGCGAGATCGTCGAGGAGCCCGAGCGCATCTGGGAGCTGGGCGTCAGCGTCTTCGAGCGGTACAACGCGCCGTACACCGACGAGATGAAGCCGTTCGTCGAAGCCATGTTGAACAAGCGCGTCGTCGTGAAGCTGAAGGTCGACAAGACGGTGACCTGGGACCACCGCAAGCTCGGCCTTCCGGCGATGGGCTGACCCGACGGGCTACCCGAGGAGCGTGTTCAGGCGCTCGGTCGTCGCGATCCACTCCTCGACCATCTCGAAGATGACGTCCTTCGTCGGCCGCACGTCGTTCAGGCGCCCGACGATCTGACCGACCGGGAAGCCCGTGAGGTCCTTGTTGTTCACGCGCATGAACCGGCGCGCCGCTTCTTGGTGCAAGATCCCCTGCAGCGGCATCGGCAGCGTGCCCGGACCTTCCGGATCGTCGAACGCTTCCGTCCACGCGCTGCGCAGCTGACGCGCGGGCTTGCCCGTGTACGCGCGCGACCGCACGGTGTCGCGCGACGTCGCCGCCAGCAGCTTGTCCATCACGAGCGGGCTGGTGTTCGCCTCGGCGACGGTGAGCCACATCGAACCCGTCCACACGCCTTGTGCGCCCAAGGCCGAGCGCGGCCGCCATCTGCCGGCCGGTCGCGATCCCGCCCGCGGCGAGCACCGGCACGTCGGGGCCGACGGCGTCGACGACCTCGGGTATGAGCACCATGGTCGAGACGTCGCCGCAGTGCCCGCCGGCTTCGGTGCCCTGCGCGACGAGCACGTCGACGCCGATCGCGACCTGACGCTCCGCGTGCGCCTTGGCGCCGACGAGCGCGCCGACCAGCAAGCCGTGCTCGTGGGCAAGATCGACGATGTCGGGCGGAGGCGGCCCGAGCGCGTTGACGAGCATCTTCACGCCGGGGTGCTGGAGTGACACCTCGACCTGGCCGGGCGCCTCCGCGTCGACGTTGAGGCCCGCGGCCTTGATCACGCCGTCGTCGAGCTCGGGCGGCAGCGGCGGGACGTCGTAACGGTCGAGCAGCTCCTCCACGAAGTCGCGGTGCGACTGCGGGATCATGGCGTCGAGGTTGGTGAAGGCTGCTTCCTCGCCGCCGCCCTTGCCCATGTACTTCATCGGCATGACGATGTCGACGCCGTACGGCTTGCCGTCGACGTGCTCGTCGATCCAGTTCAGCTCGATCTCGAGCTCCTCGGGCGTGAACGCGAGCGCGCCCAGCACGCCGAAGCCGCCGGCGCGGCTGACGGCGGCGATCACGTCGCGACAATGCGAGAACGCGAAGATCGGGAACTCGATGTCGAGCTGTTCGGCGATCGGTGTGCGCACGGTCGAGATGCCTCCGGATCAGTGAAGCGCAGCTGCGGCGTTGGTGATCGGGATCACGTTCACCGCGTCGGCCATCATGTCAGCCTGCAGGCCGTTCTTGAGGAACGAGAACGAGATGCCCGTTTCCGGGTCGGCCCACGCAACCTGGCTGAACGCTCCGGCGTGGCCGAAGCTGCCCGGCGAGTTGGCCTTGCCGAACATGGCGTAGCGAAGCTGGTGCTTCCCGTCGTCGCCGGCGAGGACGAGCCCGAGCGAGCGGTTCGCGGCAACGTGCATGAGCGGGTCGGGGAACGTGCACCGCACGTTCGTCTTGGCGTCGGCCAAGACGTCGGCGTTCCACACGCGGTGCTCGTCGTTGAGCAGGGCTTGGTAGAAGCGGGCCATCGTCGCCGCGGTCATGATCCCGCCGCCGCCGGGAACCCCCGCGGCCCGTACCTCGGGCCGATCCAGGTCCGAAGTGGGCCCGGAACCGGGCGGCGCGGTGCCGAGGGGCACCCCGGCCGCGATGTCGTGTTGTTCCTCGGGCGCCAGTCCGAGCAGGCGCGCCAGGCCGTTCGGCGCGCAGACGCGAGCTTCGATGAAGTCGCGGAAGTCGTGACCGCTCAGCCGTTCGATGAGTTCCGCCAGCACCCAGTGCGCGCTGAGCGCGTGGTACTCGAAGCGCGATCCGGGTTCCCATTCGAGCTGCCACTCCGTGAAGCGCTTGACCCGCGTCACCGCGTCGCCGCCTTCGACGGGGTCCATCGGTGCGTTCGGGAAGCCCGCGGTGTGCAGCATCACCTGCTCGACCGTGACGGCCTCTTTGCCGTGCGTCGCGAACTCGGCGATGTAGTGCGCGACCGGACGACCCGGCTCGAGCAGCCCGTCGCCGATCAGGAGCCAAACGGCCGACGCGACGATCGGCTTCGTCGCGGAGAACACGCAGAAGCGGGTGGTGTTCGTGGCCGCGCCGAACGTCTCGAAGCAGACGATCTCGTTGTCGCGTGCCACCGCAACCTGGCATGCAGGCGTGTGGCCGTCGTCGACCAGCTTCCGAGCTGCCGCCAGCACGGGACCTGCATCCATGGTTCGAGTCTCCTATGGTGCCGTCGCTCTCGTCCAGCTGCCGTGGAGGTGTTTCGTGGTGTATCCGCTCGAAGTCGGCGGGGTCGACGACTACCGGATCAAGGTCGGCAGCATGTTGCTGACGCTCGTCGACCCGAATCCGGGTTACGAGGTCGCGTACAACCGCTGGTACGAGCGCGATCACTTCTACGCGGGTTGCATGATCGGTCCGTTCCTCTTCGCGGGGAGCCGCTGGGTCGCGACCCGCGCGTTGAAGGACGCGCGCTGGCCGACCGACGACGAGACGATCGCGTCGCCGCCCGACGCCGGTTCGTACGTGGCGATCTACTGGGTCGAGCGCGGGCATCACGCCGACCACTTCGACGTGTGGGCGCGCCATCAGGTGCGCGAGCTCTACGCGGAAGGCCGCGGGTTCGCCGAGCGCCGCCATACCCACACGGTGCTGTTCGATCATCTCGGCGCGGTGTACCGCGACGGCGACCTCGACGCGGTGCCGATCGAGCTCGCACTCGACCACGGTTACGACGGGCTCGTCATCGTGTGGCTCGACGCGCGCGGCGGACGCGACGCGGCCGCGCTGCACGGCGAGCTCGCGCGTGCCCACGCCCCCGCCTTGCTTGCGGGATCGCCGATCGAGATCGTCAGCTCCTGGACGCCGTCGGCGGGCGAGAACGAACCACGCGACGTCCCGATGGACCTCGGCAGCAAGGCCGGCGGCCCCGAGCGCCTGTGCCAGCTCGTGTTCGTCTCCGGCGACGTGGCCGGCGTGCTCCCGGCGGTGCGCGCCTATACGGACGCGATCGAGGCAGCCGACCTCGCGACGACGCGGCTCGTCGCGCCCTTCTTCCGCACCGTCGTGGGGACCGACAAGTACGCCGACCAGCTCTGGTAGCCCGCGGCTACTCCGGCGAGTGGCAGACCGCCTCGACGTTGTTACCGTCGGGATCGCGGACGAACCCGCCGTAGTAGTCCGGGTGGTACTCGGGCCACAGGCGCGGTTCGTGGAGCACCTCCGCCCCCTGCGCGACCGCGGCGGCGACGAACGCGCGCACTGCGGCGCGGTCGGGCGCGACGAACGCGATGTGTGATTGACGGTTCGGGATCTCGTCGGTGCGCGGCGCGATCCAAAACGTCGGTCGGTCGGTGCCGTACCCGATCACCGCGCCGAAATCCATCACGCGGTGACCGCCGAGCGCCGCGAGCACCGAGTCGTAGAACCGGGCGCTCGCGGCGGCATCGTCGCATTGCATGGAGATGTGGTCGAGCATGGGCGCGACGCTACGCCAAGGGCTCAGGGACGGCGACCGTTCCAGGCCACGAGCTGGTCGATGAGCGGCGCATCGGCGGGCACGGGTACCACCGCCGCGAACGCGTCGGGCTGGCGCGACGCGTCGGGGCCCATCTTCTCGCGCACGGCGGCGAAGATCTCGGCCCGACCCTCGCCCGGGAGCCAGACGCGCATCAGTTCGAGGGCCTTGCCGATCGTCTGGTCGTTCCACTCCGGCTGCTGTCCCGTCGCCCGCGCGACGTCCCACGTGTGCACCGTGATCTCGTTCGCGTAACCGAGGAGCGCCACCGCCCCGGTGTCGGTGGCCCAGGGAAGGACGATGGTGCGGGTGAGTGTGGCGTCGTCGGCCCAGGCCGCGTTCGCCGCCGCGGCCGCGGTACGCCACGCCGAGGTCCACGCGTCGTCGGCCACTGCGGGAGCCGTCGTCGCGACGCTCATCGCGTCGTCGCCCCGGCCCATCGCCGTGACGCGCTCGAGCACGCCGACGAGGTGCCCGAGGAGCCCGCGCACGTCGAACTCGGGGCAGGGGGAGGGGTTGGCGAGCTGGTCGGGTCGTACGGCGGCGACCACCTCGGTTCCGGTCTTCGTGGCCGCCAGGAACAGCGGCCGGGGATCGATGTCGAGGGCGAATGGGGCGGGTGTGGTTGTCGTGTCCATGGGCCCATGCTGCGCCCCGAAACCGGCCACCTTCTGACCGGTTCAGCTGGAATGATGGACGTATGCGCGCCGACCGGCTCGTCGCTGTCTTGATGCTCCTCCAGACCCGGGGCCGCATCACCGCGGGCGAGGTCGCGGCCGAGCTCGAGATCTCGGAACGCACCGCCCGGCGCGACCTCGACGCGCTCGCGATGGCGGGCCTGCCGGTGTACTCGCAGCCGGGACGCAACGGCGGGTGGGAGCTCCTCGGCGGGGCGCGCACCGATCTCAGCGGGCTGAACGCGGCCGAGGCGCGGGCGCTGTTCCTGGTCGCGGGGCCGTCGCCCGCCACGCCCGAGCTGAAGGCCGCGCTGCGCAAGCTCGTGCGCGCGCTCCCGGAACCGTTCCGTGCCGATGCCCAGGCCGCGGCGACCGCGGTGGTCGTCGATCCGAACGAGTGGGGGCGGGCCACGCCGACCCGGCCCCCGCCGGAGCATCTCGACGTGTTGCAGCGCGCGGTGATCGAGGGAGAACAGGTCGAGCTCGGCTACGTCGCGCGCGATCGCGCGTCTTCGACGCGCGTGGTGCATCCTCTCGGGCTCGCGGCGAAGGGAACGGTGTGGTATCTCGTGGCCGACACCGACGCGGGTTTGCGGACCTTTCGCGTCGACCGCGTCGCCTCCGTCGCGGGCACCGGGGAGCCGGCGGCACGCCCCGACGGCTTCGATCTCGCGCAAGCGTGGCGAATGATCAGCGCGGAGGTCGACCAACTCCGCGCGCCGGTGCGGGTGACGGCGGCCGCCGAGGTGGGGGTCGTGCAGCTCCTGCGTTGGGTGTTCGACACGAGGGTACGCGTCGGCCCCCTTCGGCCCGACGGTCGGATCGACGTCGAGGTCGCGGGCCCGAGCGTGCCCGCGCTGGCCGGCCGGCTCGCCGGGTTCGGCGCGCGCCTCGAGGTCTTCGAGCCGTCCGAGCTGCGCGAGGCGCTCGTGCGGATCGGCGCCGAGCTCACCGCGACCTACTCGGGGTCCGGCACCTGAATCGTCGCCTGCGTTGGACCCCGGCGCGCGCCACGGGATAGGACACACGGCGTGACCGACGACCTGCACAAAGCCTCGTTCCTGCCCGACCTCTTGGTGGCGGCGCTGAACCGCCATCCCGACCGACCGGCCGTCTACCTCGGCGACCAGGTACTCACCGGCCGCGAGGTCGCGGCGCAGATGAGTTGCTACGCGCAGGCCTACGCCGCCCAGGGCCTGTCCAAGGGGAGCCCGATCTCGATCCTGGCGCCGAACCGGCCCGAGGTGCTGTTCACGCTCGGGGCCAACATGGTGACGGGCTGTCGGGCGAGCGCCCTGCATCCGCTGGGATCGCTCGACGACCACGCCTACGTGATCGACGACGCCGAGATCGAGACGCTCGTGTTCGATCCGAGTTTCGCCGAGCGCGCGCGCCAGCTGCACGAGCGGTGCCCGAAGCTGAAACGCCTGCTGTCGCTCGGTCCGTGCGAGGTCGGCGAGGACCTCCTCGCGCTCGCGTCGGAGCACTCGCCGAAACCGCTCGTCGCGCCGAACGTCGACGCCGAGGACATCGCCGGCTTCGCGTACACGGGCGGCACGACCGGCAAGCCCAAGGGCGTGATGGGCACGTACCGCAGCGGCGCCACGATGACGATGATCCAGATGGCGGAGTGGGAGTGGCCCGAGGACACCCGGTTCCTCATCTGCACGCCGCTGTCGCACGCGGGGGCCGCCTTCTTCATCCCGACGTTGCTGACCGGCGGCGCGATCGTCGTGCTGCCGCACTTCGAGCCCGGTCTCGTGTTGGAGACGATCGAGAAGTACAAGATCACGGCGACGATGATCGTGCCGACGATGCTCTACGTGCTGCTCGACCACCCGTTGCTCGACCAGACCGACGTGTCGAGTTTGCAGACCGTCTACTACGGCGCGGCCGCGTGCTCGCCGACGCGGCTGCAGGAGGCGATCCGGCGACTCGGCCCGATCTTCTTCCAGTACTACGGCCAGGCCGAGTGCCCGATGGCGATCACGTCGCTCAAGAAGGAAGACCACGACGTCGACGATCTCGCCCGGCTCGCGACGTGCGGGAGGCCGACGCCGTGGGTGAAGGTCCGCCTCCTCGACGACGACCTCAACGAGGTGCCGCGCGGTGAACCGGGCGAGATCTGCGTGCAGGGTCCGCTCGTGATGGCGGGCTACTGGAAGAAGCCGGCGGAGACCGAGGAAGCGCTGAAGGGCGGGTGGCTGCATACCGGCGACATCGCGGCGAAGACGAGCGCGGCTTCTACACGATCGTCGATCGTAAGAAGGACATGATCGTCAGCGGCGGTTTCAACGTGTTCCCGCGTGAGATCGAAGACGTCCTCGCGCAGCACGAGGCGGTGTCGCAGTGCGCGGTGATCGGCGTTCCCGACGAGAAGTGGGGTGAAGCCGTGAAGGCGATCGTCGTGCTCCGGCCGGACGCGACGGTCGAGGTCGACGTGCTCGTCGCGCTCGTGAAGGAGCACAAGGGTGCGCACCACGCGCCCAAGTCGATCGAGTTCGCCGACTCGATCCCGCTCAGCCCGCTCGGCAAGCCCGACAAGAAGGCGCTACGGGCGCAGTACTGGGGCGGCACGGAACGGCAGGTGCACTGATGCGCACGGTCTGCATCACGGGCTCGGCCAGCGGCATCGGCGCCGCGACGCGCGCCCGGCTCGAACACGACGGTCAGCGTGTCATCGGTGTCGACCTGCGCGACGCGGAGGTGATCGCCGACCTCTCGACGCCGGCGGGCCGCGACGCGATGGTCGCCGCCGTCACCGACCAGTGCGGCGGTGTGCTCGACGGGCTCGTCGCGGCGGCCGGCATCATGGGCGACACGCCGCTCGTGGTGGCGATCAACTACTTCGGCGCGGTCGCGACCCTCGAGGGCCTGCGACCGCTGCTGGCGCGTGGCACCGACGCGTCGGCGGTGGCCATCAGCTCCAACTCGACGACCACGACGCCCGGGCTGACCACGGCGCTCGTCGACGCGATCCTCGCCGGCGACGAGACCGCGGCGCTCGACGCCGTCGGCGCCGCGCCCGGTGTGTTCGCGTACCCCGCGTCGAAGCTCGCGCTCGCGCGGTTCGTGCGCCGTCACGCGCCGACCCCCGAGTGGATCGGCGCGGGTGTGCGCCTGAACGCGATCGCGCCGGGGGTGATCGAGACGCCGATGACGCAGGGCGATCTCGAGTTCATCTTCAGCATCCCCGACGTGTTCCCGGTGCCGATCGGCCGCCCCGGGCGCCCGCAGGAGATCGCGAGCCTGCTGGCCTACCTCCTGTCGCCCGACGCGGGATTCTTTTGCGGGTCGGTCGTGTTCGCCGACGGCGGCACCGACGCGATCGTGCGGCCCGACGCGTACCCGACGCCCCGTCCCTGACGGCGTCGTCGCCGCGAATCGGATACGTGCCGCGTGGCAGGATGTGAACATGCCTCCTGAAGAAGAAGCCGCGATGAAGTTGGACACGCCGTGGCGGCGTGACCTCGACGAGGTCGGGCCCGCGGTCGAGCGGTGGGCCAAGGCCACGCTCGGGCCGGACGCGCGCGTGTCCGCGGCTTCGTCGCCGGGCAACGGCATGTCGAGCGAGACGGTGCTGTTCGAGATGACGCTCGGCGGTGAGCACGAGCGTTACGCGGCCCGGCTCGCGCCCATGCCCGACGTCTACCCGGTCTTCCCCGAGTACGACATCGAGCTGCAGGCCAAGTGCATGAGGCTCGTGCACGCCCGCACCGACGTACCCGTACCCGACGTGCGGTGGCTCGAGCTCGACCCGCAGTGGCTGGGCACGCCCTTCCTCGTGATGCGCCGCATCGACGGTGAAGCGCCGCCGGACATCCCGCCGTACGTGTTCGGTGGGTGGGTCGCCGACGCGCCACCCGAGACGCGCGCCGCGATGCAGACCCGCACGCTCGAGGTGCTGAAGAAGATCCACGAGCTCAACCCGGCGAACTCCGACCTCGCGTTCCTGACCCGGCCGCAGCACGGATCGACCGCGTTGGAACAGCAGTTCGGCCACGAGCGCTGGTACTACGACTGGGCGCGCGAGGGGTCGATCGTACCCGTTGATCGACCGGACGTTCGCCTGGCTCGAGGAGCACTGGCCCGAAGAGGGGCCGACGGTGTTCAACTGGGGCGATGCCCGCGTCGGCAACATCTTGTATCGCGACTTCGCCCCGATCGCGGTGCTCGACTGGGAGATGGCCACGGTCGGTCCGCGTGAGGTCGATCTCGCGTGGATGATCTTCCTTCACGAGTTCTTCCACGACATGGCAGTCACCTTCGGGCTGGCCGGGATGACCGACTTCATGCAGCGCGACTCGGTCGTGGCGGAGTACGAGGCGCTGACGGGGCACACGGTGCGCGACCTCGCCTGGTTCGAGGTGTTCGCGGCGTTGCGGTTCGCGATCGTCTCGATTCGCACCACACGCCGCGGCATTGCCTACGGCACGATGGAAGCGCCGGGCGATCCCGACGACGTCGTGATGTTCCGCGGCCTGCTCGAGAAGATGCTCGCGGGGACGTACTGGTCGAGGTGACCGTCAGTCGCGGTACTCGGGGGTGCGCTTCTCCTTGCGGGCTCGGATGGCCTCCTCGAAGTTCTGGGTCGTGAGGCGCACGTAGAGCTGGGCGATGCCCTCGTGGTCCATGTGGGCCTGGAGACTGCCCGACGTCGAGGCTCGACCACAGCATGCGCTTCGTGACCTCGACCCCGACACGCGAGAAGCCGATCATGCGCTCCGCCATCGTGTAGCACTCGTCGAGCAACCGCTCGCCGGCTCACGACGCGTGATACGAGACCGATGCGCTCGGCTTCGGCGGCGTCGACGTCGCGGCCCGTGAGCATGATGTCGAATGCCCGCGCGGAGCCGATCTCGCGGGGCAGGAGATAGGAGATGCCGAGCTCGCTCGCGGTCAGGCCGTTGTTGATGCCCGCGGCGCGGAAGTAGGCCGCCTCCGATGCCACCCGGATGTCGCACGCGCACGCCAGACAGAAGCCGCCGCCGATCGCGGCGCCGTTGATCGCGCCGATCACGGGTTGGTGCATCTTGCGGATGGCGTGGATGACGTCGTCGAGTAGCTCGAGCGCGCGCCGGGCGATCGACGTGACGGTCAAGCCGTCGATGTTCGGGAGGTAGCCCGCGTCCTCGAGGTCGGCGCCGGAGCAGAAACCTTGACCCGCGCCGGTGAGCACCACCACGCGCACGTCGTTGTCGTGGCTCAGCGTCTCGATCGCCTCGCGGAGCGGGATCATCACGTCGAACGCCATCGCGTTCATCCGCTCGGGGCGGTTCAGGGTCACGAGTGCGACGTTCGGGCGGGGCTTGAGATCTCGACGAATGACATGAGGTCCTCGGATGGTGGGTCAGGGCGAGATGCCGACGTGCCGTACCGGGCGGAACGGGCCCGCGGCCCGGTTCTCGCTCAGGGCCAGCCCGTGCAGCAACGCATTGCGGAGGTCGCGGGGATCGATGACGTCGTCGTAGCCCATGCCGCTCGCGCTGCGGAATGCCGCGGCCGACTGCTCCGCGGCGATGCGCGCCGCTTCGTCGGGTGTGAGCTTGGCGGACGCGGCGCCGCTCGACGCCGGGAGCGCGCCCAGCGTGATCGCGGGGAACGTGAGCGAGATCGTCTGGCTGTCGAAGGGATTCATGCCCATGATCGACGAGCCGAAGCCGAAGGCCTTGCGCACGGTCACGTGCAGCTTGGGGCCACGCAACCGGTGCTGCGACGCGAACATGCGGGCCACGGCCCGCAGCGCGCCGGCGCGCTCGGCTTGGGTCCCGGCCATCACGCCGGGATTGTCGGCCAGGAGGATGCAGGGAATGTGGAACGCACCGGCGACATCGATGAAGTGCGCGGCCTTCTCTGCGGCCGTGGTGTCGACCGTCCCGGCGCGGATGCTGGGATCGTTGGCGACGATCGCCACGCTGCGTCCACCGAGGTGCGCCAGCGCGGTGACGATCGCGGCGCCGTAGCGCGGCTGTATCTCGAGGAGTGATCCCGCGTCGACGAGGTGTTCGACCACAGCCCGCATCGAGTAGGGCTGGCGCGGGTTGGGTGGGATCAGGTCGAGGAGGTCGTCGAGCCGGCGCGGGCCGAGGTCGGGACCGTCGGTCACGACGGGGGGCGCGCCCCACGCGTTCGCGGGGAAGTAGGAGAGGTAGCGGCGCCGCGGTCTCGATCGCGTCGGCATCGTCCGCGGCCAGGTTGTGGGCGACGCCCGACATCTCGACGTGTACCTGCGGTCCACCGAGGTCCTCTTTGGTGACGTCTTCGCCGATCGCGTCCTTCACGAGCGGCGGCCCCGCGCTGAAGAGTTGTGAGTCGGGCGTCATCACCACGAAGTCGGACAGCGGCGCCGTCAGCGCGCCGTGGCCGGCCGAGGGGCCGAGGACCAAGCAGACCATCGGCACGAGGCCCGACAGTTCGGCCAGCGCCTGCAGGTCGTTGGGCTTGCGCCCGCTCGGCGTGTTCGTCAGCCGGTGTCCCGCCCCTTCGAGCATGAACACGAGCGGCACCCGCTCCTGGCGCGCCAGTTGCGCGAGGCGGTAACGCTTGTCGGCCGCGCCGGTGCCGATCGAGCCGCCCAGAACGGTGAAGTCCTCGACCCCCGCGAGCGCGGGCCGGCCGCCGATGCGGCCGAGGCCGGCCACGAGCGCGTCGGCCGGATGCTCGGCCGCGCCGGTGAACGCACCGAGCTCGGCGAAGGTGCCCGGATCGAAGAGTGCGTCGATGCGTTGGCGGGCGTCGAGCTTGCCCCGCCCGTGGTGGCGATCGACGCGTTCGGCGCCGCCCATCTCGCGACTCGTCGCGCGCCGCTGGTCGAGCTGCGTGAGGATTGGTTCCCAGTCGTCGCGATTGCTCATCGACCGGCGGCCTGTTTCACTCCCGCGACCGCGTCGCCCGCGAGCAGCGCCTGCACGCCCGGCAGCTTGCTCGCGAGGCCCTGGAGCTCGGAGCCGGCGCGGATGCCCGGTGCGGATTCCCATGATCTCCATCGCGCGGTGCACGCTGCGCTTGTTGATCTGCAACAGGTCGGCGGGCACGCCCGCGATGCGCTCGGCGATGGCGATGACGCGCGTCGTCGAGCTCCTCGGCGGGGAACGCCCGGTTCGCGAGCCCCATGCGCACCGCGTCGTCGCCGGTGATCGGGTCGCCGGTGAGCACGAGCTCCATCGCGTTGCGCATGCCGACGAGCCACGGGTGGTACTGGAAGTCGGGCGGGCTGATGACCCGCACGACCGGGTAGCTGAACGTCGCGTCGTGCGCGACGTACACGAGGTCGCACGCGGCGACGAGCTCGGTGCCGCCCGCCATCGCGTACCCGTGCACCTGGGCGATCACCGGCTTGGCGAGGTCCCAGATGTGCACCCAGCCCTCGGTCACGTGACGCGACCAGCTGCCGTCGCCGCCGGCCGTGTAGTACGGGCGCTCGTCGGTGGCGGCGCGCTTCAGGTCGTAGCCGGACGAGAAGCACGGCCCGGCGCCGCGCACGATCGTCACGTGCATCGCGTCGTCGACGTCGGCGGCCTCGAGTGCGACGAACAGCTCGGCCCGCATGCCGTTGTTGATCGCGTTGCGCTTCTCGGGGCGGTTCAACGTGATGCGCCGCACGCCGGGCGCGGCATCGTCGACCGTGATGAACTCCCGTCGGGCTGTGCCGTCACGGTGTGCTCCCTTGTGTCGACGATTGCGCGAGCTCGGCCATCAGCTCGACTGCCTCGTCCTGGTCGGTGTGGATCGTCAGGCCCGTGATGCCGCACTGCGTCCCACGGTACGAAGCGCTTCGCGATGCGTTCGGGCGATCCGAGCAGCGCGCCTTCGTCGACGTACTCGTCGGGCACCGCGTTCGACGCTGTCGTCGCGCCGGCCGGCGAGGAACAGCTCCTGGATGCGGTCGGCCGCGTCGGCGTAGCCGCGCCGCACCATCGCGTCCTTGTGGAAGTTGTGGTCGCGCGCGCCCATGCCGCCGACGTACAACGCGACGCGTGGCTTCATCCGCGCGATCGTGCCCGGCGACGTCGTCGGTGAGGTGCACGGTCGTCGACGACTGGATCGCGAGCGTGTCGAGCGAACGGCCCGAACGCGCCGCGCCCTTCTCCAACGTCGCGCGGAACTCGCGATGCGTTGGCGGGGGAGAGGCCCATCGGGATCCAGCCGTCGGCGACCTCGGCCGCGAGCGCGACGTTCGCGGGCCCGCCCGCGGCGAGGTAGATCGGGAGCTCGCGGATTCGGGATGCAGGATCGACTGCAGCGGCTTGCCCAGGCCGGTCGCGTCGGCGCCGGCGTAGGGCAAGCTGATCGCCGGCGCCGTCGTGCGCGACCGGCGCTTCGCGCCGGAACACCTTGCGCATGATCGCGACGTAGTCGCGGGTGCGGGCGATCGGCTTGGCCCACGGCTGGCCGTACCAACCCTCGACGATCTGCGGGCCCGAGAGGCCGAGGCCCGCGATCACGCGCCCGGTCCCGGCCAGCGACTCGAGCGTCGCGAACGCCATCGCGGTCGCGGCCGGGGTGCGGGCCGAGATCTGCACGACGCCGGTCGCGAGCTTGATCCGGCTCGGTCGACGCGGCGAGGTACGCGAGCGGGGTCAGCGCGTCGGCGCCGTACGCCTCCGCGGTCCAGACCGAGTCGTAGCCGAGGCGTTCCGCGAGCTGCACACGGGCGACCGGGAGCTTGACGTCGGCGCCCGACCACGCGTCGAGAGCAAGTCCGAGCAACACGGGCGCACCTTACGACACCCGGTAGCGGTCGAACCCGGGCGTCGAGCAGGACCGCGCGGTCGTCGGTGATGCCCATCGCCTCGTAGCCGACCCGCGTCGCGAGCCAGCGCATGCCGTCGACGGCGCCGAGCACGACGGCCGCGGTCGCGTAGGCGTCGGCGATCGCGAGGTCGGGGCCGACCACGGTGACCGACGCGAGACCGGTGGCGGGCAGGCCGGTGCGCGGGTCGAGCACGTGGTCGCCGCGCTCGTAGCGACCCGAGGTCGCGACCGCCGCGTCGTGACACTCGAGCACCGCCGCGACCCGGTCGCGTTCCCACGGATGCTGGATGCCGACGCGCCACACCGTCGGCGCCGGCGGGACGCCCGCGCGGTCAGCACGTCGCCGCCGGCGTTGACGAAGAAGTTCGCGGCGCCCGCCGCCGTCAAGAGGTCGCCGGCGCGGTCGACGGCCCAGCCCTTCACCAGACCCGACGGGTCGAGCGGCGCGAGCCCGGGCCGCGGCGGCACCTTGGCGCTGCGCGCCGAACGAGATGTCGAAGGCGCCGCGTCGATCTCGAGGCGCATCTGCTCGCACAGCTCGAGCACGTCCCGCACCTCGGGCTCGGCGTCGGCGAGCGCGAGCTCGCCCGACGCGATGCGCATGATCTCGGTGTCGGGCCGCCAGGTGCTGAACAGGTCGTCGACGCGCGCGAACCAGGCGAAGCACTCGTCGACGACGCGCTCGTCGATCGGGTCGCTGCACGTCGATGCTGATGACCGTGCCCCACTGCTCGACGACCCGCCGCACCGGACTGCACATGCGCCGAGTCTCGGGCTAGCGCGCTGGCGCTTGTCGAGCGCGCTCTGCAGCGACTGCGCGTAGCTCTGGCTCGTGTACGATCGCGCCGCCGATGAGGTCGATCTGCGCGCTCTGGGCCTGCAGCACTTCCTGCAGGAGCAGCGGCGCCGCCTGCTGGCTGATCTCGGCCGAGCGCTGATGGTCGGACGGCATCTGCAGCGGCGGTCACGTTCGTGATGCGGCGCCCCTGCAGTGTCACCCGCACCTGCACCGTTCCGTACGGGTTGTCGAAGGGGTCGCCGTCGACCGTGCGCGCGTCGTTCCGGCCGCGGTGGGGGCCGTGGTCGGCGCCGGACCGGTGCCGACGGGTTCGTCGTCGGGCCGGGCGGCCCGAGGTCGGGCGGCGGCGCCGCCGCGTCGTCGGCGGCGCGGTCGCCGCAGGACGTCGTCGGTCGTGACGCTGTGCGCGCTCGCCGACTTGCCGCGGAAGACCCGGCGACGACTTGAACGACAGCGAGCGCGACCAGACCGATCAGCGGTTGCTGACGAGTGCGGGAACGGCGCGGCGCATCGTTCTCCTGGAAATCCTAGAACTGGAAGCGTTCGAAGTGGATCTGCTGGCGGGGCACGCCGAGCTTCGTCGAGCCGGCGGTTCACGGCTGTCGATGAACGCCGGCGGCCCGCACACGAAACAGTCGCGGGTCGCGATGTCGGGGACGCCGCTGTCGCAAGAGCGGGAACGCCGAGGAGATCGGTGCTGGTCGTCGCCGATCTCGGTTCCCGGTGATGACGTGGACCCGCACGTTCGGTGCGCTCGGCGAAGCTGCTTCAGCTCGTCCGTGAACACCGCTTCTTCCGGCGTGGCGACCCGGTACAGCAACACGACGTCGTCGTCGGGTCCGAAGCCGTCGAGCATCGCGCGCAGTGGGCGTGATGCCGATCCCGCCCGCGATGAGCAGCACCCGGCGGCGTCGTCTGCAGCTCGGGGGTGAACGTGCCGTACGGGCCCTCCGCGAGCACGCGCACGCCCGGGCGGACGTGTTGCAGGCGCTCGCTGTGGTCGCCGAGGTCCTTCACGGTGATGCGCATCCGGTTCTTCGTCGGCGCGGCCGACAGCGAGAACGGATGCGCCTGCCACCAACCGGTCGGCGTGAGGAATCGCCACAGGAAGAACTGGCCGGGCTGCGGCGTCGATCCGTCGAGGTGGCGACCGCGGATGAGGATCGACACGACGCCCGGCGCCTCGCGCTTCACGGAGTGGACGCGGAGGTCGTGGCGCAGGTTGAAGCGCACGGGTGCGATCACGCGCCACCACAGGATCGCACCGAAGACGACGAGCGTAGAGGCCGACCCACCACACGCGCGCGGCGCGGTCGTTGCTGAAGTCGGTGCCGACCGCGAGCTGGTGCGCGAACGTCGAGCGCGACCGCGAGGTACGCGTACAGATGGACGAAGTACCACGTCTGGCGCTGGAGGGCCCGTCGCGCGATCTGCACCGACGTGACCGCGACCGCGAAGAACAGCACGAGCCCGACCCACGCCATCAGCACGTCGGGATAGTGCGAGACGAAGTCGCGCGTCTGGGCCCACAGCGACACGTCGATCGCCCTGCGCGTAACCGACGGTCGTGAACACGACGTGCGCGACCAGCAGCCACACCGTCGCGAACCCGTTCCAGCGGTGCCACACGGCGAGCCGGTCGAGCCCGATCGCGCGCTCGAGCCACGCGATCCGCGACATCAGCAGCAGTTGCACCAGGACCGCGTAAGGTGCCGAGCAGCGCGGTGAGCTGACCCACCGCGGTCGCGAACCCGCCGGGGCCGGTCGCGCTCGCGATCTCACCGTGGCGGAGCCACAGCCCGACCGTGACCGCGACCGCCGACGAATCCGACCCACGCGACCACCTGGGCGTGCCCGAGCGGCCTCGGCCGCGCGCCGGCTCGCCCGCGGCAGCGACGCCGTGGCGCGATCGGGGCGGCACGCGGCGACGCAGGGGAGACGGATCGGCGCTGGTCACACCCATACCGTTCCGAATGCAGTTGTGAGTCTGCTGTGAACGGGGTTGAGCGCGAGGAACGAGTCTGGGCGTCAGTTCACCTGGCGGGCCCGGCCCTCCCAGTAGGGCTCCCGGATCTTGAACTTCTGCAGCTTGCCGGTCGAGGTCCGCGCGAACTCGGCGCGGAACTCGATCGACGTCGGGCACTTGAAGTGCGTGAGGCGGTCCCGGCAGTGCGCGATCAGGTCGGCCTCGGTCGCGCTCGCGGCCGGGCTTCAAGCACGATCAGCGCCTTCACCGTCTCGCCCCACTTCTCGTCGGGCACGCCGATCACGCACGCCTCCGCGACGTCGGGATGCTGGTAGAGGCAGTCCTCGACCTCGATGGAGCTGACGTTCTCGCCGCCGGAGATGATCACGTCCTTCTTGCGGTCGCTGATCGTGAGGTAGTGCTCGTCGTCGACGGTGCCGCCGTCGCCGGTGTGGAACCAGCCGCCCGCGAGCGCGTCGGCGGTTGCCTCGGGCTGTTCCCAGTAGCCCTCGAGCACCACGTTCGAGCGGGCGAGCACCTCGCCCTGGTCGCTGAGGCCGAGGCGCACTCCGAGGGCGGGCGCGCCCGCGCGCCCGAGCTTCTGCGGCGCGCGCCGCCGGGGTGAGCCCGTCCCATTCCTCGCGGCGCGCGCGACATCGTGAGCAGCGGCGCCGTTTCGGTGAGCCCGTAGATCTGGATGAACTCCCAACCGAGGTCGGTCTCCATCTGCTCGATCATGCGCGTCGGCGGCGGCGCGCCGGCGACGACCATCCGCACGCGGTTCGCGACCGGGAATCTCGCCCTCCCACGTTTGCGCGGCGTCGAGGACCGCGGCCACGACCGCGGGTGCGCCGCAGAGGAACGTCACGCCGTGTCGTTCGACCCTCCGCAGGATCTCCGCGCCGTCGACCTTGCGCAGCACGATGTGGCGCCCGCCCATGCCGGTGATCGCGTACGACATACCCCAGCCGTTGCAGTGGAACATCGGCAGCGTCCACAGGTATACGTCGCGATCGCTCGTACCCGTCTGCCAACCGAAGGTCGTCGCGTTGATCCAGAGGGTGCGGTGCGTGAGCTGCACGCCCTTCGGCCGCGCGGTGGTGCCGCTCGTGTAGTTGATCGTGCCCGTCGCGTCCTCGTCGGCGATCCACGGCTCGGGTTCGGCGTCGAAGCGCAGGAGCGCGTCGTCGGCCTCGGCGCCGATGACGAACCGGTGGCGGGCGGTCACCCCCGCGAGCGAATCCTCGAGCTCGGGATCGACGAGCAGCACCGACGCGCCCGAATGCTCGACGATGTACCCGATCTCCTCCGCGTTGAGGCGGAAGTTGATCGGCACGAGCACGCGTCCGTACGCCGAGACGCCGAAGAACGAGGTCAGCAACCGCGCCGAGTTGTGCGAGACGATCGCCACGCGCTCGCCGTGGCCCGACGCCAAGGGCGTCGAGGCCCGCGGCCTGGGCGCGGGCGAGGCGGCCGACCTCCGCCCAGGTGAGCTCGCCCAGCGACGCTGCGGGCTGGTCGGGTTCGTCGACGAGCCCGATCCGGTCGCCGTAGACGAGCTCGGCCCGCTCGATGAAGTCGAGCACGGTCAGCGGTACACGCATGTCCGTCCCCCCGGGTCTGGTGGGCAGGGTATGCGTGTGGTCGACTTCGTGCCATGCCGCTGACGCCGATCCGTCTTGCCGACGACCGGACGCCTCCGACGTTGCTGTTCGTACCGCCCGGCGATCACGAGACGCTGCCGTTGATCCTGTTCGGCCACGGCGCGCACCTCTCGAAGGACGATCCGATCATGCAGATGATCGCCAAGGGTTTCTGCGCGGGGCGTTACGGCCGCGGTCGCGGTGATGGACTGCTCCCGGCCACGGCGAGCGCCGCGCGGCCGACACGACCGGCGACGAGTTCCTCGTCGACGTCGCGCGGCGGATGTCCGATCCCGCGAACCACGCGGAGCTCACCGCCGACTGGCGCGCGGTCGAGACCGCGGCGCGTGCCGCCGACCCGCGGACTGTCGGGCCCGATCGGCTACGCGGGTTTCTCGATGGGCGCGATGTTCGGACTCTCGATCGTCGCCGATCTCGCGTCGGTCATCGGCCGCCGTGTTCGCGCTCGGCGGGCTGACGGGTGACGACGGGCGTGACGCATTGGTGCGCAGCGGAGCCGGACGGCTCGGTGGACGCGAGGTGCTGATGCTCAACATGACGCGCGACGAGCACTTCCCGATCGACGGGGCCGTCGAAGTGCTCGAGCTGATTCCCGGTCCCAAGCGCATGGGTGTGTGGACCGGGACGCACGCCGACCTCCCTCCGGAGGCCATCCAGCTCGCGGTCGACTTCTTCCGGCGCACCCTCGTGCCCTGAGCCACGGGCCGCTTCCGGCGGCGTGACCGAGGGTGTGATCGAGCGGCCGCCCGCCGCCTCGAACGCGGTTGTCTCAGGTGCGTCGTACGCTCCGCCCGTGCCCATCACCGTCGTGCCGACCGCGTACGGCCGCCCTGCGTCGCAGGCATTGCGTGACGCGGTGGCGCGGCGAAGCGGTCCGACGCGCTCGCGCCGGTCACGGTCGTCGTTCCGACGAACTCGGTCGGCGTCTCGGCGCGCCGCCGGCTCGCGTCCGGCGAGCTCGGGCCGGTGCACGCCCTCGGGCGCGGTGTGGTGGGCGTGACGTTTCTCACCGTCTACCGGCTCGCCGAGTTGCTCGCGTCGTCGCAGCTCGCGGCCGCGGGGCGGCGCCCGGTGTCGACGCCGGTGGTCGCGTCGGCGGTGCGGCGCGCGTTGGCGCGCTCGCCGGGTGTCTTCGCTCCGGTCGCGCGCGCATCCGGCGACCGAGGAGGCGCTCGTCGCCGCGCACCGCGAGCTCGCCGACCTCGACGACGCGCAGCTCGATCTACTGGCTGCGCAGCACCCCCGCGCGCGAGAGGTCGTCCGCCTGCACCGCAGCGCGAGGTCGCTCCTCGCTCGCGAGTGGTACGACGAGCACGACCTCATGCGGGTGGCCGGCGATCTCGTGGCCGCCGGAACCCCGCTCGTGGGCGAGCTCGGCCGGGTCGTCTGCTTCTTGCCCCAACGGTGGAGCGTCCCCGCGGCCCGGCTCCTGCGCGCGCTGGGTGAACGGACGGACGTCGAGGTCGTCGCCGGTCTCACGGGTGTGGCTGCGGCCGACGAGCAGGTCGTCGAGAGCCTGCGCCGGATCGGCGCCGGGATCACCGGTGCCGGTGGCGGAGCCGGGGTCGGCGCCGGGGCCGGAGCGGGCGGGGATCTCGCGCCGCTCACCGGCACCGAGGTGTGGCACGCGTCCGATCCCGACGACGAGGTGCGCGCCGTCGTTCGCGGCGTGGTCGACGCGATGCGCGCCGGCACGCCTCTCGAACGGATGGCCGTCCTCTACGCGTCCGACGAGCCGTACGCCCGGTTGTTGCACGAGCACTTCGACCTCGCCGACATCGCGCACAATGGTGCCACCACCCGTTCGATGTCGGATTCGGTCCTCGGCCGGGGGCTGTTGCGCATCTTCGCGCTCGCCGACACCGACTTCGCCCGCGACGACGTCTGCGGACTGGTCGCGGCCGCGCCGTTGCTCGACGGTCGCGGTCGCCGGGTCCCGGCCGCGAAGTGGGAGCGGTTGTCGCGCGACGCCGGAGTGGTACGCGGCGTCGACCAGTGGCGGGCGCGTCTCGAGCGCTACGCGGCGGGCTGCGCCGACGACGAGCGAGGTGCCCGCCAACGTGCGCACGTCGATGCGCTGGGCGTATTCGTGGCGGGTCTCGCCGCCGATCTCGATCCGGAGCGGCTCCCGCGTACGTGGAGCGGGCTCGCCCGTTTCGCGCACCGGCTCGTGCGCCGCTTCTTCGGCGACGAAGCCCGCCGGGAGGCGTGGCCCCCGTTCGAGCAGGTCGCGGCGCGCCGGGTCGAGGCGGTGCTCGACCGGCTGGCGACGCTCGACGCGATCGACCCGACCCCGACCCTCGACATCTTCCGGCGCACGTTCGAGCTCGAGCTCGACGCCGCCCGTGAGCGCGTCGGCCGTCTCGGCGACGGGGTCCTGGTCGGACCGGTCAACATGGCTCTCGGCGTCGACTTGGACCGGCTGTGGGTATGCGGCCTGGCCGAGGGACTCTTCCCCGCCGTGCCGCGCGACGATCCGCTGCTCAGTGACCGCGAGCGTTCCGCGCTCGGCGGTGCGCTGCGGTTGCGATCCGATCGCACAACCGACGACGAACGGGAATTGCTCGCGGCGCTGGCGTCGACCGCCGGCGCGCGTGTGCTCACGTATCCCCGCGGCGACCTGCGGCGCAGCACCGAGAACGTTCCGTCGCGGTTTCTCGCCGACACGCTCGCGGCCGGCGTCGAGACGCGCGCGATCGCGTCGTACGTCTCGGGCGCAACCAACGTGGCCTTCCCCGCGAGCCGCCACGAGCTCGAGGTGCGGGCGGCGGCGTGGGGTGAGCGTTGGGTGGAGGCCGAGCCGGCGGTCGCACGGGGACTCGAGCTCACGAGCGCGCGGGCGGGCACGCAGTTCACCCGCTTCGACGGGAACCTTGCCCACCTCGGTGGTCGCCTGCAGGTGATCAGCCCGTCGGCCGCGGGGCGGGTGGCGTCGCCGACGCGTCTGCAGACGTGGGCGTCGTGCCCGCACGCCTACTTCATGCAGAGCGTGCTGCACGTCGAGCCGGTCGAGCAGCCGGAAGACATCATGCAACTCGCCCCGATCGACCGGGGCACACTCGTGCACGAGGTGCTCGACCGCTTCCTCGCAGAGGCGCTTCCGCGCGCCGGCGCCGGCCGCCCGTGGACGTTCACCGACCGGGCGCGCCTGCGCGAGATCGCCGAGGCTGTGAGCGCCGAGACCGAAGCCCGGGGTCTCACGGGTCGGCGGCTGCTGTGGCACCGCGATCGACGGGCGATCCTGGCTCAGCTCGACGCCTTCCTCGACGCCGACGAGCGGTTCCGCGCGGGCGGGATCGACCGGACACTGGCAACCGAGCTCGCCTTCGGGATGCCCGAAGCGGGCTCCACCGACGCGGTCGAGGTGCCGCTCGGCGACGGGCGCGTCGTGCAAATGCGCGGCAAGGCCGATCGGGTCGACCGGCGTCCCGAGGGCGATCTCGTCGTGATCGACTACAAGACGGGGTCGGAGAAGCCGTACAAGGGGCTCAGTCACGAGGCGCCGGTCACTGCCGGCACGCACTTGCAGCTTCCGGTGTACGCGTACGCGGCGCGTGCGGCGTACGGCGCGGCCGGCACCCGGGTCGAGGCCTACTACTGGTTCGTGGGCCGGGGTCAGAACCTGCGCATCGGCTACGAGGTCGACCACGACGTCGACGCGGTGTTCGCGAAGGCGCTCCGCACGATCGTCGACGGCATCGAAGGGGGAGTCTTCCCGGCCGAACCGCCGGCGCCGGCGCCGACGCCGTTCGTCCGGTGCCGCTTCTGCGATCCCGACGGCATGGGTACGACGGATCGTTGGCGGGAGTGGGAACGCAAGTTCGCGGCGCCCGAGCTGCACGGCTTCCACTCACTCTCGGTGCCCGACGAGCCCGCTGCCGACGAGAGCAGCGGCGCGTGACCGACCAGCTCGCCTTGTTCGGGAGCCTCGGCGACAAGCCGTCCCGCGACGCCATCGGCACGGAGCTCGACGCGACCCTGTTCGTCGAGGCGGGCGCGGGCACCGGCAAGACCAAGGCGCTCGTCGACCGTGTCGTGGCGCTGGTGACGACCGACGGACCCGATCTCCCCGTACCGATGGCCGCGATCGCGGCGATCACGTTTACCGAGAAGGCCGCGGCCGAGTTGCGCGATCGTATCCGGCGGGAGCTGCGCAGGCGCGCCGACGATCCGGCCTCGCCAACAGTGGTGCGGGCGCGGTGCGGTGCGGCCCTCGACGATCTCGACGCGGCGGCGATCTGCACGTTGCACTCGTTCGCGCAACGCATCCTCACCGAGTTCCCGATCGAGACGGGCCTGCCACCGCGCATCGAGGTGCGCGACGAGATCTCGTCTCGTATCGCTTTCGAGGCGCGCTGGCGGGAGTTCGTCGACGAGTTGCTCGACGACACCGACCTCGAGGCGACCGTGCTCGTCCTCTTGGCGTCGGGTGTGAAGCTGACCCACCTCCGCACTGTTGCGGAGGTTCTCGACGACAACTGGGATCTGCTCGCTCGAGTCGAAGCGCCGCCCGAACTTCCGGCATTGAGGATCGAGGGTTGGCTGGAGGAGCTCGGCGCGGTGTGCGACGCGGCCGGCGACTGCCGAGCCGACCGCGACACGATGCTCACCCGTCTCGAGCAACTCGCCGACTACCGGGATCGGCTGCGCGCCGCCTTCGACGACGCCGAGCGCACCGAGCTCCTGGCGGCCGACAAACCGTCGTTCAAGGTCAGCGTGACGGGCAACCAGAAGAACTGGGACGACATCAAGGGCCTGCGGGCGCGGATCCTGACGCTGGGCGAACAGCGCCAGGCGATGACCGGCGCGGTCCTCGACGCCGCGATCAAGCGCGTGGTCGCGGCGATCGCCGTGTACACCGCCCACTCGGTCGCCCGGCGCCGCGCCTCCGGTGAGCTCGACTTCCACGATCTGCTGGTGCTCGCCCGCTCGTTGCTACGCGATCCCGAGCACGGCGCACCGGCGCGCGCCCGGCTGTGGGAGCGCTACCACCGCATCCTCATCGACGAGTTCCAAGACACCGACCCGATCCAGGTCGAGCTCGCCGCGCTGCTCGGATCCGACGACCCCACCGACGGCGACCGTGCGTGGGACGAGATGAGCGTCGATCCCGGCCGGCTGTTCTTCGTCGGCGACCCCAAGCAGTCGATCTACCGGTTCCGGCGCGCCGACATCTCCACGTTCCTCGCCGCGGAGGTCTGGTTCGCACAAGGTGCGCCGCGTCTTCTCACGTGCAACTTCCGCACTGCGCCCCGGGTCCTCGAGTGGATCAACCGTGTGTTCGGCGAGCTGATCCAGCCGTACCCGGAATCGCAGCCGGAGTACCGGCCGCTCGACGCCGCGCGCGTCGTGCCGCCCGAGCACGATCGCGGAGTCGTCCTGCTCGGGGCCGAGGCCCACCCCGACGAGGGCATCAAGGCCGAGGGCTTGCGGGCGCGCGAAGCCGCCGACGTCGCCGCGACCGTGCTCGCGGCCGTCGCCGAGGAATGGCCGGTGTTCGACACGGCGCGCGAGGAGTGGCGACCGGCCCGGCTCGGCGACGTGTGCATCCTGCTCCCGGCGCGCACCTCGCTCGGCTATCTCGAGCAGGCCCTCGGCGCCGCGGGGGTTCCGTACCGGGCCGAGACCAGCTCGCTCGTGTACAGCAGTCGCGAGGTGCGTGATCTCCTGATGGCGCTGCGGGCGGTCGACGACTCGAGCAACACGCTCGCGTTGGTGTCGGTGCTGCGGTCGTCGCTCTTCGGATGTGGCGACGACGACCTGTTCGCGTATCACGTCGAGCGTGGCGGCCGCTGGGACGTCGCAGCTCCACCACCGTCGACCATGCCCGACGACGATCCGGTCGCGGGCGCGATCCGGTTCCTCGGCGAGTTGCACGCGGCCCGACTCTGGTCGACGCCGAGCGAGCTCCTCGAGCGCATAGTGCGCGAGCGTGGCGTCATCGAGGTCGGCGCGCTGACCGGTCGGTTCCGAGATGTCGCGCGGCGGGTGCGTTTCCTCGTCGATCAGGCCCGCGCTTACGCCGACGCCGTGGGCGGCACGCTACGCGACTACCTGGCCTGGGCGGAGATGCAGGGCGCCGAAGGCGCTCGTGTGGTCGAGGCGGTGGTGCCCGAGACCGACGACGACGCGGTGCGGATCATGACCATTCACGGCGCGAAGGGCCTCGAGTTCCCGATCGTCGTGTGCTCGGGCATGACCACTGCAGCCCAAACCTCGACCCGGGGTGTCGACGTGCTGTTTCCGCGCGTGGGCGGCTGCGAGGTGAAGATCGTCAAGGGCGTGCAGACCGCCGAGTTCGAGCTGCACAAGCCGATCGACGAGCAGATGGGTTTCCACGAGAAACTGCGGCTGCTCTACGTCGCGTGTACGCGAGCGCGTGACCACCTTGTCGTGTCGGTTCACCGCAAGGCGCGTCGACTCGACCCCGACGATCGCCAACACTGGACGCACGCGGAGTTGCTGTGGGAGGCCGGCGAACGTGCGCCCTGGACTCGGCCCGATGCCGGCGCCCGCCCGGGCTCCGCCGGCTCGGCGTTGGGTCGGGCGCCCGTTCCGGCCGAACCGCGGCTCACGCCCCAGGAGTGGCAGGCGGAGTACGACCGGGCCCACCGGCGCGCGAACGCGCGCGGCTTCGTGTCGGCGACGACGCTCGCACATCGCCTCGACGCGTTCACCGCGACCGCCGTCGCGGCGCGTCCCGGTGCCGCCGAAGACCCGGGACTGGCCAAGGATGCCCGCGACCTCGAGCTGCCGCCATGGAACAAGGGTCGCTACGGCACGGCGATCGGGCGCGCGGTGCACGCCGCGCTGCAGACGACCGACCTCGCCACCGGCGCCGACCTCGAGGCGACCGCGGCCGCCCAGGCCGCGGCCGAGGGGATGCTCGGTCACGAGGCGGCCGTCGTCGCGCTGGCCCGCGCCGCGCTCGCCAGCTCCACGGTGACGCGCGCCGCGGGCCGCCCGTACTGGCGGGAGATGTACGTCGCGGTGCCCTTCGAGGGCATCACCCTCGAGGGCTACGTCGATCTCGTCTTCCGCGACGACGACGGCCTCGTCGTCGTCGACTACAAGACCGACGCGGTCGACGCCGAGGCTCGCGCCGAGCGTGTAGCCCGGTACCGGATCCAGGCGGCCGCGTACGCACTCGCCGTCGCGGAAGGCACCGGCGAGCCGGTCGCCCGCGCGGTGCTGTGCTTCTTGGACCCCGACGGTGCGACCGAGGTGGAGATCGCAGGCGCCGATCTGGCCGGGGCGATCGCCGAGGTCCGGGTGCTGATCGCCGCCGAGCGCGACGACCCGTCGGCCCCTCCCGCCTTGGTGCCCGCCGAGGCCTGAGGCCGGGGCGAACCGGGGGTACGGGTCCTGTTGTGCCATCCTGGTCGGACCCGTGAAGGCCCTCAAGTTCTGCCTCAAGTTCTTGGTGACCGTGACTGTCGGCGGTCTCGCGCTCGCCGGTTCGCTCGCCCTGCTCGGGCCCGCGGTCGCGACCCCTCACCGAGGCGACGACCCCGATCGGCCAACTCGCGGTCACGATCAACGCGCCCGCGGCGCGTTCGGTCGTCTACGACCACAACGGCAACGTGATGGCGACGTTCGCGACCGAGGACCGATCGCCGGTCAAGCTGAAGGACATCCCGATGGTCCTGCAGAACGCGGTGATCTCGATCGAGGACCGCAAGTTCTACGAGCACCACGGCGTCGACTGGGCCGGTACGACCCGGGCGCTGTTCAAGAACGTCGATGCCGGAGGCATCTCGCAGGGCGGTTCGACGATCACGCAACAGCTGGTGAAGAACACGTTCAGCGTCGGTCGCAAGCGCGATCTCACCACCAAGGCGCGCGAGGCGATCCTCGCGGTCGAGCTCGAAAAGCAGATGTCGAAGAGCCAGATTCTCGAGGACTACATGAACCTCGTGTACTTCGGGAACAGCGCGTACGGGGTGCAGGCCGCGGTCGAGCGCTACTTTCCCACCACGACACTCGCGCACCTCAGCCTTGCCCAGGCGGCACTCCTCGCCGGTCTGATCCAGTCGCCGGAGGCGTTGAACCCGATCAAGCATCCGGGCGCGGCCGCGCGGCGACGCAGTGAGGTGCTCGATGCGATGGTGGCGAACAAGAAGCTGACGGCGGCGGCCGCCAAGGCGGCGAAGTCGGTACCGCTGCCCACCACGCTGAGCTACCCGCACTCCACTCCCGGCGACTACTACCTGGACGAGGTCAGGAACGTCTTGTTGAACGACGACCCGACCGTGTCCGGCGACCCCGCCGAGGTGCTCGGCGCGACGCAACAGGCGCGGGCCGCCGCCGTCTATCGCGGCGGGCTGAAGATCTACACGTCCTACGACCCGACGTTGCAGTTCGAGGCGACCTCCGCGATGAACGCGATCCTTCCCAAGTCGAACGTGACCGCGTCCCTCGTGGTGATCGACAATGCCGATGGCGGGGTGCGCGCGATCGCGAACGGCCGCACGTTCGCGCAGAGTCAGTTCGATCCTGCCACCGAAGGCTTGGGTCGTCAGGCGGGCTCGTCGTTCAAGGTGTTCACGCTCGCGGCCGCGCTGTCGCACGGTTACTCACCGAACGACACTGTCTCGACCATGCCGCTGACCTGGCGGCTGAGCCAGGGGTCGGGAAAGGGCTCGTTCTACAACCTCTCCGGTGACTGTGGGCACGACGTGATCCCGCTCACGACCGCGATCGCCCGCTCCGACAACTGCGCGTTCGTCCGCACGGAGCTCTCCCTCGGACCGGGCAACTTCGGCGCCGACGGCGTGAAGACGGTCATCCAGACCGCGAAGTCGATGGGGATCGACACCTCGAACTTCAATCCCAGTGTCGTGTCCACCACGCTCGGAACCCAGGGTGTGCACCCGCTCGAGATGGCGCAGGCCTATTCGGTGCTCGCGAACGAGGGGGTGCTCAAGCGGGCGACGTTCGTCACGAAGATCGTCGACCGCAACGGCAAGACGATCTATCAGGCGCCGACGGCCGGGACGCAGGTGCTCGACCCGAACGTCGCCCGTACCGAGACCAGGATGCTCTTCGGTCCGGTCCGCAACGGCACGGCGAGCGGAACCCTCGGCACCTTCCCCCGGCCGGTGGCCGGCAAGACCGGTACCACCGACAACAACGTCGACGCATGGTTCGTCGGCTACAGCCCGCAGATCACCGCCGCGGTATGGATGGGCGACCCGAATGGCGAGATCGCGATGCGGAACATCGGGGGGACCGGTCCCGTGTACGGCGCCGGGTACCCGGCGAAGATCTGGCGCGCGTTCATGCTGGCCGCGACTGCGCCACTTCCGCCCGCCGGCTTTCTGCCTCCGACCGCACAGATCCCGCCGGCCCGGTTCATCACCGAGCTCGGCCGCCAGTTCACCTACGTCCCGGCGGGTCTGCCGACCACGACGACCCTCGCGCCGCCGATCGTCACGCCGTCGACGATCGTGACGCCGACGACGACCAAGCGGCCGGTCACGCCGAAGACCACAGTTCCGCCGGCCACGGTGCCGCCGCCGCCACCGACCACTTCGCCGCCGCCCACCACCGCTCCGGTCGGGCCTTGACGTGAGCCTCGAAGAGCTCGAAGCGCTCCTGGCGGTGCAAGAGCGCGACATCATCCTCGACCAGTTGCGGTACCGCCGCGACGCGATGCCCGAGCGGGCCGAGCTCGCGGCTCGCGGCGGCGATCTCCGCGGAAAAGAAGCCGAACGCGCCGCCGTGGGCGAGCGTCACCGCGTGGTGCACGCGGAGGAACGCCGCATCGACGACGAAGCGCAGGCGGTCGGCGAGCGGGCCGACGAGGTGAACAAGCGCCTCTACTCGGGGACCGTCTCGTCACCGAAGGAGCTGCAGGCGATGCAGGCCGACATCGACATGTTGCACCGCCGCCGGTCCGACCTCGAAGACGAAGAGCTCGAAGTGATGGAACAGCGCGAAGCGCTCGACGCGGAGATCGCCGCGCTCGACGCGGAGATCGCCGCGCTCGGAGCCACCGTGGCGCGACTGCGCACAACGATCTCGGAGACCGAGGTCGAGATCGACGGCGAGATCGAGCGCGAGACCGCAGCCCGCACCGATCTCGCCAAGCCGATCACCGAGTCGCTCCTGCGCGACTACGAGCGGCGCCGCGCGCAGAACCGGGGCGCGGGTGCGGCACGCCTCGTCGGGACGACGTGCCAGGCGTGTCACCTCACCATCCCGTCGACCGAAGCCGAGAAGATCCGGCGCGGCGCGGGGAGCGTCATCGCGTACTGCGACAACTGCTCCGCGATCCTCGTGCCGTGACGCAGTTCTCGCTGTTCGAGGAACCCTCGGGCACCCAGTTGGACGAGATCCTGGTCTTTTGCGACGGCGGCTCGCGCGGGAACCCGGGTCCGTCGGCGATCGGCGCGGTGGTGCTCGATCCGTCGACCGATCCGCCCCGCCTGCTCGCCGAGGTCAGCGAACGCATCGGGGTGACGACGAACAACGTCGCCGAGTACCGGGCGCTCATTGCCGGGCTCGAGGCGGCCGTGCCGTTCCGAGCCCGGCGCATGCGAGTGCGTGCCGACTCGAAGCTCGTGATCGAACAGGTGAAGGGTGCTTGGAAGGTGAAGCAGCCGCACCTCCGGCCGCTGCTCGAGCACGCGTGCAAGCTGCTCGCCGGCTACGCCGAGATCGACCTGCAACATGTGCCGCGCGCGCAGAACGCCGTGGCCGACGCGCTCGTGAACGCCGCGCTGGACGGGCCCACCGGGGCGTAGGCGCGTCATGCTGTTGTGGTTCGTGTTCGGTTCGATCTTCGGCGTCTGGAATGTGTTCCAGAGCCCGGGTCTCGACTTCCGCCTGATCGCCGCGGGCGCGGTGCTTCCCGGTCTGCTCGATCTGCCGTTCGGCGCGCAGGCGTATGCGCACACGCTCCTCGCCGCCGTGGTCGTGCTGGGCGTCACGATGCTCGCGACCACCGGCCGAGGTCGGCGCCTGCGCCGCCGGCGCGTGCTCGGTCTGGCCATCGGCTGGTTCTCCGGCCTCGTGCTGAGCGCGGCCTGGGCACACAAGGAGGTGTTCTGGTGGCCCGCGTTCGGCTCGGCTCGCCCCGACGCACCCCTGTTCGGAGTCTGGACCGTGGTGGTGATCGAGGAGTTGCTCGGCGTCGCGGCGGCGTGGTGGACCTGGACGCGCTTCGGCCTGCGCGATCCTGAGCGCCGCCGCGTGCTCTGGCGCACCGGCCGGCTCTCGATCGCGGGGGAGGGCGAGTGATCGCGTTCGTGCGGCACGGCCAGACGGAACTGAACCGCGGTGGTCGTCTGCAGGGCCGCCTCGACGCGCCGCTCAGCGCGCTGGGCACGCGGCAGGCCGCGGCGTTGGCGCGGGGTTTCGCGTCGGCGGCCGTGACGCGGGTGTTCAGTAGCCCGCTGCGACGCGCGCGCGATACCGCGGCCGCCATCGCGGCGGCTCACGAGCTTGCCGTCGAGGTCGACCAACGGCTGATCGAGCTCGACTACGGCGCGTGGGACGGCCTCCCGTTGCGCGACGTGCCGGCCGAGAGCTGGGCCGCGTGGCGCGACGATCCGCAGTTCGCGCCGCCAGGTGGCGAACGGCTCGCCGACGTCACCACGCGCGTCGGCGCCTTCTGCGCGGAGGTCTTCGACGGCCGTCGCGACGATCTCGTCATCGCGGTCAGTCATGTGTCGCCGATCAAGGCTGCGGTGTGCACCGCCCTGGGCGTCGACGAGCGTGTGACCTGGAGCATGCACCTCGACGTCGCGTCGGTGAGCCGTATCGGTCGTCGGCCTGACGGCCGGGGCTACCTTGCGTCCTTCAACGATGCCTCCATAGCGGCAACCGTCGCCGAGTAGCCGTCATCGTGCCGCATCTCGGGATCGTGCTCGCGGTGTTCCCGTTGATCTTCTTCGGCGAGTTACCCGACAAGACGATGTTCGCGTCGCTGCTCCTCGCGTCACGCGGCCGTCCGCTCGCGGTGTGGTTCGGTGCGGCGCTTGCCTTCATCCTCCATGTCGTCATCGCGGTGAGCGTCGGCGTCGGGCTGTTCCACCTCCTTCCGCACCGGGCCGTCGACGCCGTGGTCGCAATCCTGTTCGCGGTCGGCGCGGCGCTGGCGCTGCTCGAATCGGAGGAGGAACAAGAGGGCGTCGCCCAGGAGATCGTCGACGACTCGATGCTGCGGGTTCACCGGGTCGTCGGGACCGCGTTCGTGGTGATCTTCCTGGCGGAGTGGGGCGACCTCACCCAGGTGCTCACGGCGAACCTCGCGGCGCGGTACCACTCGCCGCTCAGTGTCGGGTTGGGTGCGGCGCTCGCGCTGTTGTCGGTCTCGGCGATCGCGACGTTCAGCGGCAAGCAGTTGGTACGGATCCTGCCGGGCGCACTGCTGCGACGCATCACCGGAGTCGCGTGCTCGGTCTTCGCCGTCGTCGCCGCCGTCGCCGCCCTCCGCGGCTGACCCCGCAACCCTGCCAACAGATGGCAGGAAAAGCGGCTCCACCGCCCAGTTTCCCTGCCAACAGATGGTGGGAAAAGCGGCTCCACGGCCCAGTTTCCCTGCCAACAGATGGTGGGAAAAGCGGCTCCACCGCCCAGTTTCCCTGCCTACTGCTTGGTGGCTATTCGGGGTCGGGAGTGGAGAAGCCGCCGCGGCGACGGGAGAAGGCGACGAGGGCGAGCGGCCAGCCGATGATCCCGATCGCGGCGAACGAGAACCACTCGATCGTGTACTCCAGGTGGTTCACCTGGTCGGGCGGCGGCGGTTGCGGGAGCACGGGCGCGCCCGCGGGCGGCGTCGGCGTCTCCGATTGGGCTTCGATCCAGCGCGGGAGTAGCCGGTAACCGACCTGGGCGGCGATACGCGTCAGGTCGACGCGGGAAGCGCGAGCTGGCCGGCGGTCTCGCTGACGGCGTCTTGCGGACTCAGGGGGCTCGACGTGTGGACGAGGCCGCGCACCACGACCGGCCCCGTCGCAGCGACGGTCGTGATCGGCGATTGCCCGTTGCCGGTGGCGGGGACCCAACCCCGATCGACGATCACCGTCGTCCCGTCGGCGAGCAGCAAGGGGGTGAGGACGTCGTCGCCGTCCTTTCCGTCGTGCACCTGATTCGTCAACAGCACCTCGTGCGCGGGGTCGTAGCGCCCCGACGCCTCGGCCCGGCTCCCGACCGGGACGGGCCCGGTGATCGAAGGCGCGGGCGCCGCGTAGGCGGCGCGGGCCGCCCGCACCAACGCGTGCTTGTGGTTGTTGCGCGCCAGTTGCCAGAATCCGAGGGCGATGAAGCTGGCGGTGAGCGCCAGGACGAGCAGGTGGCCGGCGATCCAGCGCGGTCGGAGGAGTGTCACAACCCCCCTAGTCTTTCGCACCGAACGGTGAAGTTCCGAGTCGGAGGCACGTGATGGCCATCATCGAATCCGCACCCCACGCGGTCCACATCGGCGGCGACGAGCTGCCCTTCGTCGACATCGGCGGGGGTAACAAGCTCAAGGTGATCCAGGTCAAAGAGCGAGAGGGCCTGTGGATCATCGAGAACATCTTCATGGCCGGTTTCGAGGTGCAAAAGCACCGCCACACCGGGCCCGTCTGGGGCTACACCACCTCGGGGGCGTGGAAGTACAAGGAATACGACTACGTGAACCGGGCCGGGTCGTTCCTGTACGAACCGGCCGGGTCCGTACACACGCTGCAGTGCATCGAGGACGACACCCGGGTGTGGTTCCACATGTACGGCGTCAACCTCAATCTCGACGACGACGGCAATGTCGACAGCGTTGCCGACGGTGCGGGTTCGCTCGCGTTCTACCTCGCGATGTGCGAGCAGATGGGCCTGGCCCGTCCCAACGTGCTGGTCGACTAGTGGCGGTCGACCTCTACGACCCCGACACCTACGTCGCCGCGCCGCCGCACGCGCTCCTCGCGGAGTTGCGGCGCACGCAGCCCGTGTACTTCCAGGAGATGACGGGCGAGCCCGGCTACTGGGCGGTGCTCAAGCACGCCGACGTCGTGCACGTCGCGCGGGAGGCGACCCTGTTCTCGGCGAGCGAGGGCGGCGTCATGCTCGAGAATCTCGACCCCGCGGCGCTCGACATGATGCGCAACATGTTGCTCGCGATGGACCCGCCGCGCCACGTCGACTACCGGCGCCCGATCGCGCCGCGCTTCAAGGCCCGCGTGATCGCGAACATGGAACAGCAGATCCGCGCGATCTGCCGCGAGATCATGGCGATGGCATCGGAGCAAGGCGACGTCGAGTTCGTGCACGATGTGACCTCCGCGCTCCCGTCGCGCGTGATCGGCCAGCTGATGGGATTGCCGCCCGACGACCTTCCGTTCATCCACCGGCTCGCGGAGATGAACACGAGCGGCCAGGACGCCGACTACGCCTCCGACGTGTCCCAGGGCACGATCGACATGGCGATGTACGCGATCCAGTTCGCCGCGACCCGGCGCGCCGAACCCCCGCGGGAAGACCTCACCACGTTGTTGCTCGAGACCGACTTCAACGGCTCGTACATGACCGATCTCGACTTCGGCAGCTTCTTCGTGCAGCTCGTGACCGCGGGAAACGACACGACGAAGACAATGCTCTCGTCGGGCTTGCGGGCACTGCTCGATCACCCCGACCAGCTCGGCGACCTGCGCGCCGACCCGTCGTTGCTCCCCGGCGCGGTCGAGGAGATCCTGCGTTACGAGAACCCGCTGCACTACTTCCGGCGTACTGCGACCGCCGACACGCAGCTGCGGGACACGAAGATCGCGGCGGGCGACAAGGTCGTCATGTTCTACACGTCCGCGAACCGCGACGAGGACGTGTTCGACGATCCCCAGCGTTTCGACATCCGGCGCTCGCCGAACCCGCACCTGTCGTTCGGTATCGCCGAGCACTTCTGTCTCGGCGTGCACCTCGCGCGGCTCGAAGGGCGCGTGTTCTTCGAGGAGCTGCTCGCGACGTTCCCGACGATCGAGTTGACGGGAGAGCCGGTGCGCATCCGTTCGAACCTGAACAACGCGTTGAAGTCGTTGCCCGTGCGGCTCCGCCGCTGACGCAGCGCCGCGGACCTGATGCCGCGGACGGCGCGCTGAACCGACGTCGATCGACTCGAACGCGCCGACGGCCTCTTCGGCCACGGAGTTGTGCGCGACCGTGACCCGGGGGATCAAGACCGACAGCCCCGCACCGAGCCCGACCACCGCGGCTGCGAAGTACATCGCCGGACGCGCCCCGTTGGCTACGGCGGTGGGGGAGCCGCCGGTACGGGTCGACGCGTCGATGAACGACGCGAACGTCGCGATGCCGAGCGCGAGGCCCACCTGGCGGACGGTCGTGTTCGCGCCGCTGGCCACACCGGCCTTGTCGGGATCGATGTCGGAGAGGATCACGTTCGTCAGCTGTGAGCTCGCGAAGCCGACACCGAGCCCGAACACGATCATGCCCGGCAGTAGCCGCAGGAACGAGACGTCGGCCGCGATGGCGAGCGCCACGAGGAGCAGGCCGAGCGACTCGAGCACGAGGCCGGTCCGCACGATGCTCGTGATGCTGAAACGCCGTGTCAGCCGGCCGGCGATCGGCGCCGCGAGCGCGATCAGGATGCCCTGCGGCAACATCCATTCGCCGGTGCGCAGCGCGGTGAGGTGTTCGCCGTTCTGCAACAGCACGGGCAGGATGAACAAGAGGCCGAACTGGCCCATCGCCAGGACCATCGTGGTGAGCAAGCCGTAGCGGAAGCCGAGGTGGTGGAGCTGGCCGAACTCGAAGAGCGGGTCGCGGCTCTCACGTTCCATGGCGCGCTCGACGACGACGAACGTCGTGAAGACCGCGAGGGCGAGCACGAATGCGAACGGGATGACCGACACGGCGCGAGACGCCGGCCACACCCGCCAACTGCCGACGACGAGATCCTTGACCGGTTGCCACCATCCGTACGTCGTGCCCTCACTCAGTCCGAAGATGAGGCTGAACGAACCGATCGCGACCAGCGCGGAGCCGCGTACGTCGATGTGCGGTCGGCGTGAGCCGCGCTCGTCGGGGTGCATGAACACCAGCGCGCCGATCACGATGATCGGTGCAACGATCACGTTGATCCGAAAGCCCCACCGCCACGAGTAGTCGGTCGTCAAGAAGCCACCGAGGATGGGGCCGAACGCCACCGACGCGCCTGCGACCGCACCCCACGCGGCGAACGCCTTCGGTCGTTCCGCGCCCGTGAAGGTCGTCGAGAGGATCGACAGGGTCGCCGGGATCATCAGCGACGCTCCGATGCCTTCGATCAACGCCTCGCCGACGAAGAGCGTCGGCACCGACGTGGAAATCGACGCGAGGAAGGAGCCGACGCCGAATATCGCCGCGCCGATCACGAACATGCGCCGGTGCCCGAAGATGTCGCCGAGCCGGCCGCCGATGATCAGCAACGTCGCGAAGGTCAGCGAGTAGCCGGTGATCACCCACTGGAGACTCGAGAGCTGGGTGTGGAACTCGCGGAGGATGGTGGGGACGGCCAGGTTCAAGATCGTGTTGTCGAGCACGGGAATCGCGACCGACACGATCGCCACCGATGCCGCGAACCAGCGCCGCGGATCCAGCGATTGTTCGACCGGCGCCTCTGCCACCATCAGCGTCGATCTTGCCAGACGCCCGCGCGGCGATCGGACGAATAGCATTCGCCGGATGAGCGAGCACGCGATCCGGCCGTCGCATCTCGGCCTCTGTGTCGGTGACCTCGAACGTTCGTTGCGCTTCTACTGCGACGGGCTGGGCTTCACCGAGGCCGAGGGCTACGACCTCGACGAGCAGATGCTCGACGGTCTCGACCGGGCCCTCGAAGTGTCACGACCGGTGCGGCTGCGGTCGCAGATGATCACGAACGGCGAGCTGAAGATCGAGCTGTTGCACTTCGCCGAACCGGCGCCGACCGGCACTCCCTCCGACAGCCGCGGCCGGATCGGGTTCACCCACCTGTCGTTCTTCGTCGAAGACGTCGACCGGGTCGCCTCGGCGCTCGAGTCGCTCGGCGGTCGGATCCTCACCGGCACCCGCACGCAGCTCGGGTACGAGGTCGTGTTCGTGGCCGACCCCGACGGCGCGCGGGTGGAGCTGATGGCGCCGCCCGCTCGGGCGGTCGAGAACTAGGCCGCCGCGTTCTCGAAGGTGATCTCGATGCGGCCGCGACCCTTGCGCTTGGCGCGGTAGAGGGCCTGGTCGGCCCGGGCCAGGAGCCCGTCGGCGTCGGGTGTGCGCGAGAACGCGATGCCGATGCTCGAGTCGATGCGTACCGCGCCCACGGCCAGCCCGAACGGTTGGCTCAATGTCTCGCGGATGCGGGTGCCGATCGCAACCGCTTCTTCGGTCGATTCGAGGTCGCGGCTGATCACGACGAACTCGTCGCCGCCCACACGCGCGACCGTGTCGATTCCGCGGATCGCGGCGCGTAGGCGCGCGGCGACACTGCAGAGCAGCTCGTCGCCCAAGGTGTGCCCGAAGCGGTCGTTGACATCCTTGAACCCGTCGAGGTCGACATACAGCGCGGCGGTGAGAGTTCCTTGTTCGAGGATGGGGGAAAGCACCTCGAACAGCTCCTTGCGATTGGCCACGCCGGTCAACGGGTCGCGGCGCGCCTCTTCCGCGAGGCGCCGTTCGAGCGCGCGCCGCTCCGTCACGTCGGTGACGAACACGATCGCGCCGAGGTACGTCCCGTCGTGGCGGCGTACCGCTCGGGAACGCAAGCGGGCCCACACGAGGCGGCCGTCGCGTGTCACGAGCCCAAGATCTTCCTCGTCGAGCTCCTCGACGCCTTCGCCGCCGATGCGCGACTGTGCGGCCGAGCGATCGTCGTCACCGATGAAATCGAAGAACGAGCCGCCGAGCAGCTCGTTCACGGTCGTGTCGAGAAGGTCGGAGAGCGCATGATTGGCGAACGTGGTGATGCCGTCGGCGTCGACCACACAGATGCCTTCCCGAGCCAACTCGACGATGAGGCGGTAGCGCTCCTCGCTGTCTCGCAACGCCCCCTCGGTGCGCATGCTCCCCGAGACGTCGCGGATGTTGAGCACCATCCCCGTGAGTTCGGGATCTTCGAGATGGTTCGTGCCGATGACCTCGGTCTCGAGCCACGTCCCGTTTGCGTGGAGGAGCCGCACGAGGAGCGGTAGGGCGCGTGAGTCGGTGGAGCTCAGTGTCGACGCGAATCCCTCGAGCGCGCCGACCTGATCGACGGGATGTACGAGCTCGAACACACTGCTCCCGATGAGCTCGCCGGTGCCGTAGCCGAGCATCGATTCGGCCGCCGCGCTCGCGTAGCTGAGCAGGCCCCGGTCGTCGACGATCGCGAAGAGGTCGGGGGACACCCGGATCAGGGCGGAATGAACTCGCTCGGAATCGATCAACTGACGACTTCTTCGAACTTCACTACGCCGAGGTCGAGCTGTTCCGGAGCGCGGGCCTTGCTGCAGAGCCAACCCTGGAACGAGTCGCAGCCGAGCTCGGCGAGCCGGTCGAGTTGGGCGTGGCTCTCGACGCCTTCGGCCACCACGCGGAGCTTGAGCGAGGTCGCGAGACTGATGATGGCGCGCACGATGGCTTCGCTGCTGTCGTCGGCGCCGAGGCCCATGACGAACGAGCGGTCGATCTTGAGCATCTCGACCGGGAACGCCTGGAGATACGCGAGTGACGAGTAGCCCGTGCCGAAATCGTCGACCACGAGGTGCACTCCGAGCGCGCGCAGGTCGGCGAAGATGCGCGCCGCCGTCGGCGCATCATCCATCAACACGCTCTCGGTGATCTCGAGCCAGAGCGAGTCGGCATCGAGGCCGGTGGTGCGCAACACCGTGGCAACCTGGCTCACGAGGTTCGGATCGTAGAGCTGGCGGGCCGAGAGGTTCACCGACACGTAGAGGTCGCGCGCCGCGGGATCGGATTTCCGCCAGGCCGCGGTCTGCGCGCAGGCCTTCGCGAGCACTTCGATGCCCAACGTCAAGATGAGGTCGGTCTCTTCGGCCACGTGGATGAACTCGTCCGGCGGGATCGATCCGAGCTCCGGGTGATCGAAGCGGGCGAGCGCCTCGACGCCGAGGACGCGGGGCTCGGCAACCGAGACGATCGGCTGGTAGTGCACCTCGATCTGGTGGTTCTCGAGCGCGACGCGCAGGCCGAGCTCGAGCTCGCGCCGCCGCTCGGCCTGTACGCGCAGCGCGGCGTCGAAGATCTCGACCTGGGTGCCGCCCATCTCCTTGGCCCGGCGCATCGCCACGTGCGCGTCGCGCAGGAGCTCTTCCGCGTCGCCGTCGCCGCCGGCCGCGAACGCGATCCCGATGCTCGCGTGGAGCGCGGGGCGACGCCCGTTCGAGAGCCGGATGGGTTCGGAGATCACGCGCTCGAGCTCGACGGCTCGGGCCGCGACCGGCTCGATGCCGGTGACGTCGTTGCACATCACGATGAACTCGTCGCCCGCGATGCGGCCGACCCGGTCCATCGCGCGGGTAGCGCCCTGCAGGCGCCGAGCGATCTCGGTGAGCACCTCGTCGCCGCTCCCGTGACCGAGCGTGTCGTTGACGATCTTGAACCGGTCGATGTCGATGAACAACACGGCCGTGTTCGTCTGGGTGCGACGACTGCGAGCGAGCGAGTGTTCCAGCGTGTCGACGAACACCATGCGGTTGCACAGGCCCGTCAGCTCGTCGTGGGTGGCCCGGTAGCTCAACTCCTGCTTGGCCTGGATCACCTTGGTCACGTCGGCGAACGAGCAGACGGTCCCGGCGGCCGCGCCCGAGTTGGCGGGCAAAGGTCGGCAGCTGAGCGAGAGCCAGCGTTCCGAGTCGTCGGTGACCAGACCGATCAGGACATCGTGCATCGCCTCGTTGGTCGCGAGGGCGCGAGCGACGGGATGGTCGCGCCGCGACAGCAAGCGCCGGTCGGCGCCGACGACTCCGTCGGGCCCGGTGATGCAATCGATGAGGCCGGTGCCGATCTCGACGTCGAGCGGGAGGATGCGCTCGGCGGCCGGGTTTGCGGCCACGACGATCCCGCTCGCGTCGGCTACCACGATGCCCTCGTCGACCGCTTCGATCACCGTGCTGTGGAGTTGCTCGACGGCGCGGCGCTCGTCCTCGGCGCGGCGGCGCTCGGTCGTGTCCTCGCACACCACCACGAAGCCGGTCTGATCGCCGGCGTCGTCGAGGATGGTGGTCACCGACGCGCGTACGAGCAGCACCTTGCCGTCGCGGCGTCGATGCACCGACTCGATGTCGCGCACCGGTATCTGCCCGAAGCCATCCGGTAGGTCGACGAGGTCATGCAGCGCGCGGCCCACTGCGTCCTCGCTCGCAACGCCGTAGATCAGTTCCGCGGCGCGGTTCCAGCTCTCGACCTTGCCGGAGGTGTCGAGGCCGATGATCGCGTCGGAGACGTGCTCGACGAGGTTCGCCTGGTAGCGCAGCGCGGCCTCGACGCGCTTGCGGTCGGTGAGGTCGCGCAGGATGACCTGGTACGCGTTCTCGCCCTCCCAGCGCGTCAGCACGCTCACCGATTCCACGACCCACGGTGTGCCGTCGAGGCGCATGATCGTGGCTTCGGCGGGTTCCGAGACCGGGTCGTCCTCGGAGAGGGTCGCGATGCGTTCGAGGGTCGGGCCGAGCGAATCGGGGTGGACGAAGTCGATGATCGAACGCCCGATCACCTGGTCGGCGCTGGTCGCGCCGACGCACTCGAGTCCGGCGCGGTTCGCGTAGACGAGGCGCCCGGCGCGGTGTACCACGATGCCGTCGGGGCTCAGGTCGACGAGCCGGCGGTAGCGGTCGATCAGCTCCCGCAGGTTCGACTCGACGAGATGGCGGTCGCTGATGTCGACCACCACGCCCGCGCAACCGACGACTTCGCCGTTCTTACGCACCTGGCGGGCCCGCACCAAGAAGTGCTGGACCTCGCCCGACGCTCCTTCGAGGCGCTGCTGCAACTCGTAGTCGCGCCACGGCGCGCCGGCCTGCAAGGTGGTGACGATCGGCGCGACGAGCCAGTCGGCGATGTCGGCGGTGCGGGGATCACCGCCGTCGGCCGGGGTCACGGTCACGACGTCGCGGGGCGCGATGGCGAGGATCGAGCCGATCGGTGCGTGCCAGGCCACGCTCTTGCGCGCGATCTCGTACTCCCAGCCGACCACCCGCAACGTCTCGCGGATCAGCTGGCCGACCTCGACGTCGGTCGACGCCATGTGGGGTCGCGTCTCCGACCCGTCGACGACCCGCAAAGCCGTCTCTCGGCGGACCGCGTTCGGCGTACTGCGCACCCGGAATCTCCCTCACGACCCGCATCGTCTGTGTGTCCCTTTCATCGACGAGGGTCGGGAGGCGCTTGACGCGTTCCGGCAGAGGTCACACGTCGTCGAGCGCGATGACGGAGTTGTGTCCGCCCATTCCGATCGATGACTTCAGCATGATCCCGGGCTTTCGGGCGGTCGGACCGGAGAGGAGTCGGGGGTGGCCGGGCGAAACCGCCCGGGGCGCGGAGATTGTCCCGGTCTCGAACGCCAGGCAGGCCGCGGCGATCTCCACGGCCGACGAGGCGGCCTGGCAATGGCCGGTCAGCGGCTTCACCGAGAAGACGCCCTGGGCCTCTCCGAACATGGTGTCGAGCATGTCGGCTTCGGCCGCGTCGCATTGCGCGGTCCCGGGGCCGTGGGCGTTCAGGTACTGCACGTCGACCGGGTCGACCCGGGCGTCGGCGAGCGCGAGCTCGAAGCAGCGCCGGATCTCGGCGTGGTCGGCGTTGATCGACACGGCGTGGAAGCCGTCGTGGGTCATCGCCCCGCCGAGTATGCGTAGGTAGGCGGGCTCGCGCTGGCGGGACACGACGAACGCAACCGACGCCTCGCCCAGCAAGAAGCCCTTGCTCGATTCCTGGAACGGCCGGCATGCCTCGAACGGCGGGCGATCGACGAACAGCACGCCCAGGTCGACGAAATGGCGAATGTTGTCGGTCGTGCCGGAGACGTCGGTCGCGACGACCACGACGTCGGTGACGACGCCCGCGTCGAGCCACATCTTTGCCGTCAGCGTTGCCGCGTTCCCGGACGCGCACATGGCGGTTACCGACATGGCCGGGCCGTGGAAGTCGTTGCGTTGCATCTGCGACGACAAGATCGTGGAGGGCATCAGCTGCAGGTACTCACGCTTCGACAGCCGGCGGTCGCGTTCCATGTAGAACTCCCGCCACGCGTCGACCTCGCCGAGCACGATCGCGTGGATCAAGCCGACGACCGGCCCCGGCTTCCAGCCGCGGGCGTAGGCGTCCGCGATGGCCTCGTCGACCGCGCTCTCCATCGCTCGGGCGAAGCGGCTGCGCGGATCGGTGTGTTCGCGCTCGGCGATCTTGCCCATGTAGGCGACGTCGTGGCCGAGAGTCTCCTCCCAACCGCTGGAGGCCACGACGGCGGATTCACCGCTCGCGAGGCCCTCCCACAGTTGCTCTCGTCCCCACCCGTACGCAGTGACTGCACCGACGCCGCAGACGGTGGCCGGGGAACGGCCTTTCGTCACGCTTTCGTCGGTGGTGGTCCGGCCTCCAGCCATGACTGTCTCCCCTTTGGGTACCGCTCGTGGGTACCGTTCGCCGCCTGGTTGGAGGGTACCGAGGTCACGCCTTGTGCGCACCTGGCGATGTTGGTGGTGGGGCCCGTGTTCGGACTTGTCATCGGGCGAAAACCTGCCGGCCACACGGCGGCCGTCTCCCGGGCACCTGGGTGGGCCGAATCCGGGTTCCGAGGGGCTGCATGTCGTTTTGGGCACGACGGGAACCAAATTCCTGAATCTTCCCGTTGACCGGCCGATCAGTTCCCCGAAGCAAGAACCGTGTGCGAGGAAGGGATGGTGGCGCGATGTCTAACGACCAGGCTGACGCCGACAAGTTGCTGACGCCCGCCGAAGTCGCGGCCATGTTCCGTGTGAACGCCAAGACGGTCACTCGTTGGGCGCGGTCGGGCCGGTTGAGCGCGATCAAGACGATGGGTGGCCACCGCCGCTACCGCCTCTCCGAGGTCCGGCGCGTGGTCGAGGCCAGCAACACCGAAGCCTGATCGCCGGGGGAACCCGCTCGACGAGCGGCGTGAGCGACGGTTCCCGTGCACTGCGCGGGAGGACGCCGGGCGCGTGATCACGCCGGGCGCGTGATCACTCCGGGAGCGCGTCGCCGGGGAAGCTGCGCATCGGGTGGACCTCGTAGGTGAAGATGTTCGCCCGTACGCCGGGGTCGTCTTCCATCATGCGCACGACGTCGTCTTCGGCGGCGTCGAAGATGCCGATACCGCACCACTCGCTGTCGTCGGCGATCGGGCCGACGATCGACAGCACGCCGTCGGCGCGTAGGGCGAAGTTGCGGCGCGCGTGCTCGAAGGTGGTCGGGCCCGCATCGGGTGCTCCGTAGCTCTCGCCCGCCTTCAGGAACACCACGGTGTAGAGCCGCGACTTCCCGAGCATCTCCCGCATGTACTCGTCGGTGATCTCCGTCATGCGCGCCATTGTTATCCGCGTGCGAGGATGCGGGCATGACCGCTGGCGGGCTCGACGGCAAGGTGATCGTGGTGACCGGTTCCTCACGGGGGATCGGCAAGGGCTTGGCGACCTACCTCGGGCGCGAGGGCGCGTCGGTGGTGTGCGCCGCGCGCACCGTTTCTCCGGACACGGCGGCATTCCCGGGCACGATCCACGAGACCGTCGACGAGATCCGGGCCGCGGGCGGCGAGGCGGTGGCGATCCGTTGCGACATCGGTTCCGCCGCCGACATTTCGGCGCTGGTCGACGGCACGGTGGCTCGGTTCGGCCGCCTCGACGTGTTGGTGAACAACGCGATGACGCCCACCCACGCACCGCTCGGCGGGTCGACGGTCGAGATGTGGGACGAGTCGATGCGGGTCAACGTGCGCAGCCTGTACCTGTTCACGCAGGCGGTGACGCCGGTGATGCAGCACAACGGGGGCGGGAGCATCGTCAACATCTCCTCGGCCGCGGCCGCGCACGAGTTGAGCGCGCTCATGCCGCCGGGTTACCTGATCTATTCGGTGGCGAAGGCCGCGCTCGAACGCTTCTCGTCGGCGGCCGCGCCGGAGCTTCGTCCGCTCGGGATCAACATCAACGCGCTGCGCCCGGGCGCGGTGCGCACGGAGCACACGTCCGAGGAGTTCGGCGCCGACTTCGACTGGACCGGTTGGGCCGAACCCGAAGACGTCGGCCCGCCGGTCGCGTACCTCGCGCAACAGATCGACACCGACTTCACCGGCCGGGTGCTCGACGTCTCGGGCTTCGGCACGACCTGGGGTCTGTGACCCCGACGGGGGATCCCGACATCGGCGACGCCGCGCCGCTCGGGAACATCGGCGATGCCGGTGGTCGCCCGCGCTACGCGACGGGTTCGGCCCGCCGCGCCACGTTCGGCCACGGCGTCGCGCGTTCCGACCGCGAGCGCGACGTCGAAGAGCAGTTCGTCGGCGTGGTGGCGGGCGAGTACCTGCATGCCGACGGGCAGGCCGTCGACGAAGCCGCCCGGGATCGACACCGCGGGATTGCCGTAGATGTTGGAGATGATGGTGAGCGCGCCCATGCGCACGAGATCGGGGAAGCGCTCGGAGAACTGGTCGAGGATCGCGGACGGGAGCTTCGGGAATGCCGCGCCCGCGAAGCGGACGCCGCCCATGACGGCCGCGGAACCCGACGCGTGCCGCGGTGCTGCCCTTGACCGAGTCGATGAAGCTCGAGGTCGGGCTGCTGGTGGCGGCGTCGGCCGCGAACGCGGGGCCGGGATTCGTCGGCGGCGATGACGAAGTCGACCCGGTCGAACGCGGCGGCCATCGCCCCGTAGGCCGCGACGCGCCGGCGCTCGGCGACCGACGCGGTATGGAGGTTGTACATCGACTGCGAGAGCAACAGCCCGACCAACATCTCGTCGGTGAGGTCGGCCGCGCACCCGGGCCAGCGGCCGCCGAGCTCGGCGAGGAGCGTGGAGAGGTTGCCCATCATCCACTGCGCGGCGAGATTCGGGATCGTCGATGTCGAGGTCGACCTCGACCATCCCGGTCGTGTCGATGAGGCTCTTGGCCGACGCCCGCAGCTGTTCTTCGACGCCGGGCTCGAGCGCGACGCCGCCGAGGGTCGGGATGATCGCGACTCGCTCGCCCTCGCAGGTCGTTCGTGCCGAGGTTCGCTTCCCAGCCCGGACGGTGGGGGAGGCTCGACGGATCGAGCGGGTCGTAGCCCGCGCACACGTCGAAGTAGCGGGCCGCGTCGCGCACCGAACGGGCGAGGCAGCCGAGCACGATGGTGCCCGGGCGTGAAGTAGGCGTGCGGACCGCGAGGGATGCGGCCGTAGGTGCCCTTCATGCCGAGCAGACCCGTGTAGCCCGCGGGTATGCGGATGGATCCGCCGCCGTCGCCGCCGGTCGCGAGCGGAACGAGCCCGCCCGCGACCGCGGCCGCGCTGCCGGCCGACGACCCGCCCGTGGTCCGGCCGTGTCGCCACGGGTTGTGCGTGACGCCGTTGAGCTTCGTGACGCTGACGTTCAGGCCCGCCGAACTCGGAGGCGGTGGTGAGCCCGACCGCGACCGCGCCGCCCGCGCCGAGGAGCCGCTCGACGACGGTGCTCGTCTCGGTGGCGACGCGGTCCTGGAAGACGAGCGAGGCTTCGGTCTGCGGCCACCCCGCAACCGGCTCGAGCTCCTTGATGCCGACGGGCACGCCTCCGAAGGGGAGCGAGACGTCGGCCCGTCCGGCCGCATCGAGCGCACGTTCGGGGTCGAGGAACGAGAACGCGTTGAGGTCGGAGCGTTCGATCGCGGCGAGCGACGCTTCCAGCTCCTCGCGCGGCGAGCGTTCGCCGCGGCGGAACGCGTCGACGAGCGAGCACGCGTCGCCGGTCCAGGTCGCCTCGGTCACGACGCCGATCATGCCACCTTGCGCCGAGCGCGTTCGGCCGGATCCTGCTTGTAGAACCCGCGCAGTACCTCGTACAGGTCGGGCTCGTGCCGCTCGAGCTTCGACGGGACATCGAAGAAGGCCTCGGTCGCGACGGCGAAGAACTCGGCGGGGTAGACACCGCCGTACGGATCCAGCGGTGGTCGATGCGCACCCTCGCGCAACGCCGTGTACGCCTCCGTGCACACCTCGACCCAGCGGGCGAGTTGTTCCTTCGCCAGCGGGGGAGTGCCGTCGATGACGTCGTCGAGCATGTCGATCTTGTGCGCGAACTCGTGGAACACGACGTTGCGGCCCGTGCCCGGGCGATGCGGGCCCCGGCCACCGCTTCGTCCCACGCGACCAGGATCGGGCCGCGATGGTCGTGCGCCTGCCCGAGCACCGGGACACGATTCCGTCGCTCACCGTTCCCCGCACGGGCCGGCGGAGGTGCCGTGGCTCGCGATCGTCGTCGGGTACACGATGACGGCGCTGACTTCGCGGTAGTAGTCGATGCCCAGAGCCAAGACGAGCACCGCGGCCTGCGATCGCGATCGTCGTGAGATGTCGTCGTCGAGCTCGAAGCCGCTCGCCGCTTCCCAGTGCTTGTGCCGCAGCAACCAATCCGCGATGTCGCCGAGCTCGCCCCGTTCCTCGCCGAGAAGCCGTTCCACGACGCGAAGCGATCCCCGACGACCTGTTCCCAGTCCTCGGGCAGTCCCTTGCGGTGGTGGAACACGCCGTCAGCTCAGCGCCGGCACCCATTCGCCGTGCGCGTCGAGCAGCGCGTCGACCAGTGCATGGATCTGGTCGAGGTCGAGCTCGGCGGCGGTGTGCGGGTCGAGCATGGCGGCGTGGTACACGTGCTCGCGCTGGCCGGTCAGCGCGGCCTCCACCGTCAGCTCCTGCACGTTGACGTTGGTGCGGATCAACGCGGCGAGCTGCGGCGGCAGCGCGCCGATCCGGGTCGGCTGCACGCCGTTCCCGTCGACCAGGCACGGCACCTCCACCGTGCAACCCGACGGGCAGGTCGTCGATCAAACCATTGTTCGGGACGTTGCCGTAGATCACGCGGGGCTTGCCGGTCTCGATGCTGCGGATGATCGTCGCGGCGTACTCGAAGCTGGGCTGCACCTCGAACGCACCGCCACCTTCCAATCGGGCCCGCTCCGCCTCCCACTCCGCGATCTGGGCGACGCACCGACGCGGGTACTCGTCCAACGGGACGTTGAACCGAGCACGAGGTCGGGGCGGTCGCGCTTGATGAACCACGGCACGTACTCGGCGAAGTGTTCGCTCGACTCGGTGACGAAGTAGCCGAGGTGCTTCAGCACCTCGTACCGCACCCGATTCCCGTCCGGTACCTGCCCCGACCGCGCCAACTCCTGCAATCGCGGGTACAGGTCCTCGCCGCCGGTGCGAGAACCGCAAGTAGAACGCCATGTGGTTGATGCCCGCGGCGAGGTAGTCGATCTCGCGGTAGGGGATGCCGAGATCGACGGAGAGCTCGAACGCCGTTCCCTGCACGCTGTGACACAACCCGACCGTCCGGATCGACGACGCGCGCGAGATCGCGCGGCAGTTGATCGCCATCGGGTTCGTGTAGTTCAGGAACCACACGTCGGGGCACAGCTCTTCCATGTCGGCGCACATGTCGAGCAGCACGGGGATCGTGCGCAGCCCCCGCATGATGCCGCCGATCCCGAGCGTGTCGGCGATCGTCTGGCGCAGCCCGAACCGCTTCGGCACCTCGAAGTCGGTCACCGTGCACGGCTCGTAGCCGCCGACCTGGATCATGTTGATGGCGTAGTCGGCGCCGTCGAGCGCGGCGCGCCGGTCGGTGGTCGTGGCGATCTTGGCCGGGCGCGTCGAGCGCGTCGGCCACCTCGGCGGCCGACCAGCTCCGAGGTCGCCAGGCGCTGGGCGTCGATGTCGAACAGCGCGATCTCGGAGTCGGCCAGCTCGGCGTGGCTCAGGATGTCGCCGAGCAGGTTGCGGGCGAACACGGTGCTGCCGGCCCCGATGAACGTGATCTTCGCCATGGCTCCGAGGCTACGGCCCGCGACCAGGATCGGCCTGCGTCGCAGGCCGAACCCGCTCCTCGACGAAGGGCAAAAGTCGGGCTCCCGCTTCGACGAACGGAGGGCATGTACGCCGCGATGCCGGCGGACAGCCGCCGGTGAAGGAGTCAGCGTGATGTACCGGCGCGGTGTGAGCCGAGACGAGCCATCCGCCCGGCGAGCGGCGGTTCGACGCTGATCGAGGTCCTGGTCGCGCTCGGTCATCATGAGCTCGGCCATCATCGTGCTCGTCGGCGGGGATGACCACACTGTTCGGCAGCTCGATCCAGAACCGCCAGTCGACGACCGCGGGGTCGTCGCCCGCGACTACGCCGAGGCGCTCGCCGTCGCGGTGGCGCAGGCCGGCGCGTGGTGCAGTCCGACGTACGCCGTGTCGTCACCGCCGCCCACGGGCTACGCGTCAGCGCAGCCTACGGCGCGTGCCCGGCCGAACGACGCGACCACGCCGCAGTTCCAGACCGTCGTCGATCTCCGTGACCGCGCCGAACGGCGGCACCGAACAGCTCCGCACGGTCGTGCGCCAATCGTGAGCGCCGGTCGCCGCACACGTTCGCGCCGCGGCGAAGAGGGAGCCGCGCTCGAGCTCGCGCTGATCTTCCTGACCGCGACCTCGCTGATCGTCGCCGCGCTCCTCGGCTTCGCGAGCACGAGCTCGCAGGCGACCGCCGTGACCCGCACGCTTCGCGGCACCGACTACGACGCCGACGCCGCGATGCAGGCCGGCGATCGCGACGATCCGGGTCAGCACCACGCAGGGCTACGTCGGCGCCGTGCGCATCGTTCACGCCCGCGTTCACGCTCAACACCCCTGCGCGGCCCGTGCGCGTCGACTGCTTCCCCTTCTCCGCCGCCGTCGGCGCAGCGCCACGTCGTGCTCTCGGTCTGCCCGAGCTCGGTTGCCGCGCCGTGCCCCGACGCGTCCTCGGTCGCTGCGCGCCGACGTCGATCTTCTACGACGATCAGAGCAACGGACGAGCCGTCTCGATCCAGTCCTGGAGCAACCAATGAGGCGCCGCCGTTCCTGCTCCAACACGTGCGCGCCTCGCGGCCTGACGAGACCGGTTTCACCCTGGCCGAGCTCATCATCGCGATCGCGATCGAGACCGATCATCTTCGGCGCGCTCGCGACCGCGTTCGTCGTCGTGCTCAACGGCGGCACCTCCGTCAACGAGAACCTCAAGCGGTCGAGCGACGCCCGGCTCGCGGCGGCGTACATCGTGAGCGACGCCCGCAACTCGAGCGGTCCCGAGATCTCGCTGACCGACATCGACGTCGTGCCCCGACCCGACGCCCGCCGGTCGCCGGCGCCCAGACCCCGGTCGCCCGTTTCAACTGGAACACGCCGAACCTGGGCGGCACGACGACGCCCAACGTCAGCAACTACGTGCTCGTTTCCGGGATCGATCCTGCGCCGGCACTGCGAAGGCGGGCGTCTTGGTCAGCGACGCAGTCACTCGCGAGCAGCGTCGCCGGCGTGACGCGTCGTCCTGCTCGCCGATCGCCGACTGCAGCGGCGCGCCGACCTCGATCACGGTCACGCATCACCGAGACCGCCGACACCCAGGAGAGTGCGGGGAGCACGCCCGTACACGTACACGCTCACCGCCGCGTTCCGAAAGCTCATCGGCGGCGGGAGCCCGCTGACGCCGTCGCCACCGCAATCGCTCGTGGTGTTCGGCAGCGGCGGCTGCGGCGTCAACATCCACGGGCGCGGGCGTCATGAAGGTCTACGGCAACGCGTTCATCAACACCGCCGACAGCCGCCGGGCTGCAAGGCGCTGACCCTCGGCAACAGCGGCGTGTTCAACGCGGGCAGCACGTCGATCCTCGCCGGCGGCACGTGCGTCGCGAGCGGCGGGAGCGTCTGCCCGCCGTGACGACCTACTCGCCGGCGTTCGCCGACCCCTACGCGAGCCTCGTCCCGCCGTCGACCACGGGCCGGCCCGCGCAGACCGGATGCACCGGCCCGCAGGCGTCGCAGACCGCGCAACCCGGCGTGTACGCGGGCGCGTTCTCGATCCAGGGCGGCAACACCTGCACGCTCGCGAGCGGCATCTACATCCTCAAGGCCGGCTTCGACATCGGCAACGGCGCCGTCGTCAAGACCGGCGCGGGCGGTGTGTTGATCTACATCACGGGCGGCGCGTTCGTCGTCGGCGGTGGCGCGTCGCTCACGCTCACCGCCATGACGACCGGCGCGTAGGCGGGCATCGCGGTCTGGCAGGCGGCGGCCGACACGTCGACGATCGTCTTCTCCAACGGCGGCGCGATCATCTTCACCGGCACGCTGTACGCGCCCGAAGGCGGAGCTGAACATCTCCGGCAACGCGCAGACCCCGGTCGCCACGGTCGATCGTCGTGCAGACCGTCGTGATCACGAACAGCGGCGGCATCATGATCGGCGCGTCGCCGGTTCCCGCTCTCCATCACCGCGCCCGCAACGCTGCCGCCTTGGACCGTGAACCGCGCGTATCCCTCGACGACCCTCACCGCGTCGGGCGGCGACGGCAGCTACAGCTGGTCGGCCACCGGCCTGCCCGCGCGGCCTGACGATCAACACGACCACGGGCATCATCTCGGGTACGCCGACCGCCGTCGGCGTGGCACTCGACCGTCGTCACGCTGAACGACGCGCTCGGCGACGATGCCTCCACGCCGACGTACACGCTCGCGATCAACGCCGCGCCGTCGATCACCACCGCGTCGCCGCTGCCGGCGGGAAACCAGGGCGCCCCGTACAGCACCGCGTTGGCGGCACGGGCGGGACCGCCCCCTTGGCGTGGTCCGCGAGCGGGCTGCCCGCCGGCTTGTCGATCGATGCCGGGACCGGTGTCATCTCCGGGCACGCCGACCGGCTCGGGAACGACCGCCACCGTGACGCTCACCGATGCCGCGGGCGCGACCGCGACGAAGAGCTTCGCGATCGCCGTCAACGTCGTCGCGGAGCCGACGATCGTGAGCGTCACGCTCACCAACGGCAACGGTGGAACCGCGGGCCGGCTGGAAAAGGGCGACACGATCACCATCGTGTTCTCGGCCGCGATGGACGCCTCCACGCTTCTGTTCGGCGTGGGCGAGCGACACGACCAACCACACACTGAGCGCGAACAACAACGTGACCGTGACTCAACGACGGGACCGCGGCAACGCACGACACGATGACGGTCACGAGCGCGACCTGCACGTTCAACTTCGGGCTGCTCGATCTCGGCGTCGAGCACGTACGTCACCGGCGGTAGCGACGTCTTCAAGGGCAACATCGAGCAGCGCGTCGAAGATCACGTGGACGTACAGCACCCGAACGCTCGTGATCACGCTCGGCGCCAAGGTTCGGCGGGCACGGTCGCGACCGTCGCGACGAGCACGCCGATCTACACCGCGTCGCCGGCGCTCACGGACTCCGCTGGGCGCGTGCACTGGGCAACTCGCCGCTTCACGCTGCCGGCCGGCCGGCAGTTCTGAGCGCGCTGCGGGCGGTCGTGGCGGAGTTGCGTCAGTGCCTACGTGCGTGAGTGGACGCCGCGGAAGTGTTCGGTCTGCTCGTGCATGTACTGCTCGTAGCGCAGCCCGCGAGCCCGCGTGAGCAGACCGGCGCCGAGGCACATCCGGTGCACGGCTCGGTACGACGTTGTCGCGACCCGCCGAGCGGTACGAGCAGCAAGAGCCCGAGGCCCTGCAGCGATCCGGTACACGCCTTGCGCCGGCGCGCGCGCAGCCGGCGGTGACAGCCGGGGTGCAGGTCGAGCATGCAGAGGCTCAGCGTGTTCCCGCGGCGGTACTCGCGGCGCATGATCGACGCGCCACGTGGTGCGCTCGGCCGGGATGTCCTCGAACACGATCGCGTCGTCGGCCGAGACCATCAGCGCGCCGTCGTCGTCGTGCCCGCATGAAGAAGTGCGTGTCCTCGCCGCCGGAGAGGTTGAAGCGCTCGTCGAACGGCGGCGAGTACCGGGTGAGCAGCGCGGCGGGAGATCAGGACGTTGCCGGTGATCGCCCAGTCGACGCGCTCGCCGGTGGCGCGGCGCGGCAGTTCGAGGAAGCCGCCGGTCAGCACCCACTTCGGGCGGCGGCGACTCGAACCTCGACGAGCACGCGGCCGACGACGACGTCGGCATGCGACGACGCCTGCACCTCGCACAGCGTGACAGCCAGTCGGGTTCGGGGACCTCGTCGTCGTCGATGAACGCGACGAAGTCGACGTCGGCGCACGCGGCGACCGCGCGGTTGCGGGCGCGGGCGATGCCGCGTTCCGGCTCGGCAACGTATTCGACCGGCCAGTTGCCGCCCGCGCGCTGCCACGACGACGCGGAACTCCTCGACGATCGAACGGGCGCGCGCCGTCGGGGTCGTTGTCGACGACGACGATGCGAACGTCGGCGTTCGGCGGCTCGAGCTCGGCGAGCCCGCCGAGCAGCGCCAGCGAGTTGACGGTTGCGCTTGTACGTCAGCACGCAGACGCCGACCGAGGGACGTGCGTGCCGGCGCGCCGCGCGCCACGGCTGCGTTGGCGGCGATGGGTTGTGGCGGCCTCTGTGTTCGTGCATCGACGCGATCCGGTCTAGTAGCCCGGCGAGCGCCAGATGCGCCGATCCGCGACGCCGCGACGAAGCAATTCCGTCAGCGTCACGATCCGCCCGCCCACGGAGCCTACACCGTCGACGACGCGTGCGATCAGTGCGATCTTGCGCGCCGGCGCATCGTCGTTCGATCGTCGGCCGCGGGGGTGTCGTGCAGGAGCAGGACGCTCCCGGGCGAGAGTGACATCTCGGCCCCGGCCGCGCGTCAGCGTCGAGCGATCCGGACGGTCCCGGCGGTCGACCGCGAACCCTGCGGTGATCATCGCGTCGCTGGGGTCGACGTCCCAGACCGCGACGTCCATTCCCTGCAGCGCGCGTCGCGAGGAACGTGCGCATGTTCTGCGCACCGTACGGCGGACGGAACCAGTGCGGCTTGTACCCCGACGATCCGGCGGAGCTCGCGCGCGCGCCGCGCGTCGTCTCGCGGCGGATGCCGGCGAGACCGAGCTCGGTCATGCGCTCGTGGCGGAACCCGTGGACGCCGATCTCGTGGCCGCGCGGCCGCGACCTCGCGGGCGAGGTCGGGATGGCTCGCGGCCCGGTCGGCGCGCATGAAGAACGTGGCCCGGTCGCTCCGGGCGTCGAGCAGGTCGAGGACCGCGGGCGTGACGCTCGGGTCGGGACCGTCGTCGAACGTCACTGCGAACACCGGCTCGTTAGTGACGACGCCGTGCAGGGAACCGAGGGCGCGTCGTCCGAACGGCGTCTTCGCCAGCCGGTGCTTCAGGTTCGCGATCGCGCCCTCGTTCTCGGCGTCCGTCGGAGGCAACGTCTCTCCCGCCCGGTCCGTGCCCGCCACCTCGGGGACGGTAGCGCCGGCATGCATACCCTCTTGATCGGCGTGCTCACCGGCGCGCAAGAGGACAATTCGCCGCTTTGCGGACGGGCGCGGGGTCCCGTCGTGCTACGCGGCCTGCAGGGGCGGCGAACGACGGGGTGCGAGCCGAGTCGCGAGGCTCGCGGAGATCGTGACGACGAGCGCAACCGACGCGCCGAGGGCCCATCCGGCCACGACGTCGGTCGGCCAATGGACGGCCAGCACGAGCCGGCTCGCTCCGATGGCGGCCGCGAGAAGTCCCGAGCCGAGCACCGACGCGCAACGCGTGAGCGGCCTGCGCAAGACGAAGATCGCGACGACGAAGCCGAGCGTGAGGTACACCGCCGTCGCGTTGGTCGCGTGCCCCGACGGGAACGATGCGTCGGTCTCCGTGGCGAGATGCAGCGCGACCGGAGGGCGGCTACGAGCGACGACGCCCTTCGCGACGGCCGCACTCGTTGCGCTGAGCCCGAGCGCGATTCCCGGCGCGAGCGCGAGCAGGAGCGGTTCGCCCCGTCGACGGAGCACGACTGCCGCGGTGGCGACGACGAGCACGAGGGCTGCGAGACTTCCGATCTCGGTCACGACGCGCGCGGCCGAGACGAGCGTGTTCGGACGATGTTCGACGAACCAGTGCAGGTGAAGCGGGTCGGTCGTCGAGAGCCCGTCGTGCCGCGTGACGTCTTCGGTCAACCCGCCGAACACGACCGTCGTCATCACGAGCGAGATGAGTCCCGCGAGCAGCGCCCGGGTCGCCGCAACGGACAATCCCAGCTGGTCGCGCCGGCGCACGAGCACCGCGAGCAATCGGCGCAAGCGGCTCGGTCCCATCGGGAGACGCTACGGGCGCCGACTCGACGTTCTTCGTCGAGTCATGGTGGTTCCGGTCATCTTGCCGCGGTGGCGGTGTCGTCGTCGGCGAGCGAGAGGTAGCCCTCGTCCTCTTGCGCGAAGTGGAGCTGCAGGATCGCGTGCAGCCCGTAGAGCAGGCGCCGGAGCTCGATGATGTCGTCGTCGTCGGGTCCCGTCGGGTTCGACGTCGTCGAGCACGCGGCCGAGGCGCCGGATGAGGTGCGCGATCTCGACGTGGGCGCGGCTCATCGTGCCGGTCGGATCGTTCCCGCCGAGCACGCGGGCGAGGACGGGATACAGGGTCGCGTCTTCGGCCTGTTCGTGCGGGTCGAGCTCGTCGACGAGGAAGCGGTGGATCTCCCGGACCATCGCGAGCGACTCGGCCGGCTTCGACGGATCGAGCGCGTCGGCGACGGTCGCGGATGCGCGCGACGTCGGGGCGCAGGCTCGTGTGCTCGGCGCTGAAGCGGCGGGTGAGTGCGGCTTCGTCGCCGCGCAGACGGGCGCTCGACGACGTGTCGCGCAGCGCGCGGAGCGCGTTGAGGATCACCGCGACGTCGATGAGCTCCTGCAAGGCCGCGCCCCACACCGGCGGCAGGTATCCGAGCGGCCGCGACGACCATCGCGACGAGCGACAGGCCGATGCCGACGAGCACGCTCTCGAGGGCGATGCGGCGCGCCCGCCGCGGCGATGACGACTGCCTCGCCGAGTCGATCGAGGCGGTCGACGGTGAGCACGACGTCGGCCGCTTCCGACGACGCGGTGCGATCCGCGGGCGCCGATCGCGACGCCGACGTCGGCGAGCGCGAGCGCGGGCGCGTCGTTGATGCCGTCGCCGACCATGATCGTCGGCCCGGATCGCCGTTCGATGCCGGACCGCGTCGACCTTCTCGGCCGGCGTGCGTTCGGCGAGCACCTCGTCGACGCCGATGACCGCGCCGACGGTCTGCGCGTTCTCCTCACGGTCGCCGGTCACCATCACGATGCGGCGGATGCCGTCGCGCCGCAGCTGGCGGATCGTGCGCGCGGCGTCGGGCCGGATCGGGTCGTCCAGCAGCATCGCGCCCGACCGGGACACCGTCGACTTGCACGAAGACCGTGAGCGCGCCGTCGAGCTCGGCGCGCCGGCGCACGGTCCGTACCCAACGCCGCGCTCGCGACGCCGCGGCGACCCAGCTCGCCTTGCCGACCGCGACCCGGTGGCCGTCGACAGACGCCGCGCACCCCGTGGCCGGGCACCTCCTCCACGTCGGTCGGCAGGGTAAGCGCGAGCGAGCGAGCTACGCGCGGCGCGCACCACCGCGGCCGCGAGCACGTGCGGGCGACACCTGGTCGAGCGACGCCGCGAGCCGCAGCACCTCGTCGGACCCGACGCTGTCGCCGGTCACGACCTCGGTCACCGCGGGCCTGCCCGGCGGTGATCGTTCCGGTCTTGTCGAACAGGAGGATCTCGCCGCGAGCGAGCTGCTCGAGCGCGGCGCCGCCCTTGACGACGACGCCGCGGCGCGCCGCTCGCGAGAGGCCCGAGACGATCGCGACCGGAGCGGCGAGGATGAGCGGGCACGGCGTCGCGACGACGAGCACGGCGACCGCGCGCACGAGGTCGCCCGAGATCGCCCACGCCGCGCCGGCCAGCGCGAGGCTCACGACCAGGAAGACCGCCGGCGTACCGATCGGCGAGCCGGACGAACGGCGCGCTCGACGCCTCGGCCTCGGAGACGAGCCGGACGATCCCGGCGTACGTGCTCTCGGCTCGCCGTGGTCGTCGCCCGCAGGTCGAACGGGCCGCCCGCGTTCACCACGCCGCTGCGGACCGCGTCGCCCGGCCTCGTGCTCGACCGGCAGCGGCTCGCCGGTGAGCGCGCTCTCGTCGAGCACGGCGACGTCGCGTTCGACGCGACCGTCGACCGGGACGACCTCACCCGGCTGGACCAAGAGCAGGTCGCCGCGCTGCACGGCCTCGAGCGGCGGAGTGGTCAACTCGCCGTCGGCGTAGCGGTGCACGACCCGCGGCGCGCGCTCGAGCAGCGCGCGCAGCTCCCGGCGCGCGCGCGCCGCGGCGCGCGCCTCGAGCGTCCGGCCGCTCGCGAGCATCACCGTGATCACCGCGCCGGCGAGGTACTCGCCGACGACGAGCGTGCCGACGAGCGCGAGCACCGCGATCACGTCGACGCCGAGCCGGCGCTGCCGGGCCGCGTCGATCACCCACCACGTCGCGGGCACGATGCCGAGCACGGTCGTCGCGGCCCAGACCCCGTGCGCGGCACTCCCGAGACCGGCGAGATGGAGGACGCCGCCGAGTGCCAGCGCGGCCGTCGACGCCACGAGGAGCACGGTGTCGGTGACGCGGGCCTCGTCGGGCCGCGCCGCGCCGTCGTCCGCCGGACCGCGCGTGGGCGCGTCGCTCGTCGTCATACCTCCACAGTGGGCCTCGGTCCGGCCCGAGAGCAGGGCCGATGGTCCCGGTCTAGGAGGTCATCCCGCCGAGACCGACGAGGCCGCGCGCCAACTCGATCTCGCCCATGTGACGGAGCCCGTGCTGGTAGAGCCAGCATTCGAAGCCGTCGAGGACGGTGATGCCACCGGGTCCGGCGCACAGTGCGCTGTAGGTGCCGGCGACTTGGGGCGGGAAGGGCCGGGTGATCAGCACGCGGGTCATGTCCTGCGGGTCCATGGTGACGAGGTGGGCCTCGGTGCGCTCGAACACGGCGCGTTGGTACTCCTTGAACGCGTCGTAGTCGCCGATGCGTTGGTGGATCATCTCGTCGACCGTCCGGTGCTTGCCGTGGTCGTCGATCGCCATTTGCACCCGCGCCTGCCACTCGGCGTTCCAGACCGGGGGGATGCCGGTGATCAGCATGAACGACGCGTCCTGCATGTTCGTGTAGTGGAAGAGGGAGAAGGCGATCGGGAGCACGCCTTCGCGTTCGAAGTGGTTGACGTGACGGAGGTCCATCGTGTCGACGGCCTGGTAGTAGAGCGAGTGCATCGTGTGCATGCGCCGCTGCAGCGAATCGACCAGCAGATCGCCGATGACGGCTTCCATCAGACCCATCCCCCGGCGTAGGCGACGAACTGCCCGGTCGTGAACCGGCTCGTTCCGTCGATGTAGGGCATGCAGAACGACGCGAACTCCTCGAGTGTGCCGAGCCGTCCCATCGGAACCTGCGCTTCGACCTTGGCGCGTGACTCGGCGTCGGTGACGCCGTTCGCACGCAGGAATTCGGGGAAGTCCATGAAGTTGGTGCCGACAACGTTCACCTGTACGCCGGTACGGGCGACCTCGGCCGCGACGTTGCGGGCGAGCATCGTGGCGCCGGCGCGCGCCGCAGAGTAGAGCGGTGCGCCCGGTGTCGGGCGCGGGCCCGCGGCGCTGGTGATCAACAACACCTGGCCCGTCGCCTTGCTCGACCATCACGGGAACGACCGCGCAGGAAGTGGTACGGGCCTTCGAGGCAGCCCTTCACGACGGCGTGCAGATCGTCGATGCCGGATTTCAAGAAGCGGCCGGTGACGACGCGTCCCGACGCGGCCGCAGCCGCGTCGATGCGCCCGAACCGTTCGAGCGCGGCAGCGACGATCCGTTCCGACGACTCGGCCTGGCTGATGTCTCGCACTCCGGCGACGGCTTCCACGGCCGCGCCCATCGCGGTGAGCTCGTCGACGAGCGCGTCCGGGGGGTCGCCGAGCACGAGGTCGTGGTCCTTCGCGGCGAGCACTCGTGCGAGGTGCGGGCCGACGTAGAAGCTGGCGTCGGTGATCAGAGCCACCCGGCGGGTATCGCTCATCGTGTCTCCTTCGGCGCCGCGCGTCCGCGGTGTGAGCGGGCAACCATTGCGCCGGAAGGTATCTTCTGTCAGTATCCCTGTCAAATGTTGTCTGCTCGGTCCGTAGGGCCTCGAGGAGGAGAGCGCGTGGAGCTCGAGGTCGATCGCCGATTCGGGTACGTGTGCTCGATGGCGGAACCTCGACAGTGACGTCGGAACCGACCGGCGCAGACGTCGACGGGCGAACTGCTCGCCGCGACCGCAATCGCGTCGCGGTACTCGATGCGGTCCTCGAGTTGTTTTCCGAAGGCAATCTCGCGCCGTCGCCCGACGAGGTGGCGCGACGTTCGGGGATCTCACTGCGATCGGTGTATCGCTATGTCGCCGATGCCGACGACCTGATCCGGTCGGCGATAGCGCGTCACACGGAGAAGGTCGCGCCCCTGTTCGTCATCGACGACATCGGGCAGGGCCCGTTCGAGCGTCGCCTCGAAGTCTTCGTCGACACGCGTCTGCGCGTCTACGAGGCGATCGCGCCGACGTCACGCGCGTCGCGCCTGCGGGCACCGACGAACGACATCGTCCGGGACCAACTCGAAAGCGGGCGCCGCTTGCTGCGCTCGCAGCTCGAGCGTCAGTTCGCTTCCGAGCTCGACCGGTTGGAAGCCAAGGAGCGTCGCGCCGTGCTGGGCGCGGCCGACGCGCTCACTCAGATCGAGACGATCGACCTCTACCGCCATCACCGCCGCTACTCGTCGGGGGAGACCCGCGAGATGCTCGTGATCGCGCTGCGTGCCTTGTTGCTCGGAAAGTATTGACACGTATGCTGTCAGAACATACGGTGACCTGCACTCGATCCCGGTGCGAAGGAGTGCTCGATGGCGCCGGTCTCCGCGCGATACGGAACCCCGAACTGCGAGATGCGGGTCGCGACCGGCATCCGGTGATGCCGGTACGCCCGGTTCCGTGAGAAGGTCGCGTTGATGGGCACGGTGCGGCGGCAGGTGAGGATCGCGCGGTCGGCCGACGACGTGTGGGCGGTCGTCGGCGATCCGGCGACGATCGCCCAGTGGTTCCCCGGAATTGTCGACGTGCAGGTCGACGGCACCACGCGTGTCGTCACGACTGCCTCGGGCATCCCGATGACCGAGGAGATCGTGACCGACGACGCCATACAACGCCGCTTCCAGTACCGGCTGACGGGCGCCATGGTGCGCGGCCACCTCGGGACGATCGACGTGTTCGACCTCGGCGACGGCTCGAGCCTCGTCGCCTACGCCACCGACTGCGAACCCGACGCGATGGCACTCATCATCGGTGGCGCCACCGGCAATGCGCTCGTCGAGCTGAAGCGCCGGCTCGAGACCGTCGACGATTCCTCCGAGGAGTAGCGGGACTCATGGGACGCAAGATCCTGTTCGTCACCACCGACCAGCAGCGCTACGACACGTTGGGGTGTAACGGTGGCGGCGTGGCCCGCACGCCGGTCGTCGACGCGCTCGCGGCGGCCGGTATCCGTTACGAGCGGGCGGTACCGCAGTCGGTCGTGTGCATGCCGTCGCGATCGACGATCATCACCGGCCAGCACCCGACCACCCACGGCGTTTGGATGAACGGTGTGCCGCTCCCGGTCGACGCACCTTCCGTCGCCGCCGACCTGCAACGACACGGCTACCGCACCGCCTTGATCGGCAAGGCCCATTTCGAGCCGTTCATGGATCCGTTCGGACGGTTCACCGAGAACTCGGTCGCGCGTTCCGGCGAGGAGACGCTCCGCAGCCGATGGGCCGACGGCACGGTGGGGCCGCACCGCGGCTTCGAGCACCTGGAGTTCGCGACCCACGGAGCGGTCGGGATGCTGCATTACGCCACCTGGCTGATGGCGAACCACCCCGAGGCGATCGGCATGTACTACTCCGCGATCGACACCGCGTTCAACGTCAATGCCGCGGGCGGCGGCGACACCGATGCCCCGCAGGTGAAGAGCAATGTGATCCCGCGGGAGTGGTACCACACCGACTGGGTGGCCGATCGAACGATCGCCTGGCTCGACTCGGTTGCCGCCGACGACGACTGGTTCTGCTGGATGAGCTTCCCCGACCCGCATCATCCGTGGGATCCGCCCGCGTCGGAGATGGGTCGCGTCGACTGGCGCGACGTCCCGCTGCCGGCCGGCTATACCGCCGATCGCGCCGGGCGCGAACGGGTGCTCGACGACAAGCCGCGGCACTGGCGCCTCTGGTACGACGGCACCCTCGTGTCGAACTACGAAGCGCCGAAGGACTGGATACCGGCGACGCTCACCGACGACCAGGTACGCGAGGTCAACGCCCGTAATGCCGTCGAGTGCGAGCTGATCGACGAGGCGCTCGGTCGGGTGTTGGCCGCGATCGAGCGGCGCGGCTGGTCGGAGGATGTCGATGTCATCTTCACGACGGATCACGGCGAACTGCAAGGCGACTTCGGTCTCTTGTTCAAGGGTCCATACCACGTCGACGCGTTGATGCGGCTGCCGCTCGTGTGGCGCCCGGCGCCTTCGGCCGGGGTGGTACCGGCGACGGTGACCCGCCCGGTCGGACTCGTCGACCTCGCCCCGACGTTCTGCGCGATCGCCGGAATCGAGCCCGCCGCGAGCATGCAGGGACACGCACTCCCGACCGACGACACCGACGCCGACCGGCGCGGCTTCGAACGCGTGCTGACCGAGTGGGACAGCGAGCTGTTCGGCGTCGCCGTGCACCTGCGCACCATCACGCGCGACGGCTGGGTCGGTACGACCTACCGCGCCGGCTCCGTGCACGACGGCACCGAGGGCGAGCTCTACGACCTCACCACCGACCCGCTCCAGCAGCACAACCGGTGGAACGATCCCGCCGTCCGCGCGCTCCAGGCGGATCTCGTCGCCGACCTGCGCGACCACGAGCCCCCGTCCCACGTCCCGAAGCTCGAGCTCGAAGCGCCCGTCTGAACGGCGCTCCGGCCGGCCTTCGTTGTGCCGGTCTCAGGGTTGTCCGAGGATCAGGCCGCTCGTCGGCACGCCGGTCCCCGCGGTGACGAGGACGTGCTCGACGTTGCCGACCTGGTTGTGCGAGGTGCCGCGGATCTGGCGCACGGCTTCGGTGATGCCGTTCATGCCGTGGATGTACGCCTCGCCGAGCAGGCCGCCGCTCGTGTTGATCGGGAGGCCGCCGCCGATCGAGAGGTTCTCGACGGTCGCGAAGTCCTTGGCCTCGCCGCGTGCGCAGAAGCCGAGCTCCTCGAGTTGCATGAGCACGAACGGCGTGAAGTGGTCGTAGAGGAACGCGGTCGAGATGTCGGCCGGGCGTGAGGCCGGACGTCGGTCCAGAGCTTGTCGCGCGACGACACCCATCTCGGGCAGGCCGGTGAGGTCGTCGCGGTAGTAGCTGGTCATCATCTCGCCGTCGAAGGTCGCGCCCTGCGCGGCGGCGGTGATGACGCGCGGGCGTCTGGCGCGAGGTCGCGGGCGCGTCTCGGCCGACGTCACGACGAGCGCGACGCCGCCGTCGCTCTCCTGGCAGCAGTCGAGCAGTCGCAGCACGGGCTCGACGATCCAACGCGAGGCCTGGTGGTCGTCGAGCGTGATCGGCCGTTCGTAGAACCACGCGTCGGGGTTCGTCGCCGCGTGGGCGCGGTCGACGACGGCGATGCGGCCGAAGTCCGCGTTGGTGACGCCGTAGCGTGTCCATGTAGCGGCGGGCGTGGAGCGCGACCCACGACGGCGGGCGTCAGCAGCCCGTACGGTGCGTACCACGACAGCCACGGTGGCAGTCGCGGCGATCGGCCGGCCCATGTCGCCGAAGCGCATTCCCGGAGCGCTCGTTGAACGCGCGGTAGCACACGACCACGTCGGCGACGCCGGTGGCGACCGCCATCGCGGCCTGCATCACGGTGCCGGCCGCCGCGCCGCCGCCGTAGGGGACGCGGGTGAACATCGAGAGGTCGCGGATGCCGAGGTTGCGGGCGACCTCCATCTCCTCGCTGGTGTCGAGCGTGAACGTGACGAGGCCGTCGACGTCGGCGGGTCGCAGGCCGGCGTCGTCGAGCGCGGCCTTGCACCGCTTCGCACGCGAGCTGGAGCTCGCTGCGACCCGACTCCTTGGAGAACTCGGTCTGGCCGATGCCGGCGATCGCGGTCCGGTCCGTCAGCCAGCCGGTCACGCGCCGGCCCCGCGAACGGGCAGGCCGAGCACGGCGGTGCCGGTCACGTGCTCGCCGAGCTCGTTCACCGCGCGCGAGCTCGACCTCGACGATGCCTCGTCACCGTCGACCAGCGACGTCGCGGTGACCGCGCCGGTGTACGTGAGCGTGTGACCGGGGAACACCGGCACGCCGAGGCGGATCGCGAGCTTCTTGATCATCGCGTCGGGTCCGGCCCAGTCGGTGAGGAAGCGGCTGCAGTAGCCGGTGTCGGAGAGGATGTTCATGAAGATGTCGGGCGCGCCCTGCGTGTTGGCGTAGTCGCGGTCGTGGTGCACCGGCATGAAGTCGCGCGACGCGATCGCGCCGGCGACGATCCGGGTCGCGGTCACGTCGATCACGAGCGCGGGCAGCTCGTCGCCGACGTGCACGTCGTGCCAGTCGAGGGTCTCGGTCGGAGTCGCCGTGCTCATCGACCCACCTCGGCCGGACGGAACTGCGGCAGCACGAGCCCGTCGTCGAACTGCTCGTAGAACACCTCGACCGGCATGCCGATCGTGACGTCGTCGGGTGCGATCGCCGACGAGGTTCGTCACGAGGCGCGACCCCTCCTCGAGCTCGACGAGCGCCACGATGTACGGGTACTCGAACCACGGGAACGGCGGGTGCTGCGGCATCACGAAGCTGAAGACCGTGCCCCGGCCCGACGCCTCGATCGTGTCCCACGACGAGCGAGTTGCAGTGCGGGCACATCGGGCCGCGGCGGGTGGCGCAGCGACGCCGCATCCGCGGCAGCGCTGGATCAGCAGCTTGTGCTCCTTGACGCCGTCCCAGAAGAACTGCGTGTCGGGCGTGACCGACGGTGCGAGGCGAGTGCTCACGCGGCGAACCCTTCGGGCTTGAACTTGAGGATGCGGAAGCGTCTGGCGGCCGACGACCTCGCCCGCCGCGTCGGTGTACGTGGTCACCCACGTGACGAAGTGGCCCGGGCCGAGCCGGGTCTGCTTCTCGTCGGAGATCGACTCGACCACCGTCGTCGCCGACACCACGTCGCCGAGGCGCAGGTAGCGCACGATCTCGAACTCGGAGTTCGACGCCAGCGTCCCGACGAAGCCGGCCTCGTCGAGCACCGCCAGCGGGCCCGCGCCCTCCGACTCGACCGGCGAGCCGCCCCGCTCGGCGATGCCGGTGATCTTCGGCGTCGCCATCGTCCACGTCTGCAGCATCAGCGGCGGCGCGACGATCCCGCCGAACCGCGATCGACGCCGCGAACTCGGGATCGGTGTACACCGGGTTGCGATCCTCGAACGCGGCCGCCCAGTGCCGGATCATCGGCTGGTTCACCGGATCCGGCGCCACCGATGCCGCGCCCGAACCGACCGGTCTGCCGACCAGCGCCGCCAGGTGATCCCGAAACTGCGTCGACTTCTCGTCGTCGTCGTTGACCATGGCGTTCTCTTAGCCCCAACCCGCGGCATCGAGGAAATCGGCCGGACCACGAACGCGAGGTGCGCTCCCGGTCATGGCTTCGCACTCACGGCGCGCAGGTGTCGCCCTCGCACGAGACCGACGGGTCTGGGCCGTCCACGACGTGCGACGTCCGCCGCGACCAGGCCCGCTCGAGCACGGTGAGCATCGTCTCGGGGTCCTGGGCTCCCGGTATCGCGAACCGCCCGTCGATCAGGAAGAACGGTACGCCGGTGATCCCGATCTCGATGGCGCGAGCCTGGTCGGCGCGAACTGCTTCGCCGTACGCGTCGCCGGCCAGCACCGCGTCGACGGCGTCGGCGTCGAGGCCGGCCGACACCGCGAGCGGGGCGAGTTCGTCGGCCAGGCCGATGGCGACACCCTCTTGCAGGTAGCCGGCGAGCAGCCGCTCCTTGACCGCGTCCTGGATGCCGCGCTCGTTCGCCAGGTGCAAGAGGCGATGGGCGTCGAAGGACCGGCCCGACCGGGCCTGTTCCAGGTGGTAGTCGAGGCCCTCGGCGCCGGCCAGATCGGTGATGCGCCGGTACTGCGCCGCGGCCGCGTCCACCGTGATTCCGTACTTGCGGGCGATCCGCTCGACCGAAGACCCCTCGCTCACCGGCGGCGCAGCCGGGTTGAGCTCGTAGCTGCGCCACGTCACCTCCACCGGGTGACCGAACAGTGCGACCGCCCGCTCGAACCGGCGCTTTCCGATGTAGCACCACGGGCAGACGACGTCCGACCAGATCTCGACCTGCACGGCTGATACAACGGCCGCTCGGGGTGATCGCATCCCGAAGAGCATTCCAGACGCGTCGGGTCCGTCATAGGGTGCGACCGAACGAGGTACCGATCGATCAGGGAGATCGCTGTGTCAACCGAGCTACTCGAGCAAGCAATCGCATCCACCCGCGGCGTCCTTGCCGGTGTCTCGAAGGAACAACTCGGCGACGACACACCGTGCGCGAAATGGAAGGTCAGCGACCTGATCAATCACATCGTGGGCGGGCAGTACTTCTTCGAGGCCGGCGCCAAGGGCCAGCCGCCGGCAGGCGGCGAGACCGACTTCTCCGCCGGCGATTTCCTCTCGGCGTTCGACGAGGGTGCGCAACGTTGTGTCGCCGCGTTCCAGGCCGACGGGGTCATGTCGAAGATGCTGACGCTGCCCTTCGGTCAGATGCCGGGCGCGGCCTTCGTCGGGCTCGCGGCGACCGACACGTTCGCCCACGGATGGGATCTCGCCAAGGCAACGGGGCAGAACACCGACCTCGCACCTGAACTCGCGGCGCAGTTGCTGATGGGCGCGAAGCAGTCGATCTCGCCCGCGTTTCGCTCGGCCGAAGGAACGGTCTTCGGTCCGGAGCAGTCGGCCCCGGCCGGTGCCGGCAACGCCGACCAGCTCGCCGCGTTCCTCGGCCGCACGGTGTAAGCCCGAAGTCGCGCCGCGCCGGCGCCGTCGTGTCGAAGAACCGAACCCAGCCTCCGCGGGTTGCCGTGCTCCATCGCAACGACCCCTGAACCGATGACAACGCGGATCCGAACAGGCTCCCTGATGTGTGAAAGCGCACCGTTGTCGCAGCGCGCCGAAGCGCCTCTCGAGCCAACCCGGCAGGGTTGGTGACGTCAGCGCCCGGCCGTCAACGATCTCATCGAGCGATGCACCGTCGTCGCCGCCGTCCGGCTCGAACGTGATCCCACGCTCGACGAGTCCGATCCGGGAGTGCACGGCAATGAAGTTCGGCTGCGGTGCACGGTCGGTCCGCTGTCGATTGAACACGCGCAACCGGTACGGGCTCGCGGTGCCAACGCTCAGTTGCAGGGACAACTTGACGTTCCGACGCAACGATCGGGTGGAGAACCAGAAATGAGCCCAGTGGCCAGTGTCCGCGCGGCGCCGCAGTCCACTGCCACCGACCTGCCGACCATCGGCGACGTATGGCTTTGCAGCCTTTCGCACGAGCGCCATGAACACCCGTTTGCTGTCAACGGAGTCGGAAGGCTGCTTGATCTCGTCAGGCTCCATCGCAGATGATCATGCTGGAGGTGTTGCGGCGCGCACCGATTGTCCGGTCGCGCGCCCGCGCGGCGACACCGATCGGCAAGTTATGGCGAAGATCGAATGAGGCTACGGCGCTCCGAACTGACAACTCCCGGGGGGCAGCCCGAGTGCGGACCGAAGTTCGGCAGACGCCTTACCGGCCTGATCCAGAAGTTGATGTGCCGCGGTGCGCTCTATCGGACGCGGGTGCCGGAGCACGTCCAACAGAATCGAGACGTAGCTGTGCACCGCTCGACGGAAGTCACTCGCCGGTTTCGCCGCGCTCCCCGTGAAGTGGATCGCGTCGACGCGGCGAAGGTAACTGTTGTCGACCGCGGTTTCGTCAGAGACGTTTTTGAGCAAGACCCGTCCGCCTTGAGCGTTCAAGTCGTTCGACACCTTCTGCCAGCCGGGAACAGCCGCGTTGGCCGCGGAGACGTACGCGCGAACCTCGGGCGAGGCGCCAGGTGGCGCCATGTCCACACACCCTGTCGCGACCGGTCGCGCGTCGAGAGTAGACGTGGTGTTTGCCGTCGGACTCCCCGAAGAGATTTGCACCGAACACCCGGCTAGCAGCGCGGACGCGATGGTTCCGGCCGCGAATCCGGCTCGAACGATAGACACATCGGAGTCTCGACACCGCGGAATCGGCCCTTGAGCGGGTGTGCTCCGGTCGAAACAACGCGATCAAGAGTGAGGATCGAATCGTCGACGAAAAGCGCACCGATTGCCGCTTCGAGCGCGTTATGCCGACGGGCCGAGGCGCACAGAGTGCGCGGTCTCTCAGCCCTCGATAGCGGACACGATATGGGCGCGCGTTCTGCTCGGGTCGACGACTCGCGATGGTGCGCGAGATCGGCAGATCTGTGGGGTGGACTTCCGTGACGTTTCGACTGACTACTTCGGGACGGCGGTACGTCGCATCTTTTCGAGATGCCAACGAACGACCGTGCGCTTCTTGATTTCGCGTGCTCGCACACGTTGTAGGTCTGACCACCGCATTGCGGGAGCATCCGGCATGAACGTCCGATTTCCACCACCGCCGGGCAGTCCCCACGACATCCCACCGAAGTGGTGAACCTTCACGAGCCAAGACTCGGGCATCGAACGCCAAGTGAGCTGTCGCTTGACCAGTTCGTCGAAGAAGTAGCCGCCGACATCGTAATAGGTCGTCGGGATCGCGTCGGTGGCTTCGGTCTCATGGAACTTGAAGCTCGCCGACGCATCGCGAACCTGCTTCTCGTCGAGAAGCATCAGCCATGGCGAAGGTCTTGCCGCCAAGTGCATCCGATCGCCGTAGACGGGATGCACATAGTTCGAATCAGCGGGTGAGAAGGCCGCGCAGACCATCGCGCATTGCGTCGACGTCATGACTTCCATCATGTCGCTCAGCCAACCAGCACCGAGGTACTCCACATCGGAATCCGAAAACACGCAATATCGCTCTGGGCACTCTTTGAGCCAAAGGTCGAGCCACTCGCCATGCATACGCGGCCGCTCGCCGAGATGGACCTCAAGCGTGAGCGCTCCGCGCTTCTCGAATCCGCGCAGCATCTCAAGTGAACCGTCGGTCGAACCGCCGTCGCCAACAAGCAGTTCGTACGGATATCCCGCATACCTTCTCATCGATCGAATGCACAGTTCCGTCACCGAATGTGTATTGATCGAAGCGACGTGCACTCGAACGTCGACTCCGACCATGCGCCGCAAACTACAAGCCCGTCACCACATATGTCCAAGGGTCTATAGGGTCGGTGCTGGGACGGCTCGGAATGTGTTTGGTGGAAATGGCCGGTCAAGATGTGACCTGAACGCTTTTCCTTGGGAGCACACGACCAAAGCGACCCGGGCTTGGCGATCCATGCACCTTCGACACTTCGAGGACCCGCGTGGTTCCGGTCCCTCCATAGCAGGACAGAGTGCCCGCTCCGGGCGCGTTACGCCACCGGCGCGGGGACCCACACAACGTTCGCACCGCATCGTCCCGGTGTCCGCGCGATATGGGCGCGCGTTCTGGTCAGGTCGACGAGTCGCGTGAGAGCGCGCGAGATCGGCAGATCTGTGCGCTGCCTGGTTATGCGCCATGACGTGGTGCAGCAGCGAGATCGTTGTCTATGTGATCACGCGGTGGAGGGTCCACTGGTCAGGCAGTCCTTTGAGCTGCGTCGTTCGTGTCGCGTCGAAACGATGCGTCGAGCCAAGCGTGGCCTGTCGGACTGTCTCCGAAACGAGCGTCTCGTTGCTGTCTGCCTGACTCATGATCCGCGCCGCAATGTTGACGGCGAGGCCGGATACGTCGTCTCCTCGCACGTCGACGTCGCCGACGTGGACCCCGGCGCGGATACGGAGTCCTTGTTCCGCGAGACGGTGTCGTATCGACGCAACCGTGTCTAACGCTCCGGTCGCGGACGATATGAGCGCGAGGACTCCATCGCCGGTGTATTTCACGACCCGTCCGCCGTGGTGGCGAACGCATTCGCGCACTGTCCGATCGTGGATGTCGAGAAGCTCGCGCCACTGAGCATCGCCCTCGTCCACAGCACGTACGGTCGAGCCGACCAGGTCGGTGAACAAGACGGCCGCGAGGTACCGCAAGGGCGTTAGGCCCGAAGGACCGCCGGTCACGAACTCGTGGATCTCGGTGATCAAGACGTCGACGTCGCCCGCGATCGGGTAGGCGTCACGACCCGCGACCTCTACGAAAGTTGCTTCCGGGATCTGCGCTGCGATTCTGCGGACTTCATCTTGCGGCTGCATGCAGTCACGATTGTGAAGTATCAGCGTCGGCGCGGTGATGCCTGGCGGTGTTAGGGGCTCTCGATAGTCGAGCAGGTGCGCCCAAATCCGAGCCGCCGACGATGGACTCGCGCCCGAACGACCGGATCGCTCCAGCCACGCCGTGAACTCAGGGTCCTTGATGCGACTCGGGAACGCGATCTCTTCGATCGTGCGATTCGGTAACGCCTGTCCGGTCATCGCGCTCAGCAGCTTGGAGAAACCACGAGTAGACCACGCCGGATTCACCAACACCATCGCAGCGAACAGCTCCGGCCGCGCTGATGCAGCAAGTCGCGCAACACCGTTCACCTCCCATGACACCAACACCGGACGCTCGAGACCAGCTGCCTCGACCACCGCGACGAGATCGCCTGCCCACTGCTCCTGAACGCTACGCGTCCAGTCCGTGATCGGATCAGACAGTCCCACCCCTCGCTTATCGAACACCACGACGCGACCCAGCGCGGCGAGGCCAGCTGTGAACCGGGACGCGACACGATCCTCAGCCAGCAACTCGAACGGGAACAGCGCTCCCGCCACCATGACAACATCAACTCGGCCCGCCTCACCGATTACCCGGTACGCGATGTGCGTCTCGCCACATTGGGCATACGCGATGTCACCCACCCGCACAGATTGCCCGCTCCGGCGCCGTTACGCCACCGTCAGCGCCGCGCCATAACGCGTGGTGCCCGGACGCTCCACGCTGGGCGCGGATATGGGCGCGCGTTCTGCTCGGGTCTGCGAGTCGCGAGGGTGCGCGAGATCGGCAGTTATGGCGTATCAGTAGGGCGCGTACCTGACGACGCGAGCCCGGCGCGGACGTGGGACGCATCCGCGAAGCGCGTAGGCCCTGTGGAGTGTCTGCTCCTCCACCATCAGCGTGGAGCGCACGCCCCACGATCCAATCCGCTCCGTGAGCCCACCGTTGATCACCGCGAGCATTGCTTCGGTTGCCTCATCTCGGGAACTGGGGAGCGCGTCCAGGTCGAGGTGAAGACCCTTGCCCGCGCCAAGGATCAGCGCGCGCTCTGACACGACGAGGTGAAGGTCGGCTGCACCTTCCACCGACGAATGAAGCTTGATGACCAGAAGGCGGTCGGTCGGAACCTCCCGGGTCACGGTCGCCGAAGGCGCGACTTGGAGGATTCGATCGACCAGTACCTCCGCCTCCCCGCGCCAGTCGAGCACGAACACAGATTGCCCCATCCCACGCAGCCGAGCGAGTGCCCGATCGGCAGGATGATGCGCGCAGAGCCGGCGGCTGTTAGTGAATGGTCTCAGGGTTACGTGCTTCGGGTCTGACTGACTGATCGGCCCGACCGTGGTGTCCAGGAACTGACCCGTCGGCCCGCGGCACGAAGCCCTGCGATTGGCAAGCAACCGGTCGGGCGAACGTGACCGAAGAGGCGCCTGTGCGACCAGGCCCGCTCCCTGTCCTGTCCACCCTCCCGGCTGGTGCTTGCCGCTTCAACCACTACGAAAGGCGGCACGACCATGATGGCTGACGATGACACGACGTGCCGAGTGATCGGTGGCGTCGACACGCACAAAGACGAACTTTCGCGGCGGTGCTCGGTGAGCAGGGCCGGCTCTCGAGACCGCATCGTTCGCGGCGAACGCGTTCGGGTATCGCGACTGCTTCCGATGGCTCACGGGCTTCGGTGAAGTGCTCGTGGTCGGTGTCGAGGGCACCGGGTCGTGGGTTGCGGGACTGTCACGGTTCTTGCGAGCTCTGATCTGAACGTGGTCGAGGTGAACCGACCGAACCGTCAGACCCGGCGCCGCAAGGGCAAGAGCGACACCGTCGATGCAGAGATGGCCGCACGTGCAGTCCTCGCAGGTGATGCAACCGTGACCCCCAAGGCTGGTGACGGCCCAGTGGAGGCATTACGCCAACTGCGGTTGGCTCGCCGGGGAGCGGTCAAGGCGCGCACCGCGGCTGCGAACCAGATGCACAGCCTGACCGACACCGCACCCGACGAACTGCGCGCCAAGCTCCGCGGGCTCACGACACTGCAACGCGCGCGGCTTTGCGCACGGTTCCGGGCCGGTGATCTGCTCACTCCCGCCGGCGCGGCGAAGCGAGCATTGCGGTCCGTCGCAGCTCGCTACCTCACGTTGCATGACGAACCCGCGAGCTCGACGGGGCGATCCGCCAGGTGCTCGACACGATCGCCAAGCCTGTGGTCGACCGCTACGGGTTCGGTTACGAGACTGCCGGGACATTGCTGTGCGCCGCCGGTGACAACCCCGAACGCATCAGTTATGGCGGTCGGGATCGGTCCGGCAGGGACTACTCCGGAGCGCCGAACGCCGGGCCTCGTGAGTAGGTCTTCCGTCCAACTGCCTCCAACTTTCGCCCGGTCGGCTCACTCCGAGGGCGACCCGGATCGCGGTCGAGTGCATCACCACTACGCGTTGGTGCCATTCACGCTGGATTCTGGCTCGTTGCTGAGCCGCCGAGCGCCAACGAGGATGAGCACACCTAGGATCGCACTCCCGCCAGCGCGCAACATCTCAGCAATGCGTCCTGCCCAACCCTGAATGCCGGAGCCAACAGTGGTCGCAGACGCATTGGCGTGCCGCGTGACGACAAACCACACGGAGTAGATCGCAGCGGCGATAACGATCCCCGCGACGAGGCGTGCATTCGCGAGCGTGCGATGAGACGAGCCGTTGCTCTGAGCACGGTAAGACTCTGCAGTGAGCAACACGATGGCTCCTAGCGCGAGAAGCGCAGTGAAGACGCCCGCGCCGAGCTCGCACCCGTAGAAGACGCGGTCGCGGATCGATGCACCGCTGAGCGCGACGATCGATGCGACGCCACTTCCGATCATCAGCAAAGCAGTTACGGACAACCCGGCTGCCATAGCAGGCCAAAGTGACCGGGAGCCTTCCGTCTCTTCGCGTTCGACCATGACTTCCCACCCCTTCGACGAGCAGGGCGCATATTGCCCGCTCCGGGCGCGTTACGCCACCGTCAGCGCCGCGCCATAACGCGCGGTGCCCGGACGCTCCACGCTGGGCGCGGATATGGGCGCGCGTTCTGCTCGGGTCTGCGAGTCGCGAGGGTGCGCGAGATCGGCAGATCGGGCGCTACGGCGACGGGGCCGCAGGCGGAAATCTGTAGAAGATATGGGGACGGAGCCAGTGTCCCGTTGGAACGTTGGGGTGCTCGAAGTCCGACGCCGGATCACGAATCATGCCGAGGCGTTCCATTACCTTCCACGACCGGACGTTATCTGGGTTGGTGAAGGAAACGATCTCGTCAAGACCGACCTCTTCGAGTCCGTAGCGAACCGCACTACGAGCCGCCTCGGTCACGAATCCATAGCCCCAGTGCTCGCGGGCTAGGCGCCATCCGACTTCGACCGCAGGCGTGAAGGGAGCGTCAAACGGCACTCGGTGCAACCCGACAAAGCCAATGAACGGCGAGTGGTTCGGCGCCTCTACGGCCCACAGACCGAAACCGCAGTCGTCGAACTCCTCCTCGATGCGCGCCACGAATGCGTCGCTCTCCTCTCGGCTCATGGTCTTCTGCATGTGCGCCATTACGTCGGGATCGGCGTTGAGTTCGGCAAAGGGTGCTAGGTCTTCGGCGCGCCAACGCCGCAACACGAGGCGTTGAGTCCGCAGGGTCGGGCCCCTCGCATCGGACGCGAGGTCTCGATCGGGATACACGAGCGCATATTGCCCGCTCCGGACGCGTTACGCCACCAGACCGCACCGCACAGAACGCGCGGTCGCCCAGACCTCCATCCGCGGGCGCGATATTGGCCCACGTTCTGATCGGCGGTGCGCGCTGGTCGGGTGCGCGATATCGGAGTTATGGCGTCGGTAATAGGCGACGAAGCGTGCGGACACTCACGGTCTTGGTCTCGCCGTGCGCGTCGCGGATGACGGCGAGCACATCAGGTTTGCCCGAGATCGGAGTGGTGGTCGACCACAGCTCGACGAGTTCGTACCGGAGATCGGCGGGCACGATGGACGGTCTTCCGAATGCGCCGAGGAAGTACACGCGATCGCGGACCCGGAGATCTCCCCAGGCGTCCAACTGCCCGCTCATGCGCACAGAATGCCCAGTGAGACCGGTGGTGTCCATATAGGGGTCGGCGATTGGTTGGTGGCGGACTGCGATGCTTTGTACTCACCGGGGTAACGACACGCCCCGTTGCGGCGGGCCACTCGAGACGCTGCGCGGACAGCTCCTCGGTCACGGTCTCCTTCCCGGGACGTGCGTGCCACCCCTCAATCGCCAAAGGGATGGCTTGCCGATCGTAGATTTGCGGCGCCGGCTCGTATGGGGCCGGCTTGTCGAGATACTTCACCTCGGCTGGTACCGCTGTGATCGTTCGTTGATCGACCGAACCGTCAAGAACGCGGCGGCAACGTCGAGGCGATACGGGCGCTGCTCGTCGCGAAACGCTCTGCTCGCTCGGCCGGGATCTCCTCGATCGTGCAACTCCGGCATCTGATGTTCACCGCCCCTGACGATGTCCGTGCACGATCCGCTCGACTCCGCCCAGAGGGACTGGTGCGAGAAACCGCACGACTTCGACCACGAGCCGAAACTGACGCGGTCCGTCACGCGACGAAAACAAAGAGTCGTGGGCTCGCGGGCCGTTTGGTGTTAGTGGCGGCGTTGATTCATGCGGGGCGGGTATACCGCTGAGAGCAGTTGCATCAGCTTCGGGAAGACGGGAGTGAAGCGACCTTCGCCCCATGGCAGATCGGGTTCGTTGGCGAATGCCTGGCTGAGCACCCCGGTGATGAGCGTCGATACGAGGTAGACCGCTTCGTCGGAGTCGGCATCGGGGCCGAGTTCGTGAGCGCGTACGGCGTCGGCGAAGGCTTGCCGTTGTATGGCGACCATCTCGAGGCTGGGTGCCATCGCTTGGGCCGAGGGTTCGAAGCTCGGGACGGGACGCCAGAACAGCAGCTGCGCGATCGGCTCGGTTGGCGAGCGCCCATCGGCCGCTCGCTTCGAGTCCCTTGGTGAGCGCATCGAGGCCTGGCGTCGCGTCGGCCATCGCGGCGCGCGTGACTTCGAGGTGGGCGTGCTGACCGCGCTCGAACAGCGCGTCGTAGACGGCCAGCAGCGACGGGAAGTACTTGTAGATCGAGGGCGGCTGCACGCCGAGACGGCGAGCGATCTCGGAGACGCTCAGACCGTTGACACCCTCTTCGATCATCACGGTTTCGGCGAGGTCGAGAATCTCCTCGATCGTCTCCTGGCGCCGTCGAGCGCGACGGTCGGGCGGAGCGGTGGCGTGGGCAGTCACGTCCGTCGACATGCGATAACTGTAGCACAGGCTCCGCTTGACAGCTAAAGCTATGACCTGTAGCTTGTTAGATAACTATCACTCGAAGGAAAGGAGGGGCGATGGCCCCGAAGAACCAGCGCTGGTGGTTGACCGAGGACAGCGAGTCCGTCCTTGTCGACGCGCCGGCCGAACGCATCTACGACCTTGTCGCGGACATGCCCCGCATGGGCGAATGGAGTCCTGAGTGCCAGCGGGTCGACTGGACTGACGACAGCGACGGACCCGTACCGAACGCGACGTTCGTCGGTCACAATCGGGGCGGGCCCATGGGGCTCATGAAGTGGTCCCGACACGGTCGTGTGCTGACCGCTGATCGCGGACGCGAGTTCGCGTTCGTCACCGAGGAGGGCGGCCGCGAGTCGACCGTATGGCGCTATCGGTTCGAACCAGCCGGCGACGGCACGCGTGTCACCGAGTCGTACGAGGTCCGGTGGATCCCCACCTGGGCGCGGATCGTCGACGTACCGACGAACCGTCACCGCGAGCTCGTCGAGGCCATGCGCCACACGCTCCAACAGCTCAAGACCGCGGCCGAGACCTCGATCACCGCAGGAGACGAGTCGTGATCACCACATATCGGGCCGCGCCCGATATCGACGTGGTGAGCTCCACCGCAACGATCGCTGACTTCGGCAGCCTCGCGATCAACGCGTTCGTGATGCACGGCGACGAACCCATGCTGGTCGACACCGGCGCGGTCGTCGAGGCCGACGACTTCATGACCGCGCTGCGGACGGTCATCGATCCGACCGACCTGCGGTGGATCTGGCTCAGTCACACCGACTTCGATCACATCGGGTCGCTGCACACGCTGCTCGACGAGAACCCGCACCTTCGCGTCATCACCACCTTCTTCGGGATGGGGATCATGGGGCTCTCATCGACACCGCTCCCGCCGGACCGGGTACGTCTCGTGAACCCGGGCGAGCGAGTCAGGGTCGGCAACCGCACCTTGAGGGCGATCAAACCGCCGGTCTACGACAACGCGGTAACGACCGGCTTCTACGACGAGACTTCGCAAGCGCTCTTCAGCGCCGACTGCTTCGGCGCGCTCCTGCCCGACATCCCGCAAAGCGCAGCCGACATCTCCGACACCGACCTGCGCGACGGCCAGACACTGTGGGTCACCATCGACTCGCCCTGGATCCACAACGTCGATCGCAAACTGTTCACCGAACACCTCGCACAGATCGGCGGACTCGACCCCGAGATCGTGCTCAGCGGCCACCTTCCACCCGCGCCGGGCGCCATGCTCAACACTCTGCTCGACACGCTCGCGAAAGCACCCGACGCCCCGACGTTCGACGCACCCGATCACGCCATGCTCGAAGAAATGCTCGCCGGGATCACCGCTAGCACTGCCGACTGATCTCTCGACCACGCACCCGGACGGCACCTCGCACGCGCCCAACGTGTCCCAAAACGCGCGTCTTACGGCGGAGCCAGTTTTCGGCCTGTGGACAGTGGTGGTGGTGACGAGTCGGCCTGTACGCCGGATTCTGTGGCCGGACCTTGCGGTCCGGTGGCGGCCATCCATCTCGGCCGGCGGTTGCCCGACGGCTCCAGCGGCCTACCCGGGGTCGATCGGGCGGGACCACCCTCCCCCTGCTCGGCCTTGCTCCGGATGGGGTTTGCAGAGCCACCCGGGTCACCCCGGGTGCTGGTGCGCTCTTACCGCACCGTTTCACCCTTACCTGTGCCCGAAGGCCATCGGCGGTTTGCTCTCTGTTGCACTTTCCTGCGGGTCACCCCGACTGGGTGTTACCCAGCACCCTGCCCTATGGAGTCCGGACGTTCCTCGGACGGATCGCCCTCCGAGGAGGGGGTCCGCACGCGGCCACCCGGCCGACTCGCCACCACGACCATTCAATCACCCCGCCCGCTGGATCGGCCCGCTCCCGATGACGAACGAAGGGTGAGACCCGCTCCGGAGGTATCCGGGACGTATCGAGGACGCCGACATGCAAAGGTGCAGCCGGGTTGCGCGAACCGACATGGCGCGAACCGAGCGCAGTGATCGGCCATGCGCGTCGTCGTAGCCGACGACGACGCCGCGCCGCGCCGCGCCATCACGGACACGGTCCGTCGGCTCGGACACGATTGCCTGACGGCGGTCAGCGGCGAGCAGGCCTGGGAGCTCGTGCAGGCGGGGGGCGTCGAGGTTCTCATCACCGACTGGGTGATGCCGGATCTCGACGGACCCGAGCTGTGCCGGCGAATACGGGCGCGTGCGACCGACACCTACACGTACACGATCATCGCGACCGCGACGAGCGACCACGCGAAGGTCCTCGAAGGGATGCGCGCGGGCGCCGACGATTTTCTCATCAAGCCCATCGATCCCTTCGCGGTCGAGACCCGCCTGATCGCGGCGGCACGCGTTACCGCACTGCACGACCAGATCGATCTGTACCGGCGCCGTCTCGAACAGGCGAACACCGACCTCGCAGAACAGGCTCGGACCGATCCGCTGACCAAGCTCGGCAACCGGCGCCGGCTGGAGGAGGATCTGCACGCGTTGCACTCCGGCTCCGAGCGCCACGGCCGGCCCTACAGCATCGCGATGTACGACCTCGACCACTTCAAAGCTTTCAACGACGCGTACGGGCACCCGTGTGGCGACGGTGCGCTACGGCAGGTGGCGGCCGTGCTCGCCGCCGACACGCGTGCCGGTGACACGGCGTACCGGTTCGGTGGTGAAGAGTTCATCCTGCTGCTCGCCGATGAAGCCCTGCCGGGAGCGCTCATCGCCGTGGAGCGATTTCGCGCGACGATCGAATCCCTGGCGATCCCGCACGCGGACAACGTGCCGCCCGCCGTCCTCACCATCAGCGCCGGCGTCGCGAGCTACGAACCGGGAAGCACCTTCACGAGCGCGGAGATCCTCGACCGCGCCGACCGGGCCCTCTATGCAGCCAAGAGCAGGGGTCGAAACCGTGTCACCGCGTTTACCGACGAGCAACTCGTCGTGTCCGAACCGACCTAGTGGTCTGCGGTCAGTTCGGACACCGGCACCACGAGGCCGTCGCGGAGCAAGGGTCGAAAGCTCGCCCGTTGGCGGAACACGATCACGGCGGCCATCACGAGATACAGCATGCCAATGCCCATGCGCGCCGGTCCGTGGATCCGGTCGAACAGCGGGAGCTTCGTCGTGAGCTGCGCGAGCCACACGCCGAGGAGGATGCCGGCTTCGCGGACGCTGATGCGCCGGTTCGCGAGGACCGCCACCGCGAACGCCGACTGCGCTGCGGTCACGAACAGCTCCTCGCGTTGCACTGCGTCGATCGGCAAGCCGTGCAGGCCCGCCGACGAGATCGCGAACACGATCGGCAACGTGCCGACCAGCAATGTCCACTGGTTGACTTTCGACGACACGAGCGCGCCGAGCCCGGCGTTGGCGTCGAGGCGCCACGCGAACATTCCGGCGATCAGGAGCTCGGGGGCTTCCGACGCCAGCGGCGCGATCAACGAGATCAGGACGAAGTCGTCGATCGCGAACTTGCGGCCGGTGTCGACGAGCGCCTGCGCGAAGGGCTCGGCGCACACGAGGATCGTGAGGATCGCCGCGCCGAACAAGGCGGCGACGGCCGCGCGCCGGCGCGCCGTCGGCATCGTGCCGATCGTGCGTGCCGGCCCGACGAGATGTGGTTCCTCCGCCGGCGCCCGCGCGACCCGCACCATGTAGAAGACGAAGATCGTCACGAGGATCACGGCGTCGACGAGCGTCAAGGTGCGGTGCAACGGCAATGTGAGCCCGTACACCGTCGCGATCAACAAGAACGCGATCGCGACGCTGTTGCTGCGTTCGAGCGCGACCTCGTTCGTGGCCGGGATCTCCTTCACGTTGTTCAGCTCGTGTCCGCGCCGCGAGTTTCGGATGCGGTACGCGCCGACCAGCACGACCAGCGACCAGCCCGCGCCGATCAAGAGCTGGTTGCCGCCGGTCATGTTCGCGAGCGCGTCCGGCGCGAAGGTGCCCGGGTGCTTGCCCGCCTTCCACGTGAAGACGAAGTCGACCGCGTACTCCGGCAGCACGGCGACCAGGGCCAACAGCGCGAGGGCCAGCCCGGCCGACATGTCGACCTGGGCGGCTTCCGCGGCCCAGGCGAGCATGAATGCCGCGCCGACTACGGCCAGGCCGAAGGTGACGGCCGCCGTCACGGGCTCGGGGTGGAGCCCGCCCAGGTGCAAGAGCACTCCCGGCGCCGCGGCCGCGCCCGCGAGCCAGAAGGCGGTTCCCGGCCGCCGGACGGGGCGCGGCGGGGCTGCGGCCATCCGGGCATGGTACGGGTGAACCCTGTCGGCCCCGGCCCGGTACGGCGCCCCGAGGCCCTTTGGCCGGCGCCCGGGCCCGACATCGGGGCCGAGGGCTCAACTCGCCCCGGGCCCCAGCCGATTGTGGGGGTGTCGCGGCGGAGTGGAGCCGACACGGAAGGCACCGAGGATGAGCGCGTTGACCTGGCGGGAACGAGGACGCTGCAAGGGCGCCGACCCTGACGTCTTTTACCCCGAGGACGACGAGGACCTGGGCGAGGAGGCCAAGGCCATCTGCGAGATCTGCCCGGTGCGGGAAGCCTGCTTGGAGTACGCGATCGCGGCCCGGGAGAAGATCGGTGTCTGGGGCGGCTACACGGCGCGCGAGCGTCGTCGGCTCGTGCGCCAGCGCCGGCGCGCGTCCTGAGCGCCTCTCAGGTGCGCGTCAGCTGACGGTCACCGGGATCGACAGCACGCCCTCGATGCTCAGCGTGTAGTGCCCCGCGGCGATGCCGTGCGCGTCGATGGTGAACTGCGCGCCGGCCGACTGACCGCTGCCGATCAGCTGGGTCATTTCCGGGCACATCTCGCCGTGGTCGAGACGCGGTGTGCACGACAACGGGTGCGCCAACGTGACCGTTCCGTCGGTCGGGTTGTGCGCCGTGACCGACAGCGTCGCGGTTGCGCCCGATGCGATCGTGAGCGAGGTCGGCGCGCTCCACGTCAGCGCCGATGCGCCGTACTGCTTGGGCGCCGGGGGGATGGTTGGTGTCGTCACGGTGCTGGGAACGACCTGCCTCGGTGCGTTCGCCACGGTCGGTTGCGTCGCGACGGTCGGCGCGGTCGGCGCAGTCGTCGTCGGGATCGTGGCGGCGGTGCCCTTCTCCCGTACCGTCGGCTCGGGGTGACCGCTCGCGACGATCGGTTTCGTCGCGAGCGTGGTCGGTGTCGTCGTCCTGACCGCGGTGGTCGACGAACCGTGATTGCGCGCCACCAGCGCGAGGGCCGCGACGATCACCAGCGCGACGACGAGTGCGGCCATGGTCAGGAGCGGGCGACGGTTCGCCGGGTCTTCGGGACCGCCGGCCGGCACGACGACGATGTCGTCGCCCTCGGCGGGCACGGCCGGCATCCTTTGCGTCTCGAGGGCAATCTCGTCGCGCTCATCCATGGTCGACACCTGGTCCTCCCAGACCGCCCGCCCCTGCATGGTCGCGCATCGGGCCCCGATCGGCCATACGGCGCGGGTACGGCCCCGTCGGCCGGGGGCCCGATCAGTAGGCTGCTCCCTCGATGTCGTTCGATCTGGCCCCCGAGTACGTCGAGCTCCAGGCGACGGTGCGCAAGCTGGCGCAGGACAAGATCGCCCCCCGTGCCCGTGAGATCGACACCGACGCCACCTACCCCCAGGACCTGTTCGAGGTCTTTCGCGACGCCGGTCTCCTCGGGCTCGTGATCCCGCAGGAGTACGGCGGCGGCGGGGCCGGCATCCTCGGGCTCACGCTCGCGATCGAAGAGGTCGCCAAGTACTCCAACACCGCCGCACTCATGCTGTTGCTGACGCGGCTGCCCACCGGTCCCGTGCTCATCGCGGGCAGCGAGGCGCAATGCCGCCAGTACGTCCGCCCGATCGCCACGGGTGAGCAACGCGCCGGCTTCGGGCTCTCGGAGCCGCAGGCCGGCAGCGACGTGGTCGGCATGCGCACGAAGGCCGTGCGCGACGGCGACGACTGGGTGTTGAACGGAACGAAATGCTGGATGTCGGGCGTCGTGCAGGCCGACTGGTACTGCGTCTTCGCCAAGACAGGCCCGGCCGACTCCCGCAAGCACGACGACATCTCGTGTTTCATCGTCGAGCGTTCCCGGCCCGGCGTCTCGGTCGGGCGCACCGACGACAAGATGGGTGTGCGAGGTGTCGACACCGGCGAGCTGATCCTCGACGACGTGCGTGTTCCCGCCGCGAACGTGGTCGGCGAGGTCGGCGGGTTCCGGCTCGCGATGCTCGGGCTCAACTCGATGCGTCCGATCGTCGCGGCGCGTGGCATCGGCCTCGCCGAGGGCGCCCTGATGTATGCGGTCGACTACGTGAAACAGCGGGCCGCGTTCGGTCGCACCATCGCCGACATGCAGGGCATGCAGTGGAAGATCGCGGAGCTCGCCACCGAGATCGAGGCCGCGCGCCTTCTCACGTACAGAGCTGCGATGATGGCCGACGAGGGCAAGTACACGAAAGAGTACGTGCCCTTTTTGTCGATGGCGAAGTACTACGCGAGCGAGGTCGCGGTGAAGGTCTCGGGCGAGGCGCTGCAGATGCTCGGCGCGGCGGGATACATGAAGGATCACCTCACCGAGCTCTACTACCGCGACGCCCGCCAGCTCACGATCGTCGAGGGGACCTCGCAGGTGCAGCTCGGGCTCATCGCTCGAGGAGTGTTGGATCACGACCTGTGGTGGGACTAGCGATGGCGCCGGCGGTTCGGGTCGTATGAACGAGGTACTCACGCCGATCCTGGCGCGCCTCACGCGTGGCTCGGAGCTTCTGGCCGAGGAGATCGACGCGGCGATGGCGGAGATACTCGAGGGCCGGGTCGGCGACGTACAGGCCGCCGGCTTCATCGTCGGGCTGCGGACGAAGGGCGAGTCGGTCGAGGAGCTCGCCGCGCTGGTGCGCACGATGCATCGCTACGCCGAGCACGTCGACGTGGCCGCGGGCGCGATCGACACCTGCGGCACCGGCGGCGATCGGTCGGGAACGATCAACGTGTCGACAATGGCCGCGTTGATCGCGGCGGGAGCGGGCGCGCGGGTGGTCAAGCACGGCAACCGGGCGCAGTCGTCGAAATGTGGTTCGGCCGACGTGCTCGAAGCGTTGGGCGTGGCGATCGAGCTCGGTCCCGACGGCGTCGCTCGCTGCGTCGCCGAGGCCGGCATCGGCTTTTGCCTCGCGCCGAGGTACCACCCGTCGATGCGCCACGTCGGCCCGGTCCGCAAGGAGCTCGCGGTTCCCACCACCTTCAACTTCCTCGGTCCGCTCGCGAACCCCGCGCACGTGAAGCGCCAGGCGGTCGGCGTCAGCGACGAGACGATGGCCACCCGGATGCTCGGCGCGCTCCGTGCGCTCGGCACCGAGCAGGCGATGGTGTTCCACGGCGACGACGGGCTCGACGAGCTCACCACCTCCACCACGAGCACCGTGCACGAGCTCGTCGACGGCGAGGTCCGCTCGTACACCGTCGATCCGCTCGATTTCGGCATCCCGCGCGCCTCCGCCGACACCCTCGCCGGGGGCGACGCGGCGGCGAATGCCGGCGCGATCACTGCCGTGCTCGTGGGCGAGAAGGGATCGCACCGCGACATCGCGGTCTTGAACACCGCGGCCGCGTTGGTGGTCGCCGGCCTCGCCCCCGACCTGGGAAGTGGTGTGGAAGCGGCCGCGGCCGCGATCGACGACGGCCGGGCGGCTCGCGCACTCGAGACGATGGTGCGTGTGAGCAATGCCGCTTCGGTGTCCGAGCGAAGCGAGGGCTGACGTCATGGCGCCCGTGCTCCAGTGCCCCGACTGCGGTGAGAAGCACCCGCTCGCCCGGGTGCCCAGCCAGGGCGCGTTCCCGTGCCAGGGCTGCGGCCGAGTGCTGAAGGTTCCCGAGGCGGTGGGCCGGCGGGCGGAAGCGGCCCGACCGGTTCCCGTCGCGAGCGCGGTCGCCAGCCCGTCGGGGGTGCCACCCACGGTCGGGCCCGACGGTCCCGCGATGTTCTCCGCGGATCCCGCGACGCGCGTGGTCCCCGAGGTCGACGAGCAGGCGCTGGGCGCGCTGTCGCCCCGGTCGAGCCGCCGCCCGGTTCCCCGGCTCGGACCTGTCCCGTGGTGGATGCGGCTCCTGTTGTGGTTCGTCGCGGTGCCGTTGTCGTTCGTGTTCGTCTTCCTCGTCGCGCGCGCGTTCCATTTCTTCACCACGAACCAGCTCTCCGACGTGTTCCTCGCGAACGACACGTCGCGGTTCTGGCCGATCGCACGGCTGCTGCCGTTCGTCGCGCTGCTCACCGCGATCCTCGTGCAGGCGGGCGTCTACGGCTTGGCGCGCCTGCGCGGCCGCCGCTCGAGTGGCCCGCGCGTGACCAACGAGCTGGGTGCGTCGGTGGGTCGCTCTACGCGACGGTAGAGCCCGCCCCCGACTGCTGGCGGGGGAGCGCGGGCCGGGGCAAGTCGGCGAGGAACGTCTCGACGTCGCCGGCGGCGAGGGGCCGCGCAAACATGAAGCCCTGGCCGCTGTCGCACTGCTCCTGTTGCAGCTGGCAGAACTGGTCGTGTTGCTCGATGCCCTCGGCGAGCGTCTTCAAGCCGAGTTGCTTGCCGAGTTGCACGAGCGTCCGGATCAGCGCGCTCGACTCGACCGAGTCGGTGATGGCGCTGACGAACGAGCGGTCGATCTTCAAGATGTCGACGGGGAACTGGCGCAGGTAAGCGAGCGACGAGTAGCCCGTGCCGAAGTCGTCGATTGCCACGCCGACACCCAGGTCCTTGATGGCGCGGAGCTGGCGGGCCGTCGCCTCCGCGTCGTACATGATCGCGGTCTCGGTGAGCTCGATGACGAGCGCCGACGGGGGGAGGCCAGTGGTCGCGAGGGCGTTGCTCAGGTCGCGCACGAGATGGTCGCCGTCGAGTTGGCGGGCGGAGACGTTGACCGACACGTACATGTCGCGCTCGCCGAGTTGCCATTCCTGCGCCTGGCGGCTGGCTTCTTCGATCACCCAGCGGCCGACGTCGATGATCAGCTTCGTCTCTTCCAGGAGCGGGATGAACGCGTCGGGCTGGACGAGGCCGCGGACGGGGTGCTGCCACCGCAGGAGCGCCTCGACCCCGAGTGTCGTACCGGTCTCGAGCTCGAAGATCGGCTGGTATACGAGGTAGTACTCGTTGCGTTCGAGGGCGCCGCGCAGGTCGAGCTCGAGGGTCAGCCGGTCCTCGACCGCGGTCTGCATCTCACGTTCGAAGGTGACGAATCGATCGCGTCCCGCCGCCTTCGCCTCGTACAACGCGATGTCGGCGTCTCGCAGGAGATCGGCCGCGGAGACGCGGTTCCCGCGCGCGATACCGATGCTCGCAGTGATGCTGATCCTCGGTCGGGAAACGTCGTCGATCTCGAACGGCTCGCGGAAGACCTCGAGCAGCCGTTCGGCGACGAGCTCGGGGCTTCCCGTGGGCGTCGCGCCTTCGACGAGCACGACGAACTCGTCGCCGCCGAGCCGGGCGATCGTGTCGCCTTCCCGCAGCGTGTTGTGCAACCGGGCCGCCACCGACTTGAGGAGTTGGTCGCCCGCCTCGTGGCCGAGCGTGTCGTTCACCTGCTTGAACCCGTCGAGGTCGAGGAACAGCGCGGCGGTCTCGGCCCCCGTGCGCCGGGCCCGGGCCTGCATCTGCTCGACGCGGTCGAGGATGAGGGTGCGGTTCGGGAGGCCCGTGAGCGAGTCGTGCAGCGCCTGGTGGCGGATGCCTTCGAGCAGGCGCGCGTTGCGGATCGCGATCGTGGCCTGACTGGCTACGCCGCGGAGCCGGCCGGCGAGCTCCGGGTCGTCGGTCATGCGTTCCGCGCGTTCGGTCACGTCGCCCACGACGAGCCCGACGCGCTCGTCGTTGACGACGATCGGTATCGTCGCGACCGCGGCGGCACCGAGGTCGCTCATCAACATCGGCAGCACGTTCAGGTGCGCAGCGCTCTCGCGGGCCCAGACGGTGACCGCGGTGTCGCCGGCCCGGGGCGCGGGTACCGGAACTTCCATCGAGCGCAGACGGACGTCCTCGGCGACCGAGTACCCCGAGGTCGCGATGACGCGGCCGTTGGCCGCGCCGGGTTCGAAGAGCGCGAACCGCGGCGCGGTCACAGCCGATGACGGCCGGGAGCGCGTGCACGATGTTCGCGGCCATGTCGTCGGTGGTCGCGAGCTGCGCGAGCGAGTTCGAGAGGTCGAGGAGGGCGCGCGCCGTGCGGGCCTGTCGGCGGGCATCGTCGAGCGCCGAGGCGGAGTCGAGCGCGGCGGCGGCGAGACGCGCGTACGCCTGCAGCACGACGCGTTCCTGCGGGAAGAACACGCCGTTCGGATTGATGGCGGCGAGTCGTCCGTAACGCCGTTGGGTGGAGAGCACATCGACCACGACGCGGTGCTCGTCGTGGTCGTCGTCGAGGTCGAGGTCGGCCGAGAGGAGCTCGACGGCGAGTCCTTCCGCGGCCGCGTGTCGTCGATGCCCTTGGCGTAGACGTTCTTCGGGGCGGAGGGGAGCGACTCGAGTGTGAGTACGAAGATGGGCGCGTTCATCGTGTGCGCGGCCGACGACACGATCTTGGCGAGGACGCGCTCGAGGTCGTTGTCGGAGACGAGGTCGCCGACCGTCTCGTGCAGCGCTTCGAGTCGGGCGGTCAGGATCTCGACGCGCGACTCGAGGAATTCGGTGGTCGCGCCGGGCTCGTCGGGGAACCAGCGGATGTGGAATTCGCACGCGGGCGCGCCCGTCGCACGCGCACGCGACGTGCTCGACCTCGGGCCGCATGCCGAACAGCTTGGGGATGTTCGAATACAGGCCGGCCGCCCAGGAGCAGTAGGCGGGAAACGGCGCGAAGCCGTCGACGAAGCGTTCGTGGACGATCCACTCGGTCGGGCCGACCGCGTGACCTTCGAGCGCGATCACCGGGGCGAGGCTCGCGCCACCCGAGTCCGCGATCATCGACAGCAGCGCTTCGGGCGAACCGAGCGACTGCAACAGGTTGGTCATCTCCGGCATCGACGGATCGGCGAGGCCGGCGCCCGCGGCGGCGCGCAACGTGTCGGCGCCGTCGAACATCATGGACGCCGCTTCGAGGAGCCGGCGCAGCTGGTCGTACGAACTCCACGTTGCGAGGTCGGACAGCTCGTCGGCGGTGCGCGTGTCGGCGGCGGCCTGCAACAGCTGTTCGATCGCTTCAGGGGGTTGCTCCGGGCGCGCAGGTAGCGGATCAGCAGCCACGTGTTGACACCGGCGAAATGACACCCCGCCTCGACCCCGTCGTCCGCCTTGCATACAGCAGTGGGTCGTCCCGCATAGCTCCGCCCTTGAGTGTGGTTTGTCCGCGGCCGATGCCGCAGGCGGCGGTTTTCGCCTTTCGGGAGCATTCGCCGGGTTCGGCCGCGGCGCGCCCGCCGGCGCTCGAGCTCGGTCACGACGTCGCCGATCCGGCCGGCGTGATTCGAGGTAGCTCGGACGACAGCACGCCGTCGACGCGGACGAGGCGAATCCTCGATGCGTTGCGGGCCAGCCAGCGATCGACCGTGAGGATCTCGGCGATGTCGTCGCTCGCCGCGTCGTCGTGCCCCGCGTTCGTCGTGCCCCGGCTCGTCGCCGGGCCAGTGGACGAGGCCGCGGCGGATCTCGATGCGTTGCCCGTCGCACTCCACGTCGAGACGCTCGACGCCCCGCCACATCGCAACTGTCCGCCTCCGCCCGAGCGCTCGCGGCGAGCGCGCCGAGCCGATCTCGCGTCGCCGCCGCCTCCTCGAAGCGCTCCTGTTCGGCGAGCCGGTGCATCCGCGTCTCGAGGGGCCGGAGCACGAGCCCGGGCTCGCGGGTCAGCGCCCGCGTCACGGCGTCCACGAGCTCGGCGTAGGTGTCCTCGTCGACGTGACCGTGACACGGGCACGCCGCCACCCCGAGCTGGGCGGGCACGCACGGCGGGCCCGCGACGATCGGTGCGCGCCGCCCGATCCGGGTCGCACAACGGCGCAACGGCACCGCCGACTCGATCGCCTCCCGCACGAGGTGCGCGCTGTTCGTCGACGGAAACGGCCCGAGGGCCGTGGCATCCCGCGGGGGCGTGCGCGTGACGGTCAGCCGGGGAAAGCGCTCGTCGGTGAGCTTCAGGTAGACGTCGGTGCGCGTCGCCTTCCCCTGGCGATTGAAACGCGGCTGGAGCTCGCGGATCAACCGCATCTCCCGGATCTCGGCCTCGAACGCGCTCGCGCACACCCGGTGGTCGATCGTCGCCAGCTCGCGCGAGCAGCTGCGGAACCTTGCGACGATCGTCCGACGCGAAGTACGAGCGCACCCGGGCGCGCAGGTTCGTGGCCTTGCCCACGTACAGCACTCGGCGATCACGATCGCGGAAGATGTACACACCGGGCTTGCGGGGCAACCGGGCCGTGAGCGCGAGCTTCGCGGCCGACGGATGGGAGCGCATCTTCGGCAGTGCCAGCAGGTCGTCGAGACCGAGCACGCCGTAGCTCGCGGCCCGCTCGAGCAGCGCGTGCAACACCTCCGCCGTCGCGGCCGCGTCGGAATACGCGCGGTGATTCGGTTCCACGCTCGTGCGGAAATGGCGCGCGAGCGTGTGCAGCTTCAGGTTCGGGATCTCGTCGCGCACAAGTCGGCGGGCCAGCGCGAGCGTGTCGACGCGGCGGTTGGTCAAGCGTGGATAGCCGTGCGCGACCAGCGCGGCGTCGAGAAACGCGCAATCGAAGCGAATGTTGTGACCGACGATCACCGCGTCGCGCGCGAAATTCCAGCAGCGGCGGGAGCACTTCGGCGATGCGCGGCGCCGGCAGCACCATCGATTCGGTGATGCCGGTGAGAATCGTGATCATCGGCGGGATCGGTACGCCGGGATTCACGAGCGTCTCGAACCGCCCGAGCAACTCGCCGCCCCGCAGCTTGAGCGCGCCGAGCTCGGTGATCGCGTCGGCGTTGGCGGAACCGCCGGTCGTCTCGAGATCGAGCACCACGAACGTGGTCTCCGAGAGCGGCGTGCCGAGGTCGGCCAGCGACTGCTGGCGGCGCCGGCCGAACGCGGCCGGCGGCGTGGGCTCGAATCCGGGGAGCACCGCCGTGGACGGGGAAGTGGGCGCCACGGGTCGGGGAGCATAGTCGAACAGGCGTTCGCACGCACATATGTTCGATTCGATCGGGTGGCAGCTAGGCTCCGGCGCTGTGAGCGCGACCCGTTACCGCTGCAACTCCTGCGGCAACATCACCCGGTTCGATGTGCTCTCGACGCGCCGCACCCGCGCGTTTCACCACTACAGCATCGGCGGCGAGCTCGAGATCGAAGAAGAAGAGGTGCTCGAGGAGCGGGTCGAGCAGGTCACGTGCCGCTGGTGCAGCGCCTCGGGGGACAAGATCGCCGTCGTCACCGACGCGACGCCGGGGTAGTTGTCTCACCGCCTTGCCATGCTGGCGGGCATGAACGTTCGCACGATCGATTGCGGCGATTGCGCAATGGCCCACACCAACGCCTGTGACGATTGCGTCGTGAGCTTCATCCTCCGGCGCGAGCCCGGGGAGGCGCTGGTCATCGACGCGGAGGAGGAACGCGCGCTGCGCACGCTCCAGGGTGGCGGTCTGGTCCCGCAGCTCCGTCACCATCCCCGGCGAGTGGGCTGATGCCCGGGCCTCCGCCACCCTCGGTTCTCCTCGTAGGGTTGCGCCATGCACGATTCCGTCACCGTCCACATGACCGCTTCGCCCGAGCGCATCTGGGATCTGGTGAGCGACGTCACCAAGATCGGCAGGTACAGCCCCGAGACCTTCGAGGCCGAGTGGCTCGAGGGCGCGACGGGGCCGGCTGTCGGAGCCCGGTTCCGTGGGCATGTCAAACGCAACGGCAAGGGCCCGATCTACTGGACCACGTGCGTCGTCTCCGCGTGTGAGCCCGGGCGCGAGTTCGCGTTCGGCGTCGGACCCGAAGGCAAGCCGCTGAACGTTTGGCGCTACGTGCTGGAGCCGGCCGGCGACGGCACCGACGTCACCGAATCGTTCGAGCTCACGCCGACCCTCCCGCTGCGCCTGTACTGGAGGCTCTTCGGCTGGACTCGCGGGCGCACCAATCGCAACGGCATGCGCACGACGCTCGAGCGCATCAAGGCCGAAGTCGAGTAGCGAACCGTTCCGAGGGGTTGCGACCTAGTCGCGCGGCGCCTTGGCGAACCTGGCCAGATCGGCGGCGCCGACACCCGTTGCCTTGATGCCGCGGGCCACGATGCTCGTGTCCCAGCCCTCGGCCAGGTGGCGCAACGCTGCGACCGTGCAGTTCTCCTTGCCGAGGATCGAGAACGGGTCGTAGTCGTAGAGGCGCATCGCGTTGGCGTGCGAGATCTTGTCGATGTCGGCGTCGTCGCAGTGCGCGGCCTGCATCTGCTTCATGAATTGCTCCGGCGACTGCGGCCACGTGGAGTCGGAATGCGGGTAGTCGCACTCCCAGCAGATCATGTCGACGTTCATCTTGTGCCGCATCTCGATGCCGACCGGGTCGTCGATCCAACAGCACACCACCTGCTCGTCGAACACCTGGCTCGGAAGGCGCCCGCCCATGTCCTGGCCGGTCCAGAAGCGGTGGCGATCGAAGGTGTAGTCGATGCGCTCGCGGAAGTAGGGAATCCAGCCGATCCCACCCTCGCTCAACGCGTACTTCATCTTCGGGAACTTCTGCGCGGCCGACGACCACACGAAGTCGGCGGCGGCCTGCACGATGTTGATCGGCGACAACGTGATGAGCACGCTCATGGGCGCGTCGTCGGCGGTGATCACCATCTTCGACGACGATCCGATGTGCACGTTGACGACCGTGCCGACCTCCTCGCACGTCGCGAAGAATTTGTCCCAGTGTCCGGAATGGATGCTCGGGTAGCCGAGGTGCACCGGGTTCTCCGAGAAGGTCACCGCGTGGCAACCCTTGTCGGCGACGCGGCGGACCTCGGCGGCCATCTTGTCGACGTCCCACATCATCGGGAGTGCGAGCGGGATGAATCGTCCCGGGTACGCGCCGCACCAGCTCTCGATGTGCCAGTCGTTGTACGCCTGCACCAACGCGACCGCGAGCGGCTCGTCCTTCTGCGCGGCCCGCGCGAAGAGCTGGCCGCAGAACTGCGGGAAGCTCGGGAAGCACATCGAGCCGACGAGACCGTTCGCGTTCATGTCCTTGATGCGGTCGTGGATGTCGTAGCAGCCCGTCCGCATGTCGTCGAACGACTGCGGATCCATCGCGTACTCCTCCGGTGGACGGCCCGCGACTGCGTTCAGCCCGATGTTGGGGAGTTCCGCGCCCATGAACTGCCACACGTCGATGCCGCTCTCCTTGCGGACGAGCCTCGGCGCGACGTCGGTGTACTTCGCGGGCAGGCGGCCCTCGAACAGATCGGGTGGTTCGACGACGTGGTCGTCGACGCTGACCAAGACGAGGTCTTCGAGCTGCATGGGTTCCCCTTCGGAGACCGGAACCTGACGTTGGCGTCAGTGTACGGCCGCCGCCGGACCGGTGTCATTCCTCGCGGTCAGTCTCCCGCGGCGTGGGCCTTGAGCGCCTCGAGCGAGCACCACTCGATCGCACCCGCGTGGGTCGCGCCGAGGTGGACCCGCGGCGCCGCCCCCGCCTCGTACGCTTCCTGCCAACGTGGGGCGCACAGGCACCACCGATCGCCCGCCTTCAGGCCCGCGAAGCCGTACTCGGGCATCGGGGTGACGAGATCGTTTCCCTGCTCGGCCGAAAAGGCGAGGAAGTCGTCGGTCATCTCCGCGCACACCAGGTGTACGCCGAGGTCCTCGCCGTGCGCGTTGCAGCAGCCGTCGCGCATGAAGCCGGTGAGCGGATCGAAGCTGCACGGTTCGAGCTCGCCGCCCAAGACGTTGCGGGCCATGCGAGGTCAGTCCCACACGCCGGTCAGTCCCACGCAACGGGCAGAGCCGCCGGCGCGCGGAAGATCGCGCCGGAGATGGCCGCGGGCGTAGCGGCGGCGTCGGGCCGCAGCCCGGGCAGGCGATCGAGCAGTTGGGTGAGCACCACCCGGGTCTCCATTCGGGCGAGATGCAGACCGAGGCACATGTGCGGTCCCCACGCGAATGCGAGGTGTTGGCGCGGGGCGGAAGATGTCGAACGTCTCCGGATCGTCCCACACCTTCTCGTCGTGGTTCGCAGCACCGATGTTGACCGCGACGAACGAGCCGGCCGGCACGAACACTCCCTCGACTTCGGTGTCGCGCGTGGCCGTGCGCATGATGCCGATGAGGGGTGCCTCCCAGCGCAGGCCCTCCTCGATCGCCTGCGGCATGAGGGTGCGATCGGCGCGCAGCGCGTCGAGCTGATCGGGATTCGACAGCAGGCCGTGCAGCAGATTGGAGGAGGAGCGGTACGTGGTCTCCGCACCGGCCGGGAGCAGGAGCCGAAGGAACGAACAGATCTCTTCGTCGTCGAGGCGCGTTCCGTCGAGCTCGGCGTTCACGAGCACCGAGATGACGTCGTCGGCCGGGTGCACTCGCCGATCGGCGATGATCGTGCCGAAGTAGTCGAACAATGCCTTCGAGGCGTTCTCGGCCCGGTCGAGCTCGAACCCGGCGCTGATCACCTCGACCGCGCGGCGGTGGAACATCGGCAGGTCTTCGCGTGGGAGGCCGAGCAGGCGCGCGATGACGACGACGGGGAAGGGGAACGTGACCTCCCGCACGAGGTCGGCCGATTTCTCGGGCCGATCGATGAAGGCGTCGATGTGCTCGTCGACGACATTGCGAACGAGCTCGCGCTCCCACGTCTCCATGGCTTTACGGCTGAACGCCTGCTGCACGAGGCCGCGATAGAGATGGTGTTCGGGCTCGTCCATCTCGAGGATCGAGTGGCCGAGCACCTTGCCCATGATGTCGGCGTATCCCTTGGACGAGAACGTGTCTCCGTCCTTGAGCACCTGCTGGACGGCGTCGAAGCTGTAGGCGGTGAACACGCCCACGCTGCGGTCGATCGGCATGAACTCGATGTCGGAGTCGTTGGGAACGATGAGCGAACTCTCGCCGTCCTCGCGCTTCATCGGGTGTTGGGGCCGCACCATCGCGTAGAGGGGATACGGATTCTCGACGATCCCCATGCCGGCGCTGCGATTGAACTCCTCGAACGCGTCGTAGTCCTCGGCGGGATCCGAAGGGGCCATGGCTCGACCGTACTACTGTGCGCGCTCATGGCAATCGACCAAGCGAATCTCGGTCTGCTCGTGCTGCGCGTGGCCTTGGGCGCCACGATGATCGCGCACGGCTACAACCACATTTACGGCGGCGGCAAGATCAAGGGCACGGCCGGTTGGTTCGAGAGTCTCGGCATGAAGCCGGGGATCTTCCACGCTTGGCTCGCCAGCCTCACCGAGCTCTTCGCCGGCGCCGCGCTCGTGCTGGGCTTGCTCACGCCGCTCGCGGCGGGCGCGCTCATGGCCACCCTGCTCGTCGCCCTCGTCACGAATCACCGTAAGGCCGGCTTCTTCGTCTTTCGCCGCCCGACCGAGGGCTGGGAATACCTCATGAACCTCTTGGCGGCTCTGCTCGCGGTCGCGTGCCTCGGTCCGGGCCGTTGGTCGCTCGACCACGCGATCGACTTCGCCCCGCACAACTGGTGGTCGCTCGTGATCGTGTTGGTCGCGGGGGTCGGCGGCGCGACGGCCACGCTCGTCACGTTCTGGCGCCCGCCCGCGCCCAAGCCCGCGGAGAGCTGACGCGTCGCTAGGCGCGCGCGGCGCGGAGCTGCTCGACGAGGAGCGGCAGTACGACGCGCCAGTCGCCGACGATCCCGACGTCGGCGCAGTCGAAGATCGGCGCGGCGGGATCGGCGTTGATCGCCAGCACCGTCGCCCGCGGCACGCAGGCCGACGGAGTGGTTGAATTTCCCGCTCGCGCCGATGCTGACGAACAGCCGCGGCGCGATCGAACGACCGGTGATCCCGATCTGGCGTGACCGCGGCTGCCACCCCTTATCGGTGACCTTGCGGGTCGCACCGAGTTGGGCATCGAGCATCGTGCGTAGCGGTTCGAGCTCGTCGTAGGCGTCGGGCGCAACGCCCTGGCCGATACCGATGACGGTGTGGGCCTCGGCCAGCACGTCGAGATCGTCGTCGCGGGTGCGGGCGAGAACGCGGACGCGGTGGCGTGCCCGTGGCGCGACGGCGGGGGGGATGCGACCGCGACCGTGGCCGCAGGCGTGGGATCCCGCGGTGCCAGTGTGGGCAGCACTCCGGCGTGCACGGTGGCCATCTGCACGGCGGACGAGCAACGGATCGCGGCAACGAGCTGACCGCCGAAGGCCGGCTTCCACGCGACGAGGCGGTCCGTGTCCCGTTCGAGCTCGACCGCGTCGCCGGTGAGGCCCGCGCCGAGCGCGGCGGCGACGCGTGAGGCGACTTCGCGGCCCCACGCCGTCGAACCGGTGAGAATCGCCCAGGGCTGAATCTCGCGCGCGAGTGCCGTTACGGCGCGAGCGACCTCTTCTTCGACGTTCTCGCAGCCGAGGTGCGCGATCCCGTCCGCGCCCCACGCGCTCAGTGGCACGCCGGTCGGGCGACTCGCAGACGGTCACGAGCACGTTGCCGGTCAGCGCGGCGGCCGCGCCGAGCAGCTCGCGCGTGTCGTGCGCTCGGTCGGGTTCCGCGACGACCATCGTGACGGGCTGGCCCGGACGCGCGGGCGCAACCGTTCGGGTGGGGCCGGAGCGATCTGACGTTTCTGCGAGCGCGCCGCGCTCGTGCAGCGTCCGGACCGCGGCGCGCGCCTGGTCGGCGACCGGCGCGTCGGCGTCGACGTGGCGGGCGCGCGTCACGGCCATGACCTTCACGTGTCCCACCGATGTCGGCGACGCCGCGGCGCCCCACGGCCCCGGGCCGAGTTCGGCCGCGGTCAGGCGGCGGATGCGGTCCGCGGGAACTGCCGCGCGCTCGGGTGGCTCGACCTTGGCCGGGTCGATCAGTCGCTCGGCGCAGGAGAGGATCGCGGGCAGGCGCACCTCGGCCTGGAGCCAGCCGTCGTCGTGCTCGCAACGCGCGCAGACGAGATCGCCGTCGATCGCGAGGTGGCGCACCCCGCTCAGGAACGGCAGGTCGCACAGGTACGCGAGCTGTGGCGCGACCTGGCCGGTGTCGGCGTCGACCGAGTTGCGGCCGGTGAGCACGAGATCGAAGGGACCCTCCCGCCCGAGCGCGGCCGCGAGCGCCTTCGCGGTGGCGAGGGTGTCGGATCCTGCGAACGCCGGGTCGGTGACGAGCACGCCGGTGGTGTCGACCTCGCGCCGGGCGCCCCACGCGATCGCCTCGCGCAACGAGTCCTCGGCACTCGGGGGTCCGAGTGTGACGACGGTGACGCTCGACCCCGGCCGCGTCGCCGCGAGCTCGACGCCTTGGCTGACCGCGCGCCGGCAGTACGGGTTGAGCTCGAGCTCGATGCCGTCGCGTTTCAGTCGCCCGTCGGGGCCGAGTTCCATCTCTTCGAACTTGGGGATCTGCTTCACCAAGACGGCGATCCGCATACAGTCAGGTTATGGTCCGCGAAGCGGTGATCGTCGATTGCGCCCGGTCTGCGTTCGGTAAACGTAAGGGCGCGCTGGCTGGTTGGCACCCAACGGATCTGCTCGGTCTGGTGTTGCGCACGCTGGTCGAGCGCAACGACATCGATCCTGCCCGCATCGACGATGTCGTCGGTGGGTGCGTGACGCAGTCGGGCGAGCAGGGCTGCAACGTGACTCGTAACGCATGGGTTGCCGGCGGCCTGCCCTGGAGCGTTCCGGCCACGAGCGTCGACCGCCAGTGCGGCTCGTCGCAGCAGGCCGCGCACTTCGTGGCGCAAGGTGTGATCGCGGGCGCGTACGACATCGGGATCGCGTGTGGCGTCGAGTCGATGACACGCGCGCCGATGTCCTCGAACGCGCGCGGCGGCACCGGTCCGTTCAGCGGAGAGTTCCTCACCCAGACCGACAACACGCTCGGCATCCAGTTCTGGGTGGCACAGATCCTGGCCGACAAGTGGGGCATCACGCGCGCGGAGATGGACGAGTACTCGCTGCAGTCGCATCAGCGGGCCACGGCCAACACCGACAACGGTTTCTTCGCCGGCGAGATCATCCCCGTACCGATCGTCGACCCGGAGACGGGTGAACGAACCGGTGCGATGCTGGAGGCCGACGAAGGGATTCGGCGCGGCGCGTCACTCGAGCAGATCGCGGCGCGTCCGCCCGCGTGGGTTTCGGAGGATCAACCCGCTCCCGACATCACCGCCGCCAACTCGTCGCAGATGACCGACGGCGCCTCCGCGATGATCATCGCGTCGGCCGACTTCGCCGAACAGCACGGTCTCGCCGTACGCGCTCGCTTCCGCCACTTCGCCGTCGCCGCCGAAGACCCCGTCCTCGTCCTGTCGGCCCCGGTGCCGGTGACCTACAAGCTGATGGAACGTTCGGGCATGGCGATCGACGAGTTCGACGCGGTCGAGTGCAACGAGGCCTTCGCCGCGATCGCCCTGATGTGGCAAAAGGAATTCGGTTACCCGATGGACCGCTTCAACCCCCGTGGCGGCGCGATCGCCCTCGGTCATCCGCTCGGCGCATCGGGTGTCGCCCTGATGACCCGACTCCTGCGCCACCTCGAACAGACCGGCGGCCGCTACGGCTTCCAGACCATGTGCGAAGGCGGCGGCCAAGCCAACGCCACGGTCATCGAACGCCTCTAACCTTCGCCGAGGCTCGGGGCCGACTCGCGGGCAATGGTCGCGAGGGCGGCGAGCTGTTCGCGGTAGTGGGCGGGCGAGTGGTGGACGAATCTGACGTTCAGCCCGGTCGCGCCGAGCGCGGTGAAACGCGCGAGCTGCTCGGCGACGCGGCCGGGTTCGGCGACCGGGTCGAGGGGATGCTCGTTTTGCACGATCACGTCGAGGCGCGTTGTTCGTTCGGCCCACGCCGGCGTCGACCGGGCCCGCTCGAGCATCGCCGCGAGCTCGCCGGTGCGCAGACCGAATGGCGCCCAGCCGTCGCCGAGCTCGACCGCGCGCCGCAATGATCGGTACGTCCGCCCGCCGACCCACAGTGGCACGTGCGCTTGGATCGCGCAGGGCTCGACGAGGAATTCGCCGAAGTCGTAGTAGTCGCCGTGGAACTCGGGTTCGGGCTGCGACAACGCCGCCCGGAGCGCGCGCATCGCCTCGTCGGCGCGGGGGCCGCGGTCGTCGAACGGCGCGCCCAACAGCTCGAACTCCTCTCGGAGCGAGCCGACGCCGACACCGAGAACCACGCGCCCGCCGCTCACGACGTCGAGGGTGCCGTACCGCTTCGCGATCTCGAGCGGGTGGTGGTAGCCGAGGACCACGACGTGCGCGGCCAAGCGGATCGTCGTGGTGAGCGCACCGAGCGCGCCGAACGTGGCGAGCGGGTCGTAGTAGCGACCACCGCGGATGCGCGCGACGTCGGTCGGGACTGCGACGTGTTCGCTGCACGTGCAGTGGTGGTACCCGAGCCGTTCGGCTTCCTGCACGACCGAGGCGATTTCGGCGAACGACGCCTCCGCTTCCCAGTGCGCGTGGGCGTGGGGCAACAGGGTCAGGCCGGGGGTGACGATGCCGAGCTTCACCCGGCGAGATGTTACGCGAGGACGCGATCGATGGCGGTGACGAGCGCCGGGATGTGCGCCTCCGCCTCCGACAGCCGGTTCGTCTCCGCGAGGTGCACCATCGTCTCGAACAGGATGCCGAACACGCCGACGGAGATCGCGGCGGCCTGCGGGCTCTCGGCGGCCTGTGCGTCAGAGCGCGCCCAGAGCTCGCGAATGAGTTCGGCGATCTCGCGCCGGATCCGGCTGCGCAACGCGTTCACCTCGGGCGACGTGCCGACTCCTTCGAGCAAGATGATGCGCGCGGCCGACGGATCGGCGACGAGGGAGTCGACGTAGGCGCGCACGGCGACCTCGGTGAGGCTCGACCCCGGCGCGGCGGCGTCGAGCTCGCACCGCATCGCCTCGAGGAGCGAACGCAGGCACATTTGCAAAGCGCCGTACATCGCGTCTTCACGGTTGTCGAAGAAGGCGTAGAACGCGGTCCGGCTCGTACGTGCACTGCGGACGATGTCTTCGACCGACGTGTGGTGGTAGCCGTGCGCGGCGAACTCGTCGATCGCCGCGTGTACGAGACGGCGGCGCTGATCGGCCCGGCGCTCTTCGGCCGAGAGCCCGCGATAGCGCCGGCCGTTCGAGGGCGCCGCGGCGGCAACGGGCGTCACGATGGGACGGCCGAGTGCCGGCACGGGATCGGGTGTGAGTGCGTGCGCCACCACACAAAAAGGGTAGCGGCCCAATCGGCTGGCTAGTTTTCGGGCAATGCCGGACAAATCCGCGTCCCTGATCGATGCCATCGCCCAACACGTCGAGGCCGGCGATGTCATCCATCCGATCGTCGGGCACACGCGCTGGACCGCGGCCACCCGTGAGGTCGTGCGGCAATGGTGGGGCCGCGATCCCAGGTTCACACTGGCGATGCTGTCGCTGTCGAGCCTCGGTGCGCTGTTCTTTCGCGGCGGGTTGGTAACAAAGGTGATAACCGGTTACTCAGGTGACACGTTCCCCAACTTCACGCCCAACCCGTGGTTCGCGGGCGCGTACGAGCGGGGCGACGTTCAGGTGGAGCACTGGTCGTTCCTTGCATTCTCACAGCGTCTGGAGGCCGCGGCGCGCGGCTTGCCCGCGATCGTCACCCGTTCGATCGCGGGCTCGTCGATGGAGGACAACGAAGGGTTCTCGCGGGTCGACACCCCGTTCGGAGAGGTCGGGCTGCTGTCGCCACTCGTGCCCGACGTCACGCTCATGCACGCCCTCGTCGCCGATCGTGCGGGCAACGTGGTGGTGCATCCGCCTCTCCTCGAGGGGGTGTGGGGCGCGCTGGCGGCCCGCCGGGGGGTGATCGTCACGGTCGAACGCATCGTCGACGACGTACGCCCGTGGTCACACCTCGTGCGAATCCCCGCGCATCGGGTGCTCGCCGTCGTGGAGTGCCCCATGGGTGCGCATCCGGGCGGCCTCTACACCGGTGCCGTTCCGGTCGACGGTTACGGCGAGGACTACGACTTCTGGGTCGACGCGCGCTGCCGCGACCCGCGCCGACGCCGACGAGTTCGACGCGTGGATCAAGCACTGGGTGCTCGACGTCGAGTCGCAGGACCAATGGCTCGAACGCCTGGGTCCCGATCGCATCGCGATGCTGCGAGCCAAGGCCGATCCCGAATCGTGGCGTGCCGATGCCGCCGAGTTCCCGCCGGACCTCGACGCGCCCGTGAACGCGTGGAGCGCGCCGCGGTCTGGGGTGCGCGTCATCTCGCGGCGCGCGTCGCCGCAACCGGCGCGCACGCCGTGCTCGCCGGGGCCGGCGTCGCCAATCTCGCGGCGTGGCTCGGTGTGCAGATCGCGAGAGATGCAGGTTCCGACGTGAAGCTCACCGCCGAGATCGGGCTCTGGGACTACGACGCGACGTTGGGCGATCCGTTCGTGCTCAACCATCGCAACTTTCCGACCGCGGCGATGCTCGCCGACGCGCAGGTAGTGCTCGGCGCGATCGTCGGCGGCCCGGGGACGACCACGATCGGTTGCCTGGGCGGCGCGCAGGTCGACCGCTTCGGCAACATCAACTCCACGTGGATCCCGCCTCGGCCATTTCTCGTCGGTTCGGGGGCGGGAACGACGTTGCGAGCACGGCGGCCGAGAACGTGATCGTGGCGACGCTCACGCGCCAACGCACTGTCGCGGATTGCGGCTACGTCACGTCGCCGGGAACCCACGTGCAGGCGCTCGTCACCGACCTTGCTCTGTTCGAAAAGCGCGACGGTGTATTGCAGGTCGCCGCGCTCGCACCCGGGGTCTCCTTCGGTGACGTGCGGGCCCTCTGCGGTTGGGACCTCGACGAGCCGACCACGGTGCTTCCCGTGCTCGACGAACCGACGCCCGACGAGGTGGCGGCACTGCGACGGTGGGACCCGCGCGGCTGGTTCCTCCGGGCGCGCTGATGTTCGGCGCGTACTAGCGGGTGACGATGACGCACGCCGCGTTGGCGCCGCGCCCGACGGTGTGTGCCAGCCCCACGCGCGCGTTCTCGACCTGGCGCGGTCCGGCGTCGCCGCGCAACTGGTGCACGATCTCGACGACCTGACCGAGCGCCGACGCGCCGAGTGGCTCGCCTTTCGACAGGAGTCCGCCGCTCGGGTTCACCGTCACGCGTGGTTCCGCGAGCAGCTTCGCCTGATCGCCCGGCCCGCACAGATCGAGCTCCTGGTAGGCGAGCAGCTCGCGGGCTGCGTCGGTGTCCTGGCACTCGACCACGTCGAGATCCGAAGGCGCGACCCCGGCTTCCGCGTACGCGTCGCGGGCCGCGAGTGTCGACGGGGGAGTGATGTCGCGATCGTCGATGCCGCAGAGCGGCGTGGCCTCGCCGAGCACACTGCCGGGGAGATGTGAGCGCAGTCGGGCCGAAGCGAGCTGCACACCGCCCTCGCCCCGTTGGAGCACCAGCGCGGCCGCACCCTCGTTGGGCGAGCACAGCATCCACAGATGCAGTGGCTCGCACACGAGGCGCGAGGCGAGCACTTCGTCGACCGACACTTCCTTGCGGAACATGGCGTTCGGATTACTCACGCCGTTGCGGCGATTCTTGACCACCACCTCGGCGAGATGTCCCTTCGTGAGCCCGGTTTCGCGCAGGAGCCGTTGCGCGCGCAGCGCGAAATACGCAGGGGTCGCCGCGAGTCCACCCTCCTCGCGCCAGGGCTCGAAGAACGAGGATCGGATGATCCCTTTGGGCATCTTCTCGACGCCGAACACCAATGCGCAGTCGTACTGGCCGGCCCGGATCGCGCCGGCCGCGAGCTGCAACGCCGCGCCACCGCTCGCGCAGCCGGCTTCGATGTCGACGATGGGGACGCCCGTGAGCGCCAAGGCACCGAGCACCTTGTGCCCCGATGCGACCCCGCCGTACGCGGTACCGCAAAAGGCGGCTTGGAACGGCGGGTTGCCGGCCTCGTCGAGCGCGGCGCGTACCGCGGCGACACCCATCTCGGTGGGTGTCTTGCCCTCGAACCGGCCGAAGGGGTGGATGCCCGTTCCGGTTATGCGAACGCCCACGTCACCACTCCGCCGGGCAGCTCGTCGGCGACGAGCGTCATGGCCCGGCCGAACTCGAGGTTCGTCGGATCCGATTCGCGCAGGCGCGTGATGACGCGCAGTCGTTCGCGGCACGAGCTCAACGACACCGAACCCGTACGGCACGGGCCCCGTGTAGCCCGGTGGTGCCGCGGTGACGGCTGTCCACGCCCACAGCGTGGCCTCGCGGAGAGCACGACGCGCCGTACGTCGGTGGCACCGGTATAGGGGCACGTGTCCAGCAGGGGGAAGTGATACCTGTCGCTCGTCGGCGAGTAGCCACCGATCAGATCGATCGAGCCGTCGGCGGCGGTCTCGAACAGTCCGTCGTAGATCGCGCGCACCGTCATACGACGCCCTTCGATCGGAGCGCGCCGATCTCGTCGGACGAGAGCTCGAGCAGCTTCGACAGGACCTCGTCGGTGTGCTCGCCCAACCGAGGCGCGCCCGCGGGTGCGACCGGCGCCTCGCCGACATTGCGCGGATATGGGGCTTGCTGGCGCACCGGTCCGATGACGGGATCGTCGACGGTTACCAGATCGTTGCGGGCCTCGAAATGCGGGTCGGCGAAGATGTCGGCCGACGTATACGCAGTGGCGACGGGCACGTCGTGCGCCACGCAACGGTCTTCGATCGTTCGGGCGTCGAGGCCCGCGGTCCAGTCGGCGACGATGCCGTTGATCGTGTCACCGTGCGCGGCCCGGTCGGCGAGCCGTGCGAAGCGCGGGTCGTCGAGGAGTTCCGGCTGGTCCATCGCCTTGCACAGTCGCGCGAAGTTGGCGTCGGAACCGGCGACGATGCACACGTACTTGCCGTCGCCGGTCGGGTAGTTGTCGAGCGGCGCCGAGTTCGCGAGCCGGTTGCCCTCCCGGCTCCGGATCGTTCCCAGCCGGTCGTAGGCCGGGAGCGTCCATTCGAGGATGCGCAGGACGGAGCCGTAGAGCGCCGCGTCGATCACCGCGCCGCCCCCGCCGCGCGCGTCGCGCGCGTACAACGCGGCGACTGCGGCGTGCGCGGCGAACACGCCGGTCAGGTAGTCGGAGATCGTCACGCCGACGCGCACCGGCGGTCGATCCGGGTAGCCCGTGAGGTGCAACAGCCCGCCGTAGCCGATCCCGACGCGGTCGAGTCCGGGTCGCTCGGTGTAGGGGCCGTCCTGACCGAACATCGAGATGCGCACGGTGACGAGGCGTTCGGCGAGCCGGTCCGGGGCGATGTTCCACTGCTCGAGGGTGCCGGGCCGGAAGTTCTCGACCACGACGTCGGCGGTCGCGGCGAGTCGCCGGAACACCTCTTGGCCCTCGGGGGTTCGCAGGTCGAGGGTGACGCTCTTTCGGCCGCGTCCTTCGACCGCCCAGAACAAGGAGTAGCCGTCGACGAAGGGGCCGATCTCACGCATGAAGTCGCCGCCGCGTGGCTGTTCGATCTTGATGACCTCGGCGCCTTGCTCGCCGAGGAGGCCGGCGCAGAACGGCGCGGCGATGCGAGTTCCGATGTCGAGGACCCGTACGCCCTCGAGGGCGCCACTCACGAACGGCCTTGTTCCTTCTTGACCGCGTCCATCCCGCCCGCCTTGCGCGCTTGTGCTTTGTCGAGCGCGGTGGGCGTGTTCGAAACGAACTGGTGAACCATGAAGTGGTAGCGCCACGACTCGCGCTGGCCCATGCCGTCGACCATGTTGTTGATCGAAGCCTTCACGGCTTGCGCGGTGACGGGGGGGACGAGCGCGACCTGCTCGGCCATGTCGCGCGCCGCCTGGCCCAGCTCCGCGCGAGGCACGACCCGGTTCACGAGTCCGTAGCGTTCCGCGTCGGCTGCGTCGAACGTCTGCGCGCAGAACAGGAATTCCTTCGCTTTGCGCGGACCGAGCTCCCATGGCTCGACGAGCAGCTCGACGCCTACCCCCGACATGCGCAGCACGGGATTCGAGAACCGAGCATCGTCGGCGGCGACGATGAGGTCGCACATGCACGCGAGCATGAGGCCCGCGGCGGAGCACGTTCCCTGCACGGCCGCGATGGTCACTTTGCGCAGGTCTCGGATCTTGACGAGCTTGTCGAAGTACATGACCTGCTCGTGGTGCAGCTTGCCCTCCGGTGTGGCACGCAGCGCCGACCATTCCTCTTCACCGGCGAGGAGCTCTTTGAGGTCGTGGCCGGCGGAGAAGTGCTTGCCTTCCGCAGCGAGGACGATGACCCGTACGTCGGCGTCGGCGTCGGCGCGGTCGAACGCGGCGTCGAGCTCGTCGATCATCCGACTGTTCTGCGCGTTCGCCGCCTGCGGCCGGTTCAGTGTGATGGTGGCAATTGCGCCATCGGCCGAGTAGCGGATCGTGGACGCGGTATCCGCGTCGGTGGGGTTCGTCACGCGGCAAGGATGGTAGCGGTGGCGTGGTTGGCCCGGTCCGCTTACTTCCGGCCGCCGACATGCCGAAACGGAAAGGAATGTCGATCCGGCCCGACCCCGAGCTCCCGGATGCCGCCCGTGCGGTAGGCGCGCTGATCGCGCCGGTGGTCGCGTGCCTGCGGGGCGACGACGAAGGGTTGCGACTGCTGCTCGACGACACCTGCGAGGCGGGCGCCGCATCCGCCTCGGTACGTGCCGCCCCCGCGGTCGCGCGCATCTACCTTCGCCTCGCGCCGCCGCCGGATGGCGCGGCCGGGATCGTTCGAGAGTTCCCGCATGCCGCCATCGAGCGATTCGGCGATCCCGAGTTGGTGACCTTGGGCGTCGAGTGCCTGCATGTTGCGCGTGTACCCAACCCGGTTGAAGGCATCGCGGCGCGCCGTCTTCGTCGACGACGCGATGTCACACGGCGACCTGCACGCGCTCGAAGGCGCCGTCGCGTCCTGTTGGTGGTGCGCGCTACGCAGCGCGCGACTACGCAACGTCGACCCGATCGCCGAGGCCGCAGCGATCTGCCGGTACATCGCGCGCGTCGCCTAACGGACAACCTGGGGACGATCCCGTCAGGTGATCGATATTCCGGTGCTTTCGACGGTGAGCGCTGCAGCGACGACGTCCGCCGTGAGCGAGTAGTTGCCGGCGAGGTCGACCCGACAACCCGTGAAGGTACCGACGCCGGCCGTGACGATGGTGGTGTTGGTGGAACAGAGCACTATGGCGCCGCCCGGAGTTGATGGTCGTGTGAGATCCAGTGTCACGGAGCTGGTGTTGTCGGTCGTGACAACGTTCCCGCCTGCGTCCTCGACCGAGACTTGCGGCTGTTGCGCGAACGGCGTGTTGCTGGCCGTCGTTCCGCTCGGCTCCTTTGAGAACACCAGTTGCGCGATAGCTCCGACTGCGATGCTGAATGGAGTGCTGGTCGGCGATGGTGGTCCCGTCGTGACCGAGGCATGGAGTGTGTACGTAGAAGTGCTGGCGAGGTCGATCCGACAGCCCGCGAAGTTCGCTACTCCGGCTGCTGCGCTTTTCGGGTTCGCGGTGCAGGTCAACGCCGCCGCAGTTGGATTGGAAGGTTGGGAGATCGTAAGTGTTACGGCGCTCGCACTGGTTGTCACTCTGTTGCCGCCGGCATCCTCGATGTCGACGCGTGGCTGGGTCCCAAAGGCGATACCGCCTGTGGAGTCGACGATCGGAGCGAGGAACCCGAGTTTTGCCGGTGCGCCGACGGTGATGGCAAGCGGCGCGCTGGTTGCCGCCGCGGGTCCGGTCGTCACTGTCGCCTGCAACGTGTAGGTGGTGGCGCTCGCGCGGTCGATGGCGCAACCCGCGAACGCGGCGACGCCATTGACAGGGGTCGATGGGTTCGGGCTCGTGCACGCCAGAGCGGCCGCGACCGGAGCAGAGGGCCGGCTGATGGTTAGCGTCACGGGGCTGAGATCGCCGACGACGGTATTGCCCCCGGCATCCTGTATCGCGACCGATGGTTGGGTCGTGAAGGCCGTTCCGCCTGTGGAACTGTCCGGCTGTGTGATGAAGCCGAGTTTGCTCGCGGCGCCGACACTGACTGCGAGGGGAGTGCTGGTACCGACGAGGCCCCCGACGCTGGCGGCCGCGTGCAGTGTGTAGGTGCCGGAGAGGTCGATGCGGCAGCCGGCGAAGGTCGCGACACCGTTCACCACCGCGACGCTTGTGCTGTCGCACATGAGTACCGCGACGGCCGGGTTGGACGGCCGAGTAATGCTCAACGCAACGGTGCCCGTGCTGGCGGAGATGACGGTGTTGCCGCCGAGGTCCTGGACGGCAACGAGTGGCTGGGTTGCGAAAGCCACGAGGCTCGCCGCGCCACCGGGCGTTCGGACAAAGCCGACCCGCGCCGGCGCGCCGACCGTGACGACGACGGCCGTGCTCACGGCCGAGGTCAGCCCGCCGTCGGTTGCGGTCAAGGTGTAGGTGCCGGCGCGGTCGATCCGGCAACCCGCGAAGGTCGCGGCTCCGGCAATCCCCGCCACGGGATTGGCCCTGCAAGTGAGCGTTTGGCGACCCGCGCCTGTGATCCTGAGGCGGACCGCGCTGGTGTCGGTCTCGACCTTCGCGCCGGACGCGTCCTGCACGGTCACGATCGGCTGCCTCGCGAAGATCGCGCCGCCGGTGGCGGACGCGCCGGGTTCGGTCGTGAAGGCCAACTTGGTCGCGGTCGCTGCGCCCGTGGCGTTGGTCGGCGCCGAGGCTGCGATGGCGACCACCGGGTGACCGAGGACGGCTCCCGATCCGAGGAAACGCGCATCACCGAAGGAGAAGACGCCACCGTCCGCGGCCGTGAACCAGTAGCCCGCACCGCTCGGGGTCGGTGCCATACCGACGATGGGTTGATTGAGCGCGAACGCGCCGGTGGAGCCGTGGAACGCGGCGTCGCCGAACCCGAAGATGCCGCCGTCGGCTGCGACGAGCCAGTAGCCGTCGCCGGTGGGCGTCGTAGCGACGCCGGAGATGGGCTGGTTGAGCGCGATCGCGCCGGTGGAGCCGTAGAACACCGCATCACCGAAGGAGAAGACGCCACCGTCCGCGGCCGTGAACCAGTAGCCCGTACCGCTCGGGGTCGGTGCCATACCGACGATGGGCTGGTTGAGCGCGATCGCGCCGGTGGAGCCGTGGAACTCGGCGTCGCCGAACGCGAAGATGCCGCCGTCGGCTGCGACGAGCCAATAGCCATTGCCGGTGGGCGTCGCCGCGATACCGACGATGGGCTGGTTGAGCGCGATCGCGCCGGTGGAGCCGTGGAACTCGGCGTCGCCGAACGCGAAGATGCCGCCGTCGGCTGCGACGAGCCAGTAGCCGTTGCCGGTGGGCGTCGCGGTCATGCCGACGATGGGCTGGTTGAGAGTGAGGGCGCCGGTGGATCCGTAGAACCCGGCCGCGCCGCCGGAGACGATGCCGCCGTCGTCGGCGACCAGCCAGTAGCCGGGCTCGGCCGAGTTGGTGGTGGTGCGCACCGGGGGAGTCGCAGGCCGGTCGAACGCGTCGACCTCGATCCGCGATTGTGCGATGGCGACGGACGTGACTGCGACGAGGGTCGCGATCGTCGCGATGAATGCAACCAACGTTCGCCGTACGGTCGCCATGTGCGGGCCTCTCGTCGAACGTCGCGTGAAGCGGAAAGTGCAATCTCGGATTGCCCCTGTCACTGCCGCGTGACGGCTGACCGACCGGCGGACGTGACGCGGCAGTCGTCGATCACCCCGGGGAGTGATCGACGACCACCGAGGTCGAGGAGGGGATTACGGAATGACGACGCTGCCGCTGTCGACCGCCGCCAGCGCTCCGATGCTGTCGACTGCGTGCAACGTGTACGTGCCCGATGTGTCGATCTGGCAACCGGTGAACGTTGCCCGGCCCGTGACGGTCGGCAGTGGGGATGCGTTCGTGCAGGTCATGAGCGCACCGTTGAGTGGGTTGAGTGTCAACGTCACCGAACTCGTGTCGGTTGTGACCCGGTTGCCGCCGGCGTCGCGTACTTCCACGACGGGCTGCGTCGTGAAGGCCGTGTTCGTGGCCGCCCCGACCGGCTGCGTCGAGAACGCAATTGCCGCGGGTGCTCCGACCGTGGTGGCAAACGCGTCGCTCGTGCCGACGAGACCGCCGACGCTGTACGTCGCGAGCAGGGTGTAGGTGGTCGTGCTCGCCAGGTCGATCTTGCAGCCCGCATACGTCGGTGTGAGTCCCGCCGACACCGCGAGGGTCGCGTTCGTGCAGGTGAGCGCGGCGCCGACGGGGTCCGAGGGTTGAGTGATCGTCAACGTCACGGTGCCGGTATTGGCGCTCGTGACGGTGTTCCCGCCCGCGTCTTGTACTGCGACTCGAGGTTGCGTCGTGAAGGCGGTTCCTCCGGTCGAACCGGCCGGCTGGGCGACGAAGCCGAGCTGCGTCGCCGCGCCGACCGTGATCGCGAACGGCGCGCTCGTGCCGACGAGTCCGCCGACACTGTCGGATGCGTGCAACGTGTAGGTGGTCGTGCTCGCCAGGTCGATGCTGCAACCGGCGAAGGCCGTGGTGAGTCCGGCCGTGACCGGACGGCCGTTGCTCGTCGTGCACGTGAGAGCCGCGCCGACCGGAGCCGACGGAGTTGTCACCGACAACGTGATGGTGCCGCTATTGGCGCTCGTGACGGTGTTCCCGCCCGCGTCCTGTACGGCGACGGCCGGTTGGGTCCCGAAAGCGACGCCGCCGGTCGAAGCGCTCGGTTGGGTGATGAACCCGACCTTCGACGCGGCGCCGACCGAGACGGTCGTCGCCGCGCTGACGGCCGGAGCGAGCGAGCCGTCGGTCGCGGTCAACGTGTAGGGAGTGAGACTGGCACGGTCGATGGCGCAGCCCGTGAAGGTTGCGACTCCGGCGACGGCCGCCTTGGTCGTCGCCGGGGTGCACACGAGCGTCGCACCGGCGGCGGTCGTGAGCGTCAACGTCACGCTGCTCGTGTCGGTGGCGACCGTGTCGCCGTTGCCGTCACGCACCGTCACGACCGGCTGCACGACGAACGGCGAACCACCGCTGGCCGCCGCGCTGGGCTGGGTCGTGAAGGCGAGCTGCGTCGCCGAGGGCGTGATGGTGATGCCGGCGCTGACCGCGGACGTCAGCGTGCCGTCGGTCGCGGTCAGTGTGTAGGTACCGGGCAGGTCGATGCCGCAGTCCGCGAAGCGCGCGACACCGGCGACGGCGGCGCTCGGATTGGCGGTGCACGACAAGGTTGCGCCGCCGGGTGTGGTGATGGCCAGCGTGACGGCGCTCGTGTCGGTGAGCGCGATCCCTCCGCCGGCGTTCTCGGTCGTCACGACGGGCTGTACGGAGAACGCGGCGCCCGCGGCAGAGCCGCCGGGCTCGGTCGTGAAGGCCAGCTTCGTTGCGGGTACCGGCGCCGAGGCCGCCATGCCGACCACGGTCGCGTGCATGGTCGTGGTGGCCGAGCCGAGGAAGTGGGCGTCGCCGAAGGAGAACACGCCGCCGTCGGCCGCGACGAACCAGTAGCCGTGGCCGGTCGGGGTCGATGTCATGCCCACGATCGGCTGGTTGAGCACGATGGCGCCGGTCGATCCGAAGAACCGCGCGTCGCCGAAGGAGAAGATGCCCCCGTCGGACGCGACCATCCAGTAGCCGTGGCCGGTCGGGGTGGAGGCGATGCCCACGATCGGCTGGTTGAGCACGATGTCGCCGGTGGAACCATGGAAGGCCGCGTCGCCGAAGGAGAAGACGCCGCCGTCGGACGCGACCAACGTGTAACCCAGACCCGACGGGGACGACGTCATCCCGACGATGGGTTTGTTCAACGTCATGGCGCCGGTCGAGCCGTAGAAGTGCGCGTCGCCGTAGGCGAAGATGCCACCGTCCGAGGCGACCAACCAGTACCCGTTGCCCGTCGGCGTCGATGCCATGCCGACGATCGGCATGTTCAGTGCGATCGCACCGGTGGAGCCGTGGAACGCGGCGTCGCCGAAGGAGAAGATGCCGCCGTCGGACGCGACCAACCAGTAGCCCTTGCGGGTCGGGGTCGCGGCGATGCCGACGATCGGTCGGTTGAGCGCGACGCCTCCAGTGGAGCCGTGGAAGGTCGCCGCGCCGCCCGAGAAGACGGCGCCCTGGTTGTCGGCAACCCAGTAGCCGGGGCCGGAGGTCGTTGCTCGAGCATGCACGGGGGCCGGCGGCGCGGCGGGCGCGAGGCCCGAAGCGGCGGACTGTGTGAAAGCGGCCGGCGCGAAGCCGAGGACCACTGCGATCACGGAGACGAGGGCAACGAACGCGCGGCGCACTTGCGGCATGTGGAGGGTCTCTCAGTCGTCGACGACGGCCCCCTCCGGACACCCGGGAAGGGCAGCCACGACCCTGCTCCGAGGACCGTCACCGGCGCGTGACCGGCCGGGAACGCGGGATGCCGGCGCGTTTGCGTGCGTCAGGCGACGGTGAGCGTGCCCTTCATGGAGGTGTGAATGTTGCAGTGGAACGCGTACGTGCCCGCGGTCGGCGCGGTGAACGTCGCGGTCTTCCCCGCGTCGATCGTCACGTTGAATCCGCCGCCGTCCTGCGTGACGGTGTGCTGCGAGGCACTGTCGTTCTTGACCGTGACCGTCGATCCGGCCTTTACCGGTGTCACCGCGAAGGTGAAGGCGGAGTCGATCGTGATCTGCGCGCCGGTGGACGCGGACGGCGCGCTCTTTGCGCTCTTCCCGCACGCGGCGAGGCCGATCGCGAGCACGGAGATGGCGATGAAGGTGAAGATGCGTCGTTGCATACCTGGTGTACGGAGCGGAGTGCGCACGCGGTTCAGTGCTTTTCCCGTGGGAGCCCGAGCGTGCGTTCGCCGATGACGTTGCGCTGGATCTCGTTCGTGCCGGCCCAGATCGAACTGGCCTGGTAGTAGAGCCACGAACGCTGCCAGGCGCCGTCGCCGGGATTGCCCTCGGCGCCACGCCACAGCGGCTGCGCGGGCCCGACCACGGCCATCGCGGTGTCGTGCAGCCGTTTGCTCATCTCGCTCCACCAGAGCTTGTTGATGCTGCCCACCGGGCCGGGCTCGGCCCCCTTGGCGGTGCGCGAGATCGACCGCCAGTTGTGGAGCTGGAAGATGCGGACCTCGACGAAGGCCTGGGCGAGTCGGCCGGCGAGCCGCGGATCGTCGAGCGCGTCGCGTTCGAGCCCGAGGCGCCAGAGCTCGTCGAGCAGCTGTGCGTGCGCGACGAGCTGGCGCGGATTGACGCCCCGCTCGTGGGTCAGTGTGGAGTTCGCGACGCGCCAGCCTTCGTGGAGCGGGCCGACGAGCTGGTCGTCGGGAACGAAGACGTCGGAGAAGAAGACCTCGTTGAACTCCGACTCGTCGGTGATCTGGCGCAGCGGCCGGACCTCCACACCGGGTGCGTGCATGTCGATCGCGAGCGCGGAGATGCCCTTGTTCTTCGGCGCGTCCGGATCGGTGCGGGCGAGGCACCAACCCCAGTCGGCGAATTGCGCGTAGCTCGTCCAGACCTTCTGGCCGTTCACGAGGAAGCCGCCGTCGACCTTGGCCGCGCGCGTGGTGAGCGACGTGAGGTCGCTGCCCGCGCCGGGCTCGCTGAAGAGTTGGCACCAGATCTCGGTCGCGTCGAGGATGCGAGGGAGGAAGCGCGCCTTCTGCTCGGCCGTGCCGTGGCCGAGCAACGTGGGCCCGACGAGGTTGACGCCGATCCTCCCGACGAGCTCGGGAGCGCGGGCACGCGCGAGCTCTTCGGTCACGATGTAGTGCTCGACCGGACCGCCGCCGCGACCGCCGTACTCCTGCGGCCACGCGACCCCGACGAGGCGCCCGCTCGCCAGCTGCGCCTGCCAGGCCCGCCCGAACGCGACCTCGTCGGCGAGGTCGTCGAAACGGGGCGGCAAACCCTTGCCGTACTCCCACGGGAGGTTCGCCCGCAGCCAGTCGCGCACCTCGTCGCGGAGTGCCGCTTCGGAGGGAGTCGCGCGCAGGTCCATGGCGCGCGAAAACTAGTTCAGACGCGCTGGTCGATCGGCACGTACTTGCGCTCGACCGGACCGGTGTAGATCTGGCGCGGGCGCCCGATCTTCGTCTTCGCGTTCTCGTTGCCTTCCCACCAGTGTGCGATCCATCCGGGCAGGCGGCCGATCGCGAACAGCACCGGGAACATGTCGGTGGGGAACCCCATCGCCCGGTAGATCAGGCCCGAGTAGAAGTCGACGTTCGGGTACAGCTTCTTGTCGATGAAGTACTGGTCGGTGAGCGCGACTTCTTCGAGCTGGAGTGCGATGTCGAAGAGCACGTCTTTCGACTTCAGCTCGTTCAGGACCCGTTCGGCCGTGCCCTTGAGGATCTTGGCCCGGGGGTCGTAGTTCTTGTAGACGCGGTGACCGAAGCCCGAGAGTCGGAACGGGTCGTTGGGATCCTTCGCCCGCCGCACCGCTTCGCTCACGTCGCCGCCGCCGTCGCGGATGTTCTCGAGCATCTCGACGCACGCCTGATTCGCGCCGCCGTGCAACGGGCCCCACAACGCGTCGACCCCGGCCGCGATCGATGCGTAGAGGTTCGCCTCCGCGGAACCCACCATCCGCACGGTCGAAGTGGAGCAGTTCTGCTCGTGGTCGGCGTGCAGGATGAGCAGCTGCTTGAGCGCGTGCACGATCGTCGGCGACACCTCGTACGGCTCCGACGGCACCGCGAACATCATCCGGAGGAAGTTCTCGATGAGGTCGAGGGAGTTGTCGGGGTAGAGGAACGGCTGGCCGATCGACTGCTTGTACGAGTACGCCGCGACAGTGGGCAGCTTCGCCATCAGGCGAACGATCGAGAGCTGAATCTGATCGGGATCGTGCGGGTCTTCCGAGTCCTGGTAGAAGGTCGCCAACGCGTTCACAACCGATGCGGTGGTGGCCATCGGGTGCGCGTCCTTCGGGAAGCCGTAGTAGAAGCGCTTGACGTCTTCGTGGACGAGGGTGTGCAGACGGATTTGGCGGCTGAACTCGTCGCGTTCGGCGACGGTCGGGAGCTCGCCGTAGATGACGAGCCATGCCGTCTCGAGGAACGACGGGTGCTCTTGCTCGGCGAGGGCCTCGATGTCGTAGCCGCGGTAGCGCAAGATGCCGAGGTCGCCGTCGATGAAGGTGATCGCCGACTCCGTCGAGCCGGTGTTCATGAACCCGTAGTCGAGGGTGATGAGACCGGTTTCGCGCGCGCAGTTTCGAGATGTCGATCGCGTACTCGTTCTCGGAGCCACGCACGACCGGGAGCTCGATCTCCTTGCCGTTCCACAACAGCTTGGCCGGCGCTTCCGACATGGGGGCTCCTTCATCGCGGGCGACACGCAATCTACCGATCGCGGCTGGCACCGGTTGCCCGGCGGCGGGGAAGCCGCCGGATTGACGGAGTTCTTACCCAGATTGACGTACGTCTTGCGGAAACTGCGAGACTCGCGGCCCCATGGACTTCGATCTCACCGAGGATCAGCTCGCACTGCGGGCCGGCGCGGCTGACGTGCTCGACGACCTCGCGTCGGCGACGCGCGTCCGGGCTCACACCACCACCTCCGATCCCTACGACCGCACCCTCTGGGGCGCCATGGTCGACCAGGGTTGGCTCGGCGTCGAGCTCGACGAGGAGAGCGGCGGTCTCGGGCTGGGATCGGTGGAGGTCGCCGTCCTGGTCGAGGAGCTCGGCCGGCACGCGGCCCCGGTTCCGTTCGTGTCCACCGTCCTCGCGCTCGACGCATTCGCCCGAGCCGGCGACGACGCCTGGGTCGAGCGGCTGTTGGCCGGCGACACGATCGCGTGCGTCGCGTGGGATCCGGCCGCGCCGGTGCCCTACGCGCCGTCGGCCGACGTCGCGGTCGTGCTCGCCGACGGCGGCGTGTACGCGATGGAGATTGCCGACAAGCCGCGACGCGAGCCTGCGATGGATCTCACCCGCGAGCTCGGCTGGTTGCGGTTCGACCCGTCGGGCGCTCGGCGCATCGGCGACGCCGACGCGTGGGCGCGGCTCGTCGATCGCGGCGCGACCTTCACCAGTGCCGACCTGCTCGGGAGCGCGGAACGCGCACTCGACATGGCGGTCGAGTACGCGAAGGACCGGGTGCAGTTCGGGCGCCCGATCGGTTCGTTCCAAGCGGTGAAGCATCGCTGCGCCGACATGCTCGTCGACGTCGAGGGGATGCGTTCGACGGTCTACTGGGCCGCGTGGTGTATCGGCGCCGGCGACGGCGACGCTTCGGTGGCGGCGTCGACCGCGAAGATCTGGTGCGGCGACGCGTCGAAGCGCGTGATGGCTTCGGCACTGCAGGTGCACGGCGGTATCGGCTTCACGTGGGAGCACGATCTGCATTTCTTCTTGAAGCGCGCGCAGCTCGACCAGCTCGCGTTCGGCGACGCGTCGGCGCACCGGGAGCGGTTGGCGGCATTGCTGCGGCCCCGGGTGGAAGCGGGGGAGAGTGTCGTCTGAGCCGGCCGGTGCCGCCCGGAAGTGACCCAGTCGTCGACGAGCAGATCGTCTCGCTCTTCTTCCGGAACGGCTGAGGCGACGCTCCGAACGGCTGGAGCCGCGACCCCAGCCGTTCGGACCCTGATCTGGGAGGCGGATCAGGAGTTGGCGCCGACCTTGGCGCCGGTGGGCCCCGCCGCGAACCACTTGCCGAGAACGCCCTGGCCGTTCGTGTCGCCGGCCTTGGTGTCGCCCGCAAACGTGTAGAGCGGGTGCCCGTCGATCTGCAGCTGCTTCGTTCCGTCGGGGCGGGCGAAGGTCGTCAGCTTGGCCGTGTCGACTCCGGCGCCGGCGGTGGGCGTACCGGTCACGGTCGCCGCCGGCCAGTTCGATGCGCACGGGTCGGTCGTGCAGGTACTCGCGCCGGCCGTGGTGTCGTTGTCGAAGCGGTACAAGGTGAGGCCCTTGGCGTCGACGAGCACCTTGCCGAGGGTCGTGGTCGCGACCGAGACGGAGACCGTTGTCGACGATGCCGCGGTCGTGTTGTCGGGCGCAACGGTGGTCGTGTCGGCCGCGCCGGTGGTGGGAGCGCCGGTCGTGGCGCTCGCGCCCGACGATTTGCTGCTGCTCCCGCAGGCCGCGAGCGCGAATACCGCGACGGCGACCGTCGCCAGCACGCGGATGTGGAAATGGTGCATGTGACCCCCTGGGCGAGACACTCTCGGTGCGGACGTGAACCAGTACGGACGGCGGCCGCGCGCGGTTCGATGAACTCGCGGGTCGCGGCGGCCGTATCCTCCGCAGTGATGGTCGAAGGACGGCCTGTGCTGGCCGGCGACGACGGTGTCCGGGCGGTCTATGCGGCCCACGGGCCCGAGCTGTACCGCTTCGCGCTGCGGTCGCTGGGCGACCGCGGGCTCGCCGAAGAGGCCGTGCAGGAGACGTTCGTTCGCGCCTGGCAAGCCGCGGACCGCTTCGACGACGCACTGGGTTCGTTGCGCACCTGGCTCTTCGCCATCGTGCGCAACGTCGTGATCGATCTCTCCCGGGCGCGCGCGGTGCGACCCACGCTCGCGGCCGCAAGCCGTACCGACGAACCCATCGTGCTCGACGACGACCTCGAGCGCGTACTCGTCGCGTGGCAGGTGGAGGAGGCGCTGCAGAAGCTCAGTCCGGAACACCGCGACGCGCTCGTCGAGGTGCACTACAAGGCTCGCCCGTATCACGAGGTTGCGCGCGATCTCGGCGTGCCCGTGGGTACCGTGAAGAGTCGCGTGTACTACGCGCTGAAGGCGATGCGGCTGGCGCTGGACGAGTTGGGTTGGTCGGATGACGTCTGACGCGTGCCGGGAGATGCGGGCGGCGCTCGGTGCCGTCGCGCTCGGTGGGGCCGATCCCGCCGACGTACTCGCGTTGCGCGCCCACCTCGACGGCTGTGCCGAGTGCCGCGCCGAGCTGCGCGAGCTGACCTCGGTCGTCGAGGCGCTGCCGCTCGCCGACGTGGGGCGTGCGACCGGTGGTGCGGCCCAGCCGCCGGACACGTTGGTGGCACAGGTGCTGGGCCGGGTCGCGGCCGAACGCACCGTGCGCCGGACGCGCGCCCGGCGCCGCTACGCCGCGGTCGGCGCCGTCGCCGTCGCGATCGCCGCCGCGATCGTCGCGTTCGTCCTCGTGGTCCCGGGCAGCTCGGCGCCGGGCACCCGGGTGGTGTTCGCGTCGGCTCCGGGTGTCACCGCGCAGGCGACGCTCCGCGCCCGTGACGCCGGCACCGAGGTCTCGTTCCACGTGGCGGGGCTCCCGCGTGGCGACTACTACTGGTTGTGGGTCACCGGCGAAGACGGTGATCGGATCGCCGCCGGGTCGTTCCAGGGCACCGGCCGCGGTCCGTCGGCCGATCTCGTGATGACCGCGGCGATCCCGCTGGCCGACGCCCGGCGCATCTGGGTGACCGACGCGCACAACCGCGTCGTGCTCGACCACGGGCTCGCCGCCACCTCGTAGCGAACCGGACCCACGCGCTCGGGCATCGGGCGCGCTTCGGCATCGAGCGCGGCGCGGCTTCTAGTGTGCAGCCCATGCCGCAGAACGTTCCCGAGTTCGAGTTTTCCGACACCGCGAAGCAAGTCCGCGCCTTCGTGTTCGAGTTCTGGTGCGAACAGGGCCGCGGCCCCACGCTCCTCGAGGTGCACCAGGCGACCGACCTCGACCGGCGCCGGATCATCGCGGCCTACAAGGAGCTGCAACTCGGGATCGATGTCGTGGTCGAACGAGGACACGCAGAACTGCAACCTGCTCAAGGCTCCGCCGTTCTCGTCGTTCCCGTCGCAGGTGCGCGCGTACATCGACGACACGTTTCATTCGTTCGTCGGGTGCGCGAGCGAGGCAATCGCGTTCTCGCACATGCCGCCGTTCAAGGACAAGACGGTCCGGCTCGAGTCGCATTGCGCGTGCTGCTTCACACCGGTCACGCTCATCTCCAAGAACTTCGAGTTGCAGTCGGTGACGCCGCCGGGGATCTTCCTGCACATCTCGCTGTCGCCGTACGACTGGAACAACGTCGACATGAGCCGGATGTGCGATTCGATGAACTACGTGCTCGACGCGGAGCACGCCGAGCACTACGAGAAGCAGACCGCGACCCGCGGCATCCTCGTGACGCTCGACCAGGCGAAGATGTTCGTGCAGAACGTGGCCAACGAGCGCATGTACAACTTCCACTGGAAGCCGGGCACGCTGAACCCGCGCGCGGTCATCAAGGGCTTCAAGATGATGGGCGTCGACACATCGCCGTGGGAGTGATCCCGGCGTTCAACTGACGCGGGCCCGCAGCGCGGCCCGGTCGGGCTTGCCCGTGGCCAGGAGCGGCAGCTCGTCGACCATGACGACGCGTTCGGGCGTCTTGAAGCGGGCGACGCCGCGTTCGGCGAACCAGGCCCGGCACGCGTCGAGATCGAAGGTGCGCGAACCCTCGACGAACGCGACGACGCGCTCGCCCATCAAGGGGTCGGCCTCGCCGACCGCGACGGCGTGGCGAACGTCGGGGTGGGCCTCGAGTACCTGCTCGATCTCGGCCGTACTGATGTTCTCGCCACCGCGGATGATGACGTCCTTCAACCGCCCGACGATCTCGATCGTGCCCGCGGCGTCGATCGTGGCGAGGTCGCCGGTGCGGAACCACCCGTCGGCGGTGAACGCCTCGGCGGTCTGGGCGGCGTCGAGGTAACCCGCGCACACCTCGGGTCCGCGGGCGAGCAACTCGCCGTTGCCGTCGACGCGCACCTCGATGGACCCGATGGTGTGGCCGTCGGTGATGATCGTCGGCACCTCGGTCGAGCCGTAGGTGCGCTTCACGCGCGCTCCGAACGCAGCCGACGCCTCGGCCACGAAGACTGCTCCCACTCCCGCGCCCCCGCTCGAGATCAGCCGGAGCGACGCGACCCGTTCGGGGGTGAAGCCCGGCGCCTGCATCATGGAGACGAAGAACGTCGGCGGTCCGACCATGAACGTCACGTGCTCGCGTTCGATGAGCGTGAGCGCGGCTTCGGGATCCCAGCGGGCCATGAACACGGCCGGGAACGGGACGACACCGGGCAGCGTGATGCCGTTCAACAGCCCGGAGATGTGCGCGCCGGGTGCGGGCATGAGCACGCGGTCGCCGGGCCCCAGCCCGTGGGCGCTCTGCATCTGCACGGCCTTGTACGCGAGCGTCGCCTGCGTATGGAGTACGCCCTTGGGTGCGCCGCTCGAACCCGACGTGAACAGCACCGCGGCAACGCACGTGTGCGGGGACTCGGTCCAGGCTTCGCCGACCGGATCGCCGGTCGGGAGGGCGTCGAGATCTTCGACGACGAGCGCGGGCTCGACGGCCGCGAGGATGCCGGCGAGTTCGCGCTCGCCGACGAGGTGGTGAACGGGCGCGGCGACCGCGCCCAGGCGCCAGCACGCGCGGTAGAGCACCGCGATCTCGTCACGATTCTCGGATTGCCAAGCGACCGCGTCGCCGGGCGCGTACCCCGCGCGCGCGCAGCCCGCCGGCGACCGTCGCGACCCGGGCCGCGAGCGCGGGGGCCGCGACCCGCGTGAGCACGACGTCGAGTGAGGGCATGTCCCAGGGCCCGCCCGGCCGGAGGTACTCGTTCGTTCGGGGAGAGGTGAACGTCGGCGCGATCACGACCGGCAGTCAGGCTGGGTTGGTCACGCGCGCCGTGCTTTCCAGCCGTCGCTGGCGGGCGTCGCGCCCTTCAGCACGCTGGTGCCGACGAAGTTGCGCTGGATCTCCACGGTGCCCGCGCCGATGCACAGGCCGCGGATGTCGCGGTACACGCGCTCGACCGGATATTCGCGCGAGAAGCCGTAGCCGCCGAGCAGCTGGATTGCCTCGTCGCAGACGAACTTCGCGGCCAGGTTGGCCGCGGTCTTCGCCATCGCGGTCTCGAGCGCCGGCGGGGTGCCGTGCGGGCCGGCCATGTGCACCGCCCGCTGCAGCAACAGGCGGGCGCCTTCGAGCTGGGTCGCCATGTCGGCGATCTTCCACTGCAGGCCCTGGAGATCGGCGAGCGTCCGGTCGCCGAGCTTGCGCTCGTTCATGTAGTTGACCGCGTACTCGAGCGCGCCCTGGGCCGCGCCCACGCACATCGCCGCGTTGCCGCATCGTTCGTGGTTGATGTGCGAGATCAACGTCTTGAACGACTCGCTGTTCGCGGGGTCGCCCCACAACAGCACGTCGTCGGGTTCGATCCGCACGTCGTCGAACGCAAGCTCGGCCTCACTGGTGGCGCGCAATCCCATCTTCACGTGCGTGCCCGCGACGGTGACGCCGGGAGCTTCGAGGTCGACCACGACCGCGCCGATGCCTTTGGTGCCGACGCTGTCGGGGAAGCGGCACCACACCAGGCACACGCGGGCCTTGTGGCCGCCGGTGACGTAGTTCTTGTAGGCGTTCAGGCGGAAGCCGTCGCCGTCGGGCTGTAGCCGGGCGCGCATGTGCCCGACGGAGCTGCCCGCCTCGGTCTCGCTGATGCCGATGCAGAAGAGTCCGTCACCGCTGGCCGCGATCGGCAGCCAGCGATCCTTCATGGCGTCGTTGCCGAGGTGCTCGATCGCGCGTGGCGGGCCGTTGAAGATGAGCTGGGCGAGGATCGCGCTCGACACGTCGGCGCGGGCGAGCTCTTCGAGCACGATCGCGGCTTCGACGTCGCCGAGGCCGGTGCCGCCCCACCGCTCGCCGATGGTGATGCCGAAGAGGTCGGCCTTGCGCATCCCGTCCCACGCCCACTGCGGAAACTCTTCGGTCTCGTCGCCGTGACGCGCCATCGGCGCGAGCTCGCGCTCGGCGACGTCGCGCGCGAGTTGGCGCAGGGCTGCTTGGTCGTCGGTATCGGCGAAAGGATTCGCCCCGGTCGCGTGCGCGGGCATCCCGAGAGGGTATCGCTCTGACTGACGCGTGCGTCAGGTCGCATGCGACCATGAACGCGGGCGCTCAGGCGTGCAGGAACACCCGCATCGCGCCCTGGATCACGAAGAGCACCGCCGCGCCGAACAGCGCGGGCTTCACGACGGTCGCCGGTCCGAGAAACCTCTCGCGCTTGGGCTTCTTGGCCATGGCAACGGGCATCGGCGTGGTTTCGCCGCACCTTGAACCTGACTACCGTGTCAGGTATGGCTGCTGAAACCCAGGGGGAAGCCGGCCCGGGCCTCGACTGGCTGATGGCGCAGCCCTACGAGAGCTGGGCCGAGGCGCGGCGTTCGGAATGCCCCGTGATCGCGACCGGTGGCAACGTGCTGGGCCCGGGAACCTTCTACCAAATCACCCGATTTGCCGACGCCGACGCCGTGCTGCGCGACGACAAGACGTTCTCGTCGTCGATCAACGGCGACCACATCGGGCAGTTCATGGGCGATCTCATCTTGGCGATGGGCGGTGAGGAGCACCGCAAGTACCGCAACCTGGTGGCCAAGGCGTTCCGGGCATCGCAGCTCGAGCGTTGGGACGACACGCTGGTACGCCCCACGATCAATCGGCTGCTCGACGTGATCGCGCCCCTCGGCCGCGCGGATCTCGTGGCGAGCGTCACGTCGCAATACCCGGTTCAGGTCATCTGCGGGATCGTGGGGGTTCCGCTCGCGGACTCCGCGCAGTTCGCGCGGTGGGCCGACGAGATCAATACGGGCCCGCTCGCGCCCGAGCGCGGTCACGTTGCCAGCGCGGCGATGGTCGATTACCTGCGCCCGCTCGTGGAGGCGCGGCGCGCCGCGTCGACCGGCGACTTCCTCTCCGATCTCGTGCATGCCGAGGTCGACGGCGAACGCCTGACCGACGACAAGATCTACGGCTTCTTGCGCCTGCTCTTGCCGGCCGGCGGGGAGACCACCTTCCGCGTGATGGGCAACGCGCTCCTCGCACTGCTGACGCACCCCGACGACCTGGCGCGCGTGTACGCGAACCGTGACCTCGTCGCCGAGGTCATCGAGGAGACGTTGCGCTGGGAGACGTCGGTGACGATGGTGAGCCGCGTCGCGACCTCCGACACCGAGGTCGCCGGCTGCCCGATCGAGCAGGGTTCGCCCGTCGGGGTGCTGACGGGTTCGTCGAACCGCGACGAGGCACGCTGGGACGACGCCGACGAGTGGAAGCTCGGGCGTTCCGTGCAACACCACCTCGCGTTCGGAACCGGGCCGCACCAGTGTCTCGGCATGCACCTCGCCCGCCTGGAACTCCGTGTGGGGCTCAACGAGATCCTCGACCGGTTGCCGAATCTGCGCCTCGACCCGAACGGGGCCGAAGAAGCTGTGATCGAGGGCTACGCGTTTCGCGGACCGCGCGCGCTGCCGGTCACGTTCGATCCGAGCTAAGCGCCACCGAACATCATCATCCACTGGTCGCGTGTACGCGGCCGGTAGACGATGTTGGCGCGGCGGACGTCGCCCATCGGCGCATTCGGCTCGGCCGAGTACAGGTGCCCGGGATACAGCACCGCGTCGTCGGGAACCACGGACAGCTTCTGGGTGAGGCTCTCGTACAGCGCCTCGGGGTCGCCGCCGGGCAGATCCGTGCGCCCGCAGCCGTCGAGGAACAGCGTGTCGCCGCTCACGAGCTTCCCGTCGACGAAGAAGCATTGCGATCCCGGCGTGTGGCCCGGTGTGTGGATGAGCGTGATCGGGATCTGGCCGACGTGCACGATGTCGCCCGACGAGTGCAGCTCGAGGTCGGAGTCGGAGCAGCCGGTGACGCGCTTGACGCCCCACGCTTCTTCGGTCTGCACGTGCAGCTTGGCGCTCACACCGGAAAGGGCGAGGAGCTCGGCGACGCCCGCGATCGACCAGCCGCCGAGATCACCGCCGACGTGATCGGGGTGATAGTGCGTCACGAGGACGCCCGACAGTCGCATGCCGTCGGTCGCGAGCACGTCGACGAGCTCCGCGGGCCCGTACGCGGGATCGATCGCGATCGCCTCGCCCGTCTCTCGGTCGCCGATGAGATACACGAAGTTGACCATCTGGCGGGCTATCTGGTCGTCGGGGGCGAAGTCGCGGCCGGCGAGCAACTGGCGGAAGTACAGACGGTTCTCCATCGGGCGACACCCTAGGAGCCGCTGCGCTCGAAGTGCGATGCGCGCCACCGCCTACGCTCCGGAGGTGACCAGGCCGGCGCCGGAGATCGAACACGTCCGGCGCGCGACCCGCCTGGTCCTGCGCGCGCTCGACGATCTCACCGACGAACAGGCCGCGGCGCCGTCCCGACTGCCGGGTTGGTCACGCGCCGAGCTCGTGACGCATCTCGCCCGCAATGCCGACGGCATCCGCGCGATGGTCGAGGCCGCGGCGCAGGGCGAGGTCGCGCCGATGTATGCAAGCGCCGAGGCCCGCGCCGCCGGTATCGCGGCGGGAAGGGGCGCGAGCGCGGCGGTGCTACGCGCCGATCTACGCGGCGCGCACGATCGTCTGGTCGAAGCGTGGAACGCACTCCCGGGCGACGGCTGGGACCGCGTCGGCCGCGCGTCGGCGACGCGCACGATCCGCGAGTTCGTCTGGGTGCGGTGGAAGGAGGTCGCCATCCACCATGTCGACCTCGACGTGGGTTACGAGGTCTCCGACTGGTCGGTCGGGTTCGTCACGAACCTGCTCGACGACATCCTCGCGGGCTTGCCGGCGCGGGCCGCGGCGACCCGCCCCCTCGTCGACGTCGACTACCGCGTCGTCTCCACCGATCACGATCGGGCCTGGCGGGTGATGCTGCGCGGCCCTCACGTGCAGGTGCTCGACGACGACGGCGGTCCGACCGACGGTGAGGCGATCGGCTGGGGCTGCGACATCGCCGCGTGGCTGTACGGGCGCGATCCCCGCGGCGGCGGAATCCTCGCCACCGGCGATCTCGGCGTGCTCCGCCTCCCCAAGTGGTTCCCCTTCGCGTAGTGCCTACGTGACACTCACCCGAGTTCGTCGCCGTCGCGAGCATCTGACCATCGACAGGTAACGGCGCCCGCTTGCGTCGGAACGGAACAATTCCCTTGACCCCGACGTAGCGTCAGGCTGTTAAGTGTTCATCGGAGGGAGAACGTGGGCTACACGGTCGGAGAGGTTGCGCGGTGGTCGGGCGTCACGGTCCGAACGCTTCACCACTACGAGCACATCGCATTGTTGTCGCCGGCCGGACGATCGCCGTCGGGCTACCGCGTCTATGACGACGCGGACCTCGAGAAGCTGCAACAGATCCTCTTCTATCGCGAACTCGGGTTCTCTCTTGATCACATCGCCGTGGTCCTCGCTTCGCCGAGGGATGCAGTGGAGCATCTCGCCTACCAACGCGGGTTGCTGCTCGACCACATCCAACGCTTGCAGGGACTCGTCGCGGCGACCGAACAAGCGATGGAGGCCAAGACGATGGGAACGACCCCGACCCCCGCGGAGCGCTTTGCGGCACTGTTGAACGAAGGCAAGACCAAGGTCGTCTTCGACGCCGGCGACGGCACGGTGTTGATCCGCAGCAAGGACGACATCACGGCGGGCGACGGGGCCAGGCACGATGTCATCGACGGCAAGGCCGCGTCGTCTACAACGACGACTTGTAACGTCTTCCGCCTACTGAACGCCAATCGTGTGCCCACCCATTTCGTCGAGCAGCTCGATCCAGTCACCTTCCGGGCGCGCAATGTCGAGATGATCCCGCTCGAACTCGTCGCGCGACGGATCGCCACTGGCAGTTACCTCGACCGGAACGCCGACGTCGCCGACGGCACCGTCTTTGCCGACCTCGTCTTCGAAGTCTTCGAGAAGGATGACGCCAACCATGATCCGCTCCTGGAGTTCGACTTCGCGGGCGGTGTGTTGCGACGTTTCGTGCCCAACACGAAGGCGGCGGTTCAGCTCGGCGACGTCAACGCCGGTGATCTCATCAGCGAGCAGCCGCTGTCGCACAGTCGCTATGCAACGGTCACCTCTGAGCTTGTCGAACAGCTCCGCGAGCTCACCCTCCGGACCTTCGAGATAGTCGAGCAAGCGTGGGGGGCTCTCGGCGGCACGTACTTCGACTTCAAGATCGAGTGCGGTCTTGACCGCGAGACGGGCAATCTGTTGGTCGCCGATGTCATAGACAGCGACTCCGGGCGACTTCGCTTCGGGGACAAGGACATGTCAAAGCAGGCTTACCGCGACGGCAGCCAATCCTTGCCGGACATCAAGAAGAACTTCGACGAGGTCGCGGAGCTGACGCAGCAATTCGTCTGAAGGAGCGCAGCCCTGCGCACAGACCACTTTCCTGGTCGTCAGGGCGGAGATCCAGGTGCACTCGGTTCTCGGTGCGCTGGCCTCGACCAGCACCACGGCCGGGACCCGCGCCAGACTGCCCGAGCCGGAACGATGAGGTGCGCGCTGACGCAGTCGCGCGGAGTTCTCGGGTTGCTCCATACTCCGTGGCGATCTTCCCGTCCTGAGAATCCGCGCTCGCTGCCCTATCCGCCGCGGGCTCGGACCGCCCGGAACTCGGCGAGCGGAGCGGGGTCGGCACAATCGATCGTGATGAACGCTTGTCCGGCCACACCCATGCGTTCGAAGTTACGGCGCGAGCGGGATCACGGCCGGACGGGGCAAGGTTGCGACCGAGACGACGGAGACGCAGCCGACGGGGCCCGCGAGACCGTCAAGTGGTACTTGGCATCGCCCATGAACCAGTCGGCGATGGGCCGGAGCCTTCCACAGAGTGACAGCGGATCGGCTACCTGCGTCTCCACATTCACTTGGGGCGGCGAGCCGTCGCCCAGGGTGCCCGAACTGACCGCGTAGTACCAGCTCTGGTCCTTGAAATACACGTTGAAGAACGCGGCGACCCGGTTGACACGATCGATCGACGCGGACGGCCGGGTCGCGGCGACCGGGTCGGTTTGATTCTTGGCGACACGAGGGCACGTGATCGGCGGGAACGGCGAGGTGAACTCTCCGGGCGATGTCGAAACCCAGCCCGTCAGTGTCATCGTGTATTGCGTGCCGCCGACGAAGTAGCCCACGGCCGGTCCGAGCGCCCGACACCTCTGCTCGAGATCGGCCTCGGAAGGGGCATATACGTCGAGCGGCAAGTTCGTCGCAGTGGGATCTTTGAGCGACGGCCACATCGCGCCCGGCGTCGCGGCCGCGTCGTGGTCGGATCTGTCGTAGGTGGCCAACAAGTACACGTCGAGCATCCGCCGCGCCGTCGTTCGCGTTGGCCGGATGGACCGCGGCGACGGTATGTGGCTGCGTCGGCGTGCTCGCCGAGACGGTCGTCGTCGAGGTCGCGCCATGCGTCGAAGTGTGAGAACAGCCCGCCACCACGATGGCGACTATGGCCGGAAAGGTCGTGACAAGCGCCCGGGTTCGCATCGAGCAAATCTTTGCCGCGAACGCCCCTTCCGGCGCGGCAATCGGCGTCAGAGTCCGCGGCGGCCGTCGATGCTCTCGCGGATGATGTCGGCGTGGCCGGCGTGCCGAGCGGTTTCCTCGATCATGTGGATCATCACCCAACGCACGTTCTGGTCCGGCATCGTCGGCCACGCGCACGGCGCGTCGAGATCGAGGCCGGCGACGATCTCGTGCGAGGCGGCGATCTGCTCCCGGTAGTACGCGACGACCGTCTCGACGGTGTCGGTGTCAGTGAGCCGGAAGCTCTCGTCGATCTCCTGCGCGAGGACCTCGGGCCACTCGTCGGGGAAGCGGTGGCCGGCGACAACCACCTGGAACCAGCGCCGTTCCCAGGTCGCGGAGTGTTTGACGAGGCTCAGGAGCGACAACGAGCTCGCGGTCGCGGCGCGGCGCGCGTCCGCGTCGGAACATCCTTGGACGTTTTCGATCAGAGCTTCACGTTGCAGATCGAGAAACTCGCCCAGTCCTGCCCGTTCCGTCGCCGCGTGCACGTGCCCAGGATGGCCGATCGGAAGGCGCGCCGCGCGCGATTCAGGGACCGCGGTCCGCGGCGCGGAGTGGGGCGCCGTGTCGGTGTTCCTCGCGATGGTGGTGCCAGCAGAGCAGCCGCAGATTGTCGAGGCGCGTGGGGCCGCCGAGTGCCCAGTGCACGATGTGGTGGGCCTGGCATCGGTCGGGGGTGCGATTGCATCCGGGGGCTTGGCAATGCCGGTCGCGCACGACGAGGGCCTTCCACAATGCGGGTGAGATGGTGCGGGTGGCGCGCCCGACGTCGAGGATCTCGGACTTCCCGGCGGTGAGGATCCGGCTGACGGCGGCGTCGCAGGTGAGCCGCTCGATGGTCGCGCGGGACAGGTAGCCGGTGTGGCGGACCTCGGCTCGCACCGACGCGACGAGGTCGGCGTTGCTACCGGGCAGCTCGTGTAGGTCGATGACGGTGCAGAACCGGTGGCGCACGGGTTGCGACATGCCGGCCGCGTTCGCGGCCCGGCCGCGCACGATGAGCGCGTAGAGCGCATCCCATCGCCTTTGCGGAGTGCGGCGCGGGTCGTGGTCTTGGAGGTCGCCAGCCATCTCCTCGTGCAACGCGTCGAGCACCTCTTGGCCCTCGGCGAAGTCGGCGTTGGCGCGGAGGTCGAAGCCGTTCAGGGTCATGGCGGCGTACCCGGCGCGCCGCTCGTACGCGGCGGCATCGGACGCGGCACCGCCGTCGCCGTCGATCGCGTCAGTGACGTACCGGACGATGCTCGCGAGCGCCTTCGGTGCGCGCTTCGCAGCGGCCTCGACCAACTCGAACTCGAGATTCGAGATCTCGTCCGCGCGCGCCGGCGTGTACGCGTTCGCGATCACCGCCGCGTGCCGACGCGAGATGTCACCGGTTCCGAACGCAAGCCGCGACGGCGGGGAGCTGCTCCAGCTTGCGGGCCAGCTGCACGTACCCGGTCGCGACACCGGGATCGATACGGCACGCCGCGCTCAACGCCGACGAAGCGTTGCAGAAGCGCTCGACGCGCCAATCGCCGGAACGGTCGTACTCGGCGACGTCGGTGAGCCACTCGGCCTCGAGTGCGTCGATCGCCTTCCGCTTCCGCGCGAGCGCCTCGAGAGTAGCGAACATACGTTCGATGATAGTCGAAAAATGCCTATAGACCAAGGCAATTGCGGCTTCGCGCCAGAGCACCTCGAGCCGTCGTACGCTTTCGAGATGGCGAACACCGCAACCCGCACCGCGTACCGCACGTGTCACCTCTGCGAGGCGACGTGTGGGCTGGAGCTGCATCTCGACGGGCGGGCGATCACCCTCGTCCGCGGCGATCGTGACGATGTCTTCAGCCACGGCTTCCTCTGCCCCAAGGGCACGGCGCTGAAGCAACTCGAATCCGACCCCGATCGCATCCGGCGCCCGCTGGTCCGCCGGGGCGACACGTTCCACGAGGTGTCGTGGGACGAGGCCTTCGAGGCGATCGACGCCGGGCTCACTCCGATCCGTGAGCAGTACGGGCCCGACGCGCTGGCGGTCTATCTCGGCAACCCGACCGCGCACAATCTCGCGGGCCTCGTCTACGGACGCGTGCTCCTGCAGGCGGCGCGCACCAAGAACGTCTACTCCGCGAGCACCGTCGACCAGATGCCCAAGCAGGTGTCGGCCGGGCTGATGTTCGGCGGCGCGTTGACGATTCCCGTCCCCGACGTCGACCGCACCGACTACCTGCTGATGCTCGGCGCGAACCCGTACGCGTCGAATGGCTCGTTGATGACCGCGCCCGACATGCCCGGGCGTCTACAGGCGTTGCGCGCCCGGGGCGGCAAGCTCGTCGTGGTCGACCCGCGGCGCACGAAGACGGCGGAGGAGGCCGACGAACATCTCCCGATCCGGCCCGCGACCGACGCGCTGTTCCTGTTCGGTCTCGTGCACGTGCTGTTCGCCGACGGCCTCGTCGATCCCGGCACCGTGGCCGCGTACGTCAACGGCCTCGACGACGTCCGCCGGCTCGCGGGGGCCTTCGCCCCCGAGACCGTCGCGGCGGCGTGCGGTATCGACGCCGCGACGATCCGGCGCGTCGCGCGCGAGCTCGCGTCGGCACCCACCGCCGCGGTGTACGGCCGCATCGGCACGTGCACGCAGGAGTTCGGGACGCTGGCCTCGTGGCTGGTCGACGTGCTGAACGTGTGCACGGGCAATCTCGACCGGCCCGGCGGCGCGATGTTCACGCGGGCGGCGACGTCGACGGCGGGTGCGGCGGGGAAGGGGAGAGGGGTCACGTTCGGCCGCCGGACCTCGCGCGTGCGCGGCCTGCCCGAGTTCTTCGGCGAGCTCCCGGTCGTGTGCCTCGCGGAGGAGATCGAGACGCCGGGCGAGGGCCAGATCCGTGCGCTGGTGACGATCGCCGGGAATCCCGCGGTGTCCACGCCGAACTCGGATCGGATCCTGGCCACGCTGGCGGAGCTCGACTTCATGGTGAGCGTCGACATCTACCTCAACGAGACGACGCGCCACGCGAACGTGATCCTGCCGCCGGAGCCCGAGCTCGCGCGCGGTCACTACGACGTCGCGCTCTACAACCTCGCGATCCGCAACGTCGCGAACTACTCGCCACCGCTCGTCGAGCTCGACGCGGGCGAAGTCCCCGAGTGGCGTTCGATGTTGCGGCTCGCGGGAGTGATCGGTGGCCAGGGCGCGTATGCCGACGTCGACGCGCTCGACGATCTCGTCGTCGGCGGCCTCGTCGCCAAGGCCGTCGGGCGTAAGGGCTCGAACGTCGAGGGTCGCGACCCCGACGAGCTGACGAAGGCACTCTCGACGCGTCGTGGACCCGAGCGGGTGCTCGACCTCATGCTGCGCACGGGACCTTACGGCGACGGCTTCGGTGCCGATCCCGGCGGTCTGTCGCTCGCCGCGCTCGAAGCCAACCCGCACGGCGTCGACCTCGGTCCGCTGCAACCGCAGATCCCCGAGGTGTTGCGCACGCCGACGGGCATGATCGAGCTCGCGCCCGAAATGTGCGTGGCCGACGTGGAGCGGTTGCGGGCAGTGCTCGACCGGCCGCCGGCGCGCGACGGCGGACCGCTCGTGTTGGTCGGCCGGCGCGATCTGCGTTCCAACAACTCCTGGATGCACAACCTCCCCGTGCTGGTGAAGGGCAAGCCCCGCTGCACGGTCCACGTGCATCCCGACGACGCGGCGCGGCTCGGCGTCGTCGACGGTGTCGACGTACGGGTGCGCTCGACGTCGGGCGAGATCGTGCTGCCGGCGGAGATCACCGACGCGGTCATGCCCGGGGTCGTGAGCATCCCGCACGGATGGGGCCACGGGGCCAAGGGCACCCGGATGAACACCGCCGCCGACAATGCGGGCGCGAACTCGAACGTGTTGGCCGGCTCCGACCTGTTCGATCCGCTGTCGGGCAACGCGGTGTTCAGCGGCATCCCCGTGGAGCTCGCCGCGGTCTGAGGCGGCGGCGCGGCGGTCGGGTTACCGAGGCCGCTTCGCGTTGATCGCGGCGAACAGCTCGTGGTCGACGAGGTCGTCGTATTCGGGGTGGCGTTCGATGTAGTGCTCCACGAACGGGCACACGGGAACGATCTCGAGGCCCCGGCGGCGGATGTCGTCGAGCGCACGTTGCACGAGCGTCGTCGCCAGGCCCTGACCGGTGTGCGCGGGATCGACCTCGGTGTGCACGAGGATCACGCGCCCGCCGCGCACGTTGTACTCGGCAAATCCCACGACTGCACCGTCGACGAGGATCTCGTAGCGGAGACGTTGCTCGTTGTCGCGGACCTCGGTCATGACGCGGCTTGCTCGCGCAGGCTCTTGGCGAAGTCGGCCATGCCCCGGAGGTACTGGTCGCAGTGTTCGGTCTTGCCCACGGCGATGGCCTTGGCGTCGATGCCGCCGGGGAACACCGCGGGGATGTAGTACTCGAACCCGTCGTGTTCGATCGCGTCGGCGATCCCGGAGGCGCATTCCTCCGCGGGGACCTTGTCGACGTCCATGAGCGCGGGGACGTTGCCGGGTTGATCCCAGATCTCGGTGGCGATCGGGCCGGGCAGCACGAGCTTCACCTCCACCGGCGTCCCCGCGAGGTCGACCAGCATCGCCTCCGCGAAGCCACACATCGCGTACTTGGCCGCGTTGTACGCCGACTCGTTCACGATCGGGATGCGGCCGCCCATGCTCGACACGAACAGGATCTGGCCCCGGCCGCGCTCGATCATGCGGGGCAGCACCGCGAGACCCATGCGGACGGGAGAGTGGAAGTCGACGTCCATGACGTGGGCGATGTCGGCGGGCGTGAGGTCGGTGACGCGCGTGCGCTTGGGGATCGCGGCGTTGTTGACGAGCACGTCGAGGCCGCCGAAGGCGTCCCAGGCTTCGAGCGCGACCTGTTCGGCGCGTTCGAGGTCGCCGAGGTCGGCGGCCCACGACTGCGAGCCGGGGCTGAAGGCGCGACAACGCTCGAGCACCTCCCCGAGACGATCGGCGCGCCGGGCGACGATCCCCACCGTCGCGCCCCGCTCCGCCAGGATCGGCGCGAGAGCAGCGCCGATGCCCGAGGACGCGCCGGTCACGAGGATCTTGGAACCTTCGATCTTCACGGCCGCTCCCCGGTCCCTTCTGCCTTGGCGCGGGATTCGAACTCGGCCCACGAGAAGATGCCCTTCGACATCGTCGACGCTTCGGCGCGAGCGCGGGCGCCGAAGATCTCGGCCCGGGCCGCGTGCACGCCGACGTCGTCGGGCGCAGCCTGGGCCGCCAGCTCGGCGAGTTGGCCGGCGAGGCGCATGTCGCCCGTGGCCGCGACGTCGAGCGCGCGCTCGGCGAGTCGTGTCGCGCCGCCGACGAGACCGGCGATCTCCGTCGCGAAGGCCGCGGCGGGCGCGGGCTTGAGATGCGAAGGGTCGCCGTCGTACCAGCCGCCGTAGAGGCGCCAGAGATTGCGCACCACGAACTCCGGCTCGTCGTAGACCGCGTGCAGATACGGGCGTTCGAGCAGATGCGCGGGCGCACGCACCGTGTGCACGATGTCGTCGAGCCGCGCGCCTTCGTTCATCAACGCGAGCGTCTGCTCGACGAGCGACTCCAACAGTTCGGCGCCCTCGGTCAGGGCGCGGCGGACGCGAGCTGCTCCACGATGGGCAACCCGTGGCCGGGGAGGAGGACCTCCGGTTCGAGCGCGGCCATCTTGCGGAACGCGATCGCCCAGTCGCCGCGTAGCGCTGAGCCTTTTGCGGGTTGCCGCAGTTCGGCGACGCCCAGATGAACATGTCGCCCGCGAACACGACTCGCCGCGACGGCGACCACACCCAGGTCGCGTCGTCGGTCTCGCCCCGGTCGTGAAAGAGCTCGAAATCCTCGCCGCCGACCGAGATCGAGAGCGAGTCGGAGTAGGTCTCGTCGGGCATGCGGTACTCGGTCGGCCAGCGCAGCCCCGGCGCCTTGAACTGGCGCTGGTTGATGACCGCGTTGTAGCCCGCGGTCATGCGATAGCGCTCGAAGCGTTCGGCGATGGCGGTGTGGGCGATCACCCGCGGTGCGGGACGGCCGGCGGCGGCGGCTTCGGCCTCGTAGAGATCGACGCCGAACACGTGGTCGATGTGGCCGTGCGTGAAGACGGCCGTGTGCAGCGGGCTCGCAGACCAGGTGCGGATGGTGTCGTGCACCGCCTGGGCGTGGAAGACGCCGCTCGTGTCGACGACGACGAGCCCGGCATCGGTGTCGACCGCGGAGGAGTTGGCGAACGCGTCGACGAAGGCCAGGCCCGGCTGCACTTCCGCCATCTGGCCGCTCGAGGCAAACGGGTGATGGGCCTCGATCGGCAGCTCGCCCGTGAACAGCTTGTCGGCCAGCTCCAGCAGTTCCATGCCCGGAGCGTTCCACCTGACGATCGGCCGGAGGAAATCGGCGTGCTCGCCGGCCATCTCGGCTCGCTTGCGGTCAAAATCGGAACCTGTTCCAATTCCGGGCGTGGTCGTCGTCGAGCCCGAACCCGAGTCCGCCCCCGAGGGAGCGTTGGCGCGCAGCCAGGCCGCGCGCCGCCGGCGGGTGCTCGACGCGACGTTGCAGCTCGCGGCGGAGGGGGGCTTCGACGCGGTGCAGATGCGCGACGTGGCCGCGGCGGCCGACGTGGCCCTCGGAACCGTCTACCGCTACTTCGCGTCGAAGGAGCGTCTGCTGCTCGAGGCCATGGCCGAGCAACAAGCCGATTTGCGCGCGTACCTCGAGGTGCATCCGCCGCGCGACGAGACCCCGGCGGCGCGTGTCGTGTCGGTGCTGCGCGGCGCGAACCGGTCGCTACGCGAGTACCCCGACGTCACGGCGGCGATGGTGCGCTCGTTCGGTACCGCGCAGGTCGACAACGCCGACATCGTGCGGCGCGTCACCGAGATCATGACCGGGATCATCACCGACGCGATCCACGCGCCCGAACGCCGGTCGGCGACCCAGACGGAGGTGCGGGTCGCGCGCATCTTGATGCAGGTGTGGCTCTCGTCGCTGAACGGCTGGGTGTGCGGCGTCGACGGCCCGGACCGGGTCGACGAAGACCTCGCCGCCGCGGCCGCCCTGCTCCTCGGCTAGGGCCCCGGCCCCGGGGCGACCACCAGCGCGCGTTCGCCTCGAGAGTGGAACGTGTTCTATTTTCGGTCGATGCCCACGCGCCACTTCCAGTTCGCCGACCTGTTCGAGCTCGCCGCCGACAAGGTGCCCGACCGGCTCGCGCTGGTCGATGCCCGCCGCGAGGTGACGTATCGCGAGCTCGACGAACGTTCGACCCGTCTCGCCCACACGCTCGCCGATCTCGGCGTGAAGGCGGGCGACCATGTCGGGATCCTGGCCACGAACTGCATCGAGTGGGTCGAGGCGCTGTTCGCGATCTACAAGGTCCGCGCCAGCGCGGTGAACATCAACTTCCGCTATGTCGAAGACGAGTTGCGCTACGTCTTCGACAACTCCGACATCGTCGCGTGCTTCTACCAGCGCGAGTACGGCCCGCTGGTGGCGGCGGCCCGATCGGCCCAGCCCCGGTTGGCGCATTTCATCCGCATCGAGTGGGACGACTCGACCGCCGACGACTCGGCCCTCGAGCCGTTGGACTTCGAGGCGGCCGTCGCCGCCGGTTCGCCCGAGCGCGACCTCGGCGAGCGTTCCGGCGACGACGTGTACCTGCTCTACACGGGCGGTACCACCGGCATGCCCAAGGGGGTGATGTGGCGGCACGAGGACGTGTACTTCGCGCTCGGCGGCGGCATCGACGTGTTCACGAACGAGCGCGTCGCCGCGCCCGAGACGTCGAGCGAGAAGATCGACACCGCGCAACCCCGCGGCCTCGTGTCGATCATCCTGCCGCCACTCATGCACGGTGCGGGCCAGTTCAACGTCTACCGCACGCTCTTCGAGGGCAACACCGCCATCATGCCGGCGCGCTTCGAGCCGGAAGAGGTGTGGCGCACGGTCGAGAAGTACGGCGTGAACGTCATGCAGGTCACGGGCGACGCGATGGCACGCCCGCTCGCCGACACGCTCGAACGGCTGAAGGACGAGCTCGACGTGTCGTCGCTCGTGTCGTTCGGCAGCACGGCGGCGATCTTCTCGCAGACGGTGAAGGAGCAACTCCAGGCGTTGCTGCCGGAGTACCTCGTGATGACCGACTCGATCGGATCGACCGAGACCGGCATGAACGGGATCCGTTTCGTGCAAAAAGGCGATGCGCCCAAGGACGGCATCACGAGCGTGCAGGCATCTGCCGATTCCGTTGTGCTCGACGACGACTTCGAAGAGGTGCAACCCGGCTCCGGCACAGTCGGTCTGCTCGCGCGGGGCGGCAACATCCCGCTCGGCTACTACAACGATCCGGTGAAGACCGCGGAGACGTTCGTCACCGACGCGAAAGGTCGCCGCTGGTCGATCCCGGGCGACTTCGCGCGTGTCGAAGCCGACGGGCGTATCACGTTGCTGGGTCGTGGATCGGTGTCGATCAACTCCGGCGGCGAGAAGATCTACCCCGAAGAAGTCGAGGGCGCCTTGAAGTCGCACCCCGACGTCTACGACGTCTTGGTCGTCGGCGTACCCGACGAGCGCTGGGGCGAACGCGTGTGCGCGTTGCTGCAGGCGCGGCCCGGCCGTGAACCCGATCTCGAAGCGCTGCGGGAGCACTGCCGGGGCCATATCGCCGGCTACAAGATCCCCCGCCAGGTCCTGCTCGTCGAGGAGGTTCCCCGGCTTCCGAACGGCAAACCCGACTATCGGTCCGCCAAGGCACAGGCGAAGGAACGGGCCGACGGCGCCTGAGAGATCCCCGCGATATCTGGGAGAGCGTCGTGGTCTACGGTAATTCCGTCCGGTCCGGCTCAAGCCGGCGTTTCGGATACCGATCGGTATGTCGCGATGACTCCCCGCCGCCGCTTTCACCGCATCGTCGCTCTCGCGGCGGTTTTCGTCGCAGTCGCGCCGTTGGCCGCGGTCGTCTCGACGGCCGGCGAGGCCGCGGCCGCGGTGACGACGCACACGCCGGTGATGGGACCGAGCCTGCTCACCGCGACGGAGCTCGCGGCTTGGTACCAACGCCACAGCGGAGTCACTCCCCTCATCCCCGCGTTCGGCGGGCACCCGGCCAACGACGTCGCCGCGCTCGCGCAGGTGTTCATCGACGACGGGGCGAAAGAAGGCGTCCGCGGTGACATGGCCTTCGTGCAGTCACAGCTCGAGACGGGCTGGATGCACTTCTCCGGTTCCCAGATCCCGCCTGACGCGTACAACTACGCGGGCATCTTCGCGTTCGACAACCGACCGGGGCTGACGAACTCCGCGCTCGGCGACTCCGCGCCGAGCCGGTGCATGGGCACGCCGCAACACGGGGTGCTCGTGCAGATCCAACTCCTGCGGAGCTACGCCGACCCCTCGGCCAAGACCGCGCCCGGCCGGTTCATCGCCGCGCCGTCGGACCGCGCCGGTGACGCACCGCTGTGGGAGTACTTCGGCGGTCACAACTGCCCCTGCGGCAAGTTGATCTGGGCGTCGGCCGATGGCTACGGGTTGCGCATCATCCAGATGTATTCGCAAGCGCTCGCCGAGAGCGGGAAGGCGGGGGCGTGCGTGGCGTACGCACCGCCCGTCGCGGGATCGAAGTCGGGCAACGGGTACTGGGACGTGACGGGCGACTCGATCGTGTATCCCTTCGGTACGGCGCGATTCCTCGGCGACACGCGCAACATCAGGCTCTCGGCGCCACTCACCGGCGGCGAGTCGCTGTCGACGGCAGCGGGCTACTGGCTCCTCGGGCGTGACGGCGGCATCTTCTCGTACGGCGCCGCGCGCTTCTATGGGTCGACCGGCGCCTTCCGGCTCAACAAGCCCGTCAACGGCATGCGCCGTACGACGGACAACGGCGGCTATTGGCTCGTCGCCGACGACGGCGGAATCTTCAGCTTCGGCGACGCGCGGTTCTACGGCTCGATGGGCGGGACGCGTCTCAACCAGCCCGTACTCGGCATGGAGCGCTCCGCGAGCGGCCACGGGTATTGGCTCTTCGCGTCCGACGGCGGAATCTTCAGCTTCGGCGACGCGCACTTCTACGGCTCGCTCGGGAGCTACAAGCTCACGATGCCGGTCGTGTCGATGCAGCGCACGCCGACGGGCAAGGGCTACTGGATGATGACGAAGGACGGCCGCGTCTACTCCTTCGGCGATGCCAAGCGCTACGGCGACATCGGCGGCTGTACGAACTACGCCGGCGCCGCGCGGATGCTCGTGACTCCGGACGGCAAGGGCTATTGGATCGCCACCGGCAACGGCAACATCGTGGCTTTCGGCGACGCGAAGGGCCTCGGCTTCCCGGCGGCCGTCGGCGGGCCGACGATCGCCCTGATCGGCGCGAAGTAGCCCGAACGCGTTCGCCCGGCCGGCGTCGCGGGATTAGGGTCGCCGGTGCAACACTGACAACACGCCCATGGGGAGCTCGGGGGACACCGGGCTGAGAGGGTGGTTGCGCACTTCGCGCCCTGCCACCGACCCCTCGAACCTGCTCCGGGTAATGCCGGCGGAGGGAGGGATCCGCGTGACGCGAGTCGCGATCGTGCTGGCCGGAGGCGACCCCGTCGACCCCCGGCTGCGTAGGTATCTGCCCGACGATGCCGTGGTCATCGCGGCCGATTCGGGTCTGCACCAGGCCGAGCTCCTCGGAGTGCGGGTCGACTACGTCGTCGGCGATCTCGACTCGGCCGATCCGGCCGCGCTCGAGCGCGCCGTCGCCGCCGGCGCGTCGGTCGACCGCCATCCGGTCGACAAGGACGCAACCGACCTCGAGCTGGCCTTCGACACCGCCCGCGACCGCGGCGCTCAGCGCATCACGGTCGTCGGTGGCGCGGGCGGAAGGCTCGACCACTTCCTCGCCAACGTCGCGCTGTTGGGAGCGGCGCGCTTCGCCGACCTCGACATCGACGCGCGCCTCGGCGACGCGTACGTCGTGGTGGTCCAGGGGGGGCGCCCACCGCACGTCGTGACGGGCGCGGCGGGCTCTTTGCTCACGCTGTTGGCGGTCGGCGGCGACGCGTGCGGCATCACCACGAGCGGTCTCCGGTTCCCCTTGCAGGGCGCAAGCCTCCGACCGGGGACGTCACGCGGTGTCAGCAACGTGTTGATCGGCACCGAGGGCTCGGTCGTGCTGCAACAAGGGACCCTGCTCGTCATTCAAGCATTCGGAGGTGTCGCGTGAAGCGCGTGCTCATCGTGGTCGTCGTGCTCGTGGTTACCGCGGCGTGTGGCACCAGCGCCAAGCCGGCGGCCCATTCGACGACCTCGTCGTCGGTCGCACCCAAGATCACCGAGGTCAAGCTGTTGACGCACAGCTCGTTCGCCGCGTCGAAGGGCGTGCTGGCCGACTTCACCAAGCAGACCGGCTACAAGGTGAGGCTCGTGCAACCCGGCGACGCGGGCCTGATGGTCAACGAAGCGATCCTGCGCAAGGGGAACCCGGGGGCCGACGCGCTGTTCGGGGTCGACAACACGTTCTTGACGCGCGCACTCGACGCCGGGATCTTCGATCCCTACGTCGCCCGCGGTCTCGGTACGGTGCCCGCGTCGTTCCAAGTCGACCCCCAGCACCGCGTGACGCCGATCGACGAGAGCGACGTGTGCGTCGACTTCGACAAGTCGTGGTTCGGGCACGACGGTCGCCCGCCCGCGCCGGCGTCACTCGACGACCTCGTCGACTCGCGCTACAAGGGGCTCACCGTGGTGGAGAACGCGTCGACGTCGTCGCCGGGCCTCGCGTTCCTGCTCGCGACCATCGCCGCCAAGGGGGAGAACGGCTGGAACGGCTACTGGAGCGCGTTGAAGCGCAACGGCGTGAGGATCGTCGACGACTGGACCGCCGCGTACGAGACCGACTTCACCGCCGGCGGCGGGAGTGGCGACCGGCCGATCGTCGTTTCGTACGGATCGGACGCCGCGGCCGATGTCGTCGGTTCGAGCCCGCACCGCGACACCCCGAAGGTCGGCGTCATCGCGTCGACGTGCTTTCGCCAGATGGAGTTCGCGGGCGTGTTGCACGGTGCGCACAACGTTGCCGGCGCGCAGGCATTGGTCGATTTCATGTTGACGCGCGAATTCCAAGAGGACATGCCACTGCAGATGTACGTGAATCCGGTCGTGGCGGGGGCCAAGCTGCCGCCCGCGTTCACCACGTGGCTGGTCGATCCGCCGCATCCGTACTCGATCGATCCCGCAACGATCTCGGCCAAGCGCAGCGCCTGGATCAAGGAATGGACCGACCTCGTGATCCGATGACCGGTCCCGGCGCGAGGGCGGCGCGATGGGGACGGGTGGCCATCCCCATCGCGTTCCTCGCAGTGTTCTTCGCGTGGCCGCTGGGCGCGATCTTCAGCCATTCGCTCCGACCCGGCGCAATCGCCGACGTCGTCACCGACCCCGTGTACCGGCGGGTCGCATGGTTCACGCTGTGGCAAGCCGTCGTTTCGACGATCCTCACCCTCATGGTCGGGATGCCCGCGGCGTACGTCGTCGCGCGCTACGAGTTCCGCGGCCGGCGGTTGTTCCGAGCCTTCGTCACCGTTCCGTTCGTGCTGCCCACAGTCGTGGTCGCCACCGCGTTCCTCGCCTTGTTGCGCCCGGGCGGCCCGCTCGCGTTCTTGCACTGGCAGCGCGGCGTCGCACCGATGCTGATCGCGCACGTGTTCTTCAACGTGGCCGTCGTCGTCCGCACGGTCGGTGGGTTCTGGGCGAATCTCGACCCCAAACGCGAGGAGGCGGCCCGCATGCTCGGCGCGTCGCGCCGCCAGGTGTTCCGCCACGTCACGTTGCCGCTGCTCGTGCCGTCGATCGTCGCGGCGGGCTCGATCGTGTTCCTCTTCACGTTCACGTCGTTCGGCGTCGCGCTCCTGCTGGCCGACTCCGCGCACGCGACCCTCGAAGTCGAGATCTATCGCCAGGCGGTGCAACTCTTCGACCTGCGCACGGCGGCCGCCCTCGCCCTCGTACAGATCGTCGCGGTGCTGGCGGTCGTGTTCGCGCTGGCGCGCGTCCAGGAGCGGCGCGCGGTCGCCCAACGTCTCGTGGGCGGGGCCGAGGCGGCGCGCCGCCCGCGCGGGCGCGAGCGGCTCGTGGTGGGGGGGATCCTCGGGGCGACGACACTGTTCCTCGGGGGTCCGCTCGCGGTGCTCGTCTGGCGTTCGCTGCACATCGGCGGTGCCTGGAGCCTTGGTGCCTACCGCGCCCTCGGCTCGAGCGCGTCGACGACCGCGCTGTTCGTCTCGCCCTGGGCGGCGGTGCGCAACTCGGTGGAGTTCGCGGTTATCGCGACCGTCATCGCGCTCGTCGTCGGCGGGCTCGCGTCGGTTGCGATCGCGCAGCGTCCGGGGCGGGCGACGCGCACGATGGACGCGTTCCTCATGCTGCCCCTGGGGACGTCGGCCGTGACGGTGGGATTCGGATTCCTGATCGCGTTCGAGCACGCACCGAGCCGGCTGGCCGACTCGGCGTACCTCGTCCCGATCGCGCATGCCGTGGTCGCGATCCCGTTCGTCGTGCGCGCGGTCGTACCGGCGTTGCGCAGCATCGATCCGCGTCTGCGCGATGCCGCGACCATGCTCGGCGCCGGACCTCGGCGGGTCTGGCGCGAGGTCGACCTGCCGATCACGGCGAGAGCGTTCGCGGTCGCGGCGGGATTCTGCGCGGCCGTCTCCCTCGGTGAGTTCGGGGCGACGCTGTTCATCGCACGTCCCGACTGGCCGACGGTGCCGATCGCCATCCAACGGTTCTTGGCCCGCCCGGGCGAGATCAACGTCGACCAGTCGCTCGCGATGTCGGTCATCTTGATGGGCTTGACCGCGCTCGTGGTGTTCGCGATCGAGCGTGTGCGCGTACGCGAGCTGGGCGAGCTCTAGGTGCTGCGGATCGAGGGCGCGGTCGTGCGGTTCGCCGGTCGCCTCGCGCTGGATCACGTCGACCTCGAGCTCGGTACCGCGGAGACGATCGCCGTCCTCGGACCGAGCGGCTCGGGCAAGACCACCCTCCTGCGGGCGGTGGCCGGTCTCCAGCGACTCGACGGGGGTCGCATCTCGTGGGCCGGTCACGATCTCGCGAATATCGCCGCCCACGAACGACGCTTCGGGTTGATGTTCCAGGAGTACGCGCTCTTCCCGCACCGAGACGTCGCGGGCAACGTCGAGTTCGGACTGGAGATGGCGTCGATCGATCGCGCCGAACGGCGGCGCCGGGTCGACGACGTGTTGGCGCTCGTCGGGCTGGCCGACCTTCGGGAGCGAGGGGTGGCCACACTCTCCGGCGGAGAGCAGCAGCGAGTCGCGCTGGCGCGCGCCCTGGCGGTGTCGCCGCGGCTGCTCATGCTCGACGAGCCGCTCGGCGCGCTCGACCGCGTGTGGCGCCGCCGCCTCCTGACGGAGATCCGCGCGATTCTCGATCGATCGAGCCTCCCCGCCCTTTACGTGACGCACGACCACGAAGAAGCGTTCGCGATCGCGGCGCGCGTCGCGATCATGCGGGAGGGTCGGGTGGTGCAGATCGGCACACCCGCCGCGGTGTGGCGAGCGCCCGTCGATGCCTGGACCGCAGCCTTTCTCGGTTTCGGCCCGGCGGTCGCGGGTGTTGTGCACGACGGCGCTCTCGACACGCCGTGGGGCCGGATCGAGGCGCCGGCCGCGGGAGCGGGCGGTGCCGTCGACGTCGTGGCCCGCCCGGACTGCGCCCGGATCGACGCGACCGGGACGATCGCGGCAACCGTCGCCCGCGCCACGTTCACCGGCACGCACGTCGAGGTCGAGGCTGTCCCCGAAACCGGTCCGCCGCTGGCGGTCGTGGTCGTGCCCGCCGGCGCGCCGGTCGCGGGCGATCGTGTGCGCCTCTCCCTCGACCCGGACGCGTTGCTCGTCTATCCCCGTCGGGCAGACTGACGAGTAATGGCAACGAAGGCCGCGATCGAACAAGGCGCGCGGGTGCTCGCGCGGCGCGACAAGGTGCTCGCCCGGATGCTGCGCGAGCACGGGGCGCCGGAGCTGCGGCGACCGCGGCCGCGGCGCCCGCACTTCGCCGAGCTCGCGCGCATGATCTGCTATCAGCAACTCGCGGGCCGAGCCGCGTCGGCGATCCACGGGCGCTTCGAGGGACTGTTCGAGGGCCCGCCCACTCCCGAAGCGGTGCTCGCGCTCCCGTTCGAGACGCTGCGCGGTGCCGGGCTGTCGACGAACAAAGCCACCTCCATTCGCGACCTGGCCGAGAAGGTGGAGCAGGGACTTGTCGAGTTGGATCGGATGGCGCGGCTCTCCGACGAGCGGGTGATCTCCGAGCTGATCCTCGTGCGGGGCATCGGGGAATGGACCGCGCAGATGTTCTTGATGTTCCAACTGGGTCGCCTCGACGTCTGGCCGGTGCTCGACTTCGGGGTGCGCAGCGGCTTCGCGCAGATGTACGGGCTCCCCGAGATGCCGACCGCGAAGCAGCTCGGCCCCGAGGGCGACCGGTTCGAGCCGTACCGGTCGCTGGTCGCGTGGTGGTGCTGGCGGGCAGCCGACACGGTGACCCCGGACTGAGCACCTCGGCCGAGGTCCTGGGTCACACGCGGTAGCGTTGGCCGACACAATTGGGGGACATCTTCATGTGGGTTCGCGGCATCGGTCGGGCTAGCAGCCGCCGTGTTGTCCGTGTCGTCGCTCTCCGCCGCCGCCGCATCCGCGGGGGCCCAGCCGAGCTGGCTACGCACCGCCGAGCAGTCGGCCCGCGCCCGGCCGATGGCGCCGGCCCGCGAGCACGGGGCGACCGCCACCGCCACCGCCACCGTTGCCGCCCCCGTCGTCCCGCCGAACACGGTGGTGGACCCGCCGGGTGACGTGCCGTTCGGGCAGGGCGACATCATCGACGCCGGCTTCGTCGAGAACACGACGAGCTTCGTCTTCGGCATCAAGGTGAAAAAGCCCGTGAACCCGAAGACCGATCCGGCGTGGCTGGCCGGATTGCCGTTCGCGGCCATCGCGCTCGACACGAACCGCGACCAGATCCCCGATGACATCATCTTCGTGTTCCCCGACCTTCACGGCGGGATGCAATCGACGCTCGCGTCGGTGTCGAACGACCACATCTGTGACGGGCAGCCCGCGTACGTCGCCGGGTACGGGTACACGACGACGTTCGCGAAGAACTGCCTACCGATCGGCTTGAAGTTCCAGTTCCAGGTGGCGATGTCGTACACGACCGACCCCTCTGCCGCCTTCGACTTCGACCTCGCACCCGATCGGGGATTCTCCCCGACGGTCGTGGCGGCCGCGGCCGTGCACTCGAGCGGCTACTGGATGCTCGGCGCCGACGGCCGCGTATACGGATTCGGCGGCGCGGTCGGATTCCCCGGCGTCGTGCCGGGCGCGGCCGCGATGGCGCCGCGCGCCGACGGCAAGGGGTACTGGGTCACCGATACCGGCGGACACGTACGGGCGTACGGAAGCGCGCGCAGTTTCGGCGGGTCGCCGTCGCTCGGGGCGAACGAGCGCATCACGACCATCGCCGCGACGCCGACCGCGAACGGCTACTGGCTGTTCTCGAACCAGGGCCGCGTCTTCGCGTACGGCGACGCCCACGGCTACGGCGACATGTCGGGTACGCGCCTCAACGGCCAGATCATCGCGTCGACCGCGACGCCCTCCGGCAAGGGCTATTACATGATCGGCCAGGACGGCGGCATCTTCGCCTTCGGCGACGCGCGCTTTTACGGTTCGACCGGCAGCATGCATCTCAACAAGCCCATCGTGGGGATGTCGCCGACCCCGAGCGGTCGCGGCTACTGGCTCGTGGGTTCCGACGGGGGCGTGTTCGCGTTCGACGCCCCGTTCCGCGGCTCGATGGGCGGAACGAAGCTCAACCGCGAGGTCAACGGGCTCGTCTCGTACGGAAACGGCTACCTCATGGCGGCGGCCGACGGCGGCGTCTTCGACTTCTCCGACCGGCCGTTCGTGGGGAGCCTGGCCGAGCACCCGCCGTCGGCCCCCATCATCGGTCTCGCCGCCTTCGGTACCTGAGCCGTCGCTTACGCAACGGCTCCCGATGCCTTCAGCGCGGAGATCTCGGAGACCTCGAAACCCCAGTCGGCGAGGCCCGCTTCGGTATCGGCGCCGGGTTTCACCGGGGCGCCCTGGATCGCGCTCGGCGTCCGACTGAAGCGCGGCGCGGGCGCGGGGTGGGGCCAGCCCTCGACGTCGACGAACATCTCCCGCTCGACGTTGTGCGGATGGGTGCGTGCCTCCGACATGGGCAGCACCGCAGCGATGCACACCTCCGTGCCGGCGAAGAACGCGATCCAGGCGTCGCGGGTCTTGGTACCGAAGAGGGTGGCGAGCCGCTGCTTGAGCGCGGGCCATTGGGCCGAATCCATCTGCGCGGCGGGATCGAGGTCGTCGAAGCCGAGCGGTCCGACGAGGCGCAAGAAGTTGGCGTAGAACTTGGGTTCGTACGCGGCGAGGGAGACGTACCCCCCGTCGGCGGTCTCGTAGACGTTGTAGAAGTGCGCGCCGCCGTCGAGCAGGTTCGTTCCGCGCGCGGCCCCAGCCACCCATCGCGTCGATGCCCCAGAAGATGCTCATCAGCTGCGCGCTGCCGTCGATCATCGCGGCGTCGACGACCTGGCCGGCGCCGGAGCGGCCGCGCTCGACGAGCGCGGCGAGGATGCCCATCACGACGAGCGATCCACCGCCGCCGAAGTCGGCGAGCAGGTTGATCGGCGGCACCGGCGCGTGCCCCTCGGGCCCGAGATGCCACAGCACACCCGCGACCGAGAGGTAGTTCACGTCGTGGCCGACATCGCCCGACAGCGGTCCGGTCTGACCCCAGCCGGTCATCCGCGCGTAGACGAGTGCGGGATTGCGCGCCTGGCACGCCTGCGGACCGACACCGAGCCGTTCGCTGACCCCGGGCCGGAAGCCCTCCAGGAGCACGTCGGCCCGCTCGCACAGCCGGAGCACGACCTCGGCGCCACCCGGGTTCTTCAGGTCGACGCCGATGCTGCGCCGGCCGCGGTCGATCACCGAGAATGCCGACGCGGTCCCGCCCGCCACGGTTCTTCCCGTCGCGACGTCCGCGGCGCGGTCGACGCGGAGCACCTCCGCGCCGAGGTCGGACAACAACATCCCGGCGAACTGCACCGGACCGATGTTCGGGAGCTCGATGACGCGGATGCCCGTGAGCGGTCCCATCACACCTTCAGCAGGCGCGCCGCGTTCTCGTACAGGAACTTCGGCCACACGTGATCGCGGAACGGCACGTGCGGCAGCTCCTCGAAGATGCGGTCGATGTCGAGACCCATCGGGTAGTAGCCCGCGTAGATGACCTTGTCGGCGCCGCGCGTGTTCGCGAAGTGGATGATGTCCTTGTTGTAGTGCTTGGGCGCGAACGCAGAAGTGGAGTAGTGCAGGTTCGGCCATTTCAACAACAGCTTCACCATCAGCTCGCTCCACGGCTCGCCGCCGTGACGGGTGATGATCTTCAACTCGGGGAAGAACCAGCACACCTCGTCGAGGAGGCCGACTTCTTGGGGCGCGAAGCGGATGCGCGGACCGGGAACCCCGGCGTACACGAAGATCGGGATGTCGAGCTCGATGCACTTCGAATAGATCGGATACATCTTCTTGTCGTTCAGCGGCACCTGCGGGATGAGGCCGGTACCCCAGCAGTTGACCGCGCGGGCGCCGTGCACCCGCACGTCCTCGTCGAGCTTGCGCACCGCGTCCATGCCTTGGTTCGGGTCGGTGTTGGTCGAGGCGATGAAGCGGTCGGGGTAGCGCTCGAGCGTGCTGCCCGGCGTTGCCATCGGAGCCCATGCCGGTGAGGGCCCGGGTGATGCCGTGCTGGTTCATCTTCGCCATCAGCATCTCGACGGGGTCGTCGACCCGGTCGTAGTGCGGCACGCCCTTGAACATGTACTGCGCCGGGAACTCCCACTCCTGGCTGTCGGCGTCGTGGGTCTGCTTGCGGATGAAGTCGTAGTGCTTGGCCTGCTCCTCGCGTGGTGCCGGGAACCCGATCATCGTGTCGATGACCCCCACCTCGGCCCGGGCCTTCTCGAACGCTTCGACGCTCACGCCGACACCTTCTTCTCCGGAAGCTTGAACACTCGTTGCGCGTTCTCGCGCAGGAACTTGGGCCAGACGTGGTCTCGGAACGCAACGTCGGGCATCTCGTTGAAGATGCGTTCGTAGGTGAGTCCGGCCGGGAAGTAGCCCGAGAAGATCACCTTGTCGGCGCCGCGGTGTTCGCGAAGTTGATGATGTCGGCCGGGTAGTACTTCGGCGCGAACGCGGTGGTGGAGTAGTAGAGGTTCGGCCACTTGAGCAACAGCTTCGCCGCCAGGGCGGTCCACGGTTCGCAGCCGTGGCGCGTGACGAACTTCAGCTCGGGAAAGAACCAGCACACCTCGTCGATCAGCGCGACTTCCTGGGGCGCGAATTGCAGCCGCGGCCCGGGGACGCCGGCGGTCGAGCAGAACGCGATGTCGAGCTCGATGCACTTCGCGTAGATCGGGTAGAACATCTTGTCGTTGAGCGCGACCTGCGGATACAAGCCCGAGGGGAACGCGCCGACCGACTTGAGATCGAATTCGTCGGCGTAGCGCACGATCTTGCGGACCGCGTCCATGCCTTCGTTCGGGTCGATGCTGATGCCCGCGAAGAAGTGGTCGGGCAGATCGCGGACCGCTCGCTGGCCGACCTCGTCTTCGACGCCGACGATCGCCTGGGTGATCCCGTGCCGCTGATGCTCGAGGAAGAGCATCTCGACGGGGTCGCCCATGTCGTCGGATTCCCACTTCGGCACGTTCTTGAACATGTAGCCGGCCGGGAATTCGAGCTCGCCCTCCTTGGTGGCGGAGTCGTGGCTGCCCTTGCGGATGAACTCGTAGAACTCGAACATGTCTTCGCGTGACTTCGGGAAGCCGACAGCCGTGTCGACGACACCGCCGGCCCGAGCCGCTTCGTACGCGCTGAGCTGCGTCACGAGAGCTTGAAGACGCGCTCGGCGTTCTCGCGGAGGAACTTGGGCCACACATGGTCGCGGAACGGAACGTCGGGCATCTCCTTGAAGATGCGGTCGAGCGAGAGCCCCATCGGGTAGTAACCCGCGTACATGACCTTGTCGGCGCCACGCGTGTTCGCGAACTTGACCACGGCCTCGGGGTAGTAGCGGGGCGCGAACGCGGAGGTCGAGTAGTAGAGGTTCGGCCATTTCAACAGCAGTTTCACCGCGAGGTCGGCCCACGGCTCGCAGCCGTGGCGCGTGACGAACTTCAGCTCGGGGAAGTACCAGCACACCTCGTCGATGAGGCCGACGTACTGGGGCGCGAACGGAACCCGCGGGCCGGGCACGCCCGCGCACACGCAGATCGGGATGTCGAGCTCGATGCACTTCGCGTAGATCGGGTAGAACTTCGCGTCGTTGATGGGCACCTGCGGGTAGAGGCCGGCCGGGAATGCGGTGGCGGCCTTGACGCCGAGCTCCTCGACGGCGCGCTGCAGATCGCGCACGGCGTCCATGCCGCGGTTGGGATCGACCTCCATGCTCCCGAAGAAACGATCCGGGTGCTCCTTGAGTGCACGCAGCGAATCGCCGCGGCGTTCCTCGGAGAACGACACGCCGAGCATGCCCTTTTCGATGCCGAACCGGTCCATCTGCTCGAGCAGAAAGCGCACCGGGTCGTCACCCGCCTCGGGGTGGGGCACGTTCTTGAACATGTACTGAGCCGGGAATTCGAACTCGTCGAGCGACTCGCGGTCTCGCAGGCTGGAGCGCAGAAACTCGTAAGTTCGCGCGCCGGCGCGAAAGGGCGTGGCGATCATCAGATCGATGACGCCGATGTCGGTCGGCATGGTCATGCGCGCCTCCTTGGAACGGATCTCGAAGGTACCCCGACAGTCCGTGACGGGTCAGATCCGTACGCCTGCGTTCGCGAAAATCGCGCGTGCGCCATGCGAGCGCCGGTCCCGGCAGAATGGCCGGGTGAATCTCAAGACCGCGGCACTCCGGCTGGGAGTGCACTACCAGACGGCGTACCGGTGGGTACGCAGCGGTCAGCTCGTCGCGGTCAAGGTCGGCGCCGGCTACGAGATCTCGGACGCGGCCGTCGCACGGCTGCAGGCTCAGCGAGCCGCGACCGAGAGGATGCCCGAGGGCTCGGTCCCGGCGACCCGGGCTCCGGACCCGGCGTCGAACCTCGACGGCGCGTTGCACGTTCTCGACCTCATGGTCGACGCGGTGACGCTCGACTCCACTGCCGTCGCGGAACGGGCGGCCCGGCTCGTGGCCGAACATCTCGGTGACACCGCCTTCGTCTACAGGATGTCGCCCGCCGACGTAATGCGCGCCGTCTACGCCGCGCACCGCGATCCCGTCTCCGAGGTCGCTGCCTCCACGCTCGGGCGCGACCCCCGTACGTCGACCAACCTCGTCCGGCGCGCGCTCACGACGCACGAGCTGATCTGTGTACCGCAGGTTCCCCAGCGGGAGCTCCGCCGGCGGCTGCACCCCGAGCTGCACGAGCACTTGCAGCTCTCCGGGTGTTACAGCGCGATGTGCGCACCGTTCGGCGACACGGGTGTGCTGCTCGTGACGCGAGACCTTCCCGGTCGGCCCTACACCAACGACGATGTGGCGCTCGTGGAGTCGGTCGTGAGCCGGGTGACGCGCGCCGACCAGCGGGCCAGGAGTTGGGCCGGAGCATGGGAGATGCGGCGCGCGATGGTCGGCCTCTTCGAAGCCGCTCCCGCCGGGAGCAACTGCTTCGACGCCCTGGCCGAATCGGCGTCGATCGAGCCGGTCGTGGCGGTGCTCGATCTCGACCTTCGCCATGTGGCGTGCACCAAGGCCTATGCCGCGCTCGTGGGCGAAGACGTGACCCATCTCGACGGTGTGTCGCTGCGAACGCTCGTGCGCGACGGCAGCGCCCTCGACGTTGCGCTCGCGCCGGTGTTGCTCGGCGAGATCGACTTTCGCAGCGTCGAGCTCGAGGTGCTCGCCGATCGAGCGCGCGTGGCGTTGCACCTCGCGATGGTCCGGCGCGACGACGCGACGCCGCGCGGCGTCGTGCTGGTCGCGCACCCCGTGCCGGCCCTGTCGGGCGGCTGATACCGTCCGCGGCCGTGCCGGAAACCGCCGACTGGGGCCACTCGACCGAGCTGGCCGACGTGAACGGCGAGGTTGCGATCGCGGGCATCGGCGAGACCGAGTACACGAAGGCGTCCGGGCGCACGGCTCGCGAGATCGGCGCCGAAGCGGCGGAACGGGCCATTGCCGACGCGGGTTTGCGCCCGTCGGACATCGACGGCATCAGCTGGTCGGGTGCCTTTGCCGACTTCGACGTCGCCGCGTTCCACGAGCACTTCGGGACCTCGCACGAGATGTGGACGTCGCCGTGGGGCGGAGGCATGGCCTGGGCCGCGACCGCTCCGTATCTTGGCGCCCAGGCGATCCGCGCCGGCCGGGCCCGCCACGTGTTGAACGTGTTCCCGGTCGCGTGGGCGACCCAGCGCACGTCGATGACCGGCGGCCCGGGCGAGGTACACGCCGCGCAGTCGTTGAAACAGAATCTCGAAGTGCCGTTCGGGTGGTTCCCGCAGCCGATCTACTTCGCTTCGATCATGCGCCGGCACATGATCGAGTTCGGGACGCGGCCCGAGCAGTTCGGCGCGATCGCGGTCGCGGCCCGGCGCCATGCCAACCTCCATCCCGGCGCGGTGATGCACGGACGGCCGATGACGATCGACGATTACGTCGCGGCGCCGTTCCTCGCCGACCCGTTGCGCCTGCTCGACTCCTGCTTGATCTCCGACGGCGGCGCGGCCTATGTCACGACCAGCCTCGAACGGGCGCGCGACATGCCTCATCCGCCCGCGGTCGTCCGCGGCGTGGGGGAGGGGTACTCCGCGAGTGGCACGCATTGGGCGCTCCAGAAGGCATTCACGAGCACTCCGCAAGTGTTCTCGGCGCCCGGAGCGTTCGCCATGGCCGCGATCACGCCCGCCGACGTCGACGTGCTCACCGTCTACGACCCGTTCACGGTGGTGTCCATGATGCAGATCGAAGACATGGGCTTTTGCCCCAAGGGCGAGGCCGGCCGGTTCGTCGAGGGCGACACGCTGTTCCACGACGCGGGGAAGTTGCCCTTCAACACCCACGGCGGCCTGTTGTCGCACGCGTACGTGCTCGGCATCGCGCACGTCGTCGAGTGCGTGAAGCAGCTACGCGGAGTCGCGGCCGCGGAGGTGCCCGGCTGCGAGGTCGCGGTCTACGGCGGGTACACCGGCCACATGGCGAGCACCCTCGTCTTGACGACGGATCGGTGATCGGCCGTGGCGATCGAGCGTGACGATTTCCCCCTCCCGGACGTCGACGACCCGATCACAGCCGCGTATTTCGCGGGCGCGGCGCGTGGCGAGCTCGTGATCCCACGGTGCGAGGCCTGCGGCCAATACGTGTGGTACCCGCAAGACGCCTGCCCGCGCGATGGCGCCGCACCCGTGTGGACGCCTGTCTCGGGGCGCGGCACGTTGTTCACGTGGGCGATCGTGCGCCGGGCGTTCCTCCCGGCGTTCGAAGACCGCGTTCCCTTCGTGACCGCACTCGTCGCGCTCGAAGAGGACCCGGCAGTACGTCTCTGCACCTACGTCGTCGGCACCGCGCCCGAGGACCTCGTGGCCGACGCGCCCGTCGTGGCGACGTTCCGCCCGCTCGAGTTCACGACCGTGCCGGGCAAGGTGGTCGTGGTCCCCATGTTCGAGGTCGCGTGATCTACGACGGGCTGCAGGTCGTCGACTGCACGACGGGTATCGCGGGCGCGTACTGCGCCAAGCTGTTGACCGATCTCGGGGCCGACGTCGTGTTCGCGACACCGATCGGCGGCGATCCGCTCTTCACCTACTTGCGCACCTCGCAGCGCCACGCGGCCGATGCGGATCCGTGGCTCGCGTCGGCCGACGTCGTCATCGTCGGCGAACCGGGTTCCGCACCCGCGCCGTTCGAGCCGCTGGTCACGGTGTCGATCACGGCGCTCGGTCACGGCGGCCCCGACGACGGTGCCGAAATACCCGAAGAGGTGTTGCAGGCGCGCAGCGGGAGCCTCTCTGCACACGGTCACGCGCACCTCCCGCCCCTGACCGTCGGTGGGCGACTCGGCGAGTACATCGTCGGCGCGTTCGCCGCGCTCGGCGCGGCGACAGCGTGGTGGCGCGCATCGATCACCGGGGTCGCGGAGGTGGTCGACGCGTCGATGCTGGAAGCAATCCAGATGACGTACGTCACCACTCCCACGCTCATGGCGCGCTTCCCGGGTGGGCGCAAGCAGTCGTCGCGCTGGGTGATGATCCCGGGCAACGAGCCGACGGGCGACGGTCGCTACGTCGGGATCACGACGGTGACCGCGCAGCAGTGGCAGGCGCTGGCGCACGTGATCGGTCGGCCGGACCAGGCCGAAGATGCCGACCTCGGCACGATGATCGGTCGGTTCCGCCGTGCCGGCGAGGTGGTCGGCGCGCTCCACGCGTACACGGAGTCGCACTCCGCCGACGAGATCGTCGCCGCGTGCGTCGCGGCGCGGGTTCCCGCCGCGATCGTCGGGAACGGCGCGGAGCTTCCCCGCAACGAGCAACTGCTGGCGCGCAACGTGTTCGTGCGCCAGCCGGGCGAACCGTGGATCCGGCCGCGCGCGCCCTTCCGCTTCCACGGCGTCGCCGATCGGGAATTGGTCGCGCCCGCGGTCGCGACCGGGCGCTGGGCGGCGCGCTCGTGCCCGGTTCCGGGTTCGAACGCGGCACTGCCGGGCGATCGCCCACTGGCCGGGTTGAGGGTGCTCGACTTCACCGCGTTCTGGGCGGGCCCGGCCGCGACCGCGTGGTTGGCGGCGATGGGTGCCGACGTGGTGAAGGTCGAAGCCGTACAGCGGCCCGACGGTATCCGCTTCAGCGCCGCGGTGCGTCCGCAGGAGGATCCGCAGTTCTACGAGAAGTCGGCCCTGTTCCACGCGTGCAATCTCTCCAAGCGGGGCATCACGCTCGATCTCGGGCATCCCGACGGTCTCGCGATCGCGAAACGGCTCGCCGCGCGCAGCGACATCGTGGCCGAGAACTTCACGCCGCAGGTGCTCGAACGCTTCGGTCTCGACTGGGAGACCGTCCATGCGCTCAACTCCGCCACGATCATGGCGCGCATGCCGGCCTTCGGGCTCGACGGTCCGTGGCGCGCCCGCGGGGGCTTTGCCCAGACCATGGAACAGCTCACGGGCATGGCCTGGGTCACGGGCTATGAGGGCGGCCCGCCGATCATTCCCGGCGGCCCGGTCGACCCGATGGTCGGCGCGCACGCCGCGCTGGCGTTGGTCGCCGCGCTCGAACATCGTCGCCGTACCGGGGTGGGTCAGCTGGTGGAGGTGCCGCTCGTGGAGGTGGCCACCGCGGTGACGGCCGAGCAGGTGATCCGCTACGCGATCGACGGGACGTTGCTCGAACGGCGCGGTTCGGGTGGCGTGTACCGTTGCCTCGGCGACGACGCATGGGTCGCGATCGATCGCGAGCACGACCCGATGACGCCCGACGAGCGCGCCGCGTGGTGCGCGATCCGCACGGCCGACGATGCCGCGCGCGACGTGCTCGCCCACGCAGTGGCCGCGGCCGCGGTGGTCCCGGGCTACGCAACCCTCGACGACGCGCAGATGCGCGCCCGCGGGTTCTTCGAGGAGATCGCGAACCCGCTGGTCGGTGACCAGTACTACCCGACCTGGCCGGTGCGCCTCTCCGGCGGTCCGCAGCGAGTGTGGACGGCGCCCGCGCCGACGCTCGGCCAGTACACCGCCGAGGTGCTCGGCGGCGAGCTCGGCATCGACGACGACGAGCTCGCGCGCCTCGAAGCGGAACACGTCATCGGCACCGTGCCGGTGTACTGACCGACTCGGGCGCGCATGCCCTCTCGGTAGGGTTCAGCGGCATGCTGTCGTCGCCGGGGAGTCCTGAGCTCGAGGATGTCGAGGACGCCCTCGTCGACGGCGACATCGCGTATCAGCGCGGCACCGCGGCGGCGGCGCTGCGCCATCGCGACTTTCGCATCGTGTACGTCGGCACCTTCGCGTCGAACATCGGCACGTGGATGCAAAACGTCATCCTCGGCGCCTACGGACTCGCGCTCGACGCACAGTGGCTTCTACGTCGGCTTGTTGTATTTCGGCCAGCTCGGACCGCTCCTGTTCTTGTCGATGATCGGCGGCCTGCTCGCCGACCGCGTCGACCGGCGCCGGTTGCTCGTCAGCATGCAGGTACTGCAGGGTGGCCTCTCGTTCGGGCTGGCGTTCGTCGCGTGGACATCGCACCCGTCGCACGTCCTGATCGTGGTGATCGTGTTCGCGATCGGCATCGCGAACGTGCTCGGCGCGCCGGGTTTGAGTGCGATCCTGCCGACACTGGTGCCCCGGGAAGACCTGACCGGCGCGGTCGCGCTCACGTCGGTCCAGATGAACCTCTCGCGGGTGATCGGGCCCGCGATCGGCGCGCTCATCTACTCGCGGCTCGAAGCAGGTCCGGTGTTCGCGGTCAACGCCGTGACCTACGTGTTCGCCGTCATCGGTCTCGTATGGGCGCGCTACCCGTGCCACGCGGCTCCGCCCGGACCCGACCGGGTCGAGCACCGCTTGCTCTCCGGGATCCGGATCGCGCGCACCGACCCCGTGATCAGCTACGTGCTCCTCACCCTCATTACGTTCTCGTTCTTCTCGGTGACGTTCGTCGGCATCATGCCGCTCGTCGCGGAGTACAACCTCTCCATCGATTCGTCGAGCGCCACCTACGGCTTCTTGTACGCGGCCTTCGGTCTGGGCGCCGCGCTGGGCGTGCTCACGGTGGGCAGCGTGTTCGCCCGGCGCTCGAAGGTCGCGCTGTTGCGGCCGGGGTTCGTGCTGTTCGCCGTTTCGCTCGCCGCCTTCGGCCTCGTCCGGAGTGTCGCGGCCGCGTTCGTGGTCGTGTGCGTGCTGGGGTACATGTACTTCCTCGTGGTCACGTGCTTGTCGACCATCCTCCAAAAGCAACTCCGCGACGAGGAACGGGGCCGGGTCATGGCGCTGTGGATCATGGCGTTCGGTGGCACCGTGCCGCTCGGGGTGCTCGTCGCGGGCCCGTTCTCGAAGTCGTACTCGACCGAGGTGCTCTTGGTCGGCGCGGTCTGGGCGTTGGTGCTCGCGCTGTTCTCCGGCGCCCGCTCTCTTCGGGGGAAGGGTGCCCCTGACGACTGACGCGGCGGCGAGTCCCGGCCGGAAAGCGGCCGGTCAACCGAGCTCGCGTAACACCCCCACCACGTTGCGACCGAGCACGTCGAGGCAGTACCCGCCCTCTTGCACCACGAGCGTCGGCCGGTCGAGCGCAGCGATCTGGTTGCCGATGCGCGGGTAGTCGTCGGCGACGAGCCGGAAGGTGTCGGCGTCTTCGGCTGCGGTGTCGACGCCCAGCGACACGACCAGCGCGTCCGGACCGTAGGCCCGGACGACGTCGAGCGCGGCTTCGAGCGCGGGCGCGTACGTGTGCCACTCGGTGCCGGCCGGCAGCGGGAAGTTGTGGTTGCAGCCCGCGCCGACACCCCGGCCCCGTTCGTCGGCGAAGCCCAGCAGGAACGGGTACTCGAAACCAGGATCGGCGTGCAGCGAGACGAACAACACGTCGTCGCGGTCGTAGAAGATCTGTTGCGTCCCGTTGCCGTGGTGGTAGTCGACGTCGACGATCGCCACCCGTGCGCCGCGATCGGTCCACGCCTGCGCCGCGATCGCGGCATTGTTCAAGTAGCAGTAGCCCGCGAAGGAATCGGCCGCCGCGTGGTGTCCGGGCGGTCGAGTGAGCGCGTACGCGGCGCGCTCACCGCCGTCGGCTACGGCCGTCCACGCGGTGAGCGTCACGTCGACTGCGCCGATCGCCGCCGCGTACGTGCCGGCGAGGATCGGATCGGTGTCGTGGGAGTACCAACCGAGTTGCGCGACGATGTGCCGCAGCTCGACGTGCGGCTGGCCGCGGATCGCTCGGGCGTACGCGACCGCCTCCGACGATTCCTCCCGACCGGTCGCGGCGCGCCATCGGGCGTGGGCGTGTTCCAGAAAGTCGAGGTACTCCGGCGAGTGGACCCGCAAGATCGCGTCCGTGCCGTTGGCCTGCGGCGGGCGGGGTGTGCCGAGCCCGGAGCCGGCGATCGCCGCGAGGATACGGTCGACCCGCTCGGGAACCTCCGGTGGATCGACGAGGTGGCCCGCGTCGGCAAACGGCTCGCGAGGGTGGTGCGCCCGGTGGGTGTCGGACGCGACGATCAGCATTCTGAAGCTGTAGCACGCAACTAGCGTGTCCGGGTGTCTCCCGACGTCGTGCGCGTGTTCTCGGTCGATCTCGACAGGCCGGCGTCGGCGATCGAGCGGCTCGACGGTCTGCTGCCGTCCGAAGAACGCCACGCGCCGCCGTCGATACGGGTCGCGCGTGCGACGCTGCGCACGGTGCTGGCCGAGACCGTCGGGGTCGACCCGCCGCGATTGCGATCTCGCGCCGGTGCGAGCACTGCGGACATCCCACTCACGGTCGGCCGACGCTCGCCGGCGACGATCGGATCTCGTTCAGCCTGAGTCACTCGGGCTCGTTCGGCGTCATCGCGCTCGCCGAGGGCGGGGCGCGGGTCGGCGTCGACGTCGAAGCGGTGCGGACGCGGTCGCGGCTGCGACGCGCTCGCGGCGCGCGTGCTCACCGACGAGGAACACGCCGGCTGGCTCGCGCTCGACAGCGACGACGCGCGGCTGCGGTCGTTCCTGGAGTCGTGGACCGCGAAAGAGGCCTACCTCAAGGCCCTCGGGATCGGCATCGCCACGCGACTGCGTGATGTGCCGGCGCGGGTCGAGGGCTGGACGACGCGGTCGTTGGCGCTCGGCGCGGGTCGGATCGGGGCGCTGGCCATCGATCGCACGACGTTCGACGTCCGCTACGTCGACGCCGCCCCGCGAATTACGTCGAGTGGCGGAACTGCAGGCTGACCCGCGCGCCCGCCCGGGCGACCTTCGCCACCGCGTGTTCCCATGTGCTCTGCGCCGTGCCGCCCATCACGAACAGGTCGCCGGGCAACAAGCGGAAGGGCCGGCTCTCACCTCGGCGTGTACGCGGGCGCATCCGTAGCGTGCGCGCCGATCCGAGCGACACGATGGCGACCAGCGGTTCGTCGAGTGTGGGATCGACCCGGTCGCCGTGCCAGGCGACGCTGTCGCGCCCGTCGCGGTAGAGCGCGGCGCCGACGCCGTCGAAGGCCCGCTCGTACCGGGCGCGCAGCGCGCCGGCCATCTCGGTGAGGATGGCGGGCACGGTGTCGTCGCGCAGGGTGCGGCCGTACCACGCGGTGAGCCGGGGCTCGGCCACCATTTGGTCGTACATGCGGACGGTTCGGTGCTCCCACGGCGCGGCGGCGACGACGACCTCGAACAGCGCGTCGGCGCCGCGGACCCAGCCCCCGACGTGATCGACCCACGCGCCGTCGCCGAGCACGATGCGGTGCGCGTCGCGAAACGTCGGGTCGAACTCCGGCCGCGCGCCGAAGGCGCCGAGCAGCGTCGGCTGCCACTGCAGTGCGGGCCGGACCTCGGCCGAGATCGAACATACGTTCGCCATCGGCACCACGGTACCCGTCCCGGGCCGGTACCGTGAAGCCGTGCTCGACGACGACGAGGACGTCACGGAACCGGGCGACGACCGTGCACCGGGCGACGACCGTGAACCGGGCGACGACCGTGAACCGGGCGACGACGGCGCCGAGGCGGCGCTCGAAGGACATGCGGCGCCCGCGCCGATCGAGCGCTTCCGCCGGACCTCGATCGGTACCGCGCTGGCCGCGGGGATGCTCGGCCTGCGCGACGTGCTCGAACCGGCCAAGGACGAGACCCCGGCCATCGTGGAGGACTGGGCCGCCGGCGAGCCGTTCACGGACCCGATCGTGCTGCGGCTCGACCCCGACCACCCCGAGGACTCGATCGTGATGGTCCGCCCGTGGCTCAAACGTGAGCGCGGCGATTCACCGGCCTGAGCCGGGTCAGGCCGTCAGCCTCGGGCGGTGATGCGCTCGCGCGCGATCGTGCAGCGCGCCAGGCGGTCGGGGAGCGGCTCGACGCCGAGCCCGGGCCCGAAGGGCACTCGCAGCGTGCCGTTCTCGACGACGAACGGCTCGGTGATGTCACCGTCTGGTCCGAAGTAGCGGGCGGAGCCGGCACAATCGCCCGTCATCGTGAACCCGGGCATCGCGGCCACCGCGACGAGCGCGGCGCGCCCGACGCCGGTCTCCAACATCCCTCCCGCGACCGCTGCGATGCCGCCCTGCACGCACGCGTCGTGCACCGCGCGCGCTCCGGTGAGGCCGAGTCGCCCGACCTTGACGGCGATCGCGTCGCACGCCCTCCGGGCGATTGCGTCGCGGGCGGCCGCGACGTTGGTGATCGTCTCGTCGAGGCAGATCGGCGTGCTCACCGTCTCGACGAGGCGGGTGTGGTCTTCCACCGCCTCGGGCGCGCACGGTTGCTCCACGCATTGCAGCCCCACCTCGTCGATGTCGTCGAAGAGGCGCATGGCCCCGACGAGGTCGTAGCTGCCGTTCGCGTCGGCCGCGAGATCGGCGTCCGAACCGATCTCGGCGCGCGCGGCTCGCAGCGTGTCGGAGTCGTGGCCCGGCGCGATCTTGCACTTGATCCGGCGGTAGCCGGCTTCGAAGTGCGTGGCAACGACCCGGCGGAGCTCGTCGAGCTCATCGAAGATGGCGACCGCGACGCCCGCGTCGACCGTCGCGCTGTCCGGCGCCGAGCCAGGTTGCGAGCGACACCGATTCGGCGCGCAATCTCGCATCGATCAGGGCGCACTCCAGCGCGGCGCGGGCCGTGGAGTTCCCCCGGACGTCGTCGAAACGGGCGCCCGCGAACGCGCGGGGAAGCAGGTGGTCGCGTAACGCGAGCCGGGCCGCGTCGATCGTCTCTCCGTCGTACTCGGGCGACACCGGGGCGGTGCATTCCCCCCATCCGGTCCCCGCGGCCGTCTGCACGCGCACGAGGAGCGCGTCCTTGACCGTCGTCGTCGCGCGCGCGGTTCGGAAGGGCGTGACGAGTGGAAGCCGAACGCGCACCAGCTCGACTTCGTGCAGCGCGTCGCCCACCGACCCGAGCGTACGCGCGAAGAAGCCCGGGCGCCGGGCCCGGGCTTCTTCGTCGTTACGGCCGGCGGAGCCGCGCTCAGCGGCGCTTGGTCGCCTTCTTCTTGGCGGGTGCCTTCTTCGCGGCGGTCTTCTTGGCGGGTGCCTTCTTTGCCGCGGTCTTCTTGGCGGGTGCCTTCTTCGCGGCGGTCTTCTTGGCGGGTGCCTTCTTCGCGGGCGCCTTCTTGCCCGAAAGGACCGCGTCCTTGAAGGCCTTGAGCGGCGTGATGCGGGCGACGCGCTTGGCCGCGACCCGTACCTGTTCGCCGGTCGCGGGGTTACGCGCCATGCGCGCCGGGCGGTCGATGCGACGGAACTTCGCGAAGCCCGAGATCGCAACGTCCTCACCTGTCGACACCGTCGCAGTGATGAGATCGGTGAACGAGGTCAGGAACGCGTCGGCTTCCCTGCGCGTCCATTCGTTGCGTTCGGCGAGCTCGTTCAGCAGCTGGCTGCGATTCACATTTCCTCCATGCGATGTTGGGACTTGCGGGAAGCATCGTGACACGTTCGCTCCGTCGATGCGTGGATCTCAGGCCCAATTTCAAAGGTTTTTTCGCCCCCGGCCGCCGGCGACACCGAGCCGGTGCGTTGGCTCGTGCCAAGGTGGAGTCGTGCGCGCGCCCGAGGTCGTCGAGGATCCAACCGACCCCCGCGTGACCGACTACGTCGATCTTGTCGATCCCGACCTTCGCCGTCGGGTCGAGGCCGAGCGGGGCTTCTTCATCGCCGAGTCACCGCTCGTCGTACGCCGGTTGCTGGGCTCGGGCCGCTCCGTCCGGTCGGTGCTCCTGACGCCGGCTCAGTACGAGGCCCTCTCCGACGTCGTGTCCGAGACGGCGGCTCCTGTCTATGTGGCATCGGAGGCCGTGCTGCGGCGGGTCGTGGGCTTCCACCTGCACCGTGGCGCCGTCGCGGCGGCCGACCGTTGGCCGCTGCCGCCGGTCGAATCGGTGCTCGAGGGGGCGCGGCGGATCGCGGTGTTGGAACGGGTGAACGACCACGAGAACCTCGGGGTCCTGTTCCGCAGCGCGGCCGCGCTCGGCGTCGATGCGGTGCTGCTCGACCACGAATGCTCCGATCCGCTCTACCGCCGCTGCGTGCGGGTGTCGATCGGGCACGTGCTGCGGCTCCCTTGGACCCGCGTCGAGTCGATCGACGAGGTGCGCCGGCACGGCTTCACCACGTTCGCGCTCACACCCGCGCCCGACGCGGCCCCGATCGACCGTGTCGAGTGGCCCGAGCGAGCCGCGCTCGTGTTCGGGGCCGAAGGCCCCGGTCTCTCCGAGGCGTCGCTGCGGGCCGCCGACCGGCGGGTGCGGATCCCGATGGAACCGGGCGCCGACTCCTTGAACGTGGCGACCGCGGCCGCGGTCGCGTTCTACGCGGCCCGCGCCGGTGTCAGTCGGCCGGAACGTCGAGCGTGATCGCACCTGCGTCCACCTCGATGCGGCGGGTGACGGAGACCGTTTCGAGCAGGGCGCGGTCGTGGGTGACGAGCAACAGGGTTCCCGCGTAGCTCTCGAGCGCCGATTCGAGCTGTTCGATCGCGGGGAGGTCGAGGTGGTTGGTGGGCTCGTCGAGCACGAGGCAGTTCACCCCCTTCGCGCCGAGCAGCGCGAGCGACGCCCGCGTGCGCTCTCCCGGCGAGAGGGTCCCGGCCGGGCGGGCGACGTGCTCGGCGCCGAGCCCGAACTTCGCCAGCAGCGACCGGGCCTCGTTCGTGACCAAGCCGCTCGCGGACTCGAAGCGGGCGAGCAGCGGCGCGTCGCCGCCGAACGCGTCGCGGGCCTGGTCGAGCTCGCCGACGATCACGCCCGGACCGACCCAACGTTCGCCCGCGTCGATCCGGCGCCGGCCGACGATGGTGTCGAGCAACGTGGTCTTGCCGCCCCCGTTCGCGCCGAGGATCGCGACGCGCTCGCCGTACTCGACCTGCAGGTCGATCGGTCCGAGCGTGAAGTCGCCCCGTTGCACGACCACGCCCGCGAGCCGGGCCACGACCGCGCCGCTGCGGGGCGCGGTCGCGATCTCCATGCGGAGGTCCCAACCTTCCCAGGGCTTGTCGACCGCTTCGGCGTCGAGCCGGGCGAGGGCGCGGTCGGTGATCTTTGCCTTGGCCGCGACGTGCTCGCTGCTGTTGCGCTTGAACTCGCGGATGAACTTGTCGGTCTCGCCCGATTTCTTCGCCTTGGTCTTGCCCTGGACCGACCATTGGCGTTGGCGCTGGGCCCGGTCGAGGAGCTCGCCGCGCTGCGAGCGGTACTGCGCGTAGCGCTCCTCGGCGTGACGGCGGGCGGTCGCGTGCTCGTCGAGGTACGACTGCCAGCCGCCCGCGTATTCGGTGGCCGAATGCGCGTGCTCGTCGAGCTCCAGGACCGACGTGATCGTCCGGTCGAGGAACGCCCGGTCGTGCGACACGATCACGGCGCCGCCGGTGAGCTCGTCGCGCAGGAAACGCTCGAGGCGCTCGAGGCCGGCGAAGTCGAGGTCGTTCGTCGGTTCGTCGAGCAAGAACACGTCGAAACGCGCGAGCACGATCGCGGCCAGGTTCGCCCGCGCCGCCTGACCACCGGAGAGTGCGGGCATCTCCAGGTCGACGACACGCTCGGCCAGACCGAGATCGGCGCACGACCGCGCCGACGCGGGCGTCGAAGTCGGCCGCGCCGAGCGCGAGGTACCGGTCGAGCGCCTCGGCGTAGAGGTCGTCGGCGCCCGCCCGCTGCTCGGCGAGCGCGGTGGCCGCGCCTTCCAGCGCGGTCTCGGCGTCCGCGACCCCGGTACGCCGGGCCAGATACGCGCGCACGGTCTCGCCTGCTCGCCGTTCGGGCTCTTGGGGGAGATATCCGACCGTCGCGCCGGGCGGCGTGCGCGTGACGCTTCCGGAATCGGGGGCATCGAGACCGGCGAGGATCTTGAGCAGCGTCGACTTCCCCGTGCCGTTCGGCGCCACGACGCCCACGCGGTGCAAGGGCCCGACGGTGCACGAGACCCGATCGAGGACGAGGCGTGGCCCGTACGACCTGGTGACGTCACGGGCGACGAGGGAGGCGAACGAGGAAGGCACAGAAGACGACACGGCAGCACCTGCGGTCGAGCAGCGGGGAAAGGCTCGGAAGGCGGCCGGATCACGACATCGAGGCCCAGGATACCCCGGCGCGCGACGATCGCGGTCGTGAATGCGCCGGGTCGCTCGGTGAGATCGCTGGAGCTCGACGACGACGGCGAGCTCATCGGCGCCGAAGTCGCCGACGCCCGCCATCCCGGCGCCGGATTCGCCCGGGCGCGCCTCGTCGACGTGCAGCTCGTGCGCTGCGACCTCTCGGGCTGCGACTTCACCGAAGCGGTCTGGCAGCGGGTGCGGCTCGTCGACTGCCGGGCCTCGGCGCTTGACCTGGCGCAGGCCGATCTGCGCCACGTCACGTTCAGCGGCTGCAAGCTCGAGGACGCGAACCTCCGGCTCTGCGGTCTGCGCGAGGTCGAGTTCGCGAGCTGCGCGCTGGTGGGAGCCGAGTTCATCGGGGGTCGCCTCGAACAGGTCACCTTCGCCGGCTCCGATCTGGCCGGCGCCGATTTCTCGAACGCCCGGATCGCTGCCGTCGACCTGCGGGGCGCGCGGCTCGACGGTCTGCGCGGTGTCGGCGCCCTGGCCGGGGCCACGATCGGCGTCGAGCAGCTCTTCGGTCTCGCGCCGCGTTGGCCCAGGCCGTGGGCCTGAAGATCCACTCCGACCCGGGGCCGCCCGGCGCCCGATGAGCGAATCCGCTCGCGGAATCCGTTCGACGAGACCGGGGGTCTCGCCGCTACAATCGACGTGCTCCGCCACGGGCCAATGTCGTCCCGCGGCGGCCAGTATCCCAACGGAGCTGACCGCCCGAAACGAGGACGACGCCGCAGTGGTTGATCGCGAGTTACCCCCGCTCTACGACCCCCGATTCGAGCACGATTCGTGCGGCGTCGGCTTCGTCGTCGACATGCTGGGGCGCAAGAGTCACACGATCGTCGACCAGGCGCTCACCGCGGTCTGCTGCCTCAACCATCGTGGCGCGGCCGGGGCCGAGCCCGACACCGGCGACGGCGCCGGGATCTTGGTGCAGATGCCCGACAGCTTCTACCGGGCGACCGTGGGCTTCGACCTCCCGCCCGCCGGGGCGTACGCCACGGGTATCGCGTTCGTGCCCGTCGACCGGGTCGACGCAACGACGGATGCGATCGCCAAGGTGCTCGCCGACGAGGGCTTCGCAGTGCTCGGTTGGCGCTCGGTTCCGGTCGACACCACGCGGCCGGGCGCGTCGGCACGCGAACAGATGCCCGCGTTCGTGCAGGTGTTCGTGGCCAAGAACGGTCTCGTCGGCGACGAGCTCGAGCGCCACGTCTACCTCGCGTGCAAGCGGATCGAGCGTGAGACCGACGCGTACTTCGCGTCGCTCAGCGGCCGGGTCGTCGTCTACAAGGGGATGCTCACGCCGGATCAGCTCGGCGAGTTCTACGCCGACCTGCGCGACGAGCGTTTCGAGAGCGCGCTCGCGCTCGTGCACTCCCGGTTCAGCACCAACACGTTCCCGAGCTGGCCGCTCGCACACCCGTACCGCATGCTCGCCCACAACGGCGAGATCAACACCGTGCAAGGCAACGAGAACTGGATGCGCGCCCGTGAAGGCGTGATGGCGAGCGACGTGCTTCCGGGCGATCTCGAGCGCGCGTTCCCGATCTGCACGCCCGGCGGATCGGACACGGCCCGGTTCGACGAAGCGCTCGAATTGCTGAACCTCGCCGGCCGTCCGCTGCACCACGCGATCTTGATGATGATCCCGGAGGCGTGGGAGAACCACGAGAGCATGGACGCGCCCCGCAAGGCGTTCTACCGCTATCACGCCGCGTTGATGGAGCCGTGGGACGGTCCCGCGTCGATCGCGTTCAGCGACGGCACGGTGATCGGCGCCGTCCTCGACCGCAACGGCCTGCGACCGTCGCGCTACTGGGTCACCGACGACAACCGCGTGATCATGGCGAGCGAGGTCGGGGTACTCGACATCGATCCCGCGAAGATCGTGACGAAGGGCCGGTTGGAGCCCGGGAAGATCTTCCTCGTCGACACCACGCAGGGACGGATCATCCCCGACGAGGAGATCAAGGCCGATCTCGCCGCGCAGCACCCCTACGAAGAGTGGCTCGACGCGGGCCTCGTGCACCTCGACGAGCTGCCGCCGCAGTTCCCGCTCGTCCCCCAACACAGTTCCGCGGTGCAACAGCAGCGGATGTTCGGCTACACCGACGAAGACCTGCGCCTGATCATCGCGCCCATGGCGCGCAACGCCGTCGAGTCGCTCGGCTCGATGGGAACCGACACGCCCGCGGCGGTGCTCTCCGACCGGCCCCGCATGTTGTACGACTACTTCAAACAGCTGTTCGCGCAGGTGACGAACCCGCCGCTCGACGCCAACTTCGAAGCGCTCGTGACATCGCTCAACTCCGCGCTCGGTCCCGAGGGCAACCTCCTCGACCCCACGCCCGACTCCTGTCGCCAGATCGTGTGCTCCACGCCGATTCTCACCAACGAGGAGCTGGCGAAGCTGCGCTACATCGACGACGCCGACTCCGCGGTCCCGGGCTTCACGCCGTTCTCGGTCTATTGCCACTACCCGGTCGCCGAGGGCGGCGAAGGCCTGCGCATGGCGATCGACAATGTGCGCACGCAGGTGAGCGAGGCGATCGCGAACGGTGCGAACCTCGTGATCCTCTCCGATCGTTACGCCGACGCCGAGAACGCACCCATACCCGCGCTGTTGATCACGGCCGCCGTGCACCACCACCTCGTCCGGGAGAAGACCCGCACGCAGGTGGGGCTCGTGGTCGAGACGGGCGAAGCGCGGCGAGGTGCATCACTTCGCGCTGCTGTTGGGATACGGCGCGGGCGGCATCAACCCCTACCTCGCGTTCGACACCATCCGCGACCTCTGCCGCGAGGGCGTGCTCAGCGGGCTGACCGAGCGCAAGGCCGTCAAGAACTACGTCAAGGCCGCGGGCAAGGGCATTCTCAAGGTGATGTCGAAGATGGGCATCTCCACCGTCGCCTCGTACACCGGCGCGCAGATCTTCGAAGCCGTCGGGCTCCAGAGGTCGCTGATCGACGAGTACTTCACCGGCACCGCGTCGCGCATCGAGGGCATCGACCTCGACGTGATCGCCACCGAGATCGCGCGCCGTCACCGTCTCGCGTACCCCGACCGCCCGAGCGAGCTCGCGGACCGCGAGCTGACCGTGGGCGGCGAGTACCAGTGGCGCCGCGAGGGCGAGTACCACCTCTTCAACCCGGAGACGGTCTTCAAACTGCAGCACTCGACCCGTACGGGTCGCTACGACGTCTTCAAGGAGTACACCAAGCTCGTCGACGACCAGTCGCGGCGCCGGGCGACACTGCGCGGCCTGTTCGAGCTGCGGACCGATGCCCGCCCGCCGGTGCCGATCGACGAGGTCGAACCGGTCGACGCGATCGTCAAGCGGTTCTCCAGCGGAGCGATGAGCTACGGCTCCATCTCCAAGGAGGCACACGAGAACATCGCGATCGCGATGAACCGGCTCGGGGCGCGTTCGAACACCGGTGAAGGTGGCGAGGATCCCGACCGGTTCGTGCGCGACGCCAACGGCGACTCGCGGCGCAGCGCGATCAAACAGGTCGCGTCGGGACGTTTCGGCGTCACGAGCGAGTACCTCGTCAACGCCGACGACCTGCAGATCAAGATGGCGCAGGGTGCGAAGCCGGGCGAGGGTGGCGAGCTTCCCGGCCACAAGGTGTACCCGTGGATCGCGAAGACGCGGCACTCCACGCCGGGAGTGGGCTTGATCTCACCGCCGCCGCACCACGACATCTATTCGATCGAAGACCTCAAGCAGCTGATCCACGACCTGAAGAACGCGAACGACCGGGCTCGCGTCCACGTGAAGCTGGTCGCCGAGGTCGGGGTCGGGACGGTGGCGGCGGGTGTGTCGAAGGCGCACGCCGACGTGGTCTTGATCTCCGGCCACGACGGTGGAACCGGCGCGGCGCGGCTCACGTCGATCAAGCATGCCGGCGCGCCCTGGGAGCTGGGTCTGGCCGAGACGCAGCAGACGCTGTTGTTGAACGGACTGCGTGACCGCATCGTCGTGCAGGTCGACGGCCAGCTGAAGACCGGCCGCGATGTGGTGATCGCGGCGCTGCTCGGTGCCGAGGAGTTCGGGTTCGCGACCGTGCCGCTCGTCGTGAGCGGCTGCGTGATGATGCGCGTGTGCCACCTCGACACGTGCCCCGTCGGTGTCGCGACCCAGAACCCCGAACTGCGCAAGAAGTTCTCGGGCAAGCCCGAGTTCGTCGTCAACTTCTTCGAGTTCATCGCCGAGGAGGTGCGCGAGCACCTCGCCGCCCTTGGCTTTCGCACGATCGAGGAGGCGATCGGCCACGTCGAGATGCTCGACGTGCACCGGGCGGTCGAGCACTGGAAGGCGCAGGGCCTCGACCTCTCGCCGATCCTCGCAACCCCGGTGAACAAGTACGAACAGACGATGTTCTGCTCGAAGGGCCAAGATCACGGCCTCGACGAGGCGCTCGACCGGCAACTGATCGCCGATGCGCAGGCCGTGCTCGACAGCGGTTCGGGTCACCTCCGCAAGTCGTACGCGATCCGCAACGTCAATCGCACCGTCGGCACGATGCTGGGTTCGGAGCTGACGCGACGCTTTGGCGGTGACGGTCTGCCCGACGGGACGATCGATCTCACGTTCCAGGGTTCGGCCGGTCAGAGCTTCGGCGCCTTCGTGCCGCGAGGCATGGTGTTGCGGCTCGAGGGCGACGCCAACGACTACTTCGGAAAGGGCCTTTCCGGCGGGACGCTGGTGTTGCGCCCGGCGCGGCACCGCGGAGTTCGTCGCGGAAGAGAACATCATCGCCGGCAACGTGATCCTCTACGGCGCGACCGTGGGCAACGTGTTCATCCGCGGGCTCGTCGGCGAGCGGTTCTGCGTGCGGAATTCGGGTGCGACCGCGGTGGTGGAAGGCGTGGGCGACCACGGCTGCGAGTACATGACCGGCGGGCGCACGGTGATCCTCGGGCCGACCGGCCGGAACTTCGCGGCGGGGATGAGCGGCGGGTTCGCGTTCGTTCTCGATCCGGACCGATCGTTGTTCCTGCGTGTGAACCGGGAGATGGTCGACCTCGAGGCGCTGGACGACGAAGACGACGCCGAATGGTTGCACGACGTCATCAAGCTGCACGCGGAGCTGACGGGCTCGCCCGTCGCCGAACGCCTTGTCGCCAACTGGCTCCACAACGTGCGCCTGTTCACCAAGATCTTCCCGAAGGACTACAAGCGTGTGCTCGAAGCCCAACGCGACGCCGTCGAACGAGGCGTCGACGTCGACGAAGCCGTGATGGCAGCGGCGCGCGGATGAGTCACGTGTGTGATCGTGCTTTGGTACGGCCGGCGGAGCGAAGCCGGGTATCCCGGCGTCGAGTGAAGGCGACGAAGAGTCATGGGTGAGACCTCGGGGTTCATGAAGCACGACCGGGAGCTGCCGAAGCGGCGGTTGATCCCGGTTCGGGTCGCCGACTGGAAGGAGGTCTACGAGGACTTTCCCGCGGAGAAGGTGCGAACGCAGGGTGCGCGGTGCATGGACTGCGGGATCCCGTTCTGTCACACCGGTTGCCCCCTCGGGAACCTCATCCCGGAGTGGAACGACCTCGTGTACCGCGACCGGTGGGAAGCTGCGGCCGACCGTCTCCACGCGACGAACAACTTTCCCGAGTTCACGGGCCGGCTGTGCCCGGCCCCGTGTGAGGCGGCCTGCGTGCTCGGCATCAACGAGCCGCCCGTGACGATCAAACAGATCGAGGTGGAGATCGTCGACCGTGCGTGGGAAGACGGATTCGTGCGGCCCGTGCTCGTCGAGAACAAGACGGGGAAGCGGGTCGCGGTCGTCGGGAGTGGGCCCGCGGGCTTGGCCGTCGCGCAGCAGTTGACGCGTGCCGGCCACGACGTCACCGTCTTCGAGCGCGCCGATCGCATCGGCGGTCTGCTGCGCTACGGGATTCCCGAGTTCAAGATGGAGAAGCGTCATCTCGACCGCCGAGTCGCGCAGATGGAGGCGGAGGGCACGCAGTTCCAGACGAACGCGAATGTGGGCGAGAACGTGCCGGTCGGCGATCTCCAACAGTTCGACGCGGTCGCGCTCGCGGGCGGCTCCACCGCGTGGCGCGATCTCCCGGTTCCCGGTCGCGAGTTCCAAGGCGTCTACCAGGCCATGGAATACCTGCCGTGGGGAAACCGCGTGCAGGAGGGCGACCTCGAGGAGTCGCCGATCTCGGCCCGGGACAAGCGGGTCGTGATCATCGGCGGTGGCGACACGGGCGCCGACTGCCTCGGCACCGCGATCCGCCAGGGCGCGGCGTCGGTGCACCAGTTCGAGATCCTGCCCCGCCCGCCTGACGAGCGCGTCGAGTCGATGCCGTGGCCGACGTATCCGATGCTCTACCGCGTCACGTCCGCGCACGAGGAGGGCGGCGAACGCGTGTACGCGGTCAACACCGAGTGCTTCCTCGGCGACGATGCGGGGAATCTCCGTGCCCTGCGCGCGCACGAGGTCGAGCAGACGTTCGTCGACGGCCGGATGACCTTCGAGCGCATCGTCGGGAGCGATTTCGAGCTTCCCTGCGAGCTCGTGCTGCTCGCGATGGGCTTCGTCGGTCCCCAGCGCGCGGGTCTGCTCGAACAGCTCGGGGTCGAGATCAACGAACGGGGCAACGTGGTGCGCGACGGCGGCTTCCGCACGAACCTCGAGAACGTGTTCGTGTGCGGCGACATGGGCCGGGGCCAGAGTCTCATCGTGTGGGCCATCGCCGAGGGCCGTTCCTGCGCGGCGGCGATCGACGAGTTCTTGATGGGGGAGACGCTGCTGCCCGCACCGATCACTCCCGAGATGGTGTCGCTGCGCTGAAGCCCCGCCGGCGCAGGAATGGGGTGGGCACCGTCCCGGGCCGTCCGCCCCGGGGGGAGCGCGGCGGACGGCCCGAGCTGTGCGACACCATCTTGGCCGGGGCGCGTTTCCGGCACCCGGCGCGTTTGCTACGAGACGATGAACCCGAGATTGCGCGGAGATGCCTTCGGGCGCGGCGCGTCCGAATCAGCCACGGGGTGTGAGTCCCGCTCGCTGTCGCGTGCCAGAGCAGCTCCTCGGAGAGCTCGTCGAGGGCCGCGCGCGAGATCGACGAGCGCGGCCGCGGCCTCGTCGTCCGACGCGGCCCCGGGAGTGAAACTCGGCTCGAGGACGACCTCGACGTGGTCGGGACCGGCGGCGATGAGACGCACCGTCGCCGCGGTGACGGCCAGACCGCTGCTGCTCCAGAGCCGGGCGCGGGTCGTCCACGAGGAGCACGCGACGGTGCCGGTCGAGGTGAACGCGATCTCGACCTCGGCGGTGCCACGGTCGCCGAGGGTCCAACGGAGCGCGGACGTGGTGGCGTCGCGGCGCAGCCGCAACAAGACGTCGTCGAGCAGCGCGCCGTCGATCGGCAAGGTACGCGCCACGCTGATTCCACCGGGATCCATCCCGTTCCCTCCCCCGGATACTTCCTCCGTGAGAGATTGCATCGACCCCCGCGCCGCGGGACTGAACCCCCGGTCCGAAGTGCGCGTGGACCGTGTGAAAGCCGCCCGAAAACCCCCGGAACGTCGCCCGGGATTCGGGTTCGTCGGCCCGTTCGGGGGACGGCCGGCCACGTCGCGTACGATCCGGCCATGTTCGAATGGCCCGAAGAGCTCCAGATGGTGCGCGACGCCGTGCGCCAGTTCGTCGACAACGAGATCCGCCCGCACCGTGAGGAGCTCGAGCACGGCGATCTCCCGCCCTACGACCTGCTCCGCAAGCTGTACACGACGTTCGGGATGGATTCGCTCGCGGCCGACGGCTTCGACAAGCGGGTCGCGGCCGAGGAAGCGGCCGCCGCGGGCACCGCGGGCGTGGGCGCGGCCCGTTCCGAGCGCGACGAGTCGCGGGGCGGAGGGTTCACGCTGCTGCCGATCATCGAGCTCTGCAAGTGCTCACCCGGCATGGTCACCGCGCTCGGGGTGTCGGTGGGCCTCACCGCGACGGCGATCAACTCGAAGGGCACGCTCGCGCAACGCAAGCGCTGGGTCCGCGACCTCTTGACGCTCGACAAGATCGGCGCCTGGGCGATCACCGAGCCCAACTCCGGCTCCGACGTGTTCGGGCAGATGGCGTCGACCGCCCGCCGCGACGGTGACGAGTACCTACTCAACGGGTCGAAGACCTTCATCACCAACGGCCCCTACGCCGACACGATCGTGTTCATCTGCAAGCTCGACGAGGGCAACCCGCCGGCGGAGCGCACGGTGTTGCAGTTCGTGCTCGACAAGGGCATGCCCGGACTCGAGCAGTCGAAGCCGCTGCGCAAGATGGGTCTGCACTCGTCGCCGACCGGAATGCTGTTCCTCGACGACGTCCGCGTCGGTCGTGACCGGCTGCTCGGCGAGAGCGAAGATGCGTTCCGCGGCAGCGGCGGGCGCGAGGCGAGCAAGGCAACGTTCATCATCGAACGCTCGGGTGTGGCGGCGATGGCACTCGGCATCATTGAGCGGTGCTTGGAGAAGTGCATCGACTACGCGAAGGACCGACGGCAGTTCGGCCGGCCGATCGGCGACTACCAGCTGATCCAGCTCAAGCTCGCGAAGATGGAAGTGGCGCGGCTGAATGTCGAGAACCTCGTGTTCCGCGTGCTCGAGTCGTCGCAGGCGGGCAAGTCGATGACGCTCGCCCAGGCCTCCGCGATGAAGCTCTACGCCGCGGGCGCCGCCACCGAGGTCGCGCTCGAGGCGGTGCAGCTGTTCGGCGGGAACGGGTACATGGCCGAGTACGAGGTCGAACAGCTCGCGCGTGACGCCAAGGTGCTGCAGATCTACGCGGGGACCGACGAGATCCAAGTCGGTCAGATCGCGCGCGCACTGCTCGCGTAGCGGGCGCCGCGATTCGCCTCCATGCTGATCGAGCCGCCGATCGAGCCGCCGATCGAGCCGCCGCCGTGCGTCTGGGACTTCCCCGACGCCGACGGCCCGGACACGGTCGACGAGATCGTGGCCGTCGGCGCCGACCTCCAACCGGGCACCGTGCTGAGCGCGTACCGGCGCGGGCTGTTCCCGATGAACGTGGGCCGAACGCTGGCCTGGTGGTCGCCCGATCCGCGCGGGATCATGCCGCTCGACGGGTTCCACTGCAGCCGAACGCTGCGCCGCGCGATCGACCGCTTCGAGATCCGCGTCGACACCGCGTTCGCCGACGTCTTGGCCGGATGTGGTGACCCGGCCCGCGAACACGGATGGATCGACCGATCGTTCGTCGACGCGTACACACGTCTGTACGAGATGCGTTGGGTGCACTCGGTCGAGGCGTGGCGCGACGGCGAGCTCGCCGGCGGCTTGTACGGGGTCCGGATCGGGCGTCTCTTCGCGGGGGAGTCGATGTTCCACCGCGTGAGCGACGCCTCGAAGGTCGCGTGCTGGGCGACGGTGGAGCTCTTGCGGCTCGACGGGGCCACGCTGTTCGACGTGCAGTGGACGACACCCCATCTGCGCTCACTCGGTGCCATCGACGTCAAGCGCGCCGAGTACCTCCGATTGCTAGCGTCGGCGCTCATGGAACCGGTGCAGATCTTCCATAACCCTTCGTGTAGCAAGTCGCGCGGCGCACTCGAGATCCTCTCCGAGCGCGGCATCGACGCCGAGGTCGTGCGCTATCTCGACGCTCCGCCCGACCGCGCCACGCTCGAGCGCATCGTCGACGCGATTCCCGACGAGCCGATCGCGCTCGTTCGCACCGCCGACGCCAAGTTCAAGGCCGCCGGCCTCACCAAGGCCGACGTGCAGACGCGCGCGCAGGTGATCGACGTGCTCTCGAGCCATCCGGAGGTGATGGAGCGACCCGTGGTGTTCGTCGGCGACCGCGCCGTGATCGCGCGCCCCCCGGAAAAGGTGCTCGAACTCCTCGACTGAGCCGGTGAGGGCCGAGGCGCCTCGTCGGAGGAGTCGGTCGCCGTGGTTGAACGGTAACCTGCGCCTCCATGACGATGCCTTCGCCCGAAGACGTACGCGCCGAGGTCAAGGCGTGGCTCGAAGAGAACTGGAACCCCGATCTGACGGTCGGGGAGTGGTGGGACATCCTCGCTCGGGCGGGATACGCCGCACCGACCTTCCCGCAGGACACGTGGGGCAAGGGTTGGCCGCGCGATCTCGCGAACGTGGTCAGCGAAGTGATCACCGAGCACGGCGCGATCGGGCCGCCCGCCGGGCTCGGCTACCTGCTCACCGCGCCGACCCTCGTCGCCCACGGCAACGAGCGCCAAAAGCGCGAAGACCTGCTCCGGATCCTGAACGGCCAGGACGCGTGGTGCCAGCTGTTCTCGGAGCCCGGCGCGGGTTCCGACCTCGCGAGTCTCGGCACCAAGGCCGTGAAGGACGGCGACGAGTGGATCGTTACCGGTCAGAAGGTGTGGACGTCGACCGCGCAGCTCACCAATCTCGGGATGCTGCTGGCGCGCACCGCGCCCGACCTGCCGAAGCACAAGGGCATCACCTACTTCAAGTTCGACATGCGTCAACCCGGCGTCGAGATCCGACCGCTGCGGGAGATGACCGGCCGTGCGCTGTTCAACGAGGTGTTCATCGACGGCGCGCGTGTGCAGTGACGACGACATCATCGGTGGTCTCAACAACGGTTGGGCCGCGGCGAACACCACGCTGATGGCCGAGCGGGCCGGTCTCGGCACCGGGGCTCGGGCGCGGCGGGCAACGCCTTCCCCGGTCCGATCGCCGCGCAGCTCGACGACCGCGCTGGCGACCACGTCGGTCAGGTGCGCACAGGCGGAACGGGAGGCGGCGGCGTGGCCGCCGCGCAACGGCTCGTGAAGCTTGCGCAGGAGCTCGGCAAGAACGCCGATCCCAACATCCGCCAGAAGCTCGCGCAGCTGTACACGATGCAACAGATCGGCCGGTACTCGTCGTTGCGGGCGAAGACGCCGAGCCAGCGCACCGGCGGCGAGCCGAACATCGCGAAGCTGATGATGAGTGACCTTCTCCGCCTGCAGCGCGAAGTCGGCCACGAGATCATCGGTCCGTACGGCATGGTGATGGGCACCGACACGCCGGGCGGCGGGATGGTGCAAGAGGTCACGCTGTTCTCGCCCGGACCGTCGATCTACGGCGGCACCGACCAGGTGCAGCGCAACATCCTCGGCGAACGCGTCCTCGGCCTGCCGAAGGAGCCGGGCCCGGCGAAGGAAACGCCGTACAAAGAACTGCTCGTCAACAGCTGACGGCCGAAGAGGTTCCCATGCTTGATCAGCTGCTCGCGACGGCAGGGGTCGAGGAACGCCACGTGGCGCGGCTCGCGGGTCGGGCTCTGCGCGTTGCACGGTGGTCTCGAGCAGGGAACCGCGGAAATCGCCGCGGCTGCGGCCGCGACGGCCGGCGCATCGTTCTACGCGGTCGTTCAACCTGACGACCTCCGCTGGCACGTGCCGTCGCATCGGTACGACCCCGACCTCGCCGACGGCCTGCGCGCGTTCTTGTCCGGCATCGACGTAGTGATCTCCGTGCATGGATTCGGCGGTGTGCGCGACGCCGACGACCGTTGGACGACCGCGCTCCTCGGCGGGACCAACCGTGAGCTCGCGGCCGACCTCGAGCGCGCGTTGACCGACGCGCTGCCGGGCTATCGGTGGATCGCCGACCTCGACGTCATGCCCCGACACCTACGGGGCCTGCATCCCGCGAATCCGGTCAACCGCGTCCCGCTCGGTGGCGTGCAGATCGAGCTCCCACCGAGGGTGCGCAGGGCCGGGCCCGACTACGACGCGTTGGTCAGTGCTCTCGGCGGAGTGGCGACAGATGCGCGACGTCGTTGTACCGGCGCAAGATGATGCGCTCGCCGTCGGCAACCAGTTCACTGACCGACGCGTTGTCGGTGCCGGAGAAGGCGAATCGCCGTGAGCCGGTGACGCGGTGGATCAGCTGCGCGATCGCGCCGCCGTGGGAGACCACGACGACACGCTCGTCGGGGTGCGCGGCCACGATGCGTTGAAATCCGGCCCACGTGCGCGTCGTCGAAGGCGTCGTGCGGCTCTGCGCCGGGAATGACATCCCAACGCTCCTGTACGAAGATCTGCTCGAAGATCGGGTCGCGCGATCGCGGCGCGGCGCCGGAACTCGCCCTCCTCCCAGTCGCCGAGGAACACCTCGCGGAGGTCGGGTTCCTCGACGGGCCTGAGTCCGAGGCGGGCGGCGAGTGGCGCCGCGGTCTGATGCGTGCGCTGGAGCGTGGTGACGTAGATCGCGGAGATCGATTCGTGTTGCAGGCGAGTCGCGAGCAACTCGGCCTGCTCCTCGCCGACCGGATCGAGCGGCGGGTCGCCGTGCCCGTCGCGGTAGCGGAAACGGCCGGTCGGGATGCGCGGGCGCCGACTCGCCGTGGCGGACGAGCAACACCGTGGTCGCTCCGGGCGGGGCGGAGAACCGGTGCTGGCGGAAGCCTTCGGGCGGGATCTCGAGGTCGGGTCGTCGGGTCGGGCGTCGTATCGGGAGGCGGAATCACGGCGTGAAGTTAGTCGCCCGGTAGCTTGCGGGCCGTGGGTGAGGAACGCGTCACCACCATCACGCGCCATGTTGGTCTGGCCGACGTCGGTCCGGATGCGCGACTGCGCCTCGACGGGCTGGCCCGCATCGTGCAGGAGGTCTCCGACGCCGATGCCTCGAGCGTCGAGATCGACGGTATGGGGTTGTGGATCCTGCGGCGCATGGATCTGCAGATCACGGCGACGCCGCGCTTTCGTGCAGACGTGACCGCGTCGACCTGGTGCAGCGGCATCGGCGCGCGGTGGGCCGAGCGCACCTCGCGGGTGCGTGTCGGCGACCGCACCTGCGTGGAGGCGGTCGCGATCTGGGTCCACACGGATCCGCGACGCGGCACGCCGACGCCGTTGCCCGCGGGCTTCGACGCGGTCTGGGGCGCGACCGCGGCCGGCCGCAGGGTCTCGGCGCGCCTGCGTCACGCCCCGCCGCCCGTCGGCGCGGCGCGGAGTGTGTGGCCGTTGCGGGCGACTGATGTCGACGTGGTGGGTCACGTCAACAACGCCGCGTACTGGTCGGCGATCGAAGAGGAGCTCGCCCGCCGGGGCATCCGCGCGTGCACAGTGCGCGAGATCGAGTTCCGGGCCGGTCTCGATCTCGCGCGATGCCGTCGAGCTCGTGGTGTCCGACACCGAAGGCGGCTTCGCGGCCTGGCTCTGCGTCGACGGCGACGTGCGCGCGTCGGTCCTCATAGGCTGCGAGGCATGCAACACGACCTGAAGCTCGGGTACATGATCGGCTACTGGGGCGCGCAGCCGCCGATCGGCGTTCCGGAGGCGCTCGCCGAGGCCGAGCGTCTCGGCTTCGACTCGTGCTGGACCGCGGAGGCGTACGGGTCCGATGCGCTGACGCCGCTCGCGTGGTGGGGATCGCAGACCTCGCGCATCAAGCTCGGCACGTCGATCTGCCAGATCTCCGCGCGCACACCCACCGCGATGGCCATGGCCGCGCTCACCCTCGATCACCTCTCGGGCGGCCGCTTCGTGCTCGGGCTGGGCGCGTCGGGCCCGCAAGTGGCCGAAGGTTGGTACGGCGACGATTACCGCAAGCCGCTCGGTCGCACCCGCGAGTACGTCGACATCGTGCGCCAGGTGCTCGCCCGGGAGGCGCCGGTCGAGCTGCACGGCGAGCACTACCAGCTCCCGCGGCCGGGCGGTACCGGGCTCGGCAAGCCGCTGAAGTCGATCACCCATCCGCTGCGCGCCGACCTGCCGATCTATCTCGCGGCCGAGGGCCCGAAGAACGTGGCGCTCGCGGCCGAGATCGCCGACGGCTGGCTGCCGATGTTCTACGCGCCACAGCACGACGGCTTCTACCGCGACGCGCTCGCCGAGGGGTTCGGGCGCGCCGGCGCGCGGCGGACGGCCGACACGTTCGAGGTCGCGTGCCTCGTGCCGGTCATCATCGCCGACGACGTCGAGGCCGCGGCCGACATGTACCGGCCCGTCCTGGCGCTGTACATCGGTGGGATGGGCGCGCGCGAGGTCAACTTCCACAACAACGTGTTCGGGCGGATGGGCTACGAAGCCGAAGCCAAGCTGATCCAGGATCTGTACCTCGACGGCAAGAAGGCCGAGGCGGCGGCCGCGGTACCGACCCAGCTCGTGCGAGACGTCGCGCTCGTCGGTCCGCGCGAGAAGATCCGCGACGACCTCGAGATGTGGCGGGAGTCCGCGGTGACGACGATGGTGGTTTCCGGCGCCACCGACCAGCTGCGAACGATCGCGGAGCTGGTTCTCGGATGATCGAGCTGAGTGCCGAGGAGGCGCGCGTTCTCGGCTGCCTCATGGAGAAGGCAGTCACGACGCCCGACAACTATCCGTTGTCGGTCAACGCCTTGATCAACGTGTGCAACCAGAGCACCAATCGCGACCCGATCGTGGCGTACGACGAGGCGACGGTCGAACGGGCGCTCGAAGCCCTGCGCGAGAAGGGCGTGTCGCGCCGCGTGCGGGCGACGGGGCAGCGCGTCGTGAAGCACAAGCACGTCATCGACGAGGCGCTGCAGTTGTCGGTGCCGGAGTACACGTTGCTCGGCGTGTTGTTGCTGCGTGGTGCGCAAACACCGGGCGAGCTCAAGCAGCGCGCGGAACGGTGGCATGCCTTTCGCTCGCTCGACGACATCGAGGAGACGCTGCAACGGCTCGCGGAGCGCGGCTACGTGCGCCAACTCGAACGCCGACCCGGCCAAAAGGAGTCGCGCTGGCTGACGCTGGTGGTGGCCGGAAACGACTCGCCGGCTGTTACCGCGAACGTCGGCGCCGTGCTCCATGCCGTGGCGGCTGCGCCGGCGGCGGGTTCGGAGCCGAGCCGAGCCGCCGAGGCCGAGGCCGACGTCCGCGAGGAACGTTCGCTCGAGGTGCACGACCCCGCGACGGGCGAGTTGGTCCGGAGCGTCGCGGTGACCGACGCACGCGAGGTCGAACAGAAGGTCGATCGGGCGCGCCGGGCCCAGCCGGCGTGGGCGGCGCGCCCGTACGACGAGCGGGCGCGGCTCGTCGGCGTGTTTCGCGGTCTACTCGAAGCCGAGGCCGACGAGTGCGCGCGAGATCACGACGCGCGAGATGGGCAAGCCGATCACGCAGTCGCGCAACGAAGTGCGCGCGGTGCTCGAACGGATCGACTGGAACCTCGAGCACGTCGGGTCGCTGATCGCGGCGCGAACGGTGACCGCGGGCGGTGGGTCGGTCGTCGAGGAGCGCGTGACGCACGAGCCGGTCGGGCTCGTCGCGCACGTGAGCGCGTGGAACTACCCCTATTTCGTCGGACTCAACACCATCGTGCCCGCGCTGCTCACCGGCAACGCCGTCCTCTACAAGCCGTCGGAACACGCCACGCTCACGGGGTTGCGCCTCGTCGATCTCATGCACCGGTCCGGGATACCCGTCGACGTGATCCAGACGATCGTCGGCCGCGGCCCGGTCGGCGCGAACCTGGTCGCGGCCGACATCGACATGGTCTGTTTCACCGGGTCGTACGAAACGGGGCGGCGCGTCGCTCGCGCCGTCGCCGACCGCTTCGTTCGCCTGCAGCTCGAGCTCGGGGGCAAGGACGGCGCCTACGTGTGTGAGGACGTCGACCTCGAGTCGGCCGCGTTCTCCGTGGCCGAGGGCGCGTTCTACAACGGCGGCCAGTCGTGCTCGGCCATCGAGCGCGTCTACGTGAACGCCGCGATCTTCGATCGGTTCGTCGCCGCGTTCGCCGATGTCGTCGCCGCGTACCAGGTCGGTGATCCGCACGATGAGCACACCGACATCGGTCCGCTCGCGCGCGCGGCGCAGCTCGACGTGCTCGACGCGCAGGTCGCCGACGCGGTCGGCAAGGGTGCGCGTCTCGTGTGCGGCGGGAAGCGGATGGATCCGCCGGGTTCGTGGTTCGCACCAACCGTCCTGGTCGACGTCGATTCGACGATGAGCGTGATGCGCGACGAGACCTTCGGCCCGGTCATCGGCGTGCAGCGCGTCGCCGACGACGCCGAAGCGGTCGCGTGCCTCGACGACACCGAGTTCGGCCTCGGCGCGGCGGTCTTCACGCGTGACCGCGACCGGGCCGAGCGCATCCTCGGCCGCCTCGACGTCGCCAACGCGTACTGGAACCGTTCCGACCGGTCGAGTGTGCGCCTGCCGTGGGCCGGCCGTCGCCACTCCGGCCTCGGGGTGTCGATGTCCGAATCGGGTGTGCGCGCGTTCGTCCGGGAGAAAGCGTGGCACCTCGGGCCGTGACCGGCGCGGGCCGAGGCCGCGGGGCGTCTCGCCGGCCGGTTACGGGGTCTGGCTGGTGGAGTCGGGCGTTCCGATGATGGTGATCGGCGTCTCGCCGGGCAGCACCGAGACCGGGGGGTCGTTCGGGTCGGGCTGAGGCGGAGCGACCGTGGCGGGGACGTCGGCGGGCGGCACCGTTGCGTCGGTGAGCGGCGCGGCGGTCGTCGGCGGGGACGACGGCGGAACCACGTGGGTCGCCGGCGCCGGGGGCGTCGTGACGGTAGTGCTCGGCGTGGGGGCGCTCGTCGTGGGGGTGCTCACCACGGGTCGAGCCTCGGTGGTCGGCGTGGTCGCCGCCACCGTTGCCGGCGCGGTGTCGACGATCGATCGAGTCTCGATCTGCGCTCCCGTCGGCGTCGGCGACTGCGCGGCGTACGCCACTCCCGCGAACGCGGCCATGCCGGCGGCGAGCCCGGCGACGGGCAGGATCACCTTGCGGCGCAGCAACTCGCCGTGCAACCGGCGGGCCTCCGTGGGAGAACAGCCGAGGACCTCGGCGATGCGTTGCTCGATCGTGTCGCGGTCCTGGCCCAGCGCCCCGGCCAACGCGATGATGTCGGCGGAGCGCAATGCGAGCGGGTCACCGGGCTCGGTGGAGCGCAAACGATGCACGATGTCGACGTAGCCGGCGATCACGTCGCCGGGCGCCGAGCCGACGCGGCGTGCTTGGGCACCGATCGCCAAGCTGCCGTCGTCGATCTGCGGCGGAACCCGCAGGGGAACGTGCGCGGTGAGATCGTCTCCGTAGCACTCGGCCAGCAGGGCACAGACGTCGGCGGGGACGTGGGCTTCGCCGCGTTCGTAGCGCCGCAACATCGCGGCCGTGGTTCCGGCCGCGGCCGCGGCGTGGCGCCGCTTGAGCCCGCTGCGCTTGCGGGCGGCGTGCAGGAGCATCCCGAGCCGCTCGCGCGGCATCGCGTCGTCGAGGAGGAGCGCCACGATCTCACTCATTGCTCTCACCCGTGCACTCGTTCGTCGAGCTGTGCATCCGAGCTCCCACTTCGCCGCCGGTACGGCTTTCTGATCGGCAAGCCGCCCGCGCCGGTCAAGGAGAGAATGCCACTTCCCGTGGCGAATCAGGCGATTGCGGCCTCGAATGCCTCCCGATCCGCCTGGCCGGGATCGTCGAGCACCTCACGCTCGGTGTCGAAGCGCATGGTGGCTCGCCGCTCGCAGTCGTACTGCGGCCAGTCGGGGAGCCCGGGGTGGCCCGGATCTCCGTCGCGGGCGAACGCGATCCAGGCCCGGTGCATGGCGTCGGCGATGGCCTGGCGCTCCGGCCCGGTGCCGGTGAGCATGTCGGCGCCGCCCCGATCGAGGTTGTCGAAGACGAACGGGATCTCGAGCGCGTGGGTCGAGCGCAGGATGCCACCGAACGCGGGGGTCTCCCAGGTGAAGAGGTACGACCACGTGGCCGCGTGCGGGAGTTGCGCCTCGAGCAGGCGGACGGCGGGGACGCGGAAGACCCCGTCGGTCGCCAGTTCCTGCCAGAGCGCCGCCGGCGTGGTGTCGGGCCGCCGGGCGCGGTAGCTCTCGAAGACGGCGTCGCCCCCCGCGCCGAACGCGGCGCGCAACCGGGCCCGCACGCCTTCGTCGTCGAGCGTGGCCATCTCGGGATCGGCGATCGTGAACAGCGTCATCTCGGTGAGATTCGTGCCCGTGAGCACCCGCACGCCCGCGGCATTGCCCGCCGCGATCGCCGCGAGGGGCGGCTCGCTGCAGCACCGTCGCGTCGACGACGGGTTGGAACGGAAGCGCGGCGACGCCGTCTTCTCGGAACTGGGGCAGCGCCGTGAGTATCGCTTCGGTCGACACGGCGCGGAGCGCGTCGGCGTCGCCGGCGGGAATGCCGAGGTTCGCGATGACCCGCGTTGCGATGTCGGTGGCGCGTTCGCGCGTCGAGACCCACGACGCCGCGCCGCTCTGCGGGATCGCTCCGCTGAACAGTCCGCGCGCGCGCGGCGTGCCGAGCAGCGTGCCGACGCTCGCGCCGCCGGCGGATTCACCGAACACCGTCACGCGGCCGGGATCACCGCCGAACGCGCCGATGCAGTCGCGGACCCACTCGAGCGCCGCGATCTGGTCGAGGATGCCGGCGTTGCCCGAGCCTGCGAAGTCGTCGCCGAACAGGTCGGCCAGGTGCAGGAACCCGAACGGGCCGAGGCGGTAGTTGATCGTCACGACGACGACATCGCCCTGGAGCGCGAACTTCGTGCCGTCGTACCAAGGCGTGTCGCCCGCGCCCCACATGAACGCGCCGCCGTGGATCCACACCATCACGGGCCGGCGGCCGTCGTCGCAGCCCGGTGTCCACACGTTGAGGTACAAGCTGTCTTCACTGAAGGCCGCCTGCTTGTCGCCCATGAGCTTCGTCAACGCGAATTCCGTCTGCGCCGACTGGGCCGAGAACGCGGTGGCGTCGCGGGTCCCGGCCCACGACGCTTCCGGCTGCGGGGCCTGCCATCGCAACGCGCCGATCGGTGGGGCTGCGTACGGGATGCCGCGGAACACGTGCACCCCGTCGCGTTCGAAGCCTTCGACCTTGCCGCTGCGCGTCGCCACGATCGTCATGGCGGGCACAATATCCCTGGCTAGAGACGGGAAAAGTCGGGCTCGCGCTTCTCCAAGAACGCGGTGATCGCTTCCATGTTCGCGGGCTGACCGATCATGGCCGTGAAAGCACGGTCTTCGCGGGCGCGGGCCGCGCGCACCGCGTCGATGCGGCTCTCGACCACGACACGCTTGGTCGCGCTCAACGAAGCGACCGGCATCTTCGCGATGCGCCGGGCCAACTCCATGGTCTCGGTCATCAAGTCGTCGGGTTCGACCGCGCGCAGGGCGAGTCCGCATTCGACGGCCTCGGCGGCGGTGATCCAGTCGCCGGTGTAGAGCTTGAGGGCGGCGCGCTGATTCCCCATCACGACGGGCATCAAGAGGCTGCCCGCGGCCTCGGGCACCACGCCGAGCGGGACGAACGGAGCGCGCAGCCGCGCGGTGGTGGCGATGAGCGCGATGTCGACGTGCAACAGCATCGTCATGCCGATGCCCACTCCCATGCCGTTGACCGCGGCGATCACCGGCTTGCCGAACGCGGCGAGCGTGTCGAGGAAACGCGGGAACCCGGGCCCGGCGTCGCCGAAGTCGTGACCCGTCTCCGCGCTCAGCCGGCCCATCTCGCCGAGGTCTTGGCCCGCGGAGAAGGCGCGTCCGGTGCCGGTGATCACGACGCACGCGACGTCGTTGCTCGCCGCGGCCTCCTCCAACGCCGCGCCCGCGCGGTGGTACAGCTCGTCGTTGAACGAGTTCAACGCCTCGGGGCGATTGAGTGTGAGCAGACGTACGCGGGCGTCGTCGACGACCTCGAGGATTGCCATGTTCAGATCCCGTCCCAGATGATCTTGGTCGATCCGTCGCCGAGCAGGAGTTGCTCCGGCGAGTGCTTGTCGATGTGGCCGATCAGCATGTTGTAGACGCCGTAGCCCACGAGTTGGCGCAGGCGGGGTGCGAACGTCTGCACCTTCTCGCGCGGTAGCCCGAGCTGTTGATTCTCCTGTTGGCGGATGTACCCGGCGCAGTAGTTCATCGCGATGCCGACGCGGGGTGCATCCGTGGTGTTCGCGCCGCCGCCGTGCCAGAGGCTCCCGTGCCAGATCAACACCGACCCCTTGGGCATCTCCGCGGCGATGGAGTCGTAGTCGGCGCCGTATTCGGGGCTGTGATCGGCGAGGTGAGTACCCGGGACGAGGCGGGTCGCGCCGTTGGCCTCGGTGAAATCGGTCAGCGCCCACATCGAGTTGCAGACCGTCGGCGGGTGCGGCTTGGGCAGCGGGATCAACTGGTCGTCGGCGTGGATCGGCTGCGCGTCCTCGCCCGGGAGGATGTCGATCGACGACAGCGACGAGATGAGGCAGCCCGGGTCGAGCACACGCTCGACGATCGGGAGCACGTGTTCGTGTACCGGCACCCGTTGCCAAACGTCGTCGTAGGCGAGCAGGTTGTACACGCGCAGAGTCTGGAGGCCCTCGAACGAGTTCGCCGAGGGTTGCACGTCGAGGTCTCGCTCGAGTCGCGCCAGGGCTGCGTTCAGCTCGTCGACGAGCACGGGCTCGATCGCGTCTTCGACGACGGTGTAGCCCTGCGCGGCGACCTCCTTCACGTGCAGGTCGACGTCCATTCCCGCCAAACTACTGCGCATGACCCTCTACGCCCTCGCCGACATCGAGCCTCAGATCCACCCGGATGCCTTCATCCATCCCGACTGCACGATCATCGGCAACGTGGTGATCGGAGCGGGGGCGACGATCTGGCCGCAGGCGGTTCTGCGGGGCGACCAGAGCCGGATCGTGGTGGGGGCGCGCACGAGCGTGCAGGACGGGTCGGTGCTGCACTGCACCCGCGAGCTCGAGACCGTCGTCGGCAACGACTGCACCATCGGTCACCTCGCGCACCTCGAGGGCTGCATCGTGGAAGACGGTTCGCTCGTCGGCACGGGATCGATCGTGTTGCACCGCGCGATCGTGCGCGCCGGCGCCCTCGTCGGCGCGGGGGCGGTGGTCCCGAACGGCATGGAAGTGCCGAGCGGCGCGATGGCGCTCGGTGTCCCGGCCCGCATACGTGAAGGCGCGGTCCGGCCCGAACACGTGACGTACCCGGCGCAGGAGTACGTACGGAACTGCGAGCGGTACCTCTCGGAGTTGCGCCGGATCGACTGAATCGGAGCAGCGGCCCGGACCGTGACGAGCTGGCCGGGCCGACTAGACGTTCGCGCCGACCACGCGTCCGATGCCGTAGGTCAGGACCATCGACAACACCGAGAGGGTGACGACGCGCAGCGCGGCCCGCCCGCGGGGCGCGCCGCCGAGTTGCGCGCCGAGCGCGCCCAAGCCGATCAGCGCGACGACGGTGAGTCCCCCGGTCAGGGCGATGCGAAGGCTCTTCGATGCGAGAGTGACCGCGAGCACCGGTATGAGCGCGCCGAGCACGAACGCGGTCGCGGATGTGCCCGCCGCCTGCAACGGACGCGCAACCATGATCTCGGAGATCCCGAGCTCGTCGCGTGCGTGCGCGCCGATCGCGTCGTGCGCCATCAGCTGGTCGGCGACGAGGCGCGCGAGCCCCGGCTCCACGCCGCGTTCCTCGTAGATCTTCGCGAGCTCGTGCAGCTCCGCCCGGCGGTTCTCCGCGATCGCCTCGGCCTCGACGCGCAGGTCGGCCTGTTCGGCGTCGCGCTGCGAGCTGACCGAGATGTACTCGCCCACGGCCATCGACATCGCGCCGGCGACCAGGCCGGCCAGGCCCGCGGTGACGAGCGCGGCGCGCGACGCGTTGGCGGCGGCGACGCCGACGACGAGCCCGGCCACCGACAAGATCCCGTCGTTGGCGCCCAAGACGGCGGCCCGCAACCACCCGGCCCGGTGACTCTTGTGGTGTTCGGCGACGTGCGCAGCGACGGCCACCGGGCCACGCTACCGGCATTCGCGGGAAATCCCCCGCCCGCACTAGCGTGCCCCAGCCGTCGTTCGTAATCCGGAGGGGATCATGCCCGAAGCAGTCATCGTCGCTACCGCCCGCACGCCCATCGGCCGTGCCAACAAGGGCTCGCTGATCGAGTGTCGCCCCGACGACCTCTCCGCTCTCATCATCGACGCGGTGCTCGCCAAGGTCCCGAGCCTCGACCCGAGCCTCGTGGAGGACGTCATCTGGGGCTGCGGCCAGCCGGCCGGCGAGGCGGGCACCAACGTGGCTCGAGTCGCCGCGCTGCTTGCGGGTCTCGAGGCGCCGGGCGTCACGGTCAACCGCTACTGCTCGTCGTCGTTGCAGACGATCCGCATGGCCGCGCACGCGATCAAGGCGGGCGAGGGTGACGTGTTCATCTCCGGCGGCGTCGAGACCGTCAGCCGGTTCATGAACGGCATGGCCGACGGCGGACCGGCCAACGAGAAGTTCGGCGCGGCGCGTGGAGCGCACCAAGCTGCGCTCCGAGGGCGGCCAACCGACGTGGATCGCGGGCGGCGGGTTCGGCCGACGTCTACATCGCGATGGGCCAGACCGCGGAGAACGTGGCCGAGGCGGAGAACGTCAGCCGCGAGGACATGGACGAGTTCGGCGCGCGTTCGCAACAGCTCGCGGTCAAGAACCAGGAGAACGGGTTCTTCGAGCGGGAGATCACGCCCGTGACCCTCGCCGACGGAACCGTGGTGTCGAAAGACGACGGCCCGCGCGGCGGCACCACGGTCGAGAAGCTGTCGACCCTGAAGCCGGTGTTCCGTCCCGACGGCAAGGTGACCGCCGGCAACGCGTGCCCACTGAACGACGGTGCGGCCGCGGTCGTGGTCATGAGCGACACGAAGGCGAAGGAGCTCGGCATCAAGCCCCTGGCCCGGATCGTCGCTTCGGGTGTGAGCCAGATCAACCCGGAGATCATGGGCCTCGGCCCGATCGAGGCGTGCCGCCAGGCGTTGGGCCGGGCGAACATGACCATCGACCAGATCGACCTCGTCGAGATCAACGAGGCCTTCGCCGCCCAGGTCCTTCCGAGCGCCAAGCACCTCGGCATCCCGATGGACAAGCTCAACGTGCACGGCGGCGCGATCGCCCTCGGTCACCCGTTCGGCATGACCGGGGCCCGCATCATGACGACGCTGATCAACGGCCTCGAGACCGAGGACAAGCGCTTCGGCATGGAGTCGATGTGCGTCGGCGGCGGCCAGGGCATGGCGATGATCATCGAGCGGCTGTAAGCCCCCGGAGGGATCATCGAGCGGCTGTAAGCCGCGGTCGTCACTTCGCTCAAGATCCGGTGTCCGTCCCGTCGACAATTGGCGGGATGGACGCGATCAACAGCCTTGTGGGCGGCACACGCCAGGCGCAGGCCATGTTCGACGGAGCTGCCCGGCGCATCGCCGGGGCCGATCTTCCCACCGCGAAGAACCCGGATCCGACCGATCCGGTCAACCCCGACCCGGCCGCGGCGCACGATGTCGACGTCGCGGGTCAACTCACGACGATGACGGTGGCCGCCGACATGCACCACGTCACGACCGCGGCCTTGCGCTCGGCGTTCAGCCTCTACCGCGATTCGATCGACCTGCTTCGTTCTTCACCGAACCGGGACACCTGAGCCGGGCACCGAGGCGCACCGCGGACGCGACCGTCAGAGGTGTCGGAGGTGCGACTCGGTCACGAGCGACTGCGCGGGCAGATACGGGCGGGCCGACCTCGACGTCATGATTCCGTGTTCGGCGCGAAGGTGCGCCATGCCCTCGTTGTGGCCGGTGTACGCGGGAGGTTGCTCGAGCATCCAGACGATGCCCTCGGCCGCGACCGCCGACGGCTCCCAGTCGGAGTGGTCGGCGGCGGGCATGTTGAACACGAAGCCTTCCGACGCGACGGGCACGTCGATCCGGAACGTGTTCACGGTGATGTCGAACGGGCGCAACTGCTGCGCGGCCGACACCGTGAGGTGCTCGAGGGCGGCCTTGGCCATGCCGTAGGCCATGAGGTCGGGGATGTAGTTCAAGCCCGCGACCGACGACACGTTGACGATCGCACCCGCGCCGTTCGTCTTCATCGCCGGCGCGACCGCCCGGATGGCGATGAGCGGCGCGCGCAGGTCGACCTGCATGACGAGGTCGAATCGCTTCATGTCCATGTCGAGGTCGCCGGGGAACGTGATCGCGGCGTTGTTGACGAGCGCGTCGACCCTTCCGAAGTGCTCGAGGGTCGTGGCGACCATGCGTTCGACCTCTTCGTCGCGCGCCAGGTTGGTCGGCACCGCGATCGCGTCGCCGCCCGCGGCCCTGATGCGGCGGACCGTCTCGTCGATCGTGCCCGGGACGGGCAGCGGCGAAGCGTCGGTGGCGCGGGCCGCGCACGCAACCTTGCACCCGCGCGGCGAGCAGTTCCGCGGTCGCCGCGCCGACGCCACGCGAGGCCCCCGTGACGATCGCGACCTTGGCCCGCAGCTCCATGCACCGACCCTAGAGCGTGGGTAGCGCCTGCTGCAGGGTCAGCGACTCGGCGTAGAGGTCGCCGTGCTCGGCGACCCGCGCGAGCACGGCGCCGGCCTCGAACGCGAGCGTGTCGGCATCGCCGGAATCGAGTGCGGCCTCGACCTCGGACCACGAGAGCGGCGTCGACACGGTCGGTCGGTCGTGGAGGCGCAGCGAATACGCGCAGACCGTCGTCTTGTGCCGGTCGTTCTGACTCCAGTCGATGAAGACCTTGCCCGGACGCTTGGCGCGCGTCATGTCGACGAGGACGCGCGACGGGATCGCGCGACTCGAGCAGCTGGCCGAGCGCGAGCGCGAACTGTTTCGTGTCGGCGTCGGTCGCGTCGGAACCGTGGATGGGCACGGAGAGGTGCAGACCTTTGCCGCCGGAGGTCTTCACGACGCCGCGGAGATCGAGTCGGTCGAGTGTGTCGCGCAGGTCGATCGCGACTCGGCAGCAGTCGATGATCGACGCGGGCTCCCCGGGATCGAGGTCGATCACCATCGCGGTGGGGTGCCCAGGATCGGCGAGCGCCCACTGGTGCGTGTGGAGCTCGAGCGCGGCGAGATTCGCCAGCCATACGAGTGTCGCGACGTCGTCGACGAGGCAGCCCTTGGTGCCCCCGGTGGCCTCGTTGCCGGGGGCGGTCTCGACCCACTTCGGGTGATGCCCCGGACAGTTCTTCTCGAAGAAGCGGTTGCCCGCGGGCCCGTCCGGCGCCCGCACCAAGGTCGGCGGGCGTCCCGCCAGGTGGGGGAGCAGGGCGGGGGCGATACGCCGGTAGTAGTCGATGACGTCGGCTTTTCGGAACCCGACGCTCGGGTACAGCACCTTGTCGAGGTTCGACAGCGTCAGCTCCCGGCCCTCGATCTCGACCCGTTGCCCGCTCGACTGTCCCCGCGCCATATCTAGAATCACCCTATGCCCAGTGCCATTTGGACCGGCTCGATCAGCTTCGGTCTCGTACAAGTGCCCGTGCGGCTCGTCGGCGCAACGAAGAGCCGCGACGTCAGCTTCAACCAGCTCGAAGAGGGCACGGGCGCGCGGATCCGCTACAAGAAGGTCTCCGACGCCACCGGCGAGGAGGTGCCGCCCGAACGGATCAAGCGCGGGTACGAGATCTCGAAGGGCCGCTACGTGATGATCGAGCCCGACGAGCTCGACGTGCTGCGACCCAAGGGCAGCCACGCCATCGAGATCGAGGAGTTCGTCGATCTCGACGAGATCGACCCGTTGTTCTTCGAACAGCCGTACTACCTCGTGCCGGATGCTCGCGGCGTGAAGCCGTACAAGCTGCTCGTCGACGCGATGGCGGAGCTCAACAAGGTCGCGATCGGCCGCATCGTCGTGCGCAGCAAGGAACGCCTCGTCGCGATCCGTACCGTCGACGGGATGCTGTGTATCGAGACGATGCGCTACGCGGACGAGGTCTTGCCGCGCGGCGATCTCGTTCCCGGCGACGCCGATGTCGACCTGACCGACCGCGAGCGCGCGATGGCGCGCCAGCTCGTGGAGTCACTCGCGTCGGAGCACTTCGAGCCCGAGAAGTATCAGGACCAGTACCGAGAGCAGGTACTCGACCTGATCCAGCGCAAGGCCGCGGGCCAAGACATCACGGCCGAGCCCGTGGTCGAGGCGCCGGCGAAGGTGCTCGACCTCGTCGCGGCGCTCGAAGCCTCGCTGGCGAAGGCGAAGACGGCGAAGGATCGCCACCCGACCGGCGCCGCCTCGGCCGAGACGGCCGAGAAGCCGGCGGCGAAGGGGGCCGCGAAGAAGGCACCGGCCAAGAAGGCTGCGACCAAGGCCTCGACCAATGCCGCGGCGAAGGCGCCGGCCAAGGCCGCGGCCAAGAAGCGCAGCGCGTAGTCACGACGCCAGCCGCCTGGGTTGACGCGTCCGCGGACGCGTCCGCAGCGTGTGCACCTCCGCCGACTCTGCACGGTGCTCGGTGTCCAGCCAGCCGCAGCCGCCGCACACCGGCGAACCGTCGCCCGGGGCCACGAACGTTCCACAGGCCTCGAACGAGGCGCTGACCAGCTCGTACACGTCGATCGTCTGCATGCCCCCGAGCTTGGCAGGAGGGTGTGACACCAACCCCCGGGTACGACACCTACAGGGGCACCCGGCCGTCGAGCGCGGCGTGGGCGGCGAACCGGACCCGGAGGTCGTCGTCGCGCTTGCAGCGCTCCACGCTTTGGTCCGCCCGCCCGACGCCGATCTGAGCCAGGCCTCGTAACGCGTAGTAGCGCACGCACGGGTCCTTGTCGGCGAGGGCGCGTTCGTAGAGCAGGCGCAGGTCGGGACGCGCGACGTGCGCCATCGCTCGGATCGCGGCGCGCCGTACCGCGCGCGCGGAGTCCTCGAGCGAGCGCGCCCACGGCTTGGCCACCACGAGGGGGTCGGCGAGCTCGAGCTTCTCCGCCGCGAGGCAACGGAACGCGGCGTCGGGGGAACTCGTCGCGTCGAGCAGGCGTGCGAGGTCGCGGGGGTTCGAGACGTCGAGCGATCCGATCTCGGCGACCGCACGCTCGTACGCCCGGTCGGGCTGGACGACGCGCGGCGGCACGAACACCGACGTGATGGTGTCGAACACCGCCAACAAGTTGTCGCGCCACTGATCCGGGCTCGCGAGCGCGACCGATACCGAGCCGAGCTCGATGCGCACCATCTCGATCGCGTCGAACTCACGGAAGAGCGCGGCGACCGCGGCCGAGGAGCCTTGGTCTTCGCGCGTGAAGCGCCCGCCCTTGCCACTCGGGCCGGTCAAGAACTTGAGCTCGTCGGGGCTGCGGCCGTGCTCGATGGAGACGGTCTCCTCGAAGGTGTCGCCGAGGGTGCGCTCATGGGGCGGCATGATCGGCGACGCGACCTCGGCCGGATGCGGGTCGACCGGGTCGGGCAGTGCGTCGGCCGCGACCTCCAGCTTGAACGTTCCGAAGCGCCAGCCGAAGCCCAGCCGAATTCCGGGAGCCAGGTCCTCTTCGGTCCAGCCCTCGCCCGGCCCCACGAGGCCCGACAGTCCGGCATCGTCTTCGACCGTCCACGGACCTTCGGAGAAGAAGCGCCGAAGCTGGGCGCGGGCGCGGTCGACGAGGGTGATCGGCATCCGCCCGAACGAGGCGCGCGACACGCGTTCTATCGCGGTCTGCGTCAGCCCCGCACTGGCGATGCGCAAACGCGCCGCGTCGCGGTCCTGGGCCACGGCCGGAATCGTACGCGCGGTCAGACCTGAACCGAGTGACCGTCCTGCCAGGTGCGCAAGACGAGGTAGTGGCCCTTCAGGGCGGCGTGATCCCAAACGCCGAAACCCATGACCGTGCCCTCGTAGCCCGAGCTCGCCGGGAGCTGCTTGACCCGCCGGAGCCCGTCGGCGATACCGGCCCGGGTGAGGTGTTCGCAGGCCGCGATGCCTTCGCCGAGCAAGCGGCCGATGTCGTACGCGGCGCACCCGATCGGACCGCCGGCCGCGTACGGCGACTTCTCCGCCAACCGGGCGCGCATCCGGTTGTCGTCGGCGATCGTGTCGATGTACTCCCATCCGAGATATCCGTCGCGCCAGTCGGGCCGCGCGTAGCCGAACATCAGCGCGGAGTTCGCGAGCACCGGCACGTCCCAACCAAGCGACGCGAGCCCGAGCGCGACCGCCCGTGACGAGACGCCCAGGCCGAGGTAGACGAGCACGTCCGGACGAGACTGGCGCAGCCGTTCGAGGAGCGCCGTCGCGTCGTCGGCGAGCGCGGAGATGCTCGCCGTGCCCGTGACCTCGAGGCCGAGACGGCCGCGCGCGGCTTCGAAACACTCGGCGTAGCGCCGGCCGACGGGGGACTGGTCGAAGAGCACCGCGGCGCGACGAAACCCGCGAGCGACCATGCGCGTCGCCAGCACGGGCGGCTCTTCTTCGAGCGAACCGACCTGGTAGTGGAACATCCATTCCGAGCGGGTGCGTTCGCCGCCCGAGTAGTTGATGCCAGGAAGGCGGGCGGCGTCGCACAGGGGCGCGACGATGAGCGCGTTGTCGGAGATCGACGGCCCGACGATCGCGACCACGTCTTCGTTGTCCAGCTCGTCGAAAGCGCGAACGACCTCGGCTTCGCTGCCGCCCGGAAGGCCGCGCGCCGGGCGTTCGATCAGCTCGATCTCGCGGTCGATCCGCCCGCTCGCGGCCACCTCGTCGATGCCCGCCTGCAACGACTTCGCGAGGAGATCGCCCATTTGGGGAAAGTCGAAGAGCAGGCCGATGCGTATCGGAAGCGCCGCGGACGTGGTCGGAAGCGCCGCGGACGTGGCGGGAAGCGCCGTGGAGTTTGCCATCGTCGTATCCTTTCACGATGCTGCGCGAGAACGTCGAGCGCATCGCGGGCGACGCGATCCATGCCGGATGGTCCACCGTCACGCGCCTCGGCGCGATCGGTCCTCGGCACCGCCGCGCCCGTGCCTTTCACACCTTCGGTGCGGGCAGCATGATCGTGTTCCCGCAGTCGGTCATGTTCGGTGAGGGTCGGATCGCGTTCGGGAGCGGGAGCACGATCGGTCCGCTCGCGAGCATCAGCGCGGGCATGCCCTCGCAGGCCGGCATGCGCGGCGACCCGATCATCACGATCGGCGATCGGTGCACGCTCGGCAAGGGGATCGGCATCGTCGGGCACGAACGCATCGAGATCGGCAACGACATCTGGACTGGGCACTACGTCTACATCACCGACCAGAACCACGGCTACGAAGACGTCGACACGCCGATCGGCGTGCAGATGTGGAAGAACGATCCGGTCTCGATCGGCGACGGGAGTTGGCTCGGCCACGGCGCGATCGTCCTGCCGGGTTCGCGTATCGGTCGCCACGTGGTCGTCGCCGCCGGTGCTGTCGTCGTCGGCCTCCAGGTTCCCGACAACACGGTCGTGGCCGGTGTTCCGGCGCGCGTGGTGAAGCAGTACGTCGCGGGCGAGGGCTGGGTCGCCGTCCCCAAATAGCGCCAACGCGGTTCCGAGCGCAGACCGGCCGAGGCCCGCCGATCCGCCGCGAGCCGAGGAGCCGTGTGCGATCCTGGGTCGTGACGATCTTCCGGTCCCGCCCGTTCGCCGCCCTCGTCGGAGCGGGGTCTTGGACTGCCACCGAGTACTGCCTGCACCGTTTCGCGATGCACGAGATGCGAGGCCGAGGGTTGGCGTCGGTCGAGCACTTGAAGCATCACGCCGACGTCACCTACTTCTCGCCTACGTCCAAGAAGATCGCGTCGGCCGCCACCACCACTGCAGTCGCCTACCCCGTCTCGGTCGCGTTGGGGGGCGGGCGATGGGCTCGCTCGTTCACCGCTGGACTGATCGGTATGTACTTCGGATACGAGGTCGCCCACCGGCGCACGCACACCCACCCGCCCCGCAACCGCTACGGCCGGTGGACCCGCCGCAATCACATGCAGCACCACTTCGGCGCGCCGCAGAGGAACTTCGGCGTCACCACCCCGATTTGGGATCGGCTCCTCGGCACATCCGGCGAGCCCGGCGTTGTGACGGTTCCCCGCCGCATGGCTCCCGCGTGGCTGCTCGACGAGGCGGGAGATCTCCGAGCCGAGTTCGCGAACGACTACGCCGTCACCGGCGCCCGGCGCTCCGAGGCGGGTCAGGTCGAGCGCGATCGGGCCGATGCCTTCGCCAACGTCGCCCCCGAGGCCTGACCCGGCGCGCGCGGATCGCCGGGCTGATCACGACGAGACGGCGCGCCGGAGTACGTCGCGGTTCCCCGGTTACCCGGCGTTCGACGCGGCGGTTGGCAACGGTTCCGTCCTCGGCAGCAGTGCCGCGGGTATGTCGGAGTCGCTGTAGATCGTGATCGTGTCGGTCTTGTCGAACAACGGCATGGGTGTGGTGGGCCACTGCTTGGGTAGGTAGCGGATCCCGCCGCCCATCAGTCGGTACATGCCCTGGCCGTTGGTGCCGGTCTCGTCGGGCCCGGTCGCGGTCGGGTCCCAGAACTCGATCCCGGCGTTGTCGAGCCCCGCCGGGTCGTCGCCGGTCCAGAACCCGTGGTTGCCGTACGTCGCGATGGTCTGGACGGTGGGCTTGTCGGTCGGCGCTCCCGGCGGTGCCGCGTCGAGCCCGTTACGGAACGCCGCCGGCGTGAGGTTCGGGCCCGCGAGCGCCAGGCCGTCGAAGAGCAATTCGATGTCGCCCTTGTAGATCGCGTAGCCGTTCTCGGCGCTGGGCGGGGCGCCCTTGAACCACCACTGGTGCAATGTGTACGAGTCCTGCTTCTCCGGGCGAACGCGCGCCGGTACGAGCTGCAGCCCGAACGTGTGGGCCCATTGTTGCTGGTCGAACTTGCGCGCGAACACGTTCGTGTCGGCGAGCACCGTTCCCGACATGACCCACTCGGGGAAGTAGTTCTCCTTGGTCATCTCCTTCGTGAGGAAGATGGGGAAGATCGGGTCGCCGGCGAAGAGGATGCTCGTGGCGTTCTTCTGCTTGAGCCTCGTCGCGATCGTGCGCGCGTCGGACTGCAGGGTCTGGATGTTGAGGAAGTAGTCGACGTGGTCGACGACGGTCGCCCCCGTCGCCTTCAGCTTGGTCTCGAGGTCGTCCCACGAGGAGCGGTACTGGTTGTCCGGCGTGTCGTAGGTGAGCATGGTGAAGGTACGGGGCTTGCCCTTCAGATCCGGCCCGGCCCACTGCGCGGGCTTGCCCGCGAGTTGGTTCTTGATGAACGTCGTGATCATGGTCGACGTCTGGTCGGGGGCGGGGCCGGTGGGCCAGATGTACGGCTCGTTCTCCTCGTAGTAGCGCTGCGGCTGCGCGACGATGCACGTTCCGATGCAAAGGATCTTCTTCTGCGCGAGCTCGTCGGAGAACGCCTTCGTCTGTGCCGGGCCGCCGACCATCGCGAAGACGCCGTCGGCCGCCGCGCGATCCGCGTCGGCGTGGGCCTGCACCGAGTCGGTGCTCGCACCGGAACCGTCGATGCGCACGAGCTGCACTTTGCGGCCGTAGAGCTCGTAGGTCCCGCCGAAGATGGCGGCGTAGTCCTTGTAGGTCTGCACGACCTTGTCCGGCGGGTCGTACGCGCCGGCCTGGGCGAGCACGCCGTCGAGCGTGGGATCGGGCTTCGGGATGTAGTAGCCGATCTTGATCGTGGTGGCCGTGACGCCGGGGGAGGTGGCACCGCCGTTGTCACCGGTGAACGTCTCGACGCACGGTGGCGGATTCAGGATCGGGATCGCGACTCGGCCCGTCGCCGCGTCGCAGTTGTGCCACTTCTTCGTCGCGGCGACACCCTGGGCCTTCGCGTCGTTGTAGAAGAGCGGGACGCCGTTCGTGCCCGACACGCCGGCCTTCGGCGCGCCCACATCCACCGTCGGGCTCGACTTGTTGCTACTGCTTCGTGTCGCGAGGGTCACGCCGACGATGGCCGCCACGACCACGACCACGATGAACGGCGCGTAGCGCGCCCAGGGCGACTTCTGCCGCCGTGGTGTCTGTTGCATTCCCATCGCACGTCCCCCTGATGTCACGGTGATGACGATTCTTCTCTAGATCTGTTGCGCCCCGCTGCGCCCGATCGCCGCACTGCTCGTACCGAGATACGACTGCACGACGGTCGGGTCGTTCACGACGTCGTCGGGCGTGCCGCTCGCGACGATCGAGCCGAGGTCGAGCGCGACGAGCCGGTCGGCGATCCCGAGCAGCAACGGGACGTCGTGTTCGATGACGAGGAGGGTCGCGCCCGTTTGCTCGCGGATACGCAGGAGCAGCGGGCCCATGGCCTCGGCCTCGCGTTGCGCGATTCCCGACGACGGCTCGTCGAGGAGCATGACCGTGGGCTCGTGCGCCAGCAGGCACGCGAGGTCGACGATGCGCCGGCTCCCGGTGGAGAGCTCGCGCACGAGCTTGTCGCGGAAGTCGGCGATACCCAAGAGCTCGATGAGACGTTCGACGTTCGCGTCGACGTCCTTTTCCGTCTGGCGGACCGAGGGCAGGCGCAGGGCCGCGGCGACGGGGTCGCGCACCTCGAGGTGACGTTCGAACGCGACCGCGATCGTCTCGGCGACGGTGAGGTTCGGGAACAGCCGGCCGTCCTGGAACGAGCGGCCGAGCCCGAGCCGCGATCGTGACGCGGTCGAGGTCCGTGTGATATCGACGGCGTCGGTGCCCTCCCCGAGGATGATCGTGCCGCGATCGGCCGTGACGAAGCCGGAGATCACGTCGAACAGGGTGGTTTTGCCCGCGCCGTTCGGCCCGATGAAGCCGACGATCTCGCCCGCGACTGCCTGCAGCGAGACGTCGGTGAGCGCCGCCAGGCCGCCGAACCGCTTCGAGACGTCGTGGAGGCCGAGGCGCACGGGCGCGTCGGCGAGATTGCGGGTGTCGGTTTCGCCGTGACCGTTGGGCTGCGGCTCGTCGATCCGGGCGACGGTGGCGGGGACCGTCGTGGCGAGCGTCGTGGCGAGTGTCGCGGGCGCGTGGCCGTTGCCGACGTTCTGCATCCCCGTCTGCGCGCCTTCGAGGAACACCGAGCGCAGAACGTCGGGCCGTTCGAGGAGCTCCGCGGTCGGCCCGTTGAATCGGATCTCACCCTTCTCCATGAAGTAGGCGGTCTGCGCGATCGTCAGTGCGAGGTTGACCGACTGCTCGACGAGGATGATCGTCGTGCCCTGGTCCGAGATGTCGCGCACGATGGGCAGGAGCTGCTCGACGATCGCCGGCGCCAGGCCGAGGGAGAGCTCGTCGATCATCAGCAGCCGCGGCTTCTCGATGAACGCCATCCCGAGGGCGAGCATCTGCTGTTGGCCGCCCGAGAGATTCCCGGCGGCGTCGTCGAGGCGGCCGCGCAGCACGGGAAAGAGGTCGAGGACGTGCTCGGTCGCCTCGGCGACGCGCGCCTTGTCGTGTCGGTGCAACCAGCTCGCGAGCCGGAGGTGCTCGGCGACGCTCAGCGTCGGGAACACGCCCTGACCGCCCGGAACCTGCACGACCCCGCGCGTGGCGACCTCGTTCGGGGGCGCGTACGTCATGTCGCGGCCGTCGAACACCACCGCGCCGTTGGTGGCCTCGACGAGACCCGAGATCGTCTTCAGGAGCGTCGACTTGCCCGCACCGTTCGTGCCGAGCAACGCGACGATCTCGCCCTCGTCGACCTCGAAGTTCACCCCGAACAACACCTGCACGCCGTCGTAGTGCACGTCGACGTTGCGCACGAGGAGAAGCTTCACCTCGCCCTGTTGGCGCTTCAACATCACTTCGGCCTGCGCTGCGGTCGAGGTCCAGACGCGGTTGATGTCATTGCGCACGTACATCGAGCCCGACGCCAGTATCCACGCGCCGATGAGGAAGATCGGCGCGACCACCAGGAGTCCGGCCCGCAGTCCGTAGCTGTCGGCGATCGCGCCCACGACGTAGAGCGCGATCAAGCCCGGCACGATGAACAGCGTCGCCATCGCGTATCCCATCGACCGCACCTTGGGCGGGATCGTCAGCGACAACGACGCGTAGATGCCGGGCACGAGCAATGACGAGAACGCGGCGACGAGGAAGTTCATCGCGATCGCGAGCCACAGCCACGGCGCGAGCGCGAAGGCGACCCACGCCGCCGCGACCAGCAGTCCGACGACGGCGAGCATGCGCAGTCCGAGTCCGGGGTCGCGCAACATCAGGCGGGAAGCCAGCGGGATACCGAGCAGCAGCGCCACGATCTGTCCGGGTTCGGCGAACGCGGCGACGAGTCCGCGCTGGAAGTCGTCGAGATGGAAGACGTGCTCGTAGTACAGCGACGTCAGCGTGATGAGGCCGATGAACGCGGCCGCGAGGAACGGGAGCGAATACCAGATGCGGCGCAGGGTCCCGACCTGCCAGAGGATGCGAATCGACTCGGCGAACGAGGGCGGGACTTCGTCGGTGCCGACGACGGCGGCGCTCGCACCCGCCGCCGCGCGCTCCCAGTGCCCGCGCCCGGGTTCCTTCAGGCGCAGGCCGAGGATTACGAACGCGATCGTCGGAACGGTGAACACGATGAACGGCAGCCGCCAACCGAAGGCCTGGCCGAGCATGCCGCCGAGCGCGCCGCCGACGAACGCGCCGAACGCGAGCCCGATCTGATGGGAGCCGAACACGTCGGCTCGCACTTCCGGTGGGTGATAGTCGGAGAGCAGTGAGTTGTGGGTCGGCGGGACGACGGCGCGTCCCACCCCCGCGCCCGATCTCGCCACGATGAGCATCGCCAACACGAACGACAACCCGGTGAGCAAGCCGAACACGGCCCAGATCACGGCACCGATGAGCGCGAGCGCGACCCGCGGGAGCCGGTCGGAGTAGTAGGCGAGTGGCACCGGCAGCAGCAGCGCGCCGAGCGTCGTCAGCGCGACGAGCGCCAAGAAGCCGCCGTTGGAGAGGTGGAACGCGTCGCGGATATCGGGCGCGAGGATCCCGAACGCGGTCTGGTCGAGCTGGTTCGAGAAGTTCAGCCCGACGAGCACGATCAGCGGCAGCAGGGCCTCGCCACCGCTCACCTCGTCGAAGAACTGGCGCGGCGGCCGCGGCAGGTGGCAGTCGACGCCCCAGATGCGGAACAGGACCTTGCGGGGTTTGCGGGGCGGAATCGTCACTCGCGCACCTCGACGAGCCCTTCGGTCGCGGCAGCACCCTCGGCGAGCGCGCCGAGCAGGTCGGCCTCCGCCGGCGGCGGTTCGACGCGCGTGTCGGCCAGGAGGCTCGGGACGCGGATGTGCTTGCGCCGCGCGGTACCAGCGCAGCGCGCCGTCGCGGGCGTCGCCGAATGCGGCGCCGAGCCCGCCGGGGAGGATCATCAGCACCAAGAGGAGCCCGGCGCCCGTCGACAGGAATGCCCACTCCGGGCGAACCAGGAAGTACTCGATGCCCTTGACGAAGATCGCGCCGATCACGGCGCCGCCGATCGAACCGAGACCACCGACCACGACCATCGCGAACACCCGGAGCCCCGCCACCGGATCGAAGTTGTCGGCGTCGAGCGCGTGCTGTTGCAACACGAGCAGCGCGCCCGCCACGCCGGCGAGGAACCCCGAGATCGCGAAGGCCATCACGAGCGCGGCGCGGGTGTTCACCGCGTACGCCTGCGCCGCGCGTTCGTTGTCGCGGATGCCGATGAGCACTCGACCGATCCGGCTCCCGCGCAGCCCCCGTACCATCCACAGACACAACGCGAACACGACGACGACGAGCACGTAGTAGCCGCGTTCGCCGTTGACCGCGATGAGACCGAACACGTGCGTACGCGGCACGGGATACGAGCCGTCCGGGACCCAGCTGCGCAGCGGTGAGTATCCGACGTTCAGGAGGTAGCTCGAGGTCAGCAGGGAGAACGCGAGCGTCGCGACGGCGAACGCGAGGCCCCGGGCGCGAAGTGTGGGCAGGCCGACGAGCACGGTCGCGACCGAACCCGTCAGACCGGAGGCCAAGAGGATCAGCGCGATATCCCAGTGCCAGCGCGTCGCGAGCGTTCCGGCGACCGCGCCCGCGACGCCGACGAACGCCATCTGACCGAGGCTGACCTGGCCGGCCCAGCCCGTGAGCACCACGAGCGACAGCCCGATGATCGCGAAGATCCCGATCGTGGCGACCAGCTTCACGTGCACCGGCGAGAACACGAACGGCACGAGCACGATGGCTCCGGCCAATATCGCCGCGAGCACCACGCGTGCGGCCCGAACCGCGGGGACGCCGCGCAGCTCGGCGGGGATGGCCTTGATCTCGCGCGTCGCCTGCCAGGTCGAGCCGGCTGCGCTCGAAAGTCGGTTGACGGTCTGCGTACGTTGCAGCAGCAGCGCGACCAGGACGATGGCAGCAGGTATCGCCACGCCGAACGCGATCGACGGGTAGTGGAAGACGGCGGCCTTCTCGACGATGCTGAGCCCCACCGCGGCGAGCACGGCGGTGGGCATGCGTTCCATACGTGCGATCACCGCGGCGCCGAGCGCCATCAGCAGCAGGCTCGGGTCGAGGGCCCGGCCGATGCCGAGACCGATCACGCCGATCCGCAGGAACATCGCGATGAAGGCGAGCAACGCGGCGAGCGCCCAGACGACGCTTTGCAGACGCCGCACCGGGATGCCGAGCAGTGACGCCCGATCGGCGTTCTCCGCACTTGCCTTCAGGGCGACGCCGGTGGCGCTCCAGCGAAAGAAGCTCGCGAGCGCGATCAGCACCAACGGCACGACGATGATCACGAGCACGTCGTTGCCGTCGAACACGGCGCCCGACACCGAGAACGAGGCTTGGAAGAACGGTGGGTACTGGTTGTTGCCCGGCACGCCGAGCCACGCGGGCAAGAAGATGCCGAGTGCGATCAACAAGTCGGTGACGCCGATCGTCACGACCGTGAGGATGAGCCGCGGCGCGTTGAAGAAGATCCGGAGGAACAAGAACTCGACCACGACGCCGAGGACGAGCGCGGCGCCGAAGCCGAGCGCGAGCGAGAGGTAGATGTTCCAGCCGAGCGACGCCCACAACAAGAAGGCGAGGCTCGCGGGTGCGGCACCGAGGTCGGCGGCGGCGAAGTTCAGGATCCGGTTCGCGCGGTAGACGATCACGAATCCCAAGCTGATGAGCCCGAGCAGGAGCCCCTGGATCGCGCCGTCGACATAGATCCCCAACGGGACGTTCCAACTCGGCGCGAGCTTTACGCCCAGCAACATCACCGCGAGGGGAGCGCGGCGATACCCGCCGACTTTGCGACCGATACCGGGTCGCGTCTCACGTTCGGACCGCCTGGAGCGTGCGGGCGATCGAATCGGCGACGCACTCGGTCGCGGCCTCGACCGGGAGTCCGTGACCCTCGCGCAACGTCTGCCAGGCGTCGGGTCCGGTGACGACGTCGAGGATCGCGAGCGCGCTCGCGCGGGGCCCCGGCGCCAATCGCTGCAGCTCATTCGCGAAGACGCGCTCGAGGTCGGAGCGAGCGAGCGTCTGCGACTCCCTCACGAGGCGGGCGAGCGTGGGCGAGAACTCGGCGTGGAGCCGCGTCGCGTGGCCGACCGCGCCGACGTTGACGTAGAGGCGGGTGCGCTGTAGCACGAGCCCTCGCGCCCGCTCCTCCAATGGGCCTGTTGCCGGCGCGGGAGTGAGCATCGGTGCGATGCGCGCGAAGTGCCGCTCCGCGGCGACGCAGAAGAGGTCTTCGAGATCGTCGAAGTGCACGTACACCGACCGCACGGAGACCGACGCCCGGTCGGCGATCTCGCGGGCGGTGGGCCGGAGGTGCCCGTCGGAGAGCAGGTCGAGCAGCGCGTCCGCGATGGCGTTGCGGGTTTTCGCCGACCGGGCGGCGCGACCGTCGACGGTCGAACCGGCACCGGGCGCGGGTGCGGACGTGTCCACCTCGACCGACTGCGGCCCGTTCACGAAGGCGCAATGTACGGATCGTGCACTCGCTGTGCAAGATCGTCGAAAACCGGCCTACAAGTACAGCTTCTCGGTGACGGTGGGATGCTCGGTCCCGGGTGCCGGCCGCGGAGACGGCGTCGGGCCCGTGAACCGGGGAGGCGGGCTCGTCGCCGCGTGCTCGATCCCGGCGCGCGGCCACACGAGTGCGCCGACCGCGACGGTGAGGCCGACGACGACGAGGACGATCGCCGACGGCAGCACGCGGTCGGCGTAGACGCGCAGGAGCGCGGACGCGATCTGGGGTGCGTCTCCCGACGTGCGCTGCAGCACGCGCGGCACGACGGCGAACACTACGAGCGGCATGAACGCGAGGAAGGCGATGCGGCGGCCGACCCGGCTCACCGACCGGCGATCGTGCTGTAACAGGAGCGCGGCGGTGATGAGGAGCAACGCGCCCATGATGGCGAGTACCGCGACCGTGCCCGCGGCCGTCTTGGCGTCGTGCAGGTGCGGTAGATCGTTCGCCTTCACGTGCAGGTCGATCGGTGCGACGCGTGCGACCTGCGCCGCGAGCTTCGGATCGGTCGGCGCGAGGGCGTCGTGCACCGCGGCTGTCGAGCGCGTGGCCGTCGATGGAGAACGTCCGGGCATCTTTCGTCTCGCTCGCCGAGATGATCGCCTCGTGTATCTGGGCGACGGTGTCGGCGAACGCGGCGATGACGCGCGGATCGTGCAGCGCCGTGGTGACCGCCGTGGCAATCCTCGGATCGTTCTTCGCCGCGGGAACCTGACGGTCGAGGTTCTCGGTCACCTGCCGGGCGAGCCCGCGTTGGACCGACGGCGCCTCGAGGAGGGCATGGGCCGCGGCGCGCGTGGTGCCGGGATCGAACACGACGTGGGACACGATCCAGGCGTCGTAGCCGATCCACGCCGCGAGGAAGCCGACGACGAGCAGCAGTCGCACGCCCAGTCTCGTTCCCATCGCCATGTTGTCGGCGCGACGGGGGGCCGGCTCAAGGCGACGGGCGAGCCGGTCGGCTCAACCGGCCTGCCCGGCGACCGCCGCGGCCGCCGCGAGGGCGCGTTTGGGGTCGAGGAACCGTCCTTTGACGCCGCCGGGACCCTTGCGCTTCGTCGGCCGGAGATCGTCGTTCAGCTCGTAGACGAGCGGTTCGCCCGTCGGGAGGTTCAGCTCCACGACCTCGTCGGCGGTGAGGCCGTCGAGATGCTTGACGAGCGTGCGCAGCGAGTTGCCGTGCGCGGCGACGAGCACGGTCGCGCCCGTGCGTAGATCGGGGACGATCGCGTCGTACCACCACGGCAACATGCGTTCGAGCACGTCTTTCAGGCACTCGGAGCGAGGCAGCAGGTCGCGGGGCAGCGCGCCATAGCGGTCGTCGTAGCCCCAGCGCTTCGCGTTCCGCGCGAGCGTCGGATCGAGTTCGGGCGGCGGTACGTCGTACGACCGGCGCCACATCTTCACCATGTCGGCGCCGAACTGGGCCGTGGTCTCGCGCTTGTCCTTGCCCTGGAGGTCGCCGTAGTGCCGCTCGTTCAGCCGCCACGAACGCCGGACCGGAATCCACTTGCGCCCGCATTCGTCGAGCGCGAGCTCGGCCGTTCGGATCGCGCGGAGTTGAACCGACGAATGGACGATGTCGGGCCGGACGGACGCACGTGCGAGGTCGGTACCGCCGCGGCGCGCCTCGTCGCGACCCTGGTCGGTCAAATCGACGTCGACCCAGCCCGTGAAGAGATTCTTCAGGTTCCACTCGCTTTGCCCGTGGCGGAGGAGGACGAGCGTGTACGGCACGGGAGCATTCTGCCCGACCGGTAGTGTCCCGCCCCGGAATGGACGCCCCCGGCACTGGTAGGAGCGGATGACCGAACTTCACGTCGTGACCCTCTGCACGGGGAACGCGGCGCGGTCGGTGATGGCGGGCGCGGTGCTCCGCGAGCACGTACCCGGCCTGCTCGTGACCACATCGGGGACGCACGTGATCGAGGGCATGCCGATGAGCTGGCGCACACGCGACGCCATCGCTTCGCTCGGTCTGCCGATTCCCGATCATCGCAGCCGCCAGGCAACCGTCCAAGAGCTCGACTCGGCCGACCTCGTGATCGCGCTGGCGCGCGAGCACGTCGCGTGGATGCGCCGGGTGCATCCACGCGCCGCGCCGCGCACCGCCACGCTCAAGCGGCTCGCGCGCGATCTTCCCGCCGACGGCACGCCGCTCGCCGATCGGCTCGCGCAGATGCGTCTGCACGAGGTCGAGCTCGAACCGGGCGAGGACGTGCTCGATCCCGCGGGCGGCGATCTCGACGTGTTCCTCGCGTGCGCACAAGAGATCGCCGACCTTCTGCACGTGGTCATTCCTCGGCTGTAGGGTGCGCGCGTGGTGGCCGAACTCCCCGACAGCACCCAACTACCGGACGACATCGCGCGCGTCGAGGCGACGTTGCTCGCCGCGGGCGGGCCGTTCGAGATCGTCGACGTCGAGGTCGGCGGCGTAACGATCTCGTCGTTCAAGAATCGGATCCGCACCTTGCGGGACCTGTTGGTGAAGTCGGTCGACTTCGGCGACAACACCTACATGCTCGCGACCGACGGCGTGCACGAACGCCGGTTGAGCTTCGAGGAGCACGCCCGGATCGTCGCGTCGGTCGCGGCTGCGTTGCGTGACCGCTACGACGTGCAACCGGGCGATCGTGTGGCGATCCTGGGCGCGAACAGCCCGGAATGGGTCATCGGGTTCTGGGCCGCGATCAGCCTCGGCGCGATCGCCGTGGGCCTGAACGGCTGGTCGACCGGGCCCGAGATCAGCTACTTCGTCGATGACTGCGATCCGAAGGTACTCATCGCGGATCGCAAGCGCGTCGAGCGGATCGAGGGCGACCCGGGTGTTCCCCTGATCGTGATGGAGGACGACTTCGCCGAACTCGAGGGATACGCCCCCGACGCGGGCTTCGCCGACCTCGACGTCGACGAAGACGATCCCGCGATCATCCTCTACACCTCGGGCACGACCGGCCGGCCCAAGGGTGCGATCAACACGCACCGCAATGTCGCGTCGTACTTGATGCTCAACTTCTACAACGGCGCGAAGGCGATGATGCTCGCGCCGCCGCCCGCTCCCGCCGACCCGCCGCCGCTGCCGACGTGCCAGCTCGTATCGAGCCCGCTGTTCCACGTGTCCGGTCTGCACAGCGCCGCGATCATGATGCTCGCGACCGGGTTGAAGAGCGTGTGGCTGATGGGCCGCTTCGATCCGGCGATCGCGATGCGTGTGATCGAACAAGAGCGCTGCACCGGATGGTCGTTCACCGAGACGCTGCTGCATCGCATGGTCAACTATCCCGATGCCGACAAGTTCGACCTCTCGAGCATCAAGACCGTCGGTGGCGGCGGTTCGCCGGTCGCGCCGTCGCTGATCGAACGGACGCGCCAGATCTTCCCCAACGCGCGCCACAGCGTCGGCATCGGCTACGGCCAGACGGAGTGTGCCGCGCTCGCGACCCTCAACAACGGTCAGGAGCTCATCGACTACCCGATGTCGGTCGGGCGGCCGCTTCCCACGGTCGAGCTCGAGATCCGCGATCCGTTCGGCGTCGCGCTGGCCGAAGGCGAAGAGGGCGAGGTCTGCGTGCGGGGACCGATGGTGATGCCGGGATACTGGCGTCGGCCGGAGGCGACCGCCGAGACGATCACGCCCGATCGCTGGCTGCGCACGGGCGACATCGGGCACATGCGAGGCGGACGGCTCTACCTTTCCTCGCGCAAGCGCGATCTGATCTTCCGGGGTGGCGAGAACGTCTACCCGGTCGAGATCGAGAAGTGCATCGAAGACCATCCCGACGTCGAGGAGTGTGCGGTCATCGGTGTCGACGATCCCGAGCTCGGTCAGCGGGTCAAGGCGGTGATCGTCTCGCGGCTCGGGCACGAGATCGACGTCGAGGCCGTGCGCGCGTGGTGCGCGTCGCAGCTGGCGTACTACAAGGTCCCCGAGCAGTGGGAAGTACGAATCGGCACGTTGCCGCGCAATGCCGCGGGCAAGATCATGAAGGACGTGCTGCGCGACGCGAAGGCCGATACCGGCTTCGTGGAGGAGTAGGCAACGTGCCGCTCGATCTGCGTGAGCTCGTCGCTCCGCAACACACCGCGCTGGTGCTGCAAGAGGTGCAGAACGGTGTCGTCGGTACGCCGTCGGCGCTGCCCGCGCTCGCCGACGCGGCTGCGGCCGTCGATCTCGTCGGCAACTGCGCGCGGCTCGCCGCGCGCGGCGCGTGCGGTCGGGATCACGGTCGTGCACTGCACGGCCGAGACACGCGACGACGGTCGTGGCGGCAATCACAACGCGCGGTTGTTCTCGGGGGTGAAGAAGTCGCCGGTCCGCCTCTCGCCGGGGAGTGCAGCCGTGCAGGTTCCCGACGAGATCGGGGTCGACCCGCGTGATCTGGTGCTGGCCCGTTACCACGGCCTCGGCCCCATGACGGGCACCCAGCTCGACTCGATCCTGCGCAATCTCGGCGCGACGACCATCGTCGGCGTGGGCGTGTCGGTGAACATCGGGATGACGAACCTCGCGTTCGACGCGGTCAATCGCGGGTACCAGATGGTCATGCCGCGCGACGCGGTCGCCGGCGTCCCGGCCGAGTACGCCGCGGCGGTGATCGACAACACGCTGGCGCTCGTGGCCACGATCACCACCACCGCCGACGTCCTGGCCGCCTGGCGCCGCTGAGAATCGGCGCATGTAGCCTGGGACTATGGCGCCGCAGATCCCCCGCATCATCTCCGTCGACGATCACGTCATCGAGCCCCCGAACGTCTGGCAGGACCGCCTGCCCGACAAGTACAAGGCGGTCGGGCCGCGCATCGAGCGGCGCAAGGTCAAGAACATGTCGTACGTCGGCGGTGTGTTCAGCTACGACACCGCCTCGGAGAACGAAGACGGCGTGTGGTGCGACTGGTGGCTCGTCGAAGACCTCCAGTACCCGCTGACGCGGCTGTCGGCCGCGGCCGGCTACCCGCGCGACGAGGTCACCGTCAGCCCCATCACGATGGACGACATGCGCAAGGGATGCTGGGACCAGAAGGCTCGGCTCGAGGACATGGACGTCAACCACGTCGAGGCGTCGCTCGCGTTCCCGAGCTTTCCGCGCTTTTGCGGGCAGACCTTCACCGAACGCAAGGACCGTGTGCTCGGCGACCTCTGCGTGAAGGCGTACAACGACTGGATGATCGACGAGTGGTGCGCGGGCACGAACGACCGCCTCATCCCGCTGATCATCGTGCAGCTCTGGGACCCGAACCTCGCGGCCGCGGAGGTGCGGCGCAACGCGGCGCGCGGGAACCACGCAGTGACCTTCTCGGAGATCCCCGCGTTCCTCGGGTTGCCGTCGATGCACGACAAGGACGGGTTCTGGGATCCCTTCCTCCAAGCGTGCGAGGAGACCGACACCGTTGTCTGCATGCACATCGGTTCGTCGTCGAAGATGCCGTCGACCTCGAAGGACGCGCCCGCCGCGGTCAGCAGCACGTTGACCTACATGAACGCGGCGATGTCGATGACCGACTGGTTGATGTCGGGCCTCTTCGAGAAGTTCCCGCGGCTCAAGATCGCGTACAGCGAGGGCCAGATCGGTTGGATCCCCTACGTGCTCGAACGCGCCGACAAGGTGTGGGAGGACAACCGCGGCTGGGGAGGGGTGTCCGACAAGGTCCTGCGCCCGCCGTCGGAGTACTACTACGAGCACGTCTACGGCTGCTTCTTCGATGACCCGCACGGCTTGAAGAACCTCGACGCCGTCGGCGAGAACAACGTGACCTTCGAGACCGACTATCCGCACAGCGACTCGACCTGGCCGCACACCAAGAAGGTGGCGGAGGAAATCATGAAGGACCTCACCCAAGAGCAGGTCGACAAGATCTGCCGCACCAACGCGATAAAGATGCTGCACCTGAACCTCGAGTCCTGAGGTCCGGGTTCTCGGCCGGGCCCGGGCCCGGATCGGGTAGATCCCCGAAAAGAGAACGCGTTACAGTTCCGGCCCATGGCAGGACCTCAGCTCTTGATCGGTGGGGAGTGGGTCGACGGGGCCGACGGCGGCTACGAGATCGTCAACCCCGCGACCGAAGAAGTCGTCGGTATCGCCCCCGAGGCGTCGGAACAACAGGCGCTCGACGCCGCTCGCGCCGCCCAGGAGGCGTTCGCCGGCTGGTCGCAGACCTCTCCCGACGTGCGCGCGGAGTTGTTGCAGAAGGTCGCGGACGCAATGCGCGACAAGTTCGACGATCTGCTGCCGCTCGTGATCGCGGAGACGGGTTGTACCGCGACCGTCGGCAAGCAGATGCAGGTGCCGCAGGCCCGGGTGCGGTTCGAGACGTATGCCCGGCTCGCGCACGAGTCGAACGTGATCCCGCTCGCACCCATGGAGATGCCCGGCACCGCGCTTGCACCGGGCGGTCTGATGGGGGCGATCGCGCGCCGCCAACCCGTCGGCGCGGTCGCGGCGATCACGCCGTACAACTTCCCGGTCGTGAACATGGCCGGCAAGCTCGGCCCCGCGCTCGCAATGGGCAACACCGTCGTGGTCAGACCGGCATCGCAGAACCCGCTCGCGGTCATCGAGCTCGTGCGCATCATGCACGAGGTCGGCTTCCCGCCGGGCGTCGTCAACGTCGTCACCGGGTCTACGCCGGTCACCGGTGAAGCGCTCGTCGCGACCCGCGACATCGACATGGTGTCGTTCACCGGTTCGACCGGCGTGGGCATGCGCATCGGCGAGGTCGGTGGTCGCTCGATGAAGCGGTTGTTGCTCGAGCTCGGCGGCAAGGGCGGCGCGCTGGTCTACGACGACGCCAACCTCAAGACCGCCATCGCCATGATCGGCTCCACGTGGACCTTCCACTCCGGCCAGATCTGCACCGCCCCGACGCGTGCCATCGTGCAGCGCGGCGTGTACGACCAGGTCGTCGCCGGACTCGCCCAGATGGCGAGCGTGCTGAAGGTCGGCGATCCCTACGAGCCCGGCACCGTGCTCGGCCCGGTGATCACCGCGGCGCACCGCGATCGGGTCGAGGGCTACGTGGAAGCCGGCCGGGCCGAGGGCGCCGAGGTCGTGGCGGGCGGAACCCGCCCCGAGAAGCCCGATACGGGGTACTACGTGGCGCCGACCCTCCTCGCGGGGTGCCGGCTCGATATGAAGGTGGTGCAGGAGGAGATCTTCGGCCCGGTGATCGTGGTGTTGCCGTTCGACGACGAGGACGAAGGCATCGCACTGATGAACGGCACCGACTTCGGCCTCTACGACTACGTGTTCAGCGCCGACACGAACAAGGCGTTCCGCGCGAGTAAGCGCCTGCGGGCCGGCAACATCGGCATCAACACGACCCAGCGCAATCACAACACGCCGTTCGGCGGCACGAAGTTCAGCGGAGTCGGTCGCGACGGCGGTGTGTTCGGCCTCCACGCATACTCCGATCTCCAGTCGGTCGTCTGGCCCGGCTGATGGCCGCAGCGGCGCCGACGGTCTCCGTCGTTCCCGACGGAGTGCTCGCGTACGGCATGCAACTCCCGGTGCAGGCGCTCTCGGTGCGCGTTTCGATGCCGTGGGAGCAAGAGGCGACCGTCGACGACATGGTCCGCGTCGCGCAGTCGGCCGACGCGGCCGGGTTCCTCTACGTCGCGGTGTGCCATCACGTTGCGATTCCGCGCGAGCCCGCGGAGATGATGTCGACACAGTGGTTCGACCCGATCGCGACGCTCGGTTACCTGGCCGCGCACACGACGCGCACTCGACTGATGACCAACGTGTTCATCGCCGTGTACCAACCGCCGCTCGCGACCGCCAAGGCGTTCGCGACCCTCGACCGTCTCTCGAACGGCCGGACGATCGTCGGCATCGGCGCCGGCCACGTCGAAGGCGAGTTCGGTGCGCTCGGCGTGTCGTTCGCCGGTCGCGGCGACCTGACCGACAAGGCGCTCGCGACGATCGCGGCCGCGCTCACCGACGAGTGGACCGGTCCCGATCCCGCCCACGAGGTCGGCCAGCGCCCGCGCCCGGTGCAACGGCCGCACCCGCCGATCTGGATCGGGGGCTCCGGGAAGCCCGCGCTGCGGCGGGTCGCGACGATGGCCGACGGGTGGATACCGCAGGCAACGCCCCTCGACCAGTTGCCCGGCGACATCGCCACGATCCTGCGCACGCGCGACGAGGTCCGGCCCGGCGCGGTGCCCGAGATCGGCTATCACCTCGTCGCGCACGTCGGTGAGCCGACCTGGGAGTTGCCCAAGGGCGTCATGCACGGTTCGCCCGACCGCATCGCCGAGTTCGCGAATACGCGTCTCGGAGCGATCGGTGTGTCGCATCTGCAGGTTCGGTTGTTCGCACGCGACGCAAACGAGCACTGCGACCAGATCGCGGCCTTCGGCGCCGAGGTCGGGCCACACCTCGTCCGCACGCCTCTCTCCTAAAGGAACCTCGAATGGCCTTCTTGTCGATGCGGCACGACTTTCGCGCTCCGGCATTCGCGCCGGAGTCGTCGCAGCAGATCTACGCGGCGGCGCTCGAACAGTTCGCCTGGGCCGACGAGCACGGCTTCGACTCGCTCGTCGTCTCCGAACACCACGGCGTCGACGACGGATGGATGCCCGCGCCGCTCACGATCGCCGCCGCGGTGCTCGCCCGGAGCTCGCGCGCGCGGCTCATGATCAGCGCCTCGATCCTGCCGTTGCACGATCCGATCCGGATCGCGGAACAGATCGCCGTGCTCGACAACGCGTTCCCGGGTCGGATGTGGATCGTGTTCGGCGCGGGTTACCGAGCCGTCGAGTTCGAGATGGCGGGGTTGGAGCACGCCGCCCGCGGCCGGATCCTCGAAGAGCAGGTGCAGACCGTGCTCGATGCGTTGTCGGGCGAGCCGTTCGAGTGGCGTGGACGCGAGGTGCGCGTCACCCCCAAGCCCGTCACCGACCCGCGGCGGATGTTGTTCGTCGGTGGTGGCGTACCCGCCGCGGCCCGCCGGGCGGCGCGCCTGCGCCTCGCGATGTTCCCGATGAACACCGACGCGGAGGTGCGCGACGCCTATTACGACGAGGCCGCCAAGATCGGCTTCGAGGGCGGGTTCTTGTTGGCGCCCGTCGGTCCCACCTTCGTGCACGTGGCCGACGACCCCGACCGGGCGTGGGCCGAGATCGGCAAGTACGTGCTTGTACGAAGCGCAGACCTACGCGTCGTTCCAGACGCCGGGTCAACACTCGACGCCGGGCGTGCACGCGACGTCGGTCGACGACCTCAAGGCATCGCCGCAGTACGTCGTGGGAACGCCCGACGAGGTCGTTCGCCCGGCTGCAAGAAGTCCCGGGCCAGGGTGGCATCGTCTTCAACCCGCTCGCGGGCGGGCTGCCGTCGGAGCTGGCGTGGTCGAGCCTCGAGTTGTTCGCGGCGAAGGTCCTGCCGCGACTGCGGGGAAGCACGCCTCTAGGCACGGGCGGATTTTGGGCGTAGCGTCACCGAACCGCCCCTCGAGGGAGGTTCGGCCGAGGAGGTCAGTGTGGCCCGCTACCGCAACTTCGACAGCGCCATCGGCGCCGGTACCGACACGCAACCCCGCAACCCTGCGCTCGACGACGTGCGCCTGCGCCGGGCCGGCTTGAAGGCGGCGCTCAGCGGCCTCGAGCTCGCGCTCGCCGCTCCGTTCGCGAACCGCGTCGAGTGGGTGACGAACGTACGCGACGCGCTCGGCATCGTGCACGAAGTCTGGACGCGTCACATCGTCGACACCGAGGCGCCGGGCGCGTTCCTCGACGACCTCGTCGCGGAATCGCCGCGCCTGGCGACGCCGGCATCACGGCTGCGCCGCGAGCACAGCGACATCCTCGCGACGCATCGTGCGGGAGGAACGCCGCCTCTCGGCACCACCGGCCGACGACACGTATGTCGCGTGGGCCGAGGAACTGCGCGTCGAGCTCACCGCATTGCTCGCGGCCCTCGCCCGCCACCGCCAGCGCGGCGCCGACCTCATCTACGAGGCGTACGCCGTCGACCTGGGCGGCGGCTACTAGCGGCGCGTACGAGCGCGCGGTCAGTCTTCGTCCTCGTAGAGGGCCTCGCCGCGGCGCAGGCGCGCCGCGATGCGAACGACCGTGGGCAGCTCGCGCCGCGTCGGGGTGTGTGCCGCGAGGAAGCGGGCGATCCCGACGAGGATCAGGGCCGACTCCTCCGAGCCCTCGGGCCACGCGGTCGCCTGGCGGACGCCCGCCTCGACGGTCTGGAACCAGTGGAACTCGGCGTCCTCGACGAGCAGCGCGTGCCCGAGCGCCGCGATCAACTCGGCGCGTGAGCCGCCGGCCCGCAAGAAGCCGTACGCCTCGTTCGCGGCCTCGTCGACCATGCCTTGCGCGTCGAAGCACCGGTTCATCGCGTCGATGCTGCCGGTCGTGGTCTGCGGGAGCCGCGCCGCGGGCACGTTGAGGAAACGGTCGAGATAGATGCGCAGCGCCGCGTGCACCGCCCCACGACGTAACTCGGGGGTCGGGTTACGGCGCAGCGCCTGGTGCAGCGCGTTGGCCGCCGTGAACGAGTGGTGGACGGTGTCCCAGTCGGCGTGGTCGTTGCGGGTGTGGAAGCGCACGATCCGCAGCGCGGCCGCGTACGCGATCGCGCGCCCGAGCTCCTCGTCGGCGGCTCCGGCGCGGTAGGCCTCGACCAGCGCGTCGGCGACGGCGCGCGGATCGTCGGCGAGCAGCTGCCAGGCGAGCGCGCCGACGTCGAGGTTCCGCGCCGGAGCCGGGCGCGGGTCGTCGTGCATCCGAGCGTCGGTTTCGGCCGCGAGCGCCACGAGGTCGTGCGGGTGGCGCCACTCGCGAGAACTCCTCGGAGCGTTGCGCTCGGGTGGTCTGCGCGACGAGGGTCGGCAGCACCTGGCCGGCCGCGCCGGCGCCGAGCAGTTCGAGCGCTTCGAACGCCTTGTTCGTGAAGTCGATCGTGTGGCCGCCGTCGATGAAGACGTGATCGGTCACGGCCGCGAACATCGTTGCTTCGACCGCCGCGAGGTGCGACGGGTCGGTCAGCGCGGTCGCGAGTGTGCGTTCGGCGGAGTCGCTGGCGAACGGGTCTCGACGAACCGGCGGTACCACGCCGCGAGGCGCGGCATCGGCACCGCTTGCGTCGGCAGCGGACCGACCGGGAACCGCGGCGCCTGGTTGCCCGTGTCGTTCGCGACGAACGCGCAGCCGTGCACGAGCGCGAGCGCGCGGTCGTCGCCGTCGAGGTGGGGGAAGAGGTTGGCCATCGCGACGAGCACGGTCGAGCCCGCACCCCATCCGGCGCCGCGGTAGGTCGTGCCGAAGTCGACCCCGGTGCGCACGATGTCGGCCGGGCGTACGCCCGCGTCGAGCAGGCCGAGCACCGACTTGGCGATCACCAGCGTGATGCCCTCCTCGAGGCCGTTGCGCAGCCGGGCGTGCAGGTGCCCGATCGGGTCGGCGTCGGCGCGCGCTTCGACGAACACGTCGCCGTCGCGGATCGCCGCGGCGAAGCCCCGGGCGTCGTCGGCCCACATGTCGAGCGTGCAGCCCGAGACGAGGTCGAAGCGGGCGTGGTGCCAGTGGCAGGTGACCAGACCCGCCTCGACCGTGCCCTGGTGCAGCGGGAATCCGAGGTGCGGGCACCGGTCCTCGATCGCGTAGGCCGCGCCGTCGTGCCAGAAGACGACGACGGGTACCGAGCCGACCTTGGTGAGCAGCCGGCCCTCGGATTCCAAGTCGGCGAGCGTACCCGGCCCGGACCTGCTGGTCGATCATGGGCGTCCTTTCCGGCGACGGCCCTCGGGCAGCCGGCTTTCTGCAAGTGTTCTATTGCGATAATCTAATGCCCGATGGACGACGTCAAGACGCGCACGACGATTGCCGGTGGCCGGCCCGACGCGGACCTGGGTCAGAACCTCGACCAGACGAACCTCGGGCCCGACCAAGCGCCGGATCGTCGAGCGTCTGAAGCGCGCCGACGCCAAGGTCTCCGACCTCGCCGCGCGCTCGACATGACCGAGGCCGGGGTGCGCCAGCACCTCGATGCGCTCGCCGAGCACGGCCTCGTCGTCTCCCGCACCGGCACCGCCGCGGGGCGCGGCCGGCCGCCGACGGTCTGGGCGCTCACCGATCTCGCCCAGGACCTGTTCCCCGATCGCCACGACGACCTCACCGTCGAGCTCATCACCGCGGTGCGCGCGGCGCTCGGCGACAAGGGTCTGGCTCGAGGTGATCGACGCGCGCGCCGAGGCGCAGCGGGCGACGCTACGAGCGCGCGGTGCCCGAAGCGCGCCACGTTGCGCGCCCGTGTCGACGCGCTCGCACACGTCCGCACGACCGAGGGTTACGTCGCCGAGGTCGTCGACGATCCCGACGGTCGGGGTGTCCTGCTCGTCGAGCACCACTGCCCGATCTGCACCGCGGCCACCGCGTGCCCGGGCCTGTGCGGTTCCGAGCTCGCCCTGTTCCGGGAGGTGCTGGGTCCGAAGGTGTCGATCGATCGCACCCAGCACATCATCGCCGGTGACCGCCGCTGTACCTACTCGATCCGGCCGGTCCCGAAGCCGGCGTTCTTGAAGTAGGCGCCTACGCGCCGACCGGCTCGAGCCGGGCCGCGGGTGTCGTCGCGCGAGATAGACGAGCAGCGCGATGCAGAGGAATCCGAACGAGTCCTGCAGGACCGCCGCGAGGAATCCCGTCTTCAGCTCGTCGTGGCCGAAGTACGGCAACCGGCCGACGAAGAGTGCCGCGAACACGAACGCGATCGCCACCTGCTTGCGATCGCGACCCGGGCCGACGATGACGGCCAGCGCGGGCACGACCCACACGAGGTGGTGGATCCACGAGATCGGCGACACCAAGACGCTGACGAGGCCGGTGATCGCGACGGCGCGGAGCTCGTCGCCGGCGCGGCTCGCGCCGACCGCGGCGCGCAGGCCGTAGACCAACACCGCGACCACGGCGACGATCCACACGACGCGCCACGGTCCGCCGATCGCCCGCTGCAGGATGCCTTCGAGCGACTGGTTGGTGAAGAACGTCGGGCTCGTCGGCTGGAACATCTTCGAGTGGAAGAAGTCCCAGGAGTCGCCGGGCGTGACGATGAAGCCGAGCAGCGTGCACGCACCGAAGGTCGCGACGGCAACGCCGGCGGCGCGACGGCGGCCCGACAACCACAGGTACGGGATGAAGATCCCGGGAACGAGTTTCACCGCCGTCGCGATGCCGATGAGGAGCCCACGCGGCCAGCGCGGTTTTTCCGTCATGCAGTCGAAGACGCAACACGCCATCAAGGGGATGCCGACCTGCCCGAAGCGAAGGTGATCCTCGACGGGGGAGAGCGCGCCGACCGCAGCGACGACAAGGACCAGGGCGATCGGCCCGGCCCGACCGAAACGGCGCAGCAGTGGACCGAAGCAGACGCGTACCAACGCGGCGAGTATCACGACCGTCACCGCGGTCCAGGCGATGTTCCCCGTCGTCTCCGGGAGGAACGAGAACGGCGCCGCCAAAATGCCGCGAAGGGCGGATAGATGAACGGCAGCGGTACCCGGAGTTGGTCGTGCACGTAGCTGCCGAACACGGAATGGCCGTGCAGTACCGCCCGGCCCGCGGCGCGGTATACCGCGAGATCCGCGAGATCCCATTTGCGCACGTAGGGGTGGAGCATCCACATCGCGCCGAGCACGCCCCCGACGATCAGGACCAACGCGGCGAGTGCGAGGATCGGCCCGGGAACTCGGTCGGTGTTCGGTCCGACCGGGCGCTGCGTGTCGACCGGGCTCACGGCGGGTCAGCCTAGGTGTCGGAGCCTCCCGGGTATCGTCTCGGGCGCATGGTGGAGGCCGGTCGCATCACCGACGAGGGCGTCGAACGACTGCGCGCGCGGATCGGGATCGCGGAACCGCATCCGATGCCGCCGTACTACACGCTCCCGACCGTCGACACGTTCCGCAACGTCGCCGTGGCGTACGGCGACGACAACCCGCTGTGGTGTGATCCGAGCCACGGACCGACGACGCGCTGGGGCCAGCCCATCGCACCGCCCGTACTCGTCGGGGGAGACACCCTCATCGGAGAGGACGAGGTGGCGGCGGTCGCCCCCCGACACGCCGACCTGATGAAGGGCGACCCGCTCCGGGGCGTGCACGCCTTCTACGCCGCGAGCGCACGAGAGTGGTGGTCGCCGCTGTTCCCCTTGCGGCGTAGCACTCGCCGGAACGCGCTGGTCGCGGCGCTCGACAAGCCGAGCGAGTTCGCGGGCCGGGCGATTCACGAATGGACCGCGCAGGTCTTCCGCGACGAGACCGGTGCACTCCTGTCGGGGCAGTACCGCCTCATGGTGCGCACCGAGCGGGAGAAGGCCCGGGCCAAGAAGAAGTACGACACGATCACGATCGACCCGTACACCGACGAACAGATCGCCGAGATCGACAGCCAGTACGAGCGCGAACGGTGTCGCGGGACCGAGCCGCGCTGGTTCGAGGACGTGCACGAGGGTGACGAGATCGGTCCGATGGTGAAGGGTCCGCTCACGATCACTGACATCGTCTGCTGGCACGCGGGCATGGGCATGGGGTTGTACGGCATCAAGCCGCTGCGGCTCGGATATCACAACCGCAGGCGCATCCCCCGCTTCTTCCATCGCGACGACCTGAACGTCCCCGACGTCATGCAGCGGGTGCACTGGGACCCGGAGTTCGCGCGCCGTTCGGGGAACCCGACGACCTTCGACTACGGGCGCATGCGCGAGACCTGGCTCATCCATCTGTGCACCGACTGGATGGGCGACGACGCCTGGCTGTGGAAGCTCGACTGCGAGTTCCGGCGGTTCAACTACGTCGGCGACACGCAGTGGCTGCGCGGTCGGGTCGCTCGCAAGTATCTGGCGGCCGGCGACCGCGCGGCCGTCGACGTCGAGCTCGAGACCGTCAACCAGCGGGGCGAGACGACGACCCCCGGTCACGCGACGATTCTCCTGCCGAGCCGCGAGCGCGGGCGGTGCGTTTGCCGGATCCACCCGGCGGCGCCTCCGATCTCGCGGGCGCGCTCGAGCGCGATCTCCGAGGAGTTCTCCCGCCGATGAGCCTGCAGACGATGCTCGACGATCGGGGCGTGCTGACGTTGCGGCTGAACCGTCCGGAGAAGCGCAACGCGATCGACGACGACACGATGGCGGCGCTCATCGCCGCGGTCGAGACCGCGGGCACCGACGAAGGCGTGCGGGCGATCCTGCTCGAAGGCGCCGGCGATCACTTCTGCGGCGGCGCCGACATCATCGCCCGCAATAGCACCTCCGCCGCCGCTCACAATGCCGGTGCGCAGGCCCCCGCGCGCAAGCCGCGCGCGGGCAGTATCCAGCGCCGGCTCCCGACCCAGGCGCACCGGTTGATCCCGCTCGTGGGCGCCGTGCAGGTCCCGGTGGTGTGCAAGGTCCGGGGCTGGGCCGCGGGGATCGGATTCCAGCTCGCGTTGGCGGCCGACGTCACGATCGCCGCCGACGACGCGCGGTTCTGGGAGCCGTTCGGCGAACGCGGCTTCACCCCCGACAGTGGGGCCACCTGGATGCTTCCCGCGCCGCGTCGGCGAGGTCCGGGCGCGGGAGCTGCTGATGTTGGGGCGCGCCCTGAGCGGCGCGGAGGCGGCCGAGTGGGGCGCGATCCACCGCGCGGTCGCGAGCGCCGACCTCGACGCCGCGGTCGACGAGGTCGTCGGCCGGCTCGCGAGCGGGCCGACCGTGGCGCTCGGGCTCACCAAGTGGTTGCTGTACGCCGGCGCGACCGCCGACCTCGACGCGCAGCTCGCGAACGAGGCGTTCGCGCTCGAGCTGTCGTCGCGAACCGACGACTTTCGCGAGGGGTTGCAGGCATTTCGCGACAAGCGCGCACCGCGCTTCGAGGGGCGATGAACATCGGGCCCGAGACGCCGGCGGCCGTCGCCGCCGGCGAGGTCCGCGCCTGGGTCGAGGCCAACGTGCCGCGGACCTGGATCGACGCCGGCCGGCGCGGGGCGCGGCGGCCGTGCGCGAGGTCCGTACCCGCGCCGCGTACGAGGCGTGGTACCCGGTGTTCGCCGCGTCGGGCCTCGTCGTGCCTACGTGGCCGGTCGCCTACGGCGGACTCGACGTGTCGAGGGAGACGGCGCGCGCCCTTGACGACGAGTTGCGCCCGTTCAACTTGGGCCGGCTCAATCCGCTGGGTCTGAACAACACCGCACCCACGTTGTACGCGTACGGCACCGAGGAACAGCGGCTGCGCTTCTTGCCGGCCATCGTGCGTAACGAGGAGAAGTGGTGCCAGCTGTTCAGCGAGCCGGGCGCGGGTTCCGACCTGGCGTCGCTCGCGACCCGGGCCGAGCGCGACGGCGACGCGTGGGTCGTCTCCGGGCAGAAGGTCTGGAGCACGTGGGCGCACTTCTCCGACCTCGCGATCCTCTTGGCCCGCACGGATTCCGACGTGCCGAAGCGCCAGGGCGTCACCTACTTCCTGCTCGACCTGCACCAGCCCGGAGTGGAGGTGCGGCCCCTACGCCACATCGGGGGCGAGGTCGAGTTCAACGAGGTGTTCCTCGACCATGCGATCGTCCCCGACGCGTACCGCGTCGGGGAGGTCGGTCAGGGCTGGAAGGTCGCGAACGCGACGCTTTCCGGCGAACGTCAGATGGTGTCGGGCTCGGGCGGCGGCGGCGTGGATCGCATCGGCGGTCGCGGCGTCGAGCATCTGCTCGATCTCGCCCACGGCTGCGGGCGGGATCGTGATCCCGTCGTCCGCCAGCAGTTGATGCGCGTGCTGAGCGAGGAGCGCGTGCGCGACTGGACGAACCAGCGTGGGCGCGCGCAGGCCAAGGCCGGGCGCGCGCCCGGGCCCGAGAGCTCGGTGGGCAAGGTGCACCAGGGCGAGCTCAATCAGCGCATCCAGTTGCTCGCGACCGATCTCCTGGGGGCCGGCGCGATCGCCTGGCCCCGCGGTGGCGGTACCGATCTCCCGCTCGAGGTGCGAGGCATGTTGCGGAGCCGGGCCAACACGATCGAGGGCGGCACGACCGAGGTCAACAAGAACATCATCGGTGAGCGGGTGCTCGGTCTGCCGCGCGAACCCGATCCGTGGCAGGGTGCGCCCTGGCGCGACGTCCCGAGGAGCTGAGGACGCAATGGAGTACCCGAAACTCGAGACGTTGCTGCTCGAGCGCAAGGGACCGGTCGGCTGGCTGATCAACAACCGGCCCGACCAGCTGAACGCCATGAACGCGCTCGATGCGCGACGAGTTCGAGGTTGCGTGGCGAGCACTCGACGACGATCCCGAGGTCCGGGTGATCGTGCACACCGGAGCGGGACGCGCGTTCCAGACCGGCGTCGACGTCACCGAGATCGCGACCGACGGCAGCGGGATGCAGCGCTACCGCCAGTCGGTGGAGAACTTCGACCTGCACTTCACGTCGTGGCACAACGGTGTGTGGAAGCCGGTGATCACCGCCGTGAACGGGATCTGCGCGGGCGGCGGATTCCACTGGGTGGCCGACGCCGACATCGTCATCGCCGCCGCCGACGCCCAGTTCTTCGACCCGCACGTCTCGATCGGCCAGGTCGTGGCGGTCGAGGCCATCGGGCTGATGAAGAAGATGCCGGTCGAAGCCGTGATGCGCATGGCGTTCGTCGGCCGCCACGAGCGCCTTTCCGCGCCACGGGCGTACGAGCTGGGCATGATCAGTGAGATCGTCGACCCGCCCGAGCGGCTGCGCGACGCCGCCCAGGAGCTGGCCGAGAAGATCGCCCGCAACTCCCCGGCCGCCATGGCCGCGACCAAGCGAGCGTTGTGGGGCGCGCTCGAGCTCGGCCTCACCGACGCGTGCAAGGCGGGTGCCGCCGAGCTGATCTCCATGTGGGGTCATCCCGACCAGGAAGAGGGCCCGCTCGCCTTCGCCGAGAAGCGCGAGCCGCGGTGGGCGCCGCCGCCGAGCCCGCGGTCCGACGCGTGAAGTTCTCGGTCGAGCTCCCGGTCGGCGCGCCCGACGCCCTGATGACGTGTGCGCTCGCGATCGAGGCGGCCGGTTTCGACGCGTGCTACGTCACCGACCATCCCTTCCCGTCTCGGGAGTGGCTCGCGACCGGCGGGCACGAGACGCTCGACCCGTTCGTCGCGCTCTCGTTCGCGGCCGCGGCGACGCGTCGCCTGAAGCTCCACACCAACTGCATGATTCCCGCCTACCGCAATCCCTACCTCGCGGCGAAGGCGGTCGCGACCCTCGACGCGTGCTCGCGCGGTCGCGTGATCCTCGGGGTCGCGGTGGGCTACCTCGAAGCGGAGTTCGACGCGCTCGGCGTGCCGTATGCATCCCGGGCCCGGCAGCTCGACGAGACGCTGTGGGCGATGAAGGGCGCGTGGGCGGACGAGACGCCCGACAACGTGTTGACGCCGCGGTGCACGCAGTACCCGCACCCGCCGATCTGGGCCGGCGGGAACTCGTCGGCCGCGATCCGCCGCGCGATCGAGCACGGCGACGGTTGGAGCCCGTTCCCGGCCTCACCGCGAACGGCGGCGGCGGTCGACACCGCGTCGATGACCGACCCCGCGATGCTCGCGAACGCGATCGCGCGCCTGCACGAGCGCGCCGAGGAAGCCGGTCGTCAGACCCCGCTCGACGTGTGCTTCACCCCGTTCTCGCATCCCGGACACAAAGACATCGTCGATCCCGCGGCCTTCGTCGACGAGGCGCACGCGCTCGCGCAGATCGGCGTGACGTGGTTGGCGTTCCATCTCCCGGCACCGAGCGTCGCTGCGTTCTGCGACACCGTTGCCATGTTCGGCGAGTACGTCGTCGAAGTCAGAACCTGACGAGGAGCCCGTGAACGCGCCGGCGAACGACAAGGTCTACATCCACGAGCTCATCGACATCATCGGGCCGAACCGCGCCCGTTACATGCACCACATGACGGCCAACTGGTGCCCGACCGCCCGTGCAGAACGCAACATGCTCTGCTTCGGGGTCTGGGGAACCGTTGGTTCGACCGGACGCTGGCCGGAGGTCGTCAACCTGTGGGAGCTCGACGGTTGGGACGGTCTCGTCGCGAACTTCGCGCACGAGCTCGGGTCACCGACGCTGCAGGATCCGGCCCTCGCGAAATGGTGGGAGGGTGCGGCCGAGCTGCGTCGCGGCGGTTTCGACCGCATCGTCGTACCCGAGCCGTGGAGTCCGACGATCGACCAGCTCACCGACGCGGGAGTCAGCGGGGTCGTGTACGCGCACGAGGTCGTGCGGGTGCCGATCGGGACGGTGCGCGAATTCCTCGACACGCTCGGCGATATCGGCGTGCCGACCTTGGAACGGCTCGGGCTGCGCTGCGTCGGCGCGTACCGCGTCGCGATGATCAGTGACACCGAGGCGATCGTGATTTGGGCGTTGCCGTCGTGGGAGGCCTGGGGTCGCTACGAACAGGCGTGGGACGGCCCCGAGCTGGCCGCGTGGCGGGCCCGGCTCACGACGCTGAACGCCGACGTGCAGCGCACGCTCATGGTCGACGCGCCGCTGAGCCCGATGCGGACGGGTCGCCAGCCCCAGGTCGAGGATCGCCGTCCGCTCGACGAGGTCTGACGTCCGCAACCGCGCAACAGGCCGGCGCGCAGCATCGCGTCGGAGTTCTCGGCCGAGCGACACCGTCGGCGGAGGGCCATGGCGTCAGTCGCGCGTGGAGCGGGCACGCTCGCGGAGCTCGTACTTCAACACCTTGCCGCTCGCGTTGAGCGGAAGCGCGTCGACGATCTCGAACGCGCGCGGCACCTTGTAGTTCGCCATCTTCTCGCGGCACCAGGCGCGGAGCTCGTCGGGAGTGATGGTCGCGTTCAGGCGGGGGATCACGTACGCGTACCCGACCTCACCCAGGCGATCGTCGGGCACGCCGACCACGGCGACCTGGCCGACCGCGGGGTGCTCGTTGATCATGTTCTCGATCTCTGCGGGGTACACGTTGAAACCGCCGACGATGAACATGTCCTTGGTGCGATCGGTGATCCGGATGTACCCCCGGTCGTCCATGACCGCGACGTCGCCGGTGTGGAGCCAACCCTCGGCGTCGATGGCCTCCGCGGTCGCCTCCGGATCGTGGATGAAGCCGCGCATCACGTTGTAACCGCGGATCACGACCTCGCCGGGTTCGCCGCGCGGCACCTCCACGCCTTCGTTGTCGACGATCCGGACCTCGATGTCGGGGATGGCGCGCCCCGAGGTGGTCGCGATGGTCTCGGGGTCGTCGTCGTGGCGGCACATGGTGGCGATGCCGGTCGCCTCGGTGAGTCCGTAGCCGGTGACGATGGTCTCGAAGCCGAGCTCGGCGCGCATGCGCTTCACCAGCTCGACCGGAACCGCCGCCGCGCCCGTGACCGCGAGCCGCAGCGACGACATGTCGAACTCGCCGAGACGAGGGTGATCGAGGATCGACTGGTAGACGGTCGGCGGTCCGGGGAGCATCGACACGTGCTCGGCCGCGGCCCGCGTCATCACCGCGTCGACGTCGAACACGGCGTGCGGAATGATCGTCGCGCCCTTGACCAGCGAGGCGACGATGCCCGCGTTCAGCCCGAACGAGTGGAAGAACGGGTTGACGACGAGGTAGCGGTCGCCCGGTCGGAGGCCGACCACGGTCGCCCACGCGTCGTACGCGCGAACGGTCGCACCGTGGGTGAGCATCGCGCCCTTGGGCCGTCCGGTCGTGCCGGACGTGAAGAGGATCGCGCAGAGGTCGTCGCCCGTGATCGAGTCGGGGAGCGCGGCACCGTCGGCGCGGGCGAGGAACTCGCTCCACGCGGGGCCGCGCAGGTCGATGATCTCGCGCAACTCGGGCAGCGCAGGCTCGGCCCGCAGCAGGGCTTCGTAGTTCGTGTCGAGGAAGTCGGTGACCGTGAACAGCAGCTTCACGTCGGCGCGGTCCAACACGTAGCGCGCCTCGGCCCCCTTGAAGCGGGTGTTGAGCGGGACGATCACACCGCCGGCGCAGGAGATGCCCAGCGCGGCGACGACCCATTCCGTGCAGTTCGGCGCCCAGATGGCGACCCGATCGCCCGGCTCGACCCCGCTGGCCACGAGGGCCTGCGCCGCCCGCTCGACCTCGTGTGCGAGCTCGGCGAAGGTGAGGCGGGCCCGCTCGTCGACCAGCGCCTCCTGGGCCGCGAAGGAAGCGGCGGCCCGGGACGACGAGTCCCGGTATCGTCGTGGGCAGTTGGTCGTCGGTCATGTCGACAACTTGCCACGACGAGAGCCTCATGCGCATGCCCGAGCCGGAATCCGGGGCCGACGAGCCCCCGCGCTACGAAACGCTCCGGGTGGAGCGGGACGGGCCGGTCGGGTGGCTGATCTTCGACCGACCGGCCGCGGCGAACGCGATGGATGCGCGCATGATGCACGAGCTCGAACAGGCATGGCTCGAGCTCGATCGCGATCCCGAGGTCCGCGTGATCGTCAACACGGGAGAAGGCCGCGCGTTCCAAACGGGTCTCGACCTCGCGCAGCTGGCGCGAGATCCCGCGGCGCTGCGCGAGCAGTCACGGCGAACCAGGAACTTCGAGCTGCGCTTCACCTCGTGGCACAACCAGGTGTCGAAGCCGGTGATCGCCGCGGTCAACGGTGTGTGCGCCGGCGGCGGGCTGCATTTCGTGGCCGACGCCGACATCGTCATCGCCTCCGTGGAGGCGACCTTCGTCGATCCGCACGTCTCGGTCGGTCAGGCAACGGTGTACGAGACGATCGCGCTCGCCAAGAAGTCGCCGATGGAAGCCGTGTTGCGCATGGCCTTCGTCGGGCGGCACGAACGGATGCCGGCCGCGCGCGCGTACGAGCTCGGCATCTGCTCGCAGGTCGTCGATCCGGCCGACCGGCTCCGAGCCGAGGCGCAGGCGCTCGGCGAGCTGATCGCCCGCAATTCGCCCGCTGCGCTCGCGTACACCAAGCGCGTGCTCTGGAACGCGCTCGAGCGGGTCGCCCGATGACGCAGGTCCCGTCGTGAACGGCCAGGCACCCGGTGGCGTCGAGATCGGTACGGCGATCGTGTCGTACATCGAGCCGCATCCCGGCCAGGCCGTTGCGTTCAACCGCTGGTACGAGCGCGACCACTTTCCCGCGACGGTGAAGGCCGGGCCCGGGGTGTTCGCCGGTGCCCGGTTCGTGGCCACGCGGGCGTGCAAGGAGACTCGCCCGCCGGCGGGCCGGCTGTTCGGCGACCCCGGCCGGGGCTCGTACCTCGCGGTGGCGTGGGTGCTGGCGGGAAAACAAGCCGAGTGGGACGCGTGGGTCGCGCGGGAGATGGAGACGATCGCCGCGCAGGGCCGGCTCTTCCCGGGCCGCGACCACGTGCACACCGCGGTCTACCGGTGGGAATGGCACTCGGGTCCGGTCGATCCGATCTTCGCGTTCGAGCGTGGCTTCGCGGGAGCGATCGTCGTCGCCGACGAGCACGAGGCGCCGGGGCTTCACGTGGCGGGCCTTCACCTGCCGGTCGTGGTCGGGCTGCGCCTGGAACGGACGATCGTGTCGCAGGCCGACCCCCCGCCCCACGAGCTCGTCGTCGGTCTGTGCGCGGGTGACCCGGTCGGCGAGTTCGCGGCATTGGCGGCGACGGTCGACGGATGCGGGTTCGCGAGCCCGTTCCTCGCCACCGTCCCCGGCACCGATACGCACGCCGACGACCTCTGACGTAACGTCGCCGGGGTGAAGACGACCCTGCTCTTGTGTGACCACGCCCAAGAAGTCGCAGGCAAGCTCTACGTCCTCGGTGGCGGTTGGAGCATCTACCGCGGCGCCGCCGGTGACGATGGGCCTGGCCGTGAAGATCGCGGTGCCGTGGGATGCGGCGAACATCCCGCACGACTTCGCCGCCCGCCTCGTCACCGAGGACGGCCTCGACCCGGAGCTGCCGACACCCGACGGTGGCCTCGGCGCGACGCGGGTGGAGTTCCAGGGGCGGTTCGAAGCCGGACGCCCCGCGGGCCTGGCCCCCGGCAGCGAGCTCGACGCCCCGTTCGCGGTCAACATCGCCGGGCTCCCGCTCACGCCGGGCCGCTACGAGTGGCAGGTCGCGATCGACCAGGCCGTGGTGGGCCGGGTGCCGTTCACGGTGATGGAGGGCTGAACGGGCTTTCGCCCGAATTCCCGGCGCCCGGAATCATCAATGGACGCCCCGCGGGGCTCGATTGCTCATCCGGCACCCGGCGCCGCCGATGATGCCAGCGGGAACCGCTTCCCAGCCCCCTCCCCCCAGGGGCGGCAAGCGCGCGACGGCCCGCCGGTCACGACCGGCGGGCCGTTGACCATCTTCATGGGTCGCTCGCGTCGCTGTCGCGCTCGCGTGTATCGCGGTCGCTCCGCGGCTGTCGCTCGTGCTGCCTCCCTTCGGTCGGCTCCGCTGCCGCTCCTGTATGGGTCGCTCGCGCTGCGCCTCCCTTCGGTCGGCTCCGCTGCCGCTCCTGTATGGGTCGCTCGCGCTTCGCCTCCCTTCGGTCGGCTCCGCTGCCGCTCCTGTCTGGGTCCGGCTCCGTCGGTCGCTCCGCTGCCGCTCTCCATTCGGTCGGCTCCGCTGCCGCTCCTGCGGTGGGCTTTGGAAGGTCTTCGCATGCGCGCGTTAGGTTCGTGCGATGGGACGTTTTGAGGGACGGATAGCAGTGGTGACCGGCGCGGGTTCGGGTCTCGGGCACGCGACCGCGCGGCAGTTGGCGAACGAAGGTGCACTCCTCGCCTGCTTCGACATCGCGGTCGACGCCGCGGAGAAGACCGCCGCCGAGATCGGTGAGGGCGGGGGAACGGCTCGGTCGTACCGGGTCGACGTCTCCGACCCCGACTCGGTCCAGACCGCGATGGCCGCCGTCGCGAGCGACCTCGGCCGCCCGCAGGTGGTCGTGAACAGTGCCGGGATCGGCCGCTTCGCCCACACGCACGAGGTGCCGTTCGCCGACTGGCAACGCATCATCGGCGTCAACCTCACGGGAACCTTCCTCGTGTGCCAGGCCGCGCTCCCGCACCTCCTCGATGGCGGCGGCTCGATCGTCAACATCGCATCGAACGCGGGTATCAAGTCGCAGCCGTACTCGGCGGCGTACTGCTCGTCGAAGGCGGGTGTGGTGCACCTCACCCGCGTGATCGCCGACGAGTACATCAAGCGGGGTGTGCGCGCGAACTGCGTGGCGCCCGGCGGCATGGAGACGCCGCTCCAGGAGGCCTTCATGGACTTCCCCGAGGGTGTCGACTGGAAGACGATGCGCAAGGTGATGTCACCGCTCGGCAACTCGAAACCCGAGGAGATCGCGAACGTCGTCGCGTTCGTCGCGTCCGACGAGTGCCGCTACATGACGGGCTCGATCGTCTCCATCGACGGTGGCATCACCGTATGAGTCGGGCGGCGGAAGCGATGATCGACGACGCCCGCAGCGTGTGGGAGCTCGTCGAGCGGCGATCGGGGGCAACTCCCGACCGCGTCATGTTGTACGACGGCGACCGTACGACCACGTTCGCGCAGTACCGCGACCTCTGCGAACGTGCGGCCGCGGGGTTGTACGCACTCGGCGTGACCGCGGGGACGAACGTCTCGTGGCAACTCCCGACCTGGACGGAGTCGGCCGTGTTGGTCGGCGCGCTGTGCCGGCTGGGCGCGGTCCAGAATCCGATGCTCCCGATCTACCGCTACCGCGAGGTCTCGTTCATCGCGAAGCAGACGAGCTGCAAGCTGCTGATCACGCCGTCGGTATGGAACAAGTTCGACTATCAGGCGCTGGCGGAGCAGGTGGCCGGCGAGAGCGACGACATGCACACGCTCGTCGCAGACCATTTCAATCCCGACGGCGACCCGGCCACGCTGGCGCCGCCGCCTGCGGTGTTCGACGATCCCGCGCAGGACCCGGTGCGGTGGATCTTCTACACGTCGGGCACCACGGCCGACCCCAAGGGCGCGCAGCACACCGACCGCTCGGTGCTCGCCGGCGCGATTGGTTACGCCGAGAAGACGCACGTGGTGGCCGACGACATCGCGCTCGTCGCGTTCCCGTTCACCCACATCGGCGGGATCATCATCGGCGTGTACACGCCGTTGCTCACCGGGTCGGCCGCGGTGCTGATGGAGGCGTGGACCGCACCGGCGTCGACCGAGCTCATCGGGCGGCACAAAGTCACGCTCGCGAACGGCGCCGCCGCGATCCACACCGCCCTCATCGACGAAGCGCGCGCCAATCCGTCCGCGGTACGCGACGGTGCGCGACTTTCCCGGCGGTGGGTCGACCAAGCCGCCGCACCTGCACGACGAGCTGAAGAAGGTGATCCCGAGCTCGATCGGGACGACCTCCGGCTACGGCATGACCGAGGCGCCGATCGTCGCCCAGACCGATGTCGACGCGCCCGACAGCTCGAAAGCCACCGCCGAGGGCACGCCGACGCGCGGCGTCACCATGAAGATCCTCGACACCGGCGAGATCGTCGTCAAAGGACCGCAGGTCATGCGGGGCTACGTCGACAGCTCACTCGACGCCGACGCGTTCACCGAAGACGGATTCCTCCGTACGGGCGACATGGGGCGCTTCGACGAGCACGGGGCCATCCTCATCACCGGGCGGGTGAAGGACATCATCATCCGCAAGGGCGAGAACGTCTCCGCCAAGGAAGTCGAAGACGTGCTCTACGGGCATCCGAAGGTCGCCGACGTGGCGGTGCTCGGCATCCCCGACGAGGCGCGCGGTGAGATGGTCGTGGCCTTCGTCGTGCCCAAGGATCCCGCCGACCCGCCGACGATTCCCGACGTGCGCGAGCACTGCCAGGACGTCGGCCTGATGATGCAGAAGATCCCGGAGCGCATCGAGGTGATCGACGTCATGCCGCGCAACCCGAGCGGCAAGGTGCCCAAGCACGAGTTGCGCGCCCGGATCAGCCCCCCGCCCGCCTGACGAGCGCGTCGAACAGGCGCTGTTGCTCGGGATCGTCGTCGGCGGTGTCCTCGGGATGCCACTGCACTGCGAGCACGAACGCCCCGTCGAGCTCGAGGGCCTCGACGATGCCGTCCTTGGCTCGGCCGACCACCCGGAGGCCGTCACCGAGCTCGTCGATCGCTTGGTGGTGATGGCACGACGCGGTGACCGTCGTGGTGTCCATCACCTCCGCGAGCAGTGAATCGGCGGCGAGCCTCACCTCGTGCTGACGCGCGCCGCCGGCGACCCCGGGTTGACCGTGCGCCGGCACCCCGGGGTCTTCGGTGATGTGCTGGTGGAGCGTCCCGCCCCGCGCGACGTTCAGGAGCTGGATGCCCCGACATATCGCGAGCGTGGGCACCGACCGGGCCGTCGCCGCCTCCGCGAGCGCGCACTCGAACTCGTCGTCGGCGGAATCGACCCCGTACACGCTCGGGTGCGGGGTCGCGCCGTAGCGCGGCGGGTCGACGTCGGGACCACCGGTGAGCACCAGCGCGTCGACGCGCGCCAACAGCGCCTTCGGGTCGCGCGCCGCGTTCACGATGACGGGCTGACCGCCCGCGCGCAGGACCGCGTCGATGTAACGGTAGGGGAGCACGGCTGCGCCCGAGTACGGCCACTTGTCGCTACGGCCGAGACGGCGACCCGTGACCGCGACGATCACCATTGGTCGAAGTTCCGGCGCCGCTCCCAATCGGTGACGGCGCGGTTGAAGTGTGCCCACTCCTGACGCGCGGTGTTCAGGAGATGTTCGTGGACATCGGTACCGAACGCGTCGGTCGCGACCTTCGAACTCGCGAACGCGTCGATCGCCTCCACGAGATTGTCGGGCACGCGGGCGAGGTCGGGGGCCGCGTACGCGTTGCCGTCGAAACGCGGTCCGGGATCGAGGCCGTCGGCGATGCCGTGCAGTCCGGCGGCGATGGTGGCCGCGAACGCGAGATACGGGTTGGCGTCGGCGCCGGGGATGCGCGACTCGAGGCGGAACGACGCTGCCGTGACCGACGATCCGGAAGCCGCACGTACGGTTGTCGACACTCCAGGCGAGCGCCGTCGGCGCCCACGACTCCGGCTGGTAGCGCTTGTAGGAGTTGACCGTCGGCGCGTACATCCACGCGAGTTCCCGACCGCACGCGATCTGGCCGCCGAGCCAACCACGCATCGCCGGCGAGAGGTGGTCGGGCGCGGCCGCGTCCCACATCAGGGCGTCGTGCCCGTCGGGCGACCAGAGGCTCGAATGTACGTGACACGACGAGCCGACCTCGTCTGACGAGTACTTCGCCATGAAGGTGACCGCACGATTGTGCTGCCCGCGATCTCCTTCACGCCGTTCTTGTAGATCGCGTGGCGGTCGGCCATCTCCAGCGCGTTCGCGTACATCAGGTTGATCTCGTGCTGGCCTCTGCCCGCCTCGCCCTTGGAGAACTCCACCGGGACGCCCGCGCCGTCGATGCCATTGCGGATGGCGCGGATCAGGTACTCGTCGCGGGTCGTTTGGAGGATGTGGTAGTCCTCGACGACGAGGGAGTGCGGCGTGAGGTTCGTGTAGTCCTTGGCGGCGGCTTCCTCGAGCGAATCGCGGAACAAGAAGAACTCGAGCTCGCTCGCGAAGTTGAGGGTGAAGCCCGCGGCCGCGGCCCGCTCGACTTGGCGCTGCAGGATGCGGCGAGGCGACACCTCGACCGGCGCGCCCGTCTCCTCGTCGAGGAGGTCGCACAGGACGAGTGCGGTCTTGTCGAGCCACGGGATCATGCGGATCGTCGCGAGGTCGGGTTGGGCGGCCATGTCGCCGTAGCCCTGGTCCCAACTCGCGAACGCGTACCCGGGGAGCACGTTCATCTCGCTGTCGACGGCGAGGAGGTAGTTGCACATGTGCAGCGGAGCAGTTCCCTCGCCCATGTGGTCGCGCCAGTACGAGCCGGTCACGCGCTTGCCCACCAGGCGGCCCTGCAGATCGGGGAAGGCCACGAGCACCGTGTCGATCGCTCCGGCGCCGATCGCCTCCGCGAGCTCCGTTCCGCTCAACATTCCCCGCACCGTCATCGCCGCAGCCTATTTACTCCGGCGTGACGTACGCGGCGGTGATGCCGCCGTCGACCACGAGCGATGCTCCGGTCATGAACGACGCGTCGTCGGAGGCCAAGAAGAGGGCGGCCTTGGCCAACTCGTCGGCGTGACCGAGCCGACCCATCGGAATGTGGACGAGCCGGCGTGCGCGCCGCGCGGGGTCGGAGAGCAGCTCCTCGAGCAGGGGTGTTTGGATGGGTCCGGGGCAGAGTGCGTTCGCTCGGATCCCCAGGCGCGCGTACTCGACCGCGATCTCACGGGTCATCGAGAGCACACCGCCCTTACTCGCGGTGTACGCGATCTGCGCGGTCGCCGCGCCCATCAGTGCGACGAACGACGCGACGTTGACGATGCTGCCGCCGCCCGACGCGATCATCGCGGGGATACCGGCCCGGCATCCGAGCCACACACCTTTGAGGTTGATCTGCATCACCGTTTCCCACGTCGACTCCGGCGTGTCGAGCACGCCGCCGTCGTCGGCGGGGAAGATGCCCGCGTTGTTGTAGAGGACGTGCAGCCCGCCGTAGGTCTCCGTCGCGCACGCGACCATCGCGTCACAGTCGGCCGCCTTCGACACGTCGGCGCGTACGTAGACCGCGTCGCCGCCCGCCGCGTTTACCGCCGCGACCGTCGCGTTGCCCGCGTCATCGGCGACGTCGGTCACGACCACCTTCGCGCCCTCCGCCGCGAAGAGCTCGGCCGCGGCGCGGCCCATCCCGCTTCCCGCACCGGTGATCAACGCGATCTTGCCCTCGAGTCGTCCGGGCACGTGTGCGTCTGCAGTCATGACGTCAGTTTCTCGTATACCCGCGGCCCTTCGACAACTTCGAGCTGCAGCGCCCCGGTGAAGCAGGCGTCGAGATGCGGATTGTTCTCGCGCACGAAGTCGTCCATGTGGCCGGTTATGGGCTTGATCGCGTTGGTCGCCGGATAGATGAGCCGCACCTTCGTATCGGTGCCGGCCGCCTTCTGCAGGTCATTGGCGTAGGTGTCGCGCGCGTCGACCATCCGACCCCAGTCGGCGCTCCACGCGGTGAGCGCGGCCGCCGGAGTGGAGTGGGTTGGTCGGACCGCCCTGAGCGCCGTGACCATCTCCCGCAGCACCACGTCCTCGGCCCGGATCCTCGCCACGCGGTCGGCGCCGAGGCGCGGGTCGGGGTTGGGCAACGCCTTCAACTTGGTCTGCGCGTCGTTGCATGCCGCCGCCGCCGCCGCGGCCGACGCGTTGTCGAGGCGTTCCGGCGAGTGCGATCCGACGAACGTCCAGCCGATGACGATGCCGATGCAGAGGATCGCGACGAGGAGCGTGAGGATGAGGAATTCCCAGGGCGCGTGCCGGCGGGCCGGCTCCGACTGATGGACTGCCCCGTTGGAATGCGGGGGCTCGAACGCCGGCGGCGGGCCTGCCTCGGCGCTCGTGTCCGATCCGGGCTCCTCGGGCTCGTCGCGCATCGTTGCATCCTCCCTGCCCGCCCGCCGTCCCCACGAACTCAGCCCTCACACGTTGGCAGCAAAACCGGCCGCACGAGCCCGTTTTCCTGCCAACAGTTGTGGGAAGTGGCCAGGGAACTGTGGGGGGAAGTGGGTGTGGGAGCTTGTTTTCCTGCCAACTGTTGTGGGGAGATTGGGTCAGGGGAGGTCGACGAGCATGGTGAGGGCGTCACCGTGCTCGGCGACGACCTCGAAGCCGTGGCACGCGTACAGGCGTTTGGCGGGATTCTCACGGTGCACGCTCAGGCTGATGCCCCGGACGTGATCCCGCTCGGAACGGGCGATGATCGAGCCGACCAGCAACGACCCGACCTGGCGGTTCCGGAACTCGGGGAACACCGCAATGCAGAGCTCCGGGATGTCGTCGGCGACGTAGCCGGCGCCGGGGCCCGCGGCGGTGAAGTTGCGGACCCACACCGCCCCGACCGGCTCGTCGCGACGGTCGAGCGCGTACAGCGCCACGTCGCCGGGGCGGCCCCAGTCGGCGATGTAGCGCGCGTTGTTCGGATCGGCGAGGACGGCGTCGAGGGCCGGACGTTCTTCGGCGCCGTCGTCATGCCAGTTGACCGCCTCGTAGAGCATCTCGGCGAGGAACGCGGGGTCGGCGTGTGCGCTGAGACGGAACACGGCGCCAGCCTAGGGTGACCGGATGGGCCGTCGACCGTTTGTCGCGCTGGTCGCCGCGCTCGTGGTGGCCACCACGACGGTCGCGTGCGGGGCGAGCGGGAGCACGGTGGTGCTCCGCACGGAACGGACGGGGACGATCGTCTGGGCGCCGTGCGCCAAGGTGGAGTGCGCGTCCCTTTCGGTCCCGCTCGACGTGACGCGGCCGAACGGTCCCCGGATCTCGCTCGCGCTGGCACGCCTTCCCGCGGTGCACAAGCCGGTCGGGGTGCTGTTCACCAACCCGGGCGGACCCGGGGGATCGGGGGTCGACTTCTTGCGCCAGGCCGACGAGGTCTTCCCGCAGGAGATCCGCGATTCCTTCGACATCGTCTCGTGGGATCCGCGCGGGGTCGGTGCGAGCTCACCGGTGTTCTGCGGCGACGAGCTCGACGCGTTCTACGCGGTCGACCACAACCCGCAGACCCCGGCCGCGGTCGCTCGGAACGTCGCCGCGTCGCGGACGTTCGTCGCGACCTGCGCGAAGAACAGTGCCGCCATCCTCCCGTTCGTGTCGACCGCCGCCACAGTGCACGACCTCGACTCGATCCGCGAGGCGATGGGCGCGGAACAGATCAGCTACGTCGGCTTCTCCTATGGGACGTTGATCGGCACCGAGTACGCCGACGAGTTCCCCGCCCATGTCCGCGCGATGGTGCTCGACGGTGCGATCGACCCCGCGCGCTCCTATGCCGACAGCACGATCGACCAGGCGAAGAGTTTCGACGCGGATCTCGGCGCGTTCTTCGCCCACTGCCGCGCCGACCCGTCGTGCGCGTTCGCCCGGGGCGCCGATCCGGCCGCCGCGTACGCCGACCTGGTGCGGACCATCGGGGAGGAGCCGGTGCCGGCGACCGTCAAGGGCGAGCACCGCACGCTCGGCCCGGGCGAGCTCGACTTGGGTGTCGCGAGCGCGCTCTACAGCGGTGCCGACGGCTACGACGATCTGGCGGCGGCGCTCGCGCAGGCCGCGCAAGGAATGGGCGACAAGATGCTCGCGCTCACCGACGCGTACACCGATCGCATGGCCGGCGGGAAGTACTCCAACGAGACCGCGGCGATGTACGCGGTCGGCTGTATCGATTCGCCCTCGCCGAACACGGTGGGCGCGGTGCAACAGCTCGCGGCGCGCGCCGCGAAGGTCGCTCCCTATTTCGGAGCGTCGACCGTGTGGCTGGGATTGCCGTGCACCCTCTGGCCGGTGGCGGCGCAGGGAAAGGTGGCGCCGATCCACGCCCCCGACGCCCCACCGATCGTCGTGGTCAGCACCCTGAACGATCCCGCCACGCCGTACGCGTGGGGGAAGTCGCTCGCCGCGGAGTTGCGTTCCGGTCGCCTTCTCACCGCCGCGGGCGCGAGCCACACGTCGTACGGGCTCGCGAACACGTGTGTGAACACGATCGTCGACCGCTACCTGCTGAAGCTCGACGTCCCGGCGCGCAACGCGCGCTGCGACTAAGAGGGCGGTTCGGGCCGGGCGCGATCAGTCGGGGTCGAGCGACAGCATGCGGATCGCGTTGCCCCGCATGATCTTGTAGATCGCCTCGTCGGAAAGGCCCTCCACCATGCTGAGCGCGATTTCCTTCGTGTCGGGCCAGGTCGAGTCGGTGTGCGGGTAGTCGGTCTCGAAGGTGATGTTGTCGACGCCGACACGGTCGAGCGATTCGAGGCCGTGGCGATCGCGGAAGAAGCAGCCGTAGATCTGGCGGTAGTAGTAGGTCGACGGCGGCTCGGGCACGAGATCCTTGACCCCGCCCCAGGCCCGGTGCTCGCGCCACACGTCGTCGGCGCGTTCCAAGACGTACGGCAGCCAACCGATCTGACCCTCGGAGTACGCGAGCGTCAACGACGGGAACCGCACGAGCAGGCCCGAGAACAAGAAGTCGGAGAGCGACGCCATTGCGTTGTTGAAGCTCAACGTCGCCGCGACCGCGACCGGCGCGTCGCTCGACGTGGCCGGCATCTGTGAAGACGAGCCGATGTGCATGCACACCACCGTGTCCGTCTCCTGGCAGGCGACGAAGAACGGGTCCCACGCGCCCGAGTGGATCGACGGCAACCCCAGCTTGGGTGGGATCTCGCTGAAGCACACCGCGTGCACCCCGCGGGCCGCGTTACGCCGTACCTCGGCCGCTGCGAGCTGGGCGTCCCACAACGGGATCAGCGTGAGGGGGATGAGGCGCCCGCCGCTGTCGCCGCACCATTCCTCGACCATCCAGTCGTTGTACGCGTAGACGCATGCCTCCGCGAGCTCACGATCCTTGGCCTCGAGGAAGGTCTGGCCGCAGAACCGCGGGAACGTGGGGAAGCAGAGCGACGACTCGACCCAGTTCATCTCCATGTCGTCGATGCGGGCCTTGGGGTCGTAACAGCCCGGGCGCATCTCGTCGTAGGTGATCGGCGACATCGTCATGTCGTCGCGGTCGAAGCCGACCGCGGCGACGTGGCGCTTGTTGATGTAGACGAGGTCTTCGTACACCCAGCAGTCGGCCTTGGGGCCGTCGTCGTCGAACGACTGCTCGTACACCCCGCCCGCGATGTGGCGCATGGCCCCGATGCCACGCCGCTCCACGTGCGGGCCTGCCGCCCGGAACTTGGCCGGTAGCCAACGCTCGAAGAGGTGGGCGGGCTCGACGACGTGATCGTCGACGCTGATGATCTTGGGTAGCTCCGCGCCCATGTGAGTAGCTCCTGGCAGATCGGCCCCGCGAATCGGGCATCCGACCGAGATCCTAGAGAGGGCCTTGAGGTCGTCTCGGAGTCGGCCGACAATCTCGGGGTGGCGCACGGAAGCGCAAGTGCAGGCGAGGTCGTACCGGCGGGGGAGTACCGCCCGAGCCCGGGCACCGCGAGCTGGTCGCTCGCGACGGCGACGGGGTGGACGGTGCTCGCCTTCGGATGGCGCGATATGAGTCTTCTGTTCCCGGCCGCGATGTGCTTCGCGCTGTGGCTGCAGTGCCGCCAGCGGATCGTGGTCGACGGTGAGGTCGTCTACCGGGTCGGGCTGCGGCCCGTGATCTTCGACCTCGCGACGGCCGAGGTCGTGTGCACCGGCGGCCGCTGGTGGCAGGAGCTGTTCTTCTTGGGGCGGAGCCTGCAGCTGCGTGACGCCGACGGCCACCGGCTCTATCTCGAGTCGTGGCTCTGGGACGCGTCGACCCGCTCGGCATTCGTCGAAGCGGTCGCGGGCGGGCCGCACTCGTAGACTCCCCGCTTCGTGGAGCTGCGCTACTCGGACGCCGACGAATCCTTCCGTGCCGAGCTGCGCGGCGTGGCTCGACGTCGCGCTGGCGGCGCTGCCGCCGCAACCTCCGCGCGATGCATGGCCCGAGCGGCGCAAGTGGGACACGGAGTGGCAGCGACGGCTGTTCGAAGCCGGCTACGCGGGTCTGCACTGGCCCAAGGAATACGGCGGGCGGGGCGCCTCGCCGACCGAACAGCTGATCTTCTACGAAGAGACGGCGCGGGCCCGGGCGCCGTACGTGGGCGTCAACTTCGTCGGGACGTTGCACGCGGGCCCGACCCTCATCGAAGAGGGCACCGATGAACAGAAGGCCGCGCATCTCCCGCGCATCCTGCGCGGCGACGAGGTCTGGTGCCAGGGGTTCTCCGAGCCGGGCGCCGGGTCCGATCTCGCGTCGTTGCGAACCCGCGCCGAGCGCGACGGCGACGACTACATCCTCAACGGTCAGAAGATCTGGTGCTCCTTCGGACAGATCGCCGACGTCGGCGAGTTCCTCGTGCGCACCGATCCGGAGGCCCCCAAGAACCGTGGGATCTCGTGGTTGATCCTGCCGATGGACCTGCCCGGTATCGAGGTGCGGCCGCTCAAGACCGTGCTCGGCAGCTCCGAGTTCGCCGAGGTCTTCCTCACCGACGTGCGCGTGCCGGTCGCGAACCGGGTCGGCGACGAGAACGACGGCTGGCGGGTCACCAACGTCACGCTGAAGTACGAGCGCGGCACCGCGTTCGTCAGCGAGCTCGTCGACTCGATCCGGTTGGCCGAGGACCTGGCGAATCTCCAGTCTCCGCGGGGTGTGAAGTTGTACGACGAACACGAGCTCGGCCGGTGCATTGCCGAGTTCGACGCGCTGTGGGCGCTCACGAAACGCAACGTGTCGCAGGCGACGCGCGGGACGGCCGGCCCGGGCGCGATGGTCATGAAGCTCGCCTACTCGGAGGCGCGGCAGCGCTTCGGCGAGTTGTGCCTGAAGGCGTTGGGACGCGACGCCCTGCACATCGACGACAACGAGCTCGTGGAGGAACGTCTGCGTACGCTCGCGCTGACGATCGCGGCGGGCGCGTCTCAGATCCAGCGCAACATCATCGGCGAGCGTGTGCTGGGGCTTCCCCGGGAGCCGCGGTAATGGACCTCGAACTTTCCGACGACCAGTTCGCGCTCGCGCGACGGCATCGCGGCGATGCTTGCGGCGCGTATCCCGATCGAGCGCGTGCGTGAAGGCTTCGACCGCGCGATGTTCGACGAGCTCGCGAACGCGGGCGTGTTCTCACTGCGCAACGACGGTTTCTCGTGGGCCGACTGTGTCGTCGTGTTCGAGCAGCTCGGCCGGTTCTGCGTCCCCGGTCCTCTCGTGCCGTCTCTGCTTCTCGGCGATGGTCGGATCGCGGGAATCGTCACCGATTTCCCACCGATCTGGATCGAACACCTCGACGCGCTCGACGTCCTCCTCGTCCACGGCCGACAAGGCGGCACGCAAGCCGTCGACCCGAGGACCGTCGAGGCCGAACCGTCGCCGTGGCCGCTCGACCCGTGCACTCCGGTTGCCCGCGCGGAGCAGCTCCCGACCGGCACGCTCGTCGATCTCGACTTCGGCGCGCAAGACCTGCGGGGCGCTGTGCTCACCGCTGCCCTGCAACTCGGGCTGGCCGACCGGCTCACGGAGCTCGCGGTCGCGTACGCCAAGGAGCGGGTGCAGTTCGACCGTCCGATCGGCGGGTTCCAGGCGATCAAGCACATGCTCGCCGACATGCTCACGCGTACCGAGGTCGCGCGCGCGGCTGTCTACAGCGCAGGGCGCGGTCCTCGACGATGAAGCGTCGTGGAACACGAGGTGGCGGCTCGCCCACGGCTCAGCGGTTGTTGCGGGCGATGCCGCGATCGCCAACGGCAAAGCGGCGACACAGGTGTTCGGAGGGATGGGCTACACCTGGGAGGTCGACGTACACCTCTATCTGAAGCGCGCGTGGGTGCTCGAGACGCACTTTTCCAGCAGCGACCGCAACGCGGAGCTGGTGTGCGCAATGGCGGGCGACCCTCGCCTTCCCTGAGAAGCCTGGCGCTACTGTCACGCCCATGACGCGGCCGCAGACGACTGTCCTCGCAGCGCTCGCCGAGCGCCTTGCACACGATCCCGACGGTCCGTACCTCGACTTCTCGAACAGCGGCGACGACGTGGTGCAGCTCAGCGCCCGCGAGATGGACCTCGCCTCGAACCGCCTCGCGCACAGTCTGCGCGAGATCGGAGTGGAGCACGGCGACCGGGTCGCGACGCTGCTCGAGAACCGGGCCGAGCAGGTCATCAGCTTCTTCGCCGTACTCAAGCTCGGCGCGGTGCAGGTCCCGATCAACACTGCGTACAAGGGCGAGTTCCTCCGCCACCAGCTCAGCGATTCCGGCGCCAAGGTGTTCATCGTGCAGGGCGACTTCGCGTCGCGAGCGGTCGAGGTCGTCGGCGCGGACACAACCCCGGCCCTCACGCACTGCATCACCGTCGATCCGGCCGACGCGGTGATCGACGCCCGGCCGGTGATCGAGTGGCAGGACGCGCTCGCGGCGGGGAGCGACGATCCGATCACCGGCGCGGACGTGCGCCCCGGCGACCTCGCCTGCTTCATCTACACCGCGGGAACGACGGGTCCGTCGAAGGGGTGCATGCTCCCGCACAACTACATCGTCAGCTTGGCCGATCAGATCGCGCGCGCCTGGCAGCGTCGGCCCGACGATGTCGTACTGACGCCGCTCCCGCTGTTCCACTTCAACGCGATCTCGGTGTGCGTGGTCGGTTCGTTGGTCACCGGCGGTGGCGCGGCGATCGAACGGCGATTCTCCGTCAGCAACTTCTGGCCCGAGATCAAGCGGACCGGCGCCACGATGGTGAGCATGCTCGGCTCGCCCGCGATCCTCATCGCGAACGCCGACGATCACCCCGACCAGCAGGGTCACCGGTTGCGGCTGTGCGCGGCGGCGCCGATGCCGCCCGACACCGATCGGCTGTGGCAGGAGCGTTTCGGGTGCACGACGTTCAGCGGCGGCTACGGGTTGACCGAGGCGTCGTTGATCTCGATGCTCGACGCCGGTGAGCCGAACAAGCCCGGCGCGGCGGGGAAGCCGAACCGGGTGGAGTTCGACGTGCGCCTGGTCGACGACGACGACGTCGAGGTGACGACCGGCGAGGTCGGCGAGATCGTGTGCCGGCCGAACGGCCCGAACCTCATGTTCGCCGGCTACTGGAACCGGCCCGACTCCACCGTCGAGGCCACGCGCAATCTGTGGTTCCACACCGGCGACCTCGGCCGTATCGACGACGACGGATACCTCTACTTCGTGGATCGCAAAAAGGATGCGCTCCGCCGGCGGGGCGAGAACATCTCGAGCTTCGAGATGGAAAAGGTGTTGTTCGGCCACAGCGCGGTGCGCGACGCGGCCGTGCACGCCGTCCCGAGCCCCCTCGGCGAGGACGACGTCAAGGTCACCGTCGTGTTGCAGGACGACGCCACGGTGAGCGAGGAAGAGCTGTGCCGCTGGGTGGCCGAGCGTGTGCCGTTCTTCGCGATCCCGCGCTACATCGAGTTCCGCGCGGACCTGCCCCGCAATCCCGTCGGACGGGTGCTGAAGTACCAGCTCCGCGACGAGGGCGTGACCGAGCAGACCTGGGACCGCGAGGCGGCCGGCGTCACCTTCGAACGGCGCTGACGCCCGATAACGGGCATTGCGTCCCGATTCGTCGCCGGTGGCGAGGGTCGCACGGGCACAGATCGTTCTCAGCTGCCGAAACGGTCCCGCCGATACCCGGCGATGCGCAAATGCCGGTCGTGCGGCTACCTGCTGCTGGGCGAAGGCGATACGTGTGCGCGCTGCGGCGCCCCGCTCCCGCTGGTCAACTCGGCTGCCAATGTCGCGCCGGCGCCGCCCGCGGCCTCATTCACGCCGTCTCCCGCTCCGATTCCCGCGCCGTCTCCCGCCCCGGCTCCGCCCGCCTGGGGACCGCCGCCGCCGAGCGGACCACCGGTGCCTGCGGGCGGTCCGCTGCCGGCGCTGCGGGAGTCGTGGCAACCGGTAGCGCCGGGGGCACCCGGCGACCCGCCGCGCTCGACCCGGCTCGGGATCATCGCGCTCGCCGTCGCCGTAGCGCTCGTTGCCGTCGCCGGCGTCATGCACCTGCGTTCGTCCGATGCGCTCCCGGTCGGCACCGCCGAGTTCGTAGCCGGGGGCGGCGTGACCTACACCTCCACGGACGGTGCGTTCCAGGTACAGCTTCCGCAGACTCCCGTGCTCGAGCAACGCGCGACCACTCTCGACTCGGAGCCGGTGACCATCTACGCGGGCATGGCATCTGGCGCCGACTACGACATCGGTGCCCTGAGCGTCGAGTTGTCGAGCGCGGCGACCGCGGATCGGATCAACGCGGTTCTCGACGCGGCCCTGAACCAGAGCACCGACGGCGTCAGCGGCAAGCTCGTCTCGAAGGGGCCCACGTCGCACGGTTCGCTCCCGGCCATCGAGGCGCGCTTCCAACAGCCCGACGGCTCCAAGGCACACCTCCTGGTCGTGAGCTCCGGTACGACCGTCATCGTGTTGTTCGTGCACTCGAAGACGGGGACGGATCGGCTCTACAAAGCCCTCGAGGGCTCGCTGATCATCCGTTAGCGCCCGCGGCGAGCTGCACCTCCGGTTCGTAGCGGGTTCAGGCCCGTCGCGCGTTCCAGATCCACTCGGCCGGCCAGCGCCGCGCCCACTTGGGTGGCGCGTAGTCGGCGTAGGTGGTCGCGGCACCGGCACGCGCCGACAGCTCGACGAGATCTTCGACCGCGAACCCGTTGTCGCGGAGCACCCGGATCCACGCGCCCGGCGGGAGGACCCAGTCGATGGTGCCCTCATCGAGCTCCATGCGGCCCAGCTGCGCGTACTCGATCTGCAACTTGCGGGTCTGTTGCTCGCGCGTGTCGTCCCACGTCAGGTACAGCAGCGGATGCGTGCAACAGAACGCGAGTTGGCCACCGGAGCGAAGCAATCGCGCGCACTCCGGGACGATGACGTCCGGATCGCAGAAGCTCAGCGCGCCGTGGTCGCAGAACACGATGTCGAAGGTCGCCGACGCGAACGGGAGCTCCTCGCCGCTCGCCTGCACGAGTGGGAGGGTCGGCGCGGCGCGGCGCGCGTGGGTGAGCTGTCCGCGCGACACGTCGAGTCCGACAACACGCGCGCCGCGCTCGGCCAACGCGATCGACCACTGCGCCGCGCCGCACCCGAGTTCGAGCACATCGCGGGCGGCGACGTCGTCGAGCACCCGGAGCTCCGACTCGGGCGCGCGGTACGCGCCCCACGCCAAGGGCGCGCCGGCGAGCGCCGCACCGTGAGCGTCCTGGTAGTCGTCGGCGTCGGCGTCCCAGAACGCCCGGTTGTGCCGGACGTGCGAGCTCACGCGGTCGGCGAGAACCCGGCGAGTGTCATCGGTTCGTGGTGCTCGACCCGGCGGCCCTTCGACTGGATCGACACGTCGTGGCCGGCGGCTTCGGCCCGCAACGCGCCGACCGTGCACTTCTCGCGCGGGCGGATCGAGTACGGGTCGAAGCGGAAGAAGCGCATCGCGTTCTCGTGCGTCATCTGGTTGATCTCGTCGTCGGTGAGATCGGTCGGCTCCCACGCGCGCATCAGGTGCTCGGGCGCGTCGGGCCAGATCGCGTCGCTGTGCGGGTAGTCGGTCTCGACGCAAATGCGGTCGGTGCCGATCTCGCGCGCGTGGCGCGCGCCGAAGTCGTCCTCGATGAAGCAGAGGATGACGCGCTCCATGAAGACCTCGCTCGGCAACTTGTCGCCGAAGTCGGCGAACGTCCACGCCCGGTGGGTCGTGTACGAGTGGTCGATGCGCTCGAGGAAGTAGGGGATCCAGCCGATGCCGCCCTCGGAAAGGGCGACGGTTACGGCGGGGAACTTCTTGAACACCGGCGAGAAGGTCAGATCGGCCGCGGCCTGCACGATGTTCATCGGCTGGAGGGTGATCATCACGTCGACCGGCGCGTCGAGCGCGGTGATCGCCAGCTTCGACGACGACCCGATGTGCATGTTGACGATCGTGCCGAGGTCGTTGCACGCGCTCCAGAACGGGTCCCAGTGATCGGAGTGCAGGCTCGGGAGGCCGAGCGGGACAGGATTCTCCGGGAACGTGATCGCGTGGCAACCCATCTTGTCGACCCGCCGCACTTCGTCGGCGAGCGCTTCGGGGTCCCAGATGGGCGGGATGGCGAGCGGGATGAGGCGGTCGGGCGCGGCGCCGCACCATTCCTCGATGTGCCAGTCGTTGTACGCCCGGCAGAGCGCGAGCGCGGCATCCTTGTCGTCGAGCGCGGCGAAGAGCCGGCCCGCGAAACCGGGCAGCGACGGGAAGTTGAGCGAACCGAGCACACCGTTGGCCGACATGTCGAGGACGCGCTGCGTGACGTCGTACGTTCCCGGCCGCAGCTCGTCGAAGCTGGTCGGATCCATGCCGTATTCCTCGGGCGGGCGACCGGTGACCGCGTTGAGGCCGACGTTGGGGATGTCGAAGTCGAGGAACTTCCACACGTCGGTGCCGTCGGGCATGTGCTCGATCCGCGGCGCGATGTCCTTGTACTTCGCGGGCAGGTGGTGATCGAACAGATCCGGAGGCTCGACGACGTGGTCGTCGACGCTGACGAGGACCATGTCGTCCATGCGCATGTCGCGAAGTCTACGCCGGCGCGGCTAGCTTCCCGGCCGTGAAGAGACCGGTCTGTGTCGTCGGCGTCGGGTTGTCGGACGGGCCGGTGACGCCCGAGTTGAGCGCGGTGATGCTCGAGGCGCAGTCGTTCCGGCGCGCCCTCGACGACGCCGGCCTGGAAAAGGACGACATCCAGGGCCTGGCGAGCGCGGGGTACGGCGGGATGCACGAGGTCGCACTGGCCGAGTACCTCGGCCTGACCCCGAGCTGGCTCGAGTCGTCGAGCGTCGGCGGATCGAGCTTCGAGTTCCACGCCATGCACGCCTACCGGGCGATCCAGAACGGCGACGTCGACACGGTCGCGATCGTCTACGGGAACAATCAACTGTCGGCCTCCGGGCGCACGCTCGGCACCGGCGGGGGAGGCGGTGGCCGCGGTATGGCGCTGCCGCGGCCGATGTCGTACGAGTTCCCCACCGGGCTCACGCTCGTCGGCGCCTACGCGATGGCCGCCCAACGCCACATGCACCAGTACGGCACGACGGCCGAGCAACTCGCGTCGATCGCGGTGCAGACCCGCGAGCACGCGGGCCGCAATCCTCGCGCCATGTATCGCGATCCGCTCACCGTCGACGACGTGATGTCGTCGCGGCTCGTCGCCGATCCCTTGCACAAGCTCGACTGCTGCGTGATCTCCGACGGTGGTTGCTGCATCATCATGACGACCGAGGAACGCGCGCGCGACCTCGCGCACCGGCCGGTCTACGTGCGTGGCGCGGCCGGCGGCACGACGCACCACTCGATCGCGGCGATGGCCGACATGACGCGCACGGCCGCGGCGGTGAGCGGGCCGAAGGCGTTCTCCGATGCGGGGATCACGCCGAGCGACGTCGACATGTTCGCGATGTACGACTCGTTCACGTACACCGTGCTCGTCGTGCTCGAGGACCTCGGCTTCGCGCCCAAGGGCGAGGGTGGCGCGTTCGTGACCGACAACGGCGGCAACCTGCGCCTGGGCGGAGCCCTGCCGACCAATACCGACGGCGGCGGTCTGTCGTGTACCCACCCGGGGATGCGCGGTTTGTTCTTGTTGTGCGAAGCGACTCGGCAGTTGCGAGGCGAGGCGGGCGACAGTCAAGTGCCCGGGGCCGAGATCGCCGTCGCGCACGGAAGCGGCGGCTGGCTCTCGACCCAGGCGACGGTCGTGCTGGGCACGGAGGGGAACTGATGGCCGGCTGGGAGCAACAGGACTGGACCGACGTCCCGAAATGGCTGATGCCGCGACCGTCGCAGGAGGACCGCGAGTTCTGGGAGGGCGCGGGCCGCGGCGAGCTCCGCATCCAACGCTGCACGACCTGCGGTCGCCATCAGCACTACGCGCGCCTGCTCTGCAGCCACTGCGGCAAGGAGACCCTCGAATGGGTCACCGCCGCCGGCGACGGAACGCTGTACTCGTTCACGGTGGTGCGCCAAAACGGCGTGCCGCCGTTCAACGAGCGGGTTCCCTTCGTGGTCGCGACCGTCGATCTCGACGAGGAGGGCGCGCGCGTCATCGCGGCCATGCCCACCCTCGATCCCGCCGACGCGCGCATCGGCATGCGCGTGCGCGCTGCGTTCCGCGGCGCGGGCGACGACCTCGGCTTCGTCGATTTCGTCGCGCTGGAGTAAGCGCGCGTCAGCCCGGGCGGCTCTCGCCGTGATTGCTCGGCGGGCCGGGGCTGACGATCGACACCACCAGCTTGGCGAGCACGCCTTCGACCTGCTCGGGGGTGCGGGGCGCGCGCCGGAGCCGGTCATAGGTCGCGTACGACGTGAGCGCGCCGAGGGCGTCGGTGGCTTCGTCGATCGTCCAGTGTGGACGCATCTGTCCCGACGCGGCCAACGCTTCCACCAACCGCCGGAGTTGCTTTTCGTCGATCCCTTCGCCGGCCTGCTCGCCCCCGGTGAGGGCCGTGAGCGTGCGCAGGCCGTTCATGCGTTCCTCGTGCTCCGACCAGTGTCGGCACACCGCGCCCAGGAGGTCGCGCAGCGCCACGAGGGGATCGCCCGCGGCGATCCGGGTCTCGTCCATCGTCACGGTGCGGGCGATCGACGACGCGAGCTCGTCGAGCACGGCCCGCTTGGAGCGGAAATGCTCGTAGACGGTTGCCCGGGCGACGCCTGCCTCCTTGGCCAGTACATCCATGCTGAAGCCGCCGGCGCCGCGCTCTCGGGTGAGTCGGCCGGCGGCATCGACGATCCGGGTGCGCGTGGCGCGCACGAGCTCGCGGCGAGTGGGACTCATAGGCCGTCTCCGTTCGTCTGGCGTCGGCTCATCGGGGAAGCATCGGGCCTGATCCGGGAACCCGCCCCCCACGAGGGCAGGTCAGACGTCTGCAGGCACGCGAGAGCCGCCCACGACGAGCTCGAGCTCTCGTGCGAAGACCTTCTCGAAGAGTTCTCGGCGTCTGCGGGCACCCCAGAGCTCCAACTCGGCGTCGTCGTGGGCGGAAAGTCTGATGACCACCAAGTCCTTACCCACAAACGCGTCGAGATCCTCAACTCCGCCGCGACGGCCCCGGTCCAGGCCGTCGGCGACCCGCAACAACGCCGCCAGCTTCCGGAGCCGGAGCCGGTCGTCGGCCGAGAGCGCCCCGAAGCGGGATTCCGAGGCCTTGGGGTCGCCCCGCCGGTGGTGGCGGACAAGCGCGGCGAGGAAGGCGACCTCGGCCGGGTCGAAGCCCCGCAGCTCGCCGTTCTCCACCAGGTACGCGGCGTGGCGATGGTGGCCCTTGCGAGAGACGTGCTGACCGATGTCGTGCAGGAGCGCCGCGAACTCGAGCATCTCCCGGTCGCGGTCGTCGAGGCCGTGCAGCGCCGCGGTCTGGTCGAACAGGCGCAGGGCCAGGCGCGCGACCTGGGCGGTATGGGTCACGTCGGAGTTGCAGCGCCGCGCCAGGCTTGCGACCGATGCCCGGCGCAGGGCCCGCGGATCGTCCGACCAGTCGCTCGGATCGTGGCTGCGGACGGCGTCGAGCACGATGCCCTCGCGCATCGCCCAGTCGCTTGCCATCAACCCGTCGAGCCCGAACACTTCGAGCGCCGACACGAGCAGCGTCGAGCCGGCCGGAAGCAGCTCGGCCCGCCGTTGTTCTTCGAGGCCCGGCAGCCGCCGCCGCTCCGACGTCTTCGCCTCCATGATGCGCGCGTGCAGCGCCTCGATCTCGGCGCGGCTGGCGCGCAGGGCGTTGGTGCTCGCCGGCAACGTGGTGTCGCCCGAGCGCAGCGTGACCGCCATGCGCACGAGATCGTTGAGTGTCCCACTCGTTCCGACCGCGAGCTTGGGTGCGCGGCCGCGCACCTCCTCGACGAGCGGTGCCAGCCCCGCACGTACCCGCTCGCCGAGGCGCGCCCGGTCGGCGGCCGACGGGGGATCGTCGCGAACGCACTCGGCGGTGAGCCGGCCGACACCGAGCGGGATGCTCGTGGCCCACCGCAGCCCGGCCGCGTCGCCGATCATGATCTCGACGCTGCCGCCGCCGACGTCGATGCACAGCGCGGGCGCGGGCTCCAACACGACGCTCGCGCGCACGGCCGCGAACACCAGCCGGGCTTCCTCGTTGCCGTTGATGACCTCGACCTCGACGCCGGTCTCGGCCTCGATGCGGTCGACGAGGTCGCTGCCGTTCTCCGCGGTGCGGATCGCGCTCGTCGCCTTGGCGATGACCTCGCTCGCGCCCAACGCGTCGGCCAGCTGGCGGAGGCGCCGGACCGCGGCAATCGCGCGATCGGCGGTGGGTCCGGGGATTCGGCCGTGCCGGGCGACGTCGTCGCCGAGGCGGAGCATCTCCTTCTCCCGGGCGACCGCGGTGAACGTGCCGTCGAGGTGCACGTCGGCCACGAGGAGGTGAAACGAGTTCGACCCGAGGTCGAGCGCGGCGATGCGCATCGGACACGACGCTACCCACGCGCGTACCCTGGGCCGACCATCGCGCGGAGGGAAATCATGGATCTTGGCTTCGAATCTCGGATGTTGATCGACGGTGAGCTGATCGAGGCTCAGGGCGGCCGCACCTACGACAACATCAATCCCGCGACCGAAGAGGTCATCGGACCGGTCGCCGACGTGTCGGCCGCCGACATGGAACGGGCGATCAACGGCGCGCGGCGCGCCTTCGACGAGACGAACTGGTCGACCGACCGCGCGTTCCGGAAGGCATGCCTCCAGCAGCTGAAGGAGGCGCTCGACAAACACAAAGAAGAGCTGCGGCCCCAGATCGTGGCCGAGGTCGGCACGCCGATCGGGCTCACCTTCGCGATCCAACAAGACACCTGCATCGACGACATGCAGTGGGACATCGACCAGATCGACGACTACGAGTGGGAGACCGAGCTCGGCAACCACGAGTTCTTCGGCCTGAACTCGAACCGGCTCGTCATCCGAGAGCCCATCGGCGTGGTCGGCGCGATCACGCCCTGGAACTTCCCGTTCATGCTCAACCTCTCGAAGATCACGCCCGCGCTCGTGGCCGGTTGCACCGTGGTGCTGAAGCCCGCGCCCGACACGCCGTACGCGGCCACCTGGATCGGAAAGCTCGTCGCGGAGGAAACCGACATCCCGGCCGGCGTGTTCAACGTCGTCACCGCGTCGGATCCGGCCGAGGTCGGCGACATCCTGACCGGCTCGCCGCTGGTCGACATGATCTCGTTCACGGGGTCGACGGCAGTCGGCAAGCACATCGCGGCGCGGGGTGCGGAGACGTTGAAGCGGGTCTTCCTCGAGCTCGGCGGCAAGTCGGCGAACATCGTGCTGGACGACGCGAACTTCGCCGAAGTGCTGCCGGGTACCGGCATGGTCTGCATGCACTCCGGTCAGGGTTGCGCGATCACGACGCGTCTCCTGTTGCCCCGGTCGCGCTACGACGAGGGCGTCGCGATGGTGAAGGCCGCGTTCGAGGACTTCCCCTACGGCGACCCGACCGACTTCAACAACATGGCCGGACCGCTGATCAACGCCCGCCAACGCGATCGCGTGCTCGGGCTCATCGAGACGGGCAAGGCCGAGGGCTCGAAGTGCATCGTCGGCGGTGGCGCGGCGACACAGTTCGACAAGGGCTACTTCGTGCAGCCGACGCTGTTCGTCGACGTCGATCCTGACTCCACGCTCGCCCAGCAGGAGATCTTCGGACCGGTGCTCGTGGTCATCCCGTATGACAGCGACGACGACGCAGTGCGTATCGCGAACAACTCACGCTACGGGCTGTCGGGCGCGGTCAACGGCGGTTCGCTCGATCGGGCACTGTCGGTCGCGCGGCGGATCCGGACGGGGACGATCGCGGTGAACGGCGGTCAGTGGTTCGGTCCCGACTCGCCCTTCGGCGGCTACAAGGAGAGTGGTCAGGGCCGTGAGCACGGCGTCGCCGGGTTCGAGGAGTACCTCGAGACGAAGACGATCGGGTTACCGGCGACCTGAGGTCACTGCTGCGAGCGGGCGAACGCGATGGTCCCGTTCAAGAACTCGCCGACGTCGTTCGCCTTGTGTGCGTACACGCCGTTGAACCACTCGGGGACCGAGACCTCGAGCCGATCCTGTTCGATCATGGTCAGGACCGGTTCGACGATGGCGCCGACGGGCAGCATCTCGACGCCGGTGTTGCCCAGCGGATCGTTGCCGGGTAGGTGGAACAGCTCGGTATCGATGACGCCCGGGTACAGGACGTGCACCTTGACGGCGGTGTCGCGCAGGTCGACCTGGAGGCACTCTGCCCACGCCGAGATCGCGGCCTTGGTGGCCGAGTACGCGGCTTCGCCGGGGGGCGAGAGCCGCGCCGCGACCGACGAGACGTACACGCATCGCCCGCGGCGGGCGATGAGGTCGTCGAGCAGCGCGAACGTGAGCCGGACGGGCGAGAAGTAGTTGATGAGCATCGTCGACTCGACGATCTCGGGCGTGAGCTCGAAGACCGGCTTGCGCTTCGGGATACCCGCGTTGTTGACCAACACGTCGATGCCGCCCAACTCTTCGGAGGCACGCTGCGCGAATCCGGCGAGGCCGTCGAGATCGGCGAGGTCGACCGTCCACGCGCGCGACTCGGGGGCATGCGCGCGGCAACGCTCGAGCACCGCGTTCAGCTGGTCCGTGCGCCGGGCGCAGATCCCCACCGTCGCTCCCCGTTTCGCGAAGCCCTCTGCGAGCGCGGCGCCGATTCCCGCCGAGGCGCCGGTCACCAAGACGTGCTTTCCGTTCAGGTCGTAGCCCATGCGGGCCGACGGTAGTCGCCGCTAGCCTCCGTCGGCCATGTCCCTCACGCCCTCGTCCGTGCTGCTCACCGACCGTCTGGTCGTGGTGACGGGAGCCGCGCAGGGCATCGGTGCCGCGGTGGCCGAGGCGTGCGCGCGCTTCGGCGCCGACGTGGCGTTGTGCGACCGGGATGCCGACGGGCTGGCGCGGACCGCGGCCGCGGTGCGCGCCGCAGACCGCCGGGCATCGACCATGGTGCTCGACGTGCGCGAGGGCGACGCGGTGCGGGCGTGGATTGGCACCTTCGACCGGATCGACGTGCTCGTCAACAACGCCGGGGGCGGGTTCCGGGCCCCGTTCATCGAGGTCAACGACAAGGGCCAGGACTCACTCGTACGGGAGAACTTCACGAGCGTCACGAACTTCGTGCGCGCGGTGGTTCCGTTGATGCCGACCGACGGTCGATCGTCGATCGTCAACATCACTTCGATCGAGGCGCACCGGGCCGGCCCGGGATTCGCGATCTACAGCGCGATGAAAGCCGCGCAGATGAGCCTCACGAAGTCGCTCGCGCTCGAGCTCGGCGACCGGCTCATCCGCGTGAACTGCATCGCGCCCGACGTCATCCCGACTCCCGGCATCGGCGCCGAGATGCCGGTCAAGACGCCCCTGCCGGTCGCGGGCCACGTCGACGACGTCGCCGGCGCGGTGATCTTCCTCGCGTCCGACCTCGGACGCTTCGTCACCGGTACGACGGTCCATGTCGACGGCGGGAACCTTGCCGCCGGGGGATGGGGCCGCGCGGCCGACGGCAGTTGGACGACCGCGGGAGAAGAGGTGGTCTCGTGAAGTTCGGCGTCGCGCTCGGCGCGCTCAACCCGCATTTCCATCTCGACGCCACGATGGCGGCCGAGGAGCTCGGCTACGAGTCGGTGTGGCTGCCCGAGCACTTGGTCTTCACCCGGGCGATGTCGCGCTCACCGCACCCGGGCCAGGAGCACCCGCCCGTCCCGCCCGGCGCGCCGATCTACGACGCGTTCGCGTACCTGGGATTCCTCGCGGCGCGCACCGAGCGCGTGCGTCTCGGGACCCACGTGTTCAACATCGGCCTACGTCATCCGTTCACCACCGCGCGCGGCGTGCAGACCGTCGATCTCTTGTCGGGCGGCCGGTTCGAGTTCGGGATCGGTGCGTCGTGGCTGGAGGAGGAATGGGATGCCACGCAGCTCGATTTCTCGACGCGCGGGCGGCGGGTCGACGAGGCAGTGCAGGTGTGCAAGCAGCTGTTCTCGGAGGAGACGATCTCGCACCACGGGGAGTTCTTCTCGTTCGACGAGGTCGTCTTCGAGCCGAAGCCCGTGCAGAAGCCGTGGCCGCCGATCCTCGTCGGCGGCGAGTCCAAGGCCGCGTTGCGGCGGGCGGCGCGGTACTGCGACGGGTGGATCGGCATGGCGCACACGCACGAGTCGGCAGCGGTGCAGATCCAGACGCTGCGGACGTTGCTCGCCGAGTACGGACGCGAAGCCGCGCCGTTCCAGATGGTGCTCGGTGGACCGGTGACGAGCGTCGACGACGTGCGGCGCTGGGAAGACGCCGGCGTCACCCGGATGATCGTCTCGCCGTGGAAGCGCTCACCGGAGGCCGTCGAGGCCATGGGCCGGTTCGCGGACGCCTACGTCGGCCGTTAGCCCGCGTCGAGGAGCTCCGGCGCGCTCGCGAAGTCGCGGATGGAGCCGACGTGGCGGAGCGCGACCTCGATCGTCCCGGGCTGCATCGAGTGACACACGCCGGCCATCAGCGGCGGGAGCGCGCTCGCGACGGGAATCGAGTCGAGATCCATGCCCCGGCCCATGCCGATGTCGCACGCGCGCCGCAGCGTGATGGCGCGTTCGGCGTCGTCCTCGGGGAGGTGCTCGTCGGCCCAACGCATGAAGCCGCCCTTCCAGGGCGCGGCCGCGAACGGCGGTTGCGGGTCGCTCATGCCCTGCCAGGTCACGTCCCACGCGAGCGCGGGATCCCCGTCGACCCAGAGCCGGCAGTGCGAGGCGCCGGTGACGGGGTCGCGGCGAGGTATCTCGAGGTCGTAGACCCGCTCCTCGCCCCGCCGGCCGTCGCGTTGGCTCGCGGCGTGCGTGATCGCGTGGCAAGCGGCGTCGAACTGGTGGGTGCAGTTCTGCTTCGGGTCGGTGAAGCGCCCGGCCGCGGTGAACCGGCGCGACAGCGGCATGCCCGCGAGCTTGCGCAACGGGGCCGCCGCGTCCGGACAGGTCGACCAGGGCCAGCGCTCCGAGCGCGCGTCGACCGACACGACCTGTGCGCCGTCGTGGCGCAGCGTGACGATGAAGTGGTGGAAATCGTCTTGGAGGTCGGATTCCACGACGCCCGGCTCGAGCGTGACGATGCGGATGCGGCGCCGGTAGGTGTCCGCGGTGAGGTCGAAGTCCGGCCGGGATGACATGGCCGTCAGGCTAGGGGAACAATGCGGGCGTGGCCTCTGTGCTCGACTCCGACCAGCACCTCTACGAACCGCGGACGATGTGGCTCGACCACATCGATCCGGACCGGCGCGACGACGCGTTGCGCATCGTCGACGACGAGCTCGGGTACGCGTGGGTCGCGTGGCGTGGCGCGAAGCTGGCACCCGCCGACGTGCAGCGCCCCCGCGAGACGTCCGCGCTGGGAACGTTGCACGAACGCATCCGGTCCGGGCTCGCGCCCGAGACGCGCTGACGACGACGATCTTCCGCTCGACTACTGGGACGCGTCGGCGCGCGCGGACCGGCTCGCGGCGATGGGTGTCGACGAAGCAGTGGCCTTCCCGAACTTCGGACTGCTGTGGGAGCGGACCCTCGACGCCGACGTCGGTGCACTGACCGCGAACATGACCGCGTGGAACCGTTGGTGCGCGTCGGTCGCGGTCGACGGCCGGGGCAAGGTGCATCCGGTGGCGCACGTGACGTTGCGCGATCGGCAGTGGCTGTCGGCGGAGCTCGCACGCCTGGAACGAGACGGCGTGCACCTGGCGATGGTGGCGCCGGCGCTGGTCGACGGCCGACCGCTCTCGCACCCCGACCACGATCCGATCTGGCATGCGTTCGTCGAACACGGTGTCGCGCCGCTGTTCCACGTCGCCGACCAACGCCGCCCGTTCGCCGACGGGTGGTACACGGATCCGCCCGACGCCTTCGTCCCGACCCTCGACTCGGTGTTCTTGTGGACCGCGGCCGCGTTGTCGTGCACCGACCTGATCCTGAACGGAACGCTCGAGCGGCATCCCGAGCTTCGGATCGGCATCGTGGAGCTCAGCGCGGTGTGGGTGCCGATGTTCCTCATGATGCTCGACGGCGGCTCCGACTTCACTGCCCGCCTCAACGGTCGCCCGCTCGCCCAGCTGTCGATGCGGCCGAGCGAGTACTTCCGCCGGCAGGTGCGCGTCTCGTCGTTCTCCTACGAGGCGCCGGCTCGGCTGATCCGCCAGACCGGCGACCTCTACATGTTCTGCTCCGACTACCCGCACTCGGAGGGCACGGCGACGCCGTTCGCCGACTACACGCAAGGACCTGCACCGGTCGAACCCGGCGACGCGCCCGGGTTGTTCCACGACAACGCGTCGATGCTGTTGGAGCGCCCCTGACCGGGCCGCCGCTCAGCGCTGGATGAGGAGCTCTTCGGGCAGTGAGCCCTGGAACCACAGCGTCGTCTCGACGCGTCGGGCGATCTTCCACCCAGCATCGGTGCGCACGAAGTCGTCGTCGTAGCGCGCGCCGACGAAGAAGAAGTGCAGGCCGCCGTCACGCGTCGCGGCACCCTGCGGATTGGTGACCATCGTGCGGCAGGTCGCGTGGTCGCCGTTCAGCTTCACGTCGATATTCGACATGAGGTGCTGGGTGACCGGGAACGCGCTCATGACCTTCTCGAGCCAACCTCTCACCTCGCGGTACGGCCCGACCTTGCCGCCCGGGTTCGACGAGTAGTCGACGTGCGCGTCGTCGGTGAAGCAGGTGTCGAGTAACGCCCAGTCCTTGGTGTCGATCGCCCAGCCGTAGTGGACGATGACGTCGTGGATCTCCGCGCGGTCCGAGAGCTCCTGCGGCGTCATGCGTCGAGAGGCTTCGGTTCGGCGGCGCCCGGCTTGCAGTTGATGGCGAGCGTGAACTTCGTCGTGACGACGGGCTTCGACGTCGAGGCGTTCGACCACGTCGTCTCCGTCACGTAGAACTCGAGCTTGCCGCCGTCGCTCTTGGCCTTCTCGTAGACGTCGGAGATGACGCCTTCGCCGACCAGCACGTCGCCCGCGTGCGGCCAGTCGCCGCCGTGGTAGATGAACTCCTGCTCTCCGTGCAGAATGGCGCGGCCCTTGCCCCGCAGGTTCTCGATCGGCAGTCCCGCGGCGCCGCCCACACCCATCGAACCCCAGTAGGGCATGACGAACGGGAAGGTCGGCGGTACGGGCGGGCTGTCGCCGGTGTAGACGGGGTCGTCATCGAGCAGGGCCTGTGCGAAGACGCGGACCGGCCCCCGCTCGATGACCACCTTCTGGGTGCCGAGCGGGCGCCCCTTGAGCTCGGTGAGTGCCAATGCATCGCCTCCACATCCAGCCGACGTGCGCGTCAGCGTCTCCGGCCGCGGAGGTTACAAGCGGGCGCCCCGCAGGCGCATCTCGCCGGGCCTCACCCGAGTGACCGTTACTGATCTGCCACCATCGTCCGAAGCCCATTGACGAACATATGAGCATCGATCTCGCGCACCCTCACGGCGCGTCGACCCGACCAGAACGGGCGCCCAGAACGCGGTTGGAGTCGAGGTCGCGGTGACCGCGCCTTCTGTGCGGCCAGTCTCTCTGGCATAGGCGTCCCGGAGCGGGCAAGGTGTACGCGTGAAGCGGTTCGGCCTCTTCCGAGATTCGGCAGTGATCTCAGTATTGGTGGCGAGCGCCGCGGCAATGTTCGCGGTTGGTTGCGGCGCAGTCTCCTCGGCACCGCGTTGGTACACCGACCGGACGCGCCTTCCGAGCTGTGGCACGCTCACCTGGGAGGCCGCGCCGCTCGATTCGCGTGTCGGCCGGTCAGCTACTCAATGCCTGCTCACGGCGCAAGCAGCGGGTCACCAATCGGAGTTGGACGTACAGGGTCACCCAGACACAGACGGAACTATCGATGTCGCGTTGCGTGTCGTCGACCGCCAACACGTGGTCATGATGGTGCACCTCTACCACTACAAACACGGTGGAAATCGCTGGAGCGTCACGGAATGTTCCGCGTTCCAGCCGCCTTCACTGGGCAGTACCTACGCGAATCTCGGGACGGGCTGCGGACCCGAGAAGCCGTCGTAGCGCGCACCGAACTATCGATCGGGCACTCGCCGCGGCGGCGCGAGATCGGTGCCAATATGCGCCCGCCGAGGATTCCATGAGTATTCGGCGGTTGGTGTAACGGTTTGGCGACCGTCGTGCGTGTTATGGGTGTGGACATGGCTGCGAGTGACGCTGATCCTGTGTGTCGGGCTGCGCTCGGGTCTGTTTCCATGTCCTTCGACGAGTTCTACGAAGCTCAGTATCGGCCGGTGGTCCGGCTCGCGGCAGCACTGGTCGGCCGCCTCGATGTCGCCGAGGAACTCGCTCAAGACGCGTTCGTGGCACTACATGCCCGGTGGGAGCGGGTGTCGGTGTATGAGTCGCCGGAAGGCTGGCTGCGACGTGTTGTCGTGAATCGCGCGGTGTCGACGTTACGTCGCAGCAGGATCGAGGCGCGCCTGCTGGTCCGGCTCGCCACCGAACGCGACCGAGAGGTCGGACTTCCTACGGCGGATGCCGAGTTGTGGCGGGTCGTCGCGAAACTGCCCAAACGCCAAGCGCAAGTGGTTGCGCTGATCTATGTAGACGGTCTCAATGCGAGCGAGGTCGCGGCCGTTCTCGGATGCGACGAGACCACGGTCCGCACGCACCTGCGGCGCGCACGAGCAGCTCTCGCCGAGCGGCTCGGCGAGAACGCGGAGGAGTCATGACCCTCGACGACCGCCTGCGCGGCTCGGCTGCGTCCTTCCAATCATTCGAGGTTGAACTCCTGCCGTTTCGCACAGTCCGGCGCCGTCACCTCCGCCGGCGGGCGGCGATACTCGGGTTGACCGCGATCGCCGCGATCGCCGTCGTAGCTCTAGTCGTGACGTCGTCCACGCACCGCGCGACCGTCTCGGTGATCACACCCTCCAGCCTGCCTGGATCGACGGCGCCGCCAGCGTGTGATCTGCTCAGCAACGACGATGTCGCACGCATCTTGCATACGACAACGGGCGGCGTGGACACAAGCCTGGCGCATCTCCCGCGCTCGACATGCTTCTTTCAGACAACGAGCCTGCCGTTGTCAACCTTGGCGCTCAGTGTCCACACGTCGACCTCTGCGCAGCTCGCGGCGATGTTCCACACGCTGCGCTTCGGCAAGGAGCGTGTCGTCGTCGTCTCACCCGCAACGACGCCACCCCTAGTCCGTCCCGTAGAGATCCCCGGCGTGGGAGATGAAGCGTTGTGGCAGCCGAACATCGGGCTGCTCGTTCGGTCCGGGCCGTACGAGATCGAGGTCAGCGTCAAGCACTGGAATACCGAGGACCGCGAAAGTGAGATCCCAGCCGTGCGCCTCGTAACTCAACGGCTCGAAAGCAAGCATCAATAGAGGCCGCCACTGCGCACCGAACTGCCGATCGGGCGCGCCCTCGCAATGCGCACCGCCGGGCAGAACGCGGCCCATCACGCGGTTGGAGTCGACATCGCGGGAACCGCGGATCCTGTGCGCTCTGGTCTGGTGGCGTTACGCGCCCGGAGCGGGCATTCTGGTCAGGTCTTGACGTTGCGGGCTGACGCCGGCTGGACTGGTTGCGGGCCGGGTTTGTTTCGGGATCGGGGTGTGCGATGGTGCGGCGCAGCATGTTGGTCACGGTCGCGGTCGTCGGGTTGTTGGTCGGCGCGGCGGTGCCCGCCCACGCGGTGAATCCGGGCCCGGTTCAGGTTCCGGCGTTGGTGGGGGTCGTGCGCGATGGGTGCACGAACGGGAGGGTGGCGGGTCTTGTCGTCACGCTCACGGACACCGCGACGGGCGCGGTGGCAGCGCCGGACAAGACCAGTGTCGGGAAGTTCGCGTTCAAGACCGTCAATCCCGGTCCGGTCCAGTTGCAGGTGAGTGCGCCGGGCTACGCGCCGCTCGGTGACCCGGCCGCGCCCGGCGTCATCGTGACGAAGCCACCGAACCCGAACCTGCCCGCACCGCAGCAGATGGCGATCGGGTTGGTTACCAATATCTTCTTGGCACCGAACCCGGTTCCGGCGAACTGTCCGTTCGCGGCGAAGCATCCGCCGAACCCGAACGCGTTGGTTGGCACGGTCCGCGACGCAACCACCCGCGCCAAGATCCCGAACCTCGCAGTTACCGTCACCATCAATCCCGGCCCGATCCAGTCGCCGAGCAAAGTGACGACCGGCCACTTCGCGTTCGCGACGGTCAATCCCGGCCCGATCCAGTTGCAGGTGAGTGCGCCCGGCTACCCCGCCCTCGGCGACCCCGCCGCACCCGGCGTCACCGTCACGACCAATCCCGGCCCCATCAACCTGCCCGCGGTGCAACGCATGAGCATCGGACTCGTCGCGCAAATCCTCCTCGGATAGCACCCCCACCCACGCGCACCGAACTGCCGATCTCGCGCGCCTCGCTGCACGCCGTTCCATGACCAGAACGCGCGACCCGATCGCCGTCGAGGTCCGGGCAAGCGCGCGTTATGTGCGGCCTGGTCCGGTGGCGTAACGTGCCCGGAGCGGGCAACCTGTGCTCGTGGCGAAGCGTGAAGGATCGTTGTGCGGTTATGCCGTTCCGCGAGGCGGACGCCTCGCAGTCTGTGCCGTCGTCGTTGCGCTCGTCGTCGTCTCGGCTTGTGCACGAGCGGGGAATGTGGCGAAGCCGACAGGCGGGACGACAACCTCGATCGCCGGGTCACCGAGCGCGACGGCAGTTGGACCGTTCCTGCCCGATCCGAACGATCCCGCCAAGAAAGACACGCACTGGCACGCCGCATTGGGCGTGTACGACTGTGACCGTTGGCTCGGCGACAACAGCAACGGTGCCGGTATGTGGAACTGGCCTAACGCGACACCCACCGGGGGCCCCGCGCGGGCCTCGAACACGAACCTCTATGCCGGGTTGCACAGCCACGACGACGGCATCATCCACATGGAGCCCGCCGTCGCGTCCGAGACGGGCGAGAACGCCACTGTCGGGCTCTACTTCACTTACGGCGGTTGGACGCTCTCGGCGACGAGCTTCAGCTTCCTCGGCACGACGGTCCACAACGGCGACAAGTGCGGCTCGTCGATCGGGACGCTGCAGTGGGAGACGGGCACGTGGAACGGTGACACCACTGGGAAGGTGGCGCAGAAGTACACCGCCCGGACGACAGACCCCGCCCGCTTCAAGCTGCACCAGTCCGACATCATCGTGATCGCGTTCGTCCCTCAAGGCACATCGCTTGCGAGCATCGGCGACCCGCCGTCGGTGCCGAACCTCGCGGCCGCGCTCGGCGTCGAGAATGTCGCGCCCGCCTCGATCGTCACGCCAGGAACAACGCCATACACGGGTGGTACCTCCGCGCCTTAGCTGCCGAGCTCGCGCGCCCTCGCGACTCGCCGACCCGAGCAGAACGCGCGCCATATCGCTCGGCGGCTATTCCCGGGCGGCTGTCTCGCGCAGCTTGTGCTTCATGACCTTGCCGGTGGCGTTGCGGGGGAGCTCGTCGACGAACCAGAGCTTGCGCGGCCGCTTGTAGTCGGCGAGCTTTTGCGCGCAGAACGCGAGCAGCGCATCGTCGGTGAGTGACGCGCCCGGTTTGCACACCACGAAAGCGCCGACGTCCTCGCCGAGCACCTGATGCGGCACGCCCACGACGGCCGCCTCTTGCACTTCGGCGTGCTCGAGGATCACAGCCTCCACGTCGGTGGCATAGATGTTGTTGCCGCCGCGGATGATCATGTCTTTGATGCGCCCGGAGATGTACACGAACCCGTCGGCGTCGAGATAGGCGAGGTCGCCGGTCCGCAGCCAACCGTCGGCTGTCCATGTCGACGCGTTGGCGCCGTCGTCTTTGTAGTACTCGCGCCGCTTGCCGGGGAGCCGGACGAGTAGCTCGCCGACCTCCAGCGGGGGACGGTCCTCGTCGGTGTCGGGGTCGACGACCCGTACCTCCATGGGCGGATTCGGCTTGCCGACCGAGCCCGGTCGTCTGTCGGCCTCGTCCTTCGGCATCGTGATGAACGCGGGCCCGGCCTCGGTGAGCCCGTACGAGTTGATCACCGATGCCTGCGGCATGCGGTCCTGCAGCTTCTTCAGCGTGGCGGGCGCGAGCGGGGCGCTCCCGATCGACACCGCGATCGGGCCCGACAGGTCGGCGGTCGCAAAGCGCGGGCTCGCAGTGATGAGCTCGGCCATGGCCGGCACGAGGAAGATCATCATCGGCTTGTCACGCTCGACCACGTCGAACCAACGATCGACGTCGAACTTCGGCATGTAGAGGCCGGTCAGCCCCATCTTCATGGGGTTGAAGATGAAGCTCATCCCCGCGAACGTGAACAGGGGCGCGCCGTGCAGCCAGCCCACCTCGGTCCAGCCGGGTGCGGTGTTCGGAATCATCGCGACGTTGCGGTGGCGGACCAGCACGCCCTTGGGCAGGCCGGTGGTGCCCGACGTGTACATGATGTCGGCGATGTCGTCGGCGACGAGCGGCACCTGTATGTGGCCCGCGTCATAGCGGTCGAGCTCGGCCCAGTCGGTGGTCGTCAACACCGCGCGAATCGGCATCGCTGCTTCGACCGTGTGCGCGTTGTCGACCAGACGCCCGTTCGTGACGACCGCGCTCGGCTCGGCATGGTGCAGGATCGTCAGCACCTCGTCGACCGACAAGCGCGTGTTGACCGGTACGACGATTGCGCCGGCTTTGTGGATTCCCGCGTAGGTGGTGATCCATTGCAGGCAGTGATCGCTGTCCATGTACAGCGCGACACGATCCTGCTTCGCGACGCCGTGGTCGATCAGCCAACGCGCGACCCGGTTCGAGGCTTCGTCCCACTCGCGGAACGTGATCGCCGCACCCGCATCGAGGTCGACGTAGGCAACGCGGTCGGAATGGCTGCGCGCCATGAACCGCAGCTGGTCGACGAGTAGGTGGCCGCCGGGCGCGTCCGGCGCGGTTTCGGTGGCGGGGCTCATTCGCCGAACCCCATGCGCGGGATCTTCGTACGGTGGCCGCCGAAGAGGTCGTCCTTGTGGGCGATCAGCTCCTCCGGTGTCCAGCGGCCGAGGTCGCGGTCGGCGTCGCCGCGATCGAGTGTGTGCACGCGCTGCCAACCTTGCATCAGGTGAATCCGGGTGCCCCACATGACGAACACCTGGCCGGACACGTCGGCCGCGGCGTCGCTGGCGAGGAAGCACACGAGGGGTGCGATGTTGTCGGGATCCCACTCGGGACCCTGCATGTATTCGTCTGCGCCGGGCATGCTCTCGGTCATGCGCGTCCGGGCACGCGGGCAGACGACGTTCGCGGTGACGCCGTACTTCTTGAGCTCGCGCGCCATCACGATCGTCATCGAGATGATCCCGGCCTTCGCGGCGGAGTAGTTCGCCTGACCGGCCTGGCCGAAAAGGCCGGATTCCGACGCGGTGTTGATGATGCGCCCGTTCGGGCTCTCGCCGGCCTTACCGCGCTCCCGCCAGTGCCGGGCGGCGGCGCGACTGGTCGACATGTGGCCCTTGAGGTGCACGTCGATGACCGAGTCCCACTCGTCCTCGGTCATGTTGAACGCCATCGCGTCGCGCAGGATCCCGGCGTTGTTCACGAGGATGTCGACGCGTCCGTACGCGTCGATCGCGTGTTGCACGAGCGTGTTGCCACCGCTCCAGGTCGCGACGTTCTCGGAGTCCGCGGTGGCGAGGTCGCCCTTGGCGACGATCTCGGCCACGGTCGCGGCCGCTCGTTCGGCGTCGTGATCGTTGACGACCACGGACGCGCCCTCGCTCGCCAGGAGGCGGGCGTGGCCCCGACCGATGCCGCCGCCCGCGCCCGTGACCACCGCGACCTTGCCCCCGAGGAGACCCACGCGCCGGAGGCTAGGACACCGCCGTCGTGGAGGGCAGGGCGACGATCTCGCCGGGGAAGATGAGACTCGGATCGCCCGACCGGAGTGTCGCTCGATTGGCCGCGATCACCGCGCGCCAGTAGCGAGCGACTTCGGCGTCGGAGGGTGGTCGTCCGGCGCCGTTGGCAAGTGACGTGCGCGCGACGAGCCAGAGGTTGTCGCCCGGACGCACGACCACCTGCTGCGTGGGCGCGGCGGGAAGGGGCGCGGCAACGGGTTCGGGTGCGGGTGCAGCCACGATCGCGGGTGTTTGCGGCGTGCGTACGACGGGCTGGTCGGCGACGACGGCGACCGCTGTGGTCGCGGTCGTCGGTGGGGTGGCGGCCTGGGCGGGCAACGCGGGCAAGGCGATGCACGAGCCGACGATCGCGACCTCGATCCATTTGCGGATGCCGGAGGGGCACAAGCTTGCGAGCCGGCGCGCGAGGCTCGGCCGCGCGCACCCGAGCGCGAGGGCGCACGCCGCGCTCGTCACGAAGAGCCACGCACTCGCGGCGAACGCGACGATCCACGCGACGGCGAGCGCCGCGTCGTCGCCCTGGGCCCAGGTCGCGGCGGAGAGGTTCGGTCGCGAGGCGCCGAGCGCGCCGAGTGCGGCGCCGGTGGTGACCACGACGAGCGCGAGCCGGGCGCGAGGTCGGGATGCATGCACGACGTATGCATATCAAAACATCTGAGATTGTGTCAAATATTGTCAGACTGGCTTGATCTCGATACCGTGCCGGTATGGAACCCCGTGACCTCGCGTCGAACCTCGAGTTCTGGTCGGGCCGCAGCCGGCACCCGGGCACGGGCGCCGGCCCCGAACGACCTCGCCCCTCGTACCGGCGATCGCGCTTGCGGATCGGGTCTGTGCGGGTTCCGTCGTTGCGGGTTCCGTCGCTGCGGAGTCTGCGGCTTCGCGGGGACCGGGCGCGTCCGATCGCCGCCGCGCTGTTCATCGCGGCGCTCACCGCGGCGTGGCTGTTCGCCGGCCACCGCTCGCACGGCCCGGCCACGCTCGCGCCTTCGCCGCCTTCGGTCGCGCCGGCGACGATCACGGCCGCGGCCGGCGTGGCGACCACCACCAAACCGACGACCAGTGGGTCGACGACCGTGCCGACCACCGAAAAGTGTCGTGGGCTCTCGCCTTCCCGTCGGGAGGTTCGGTGCGTGATCGGCGCGGTCGACGTCGACGTGCAGCTGCTCGGTCCGGAGACGGTCGGGGCGGCGTATCGTCGTGCGGCGGGCGCCGAGGTGGCCGCGCGAACGGGCGCGCCGGCGTGTGCGAGCGGCAACCCCGACGAGCGCGCGTGGTCGGTCGCGTCGGCGCCCGTCAACGCGGTGGGCCGCTACCGCTGCCGGTTCGAGAAGGGGCACGCGGCGATGTGGTGGACGAACGGGGGCCTGCTCACCCACGCCGTCGCGCCCGACGGCGATCTCGCGGCGCTGTTCACGTGGTGGCGCGCCCGGCCGGTCGAGTGAGGGCAGGTTCGCGATCTCGAGTCCCGGCCCCGAGTCCCAGCCCCCGGGCCTGCCGCGTGGATCCCTGTCGCGACCTCGGAAGGTTTGGTACGTTCGACCGTCCGTTCAGTACTCAGTATCGACCCGGAGCGTGCGATGGAGATCTTCCACCGGATTGGCCTGTCCGAGGCTTTCCGCATTTCCCACGTCATCGTCGCGATGATGTGGATGGGCCTACTGTGGTTCTTCAACTTCGTGCAGACCCCGGCCTTCGCGGAGATGGAAGCGGGCTCGCGCAACGACGCGCTCGACAAGCTCACGTGGCGCGCCCTGTGGTGGTTCCGCTGGTCGGCTGCCGCCACCGTCGTGTTCGGCCTGCTGATCATCGGGATCGCGCCGAAGGGCAGCTTCGGCAAGGACTTCTGGATCCACTCGACCGCCGGGCCGACGCTCGCGATCGGGATCCTCTTCGGACTCGCCATGTTCTTGAACGTGTGGCTCGTGATCTGGCCCCACCAGCAGATCGTCATCGCCAACGCACGCACGCTCAAAGCCGGCGGCGAAGCGAACCCTGCTGCAGCTGCGTCGGCACGCGCCGGCGCGATGGCTTCGCGCCAGAACACGATCTTCTCGCTGCCGCTGCTGGTGTTCATGGTGGGCGCTGCGCACTTCTACTCGGTCGGCCCGAGCTTCGGTGCGCCGATCAGCGGTAGCAAGGCGGTCATCTACCTGATCATCGGGATCGCGGTGCTCGCGGTGCTCGAACTGAACTCGCTCGGGATGATCAGTGGGCGCGGGAACACCGGCCTCAACATGATCTACGAGACGCACAAGAACGCGATGTACACGGGCTTTGCCCTGATCGTGATCTTCTACGTCCTCGCCGAGATCATCTTGAAGGTCTGAGCCTCGCCACCGGGGCCTACACGCCGAGCAGGTCGGCGATGTGGGCCCGGTGGGTGCTGCTCGATCCGAACATCGGCTCCAGCGACTTGGCACGCTTCACATAGAGGTGCATGTCGTGCTCCCACGTGTAGCCGATGCCGCCGTGGATCTGGATGCCCTCCTTGGCGAGCAATCGCTGGCAGTCGCCCGCGGCGGCCTTGGCGACCGAAGTTGCCGAGGTCCGGCGGGGATCGTCTTCGGCGATGGTGAGGGCGGCGAAGTAGCCGGTCGCGCGCGCCCGTTCGAGCGACACGATCATGTCGGCGAACTTGTGCTTGATCGCCTGGAATGACCCGATCGGCACCCCGAACTGCTCGCGCTGCTTCGCATACTCGAGCGTGACGTCGAAGATCGTCTGCGCGGTACCGACGATCTCGAGCGCGGTCGCGACGGTGGCTTCCTCCAGTGCGCGGCGCACGGCGGTCGCGCTCGACGCGCGCCCGTCACCGAGCACCCGATCGCGCTCGACCCGCACCTCGTCGAGGTGTACGTGCGCGTAGCGGCGGCTCGCGTCGAGTGCGTGTACGGGCCGCGTTCGAGTCGCGCTCACGGGCACGACGATCGCGTGCACGCCCGCGTCGCCCGAGCTGGCCGGCTCGCGGCGACGACCACGAGGTCGTCGACCGCGTCGCCCTCGACGACGAACCGCTTCTCGCCCGACAACACCGCGTGCGAACCGTCGAACACCACCGTGGCGGTGACCGCAGCGGGATCGAACGATCCACGCGCCTCGGCGATCGCGATCGCGCCCGAGGTGCCTTCCGCGGCGACGGACCCGAGGAACCGCGCCCGCTGCTCGGCGGTCGCGGCCTCGCGGACCACCGGCACGAACTGCGTGACTGTGGCGAGCAGTGGGCCGGGCGCGATCACGCGACCGATCTCCTCGGCGAGGATGCCGGCTTCGATCATCCCGAGTCCGATCCCGCCGTCGGCCTCGGGGACGGTGAGGGCCGACCAGCCCAGGCCGGTCAACGTGGCCCAGAGGGCGTCGGGACGGGCGCCCTCGTCGACGACCCGGCGCGCGAGCGCGACCGGGCTCTCCTTGGCGAGGACGGCCCGGATCGAGTCGCGGAGCTCGTCTTGTTCGGTGGTGAATTCGAGCTCCATGCCCCTCCGGCCGGTTCGTGGTCCGTTCACCGAACCGTGCGGTCGGGTCAGGTTATGAGCTGGGTGATCTCGTCCACCAGCGCCCGCCGGTCGACCTTTTCACCGACCGTCAGGGGCAACGCGTCGACCACGTGCACCGCGTCGGGAAGTTTGTACGCGGCGATGTGCGGTCCGGCGAAATCGCGTAGTGCGGCGAGGGACGGCGGCCGCACCGGGTTCCGGGGAACGATCACGGCGACTCCGACCTCACCCATGACGTCGTCGGCCCGGGGCACGACGGCGACCGCGGCAACGTCGGGATGGGTCGACAGCACGCTCTCGATCTCGACGGGGTAGACGTTGTAGCCGCCGCGGACGTACATCTCCTTGCTGCGCCCGACCAGGCGTAGCCGTCCGCGATCGTCGACCCAACCGAGATCGCCGGTGCGGACGAAGCGGTCGGCCGTGAACGCGGCCGCGCTTTGCTCGGGATCACGCCAGTAGCCCGACATGACCGCGGGGGACCGCAGGCAGACCTCGCCGACCTCGCCGCTCGGGACGGGCTCGCCCGCGCCGTCGCGCACGGACAGTTCGACGCTCGGGTGGGGACGGCCGACACTGATGATTGCGTCTTCGTCGGGATCGTCGAACGCGGTGCCGAGCCCGATGCCCGCCTCGGTGCACGAGTAGCGCGTCGCGAGCGGCGCTCCGAAGCGGCGCCGCGCTTCCTCGGCCAGACCGGGTGTGATCGGACCCCCACCCGCGACGATGTGTTGCACCGACGACAGATCGAAGTCGTCGAACTGCGGGTCGCGCAACATGAGCGCGAGCTGAGTCGGTACGCCGGCGATCGTCGTCATCCGTTCGCGCGCCAGCAACTCGAGTGCCGGCCGGGCGCGCCAACGCTCCATGATGAACGTCGTCGCGCCCCGGCGGAGATTGCCGGCGAACTTGGTCATGAACCCGAGGTGCGCGAACGACGTGCCGCTGAACGAACGCCCACCGCCGCCCCACGTGTCGCCGACATCGGTCAGGGTGATGAACGCGAGCTGGCGGGCGCAGTACAACGCGCCCTTCGGGAGTCCGGTGGTGCCCGAGGTGAAGATGATCGCGACCGGACGGTCGGGGTCGTCGGCCAACCGCGGCGGCGCCTCGCCCGTCACCCGCAGCTCGCGCAGCGTGTCGTCGGGGGATTCCGCAGCAGGTGCGTCGTCGGTGGTCACAACGACGCGCGGCTCGGCAACGGTGAGGATCACGTCGCGTTCACGCGGCGAGAGCCGGTCGTTCACGCCGGCGGTGATCGCGCCGAGCTTGGCCGCCGCGGCGTACGTGATCAGGTACTCCGGGCCCGCGGGCACCGTCAGCCCCACGACGTCGCCGGCCCGCACGCCGCGCTCGGCGAGCCCGACTGCGACCTCGTCGGAGATGCGGTCGACGTCGGCGTATGTCAGCTCCCAGCCGAGCGGGGTCACGTAGGCGGTACGATCCGCGAAGCGGCGGGCAGCTTCCGCGATCGTCCAGGGCAGGCCCGGGAGAGACATGGCCGAAGCGTACAAGTCGCCTCGACGAGCGGCCGGGCGGCGCGACGCACCCGCGCCGCCGGGAACGCCGGCGGCGGCGCGAGAGCTGCGGGCCCAAGGACGCAAGACCATGCGCAAGCTGCTCGACGCGGGGATGCGCGTGTTTGCCGAGCGTGGCTTCCATGCTGCTCGCGTCGACGACATCGTGCGCGCCGCGCGCACGTCGCACGGAACCTTCTACCTCTACTTCGCGAACAAAGAAGAACTGCTCCGGGCGCTCGCGATCCAGTGCGCGCAGGAGATGGGCGCGCTCGCGGGCGGCCTGGGCGAGGTCACGGCCGACACTGCGGGTGCGGCCGAGCTTCGCCGATTCCTCGAGACCTTCTTCTCCACCTACGCCCGCTTCGGGCCCGTGTTGCGCGCGTGGATGGAGGGAAATATCGACGACCGCGAGACGAGTCAGCTCGGTGTCGTCGCGTTCACCGACATCGCGGCGGCGCTCGGTGCGCGGATGCGTGACGCCGGGACCCGTGGCGATCCCGAAACCGTTGCCGCGCTGATGGCGTTGTTGGAGCGATTCGCCTACTTCCTCGTGTCCCGCCAGCTCGAGTTCGACTCCGACACGCTGTTCGACACCGTCACACTCGTCGTGCACCGCGGGTTCTTCGGCGCACCGCTCGCGGCTTAGGCGTCGGCCGATTTCGTCGCGGTCCCGACCGCGCGTGACGAGCGGGTCGAGAGGTAGATCGCCTTCGTCGCGCCGAGCAGCGGGATCGCGAACAACCCGCCCACGAGCCCGCCCGCGGAGACGCCGACCAGCGCGGCCACCATCGTCGCGGGGGGAGAGAGCCGCACCGCCCGACCGATGATGAGGGGCTGTAACACGTGGTTCTCGAGCTGTTGGTAGACGAGGAAGATCGCCAGTGCGATCAAGCCGACGACCCCGCCCTGGGTGATCGCGAGCAGCACGAACACGGCGCCGCCGAGAAAGCCGCCTATCTGCGGGATCGGGTTGGTTATCGCGACCCAGACCGCGATCAGCGGCGCGAGGGGAACGTTGAGCGCGAGCGCGCCGGTCAGCATCACCACACCGGCGAGCGCGGCGACGAGCAGTGTCCCCGCGATGTAGCGACCGACGACCTGGTAGACGAGCCGGCCGATCCGGTCGGCATCGCCGCGCCGGCGTGCGGGGATGAGGCGACGGATCCCGCCGACCACGAACTCGCCGTCGAGCACGATCGTGATCGCGAGCAGGATCGTGAACAGCGCGGCCGCGATTCCGTCGGCGACCGCGCCGGCCGCGTGCTCGATGGGTTTGGAGTTGGCGCTGAGGTGCTTGGGTACGTCGTTCAGCCACTGCTGCACCTTGTCCGACGCGTTGGCCTCACGCAGGCGGGGCCCGATGATCGGGAGCTTGCCCAGGTCCTTGACCGTCTGCGGGATCTGCTTGTTGAAGTCGCGCACCTCGTGAATCGTCGGGACCGTTATCAGTGCGACCACGACGGACGCGACGGCCCCGACGACGACCAGCACGACGACCGCGGCCGTGCGCCGATTCCAGCCGGTGCGGCGTTTGAGCGCCTCGACCAACGGGTTCAGCGCAAAGGCGAGCAACGCCGCGATCGCGAGCGACGACAGCGTGCGCGGGATGGAACGAATGAACCACACCGCGATCGGCGAAGAGGCCAACCGCGATCGCGAGGGGATCGCGGAGCGGGGATCGAGATCGAGACCGTCCGGGAGCGGCGTGTCGGCCGTCGCGGCCGAGGGTCCGAGAGGAGGCGACGCCACATCGGTATCGTACGAGCCGATGGTCGATGTGGCGCGCACGCTCCGAGTGCGGCTGTCGGTTCGGACCGCGCTGGCGCTCGTCTTCGCGCTCGGCCTCACGTTCTTGTTCCTGGAGATCGCACGCGACGCGAGCGGGTGATCGCATGGGCGCTGTCGGCCATGGCGATCGCCGCGCTCGTGTATCCCGCGGTGGCCTGGCTCGCGGACTTCCGCTTCGTACCGCGTGCGCTCGCCGTGCTCCTGACCGCGCTGGTCCTGCTCGGCGCCCTCGGCTTCGTCGGCTACAAGATCGTCAACGACGTCTCCCACGCGATGGGCAGCCTCCAACAGGCCGCCCCGCAACGGGCGGCCGAGCTGGAGAAGAACTCGGACTTCTTCCGGGAGATCAAGCTGAAAGAGCGTGTGACCAACCTGGTCGACGCGATCCCGCAACGGCTCGCGGGCGGTGCGGCGCCCGAGGCGATCAAGTCGGCCGCGACCCAGGGTGTCGCCTTCGTCGCGGGCCTCATCCTCACGATCTTCTTCGTGCTCTACGGGTCGCGGCTCATCAGCGGCGCTCTCGGTCTCATCGACGACGAGACCGCCCGGCGCCGGGCCGAGTTCGTCATTCGCGACGGATCGCGCCGCGCCCTCTTCTTCGCTCGCGTCAAGCTCTGGGAAGCGCTGGTCGAAGCGACGCTCGCGTTCACGATCGCGCGCGTCGCCGGCGTGCCGGGTGCGGCCGCGCTGGCGGTGTGGGTGGGGCTCTGGAGCTTCTTGCCCGTCGTGGGCGTCCTGATCGGGGCGCTGCCGATCGTCGTGTTCGCGGCGGCGCACACGCCCGAGCGTGCCGCGGTGGTCGGCGGCTGCTTTGTCGTGATCCTGGTCTGCGACTGGTGGGTCAACCGTTGGCTCGAACGGCGGACCGTCTACGTGGGCTCGTTCGCGATCGTGCTGGCCGCGTTCGGCGGCCTCGAGCTCTACGGCCTGAACGGCGCGCTCTTGTTCGTGCTGGGTGCCGTGCTCGCGGTGTCGATCATCGGCGAGTTCGGTCCCGAGGAGATGGCCGAGGTGCTCGCGGCGACGGCGAGCCCCGGCTAGCGCCTACGCGCCGAGGATGACGGTGCTCGCCGACGAGAACCAGCCGCCGGTTCCGTTCACGCACGCAAGCTGCGCGTTCTCCACCTGACGGCCGTGGGCCTCGCCCCGGAGCTGGCGGGTCGCTTCGACGAGCAAGAACATGCCGCGGATGCCGGGATGGCAGTGCGACAATCCGCCGCCGTCGGTGTTGGTCGGGAGCGCGCCGCCGAGCCGCAGCCGGCCGTCCTCGACGAACGCCCCGCCCTCGCCCGGTTTGCAAAAGCCGAGGGCTTCGAGGCTCGCCAGCACCATGTGGGTGAACGCATCGTAGATCTGGCAGGTGTCGATGTCGGCGGGGGTCACGCCCGCGCGTTCGAACGCGAGCCTGCCGCTGGCGTACGCGGGCGAGCGAGTGAAGTCGTCCCACTCGCTCATCGTGGTGTGGCTCGTCGCCTCGCCCGTACCGAGGACCCACACCGGCTTTCGGGGGAGGTCGCGAGCACGCTCCTCGGTCGTCAGCACGACCGCGCCGCCGCCGTCGCTGCGGATGCAGCAGTGGAGCTTCGTCAGCGGGTCGGCCATCATCCGGCTGCTGTTGACCTCGTCGATGGTGATCGGGTCGCGGTAGAAGGCCTCGGGGTTGAACGAGGCGTTGTAGCGCGTGCTCACCGCGATCTCGGCGAGCTGGTCGATCGTGGTGCCGTACTCGATCATGTGACGGCGCGTCGCCATCGTGGTACTTCGAGATGAGCGTGTGGCCGAACGGCACGTCGAACTGGATCGGACCGCGCCCACCGAAGCCGATGTTCGCGGTGCGACGCCGCGCTTTGAGATCGGCGCGTGTCGTGGAGCCGTAGGCCAGCACGACGACCTCCGCGTGGCCGGCGAGGATCGCCGCGGTCGCGTGCTCGACCATGAATTCCCACGTGGAACCGCCGACGCTCGTGCCGTCGACCCATGTGGGCCGCAAGCCGATGTACTCGGCGATCTCGATCGGGGCGAGCATGCCCATGCCGCTCGAACCGAAGCCGTCGACATCGGCCTTGGTGAGACCTGCGTCGGCGACGGCACGGGAGGCGGCCTGGTAGTGCAGCTCGAACGGCGTCTTGGTGTCGACGCGGCCGATGTCGGACAAGGCGGCGCCGACGATCGCGACCTTCTTCGTGCCCGCCATCAGCGCAGCTTCCACTCCACGCGCTTGCCGGAAGCGAAGAGTTGTTGTCCTTCTGCGATCGAATCCTGGCTGGTTCCCATGGCGACGAACGCGTAGCCGAGCCGGACCGCCTCGCGCTGGGGCATCGATCGTGTCGACCACAGGGCGCGCAGCGTGCCCTCGATCGCGAGCCGCGGCTGCGACGCGATGATCGCGGCGAGCTCACGGGCCCGCGCCGCGAGCTCGGCGCCCGGCACGACCTCGCTGACCATCCCCACCTGAAAGGCCCGCTGGGCCGACATGCGCTCGTAGTTCCCGAGCAGGGACAGGCGCATGATCTCGGCGAAGGGGGTGATTCCCGCCATGTGGATCGGTTCGAAGGCGGCGGCCATGCCGTAGGTGACGTGGGGGTCGAAGAACGTCGCGTGCTCGGCCGCGACGATGAACTCGACCTCGCCGAGCATGTAGAACGCGCCGCCACACGCCATCCCGTTGACGGCCGCGATCACCGGCTTCCAGAGGTCGCACGACTTGGGCCCGAGGTTGTCGCCCGGGTCGTTGAACATGAAGGGGGTGACGCCCGACCCGACGACGTCGGGATCGGTGCTGTCGTCGCCCTGCCCGCCCATCTGCTCCATGCGGTCGATGCCCGTGCAGAACGCCTTTTCGCCCGCGCCGGTGAGGACGATGCAGCGCACCGCGTCGTTGCGACGCAGGGACCGCCACAGCGTGTGCAGCTCGCGTTGCATCAACGAGTTGAACGTGTTGTGCACGTTGGGCCGATTCAGGGTGACGACGGCGACCCCGTCGTCGCCTTCGTCATAGGTGATCGTCTCGAAATCGGGCAGGCTCATGCGCGGCGCTGCGCGTCGATGCCCGGGTTCTCGCTCTGGAACACGTAGCGGTTGACGATGCGACCGATGTCGGCCGGGTCCCACTGCTTGGGGTTGCCCTCTTTGTCTTTGGCGAGGAACTGCTCGCCCATCTCCCACGGCCGGTAGAGCGCGAGGTTGTTGCCGACGAGGCGGAACACCTGGCCCGTCACGTGCAGCGCCTCGTCGGAGGCGAGCCACACGACGGCCGGCGCCGAGTTGGCCGGGTTCATCGCCTCGAACTCGGTGTAGTCCTCGGGGTTCTTGACCTCGATCTTCATGGCCTGCGCGACCATCCGGGTGGCGCCGCCGGGGCCGATGCAGTTGGCGCGCACGCCGTAACGCTTCAGCTCCAGGCTCGCGATGATGGTCATCGCCGCGACCCCCGCCTTGGCCGCGCCGTAGTTGATCTGGCTGGCTTGTCCCTGGAGGCCGGCGCTCGAGACCGTGTTGATGATCGCGGCGCGGGGCTGACGACCTTCCTTCGACTCGTTGCGCCAGTAGGCCGACGCGTGGCTCATCGTGTTGAAGGCGCCGTAGAGGTGCACCTTCACAACCGAGTCGAAGTCTTCGGGCGACATCGAGAACATCATCTTGTCGCGCAGGATGCCGGCGTTGTTTACCAGCACGTCGAGGTGTCCGAAGGCCTCGATCGCGGTGTTGATGATGCCCTTGGCGCCGTCGTAGTCGGCGACGCTGTCGTAGTTGGCGACGGCTTCTCCGCCGTGGGCCTTGATGACCTCGACGACCGCGTCGGCTGCGCGCGTGTCGGAGCCTTCGCCGCTCACCGAACCACCGAGGTCGTTGACGACGACCTTGGCGCCGTGGTCGGCGAGCATGATGGCCTCGCCGCGCCCGACGCCGTTGCCCGCACCGGTGACGATCGCCACCTTGCCGTCGAGCATGCCCATTTGCGCGGTCCCCCTACTGGCAAGAAAACTGACGTTGGCGTCACCGTAGCGCGAGCTTTCGGGCGCACGCCAAGGGCGATGCGGCGGTAGTGGTGCGCGTCGACGCCGAGCGTTGCAACCAGATTGGCCGCCTCGAGCGATAGGGAGACTCGATCGTGGGACGCCTGCAGGACAAGGTCGCGATCATCACCGGAGCGGGCCAGGGCATCGGTCTCGCGTACGCGAGCGATTCCTCGGCGAGGGCGCCAAGGTCGTGGTCGCGGAGATCAACGAAGAGCGCGCGGCGGCGGGGATGAAGACGCTCGAGGGCAAGGGTGACGCCCTGCTCGTGCAGACCGACATCTCCGACGAGGCCTCGGCCCAGGCGTGCGTCGACGCGACGGTCGAGGCGTTCGGGACCGTCGACATCCTCGTCAACAACGCCGCGCTCTACTACGACATCGACAACTTCGATCCGAGCTTCGACTACCTGAAGAAGGTGTTCTCGGTAAACCAGTTCGGCGCGTGGCTGATGGCCCGGGCCGCGGCGCCGGTGATGGCGAAGCAGCATTACGGGCGTGTCATCAACCAGTCGTCGGGTGCGGCGTACGCGTATTCGTTCCCGACCTTCGGCGACGAGTTCACCGGCCTCGGCAACTACAGCTACTCGATCACCAAGTGGGGCATCGTGGGCCTGACCAAGTTCATGGCCGCGCAGCTCGGCGCCTGGAACATCACGGTCAACTGCATCGCGCCGGGTGTGACCATGACCGAGGCGACCAAGAAGATCGTCCCCGACTTCTTCATCGAAGGCATGACCGCCCAGACCGCGATGAAGTCGACGCTCGAGCCCGAGGACCTCGCCGGCGCTGCCGTCTTCTTCGCCAGCGACGACGCCAAGTTCGTCACCGGCCAGACGCTGGTGATCGACGGCGGTCTGGCGATGCCCGCCTGATCAGGGGCGGCAGACGATCTCGCCGTGGAGGACGGCGAACCAGGCGTCGGGGTCGGCGGCCCAGCTCCGCCAGGCGGCGGCCATCGTGTCGAGCTCGGCGCGCGTCGCGAAGTGTTCGCGTTCGGCCTGTTCGGCGATGGCCGAGGCGGTCATGCGGTCGGCCCAGAGGTCGCCCCACCAGGTGCGGTCTTCGGGAGTGGCGAACGACCACGCCGACGCGGTCGGTTCGACGACGGAGAACCCGGCCGCGTGCGCCCAGGCCAGTAGGAACCGGCCCGCGTCGGGCTCGCCGCGATTCGAGCGCGCGATCGTGCGATAGAGCGAGAGCCATGCCGCGAGCGTCGGCTGATCCGGGTACCAGGTGAACGCGGCGTAGTCGACGTCGCGCGCGGCGACGACACCGTCGGGCTTGCAGACGCGGCGCATCTCCCGGAGCGCGCCGACCGGATCGGGAAGATGCTGCAGCACCTGGTGCGTGTGCACGACGTCGAAGGTGGCGTCGGGGAAGTCGAGCGCGTAGACGTCGCCCCTCGCGAACACGATGTTGTCGACCCCGGTCGTGTCACGTTGTGCCTGCGCGATCACGTCGGCCGACGCGTCGATCCCGATCACGGGGCCGGGTGCGACCCGGCGCGCGATGTCGAGCGTGATCGTCCCGGGTCCGCAACCCACGTCGAGCACGTGTGCTCCCGCGGTGAAAGAGGAGGCGACGTACGCGGCCGAGTTCTCCACCGTGCGCCAACGGTGCGACCGCAACACGCTCTCGTGATGGCCGTGGGTGTACGTCATGTGTTCATGATCGCAGCCGAGTCCGTGCCGCGCTACGGATTGCGTGCCGCGCGCAACCAAGCGAACAGATGTTCGATGATGCCCGAATAGTGCCTATCAAACATGGACGATTCGCTGCACCGAGACGAAACGGACGCGGAGAATTACACTCACCGCCATGGCGATCGACGGCGTTGTCGCGACGGAGTTCGAACCGGTTCTCGACGTGTTCGCGGAGAACTTCGACGAGCGCGGTGAGGTCGGCGCGGCGGTGTGCGTGTATCTCGACGGGGAACCGGTCGTCGATCTCTGGGGCGGTCTCGCCGATCCGACGAACGGGAGCCCATGGCTCGAGGACACGATCGTCCTCGTCTTCTCCGCGACGAAGGGCGTCACCGCGGTCTGCGCGAATCTCCTGGTGCAACGGGGCCTGCTCGACCCCGAAGCCCCGGTCGCGACGTTCTGGGAGGAGTTCGGCGCGAACGGCAAGGATGCGATCACCGTTGGTCAGGTGATGTCGCACCAGGCCGGCCTGCCCTACGTCGAGGGCGACTTCACGCTCGACGAATCGTTGGCGTGGGCGCCGATGGTCGACGCGCTCGCGGCCCAGGCTCCGATCTGGGAGCCGGGCACGAAGCACGGCTACCACATGCGCACCTTCGGCTGGCTCGTCGGCGAGATCATCCGCCGGGTCGATCCGCAGCATCGCAGCGTGGGCACGTTCTGGCGGGAGGAGATCGCGGACACCCTCGGTATCGACTTCTGGATCGGGCTCCCCGAAGCGCTCGAACCTCGGGTCGCGGAGCTGGTGCCGCCGAAGGAGGATCTGCGGGAGGTCTTGCGCCCGTTCGGCGACGACCTCCTGTTGGCGCGTGTCCTCTCCAATCCCGGTGGGCATTTCAACTACGACTCGATGTGGAACACGCGCCGGCTGCACGCGGCGGAGCTGCCCTCGTCGAACGGCATCGGTGACGCCCGGGGCCTGGCGCGCCTCTATGCCTCGTGCATCGGCGACCTGGATGGTCGTCGCACGCTCGCGTCCGCCACCGTGGCGCGCGCCACGCTGGAGCGCGCCTGCGGGAAGGACGAGGTGTTGATGACCGAGAGCTGCTTCGGTCTCGGCTTCATGCTCGGACGTTCGTTCGGCGCCGCGAATCCTCCCGACGCCTTCGGTCATGCCGGCGCAGGCGGCTCGCTCGCGTTCGCCGATCCCGACACGGGCATCGCGTTCGCCTACGTGATGAACGATCTGCGTTTCGACGCGCGTGAGGGCGACCCGCGGAGCGCGGCGCTCGTCCGTGCGGTCTACCGATCGCTCGAGCTCCCGGGCTGACTCAGCCCGAGCGCACCTCGTCGCGGAGCGGCGACTTCTGCACCTTCCCGCTGGCGGTGCGGGGCAAGGCGTCGCGCACCTCCAGCCGTTCGGGCAGCTTGAACCGGGCCAGCCCGCACTCGACCAGGTGCGCGCGGACGTCGTCCAGCACGGGTACGGCGCCGGGGGAGGGGATCACGAACGCGCAGACCCGCTCGCCCATCACGGGGTCGGGGATCGCGACGCATGCGGCTTCGGCGATCGTGGGATGGGTGACGAGCAGCGCCTCGACCTCTTGGGCGGAGATGTTCTCGCCGCCCCGGATGATGATGTCTTTCAGCCGGTCGACGATCGTGAGGTACTCGCCGTCGTACACCGCGAGGTCGCCGGTGCGGAACCATCCGTCGTCGGCGAACGCGTCGGCGTCGAGCGCTGCGTCGAGATAGCCGACGAACATCTCCGGGCCGCGGGCCAAGAGCTCGCCCGGGACGCCCGCCGGAAGGTCGGCGAGCGTCTCCGGATCGACGATGCGCAGCTCGGCGGCACCGATGAGCGGGCCGTCGGTCGTGGCGTCATGCTCCAGGGTGTCGCCGGCGCGGCCGGTAGTGAGCGTCGGGTATTCCGTCGACCCGTAGGTGCGTTTGCACCAGCAGTCGAACGCGGCGGCGCCTTCGCGCACCATGGCCGGCGCGACTCCCGCGCCACCGAGCGAGAACATGCGCACCGTCGACCGGTCGGTGGACGAGAACGCGGCGTGGTCGATCATCGTGCGCATGAACACGGGCGTGGAGATCATCACCGCGATCGCCTCCCGCGGAACGAGGTCGAGGGCGCGTCCGGGTTCCCAGGTGTCCATCAACACGGTGGTGATCGCGCCGGTGACCGGGAGCAGGACGCCGTAGGTGAGGCCGGCGACGTGGGTGACGGGCATCGGGAGCAGCAGTGATTCGCCCGGTCGCATCGCGTGCGCGGCGGCGATCGTGTCGGCCTCGACGCGCAACGACTGATGCGTGTGCACGACGCCCTTGGGATCGGACGTCGTGCCGGAGGTCCACAAGATCACGGCCGGGTCGTCGACGTCGATAGTGGGCTCGGGCGGAACGTCGGCATCGGCGAGCGTCACCTGCGGCCCACGGAATGCGATCACGTCGCCGTCGAAACCGATGCCGCGAACCATGCTGACGTAGTCGGTGCCCCGGAACTCGTGCGGCACGGCGATGATGCGCGCCTGGGTCTGGTCGAGGATGAAGCCGACTTCGTGCGCCCGCAGCGCCGGGGTGATCGGGCTCGCGGTCGCGCCGCACCGCCACACGCCCCAGCAGAACGCAACGGCCTCCCACCAGTTCGGCAGCTGCCAGCACACGACGCTTCCGGGACGTGCTCCGCGCGACCACAGCGCCGCCGCATAGAGGTCGGCCTGCTCGCGGAGTCGCCGAACGGTGATGCGGTGGTCGCCGTCGACGATCGCGAGGTGTGCCGGATCCGCGGCGGCGATGCGGTCGAGCAACGTCTCGTCGGTCCAGACGTGCTGCGCGCGCCAGCGCGCTCGGATCTCGGCAGGCGCGGGATGCGCGCGGGTCACTGCGCGCCGTATACCGGTGCGGGCGCGGGCGCCCGGGCGAGCAGGTCGTGTACCGCGGTACCGACATCGGCCGGCTCCCACCGTGCGCCCTTGTCGATGCTCGGCCCGTGTTGCCACCCGTCGGCGACGGAGATGATGCCGCCCTCGACCTCGAATACCCGGCCGGTGACGCCCGCCGACCCGGTACTCCCGAGCCAGACGACCAGCGGCGAGATGTTCGCCGGATCGTTGACGTCGAACCCCGAGTCGGGCACCTGCATCCGGTCGGCGAACACCTCTTCGGTCATGCGCGTGCGGGCCGCCGGCGCGATCGTGTTCGCGGTCACTCCGTACCGGCCCATCTCCGCCGACTCCACGAGCGTCAGCGCGGCGATGCCGCCCTTGGCGGCCGAGTACGCGCCCTGGCCGACGCTGCCCATGAGACCGGCGCCCGACGACGTGTTGACGATCCGGGCGTCGACCGCTTCGCCCGCCTTGCTGCGGGCCCGCCAGTACTCCGACGCGTGCCGTGTCACGGCGAAGTGCCCCTTCAGGTGCACACGAATCACCGCGTCCCACTCCTCTTCACTCGTCGTGAAGAGCATGCGGTCGCGCACGAAGCCGGCATTGTTGACCACAACGTCGAGGCCGCCGAACGTGTCGAGGGCGACCTGGACCAGGCGCTGCGCCCCCGACCATTCGGCGATGTCGTCGGTGTTCGCCGTGGCCTCGCCGCCGAGTGCATGGATCTCGTCGACCACGTCCTGGGCCGGCCCGGAGCTCCCACCCGTACCGTCGCGCGCGACGCCGAGGTCGTTCACGACGACGCGTGCGCCCTCGCGCGCGAAGGCGAGCGCGTGCTCGCGGCCGATGCCGCGTCCCGCGCCCGTGACGATGACGATGCGTCCCTCGCAGATGCCGTTCACGGGGCGGAACCCTACCGTCGGGGAATTCGTCGAAGCGATGCGAGAAGGGCGTCTACGCGGGCGGGGTCGCCGCGCCGACGTCGACGTTCGGCTCCGCCCAGGGTTCCGGTCGTCCGAACAGGAACCCCTGCGCGAAGTCGCAGTCGAGTCGCTCGAGCCGGCGGGCCTGTTGCTCGGTCTCTACGCCTTCGGCCACCACCTCGAGCTCGAGACCGTGGCCGAGGTTGATGATGCCGCTCACCAACGTCTCCGCTTCCGGGCGTTCACCGAGGCCGGACACGAAGCTGCGATCGATCTTGAGCTGGTGGATCGGCAGGGCGCTGAGGTTGGAGAGGCTCGAGTAGCCGGTGCCGAAGTCGTCGAGCGCGATACGAACGCCGGCCTCGTCGAGCGCGGACAGCGCGGCGGCCGTGTTGTCGGGGTCGTCGATGAGGAGACTTTCGGTGATCTCGATCGTCAACGAACCTCTCGGTACGCCGGCCACGAGCTCGGTGAGCCGCGGCACGAAATCGGCTTCCGACAGCTGGCGCGCCGACACGTTGACGGCGACCGCGAGATCGGGGCGGTAGAGCAGGCGGCAGAGCGCGTGTTCGAGCACCCGCCAGCCGAGCGGCACGATGAGACCGGTGTCTTCGGCGAGGGGGATGAAGTCGCCGGGCGGTACGAGACCGAGCTCGGGATGCTTCCAGCGCACGAGCGCTTCGAGCGCGACGGGGATCTTCGAGTGGATGTCGACGACCGGTTGGTAGTAGACGACGAGCTCGTCGCGCTCCAGCGCGCGGTGCAGCCCGGTGACGCGTGCGAGCCGGTTGGTCGCCGTCGGAGCGTCGCTGCGGCCGGTCTGGTACTCGACGCTGCGCCGGCCGCGTTGCTTGGCCCGGTACATCGCGTCGTCGGCCTCGCGCAGCAGATCGGCGGCGGTCGCGTCGTCGTGCGCAACCGAAACGCCGATGCTCGCGCTCACGAACAGCGTCTCGGCGTCGACCTCGAAGGGCTGTTCCAAGATCGCCGCGACCCGCGCCACCGCGGCGTGGACCTCGAGATCGTCCTTCACGTCTTCGACGACGACGACGAACTCGTCGCCGCCGAGCCGGGCGACCGTGTCGGAGTCGCGTAGCCCGTCGACCATGCGTTGCGCGACCTGGGTGAGGAGGCGGTCGCCGGCGTCGTGACCGAGGCTGTCGTTGACGAGCTTGAACCGGTCGAGGTCGAGGAAGAGCACCGCCACCGCGGTGTGACCGCGCCGCGAACGCTGCAGCGCGTGGGTCAGGCGATCGTTCAGCAGCGCCCGGTTCGGCAGGCCGGTGAGCGCGTCGTGATAGGCGCGGTGTTCGAGGTCTTCACGGGCGCGCGACTGTTCGATCGCGACGGCCGCCAACGAGACGACCCGTTCGAGCAGCGGGCGATGACGGTCGCGGTCGACGTCGTCGGTGTCGAAGAGGAGGGTGAGCGTGCCCGCGACCGCGTCTCGGTTCGGGAGCTCGATCGGAACCGCCCAGCTGATGCGCGTCCCCATCTCCGCGGCGACCGCGGGGACCGGTTCGTCGCCGGCGTCGGTGTAGACCGCGAAGATCTCCTCGCGGTCCTTGGCGACGCGCGCGGAGGAGAGGCGCGCGTCGATGCGGATCGAGGAGACGCGCTCGAAGTGCTCCACGGGGAACCCCGGCGCCGCGGCGACCCGCAGATCGCCACCTTCCAGGATGCGGATGAGGCAGTACTGCGCCTCCGTACACGCCGCGGTCAGGGTTGCGACCTTGTCGAGGACGGTTTCGAGCCGCTCGCCCCAGCGCGATCATCTCCAAGATGCGCGACTCCTCGGCGAGCAGATCGTCGAGCGCCTTGCGTTCGGTGACATCGCGGACGTTGAGGACGATCCCGTTGATCGTGGGATCGTCGAGACGGTTCGAGATCGAGCTGTCCTGCCAGCGCCAGCGTCCGTCCGCGTGCCGGACGCGCACCATCGCCCGCGTCGTCTCCTGTGGACACTCGAGCATCCGCGCCCACGCCGCGCTGATGCGGGCGACGTCGTCGGGATGCACGTGCCGGCTCACGAAGTTGCCGACGAGCGACGACTCCCGCTGACCGGTCAGGCGCTCGTACGACGGGCTGACGTAGAGGCAGCGGGCTTCGAGGTCGAGGATCAGGATGCCGTCGGCCGCGTGCTGCACGAGTGAGCGGAAGCGGGCTTCCGCCGCGGCGATACCGGCCTCGGCCTCGCGTCGCTCCGTGATGTCGTGCACGTTGACGACCACGCCGTCGATGACCGGGTCGTCGAGCTGGTTCGTGATGGTGATCTGGCACCAGCGCGTCGAGCCGTCGCGATGCTGAATCCGGATGTCGTCGCGCAGCGATTCCCCGGGTTGCTCGCCGGGGTCGGCGCGTTGGAGGCTGTGTATCCGTTCTACGTCCTCCAAGAAGACGAGCTCGGCCCGGTCGCCGCGCCCGACCAGCTCGTCGACCGAGTACCCGGTCAAGGTCTCGATCGCCTCGGTCGCGAACACGATGGTCCGGTCCCGATCGAGGACGACGACCGCGTCGGCTGCGTTCGCCAGCAATCGTCGGAACCGGTCTTCGCTCGCCGAGAGCGCCGCGGCCGCGACTTCGCGGTCGCGCGCGCTCACCCACACGATCCGCATGACGAACAACAGGCCGGCGGCCATCAACACGGCGATGCCGTGGCTGCGCCCGGGGCTCAGGACGCTCGGCGCCCAACCGAGTCCGACCGCGGCCTCGGCTCCCGCGAGGCACATCAGGCTCCACAGGGTCGCGGGGAACACGGCGGGTGAGCCTTCCATCGCGACCGCCTGCGCGGCGCAGAAGACGAACCCGACGGAGAGCACCGGTCCCCACCCCGTCGCGTAGATGACGCACGTCGTGCTCACCATCTCCACGCCGACGCGCACACTGACGGGAATGACGCGCGCCCGCTTCCAGTAGATGACGGTGGTCGTCAATGCGAGTGCGCCGACCGTGATGCCGACGAGCACGCCGATCGGCACGGGTGCGAGGATTCCGAGCCCCCGCATCGTGAGCAGACCTGCGAGCGCGACGAAGGTCATCACGAGGGTCTCGCCGAGTGCCCGGAAGGGTGAACGATCCATTCCCTGTTCTGTCGGACCATTTCGGGACGAAGCTGATACCCGGCTCGCGGCGTACGCCCGTTTTGCGTGGACCGCGGCGTGGCTGCGGGTACGGTGAGCCGAAAATCACTGCGTGGGTAGGGGTGGCGTGTGAAGTTCGGTGTGACGATGTTCATGACCGACCAGACCATTGGCCCGGTCGAGTTGGCCCGGGAGATCGAGGCGCGCGGCCTGCACTCGCTGTACGTGCCCGAGCACACCCACATCCCGATCAGCCGCCGCACCCCGCCGCCCACCGGCGACGCCGAGTTGGCGGAGGAGTACAAGCGCACGCTCGACCCGTTCGTCGCGCTCGCCATGGCCGCCGCGGTGACGGAGCGGCTGGTGGTAGGCACGGGGATCTGTCTCGTTGCCCAGCGCGATCCGATCGTCACGGCCAAGGCGGTGGCGAGCCTCGATCGCGAGAGCGGGGGGCGCTTCGTGTTCGGGGTCGGATTCGGCTGGAACGCCGACGAGGCCGAAGACCACGGTGTCGACATGAAGCGCCGGCGCGACGTGGCGCGCGAGCACGTGTTGGCAATGACGTCGTTGTGGCGTGACGATATCGGCTCCTACGACGGCGAGTTCGTGCACCTGTCGCCGTCGTGGTCGTGGCCGAAGCCCACGGCCGGGGGCCCGCCGATCCTCATCGGTGGTGCGCCCGGACCGAAGTTGTTCGCGCATGTTGCCGAGTACGCCGACGGGTGGATCCCGATCGGGGGCGCGGGAGTGCGTGCCGCGATCGGGGATCTGGCGCGCGCGTGCGAGGAGCGCGGCCGCGACCCGAAGACGATGCGCATCGTGCCGTTCGGAACCGTCCCCGACGCGGGCAAGCTCGACTACTACGCGTCGATCGGCATCGAGGAGGTCGTGCTCCGGCTCCCCGGCGGAACGCGCGACCGGGTACTGCCGCGCCTCGACCGCCTCGCGGAGCTGGTCGCGTGAGCGGACCCGTGCTCGTCGGTCTCGCCGTCGCCGGTGACGCCGACGCGTGGCGTACCGCGGGCTTCACCGTCGACCCGGACGGCGGGTGCCGCATCGGACACGTGCGTGTGCAAACCGGCGTCGGCGACACGGGGATCTCGGCGTGGACACTCGCCGACGAGCCCCTCGTCGAGCCGGCCGAGCACCCCAACGGCACGGTGTCGCTCGATCATCTCGTGGTGTTCACCGATGATCCGCAGCGTTCGGTACTGAGCTACGCCGACCTCGGTCTGGCGGTTCGCCGAGTGCGCGATCTCGGCAACGGCAGGACGCAGACGTTCTTCCGGGCGGGCGAAGTCATCATCGAGCTCGTGGGACCGATGGACGGCAACGGTGACGCGGGTGAGCGGCTGTTCGGTCTTTCGCCGACCGTCTCCGATCTCGACGCCTGCGCGCGGCTGCTCGGCGACCGGCTCGGGACGATCAAGGACGCGACCCAACCGGGTCGCCGGATCGCGACCCTGCGCCACGAGGCGTGCGGGCTGACGGTTCCCATCGCGTTCATGTCGCCCGAGCCCGAACGGGACGGGAGCACTCGAACGTGATCGGGTCGGCGGCGGGCGCGGTCTGCGGCCTACTGCTCGGTCTCCTCCTGTCGATCTACGTCGCCCGTGCCGACGCGCGCCGCCGGGCGTCGGGTGAACGCACGCAGGCCGAGTACCGGGCCTCGCTGGTCGTGGTCCCGCTCCTGCTCGCGGTCGTGGGCGGGCTGGCGGGCGCCGCGATCGCCCACTAGCGGACCGCGGCGCGCGAGGATGCCCGGATGCCCCTCGGACTCGTGCACTTCGATCCCGCCGCGTTCCCGCTCGAGCCGATGCCGTGTCTGCGCTGTGGCGCGGAGACGATGCTGCGCTTCGCCGGGCCGTGCCCCGAATGCACTCGCGAGCTGCGGGCCAAGTTCCAGGGAGAGGCGCGCGAGGTCGACGACGACGTCTACGTGCCCAAGATGAACGTCACCCCGAACGCGGTCGCGTTGAAGGACGACTGACACGCGGCGGTAGGTTGACGGGGTGGCGACGGTTGCCCAGGTCAGCGCCGACTTGTACGAGGTCCTCGGTGCCGACCCGTCGGCGACCGGCGACGAGATCGCCCGGGCGTTCCGCGCCCGCGCCAAGCAACTGCACCCGGACACGAGCGTCGAGCCCGACGCCGCGGCCAGGTTCAGCGAGCTGGTCGCCGCGTACGGCGTGCTCTCGAATCACCGCACGCGACGCGACTACGACCACGCACGGGCGCGCCGGCAACCGGCGCGCCCGCCCGGGAGCGTCTCGCCGACCACGGTGGCGGCGACGCCGAAGTGGACGCGCCGCAGAGCGTGGACAGCGGTCGTGGCCGGCGCGCTGGTGGCCCTTGTCGGTGTCGGAGCGGCGATCCTCACCTGGCAACTCCACCAGCACGACGCCCAACGCCGCGCTCGCTACGTCGCAGTGACTGCGACACGTGACGGCAACGGGGGCATCACGTTCACGACCGCCGACAACCAGGTGGTGCGCACGCGCGAGCCCGAACAGCACGGCGAGGGGAGCGGTCTCGGGCCGACCGTCCGCGTGCGCTACGACCCCGCGAATCCGACGCACACGATCGTCGACGCGAGCACGATCGGACGCGACATCACCTTCGCGATCGTCTCGCTGAAGCTGCTCGTGGGGGGCGTGGTGTTCGTCGTGATCGGCGCCCTGAGCTTGCGCAAGCGGGAGCGGGTGTCTACAGCCGTTCGATGATCGTGACGTTGGCCTGCCCGCCACCCTCGCACATCGTCTGCAAGCCGTACCGACCGTTGGTGCGCTCCAACTCGTGGAGCAGCGTGGTCATGAGTCGGGCGCCGGTCGCGCCCAACGGGTGGCCGAGCGCGATCGCACCGCCGTTGACGTTGACCTTGGCGAGATCCGCGCCGGTCTCCTTTTGCCAGGCGATGACCACCGACGCGAATGCCTCGTTGATCTCGACGAGGTCGATGTCGTCGAGGGACATTCCCGACTTTGCCAACGCGTGCGCGGTGGCCGGGATCGGCGCGGTGAGCATCCACACCGGATCTGCACCCCGCACCGACAGGTGGTGGATCCGCGCGGGGGCTTCAGCCCGTGGGTACGCACCGCGTCGGCGCTGGCGATCAGGAGCGCCGCGGACGCGTCGGACAGCTGCGACGCCATCGCGGCGGTGAGGCGGCCGCCTTCGACGAGCGTGGGAAGCGATCGGATCTTGTCGAGGTTCGGCTCACGCGGGCCTTCGTCGGACGTCGCATCGCCGAGCGGGACGATCTCCTTGTCGAAGCGACCCTCGGCCCGGGCACGCAGCGCGCGCTCGTGGGACTCGACCGCGAAGGCCTCCATGTCGTCGCGGGTGATGTTCCACTTCTCCGCGATCATCTCCGCGCTGCGGAACTGCGAGACCTCCTGGGTGCCGTAGCGCGCTTCCCAGCCGGGCGATCCGCCGAACGGATCGTCGAACCCGTACTGCTGGCCGGCCAGCATCGCGGCGCTGATCGGGATCGCGCTCATGTTCTGCACACCACCCGCCACGATGAGATCGGCGGTACCCGACATCACGCCTTGCGCCGCGAAGTGGACGGCTTGTTGCGACGATCCGCACTGACGGTCGACGGTGGTGCCGGGAACCTCGTCGGGCATCCCCGCGACGAGCCAGCACGTCCGCGCGATGTCGCCGGCCTGCGGACCGATGGTGTCGACGCAACCGAACACGACGTCGTCGACCGCGGCGGGATCCACGTCGACCCGATCGAACAGTGCCCGGATCGAATGGGCGCCGAGGTCGGCGGGGTGCACCTTCGAGAGTCCGCCGTTGCGCTTCCCGACGGGCGTGCGCACGGCGTCGACGATATAGGCCTCGTTCATGCGGTCGTTCATAGGGACGGCATGCTAAAGGATCGTCGATCCGACCCGGTGGCGATGGAAGCGGCCGTCGCCCATCGAACGGGCCAGCACCCACGCCCGCTTCATGTAGAGGTGCAGGTCGTACTCGGTCGTGTAGCCGATCGCGCCGTGACACTGGAGCGCGGCCTTCGCGGTGGTGAGCGCGGCCTCGTCGGCCTTGCTCTTCGCCATGCTCACGTGGGCGGGGTCGAGTGTCGCCGCGGCCCGGTACACGAGGGGGCGGGCGAACTCGAGCGCGATCCGTGCGTTGGCGAGATGGTGCTTCACCGCCTGGAACGATCCGATCGGCACGCCGAACTGCCGTCGCTCCTTCGCGTACTCCGCGGTGAGATCGAGCATGCGCTGCGCGAGCCCGCACTGCTGGGCGGCGACGCCGATCGCGCCCCGGTCGAACGCGGCCGCGAGCGCGTCGGGCGACTGGGCCTGTCCCGTGCCTTGCACCTCGAACACGCGGCGGGCACCGTCGACCGACGGGTGCGGGATCAGCTCCATCGCGCCGCGCTCGAATCGTCCCGCGGTTGTGATCACCATGTCGGCAGTGTCGGCCCACGCCACGAGCGAGTAGCCGGCGCTCACCGTCACGTCGGTCCGACCCAGCCACGGGACACCGAGCGCGGCCGTCTCCACGATCGGTTCGGGCAACGCGCACCGGCCGGTCTCCTCGAGGACGAGCACGAGGTCGACCATGGTCAACCCCAGCCCGCCCGCGGACTCCGGCGCGAGCATGCCGATCACGCCCATCTCCGCGAGCTCTTCCCAGAGTCCCGGAACCCGACCGGTGTCGTTCGTCCACGCGGCGCGCACGTGCGCGGGTGTGCACTCCTTCTCGAGGAGTTCGCGCACCGCGTCACGGAACGCGACCTGGTCGTCGGAGAACGCGAAGCGCATCGTCAACGCCTCGGCAATCCGAGCACGCGCTCCGCGATGACGTTGCGCTGGATCTCGTTCGTGCCCGCGTAGATGGGTCCCGCGAGTGCGAACTCGAAGCCCTTCATCCACGCGCCGGTGTCGCCGTCGAGCAACTCCGCGTGCGGGCCGAGGAGGTCGAGCGCGAGCTCGTGCAGGCGCACGTCGAGCTCCGACCAGAACACTTTGACCATCGACGACTCCGCACCCGCGCTGATCCCCTCGACGAGCCGGGTGACGGTCCAAAACGTCTGCCAGCGGTACGCCTCGGCGTCGACGTACGCGGCGACGACCCGGTCGCGCAGCGCGGGATCGGCGCCGCGCGTCTGGTGATACAGGTCGATCAGCCGTTGCGCGGTGGCGAGGAACCGGCCGGGTGAGCGCAAGGTGAGCCCGCGTTCGGACCCGGTGGTGGCCATGGCGACGGCCCAACCCTGATTCGGCGCGCCGAGCACGTCGGCGTCGGGGACGAACACGTCGTCGAAGAACACCTCGGCGAAGCCCTCGTCGCCGTCGAGGCGTTCGACGCCGCGCACGGTGACCCCGGGTGTGGAGAGGTCGACCAGGAAATAGGTGAGGCCGTGGTGGCGTTCGGCGTCGGGATCGCTGCGGAAGAGGCCGAAGAGATGCGTACAGAACGCGCCTCGCGTCGTCCAGGTCTTCTGGCCCGAGAGGCGCCAGCCGCCGGCGAGGTCGTCACGCACGGCCTTGCTCTGGATCCCGGCGAGGTCGCTGCCGGCGTTGGGTTCCGACCAGCCCTGGCACCACGTCTGCTCGCCCGACGCCATCTTCGGGAGGATGCGGGCCTGCTGTTCGGGAGTGCCGAACTCGAAGATCGTGGGGGCGAGCAAGAAGATCCCGTTCTGGGTCACGCGTTGCGGCGCGCCGGCGCGGTAGTACTCCTCCTCGAAGATGAGCCATTCCCAGAGGCTCGCGTCGCGACCGCCGAACTCGTGGGGCCACGACACGACGGCGAAGCGGGCGTCGAAGAGGCGGCGCTCCCACTCGAGGTGCACGGCGAACCCGGCGCGCGTGTCGCCCGACGCCGGCGCGGGGCGCGGCACGTTGGCTTCGAGCCAGGCGCGGCATTCGGCGCGGAACGCTTCCTCGGCGGGACTGAAGGCGAGATCCATGAGCGGCGGGCGATCGTAGCTGGCCCGACCGGGGCGGCACCTGTCAACGTGGGGCGTGGCTGCGGCGAAGGTCGGCGTGCACGCGATGAGCATCACGCCGTTCGATCAGAACGGTGCGATCGACGAGCGGTTGGCGCGGGCGCACCTGCGCTTCATCGGCGACCACGGTGCCGGGGCGTACGTCGCGAGCCAGGGCAGCGGCGAGGGCGATCTCCTGGCGTTCGACGAGAAGGTCCGGCTGTATCGCATCGCCGCCGACGAGCTGCACGGGCGGGTGCCGGTGGCCGCGGCGGGAATCGGGCTCGCGGCATCGACCGCGCAGACGTGCGCGCTGGCGGTCGCGGCCGAAGCCGAAGGTCTCGACGCGGTGCAGATCATCGGGCCGCGTCCGGGTCCGTTGCGCCTGCGCGAGGACGAGTTGGAGGCGCATTTCCGCTCGGTCGTCGAGGCCGTCACGTGCGACGTGCACCTCTCGAACAACACCGCGCTCTCGGGCTACGACCTGCCCATCGCGCTCGTCGAGCGACTCGTGGAGGACTATCCCCATGTGCGGGTGGTGAACGTCTCCGACCCGCGCCCGGCGGAGCTGTCGGCGTACGTGCGGCAGCTCGTCGACCGGTTCGGTGCGCGTCTCGAGGTGCGGGTGGGAATGGTGCGCGAGATCGTCGCGATGCACGCGCTCGGTGCGGGCGGCGTGCTCTGCTTCGAGGCGAATGTGGCGCCCGCGCTCGTGACCGGCGTCTGGGAGGCCCTGGAGCGCGGCGAGACGCCGATGTTGGAGCCACTCTTGCGGCTGAACTCCGCGCTGGCCCGCGGCGGCAACCCGCGATCGCTGAAGGCGGCGCTCGCACTCGTCGGTCGCGACGGCGGTGCGCTGCGCCCGCCCTACCTGCCGTTGCGCGCGCCCCAGCTCGTCGAGCTCGAACACGATCTCCGCGCCCTCGGGCTGGGTTGAGGACCGCTCAGCGCCCGAAGCCGTACAGGCGTTGCGCGTTGCCGGCGAGGATCGTGTCGCGCTCCACGGCCGGGACGTCGGCGAAGGTCTCGTCGATCGCCGCCCACGAATGTGGCCAGTCGCTCGAGATGTGCGGGTAGTCGCTCGACCAGAGGATGCGGTCGACGCCGATGGAATGGCGGTTCGAGATCCCGAACGGGTCGGTGAGATAGGTGAAGTGCAGGTGCCGTTCGACGTACTCGCTCGGGCGCGCGGTGATGCGGAAATCGCTGATGGCGTCGAGGCGGCGGTAGTTGTTGTCGATCTGTTCCTTGAAGTACGGCACCCAACCGCAGTCGACCTCGGCGACGACGACGTTCAGCGTGGGGAAGCGATCGAACACCCCCGCGAAGATGAGTTGCACGATGCGGTTCGGCGCGTCGAAGAAGCGGCCGTAGCCCGGGAGCGCGGCGCGATGCGCGGCCGGCATGTGCTGCGACAGGCTCACGTGGATGTTGAGCGGTACGCCGGCGTCGACGATCCGGGCCCACACCGCGTCGTCGTCGGGAGCGATCTCCAGCGTTCCGTTCGGGTAACAGCCCAACAGCACGCCCCGGATGCCGGGGCGGTCGAGCACACGATCGATCTCGGCCACCGCGTGTTCGGCGCCGCGGTTGGGCACCAACATGAGGCCACCGAAGCGTTCGGGCGCGAGCGCGACGTAGTCGGAGAGCCAGTCGTTGTACGCTGCGCACCAGCGCGAGATGGAAGTCGACGTCCTTCGTCGCGACGACGCCCTGGGCGAGGCGCGGGGTGGGGTAGAGCACCTCGGCGTCGACGCCGTCGCGGTCCATCTCCGCGAGTCGCGCGGCGGGGTCGTAGCCACCGTGGCGCATGTCCTCGAAGCGTGACCACGCGTGCATCTCGCTCGGTTCGAGGCCGGCGCACGCGTTCATGCCGAAGTTGATCGGATCGCGGACGCCCTCGATCACCCACGCGTCGCCCTGGTCGAAGCGGTCGATCCGGGGCGCCCGGTCGCGGAACTCCGCCGGCATCCGGGCGGTCCACAGGTCGCCGGGCTCGTTGACATGGCTGTCGCCGGATATGAGGCGGTAGGCCCGTTCGGTCATCGTGTCCTTGTAGCACCCGGGCGGGCCCCGAGCGGTCGACCGGACCGAGGGATGGCAGGAATCGTCCGTGAAATGTCATTGCTGCCATACGGCGTGCGCCGCACAATGGGCGTCATGAGCCGTCGGGTCGTGTTCGTCGCCTATCCCCGCATCACCGCGCTCGACCTGGTCGGCCCGCACGAGGTGTTCGCCACGTCGGGCGGGTACGAGATCGTCGTCGCCGCGGCCGAAGCGGGTTCGGTGGTCACCGTCCGGGGGCCCGGCATCGTCGCCGACCGGTCGATCGCCTCCGTGCGGGGTCCGATCGACACCCTCGTCGTCGTCGGGGGCGAGGGCGCGTTCGCGGCGGCCGCCGACGAGCGCCTCGTGCGCGCGGTGTCGAACCTGGCGCGCCGCAGCCGGCGGGTGGCCTCGGTGTGCACCGGAGCGTTCGTGCTCGCCGCGGCCGGCCTGCTCGACGGCAAGCGCGCGACCACGCACTGGGCTTCGTGTGATCGCCTGGAGCGCTCGTATCCGCAGATCGCCGTCGAGGCCGATCGCATCTTCGTCCAAGACGGTGCCGTGTGGACGTCCGCCGGTGTCACCGCGGGCATGGATCTCGCGCTGGCCCTGGTCGCCGACGACCTCGGCCCCGACGTGGCGCGCGCCGTTGCCCGCCAACTCGTGATGTACGTCCAGCGTCCCGGAGGGCAGGCGCAGTTCAGCGCGCAGCTGAGTGCGCAACGCGCGGCCCGGGATCCGTTGCGAGAGCTCCAAGATTGGATCGGCGAACATCCGGCCGGCGACCACGGCGTCGAGCGGCTCGCGGCACGCGTCGCCATGAGCCCGCGGCACTTCGCGGCGTGTTTCGGGCCGACGTCGGCTGTACCCCGGCGGCCTACGTGGAGCAGGTCCGGATCGAGGTCGCGCGCCGGTTGCTCGAGACCACCGCGCTGAGCGTCGACGAGGTCGCCACGACTTCGGGGTTCGGCACGCCCGAAACGCTGCGGCGCGCGTTTGCGCGCCGCGTCGGCGCCAGCCCGACCGAGTACCGAGACCGCTTCCGTTCCATCCCAACGTCGCGCGCTCGCCGCTCGGCGTAGCCGGCCCCAAGGAGCAACCCGTGGACATCGCATGTCTCGTCTTCGAAGGAATCACCGCGCTCGACGTCGTCGGGCCCTACGAGGTGTTGCAGCGCCTGCCCGGAGCCGACGTGAAGTTCGTCGCGCCGGCCGCGGGCGCGGTCCGCACCGACAACGCCTTCCTCGGACTCGTCGCCGACTACCCGATGTCCGAGGTCACGAGCGCGGACGTGCTCGTCGTCCCGGGCGGATTCGCGACGCGCGGGCTCGAAAGCGACGGCGCGGTCCTCGAGTGGATCCGCGAGGTCGATGCGACCACGACGTGGACCACGTCGGTGTGCACGGGCTCGCTCCTGCTCGGCGCGGCGGGGTTGCTGGAGGGCAAGGAAGCCACGACGCACTGGGCTTCGCTCGAGCGCTTGCGGGAGTTCGGCGCGATCCCGACCGGCCGGCGCGTGGTCGAGCAGGGAAAGATCGTCACCGCGGCCGGGGTCTCGTCGGGCATCGACATGGCGCTTACGCTCGCGGCTCGCATCGCCGGCGACGAGTACGCGCAGTGCATCCAACTCGGCATCGAGTACGACCCGCAGCCTCCGTTCGACGCGGGCTCGGTCGACACGGCGCCGGCCGGGGTGGTCGAGATCATGGCCGAGCAGTACCGGGTGCGCGCGATGTTGGCGCGATAGCGCGTCCGCGCGACGATCAAGGCGATGAATGATCGTGACGGAGCGGGCGCCGGCACCGCGTCTTCGAGCCGGCGGGAAGACGGCGGGCGGGTTCGGGGTTCAACGACACGATGACCGACGTCTCCGAGGCGGCCCACCCGCCGCTCTCCATCCTCGAGCTCGCTCCGGTGGGGGAGGGCTCGACCGCGGCCGCGGCCCTGGCCGGCTCGGTCGCACTGGCCCGCCTCGGCGAACGCCTCGGGTACACGCGGTTGTGGGTGGCCGAGCATCACAACATGGCCGGTATCGCGAGCTCCGCGCCGGCGGTGCTGATCGCGCATCTGGCTGCGTCGACGACGACCATCCGCGTCGGTGCCGGTGGCGTGATGCTCCCGAATCACGCCGCGCTCGTGGTGGCCGAGCAGTTCGGAATGCTCGAGGCGTTGCACCCGGGCCGGATCGACCTCGGGCTCGGACGCGCGCCGGGGACGGACCCGGTCACCGCGGCGGCCCTGCGCCGGAACCCCACGCCGTTCGCCGCGGAGGAGTTTCCCGAGCAACTACGCGACCTGTTCCTCTTCTTCGACGGCACGCACCCGCAGATCACCGCGGTCCCCGGCGGGCGGGTATCGACCCGCGGTCTGGTTGCTCGGTTCCAGTGGCTACAGCGCGCAGGTTGCAGGCGCACTCGGGCTCCCGTTCTCGTTCGCGCATCATTTCGCGTCGCACAACACCGTGGCCGCGCTCGAGCTGTACCGATCGTCGTTCCGGCCGTCGGAGGAGCTCGACCACCCGTACGCGATGATCGGGGTGCCGGTCATCTGCGCGCCGACCGACGACGAGGCCCGCCGGCTCTCGGGCCCGAGCGCGCTGTCGTTCGTGCGGCTGCGCCAGGGGCGGCCGTCGCGGCTCCCGACCCCGGAAGAGGCCGCGGAATACGTGTTCACCCCCACAGAGCGCGAGCTGGTCCGAACGTGGACGGCGCCGCTCGTCCGGGGCGATCCCGAGCACGTGCGCGCCGAGCTCGAGGCGCTCGCGCTGCGCACCGGCGCCGACGAGCTGATGATCACGACGATGGTCCACGGTCCCGCCGACCGCCTCCGTTCGTACGAGCTGGTGGCCGGCGCCTGGAACCTCGCGCCGGCTGACTCCCCGGTGTAGGCGGGCGCGGTGACCGGCGACCATCGGGGCGAGGAGCCCGACCTCCCGGCCGGCGCATTCTCGTCGTGGATCGTCGCGATGCAGCGCGCGCTGCGCGGCGACGGCGGCACCGACGTTCCCTGCGGCACGTGCACGGCCTGTTGCACGTCGTCGCAGTTCGTGCACATCGAACCCGACGAGACCGACACACTGGCGCACATTCCCGCGGATGTGTTGTTCCCCGCGCCCTTGGCCCCACGCGGTCACGTCCTCCTCGGCTACGACGAACGCGGGCACTGCCCGATGCTGGTCGACAACGCGTGCTCGATCTACGAGCACCGGCCCCGCGTGTCGCACCTACGACTGCCGGATCTTCCCCGCCGCGGGTGTCGAGCCGGAGGGCGACGACAAGGTCGACATCACCCGCCGTGCCCGGCGCTGGCGGTTCGAGTACGGCGAGCCCGGCGACCGGACTCGCCACGACGGCGTCCGCGCGGCCGCGTCGTTTCTTCGGGAGCACGCGGCGGCGCTCGGCGCCGAAGGTCTCGTGACGAACGCGACGAAGGTCGCCGTGACCGCAGTCCGAGTGCACGAGGTGTTCTTGGGTCGAGGCGGCGGGGCGGGCGACGGGGCGGTCGTCGATCCGGGCGTCGACGTCGTGCGCGCCGAGATCGCGCGCCGAACCGGACCGACGCCCGCGACCTGAGCGACGTGGAGCGCCTGCGGCTTTCCCGCCGGTGTTCGCCGACCGGCGCCGTTCGTGGAACACTGCCATCACCGCGTGGAGAAATTGGTTGAAGAAAGCGGGAACACCAGTGCAACGGGTATCGGCGACGGCGTTGCTTGTCCTGTTCGGTCTCCTCGTCGCGCTGGGCATCGGCGCGTGGACGTGGGCCGATGCCCAAGAAGTCGGCTCCACGCCGATCGATCAACAGGCGGTCGATCAATGCATCGGCACTACGCCCATCGGCGTGCAAGCGCCGCCATCGTGCGTGTTCGACGCGAACGGCAACCTGATCTCGCGCTCGCCGTCGGCCGCGAGCACGAGCGTGCCGGCGTCGTCATCGCTCAACCTCGCGCCGTTCATCTTCTTGGTCCTGTTCTGGTCGGCCGTCCCCTTCGTCGTTGCCGTGTCGGTCGCCCGATCGCGTCACGAACCCGTGGGCACCGCGGTGCTGTTGACGCTCGTCCTCGGATGGATCGGCCTGCTGATCGTGATCTACGGCCAACGGCGTGCGGCGGCGGACGTCGGCCATTGGGTAACGCCGACGCCCTCGCCCTCGCCGACGTCGACGTCGACGTCGACGCCGACGACGCCCGCGAGCGAACGACTCCGGGTGATCGACGACCTGCATGCGCAAGGCTTGATCTCGAACGCCGAACGCGACGCTCGGCGATCGGCCGTCATCGACGCGCTCTGACCGACATTTCGCACGCGTGCTCCCGCCCACCGCCATGCACCACGCCGATTCGGTCGTCGTCGCACGATCCGCCGAAGACCTCGGACGGCGAGGCGGGCCGACGGGGTCGCGTCGGAGCGGCCGCGATGAGTTCCGGCCGTCGCGACGATCTGAACCGCAACGGCGATACCTCGAACAGAAGGAGTGTGCGATGCCCCGGATCACCCCCAGCCTCTGGTTCGACACCGAGAGCGAAGCGGCGGCGGAGTTTTACGTTTCGGTCTTCCCGAACTCGAAGATCACGGGCGTCTCCCACTATGGCGAGTCCGGTCCGCGGCCCGCCGGCACGGTACTCACCGTCGACTTCGTGCTCGACGGTCGAGCAGTTCACCGCGATCGACGGTGGGCCACAGTTCACGTTCGACGAGGCGATCTCCTTCGTCGTCAACTGCGCCGACCAGGCCGAGATCGACTACTACTGGGCGGCGCTGTCGGAAGGCGGCGAGGAAGGCCCGTGCGGCTGGCTGAAAGACAAGTTCGGCGTGTCGTGGCAGGTCGTACCCGCCGACTATGCGGACCTGCTGCACGACCCCGACCCGGCGCGTCGGGAACGCGCCATGCAGGCCGTGTTCACGATGAAGAGGCTCGATATTGCCGCGATCTACGCCGCGGCCGATCAGCCGTAGCGGCAGCCGGGCCCGTCGTCAGCGGCTGACGATCACCGCGGAGCCGTGGCCGAAGAGGCCTTGGTTGATCGACAGGCCGACGCGTGCGCCTTCCACCTGGTGGCCAACGGCTCGGCCCTGCACCTGCCAGGTCAGTTCGCACACCTGCGCGATCGCCTGCGCGGGCACGGCCTCGCCGAAGCACGCGAGGCCGCCGCTCGCATTGACGGGGACTCGCCCGCCCAACGTGGTGGTGCCGTCGCGCAGAAGCTTCTCGGCCTCGCCGGGCGGGCAGAGGCCGATCTGCTCGTACCAGTCGAGCTCCATCGCGGTGGAGAGGTCGTACACCTCGGCGCAGTCGAGGTCGTCGGGGCCGAGCCCCGCTTCTTCATAGGCGCGCACGGCGATCGATTCCTTGAAACCGTGCTCGGGCACACCCCCGGCCCCCGCCGCGCTGTCGGTCGCGAAGTTCGGGAGCTCGATCGTGGTCTGCGGATAGCTGGGCGTGACCGTCGAGACCGCGCGCACGCGTACCGGGTCGCCGGCACCGTGGCGTTGCGCGTACTCGAGCGACGAGACCACCAGCGCCGCGGCACCGTCGCTGGTCGCGCAGATGTCGAGCAGGCCGAGGGGATCGGAGACGATCGGAGCGTTGAGCACGTCGTCGACGGTGACGGCCTTCTTGTAACGGGCGTAGGGGTTGTCGAGGCCGTGCTTCGCGTTCTTCACCTTCACACGCGCGAAGTCGTCGCGCGTCGCTCCGAACAGCTCCATGCGGCGCCGGGCGTACAACCCGAAGAAGGTCGGGTTGGTCGCTCCGAGCAGGCGGAAACGCAGCCAGTCGGGGTCGTCGCCTCGCTCACCCTTGTTGGGTGCGAGGAAGCCCTTCGGGGTCGTGTCGGCGCCGATGACCAGCGCCACGTCGCAGAAACCGGCGAGGATCTGGGCGCGCGCCGTTGCCAGCGCCGTCACGCCCGACGCGCACGCCGCGTACGACGACGCCACCTGGGCGCCGTTCCAGCCGAGCGCCTGCGCGAAGGTCGCGCCGGCGACGTACGCCGGGATAGCCGTTGCGCATCGTGTCGGCGCCCGACACGAACTGGATGTCGGGCCAGGCCACGCCCGCGTCTTCCAACGCGGCCTGCGCGGCGACGACTCCGTACTCGACGAAGTTGCGGCCCCACTTGCCCCACGGGTGCATGCCCGCGCCGAGAATGGCGATGTCGTGCTCGCTCACGCTTTGCTCCTCAGCGGGGCCCATTGCCAGATCACGTACTCGTGCTCGTCGTCCTCGTAGAGCGGACCGAGCACGAGCTCCATCTCCATGCCGACCTCGAGCGTGCCCGGGTCCGCGCCGGTGGCGAGCCCGCCGAGCACGACCATCCGCTCGACCTCGAGCTCGACCGCGCACACCGTGTACGGCACGAAGGGATCCGGCGCCACGTACGGGTCGGGCGGCGCGTAGTGGTTGGTGGTCCACGACCACAGCTTCCCGGTTCGCGAGAGCTCGACCGGCTCGCGGGCCTCGCCCGGTGCGTTCGGATTGCCCGAGACGGCCACGGCCGTGGGCCAGAAGTACGAGCCCGACTGCGCGCCGCGGGCGCCGAGCAGCGCGGGCGCCGACTCGTCGGTCGTGAACCAGTTCTCGACCGCAGGAACCCTCGATTTGGTCACGCCAGCTCTCCCAGATGCTTCAACGTCTGCCCCGCTTCACTCATGATCCGGTCGATCAACTCCGCGACACTCGGAAGGTCGTCGATCACACCCGCGACCTGGCCACTCGAGAGTACGCCCGCGTCGAGCCGGCCCTCGACGAGCCCCGCGCGCAGCAACATGGGCGTGTTCGCGGCGAGCACGACCTGCGTCCACTTCAGGTTGCCTTCGCGCTTCATGGCAACGCCCTCGCGCAACATTCCCCGCCACGACACACCCGACATCTTCTTGAACGCAAGCGCGTTGCGCAGCGCCCGGGTGACGGAGCTGACGGAGTTGGCGTTCTCGAGCTCGTCGACGAACTCGGTGCGCAGCACCCGGTGGGGCACCCCGTCGATACGCGCCGTCACCACCGTGTCGGCGACCGTCCGCTCGAGGTAGTAGCGCTTCACGGATTCGGGAACCGTGCTGTCTCGGGTCAACAGGAAGCGCGTGCCCATGGCGATGCCGGCGGCGCCGTACGCGAGCGCCGCGACGAGGCCGCGACCGTCGAAGAAACCGCCGGCGCCGATCACGGGGATGTCGACGGCGTCGACGACCTGCGGCAACAAGAGCGTGGTCGCAACCGACCCGGTGTGGCCGCCGCCTTCGCCGCCCTGGACGATCACGGCGTCGACGCCCCACGCCGCGACCTTCTCGGCGTGGCGGCGGGCGCCGATCGACGGCACGACGCGCGCGCCGGCGTCTTTCAGCGTCTTGATCTGGCGTTCGTTCGGCGCGAGCGCGAACGACGCGACCTGCACCTTCTCCCGCACCAGGAGATCGACGCGCTCGGTCGCGTCTTCGGCGTCGGCGCGCAGGTTCACGCCGAAGGGGCGGTCGGTGCGTGACTTGACCTCATGGATCGCGCCGGCCAGCTCGTCGTAGGTCATCGTCGCCGACGCGAGGATGCCGAGGGCACCCGCCTCCGCGGTCGCGCTCACGAGGCGAGGCCCGGCCACCCAACCCATACCGGTCTGCACGATCGGCACGTCGACGCCGAAGAGGTCGCAGAGCGGCGTGCGCAGCGCGCCGGGACCGCTCACGGGTTGGGCACCTCGTGTTCGCCCAGCCCGTTGGGGTCGATGCGTTCACGGATCCACTGCAACTCGTCGTCGGTCGGCAGCCGTGACTCCGGGACGTCGGCGTCGATCGCGAGCTCGAAGCCCGTCGCCGCCACGACGTCATCGACGGTGACGCCCGGGTGTACCGAGCGGAGCCGCATGCGGTTGTCGGGGCTTGCGAAATCGAGCACGCCGAGGTTCGTGACGACATGACCGAGGTGATGGAAGCGGCCGGCGACCGGACCGAGGTCGCGGGCGCGGTCGTAACCCACCCCGCTCACCACGTCGACGGACGGCACGAAGACGCGCGTCGTGTGCGAAGGGATCCAGTACGAGGTGATGTCGTTGATCGTGTTGCCGGGCGCACCGCGCATGCCGAGGAGCTGCGTGCGCGGAGCCGCGTGCGAACCGATGAACGCGAAGTTCTGGTTCCCGAACTTGTCGAGCTGGCTCGCGCCCATCATCACGTGCCGTCGCCCGCTCCACACGACGTCGAACATCGAGCGGTACGGGTTCCAGCCCGCAACGACCTTCTCGGGATTGTCGACGCCGACCGGGATGATGTTCTCGACGAGGAGCGCTTCGCCGTCGGTCATCACGAGCTCGGGGGCAACGGTGGCCTTGGCGAGCCGGCCACCGATCACCGGCAGGGTGCCGATTGGATTGGCGAGGATCTCGCCGTCGTGCGCGAAGCAATCGGCGATCGCCGCCGCGCACACCTCGGCCCGGGTGGGCGGTCCGTCTCTCATTGCTGTACCGCCTGCTGGTACTCGGCTTCGGTCACGTCGATGTAGCGGGCGCGGAACTCGTCCCATGCGTCGTCGGACTTGGCCGACGCCGTGTACGCACGCTGGAACGCTTCGTCGCGCGGATAGTCGGGGATGCATTCGGTGAAGTGCGCGCCGTGCGGTGTCTCGACGACGCCGTCGGTCATGAGCCGGTTGATTCGGATCGATTGCGCCGGCCCGTCGGCGAGGAATTGCTCGGTCTCGACGATCTTTTCGACGCTCATGAACCGTCGGGTTGCGGCCATGCACATCAGGTCGTCGAAGTACGGATCGACGTTCAGGTACTGGCCGGTGCCGCCGCGGTCGCCGCGGTGCATGTGGATGAGCGCGACGTCGAGGGTGAGCGCGGGCATCGCGACGAGCTCTTCGCCGTCGGGGTACGGCGACCGGACCGTGCGCAGCGAGGGGCTGAAGCGCATCACGTCGGAACCGAGGCCGACGCGGGTCGGCAAGAACGGCACGCGCCAGCGCCGCGGCCTGCAAGCCGAGCAGGAACATGCCCTCGTCGAGCTCCATCGTGGTGACGGCCCCGGACTGGCGGGCGTTGCGGAAGTGGGGTTCGAGCGGGATCGAGTCGAGCGAGACGAACGCGTAGACGACCTCTCGCACCTTGCCCGCCCGGCACAGCAGACCGACGTCGGGCCCGCCGTAGGAGACGATGCGCAGATCCTTCGCCGACGAGCGGCACAAGGCCCGGATCAGGGCCATGGGCTTTCGCCGGGAGCCCCAACCCCCGATGCCGACGGTCATGCCGTCGTGCACCTCGGCGGCGATCTCGTCGATGGTGACGCGTTTGTCGGGAACCACGTGCAACTCGATTCTGACGGGGTGCCAGGAGGTCTCTGCGCCCCTGATCTCGATGAAAGTCCTGATCAACGGCTACATCCGCCCGTCCGACGCCGCCCGGGACGAGTGCATTCCCGAGAGGATGCCGAGAACGGGAGTCGGGGTGGCGAAGGAACGGGTAGCGCCGGGAATCTACAAGGTGGAAAAGGTCGTCTACGACCTGCGCGTCGAGTGCAGCGTTGAGACGGGCGGATACGACCCGACGATGTCACACGCCTGTTCGATGACAACGGGCCCGGCGATTTGGTAGCGCGACGAACCACTCAGATCGCTAGCGGCAGCGGGCGACGCACAACAGGGACGTGCCGAACGGGAGATCGACTTTTCGGAGGAGTTGTCGTTCACCGCGCAACATGCTCATCATCGTCTTGGTGACCACGGGCCCCGAACGGGTTTCGACGAGCTCGGTGAACATCTCGGGTTCGGGCCGCGGGTGCACGGCGTTGGCCGCGGAGCGCGCCAGCTTGACGGTCCCGGCCGCGAAGAAGAGTGGGAGGAAGAAGTAGGTCGTTCTCAGTACCTCGAAGCCGCATGCTTCGAGGAGCGCTCGTGCGCCGGCTCGTGTGTACCGCCGCTTGTGGTGTTCGACGACGTCGTACCTCGACCACAAGACGGGAAAGGCGGGAACCGTGAGGACGAGGAGTCCGGGCCGGCCCGGGCGGTCCAGTGCTCGGCGCACACGCGTGAGGACGCCGGCGTCGTCGGGCAAGTGCTCGATGACGTCCAAGAGCATGATCGTGTCGTAGCCGTCGGGGATCTCGTCGTGGCATACGTCCATGCGAAGGAAGCGCCGACCCCGGACATCTTCGGCGAGCCGGGCCCGCGCTCGCGCGCGCGCCAGCACGAGCGCGTCGCGGTGGACGTCCGCGTAGTCGACCCGATAGCCGTGCTCGTTGAGGAACGTCGCGACCGTGCCCGCCCCGCAACCGATCTCGAGTATCGGCGCATTGTGGTTCGTCACGACGGTTTGCAGGGTCTGCAGCAAGACCTCGCGCCGAGCGAGGTGCCAGTAGTGCTCGTCTTCCATCGAGGCTCTCGCCGCGAATTCACGGTGATCGAAGTAGGAATCGCCGTCGCCCACGCCGTCGCGTTCGGCGTTTACGGCGCCGATGTCTTCGATCGCGGGGTCTTGGTCCATCGCTCCGAGAGGTTCCTGCCGGGTCGGCCTGGAGACGGGCCCGACAATACTGCGAGATGCCTCACCAAAGTGCCGGGCATGGTCGACCTCGAGCGCACAGCTTGGGTACGTTTGACGGCTGCGGGACTACGACGACGCGAGAAGAGGGAGCATTCGGATTGTGCAACGGGCTCTCGTAACTGGTGCCGCCGGATTCATTGGATGCCACCTTGTCGAGGCGCTGCACCGGGCCGGCGTCGACGTCGTCGGCATCGACAACGAGAGATCGGGCGACTGGCGGCGGTTGCAGGCGCCCTGCGAGCAGGTCCGGCGTGACCTGGCCGACATCTCCCCGGCCGAGCTCACCGAGCTCTGTGCCGGTGTCGATGTCGTATTCCATCTCGCGGCCGAGAAGTACAACTCGTCCAGAGTCAGCCCGCAAAAGATCATCGACGTGAACATCTCGGCCACCAATCGGTTGTTCGAGGCGGCCGGTCGCGGCGGCCGCGCCAAGGTGGTGTTCACGTCATCGCTGTACGCGTACGGGTCGCTCGGGCCCGAGCGAATGCGGGAGACGGACGTTCCCACACCGACCACTACGTACGGAGTGTCGAAGCTGGCCGGGGAGCACATGCTGCGGGTCGCGCAAGGCCAGTATTCGCTCGGCTGGACGGTCGCCCGGTTGTTCTTCATCTATGGGCCCCGGCAGTATGCCGAGGGCGGATACAAGTCGGTGATCGTTTCGAATTTCGAGCGGATCGCGCGGGGCGAGGCTCCGACGGTCTATGGCGACGGAGAACAGATGCTCGATTATGTATTCGTCGACGATGCGGTTACCGCGCTCATCGCCATGGCCGGACACCAACACGACGGCAAGACGGTGAACGTCGCGTCCGGTCACGGGATGCGCGTGACCGCGCTGACCTCGGCGATGCTGGGCGTCGCCGGCAGCTCGCTGGAGCCGCGGATGTGTCCGCCGGACTGGACGGCCGGGTCTCGGCGCGTCGGCGATCCGCGCCTCGCGGCCGAGGAAATCGGTTGGGTCGCCACGACTCCGCTCGATATCGGCTTGAAGAGCTGCTGGGAGTGGACAAGGTCGTCGGCCCGTGTCTGACACGTTTGCGTTGAGCGTCGTGTGTCCATGTCTCAATGAGGAAGCCAACCTGCCGCTGCTCGCGGAGCGGCTGTTCACGGCGTCCAAGGAGGCCGACGTCACGACCGAGCTCGTGATCGTCGACGACGGCAGCACCGACAACACTCCGCAGATCGTCGATGACCTCAAACTCGAGTACGGCGACGCCGTCCGGTGCGTGCGCCACCCCCGGAATCTGGGTATCCCCGCGAGTTGGCGCTCGGGCGTCGACGCCGCGCGCGGTGCCTACGTGTGCTTCATCGACGGCGACCTCCAGAACCCGCCGGAAGAGGTCGTCACGCTGTACTCCCGGCTCCTCGAGAGCCCCGCGGATCTCGTGCAGGGGACACGCTCGAGCATCGGGCGGCTCCGTGATTCGCGTTTGCTGATGTCTCGTGTGTTGAACGGTCTGCTGAACGTCACGTTCGGCATGCGGGCCAAGGACAGCAAGTCGGGCTTCGTGCTCGGTCCCAAGCGGGTGCTCGACGACATCTTGCGACACGACAAGCAGTACCGGCACTTCCAGACGTTCATCGCCGTGTCAGCTCACGCGAAGGGCTACACCATCCGCGAGGTGGAGACCCTCTTCGAGAGCCGGTACGCGGGCGAGTCGTTCCTCGGCAACCGGTCGTTGCGTGTCAGCGCGGAGGCGATCGTCGATCTCGTGCCGGCCGTCTCGGAGTTTCGGTTCGGCTCCCGGCATCGGCGCACACCGGCGGTCGGCGGCGAGGCCGATTCGCATCGGCCGCGCCACCCCTACCGGGGGTGGCGACGGGCGTGGTTCGAGCTCTACTTCGCCACGATGCCGCTGCACAAATGGCTCATTCGCCGCTCGGCGCGCTCGATCTACCTCGATCTCAAACGTACCGAATGGCTTTCTCGGGCCGATCTCGACGCGCTCCAACTCGAGAAGCTGCAGCGCCTCGTTCAACATGCGTATGTCCACGTTCCCTACTACCGCGACGCGATGAAAGCGGCTGCGGTGCGTCCGCAGGATCTGGCAACGCTCGAAGACATCTCCCGTCTCCCGATGCTGTCGAAGGACAACGTGCGGCGGAATTTCTATTTCGGCCTGTTCGCCGACGACCACCGCAAGAAGCAGATGCTCAAGATCTCGACCAGTGGGTCGACCGGGGAGCCGTTCACGACCTACGCCGACCGTCACCAACTCGAGGTTCGGTTCGCATCGACGCTCCGGGGACTCGAGTGGACGGGTTGGCGTTTCGGCGACCCTCAGGCGCGGCTCTGGCACCAGACCCTCGGCATGACGAAGCTCCAGACTCTCCGCGAGCGGGTGGACGCGATCTTCATGCGGCGGCTGTTCATCCCGGCGTTCGAGATCGATTCGGAGAACATCGAGAGCCTCATCGCCGCTGTCCGGCGGCACCGCCCGGTTCTCGTGGACGGCTACGCCGAGTCGCTGAACTTCCTCGCGTCGTATGTACGCGAAGGCGGGCGACCCGGCTTCTCGCCGAAGGCGATCATGTCGTCTGCACAGGCGTTGCCCGACAACGTTCGCGAGATCATCGAGGAAGGATTCGATACCAAGGTCTACGACAAGTACGGCGCGCGCGAGTTCTCCGGGATCGCGTACCAGTGTGGGCATTCGCGTGATCATCACGTCTCGGACGAGTCGTACATCGTCGAACTCCTGGTCGACGATCGTCCTGCGAAGCCCGGCGAGATCGGCGAGGTCGTGATCACCGACCTCAACAACTTCTCCGTACCCCTCATTCGCTATCGGATCGGCGATCTCGCCGTGGCCGTCGAGGGCTCCGAGACCTGCCCGTGCGGCAGGCAGCTTTCGCGTATCGGACGGATCGAAGGACGGACGCAGGCGATCGTTCACTGCGCGAACGGCACCTGGCTTCCGGGATCGTTCTTCTTGCACTTCTTCAAGGATTACGAGCACGTGATCCGCTTCTTCCAGATCCGCCAGGAGCAGGTCGGCGCGTTCGTCTTGAGGATCGTGAAGAACCGCCGCTTCACCGAAAGCGAGTTCGACCACATCATGCGGGAGCTCCGCCGGTTCGTCGGCGACGACACGCGGATCGACGTCGAATTTTGTGAGTCGATCCCCCTGCTGGCCACGGGCAAGCGATCACCGGTCGTGTCGGCAGTCCATCAGGATTTCCAGTCGATCTCGACCTTGCCCGGCACAAACCGATTGGCGTGACGCAGCCCGCGGTGCGCCGCCGCCGCACGTTCGTGCAACGAACCACCGCGTGGATCCCGGCGCTGGTTGTCGTCCTGCTGTTCGCACCGGTGGCCTTCACGAACCGGAGCTTCGGCGCCGATTGGACGCTGCATCTCTGGCTCGTACGCCAGCAGGAACTGAACATCCAGACGATGTGGCACCCGGGCCTGTTCGTTTCCGCAGAGCCTCTCGGTGTCTTCTACCCGGTCTTTTCCTTCGTGGGCTCCGGCATCTACACGGTCGGTGGCCTGCTGGCGATCGTCCTGGGCGACCGCCCTCTCCTCGCGTACAAGCTCCTGTACCTGGCCGGTCTCTGCCTGGCCTACGGCGGGATGACCTGGTTGTCGGTTCAGGTCGGGTTGCGGGGCTGGCGATCGCAGATCTCGGGCCTCGTGCTGGTCACCGGTGCCTACTACGTGACGGACATGGTGGGGCGAGGCGACCTGGGCGAGTTCATCGCGCTCGCGTCGATCCCGTTCCTGATCGCGGCCATCTCCGCGACCTTGACCACGTCGACGTTGCGTACTCGCAACCTGGTCGCGCTGGTACTCGGAACCTTCGTGCTCACCGGAAGTCACAACATCACGTTGTTATGGGGATCGGTGTTCGTCATGCTGCTCGGCGTCGTCGCGACGGTGGCCTTCGCCCGGTCGTGGCGCCCGTCGATTCCCGGGAGGCGATTTCGCATGCTGGTTCTCGGCGCGGCCATCGGCGCTGGGCTCAACGCTTGGTTTCTCTTCCCCGATCTGGCCTACGGCCTCGACACGCTCGGTGCGCAGAGAAGCCAGAGCGTCCTGCCGGGGATCTCGTTGACGAAGCTCGGACTGCTCTTCAATCCCCTCCGCACCTCGCTCCGACCGACGCTGGATCGCGAGCTTCGCGTGACCCTGCCGTGGATGTTCGCGCTCTGGGCGCTGGCGTTCGGGATCGCGTTCTGGCGCGGCAAGGACCGCCCGTCGAAGACGCTCTTTGTCGGGCTGTGCGGCGTGGCCGTCGTGTATCTCGTACTCATCTTCGACCAGAGCGCGTGGCGGTTGTTGCCGTCGGTCCTCTACAACCTGCAGTTCACGTGGCGCTTGCACGCGTACCTCTTGTTGGTCACAGCGTGGCTGGTCATGATCGTGTTGCTGTGGCACCGGTCGGCGCGCCCGCCCGTGCAGCGTGCCGCGACGCTTGTCCTGTTGGCCTTCGTGCTCTTCAGCGTCGGCGCCGCGACGTGGCAGGTGTGGCGTGTTCGCCCGACGGCCCTGCAAGACGGACACTTCCGCCCGACGAACGACGCCTACGTGGATACCGTCGTGGCCGCGCGCACGACCGCACCGTCGAGCTGGTACGCGCCGGCGCAGTTCCGGGACGGCTCGCCGCCGGAGGTGACCGTCGATCCGGCGCGGACCGTAGAGATTCCCGCGGCCGCGGTCGCCGGGGACAGTTACGAAGGCGTTCTTCGCCCGCCCGATGGCCCCGAGCCGTTCAGAACGAACATCACGGCTGCTCGCCGCTTCCTCCGTATCACCGGCATCTCTGCTGTTGGCCGGGATGTGCAGGGCTTCCTGGTTGCGGTGCGGGCCCCGGACGCGCCGGTCGACGGCCCGGTGAAGGTCACGATTCGTCAGGCCAATACCGTTGTCCTCACCGCCGGAGCCGCGCTGTCGCTCCTGAGTCTCGTCGCCCTCGTGGGTCTCCTCGGCCGGCCATATCTCGCCCGTCTTCGCACCCGCGAACGCGCCCCGAGCGTGGACGCCGGGTACAGCTGACCCCGTTCGGGGTGCCAGAATGCCCGGCCGATGGACGATCTTTGCTTCGACGGGCAGGCCGTGATCGTCACCGGCGGCTGCCGGGGCGTCGGGCGCGGGATCGCGCAGCGCTTCGCAGAGGCGGGTGCGCAGGTGCTGGTCTGTTGCCGCCACGAGCCCGAGACGCTGCCCGCCGGCGTCGCGTTCGTCGCGGCCGATGTGCGCGAGCCCGACCAGATCGACGCGGTCCTCGCCGACTGCATCGCGCGGTTCGGGCGGGTCGACGTGCTCGTCAACAACGCCGGAGGTTCGCCACCCGCCGACTCGGCCACGGCGTCTCCCCGCTTCACCGCCGGGATCATCGCGTTGAACCTGACCGCGCCCATCGTGTTCGCGCAACGGGCCAACGCCGTGATGCAGGCGCAGGAACAGGGCGGGACGATCGTCAACATCGCGAGTGTGAGCGGTGTGCGGCCGTCGCCGGCAACGCTGGCGTACGGCGCGGCGAAGGCGGGACTCCTGAACGCGACGAAGACGATGGCCATGGAGTTCGCGCCCAAGGTGCGCGTGAACGCGGTCGTGGTCGGCCTCGTCGTCACCGAGCAGGCGCATCTCTTCTACGGTGACGAATCGGGGATCGCTTCGGTCGGCGCGACCGTGCCTCTCGGCCGGATGGCCGACCCGACCGACGTTGCCGACGTGTGCCTCTTCCTCGCCTCACCCCTGGCGCGCTACGTCAGCGGTGCGGACGTGCTCGTGCACGGTGGCGGTGAGAAACCCGCGTACATCGACGCGGCGAAGGGGACCGTCCGCGACTGATGCGGGTCGTCGTCTTCGGTGCCGGCGCGGTGGGTGGTGTGATCGCGGGGCGCCTGCTCGAGCACGGAAACGATGTCGTCGCGATCGCACGCGGCGCGCACTTCGAGGCGATGCGCGACCGTGGTATGCGCCTGGTCGACCCCGACCGCGAAGTCACGCTGGCGGTCCCGGTCGTCGACGATCCGGCGCGCATCGAGTGGCGCGCCGACGACGTGGTGCTGGTCACGACCAAGACGCAGGACTCGGCCGGCGCGTTCGCCGCGCTCGTCGCCGCGGCCGGCGCCTCGGTTCCGGTCGTGTGCGTGCAAAATGGCGTGGAAAACGAGCGCATCGCGCTACGGCACTTCCGGAACGTCTACGCGATCTGCGTGATGCTTCCGGCCGAGCATCTCGAGCCCGGGGTCGTCGTCGCGTCGTCGGCGCCGGTGAGTGGGCTCCTCGACATCGGGCGTTACCCCGGCGGTCTCGACGACACCGCGGCCGCAGTGGCCGCCGTGCTGGCGAGCGCGACGTTCGAGTCGGTGCCGCGGCCCGACGTGATGCGCTGGAAGTACCGCAAGCTGATCATGAACCTCGCCAACGCGGTGGAAGCCGTGTGTGCGCCCGGCGACGATGCGGACGAGCTCAGCCGTCGTGCACGGCGCGAAGGGACGGCCGTGCTCGAAGCCGCGGGGATCGACGTCGCCTCGATCGAAGAGGACCGCGAGCGGCGCGGCGATCGGCTCACGCCGCGCCGGGTACGCGGCGGAGGATCGACCTGGCAGAGCCTGCAACGGGGGACGGGTTCGCTCGAGGCCGACTTCCTCAACGGTGAGATCGCGTTGCTCGCTCGGCTGCACGGGCTCGAGTGCCCGGTCAACACGCTCCTGCAGTCGGCGGCGAACGACGCGGCGCGGCGCAGGCTCCCGCCCGGCCGGGTCCGAGCATCCGAGCTGATCGGGCGCCTCCCACCGGCCTGATCCGGAACCGCACGCCGGCGGCTACGGGTGCTGGCTGCTGACCGAGATGATCTCGCCCGTCATGTACGACGCGAGGTCGCTCGCGAGGAAGACGATGACGTTCGCGACCTCCCACGGCTCCGCCGCGCGGCCGAACGCTTCGCGTGTCTCCAGCTCGGCGAGGAGCTCCTCCGTCGTCACCTTGGCGAGGAACGGGTGCATGGCGAGCGACGGCGCGACCGCGTTGACGCGCACGTTGTTCGCCGCGGCCTCTACGGCCGCGCAGCGGGTGAGGGCCATGACCCCGGCCTTCGCGGCCGCGTAATGCGACTGGCCTTCCTGGGCGCGCCAGCCCACGACCGACGCGTTGTTCACGATCGCGCCGGATCCCCGCTCGCCCATGTGGCGGAGCGCGGCGCGGGTCATGCGCATCGTCCCGGTGAGCGTGACGTCGAGCACGGAGAACCATTGCGCGTCGGTCATCTCCGTGAGCGCGGCGGTGCCCCCGAGACCGGCGTTGTTCACGAGCACGTCGAGTTGCCCGCCGCCGAACTCGACCGCTTCCGCGACGAGCCGCTGCACGTCGTCTTCGACCGTGACGTTGCCGAGCACCGCGTGCGCCTCGGCGCCGAGCTGCTCCAGGGCTTCGCCCAGCCGCCGTTCGTGAATGTCGCTCACCACGACGCGCGCACCCTCTTCGACCGCCCGCTTCGCGGTGGCGAAGCCGATCCCCGTTCCGGCTGCCGCGGTGATCAGCACCGTCTTGCCCGCGAGCAGCCCGCGCCCGGGCGGGTAGACGGGCGGCGTGGGTGCGTGGGTCATCGGGGCTCCTTCGGCAATCCCAGGGCTTGCTCGCCGATCACGTTGCGCTGGATCTGATTCGACCCGCCGTAGATCGTGTCGGCGCGTGAGTAGAGGAACAGGCGGCTCAGGCGGTCGTCGTGCTCGCCGCCGAAGGCCACCCCGTGCGCGCCCAGCACGTCGACCGCGAGCTCGCCCAGACCGCGGTGGAACGACGCCCAGAGCAGCTTGTGGATCGAGGTGGCCGGGTCGACGGTGCCGTGCTCGAGCATCGGCAGCGTGCGGAGCGCGTGGAATCGCATCACCCGCAGCGTGATCCACGCGTCGGCGAGGCGTTGGCGAAAGACCGGATCCCGCGCGAGGCCGTTGGCGCGGGCGAGATCGGTGATGGTGACCAGCTCGCTCTCGAACGAGAGCTGCTGACCCAGCGTCGACGCGCCCCGTTCGAACGCCAGTGTTCCCATGGCGACGCGCCACCCGCCGTTGACGTCACCGACGACGTTCGCGGCCGCGGTGCGGGCGCCGTCGAGGAATGTCTCGTTGAACTCGCTGTGCCCGGTGATCTGCACGATCGGGCGGATCTCGATGTGACCGGGTTGGTTCATCGGCACGAGGAGGTACGAGAGGCCCTTGTGCTTGGGCGCGTCGCGGTCGGTGCGGGCGATCACGAAGATCCACTGGGCCCAGTGGGCGAGCGACGTCCACACCTTCTGGCCGTTGATGACCCACTCGTCGCCGTCGAGCTCGGCGCGGGTCTGCACGTTGGCGAGGTCGGAGCCGGCGTTGGGCTCCGAGTAGCCCTGGCACCAGATCTCGGTGCCTTTCAGGATGCCGGGGAGGAACCGGCGCTTCTGGGCGTCGTCGCCGAAGTGGACGATGGTGGGGCCGAGCAGGCCTTCGCCGACGATCCCGACGCGGCCCGGACCGCCCGTGCGGGCGTATTCCTCGTAGAAGATGACCTGCTCGACGAGGGTCGCGCCGCGGCCGCCGTACTCGGCCGGCCATCCGAGCCCGATCCATCCGTCGCGTCCCAGCTCTTGTTCCCACGCCAGGCGTTCCTCGAACAGCTCGTGCTCGTCGCCGGGGCCCCCGCGCCCGCGCACGATCGCGAACCGGCCGTCGAGACGATCGGTGAGCCACGCCCGCGCCTCGGCGCGAAAGCGTTCCTGGTCGGCAGTGAAGCGCAGGTCCATCGGAAGACGTGGCACGCTATCGCTCATGGACGCGAAGGGCACTGCTGTGGTCACCGGCGCGAGTCGTGGCATCGGGCGCGCCGTCGCGGTCGAGCTCGCGGCGCGGGGATTCGACACGATCGCGACGATGCGGGATCCCGCCGACGGCGAGGATCTCGTGGGCATGCGGGTGGAGCGGCTCGACGTCACCGACCCGTCGACGATCGCGCTGCCGGACGGCCTGCGGGTCCTCGTGAACAACGCCGGGGTCGAGAGCGACAACCTGCCGCTCGAGTTCATGCCGTCGGACTCCTGGCCGCGGCTGTTCGCGACCAACGTCTTCGGGTTGGTCGAGGTGACCAAGCGCGCCGTGCCGATCATGCGCGCCGCGGGCGGGGGAGTGATCTGCAACATCACGTCGTCGTCGATCCTTGCCCCGGTTCCGTTCCTCGGCACCTACCGCGCCTCCAAGGCGGCGGTGACCGCGCTCGGCGAGTCGCTCGCGGCTGAGGTCGCGCCGTTCGGGATCCGGGTGATCGAGATCATGCCCGGCCCGATCGAAACCGACATGCTCGCCGGGTCCGACCGTCCGCCGGTCGCGGCCGAGTACCCCGAATACCGCGAGCTCGCGAACCGGCTCTGGGAAACCCGCCAAGGGATCCGCGACGCGTACACACCCGCGGCGGAGGCGGCGCGCCGGATCGCCGACGCGATTTGTGACGACGCCGGGCCCTTGCGTTACGGGTGCGACGACATGAGCCAGGGCATGCTCGCGGGCTGGAACGGCGCGGACAACGCGCAATGGACCCGCGCGATGCTGACGTCGTTCTCCTGAACGCCGGTTTCGCGCACACGGCGCGCCCCCGTCGCCCGGTGGGCGGTGTCAGAGCGGGTATTCGAGCTCGATCTCGTGGCGGATCGGGATTTCGTGCGCACCGTGCTCGGGGAGCTCGGGCTTCAGCGCCCGCGCGTCGCTCACCGCGTCGCGGTGCCAAGCGACCCAGTCCCATCCCGCGCGCTGATACAAGCGCAGCGCGTCGGTGTTGTCGTTCGTCGTGATCAGCCAGAGGCGTTTCCAGCCGTGTGCACGCGCGTGCTCGACGACCGCGTCGAGCAGTGCGGTGCCGGCGCCCGCGCCGCGGTAGGTCGTGGCGATCACGACGAGCTCGGCGTCGCCGTCGACCTCGTGCCAGAGCGCGCAACCAACGGGTCGACCGTCGCTCTCGACGACGAAACCGTCGAGGGTCGACGCGTCCTCGTGTACCCGACCGCGCGACACGACCCGTGTCGACGCGAATTCCGCGATCACGAGCTCGGCGATCCAGGACCGGTCGTCCCGGCGCGCGCGGCGCACCTGCACGGTGCTAGCTCACTCCACCGTGGCGGTTGCCCGCAATGCCTCGATCTCGGAACCGGTCAAACCGAGCACCTCGGCGAGCGCCCAATCGTTGTCCTGGCCGAGCGTCGGCCCCGCCGCGTCGTAGCCGCCCGGGCACGCCGCGAGACGGAACCCGTTGCGTTCGTAGAGGCCGGGCCCGAGGAACGGGTGCGTGTGCTCCTCGAAGTGGCCCCGGTGCGCGAGTTGCGGATCGTCGACGAGGTCCCCGAAGTCGTTCACGGGCACGGCTTCGATACCCGCGGCCTGGAGCGCGTCGGCGACTTCCAACCGCCGCCGGGTGCGCGTCCACGCCTCGACGTCGTCGCCCGCGATCGAACGCAGCCGGGCGACCTCGTCGTCGGTCCAGCACGCGATCGTCACCCAGCGGTCTGCGACACCGTCCTCGTCGGCGCACGCGAACGCACCGTGCAGCCGCGCGTCGCGGTGGTTGTTGCCGTCGCGCAGGCGGATGACGTTGTCGATCTCGTAGTCGAGGAGCCAAGGCGCGAGGGTCCAGATCGCCGACTCCACCTGGGACAAGTCGAGATACACGCCGTGGCCCGTGCGGCGCCGGTAGTGCAGGCCCGCGGCGAGCGCCGCCGCGACGTAGCGGGGGGCGAGCGAGTCGGTGATCGTGCCGTAGGGCCCGACGGGTTCGCGGTCGGGCCAGCCGGTGAGCGCGTTGTAGCCCGCGAGCGCGGAGCCCTGCCCGCCGAAGCCGGGATAGTCCTTGTGCGGGCCGGTCTGGCCGTTCAGGCACGCGCTCATCATCACCAGATCGGGCTTGATCGCGGCGAGGCTGTCGTAGTCGAGCCCGAAGCTCTTCATCGCGCGCGGGGCGAAGTTCTCGGCCACCGCGTCGGCCCACTCCACCACCAGGCGGCGCACGATGTCGACCCCCGCGGGGTGCTTGACGTTCAGCGTGAGGTTGCGCTTCCCGACGTTCAGCCCGTCGTACATGGGCGCGCCTTCGAGGCCGTGAGGGTTGTCGGGAACCGCGAGTGCCATCGCTCGCAGGAAATCGGGGCGCGTCCGCGACTCGACGCGCAAGACGACGGCGCCGTTCTCGGAGAAGTAGCGGGTGGCGATCGGTCCCGCGGCGCCGGCACCGAATTCGAGGATATGGACCCCGTCCCATGCCTTCTTGCCCGCCGCGATCGGCGCGGCGCGCGGAAAGGTGGTTGCCGGTCGTGGCTTCGGCTCGGGCCGGACCGGCGCGGCTTCTCCGTCGGCGGATCGGACGACGACGAACGACCGGGGAAAGCGCGCGACGTCGTCGACGGGGCCGAAGAAGTCACGCGCGGCGAGCTGCGCCGACGCGTAGATCTCCTTCGGGGAGTTCGTGGGCGCGAGCATCAGGTTGGTCTCGCACGCGATGTCGTAGAGCTCCTGCATCGTGTGCCGCGAGAAGTACTCGGCGACCGCGGTCGCGATGCCGTCCAGCTCCGCGTCGGTCGCGGTGTTCTGGTTGTAGGTGTTCCAGTCCTGGCTCGTGAGCGCGTCGGCGGGGATGCCGTCGGCGACGACGAGCTTCGTGAGGGTCTCGAGGCTCGCGACCCGCGCCTTGCCGCCGCGCAGCCCGAACGACACGAAGCCGTCGAGCGCGGGCCAGATCTCGCGGGTGCGGCCGATGCGCGCGCCCCGCCGATTCCCACGATTTCCGGTCTTGGGGAAGTTCGCGGGCGCCACCATGTTCGCGACCAGCACGACTTCCTGCATCGACACGTCGACCCGCTGGGGTATGCCGCTCCAGAGCGCGCTCAGCGCCGCGAATGCGGCTTCGCCCGCGGTGTGCGCGTACGACGCCGGCTCGGTGCAACGCACCGGCGCCCGGTCCGGGTCGCCCGTCGCGAACATGTTCCCGCTCGCGCGCCATCACCCCGAGATCGGAGGCGCGCCACGCCGAACGCGGGCCATCGAGCCCGAACGGCGTGATGCTCACCCACGCCGCGCCCGGCGCGCGCGCCGGGTCGAGCTCGTGGGTGCCGCCGGCTCCGGGCGAGTCGAACACCACGTCGGCGGCGGCGAGCAACGCGTCGAGCGCGGGATCGTCGGGCCCGAGCGCGAGGATCTCCTTGCCCACGTTCCACGCCCGGGCGACGTTGGCGGCGAGTGCCTCGCCGGCGGCCGGCACGACGCGAACGACGTGGGCGCCGAGGTCGCCCAGCACCGCGCGCGGCCCGTGCCGACGGTTCGGCGCCCAGATCGACGACCCGCAGCCCTTCGAGCAGCCGTTGCGCCACCCGTACCCCCTCCGAATAAACTGACACGAACGTCAGCAAAGGACGGTATCGCAATGACGAAGTACGAGGTCGTCGACGCCGACTGCCACATTCTCGAACCCCCGGACATCTGGACGAACTGGTTGTCGTCGAAGTACCAGGACAAGGCGCCCAAGCTCGTGCACGACCACGAGGGTGGCGACGCCTGGTTGACGGCCGTCGGGGGCGATCCCGATCCGATCGGGCTGGTCGCGACTCCGGGCATGCCGTTCGACAAGTTCCGTTGGTACGGCGTCACCTACGACGAGGCGCGCACCGGTTGCTACAACGGCGATGCCCGCCTCGCCGATATGGACATCGACGGCGTCGGCGCGGAGATCCTGTTCCCGCCGCAACGCACGATGAGTCACTTCCTCGGTGACGACGACGACGACTTCGTGCTCGCCGGCGTCGAGGCGTACAACAACTTCTTGTTCGAGGAGTTCTGCGCGCCCGACCCGACTCGTCTCATCGGGCATGGCGCAGATCCCGTCTCTCGGCATCGACAACGCGGTCGACTCCCTGCGCAAGGCCAAGGCCCGCGGCGCCAAGGGCGTGCTGATCTCGAACTGGCCCGTCGGGCAAGGGCAGCCTGTCGCGCGACGACGACCCGTTCTGGGCCGCCGCCGTCGACGAGGGCGTGCCCGTGTCGATCCACATCAACATCATCAGCCGGGCGTCGCGCGGCGCGAGCCGCAAGGCCGCGGCGGCCAAGGGCAACCAGCTCTACAACATGACGAGCGAGGCCACCCGGGCCAAGGCGATCGGCGGCATGAGCCACGTGTTCGCCATGGCGACCGGCGCCATGACCGACATGATCTTCACCGGCGTGTTCGAGCGCTTCCCCGACCTGCAGATCTGTTGGATCGAGACCGGCGTCGGCTGGATCCCGCACTTCCTCGAGTGCCTCGACGACCGCTGGTGGCGCAACCGTGTGTGGGGCGACCTGCCGCTGCGCGAGCCACCCTCGTCGTACTGGTACCGCAACAACGCGGCCAGCTTCATCACCGACCGCAGTGGTGTGGAGCTACGCAACCGCGTCGGCGTCGAGAACATGATGTGGTCGAGCGACTATCCGCATCACGGCAACGACTGGCCGTACTCGCGCAAGGTGATCGAAGAGACGATGGGCGGCGATCGGTGAGTTCGACCGGGCGCTGATCACGGGCGGCAACGCGGCCCGGATCTGGGACCTGCACGACTGACTAGGACACCTCGGGAGACGGGTCCGTCGCGTCGCCGAGGCGCAGACCGCCGACGCCGGTGTTCGTCGCTTGGGCGGTGCGGACCGCTTCCAACGTGAGGCGCTGGATCGTGCGCTGATGCACGTAGTTGAGGACGCGGTCGACGGCGGGGATCATCCGCTGCGAGTTCGCGGTCAGCCGCCGTTGTACGGCGACCATCTCCTCTCGGTCCCAGTCGCGGCCCTCACCGGCGAGCATCGCGTGCACGTCGGCCTGCAGGGCGCGGAAGTGACGCACGTAGATCGCGCCCAGCTCGACGAGGATGTCCTCGGTCATGCCGATCTCCCGGAGCTCGACGACCGCACGGAGCAGGCCGAGATCGCTGTCGTCGTAGACCTCGTGGCCGAGCGACTCGGGCTCGGCGAGCAGGCCGATGCCGCGCAGCCGGGCGATGAGCTCGGCGTCGAGACCCGACTTCTCGATGAGCTCGTCGAGGGTGAAGCTGCGCCCCTGGGCGACGAACAGCCCTTCGATCCCGGGTCGGTCGACGTTCAGCAGGGCCTTGATCGCGGCGAGGGAGAAGCGCTGGGCCTGCAGCTCTCGAATCCGGCCGAGCCGGTCGAGGTGCTGGGGGGAGTAGAGCTTGTGGCGACCCGCACGCTCGGGCGCGTCGAGCAGGCCCTCCCGGGCGTAGTAGCGGATCGTGTCGACGGTGACCCCGGCCTCGTGGGCGAGCTCGTCGATGCGCCACCGGGCCTCGGGCACGTGCAAAACCCTCCGGGTTGACAGCAGCAACACTGAGAGCATATACTCGCAGTGTTCCTCCACCGGGAGTAGAGACTCGCTGAGAACACGCTCAGGAGCAACTGCTCACCGAGGGTCAAGGTAGCAGCTCTCAGCCGCTACCGAGCGCAGTGCGAAGGGAGTAGCCGTGACGACATCCGAAGCCCGTACCGAACCCAAGGTCCAGGCGTTGTCGTGGTTGGTGTCGCAGCTCCGTTGGGAGGAGACGCTCGGCGACCTCCGCGAGCACCGCGTCGACGAAGCCGAAGGCGTCCGTCGGGCCGCCTGAGATCACAACGACATCTGACGGCAACGACATCTGACGGCAACTACATCTGAGTCGACTGCGGACCCCCGCCGCGGTTGACCGTGCGATCGGCCCCGGTCCCCCTCGATCGGGGCCGAGTCGCGTCCGGTGACTACACCCCTGCGACGGTTTCGCCGACAACATCGAGGTGGAGCCGCACTCGCCGACGCTCGCGCCCGGTGTGAGGCGCGCGGCGCTTGCGTTCAGCGTCTTGCCCACGCCCCACGGAGATTCGATTGCGCACCTGCTCTCGATGCGTGAGCGCGTTCGCCTGCGCGAAGGCCTCACCCAGGTTCGTGACGCGTCCGACGACGAGCGGATGGCGGCGCTGCACGCGCTGGTCCGGGCCATCCGCAACGGTGTGGACTGGCCGGTGCTCGCGGCGCACAACCCCACCGATTGCCCGTTCCACGTTGTGGAGGGCCATCCTCCCGAGCGCGTCGCGGCCGTCTTCGGACAGCTCGCTTCGCGCCAGCCGACGACGGTCGCGGTTGCGATGTGTCACCTGCCGAGTGAGACCCGCAGCGAGCTCTGGGACAGGCTCTCGAGCGACGCGCGCGCACACGTCGTGCAACAGCTCCCCGAGGTGCCGATGGTCGGCACCGTGCGGACGCGGATCTTGGCCCGCGAGGTCGCGACCCGTCTCGCGCGTGCGGCCAAGATCGCCGCGACCCGCCCGACCGGCTGATCTCCCCGGTCGCCGCGCCGCGGTCGAGGTACCCGGAGCGCACTGGCCCCAGCCCTTCCGTCCGTTGTCGACCGGGACGGAAGGGCCGGGTCGAGGTGAGGGTGGCGCTCGGCGGTAAACGCCGCGTAAAACACCGAGGTCGCGCCGTCAGGCGCGAACCCAGCGGGGGAGTGTCACGTCGTCGATCTGGTGGAACACGACCCGGACCGGCTCACCGATCGTGATCGTGGCCGGGTCGATCTCGTTGATCTCGCCGCCGGCGCCGGCCACGAGGTTGCCGACGAAGCGGATCGTCCGGTCCTCGTCGAGCTCGACCACGATCGAGTTGTACGGCGCGACCTCGGCGAACGCGGGGAGCAACGGCGGGTGCGCGACGATGAACGACCAGACGTATCCGCGCCCCGTCGTCGGCTCCCACCTCACGGCGGTCGAGCGACACTGAGGGCACATCGGCCGGGGCGGCATCCGCCACGCGCCGCACGACGCGCAGGCCTGCACGAGCAGCTCGCCCCGCGCGCACCCGAGCCAGAATTCGTTCGCGACCGGGTCGGCGAGGTCGGGGAGCAGCCACGCGGATTCCATCGCTCAGACGTCCTTCGTGAAGATGATCGCGGACGTCGGCACGCCTTCACCGCTCGTCACGAGCGACACGTCTGCTCCTTCGACCTCCGCGGTCGATGTTCCCCGGATCTGGCGGGCGCCTTCGAGTACGAGGTTGAAGCCGTGCACGTACGCCTCCGACATGCCGCCACCCGAGGTGTTCACGGGCAGGCGGCCGTTCGGCCATTCGATGTTCCCGTCGTCGGTGAACGGCCCACCCTCGCCGCGCTCGCAGAAGCCGTAGCCCTCCAACGACAAGATGATGAGCGGGCTGAACGCGTCGTAGAGCTCCGCGACCTTCACGTCGGCCGGGGTGACGTCGGCCATCGCCCACATGCGTTCGGCCGCGGTCCACGCGGGCCCGCGCAGGGGGTCGTCGTTGAAGTAGTTCGTCATCGTCTGGTGCTGCGGCGGCAGGCCCTGCGCGAACGCGTGGATGTACACCGGCGGCTGTTTGAGGTCGCGCGCCCGCTCCGCGGAGACGATCACGACCGCCAGCGCGCCATCGGTCTCGAGGCAGTTGTCGAAGAGGCACAGCGGTTCCGAGATCCAGCGCGCGCTCATGTAGTCGGCGCGGGTCATCGGCTTGTGGCCCATCGTCGATGCCGGGTTCCGCGCCGCGTGCTTGCGGAACGCGAGCGCGACGTTCGCGAGGTGGTCGCGCGTCCCGCCGTACTCGTGCATGTAACGCCGGGTGAGCATCGCGATCTCGTCGACGGGTCGCAGGACGCCGAAGGGGCGCGACCACTGGCTGTTGTCGGAGAGGCGGGCGTTCGCCTGCGCCCACGGCCGGCTCGTCGCGGCGGCGCGCTTGCGGGCCCGCCACGCGACCGCGACGCTGCACTGGCCGGTCGCGACCGCCATCGCGGCTTGCCCGACCACACCGCAGCCCGCGCCGCCGCCGTAGCCGACCTGCGAGAACCACGTGACGTCGCCGAGGCCGACGTTGCGGGCGACGTCGATCTCGCGATTCGGCTCCATCGTGTACGACGCGATGCCGTCGACCTCCGACGGCGCGACGCCCGCGTCGTCGAGTGCGATCGAGACGGCTTGGCAGGCGAGGGAGAGCTCGGTGTCGGCGAGCCCCTTGCCGAACTCGGTCTGGCCGATGCCGGCGACCGCGGTCTTGTCCTTGATCAGGGCGATCGACGCGGGCCGAGCCACGCGGCTTACCAGCCCTTCCACTCGGGTGCCCGCCGTTCGCGGAACGACGCGACACCCTCTTGCGAGTCGAGCGTCGTCGTGTTCAGCTCGACGAGCATCGCTTCTTCTTCGAGCAGGTCGCGGCGCGAGAGCTCCGACGCGTCGTGCAACAGCTTCTTCGACCAGCCGATCGCCTTTGTCGGGCCGCCGGCCAGCCGCTCCGCCCACTCCTTCGCCGCGTGCTGGAGCTCCTCGGCGGGCACGACCTTGTTGACGATGCCGAGCGCGGCCGCGTCGGTCGCGGAGAGATCGTCGCCGAAGAAGATGAGCTCCTTCGCCTTGTGCATGCCGACGACGCGCGGGAGCAGGTAGGCGACGCCGGCGTCGGGGATCAGGCCCCGGCGCACGAAGACCTGGATCAGTTTGGCGTTGTCGGCCGCGATCACGAGGTCGGCCGCCAGTACGAGCATCGAGCCCGCGCCGGCCGCGGTGCCGTTCAGGGCCACCAATACCGGCTTCTCGCAGTCCTGTATCGCGGTCATCAGCTGTTGGAAGCCGGCGCGCATCATGCTCACCGTCGATCCCGCCACGCGTTCGGGGGCATCGTCGGGACGCGTGCCCCGAAGGGGTTGCGGGACGGAAAGGTCGGCGCCCGTGCAGAAGTGCCGGTCGCCCGCGGCCGTCAATACGACCGCGCGGACTTCGAGGTCCCAGTGCGCGTTACGGAACGCCTCGATGAGTGCGTCCCGCAGGTAGTACGGGATCGCGTTGCCCTTGTCGGCGCGGTTGATCGTCAACCACAGCACGCCGTTGTCGAGCCGGGAGAGCAAGTCGCCCGTTCCGTTCGCAGCTTCACCAACGTCAGTCACTGCTTCACCACCAATGCGTCGAGTGCCACCGCGCCGCGGGGCCGGATAACGAGGGGATTGATGTCGAGCTCGCGGACGTCGCCGGCGAGATCGAGCGCGAGTCGCTGCACCTTCATGATCGTGTCGACGAGCGCGTCGATGTCGACGGGGCGTTGGCCGCGCACGCCCTCCAGCAGCTTGAAGCCCTTGAGCTCCCGGAGAGCGCGCCGCGCTTCGCCCTCGGAGAACGGGGGCACCCGGAAGGTGACGTCGCCGAACACCTCGACGAGGATGCCGCCGAGCCCGATCGTGACGACCGGTCCGAACAGCTCGTCGGTGGAGACGCCGATCAGCGTGTCGACGCCGCCGGTGACCATCTCGCACACCATGACGCCGTCGATGCGGGCGCGGCGGTCGGCTTTCTCGGCCTTGCGCAACAGGTCGTCGTACACGCTGCGCACTTCGGCCGCCGATGCCACGCCGACCTTCACGACGCCGACGTCGGTCTTGTGCAACAGGTCGGGCGACGACACCTTCATCACGACCGGGAACCCGATCGCCTTCGCGGCCCGCACCGCCTCGGCCGCCGACGCGCAGAGCTCGTCCTTCGAGGTCTTGACGCCGTACGCCGCGGATGACCTTCTTGGAGTCCCATTCCGACAGCGCGGCGCCGGGCTGCAACCCGTCGAGCAGCTTGGCGGCCTTGCGCGCGGCCGGCAGGGCCTCGCGGGGTGCCGTCGTGAACGGCGACCGGTACCGGGCCGAGAATGCCCAGTAGTCGGCATAACTCCTCACGGCCGCGACACAGTTGTGGAACGTTCGGAACACCGGCAACCCGCCGTCGAGCAGGCGCTTGTAGTACGTGTCGTCGGTTCCCGCGGGCGCGCCCCAGACCACGTAGACGGGTTTCGTCGTGGTCTTCGCCGCTTCGATGATGTCTCGCGTGAACGGTTCGCTGAACATGGCGACGGCGCCCGTGATCGGGATCACGACGATGTCGACATGCTTGTCGGCCAGGATGGCATCGAGGATTTTGCGGCCCCGGGCGTCGGCGACGGGTGGCCCGCCGCAGTCGACCGGATTCGAGACGCGCAGATACAGAGGAATCAGCCCGTCGTGCAGGACGCGCTGGGTCTCCTTCGTGAGATCGGGGAGTCGCAGGCCCGCGTCGGCGAGGACATCGGCCATGTGGGCGCCGGTGCCGCCCGAGATCGCGTACACGCACACGCCGGGTTGTTTCTTCGCCGTTGCCCACGCCGGAACGGTTGCGGGTTGCGTGCGGGCGAACGCCATCGACACTTCGAGCAACTCGTCGAGGCCGTCGACGCGCGTCACGCCGAACTGGCGGAACACCGCCGAGGTCACCGCGTCGGATCCCGTGAGGTGCCCGGTGTGCGACTGCGCCATCGAGCGGCCCGCCGCGGTCTTGCCCACCTTCACCATGACGATGGGCTTGCGGAGCCGGGCCGCATGGTCGGCGGCGAGCATGAGGGTGCGGCCGTCCTTGAATCCCTCGATGTAGCACGCGATGACGCCGACCTCGGGCTGGTCGGCGAAGTGGCGGGCGAAGTCGGCGAACTCGAGGTCGACCTCGTTGCCCGTCGGCGCCCAGTGCGACAGGCGGATGCCGACCTCCTGGCCCTGGAACACGGGCCGGCCCTGGTGGCCGGATTGCGTGATCAGCGCGATCGACGGGCCTTCGAGGTCCTCACGGAACTCCTCGAACGCGTTCAGGTTCGTGTTCGGACCGAGCAGGCGTACGTCGCCGCTGCGGACCAACTTCTCGAGCCGGCGCTCGCGCTTGGCGCCCTCCGCGCCGGTCTCCGAGAACCCGGCCGCGAAGATCACCGCGAACTTCGCCTTCCGTCGCAGAACTTCCTCGAAACTCTCCTCCACGCGTCCGGTCAGGATGATCGCGAGATCGAGGTCGCCCGGGATGTCGAACACCGATGGGTAACAGCGGTGCCCGAGCACCTCCTCGCGTTCGGGATGCACCGGGTAGAACGTCGCCCCGTTCTTCTGCGACCACTGCGAGAACTTGCGCGTCATGGCCGTGTTCGGTTTGGCCGACTGGTCGGACGCGCCGATCACGGCGATGGTCTTGGGGTGCAAGAACGCCGCGATGTCGACCTCGCGCAGCTGCAGGGCCCGGCCCGACACGTCGACGTCCGAACCGGCAGCGGGCTGAGCGGCGGACGACTTCGGCTTGGGCATGCGGCGACTCCACGAGTGCGGGAGGGGCGGGCGAGCGGCCGTAAGTATGACGGCCGTGTCAGGATTCCGGCCAGTTGGTAGGTTCGACCCGCCATGCGGACTGTAGCCATCGTCGGGTCTTCGCTTGCCGGGCTGCGGGCCGCCGAGACCTTGCGGCGCGAGGGGTTCGACGGCCGCGTCGTCGCCGTCGGCGCGGAGCCGCATCTGCCGTACGACCGCCCGCCGCTCTCCAAGGAACTCCTGCGGGGTGACTGGGAACCGGACCAGCTCGTCTTGCGCAAGCAGGGCGTCGACGATCTCGACCTCGACTGGCGGCTCGATGCGCGCGCGGTCGCGCTACGGACCGATGCGCACGAGATCGAGCTGCACGACGGTGAGCGGATCGCGTTCGACGGTTTGGTGATCGCGACCGGGGCGAGGCCACGCGTCCTGGCGAACCAGCCGAACCTTGCCGGGCTCTTCACGCTGCGCACGCTCGACGACGCGCTCGCGTTGCGCGAGTTGCTCGGCGCGCGCCCGAAGGTGGTCGTGATCGGTGCCGGCTTCATCGGTGCCGAGATCGCCGCGACATGCCGTACGCGCGGCCTCGAGGTGACGGTGCTCGAGATGCTCCCGCAACCAATGGTGCGCGGCCTCGGCCCGGAGTTGGGCGCGGTGATCGCCGGTGTGCACCGCGATCACGGTGTGGACCTGCGTCTCGGCGTGCAGGTCGAGGCGATCGAGGGCGACGGCGGGGGCCAGGTCCGGGGTGTCCGCCTCGGCGACGGAACCGTCGTCGCGGCCGACGTCGTGGTCGTCGGTGTGGGAGTGGTGCCCGAGACGGCATGGCTCGAGGGCTCGGGCCTCACGCTCGACAACGGGGTCGTCTGCGACGAGACCTGCCTGGCCGCGCCGGGGATCGTTGCGGCGGGCGACGTTGCGCGCTGGCCCAATCCGTTGTTCGACGGTGCGCTCATGCGGCTGGAGCACTGGACGAACGCGACCGAGCAAGGCGTGCACGCGGCCCGGCGCCTGCTCGGTCACGACGAACCGTTCGCGCCGGTCCCGTTCGTGTGGTCGGACCAATACGACCGCAAGATCCAGACGGTGGGCGTGGTCTCGGCCGATGCCGATGTCGAGGTGCACATTGCGCACGGCACGCTCGCCGACCGCCAGTTCGTCGCGCTGTTCGGCCGCGGTGGCCGGCTGTCGGGCGCGCTCGGATTCAACCGCGCGCGCATGGTGATGCAGTACCGGCGCATCATCGCCGATCGCGGTTCGTGGGACGACGCGCTCGCGCTCGCCAACTCGTAGCATCCCGCGGCGATGCCGAGCCTGCTGGTCACGAACGACTTTCCACCCAAGGTCGGCGGAATCCAGTCGTACCTGTACGAGTTGTGGCGGCGGCTCCCGCCCGCGGAGACCACGGTCCTGACCACTCCGCACGCGGGTGCGAAGGAGTGGGACGCGCAACAGCGGTTCCGGATCGTGCGCACTCGCCAGAACGTGCTGTTGCCCACGGCCGCGCTGCGGCGCGACGTCGACGCGCTGGCGCGCGAGGTGGGCGCCGACGTGATCTTCGTCGACCCGATGTTGCCCGCCGGCCTGATCGGGCCCGCTTTGCAGAGTGCGCCCTACGTCGTGGTCGCGCACGGCGCGGAGATCACGGTGCCGGGGCGACTGCCCGGGCTGCGCCGTCGCGGCCGGCGGGTCCTGCAGGGCGCGGCGGCCGTCGTCGCGGCCGGCGGGTACCCCGCCCGCCAGGCCGGACGCGTCGCCGGCCGCGACCTGCGCGGGGTGATCATCCCGCCCGGCGTCGACGGCGAACGGTTCCATCCGATCGACGGGGAGGTCCGCGCGCTCACGCGGGAGCGCTTGGGCTTCGATCCCGAACGCCCGCTCGTCCTTGGGCTATCGCGATTGGTGCCCCGCAAGGGTTTCGACGTGGTCATCGATGCGGTCGCCGGGATGCCGGGCGTGCAGCTCGCGATCGCCGGTTCGGGCCGCGACCGCAACCGGCTCGAGCGGCGCGCGCGTGCCGACCGCGCCGACGTGCACTTCCTCGGCCGGGTCGCGGACGCGAGCCTGCCCAATCTCTTCGGCTGCGCGGACGCGTTCGCGATGTGTTGCCGCGACCGCTGGGGCGGGCTCGAAGCCGAGGGTTTCGGGATCGTCTTCTTGGAGGCGGCCGCGTGCGGAGTGCCCGCGGTGGCCGGGCGCAGTGGTGGCGCGCACGAAGCCGTCGCCGACGGTGCGACGGGCTTCGTCGTGGAACCCCGCGACGTCGCCGCGGTGCGCACCGCGCTCGGCACACTCTTCGGCGACCCCGACCGGCACGCCCGCATGGCCGAGGCAGCACGGGAACGGGCGGTGGGCGAGTACTCCTACTCCCGCCTCGTCGCGCGGCTCGGGCCCATCGCCCGGGGCGACTTCTCCGGCGCCGGTGTCCTGCCCGCGTGAGTTCGGCGCCCGGGGAGCCGCCTTGCTCGTCGATCGGGAGCGCCTTGCTCGTCGCGAAGACGGCCCCGGTAGATTGGCGCGGTGACCGGCAAGACGATCGTCGTGGCGTCGTGGTCGACGCTCGGAGTCTTCGCGGTCGTCGCGATCGCCGACGCGGCGGGGATCCACGCGCTCAACACGCCGGCCACCGTCGTGAGCGTCGGGTTGTTCCTGGCATCGCTCCCGGTCTGGATCTACGCGTTCGGGCTCGCGCTGGTGCGCTCCACCGCGGTGACGACATCGCAGTCGGGTCGTGGGTGTTCCTCACGCCGTCGGCGCCCAAGGAGCAACGCCGACATCTGCTCGGAGCGGCGGGCATCTGCACCGTCGTCGCGCTCGCGACGGCCTGGGCGAATCCGTTCAGCGTGCTCGTGCCGATGCTGCCGCTCGGGTTCGCGGCGCTGTGGGGCACGCGGCACGGCGTCTATCCGGCTCGGCGCGCGCCGGCCGCCGTGAAGGGAGCGCGTCGATGACCGAGACCGCCGACGAACGCATACGCATCGACGCACCGGCCGACCGGTGTTGGGATGTCGCCGTCGACTTCGAGTCGTACTCGGAATGGGTGCGCGACGTGAAGGACGTCCACATCCTCGAACGCGACGAGGAGGGGCGAGGCAAGCGGGTCGAGTACCGGGCCGCCGCCCTCGGCAAGAGCATCCGCTACGTGCTCGAGTACGACTTCTCCGACGCGCCGGACGCGTTCACGTGGAAGTTCGTGGAAGGCGACATGTTGCGGCGGCTCGACGGCACGTACCGCTTCGAGCCCGACGGCCCCGGATCGACGCGCGTGCACTACGAGCTCGCGGTCGAGCTGGCGGTGCCGCTGCCGGGGCTGGTCAAGCGCCGGGCGGCCGGCCTCATCATGGGCAGCGCCCTGAAGGAATTGAAAAAGCAGGTCGAAGCGGTCGCGTGAGCCGGGGACGAGCCGGCGCCGGCGGGCGCGGCCCCGGGTCGGCGTCCGACCCGGACGGTAGCCTCGCTGCCTGATGCGCATTCTGTTGTTCACCGGCAAGGGCGGCGTCGGCAAGACGACGGTCGCCGCGGCCACGGCCACCCGCGCCGCCGAACACGGGCTCCGCACGATCGTCTGCTCGACCGACCCCGCGCACTCGCTCGCCGACGCGTTCGACGCGCCGTTGGGTGACCGCCCGACCCCGATCGCGAACGGCCTGTTCGGACAGCAGCTCAACGCGCGGGTGCGCTTCGAAGAAGCCTGGGACGACGTGCGGGGCTACCTGGTCGACGTGCTCGACTGGGCCGGCGCCGACACCGTGGAGGCCGAAGAGCTCGCGGTGGTTCCCGGACTCGACGAGGTCTTCGCCCTCGCCGACATCAAGGAGTTCGCGACGTGCGGCGACTACGACCTCGTCGTCGTCGACTGCGCGCCGACCGCGGAGACGATCCGCCTGCTCTCGCTGCCCGATGTGCTCGGTTGGTACATGGACCGCATGTTCGACACGCAGCGCCGGTTGACGCGTTTGGCCCGCCCGATCCTCCAGCGGGTCTCGGGCATCCCCATCGCGGGCGACGGCGTGTTCAGTGCGATACGCCGCTTCTACGACCGGCTCGACGGCGTGCGCGAGCTCCTCACGGACGGCGACATCACGAGCGCCCGGTTGGTGGTCAACCCCGAGCGCCTCGTTGTGGCCGAGGCTCGCCGCACGTTCACCTACCTCTCGTTGTTCGGGTACCACGTTGACGCGGTGATCGCGAATCGCATCCTGCCGCCCGAGCTCGACCACCCGTGGTTGACGCAGTGGCGGGCCACGCAGTCGGCGCATCTCGACGTGATCGCCGACGCGTTCGCACCACTGCCGCTCCTCGAGGCCGAGCTCGCGAACGAGGAGGTCGTCGGGATGCCCGCGCTGTCGATCTTCGCCAAGAACCTCTACGGCGACGCCGACGCCGCGGGCCGGCTCTCGTACACCGAGCCGTTCCGGGTGGAATCCGACGGCGAAACGCTGCTCTTGTCGGTGCAGCTGCCGTTCACCGAGCGCGACGACGTTCGCCTCGGGCGTACGGGCGACGAGCTCGTCCTCACGGTCGGGCCGCATCGCCACGCGCTGGTGCTGCCGGACAGCCTTGTTCGCCGCGATGTCGCCGGGGCGCGCTTCGTCGACGATCGTCTCGTGGTGGAGTTCGTCTGATGCAACCGAAGGATTCCTACGGTGAGCCCGATCCGCCCGTCGACGGCGACGCCGTCGAGCATCTGTGGAACGCCGCGCACGAGATGTTGCGCGCGATGCGGACCTTGCTCGACGCGGCCGAAGAGTTCGTCGATGCGCAGCGCGGCCCCCGACCGGCGGCCCGGCGGGAGACCGAGCCGCGCGAGGGGCGCGTGCGTCACATCGACATCGACCTGCGCTCCGAACCCGACGCCGACGCCGAAGCCGACGTGAGGTAGCCGCGGGTGGCGGACACGATCGGTCTCGACATCGGCGGCACGAAGGTTCTCGGCGTGCTGCTCGCCGCCGACGGCACCGTGGTGCGCGAAGAACGCCTCGCGTCACCGCATACCGGGCTCGAGGCGCTGGTCGCGACCGGCGCCTCGATCGTCGCACAGCTCGACGCGCCGGGCGCACCCATCGGGGTCGGCGCGGCCGGGCTCGTCGACAAGTCGGGCGTCGTCCGCTACGCGCCGAACCTGCCGAACGTGCGCGAAGCGCCCTTGCGTGACGCGCTCGCGCAGGCGACCGGGCACCGGGTCGCCGTCGACAACGACGCGGGATTGGCGACGCTGGGCGAGGTCACCTACGGCGCGGCCATCGGGCGGCGTGACGTGCTCCTGGTGACGCTCGGCACGGGGATCGGCGGCGGCTTCCTCTTCGACGGCCGCATGTACCGCGGCGCGAACAACTTCGGAGCCGAGGTCGGTCACTTCACCGTCGACATCAACGGTCCGCTGTGCGCGTGCGGTGAACGCGGCCACTGGGAGGCGATCGCGTCGGGTACCGCGCTCGGTCGGATGGCGCGCGAGCTCGTTGCGAAGGGAGGCGGCGCGGCACTCGTCGCGGCCGCGGGTGGCGACGCGACCGCGGTCACGGGCACGCACGTGGGCCAGGCCGCCGCGCAGGGCGACCCGGACGCGCGCTCGCTCCTCGTCCAGTACTCCGAGAACGTGGCCGTTGGGCTGGCCGGGCTCTCGAACATTCTCGACCCCGAGTGCATCGTGATCGCCGGTGGCCTCGTCGAGCTCGGGCCGTTGTTGTTCGGTCCGCTGCGAGAGGCGTTCGGGCGCCACCTGGAGGGAAGCGACTACCGGCCTGCCATCGCGATCGTCCCCGCGCAGCTCGGCGAGCGCGCCGGCGCGGTCGGGGCGGCCGTGCTCGCCCGGAGCTTGTTGGCGTGACGGTCCGCCTCGGTCTGACGCTGCCATCGTTCGTCGAGGACCCGGAGACCCCCATCGCCGTCGCGCTCGCGGCGGAGGCAGCCGGGCTCGACGCCGTGTTCGTCTACGACCATCTCTGGCGGGGCGACCCGCCGAACCGGCGCCCCGCGCTCGAGTGCTTCGCGTTGCTCGGCACGGTCGCGGCCGAGACCAGTCGCCTGCACGTCGGAACACTGGTGGCGCGCGCCACCCTGCGCCCGCCGGCGACGCTCGCGAACTCGTTCGAGACCGCGCAGCGGGTGAGTCGCGGCCGGCTCATCGCCGCGATCGGCGCCGGTGACTCGCAGAGCCGGGCCGAGAGCGAGGCATTCGGGCTCGAGTTCGGCACCTTGGTCGACCGCGTGGAGGCGTTGCATCACGCGGTGCGGGCCGCGGCGGGCCACGACTATCCGGTGTGGGTCGGCGGCCGTGCCGCGCAGGTCCGGGAGATCGTCGCCATCGCCGACGGCTGGAACTCCTGGGGGACCGAGCCGGAGAAGTTCCTGCACCAGGCCGCGATGGTGCGCGAGATCGCGCCCGACGCGACGCTCAGCTGGGGCGGGCTCGCCCGCCCGTTGGAAGAAGGTGCGGCCGCGCTCGCCGATCGATTGCGGCCGTACGCGGACGCTTCGGCGGAGTGGATCATCGTCGGCCCGATCGATTCCTCGAATCCCGACAATGCGCCCGTGCTGGCCGACGTTCGTGAACGCCTGAACGCCTGAACACACGCGTGCAGGTTCAGCCGAGCAGGAGTTCGGCGGCCGACGCGAGGTTGTCGCCCATCGACGCCGACGGGTTCAGGCCGTTGCTCCAGTAGGTGAGCTCCGCGAACCACACCGATCCCAGCACCCGGACGATGGCGTCGAGATCGGCGAACGTCGTGCAATGGCCGTCGCCGTCGACGACGTCGGCGATGATGGCGCGCAGCGTCGAGTCGATCTCGTGCTTCAACGGCACGGTCGCCTCCTCGGACGATGACATCGCGACGAGCATCGCCTTGGTGACGAGCGGCGCCCGCTCGAGCGCGCGCGATGCACGCCGCAACACGTCGGAGACGCGCTCGGCGGGGCTCTCGCCCGTGGGCGGTCGTTGCACCAGGCGCTCGCGGAGATTCGCCGCCTGTTGAGCCATGGCCGCGAGCAGGAGCTGGTCTTTCGACGCGTAGTGGCGGTAGAGGGTCCCGAGGGCGACCTCGGCGCGGGCCGCGACGTCGCGCATCTGCACCGCGTCGTATCCGCCGTCCGCCGCGAGGCCGGTCGCGGCCGCGATGAGGCGCTCCTTGCGGGCGGCGGTCTCGGCAGCTCGGGTTCCGGTCATCACCACTCCCTCACGGCGGGTGCGACGACTGCGCCCCCGCGCGGCCCGTCGTCCCGGGCGGGACCGTAGCGCGAACCTAGAACGTGTTGCAGGTGTGGCGGACCACTTCCTACCATCGGGGGATGCGCACACAACTCGCCCGCGACCTCGGTTTGGAATTCCCGATCTTCGCGTTCAGCCATTGCCGCGATGTCGTCGCGGCTGTCAGCCGGGCCGGCGGGATGGGTGTCCTGGGCGCCCTCTACTTCACCCCGGAGGAGCTCGAGATCGAGCTGAAGTGGATCGACGAGCACGTCGACGGCAAGCCGTACGGCGTCGACCTCGTCATGCCGGCGAAGGTGCAGTTGCCCGAAGGTGTGAGTGCCGACGACCTCGAGGGCCAGCTCGAGCAGATGATCAGCCCGGAGCACCGCGACTGGGTCGAGAAGGTCCTTTCCGAGCACGGCGTTCCGCCGCTGCCGGAATCCGACGGCGGGCACCACCTGCTCGGCTGGACCGACGCCACCGCCCGCCCGCAGATCGACATCGCGTTCCAGCACTCGCCGTCGTTGCTCGTGAACGCGCTCGGGCCGCCGCCGAAGGACATCGTCGACGCCGCGCACGCGCGGGGGATCAAGGTCGCCGCGCTGGCCAGTAGCCCACGGCACGCGCAGAAGCACGTCGACATCGGTGTCGACATCGTCGTCGCGCAGGGCACCGAAGCGGGTGGTCACACCGGCGAGATCAGCTCGGTCGTCTTGTGGCCGCAGGTCATCGAGGCGATTGCGCCCACGCCGGTGCTCGCGGCGGGCGGCATCGCGCACGGGTCGCAGATCGCCGGCGCGCTCGCCATGGGTGCGCAGGGCGTGTGGACGGGATCGATCTGGTTGACCGTCGCGGAGAGCGACATGACGCCGCTCGTGATCGAGAAGCTGCTCGCGGCCGACTCGACCCAGACCGTGCGGTCGCGCGCCTTGTCGGGCAAGCCCGCCCGCCAGCTGCGTACCGAGTGGACCGACGCGTGGGACCGCCCCGACTGTCCCGGCTACCTCCCCATGCCCCTGCAGTACATGCTCGTGGCCGATGTCATGGCGCGTGTGAGCCGGGCGCAGAACCGCGAGCTCACGGGCATGCCGGTGGGCCAGGTCGTGGGCATGATGGACCGTGTGCGCTCGTCGCGCGACGTGATCCAGCGTCTGGTCGAGGAGTACGTCGAAGCGGTCGAGCGCCTCGACGCCCTCAACGCCTGACCCCATCCCCATCCCAACAGTTGGCAGGAATTCCGGCGTCAGGACCCGGTTTTCCTGCCAACCCGGCAGAGAATTCCTGCGGTCAGAGGAACGAGGCGACGGCGCCGGCGAAGCGGTCGGGCGCCTCGATCATCGGGTAGTGGCCGACGTCGTCGAGGACCGTGACCTCGGCATCGGCCGCGCGCGAACGAGTTGGTCGGTCATCGCCACGATTGCGATGGGGTCGTCCGCGCCCCAGACGACGCCGAGCGGCGACGGGTGCGCTTCGATCGCGCCGGTGAAGCGGCGCTCCTCGGCGCGTCGGTCCTCGATGTAGCGGATCGTGCGCGCCATGAGGCGGTTGCCGCCGTTGCGCTCCGCGAACAACCACTGCGCGTCGAGCTCGTCGTCGGGGATCGTGCTCTTCGGGGAGAACGTTGCGGCGAGGCCGGCCTTGAAACCTCGGGCGACGACGAGATCGGTGGGCGCGTCGTCGAGTGAGAGCAACACCTCTTGGCCCCTCGTGAGGTGCGCCATGTCGATGTAGATGCTCCCGTTCGTGAGCACCCGTTGCGACACCGCGAACGGCAAGCTCCCCTCGAGGCTGCGCGCGAGGAGCTCGCCGCCGACCGTGTCGCCCATGTCGTGAGTGAGCATCGCGACCGATGTGAGCCCGAGCCGGCGGGCGACGCCTTCGACGACGTCGGCTTGCAGGCGCATGCTGTAGCGCACGTCGGGCTTGTCCGAGAGTCCGAAACCGAGGAAGTCGAGCGTGATCACCCGGCGGTGGGCGCGGAGTGCGTCGAGCACGAGATGCCAGTCGAACGAGCACGACGGGTAGCCGTGCAGCACCAGGAGCGGGTCGAGCGTGGAGCCGGCCGCGGCCGCGGAGACGTCGAGGACCCAGACCGAACGCCCGTCGATCGTGAGGTATCGGCCCCGCGACTCCCACTCGTGAAGGTCGTCGTCTGCGCCCATGAGATGGTTCTAGCCGGTGCCGTCCTAGCCGGTGCTGTCGGGGAGGTCGGATGCCGCGCCGCCGGGCTGGCTCGACCAGCCCGTGCTCGGCGCGTCGACGGCCGCGCAGGTCTGTTCGTGCGCCATCGTGACGTACTGCGGCGTGGTGTCGGCCGCCCACCGGCCGAACGCGCAGATGTCGTGATTCGAGGCGGTGACCGCGATGGTCACGACGCCCGCGCTCGGCGCGACCGACACCGTGTGGATGTCGGGTGAGGGCTGGTCTCCCGGGATCCACTTGTAGTCGGGCTGCATGCTCGCAAGCGCGCCGAGGTCGCCGCCGCCCACCTCCTCGACGGCCTGTAGTGCGGTGTGACGGGTCGATTCCGCCTCGACGCGGACGATGACGCCGAGATCGGTCGGCAGTCCGGCGGTCGGTGCTCGGGGCGCGAGCGCGACCGGCGTTCGAGCGGTTTGGGACGCGCCGGATCCGAACGAGAACCACGCCGGTCGCGGTTGCTGCGACCACGAACACGACCATGCCGACGAGGGCGATCCACTTGCCCGCACCCGAGCGCGACCCTGCGATCGGGGTGTTGTGGGCATATGGCGCGGCCAACTCGGGCAACGCGACGACGACGGCGGGCTGCAGCACCGCCGGCGCGAAGAACTGTTCGTCGAGCGAGGGCGCGGCCGCGGTCGCGGGTGTACGCGCGCCGATGGCGACGACGGGCGCGGGTGGCGCCATCAACAACGTTCCGCAGGCTCGACAGGTCGGCCAGACCGGTCGAATGTCGCGCCCGCACGCGGGACATTGCGTCATCGTGCTGTCCAGCCTTGGACGGGGGCTGCGTTCGCGCGGCACACGGTCGTCTGCGTCGTCACGAAGCGCGTCGTCGAAGCGCCGGGTTCGTCACGTGCGAAGACGCAACGATGACCATCGGCCGGGGTCGCGACGATGAGCTCGTCGGCCCGTACGACGCGCATCGACACCTGGCCCATACCGGCGGGCTTCGTCGCGGCGACCACCGGGACGCGGTACGAGAACGCGCTGAGGGTCGCGGGCGTGACCTTCGCGAAGGAATGTTTCGGCGCCCAGAGCGCTCGACCGCCACCGACGATCGTGCGGAGGAGGTCGGTTGCGACGGCCTCTTGCGCCGCGGTCGACGAGGGCGAGCGCCCACCGGCCTTGAACACGACGGGCCGGACCGCGACGAGGCTCATCGCGAGCGCGACGGCGACGATCGCGAGCACGAGGGCACGCCGCCAATGCCTGCGCAACCCGACGACCATCTGCGTGGGGCCGGGAATGCGACGGCGCGGTCGGCGGGTGGCGGCCGGCGTGTGGGCCGCGCCGGGTCTCGGCGCGGTCGGTGGACGGGGCAGGAGGTTGTCGGGTCGGGGGAAGGCGCCGGGGAGCAGCGTGTCGGGTGGGCCCTGGCGGGCCGCCGCGGCGACGGCCGCGAGGTGAGACGACGGGGCGCGGGTCTGGGTCGCGGGTTTCGCCGACGTGGCGAGGCCCGTCGGGGGCGGGCGTCGATGCATGGTCGACGGCATCGTGACCCGGTTGTCCTCGGGCTCGACGTGCAACGACGCTCCGCAGCGCCGGCACATCGACCATTCGGCCGGGACTGGATAACTACAGGTCGGACATATCACGGCGACGCTCCGGAACGTCTGGTTCCCCCGTCCGGATCATCGGCGCCGGAGCGCCAGACCTTCAGCGGCTTCTCGGCGGCGGGCTCGACACGGGTGGGACCCGGGGAATCCTTCGCGGATTCCCCCGCACGCAGACGCGGGCGTCAGTCCCGGGGGCCGAAATACTGCTCGGCCAGCTCGGGCCGGGGCTGCACGAAGAGCCCTTCCGCTTCGGCCGTCAGCGTCTCGCCGTCGAACATCTCGGCGCGCGACATCACTCGCCGTCCTTCGATCCGATCGACCCACGCTCGCACCACCACCGGCCGGAACAGCGGCGTGGGGCGGCGGTAGTGGACGATCAACCGCCCCGTCATGCCCGGATTCCCCGATGCGATGTTGGCGATCCCGAGCACCTCGTCGAACGTGCACGCGACCCAGCCGCCGTGCACGAAGCTCGGCGGTCCTTCGTACGCCGCGCCGAACACACCGCGCGCCTCCACGCCGGGCGTGCCGTCGGGGCGCGTGAACACCTCCCAATCGAGGCGGGGAGAGATCGGGCTCGCCTCACCGACGACGGGGGAGCGGGGCAGATAGTCGCCGTGGGTGCGCGGCCGGTACCCGGCGCCTTGAGCGCGCCCGCGCCCGAGCCGCGCCGTCAGCCGCTCGACCTCGCCCGCGACCGACTGCAACGTCGCCGCCTCGACGTCTTCCACCGACATCACGGTGTCGATCAACGCGCGGATCGCGCTCGCGAGCTCGGCGCGCTCAGGCGTGGCGAACGCGGCGGGATCGGGAATGCCGGGCGCGGCCTCGGACACGCGCGGTCACCTGCCCTTGAACACGGGCGGCCGTTTCTCGCCGAACGCCTTCGGGCCCTCCTGGGCGTCCTCACTCGCGAAGACCTCCCATCCGATCCCGTCCTGGTGCTGCATCGCGTCGGCGTCGCTCATGTGCTCGGTCTCGCGCCACGCTCGCAGGATGGCCTTCGTCGACAGCGGCGCCATCTCCGCGACCTCGGCCGCGAGCTCCAGCGCCCGCGTCAACGCCTGACCGTCGGGGACGACGTGGCCGATCAAGCCGATCTCGCGCGCCTCGGGCGCGGGGACGGGCGGGCAGCGCAACAAGATGTCCATGGCGAGCGTGTACGGAATCTGGCGCGGCAGCCGGCACGCGGAGCCCCCCAGCGGGAACAACCCGCGCTTGGCCTCCCACACGCCGAAGATCGCGCTCTCGCCCGCCACGCGGATGTCCGTGCCTTGCAGGATCTCGCTGCCGCCGGCCACGGCGTAGCCCTCGACCGCGGCGATCAGCGGCTTCGAGAGGCGGTAGTCGCGCAGCAGCGCCTTCCAGTGCGGGTTGTTGCCTCGCGCCATGACGGCCTGGACGTTGGGGTCCTCGGACTGCTGGCCCATTGAGGTGAGGTCCATACCCGAACAGAAGTTCCCGCCCGAGCCGGTGAGGATCGCGCAGCGAATCTCCGGATCCTCGTCGACGTACTCGTACCCGAGCACGAGCCCGGCGAGCATGTCGGGGGACAGGGCATTCTTCTTCTCCGGGCGGTTCATCGTGAAGATGACGACGCGCCCGTCGCGTTCGATGGTGCAGTGCTTGGTGCTGATGTCGAGTCGTTCGGTCACGAGCGGAGGCTAGAACACGTTCCACGTGCACCGTCCAGCCCGCGCCCTCCGGGTGCGGATCCGCGGGCCCTTGGACCGAAAGGTGGAACGTGTTCTAGTCTGCGACCGACGCCGCATTGTCGGAGGGAGCCCGGCGAATGGGATTTTGGAAGCACGCCCAAGACGATCCCGGATATCTCGCGATCGTCGACCCCGACGGCACCGAGCATGCCGCCGGCGATGTCCTCGCCCGGGCCAACCAGCTGGCTCACGCATTGCGTGCCCTCGGGCTGCGCAAAGGCGATGCGGTCGCGGCGGTGCTGCCGAACGGAGCCCAGCCGTTCACGCTGTATCTCGCGGCGCTGCAGACGGGCCTCTACTACGTGCCGATCAACTACCGGCTGAGCGCACCGGAGATCGCGTACATCCTGGCGGACTCCGAAGCGAAGGCCTTCGTCAGCGACGAGCGCTTCGCCCCGCTCGTGAGCGCAGCGGCCGACGCGACCGACATTCCCGCGGCGGCCCGCCTCGCCTACGGAACGATCCCGGGCTTCAGCTCGTTCGACGAGCTCGTCGATGCGCAACCCACGACGCTGCCCGAAGATCGCTCGACCGGCGCGGCGATGCACTACACGTCGGGTACCACCGGCAAGCCCAAGGGTGTGAAGCGCGCGCTGGCCGACATCGAACCCGACGTCAGCGCCGAGTTGTTCACGTTCTTGTTGCAGCTCTTCGGCATCATGCCCGGCAACGATGAGGTGCACCTCAGCACCTCGCCGAACTACCACACCGCGGTCACCACGTTCGCGGGCAACGCGCTGCACATGAAGCACACCGTCGTGTGCATGGACAAGTGGGACGCCGAGGAGACGCTGCGCCTCATCGATCGCTACGGCTGCTCCCACACGCACATGGTCCCGACGCAATTCATCCGCATGCTGCAACTACCCGACGACGTGAAGGCGAAATACGACGTCTCCGCGATGAAGTGGGCGATCCACGCGGCCGCGCCGTGCCCGGTCGACACGAAGCGCAAGATGCTCGAGTGGTGGGGTCCCGTGATCTGGGAGTACTACGCCGCCACCGAAGGTGGCGGCACCATCGCTCCGCCCGACGAATGGACGAAGTACCCGGGGACGGTCGGGCGCGTGTGGCCCAACTCCGTGCTCAAGATCACCGACGACGACGGCAACGAGATGCCCACCGGTGAGCCCGGCACCGTCTGGATGAGGATGGGCGAAGGGCGCACGTTCGAGTACAAGGGCGACGAGGACAAGACGAAGAAGTCGCACGACGCCGAGGGATTCTTCACCGTCGGCGACGTCGGGTACCTGAACGAGGACGGCTATCTGTTCCTCTGCGACCGTAAGAGCGACATGATCATCGCGGGCGGGATCAACATCTACCCGGCCGAGATCGAAGGATGCATCCACGAGCACCCGCAGGTCGCCGACATCGCGGTGTTCGGTATTCCCGACCCCGAGTTGGGCGAGCAGATCAAGGCGGTCGTGCAACCGTTGCCCGGCGTCGCCGGCGACGACGCACTGCGTGCTTCGATCATGGAGCACGTGCGGGAGAGGCTCGGGAAGTACAAGTGGCCGCGCAGCATCGACTTCATGGAAGCGCTGCCGCGCGAACCGACCGGCAAGTTGTTGAAGCGCACCCTGCGCGACCCGTACTGGGAAGGGCGCGACCGCGCGATCTAGCGCTCCGTCCGCCGAAGCCCCGAATCCGTTTGCTCGAGGAGAGATGTTGACCGACGTCTTCACGGCCCACCACGTCATCGAATACCCGGGCGGTTACACGCGCTCGGTCGGTCCCGTCATCGGGCGGTTCCTCACCGGCTTGCGTGACGGCCGGATCTTCGCGGTGCGTCTCGCCGACGGCCGCGTGCTCGTGCCGCCGACCGAGTACGACCCGTCGACGAGCGCCGGCATCGCGGCCGAGGGCGATCACTGGATCGAGGTCGGCCCGCGCGCAACGGTGCAGTCGTTCACGTGGGTGTCGCAGCCGCGCCCCGGTAAGCACTCGCTCACCAAGCCGTTCGCCTTCGCGTTGATCCGGCCCGACGGCGCCGACACCGCGCTCGTGCACGTCGTGGACTGCGGCAGGGCCGACGCGATCCACGTGGGGTCTCGGGTCGCGCCGAGGTGGCGCGCCGAGCGCACGGGTTCGATCACCGACATCGAGGCGTGGGTTCCCCTCGCCGACGGCGACGAGCCGGCGCCGGCGCCGCTGCGGACGCCCGCCGACGACGAACAGCCCGTCACCGGCATCACGGTGCCGGTCCGGCTCGAGTACGAGCTCACCGCGGGCGTTGCCACGACCCGGTACCTCAAAGGCCTCGCCGAGGGGAAGATCATCGGCGGACGTGCGCCCTCGAGCGACGATGTCTACGCCGCGTCACGCGGTACCGACCCGAAGACGGGCGAGCCGACGTCGATCGAGGTCGAAGTACGCGACACCGGCGTGATCACCACCTTCTGCGTGGTGAACGTCCCCGGCCTGTCGGAGCTCGCGCCGGAGATCCCGTACGTCTCGGCGCAGATCCTGCTCGACGGCGCCAACAACACGTTCTTCGGGCTCATCCGTGGGTGCCCGGTCGAAGAGGTGCACATGGGTCAGCGGGTCAAGGCGCACTGGGCCGACGAGCTGGTGGCCGACCACACGGCAATCCAATGGTTCGAGCCGACCGGCGGCGAGGACGCTCCCTACGAGCTGTACAAGGACTACCTCTGATGCGCGACGTAGCAGTGGTGTCGTACACGAGCAGCAACGTTGCCCGTGATGCGCTGCACAACGAGACCGAGATGATCGTGCCGGTGCTGCGCCAGGCGATCGCGGAGTCGGGCATCGCCCACGACGACATCGGCTTCGTGTGCTCGGGCAGCCTCGACTACCTGCAGGGCGGCCCGTTCGCGTTCGTCGCCGGGCTCGACGCGGTCGGTGCCTGGCCGCCGGTGCGCGAGTCGCACGTCGAGATGGACGCCGCGTGGGCGCTCTACGAGGCGTGGGTCGCGATCCAGACCGGCGAGGTGGACAGCGCCCTCGTGTACGGCTTCGGCAAGTCGTCGCCGGGGGATCTGCACGAGATCATGGCGCTGCAGCTCGACCCTTACTACCTGTTGCCGCTGTGGCCCTCCATGGTCGACGTCGCCGCGTTGCAGGCTTCGGCTTTCCTCGAAGCGACCGCCGCGACCGACAAGGATCTCGCCGAGGTCGCGGCCCGCTCGCAGCGCAACGCGCAGCAGAATCCCAACGCACTGCGCAAGGGGAACGTCACCGCCGCCGACGTCTTGAAGCAGCCCGTCACGCACCTTCCGCTGCGTGACGCCGACATCTTCCCGATCACCGACGGCTCGGCCGCGATCGTCCTCGCGGCGGGTGATCTCGCCCGCAAGGTGTCGAAGCGTCCGGCGTGGATACGCGGCATCGAGCACCGCATCGAGGCGCACAGCCTCGGCCTGCGCGATCTCACCCGCTCGGAGTCGACGCGGGCGGCCGGAGCGGCCGCGGGTGTGGCGAACGGCACGGTCGACGTCGCCGAGCTGCACGCACAGTTCAGTCACGAGGAGTTGATCCTCGCCGACGCGCTCGGCCTCGACCCGGCGAAGACCACGATCAACCCGTCCGGCGGTGCGCTGGCCGCGAACCCGGTGATGTCGGCGGGTCTCGCACGCATCGGTGAGGTCGCCCGGCGCATCACGAACGGCGAAGCCAACCGGGGCGTCGCGCACGCGACGAGTGGTCCGGCCCTGCAGCACAACATGGTCTGTGTTCTGGAGGGCGAGTGATGGGCGTGCAGGCGAGACGCAGTGGAGCACATCGGAGGGAGCAGTACTGATGGCCGGCGAACGGGTAGCGGTTGTCGGCGTCGGGCAGACGGTCCACCGCACGGCGCGCAAGGACGTGTCGATGGCGGGGCTCGTGCGCGAGGCCGCGCAGGAAGCACTCGACGACGCGGGCATGACGTGGTCGGACATCGACGCGGTCGTCATCGGGAAGGCGCCCGACATGTTCGAGGGCGTCGCGATGCCCGAGCTCTATCTGGCTGACGCGCTCGGCGCGGTCGGAAAGCCGATGATCCGCGTGCACACCGCCGGATCCGTCGGTGGTTCCACGAGCATCGTCGCCGCCAAGCTCATCGCCGCCGGCCTGCACGAGCGTGTGCTCACGGTTGCGTACGAGAAGCAGTCGGAGAGCAACGCGACGTGGGGCCTCTCGGTCCCGATGCCGTTCGCGGCGCCACTCGTCGCCGGTGCCGGTGGCTATTTCGCCCCGCTCATCCGTGCCTACATGTACCGCTCGGGGGCGCCGCGCTACATCGGTCATCTCGTCGCGGTCAAAGACCGGCTCGCGGCGTTGCGCAACCCGAAGGCGCACCTGCACATCCCCGACATCGATCTCAAGATGGTCGAGGAGTCCTTTTTGTTGTGGGACCCGCTCCGCTACCTCGACGTGTGTCCGAGCTCCGACGGCGCGATGGCGATGGTGCTCGGCAGCGAGAAGGTTGCCGACGCGGCGCCGGGCCCGGTTGCGTGGGTGCACGGCATGGCGATGCGGAGCGAGCCGACGATGTTCGCGCGGCGTGACCAGGTCAACCCGCAGGCCGGCAAGGACTGCGCCAAAGACGTGTATGCGCAAGCGGGTGTCACCGACCCTCGCCGCGACTTCGACTGCGCCGAGGTGTACGTGCCGTTCTCGTGGTACGAGCCGATGTGGCTCGAGAACCTCGGGTTCTGCGCGGAAGGCGACGGTTGGAAGCTGACCGAGTCGGGCGCGACCGGACCGGACGGCGACATCCCGTGGAACATGTCAGGTGGCGTGCTTTCGTCGAACCCGATCGGTGCGTCGGGCATGGTGCGCTTCGGTGAGGCGGCCCAGCAGGTGCGCGAGCGCTCCGGCGACTTTCAGGTCGAGCTGAAGACCGGCCGGGCGCTGGGACAGGCGTACGGCGGCGGGTCGCAGTTCTTTTCGATGTGGGTGGTCGGGAACAAGAAGCCCGCGTGAGTATCCCGCAATGAGTCCGAACGTCGATCGCGTTCGCGAGATCATGCGGCTCGCCGACGAGATGCGGGTCGAAGAGCTCGTTGCACACTTTGCCGACGATGCCGTCATGGAACTCCCGTTCGCGCCGGGACGGATGCCCCGGAGCCACGTGGGCCGGGCGGCGATCGCCGAGTTCCAGGAGTTCGCGCGGGCGTCGTTCAGCTCCTTTTCGATGACCGTCGATGCGATCCACGAGACGACCGATCCGCGTGTCGTCGTGGCCGAGCACCGCAGCGATGCCGTGGTGGCCGAGAACGGCCGGCCATACCAGAACCACTACGTCACGTTCTTCACATTCGACGATGACGGACGGATCACGAAGTGGCGCGAGTTCTACGACGCCGGAGTCGTGGTGCGGGCGTTTCGTCCCGACCCAGCCGTGTAGTTTTGCCCACGACGATCGAGGGAGAAGCGCCATGAAGTTGAGCGACATCAACCTGTTGGACCGGGACGCGTTCACGAACGGCGTTCCCCACGAGTGGTTCACGTACCTGCGGGCGAACCACCCGGTGTACAAGCACGAAGAGCCGGACGGCCCGGGCTTTTGGGTGATCACCAAGTACGACGATGTGGTGACGGTCGGGCGCGACGGCGCCACGTACTCCTCCGACCAAAAGCGCGGCGGCGTGGTCGTACTCGAGGAGGTGCCCGACATGAACTTCGAGCAGGGCGGCAACCTCATGCTCACGATGGACGCGCCGGAGCACACGCGCTACCGCAAGCTCGTCAACCGGGGCTTCACGCCGCGCCAGATGCGCATGCTCGAGCCGCATATCCGCGAGCTCACGAGCCGGATCATCGACGAGGTGATCGAGCAGGGCGGTTGCGACTACGTCGTCGACGTCGCGGCCGAGGTGCCGTTGCAGGTCATCGCGGAGATGCTCGGCGTACCCCAAGAAGACCGGCACAAGTTGTTCGAGTGGAGCAACCGGATGATCGGCTCCGAGGACCCCGAGTACATGGTCTCCCAAGAAGAGGTCATGAACGCCCAGGTCGAGATGTTCATGTACGCCAACGAACTCGCGGCCAAGCGGCGCAGCGATCCGCGCGACGACATCATCAGCGCGCTGCTCACGGCCGAGGTCGATGGCGACCAGCTGTCGGAGATGGACTTCAATCTGTTCTTCTTGCTCATCGCGGTGGCCGGGAACGAGACGACGCGTAACTCGATCTCGCACGGCATCAAGGCGTTCTGCGACTTCCCCGAGCAGTACCAGTTGCTCGTCGACGACCCCGCCCGCGCGCAGTCGGCGACCGACGAGATCGTCCGCTGGGCGTCGCCCGTCATGTACTTCCGCCGCAACGTCACTCGTGACACCGAGCTTCGCGGGCAAAAGATCAAAGAGGGCGACAAGGTCAGCATGTGGTACATCTCCGCGAACCGTGACGAGGACGTGTTCGACCGCCCGTTCGAGTTCGACATCCTGCGCAGCCCGAACGAGCACGTCGGCTTCGGCGGCGGCGGACCGCACCACTGCCTCGGGATGAACCTCGCCCGCATGGAGATCTACGTGCTGCTCGAGGAGATGGCCAAGCGGATCCCGACGATCGAACGGGTCGGCGACGCGCAGCCCCTCCGGTCGAACTTCATCGCCGGCATCAAGCACATGCCCGTGAAGTACCCGCCGGGTGCGCGCGTCTGTCCGGTCGCCGGCGCGTGAGCGAGCACCGCTTCCGTTTCGGCGTCGAGGTCCACGGCCCGCTCGACGGGAGCACCTGGGCCGATACGGTCCGCGAGCTGGAAGCGCTCGGCTATTCCACCTTGTTCGTCCCCGACCACTTCGACGAAGGGCTCGGGCCGATTGCCGCGATCGCCACGGCCGCGGTGCTCACGACCACGTTGAAGGTCGGCGCGCTGGTGTTCGACTGCGACTACCGCCATCCGGCCGTACTCGCGCGCGAGCTCGCGTCGGTCGACGTGTTGTCGGAGGGCAGGCTCGAGGTCGGTGTCGGAGCGGGCTGGAAGAAGCTCGACTACGACCGCTCGGGAATCCCCATGGACGCGCCCAAGGTGCGCGTCGACCGGATGATCGAGCACACGAAGATCCTGAAGGCGCTCTTCGCCGACGAGCCGGTCACCTTCGTGGGTGAGCACTACCGCATCACCGACCTGCCGGGTACCCCGCGTCCGTTCGCCGTCGGGGGACCGCCGTTCATCATCGGCGGTGGCCAGCCGCGTGTGTTGCGCTTCGCCGGTTCCGTCGCCGACATCGTCGGGGTAAACGCGTCGATTCATTCCGGTGAGATCGACACCGACGCCGCTCACGATGCAATGCCCGAGCGCATCGATCAGAAGTTGGGGTGGCTGCGCGAGGGGGCCGGCGCGCGCTTCGACAAGATCGAGATCAATGCCTGGCTGGCCGCGGCGGAGGTCACCGACGACACGCCCGGCGTCGCCGACGTCATGGGGCAGCTGTTCAGCGCCGACCCCGCCGACGTGCTCGCCTCGCCGTTGACGCTCATCGGGTCGATCCCGGAATGCGCCGATCGGCTCCACGAGCGCCGTGAACGTTGGGGATACAGCTACAGCGTGATCCCCGGCGAGAAGGCGCGCGATTTCGCGCCGCTCGTCGCCGAGCTCACGGGCAAGTAGCGCGCTTCGTGCAGATCTCGTGCGCGTTCCCTCCGGGCCCACATGTCGTCGATCACATCGTCGAGGCGGAGCGGCTCGGCTACGAGCGCGCATGGCTCTTCGACTCGCCCGCGTTGTACGGCGACATCTGGGTGATCGCCGCGCTCGCGGCGCAGCGCACGAACCGCATCGTGCTCGGACCCGCGGTCTTGGTCCCGAACCTGCGCCACCCGCTCGCCCAGGCGAGCGCGATCGCCACGCTCGAACAGCTCGCGCCGGGCCGTGTCGCCGTCGCCATCGGCACGGGATTCACCGGCCGGATGGCGATGGGCCAAAAGCCCCTGACCTGGGCCTGGACCCGCCGTTACATCGAGCAGCTGCGAGCACTGCTGCGCGGCGACAAGGTCGAGGTCGACGGTGCCGTCGTGCAGATGCTGCACGGACTCGACTTCGCGCCAGCCCGTCCGATCCGTACCCCGATCGTGGTCGCCGCCAACGGGCCCAAGGGCATGGCGGTCGCGCACGAGTTCGGCGACGGCGTGATGACGATCGGCGGCGGCGATCCCCAGTTCGACTGGTGCTCCGTGCTCGCGTTCGGCACGGTCCTCGACCCGGGCGAGAGCCCGGGATCGGCGCGTGCGCTCGCGGCCGCCGGCGCCGCCCTCACCGTCGTGTACCACGCGATGTACGAAGGCGATCCCGCGTCGGTCGATGCTCTGCCGGGCGGCGCCGAATGGCGTAACCGCTTGGAGCAGATACCCGAGACCGAACGCCATCTGGCGGTCCACGAAGACCATCTCGTGCAGGTCACCGACCGCGACCGGCCCTTGCTCGACGGCGAACTGCTCAAGGCGTTCACGTGGACCGGTGAGGCGCCGGAGGTGCGCATGCGCATCGACGCGCTGGCCGACGTGGGCGCGACCGAGATCCTCTATGCCCCCATGGGCCCCGACGTTCCCCGCGAGCTGCGCACGTTCATGGAGATGGCGACGGCCTGACCGAGAGCGCGGGAACGGTTCGTCTACTTCGCCTCGGTGACGGAGTCGAGCAACGCGAGCTTCGTCGTCCGCAGCGCGGCGGCCGTCCGGCTCCCGTCGAAGGAGATGACGAGCTCGAAGTCGCCGAGACGCTCGACGAACGGCCCCGACCGCAACGTGGTGGAGAGGTCGAAGTACGGTCGGCCGCTCGGAAGCCGACCCGCCTTCCCTCCGAGGTGCGCGGTGTCGTACGGGCCGGACCGCAGCGGCGAGACGCGCAATGTGATCTCCTGCGGTTGCGCGCCGTTGTTCCCGCTCGTCGTTCGGAACACGAAGAAGCCGGCCGGCGGTGTGACGGCGTTCGTGACGAAACCCCGTTCGTACCCGAGCCCGGACGGGGTCGTGATCGTGGGCAGCGAGTGCGCGTCCGCGGCTCAGTGCCTTGGCCAGGCGATTCGCGCACGCGGCCGGCGAGCCGGACGGGCACGACGTCCAACCGTCGCCACTCGTGTTGTCGGAATGCCGCTGTGTCGCGATCCCGATGAACACGACGGCCACGAGGATCACGCAGATCGCACCCGCCACCGTGCCGACCGAAACGAAGCGTCTCACCCCGACAAGATCGGCCCGCGGACGGCCCGCCCTGAGGGAACCGGTCATATCGCCGCCCGCGGCGCCGCGGGATCGCGGTCTCGCATTGTCCGGGTCCTCGGTGCTCAACTACGAGCCATGGCCTGGAACATCGCAGATCTCATCGAGCACATCGTCGACGCCGTCCCCGACCGGGTCGCACTCATCGTCGCCGACGAGCCCCGCACCTACGCCCAGCTCGAGGAGCGGGCGAACCGCCTGGCGCACCATCTCGCCGCACAGGGCATCGGCCCCGGCGACCACGTGGGGATCTACGGCTTCAACAGTCACGCTTTCGTCGAGACGATCTTCGCGGCCTACAAGCTGCGCGCCGTGCCGGTGAACGTGAACTACCGCTACGTCGAGGCCGAGCTGCGCTACCTCTTCGACAATGCCGACCTCGTCGCGCTGGTACACGACGCGCAGTTCGCCCCGCGCATCGCCGCAGTGCGCGACGCGCTGCCCATGCTGCGGCACCTCATCGCGATCGACGACGGGTCGGGCACCGACACCTCGGAGATCGGCTCGGTCGACTACGACGAAGCGGTGGCGAGCGGTGGTCCCGAACGCGACTTCGGCGAGCGGTCCGACGACGACATCTACATCCTCTACACGGGCGGCACCACGGGTATGCCCAAGGGTGTGGTGTGGCGCCAAGAAGACGTGCTCTGCGTCCTCGGCGGACTCGTCAACTTCGATACCGGCGTGCGTGTGACCGACGAGTACGAGTTCGCCAAAGCCGCGGCCGAGGCGCCGGACGACGCCGGCTTCGCGGTGGTGATCGCGCCCCTCATGCACGGCGCCGCCCAGTGGGGGACCATCAACGGACTGATCAACGGTCGCACGACGGTGCTGACACCGAAGTTCGACGCGCACGACGTGTGGCGCGTGGTCGAGAAGTACCGAATCCCGACCCTCAGCATCACCGGCGACGCCATGGGGCGCCCCCTCATCGAGGCGCTCGACGAAGGCGGGTACGACGCGGCGTCGTTGGTTGCGGTCGCGTCGACCGCGGCGGTGTTCAGCGCGACGGTCAAGGCGCAGTTCCACGAGCGGTTCCCGAATCTCGTGATCGCCGACGCGGTGGGCTCGACCGAGACGGGATACAACGGCGTGCGCGTGATCATGAAGGGCGGCGAGGAAAAGCCCGGGCTCCCGACGGTGAAGATGGGTCCCGACACCGTGGTTCTCGACGACGACATGAACGTCGTGCAGCCGGGCTCGGGGATCGTGGGTCGCATGGCCCGCGGCGGCAACGTGCCGCTGCGCTACCACAAGGACCCGGAGAAGTCTGCGGCCACGTTCGTGATGGTGAACGGCCGGCGCTTCTCGGTGTCGGGCGATTCGGCGATCGTCGAAGCCGACGGCACGATGACGCTGCTCGGGCGCGGTTCGGTGTGCATCAACTCCGGCGGCGAGAAGATCTACCCCGAAGAGGTCGAGGCCGCATTGAAGGCGCATCCCGCGGTGTTCGACGTCGTCGTCGTCGGTGTGCCCGACGAGCGGTGGGGTGAGCGGGTCGCGGCGGTGGTCGAGATGCGTCCCGATCACGACGCGACGCTCGAGGAGCTCGACGCCCACGCGCGCCTGCACGTCGCCGGCTACAAGGTCCCGCGCGAGCTACACCTCGTCGACAAGATCGAGCGTTCGCCGAGCGGCAAACCCGACTACCCCTGGGCCAAGAAGATCGCGACTAGGGAGTCTTGAGCTCCACGATGATCTCGTAGTACGCCTCGACGCCGGTGTTGACGGCCGTCTCGATGCCGCCCTTGGGCACGTGGGTGACCATGCCCGGGATCACCTCGGCCTCGAAGAAGTCGCGATACGGGCTTTCGGTATCGGGCTCGGGGTCGACCGCGATCCGGTCGCCCTGCACCTGGATCAGCAGGTGGTCGTGGTCGTGGCGGTGGACCGCGCTGCGTTCGCCCGGCGCCAGGGAGAGCACCCAGACCCGGACCCGGTGGTCCTCGAACACGACCTTGGTGCCGACACCGCCCAGATCACGCTCCATGCGCCGAACGCTAATCGGCCGCGACCGGCGGCAATATTGGAACGTGTTCTAAAATCTCGCCATGGCAGATCGTCGGTTCCCGTTCCCGATCCCGTTTGGCTGGTACCAGGTCGCGTTCCCGAGCGACCTCGCGCCCGGCGAGGTGACCGCAGTCGAGTACTGGGGTCGCGAGATGGTGCTGTGGCGTGACATGGGCGGCACCTTCCACCTGCAGGACGCGTTCTGCCCGCACCTCGGCGCGCATCTCGCGTACGGCGGGTCGGTCGACGGCGACCTCTTGACATGCCCGTTCCACGGCTGGAAGTTCGACGGCGACGGCGCCTGCTCCAACATCCCGTACAGCCAGCGCACCAACCGCAAGGCGCGGGTGCGCACCTATCCCGTGGTCGAGCGCAACGGGTTCGTGCTCGCGTGGTATCACCCGTTCGAGGAGGACCCGAAGTGGGAGATCCCGGTCATCGATGAGATCGGCGATCCCGCGTGGAGCGACTTCTACGCGTCGTCGTACGTGATCCGCACGATCCCGCAGGAGATGTCGGAGAACGGGGCCGACCCCGCGCACTTCCGGTTCGTGCACGGTACCGACACCGTTGCCGACGTCGAGGAGTACAACACCGACGGGCCGTGTTCGTCGATGCTGTCGAAGCAGACCTACGTGACGCCACGCGGTGTCACCGAAGGTCGTATCGACGTGTACAACTACGGCCCCGGATTCTCCAAGGTGTGGTTCAGTGGGATCGTCGATGCGATCAACATCGCGACCACGACTCCGATCGACGAGAACAGCACGCAGGTGCGGTTCAACTTCATCGTGCGTAAGTTCGACGACGAGAAGCTGACGTCGACGGTCGCCGACGCGTTCGTGAAGGAGATCAACAAGCAGATCCAAGAAGACCGCCCGATCTGGGAGCACAAGCGGTTCTTGCCGTCTCCCGCGCTCGCCGATACCGACGGCCCGATCCTCAAGTTCCGCAAGTGGTACAGCCAGTTCTACGCTGAGCCCTACGAGGTCATCGCCTGACCTGCGGCCTCGAACCGGGTTCGCCCTCCGCGACCGCGACGCCCGTCGAGTAGCGGCGGTTCTGCGGTCGACGGCGACGCTCGCAGCGAACCGCCTGGCGCTGATCGCCGGGACAGCGTCGCTCGTTTTGTCGCAAGGTCAGGACGATGTCGTCGATGGTCTGGTCGATCCTTCGCGACATCCCTTCGTCATCCATCATCGAGTGCGTGTACACGACCAGCGCCGGAGGCGCCGAACCGGCGCGACAGGTCGTCTTCGAGGGCGCGTCGGATGGCCGGGGAACATCACAATGCGTCGCCACGCGCTCGCCACGCGTCGTCGTGGTGTCGGTGACGAGTGCCGAGGGCCCGTACGACAAGGCACAGACGATGAGCACGAAGTATGCGACACAGAGTGTTGCTACGAGGGCGCCGTTCAAGCCGATCATGCCCCTGACGATGGTCCCGGCCCCGGTCGGCGAATAGGGCCATGAGCCACGAACCGGGAGGCCGCGAGTCCTCAGCTGGAACCCGAGGCCCGGGCCCGGTGGCGGCGCAACCGGTACGCGGCGCGGTCTCAGCGCGAGCCCGGCGCGACCGCGACCGGACGGCCGCGGCCGCCCCGCTTCGATGTGTACATGGCGGCGTCGGCGGCGGCGACGAGCGACTCGCTCGTCGTCGCGCCCGACGAGAGCGCGACGCCGATGCTGGCTCGCATCGCGATCGCGTCCTCGGCCGGGCAACCGCGTTCGCGACCTGCCGTGGTCGGCTCCCCGAGCACGAGCGGGACGGTCAACGCGTCGGCGATGCGGTTCGCGACCAACATCACCGCATCGAGATCGGGTGTGTCGGCGCAGACCACGAGGAACTCGTCGCCGCCGATACGTCCGACGGTGTCGGAGTCGCGAACACAACTCGTGATCCGGCGGACGGCTTCGATCAAGACGAGGTCGCCGGTGCCGTGACCGTGCTCGTCGTTGACGCCCTTGAAGTCGTCGAGATCCAGGAAGATCACGCCGAGCGGCGAACCGGCGGCGATCTGGGTGTCGAGGTTGTTCAGCACCGAGGCCCGGTTCAGGCATCCCGTCAACGGGTCGAACGTCGCCCGGTGCTCGAGCTCGGCGCGGGCCCACCGCGTGTTCGGTGATGTCCTCGACGCACACGATCGCGCCGGTGACTTCGCCGTGCGGATCACACAACGCCCGGAGCCGGAGGTGACACAACCGATCGTCGTTCCGCCGGCGTGTCGTCACCCCGACCTCGAGGTCGCAGTCGGCACCGTCGGTCATCAGGCGCTCGAGCGTGAGATCGAGGAGTCCGCGGTCGGCGGGCACCACGTTCGTGAACGGCCGCGTGGATCCGTGGACCTTCTCGATGCCCAGGATCTCGTGCAACCGCTCGTTCGCGTACAAGACGTTTCCGTGCAGGTCGAGGTGCAGGAGGCCGAGGGGGACCGTCTCGGCGACCCGGTGCAACAGTTGTTCTCGAACGCGCACCGCTTCGTGGGCCGCCATCTCGTCGCTCACGTCGAGCGCCTCGGTCAGCACGTGGGGATCGGTCGGGTCGCCCAGGCGGTTCTGGTTCGTCAGCTCGAGCCAGATCCACGACCCGTCGGCGCGGCGGTATCGGAGGCGGGTCCGGCGCTTGTCGCCCACGCTACCGAGCATGTCCATCCAGCTCTCGACGGCGCGGTCGTGATCGTCGGGATGAACGAAGTCGAGCGAAGCGCTTCCGATCATCTCCTCGCGCGAGAAGCCGAGCATGCCGCGTGGTCGCGTCGTCGACCTCGACGAACACGGCGATGTCGTTCTTGCGTTGCATTGCGACGCGCGGGGTGATGCTTACCGGTTCGGGCATGGCGCGGGCGCTGAGCGCATCGTCGGCGACGAGCGCTCCGAGCAACACACCGTGGCGTTCGCGGGTATCGAAGAAGTAGAGCGTGCCCTCGCCGCCGGCGCGCAACTGCACTCTCGCCCGGGTTACTCCGGCTTCGCGCACGCGATCCCACGCGTCGATCACCGTCGGCCGTTCTGACGGGTCGACCAGGTCGAGGGCGGATCGGGCGTCGAGGAATGGATGACCGTAGCGCTCGATCGACTCGGGCAGCGCGACGAACAATCCGTGCGTTGTGATCGCGGCGACGCTCGCGCCCGGCGCTGACGCCAACAGTGCGCGGAACGCCGACTCGACCGGATCCTGATCGATGCGAGACGTGTCGTCCACGTACGTATGGGTCGGGAACGAGGGCCCGGCGCTTGAGGGTTTGTGCCCGAGCGGGGCGAGAGTCACCCAGTGCGCTGCGCCTCGGGCGTACTGACCCGCAAGGATGCGGGAAAGTGCCTACGCCCGAGGCCGTGACGGGTCCGGTCCGGTCACTTCGGGATGATCGTGCAGAGGTGCGTGACGTTTCCGCAGGTGACGATGTACGACGACGTCGCCTCGGTGGTGGTCGTGGTCGGCGCGGTGGTCGTTGTCGGTGCTGTGGTTGTGGCCGGTACGGTCGTTGTTGTCGCTGCTGTGGTCGTGGTCGGTGCGGTGGTCGTTGTCGTGGTCGGTGCGGTGGTCGTGGTCGTCGGGGCGATCACCGGTGGGCCGGTCGTACTCGAAGTCGGGGCCGGGAGCGCGGAAGACGAGAAGAGCGCTTGGAACTTGGCCGCGGCGACGGGGAAGTTTCCGGTGTTGACCTTGTGGTTCCCGTCAGCGGCGTCTTCGTTGAAGTAGGCCTGATACCGCAGACTCCCGGCACCGGTCGCGGGCAAGCTGCCCATCCAGTTGTACATCCCTTCCACGAACGTGGGGTTGTCGCCGCCGACGTTCGCTTTCGTCGTGGCGTTCACGCCCGTGAGTGCCCACTCGGGATAGCTCACCGCCTTGCCGTGCGCGATCGCGAAATCGCGCTGCGCGACGAGGTTGGGGAGGATCTTGGCCCAGGCCGCCGCCGGACTGCTCCATGCCTTGGTCGACGAGTTCCAGGCGGTGGCGCCGCCCATGCCCTTGTCGTAGATGTCGAGCCCGACGATGTCGACGTAGGCATCGCCGGGGTAGGCCGCGGTCTGCGCCTGCAGGTATCCCGAGTCGCCGTTCCAGTCGAAGGTGAAACTCGGCGAGATAGCCCGGAAGAGGTCATGGACGTGCCGGTAGGCCTGGATGAACAGGGCTTCGTTGCCCTTCGACGACCACGGCATCCAGCCGCCGTCGAACTCCCAGCCGAGGCGGATGATCGCGTTCGGGTAACCGCCGTTCTTGATGTAGTTGGCCGCGACTCTGAACGCGACGTCGTTCGTCCCGTTCGCGGTTGCCTGCAGCTGTGCACGCGCGGTCGCTTGCCCGGCCGCGGTGGACGCGTCGACGAAGTTGCCGAAGGCCAGCGGAACCGACTCGACCAGGTTCAGGCGACCCGAGATCGTCTGCAACGCGCCGGCGTTCACGACCTCACCCCAGACCGAAGACATGAAGGCCGAGTTCGTGCGCACGTCTCCGAACTGGACGATGTATGACGCGCTCCGTCCCAGCCAGGTCTCCAATGCCTGGAGGTAGGCGGGGCTGGCGAAGCCCGGGTACAAGCCCAGCTTGGCGAGAACGGGCGGTGCGGGGACGGTCGCCGAGTTCTTGAACTCCGACGTCGTGGAGGAGGTCGCCTTCCCGATCGCGAATCCGGCGATCGCGGCGGCGACCATGGCGATGCTCGCGAGGATTGCGGTGCTGCGTTTGATCTTCATCGTCGTCCTACTTCCGGGCTGCGTTCGAGACGAGCGCGCGGCGGTGTTCTCGGAGGTCGTGGAGGCGGGCCAGCAGCGCGAGCGTGCTCGTCGCCTCGTCGACGTGGACCCCGTCGGACCCGCTGATGAGCGCGACGAGCAGCTTCTCGGAGTCGGTCATGTGAGTGCCTCCATGCCCGCCAACCTGCCAGGACGGCGTTACCGTGATGTGACCGGACCGTCACCCTTCGCGGTATGCGGGCAACCACGCGCCCGTAAGGCCCGGGGGATGACGCACGGGGGATGATGACGCAATGCGCGGTGCCACGTCATGACCGATTCGGCCACGATCATGTTGGTGCACGGGGCCTGGCACGGGAGCTGGTGTTGGGAGCCGCTCCGCGAGCTGCTCGCCGCGGATGGCATCGCGACCGCGACCGTCGACAATCCGTCGGTGACTCGGCCGGGGTCGGATCTGCACGCCGATGCGGGCAATCTCCGTGCCGCGCTGGACGCGATCGAGGGACCGGTCGTGCTGGTCGGTCACTCGTACGGCGGCGCCGTGATCTCCGAAGGTGGTGCGCACCCGAACGTAGAGCAACTCGTGTACCTCACCGCGTTCGCGCTCGACGCGGGGGAGAGTGTCATCGCGAACACGCTCGCCGGTGGCGACGAGACCAGACTCGGCGAGGCGGTGCAGTTCGACGGCGACACGGTGAGTGTCGACCCCGCGCGGGTCGTCGAGTTCTTCTACCACGACTGCGCGCCCGACGTGGCCGCCGCCGCGGCGGCGCGGCTACGGCCGATGTCTGTGGCAGCGATGGGCGGGGTCGTGAACGAGCCGGCCTGCTGATCTCGCGCGCGTGCTCGCGGGGTTCGCGACGCGTCAGCGCGAACCCAAGATCCCCGCGAGGTCGGTAAGCGACGAGACACGATTGAAATCGGCGTCGAGGTGGAACTCGTAGGGATCCATCAGCACCGGGTTCAGACCCGCGGCGCGCGCGCCCACGACGTCGATGCCGGGCATGTCGCCGACGTACCACGCGTCGGCGGCGTCGATCGCCATCGCGTCGAGCGCAAGATGGAAGATGCGGGGGTCGGGTTTCATGACGCCCACGGCGCCGGAATCGATGACGCATTCGACGGGAACACCGATCCCCGGTCCGACCTGCAGGATTTCCGCTTCGGCCAGGCGCGAAGCGATCAGCCCGTCGGCGTTGGAGATGATGCCGAGCCGTACGCCCGTCGTTGCGAGCGCCTGCAGCCCGTCGCGCGCACGCCGGGAAGCTCGCGTAGCCAGAGCGCGGCGTCGGCGAACTCACTGTCGAGGTGCTCGTGCAACTCCTCGCGGCGATCGGCCGGCACGTGGCACTCGCTCATGTATCCGTCGAGATACGCCCGCCACTGTTGCGGCCAGTCGAGCCGGCCGTCGGCAGTTACCGGAAAGGCGCGGGCGCCGGCGTAGTGCGCGCGATCCAGGGTCTCTGCGGGGGGCGTAAGGCGGGCCCGCTCGAACGCACCGAGAATGCGATCGTGCGCAGGCACCAAGAAGACGCCACCGACGTCGAGCAGCACGGCCTTCGGGCGGGCGGGAAACGGCTTGGGCACGGCCGCAAAACTATCGGGAGGCCCCAACCCGGCTGGTACCGTTGACCATGATGGAGTTCCGACGGATCAACGCATTGCCGCCGTACGCGTTTGCGCAGATCGATGCGCTGAAGATGTCGCTGCGGCGGGCCGGCGAAGACGTCGTCGACCTCGCATTCGGGAATCCGGATCTGCCGTCGCCCGACATCGCGGTCGACAAGCTCATCGAGGCGGTACGCAACCCGCGCAACCACCGGTACTCCACGAGCAAGGGCATTCCCAAGCTGCGCGAAGCCGTGGCCGCGCTCTACGAGCGCAAGTTCGGAGTGACCCTCGACTTCGAGACCGAGATCTGCTCGACGATCGGCGCGAAGGAGGGCTTCTCGCACCTCATGCTCGCGTTGGTCGGTCCGGGCGACACCGCCCTCGTGCCGTCACCGTCGTATCCGATCCACATCTGGGGCCCGATCCTCGCCGGCGCGGGCGTGCACTACGTGCGCATGGGTCCGGGACAGAACTTCTTCGAGAACATGCGCGGCGCGTACGAGCAGGCGTGGCCGCGGCCACGCGTCATCGTCACCTCGTTCCCGCACAATCCCACCACCGCGTGCGTCGACCTCGAGTTCATGGCTCAGCTCGTCGAGTTCGCGCGTGAGCGCGACATCATCGTCGTCCACGACTTCGCGTATGCCGATCTCGGCTTCGACGGGTACGACCCGCCGTCGATCCTGCAGGTTCCGGGCGCGAAGGACGTCGCGGTCGAGCTCTACACGTTGACGAAGTCGTTCTCCATGGCCGGCTGGCGGATGGGATTCCTCGTCGGGAACGCCGAGATCGTCGCCGCGCTCGCGAAGCTCAAGTCGTATCTCGACTACGGCTCGTTCCAGCCCATCCAGATTGCGGCGACTGTTGCGATGAACGAGGCGCCCGAGTTCCCGAAGGAAGTCAACGCCATTTACAAGGGCCGGCGCGACGCGTTGATCGACGGCCTCGACCGGCTGGGCTGGCACATCGAGCGACCCAAGGGGACGATGTTCGTGTGGGCGCCGATCCCGGAGCCGTACGCGGAGATGACGAGCATCGAGTTCACGACGATGTGCGTCCAAGAAGCGAAGGTCGCGCTCTCGCCGGGCTCCGGATTCGGTCCGGGTGGCGAGGGTTACGTGCGTTTCGCACTCGTCGAGAACGAAAAGCGGATCCAGCAGGCCATGCGCCAGATCCGCAAGGGACTCACCAAGCTCGGATGAACCGGCCGTCAGCCGAGCAGCCCTTCGAGGCAGAACGCGACGCACAGGTCGGCGACCTCGGTCACGGGCGGGTTGGCTTCGATGAGGGTGTGGCGGGTCAGCTCGGCCACGACACCATGGATGGCGTGTGCGAGCAGGGCGGGATCGCGATCGGCGATGCGGCCGTCGACGATGCCGTCTTTCAGGTGGCGGATCGTGTCGGCGATCGAGATCTCCCGGTTACGGGCGAGCACCGGCGCGAACGTCTCGTCGGTCGCCGCGAACTGGATGATCGCGAAGTACTCGCGGTGCTCCGCGAACCAGGCGAGTGAGGCCCGGATGCCGAGCTCGATGCGCCGGACGGGGTCGGCCTCGTCGCCGATGGCCTGTTGTTGGCGCTTGCGGAGATCGTGGTTCGACGCCTTGAGCAGTTCGGTGAGCAGCTCCTCTTTCGAGGCGAAGTACCAGTAGAAGACGCCCTTGCCGACGCCGAGCGCGGCCACGATGTCGGCGACCGACGTGGGGTGGTAGCCCCGCTCCGCGAACAGGCGCGCGCCGCACTCCATCAGCTGATCTCGCCGCTCGCGACCCCTCGGAGTGAGCTTGCGCCGCATGCCGGCGAGCGTAGCCCTGCCCTTGACCGCTCGGTCAATATCCGGTGCCGGTTCGTTGTCCGGTTCGTTGCCTCGTCGACGCTGTTCTCGGCAGCCGGGGTGGGCGATTTGTCAGGCTCCGGTCAACCGTTGTTCGCGTGGCTGTGACCTGGTCGGAACCGGCGCGCCATGTCGGTCACGCACACTCGCAGGGTCGAAGGAGGACCCGATGCTTCGCATGCTCTTCGCCTTTTCGCCCGCCAACCTCCTGTACGAGCTCGGAACCGGACGGGCGATCGACAACGCCCGCCGTGAGCGCGAGGAGGTCGCCGACACGATGGCGGTCGTCGATGCGCTCGCCGGGCGTCTCCAACCCCCCATGATCGAGACGCCCGCAGCCGCCTGATCCCGAGCCGGCGAGCAGCGTGCGGCGTACGCTGACGACGCTTGTATTGGATCGTCAAAGCCCTCGTCACGCCGTTCGTGCGCATCTTCGTGCGCGTCCGCGTCGTCGGTCGTGAGAACGTGCCGCGCCGCGGTGCGGTGATCCTGGCCGCGAACCACCGGTCGTTTCTCGATTCGATCTTCATCCCGCTCGTCATCCGCCGCCGGGTCACATTCGTGGCCAAGGCCGACTACTTCGACGACCCCAAGACCGCGTGGTTCTTCCGCAGCTGCGGCCAGATCCCGATTCGGCGCGAAGGCGGGACCGCGAGCGAACGGGCGCTCGCGTCGGCCGCCGAGGTCCTGCGCGCCGGCAAGGTCTTCGCGATCTATCCGGAGGGCACGCGGACGCGCGACGGCCTGTTGCACCGCGGCCATACCGGGATCGCCCGGCTCGCGTTGCAGTGCAACGTTGCGATCGTCCCCATCGGTCTCGTCGGTACCGACGACGTGCAGCCGATCGACTCTCGCCTGCCGAAGCTGTTCCGGCGGGTGACGATCCGGTTCGGTGAGCCGATCGATCCCGCGCGCTACACCGGACGCGCCAACGCGCGCGCATGGCGCTACGCGAGCTCACCGACGAAGTGATGTACGAGATCTGCCAGCTCTCCGGCTACGAGTACGTCGATACCTACGCCACCAAGCGCGCCGAGGACATTCCCACCGAGACCGCCCGGGTCGCGAGCTTCAGCGACGTCCGCACGCCGACGTCCGCGGCTTCGTAGTTCGGGCCGGCGTCGTTCGGGCGGGTCAGGCCTGCTCGCGCGACCAGTCGCGTGACCGCTCGACGGCGCGGTGCCAGGTCGCGGTCCGCCCGGCGCGCTCGGCGTCGGGCATCGTGGGGGAGAACGACGCGTCGGCGGTCCAACGGGTGTTGACGGCTTCGGCCGAGGGCCACACGCCCTCCGCCATCCCGGCCAGGAACGCCGCGCCCAGGGCGGTGGTCTCTTGGATCGCGGCGCGACGCACGGGCACGCCGAGGACGTCGGCCTGGAACTGGCACAAGAGATCCATCACCGAGGCGCCGCCGTCGACCCGCATCTCGGTGATGTCGTCGAGGCCGCTCGCGCTCGTGATCGCGTCGACGACGTCGGCGGTCTGGAACGCCATCGCCTCGACGACGGCGCGGGCCAGATGCGCGCGGTTCGTACCGCGGGTGATCCCGACGATCGTTCCGCGCGCGTACGGGTCCCACCACGGCGATCCGAGGCCCGTGAACGCGGGCACCACGTGCACGCCGCCCGAATCGGCGACCGACGCGGCCAGCGGACCGATCTCCGCGGCGTCGGCGATGATGCCGAGCCCGTCACGAAGCCACTGGATCGCGGCGCCGGTCACGAAGATCGCGCCCTCCATCGCGTACGTCACCTCGCCGGGCGCGAGCGACCAGGCGATCGTCGTCAGGAGGCCGTCGACGGGCTCCGGGAGCCCGGCACCGACGTTCGTGAGGACGAACGAGCCCGTGCCGTAGGTGTTCTTCGTCATCCCGGGCGCCACACAGGCCTGCCCGAACAACGCGGCCTGCTGGTCGCCGGCTATGCCGCTGACCGCGACCCGCAGCCCGCCGGCGTGGGCGGGATCGGTGACGCCGAAACGTCCGCTCGATGGTCGTACCTCCGCCAGGCACGACGACGGGACCTCGAACAGCGCGCACAGCGACTCCGACCAGGCGCCTGCCTCGATGTCGTAGAGCATCGTGCGGCTCGCGTTCGACGGATCGGTCGCGTGCACCCCGCCGTCGACGCCGCCGGTGAGCTTCCAGAGGATCCAGGTATCGACTGTGCCGAACATGAGGTCGTCGTCGGCGCGCACGCCGCCGGTGTGGATGAGCCACGACAACTTCGAGGCCGAGAAGTAGGGATCGAGCACGAGCCCGGTCGCGCGGCGGATCATCGGTTCGTGCCCCGCCGCGCGCAACTCGTCGCAGCGCTCGGCGGTGCGACGGTCCTGCCACACGATTGCCCGGGCGCGTGGTTCGCCGGTGTGACGATCCCAGACGACGACCGTCTCGCGCTGGTTGGTGATGCCGATCGCGGCGACCGTCTCGCCCCGGTCGTCGACCTCGCGCGCGACCTCGGCGAGCGTCTGCGCGGTCACCCGCCAGATGTCGTCGGCGTCGTGCTCGACCCAACCGGGCCGGGGGAAGTGCTGGGGGAACTCCCGATACGATCGGGCGAGCGGCCGGCCTTCGTCGTCGACGGCGAAGGCCCGGACGCCGGTCGTGCCGGCATCGATCGCGATGACGCAGCTCAAGGCTGTACGGCCCGCGAGCGCGCCAGCAGCGCGCCGGCGAACGCCTTCGTCCGCTCGTCGGCGCGGAGTTCGATCCACAGCGGACGAAGCGAGCGGGCGATGAGGCGGAGGCGACGACCCCCGCTGGGTACCGATTCGTCGGAGACGAAGATGCCGTCGAGGGGCGCGGAGAAGACGCAGCGGCGGACGCGGCGGCTGAAGAAGCCGGTGCTGAACAGGTAAAAGGAGCGATCGGTGACAACGGCGAAGTCGAGCGTGCGGGCCGCGAGCAGGCCGTGCCAGCGCACTTCGCGCGAAACCCAGCCCTGGGCCCACGCGACGACGCGTTCGTCGGGTACGAGCGTGCGTAACCGCGCCGAGACCCGTTCGTCGCGCTGTCCGTTCGGGGGCCGGGGCCGCAGGGGCTGGGGTGGGGTCCGGGGTTGGTTGGTCCATCGATGTGATGCCCGGGGCGCGGACACGCGGCAGGATAGAGGAAAGCAGAGGAGGCAGTCATGCGGATCGGGATGCTGACCGGCGGCGGTGACTGCCCGGGGCTGAACGCGGTGATCCGAGCGGTCGTGCGCAAGGGAGTCGGCGAGTACGGGCACACGATCGTCGGATATCGCCACGGTTGGCGTGGGCTGCTGCAGGGTGAGTCGATGGACCTGTCGCTGTGGTCGGTGCGGGGACTTCTTCCGCGCGGCGGAACGATCCTCGGCACGTCGCGGACGAATCCCTACAAGTCGGACGACGGGCTCCAGCGCGTCCTCGAAACGCTGGCCCGCGACCGGATCGACGCGCTGATCGCGATCGGGGGCGAGGACACCCTCGGGGTCGCGATGAAGCTCGAGGCCGACGGGGTGAAGGTCGTCGGTGTCCCGAAGACGATCGACAACGACCTCTCCGGTACCGACTTCACCTTCGGCTTCCACACCGCGGTGCAGACGGCCACCGACGCGATCGACCGCCTCCACACGACCGCCGAGAGCCACGACCGCGTGATGGTGGTCGAGGTGATGGGTCGCCACGCGGGCTGGATCGCGACCTACTCGGGCATGGCGGGCGGCGCCGACATCATCTTGATCCCGGAGGAACCGTTCGACATCGAAGAGATCTGCGATCGCCTCATGCATCGCCACCAACAGGGCGCCAACTTCTCGATCGTGGTCGCGGCCGAGGGCGCGATGCCGAAGGAAGGAACGATGGAGGTGCAAACGGGCGAGGTCGACGACTTCGGCCACGTTCGCCTCGGCGGGATCGGCCAGCGCCTGGCCGACGAGATCGAGCGGCGCACCGGCTACGAAGCGCGCATGACCGCGCTGGGCCACGTGCTCCGCGGCGGCACCCCGAGCGCCTACGACCGCGTGATCGCTACGCGCTTCGGCGTCGAGGCGATCACCGCCGTACACGAGGGCGACTACGCCAAGATGGTCGCGTTGCACGGCACCGACGTGGTGCGCATCCCGATCGAAGAGGGCGTCGCCCATCTGAAGACCGTCGACGGTCGGCTCTTCGAGACCGCCAGCGTGTTCTTCGGATGAGCCCCCACCGGTAGCATTTGCGCGTTATGGGGCGCGCGCTCGACGATCTCATCGACCTGCTCGAACTGGAGCAGCTCGAATCCAACCTCTTCCGCGGCGTGAGCCCGGACGAGGACCGTCAGCGCGTCTTCGGCGGGCAGGTCGCGGGCCAGGCGCTGGTGGCGGCGGGGCGGACCGTCGACTCCGATCGTCGGGTCCACTCGCTGCACGCTTACTTCTTGCGGCCGGGTGATCCGCGCGTCCCGATCGTGTACGACGTCGACCGGCTGCGCGATGGCCAGAGCTTCACCACCCGGCGCGTCATCGCGATCCAGCACGGGCGCGCGATCTTCAACCTGTCTGCGTCGTTCCACATCGACGAGCCCGGTCCGGACCATCAGTACCCGATGCCCGACGCGCCCGACCCCGACTCACTGCCGACGACGCGGGAACGCTTGGAGCCGTACATCGACCGCTTCCCGGCGGGCTTCGCCGAATGGATCCGTCGCGACCGCCCGATCGACACCCGATCGTCACGCCTCCCGCGGTGGCTCGATCCCGATCCGAGCCCGCGTGAGCCGGAACAGCTCGTGTGGTTCCGCGCCGACGGCGAGTTGCCCGACGATCCGCTGCTGCACGCCTGTGTCGTCGCCTACGCGTCCGACCTCACACTGCTCGACACCGCGGTGATGTCGCACGCGCGCTCTTGGGACGACGATCGCTTCATGATCGCGAGCCTCGACCACGCGATGTGGTTCCACCGGCCGTTGCGTGCCGACCAGTGGCTGCTCTATCACCAAAAGAGCCCGTCGGCCCAAGGCGCGCGGGGCCTCGCCGAGGGCTTTATCTTCCGCCAGGACGGCGCGCTCGCGACGACCGTCATCCAAGAAGGCCTGATACGACCGGTGAAGCCGGGTTGGCAAGAGTCGTGACCCTGGTCGACCTCCGGTCCGACACCGTCACGATCCCGACGCCCGAGATGCGCAGGGCGATGGCCGACGCCGACGTCGGCGACGACGTCTACGGCGAAGATCCCACCGTCAACCGGCTCCAGTCGCTCGCCGCCGGACTGCTCGCCAAGGAAGCGGCCCTGTATGTGCCCTCGGGCACGATGGCCAACCAGCTCGCGATCCGGGTGCTCGCCGCACCGGGCACCGAAGCGCTGTGTGCCGACCGTGCCCATGTGTACCGCTACGAAGCGGCCGCCGCGCCGGGAAACAGCGGCGTGCAGATGCACCCCCTTTCGGACCTGGCCGACGGAGTACGCGCCGCGATCGACGGAGTCGGGCACCATCTGCCCACGCCGTCGATGCTTGTGGTCGAGAACACCTACATGGCGCGCTCGGGTGCGCCGATCGCCGCGGCGGATATGGCGACACTGTCGCGTCCGCGCACGCGGGTGGCCTCGCGGTGCACGTCGACGGCGCCCGCATCTGGAACGCCGCCGTCGCGCTCGACACCGCGCCGCGCGAGCTCGTGGCCGAGGCCGACACGGTCATGTTCTGCTTGTCGAAGGGGCTGGGCGCGCCCGTCGGATCGCTCCTGTGCGGTCCGGCCGCCGTGATCGCCGCGGCTCGCGCGGTGCGCGCCCGCTGGGGCGGGGCGATGCGCCAGGCGGGTGTGATCGCCGCCGCCGGCGTCGTCGCGCTCGAGACGATGGTGGAACGGCTCGCCGAGGATCACGCCCGGGCGCGCCGGCTCGCGGAGGCCGTGTCGCAACGCTGGCCGGGCAGCGTCGACCCCGCGGACGTTCGGACGAACATCGTGTGCGCCGATCAGGCCTGCCTCCCGAGCGACTTCGTCGCCCGTCTCGACGCGCACGGTGTGCGGGCGGGAACGCTCGACCCGCGCACGGTCCGCTTCGTCACGCACAAAGATGTCGATGATCAGGCGATCGCGCGCACGATCCGCGTGCTCGACGAGCTGGGAGCGCGCTCGACGTGGTGAACGACGAGATCCCCGAACGCTGTCCTCGCGGTGTACGCCCACCCCGACGACCCCGAGATCTCGGCCGGCGGCACGTTGGCGCGCTGGGCCGACGCCGGCGCCGAAGTCCACGTCGTCGTGACGACCCGCGGCGACAAGGGAACCAACGACCCCGATGCCGACCTCGACGTGCTGGCGCGGCCTGCGAGTCGTCGAGACGGAGGCCGCGGCACGGGTGCTCGGTATCGCCGCGGATCATCATCTCGATCACCCCGACGGGGAGATCGTGGACGACCGGGCCCTGCGCCTCGAGTTGGTGCGCCTGATCCGGTCGGTGCGCCCCGACGTCGTGTGTTGTCCCGACCCGACCGCGGTGTTCTTCGGCGACGCGTACGTCAACCATCGCGATCACCGGATCACGGGTTGGGCGACGCTCGACGCGGTCGCGCCCGTGGCCGGCAATCCGCACTACTTCCCGGAGTTGACCGCCGAGGGGCTGGCGACATATCAGGTGCGCGCGCTCGATCTCTCGGGCACGTTCGAGGCGAACGTATGGGTCGACGTCGGTGCGACGCTCGAGCGCAAGATCGAGGCGTTGTTCTGCCACGCGAGCCAGCTCGTCGAGACGGGTGACTGGTTCCGCGACTTCTTGCGGGAGAGCGCGATCGACGCGGGCCGCGCCGTGGGCGTGCAGTACGCGGAGGCGTTCCGGCGGATCGGCCTCGCGTAACGCGCGGTGCGCCGGGTAGGTCCGCAACGCCAGGTCGGTCAGGTGCGTCAGGTGCGGGTGCGAGGAAGGTGACCGCGCCACTCCGACTGCGCCCGCAGCACGAGGATCGCGATCGTCGCGGCGCCGACCGCGGCGACGAGGGTGCCGGCGAGTGCGGCGAGGAGTTCTTTGACCGCGCACGACGGCACGTGCGCCTCGAACCCGCGGATCTGCTGCAGGAGCTGTTCGGCCCGCGTCGGGGTGTCGGGGCACGTCGTGGCGACCAGGCTGTAGCCGATGAGCCCGCCGAGCGATCCTGTGACCGCGATGACCACGAACATCGCCCCGAGTGCGCCGCGACGCGGGAGATTGGGGTGTTCCGGCGTCGTCTCGGCGGCCACGAGCGGATCGTATCGGCGCGGCCCGGGGGCAACCGAAGCGCGAGACTGTGACCGTGCGCGAGTGGACGGTCGCCGGAGGACTGCTCGAGACGGCCGACGGCGTGCTGCTCGTGCGGAACCAGCGCCGCGGCGGGATCGAGGACTGGAGCACACCCGGCGGGGTGATCGACGCCGACGATCCCGACCTCCTCGCGGGCCTCACGCGCGAGGTCGCCGAGGAAACGGGCCTGGTTGTGCGCGAGTGGAGCGGTCCGTTGTACGAGGTGCGGGCCTACGCGCCCGACATGGGATGGCGTATGCGCTGCGAGGTGCACCTGGCGGTGGGGTTCGAAGGTGACGTGGTCGTCGACGATCCCGACGGCATCGTGGTGGAAGCCGCATTCGTTCCGCCGACCGAGTGCGCGGCTCTGCTCGCTTCCTGCGCACCCTGGGTGGGGGAGCCGTTGTCGGCGTGGTTGCGTGATCGCTGGGCTCCGGGCACCGGGGTCGATTTCCACTACGAGGTGTTCGGCACCACACGCGCCGACATGCGGGTCGTGCGGGCGCCCCGGTGAGCGCGGGTGCGGCGCGGGTCACGCCGCGACCATGCGCGACCCCGTGACCATGCGCGACGACGCGACCATCCTGCACGTCGACCTCGACGCCTTCTTCGCGTCGGTCGAACAGCTCGACGATCCGAGCCTGCGCGGACGTCCGGTGATCGTCGGCGGGCTGGGTGGTCGCGGGGTCGTGAGCACGGCGAGCTACGAGGCGCGGCGCTTCGGTGTCCGTTCCGCCATGCCGATGGCCCGCGCCCGTGCGGCGTGTCCGCAGGCGACGTTCCTCACCCCGCGCCTGGCGCGCTACGGCGAGAAGAGCCGCGAGGTCATGGCAGTGCTCGCGTCCATCTCGCCGCTCGTCGAACAGCTCTCCATCGACGAGGCCTTCGTCGACGTCGCGGGCGCGCGGCGCATGCTCGGTGCTCCCGTGGAGATCGCGGCCACGATCCGGCGGCGGGTGCTCGAAGAGGTAGGCCTCTGCGTGTCGGTCGGTGCGGGTTCCACGAAGTTCCTGGCCAAGCTCGCGAGTGACCTCGCGAAGCCCGACGGCGTGCTCCTCGTCGAACCCGGCACCGAGCGCGCGTTTCTCGCGCCGCTTCCGGTGTCGCGGTTGTGGGGGGTCGGTCCGGCGACGCTCACGAAGCTGGAACGCATGGGCGTGCGCACGATCGGCGACGTCGCCGCGCTCGACGGGCAGGTCCTGGTCGGAGCGCTCGGTTCGGGTCTCGGCCGCCACCTCGGCGCGCTGGCGCACAACGACGACGGGCGCGCGGTGGTTCCCGAGCGGGAGGCGAAGTCGATCGGGGCGGAGGAGACGTTCGGCGCCGACCTCCACACCTCGAGCGCGTGCGAGCGCGAGCTCGTGCGCCTCGCAGACCGGGCGTGCATGCGGCTGCGCACCGCGGGTTCGGTGGCGCGCACCATCAACGTCAAGATTCGTTTCGCCGACTTCGAGACGCGTACCCGCGCGCGCACGCTGCCCGAGGCCACCGACGTCAGCACGGTCGTACTCGACGTCGCCCGCGAGCTTTTGGCCGAGTTCGACGTCGCGCGCGGTGTACGGCTGTTGGGGGTTTCGCTGTCGCAACTCGACACGCAGCCCGCGACCCAGACCACGTTCGACCTGACCGGCGACGGCCAGAGTGAGCGGCGGGTGCGCACCGAGCGGCGGGCTGCGGTCGAGCGCGGAGTCGACGAGGTGCGCGACCGGTTCGGCGCGCGTGCCGTGCGTCCGGCGACGTTGGTGGAACCCGACGAGGAAGTACGGAGGGTCAGATGATGCGGATCGGGTTGGTGGGCTGCGGGCACATCGGAACAGTGCACGCGGTCGCGCTCCAACAGCTCGCCGACGCCGAGCTCGTCGACGCGCGGCTGACCGCGACCTTCGACGACGACCCCGCGTGGGCGGCCAGGGTGGCGCGGCACCACGGCGGTGAGCCCTGCGCGTCGCTCGACGGGTTGCTCGACGCGGTCGACGTGGTCTGGGTCTGCACGTGGACGGCGGCCCACCTCCGCGCGGTCGAGGCCGCGGCGGCACGCGGTCTGCCGGTCTTTTGCGAAAAGCCGCTCGCGCCGGATCTCGCGACCGCGACCCGCGTCGCCGCCGCGCTCGAACGGGTTCCGCACCAAGTCGGTCTCGTCTTGCGCTGGGCTCCGGTCTTTCGCAGCATCGCCGACGCGGTGGCGTCGGGGGAGTACGGGCGTGTGCTCACCGCGGTGATGCGCGACGACCAGTACTTCCCGGTGCAGGGTCTGTACGGCTCGACCTGGCGCGGTGATGTGGCCCACGCCGGTGGCGGCACCATGATCGAGCACTCCATCCATGACATCGACGTGCTCCGCTGGACGCTCGGCGATCCCGTCGAGGTGTCGGCCCGTACCGCCTGCCGCTTCGGGTATCCGGGCATCGAGGACACCGCGGCCGTCACCCTGGCCTACGCCGACGGTTCGGTGGCCCAACTCACGAGTGTGTGGCACCAGGTCCTCAGCCGCGAGTCGAGTCGCCGCCTCGAGGTGTTCTGCGAGAAGGCGATGCTTTGGACCGACGACGACTATCTCGGTCCCCTCCACATCGAGACCGATGCGGGCGACCGTGTCACGAGCGCGGCGCCGCCCGGCTGGAGCGATCGCTTCACCTTGCCCGAGGTCTTCGCCAAGGCCCTGGCGCAGTACGCCGAGCCCTCCAAGGCCTTCCTCGACGCCCTCGCGCAGCTGCAGACGGCGCGGGCGCCCGACCCGTCAGCTGTCGGTCACCCCCGGGCCGGCGATGCGCTCGCCGCACACCGGCTGGTCGACCTCGTCTACCGGTCGGCCGCCGAAGGCGGTACACCGCAATCGGCGTCGATCCCGGCCGAGGAAATGGGCGCCAAATGAGCCTCCTGAGCGCGTTGGCGGGCCCGGCCGAGGGTCCCGCGCGTTGTTGGCCCCTCGCGGCTGCGCGAGAATAGGAACCATGCCGCTCTCCGACGAAGAGCAGAAGATCCTCCGCGAGATCGAAGCGAACCTCAACGCGACCGATCCTGCTCTCGGCGAGCGGGTTTCGCGCACCACGTTGTATCGCCATTCGGCGCGCATGATCCGCTGGGCCGCGCTGGGTCTGCTCGGTGGGCTCGTCTTGTTGGTGTTCACGTTCGCGTCGCACGTCTGGGTGGGTGCGATCGGATTCGCGGTGATGCTCGGCTGTTCGCTCGTCATCGAGCGGCATGTCCGCAAGCTCGGTCGGGCCGGCCTCGAGACGCTCACCGGCGGCCTCCGCGCGCAGGGCGGCCTGCGGGGGATGTTCGGCGACCGAGGCCGCCAGTGGCGCGATCGTTTCCGTCGCGACGATTCCTGAACCGCGTCGGGTGAGCTTCACTCAGGCGCAGGCGGCCCGGCTCTGCAACTGCTCGGTCGCGCAGCTGCGGCATTGGTCCCGTTCGGGTCTCGTCCCGCCCGGTGACCCCGAGGGTGGGTACGCATTCCGCGACCTCGTCGCGTTGCGGGTCGTGCGGTCGATGCTCGACGCCGGGCTGGCGTCGGCCCGTGTGCGCACCGCCCTCGCCGCGGTGCGAGACGCGGGCCACGATCTCTCGAGCCTGCGGCTCGTCACCGATGGTCGCAACGTCTGGGTCTGCCACGACGACGGTCAGATCCTCGACGCGTTGCGCGCCGGCCAGCTCGCGCTGTTCGTGGCTGTGGATCAGGTCGCGGCCGAGGTCGACGCCGAGGTGCAGGCCTTTCGGCTCGAGCGCGCCGAGTTCGTCGATCGCCTCACCGCTCAGGGGTGAGCGGCGGCGGTCGCCGCCTCGTCCTCGTCGTCCGCGTCGGGAGCTCGAATGCCCGCCGAGGCGCGTCCGAACGAACGCCGTAGCAACCGCCACCGGGCCCGCCAGCGGCGCGAGCGTGGAACCGAGGCCCGCAGCGCGGCGGTGATGGCGTCGACCTCCGACCATGCCTCGTCGGCGTCGGCCGGCGTGGGTGGCTCGGGCGAGTACAGCGCGGCCGTGTGCAGCCGCGCCAGGTCCATGAGCGGAGGTCCGGCCGCGCCCGCGCCGAGCGCGGGCGCCTGTCGCAGCGCGAACTCGAACGAGGTCGTCGACGGTCGTCGTTCGACGCCGGCGATCGCGAGGCGTTCCAGTGCTTCGGTCCACGCGCCGAGCACGCGGCGCCGGTCGTCGGGATCGCGCCGCCGGCGTCGGGTGCGGCGCCACGCGCCCAATACGACGAGGCCCGACAACACGACGAGCGCACCGATGGCGATCGCGAGGGCCGCGGCGATCCCCGTCAGGACGTGGCGGCGCGTGTTCGATGCGGGCGGCGGGGCCGGCGGCTGCACCTGGATCTGCGACGGGACCGATGTGGGTGTGAGTGAAGCCGTCGTGGGCGTCGCCGCACCGCTCGCGGGCGCCGTCGTGGTCGTGGTCGCGCCGTCGCCGGCCGCGGTGTTCTTGTCGCCGAGTCCGGTCACGGGGTCGACGCGCCCGGGTGTCGGTTCGAACCGGTACCAGCCGATCTTCGGTCCGAGCCATACCTCGGGCCAGGCGTGCGCGTCCTTCTCCTGTACATGCCACAGGCCGTCGCGGCCGAGCGTTCCCCGCTGGTAGCCGACCGCGACGCGCGTCGGGAGGCCGATCGAGCGGGCGAGCTCGGCGAACGCCGACGCGAACTGTTCGCAAAATCCGCGATGCGTCTCGAAGAGAAACCGGTCGAGCGCATTTGCGGTCGTGCCGAGATTCACGCTCGTGTCGTAGACGAACGGCGACGATTGGAACACCTTCATCAGCGCGAACGCCTGATCGTAAGGTGTGCGCGCGTCCTTGGTGACGCTCTGTGCGTAGGCGCGAGCGCGGCTCGAGAAGGTGTCGGGCAGCGCTTCGTCGGCGGCCATTGCCTGCAGGTCGTCGACGGTCACCGACTCGAGCACGGACCGGTCGGGATTCGAGATCTCCGATTGCACGTTGTAGGTGAGTCCGGACAACGGATTGTCGAGGAACAGCGAGGTCGAGCCGGGGAGCACCTGCGAGCCCGGGACGTCGATGTGTACGGGCCGGTACGCGGCCGGGAGCCAGCGGGCGTCGATCGCCGCGAGGTGGATGGTCTGGCTGACCATCGTCGTCCCGGCGGCGTGGGTCGGCCCGGGCAGGCTCGCGGCCGACCGTTGGTCGGAGTTGAGGCCCCAACCGTCGTCTTGGAACTGGTCGAGCGCGATGACGCGCCAGTAGTCGCCCTTCGCTTCGCTGGTTCTCACGGTGAAGACCTCGGTGGTCGAGTCCTTCCCGCTCAGCTTGGCCCGGACCGACACCAACGGAGAGGTGACGCTGAGGATGTTCGAACCGCCGCCGATGCCGAGTGAGCGGTACCGGATCCACGCCGAGCCGCGTGCGCCGGGAACGAACGGTCCGAACGCGATCGCGAGCGCGATGACGAACGCGCCGGCGATCGCGCCGCCGGCCACGAGCTGCGAGCGGCGGCGCGTGCCGGCCTGGAACCAGGTCCGGCGTGTCTCGATCTCGCCGCGTTGCAGCGCCACGAGATATTCGACGACCACGAATGCGTAGCAGGCGGTGGTGGGCGCCCAACGGCCCGCTCCGAGCGCGGAGATGGCGATGTAGAGGGCCACGCTCGGGCCGATCGCCCCGATCGGCGCCTGGAGGCGGCGGGCGACGAGCTCGGTGCCGAGCGCGGCGATGAACGTGGCGACGACGGCGAGCACGAGCGCGGCGCCGATGGGGTCGACGGGCACCACGGCCGACCGCAACACGTGCGGGGCGCGAGCGAGGTCGTGAGCTGCGCCGGCCAGCGAGGCGGCGGTCGGCAGGCCCGCGAAGGTCTCCGAGGGGTCGTCGACGACGACGGCGAGCCAGGCGCCGATCACGAGCGCGCCACCGAACGTGGCGTACGCGTTCACGCGTCGCCGTTCACCCACCGCGAAGATCGCGGCAGGAAGGACGGCCGCGGCGATCAGCGGCGCCAGCCACGACGATCCGGAGTAGACGCGGGCGAGCGTGAGCGTCGCCCCGCCCGTCAGGAGCGCGCGGGTGAGTGCGACGTAGGAAGACTGCCGGTGCGCTGCCACCGCAGCACCGCCTCGTTCCAGGAGTGGGCGAATGAGCGTTGGTCGTTCGCGACGACGAGGGCGCGGTACCGGCGCACGCGGGGCGGAACCGGGGCGGACTGATCGGCGGTCGGCACCGTCACCAGCAGACCGCCGTCGCGCACGAGGAGGCCGAGGCTCGCGGCGTCGTTCGCGAGCAGGCGGCCGGTCACGGCAACGAGCGCGCTGGAACGGCGGCGGGTCGCGGCGATGAGAAACCGGTCGGCGCCGTGCGGCTCGACGATCGCGAGCTCGTCCATGATGTAGGCGAGGTGACGGCGGCCGGGCGCGCCGATGGTCGTTCCCGTACTCCATGCGACCTCGAACGGCCGGCCCGCGCGGTCGAGGGCCGTCGCGATCGACGCGACCGCCTCCACGGCGCGTTCGAACGAAGCCCGGTCGTGGGCGGCGGGGCGAACGTCGAGCACCACCAGTGCGGGCGCGCGGCGCCGGGTCTCGTTCTGGCGCATCATCAGTTGCCCGCGACGTGCAGTCGACCGCCAGTGCACGTGGCGCAGGTCGTCGCCGGGCGCGTACTCGCGCAGGGTCATGAAGTCGCCGCTCGACTCGACCCGTGGTCGTACCGACGGGTGGTCGCGGTCGAGGTCGAGCCCGGACACGTCGGGGGGCGCGACGATCTCGTGCACGCGCGGGTAGACGATCACCTGCTCGGTTCCGAGCAGCCGGTGACTCGACGCGACGAGCCCGAACGGATCGGTGAGCGTGGTGCGCAACGGGCCGATCTCGAACCGGCCGCGGCGATCGGTCGGGAACCGGTACGCGGCGCGGGCCTCCTCGCCGGCGCCGAGGGGTGCAAGCAGGAAGCGCGCGGCCCGTCGCCCCTGGTCGAACGCGTCGGAGATCGCGATCGTCGGGCTGGCGCGGGTGGCGGTCACGGTGAGGTCGACGCGGCCCTCCACCCCGACCTGCAACCGCTCCTTCAAGGTCCGGCGCGCAACGAGCGCGGGTTTCGTGTGCCGGACCCACAAGTAGGCGCCCACCACCAGCAGTGCGCTCGCAACCGCGAGGACCGCGAGCTGCACGAGCCCGAGGAGCCGTCCCCCGAGGTACAGCCCGGCGGCCACCCCGACGAACGACCAACCGCGGCGGGTCAGCACGGGACCGGGGCCGGCACGGGCTGGTTCACCCGGCGCGGGTGACGGGCACGGGGACGGAGTCGAGGATCGCGGCGAGGACGTCGGCCGGGTTGACGCCGCGCATCATTGCCTCCGACGACAAGAGCAAGCGATGCTCGAGGACAGCCGACGCGAGCGCCTTGACGTCGTCGGCCACGACGTACCGCGCGGCCGATGCTCGCGCGAGTGCGCGCGCGGCGCGCTGCAGGGCGAGCGCGCCGCGCGGGCTGACGCCGAGCATGAGGTCGCGGTGATGGCGGGTCGCCTCCGCGAGGTCGACGATGTAGCCCTGGAGCTCCGCCGAGACATGGACGCGCCCGAGCTCGTGGATCCATGCCGCGACCGTCTCGGGATCCGTGACGGGATCGAGCTCGTCGGGCTCGATCGAATCGCCGGAGTCGCCGTCGAGGATCGAGATCCCCGCGTCGCGATCGGGATAGCCGATGCGCAAGCGCAACAAGAAGCGGTCGAGCTGGGCTTCGGGCAACGGGTACGTGCCTTCGAGCTCGACCGGATTCTGTGTGGCGATGACCATGAACGGCCGGGGCAGCTTGTAGGTCTGCGCGTCGACGCTGACCTGACGCTCCTCCATCGATTCGAGAAGCGCGGATTGGGTCTTGGGCGAAGCGCGGTTGATCTCGTCCGCGAGCACGACGTTGGCGAACACGCCGCCGGGCCGGAACTCGAAGTCGCCGCGCGCTCGATCCCAAACCGATACTCCGGTGATGTCGGAGGGCAAGAGGTCGGGGGTGAACTGCACGCGCCGCCACGCGCCGCCGGTTGATCGGGCGATGGCCTTCGCGAGTGATGTCTTGCCGACGCCGGGCACGTCCTCGATGAGCAGGTGACCTTCGGAGAACAGGCATACGAGCGACAGATGCACCGCGCGACGTTTCCCGTGCAGTACCCGTTCGATTTGGGCCGCGAGCGTTTCGAACAAGTCTTTGAACGACTGCTCAGGGCGGGGCGCGGCTTGCACCGTTGTCGACCTCCGTCGGGGGCGGCCTGGGCCACGGCGATCCGTCGCCGTCCCCGGGAGACGCCGGCCACCATCGCCACGCTACCGTTCCGGGCGTGGGCCCTACCCGCGGCGACCAACCCATGACGCCCGGCGCCACGTTTTGGTTCCATCTCGTCTGGTCGGTGCTGCGCCGGCCACGATTGTGGTTTCCCGCAATTCGCCAGTTCTTCCGGGTGGTCCCACCGCGTTGGTGGACACGAGCGCCGTTCGTCCCCGTTCCCGACCGCGAGTACGTGCGGTTCCGTCTGGAGACCGCGTACGGAGCACGAGGCAAACCCCGCGTGACGGATGTGGTCCGTTACCTCGAATGGTGCCGCGTGTCGGGCTAGCGGCCCGCGCCGGTCGTCACCACGACGGGCGGACTGCCCCGGCGCCGGTACACTCGGACGCAATCTCGGCCGCACGGGAGGTGATCATCCGTGGCCCGGGCCCTCTTGCTCAACGCCAGCTTCGAGCCGCTCTGCGTCGTCTCCGCGCGGCGCGCGGTCGTGCTCGTGTTGAAGGAGAAGGCCGAGATCGTCCATCGCAACGGGGCCGAGTTCCACTCCGAGCGTCGCAATGTCGCGGTGCCGACCGTCATCCGCCTGCGGCATTTCGTTCGGGTCCCGTTCCGGGCGACCGCCCCACTTTCGAGGCGGGCCGTCTTCGCCCGCGACGGGCACCGTTGCCAGTACTGCAACGCCGCCGCCGAGAACCTCGATCACGTGTTGCCTCGGTCGCGCGGCGGTCCGCACACTTGGGAGAACGTGGTCGCGTCGTGCCGGTCGTGCAACGCCCGCAAGGAGGCACGGCTGCCGAACGAATGCGGGATGGTGCTGCACCGTCCGCCGGTCGCACCGCACGCGACCACGTCGCTGATCGCGTCGGCCGGGCCCATCGACCCCGTCTGGCACAAGTACCTGGGTCGCGTCGAGGCCGTCTCGGCCTGATCGACTGATCGGCCGACGAAGACTCAGTCGTCGTCGGATTCTCGGGCGCCGGCGAGCCGGTCGAGCAGGACCGCCAGCTCGTCGCGCGCCCGCTGGCGTTCGACGCGAGCCCGTTCGCGGATCTCGGCGGCTTCCTTTTCGGCGGCGCGCTTGTTCTGCGCGATCTCCTTCTCCACGGCCTGACGCTGTTGCTGCGCGTCCTTCTCGGCGCGTTCGAGAATCTTCAGCGCGTCGCGTTGCGCAGCCTCGCGCGCCTTGGCGGCGTCGTGCTCGGCTGCTTCGCGCTCCTTCACGGCGTCGCGCTGGGCCGCTTCGCGTAGCTGAGCAGCATCGCGTTCGGCCGCGGATCGCAACGCGGCCGCCTGCTCGGTGGCCTGGGCGCGCAGGTCGGATGCGTAGTCGTCGGCGCTGCCGCGCTGGTCGAGCGCGTACTTCTCCGCCGCCTCGCGCTGGCGCGTGGCCTTCTTGTCGGCCCGTTCGAGAATGTCGTCGGCCTCCATGCCCGCGTATTCGGCGCGCTCGGCGCGTTCCATGCGGTTCGCCGCGCGCTCGATGCGCTTGCGCTGTTTGGCCAGGCGGAGCTCGAGTTTCGCGATCCGCTCGAGCAGGCCGGCGACGAGGTCGGCGCGCTGAGCGTCGGCGACGGCGACGTCGGCGGCCCGATTCCGCAGCTCGCGGGCGTCTTCCTGTGCGATATGACGGATGCCTTCGGCTGTCGTCAGCGCGTCGCGACGAATCGTCTCGGCCTCGCGCATGGCCTGGACGCGCAGCTCGTCGGCGTCGGAGCGGGCCTGCTCGACGATTGCCGTTGCCTCGTGACGCGCTTCTGCCGAGGGAACCGCCGCTTCCGCACGCGCCTGCTCCAACTCGAGCTCGAGCTCCTCGGCGTGTGCCGCCATGGCGTCGAGCGTGCCCTGGGTGCCTTCGAGTTGCTCGGCCAACGCGTCGGCGTATTCGTGCGCGGCCGTAGCCGCGTTCCGGAGGACTTCGCGCTCGGTGACGTGCTCGTAGACGACGGCTTCGAGGCGAGAGATCTGCGCGAGTGCCTCGTCGAGGCCGCGCCGGGTCTCGTCGCGGGAGCGCGCGAGCTCTGCGATCGTGGTTTCCAGCGCGATCGCTTGCGCGCTCGCCTCGTCCAGGTGTGTGCGGGCGATCTCGTGCGCGGCGACCTCGTCCGCGAACGCGCTTTCGAGGCCGGCGATCTCGGCATTGGCGTCCGCGAGCTGGGCGAGCGCGTCGTCGCGTTCGGCAGCGCGCTCGTTGATCTGGGCGGTGAGCACCGCTTCGAGCCGCTCGGTTTCGCGTCTCGCCTGTTCGAGCCGGCGGCGCGCGTCTTCGCGTTCGCTCGCGTGCGCAGTGATGACGGATTCGAGCCGGGCAATCTCCGCGCGCGCGTGGTCGAGCTGGTCGACGGCGTCGTCGCGTTCGGCGCCCTGGACCGCGAGGGTGACCTCGAGGTCTTCGAGCCGAGTCCGGGCTGCGTGCAGCTCGGAACGACTCTCGCGGTGTTCGGCTTCGCGGATGGAGACGAGTTCCTCCATCCGGGCCATCTCGGCACCGGCTTGTTCCAGGCGGCCGGCAAGCTCGTCGCGCTCACGGGCCTGCAGTGCGCCGGCTTGGCGGGCGTCGTCGCGCTCGCCGGTGCGGCGGGCGAGGGTGGTGCGAGCCTCGTCGCGTTCGGCAGTGCGGTCGGCGAGCGCCACCCGTGCCGCGTCTCGTGCTGCGATCGCTTCGTTGCGGGCGGCCAACGCCGCTGCCCGCTCCCGGGTGATCGCTTCTCGTTCTCCGAATGCCGTCTCGCGCTCTCCGACGGCGTTGTCGCGCTCGCCGATCGCGGCGTCGCGTTGTCCGAATGCCGTGTCGCGCTCTCCGAACGCGCTGTTGCGTTCTTCGACGGCGCTGTCGCGCTCGCCGATTGCCGTGTCGCGCTCGGTGAGGGCGGCGTCTCTCTGGCGGACGATCTCGTCGCGCTCGCGACTCGCGCTGTCGCGCTGCTCGATGGCCGCGTCGCGTTCGGTGAGCGCCGCCTGGTGCGCCCGGCGGGCCTCGTCTCGTTCGGCGTGCGCAGCGCGGCTGCGGCGCTGCGCTTCGTCGAGCTCGGCTTCGAGCGCCGTCGCTCGCGCTCGCGCCGCTTCCAGCTCCGGCCCGCTCGCGTCGAGCACCTCCGTCAGCGCGGTGAGCTCCGACTGCTGTCGCGTCGAGAGGCTCTCGAGCTCGGCGGCGCGGGCCTGCGCCTGTTGCAGATCGAGCCGGAGCGTGCCGCGCTCGTTGTTGACCAGCGTGACGGCTTCGTCGAGCTCGGCGACGCGAGCCTTCGCTTCGTCGAGCTCGCGGAGGACGCCCTCGCGATCGTCGCCGAGGCGCTCCCACTCCGATGCCTGGTGGGCAAGCTGGGCCTCGAGCTCGGCGACCTGACCTCGCACGGCCTCGAGCTGGTCGGCGGCGCCACCGGCGCGGCGCGACTGTTCTTCGACCTCGGTCTCGAGCGCTTCGACGCGGGTCGTCGCGGCCGAGAGGTCGTGTTCGCGTTCCTGCAGCGCGAGCTCGCGTTCCGACAGGGCCGATTCGAGGTCGGCGATGCGCGTCGAGTTCTTCGTGAGGTCGAGCTCGTGGTCGTGCAGCCTGGTGTCACGGTCTGTGATCGTCGATTCGAGCTCGGCGATGCGCGACTGCAGATCGGTGACGCGTGATTGCAACTCGACGACGAGCGCGCCTTGCTCGGCCTCGCCAGTCGTGCGCTGAACCACGACAGCTTCGAGCTCGGTGACGCGAGCCGACAGTTCGATGCGCGTCGACTCGAGCTCCGCCGCCCGGCGCTGCACGTCGGCCAGCTCGGCCTCGACCTGCGCGCGTGCCTGCTCGGCGGCCGCGGCTGCGGCCGCCAGTTCGTTGATCTGGGTCTGGGCCGCATCGAGCCGGCCGGCGATCTCGTCGCGCTCACGTTCGTGCAGCTCGGCGCTCGAGCGGGTTTCGTTCGAGTCCTCGCGCAGCCGCGCGAGCTCCTCGGCGAGCTCGGCGTGGCGGGCGGTTGCGTCATCGCGCTCGGCGACGCGCTGCGCGACCTCGGCGTCGGCCGTGCGTGCGGCTTCTCTCGCCAGCTCCAGGTCGGTGCGCAGGGCGGCGAGCTCCTGGCGGGCTTCGTCGGTGTCGCGCTCGGCGGCTTCGTGCGCCTCGGCCGCGACGGCGAGTTGGCCGCGCACGGCTTCCAGCTCGGCGTGCCAGCGCTCGGCGCGTGCATGGGCGAGCTCGATCGCCTCCTCGTCGACGCCGGCATCGGCGGGCGGGGCCGATTCCGATGTGGTCGGCTCCGACGCGGTTGTCGGCGCGGTGGGTGTCTCGACTCCGACGCGACTCGGCCGTCGCCGCCCCGTCGCCGGCGGTCGCGGTGTCGTCCCGGGGAGCGGGGGGAGCCGCTGAGCCCGGGGTGGCGAACTTCGACTTGGGGATGATCGTGTCGGAGGGCGTCGGGGGGATGTCGATCGGCGTCGGTGCACGAGGAGTCGGAGGAGCCGGGGTGATCCGCTGCTCGACGACCGGTGTGTTCGCGACGGCGGGTTCGTCCGGCGGCGTGTCGTTTCTCGCGCTGTCGGCGACCGCCGTGTGGTCGGGTTCGGGCGCAAGGGTTTCTGATCCTTCGACGACGTCGAGGAATTGCTTGGCCGCTTGGAGTGGGTCGACGCCCGGTTCGATACCGAGCTCGCTCAGTAGCACCCGGATGCGGTCGATGGTCTCGCCCGCGGTCTCTCCTTCGTCGCCTTCGGTGGCCTCGCCCGCGGTCGGGTCGGCGGGAGCGGCCGGGTTGGCGGGAGTGGCCGGGCTGGCGGGAGTGGTGTCGCTCGCGCTTGCCGGCGCGCGTTCGGGGGCGATCGCGGTGGTGCGGGCGGCCGGGAGTGTCGAGGCGCCCGGCACCGGTTCCATACCGTGCGCGGCTTCGAACGCGGCGAAGCTCTCGAAGCCGAGCTCGTGCAACGCCGCCGCTTCTTCGACGAGCGCTTCGTGATACGTGCGTCGGGCGGATACCGCGCCGATGCGCCGGTGTGTCTTGCGCTCCGCGTCGACGACGCGCGCGTGTACTTCGAAGATCGCCTGCACAGCTTCGGGCGAAGGTGACATCACTGGCGTACCCGTCGAGGTTCCGGCGTCGGGGACATCTTCGTTTGAGACATGTTTTCGCGTGTCGTTCCTACCCGACGCCGAAGCCTCGGGTTGCGCGGCGAGATCCGGGGGCACGGCCGACACGTCCTCCACGTGTGCATCATCGGTTGTTTCAGGACTGGCCTGAGGTCGGGTCCAGCCGAACCGGATCGACATGTTGGCCTCCAGCGCAGGGATCGAACGTCGGCGAACGGTTGGGGTCCGTGAGGTTCGTGGGGGTCTTGGGGGAGGAGATGGTTGACGTCGTGGAGGATTGTGTCATAAAGTGGCGTCCAGTGGAGGGAAGGGGAGTGAGTCCCCGTCCCGACGAGACACGGGTGGTTCATCGGCAATGTTCCTGGGGGAGTTTCAGCACTCCCTCGACGCCAAGGGCCGGGTGATCCTCCCGGTCCGGTTTCGTGACCAGCTCGAGGGGGGTGCGGTGATGGCAAGAGCGCTCGATGGTTGTCTCGCCGTATACCCGGTCGCGGAGTTCGATCGCGTCGCTCGCAAGCTCCGTGAAGCCCGTGAGCACGGTGCGCGCGAGCGCCAGGCCGCCCGGACGTTCTTCGCCGGCGCCGTCGAGATCACGCCCGACAAACAGGGTCGGGTTGCGGTGCCGCAGCACCTGCGGGAGTACGCGCACCTCGAACGCGAGGTGATGGTCGCCGGCAGTTTCGACCACATCGAGATCTGGGACGCGCAGATGTTCGCCGAGCGAGACGCGGCGGGCATTGCCTCCATCGTCGAAGGCGAGGGAATCAACGACTTCCTCTAGGTGCGTTCGACCAAACCGGCGGTGCCGTTTCACGGTCCCGCGTTCTTGACAACCCGACGGGCCGGTGTTCCGGGCTCGTCTTCAGCTCCCCGGCCGGCGCGGTTGTTGGCCCCTACTCCGCCCGCTTTCAGCCGTTAGCCGACTCGGGGAGACATCCCGGGCGGCGCCTGTCGACCGGGGAGCTGAAGACGGGATCGGCAGCGAATGCGGTTCCGGCAAAGCGGCGAGGAGACAAAGTGGAGGAGTTCTCGCATCTCCCGGTGATGGCTCGGGAGGTGGTGGAGCTCTTCTCGGCGGTGCCGGACGGGACGATCGTCGACTGCACGGTGGGTGGCGGTGGCCACTCGGCCGCGTTGTTGGACGCTCGTCCCGACCTGCGCGTGCTCGGCCTCGACCGCGACGCCGACGCCGTGCACGCCGCTCGTTCCCGGCTCGCTCGCTTCGGTGACCGGGCGAAGGTGGTGCACGGAGGATTCGAGCATCTCGGCCGCCTGGTCGAGCAGCACGGCGAAGGAGAACGGGCGATGGGCATCCTCATGGATCTCGGCGTGAGCAGCGCGCAACTCGATCGGCCCGAACGTGGCTTCTCGTACCGGTTCGACGCGCCGCTCGACATGCGTATGGATGCCAAGCAGACCCTCACGGCGGCCGATGTGGTGAACGGTTACGAAGAGTCGCAACTCGCGTCGGTCATCTCCCAGTACGGCGAGGAACGGTTCGCTCGCCGCATCGCTCACGCGATCGTCGCGGCCCGTCCGGTGAACACCACCCGCGAGCTCGCCGAAATCGCGCGCGACGCGATCCCGGCCGCCACGCGCCGCCGTGGTCCGCACCCGGCGCGCCGAACCTTCCAGGCAATCCGGATGGAAGTGAACCGCGAGCTTCCGAATCTCGCGGACGGGCTCGACGAGTCGGTGCACGTCATCGGTCCGGGTGGGAGAGTCCTGGTGCTTGCGTACCACTCGCTCGAGGATCGCCTCGTCAAAGAGACGTTCGGGCGTTGGGCCGGCCTCGACGCGGCGCGAGACGTACCCGCCAAGATGCCGGTACCGCCGCCGAGGGCGAACCCGCTCGTCCGGATCCTGACTCGCAAACCCCTGCGGCCGTCGGCCGACGAGATCGCGGCGAACCCGCGGGCCGAGAGTGCGCGCCTGCGCGCTGTCGAGCGGCTCGTCGCGGTACCCGACCTCGCTGACGCCGCCGCCGTTCCCGACATCGTGGCCTGAGTGCACCCATGAGCGCAGAACCGTCCCCGCGGACATCCCCGAACCCGAACGCAACGCCGCGTCCGGGCTCACCCTCCCGCGGGGACGGCGCGCGCGCCCGGCTCACCGTCGCGCCCGAGGTCGCGCGCCGAAGGCTGCGAGCGCGATTGCTCATGTGGGGCGCGGGCCTCGTCACGGTCGCGTCGCTCTTCACCCTGGTTGCGTTCCACGTGTTCGCGGCGCAGTCGGCGTTCGCGCTGGAGCATCTTTCGAAAGAACGCACGAACGAGCAGCTTCGCTACGAACGGTTACGCGAGGAGGTCGCGAAGTTGTCGTCGGCCGACACCGTCATCGCGGCCGCGAACAGGTTCGGCATCGTCCAAGGTCCGACCGTCGTGAACCTCTCGGTGCCGTCGGTGCAACTCACCGGCGGGACACCCGACACGCGGCCGGCCGAATCGTCGGCCACGAACTACGACAAGACGAAGTCGGCCCTCGGTCCGACCCCCTGACGTGACCGATCGCCGGCCGCCGCCTCGCACCCGCGCTGTCGCGGCGCACCCCCGCCCGGACAGCGCGCGCCCGCCCGGTCGCGCCCCGCCCGCAGCCTGCGCCTGTACGCGCCGCGCATCCCGCGCGGCGCCTCGGCGTCTGCAGCGCCCTGCTGATCCTCGCGTTCGGCGTTCTCGCCGCGCGCGTCGGCCAACTGCAGATCGCCAACGGCGCCAAGTACAAGCAGCTGTCGGTCGACCTCGCGCTGCACACCATCCCGCTGACGGCGGAGCGCGGGAGCGTGTTCGATCGCAACGGGCACGACCTCGCCATGTCGATCGAGCGGACGACCGTCTACGCGGACCCGACCCTCGTCACCGATCCTGTGGGCGAGGCCGCCCGGCTCGCGCCGCTCGTGCACCTCAACGCCGGGCAACTGGAACAACGTCTCGCGGACAAGGGGAGCGCGGCCTCGCCCCGGCATTTCGCCTACGTCGCGCACGCCGTCGGCGACGGGGTGGCCCAGGCCGTGCAGGCGCTGAAGCTGCCCGGCATCGGTTTCGTGCCCGAGTCCGCGCGGAGTTATCCGCGGGCTCGGTCGCCGCGGCGGTGATCGGTGCGGTCCATTCCGACGGCAGCGGCGCCGCCGGGATCGAAGACGAGTACAACTCGCTGCTCGCGGGGAAATCGGGAACGCTGGTGGTGGAGCAGGATCCGCTCGGTCACGACATCCCCAACACGCAAAAGACCCAGGTCGACGCGCAGCGTGGTACCGACGTAGTGCTGACGCTCGACGAAGGCCTGCAATGGCAGGCGGAGTACTCGATCCTCGACCAGGTCCAGGCGACCGGCGCCAAGAGCGGTATGGCGGTGGTGGTCGACGTCACGAACGGCGACGTCCTCGCCATGGCGACGGTGGTCGGCGCCAATGGCGCGACTCCCGCGCACGTCGCGGGTTCCGGTGACGCCAACGCGCCGCTCACCAACCTCTTCGAACCCGGTTCCACGAACAAGCTCATCACGATGTCGTGGGCGATCGAGCACGGTCACGTCACGCCCGAGACGAAGTTCAAGGTTCCGTTTTCGTTCCGGCCCGATCCCCACGTCCAGCCGTACTACGACGCCGAGCCGCATGCGGGGGTGCCGGGCGGGATCGAGAACTGGACGACGGCCGACATCTTCCGCGAGTCGTCGAACGTCGGCACGATGTTGATCGCGCAGAAGATGAAGAATCAAGAAGTCGCCGACGGGGTGCGCGCGTTCGGCCTCGGCAAGCAGACCACCGTGGCCTGGCCCTACCAACCCGCCGGTCTCCTGATCCCGCCGTCGCAGTACTACGCCACCGGCAAGTACGCGACCGCCATCGGATACGGCGTCGCGGTCACCGCAATGCAGATGCTCGATGCGTTCGCGACGATCGCGAACGGGGGTGTGGCGCGCTCGCCTCATCTCCTCGACGCGACGATCGATGCGAAGGGTGTGCGGCATCCGGCCGTCGTTCCGGCGGGCGACAGGGTGGTGTCGGCGAACACCGCGTCGCTGATGACCCAGATGCTCCAGGGTGTCGTCTCGAACGGAACCGGTGCCTGTGCCGCGATCCCCGGGTACAACGTCGCGGGAAAGACGGGCACGGCGAAGACGGCGCTCGCGACCGGCGGCTATTCCGACGCGGCCACGATGGCCTCGTTCATCGGGTTCGCGCCCGCCGATCATCCGCGGTTCGCAACCTTGGTCGCGGTCGACGAGAACAACCTCAGCTACGGCGGCGAGGTCGCGGCGCCGGTGTTCTCGGAGATCATGCAGTTCGCGCTGCAGCAGTACGGCGTGAGCCCGACGGATCTCGCCAACAAGCAGTTCTCCGCCGCGCAGACGACGGCAAGAGCCGCGGGCAACTCGTGCTCGGTCCCGCACGGCGCCGATCTGGTCGCGGCTCAGGCCCGGCTCCAAGGCGCGGTCGGCGCCGCGGCGACGGCCACCGGCCCGCGTCAGGGTTCGGCCACAGGCCAGACCACCGATAGCCTGCCGCCCGACCCGTCCAAGCACCCTTAGGGGGAACGTGCTGCTGCACGACCTCCTCGCCGCCGCCGACCTCGCCGACCACTTGCTCGAGACCGGTGGCGATCTCGGAATCGACATCCGTTCGATCGAGCACGACAGCCACGCCGTGCAGCCCGGCGCGCTGTTCTGCTGCATCCCCGGTGGACGAAGCGACGGGCACGACTTCGCGGCGGTCGCGCTGGGAGCCGGCGCGGTCGCGCTCTTGGTCGAAAGGATGCTCCCGCTCGCGGCGCCGCAGGCACGCGTCGACTCCGTCCGGCGTGTGCTCGGCCCGCTGTGCGCCCGTTTCCATGGGAATCCCTCGCAGTCGCTGCGGGTGTTGGGCGTCACCGGCACGAACGGCAAGACGAGCACGACATACCTGCTCGAGGCGATCGCACACGCCAACAACGACCGCGCGGGCGTGATCGGTACCGTCGAAGCCCGCATCGACGGCACGGTCGTTCCCATGTCGCGGACGACACCCGAGGCGACCGACCTGCAGGCCCTCCTGGCGCGGATGCGCGACGCCGACATCGACACCGTGGCGATGGAGGTGTCGTCGCACGCCCTGGATCAGCACCGGGTCGACGGCACACGCTTCGCGGCGGTGGCGTTCACCAATCTCACCCACGAGCACCTCGACTATCACCCTTCAGTCGAGGGTTACTTCGAGGCCAAGGCCGCCCTGTTCCACCCGCGCTTTTCGGCCCGAGCCGCGATCAACGTCGACGACCCGTACGGGGTCGTGCTCCGGGACCGCGCCCGGAACCTCGGCCTCCAGGTCTGCACCTTCTCGGTCGAGGACCCGACCGCCGATGTCTTCGCTCGCGACCTGCTGTTGCGGCGCGACGAGACCCTGTTCGATCTCGTCGACGCCCGCCAGGGCCACCACGGGGTGGTGCGCAGCCCGCTCGTCGGGCGTTTCAACGTGGCCAACGCACTGGCGGCCGCCGCGACCGCGCTGGTCGTCGGGTTCTCGTTCGAGGCGGTGCTCGCCGGCCTCGCGGCACCGGTCCGCGTGCCGGGCCGGTTCGAACGCGTGGGCACGGTCCACGACTTCGCCGTGCTCGTCGACTACGCCCACACGCCCGACGCGCTCGCCTCGGTACTCCACGCGGCTCGGGCTCTGGTCGACGGCGGCAAGCTGGTGGTCGTGTTCGGATGCGGCGGAGATCGCGATCGCTCGAAACGGCCGTTGATGGGCGAGGTCGCGACGCGGCTCGCCGACGTCGCGATCCTCACCTCCGACAATCCGCGATCCGAAGACCCCGACGCGATCGCGCGCGACGTCCTCGCGGGTGTGCCCGGCGACCGTGACGCGCCTGTGGTCGAGCTCGACCGGCGGGCCGCGATCCGCGCTGCGCTGCGCTGCGCGTCGGCGGGCGACGTCGTGGTGATCGCGGGCAAGGGGCACGAGACCGGTCAGACCTTCGCCGGGATCACGACACCATTCGACGATCGCACCGTCGCGATCGAAGAGTTGGAGGCGTGCTCGTGACGCGGCTTACCGCCCGCGAGATCGCACGGCGCGCGGCCGGCCGGGTTGTCGGCGACGACGATGCGACGGTGGAGACGTGGGCCTTCGACTCGCGCGCCCTCGGCGACGGCGCGTGTTTCGTGGCGCTGCAAGGCGCGCGCGACGGGCACGACTTCGTCCCGGCCGCGTTCGACGCGGGCGCGAGCGTCGCGCTCGTCGACGACAGCTTCGCGGGCGCGATGCCCCCACCCGGTCGCGCCCTGGTGCACGTCGGCGACACGCTCGGAGCCTTGCAGGAGGTCGCGCGCTCGTTGCGCCTGGATCGTCCCGAGCTTCATGTGGTGGCCGTCGCAGGCTCGACGGGCAAGACCTCGACCAAGGACCTGCTCGCGGCTGCGCTCGCGTCGCGGGGATGCCATGCGAACGCGGAGTCGTACAACAACGAGTTCGGTCTCCCGATCACGTTGTGCAACACGCCCGACGTGGCGGGAGTCGTCGTGACGGAGATGGGTGAGCGCTTTGCCGGCGACCTGACGGAGCTCTGCGAGATCGCCCGCCCCGATACCGGACTCGTTACCAACGTGGGCCTTGCGCACGCCGAGCACCTCGGAGGGCGCGACGGCGTGATCGCGGTGCTCTCCGAGCTGCTGGAGGCGCTGCCGGCGTCGGGCACCGCGGTGCTGAACGCCGACGATCCGGCCACGGCGCGCTTGCGGACGGCGACGCTCGCTTCGGTCGTCACCGTCGGCGAGGCCGCCGGTGCCGACTACCGGATTGCCGACCTGGAGCTCGACGGCCGGCTGCGGCCCTCGTTCCGGCTCCGCGACCACCGATTCGTCGTCCCGCTGCACGGCGCACACCATGCCCAGAACGCGGCGATGGCCGTCGCGATCGCGCACGAGGTGTTCGCGCTTTCCTTCGACGAGATCGCGCTCGAGCTGTCGAGCGCGACACCGGGGCGCTGGCGCATGGAGCTGCTCGAGACCGCGGCGGGCGTGACGGTGCTGAACGATTCCTACAACGCGAATCCCACGTCGATGGAGGCCGCGCTGGTCGCGCTCGCGCACCTCGAGCTACCCGCCGGATCGCGCCGGGTCGCCGTTCTCGGCGACATGCGTGAGCTCGGCGCGCACCACGACGACGCGCACACCTCGGTCGGGGAGCGGGTGGCCGCGCTCGGGCTCGACGTGGTCGTCGGCGTCGGTACCGGCGGCGCGGCGATCGTCCGCGCGCGGCGCGCGCCGCCGGCGTCGAGGCCCACGCGGTCGATGACGCAACCGCGGCGCTCCGGCTCGTCGGCCCGACGCTGCGGCGGGGCGACGCGGTATTGGTGAAGGGAAGCCGTGCGGTCGGCCTCGAGCGCATCGCCGACGACTTGGCGGGACCGCACCACTCGTGCCCGGAAGGCGATCGATCGTGATCGCCATGCTGATGGCGGCGGGCGCCGCGTTCGCGTTCGTCGTGCTGTTCACGCCGCTCCTGATCCGGCGGCTGCGCATCATGGGAATCGGTCAGCAGATCCGCGACGACGGACCGATCAAGCATCCGCACGTGGCCAAGGCGGGTACGCCCACGATGGGCGGGATCGCGATCGTCCTCGCAACGGTCATCGGGTACCTGTTCGCCCACATCCGCCGCGAGAGCATCAAGTTCGCGACGCCCGGGTGGGCGCTGCTCGCGCTGATCGTCGGCTTGGGCATCGTGGGCTGGATCGACGACTACCTGGGCGTCCGCGCCGGGCGCAACCTCGGTCTGCGCAAACGGGGCAAGACGCTCGGCATCGTGGTGGTCGCGGTCGGGTTCGCCTGGCTGGCGGTGTTCTTCGTCCACACCGACACGCACATCTCGTTCACGCAGCCGCTCGACATCGATCTCGGCAAGGCGGGGCTCTTCGTGTGGATCGTGTTGGTCGTCTACGCCACTGCCAACGCGGTGAACCTGACCGACGGGCTCGACGGTCTGGCGACCGGTTCGTCGGCACTCACGTTCGCCGCGTTCATGATCATCGCGTTCACCGAATTCCGACACCCCGACATCTACCGCGTCGTGTCCGCCCAGGCGCTCGACCAGGCTGTCGTCGCGGCGGCGATGTTCGGCGCCTGCGCGGGGTTCCTGTGGTGGAACGCGGCGCCGGCGCGCATCTTCATGGGCGATACCGGGTCACTGGCCATCGGCGGGGCCATGGCGGGTCTCGCCATGCTGACTCGCACGCACCTGTTGCTCCCGCTCCTCGCGGGCCTGCCCGCGGTCGAGACGTTGTCGGTGATCGTCCAGATCGTCTCCTACCGGGGCTTTCGCAAGAGAGTGCTGCGGATGGCGCCGATCCACCATCACTTCGAGGTGGGCGGCTGGTCGGAGTTCACGGTCATCGTGCGGTTTTGGCTGTTCTCGGGCATTTGCGTGGCGCTCGGTGTCGGCATCTTCTATGCCGACTTCCTCCGGCACGGGCTGAACCTCGGATGACGACCACGGCGTTCGCCCGGGTCCTGGTCGTCGGTCTCGCGGAGACGGGTGTCGCGGTCGCGCGGGCATTGCGGGCGGAGGGCGCGGCGGTGTCGGTGATCGAGGACGCGCCCCCGAACACCGCGACCTACGCGGAGCGCGCCCGTATCACCCGCGCCTGCGGTGCCGAGGTCGTCGAACGCCCCGACGGCGCTCGCCTGCGCGCGCTCGTGGCCGACGTCGATCTCGTCGTACCGAGCCCCCTGGTTCGACCGGGCCATCCCACGCTCGTGATCGCGCGCGAACGCGGTATCGCCGTCCGCAGCGAGATCGACGTGGCGGCCGAGCGCGCGGGTGCGCCGATCGTCGCGGTCACCGGCACCAACGGCAAGACCACGGTCACGACGATGGTGGCTGCGATGCTCACCGCGTCGGGAGTCCCGGCGGTCGCCGCCGGCAACCTCGGCCGTCCCCTGATCGACGCGATCGCCGACGACGAGGTGAAGCGGCCGGGCGCGGTCATCGTCGCCGAGGTCTCGTCGTTCCAGTTGGAATTCGCGCAGGCGTCGTTTCGGCCGCGCGTCGCCGTCCTGCTCGCGATCACACCCGACCACATCGACTGGCACGGTTCGTTCGACGACTACGCCGCCGCGAAGGCACGCATCACGGCGTATCAGTCGGCCGGAGATCTGCTCGTGTTCGACGCCGACGACGAGCACGCGACCGCCATCGCGGCAGCGCGCTCCGGCCCGCCGGGTCGGCGTGTCGGCCCGGGCCGGAGCGGGCGGGTGCTTCCGGGTCGTCGACGGCGACCTCGTCTTCCCCGACGGCCGCGTGCTCGCGCCGGTTTCGGTGATGGCGCGCGCGCTCGCGCATGACCGCACCAATGCGCTCGCGGCGGCGGCCGCCGCGCTCGAGGTGGGCGGAACCGTGGCCGGCATCACGACCGCTCTCCGCGACTACGCGACCATGCCCCATCGCGTCGCTCTGGTGGGCGAAGCTAAGGGGGTGCGCTGGTTCGACGACTCCAAGGCCACGAATCCGGATGCCACGCGGCGCGCGATTTCTTCGTTCGATTCCGTGGTGCTGCTCGCCGGGGGCCGCAACAAAGGCCTCGACCTCTCGGTCCTGGCGGCGGAGGCGGGGCGTCTGCGCGGCGTCGTCGCGTTCGGTGAGGCCGGACCGGAGATCGCCGCGGCCTTCGGCGGCTCGGGTGTCCCGGTGGAGTCGGTGCCGGACATGCACGCGGCGGTGCGCGCCGCTCGCGAGATCGCCCGGGCCGGCGACGTGGTGTTGCTGTCACCGGCGTGCGCGTCGTTCGACGCGTACACCGGATACGGCGTGCGCGGCGACGACTTCGCGCGCGAGGTGCACGAGCAAGTGATCCAGGAGGCGACGACACGATGACCGCGGTCTCACCGCGCCTGCCCCTCGGTCGGCTGCGCGGCATCGGCAATCCGTTCGCTCGCGTCGGCCGTTCGGTCGTCGCTCGCCTCGAAGCCCGTGAGCAGCTGCCGCGCCCGCCCGCGTACGTCGTGCTCTGCGCCACCGTGACCGTGCTCAATGTCGTCGGTCTCGTCATGATCCTGTCCGCGTCGTCGGTTGCGGCTCTCTCCGACTACGGCTCGTCGTGGTACTTCTTCAACCGCCAGCTGCTGTGGGCGGTCATCGGGCTGGGCACATTCCTCGTGGCGGCGCGCATCGACTACCGGCGCTGGCGCCGCTTCGCTCCGTACCTTCTCGTCTTCGCGTTCTGCGTGCTGTCGTTCGTGCTCGTGGGCGGCAAGCTGGTGTCGGGCTCGCAACGTTGGATCGTGATCGGTCCACTGCAGCTGCAGCCGAGCGAGATCGCCAAGCTCGCACTGTTGGTGTGTGGCGCGGAGGTGCTCACGAAGCGCGCCGACCGGCTCGACGACCCCCGGGCCTGGCGCCCGGTGCTCGCGATCTTCTTGGTGCTCGCCGCGCTCGTCATGAAGGAGCCGGACCTCGCTTCGACGATCGTGCTCGGTGTGATCCTCGGCGCCTTGTTGATCGTCGGGGGCGTGCGGGCCAAGCACCTCGCGCAGATGCTCGCGATCGGCGCAGTCGGGACCGGCGTTCTCTCGCTGCTCGCCGGCTACCGGCGGGCGCGCATGTTGTCGTTCCTGCACCCCGGTCACGATGTCGGGAACACGGGGTACCAGCTCTACCGTTCCCTCATTGCGATCGGCAGCGGCGGGCTGAACGGCGTCGGTCTCGGCGCGGGCCGGGCGAAATGGTTCTTCCTCCCGAATGCACACACCGACTTCATCTTCGCGATCATCGGCGAAGAGCTCGGCTTCATCGGATGTCTGCTGGTACTCGGACTGTTCGTCGGTCTCGGGCTCGTCGGTCTGCGCATCGCCCGGCGCGCGCCCGACCGCTTCGGCATGCTCATCGCCACCGGCGTCACTGCGTGGATCGTGGGCCAGGCCGCGATCAACCTCGGCGCGGTCGTCGGAGTCTTGCCCGTCTCGGGCGTTCCGCTTCCGTTCCTGTCGGTCGGTGGAACGTCGCTCGTCATCACGATGTTCTGCGTCGGGGTCGTGGCGAACGTCGCGCGTCAAACCGCCATCCCACCCGCGCGCCCGCGGGCGAAGAAGCCGAATCGCCCGGTGCGCGCCCGGGCGTCGTGACGACGCCGGTCTTTGCATTGCTCACCGGCGGGGGCACCGGTGGTCATACCTACCCGGCGATCGCCGTGGCGCAGGAGCTGGAACGTCGAGGTCATGGCGTGCGCTTCGTCGGCGGGACCCGTGGAATCGAGGGCCGGGTCGTGCCCGCGGCCGGGTTCGAGATCGACCTGTTGCCGGGGCGCGGTCTGCAGCGCCGGCTGACGCTGCAGAACGTCGCCGCGATCTGGGGTGCGCTCTCGGCGCTGGTGCGCGCGATCGCGATCGTGCGGCGCACGCGCCCGCGGATCGTGGTGGGTTTCGGTGGCTACGCGTCGTTCCCGTGCGTGCTTGCGGCCCGGCTCCTGCGGGTTCCGGTGCTCGTCCACGAACAGGACGCCGCGCCGGGTCTTGCGAACCGGCTCGGAGTCCGCCTCGGCGGCCGGCCCGCGGTGTCGCTGCCCGGCACGCCGCTCGCCGACGCGGTGCTCACGGGCAATCCGGTGCGGGGCGCGCTCGCGCACCTCGAGCGATCGGCGCGCCCGCCGGGCGAGCCTGCTCTCGTGGCGGTGTTCGGCGGCGCCCAGGGCGCGCGCACGATCAATCGCGCCGCGCTCGGTTGCTACGACATCTGGCGTGCCCGTTCCGATCTGGCCGTGCACCACGTGTGTGGGCCGAGCCACCTCGATGCCTGCGCGGCGGAGCTCGCAGCGTCGCGTCGCAGCGACGACACGCTGGAGTACGAGCTCGTCGGCTACGAGGAGCGCATGGACGTCGTGTACGAGCGGGCCGTGCTCGCGGTGTGTCGCGCCGGGGCGGGCACGATCGCGGAGTTGACGGTCGTGGGGCTGCCCGCGGTGCTCGTGCCGCTGCCCGGTGCGCCGAGCGACCATCAGACCCGCAACGCGCAGACGTTGGCACGTGCCGACGCCGCGGTGTTGTTGCGCGACGACGAGTGCACGCCCGCGCGGCTCGACGAGGTCGTGTCGGCGCTCCTCGCCGAGCCCGATCGCCTCGAGCGCATGGGCGCATCGGCCCGCGCCCTCGGGCGGCCCGATGCGGCGGAACGTCTCGCCGATCTCGTGGAGGAGTACGCCGGTGCCGCCTGAGCCCGCACCGATGCCGGTGCTCGACCTGGCGCGGCCCCGACGGGTGCACATCGTCGGGGTCGGCGGCGCGGGTATGAGCGCGATCGCGCTCGTGCTCGCCCGTATGGGTCACACCGTGAGTGGCTCCGACATCAAGAGCACCGCGGTCTTGGAGCGGCTCGCCGCGGCGGGCGTCGACGTGCACGTCGGCAATCGCGCCGAACACGTCCCGACCGACGCGGATGTCGTCGTCTACTCGACCGCGATCCCGCGCCGGAATGTCGAGCTCGTCGCCGCCGACGCGCTCGGGATACCGGTGTTGCACCGCTCCGCCGCGCTGGCCGCGCTGGCGGCGACCCGCAAGACGATTGCGGTCGCAGGATCGCACGGCAAGACGACCAGCGCGTCGATGCTTGCGCTCATCCTCCGCAGCGCGGGGTGGTCGCCGACCTTCGTGATCGGCGGTGAGGTGAACGAGGTCGGGAGCAACGCGGCGTTCGGGGAAGGCGAGTGGTTGGTCGTCGAAGCGGACGAGAGCGACGGCACCTTCCTCCATCTGTCGCCGCAGGCCGGGCTCGTCACGAACATCGAGCCCGATCATCTCGACCACTACGGCGATTTCGACACGCTCGTACGCGCGTTCGAACAGTTCGTCGGATCCGTCGACGGGCCGGTCGTCGGGTGCGCCGACGACCCGGTGACCGCGCGCCTGGCGCGCGAGCGGCCGGCCATGCGTACGTACGGATTCGCGCCCGGCGCCGACTATCGCGTCGTCGACGAGGTGGTCGACGCTCGGGGCTGCCGGTTCGGGCTGGTCGTCGACGGCGGGGTCCGGACGGACATCACGGTCCCCGCGGGTGTGAAGGCGTCTACGAACGCGGCCGGCGCGATCGCCATCGCACTGGAGCTCGGTGCCGATGTCGAATCTGCGGTGAAGGCCCTCGCGGGCTTCGGCGGGGTGGCTCGCCGCTTCCAGTACCGGGGCGAGCGCGACGGCGTGACCTTCATCGACGACTACGCACATCTCCCGACCGAGGTCGGCTCCGCCATCGCGGCGGCGCGCCAAGGGCCGTGGCGGCGCGTCGTGGTCGTGTTCCAGCCGCACCGGTACTCGCGCACGGCGTCGATCGGCCCGCAGTTCGCCGACGCGTTCACCGACGCCGACGCGCTGGTGCTGACCGACGTGTACCCCGCGGGCGAGACCCCGATTCCCGGTGTCTCGGGCCGCGTGATCTTGCACGCGGTACTCGATCGTCATCCCGCGCTGCCGGTCGCCTACCTCCCGCGCCGTGCCGACCTGGTCTCCATCCCGCAGCGTTACGCGCGCGGGCGACCTGGTCCTCACCCTCGGCGCCGGCGATCTCACCACGGTGCCCGACGTCTGGCTCGGAGCGGGCTCGTGACCGCGGGCGCCGCAGCGATTGCCGCGATCGCCTCCGCGCTGGAGGAGCAGCTACGCGGCCGGGTCGAGCGTGACGCACCCGCGGGCTCGTTCACCACCTATCGCTGCGGTGGTCCGCTGGCCGTCGTCGTCCGCATCGACAGCGACCGCGACGCGACGTCGGCGGCTGCCGTCCTCAGCGCCGCGCCCGACGTTCCCGTGCTGGTGATCGGGCGGGGTTCGAACCTGCTGATCGCCGACGCCGGTTTCGCGGGGGTCGTGCTCGTTCCCGGTGGTGAGCTCGAACGGGTCGACGTCGACGCGGGCCGGGCGCGCGTGCGTGCCGGCAGCGCGGCCGCGCTGCCGGTCCTCGCCCGGCAGGCCGCGAAGGCCGGTATCGGCGGGTTGGAGTTCTACGTGGGGATCCCGGGCAGTGTCGGGGGCGCGTTGCGGATGAACGCCGGCGGCCATGGCGCGCAGACGCGCGATGTGGCGGTTTCGGCGACGGTGCTCGATCTGCGCGACGGTCGCACCCGCGACATGACCACCGAAGCGCTGGGCCTGGGATACCGGCGCTCCGCGCTCGGCCCGCGTGAGCTCGTCCTCTCGGCGCTGTTCGCCGGGCACGGTGACGACCCCGCGGCGTGCGAACGGCGGATCGACGAGATCGTGCGGTGGCGCCGGGAGCACCAACCGGGCGGTCAGAACGCCGGATCCGTCTTCACCAATCCGCCGGACGACACCGCGGGCCGGCTCATCGAGAGCTGCGGCGGCAAGGGGCTGCGGGTCGGGGGAGTGGTGGTGTCGGAGAAACACGCCAACTTCTTCGTCGCCGAGCCGGGTGCGCACGCCGACGACGTGCTGGCGCTCGTGCGCCTGGTGCAGGACCGGGTCGCCGCCGCGACCGGCGTCCGGCTCGTTCCGGAGTTGCAACTCGTCGGCTTCGCCGGCGCGTCCGAGGAGGCAGCACGATGACGACGACACCGACGCGACCGCCGCGGCCGGCAGACGGAGTCGGCGAGGCTCCCGCGCGCATCGATCCGCGTATACGCGAGCGCCGCATCGAGGTGCAGCGTCAAGCCGGCCGCCGCCGTCTGCGCGTGCTGCTGGTCGTGTCGAGCGTGCTGAGTGCCGCGGGGCTCGCGTTCTTGGTGGTCACGTCGCCCGTGCTCGACGTCGACCGCATCTCGGTCGCCGGCGCGCTGCACGTCACTCCCGATCAAGTTCGTGCCGCCTCGGGCGTCCACCGCCACGATCACCTGTTGTTCGTCGACACCGGCGCCGTTGCCCGCGGGATCGAGAAGTTGCCGTGGGTCGAGCGCGTGTCGGTGCAGCGCGATCTTCCCGGGACGTTGCGCGTGCGTGTCACCGAGTACGCGCCCGTGGCCTACGCGCGCGTTCCCGGTGGTGTGATGCTCGTCGCCGCGAACGGTCACGTCATCGCCCGGGCGGGCGCGGCACCGCCGAACACGGTCGAGATTCGCGGCGTCCGCAGCGCGCCCGCGGTGGGCGATCTGCTCGCGCCGCCCGACGCCGCGGGCGTCGCGGGCCGGCTGCCCGCCACGCTCGCGCGACAGGTCGTCGCGGTCGACGTGAGCGGTACCGGGATCGCGCTCGTACTCGCGAACAACAGCGAGATCCGATTGGGAACCTCCGCCGACCTCGCGGCCAAGTCGGCGTCCGCGCTCGCCGTCCAGACGTACCTCGGGGCCACGCACTACTCGTACATCGACGTGTCGAACCCTGATCGACCCATCTCGCACACCTGATGCGCCGCACGTGCATGATTGATTCGACGACCGTGCTCCGGTACAGTCTCGACGCGAAGCACAGGTTGACATAAATGTCAACCTCAAGTGGAGCTTCATAGTCCGGCCCATCGTTCGGCAAGGACGCCGGTCGTACCCCGGTCGCACGAAAAGGAAGAGGATCACACATGCTCGGCGCTCCGCAGCACTACCTGGCGGTGATCAAGGTCGTCGGTGTCGGCGGTGGTGGCTGCAACGCCGTCAACCGGATGATCGACGCGGGACTGAAAGGTGTCGAGTTCATCGCGATCAACACCGACGCGCAGTCGCTGCTGTTGTCGGATGCCGACGTGAAGCTCGACATCGGTCGCACGCTCACGCGTGGTCTCGGCGCGGGCTCCGATCCCGAGATCGGTCAGCAGGCCGCCGAGGAGCACCGCCAAGAGATCGAAGAGGTGCTGAAGGGCGCCGACATGGTGTTCATCACCGCGGGCAAGGGCGGCGGAACCGGTACCGGCGGCGCGCCCGTCGTGGCGGAGATCGCCAAGCAGATCGGCGCGCTCGACGATCGGCGTCGTGACCCGTCCGTTCGGTTTCGAAGGACGTCGGCGTTCGGTGCAGGCCGAGTCGGGGATCGCGAAGCTGAAGGAAAAGGTCGACACGATCATCATCATCCCGAACGAGCGCCTGCTGCAGGTCAGCGACGAGCGCACGTCGATGTTGAACGCGTTCAAGATGGCCGACGAAGTGCTGTTGCAGGGTGTGCAGGGCATCACCGACCTCATCACGACGCCGGGCCTCATCAACACCGACTTCGCCGACGTGAAGATGATCCTCACCAACGCCGGCTCCGCGCTGATGGGCGTCGGGTACGCGTCGGGCGACGGCCGGGCGGTGACGGCAGCCCGCGCCGCGATCTCGAGCCCGCTGCTCGAAGCCAGCATCGAAGGCGCGCGTGGCATCCTGCTCAACGTCAGCGGTCCTTCCGATCTCGGACTGTTCGAGCTCAACGAGGCAGCCGAGATCATCGGTCAGGCCGCACACCCCGACGCGAACATCATCTTCGGCGCGGTGATCGACGACGCGCTCGGCGACGAGGTCCGGCTCACGGTGATCGCCGCCGGCTTCGACCGCTACGAGGGCGAGGCCGGCGGGACGCGCAAGTCGGCGTACTCGCTCGAGCTGAACGACGAGGACTCACTCGCCGGCGACGAAGCCCTCGACCTCGGCGACGACGACTTCGACGTGCCCGAATTCCTGCGTTGAGCTCACTGCGTTGAGCCCGGGCGCCCAACCGGCCGCGCCACTGCTCGAGGTTCGGGTCGGCGCAGCGCGCGCCTGGTGCACCGGCCGCGCCCAGGGCAACCTCGGCGATCACGTCGGCGACGATCCGGCGGTCGTCGCGCGTCATCGCGCCGCCGTCGTCTCGGCGATCGCCGCGGCCGCCGGCACCGGGCCCGAATGGGTCTGGATCCGTCAGGTGCACGGCGCCGACGTTCACGTCGCCACCCGCGCCCGCCGGATCGCCGGCGCCGAGTCGCCCGTCGCCGACGCCGTGGTGACCGCGGACCCGGGTCTCGTGCTCGCGGTCGTGACGGCTGATTGCGCCCCGTTGGTGGTGGCGTCCGACGACGCGGTCGGAGTCGTGCACGCGGGGCACCGCGGGCTCGCGCTCGGCATCGTCGAGGCCGCGGTCGCCCAACTCCGCGACATCGGAAGCGGCGAGGTGCGGGCCTTCCTCGGCCCGTGCATCCGCGCCGCGCGCTACGAGTTCGGCGCCGACGATCTCGCACGGTTCGCCGAGCAGTTCGGCGACGGCGTCGTCGGCACCACGCGCTCGGGACGGCCCGCGCTCGACATCCCGGCTGCCGTCGGCGTCGCGCTCGACCGCGCCGGTGTCACCGAGTACGTCGACTGCGACGTCTGCACCGCTGACTCGCCCGACTACTTCTCCTACCGACGCGACGGCCGCACCGGCCGCCAGGCGACGATCGCGGTGTTGTCATGAGCGTGGCGGACCGACTGGCGACCGTGCGCGAGCGCATCGGTGCCGCGGCGCGTCGCCGCGGGGCGCGAGCCCGGCGCGGTGACGCTGGTCGCGGTCACGAAGGAAGTCGGTCTCGACGACGTGCGCGCCGCGCTCTCGGCGGGTGCGGTCGATCTCGGCGAGAACCGGGCGCAGGATCTCGTCGCGAAGGCGGCAGTGCTCGCGGCGACGGGTGCGGCGACGAACGCGCCGCGCTGGCATTTCATCGGGCGCCTGCAGCGCAACAAGGTGCGGTCGGTGGCGCCCTATGTCGCGCTCTGGGAGTCGATCGACCGGGCCGAGGTCGCGGCCGAGGTCGGACGCCGCGCACCCGGCGCGGCGGTGCTCGTGCAGGTCAATGTGGCGGGTGAGGTGCAAAAGGGCGGATGTGCGCCCGGCGAGGTCGACGGGCTGATCGAGGCGTGCCGGGCGCACGGATGCCGCGTCGAAGGCTTGATGACCGTTCCCCCGGCGGCCGGTGATCCCCGGCCGGTGTTCGCCCGCGTGCGCCGGATGACCGACGACCTGGGGCTCGAGGTCTGCTCGATGGGCATGAGCGGCGACTTCGAGGCTGCGATCGCGGAGGGTTCCACGATGGTGCGGGTGGGCCGTGCCATTTTCGGTCCGCGGCCTGAGCCCGCCGGCGCGCGACGATAGCCTGACGCTTCGCAGCGTGATCGACCTCGTGCGCGTCCGCGAGCCGGACGAGACCCCCGGCAAGTCGCGCGAGTACGGACGAGAGAGCACGGACGAGAAGGGACGCCGCATGTCGGTCTTTCACAAGACGATGGTCTGGTTGGGCCTCGTCGACGACGACGAGTACTACGGCGAGGACGACGCGTACTACGCGGACGAGTACGGCGAGCCGATCAGCGCTCCGGCGCGCCAACCGTCGCGCGCGACCGCGACCGCAACGGCAACCGCCCCTCCGATCGCCGAGCCCAGCCCGCTCACCGTCATTCGCAGCCGCCGTGAGCGCGAGGACGCGACTGCGATGGCGCCGGTCGCGGCCGCACCGCGCGCGTCCGCGGTCAAGCCGATCCCGATGCCCGCCACGCGTGTGCACGTGATGGACCCGAAGGGGTTCAACGACGCGCAGGAAGTCGGCGACCGCTTGAAGAACGGTCAGCCCGTCATCTTGAACCTGCAGGGCGTCGACCGCGACCTGCAGCGGCGCCTCATCGACTTCGCCAGCGGCCTCGCGTACGCGTTGAACGGCACGATGTCGAAGGCCGCCGACCAGGTGTTCTTGCTCACGCCGTCGAACGTCGAGGTCTCCGAGGAAGAAAAGGAGCGCCTACAGGCTCGAGGCCTGTATCGCACCGCGCGCCCGTGAAAGAGGTTCTCTGCGCGGCCCTCAACGTCTACCTGGTCATCTTGTTGGCGCGCGCGATCATGTCGTGGTTCCCGGTGCGTCCCGGCTCGGGCGTCTCGAGCGTGCTGCACGTCTTGGTGCAGCTCACCGAGCCGGTCATCGCGCCCGTCCGGCGCGTGATCCCGCCCGCGGGCATGTTCGACCTCTCGTTCCTCGTGGTGTTCATCGGGATCGAGATCGTGCACACCGCGATCGGCTGTTCAGGCCGGTTCCTGTAACTGCCGATTCCTGTTCATCGAGGTACACCCGTACGGGGAGTGCCGGGTCTACGATGAGGTGATATGGAGATCACACCGAGAGAGCTCCGGGATATCGAAATTCATTCGGAGATGCGCGGCTACAGCCGCGACGAGGTCAACGACCTTCTCGAGCGGGCCGCGGCGTCGATCGAGGCGTCGAACCAGCGGGTCACGCAGCTGCAGGAGCGGCTGACGTCCGCACAGAGCGAGTCGGTGCGCACTCGGGAGACCGAGGACATCTTGCACCGCACCTTGCTGCTCGCCCAGCGTGCGGCCGACGAGGCCGTGGCCGAGGCGACCGCGAAGTCGCGCCAGATGCTCGACGAGGCCGAGATGACCTCGCGCCGTCTCGTCGCCGAGTCCGAGGCCGAAGCGCGCCGCAAGGGCGAAAGCGAGCGGCGGCGTCTCGAACAAGAGATCGTCGAGCTCGCCGGGCGCCGCGACACGCTCCTCGCCGACGTCGAGGCGCTCACGCGTTTCGAGGCGGAGTACCGCGAACGGATGGTGCGAGCGCTCGAATCCGACCTGTCGACGTTGAAGACGCGGCCGACGACCGCGCCGGCGGCGAAACCCGAGACGAGCGACGTCGAGATCCCGGTCCCGACCGCCACTCCCCGGCGCCGTCACCCGCGGCGACGGCACCTGCGGTCGAGAGCGCCGCGCCGGTCGCGTCCGAGCCGGCCGCGCCCGACGACGAGCTTGCGCCCGAGAACAACGGCGCCGGCAATCCCGCCGCGCGCCCGGCGCCGGCCGAGCCGCCGGTCGCGCACTCCGGAGCCGGCGAGGCCGTCAGCGCGGCGACGAGCGAAGTCGACGTGCGGACGCTGTTCGAGCAGGGCGATTCCGCTCGGCAACCGGCGGTGGAGACGCGTGGTCCCGCTCCGACGGGAACCGCGCGTGCCGCCGGATTCCAACCGATCGATCTCGGCAACCAGGACGGGGTGGACGCCGACATCCTCGACGACGACGCGTTCTTTGCGACGCTGCGCGACGCGGTGCACGACGAGAAGCCACTGGGTCCTCGCGACGAGGGCGACGACATCACCGGCGAGAATCGGTTCTTCGACCAAGACGACGAGCGCGGTTCCTTCCGCGACGTCTTCCGTCGTCGCCGCTAGCTCGAACCGACTCGGTGCAGGTCGAGCCAGATCGGCTCGCCGTCGATCATCGCGTCGGGCGCGCCTTCGAGGGTCTCCTCGCGGGTCGAATACCCCGTGGCGAGCACCTCGGCCGCGATCCACTCCCCGTGGCGGGACGCGGCGTCGACGATGCGTGCGGTCGAGCGCAACTCGACGGTGATCCGATCGGCGAGCGCGAAGCCGTTCGCCTTGCGGCGGTCGTTGATGGCCCTGATGATCTCCCGGGCCAGGCCTTCGGCCCGCAGGTCGTCGTCGAGGGTCAGGTCGAGGGCGACCGCGTGCGGGCCGTCCTGGGCCAAGGTGAGGTCTTCGTGCTGCTCGGCGCGGATCTCTACGTCGTCGGGACCGAGCGTCACCGTTTCGCCCTCGACGTCGAGGTCGAACGCACCCCGCTCGTCGAACGCGCGCCGGACCTCGCCGCCGTCGACGGTCTCGAGCCGGGCTTTCACGCTGCGGGCGAGCTTGCCGAGCCGCGGCCCGAGTGACTTGAAGTTCGGCACGACGCGGTACGACAGGAGTCCCTCGAGTGAGTCGACGACCTCGAGCTGCTTCACGTTCAGCTCGTCTTTGACCTGTTGGGCGACGTCGTCTCGCAATGTCTCGCCCGAGGTGAGGAGCGCGATCGCCCGGGGCAGCGGTTGGCGCACACCGAGCTTGGCGTCGGCGCGCGCGGCTCGTCCGAGCGATACCAGCATCCGCGCCAGCGCCATCTCGGCTTCCAACGCGTCGTCGATGGACGATTCGTCGTAGGCGGGCCAGTCGGAGAGGTGGACCGACGTCTCGGTGCCCGCGAGGTTCCGGTACAGCTCGTCGGCGACGAAGGGACAGAACGGCGCGAGGAGCTGGGCCAGCGTGAGTAGGGCCCGGTGCAAGGTGGCATGCGCGGCCGGATCCGACGACTTCCAGAACCTCGGCCGCGACCGGCGCACGTACCAGTTCGACAGGTCGTCGAGCAGCTCCGCCAACCCCTGCGTCGCCGCCAGCGCGTCGAAGTCCTCGAGCGCTTCGGTCGTGGTGCGCACCGTGCGGTGCACACGCGAGGTGATCCATCGATCGAGGACGTGCACCGGCGGCGCGGGGGCATCGGCCGACCATCCGTCGATGTTCGCGTACGTGACGAAGAAGGAGTACGTGTTCCACAACGTCAGGAGGAACTGGCGGGTGGCCTCGTCGATGCCTTCGACGTAGACCCGCTTCGGCGTCCAGGGCGAACCCGACGAGAGCATGTACCAACGGAGCGCGTCGGCGCCCCGTTCGGCCAGGACGGGCACGGGGTCGATCACGTTGCCACGCGACTTCGACATCTTGGCGCCGTCCTTGTCGACGATGTGCGCCAGGCACACGACGTTGCGATAGGGCGTTGTGCCGAACGCGAGCGTGTTGACCGCGAGGAGCGAATAGAACCATCCGCGCGTCTGGTCGATCGCTTCGCAGATGAAGTCGGCGGGGTAGTGGTCGCCGAACGCGTCGGGCGCCTCGAACGGGTAGTGGAACTGCGCGGCCGGCATCGACCCCGAATCGAACCACGCGTCGAGAACGGGTTCGATGCGGTACGCGGTGCCGTTGCACGCTTGGCACGGGATCGTCACGTCGTCGACGTACGGCCGGTGCAGGTCCATGCCGGTGAGGTCGCGACCCGAACGTTCGGCGAGCTCCGCTACCGATCCGATGCACGTGTCGTGGCGGCAGTCGTGGCAACGCCACACCGGGATCGGCGTGCCCCAGTAGCGATCGCGCGACAGCGCCCAGTCGACGTTGTTCTCGAGCCAGTCGCCGAAGCGCCCGTGCTTGATGTGCTCGGGGTACCAGTTGACCGTCTCGTTCTGGGCGATGAGCTCGGTCTTGTACGCGGACGTGCGCGCGAACCATGTGGGCTTCGCCCAATAGATGAGCGGCGTATCGCAGCGCCAGCAGTGCGGGTACGAGTGGGTGTAGTCGACGGCCGCGACGAGCTTGCCCCGGGCGGTGAGCTCGTCGATGAGGTCCGGATCGGTGTCTTTCACGAAGCGGCCCGCGTACGGTTCGCCGATGGTCGGTTCGAAGCGCGCGGCGTCGTTGACCGGGTTGACGATGGGGAGCCCTTCGCGCTCGCCGATCTCGCGGTCGATCTCGCCGAAGGCAGGGGCGAGGTGCACGATGCCCGACCCGTCGTCGATCGTGACGAAGTCGTCGGCCACCACCGTGTACGCGCGCTCGCCGGCCGCGGTGAGCATGGTGAACGGCGGCTCGTAGCGAGCACCGACGAGTGAGTCGGCGGCCACGTCGGCGACGATCTCCGCGTCGGGTCCGAGAACGTCCGCGACGCGCGCTCGCGCCATCACGAGGTCGCGACCGCCTTGCGGTGCACGAACGCGCACGTAGTCGATCGTGGAGCCGACCGCGGCACCGACGTTCGACGGCAAGGTCCACGGGGTCGTGGTCCAGACGAGCAGGTCGTCGTCGCGCCCGGCCAGCGGGAAGCGCACGTACACCGACGGTTCGGTGACGTCGCGGTACGCGCCGGGTTGGCCGAGCTCGTGGCTCGACAACGCGGTGCCGCACCGGCCGCAATAGGGCACCACCTTGAAGCCCTCGTAGATGGCGCCGGCATCCCAGATGCGGTGGAACAGCCACCACACGCTCTCGATGTAGTCGTTCGACAGCGTCCAGTACGCGCCGGCCGTATCGAGCCACATCCCGATCCGGGAGGTGAGCGACTGCCAGTCTTCGACGTAACGCTGCACCGACGCCCGGCACTTGGCGTTGAAGCGCTCGATGCCGTAGTCCTCGATTTCGGGTTTCCCGGAGAACCCGAGCTCCTTTTCGACCTCGACCTCCACCGGGAGTCCGTGGCAGTCCCAGCCACCCTTGCGCGCCACGTGCTTGCCCCGCATCGTGTGGAAGCGGGGGTAGAGGTCCTTGAACAACCGGGCCCACACGTGGTGGATGCCGGGTCTGCCGTTCGCGGTCGGCGGGCCCTCGTAGAACACCCACTCCGGGGCGCCGGCCCGGCGGCGCAGCGACTCGCCGAACACGTCTTCGGCTTTCCAGCGCGCCAGCATCTCCACTTCGAGCGCGACGAGATCGAGGGACGGATCGACCGGGCGGAACATGGCGGCAACGATACCGGTGGCCCGCTCGGACTCCGGGGTGGCCCGCTCGGAGATCGTGGGGCGGCGCGGCTAGCCTCCGCCGAATGCGTCCGTGCTCAATGTGGTTTCGCGCGGTGGCGTGCAGCGCGTTGGTGATCGCGTCGGGAGCCGTTGGTTCGGTTGTTGTCGCGCACCCCGCCGCCGCCGCGGTGGTTCACGACAACGAGGTCTACGCGTTCGGGAGTGCGAGCTTCCACGGGTCGACCTCCGCGTTCTCCTTGTCGCGCCCGATCGTCGCGATGGCGACGACCGCCAACGGCGCGGGCTACTGGCAGGTCGCCGCCGACGGCGCCATCTTCTCGTTCAACGCCCCCTTCTACGGCGCGCTGACCGGGTGGCCGCTCGCGCAGCCGGTCGTCGGTCTCACGGCGACGCCGAGCGGACACGGCTACTGGATCGTCACCGCCGACGGATCGGTCTTCCCCTTCGGCGACGCCAAGGGCTACGGCTCGTTGTCGAACCTGCACCTGAACGCACCGATCAAGTCGCTCATCGCCGGTCCGGGCGGCAAGGGCTACTACCTCTACGCATCCGACGGTGGCGTGTTCTCGTTCGGGAGCGCGCGGTTCCACGGCTCGACCGGTGGCATCCGCCTCAACAAGCCCGTCGTCGGTATGGCGTCGACGCCCACGGGCAACGGCTACTGGCTCGTGGCCACCGACGGCGGGATCTTCTCCTTCGGTGACGCGCGCTTCTACGGTTCGACCGGCGCCATGCGCCTCAACGCCCCGGTGGTCGGGATGGCACGCGACGGCTCGGGCCACGGCTACTGGTTGGCCGGCTCCGACGGTGGCGTGTTCACCTTCGGCGACGCGCACTTCAAGGGCAGCGCCGCCGGTCTCGTCGCCGCAGACCGCCACGTCGTCCAACTCGTCGGCATGCCCGACGGCAACGGCTACCGCATGTTGTCGCTGCCGAACCAGGCCGACGTCGGTCTCATGAGCCTCGGTGCGTCGGGCGCGGCCGTCGTACAGGTGCAGAACCGGCTCATCGGGATGGGCTACTGGCTCCCCGGCGCCAACGGGGCGTTCGACAACAACATGCAGCAGGCGATCTACGCGTTCCAAAAGGCGAACGGCATCGCTCGCAGCGGCATGGTCGACGGGCCGACGCAGGCGGCGTTCCGCACGGCGACGCGCCCGAGCGGCCGGTCGACGTCGGGTTCGGTCGTCGAGATCGACAAGACCCGCCAGATCCTCATGGTGGTCCAAGACGGGTACGTGAGGTACACGTTCAACACCTCCACGGGTTCCGATCACCCGTACACGCTCAACGGTGTGGGCTACTCCGCGCACACGCCCGAGGGAATCTTCTCGGTCATCCGCCAGGTCGACGGTCCCGACCACGGCCCGCTCGGCGTGTTGTACCGGCCGAAGTACTTCACCTGGTCGGGCATTGCCGTGCACGGCTACACCGAGGTGCCGCCGTACCCGGCCTCGCACGGGTGCACCCGCGTGTCGAACGACGCGATCGACTGGATATGGGCGAACAACATCCTGCCCATCGGCCAGACCGTGTGGGTATACGTCTAGATCCGATCCCGACGCAGGTAGATCCGAGCGCGACGCCGGGAGATCCGAGCGCGACGCTCGCGTGCCGGCCCGGGGCGCGGTCGTCGAGGCCGTCGACGGCGGGGTCGTCGTGCACGTGCACGTCTTGCCCCGGAGTGGTCGCACCGAGATCGCGGGGCGTCACGGCGACGCCCTGAAGGTACGGGTCGCGGCGCCCCCGGTCGACGGCCGGGCCACCGACGCGGCCCGGATCGCGGTCGCGGCGGCCCTCGCCGTCGCTCCGTCGAGCGTGACCGTCGTCGCCGGTGAACGCTCCCGGCTGAAGCGGTTGCGGGTCGCCGGGCTGGGTCTGGCCGACGCCGAGCGTCGGCTCGCTCCGTTCCTCGGCCCGGGCCGAGGGTGACCGAAGCCGGGCCCGGGGACCGCTACAATCCGGCGCCTTCCGGGGCCCGCGCTCGTGGCTCGGGGCCCCGGGCCGGTCCCGAGCCTCGATAATCCGAGCTGTCACCCCGAACACCAGACACCGAACCTCGAGCCAACGAGTAGGTCAGCATGGCCCAAGCGTCCAAGGTCACCCCGCGCAAGGCGTCGAAGGTCGGGGCCAAGCAGGCGAACCCGCGCAAGACTGTGTCCAAGAAGGCACCCGTGGCCAAGAAGGCAGTCGTGTCGAAGAAGGCCGTCTCGAAGAAGGCCGGGGCAACGAAGGGGTCGGCGGCGAAGTCCGCAGCCGCGAAGAAGTCGTCCGCCGCGCGTGGCTCGGCGGCGAGCGCGAAGAAGTCGGCCGCGAGGAAGATCGCCGCGAAGAAGCCCGCGGCCAAGACGGTCGCGAAGAAGCCCGCGGCGAAGAAGCAGGTTCCTGCGAAGAAGCAGGTCACGAAGAAGCCGGCGGCGAAGAAGGCGCCCGTGAGCGCGGTGAAGCAGGCCGCCGGGAAGAAGGCGACCCCCGCGAAGAACGCCGCCCCGGGCAAAACCACGGTCAAGAAAGCGGCCGCCGCGCCGACAAAGGGCCCGATGAAGGTCGCAGAGAAGCCCACGCCCTCGCCCAAGGCCGCGCCCAAGCCGCCGCCCGTCAAGAAGGAACCGCCGCCGAAGAAGCTGCCGCCGCCCTTGGCTGCGAGCACGCTCGACAAGCTGCGCGAGCTCCTGGTCGAAGCGCGCGCGAATCACGCGCGCCAGGCCGAGGAGCTCGAAGCCTCGGCCGAGCAGCTCGCGTCCGAGCGCGAGCAGGGTGACACCCAGTTCGACGAGGAATCGGGCGAGGGTGACACCGTGAGCGTCGAGCGTGAGCGCGATCTCTCGCTGTCGGCCACCGAACGCCAGACCGTCGACGACATCGACCGCGCGCTGCAACGCATCCCGACCGGGATGTTCGGCGTGTGCGTGACCTGCTTGGATCGCATCCCGGTCGCGCGGCTCGAGGTCATCCCGTGGGCGGAGCAGTGCGTGAAGTGCAAGGCCCGTGGCGAACGGCGCCGCTGAGACGCGAGGCAGTGTCCCGCCCCGAGCGCGCACGGTCTGGGTCGTCGCGGCGCTGGTCGCGATCGTCACCGTCGATCAGCTGACGAAGGCGTGGGCCGTCTCGGCGCTCGCCGACGGTCCGAAGCACGTCATCGGCGATTTCTTGGTCTTCGATCTCTCCCGCAACAGCGGCAGCGCGTTCAGCCGGTTCCAGGGCTATACCCCGATCCTGGCCGTGGTCGCGATCGTCATCGCGGTGTTCGTCGCCCGCGCGGTGCGCCAGGCGACCGACCGGGCCACGCTCGTCGCGCTCGTACTCGTCCTCGGCGGCGCGCTCGGCAACCTGGGCGACCGCCTCGTTCGGTATCCGGGCTTCCTGCGCGGACACGTCGTCGACTTCGTGGCGGTCGGATGGTGGCCCGTGTTCAACGTGGCCGATTCCTGTATCACGATCGGCGCGGTGCTGCTGATCCTGCGGATGCTCCTCGCGCCCGTGCCCGCGCCGACGGCGAATCGATGATCGACGGGCCGATCACGGTCCCGGCGGCACTCGACGGCGACCGGGTCGACCGCGCGCTCTCGTTCCTGACCGGATGGCCACGTGCCGCGGTCCAGGATCTGATCGACAGCGGTGCCGTACTGATCGACGGCCGCGTCGTGGCGAAGAGCCATCGTTTGCACGAAGGAACCGTGCTCGAGGTGCTGGCTGAGCCGCCGCTCGATTCGGATGCGCGCCCCGAGCCCGATCCGGCGGTGCCCGTCGATGTGCGGTTCGCCGACGACGACGTGGTGGTCGTGGCCAAGCCCGCGGGCCTCGTCGTGCACCCGGGCGCGGGCCACGCGACCGGCACGCTCGTCAACGGCCTGCTCGCGCGCTTCGCGGGGATGGAGAGCGTCGGCGACCCGGCGCGCCCCGGAATCGTCCACCGACTCGATCGCGACACGAGCGGTCTGCTCGTCGTGGCCCGCTCGCAACGCGCGTACGAGTCGCTCGTCGGTCAGCTTGCGGCCCGGACCGTCGAGCGGGTGTACAGCGCGCTCGGTGTGGGGCCGGCTGTCGTCGCCGCGCGGGCTCATCGACGCGCCGATCGGCCGTTCCGGCGCCCGCCGCACGCGGATGGCGGTGCGCAACGAAGGCAAGGTGGCCCGGACCGAGTACAAGGTGGTCGAGGCGTTCGAGGTGCCCCGGTGCAGCCTGCTCGAGTGCAAGCTCGAGACCGGGCGCACGCATCAGATCCGCGTGCACCTCTCCGCGATCGGCCATCCCGTCGTGGGCGACGGCACCTACGGCGGCTCACGCGACCAGATCCCGCTGTCGCGCCCGTTCCTCCACGCAGGAACGCTGGGCTTCGATCACCCCGCCACGGGCGAGCGGTTGCGCTTCGAAGCCGAGCTCCCGTCCGAGCTCCGGGCCGTGCTCGATCGTCTGATCGCCGAAAACCGCTAGCGCCGGTCGTCGGCCGATCGGTGCACAGATTGTCGTCGAGATCAACTGGTCAAGATCCGCGGGCGCGGCTCAGTGCGTCGAGCGTGCCGTGTTGGTAATGGCCGCACCCGTCGGTGGGAATCGATACCTGGTACGCGAGGGCACCGGCCTCGGCCAGCACGAACTGCGGCAGGTCGGCGTAGAGCGGGCAGACCGCGCCCTTCGTTGGAGCCTCGTCGGCCGCGGAGAGCGCCCGGATCAGTGCGGCGAAGCGCGGTTGGTCAACCTTGACCGTGAGGGCTGGCGACGGCTGACCGGGAAGGCCCAGCGGGCACAGGAGCAGTGCGCGCGCGCCTTCGATCGGCACCGTCTTCGGAGCCGGCGCCTCCGGGTGCGCGGGACACGAGAACGCCCGGACGGGGATGCCGCGCAGACCTTGCGTCGGCGGGGCCGCAGACGTGGTGGTGGTAGACGTCGTGGTGCTGGTACTCGTCGGCGCGGGGGTCGACACGTGAGCGGAGGATCCGCACGCGCCGGCCAATGCCACCAGGGTCAGACACCACGCGAGACGCCTCATGTCATTTCGACGCCCCTCGAGCTCGCCGGGGTTCCCGCTACCGGTCGTCGTCGGAGACCGCGTCGGGGTGGCCGACCCGGGTGCGTTCCACGAGGTCCGACAACGTGACCCGTTCGAGGATGCGGCGCGACTCGTCGTCGACGCCCACCCACACCTCTTGGAGGATGCAGTGCCCCTCGCAGTGGTCGGGGTGTTCTCGCATGATGATCTGCGGTCCTTCGACCGCGGCGACGATGTCGGCGAGGGTGATCTCGACGGGCGGGCGCGCGAGCACGTACCCGCCGCCGACCCCGCGCTTGGACCGCACCAGGCCCGCGCCCTTGACCGACAACAGGATCTGCTCGAGGTAGGGCTGGGGAAGATGTGTGCGCTCGGCGATCTCCTTGACCGAGGTCGGCCGGTCGGTCGTGTGCAGCGCGAGCGACAACAACGCTCGGGCGGCATAGTCGCCGCGCGTCGACATCCTCATGCCCCCATCGTCGCGCGGACGGCGGGTCGGGCGTCGCCCGGCCACGTCCTACGCTCTCCCGGATGGCTTCGTCTCTCGCCGGTGCGGTGCGCCCCGATCTCGACGGTGCGTCCATCGCGGGGGTCGTCCCGGCCCTGCTCGGCGTCCGGGATGCGTCGTGGCTGCCCGCCCCGGCGCGGGAGGCCGAAGCCGTGGTGCTCTTGGTGCTCGACGGGTTGGGCTGGAACGCGCTGCGCGAGCACGCGCTCGACATGCCCGAGCTCGCGGCCATGGTGGGCGGGCCGATCACCACGGTGACGCCGGCCACCACGTCGTCCGCGTTGACCTCGATCGCGACCGGACTGGCGCCCGCCCAACACGGCATCCTCGGCTACCGGATGTTGGTCGGGGGCGAGGTCTTGAACGTCTTACGGTGGACGGTGTCGGGCGGTGGCCGCCCTCCGGACCCGTTCGACGTCCAGCGCCACACCGCGTTCGGCGGTCGGCCGGTACCGGTCGTGACGAAGTCGGAGTTCCGAACGACGGGTTTCACCGAGGCGCATCTCCGCGGCGGGAAGTTCGTCGGCTGGCCCACGACCTCCGCGCTCGTGGAGCACTGCTTGCGCGAGATCGAAGCGGGGGAGCGGCTCGTTTACGCGTACTACCCCGGGGTCGACTCGATCGCGCACGAGTTCGGGTTACGCGGTCGGGCGTGGCGGCGCGAGCTGGCCGCGGCCGACGCGATCGTCGGCGCGCTGCTCGACGGGCTGACAGGTCGCGCCGCGCTGCTCGTGACGGCGGACCACGGCCAGGTGCACTTGGAGCCCGAAGACTGGATTGCGATTCCCGACCTCGCGGCGCTGACGACCGTGATGGCGGGCGACGGTCGCTTCCGGTACCTCTACGCGCGCAAGGGAGCGGCGCGCGAGTTGGTCGCGGCAGCTCGCGAGCAACTGGGTGATCGGGCATGGGTCTGGTCGCGCGCGGAGCTCCTCGACGAAGGCCTGCTCGGGACCGGCGCGACCGGCAGCATTCCCGGTCGGATCGGCGACGTCGTCCTCGCGGCTCGCGACACGTCCGCGTTCGTCGATCCCACGCTGGCGAACGAGGCCAAACTGCGCTCGGGACACGGTTCCCTCACGCCCGACGAGATGCTCGTCCCCCTCGTCGCGGGCTTCGGACGTTCCTGAATCCGGCGCGACTGCCCGGTTCGCGACCCTGGCGCCTCCCGGCGTCGGCGCGGTAGGGTAATCACACGCATGTGATTCATCCACAGGCCTATCCACAGGGCCTGTGGACAGGTCGGGAGGCGGAGCTCTGACCGATTCGTTCGTCCACCTGCACCTCCATACCGAGTACTCGATGCTCGATGGTGCGTCGCGGATCGGCGAGGTGGTCGCGGCGGCCGCCGCCGACGGTCAGCCGGCCGTCGGCATCACCGACCACGGCAACATGTACGGCGTCCTCCCGCTGTACGAAGCCGCGCGCGACAAGGGCATCAAGCCGGTCCTCGGCATGGAGGGCTACTTCACCAGCACCTCGCGCTTCGAACGCCCGAAGCGCTCCGAGCACGAGATCTTCCATCTCACGATGCTCGCGGAGACGAACGAGGGCTATCGCAACCTCATCAAGGTGACGAGCGCGGCCTATCTCGACGGCTACTACTACAAGCCCCGCAGCGACTGGGAGCTGCTCGAACGCCATCACGAAGGCATCACCGCGACCACGGGTTGCCTGGGTGGGCTGGTCTCGCAGCTCCTGTTGAAGGACGAGCCCGATGCCGCGCTCGAAGCCGCGGCACGCTTCCAGGACATCTTCGGCCGCGACCACTTCTTCGTCGAGCTGCAGGATCACGGTATCGACGACCAGGCCCGGGTCATGCGGCCACTCCTCGAGATCGCCCGCAAGCTGCGCGCGCCGTTGCTCGCGACCAACGACAGTCACTACACGCACAAGGACGACGCCGAGTCGCACGACGCGTTGCTGTGCGTGCAGACCGGTGCGTTGCAGAGCGATCCCAAGCGGTTCAAGTTCGACGGCGACAACTTCTACATCAAGAGCGCGGCGGAGATGCGGGCGCTCTTCGCCGAGGTTCCCGACGCCTGCGACAACACGTTGTTGATCGCGGAGCGCGCCGACGTCGAGATCGAGTTCGGCCAAGCCGTGCTCCCGGCGTTCCCGGTCCCGCAGGGTCAAGACGAGAACTCGTACCTGCGCGAGCTCACGATGCAGGGCGCCAAGGAGCGTTACGGCCCGACTCCCGCCGCCCACGTGATCGAGCGCATCGAGTTCGAGCTCGACATCATCAAGTCGATGGGGTTCCCGGCGTACTTCCTCGTGGTCTGGGACCTCGTGCGCTACGCCAAGTCGCGCAACATCCGGGTCGGTCCGGGCCGGGGGAGCGCGGCGGGTTCGTGCGTCGCCTACTGCCTGCGCATCGTCGACATCGACCCCATCAAGTACGACCTCCTCTTCGAGCGTTTCCTCAATCCCGGCCGCAAGCAGATGCCCGACATCGACATGGACTTCGACTCCCGGTACCGCGGGGAGATGATCCGTTACGCCGCGCAGAAATACGGCCACGACCATGTCGCGCAGATCATCACGTTCTCCACGATCAAGGCGCGAGCCGCCGTGCGCGACGCGGCGCGCGTTCTCGGCTACCCGTACGCGGTGGGCGACAAGATCGCAAAGCTGATGCCGCCGCTGATCATGGGCCGAGACACCCCCTTGCACGCGTGCCTCACCCCGAACGACCGGTACGCCGACGGCTACAAGATGGCGGCCGACCTCCGCTCGCTGTACGACGTCGATCCCGACGCCAAGCGCGTGATCGACGTCGCCAGCGGCCTCGAAGGGCTCCGTCGCCAAGACGGCATCCACGCGGCCGCGGTCGTCATCACGCGCGAGCCGCTCACCGAGTACCTGCCGATCCAGCGCAAGCCCGAGCCGGGTACCGCGCTCGAAGACTCGCCGATGGTCACGCAATTCGAGATGCACGGCGTCGAAGAGCTCGGCCTCTTGAAGATGGACTTCCTCGGCCTGCGCAACCTCGACGTCATCGAGATCGCGCTCGATCTCATCGAGCGCACGACGGGAACGCGCCCCGACATCGACGACGTCCCCCTCGACGATCCGAAGACCTTCGAGCTCCTGCGCCGGGCCGACACCATCGGGGTGTTTCAGCTGGAGGGCGGGCCGCTCCGGTCGCTGTTGCGCTCGCTGGCCCCGACCTCGTTCGAAGACGTCGCGGCTGTCATCGCGCTCTACCGGCCGGGGCCGATGGCCCAGAACTGGCACACCGAGTACGCGGAGCGAAAGAACGGTCGCAAGGCCGTCGTGTACGACCATCCCGACCTCGAGGAGATCCTCGGTCCGACCTTCGGGCTCATGATCTATCAAGAGCAGCTGATGCGGGTGTCCCAGAAGCTCGCGGGCTACACGCTCGAAGAAGCCGACAACCTGCGCAAGGCGACCGGAAAGAAGATCCGTGAGCTGATCGCGAAGGAGCGGTCGAAGTTCGTCGAGGGCTGCGTGCGCAACGGCCACGCGCCGGATTTCGCGGAGGCGTACTTCACCACGATCGAACCCTTCGCCGACTACTCGTTCAACAAGTCGCACAGTGTCGGCTACGGCTTCATCACCTACCAGACCGCCTGGCTCAAGGCGAACTATCCGGTGCAGTACCTCGCCGCCTTGCTGACGAGCGTCAAGAGCAACCTCGACAAGGCCGCGGTCTATCTCGGCGAGTGCCGCCAGCTCGAGATCCCGGTCCTCGTCCCCGACGTGAACGCCTCGTTCAGCGACTTCTCGTGCGAGGGTCACGCGATCCGGTTCGGATTGTCGGCGGTGCGCAACGTCGGTGAAGGTGTGTCCGCGCTGCTGATCGAAGAGCGCGAGACGAACGGGCAGTTCACCGACTTCCACGACTTCTGCGATCGCGTCGACTCGAGCGTGCTCAACAAGCGCACGATCGAGTCGCTCATCAACGGCGGCGGATTCGATTCTTTGGGTCATCCCCGCAAGGGCCTGCTGAACGTGTTCGAAGCGGCCGTCGACGCGGCGTTGCGGCGCCGGCGCGAGCGCGACGCGGGCACGATGAGTCTCTTCGACCTCGGTGGCGGCGATTCCGACGACTCCCCGGTGTTCGACGATCGCATCGCGATCCCCGACGTCGAGTTCGACAAGGCCGAGCGGTTGCGCGCGGAGAAGGACATGCTCGGCCTCTACGTGAGCGACCATCCGTTGATGGGCGTCGAGCACGCGTTGCGCCGGCTGGTCGAATGTTCGATCGCGGATCTGAACGAGCTCGACGACGGCGCGATGCGCACCGTTGCCGGCGTGGTGACCGGCCTGCAACGCAAGTACACCAAGCGCGGCGACCTCATGGCCACGTTCGTGCTCGAAGACCTCGCGGCCGCCATCGAGGTGATGGTCTTCCCCAAGACCATGCTGACCTACGGCGAGCTGCTCACTCCCGACGCGGTCGTCACGGTGCGCGGGCGGGTCGACGGTCGCGACGACACGCCCAAGCTCATGGCGATGGAGGTCACGCGGCCCGAGGTGCACGCCGACAAGGGCCCGCCCCTGAAACTGCGGATCAAGGCCGCGGCCCTCACCGACGAACGAGTCCAGCGCCTGCGCGAGCTGCTGGGCGCGAACCCCGGCGACAGCCCCGTGCTGCTCACGCTCATCGGGCCCGACAAGGAGACGGATCTCCGCCTCGGTGACGAGTTCCGCTGCGATGCCCGCAACGGCCTCTTCGCCGAGCTGCGCATCCTGTTCGGCGCGGAGTGCATCGGCTGAGGCCCGTGTTCATCCGCGCGTGCCACTGGGGCTGAGCCCCGGCCGGTCGGAGGGTGTGCCAAGTAGTCTCCCCGGATGCGCATCGGGATATTGGGGGCGACCGGGCCTGCCGGCGGCGGGCTCGCGGCGCGCCTCGCAAGTGTCGGGCACGAGGTGTTGTTCGGATCCCGAGCCGTCGACAAGGCGCGCAGCGCCGTCGACGAGCTCGAAAAGGAATGGGGTGACCGCGTCGCCGGTCGCCTCATCGCGTGTGACAACGCGTGGGCCTGTGACGCGCCCGTCGTGATCCTCGCGGTCCACGCCGAGTCGGCCATCCCGACCGTCCAGGAGCACGCGGATCGCCTCGCGGGCAAGATCGTCGTGTCGATGGCGAACAACCTCGTGAAGCACGGCAACGAGTTCAACGCAGTGCTGCCGCCGCATGGTTCGGTTGCGGCCGAGATCCAGGCCTTGCTCTGGCGCTCACGGGTCTGCACCGCGTTTCACCTGGTTCCCGCGGCGGAGTTCGGCGAGATCGATCACGAGATGTCGAGTGACGTCATCGTGCTCGGCGACGACGACGAGGCGAAGTCGACGGTCATGGAGATCACGAGCAGCATCCCGAAGCTCCGCCCGCTCGACGGTGGGTCGCTGCGTAACGCGGTCGGCATGGAGACGTTCGCGGCGGTGCTGTTGACCGTCAACATTCGCCACAAGATGCGGGCGAGCCTGCGGCTCACATCGGTGTAGTGGAGGGAGCGGGCGCGGTCGGACCGGGCAGTAGGGTTCGGGCGTGACCATGCGCCTCTACGACACCGCTCGGCGTGCGGTCGTCCCGTTCGAACCGCCGCACACCGTCCGCATGTACGTGTGCGGGATCACGCCGTACGACTCGACCCACCTCGGGCACGCGGCGACCTACCTCACCTACGACCTCCTGATCCGCCGGCTCGAAGAGCTCGGCCACGAGGTCGTATACGTCCGTAACATCACCGATGTCGACGACTCGATCCTGCCCAAGGCACGCGAGCTCGGTGTTCCGTATCTCGAGTTGGCCGAAGCGGAGATGGCGCGGTTCCATCGCGACATGGACGCGCTCGAGATGCGGGCGCCCGATGCCGAGCCCCGGGCCACCGAGTCGATCGACCTCATCATCGAGCTGGTCTCCCGACTCCTCGAATCGGGCAATGCGTACCTCACGCACGGCACCGCGTACTTCGACGTCTCGAGCTTCCCGGCCTACGGCGGGCTCTCGCACTACTCCACCGAAGCAATGGTGCGCCTCGCGCGGGAACGGGGCGGGAACCCCGACGATCCGCATCGTCGCCATCCCCTCGACTTCGTGCTCTGGCAGCCGTCGCTTCCCGACGAGCCCGCATGGCGCGCACCGTTCGGCGTCGGCCGGCCCGGTTGGCACATCGAGTGTTCGGCCATGGCGATGCACGAGCACGGCCCGACGCTCGACCTGCACGGCGGTGGTACCGACCTGATCTTTCCGCATCACGAGTGTGAGATCGCGCAGAGCGAGAGCCTGACCGGCAAGCCGTTCGTGACGCACTGGCTGCACTCGGCGATGGTCAGCTACGACGGCGAGAAGATGTCGAAGTCGCTCGGCAACCTCGTCTTCGTCGACCAGCTGTCGAAGACCGCTGATCCGCGCGCGATTCGTCTCGCGCTGATGCGCCACCACTACCGGCACGGGTTCGAGTGGTACCACACCGATCTCGAAGAGGGCACCGCGATGCTGCATCGGCTCCTCGCCGCGGCGGAGCGGCCGGCCGGTCCCGACCCGAGCCGATTCGCGCAGCGCGTGCGCGACGCGCTCGACGACGATCTCGACGCACCCCGGGCCATCGACGCACTCGACGACCTGGCGAGCGCGATCTTGTCCGGCGGCGACGATTACCGCGCGGGCCGTGTTGTGCGAGCTCGGCCGGCTGCTGGGGGTCGACCTCGAGCGCCCGGTATCCGTCGGCGCGCCCTGAGCTCTCGGGCCGACGTTTCCCGCCGCGCGAACGGCGAAATCGGCTCGGGCGAGAATCCCGGCGTTGGTAGCCTCGACGCGTTCCGCAACCCTGCGGCCCCGCGACCTTGCCGATGCCCCGCCGGCCGACGATAGAGACACCATGAGCGAGCAGATCACGGTCAAACTCCCGGACGGTTCGAGTCGGGAGTACGCGTCGGGCGCGACGCCGGCCGAGGTCGCGGCCTCGATCGGCAAGGGCCTGGCGCGGGCCGCGATCGCGGCCAAGGCCGACGGTGAATGGGTCGACCTCGCGCAGCCGCTCGATCACCACGTCGCGTTGGAGATCGTCGTCGCCGATTCCGAGGACGGCCGCGAGGTGCTGCGGCACTCGACCGCGCACGTCATGGCCGAAGCGGTGACGCGCCTGTTCCCCGGCGCGAAGGTCGCGATCGGCCCGGCCATCGCCGACGGCTTCTACTACGACTTCGATCTCCCGGACGGTCAGACGTTCAGCGACGACGACCTCGTGCGCATCGAAGACGAGATGCGGGCGATCGTGAAGGCCGACCAACGGTTCGAGCGCAGCGAGCTGACCTACGACCAGGCGCTCGAACTGTTCGCCGACCAGCCGTACAAGCGTGAGATCATCGAGAAGGTGCGCACCGGCGCGGCCGACGCGGACGACGCGGGCGAAGCCGGAGGCGACGGTGCGGGCGTGTCGGTGTACCGCAACGTCGCGAACGGGGCGGTCCAGTTCACCGACCTGTGCCGTGGTCCGCATGTGCCGTCGACGGGCAAGCTCGGTGTGTTCAAGCTGCAGAAGGTCGCGGGCGCGTACTGGCGCGGCAACGAGAAGGGCCCGATGCTGCAGCGCATCTACGGCACCGCGTGGGAGTCGAAGGCCGCGCTCGCCGAGCACCTGCACCGCCTCGAGGAGGCCGAGCGCCGCGACCACCGCAAGCTCGGCGTCGAGCTCGACTTGTTCTCGTTTCCCGAAGAGATCGGCTCGGGGCTCGCCGTCTTCCATCCGAAGGGCGCGCTCGTGCGTCGCATCATGGAGGAGTACTCGCGCCAGCGGCACGAGGCGTCGGGCTACCAGTTCGTGAACTCGCCCCACATCACCAAAGAAGCGCTGTTCCAGACCTCGGGTCATCTCGACTGGTTCGCCGACGGCATGTTCCCGCCGATGCACCTCGACGAGGGCGGGCAGGGTGGCGAGGGCACCACCTACTACCTGAAGCCGATGAACTGCCCGTTCCACATCTTGATCTTCAAGCACCGGACGCGTTCGTACCGCGAGCTCCCGCAGCGATTCTTCGAGTTCGGCACCGTGTACCGCTACGAGAAGTCAGGCGTCGTGCACGGTCTCACCCGCGTGCGCGGCCTCACCCAAGACGATGCGCACATCTTTTGCATGAAAGAGCAGATGGCGGGCGAGCTCTCGTCGCTGCTCGACTTCGTGCTCGACGTGTTGCGCGACTACGGCCTCGACGACTTCTACCTCGAGCTGTCGACCAAGCCGCCGGGCAAAGCGGTCGGCACCGACGCGGAGTGGGACGAGGCCACGCAGGCGCTGCGCGACGCTGCCCAGGGCAAGGGCCTCGCGCTCGTGCTCGACGAGGGGGGCGGCGCGTTCTACGGACCGAAGATCAGCGTGCAGGCCAAGGACGCGATCGGCCGCACCTGGCAGATGTCGACGATCCAGCTCGACTTCCAGATGCCGCAACGCTTCGACATGCACTACATCGGCGCCGACAACGAACGCCACCGGCCGGTCATGATCCACCGGGCCCTCTTCGGGTCGGTCGAGCGGTTCTTCGCGGTGCTGGTCGAGCACTACGCGGGCGCGTTCCCGGCCTGGCTCGCGCCGGTGCAGGCCACGGTGTTGCCGGTGAGCGATGCGTTCGACGCGTACGGCGGCCGGATCGTCGACCGCTTGCGGGCGGAAGGCTTCCGGGCGGAGATGGTCGACGGTTCCGCGGGATCCCTCGGGGCCCGCATCCGGCGGGCGAAGACCGAGAAGGTCCCGTACATCCTCGTGGTCGGCGAGACCGACGTCGACAACGGCACGGTCGGTGTGAACCGCCGCGGGAGTGAGCATCCCGAGCGCGACGTCACGGTCGACGATTTCGTCGCCCGGTTGGCGGCCGAAGTGCTCGAGCACCGGTAACGCTCCGTGGGGCTCGAGCGGTTGTGGGCGGACTGGCGGTCCGCGTACGTGGCGGGCGCCGGAGCCGGTACGACGTCCGGCGACGGTTGCGTCATGTGCAACCTCGCCAGCGCCGCCGACGATGCCGAAGCCCTCGTGCTCGAACGCACGCCCGAGACGATCACGGTGATGAACCTGTATCCCTATGGCTCGGGCCACCTGATGGTCGCGCCGGTGCGCCACGTCCCCGCGTTCGACGACCTGTCCGACGCCGAGAACGTCGCGATCGCACGCGCGCAGGTGCGCGCCATCCGCGCCGTCCGCTTGGCGTACACGCCCGAGGGCCTCAACGTCGGCGCCAACCTCGGTCGGGCCGCAGGGGCCGGGATTCCCGGGCATCTCCACGTGCACGTGCTGCCCCGCTGGAGCGGTGACACGAACTTCATGACCTCGATCGGCGAGGCGCGCGTCCTTCCCGAGGGCCTGCGCACCGGGTACGACAAGCTGAAATCGGCATGGCCCGGGTAACGTCCGCGGTGTGAGCGACGACGGCCCCGACGACGGCCCCATCGACGGTGGCCCGGGCGCGGGCGACCAGCTCCCCGAGGACCTCGACGTCACCGCCTACGTCGGGCCGTACGTGTTCCCCGACATCAAACGCCGCCGTATCGCGGGCACGATCTACGTCGTGCTCGGCGCCCTCGTCGTGTGGGCGGCGCTCGCGACCGACAACCGGGGACTCTTGTTCGGTGCGATCCTTCTCGGAGTCATCGGCGCGTACCACTTCGTCGCGGGCTGGCCGCTGAAGATCGACCAGACGGAGGCGCTCGCCGTCGCGAGCCGCACGGTGGGCTTCCCGGTCGGGCATGCTTCGGCACAGCTTGCGTGGCGCGGCCTGCGTTCGCGTCCCGCGTGGCGCATCCTCGTGTACAGCGCCGACGAGCCGCCGAGTGTGCGCGGTCTCGTCGAACTCGATGCCGTCGACGGCCACGTCCTGGGCGAGTACACCGAGCACAACCCCGAGGACTGGACGAAGTACCCCCGTTAGGGTTCGGGCCGGACCGGTTCGGAGAAGGGGAGCGTCGTGCGGAATTTCCTCAACGACTTCAAGAAGTTCATCCTGCGCGGGAACGTGCTCGACCTCGCAGTCGCGGTGATCGTCGGCGCGGCGTTCAACGCGGTCGTGCAATCGCTGGTCAAGAACATCATCACGCCATTCATCGGCTTCATCTTCGGGAAGCCGAACTTCAGTGACCTGGTGCTCAACCTCAGCTGCAAGACCGTGAGCGGGAAGCAGAGCTGTAAAGGCGTCATCGCCTACGGGTCGTTCCTCACCGACGTCGTCAACTTCGTGATCATCGCGTTTTCGGTGTTCGTCATCATCAAGACGTTCGAGCGGCTGCAGAAGTTGCGCAAGGGTGCGCCGCAAGAAGAGGGCGAGCCCTTGACGGTCGACCAGGAGCTGCTGTCGGAGATCCGCGATCTCCTCCGCGATCGCGCCGAGCCCTCGTGAGGAATCGGGTGCAGGCCGATCAGGCGCGGGCCGCGGCGATCTTGTCGACGAGATGGGCGGGGACGGGGTCGTAGTGCGAGTGCGCGGTCGTGAACCGGCCCCGGCCGCCGGTCATCGACCGTAGGTCGATCGCGTAGCGCAGCACCTCCGAGGTCGGCACGTGCGAGGTGATCTCGACCTCGCCACCGCCGAGCGAGGCCGAGCCCTGGATGCGGCCGCGCTTGGAGTTCAGGTCGCCCATGATGTCGCCCTGGTTCGCCTCGGGCACCACCACGACGAGCTCGCTGATCGGTTCGAGCAGTACCGGGCTCGCCTTGGCGAGCGCGTCGCGCAGTCCCATCGCCGCGGCGGTCTTGAACGCCATCTCGGAACTGTCGACGGGATGATGCTTCCCGTCGAAGCACGTGACCTTCACATCGACGACCGGGAAGCCGAGCGCGCCGCCGTGCTCCTCGGTTTCGACGACCCCCTTCTCGACCGCGGGGATGAAGTTGCGGGGGATCACGCCGCCGACGATCGCGTCGACGAACTCGTTGCCGCTCCCGCGTTCGGTCGGCTCGACGCGCAACCACGCGACCGCGAACTGTCCGTGGCCGCCGCTTTGCTTCTTGAGCCGGCCCTCGGCCTCCGCCGACGCGCTGATCGTCTCGCGGTAGGCGACGTGCACGTCTTCGGTTTCGACCTCCACGCCGAACTTGCGGGCGAGCTTCTCGGTCGCGATCGACAAGTGCGTCTCGCCCATGCCCCGCAGGACCGTCTGATGGGTCTCGGCGTTGCGTTCGATGCGCAGCACCGGGTCCTCTTCTTGGAGACGATGGAGCGCGTTGGCGAGCTTGTCCTCGTCGGACTTCGCCTTCGCTCGGATCGCGACGGCCAACAGGGGTTCGGGCGCGGGCAGCACGTCGACCGCCAGCGCCGTCCCCTTCGCCGCGAGCACGTCGCCGGTCGCGGTGTGCGTGAGCTTGGCGACGGCCGCGATGTCGCCGGCCGCGACCTCGTCGACGGCCTCTTGTTCCTTGCCCCGCATCGAGAACAGCTGGTGCATGCGCTCGTCGGCCTTCGAGCGCGCGTTCGTCAGGACGTCGTCGTGCTTCACCGTGCCCTGGAGCACCTTGAAGAGGTTCACGTGGCCGACGTAGGGGTCGACGATCGTCTTGAACACGAGCGCGCCCGGTTCGCCGCCGTCGAGCGCCGGGGCCGGCGCCTCCTCGACGAGGAAGGTTGCCAGGCGGTCGATGCCGATCAGCTTCGTCGCGCTCCCGCACAGCACGGGGAACACGCTCGCCGACGCGACCCCTGCCGCGAGGGCGCGGGCCAGCTCGCGCTTGTCGATGCGCTCGTCGGCGAGGTACCGCTCCATGAGGTCGTCGTCGCCGACGACGATGCCCTCCACGAGCGCGTCGTGCACCGCGTGCTCTTCGGTCTCCATGTCGTCGGGGACGGCGGCCTCCGATCCCTTCGCCGCGCCGGGCGAGTAGGTGACGGCGACGTCGTCGAGCAGATCGATCACACCGGTCAGGGCCGCTTCCTCGCCGATCGGCAGCTGCAGCGGCGCGACGCCGGCGCCGAACTTGGCCTTGAGCTCGTCGAGGGTGCGGGGAAACGACGCACGCTCGCGGTCGAGCTTGTTCACGAAGATCGCCCGGGGGAGCCCCCGCTGCTCGGCGAGCTTCCACGCGATCTCGGTCTGGACCTCGACGCCTTCCACGGCCGACACCACGAACAGCGCGAGGTCTGCCGCTTGGATCGCGGCGGCGACGTCGCCGACGAAGTCGGCGTAGCCGGGCGCGTCGAGGATGTTGACCTTGTGCTCTTCGAGCTCGAACGGTGCCAGCGCCAAGGAGACCGAGATGGTGCGCCGCTGCTCTTCGGGATCGAAGTCGCAGACCGTCGAGCCGTCTTCGACCCGGCCGAGGCGCACGATCGTCCCGGCGTTGAACAAGAGGGCCTCGGCCAGCGAGGTCTTGCCGGCGCCGCCGTGCCCCACGAGTGCGACGTTGCGGATCTTCGAGGTCGGAAACGTCTTCACCGATGACCCCCCGGCTGGGTTCGTTGTGCGGCGATTGTATGAACGCCGATCACGGGATTACCAGGAGCAAGACCCGGGGCCCCGGCGGTCGTTTGGTACCGTGGGGCGAACTGCTCGCGAACGCGAGCGCGCAAGACCGCGAGACATCACGGAGGAGCACCCATGCTCGACCGGCGCTGGCGCAAAGGCGTCGAGCAGGGCCTCGGCCCCATCGGCGACCTGCTCCGCCGTCTCGGCATCACCGCCGACGCGCTGACGGTCTTCGGCCTCGTGTGCTCGGTGGCGACCGCCGTGCTCATTGGGTCGGGCCACTTCATCTGGGCGGTCGTCGCGCTCACCGTCGCCGGTGTCAGCGACCTCCTCGACGGTTCGATCGCGGGGGAGCGGCCAGGCGAGCCCGCGGGGTGCGTTCTTCGATTCCGTCACCGACCGCGCGTCCGACGCGTTGCTCTTCGGTGGCGTGGCGTGGCATCTGGCCGCGCAGTCCTCGTACCTCCCGATCCTCGCGTTCGCGGTCGCGGCGTGCTCGATGCTCATCTCCTACGAGCGAGCCCGGGCCGAGTCGTTGGGCCTCGATGCCCGCGGCGGTCTGATGGAACGCGCCGAGCGTTTCGTGTTGCTCGGCATCGCGCTCGGCGTTCCCCGTGTTGATCCCGATGCTCTGGCTCATGCTCGTCCTCACCGGCTTCACCGCGATCCAGCGCTTCGTCCATGTGTACCGGCTCGCCGCGCGCCCGCCGCAACCCGCCGCGCCGGCCCGTTCCCATGGTGTCGAGCGTCCGGTCACGCCGTTGCGCTCGTGGTGGATCGCCCGACGCGTCGAAGGGCAACGGCCGCGGTCGCGTCCCCGCTCCGAACGGCGCGGCGCCCGGCCGTAGCGCGTTCGTGGGGGGAGTACGAGAGCGGCTGACGACCTACGCGTACCGCGGCGCGGCGCGTGCCGCGCAGCTGATCCCTTCGCCGCTGGTCCCGGGTCTGAGCCGTGTCGCGGGTCGGATCGGAGGCTGGCCCCAGACCGCGAACCGGCGGATGTGCGCCCGCCACCAGCGGCGCGTGACCGGTCGCACGGATCCCGGGGTCGTCAACGAGGTGTTCGAGTGGTACGGCCGGTACTGGCTGGAGATCTTCCGGCTGCCGGTCGACGTGCGTCACGGCGCGGTGCTCCCGAACTTCGAGATCGACGGCTACGCCCACGTGACCGACGGCCTCGCGCGGGGCAAGGGAGTGGTGCTCGCGCTGCCTCACCTCGGTGGCTGGGAATGGGCCGCGGCGTGGATGGCGGCCCAGGGCCATCACATGCTCGCGGTCGTCGAACCGCTCCAACCGCCGGAGTTGCTGGCGTGGTTCGCGCACCAACGCGAGGCGCTCGGGCTCGAGATCGTGCCGATCGGTCCCGAGGTTTCGGCCACCGTCTTGCGGGCGCTGCGCGACAACCGCATTGTGTGCCTGTTGAGCGATCGCGACCTCACCGGCGACGGCGTCGAGGTCGAGTTCTTCGGCGAGACCACCACGCTGCCCGCGGGGCCCGCGACCCTTGCACTACGCACGGGCGCCGCGCTCTTGCCCGTTGCCGTGTACTTCACCGCCGGTCGAGGCCATCACGGCGTCGTGCGTGCGCCGATCCCGACCGAACGTGCCGGCCGGCTGCGCGACGACATCGCCCGCATCACGCAGTGTCTGGCGCACGAGTTCGAGGCGCTCATCCGGGCCGCCCCCGAGCAATGGCACCTGTTGCAGGCGAACTGGCCGAGCGACCGTGAATAGGAAAGCCTGGCGGGCGTGAAGGTCGCGATGATCTGCCCGTACTCGATGTCGCGCCCGGGCGGGGTCCAGGGTCAGGTGCTCGGGCTCGCTCGCGAGCTGCGCCAGCTCGACGTCGACGTGCGGATCGTCGCGCCCTGCGACGGGCCGCCTCCCGAACCGACGATCGTCAGCGTGGGTCCGACGGTCGAGTGGGAATCGAACGGCTCCGTCGCGCCGATCTCACCGGGACGCGCCACCGCCCGCCGTACCGCGGAGGCGTTGCGCAGCCTCGAACCGGATGTCGTCCACCTCCACGAGCCGATCGTGCCCGGCCCCACGGTCAGCGCGCTGATCGGCTTCAACGGACCGATGGTCGGCACGTTCCACGCCGCGGGGGAGGTGCCGTACCAATGGCTGCGCCCGGCCTTGCGCTCGTTGATGATGCGGCTCACGTTCCGCGTCGCAGTCTCCGAGTCGGCGCGCGAGACCGCGACGAGGAACTGGTCGGGCGCCGAGTACCAGGTGCTGTGGAACGGGATCGAGATCGAGCGCGTCGCGTCGGCCGTGCCCGCGCTGTCGCCGCGGCCCGCAGTGTTGTTCATCGGCCGGCACGAGCCGCGCAAGGGCCTCGACGTGCTGCTCGACGCGTGGGCGGGAGTCGATCGCGACGCGGTGCTCCAAGTCGTCGGCGTCGGTCCGCAGACCGACGAGCTGAGGAAACGCGGTGTGGCGAATGTCGAGTGGTTCGGCACCGTCACCGACACGCCGCGCAATGCACTCCTGCGCGGCGCGACCGCGTTCTGCGCGCCGTCGTTGCGCGGTGAGTCGTTCGGAGTGGTGCTGCTCGAAGCGATGGCGGCGGGTGCGGCCATCGTCGCGTCGGCGATCCCGGGCTACCAGAACGTCGCTCGTCCGGGCCGGGACGCGCTCTTGGTCCCGCCCGGCGACGTCGAAGCGCTGCGCGGCGCGCTGCGGCGGCTGCTCGACGATGCCAAGCTGCGCACGAGGCTCGTGGCCTCGGGACACGAGCGTGCCGAGCAGTTCTCGATGCGGCGCCTGGCCGAGCGGTACCTCGAGCTCTACGAGCGCGCGCTCGTGCCGGCCGGGTAGCGCGCATCGCGCGATGGCCGATCTCGAACCCGGCTCGCTCGATCCGGCCGTCGAGCGGCTCGCGATCGATCTGGCGGAACGGATCCGCGACGCGGTCGCGCCCGCGCTCGGCGATCCCGGCGCGCGAGCGGGCGTGGGGGTCGCTCCCGGCGGCGACGTCACGATGGCGATCGACGAGATCGCGGAGCACGTCGTCACCCGCGTGTGCGCGTCGGCCGGCGACATCGGGTTCTATTCCGAGGATCAGGGTTACGTCGAGATCGGAAAGCCGCGCGCCATCTTCGTCATCGACCCGATCGACGGCACGCGACCCGCCGCCGCCGGCCTCGAATCGTGCTGCGTGTCCGTGGCGGTGGTGCCGCCGTCGGTCGCCGCGACCCTCGGCGACGTACAGCTCGGGATCGTGCACGAGATCAAGTCGGGCCAGCGCTTCATCGCGCGGCGCGGGGCCGGCGTCGAGGCGGCGCGCCCGGTGCGCTTGTCGCCCAACACGGATCTGGGCGCACTGTTTTGGACGGCCGGCCTCCGGGGTCGGCCGGTGATGCCGCTGACGATCGTGTTGGAGGAGTTGATCGACGGCTCGGCAATGCGCGGCGGCTATTTCGACCTCGGTTCCGCGACCTTCAACCTGACCCGGATCGTCACCGGTCAGCTCGACGCGTACGTCGACGTCGGCCGCCATCTCGTCGACGTCCATCCGGCGCTCGAGCCCGCGTTCCGCGCGGTCGGCGCCGGGGCGGTCTGCACGAACTTCCCCTACGACGTCGCGGCGGCGGCCCTGATCGTCACCGAGGCCGGGGGAGTGGTGACCCGTGCCGACGGGAGTGACATCGCCGGGCACCCGGCCGTCGGCTCCGGCGACGGCTACGGCATCGCCGTCGTGGGATCCGCGTCGGCCGCACTGCACGACCGGCTGTTGGAGGCGATCGCCCGGGGAATGGAGCGGCTCGCGGCCCGCCTCGGTGACCGAATCGCGCCGGATCGCTCCGTAGACTGACGCCCTACCCCCCTGGGAGGTCTCCCGTTGGCCGCAATCATCATCATCTTGGTCGTCATCGCGCTGGTGGCGCTGTTCGTCGTTTTCGCCTTCAACGGCGCCGTGCGCCTGCGCAACCGGGTCGACTCCGCGTGGTCGCAGATCAGCGTGCAGCTCCAGCGCCGCCACGACCTCGTTCCGAACCTCGTCGAGACGGTGAAGGGCTACGCCGCGCACGAGAGCTCCACGCTCGAAGCCGTGACCGCCGCCCGCACCGGCGCGGTGCAGGCACAGCAGGCCGGGCCCGCGCAACAGGCCCAGGCCGAGAACGTCCTGAGCGGCGCGTTGCGACAATTGTTCGCGTTGTCGGAGAGCTACCCCGACCTCAAGGCGAATCAGAACTTCCTCAGCCTGCAGGAGGAACTGACGTCGACCGAGGACCGCATCGCGTACGCGCGGCAGTTCTACAACGACAGCGTGCAGAAGTACAACACCAAGATCCAGACCTTCCCGACCGTGGTCATCGCCGGGATGTTCAACTTCTCCAAGCGTGAGTTCTTCGAAGCCGAGCAGGGTTCGACCGAAGTGCCGAAGGTGCAGTTCTGACCCTGCGATCCTGCTGAGGCATGACGCCCGGCACCCGTCCCGCTCGGCAAATCGTCTCGAGGCTGTTGGTGTACGAACAGATTTCCGCGAACAAACGCAAGACCGTCCTGCTCGTCGCCTTGTTCGTGTTGCTGCTGTCTGCGGTGGGAGTGGCGATCGACTATTTCCTGCGCGGCGGCGTGATCGGGATCGCGATCGTCGCGATTGTCGTCGGCGTCGCTTCGTTCGTCTCCTACTTCAACAGCGACAAGGTCGCACTGAAGATGGCGCACGCGGTGCCGGCCGATCCGCAGCAATACGCCCGCTATCACAACCTCGTCGAGGGTCTGTGCATCGCGAGCGGGTTGCCCAAGCCCCGGCTGTACATCGTCGACGATCCGGCGCCCAACGCGTTCTCGACCGGCCGCAATCCCAAGCACGCCGCCGTCGCCGTCACGACCGGGCTGCTCGACAAGATGAACCGTGTGGAGCTCGAAGGCGTGCTCGCGCACGAGCTGAGCCATATCCGCAACTACGACGTGTTGGTGATGACGCTCGCCGTCACGATGGTCGGGATCATCGTGCTCGTCTCCGACTTCTTCTTGCGCATCATGTTCTGGACGGGCGGGCGCGGCGGGCGCGACAACGAGAAGAACAACCCGCTCGGGATCGTGTTCGCGATCTTCGGTTTCGTGCTGTTGATCTTCGCCCCGATCATCGCCACGTTGATGCAGTTCGCGGTGAGCCGCAATCGGGAGTACCTGGCCGACGCGTCGGGAGTGCAACTCACCCGCTACCCGCCGGGGCTGATCTCGGCGCTGGAGAAGCTGAAGGACGACCACACCTCGACCCACTTCGCGTCGAAGGCCACGGCGCACCTCTGGATCGAAGAGCCCCTCGACAAGACGTCGAACAAGGGTGACACGAAGTGGAACCACCTGTTCGACACGCACCCGCCGATCGACGAGCGGATCCACGCGCTCGAGCAGATGTGACGCGAGGCTATGGCGATGCGTTCTGTGCCTCGTAGGGTCGTCGTCGGGCTGGCGCTGGTCGTCGCGCTCGCCGCGTGCGGCGGCGGTTCCAAGAGCGCGGCGAAGAAGGAGGCCGCGGCGAAAGCGCAGGCGAAGGCCAAAGCCGTCCCCGTCGCGCCCCTGACCGGCCTGCCCGACCCGACCGGCGCGTCGCTCAAGCGCTGCGCGATCACCGTGAAGATCGACAATCGCCTCGAGGGTCATCCGAAATACGGCGTTGACCAGGCCGACGTCGTGTACGAGGAGGTGGTCGAGGGTGGGTACACCCGCCTCGCCGCCATCTTCAACTCGCACGACCCCGATCGAGTCGGGCCGGTGCGATCGGTACGTAAGACCGACCAGAGTCTCGTGTGGCCCATCGGCGGCGTCTTCGCGTACTCGGGCGGCGCACCGTACGCGATCGCGTCGATCGACACCGCGCCCGTCGTGCGCCTCGACGAGACGGTCGCCGGGCCCTTGATGTTCCGCGACCACTCTCGCAATGCGCCCTTCAACCTCTACGCCCGCGTCAACTTCATGTACAGCAAGTGCGGCACCCCGGTGAAGCCGCCGCCGCCGCTGTTCACCTATCGCGCCGCGGGTGCCGTGGTGGCCGGGCTGCCCACGACCTCCGTGCGCGTCGGCTTCCTCAGCGGATTCGCCGTGACGTGGACGTGGGACGCTCCGAGCGGTACCTGGAAGCGTGCGATCTTCGGGAGCCCCGAGGTCGTCGCGTCGGGCGTGCAGTTCGCGCCGAAGAACGTCGTCGTGATGTTCGTCTCCTACGTGGGCGGTGACCCCCGAGACGGGAACATCGGCGCGGAGGCCGTCATCACGGGAAGCGGCAAGGCGCTGGTGTTCACGGCCGGCAAGGAGATCACCGGTACCTGGTCGCGGCCCGACAAGAACCATCCGGCCCAACTCCTCGATGCGGCCGGCCGGACGATCGCGCTCACCCCCGGCCAGACCTGGGTCGAGCTCCCCGATGCCAGCTACTCGGTGAGAACTCCGTAGCCGGGCCGAGAACCTCACGTCCTAGACTCAGCATTCATGGCCGACGCGCGCACCACTGGCACCGCCCGAGTGAAGCGAGGTCTCGCGGAGATGCTGCGAGGCGGCGTGATCATGGACGTCGTCGATGCTCAGCAGGCGAAGATCGCCGAGGACGCGGGCGCGGTGGCCGTGATGGCGCTCGAGCGCGTTCCCTCCGACATCCGCCGCGACGGCGGCGTCGCGCGCATGAGCGACCCGGCGATGATCGAGGGCATCCAAAAGGCCGTGACCGTGCCCGTGATGGCGAAGTGCCGGATCGGCCACTTCGCCGAGGCCCAGGTCCTCCAGGCGCTCGGCGTCGACTACGTCGACGAGTCGGAAGTGCTGACGCCCGCCGACGAAGCCCATCACGTCGACAAGTGGCAGTTCACGGTGCCCTTCGTCTGCGGTGCGACCAACCTCGGTGAGGCGCTGCGCCGCATCGCCGAAGGCGCGTGCCTGATCCGCAGCAAGGGCGAAGCCGGGACCGGCAACATCGTCGAGGCCGTGCGCCACCTGCGCTCGATCCTGGGCGACATCGAAAGGATCAAGGCCGGCCGCTCCGAGGAGCGGTACGCCTGGGCCAAGGAGTTGCGCGCGCCCGTCGACCTCGTCGAAGAGGTCGCAGAGCGCGGCGAGCTACCGGTCCCGTTGTTCTGCGCGGGCGGCATCGCCACGCCCGCCGACGCCGCGCTCGTGATGCAACTCGGCGCACAGTCGGTGTTCGTCGGCAGTGGCATCTTCAAGTCCGAGGATCCGTCGAAGCGGGCGCGTGCGATCGTCGAGGCCACCACGCACTACGAGGACGCCGACATCGTCGCCAAGGTCTCCCGCGGTCTCGGCGAGGCGATGCGCGGCGAGGAGATCGGCACGCTCGACGTGAAGTTGGCCGAGCGAGGCTGGTGACCGTCGTGATGCGGAGGCCGCCAGGTGAAGGTCGGGGTCCTCGCGCTCCAAGGCGCGTTCCGCGAGCACGCTGAGGCGCTGACCGCGCTCGGCGCCGACGTCGCGCTGGTCAAGCGGCCCGAGCACCTCGAGCACGTCGACGCGATCGTGCTGCCCGGCGGCGAGTCGACGACGATCGACAAGCTGCTCGATTCGTCCGAGCTGCGGGAGCCGTTGACCCGGCGACTGCGAGACGGACTACCCGCGTTCGCCACCTGCGCGGGGGTGATCCTGTGCGCCGTCGAGGTCGTCGACGGGCGCCCCGACCAGGTGCCGCTCGGCATCCTCGACGTCACCGTGCGCCGCAACGGGTACGGGCGCCAACGTGAGTCGTTCGAGACGCCGCTCACCGTGTCCGGGCTCGGCGACGGTGCATTTCCGGGCGTGTTCATCCGGGCGCCCGTGATCGAACGCGTCGGGCCCGGCGTTCAGGTCTTGGCCGAGTGCGACGGCATTTCCGTGTTCGGCCGCGCCGGCGACTTCTGGTTCGCAACGTTCCATCCCGAGTTGTCGGGCGATCTTCGTCTCCATCAATGCTTCGTCAACCTTCTTTCGTGAAAAGGGTCCGCTGATGTCCGGTCACTCCAAATGGCATTCGATCAAGCACAAAAAGGGTGCGGCCGACGCGGCCCGCGGGAAGCTCTTCGCCGTGCTCATCCGCCAGATCGAGGTTGCGGCGCGCACCGGCGGTGGCGACCCCGCGACGAACGCCACGCTGCGGACGATGGTCCAAAAGGCGCGCGACTCGTCGTTGCCCGTCGACACGATCCAGCGTGCGATCCGGCGCGGTACCGGCGAGGAAGAGGGCGTCACCTATGAGTCGGTGACGTACGAGGGGTACGCGCCCGGTGGCGTCGCGGTGATCGTGCAGGCCCTCACCGACAACCGGAACCGCACCTCGGCCGAGATCAAGAATCTGTTCAGCCGCAACGGCGGTTCCTTCGCGGAGCCGGGTGCGGTGTCGTGGCAGTTCGAGCGCAAGGGAATCATCGACGTCGACCGTTCCGTCGACGAGGACGAGCTGATGCTGGTCGCGGCCGACGCCGGCGCCGAAGACGTAACCGACGGCGGTGACACGTGGCAGGTCACGACCCCGCCGACCGAGCTCCACGCGGTGCGCACGGCGATCGAAGAGGCCGGGTACAAGGTGAAGTCGGGCGACCTCACGATGATCCCGACGACGGTCGTCGAGCTGACACAAGAGAGCCAGGCCAAGACCGTGCTCCGGCTGATGGACGTGCTCGAGGATCACGACGACACCGAGGCGGTGTACGCCAACTTCGACATCCCCGACGCGGTGCTCGAGGCCGTCACGGCGTGACGCCCCCGGCGCGGCCGCATAGGGTCACCTCCACCGGACGGCTTGGGAGGTATCCAGATGCTCGAGGTCGGACACGACGCCCCGGACTTCACATTGCCCGGCATCGAGAACGGCGCCAAGCGCGACTACACGCTGTCGGAGTTCCGCGGCCGGCCGGTGGTGGTCGCCTTCTACCCGGGTGACAACACGCCGGGTTGCACGCGCCAGATGTGCTCGTACCGCGACAACCTCGCCGACCTCGAAGCGACCGGCGCGGTCCTGCTCGGCATCTCGCCGCAAGACGTCGCCAGCCACGAGGCGTGGGCGGCGAAGAAGGGCTTCACGTTCCCGCTGCTCGCCGACGTCGACAAGTCGGTCATCGAGGCCTACGGAGTGGGCGCCCCGCTCATCGGCGTCCGCCGCTCGGTCTTCGTCGTCGACAAGGCGGGCAAGATCGCGTTCGCCGATCGCAAGCTGATCGGTGCCACCTTCGTCCCCATCGACAAGCTCGTCGCGATCTTGGCGAAGTTGTAGAGCGGCGTCTCCCACCACTCGTTCCCGCTAGTCTCCCGGTCCATGCGGATCGGAATGAGCGTCAACGGAACGGCGCAAGATCACGAAGTCGAGCCCCGCACGCTGCTCGTGCAATACCTGCGGGAGGCGTGCGGTCTCACCGGGACGAAGATCGGGTGCGACACGTCGAGCTGCGGCGCGTGCACGGTCCTCGTCGACGGTGAGTCGGTGAAGTCGTGCACGATGCTCGCGGCGCAGGCCGACGGCGCTTCGATCACCTCGATCGAAGGCCTGGCGCACGGCGACGAGTGGCACCCGGTGCAGACCGCGTTCCACGAGAACCACGGCCTGCAGTGCGGCTACTGCACGGCGGGCATGGTCCTCGCCGCGGTCTCGCTGCTCGACGAGATCCCGAACCCCACCGAACGAGACGTGCGGCTCGGGCTCGAGGGCAACCTGTGCCGCTGTACCGGTTACCACAACATCGTGAAGTCGGTGTTGGCCGCGGCCGAGAAGATGCAGGGTGCCAAGTGATCCCCGCGGCATTCGATTACGTCCGGGCCGGCTCGGCCGAAGAAGCGATCGCGCTGATCGGCGAGCACGGTGAGGACGCGAAGTTCCTCGCCGGCGGGATGTCGCTGCTGCCGCTCATGAAGCTCCGGCTCGCGACGCCCACGGTGCTCGTCGACGTCGGTCGTGTGCGCGACCTCTCCTACGTGCGCGACGCGGGCGACCATGTCGCGATCGGCGCGCTCACCCGCCACCGCGACCTCGAGACGAGTGATGTGCTCGCGCAGCAGTGCGGCGTGCTGCGCGTGGTCGCGGCGCAGGTCGGCGACAACCAGGTGCGCCACCGCGGAACCATCGGCGGATCGGTCGCGCACGGCGATCCGGCGAGCGATCTGCCCGCCGCGCTGTTGGCCCTCGACGCCACGTTCGTGTTGCAGGGCCGAAGCGGCGTCCGTGCGGTCCCGGCGAGCGAGTTCTTCTTGGGATTCCTCGAGACCGCGATGGCGCCCGATGAGCTCCTCACCGAGATCCAGGTCCGCAAGAGCGGCCCGTCGGGTTTCGCCTACGAGAAGTTCAACCGGCGGGCTCAGGATTGGGCGATCGTCGGCGCCGTGGCCACGCGGGTCAACGGCGGGACACATGTGGCACTCGTCAACATGGGTTCGACTCCGCTGCGCGCCACCGCGGTGGAGACGGCGCTCTCCCAGGGCGCATCGCCGGCCGATGCCGCGCGCGAGGCGGCGGTCGGCACCGACCCGCCGGCCGACCTGAACGCATCGACCGAATACCGTGCGCATCTCGCGCAGGTGCTGGTGCGGCGCGCGCTCGAGGCAATCTGAACGCGCGCCTTCCCGCGGTCGTCCTCGCCGCGGGTCGCGGGTTGCGCTTCGGCGGCGACACGCCGAAATCGTTGACCCAGCTGCGCGGGCGACCGCTGGTTGCCTACGCGCTCGACGCGGCGCGCGCGAGCGGATGCTCGCCGGTCCTGCTGGTGGTGTCCGACGCGGCGAGTCGCCGACGCCGCCCCGGCTGACGTGGAGGTCGTGCGCAACGACGAACCCGAACGGGGCATCGCGTCGAGCTTGCAGTGTGCACTGCGCAGCCTGGAGCCCGACGCGACCGTCGCCGCGGTGGTGGTCGGTCTGGCCGATCAACCCCTCGTCGGCGCGCAGGCCTACCGGCGGGTCGCGCAGGCCCACGCCGGCGGCGCCGGCCTGGCCTACGCGACCTACGGCGGGGTGCGGGGCAATCCGGTGCTGATCTCGCGTTCGTATTGGCCCGAAGCGATGGCGCTCGTCGGTGACGAGGGCGCACGGGTGCTCTTCCGCCGGCACCCGGCGGTCGCGGTACCGTGCGAAGACACGGGCGCGGCGGCCGACGTCGACACCCCCCAGGACCTCGCCGAGTTGGAGTCACGATGGAGATCACCGACAGCTTCCGAGTGAGTACCCCGATCGAGGCCACGTGGAAGGTGATGCTCGACATCGAGGGCATTGCACCGTGTATGCCCGGCGCGCAGCTGCAAGAGGTCGACGGCGACGAGTACAAGGGTGTCGTCAAGGTGAAGGTCGGTCCCATCACCGCGCAGTACAAGGGCTCGGCCCGACTGGCCGAGGTCGACGAGGCGAACCGCCGGATCGTGATCGACGCGTCCGGACGCGACACCCGTGGGCAGGGCAACGCCAAGGCGACCATCGTCGTGACGATGATGCCCGAGGGTGCGGGTACCAAGGTCGACGTCGCCACTGACTTGGCGATCACGGGCAAGGTCGCCCAGTTCGGTCGGGGAGTGCTGGTCGACGTCTCGTCGAAGTTGATGGGACAGTTCGTCGAGAACGTCGAGCGCGACGTGCTCAACACCGCGGGCGGCGGCGACACCGGCAACGCGGGCGGCGCGTACGAGCAGGCGCTCGAAAGCGCCGTCGCCGACTCGTCGCACGCGTCCGGGGCGACCGCGGCGACCGGGCCCCGCCGCATCGAAGGCCCGGAGGTCGAGCCGGTCGACCTGCTCGGCGTCGCGGGCGCGCCCGTCACGAAGCGGCTCGTGCCGATCGGCATCGGCGCGCTGATCCTGTTCATCGTGTGGCGCATGGTGCGGGGCCGCTCCTGAACGTTCCGGGCGCCGGCCGGCGGCTCGCGGGCATCCTCGCGGCTGCGGCCCGAACCCTCTAGGATCGAACCTGTGTTCGACCCTGCGGGGCCCGTCTTGGGCATCGACCCCGGCGTCTCGCGCTGCGGCTACGGCGCTGTCGCACGCGAGCGCGGGCGATTGCGTGCCGTCGCGTGCGGCGTGATCCGCACCGCCCCGAGCGACCCGCTGCCCGAGCGGCTCCTCGCTCTCGACGACGAGTTGGAGGCCCTCGTCGCCCAGCTCCGGCCCTCGGCGCTGGCGGTGGAGCGGGTGCTCTTCCAGAACAACGCCCGCACGGCGATGTCGGTCGGTCAAGCGAGCGGCCTCGCGCTCGTGATCGCGGCTCGCGCGGCCATCCCTGTGACGCAATACAGCCCCAACGAAGTGAAGCTCGCCGTGACCGGCGACGGCCGGGCCGACAAGCTTGCCGTGCAGACGATGGTCACGCGCCTGCTGATGCTGCGCGACATCCCGAAGCCGGCCGACGCGGCCGACGCGCTTGCGCTCGCATGTTGCCATCACGGTCGCGTCCGGATGCTCGACCGGATCCCGTCATGATCGGGTCGCTGCGGGGCGAGGTGATGGAGCGAACGCTCGCGGGCGAGGTCCTCGTGGAGGTCGCGGGCGTCGGTTACCGCGTGCTGGTGCCGATCAACGCCGTGCCCGCGCTCGAGCCGGGCTCGAGCGCGTTCTTGTTCACGCATCAACACGTGCGCGACGACGCGCTGATCCTCTTCGGCTTCTCCTCGCGCGACGAGCGCGACACGTTCGAGGCGTTGATCACCGCGAGCGGTGTCGGACCGAAGCTCGCGCTCGCGATCTTGTCGGTGCACTCGCCGCCGAACCTGCGCCGCTGCCTCGCCGAGGACGACATCGACTCCCTCGTCTCGGTGCCCGGCGTGGGCAAGCGCACGGCGCAGCGGCTCCTCGTCGACCTGAAGGCCCGTCTCGACGTCCCCGAGGTCGATCTCACCTCGGTCCCCGGATCGGGCCAACCCAACGCACGCGCCGAGGTGCGTGAGGCGCTGATCGGTCTCGGTTACGGCAACGACGAGGTGCGGGAGGTGTTCGGCCAGCTCGGCGAGGCCGGAACCGTCGAGGAGCTCTTGCGAGACGCGCTGCGCATGCTCGCGGGCCGATCATGATCCTCGGGACGATCGCGACGGTCGGGAGATGAGAGAAGAGCTGCTCAGTCCCGAAGCCGATGCCGCGGAGGTCGCCGAGGAAACCACGCTGCGGCCGCGCAATCTCGGCGAGTTCGTCGGCCAGCCGCGCCTGCGCGAGCACCTCGAGATCATGCTGACCGCGGCCAAGCAGCGCGGGCAGGCGGTCGACCATGTGCTGCTCGCCGGCCCGCCCGGCCTCGGCAAGACGAGCCTCGCCGGCATCATCGCCAACGAGATGGGCGCGCGCATCACGCCCACGAGCGGGCCCGCGCTCGAACGGGCCGGCGACCTCGCCGCGATCCTCACCAATCTCGACGACGGCGACGTCTTGTTCATCGACGAGGTGCACCGGCTGCCGCGCGTCGTCGAGGAGAGCCTGTATCCCGCGATGGAGGACTTCCGCTTCGACGTCGTGATCGGCAAGGGCCCGAGCGCGCGCACGATCCGCCTCGACCTGCCGCGGTTCACGCTCGTCGCGGCCACCACCCGCACCGGGCTCATCAGCGGCCCGCTGCGCGACCGCTTCGGCTTCGTGGCCCGGCTCGACTACTACGCGTACGACGAGCTCGCGGCGATCCTGCGCCGGGTCGCCACGATCCTGGGTGTCGAGCTCGAGCCCGACGGCGCCGACGAGATCGCGAGTCGCTCGCGCGGCACGCCGCGCATCGCCAACCGCCTGTTGAAACGCGTGCGCGACTACGCCGAGGTGCGCGCCGACGGGCGGGTCACGCTGGACACGGCGCGCGATGCGCTCGCGCTCTTCGAGGTCGACGAGCTCGGTCTCGACAAGGTCGACCGGGCCATCCTCGACGCGTTGTGCCGCACGTTCGCGGGCCGCGCGGTCGGGCTGGGAACGCTCGCGATCGCGGTGAGCGAGGCGCCCGAGACGGTGGAAGACGTCTACGAGCCCTTCCTCATGCTCTGCGGGCTGATCGAACGTACCCCTCGCGGCCGCGTGGCCACGCCGGCCGGGTTCGCGCACATCGGTTTGCGCGCGCCGCCGGCTCCGGGAGATGCTCCCGAGCTGTTCTAGGGGGAACCAGGTGGAGCTCGTCCAGTACGAAGTCCGTGACCGCGTCGCCCACGTCACGATCGCGAACGGCAAGGCCAACGCGCTCTCGCCCGAGGTGCTCGGCGGTCTGGCCGCGGCGCTGTCGCGCGCCGAGGATGCCGGTGAGGCCGAGGTCGGGGCCGTCCTCGTCTCGGGTGCGCCCGGCATGCTGTCGGGGGGCTTCGATCTGAAGGTCATGCGCGCCGGCGCCGAGGCCGCGGGCAAGCTCGTGACCGACGGCGGCGAGCTCTTCTCGCGGATGTACGGCTCGCCGATACCGGTGGTCGTGGCGTGCACCGGCCACGCGATCGCGGCGGGCGCGCTGCTGCTGCTGGGCGCCGACGCGCGCATCGGCGCGACCGGCGAGTTCCGGATCGGGCTCATCGAGACCCAGCTCGGGATGGTTCTCCCACGCTGGGCGGTCGAGCTCGCGCAGGAGCGCCTGTCGACGCGGCATCTGCAAGACGCCACCGTGGGGGCACGGATCTACGACCCGGCCGGTGCCGTCGACGCCGGGTTCCTCGACGCCGTGGTGGCCCCCGACGCGCTGGCCGCCGCGGCCGAAGCAGAGGCGCAACGATGGGCGGCCTTCGCTCGCCACGCCTACCGCGGCCAGGTCCGGATGTGCCGGGGCGAGCGCCTCGGACGGTTGTCCGACGCCATCGCGGCCGACCGGGGCCGGTCGTTCGAGGTGCCCGGATCATGAATCGGCCCGGGCAAACGACGGTGGTAGCGTCCGTTCCCGTTTCTCCGGCGTAAGGGCAGTCTGTGCAGGTGGCGATCTTCCCCGTGCTCATGGTGGGCGCCATCTATCTTCTGCTGTGGCGCCCCCAGCAACGGCGCATCGCCGCCGTCCGCCAGTTGCAGTCCCAGATCCAAGAGGGCGACGAAGTGCTGACCACGAGCGGGATCTACGGAACCATCACCAGGCTCGGTGAGGCCGATGCCGATCTCGAGGTCGCGCCGGGCACGGTGATCCACGTCGCCCGGGGCGCGATCGGCCAACGGATCGTTCCCGAGGCCCTCGCGCGTCCCGACGACGCCCACGACGGAGAGACCGGGGCGGACTGACCCGTGCAGCGCAAGGTCATCCTGCTCATCGTCACGGTCGTCGTGATCGTCGGCTGCTTCTTCGCCACGTTGTTCGGTTCGAGCCGGCCCGTGCTCGGACTCGACCTCCAAGGCGGGACGTCGATCGTGCTCGCGCCGGTCAAGGGTTCCGACCTGTCGACCCTGGACACCGCGGTCCAGATCATCCGCAACCGCGTCGACGGCCTCGGCATCGCCGAGCCGAACGTCAGCCGCCAGGGCAACAACATCGTCATCGACCTGCCCGGTGTGAAGAACGCGGCCGAGGCCGACCAGCTCGTCGGCAAGACGGCCGAACTGCGGTTCCGGCCCGTGATCGGGGCTATTCCGTATTCGAGCTCGGGGGCGGTGTCGACCCCGACAACGGTGAAGGGCGCCACGACCACGACCCTGAAGGGCGCCACCACGACCACCCTGAAGGGCGCGACGACGACCACGAAACCGGTCACGTCGACGACGGCCGCGGGCGCGACCACGACGACGAAGGGCCACGCGTCGGCCGGCACCCGGACGATCGACACCGTGCCGATCGTGGCAGTTCGCCCCGAGGCCGTGACGACGGTCGCGCCGGCGGTCGCGCCGGCGGCTTCGACCGTGCCGGCCACGACGGTCACGACGGTGAAGGGCGCGGCGACGACCACCACGACGATCGCACGGACGGCCGCGAACAGCACGTGTCTGGACGGCAAGAAGATCACCAAGGACCTCGCCGACCAGCAGGTGATCCTGCCCGACTTGACCAACTCGCTGTGTTACGTCCTTGGTCCGACGATCCTCACGGGTCGCAACGTGGGAACCGCGTCGGCCGTCGTCGACCCGAACACCGCGGCGTGGATCGTCAACGTGCACTTCAAGAACAACGACTTCGTGACCAAGGTCGCGACGCCGTACGTGAACCAGAGTGTGGCGATCGAGCTCGACGGCGTCGTGCAGTCGGCGCCGCACATCAACGCCGGCATCACGGGTCAAGATGTCCAGATCACCGGCACGTTCACGAGCAAACAGGCACACCAGCTCGCACTCGTGCTGCGTTACGGGTCGCTCCCGGTGCAGCTCGTGGCGCAGACCGCGCAGTCGGTGTCGCCGACCCTGGGCAAGGACCAGCTGAAGGCCGGCATCTTGTCGGGCCTCATCGGCCTCGCGCTCGTGGCGCTCTACATGATCTTCTTCTACCGATTGCTCGGGCTCGTCGTATGGACGGGTATCGGACTCACCGCGCTCACCTTCTTCGCGCTCGTCTCGTGGCTCTCGGCCCACCAGGGCCTGACCCTCACGCTCGCGGGGGTGACGGGCATCATCGTGTCGGTGGGTGTCACCGTCGACAGCTATGTCGTCTATTTCGAGCGATTGAAAGACGAGGTCCACACCGGTAAGACGGTGCGCTCGTCACTCGATTCCGGGTTCCGCCGGGCGTTCCGCACCATCATCGCGGCCGACCTCGTGTCGATGATCGGCGCGGTCGTGCTCTATTTGTTCGCGACGTCGTCGGTGCGGGGCTTTGCGTACTTCCTCGGGTTGTCGACTGCGCTCGACTTGATCCTGGCGTACTGCTTCATGTGGCCGTTCGTCTCGGTCTTGGCCCGCCGGCCCGCGCTCGTCCGCCTCGGCGGCATCGGCATCGGCGCCGGACTCGACGTTCCCGAGGTGAAGGCGTGACCGTGACCGCTCCGCCGCAAGCCGAAGAGATCCCGGGCGTCACGCGCCGGCATCGTCTCTCCGACCTGTACCACGAGCGCACCAATTTCCAGTTCATCAAACACAGCCGGCGCTGGCTGACGATCTCCGGCACGCTCGTGGTGCTGAGCCTGCTGCTGCTGGGCGTGCGGGGCCTGAACCTCGGCATCGACTTCGAGGGCGGCACCGCCTGGCAGGTCCAGATGGCCGGGGGCAAGCACGCCCAGGTCGCCGACGTGCGGACGCTGCTCGCGAATGCCGGGTTCGGCAATGCCAACGTCAGCGTGCTCACGCCGCCGGGCGGCGGGACGGACACGATCCGGGTCGAGGCGCGCGTCGTCAACGACCCGATCGGCGAGGTGCAGTCGGCGCTCGCGAAGTACGGCCACGTCAACGACGCCGACGTGCAGGTGCCCACCGATGCCGGCGGAGCGTTCACGTTCACCGCCAAGGCCGGCGTGACGCCGACGGTCGACGGAGTCAAGGCCGCGATCGCGAAATCGGCCCTGACGAATCCGAAGGTCACGGTCAAAGACCGCACGGTGACGATCACCGTGGCCAAGCTGCCGGCGAGTCAGGTCTCGACGGTCGCGGCCGCGCTCGCGAAATACGCGGGCGCGACGGTCAACGACGTCAGCATCAACACGGTCGGGCCCACGTGGGGCCACGAGGTCTCGCAAAAGGCGATCAAGGCGCTGATCATCTTCTTCTTCGTGCTCGCCGCCTACCTGGCGATCCGGTTCGAGTGGAAGATGTCCGCGGCGGCGATCGTGGCGGTGATCCACGACATCATCTTCACCGTCGGCGTGTACGCCCTGTTCCATTTCCAGGTTTCTCCCGCGACCGTCACCGCATTCCTGACGATTCTGGGTTTCTCGCTGTACGACACCGTCGTCGTGTTCGACAAGGTGGTCGAGTTCCAACGCTCGCTCACCGCGACCGGGCGCTCGAGCTACTCCGAGATGGTGAACCGCTCGCTCAACGCCGTCTTGATGCGTTCGGTCTCCACGTCACTCGTCGCCTTGTTGCCCGTCGTCTCGCTGCTCGTCGTGGGCGCCGGGATCCTCGGCGCCACCGCACTCGAGGATTTCGCCCTCGCGCTCGCCGCGGGCCTGTTCATCGGCTCGTACTCCTCGATCTTCGTCGCGGCGCCGCTGCTGGCGTGGTGGAAGGAGCGCGAACCGCAGTACCGCGCCCTGGCGGAACGCCGCCGGCGCGTCCCCGCCGCGGCGGCCTCGGCCTCGCTCGGTGTGGCGGTCGTCGCGGCCGACGACCCCGGCGAACGCGGCGACCGCACCACACTCGGGGTCCCCGGCCCGCCCGCCGTACCCCGCCAGACCATCCAGGCCCGCCCCCGCCAACAACGAGGCAAGAAGCGCAAGTAGCGCAAGTCAGCGCGGCCGCCTTCGACGCGCCGCGTCCACGGCAGGCATCGGTACGCTGGTGGGAATGGATCCAGCGTGGTTGAAGGCGCATGTGCGCGATGTCTCCGACTACCCGAAGCCGGGGATCGTCTTCAAGGACATCACCCCGCTGCTGGGCGCGCCCGATGCCTTCCGGGCGACGATCGATGCGCTGGCCGAACCGTTCGCGGGTACCCGGGTCGACAAGGTCATCGGGATCGAGGCTCGTGGCTTCGTCTTCGCCGCGCCCGTTTCCTACGGCCTGCACGCGGGCTTCGTGCCCGTGCGCAAGCCCGGGAAGCTGCCGTGGGAGATCGAGCGCGAGGAGTACGAGCTCGAGTACGGCACCGATCTGTTGGAGATACACCGTGACGCGATCGCGCCGGGCGAGTCGGTGCTCGTCGTCGACGACGTGATCGCGACGGGAGGTACCGCGGCCGCTACCTCCCGGCTCGTCGAGCGCCTCGGGGGAGTGGTCATGGGATTCGCCTTCGTGCTCGAGCTCGGCTTCCTCCGCGGCCGGGAACAGATCGACGGCTATCCGGTCCACACGTTGGTGACCTATGACTAGCGCGGGCGACCTATGACGAGCGCGCAGACCAAGCGGCCTTCGGGGCAGACGAACGTCGACGGCGCGCTGCGCCCGCTGCTCGCGTCCGTGCGCAGCGGTGACGACGCGCGCGACACCGATCTCATCGAAGATGCCTACGAGGTCGCGCGCGACGCTCACCGCGATCAGGTGCGCCGATCCGGCGACCCCTATATCGCCCACCCGCTCGGCGTCGCCATGATTCTCTCCGACCTCGGTCTCGACGACATCACGCTGGCCGGCGCCTTGTTGCACGACGCCGTCGAGGACACCTCGGTGACCCTCGACGACCTGCGCACGCGCTTCGGTCCCGACGTCGCGGCGATTGTCGACGGTGTCACCAAGCTCGACCGGCTCGAGTTCGATTCCCGCGAGGAACAACAGGCCGCGACGATGCGCAAGATGCTCGTCGCGATGGCGAAGGACGTCCGCGTCCTGTTGATCAAGCTCGCCGATCGTTTGCACAACATGCGCACCATTGCCTCCTTGCCCGAGGCGAAGCAGAAGCGCATCGCGCAGGAAACGCTCGACATCTACGCGCCGCTCGCACACCGGCTCGGGGTGCAAGACGTGAAGTGGCAGCTCGAGGACCTCGCGTTCGCGGTGCTCCACCCGAAGCGCTACGCCGAGATCGAAGCGATGGTGCTGCAGCACGCGGGGGAGCGGGAGCGATACCTCGAGGAGGTCGTGGGCGCGGTCCGGCTCCGGTTGGAGCAGCTCCACATCAACGCGGAGGTGACCGGTCGGCCGAAGCACTACTGGTCGATCTACGAGAAGATGGTCGTGCGGGGCAAGGAGTTCGCGGAGATCAACGACCTCGTCGGCGTGCGGGTGATCGTCGATTCCGTGAAGGACTGCTACGGCGCTCTCGGTTCGATCCACGCGCTCTGGCGCCCGGTGCAGGGACGCTTCAAGGACTACATCGCCATGCCCAAGTTCAACCTCTACCAGTCGTTGCACACGACGGTGGTGGGCCCGCAGGGCCGGGCGGTCGAGTTCCAGATCCGCACGAGCGAGATGCACCGCCGGTCGGAGTACGGAGTGGCGGCGCACTGGGGTTACAAAGAGCAGCGCAACCCGGCCGAGGATCTCGTCTGGTTGCAGCGGATCGTCGACTGGCAAAAGGAGACGACCGACCCGACCGAGTTCATGCAGAGCCTGAAGATCGACCTCGAACAAGACGAGGTCTTCGTCTTCACTCCGAAGGGGCGGGTCATCACGCTCCCCACGGGCGCGACCCCGGTCGACTTCGCCTACGCGATCCACACCGAGGTCGGGCACCGCTGTATCGGTGCACGGGTCAACGGCCGCCTGGTGCCGCTCGACTCCGCGTTGCAGTCGGGCGACACGTGCGAGATCTTCACGAGCAAGGTCGAGGGTGCGGGGCCGAGCCGCGACTGGACCCAGTTCGTGCAGACGCCACGCGCCAGTTCGAAGATTCGCCAGTGGTTCTCGCGCGAACGTCGCGTCGACGCCATCGATCAGGGTCGTGATGATCTCGTCAAGGCAATGCGCCGCGAGGCGCTGCCCGCGCAGAAGCTCTTCGGTTCGCCCGTGGTGCGCAATGTGGCCGAACAGCTGCACTACGCCGATCTCGACGGCCTCTACGTCGGCATCGGCGAAGGCCACGTGTCGGCGAAAGCCGTCGTCCAACGCATCCAACGTGAGCTGCGCGGCGGCGAGGAACAGCTCCCGACGACCGTCGCCCGCCCGCCGCGGGCGCGAGGGCACCGGCGCACGGGCGCGGGCGTTCACGTCGAAGGGCTCGATGACGTCATGGTCCGGTTGTCGCGTTGTTGCACCCCGGTGCCGGGCGACGAGATCATGGGATTCGTCACACGCGGTCGGGGTGTCTCGGTGCACCGCACCGACTGCGCCAACGCCGTCAGCTTGTTGAACCAGGCCGATCGGGTCATCGAGGTCGAGTGGGACAACGACGCGCCGGGCAACTACACGGTGTCGGTCGACGTCGAAGCCCTCGACCGGTCCAAGCTGCTACGCGACATCGCCGACACGTTGTCGGAGCACCACGTCAACATCATCTCGTGCACCTCGGTGACGCAGTCCGACCGGATCGCCCGCCTCCGGTTCGACTTCGAGCTCGCCGATCCCGGCCACCTCGACTCGATCCTGGCCGCGGTCAAACGGGTCGATTCGGTCTACGAGGCCGCACGAGTGCTCCCCGGCAACAAGACGTAACGCGCGTCAAGGCGCATCCGGGTCGATTCGGTACCTGAACCGGCGGTTCGCGGCTCAAGGCCTGCGGGGGATCTTCCGATTCTCTGCGAGGGCCAGAGCCGAGTTGTCGCACCGTGCACGAGCTGTGCCGCCGGAGGGGATGCAGAGTGGATCCGCGTTCACGTCAGGGTGACGGGTTCACGATCGTCGAGGTCCTGGTCGCGATCACGATTCTGATCGGCGCGCTGCTCGGCGCGGCGTTGCTCTTCGAGAACGCCATCGTGGTCTCCGGCAACACGCGCAACCGCGTCGTGGCGACGAACCTCGCGACCGAGGCGATGGAGCAGGCCCGCGGCCTGGCGGCCGATCCCACGAAGTTCTCCTCGATCCCGCAAGGTCAGACCGTGTTCGCGGGCGCCGCGCAGAAGGTGAACGGAATCCAGTACACCGTCACGCAGAACGTCCAGTTCGTCGGCCAGAACTCGACGCAGAGCAGTTGCGACAGTCCGGGATCGAACTCCGGACAGATCATGCAGGTGCAAGAGCTCGTGACGTGGTCGGCGATGGGTGGCACCAAGCCCGTCAAGGAGGTCACGCTGCTCGCTCCGCCGGTCGGCGCGTACTCGGCGTCGACGGGTTCGATCGCGGCGAAGGTCACCGATTCGACCGGCGCGGCCTCGCAGAACATCAGCGTTCAGGTCGTGGGGCCCGTGACGCAGACCCAACAAACCACGACGGAGGGGTGCGCCTTCTTCGCGTTCCTTCCGGTCGGCACCTACACGGTGACGGTGATCGAGGGGACCGGCGTGGGTGATCAGGAGGTCCCGGCGCCCTCGCAGACCGCGTCGGTCTCCGTCGGCCAGACCGCTTCGCTCCCGTTCTCCTACGACGCCGCCGGGACCATCACGGTGAGCGGCTGGAGCCCGGCCACGCCGCCGCCGGCGACCAACATCCCGATCTCGGTCGTGAACTCGGGGCTGCAGCCCTACAGCCAGTACTCGTTCCCGGTCGGCACGACCTCGTTGACTCCGCTCTACCCGTACGCGAGCGGCTACACCGTCTTCGCCGGCAACTGCACGGACAACAACCCGCTCGGTAAGGACACCAACCGGACGTTGTTCTATCCGAGCGCGGCGCCGGTTCCGATCAGCCTCGCCCCCGGCGGAAACGCGTCGACGACCGTGCCGCTCTACCCGTTGTCGCTCAACGCGCAGAACGGTGCCGCGGTAGCGGTGGCCGGCGGGACCGCGACGGCATCCGAGACGACGGGACTCCCGGTGCCCTACAGCGCCGTGTGCACGAACGGCACCGCGACCGGTACCGCGCTGCCGCTCGGTCTCGTCACGACCGACGCCGCCGGCAACAGCGTCACCGCGCTGCCGCTCGGTCACTGGACCGTGACCGTGACGTGCCCGAAGGGTGCCGCGGCGTGCCCGACGTCGAACAAGACCGGGTCGGTGAACGTCTGGGTGCAGCCGACCGGGGTCTACGCCGTCGACGCGTCCGGCGCGGCGACGACGCTGTACAGCACCCCGGTCCCGGTGGTCGTGTCGTGAGCGGGTTGCGGGCGTGGGTCAAGCGAACGTTGCGCGCCCGCCGGCCCGAGCGCGGCTACACGCTCATCGAGATGATGATCGCGACCGCGTTGCTCTCGGTCGTGACGGCATCGGCGTTCGGTGTCGTCATCGTCATGCAGAACCAGGCGTTCAAGACGACCGACCGCTTCAGCGCCACCAGCGAGGCCCAGACGATCGCCGATCGCATCACCAAGGACCTGCGTACCGCGGTGGCGCCGTCGAGCACCCAGGCCGCGTTCGCGTCGGCCGATCAGAACGACGTCGTGTTCTACGCGAGCCTCGCGAACCTCAACAACGGCACCGGCCCGACCCGGTTGCACGCGTTCGTCTCGTTGGTCCCGGCCACGAACGTCTACGTCTTCCACGAGGACTCGACCCAGCCCGACAGCTGGTCGGGGCCCGGCAACTACACGTACAGCGGTTCGCCCGTGACCCGGCTCGACGGTCAGTACGTCGACACCAGCCAACCGATCTTCTCGTACTACGACGCCAGTTTCCCCACTCCCAACCTGATCCCGACGCCCATCACGACGACTGCCGGCCTCCGCAGTATCGACCAGGTGTGCATCAATCTCCGAGTGCGTGTCCATCCGACCTCGCCCAGTGTGGTGATCAGCACGTGCATTCACGTCCGCAACGTCGACTACAACCCGAACACGTGATCTCATGATCGAGCTGCTCTCCCGCCGTCTTCGTTCCAGTGTCCGCGCGCACGACGACGCGGGCCTGGCCATGATCATCGCGATCACCGTTGTGTTGTTGATGACGCTGATCCCGTTGACGATCTTCTCGGGGGCCATCAACCAGCTCCCGCTCGCGCGCCACGACCAGGACCACGAGTCGGCGTTGGCGGCCGCGGAGGCGGGAGTCGACGACTATCTCAATCACCTCGCGCAGAACAGCAACTACTGGACGTACAGCGCTGTCAATCCGCCCCCGGACGGCAATCAGGCCTTCAACACCTGGGTGCAGGTCGCGGGGCCGAGCGCCAACGGCGAGTGCTTCCGCTACGACGTCGACACGTCGAGTACGGCCGCGACCGGCATCGTGTATCTCACCTCGTCCGGCAAGCGCCTGGCGGATATCTCCGGCGGATGTGCGTCGACGGGCGTCATCCGGACGGTGTCACTGGGTCTGCGCCGCCAGGGGTTCCTCGACTATCTCTGGCTCACCGACTACGAGATCACCGACCCGGTCCTGACCGGGGCCAGCACGTCGGCCTGCAAGCACCGGGCGTGGGAATACAACTCGACCACGGGGTCGTACGGGCCCAGTCGAGCGCGAACCCGAGTTGTTCCATCGTGTACTGGACGTCGCTGTCGTCGCTGAACGGCCCGGTCCACTCGAACGACGGTCTGTACGTGTGCGGGAGCCCGGCCTTCTTGGGCAGCACGGATACGTATTACAACTCTCCGACCAGCAACAACCAGCCGAACAGCCTGAAGTTCGGCGGCGGTGGCACCGTGCTCAATCCGCTCGGCTGCGCCAACTCTCCGGTCTACGGCGTCAGCAACCCCCCGCAGCCCGTGGCCGGTTCATTCCTCGCGTTCCCACCTGCGAACACCTCGATCCGCAACCAGGCCGATGGTGCGCTCGGCGGGACGGGTTGCCTCTATACGGGCCCGACGACGATCACGCTGAACGCGACGGGCACGATGAACGTCACGAGCCCGGCGACGAAGAGCACCAACTCCGGGTGCGGACCCGGTTCGGGGTTGAGCCTTCCGGCCGACGGCGTCGTGTACGTGCAGAACGTGCCGGCGGCCGGTTCCGATCCCAACCATTCCAGCTGCAGTGGTAACGCGTGCCTGGGCGATGTCAACGTGAGTGGCACGCTCAAGGGGCAGCTCACGATCGCGTCGATGGACGACATCGACATCACCAACAACCTCGTGTACCACCAGTTCCCCGGTGGCAACGACGTGCTCGGCCTCGTCGCCGACAACGATGTCGCCGTAGTGCACGCTGCCAACGCGACCGTGCAGGACGATCTCACGATCGACGCCGCAATCATGTCGCTCAACCACTCGTTCTATGTGCAGAACTGGGCGACCGGGGGCAATGCCGCGTGCTCGGGCTCGCACCCGTGCGCGGTGCCGGGCGCGCACAGCCTGATCGTCAACGGTGTCATCACCCAGGAATTCCGCGGTCCGGTCGGAACCTTCTCCGGGTCGCCGCCCGTGCTCCAGTCCGGCTACAACAAGGACTACAGCTACGACTCGCGGCTCAAGTACCTGAGCCCCCCGTTCTTCCTCAGTCCGACCCAGTCGGCCTGGCAGCGCATCTCGTACGCGGAGCTGAAGCCCAACCCCACGCCGTAGTCCTGCCGCGAACGGCGAGTGCAAACATCATGAGTCGCGCCGGCGGCGCTGGCTAGCATGCCGCGCATGCCTGCGGATCGTGACGTTATGCGCGTGCCCAAAGGCATGCTCGACGTCCTGCCGCCGGAATCGGCCCGTTGGATCGAGGTTGTCGCGCGCTTCGCGGAGCGGGCCGAACGTTTCGGCTACGGCCTGCTCATGACGCCGATCGTCGAGCACTACGAGGTGTTCGCCCGGGTCGGTGAGACGACCGACGTCGTTCGCAAGGAGATGTACGAGTTCGTCGACCGGGGGGCCGGCGGCTCGCATTGCGCCCGGAAGGAACGGCACCGGTTGTCCGCGCGTTCGTGCAACACCGTCCGCCCACACCGTGGAAGGTCTGGTATCTCGCGCCGAACTTCCGGGCCGAGCGACCCCAAGCCGGCCGCTACCGTCAGCACTGGCAGCTCGGGGCGGAAGTGATCGGGATCGACGATCCGGATGTCGACGTCGAGATCATCGAGCTGTTGTGGGGATTTTGTCGCGACCTCGGACTGCACGACGTGCGCCTGCTCATCAACTCGATGGGCGACGCCCCGACCCGTGAGCGCTACCGCGAGGTGCTGCTCGCGTACTGGCACGACCACGCCGCGCTTCTCGGCGACGAGATGGAGCGGGCCGAGGCGAACCCGTTGCGCATCCTCGATTCGAAGCGCGAAGACTGGGCGGACATGCTCGAGCGCGTGCCGCAGCTGGGCGAGTACCTGAGTGACGCGTCGGCCGTGCACTTCGAGCGCGTGCAAGAGGGGCTGCAGGCGCTCGGAATCGCCTTCGAGATCGCTCCTCGACTCGTGCGCGGATTCGACTACTACACGAGCACGGTCTTCGAGCTCGCGAGCGGCGCGCTCGACGCCGCGCAGAACGCGATCGGGGGCGGCGGCCGGTACGACCGGCTCGCGGAGGAGATGGGTGGTCCGGCGGCACCCTCGATCGGATTCGGTTCCGGCATCGAGCGGTTGCTCTTGGCGTGCGATGCCGAAGGCGTACTCGCAGTTCCCGCGGCGCGGGTCGACGCGTTCGTCGTCGATCTCGTCGGCGGACCCGATGCCGCGCGGCTGCTCGTGGAGCTTCGGGAGTCGGGGCTCGCGGCCGATCGCGTCGACGGCGGGAGATCTCCGAAGAAGCAGTTGGCGGCGGCCGATCGGTCGGGTGCGCGCTGGGCGGTCATCATCGGTGCCCAAGAAGCCGAACGAGGAATGGTCGCGGTCAAGTTCTTGCGCACCGATGCGCCGCAGCACGAGGTGCGGCGTGAAGAGATCGCGGCATGGTTGCGGTCGAGGAAGGACGAAGCTCCATCATGATGCGAACGCATCGAGCCGGCGACGTGGGCGCCGCCGACATCGGCGACTCCGTCGCCATCTGCGGTTGGGTCGCGAGCCGGCGCGACCACGGCGGCAAGGTGTTCCTCGACGTGCGCGACGTCGCGGGCATCCTGCAGGTCGTCGTCGACCCGCAGCTTTCCGGGCTCGAGGTCGCGCACCGGCTGCGGCACGAATGGGTCGTGCGGGTGATCGGCGACGTGTCCGCCCGGCCCGCGGGCACCGTCAACGACGACCTGCCGACCGGCGCCGTCGAGGTGATCGCCCGCGAGATCGAGGTGTTGAACGAGTCGGAGCCGCCGCCGTTCCCGCTCGACGATCGCGTCGACGTCGACGAGGTACTGCGGCTCCGGCATCGCTATCTCGACTTGCGCCGTGTGCCGATGCAGCGCAACCTCCGGCTGCGTGCCGCGGTGAACCGGGTCATGCGCGAGTCGATGGCGGCGCAGGATTTCGTCGAGGTCGAAACCCCGATGCTGATCGCGTCGACGCCGGAGGGCGCACGCGACTTCGTGGTCCCGTCGCGGCTGCGGCCCGGCGAGTTCTACGCACTGCCTCAGAGCCCCCAGCTCTTCAAGCAGCTGTTGATGGTCGGAGGGTTCGACCGGTACTTCCAGATCGCGCGGTGCCTGCGCGACGAAGACCTGCGCGCCGACCGGCAGTTCGAGTTCATGCAGCTCGACGTCGAGATGACGTTCGCCGACCAGAGCGACGTGCTCGACGCGGTGTCGGTTGCGGTGCTCGCGGCCGCGGAGGTCGCGCGGCCGGGCGAGGTTCCGGCCGCGATCGCGCGGATGTCGTGGCACGAGGCCGTGGAACGCTTCGGCTCCGACAAACCCGACCTCCGGTTCGGGATGGAGCTCGTCGAGCTCACCGACATCTTCGGCTCGACCGAATTCCAGGCGTTCGCGGGCGCGGATGCGGTCAAGGGCATCCGGGTCGAGGGTCTGGGGGACATGACCCGTTCGAAGCTCGACGCGCTGACGGACCGGGCCAAGACGCTCGGGGCCAAGGGTCTGGTGTGGATGCGCGTGCGTGACGGCGGCGTGCTCGAGTCGCCGGTCGTGAAGTTCCTCTCCGAGACCGAGCAGCTTGGGCTGGTCGACACGCTGGGCGCCGTCGCGGGCGACTTGGTGCTGATCGTCGCGGGGAAGCGCTCGATGGTGCGCGACGTGCTGGGCGCGCTGCGGCTCGACCTCGGACGGCCGGGTGTCGACGAGGGCAGCCTGCAGTTCCTCTGGGTCGTCGACTTCCCCTTGTTCGACGAAGCCGACTCCGAAACCGACGGCGTGCCCGGCGGACCGGTCCCGATGCACCACCCGTTCACGATGCCGCATCCCGAGGACATCGACCGGTTGGAGTCCGATCCGCTGTCGGTGCGGGCCCAGGCGTACGACTTGGTGTTGAACGGATGGGAGTTGGGCTCGGGGTCGGTGCGTATCCACCGGCCCGATGTGCAACAGCGCATCTTCTCGCTGATCGGCATCGATCCCGCCGACGCGCAGGCGCGGTTCGGTTTCCTGCTCGACGCGTTCCGTTTCGGCGCCCCGCCCCACGCGGGCTTCGCGGTCGGCGTCGACCGGTTCGTCGCCATCCTCGCGGGCGAGGAGAACATCCGGGAAGTGATCGCGTTCCCGAAGACGCAATCCGGCGTCGACCCGCTCACGGGCGCCCCGAGCTCGGTCGATCCGCACCAACTCCGCGACCTGGGCCTGCGCCTGCTCGAAAAGCCCACCCCATAGCCGCGACGTCGGCCGCCGAAGCCGCCCGGCTCCCCGTCACCATTCCAACTGTTGGCACGGAAACGCGCCCGCCAGCCCGGTTTCCATTCCAACTGTTGGCAGGGAAACGGGCCTGCCGGCCCGGTTTCCTTGCCAACCTTGGGCTGTCTCACCGTCCGCATACGGTCCGACCGATGGACTCGCAGCTCGCTCGATTCGAATCTGTCTTGGCTTCGCAACGAGGCCTCGTGACGTTGAGTCAGCTTCGTGACGGAAGCCTGAGCGACGAGCGCACTCGCGGACTCGTGCAGCGACGCGTGCTGCGCCGGCTGCGGCCGCGCGTCTACGGCCTCGTCGGCGCGAGCGAATCGTGGGAACGAGGTCTCCTGGCGATCGTGCTCTCACTCGAGGGTTCCCTGGCGTCGCACTCCTCGGCGGCACGATTGTGGGGCTTCGAACCGCGACCTGAGGATCGTTACGAGGTGACCATCGGACGGGATCGCTTCGCGACCTCTCGAGGGGTCGCCGTCCACCGGTCGGCCACGGTGGGAGAAGCGGACATCGCTACTCGTCACGGCATCGCGTGCACCTCGTTCGAGCGCACGTTCTGCGACTGCACTGCGCTCCTCCGCGAGCACCAGCTCGGACGCGTCCTCGACGACGGAATGCGCCGGGGAGTCGCGTCGCTGCCACGGCTGAAGGATTGTCTGGAGCGGATCGAATCGGGGCCCGGCCGTCATATGTCCGTCGTTCGCTCATTGCTCGTATCTCGCGGCATCGGGTTCGATCCGGGTGGGAGTAGGTCGGAGTTGCAGGTGCTCGACGTGTTTCGCCGCGCCAGGATGCCGATGCCGGTGCAGCAATACACGGTCAGAGTCGGTGCCAAGACCTATCGACCCGACTTCGCCTGGCCGGACCGCAAGGTGTTCGCGGAGTACTACGGCCTTGCGTTCCACATCGGCGCGAGCGCGGTTGTCGCCGACAGCGAGCGACTGACCGCATTGTCCGCCGCTGGTTGGCTCCCGTTGGTGTTCACCCATGCGTCGTCGGACCGTGAGATCGTCGAGCGCACGACGGCGGCCTTGGACCAACGCGCTGTTGGCAGGAAAATCGGCGCGTAGCGCCCGTTTTCCTGCCAACTGTTGGGGAGAAAGGTGGGGGGTTGGCCGTAGCCTGGGGGTGTGGCTCGGGGTCCTGATCTGTTCGCGTCGGCGGTGGAGGAGCGGCTCGCCCGCAAGGCGCCGCTCGCGGCGCGGTTGCGGCCGCGGACGCTCGACGAGGTCGTCGGCCAAAAGCACCTCCTCGGGCGGGGCAAGCCGCTGCGGGTCTTGATCGAGTCCGACCGGCTGTCCTCGGTCATCATCTGGGGTCCGCCCGGAACGGGCAAGACGACGATCGCGCGGCTCGTCGCGGGAGTGAGCGAGAAGGCGTTCGAGACGCTGAGCGCCGTCAGCGTGGGGGTGAAGGACGTGCGCGAGGTCGCGGAACGGGCCCGCGCCCGCCTCGGCGAGCGCGGGCAGGGGACCATCCTCTTCCTCGACGAGGTGCACCGCTTCTCCCGCGCGCAACAAGACGTGTTGCTCCCCTTCGTCGAGGAGGGGCTGCTCGTCCTGGTCGGCGCGACCACCGAGAACCCGTTCTTCTCCCTGACCGGTCCGCTGTTGTCGCGCAGCACGTTGTTCCGCCTCGAACCCCTCGACGACGACGCCCTGGTAGAGCTCGCTCGGCGCGCGCTCGTCGACGGAGAGCGCGGTCTCGGCGCGGAGCCCTCGACGATCGATGCCGACGCGCTCGGCCACCTCGTCGACAAGAGTGAAGGCGACGCGCGGCACCTCCTCACCGTGCTCGAGGTCGCGCACGCGCTCACGGTCCAAGCCGACCGAGACACGATCACCCTCGCCGACGCGGAAGCCGCGCTCGCGTTGCGCAGCGTTCGCTACGGCGACGACGAGCACTACGACATCATCTCGGCGTTCATCAAGTCGATCCGGGGCTCCGACCCCGACGCGGGCCTCTATTGGCTCGCCCGCATGCTCGAGGCGGGCGAGGACGCGCGATTCATCGCGCGCCGGCTCGTCATCCTCGCGAGCGAAGACATCGGGCTGGCCGACCCGCAGTCGCTGCTGACGGCCGATGCCGCGGCGCGGGCCGTCGAGTACGTCGGGCTCCCGGAGGTGGCGATCAATCTCGCCCATTGCGTGCTCCACCTCGCGCTGGCGCCCAAGAGCAACAGTGTCATCCGGGCGCTCGGCGCGGCTACCGCCGCGGTGCGGGAGCGACGGCCCGGCGCCGTACCCATGCACTTGCGTGACGCGGACTATCGCGGCGCCGAGATGCTCGGTCACGGCCGGGGTTATGTATATCCTCACGACGACCCGTCGGGGTGGGTGCCGCAGGAGCACCTCCCGGTGGAGGTGGCCGGCGAGCAGTTCTACCGTGCGAGTCGGCACGGCGCCGAGAAGCGATTGATCGAGCAGTGGCGGGAACGACGCGGAGCGCATGACGATGTCGACGGGTGACGTTCTGGCGGTGGTCGCGGCCACGCTCGTGACGATCCTGGTCGTCCTGCTCGCGGTCGTGCTCGTCGCGCTCACGCGCTCACTGCGGCAACTGCGCGCCACCCTCGAGGTGCTCGAACGCGACGCGCTCGAGCTCCTCGACGACGCGCGCGTCTCGGTCACGGAAGCTGCAATCGAGGTCGATCGGGTGGAACGGCTCGTGACGTCGGCGGAACGGCTCGACGAGGCCAAGCGAGCGATCGCCACGCCGGTGGTGAAGGCGATGGCATTCGGTACGGGCGTGACGCGTGCCGCGCAGCGCCTACGCGAGGGCGAGCCGCCCCGGCCGCCGTCGAGACGCCGGAGATCCGCGTCGTGATCAAGCGCCTGGTTTGGCTCGTGATCGGCTTCCTGCTCGGGCTCGGCTCGTCGTGGACGGTGATGCGCCGGGTCCGCCGGGTCGCGGTTCGGCTCGCGCCGGCCGACGTGGTCGACCGGTGGAGCGACAGCGTGCGGGCCGCCGTGAACGAAGGCCGCGACGCCATGCGCGCCCGCGAAGCCACGTTCAAGGCAAGCTCGGTCCGCAGCGGCGACAAGTAACCTGGTCCGGTTATGCCCGACCGCCCGACCACCGCCGACGAGCTGCGTCGCGCCTTCGTGGAGTTCTTTGCCGAGCGTGCCCACACGCACGTGCCGTCGGCCAGCGTCATCCCGGTCGACAAGACGCTGCTCTTCACCGTTGCGGGCATGGTCCCGTTCAAGGCGTTCTTCACCGGCGAGGAAACCGCGCCGTACAAGCGGGCGGTCTCGGTGCAGAAGTGCATCCGTGCGGGTGGCAAGCACAACGACCTCGACGACATCGGCCGCACGAACCGGCACTTCTCGTTCTTCGAGATGCTCGGAAACTTCAGCTTCGGCGACTACTTCAAGGTCGAGGCGATCACGTGGGCGTGGGAGTTCTACACCGGGGTGTTGAAGCTCGATCCCGAACGCCTCTGGGTGACCGTGCACGAGGACGACGACGAGGCCGAACAGATCTGGCGGGAGCGCGTGGGCCTGCCCGCCGAACGGATCCAACGCCTCGGCGAGGACAATTTCTGGCGGATGGGCGACACCGGTCCGTGCGGGCCGTCGTCGGAGATCTTTTGGGATCTCGGCCCCGAATTCGGTCCCGACGGCGGTCCGATCACCGAGGCCGACCGCTACATCGAGATCTGGAATCTCGTGTTCATGCAGTTCGACCAGAAGGCCGACGGCACCCGCATCGCGTTGCCGAGGCCGAGCATCGATACCGGTGCGGGCCTGGAACGCAACCTGATGGTCGTGCAGGAAAAGACGTCGATCTGGGACATCGACGTGTTCGTCCCGTTGCGTGCCGCGGCCGAACGCGTGACGGGTGTTGCGTCGGGCACGAGCGAAGCGACGGAGGTGTCGCTGCGGATCATCGCCGAGCACGCTCGTTCGATGACGTTCATGATCAACGACGGCGTGCGGCCGTCGAACCAGGAGCGGGGCTACGTCCTGCGCCGGATCATTCGCCGGGCGGTCCGCCACGCGTACCTGCTCGGCGCGCGCGGCGTCGTGTTGCCGGAAGTGATCGACGCGGTCGTCGCCGACATGAGCAACGCGTACCCCGAGCTCGTCGCGTCGCACGGCGTCGTGCGCAAGATCGTCGAACGTGAAGAGGAGTCGTTCCGTGCGACCCTGCAGCGCGGCGTCGACATGCTCTCCGACATCGTCGGCGAGGGCGATGTCTCCGGTGACGACGCGTTCTTCTTGCACGACACGCTCGGATTCCCGATCGACCTGACCCGCGAGATCGCGGGTGAGCGCGGTCGCACCGTCGACGTCGCCGGATTCGACGAGCGCATGCAGGAACAGCGGGTCCGGGCCCGGGCCGATGCCGCCGAGGCCGGCGCCGCCGCGAGCGCGCCGCTGGAGGTCTTCCGCGAGCTCGTCGACACCCACGGCGCGACCGAGTTCACCGGTCGCCAGGAATACGCGTCGAACGCGAAGGTCCTCGCGCTGCTCGTCGCGGGTGAGCGCGTCGGGCAGGCCACGGAGGGTCTCGAGATCGATGTCGTGATCGACCGCACACCGTTCTACGCCGAGTCGGGTGGCCAGATCGGCGACACCGGAACGATCACGACCGCGCCCGGTGCGATCATCGACGTCGTCGACACGCACTACGGATTGCCCGGGCAGGTCACGTTGCATCGCGGGCGGGTGCGCGTCGGTACGGTGAGCGAAGGCGACGAGGTAACCGCGGAGATCGACGGCGTGCGGCGCGACCGCATCCGCCGCAACCACACCGCCACCCACGTGCTGCACTGGGCGTTGCGGGAGGTGCTCGGCACCCACGTGCAGCAGGCGGGTTCGTTCGTCGGGCCGGACCGTCTCCGCTTCGACTTCTCCCATCACGAACCGGTGACGGTCGATCAGCTCGCGCAGGTCGAGCGCCTCGCGAACGCACAGGTGATCTCCGACGCCCCCGTCCGCCACTACGAGACCACGAAGGCCGAGGCCGAACGCATCGGCGCGATCGCGTTCTTCGGGGAGAAGTACGGCGAGATCGTGCGGGTGCTCGAGGCCGGTCCGTCGACGGAGCTGTGCGGCGGCACGCACGTGCACGCGCTCGGGTTCATCGGCCCGATCAAGGTCGTGAGCGAGGGCTCGATCGGATCGAACCTGCGCCGGATCGAGGCAATGACCGGCGACGGAGCGTTCGAGTACATCGAGTTCGAAGAACAGCTCCTGCGCCGAGCCGGTGATCTGCTGCGGGCGACGCCCAAGGAGGTTCCCGACCAGATCGAACGGCTCGCCGAGCGGGTACGCGCGCTCGAAAACGAGCTCGACTCGGTGCGAGCCAAGGAACGGGGGAGCGCGGCCGGCGACCTCGCGGGCGCTGCCGAGGGCGGCGTCGTCGTCACGCGCTTCGACGGTCTCGGTACCGGAGAGCTGAAGCAGCTCGCGGAAGAGACGGTCAGGGTGGTGGGGAGCGGGGTCGTGGTGCTCGTCGGCGCGGCCGGCGGTAAGGCCGCGATCGCGGTTGCGATCAGCAAGGACGTCGTCGCGCGCGGCGCCTCGGCCGATGCGATCGCCAAGCCTGCGGTCGAGAAGTTGGGCGGCGGCGTCGGCCGGGGCGCCGAGGCCGTGGTCGGCGGCGGCCAGAACGTCGGCGGCATCGACGACGCCCTCGCAGTCGCCCGCGAGCTGGCGGCGCAGTGGGGTTCGTGATCGAGACCGCGGCCACCCGCGCCCTCGGTGTCGACCTCGGCGAACGCCGAATCGGCCTCGCGCTGTCGGATCCCTCCCGCACGGTCGCCTCTCCGCACGACGTCCTGCGCCGCAGTGGCGATCCCGACGCCGACCGGCGCTGCATCGTCGAGACCGCGCGCGAGGTCGGCGCGAACGTGATCGTCGTCGGGCTCCCGCTCTCGCTCTCGGGCCGGACCGGGCCCGCGGCGAAGGCCGCGCTCGCCGAGATCGAGCTGTTGCGCACGCTCGCGGGCGCGCAGATCGAGGTCGTCGCGCATGACGAGCGTCTCACCACGATCACGGCCGAACGTGCCCTGGGTGAAGCCCGCATGCGCCGCGACGCCCGCCGCAACGTGGTCGACAAGGTGGCCGCGGCCGTGATGCTGCAGTCGTGGTTGGAACGAGCACAACCGTGAGCCGCAGCCGGCGCACCGCGCTCGTGCTCATCGGGCTCGTCGTGGTGCCCCTCGTCGCGCTGATGCTCGGTGGTGTGTGGTTCTGGTGGCAACTCGACCCGCCGGGGAGTGCGGGTGCCAAGGTCGAGGTGCAGATCGCGTACGGCTGCGGAGTGCCCTGCATCGGCAACGAGCTGTCGCACCAGGGCGTGATCGGCCCCTCGTGGGTCTTCAACCTGTACGCCCGGTTGAACCGCGACGCGAGCTTCAAGGCGGGCACCTACGAGCTCCGCAAGAACATGGGAGTGAGCTCCGCGGTGAAGGCGATGAAAGCCGGCCCGCACATCGCGTACGTGAAGCTCACGATCCCGCCGGGCTTTTGGCTCAAACAGATCGCGGCCCGGGTCGGCAAGCTCCCCGGACTCTCGGTCGACCCATTCGTGGAGGCGTCGCAGAACAACGCGGTGCGGTCGGCATTCGAGCCGCAGGGCACGAACAATCTCGAAGGTCTGCTCTGGCCCGACACCTACAACATCTCCGCCGAAGAGGACGAGATCCAGGTGTTGTCGACGCTCGTGACCGAGTTCGACAAGCGGGCCGTCACGATGGGGCTCGCCAATGCCAACGTGCAGGGCCACACCGCGTACGACGTCGTGAAGGTCGCGTCGCTGGTCGAAGCCGAGGCCAAGATCGACGCCGATCGGCCGCTCATCGCGTCGGTCATCTACAACCGGTTGGCGCGCGGGATGCCGCTCCAGATCGACGCGACGCTGATCTACGCGCGGGGTGACCCCAAGAACCGCGCGCTTTCCGACCACGACAAGTTGATCGACTCTCCGTACAACACCTACATGCACCCGGGGCTGCCACCGACCCCGATCGCCGCGGTCAGTGCCGCGTCGCTGAAGGCCGCGATGGCGCCGGCGTCGTCTCCGTACCTCTACTACGTCGTCATCGACAAGTTGGGCCACACGGCATTCGCGACCACCCTTCAGCAGCAGAACGCGAACATCGCGCTGGCGAAGAAGAACGGCGCATTCTGACGATGGCCGCGGCCGCAACCTCCGGCGATGCGGGTACCGGGATTTCGGGCGCGACCCGCGTCGCCGGTGTCATCGGTGATCCGGTGCGGCACTCGCTCTCGCCCGTGTTGCACAACGCCGCGTACCGTGCGCTCGATCTCGACTGGGTATATGTCGCGTTCGAGGTACCCGACGGCGCCGCACGGGGCGCGGTCGAGGCGATGCGCGTTCTCGGCTTGGCGGGTCTCTCGGTGACCATGCCGCACAAGAGCGTGATCGGCGCGTACTGCGACGAGGTCTCGCCCGCCGCGGGCGCGCTGGGGAGCGTCAACACGATCTCCGCGGCCGCGGACACACCTGGTCGGCTCGTCGGCGATTCGACCGACGGGGAGGGATTCGTACGGTCGTTGCGCGACGCGGGCCACGACCCGGCGGGCGAATCGGTGGTGCTGCTCGGCGCGGGTGGTGCGGCCCGAGCGGTCGCTCGCTCCCTCGGTGAGGCCGGCGCCCGCGTCGTGGTGTGCGCCCGCAAGCCGAACGCCGCGTCGGTCGCGGCCGCGCTGGCCGGCGGAGCCACCGCGCCGTGGGCCGATCGGTCGCGGGTGGCGGCCGACGCGACCTTCGTGGTGAACGCCACGCCGGTCGGGATGGGCGACGGCCGCGGGCCGGAATCGGAGCAGTTGCCGCTGGCCCTCGAGGCCCTGCACACCGGCCAGGTGCTCGCCGATCTCGTGTACCACCCGCTGGAGACGCCGTTGCTCCGGGGCGCGGTCGACCGCGGGGTCGCCGTGGTCGACGGGCTCGGCATGCTCGTGCACCAGGCCGCGCTCCAGATCGAGCTCTGGACCGGGCGCCGGGCGCCGATCCCGGCCATGCGGGCCGCGGCCGAGCACGCCCTCGCCCGTCGCAGCTCCCGGTGACGGTGATCCGGGGCAGCTGACGGCGAGCAGCGGTGCGGGCGCCGGTCTCGGCCGGCGCCGGCACTCCGGGCTCGCGCTCAAGGCGAACGGCCCTCCCGGTCGATGGACGAAGAGAAGTCCGTGTCCTGACGGGGGGACCATCGTGTTGCAAGGAACGCTGGAAACGCTGGCACTGCCGGAGCTGCTCGGATTGCTCGCGCAGTCACGCAAAACGGGCGCGCTCTGGCTCGACGCGGCCAACTCGTCGGCCGTCCTCTACATCGTCGACGGCCGCTGTTGCGCGGCGGAGTCGAGCGAGGCGGGCGACGAGCTCTCCGATGCGGCCGCGCTCTTGGCGCGGGTCATCGACGTCTGCTTCGCGGTCGAGCGCGCCGACGACGGCCGGTTCCGTTTCGGCCCGGAGGAACCGCCGTGGACGTGCGAGGAGACGATCGACCTCGAGGTCGCGATCGACGAGCTCAGCCGCTTGGTCGACGAGTGGCGTGAGATCCAGGCCGTCATACCGTCGCTCGACTGCCGGATCCGTCTGGCCGACGATCTCGGTGTGGAGGAGCTGACGGTCGACCGCGAGCGTTGGCAGCTGATCATCTCGCTCGACGGACGGCGCAGCGTGCGCGACCTCGTCCGCAAGACGAATCGCCCCGTGCTCGACGTCTGCCACGCGATCTTGACGCTGGTCGACGCGGGCGCGGTCAACGTCGGCCCGCCGCCTGCTCCGCCGGCGGTGGCGCGGGCGAACGGGGCGCGCAAGCGCGCGTCCGAGGTCGCAGTCGAGCCCGAGGCGCCCTACGGACCCGGCGTCGAATCGCCGCACCCCGGACCGCACGGCGCCGCGATCGACGACCCCGACCGTGAGGTCGACCCGGCCGACAAGGGGCGCTACCTGCGCGCCTTCTCCGGTCTGCGCGACGCCTGAGGATCGACGCCCGAGGATCTCCCCGCCCGAGCCCCCGACGGGTTGCCCACCGTCGGGGGCTTTGGCGCGCTTGGGCCCGTTCTGGTACGCGCAGAGAGTGAGATCCTGATACAGGCGACCACGCAGAGTGCCGATACCTCGGGTAGTTCGCGCAGAGGGGAGGCTGAAGTTGTCGGACGGAACGCCACTCGGGTCGCTGCTGATCGACGAGGGTCTCCTGACGGAGGCCCAGCTCGACGCGGCGATCGCGGAGCAAGCCCGCTCGGGCAAGCCCCTCGGCCGCCTGCTCATCGAGCAGGGCACCATCTCCGAAGCCGAGCTCGTACGCACGCTGGCCCGCCAGGTCGGCCTCGAGTTCGTCGACCTGAACGACCGAACGATCGACGGCTCGGTCGCGGCGATCGTCAGCGAGTCGCTCGCTCGGCGGTACCAGGCCATCCCCGTCGGTTGGGAGGACGGCAAGCTCGTCGTCGCGATGGCGGATCCGTCGAACGTCTTCGCGGTCGACGACATCCGGGCGCTCGCCGGCGCCGAGGTGCGCACCGTCGTCGCGACCGCCAGCCAGATCATCGAGACGATCGAGCGTTTCTTCCGCGTCGACGGCGAGGTCGACGAGGTGATGCAGGCCGCGACCGACGAGGCCGACGAGGAGACCGAGCTCACCGGGCTCTCCGAGATCGTCGAGGATGCACCGATCGTCAAGTTCGTCAACCTGCTCGTCAACCAGGCGGTCGGCGACCGCGCGTCCGACATCCACGTCGAGCCGAACGAGAGCGATCTACGGATTCGCTTCCGGATCGACGGAGTGCTGCACGAGGTGATGCGATCGCCGCGCAGCATCCAAGCCGGCGTGATCTCGCGCTTGAAGGTCATGGCCGACATCAACATCGCCGAGCGCCGCATCCCCCAAGACGGCCGGATCACGATGAAGGTGAGCGGCCGCAGCATCGACCTTCGTGTCGCGACACTGCCGACCGTGTACGGCGAGAAGGTCGTGATGCGCATCCTGGACAAGACCCAGGCGGTCCTGAAGCTCGAGGATCTCGGCTTCTTGCCCGAAGCCCACGCGCGTTTCGAGGCCTCGTACACCAAGCCCTACGGCACCATCCTCGTCACCGGACCGACCGGTTCGGGCAAGTCGACGACGCTGTACTCCACGCTCAATCAGCTGAACACGCCCGACCGCAACATCATCACGGTCGAAGACCCCGTCGAGTACCGGCTGCCCGGCATCAATCAGGTACAGATCCACCCGAAGGCCGGTCTCACGTTCGCGGGCGCGCTGCGGTCGATCCTGCGCGCCGACCCCGACATCGTCCTCGTCGGTGAGATCCGCGACAAAGAGACGGCGGTCATCGGTATCGAGGCCGCCCTCACGGGTCACCTCGTGTTGTCGACCTTGCACACCAACGATGCCGCGTCGACGCCGATGCGTCTCGTCGAGATGGGTGTCGAGCCCTTCCTCGTGACGAGCGCCCTCGACTGCGTGGTCGCGCAACGACTCGCCCGCAAGCTCTGCGACAAGTGCAAGGAGCCGTACCAGCCGACCGAGGCCGAGCTCACCGGCGCGGGATGGCCGGCCGAGGAGCTCGAGGCGGGGGAGTGGCCGACGCTGCACCGGGCGATCGGCTGCGGGTCGTGCGGGCGCACCGGCTACCGGGGTCGCTTCGGCATCCACGAGGTCATGTCGATGTCGGAGGAGATCGAACGGTGCGTCATCGAGCGCCGTTCGTCCGAAGACATCCAAAAGGTCGCATTGATGCAGGGAATGTTGTCGATGCGTTCGGACGGCCTGCGCAAGGCCGCCATGGGCCAGACGTCGTTGGAGGAGATCTTCCGCGTTGTTGCCTGAGGTCTACAGCGGGGCGCATGGGGCGCCGATACCGACCTGAGCCCGAGAGCCTCGGAGGGGGACTGGATCCATGCTGGCCAACCAGGCGCGACGATTCGGCGAGACGCTCGTCGACCGGCACGTGTTGTCGAGGGACGATCTCGAACAAGCCATCGAGGAGTCCGAACGCTCGACGGAGCCACTGCCGTCGGTACTGCTGCGGCTGGGCCTCGTCGGGAGCAAGGACCTCACGGCCGCGCTCGCCGAGCAGATGGGCGTCCGCTTCATCGACTTCCTTGACACCCCGATCCACCAGGACGCGCCCGAGACGCTCTCGGCCGAGCTCGCCCGCCAGTACGTCGCGGTGCCCGTCGACTTCGAGGGCCAAAAGCTGGTCGTCGCGTTCGCGGAACCTCCGAGCGACGCGTCGTTGACGGCGGTCGGCCACGCGACCAGCTTCGAAGTGATTCCCGCGGTGGCCGATCGCAGCGAGCTCATGCGCGCGATCGCAATGATCTACGGCGGCAGCGACGGCGAGGCCCCCGAGTTCTCGAACGTGGTCGTCGGCGACGAGCTCGAAGACGAGCTGCACATCAACGACCTGCTCGACCTGGTGATCCAGTGGGGCGGTTCGGACCTTCACCTCGCGTCCGGCTCCCCGCCGGTCATCCGCGTGCACGGCGATCTTCGTCCGGTGACCGAGCTGCCCATCTTCAACGGATCCCAGATCCGTCAGATGATCTTCTCGATCCTCACGCAAAAGCAGCGGGAGAAGTTCGAGGACGACCTCGAGCTCGACACCTCGTACGCGCTCCCCGGACGCGGGCGCTTCCGGGTGAACGTGTTCCTGCAGCGCGATTCCGTTGGCTGCGTCATGCGGGCGATCCCGTACGACATCGTCGACTTCGAACGGCTCGGGATCGCGCCGGCGGTGCAGGGCTGGGCGCACATGCCGCGCGGCCTCGTGCTCGTGACGGGCCCGACCGGCTCCGGCAAGTCGACGACCCTCGCCTCGCTCATCGACATCGTGAACCGCGAGCGGGCCGTGCACATCATGACGGTCGAGGACCCGATCGAGTTCCTGCACGCGCACAAGCGCTCGCTGATCAACCAGCGGGAGGTGGGTGAGGACACGCACTCCTTCGCCAACGCGCTGAAGCACGTCCTGCGCCAGGACCCCGACGTCATCCTGGTCGGTGAGATGCGCGACCTCGAGACGATCTCGACCGCGCTGACCGCGGCCGAGACCGGCCACCTCGTGTTCGCGACCCTGCACACCCAAGACGCCCCGCAGTCGATCGACCGCGTCATCGACGTGTTCCCCGCGCACCAGCAGCAGCAGGTGCGGGTGCAGCTCGCCTCGGCGCTGCAGGGCATCTGCACGCAGCAGCTCGTCCCGACCGTCGACGGTCACGGCCGCGCGGTTGCATGCGAGGTGATGGTGGCCACGCCCGCGATCCGCAACCTGATCCGCGAGGGCAAGACCCATCAGATCTACTCGATGCTCCAAGCCGGTGGCCGCTACGGCATGGTCACCATGGACATGTCGCTCGCGCAGCTCGTGCGCAGTCATCGCATCTCGCTCGACGCCGCGCTCGAGCGCTGCGCCAACGAAGACGACCTCCGTCGACTCCTGAACGGCTGATCGATCATGCCCGAGACGTTCCAGTACAAGGTCAAGGACAAGAACGGCAAGCTCGTCGAGGGGTCGCTCGAGGCCGAGAACGCGCAGCTCGTCGTCAGCAAGCTGCGCTCGATGGGCTACGTGCCCATCGAGATCCAGCAGTCGGGCGGCGCGAGCCTGCAGCGCGAGCTGAAGATCCCGGGGCTCTCCGACCGCGTCAAGCTGAAGGAGGTCGCGGTCTTCTCCCGGCAGTTCGCGACGATGATCAACTCGGGTCTGTCGCTACTGCGCTCGCTGAACATCCTCGCGGAGCAGACCGAGAGCAAGGCCCTCGCGGAGATCGTCAACCAGGTACGCATGGACGTCGAGAAGGGCTCGTCGCTCTCGCAGGCGATGGCGAAGCACCCGAAGGCGTTCGGGCGCCTCTACGTGTCGATGGTGCGCGCCGGTGAGGTCGGCGGTGCGCTCGACAGCGTGTTGATGCGGCTCGCCGACACCATGGAGAAACAAGTCGAGCTCCGCCGCAAGGTGAAGTCGGCGATGACGTACCCGTTGGTGGTCGCGATCCTCGTGTTGACCATCGTGACCGCGATGCTCCTGTTCGTCATCCCGATGTTCCAGGGCATCTACAAGCAGCTCGGCGGCACGTTGCCCCCGCCGACCCAGTTCCTCATCAACGTCTCGAACATCTGTCGCAAGCTCTGGTACATCATCTTCCTCGCCGAGATCGGCGGCGCGATCGCATTCAAGCGCTGGATCAACTCCGAAGAAGGTCGCAAACAGTGGGACGCGATCAAGCTGAAGGTCCCGATCTTCGGCAAGCTCGTGCGCAAGACGGCGCTCGCGCGGTTCTCCCGCACCCTCTCCGCCCTGGTCCGCTCGGGTGTCCCCATCCTCGAGTCGCTCGACATCGTGGCCGAGACCGCCGGCAACTACGTGGTCGCCAAGGCGGTGCGAGAGACGCAGTCGGCGGTCAAGCGCGGTGATCCGCTCTCGAAGAAGCTCGAGGAGCACCCGGTGTTCCCGCCGATGGTCGTGCAGATGATGGCGGTCGGTGAGGAGACCGGCGCGCTCGACGAGATGCTCGACAAGATCGCCGACTTCTACGACCAAGAGGTCGAAGCGACGGTCGACGCGCTGACGTCACTCATCGAGCCGTTGCTGATCGTCGTGATGGGTGTGTGCGTCGGCGGGATGATCATCTCGCTGTACCTCCCCATGTTCAACATCATCAAGCTCATCAAGTAGCCGCATCGGTCGGCCCGCGGCAACACCGCCGGGCCGCGGCGATGCAACGCGTCGACCACGCGCAATTCGGGCGTTCGGCGCGCTCGTGCGAAATCGCCCGCGACGCGCGCGGCGAACCTCACGGTTTGCGTTCAAGCCCTGCACATCGCGGGCCGATGAATCGCTTGACGCCGAATCGCGGGGGCGGACGCACCTCCCGGCGCACCGAAAGGAGTACAGCCCAAGTGCAGACTCTCAAGGCTCTTGCTCATCGTCGTCGGGACGACGAGGAAGGCTTCACCCTCATTGAGTTGATGGTCGTAGTGCTCATTATTGCCATCCTGATTGCCATCGCCATCCCGACGTTCCTCGGTGCTCGGTCTCGTGCCAACGACCGTGCGGCGCAGTCATCGCTCCGCAACGCTCTTACCGCGGCGAAGACCTCGTTCACGGACACCGGTGACTACGCCGGTGCTACCACGGCCGGCCTGGCGGCAATCGAGCCGTCGCTGAAGTTCGTCTCCACCGCATCGACCGACTTCAAGACGGTCAGCGTGGCGGCGGCTCCGGCCGGCCAGACCTGGTGGGCAGAGGTGCTCTCCAAGTCCGGCAAGTGCTTCGGCATCGAAGACAACTCCGGTGCCAATGGCGGCACCACCTATGCCGGTACGACGACCGCTCTCGCGGCGACGTGTACGGCCCCGGCTGCGGGCAGCCCCCCGGCCTGGACGGACACAAGCTGGTAATCGAGCTCTGTTCGACGGCAACGGCGGCAGGTCCATCATGGGCCTGCCGCTTTGTCGCGTCCGGCCGGCGGCCGGCGGCCGGCATCTCGTGTGAGCCGCGCCGCAACTCCGATCGAGGTCTAGGTTCATCGTCGTGACTGCGCTGGTCGCCGCGATCAGCGGCTTGTACGGACTCGTCATCGGTTCGTTCCTGAACGTCGTGATCTGGCGCGTGCCCCGCCACGAGTCGCTCGTGCGGCCGCCGTCGCACTGCCCGAGCTGCGACGTGAAGCTCAAGAACCGCGACAACATCCCGTTGTTCTCGTGGCTGTGGCTGCGGGGCCGGTGCCGGAACTGCGGGACGCGCATTTCCGTGCGCTATCCGTTCGTGGAGCTGTTCACCGCGCTGTTGTTCGCCGCGGTCGGCGCGCGCTTCGCCCATTCCTGGGCGCTGCCGGCCTATCTCGTGTTGACCGGCGCGCTGCATCGCGCTCTCCGCGATCGATCTCGAGCACTACGTCCTTCCGAATCGCATCCTGTACCCGGTCGACGTTGCGACGATCGCCCTGCTCGCGGCGGCCTCGGCCGCCGAGCACGATTGGGGCGCACTCGCTCGGGCCGCGCTCGGCGGTGCGATCGCGTTCGGGATCTTCTTCGTCGTCCACGTCGTATCGCCCCGGGGCATGGGTTTCGGCGACGTCCGCCTGTCGTTCCTGCTCGGTTTCTGCCTCGGCTGGCTGGGTTGGGGCGAGGTCGCCGGCGGTCTGTTCGCGGGCTTCCTCTACGGCGCGGTCGTGGGCGTCGTCCTCATCGCGGTGAAGATCCGCGGGCGCAAGCAGCAGATCCCCTTCGGGCCCTTTCTCGCGGCCGGGGCGATGACCTTCGTGCTGTTCGGCTCGCCGATCGTCGATTGGTACAGCCACCTCGGCCGATAGTCGCAATTCGGCCGCTCCGCCCAAACGGGCACCGCGTTTTGGCGACGAACGCGAGATTGCGGGTCATTCGCGTTACAGCGCGATGGGGTTGTTGTCGATTGCTGTCGTTGATGTGTGTTCGGCCGGACAGGGGGTGACGACCGTGAGCGATCGCCAACACGAACTGCTCACGGTGCGCGAGGTCGCTGACGCGATGCGCGTGTCGACCATGACCGTGTACCGCCTCATCCGAGCCGGCTCTCTGCCGGCAATCCGCGTCGGCAAGCACTTCCGCATCCGCGCCCGCGACCTCGACGAGTACCTCGAGGCGCAAACCTTTGGAGGAGGGGACGCATGGCCCGCCGCCTGATTGGCCTCGACATCGGCACCAATGCGGTGACGATCGCCGAAGTCACCGCCGGTACACCGCCGCGCCTCGACATGTTCGCGCAGGTGGCATTGCCGCGTGACGCGATGCGTGAGGGCGAGGTCGCCGACGAAGCCGCGATCACCGACGCCGTCGCGCGCCTGCGGACCGAGGTCGGATTGAAGAAGGTGTCGGTGCGCGTCGGTATCGCGAGCCCGCGCGTCGTCGTGCGCCAGGTCGAGATGCCCGTGATGACGCGCGACGAGCTGATGAGCGCGTTGCAGTTCCAAGCCGGCGACCTGATCCCGATTCCGATCGAGGACGCGGTTCTCGACTTCGCGATCCTCGGGACCTCGACCCCCGACGCGGACTCGGGCAGCGAGCCGACCATGCAGGTCCTGCTCGTCGCCGCGTACGAGGCGACCGTGGCCCGGCTGGTCTCCGCGATCGAAGCGGGCGGCCTGGAAGTCGGCGCCATCGACCTCATCCCGCTCGCGCTGACGCGTGCGTTGACGCGGCCCGTCGCGGCGATGGCCGCGGCCGGCGGTGGAGTGGCGCTCGAGTCGAGCCCCGGTGCCGAAGGCATCGTCTCGTTCGGCGGCGGCGTGACCGCGATCGTGGTCCACGAGGACGGTGTACCGCAGTTCGTGCGCGTGCTGGGCAGCGGTGGACGCGAGCTCACCGACGCGATTGCCGCCGACCTCGGCGTGCCCGCGGAGACCGCGGAGGCGTTGAAGCGTGCGCTTGCGAACCCCGGCGCCGACGAGATGGTCGCCCGCGCCCGCGCGTCGGTGGATCGGCCGTTGTCGGTCCTGCTCGACGAGGTGCGCAGCTCGCTCGACTACTACCGCAACCAGCCCGGTTCGGCGCAGTTGCGCCGCGTCGTCGTCACCGGCGGTTCGGCCCAGCTGCCCGGGCTGCCCGAGCGCCTCTCCGCGCTCGTGGGTGTCCCCGTCGAGCCCGCGTACATGCACGACCTGTTGCGCATCGGCGACATCGGATTCGCGCCCGAGGAGCTCCCGCGGTTGGAGCCATACCTTCCGGCGCCCGTCGGTCTCGCGCTCGGCGGCGCGGGAGTCGGGACGATCATCGACCTGCGCCCCCGCAACCGGGCGACGTCGTCGAAGTCGCGGACGCGGCTCGACCGGCGAGTCGTCGCCGGCGCCCTCGTCGGCGTGGTGGCTCTGGCCGGCGCGACCTATCTGGGCCGCAACGACGTGTCGAGCGCGCAGGCGAAGAACACCAAGGCGCAGGACGCCGTGAAGACGCTGCGCTCACAGCTCTACCTCGAGACGCAGGCGCCCGGGAAGGGTGGTGGCGCCGCGACCGCGTCGGCCGCGGCACTCAAGGCCGACGTCGTGAGCGCGCTGGGCCAAGACGTGGTCTGGCCCGCGATCATCGAGAACATCGGGGCCAAGCTCCCGCCGGGCGTGCTGGTGACCTCGTTCACGGGCACCCATACGATTCCGGTCGCGCTGCCCGCGGGCACGGTTGCGCCCGCGACGCCGGCTGCACCCGCGCCGGGAACGACCGGCGCCACGGCTCCGGCCGCGGTCGGGGTCGCGAACCCGAACGACGTGTGCGCCGGCTTGGTCCCGCCGGCTGGGACGGTCTCCATGAACGGGACTGCGCCCGGTCTCAGCTCCGTGTCGGCGTTGCTCGACTCGTTGAAGAGCGACACCGACCTCACCGTGTTGTGGGCCACGACCGCGCATGCCGCGGCCGACGGCCACCTGGAGTTCACGATCACCGCGTCACTCGGATCGACCGCGCGCGGTCATCGCCTGGAGACCTTCTTCGAGGGGGAGCCGTGCAAGTAAAGACGAAGAACCTGGTCGTCGGCGTTCTCGTCGCCGCCTTCGTGGGGCTGGTCTGGTACCAGTTCGTCTATTCGCCCTTGGAGGCCAAGGCGTCGAAGGCCCGCAACGCCACGCACGAGGCGGACAACACGGCGGCCAAGTTGCGCCACCAACTCGCCGACGCGGCCACGGCCAAGAAGAACGCGAAGACCCATGACCCGTCGCCGAGCGTGATGAGCGAGGCCGTCCCCGCGGACGCCGCCGAGGCGTCGTTCCTGCGCAGTGTCGACGCGTTCGCGCGTCACCTCGGGCGCCGACTGGCAATCGATCACCCCGACCGTGCCCGCGCCGACCGGCACCTCCTCGTCGATCAACGTCGGGATCACGGTGCAGGGCACCCAGGATCAGCTGTTGCGGTACGCGACCGGCCTCGAGGCGCTCAAGCGCATCTTCGTCATCGACAACCTCTCGCTGACGGGAGGAACCTCGGGCTCGTCGGCGTCGTCGTCGGCCCCGAGCGCGGGTCCGGCGCCCCTGCAGATGCAGATCTCGGGTCGCATCTTCAGCCAGCCCGCCGCGGCCGTGGCGACGACGGGTGCCGCGGGCACCGCGACGGGTACGGCTGCGACACCGGCGAAGGGCGCGGCGGCGCCGACCGGCCCGACGGCGCCGGCCGGGACGCAGAACAACTGACGATCGCGGGTGAGGTCCTGCCGTAGAATCCGGTGACCCGACCGACGTGACGGTGCCGCCCGCCGGGCGTCGCCGCCCCAGGAGGCACCGTGCTGCGGTACCTGACGGCGGGCGAGTCCCACGGACCGGCGTTGGTGGTCACCGTCGAGGGCCTGCCTGCCGGCCTACCCATCCTGATCGACGCCGTTGCCGACGAGCTCGCGCGGCGCCGGCTCGGCTACGGCCGGGGTCCGCGTATGCGCTTCGAGAAGGACGAGGTCGAGTTCCTCGGCGGCGTGCGCCACGGCCACACCCTCGGGAGCCCGCTCGCGATCTTGATCCGCAACAGCGAATGGGCCACCGGGAAGTGGGCCGAGGAGATGTCGTCGGCCCCCGGGCGCACGCAGTCGCCGTTGACCCAGCCCCGCCCGGGCCACGCCGATCTCGCCGGGATGCAGAAGTACGGCTTCGACGACGCGCGCGACGTGCTCGAACGAGCCTCCGCGCGCGAGACCGCGGCGCGCGTCGCGGCGGGCGCGGTCGCCAAGGCGTTGCTCTCGCACCTGCAGGTCTCGGTGCTGAGCCACGTCGTCCAGCTGGGTGCCGCGACCACCTCGACCACGCGCCGACCGCGACCGGACGACCTGGCGCAGGTCGACTCGTCGGAGGTGCGCTGTTTCGATCCCGACGCCGAGGCCGACATGATCCGCGAGATCAAGGAGGCCGCGAAGGCCGGGGACTCGCTCGGCGGCGTGGTCGAGGTGCTCGGCTACGGCCTGCCGCCCGGCCTCGGCTCGCACGTGCACTGGGACCGGCGCATCGACGGGCTCTTGGCCCAGGCGCTGATGAGTATCCAGGCGATGAAAGCGGTCGAGATCGGCGAGGGCTTCACGATGGCCGGTGTGCGCGGCAGCCTCGCGCACGACGCGATCACCTGGGACGCCGGCGCCGGCGAGTACCGCCGGGAGACCGCGCACGCGGGTGGGATCGAGGGCGGCATGACGACCGGCGACCTCTTGGTCGCGCGTGCCGCCATGAAGCCCCTCGCCACGCTGAACCGGCCCGTCTTGAAGACCGTCGACGTCGAGACGAAGGCGGAGACGGTGTCGTTCAAGGAACGTACCGACGTCACCGCGGTGCCGGCCGCGGGAGTCGTCGCGGAGACGATGGTCGCGCTCGTGCTCGCGTCCGAGGCGCTGCGCAAGTTCGGGGGCGACTCGCTCGCCGAGTTCGTGCGCAACCACGACGCGTACCGCGCGACGCTCACATGACCCGTAAGCACCTGGTCCTCATCGGGCTGATGGGGGCCGGGAAGACCACGGTAGGTCGCGAGTGCGCGGCGCCGGCTGCAGCGACCGTTCGTCGACATCGACGACGTCGTCACGAACTCCCAGAGGCTGTCGGTCGACGGGATCTTCGCGCGTTTCGGTGAAGCGCGGTTCCGCGAGCTCGAGCGCGAGGCAGTTGCCGACGTGTGCGTGTCGCCCGAGCCGCTCGTGATCGCATGCGGTGGCGGAACGGTGGTCGATCCCGAGAATCGCCGGCGGCTCCGGAGCGCGGGAGTGGTCGTGTGGTTGCGGGCGCCCGCGCCGACACTGCTCGCTCGTGTCGGCGACGGGTCCGCGCGCCCGCTGCTGCGCGACGACCCCGCCGGCGCGCTGACGCGGCTCGAAGGGATTCGAGAGCCCAGTTACGAAGCGGCCTCGCATTTCCGGGTCGAGACCGCCGACCTCGACGTGGCCGCGGTCGCCGACGCCGTGCTGTCGGTGTTCGAAGGCGCGGTGGCGTGAGCGCGCGCATCCGTGTCGACCTCGCGCCGCGTGGTTCCGACGTCGGCGAGCCCGACTCCCACGGGTACGACGTCGTGGTGGGTGACGGGGCCGTGGCCGAGTTGACCTCGGTGCTCGCCGGTCGGCGCCGCGCCGCGCTCGTGACGCAGGCCGCGATCCCGGCCGACCTCGCCGGCGAGGTCCGCAACCGGCTCGACGCGGCCGGTGTGATGCACGAGACGTTTCTCATGGGCGCCGGTGAGGACGACAAGACGCTCGCTTCGGTCGACGATCTCTGCCGGCGCTTCGCGCAGTGGGGACTCCTGCGCGGCGACGCGGTGATCGCGCTCGGCGGCGGGGTCGTGGGCGACACAGCCGGCTTCGCGGCCGCGGTGTACTACCGCGGTGTCGACGTCGTGCAGGTGCCGACGACGCTCCTGGCGATGGTCGACTCCGCCATCGGCGGCAAGACCGGGGTGAACCTGCCCGAGGGCAAAAACCTGGTCGGCGCGTTCCACCAGCCGATCGCCGTACTCGCCGATCCCGTCGCGCTCGCGACCCTCCCGGATCGCGAATACCGCTGCGGCCTCGGTGAGATCGCGAAGTACGCGTTGATGGGAGACGACTTCGTCTCGAGCCGGATCCATCCGCTCACCGAGCGCGATCCCGGCGTCCTCACCGAGGTGATCGCGCGCGGCGCCGAGATCAAGGCCGCCTACGTGAGCGCCGACGAGCTCGAAACGACCGGGACCCGGGCGGTGCTCAACTACGGCCACACCCTTGCGCACACGCTCGAGACCGCGTCGGGGCACGCGTTGTTGCACGGCGAGGCGGTGGCGATCGGTCTCGTCTTCGCCGCCCACCTGGCCGCCACGCTCGAGCGCATCGATCAGCACGTCGTCGCACACCACGAGTACCTCGTGGCCGGGCTCGGGCTCCCCACCCAGGCGCCGCCCGGCTTGCGGGCCGACGAGATCGTCCCGATCATGGCCCGCGACAAGAAGTCGGGCGGTGGCCTCACCTTCATGCTCGCGGGGCCGAGCGGAATCGGAAGGGTCGACGATCCCGACCCCGCCGCGGTGCGCAAGGCGCTCGCGGCGATTGGCATCGAGGGATAGGCCGGACATGGCGACGATCTTGTTGCTCTCGGGACCGAACTTGAACCTGTTGGGTCAGCGCGAGCCCGACGTCTACGGCACCATGACGCTGGGTGAGCTCGTCGCGATCGCGACGGAGGCGGCGGCCGAGCGTGGCCACACGATCGAGTCGCTCCAGTCGAATCACGAGGGTGTGCTCGTCGACGCGATCCACGAGGCGCGCGGTCGGTGCGCGGCGATCGTGTTCAATCCCGGCGCGTTCTCGCACTACGCCTACGCGCTCACCGACGCGCTCGCGACGTACAGCGGCGTCAAGATCGAGGTACATCTCTCGAACCCGTATGCCCGGGAGGCGTGGCGGCACCACTCGGTGATCTCGCCCGTCGTCGACGGCACGATCACCGGGTTGAAGGCCGCCGGCTACCGCTTGGCGGTCGACGCGGCGGCGACCTTGTTGGAGGAACGCACATGACCGCGACCGGCACCGACTTCTCCACGGCGCCCCTCGCCGCCCTCGACGTGGGATCCCGCCTCGGCCGCTTGCAAGAGCGCCTGGCCGATGCGGAGATCGACGCGCTGCTCGTGACGAAGCTCGCCAACGTGCGGTACCTCACCGGATTCACCGGTTCCGCGGGAACGCTCGTCGTCACGCGCGCCGGCGCCCGGTTCGTCACCGACGGCCGATACACACAGCGCGCCCACGAAGAGCTCGACGCGGCGGGCGCGCGCGCCGAGATCGAGATCGGGCTCACCGGCGCAGCGCAGAAGGCGGCGCTGGTCGATGCGGTCGCGGTCGGGTCACGCCTCGGGCTCGAGGAGCACAGCATCAGTTGGGCGCAACAGATCGACTACGCGGCCGCGTTCGCGGGAGTCGACCTCGTTCCGGCCGGGGAGCTCGTCGAGGGATTGCGGCGCGTGAAGGACGCGGGTGAGATCGACCGGATCAGGCGCGCGTGCGCGATCGCCGACGACGCGTTCCAATCGCTGCTGGCGATGCTTGCCTCGCGACCGAGCGAGCGGGAATTCGCCCTCGCGCTCGAGTTCGCGATGCGCGAGCGGGGGGCGAGCGGCAACAGCTTCGATCCCATCATCGCTTCGGGACCCAACGGCGCGAAGCCGCACCACGTGCCGAGTGATCGCATCATCGAGCGCAACGAGCTCGTCGTCTGCGACTTCGGTTGCGTCGTCGAGGGCTATTGCTCCGACATGACCCGGACGGTCTCGGTGGGCGACCCGGGCCCGGACGCCCGCCACCTCTACGACGTGGTGTTGCAGAGTCAGGCCGCGGGCCGCGCGGCCATCGCGGTCGGCACCGCCTGTTCGGCAGTCGACCAGGCGTCGCGTGACGTGATCGCCGAAGCCGGTTGGGCCGATGCGTTCTCGCACTCGACCGGTCACGGCGTGGGTCTCGAGATCCACGAGGCTCCCCGGGTGGCCGCCACCGCCGGTGATACCTTGCTCCTCAACGACGTCGTCACGGTCGAGCCGGGTGTCTACCTCCCCGGAATCGGCGGTGTGCGCATCGAGGACACTCTCGTCGTCGGTGCGACCGGCGGCGAAGTCCTCACCCTGACCACCAAGGATCTCGTCTCGTGAGCATCTCCACCAACGACTTGAAGAACGGCATGGCCCTCAACCTTCCGGAAGGGCTCGTCACCGTCGTCGAGTTCCAGCACGTCAAGCCGGGCAAAGGTGGTGCATTCGTGCGCACGAAGCTGAAGAACGTGCGCAACGGCGCGGTCCTCGACCGCACCTTTCGCGCCGACGAGAAGGTCAAGGTCGCGGTCATCGACAAGCGCGAGATGCAGTTCCTCTACCGCGAGGGAACCGACTACGTCTTCATGGACAACGAGACCTACGACCAGCTCCAGGTGACCGCGCAGAGCATTGGCTCGGCCGCCAATTACCTGAAGGAAGGCGACACGGCGGTGCTGCCGACGTTCGAGGACGAGGTCATCGGTGTCGACCTGCCGGCGTCGGTGGAGCTGAACGTCACCGAGACCGAACCCGGCATGCAAGGTGACCGGGTGTCGGGCGCGCGCAAGGCGGCAACGTTGGAGACCGGATTCGTCGTGCAGGTGCCGCTCTTCGTGAATGTCGGTGACCGCGTGAAGGTCGACACGCGCACCGGTGAGTATTTGTCCCGCTCCTGAGCGGACCGAGAGGAGACGCCGGTGGCGACGCGCCGCGCAGCGCGGGAACGGGCCCTCGGTCTCGCGTACGAATCCGAGCTGCGAGGTTTGCGCGCGGCCGACCTTCTCGCCGAGCTCCCCGTCGTGCCCGACGAGTACGCGTGCTTCATCGTGCTCGGCGCGGACGAGCATCGTGACGAGATCGACGCCATCATCCGCAAGTTCTCGGAGCACTGGTCGCTCGAGCGGATGCCGGTGATCGATCGCGCGCTGCTCCGCCTCGGCACGTTCGAGCTCGCGTGGGTGGCGGACACGCCGACCGGTGCGGTCATCACCGAGGCGGTCGAGCTCGCGAAGCAGTACTCCACGAAGGACTCCGGGAGATTCGTCAACGGCCTGCTCGCGCGCATCGCCGAAGACGTCCGCCCCGGAGATGCCGGTGCCGATGCCGGTGTGGAGGTCGACGCGGGCGTCGACGCAGACGTGGAAGGCGACGTCGAGGACCTCGACGCGGAGCAGTGATGGGCTCTCCGGACATCCAGGAGATCACGATCCCCGACACGGTCGAGGAGTTGCTCGGCGCTGAACAGACGCGGCCCGACGTTCCGTGGGTCGTGATCGTCTGGAACGATCCCGTCAACACGTTCGCGTACGTCATCTTCGTCTTCCAGAAGCTGTTCGGGTACTCGCGCGCGAAGGCGAGCCGGCTCACCAATCAGGTGCATTTCGAGGGCAAGGCGGTGGTCGCCAACGGCGCCCGGGAGAAGTGCGAAGCCGACGTTGCCCGACTGCATGCGCATGGTCTGTGGGCGACGATGCAAAAGGACGACTGAATGGCGCGGCGCACGTTCGGCGCGGGCGCGGGCGCGACGGCGGGCTCGTCGTCCGCTTGTACTCCCAAGAGGTCGAGCTGCTGGCGATGACCGCGGCGACATGCTGTCCATCGTCGAGGAGCCGCCCGCCGGCGAGGTCCGGGACCGCCTCTACCCGCGCGCCTACCTCGATCCGACCGAGGAGTCCGCCCAGGCGGAGTACGACGCCCTCGTGCACGACGACCTCGTGCAGGCGCGGCGATCCGCGCTCGGGGTGATCGTCGACAGCCTCGACGGCGCCGAGGCGAACCGTAAAGGTGTGGTCGAGATCGTGCTCGGGCCGGACCAGGAGATGCAGTGGCTGACCGCAATCAATGACGCCCGGCTCGTCATCGGCACGGCGTTGGGCGTCACCGAGGACGCCGACACCGACTACGAGCCCGGCGACCCGCGGTTCGAGTACGGGGTGCTCTATGCCTGGCTCACGCAATTGCATTTCGAGCTGGTCTCGTTGCTGCTCGACGAGATCGGCGAGGGCGGTTCCGACGACCCCGGATCGGTCGACCCGCCGTCCTGAGGGGCCGGCGTCGTGACCTACCCTGGTCCCGGTATGCAGTTGCCGAACGCGCCCGTCGACGAACCCCGCGATCCGCGCACCATCGCCGTCGACGTGTTCCACGCGGTGTCCCGATCGATGCGCGGTGCCGACGATGTCGTCGGGCTGGCCGTGGTGGCCCTCTTGGCGGGTGGTCATCTCCTCGTCGAGGGCGTACCCGGTACCGGCAAGACCCTGTTGGCGAAGTCGATGGCGAACGCGATCGGCGGACGGTTCGGGCGGGTGCAGTGCACTCCGGATCTGTTGCCGGCCGACGTCACCGGCACGTCGGTGTACAGCCCCGCGACCGGTGCCTGGGAGTTCCGGGCGGGCCCGATCTTCGCGAACGTCGTTCTCGTCGACGAGGTGAACCGCGCGTCGCCGCGCACCCAGGCCGCCCTGCTCGAGCCGATGGAAGAGCATCAGGTCACGGTCGACGGCGTGACCCACCCGTTGCCCGTGCCCTTCTTCTTGGTCGCCACGGAGAACCCGTTCGGTCATGCCGGAACGTTCCCGCTGCCCGACAGCCAGCTCGACCGATTCGCGATGGTGTGCACGATCGGTCGACCCGGTCGGGAGGCCGAGCGCCAGATCCTGAGCGGCGGCGGCGGAGTCGTCGCCCTCGACGACATCGAACCGGTCACCACCCCGGCGGAGCTCACGGCGGCGATGGCCGCGGTGCGTCACGTCCACTGTGCACATTCCGTGCTCGACTACGTCCTCGACGTCGCCGACGCGACGCGCACGCATCCCGGCGTCGCGCTCGGCGCGTCACCGTGGGCGAGCCTCAGCTTGTTGCACGCGGCCAAGGCCCACGCGACGGTCATGGGCCGCGACTTCGTCTCGCCCGACGACGTCAAAGCGGTAGCGCCCGCGTCGCTCGCGCATCGCATCGTGCTGGCGAGCGGCGTCGACATCGCCGCGGGCGCGGCGCGTGATCGACGACATCGTGGAACGCATCGCTGCGCCGCTCGCGTGATCGGCGTGTTCACGTGACCGCGCGTCCACCCGAGACGGCTGGGGCGGCGCGGGGAAGGGGTCCGGGCGCGGCGCTGCGCGGTGGGGGGACGAGCAATCAGGGCCCGGGCGATCTCACGCTGACGTCGATCGTGTTGTTCACGCTCGGCGCCTACGGCGTGGCCGCCGGCGCGGCGACGGGCCAAGAGGCGGTGGTCGCGGTCGGGGTGTTCGCGTTCACCTTGTTCGTGCTCGGCATCGTGTGGCCGATCTGGTCGTTGCGACGCCTGCGGGTCACGGCCGTCGCGCCGACCGACGCGGTCGTGGGTGACGGAGTGGAGTTGCGCATCGAGATTCACGGCCGGTCCACCCGTGTCGACGTTCGGGCCCTGGATCCACCCGGAGTATGGGTGCGCACGTCCGCGCCCGCGACCGGACACCTTCCGCACGCGGCCGCGCGCCGGGGCGTGTTCCGCTCCGTGCGCGTGCAGTTGCGCACGTCGGCGCCCCTCGGCGTCTTCGTCCGTACCCGCACGGTGCGCGTCGCGCTCCCCGCCCCGATCGTCATCGCGCCGCGGCCGAGTGTCGCGGCCGCGGTGCTGGAGCCGATTCCCGACGCGCAGATCTCGAGCGGTTCGCCCCTGCTCGTACACGGCGGCGGCGACACGGTGCGCGCCGTGCGCCCGTACTCGCCCGGTGACGCGGCCCGCTTGGTGCATTGGCCCACGAGCGCGCGGCGCGGTGAGATCGTCGTGCGCGAGCACGAGCCGCCCCCGGCGATCGGGATCGCGCTCGTCGTCGATCTGCGCGGCGATACCCCGGAGAAGGCCGCGAGTCTCGCGGCCGGGATCGGCACCGCGACGCTCGCCGCCGGCGGAGTCGTGTGGTGCGGCACCTTCGAGGCGGGCGAGCCGGTGGGGGAGTTGGTCGCCGATGCGCGCGCGCTCGGTCGACGGCTCGCGCGCTCGGTCGCGGGTCCTCCGCCCGCCGCCCCCGAGTATTGGCCCGTCGAAATCGTGCACGCATGAGTCGGACGGAACCCGAGGCGAAGTGGACGGGCCGCGACCGGAGGGTCGCGCCGAGCTACCGGATCGTGGCGGTACCGGCGGCGATCGCGCTCGGATCGGTCGGCGGGATCGCCGCCGAGCACGCGCATTTCCCCTGGATCCTCGGCGCGCTGGCCGGTGGGATCGCGGCCGCGCTGGGCGTGCTCGCGCTGCCGTCGATCCCGACGCGGCGCGCGACGGTGGTCCTGCTCGGTCTCGGGGGGCTGGCCGCGCTGCGCCATGCCTCGTTCGCGGGCGCCGATCGTAGCTGGCTCCTCGTCGTGTGGGCGGCGGCCACGATGCTGACACTGGTGCTCGTCGACCGAGCCGACGCCGAGATGGTGCCCGCGCTGCGTGGCGGCGAGCCGTTCGCGCGCCGGCTCCCCGAGACCGTGCGGGTGTCCGCGATCATCGCCTTGGTCGTCGTGGTCGCGGCGGTCGCGCTCGTGCCCACCGTGACCCAACGCCTCGGGCGCCACGTGTGGCCCGGGCTCCAGCCCACCACGGGCGACGTCGACAACGCGCCGACCTCGCTGCAGTCGAGCAGCCAGCTCGATCTCACGTCGAGGCCGCGCGTGTCCGACACGGTCGTGTTTACCGTCGACGCCGCCCACGCGGATTTCTGGCGGGGTGAGACCTTCGACACGTACCAGCGGTCGAGTTGGGCCAACAGCGACCCCGGCAACCCACTGGGCTTCTTGTCGCACGACGACGGGACCAAGGCCGTCGTCGAGCCCGCGCCGTACGACATCGGCGCCCGGTCGGGTGTGTCGTTTCACCAGACCTTCCACGTCGAGGCGGGATTCTCCGATGTCGTGTTCGCGGCGCCGAGCCCGCGATCGATCGAGACCGACCGGCTGTTGAACGAGCAACCCGACGGCACCCTGCGGGTCGTGCGTGGTCCCGGTTTCGGCAAGGGGGCGGTGTACACCGTCGACAGCCGCAGCCTTCCCGTGACCGAAGCCACGCTGCGGGCCGCCGACAAGACCCCGCTCCCGGCGCCGATCGTCGAGCAGTACGTCACCTCCGCGACGAGCCTGCCGACGACGTCTCGCGTCGTCGGCCTCGCCCGCCGGATCACCGTGGGCCAGGCGACGACCCTCGACAAGGTGCGGGCGATCGAGGGTTGGCTGGGTGCCAACACGAAGTATTCGTTGAAGGCCCCGTTGTCGCCGCCCGGCGTCGACGTCGTCGACGATTTCTTGTTCCGCAGCCGGGTCGGCTGGTGCGAGCAGATCGCGAGCAGCCTGGTGGTCCTGGCCCGCAGCGCCGGCATCCCGGCCCGGCTCGTCACCGGCTTCGCGCCCGGCGCACGCGACGCGCTCAGCGGGCGGTTCGTGGTGCGCGAGCGCGACGCGGACGCGTGGGCCGAGATCTACTTCGCCGGGATCGGCTGGCAGGGATTCGACCCGACCGCGTCGGTTCCCCTCGCGGGCGACGCGAAGCCCGGTGGCTCGTGGCTGACCGATGCCCGGCGCAACGCCGTGCCGCTCGCGGTCGCGGCGCTGCTCGTCGTGCTCGTCGTGGGTGCGACACCCGAGATCGTCGCGGCGGCGCGGCGCCGGCGAGCGCGGCGCGCGTCGTGGAGCACCGGCGCCCTGCACCGGCTGGAGCGGGCCGGACGCAAGGCGGGCCGCGCCCGGGCGCCGGCCGAGACCCCGCGTGAATACGCGGCCGCGCTCGCGCTGCAACTCGGTGACGATCGCCTCCCCGCGCTCGGCGCGACGCTCGACGCGGCGCTGTTCTCGGCGCACGGTGTGTCCGAAGCGGATCGCGCGCGAGCCGACGCGGTGCTAACCTCCCTCTGACCGTGAAGGGGATCCTGTGAGGTCCCTACGGAGGAGTAGGACTTGTCGCCTCAGCAGGCCGGCGAACGTGACGCGCGCGAGAGCCGCGGTCCGGACGTTCCCGCTGCGATCCTCCACACGAAGGTCTTCGACGCCGACGATCTCCGGCGGGCGCTGACCCGCGTCGCCCACGAGATCGTCGAGCGCAACCACGGCGCCGACGACGTGGTCCTCGTCGGGATGTACACGCGTGGCGTCGCGCTCGCCCGGCGCATCGCGTCGGCGATCGCCTCCTTCGAATCCGTCGAGCCCGCGCTCGGCGCGCTCGACGTCGCGTTCTACCGCGACGACATCGGGCTGCGTCCGGTCGCGCCGCTCGGGCCGACCGAGGTGCCCGACATCTCGGGCAAGGTCGTGGTCCTCGTCGACGACGTGCTGTTCACGGGGCGCACCGCCCGGGCCGCGCTCGACGCCCTGCACGAGCTCGGCCGGCCCCGGGCCGTCCAACTCGCCGTCCTGGTCGATCGCGGCCATCGCGAGTTGCCGCTGCGCGCCGACTATGTCGGCAAGAACTTGCCGACCCGCTCGAGCGAGGACGTGCGGGTGCGATTGGCCGAGGTCGACGGCGACGACGGGGTCGACCTGTGGGGTGTTCCCGAACGGGAGGAGCCACACCCGTGAGACATCTGCTCTCGGTCGACGATCTGGGTGGACGCTCGGGCATCGAGGCGATGCTCGACCTCACCGATTCCTTCCTCGAGGTGACGCAACGCGACATCCCCAAGGTTCCCGCGTTGCGGGGCAAGACCGTCGTGTCGCTCTTCTACGAGGACTCGACCCGCACGCGCCTGTCGTTCGAGACCGCGGCCAAGCGCCTCTCCGCCGACACGATGACCTTCTCGGTGTCGACGTCGTCGGTGAAGAAGGGCGAGAGCCTGCTCGACACGGTGCAGACCATCGACGCCATGGGCGTCGACGCGATCGTCGTGCGCCACGGCGCCGCGGGCGCACCGCACCGCGTGGCATCGTGGAGCTCGGCCCGGGTGGTGAACGCCGGCGACGGCTGTCACGAACATCCCACGCAGGCGCTCCTCGACGCGTTCACCCTGCGCCGCCATCGCGGCCCGTCGCTCGACGGTTGCCGGATCGCGATCGTCGGTGACATCCGCCATTCGCGTGTGGCGCGCAGCGACGTGACCGCGTTTCACGTGCTCGGCTGCGAGCTCACCCTCGTCGGCCCACCCACGTTGATGCCCGAACGTCTCGACGGGTGGCCCGTGCAGGTCACGAGCGACCTCGACGAGGTGCTCCCCGAAGTCGACGTGGTGTACCTCCTGCGCATACAGCGCGAGCGCATCGGCCAGGCACTGTTCCCCTCGCTGCGCGAGTACTCCGCGCGCTGGGGACTCAGCGTCGAACGGGCGGCGCGGTGCAAGCCCGACACCCTCGTGATGCATCCGGGCCCGATGAACCGCGGCATCGAGATCGCCGGCGAGGTCGCCGACTCGGCCCGGTCGCTCGTCACCGAACAGGTCGGCAACGGCGTCGCGGTCCGCATGGCCGTGCTGTGGTCGCTCCTCGGTTCCGGAGGCCCCATTGTCTAGAGCCGGATTGTCTAGGGCCGGCTTGTCCAGGGCGCGCGTGGCGGGGAGTGAGCGTGGCTGACGGAGAGGTGTTCATCCGCGGGGGACGTGTGCTCGACGCGACCGGCGAACGGGCCGGCGACGTGCGCGTGGTCGACGGGGTGATCGCGCAGGTCGCGCCGGGCCTGGTGCCGTCGGCGGGCGCGGTCGTGCTCGACGCCGAGGGCTGTGTCGTCGCGCCGGGGCTCGTCGACATCCAGGTGCACTTCCGGGAACCGGGCCGCGAAGACAGCGAGACCATCGAGACGGGGTCGCGCGCGGCCGCGCTCGGCGGATGCACGGCGGTCGTCTGCATGCCGAACACCGATCCGCCGATCGACGACGCCGCGGTCGTGCAGTCGGTGCTCGACCGCGGCCGCGCGGTCGGGCTGTGCGACGTGCGCCCGGCCGGTTGCATCACCAAAGGCCGCAAAGGCGAGGAGCTCGCGCCGATGGGCGAGCTCTACGACCTCGGCGTGCGCGTGTTCACCGACGACGGTGACTGCGTCGCCGACGCGCTGGTCATGCGCCACGCGTTCGAGTACGCGGCCGCGCTCCCCGAGGCCGTCCTGGCCCAGCACGCCGAGGACCCGGCGCTCGTACGGGGCGGGCACATGCACGAGGGCGCGTGGTCGGCACGGCTCGGCATCCCCGGGCGCCCGGCGGAAGCGGAGTCGACGATCGTCGCCCGCGACCTGCAACTCGCGCGCCGCACGGGTGGTCGTTACCACGTGCTGCACATGTCGTGCGCGGCCTCGGCCGCGCTCGTGCGCGCCGCCAAGGCCGACGGCGTGCGCGTCACCGCGGAGTGCACGCCGCAACATCTCGTGCTCACCGACGAGTCGTGCGCGCACTTCGATCCCGCGTTCAAGATGAACCCCCCGCTCCGTGAGCAGGCCGACGTCGACGCGCTGCGAGCCGCGCTGCTCGACGGCACGATCGACGCGATCGCGACCGATCATGCGCCGCACACGCCCGAGAGCAAGGACGTTCCGTTCGAGGAGGCGCCGGCGGGCATGCTCGGCGTGGAGACCGCGCTGGCCGTGGTGCTCACGACGCTCGTCGAGCCCGGGATCCTGACGCTCGCGCAGGCGCTCGCCGCGTTGTCGTGGCAGCCCGCCCGCGTCGCCGGTCTCGACGCCGACGGTCACGGCGCCCCGATCGTCGCCGGGAACGTCGCGAACCTCTGCGTGATCGACCCCGCCTACACGTGGTCGGTCGACGGGGGCCGCCTCGCGAGCAAGTCGCGCAACTCGCCCTGGGAGGGCTGGAAGCTCACCGGCAAGGTCCGGCACACCGTCTACCGCGGCCGCCCCACGGTCCGCGACCACGAGGCGACCAGATGACGCCCATCCGCGCGCACGCAGTCGGGTCGGCAACGACGAGTGAGGGGAAAGCGTGACAGAGGCGTTGTTGGTTCTGGCCGACGGCGAGACGTTCGAGGGGGTTGCGGTCGGCCATCAGCCCGACGGCGGGGTGGCAACGGGTGAGGTCGTGTTCAACACCGCGCTCGCGGGCTACCAGGAGATCATCACCGATCCGTCGTACTCGGGACAGATCATCACCTTCACCTATCCGCACATCGGGAACTACGGCGTCAACCAGCGCGACGACGAGGCCATCGCCCCCCGGTGTCGCGGGGTCATCGTCCGTGATCTCGCCCGCCGGCCGTCGAACTGGCGGGCAACCGACGACATCGACGGCTTCTTGACCCGTCACGAGATCTCCGGCATCGCCGGCATCGACACGCGCCGCCTGACCCGTCACATCCGCCGCGCCGGTGCGATACCGGGGGCGTTCGGAACGGCGGATCGCGACACGCTGCTCGCGGCCGCACAGGCCGACGGTGGAACCGACGGTCGCGACCTCGCCTCGGAGGTCAGCACCTCGGAGCCATATTTCGTCGGTCCCGACGACGCGACCCTGTACGTCGTCGCGTACGACTTCGGTATCAAGCGTTCGATCCTCGACCAACTGGTGGGCGCGGGGTGCCAGGTCGAGGTGGTGCCGGCCGGTACGAGCGGCAGCGAAGTGTTGGCCCGTGCCCCCGACGGAGTGTTCCTCTCCAACGGTCCGGGTGATCCGGCCGCGGTCACGGCCGCGCGCGAGAGCGTGCAACGACTGCTCGGCAACGTGCCGGTGTTCGGTATCTGCCTCGGGCACCAGATTATGAGCCTGGCCCTGGGCGCGCAGACGTTCAAGCTGCGCTTCGGGCACCACGGCGGCAATCATCCCGTGCGCCGGCTGTCCGACGCCAAGGTGGAGATCACGAGCCAGAACCACAATTACGCGGTCGACTCCTCGTCGCTCCCCGACGGGAGCACGGTCTCGCACGTCAATCTGAACGACGGCGACATCGAGGGCGTGCTCAGCGAGGATCTCCGCGCCTTCAGCGTGCAGTACCACCCCGAGGCCGGGCCCGGCCCCCACGACGCGCGCTACCTGTTCGAACAGTTCACCCAACTCATGAGGGCGGGATGACCGATGCCGCGTAGGAACGACATCGAGACGATCCTGCTGATCGGCAGCGGTCCCATCGTCATCGGTCAGGCGTGCGAGTTCGACTATTCGGGAACGCAGGCATGCCGGGTGCTGCGCGAGGAGGGCTACCGGGTCGTGCTGGTGAACTCCAACCCGGCGACGATCATGACCGACCCCGAGTTCGCCGACGCCACCTACGTCGAGCCGCTCGACGTCCCGACGCTCGAACGCATCATCGCCAAGGAACGCCCCGACGTGTTGTTGCCGACCCTCGGTGGGCAGACCGGGCTCAACCTCGCGATCGCGCTCCACGAAGCCGGCGTGCTCGAGAAGTACAACGTCGAGATGATCGGCGCGAACGTCGAGGCGATCCGCACCGCCGAGGACCGCCAACGTTTCAAGGTCGCGATGACCGAGATCGGTCTCGTCGTACCGCCTTCGGGCATCGCGTACACGGTCGACGACGCGCTGCGGGTCGGCGCCGAGGTCGGGTACCCCGTCATCATCCGGCCCGCGTACATCCTCGGCGGTGGCGGCACCGGTATCGCCTACGACGAGGACGAGATGCGGCGGGTCGCGGAACGTGGTCTTGCCGCGAGCCCGATCTCGGAGATCCTGATCGAGCGCAGCATCGCGGGCTGGAAGGAATACGAGCTCGAGGTGATGCGCGATCACGCCGACAACGTCGTGGTCATCTGCTCGATCGAGAACCTCGATCCGATGGGCGTGCACACCGGCGAGTCGATCACCGTCGCCCCCGCGCAGACCCTCACCGACGTCGAGTACCAACTCATGCGCGACGCGGCGTTCGACTGCATCCGCCGCATCGGCGTGGAGACCGGCGGCTCGAACGTGCAGTTCGCGGTCCACCCGCACACGGGCGAGATGGTCATCATCGAGATGAACCCGCGCGTGTCCCGTAGCTCCGCGCTCGCCAGCAAGGCCACCGGCTTTCCGATCGCCAAGATCGCGGCCAAGCTCGCAGTGGGCTATCGCCTCGACGAGGTGCAGAACGACATCACGCGCGAGACGCCGGCCAGCTTCGAGCCCAGCATCGACTACGTCGTCACCAAGTTCCCCCGCTGGGCGTTCGAGAAGCTGCCGGGCTCGAATCCGATCCTGGGCACGCAGATGCAGTCGGTCGGCGAGGTCATGGCCATCGGCCGTACGTTCTGCGAGTCGTTGCAGAAGGCCGTGCGTTCGCTCGAGACCGGTCGGCTCGGGCTCAACTGCGACCCGGCCGAACGCGAGCTCGACGTCCTCACCGACGACGAGCTCGTCTTGGCCGCGGCCATTCCCACGCCCGATCGCATCTTCCAACTGGAGGCCGCCCTGCGCCGCTTCGTGTCGGTCGAGCGCCTGAACGAGGTCACCGGCATCGACCCGTGGTTCCTCGACCAGATCCTCCAGATCGTGGAGGAACGCGATCGCCTCGCCCCGCTCGGGCGTGATCTCGCCCGGGTCGCACGCTCGGACTGGCGCCGGGCCAAGCGGTTCGGCTTCTCCGACGGCCAGCTCGCCTACCTGTGGGGCTCGACCGAAGCCGACGTGCGCACCCATCGGCTCGCGGCGGGGGTGCGGGTCACCTACAAGACCGTCGACACGTGCGCGGCCGAGTTCGAGGCGTTCACTCCGTATCACTACAGCACCTACGAGGACGAGGACGAGATCGCGCCGCTCACCAAGCCCGCGGTCATCATCCTCGGCAGCGGACCGAACCGGATCGGTCAGGGTGTCGAGTTCGACTACTGCTGTGTCCACGCCGCGTTCGCGCTGCGCGACGCGGGCTACGAGACGGTGATGGTCAACTGCAACCCGGAGACGGTCTCGACCGACTACGACACGAGCGACCGGCTGTTCTTCGAGCCCCTCACGAACGAAGACGTGCTGAACGTCTGCCACCGGTTGCAAGAAGCCGGCGACGTGCGGGGCGTGATCGTCAGCCTGGGAGGTCAGACTCCGCTCAAGCTCGCGCACCAACTCGAGCGCAGTGGCATCCCGATTCTCGGTACGTCCCCCGCCTCGATCGACGCGGCCGAGGACCGCGAGCAGTTCAACGCGCTGTGCAACCGTCTCGGCATCCCGCAGCCCGACGGTGCCATGGCGACCTCCGCCGCCGAAGCCGTCGCGGTTGCGAACAAGATCGGTTATCCGGTGTTGGTGCGGCCTTCGTACGTGCTCGGCGGGCGCGCGATGCAGATCGTCTACGACGACGACGACGTCCGCCGCGCCATGGCCGAGCTGGCCCACACCGGCTCGCTCGGACGCGAAGGAGGGCTGTCGGCGGAGCGTCCCGCGCTCATCGACCGGTTCTTGGAGGACGCGACCGAGGTCGACGTCGACGCGCTGCGCGACCGTACCGGCGCGTGCATCATCGGCGGCGTGATGGAGCACACCGAACAAGCCGGCGTGCACTCGGGTGACTCGTCGTGCGCGATCCCGCCGCCGACGCTCCCGGCCGGCGTCGTCCAGACGATCGAGGAGTACACGCGGGCGCTGGCGGAGGAGCTCGACGTCCTCGGTCTGCTCAACGTGCAGTACGCGGTCAAAGACCGGCACGTCTTCGTCATCGAGGCCAATCCGCGTGCCAGCCGCACCGTGCCGTTCGTGAGCAAGGCGACCGGGGTCGCGCTCGCCAAGGTCGCGGCGCGGGTCATGCTCGGCGCGACTTTCGCCGAGCTCTTCACCGAGGGTGTGCTCCGGCCACCCGCGCCGGGTCGCCATGTGGCCGTGAAGGAAGCCGTGCTCCCGTTCAATCGCTTCCCCGACGTCGACACGATCCTCGGGCCGGAGATGCGATCGACCGGCGAGGTGATGGGCATCGACCGGACGTTCGGGATGGCGTTCGCGAAGAGCCAGGCCGGAGCGGGCAACAAGCTCCCGCACCAGGGAACGGTGTTCCTCTCGCTCGCCGATCGCGACAAGGACGCGGGGGTGTTCGCGGCCCGCCGGTTCTTCGACCTCGGCTTTTCGATCGCTGCCACGGCGGGGACCGCCCGCATGCTGGAAGACCACCGGGTGCGGGTGGAGACGATCGTCGCGAAGGTCGGCGAGGACGTGGGCGTCGACGCCGTCGAGTTGATCTCGTCGGGCAAGGTCGACCTGGTGATCAACACGCCCCGGGGCCGGGGCCCGCGCGCCGACGGCATGCACATCCGCCGGTCCGCGCTCGTGCACGGAGTGGCCTGCATCACCACCGTGGCGGCGGCGGTGGCCGCGGCCGCCGGCATCACCGAGGAGGCCGAGCGTGACGCCGACGTGCGCTCGTTGCAGGAGTACCACGCCGACGGCCAACTCCGGTTCGAGGTGTGATCCGGCGATGAGCAGGCGCCTGCGATCGTCCGGCGTCGATCTGGCCGTCGACGTCGGGCCGTTGCGCTTGGCGAACCCGATCGTCGCGGCCTCCGGCACGTTCGGTCACGGGGCCGAGGTGGCGGCGCTCTGCGATCCGCGGGGCCTCGGCGCCGTGACCGCGAAGTCGGTCGCGGTGTTCGCCTCGGAGGGCAACCCGCCGCTGCGCGTCGCCGAAGCGCCGGGCGGCGGGATGATCAACTCGGTCGGCCTCCCGGGCCCGGGGATCGACGCCTGGATCGCGCGCGATCTGCCCGCGCTCGAAGCGAGCGGAGCGCGTGTCGTCGCGTCGATCTGGGGCCGGACGGTCGCCGACTACGAAGGGGCGGCACGCGCGCTGAAGGACGTCGCGCACCGTCTCGTCGCGATCGAGGTGAATCTCTCGTGCCCGAACGTGGAGGCTCGCGCGCAGGTGTTCGCGCACGCGCCGGAGACGACACGCGAAGCGACGCACGCGGTGGTCGACGCGCTCGGCGGCGCGGCGCCCGTGTTCGCGAAGCTCTCGCCGAACGTCACGGATCTCGTCGCGATCGCAGGGGCCGCGCTCGACGCGGGCGCGACGGGTCTCACGTTGGTCAACACCGTCATGGGACTCGTTGTCGACGCTGCGCAGCGCGCGCCCCGTCTCGGCGCGGGCGGCGGCGGGGTGTCGGGCCCGCCGATCAAACCGATCGCGCTGCGTGCCGTTTGGGAGGTCGCGCGCGCGTATCCCGGGGTCGCGATCATCGGGACCGGGGGAGTCGCCACCGGCGAGGACGCGGCGGAGATGCTGTTGGCCGGCGCGTCGGCCGTCGGCGTCGGTACCGCGACCTTCGCCGACCCGCGCGCGACGCTTCGCATCGTCGAGGAGCTCGGCGCGTGGTGCGCACGTCACGATGTCGCGCGCGTGCGCGACCTGACCGGAGGGATGTGCTGATGGATCTTCGCAAACGGCTCGCGCTCGCGCTCGACGTCAACGATCTGGACCGCGCCGAGCAGATGGCCAAGGAGGCCTCGCCGTGGTTCGGCATCGCAAAAGTGGGCCTCGAGCTCTACTCCGCGGCCGGACCCGAGGCCATCGCCCGGATGCGCGCGCTCGATCTCGACGTGTTTGCCGACATCAAGCTGCACGACATCCCGACGACCGTGTACCGCGCCGCGCGCGAGCTCGGGCGCCAAGGCGTTCGCTACTTGAATTTCCACGCCGCCGGTGGCCTCGACATGTTGCGCGCGGGTGTCGAGGGACTGGCCGAAGGTGCGAGCGCCGCCGGCTCGCCGGCCGCCACCGGGATCGCGGTCACGGTGCTCACGAGCGATCCCGACGTGAGCGCCTTCGACGAGCGCCTCGCGAACGCGGTCGCATCGGGCTGCGGCGGTGTCGTGTGTTCGGTTGCCGAGATCGAGCGCGTGCACGTGGCGCGCGCCGACTTCGTCACCATGATTCCCGGGGTGCGATTCGCCGACGGCGACCGCAACGACCAGGCGCGCGTGGGCACGCCGGGAGAGGTCGCGCGTGCCGGCGGCGACGTCTTGGTGATCGGACGCGCGGTCACACACGCCGACGACTTGCGCGCCGCGGCGCAACGGGTGCACGACGAGGTCGTGAGCGCGCTCTCACCGAGCTAGCGCGGGAACGTCCCGCGCGCAAGCTGCCGCCCAGTTGCGGGCGAGCGCAGTCTCGCTATGCTGCATCGCTGCTGATTCGAGCAGCTGAGAACGTCTCGGATCACACCTTTCGCATCACGCAGTCGCGCCGGAGGAATCACATGGCGAACCCGCCCACGCTCACACCGGAGCAGCGTCAACTCGCGCTCGAAAAGGCCGCAGTCGCGCGCCGTCAGCGGGCCGAGGTGAAGGACAAGCTGAAGATCGGATCGCTGACCTTGCGCGAGCTGTTCGATGCCGCCGATCGCGGCGACGAGTCGGGCGACATGCTCGCCAAGCTGAAGGTCGTGAGTGTGCTCGAGTCGCTGCCCGGCGTCGGCAAGGTGCGGGCCCGTCACATCATGTCGGAGCTCGAGATCTCCGAGAGCCGGCGCTTGCGGGGGCTGGGTACGAACCAGCGGCGGGCGCTGCTCGAGAAGTTTGCCGGCTGACGCCGACGATCCCGCCGGCGCGTCCCCCGGGGGAGCTCGCGCCGGGGCGTCCTGCTGGTCCTGGCCGGGACGTCGGGCGCCGGCAAGGGCACGATCGGAGCCCGCCTGCGCGCGTCCGACCCGCGCCTGCACTGGTCGGTCTCGTGGACCACTCGTGCTCCGCGCGCCGACGAGCAGGAGGGGATCGACTACCGCTTCGTGAGCCGCGACGAGTTCGAGGCGCCTGCGCGACGCCGGGGGCTTCCTCGAGTGGTTCGAGGTCTACGGCGACCTCAAGGGCACGCCGGTGCAGTACGTGACCCATGAGCTGGAGGCCGGTCACGACGTCATGGTCGAAGTCGACGTCCAGGGCGCGCTGGCGGTGAAGCGGGCCCTGCCCGAGGCGCTCTTGGTCTTCGTGCAGACGCCGAGCCGCCGGGAGCAGCGGCGCCGGCTCGAGCTGCGGGGGAGCGAGACCGAGGAGTCGATCGTCCGGCGGCTGGCCCGGGCCGAGGCCGAAGAGCGCATCGGGGCCGAGGAATTCGACGCGGTCGTGGTGAACGACGAGGTGGAACGGGCCGTGGGCGAGGTCGCTGATATCCTGAGTGCCCGCCGCAATCGCTGACGGAGACACCATCCCGCCAGCGCTGAGAAGGAGCCTGATGGCTGAACGCCGCCCCTCGCTCATGGAGCCTCGGATCGAGACGCTCATGAACAAGGTCGACTCGAAGTTCACGCTCGTCACGCTCGCCGCGATGCGTGCCCGCGAGATCAACGACTACTACAACCAGCTCGGCGAGGGACTCGGGCGGATCGTCCCGCCGCAGGTCACGTCGGTCTCACGCAAGCCGCTGTCGATCGCGCTCGAGGAGATCGCCGTCAACAAGATCGTCTACGAGCGCATCGAGGAGCCCGACGCGGGCACCACCGGCGACGCACCCGTCGAGATCGCCGAACCGACGCCCGACGCGTCGGCCTGACCGAGCCCGGCCGACCCGAGTCCCCGAACCGCCGAGGACGCATCGGATGCCCCGGGTCGTGCTCGGTGTCTGCGGCGGGATCGCCGCCTACAAGGCGGTCGAGGTGTGCCGCCGCCTGGTCGACGCCGGCGTGCACGTCGCTCCGGTCCTGACCGACGACGCCCAGCACTTCGTCGGCGCGCTCACGTTCTCGGCGCTGGCCTCGGAGCCGGCCCGCACCTCGTTGTTCGGTGGTCCCGAGCCCATCCCGCACACCCGGCTGGGTCAGACCGCCGACCTGATCGTCGTCGCGCCCGCCACGGCCAAGCTCGTCGCCAAGTACGCGGCCGGCATCTCCGACGACCTCCTCACCGCCACGTTGCTCGCCACCCGTGCGCCGGTGCTCGTGTGCCCCGCCATGCACACCGAGATGTGGGAGCACCCCGCCGTACGCGAGAACCTCGCGACCTTGCGCCGCCGGGGCGTGCACGTCCTCGATCCCGAGGAGGGCCGCCTCGCCGGCGGCGACTCCGGGGCGGGCCGCCTCGCCGCGCCGGAGCGGATCGCCGCGACCGTGCTCGATCTCCTGGCCGCCAACCACCCGCTCACCGGGCGGACCGTGATCGTCACCGCAGGCGGGACCCGCGAGGCGCTCGACCCGGTCCGCTACGTCGGGAACCGCTCGTCGGGGAAGATGGGCCACGCACTCGCCAACGTCGCCGCCCGGCTCGGCGCGCAGGTCACGCTGGTCACCACCGCGCGCCAGCCCGTCGACGCGGGCGTCGAGGTGGTCCCGGTGGAGAGCGCGCAGGAGATGCACGACGCGGTCATGGCCCGATCGGCCGGCGTCGACGTCGTCGTCATGGCGGCCGCGGTCGCCGACTTCCGGCCCAAGGTGTCGGAGGCCCACAAGATCAAGAAGGCGAACGGAGTCCCCGACATCGTCCTCGAGCCGACGACCGACATCCTCGCCGCCCTCGGCCGGGCCAAGCACCCGGGGCAGGTCGTCGTCGGCTTCGCGGCCGAGACCGAGCGGCTGCGCGAGCACGCTTCGGAGAAGCTGGCCGCCAAGCGCGTCGACCTCATCGTGGCGAACGACGTGAGTGCGCCCGACGCCGGCTTCGAGGTCGACACGAACCGGGCGCTCATACTCGCAGCCGACGGAAGTGCCGTCGAGACGCCGCTCCTGACGAAGGAGCAGCTGGCCCGGGTCGTGCTCGACCAGGTTTTGGCACTGCTGGGTGGGCCCGCCGGCGACCGGCCCGTCTAGCATTGCTCGATTCGTTGCGCCGAACCAGCGGCGGAGGAGTGAGGTTCAGTGAGTAGGCACACGTTCACGTCCGAATCGGTGACCGAGGGTCACCCCGACAAGATGTCGGACCAGATCAGTGACAGCGTCCTCGACGCGGTCCTGACCGAAGACCCCTACGGGCGCGTTGCGTGCGAGACCTTGGTGACGACCGGATTGTGCGTCGTTGCCGGTGAGATCAGCACCAAGGCACACATCGACTTCTCCCGCCTGGCGCGCGACACGATCTGCGAGATCGGCTACACCGACGCGGCGTTCGGCATCGACGGCAAGACGTGTGGCGTCATCGTGTCGATCGACGAGCAGTCGCCCGACATCGCCATGGGAGTCGACAAGGCCGTCGAGCAGCGCGCCGGTGGGAGCGACGCCTACGACGAGGTCGGCGCGGGCGACCAGGGAATGATGTTCGGGTACGCCTGCGACGACACCGAAGACCTGATGCCGATCCCGATCTGGCTCGCGCACAAGCTCGCCCGGCGTCTGACCCAGGTGCGCAAGGAGCGCGTCCTCGACTACCTGCGCCCCGACGGCAAGACCCAGGTGTCGGTCGAGTACGAAGACGGCGTCCCGATCCGCCTCGAGACCGTGCTGATCTCGACCCAGCACGCGCCGAACATCTCGATCAACCAAAAGATGAAGCCCGACCTGATCGAGCACGTGATCCGGCCGTCGCTGCCCCCGCAGTTCGCCGACGACGATTTCCAGGTGTTCGTCAACCCGACGGGCAACTTCGAGCTCGGCGGTCCGCACGCCGACTGCGGGCTCACCGGGCGCAAGATCATCGTCGACACCTACGGCGGCATGGCCCGTCACGGTGGTGGTGCGTTCTCGGGCAAGGACCCGACCAAGGTCGACCGCTCGGCCGCGTACGCCGTGCGCCAGATCGCGAAGTCGGTCGTCGCCGCTGGGCTCGCCCGGCGTTGCGAAGCGCAGGTCGCCTACGCGATCGGTGTCGCGCACCCGGTATCGATCATGGTCGAGACGTTCGGCACCTCCGAGGTGTCGCCGGAGAAGCTCGAAGCGGCAGTGCGTGAGGTGTTCGACATGCGGCCCGCCGCGATCATCGACCGCCTCGACCTGCGCCGCCCGATCTTCAAGCGCACGGCGGCCTACGGGCACTTCGGTCGCACCGAGGGTGACGGCTTCAACTGGGAGAACACGTCGCCGTACGCCGACGAGCTGCGCCGGGCGGTCAGCTAGCTGCCGTCCGGTCGAACCTGTCGCGTCCTGCCGGACGTCACTGCGGTCGATCGCGCCTTCGACTACTCGGTTCCTGTCGCGCTCGCCGAGTCGGTCCGCGTCGGCGCGATCGTGCGCGTGCCGCTGCACGGGCGGCGCGTGCGGGGCTGGGTGATCGAAGACGCCGTCGCCCCCGAGGCCGGCCGATCGAAGCTCCTCGACGTGTTGGCGGTCGTGTCGGCGGGTCCGCCGCCCGACGTCGTGGCGCTGACGGAGTGGATCGCGTGGCGCTGGTCGGGGCCGCGTGTCGCGGTGTTGCGGTCGGCGTCGGCGCCGAACCACGTCGCGGTGGCGAGTGAGGTCGCCGATGCTGTCGCCACCGGGAGCGCCGAGCCGGGGACGCTCGACTTCGCCGCCCGTGTGCTCCGCCAGCCGCCGCTCGTCGACCGGCGGGCCCAGGTCGGCGCGCTGTGCGCGCCGAGCGGTTCGACGATCGTCTGCGTGGCCGACGCCGGGCGGTCGCGTGCCCTCGCGGCGTACCTGACCGGCCAGGGCCGCGCGGTCGCGCTGTTGCACTCGTTCGAATCCGACGCGGCGCGTACCCAGGGTTGGCGCCGCGCCGCCCACGGCGAGTGCATCGTCGTCGGCGGGCGCATCGCCGCGCTCGCCCCCGTTCCCGACCTGCGCGCGGTGATCGTCGTCGACGATGCGGACGAGGCGCTGCAGGAGGAACGTTCACCCACGTGGCACGCGCGCGACGTGTTGCACGAGCGCGCGATGCGCGCGGGCGTGCCGTTCACCGTCTGCTCGCCCGCCCCGACCGTCGAAGCCATCGTTGCGGCCGACCCGGGGCGGTCGGTGGAGGCTCCGGCGCCCGACGTCGAGATCGGGGGTTGGCCCCGGGTCCAGGTCGCGGACCGGCGCGACGAGCCGCCGGGGTCGGGGTTGATGTCGGAGGCGCTGGCGTCGGCGCTCCACAACGCGCCGGGACTCGCCGTCTGCGTGCTGAACCGCCGCGGCCGATTCCGGCTGCTGGTATGCGCAACGTGTCAGCACCTGCTGCGCTGGGACAAGCCCGACGAGCGGCCGCTCGTGTGTCCCGAGTGCGGCGCAACCAAGCTGCGCGTGCTGCGCGCGGGCGTGGCGCGCGCGTGCGCGAGGAGCTCGAGGCGTTGGTGCCGGGCGCGCGGGTCGCCGAGGTCGACACCGCCACCGTCGACGTTCCCGAGGCCGACATCGTCGTCGGCACCGAGGCGGTGCTCCACCGCGCGTCCGTGCGCCGGAGCAAGCCCGCGCTGGTGGCGTACCTGGATCTCGATCAGGAGCTGCTCGCGCCGCGCTATCGCGCCGCGGCCCAGGCCCACTGGTTGTTGACGCGCGGTGCCCAGCTGCTCTCGAGCCGCCCGCGCCACGAGACGCTCATGCTCTTGCAGACCCGTATTCCCGATCACGTCGTGGTGCAGGCGATGGTCCGGGGCGATCCGGCCGCGGTTGGCGACTCGGAGATCGAGTACCGGCGCACGCTCGCGTACCCGCCGTTCGGTGCGCTGGCCGAGCTCGCCGGGGCCGACGACACGCTCGCGGCGACCATCGACGTCGTGCGCGCCCACGCGCACGACGGTGGCGTGCAGGTATTCGGGCCCGCCGAGGGCCGGGCGCTGGTACACGCGCCCGATTGGAGCGCGCTCGCCGACGCGCTCGCCCGGGCCCTTCCGGCCGGCCGCGCGATCGGGCGCGTACGGGCCGCTGTCGATCCCCCCCGGGTCTGACGGTCGATCCGCGCCGCTACCATGCTCTTCGTGGCCACTCACACGATCCGCTTCTTCGGTGACCCGGTGCTGAAGCGCCCGACCTCCGATGTCACCGATATCGACGGTGGTCTGGTGAAGTTGGTCGACGCGATGTACGAGACGATGCACGAGGCGAACGGCGTCGGGCTCGCCGCGCCCCAGGTCGGGGTCCAGAAGCGCTTCTTCGTCTACGAGATCCCCGACGAGACGGGGCCGCACGTCATCATCAACCCGCAGGTCGTCGAGGCGACCGGCGAGTGGCTCTACGAAGAGGGGTGCCTCTCGCTGCCGGGCCTCGCGTTCGAGATCGTGCGGCCCAAGCTCGTCACCGTCAAGGGCATCGATCTCGACGGCAACGAGGTCGTGATCCAAGGCGACGAGCTCCTCGGCCGGCTCTTCTTGCACGAGACCGATCACCTCGACGGCGTGCTGATGCTCGACCGGCTCGACGCCGACCAGCGCAAGTTCGCGATGCGTGAGCTACGCGAACAGGGCATGGGCGTGAAGACGCCCGGCGGACGTACGCACGCGCTCTGACGCGCGCCGCCGACCCGTGCGCATCGTCTTTCTCGGCACGCCGGTCGACGCGGTCGAACCGTTGCGCGCGCTCGTCGACGACGGCCACGACGTCGCGCTCGTCGTCACCCAACCCGACCGGCGGCGGACCCGCGGCGCGGGCGCCGACCCGTCACCGGTCAAAGAAGCTGCGCTCGAGCTCGGATTGCGCGTCCTCACGCCGGAGAAGGCGCGAGAGGTGGTCGACGACGTTCGTGCGAGCGGCGCGGAGCTCGGGGTGGTGGTGGCGTTCGGACAGTTGTTGCCGGTCTCGCTCTTGGAGGCGTTGCCCTACGGCTTCGTCAACCTGCACTTCTCGTTGTTGCCGCGCTGGCGCGGCGCCGCGCCCGTCGAGCGCTCGATCCTCGCGGGTGACAGCGAGACGGGTGTCGACCTGATGCGCATCGATGCCGGTCTCGACACCGGACCCGTGTTCGCGCGCCGTACGCGTCGCGATCGGCCCGGCGGAGACCGCGGGGGAGTTGCACTCCCGGCTGGTCGAGGCGGGCACCGAGCTTCTGCGCCGGCACCTCCCGACGATTCCGAACGAGGACCCCGAGCCCCAGGTCGGCGAGCCCACGTACGCGGAGAAGCTCACTGTCGACGAGTTCCGCCTCGATCCGCAGCGTGCGGCGTCCGACCTCGCGCGCATTGTCCGGGCGGGAAACCCGCGTCCGGGCGCGTGGCTGCGGGTCGGCGGGCGCCGGGTGAAGGTGTGGCGGGCGCACGAGACGGCCCCGGTCGCGGTCGAGCCCGGAACGATCGACGCGGGCGGCGTGCTGGGAACGGCGACCGGCGCCCTCGCGCTCGACGAGGTCCAACCGGAGGGCAAGAAGGTCATGACCGGCACCGCCTGGCGGTCCGGGCTCCGGGGCGACGTGCGCGTCGACGGCCCATGAGCGGTCGACCGCCGGAATCGTCGCGCCGCGTCGCGCTCGATGCGCTGCTGCGCATCGAAGACGGCGCCTACGCGCACATCCTGTTGCCGCGCGCACTGCGCAACTCGGGCCTCGAAGCGCGTGACCGCGCGCTCGTGACCGACCTCGTCTACGGCACGGTGCGCATGCAGCGCGCGCTCGACGTGTTGTTGGCGACGGTGTCGAACCGCGGCATCGGGACACTCGACCCGCCGGTGCGCGCCGCACTGCGCCTCGGCGCGTACCAGCTGCTCATCGGTGTGCCCGCGCACGCGGCTGTGGGCGAGACGGTCGAGGTCGTCGATCCGCGTGCCCGTGGATTCGTCAACGGCGTCTTGCGCGCGCTGGCGCGCAAGGGCCCGCCGTTCCGACTGTCGGCGAGCGACGACGTCGCCGCGATCGCGGTGCGCACCTCGCATCCCGACTGGGTCGTGCAGATGCTCGTCGACGGGTTCGGCAGCGCCGACGCGATCGCCACGCTCGAGCTCGACAACGCGCCGCCGCCGGTGACGCTGCGGGTGAACCCCCTGCTCACCACGATCGACGACCTCACCGCCGAGCTCGTCGCGGCCGGGGCCGACGTGCAGCGCGGGACGCTCGTGCCGGGTGCGCTGCTCCTGCGCCATACCGGCGATCTTGCCGCGCTGCCCGCGATTGCCGAGGGTCGCGCCACTCCCCAGGACCAGGCGAGTCAGGCCGTCGTCGCGGTACTCGATCCGCAGCCCGGCGAGCGCGTGCTCGACCTCGCCGCCGCGCCGGGCGGAAAGGCGACGGCGGCGGCCGAGCGCATGCGGGGCTCGGGGCTCGTCGTGGCCGCCGACCTCCATCCCGGTCGCGTGCGTACGGTGCTGCGTGCGGCCGAGCGGATCGGCGTGCGCGACACGGTCGCAACGGTCGTCGCCGATGGTCGCCACCCCGCGGTGCGCGCCGGTGCCTTCGACCGTGTACTCCTCGATGCGCCCTGCAGTGGCCTCGGTGTGCTGCGCCGGCGTCCCGACGCGCGGTGGCGGGTGCAACCGGACGACGTGCGCGACCTCGCCGTGCTGCAACGCGTCCTGCTCGAGGCCGCGGCCGCCGCGGTGCGACCGTGTGGTCGTCTCGTGTACTCGGTGTGCACCTTGTCGAACGCCGAGACCATCGAGATCGACGCGTGGGCCGAGGTGCACCTTCGGGAGTTCGTCGCCGAGCCCCCGCCGCCGGCGCCGTGGCGGCCGCTCGGCCGGGGTGCCGTGCTGCTGCCTTCCGACGCGCAGACCGACGGCATGTACGTCCTCAGCCTGACGCGGCGCGCGGCGAGTGACGTAGCCTCCGACGCATGAAGGTCGCGCCCTCGATCCTGGCCGCCGATTTCGCGAACCTCGCGGCCGATGTGGCGCGGGTGGCGGCAGACGCCGATCTGCTCCATGTCGACTGCATGGACGGTCACTACGTCCCGAACCTCTCGATCGGCCCGCCGGTCGTGAAGTCGCTGCGCAAACACACCGATCTGTTCCTCGATTGCCACCTCATGGTCGACAACCCCGGCGTGCTCCTCTCCGGGTTCGCCGACGCGGGTGCCGACGGCTGCACGGTGCACGTCGAGCTGGGCGACCCGAGGCTGTTGTTCGACGAGATCCGCGCCCTCGGCATCCGCGTCGGCTTGTCGTTCGAGCCGGGCACACCGTTCGCCGCGGTCGAGCCGTACCTCGACGAGATCGATCTCTTGTTGGTCATGAGCGTGCATACCGGGTTCGGCGGTCAGCCCTTCATCCCCGAGGTGCTCGACAAGGTGCGCGCGGCGCGCGCCGTGATCGACGAGCGGGCACTGCCCGTCGAGATCGAGATCGACGGCGGCATCAAGATCGACAACGCGCATCTCGCCGCGCAGGCCGGTGTCGACATCCTCGTGTCGGGCACGGGCGTCTTCGGCGCCGACGACCCGGCCGCCGCCGTGCGCGACATCCGGGCCGCCGCCTCGCACCCGTGACGCTCGCGGCCAAGGTCCTGACCGTCTCCGACGGTGTCGCCGACGGGCACCGCGACGACGCGAGCGGGCGCGCGCTGGTGGAGGCGCTCACGGCGGCGGGCTACGAGGTGGTCGCGCACCGCGTGACGCCCGACGGCACCGCGGCGGTCGCCGAGGCACTCGCCGACCTCGCCGACGGGTTCGCGGGTCTGATCGTGACGACCGGGGGCACCGGCTTCGGTCCCCGCGACCTGACCCCCGAAGGCACCCGGGCGGTGATCGAGCGAGAGGCGCCGGGCATCGCCGAGGCCGTCCGGCGTGCCGGCGACGGGGGCGGGCGCGGGTTCGGGATGTTGTCGCGAGGCGTCGCCGGGACGCGGGGCCGGAGCCTGATCTGCAACCTTCCCGGGTCGGCGAACGGGGCCCGTGAAGGACTCGAGATCGTGCTGACGGTGGCCGCCCACGCTCTCGACCTCCTGGCGGGTGGTCGCCCCCACTGAGCCGAGCGCGTCGCCCGCGAGTGCGGGCGCGCCGCGGAAATCGAACGCGTTGCAATTCTGTTGACCCGGAAGTACGCTTTCGAGCGAACTGACAACTGACGAACTGACAATTGAGTTGCCCTCGGGGTTGGGTGCAAGTCCCGACCGGCGGTGAGAGCCCGCGAACGCCCCGCAGCCAGCGGGGCGCCGACCAGGTGGAATTCCTGGGCCGACGGTGAGAGTCCGGATGGGAGAGGGTCGGCTACCACTTCGTACGCGCGTTGGCGCGTGCGTTCGGCGTCGCCGTTTCCGATCCCTGTTCGCCGACACCGCTCCCCGCGGGCTCGGACCGGGAAGCGAAGCATGGCCGGCGTACACGACGACGAGCTGATGGGCAGAGCGATCGAGCTCGCCCGCGCCGCTCGCCGTCACACCGCGCCGTGGCCGGCCGTCGGATGCGTGCTCACCCGCGACGGTGAGATCGTCGGCGCCGGCGCGACCGGGCCGTATCGCAGCGGTCCGCACGCGGAGGTCGCCGCGCTGCGCGCGGCCGGTGACCGGGCTTCGGGCGCCACCGCGTACTGCACGCTCGAGCCCTGCGACCATCACGGCAACACTCCTCCGTGCACCGAGGCGTTGATCGCGGCCGGAGTGCGGCGCGTCGTCGTCGCCGTCGGCGATCCCGACGAGCGGGTCGCCGGACGCGGGTACGCGCGGCTGCGGGCCGCCAACGTCGACGTCGTGACCGGCGTGGGCGCGGCGGTGGCCGAACGCGATCTCGCGCCCTACCTGCATCACCGGCGCACCGGCCGCGCGTTCGTCGTCGCCAAGGTCGCGTTGAGCCTCGACGGGCGCGTCGCCGCGGCCGACGGCACTTCGCGGTGGATCACGTCGGCCGAGGCCCGGGCCGACGCGCACGAGCTGCGCGCCGATGCGCAGGCGATCGTGGTCGGTTCCGGTACTGCGATCGCCGATCGCCCGGCGCTCACGGTGCGCGATGTTGCCGTCGTCCCGGCCCGTCCCCCCATGCGCGTCCTGCTCGACGCCCGCGGCCGCGTGCCCGCCGAGGGCCCCCTGTTCGACACCACGCTCGCGCCCACGCTGGTGATCACGACCGAGCGCGCACGGTCCGGCGCCGTCGACGAGTGGCGGGCCGCCGGCGCGAAGGTCGAGGTCGTCGCGCCCGGAGCCGGCGCGCGCGGCGTCGACCTCGACGCGACGTTCGCATTGCTCGGCCGCGAAGGCGTGTTGCAGGCAATGGTCGAAGGCGGTGGCTCGCTGCTCGGCGCGATCGCCGCCGGCGGTCTCGCGCAACGCGTCGTCGCGTACGTTGCGCCGACGCTGCTCGGCACCGACGGCGCGGCCGGATTCGAGTTCGCGGGCCCGCGCACGATGGCGGCCGCGTCGCGTTTCGACCTCGTCGGTGTCACCCGGGTCGGTGCCGACGTCCGGCTCGACCTCGAACCGCGACCGGACGCCCGCTGATGTTCACGGGCATCGTGGAGGAGCTGGGCCGCGTACGCGCCGTCACTGCGAATGCGGGCGGTGCCCGCATCGAGGTCGACGCCACGGTCGTGCTCGACGACGCCACCATCGGCGCGTCGATCGCGGTGAACGGTTGTTGCCTGACGGTCGTCGAGCTGGGCGACGGGTATTGGGCCGCCGACGCCGTCGTCGAGACGCTGGCCCGCACCAACCTGGGTGCGCTCGCGGTGGGGGATCCGGTCAATCTCGAACGACCCGTTCGCCTGGCCGATCGGCTGGGCGGTCATGTCGTGCAGGGCCACGTCGACGGGACCGGGTCGGTGCGTGCACGCGAGCCGCAGCCCGACGGCTCGGAGCTCTTCCGGTTCGACGCGGCGGCCGACGTGCTGCGCTACGTGGTGCACAAGGGCTCGATCACCGTCGACGGCATCAGCTTGACCGTGGCCGCGGTGCACGACGACGGGTTCTCGGTCGCGGTGATCCCGCACACCCTCGCGGTGACGACGCTCGGAGCGCGCACCGCGGGTTCACGCGTCAATCTCGAAGTCGACCTCATCGCCAAGTACGTGGAACGGCTGCTCGTTTCCGATCGGAGCCAATCATGATGTTCGAAGCCGTGGAGCGCGCCATCGACGCGGTCGAGCGCGGGGAGTTCGTCGTCGTGGTCGACGACGAGGACCGCGAGAACGAAGGCGATCTGATCATCGCGGCGGAGAAGATGACGCCCGACAAGATGGCGTTCATGATCCGCTACACGAGCGGTGTCATCTGCCTCCCGATGGAAGGTGAGCGCCTCGACGAGCTGCAGCTGCCGCTCATGGTGTCGGGCAACGAGAACACCGAGGGCCAGCGCACCGCGTTCACCGTCTCGGTCGACGCGCGTATCGGCACCACGACCGGCATCTCCGCGGCCGACCGGTGCACGACCGTGCTCGCGTTGCTCGACCCGTCGACCAGGTCGGGCGACCTGGCCCGGCCGGGTCACATCTTCCCGTTGCGATACCGCGAAGGGGGGGTGCTCAAGCGGGCCGGCCATACCGAAGCGGCGGTCGACTTCGCCCGCCTCGCCGGCGGGTACCCCGCGGGAGTGCTCGCCGAGATCGTCAACGACGACGGCACGATGCAACGTCGTCCCGAGCTCGAGGCGTTCGCGGCGGAGCACGGTCTGGTGCTCGTCACGATCGCGGATCTGATCCGTTACCGCCGGCACAGCGAGAAGCTGGTGCGGCGGGTCTCCGAAGCGCGCATCCCGACCCAGTACGGTGACTTCACCGCCCACGTGTTCGAGTCGCTGATCGACAACACCGAGCATCTCGCGTTCGTGCGGGGCGAGGTGGCGGGTCAGCAGAACGTGCTCGTGCGCGTGCACAGCGAGTGCCTCACCGGCGACGTGTTCGGGTCGTTGCGCTGCGACTGCGGCGTGCAGCTCGACCGGGCCCTGGAGAAGGTGGCGGCCGAAGGTCAAGGCGTGGTCGTGTACCTGCGCGGTCACGAAGGTCGGGGCATCGGTCTCGGCCACAAGCTGCGCGCCTACTCGCTGCAGGACCAGGGCCGCGACACCGTCGAGGCGAACCTCGAGCTCGGCTTCCCGGTCGACTCGCGCGAGTACGGCATCGGTTCGCAGATACTCGTCGATCTCGGGGTGACGACCATGCGCCTGATGACGAACAATCCCAAGAAGTACGGCGGCATCGAGGGTTACGGTCTCGAGATCGTCGAGCGGGTGCCGGTCCAGATCGTCCCGAACGCGGAGAACATCGCGTACCTGCGCGCCAAGCAGAACAAGCTCGGGCACCTGCTCGGGCTCGATCCCGAGAACGCGGTCGACGAGGAGCTCGGAGGATCCTGACCGATGGGTGAGTACGCCGCGAATGAGGGTGCGCTCGACGCGACCGGGATGCGATTCGCGATCGTGGTCGCGCGCTTCAACCACGACATCACCTCCGAGCTGCTCGACGGCGCCGAACGCATCCTGCGCAACCATGATGCGGCTGAGGTCACGGTGTTGTGGGTGCCGGGCGCGTTCGAGGCGCCCCTCGTCGCCAAGCGGGTCGCGGCCTCGGGAACGGTCGACGCGGTCATCTGCTTGGGCGCGGTGATCCGCGGCGAGACGGCGCACTTCGAATACGTCGCGGGGGAGACGGCGGCGGGCATCGCGCGCGCCGCGCTCGACACAGGCATACCGGTGATCTTCGGCGTTCTCACCGTCGACGACCGTCAGCAAGCGCGCGATCGCCTCGGCGGCTCCGAGGGCCACAAGGGTGAGGAAGCCGCGCTCACCGCAATCGAGATGGTTTCGCTGCTTCGCGATCTCCCGTGACGCGCGTACGACGCGATCGGCGGTACGTACACGTCGACGCGTCGCCCCGAACCGCATTTCGTGGAGCGCATCGGTTGCGCGCTCGGCGCGGCGAGCAGCGTGGTGAACATCGGCGCGGGAACGGGGAACTACGAGCCCGACGACCGTTTCGTCGTCGGGGTCGACCCGTCGTTGACGATGTTGCGCCAACGCCCGGCCGGAGCCGCGCCGGCATCGCAGGCGTGCGCCGAAGCACTCCCGTTTGCCGACGGCGCATTCGACGTCGCGCTGGCGACGCTCACCGTGCACCACTGGGACGACGTCGATCTCGGACTGCGCGAGATGCAACGGGTCGCGCGGCGCCAGGTGATCTTCTTCTTCGAGCCCTCTTTCGCCGGCGCCCTGTGGCTCGTGTCGGAGTACTTTCCGGAGCTGGCGGAACTGGCGTCCGAGCGCCGCGCGCCGGGACTCGAGCACCTGCAGGCGTTGCTCCCGGTCACCCACGTCGAGCCGCTCTCGGTGCCCGCAGACTGCTGCGACGGTTTCGCGGGCTGTTACTGGAATCGACCGGAGGCCTATCTCGACCCGGTCGTGCAGTCCGGCATGTCGTCGCTCGCGCAGCTCGACCCCGAGATCCGGGCGCGCGGCACCGAGCTCCTGCGGCGCGATCTCGAGACCGGCGCCTGGGATACCCGGCACGGGTACCTGCGCGAGCTCGCCGAGATCGATATCGGCTACCGGCTGGCGGTCGCCGGGCCCCTATCCTGATCGGCGTGCTGCGCCTGGTCCTGCCCAAGGGTTCGCTCGAACACGCGACCCTGCAACTGTTCGAAGACGCCGACCTCGCGCTCACACGGGCCTCCGACGTCGACTACAAGGCGACGATCGACGACCCCCGCGTCGTCGACGTGACGATTCTGCGTCCGCAGGAGATCCCGCGGTACGTGGCCGACGGGCTCTTCGACGTCGGGGTCACCGGGCGCGATTGGATCGAGGAAACGAGCGTCGAGGTCGTGACGCTCACGGAGCTGCACTACTCCAAGGCCACCGCCCGCCCGATCCGCATGGTGCTCGCGGTCGGCGGCGATTCGCCGTGGGAATCGGTCGCCGATCTGCCGCCCGGGGTCCGGGTCCACACCGAGTACCCCGAGCTGACCCGGCGCTTCCTCGAAAAACACGGCGTCGACGCGCGCATCACGCTCTCCTACGGTGCCACCGAGGCGAAGATCCCCGAGATCGCCGATGCGGTCGTCGAGATCACCGAGACGGGCCGAGCGTTGCGCGCGGCCGGGCTGCGGGTCCTCGACACGATCCTGGTCTCGTACACCGAGCTGATCGCGAACCCCGTGGCCTACGCCGACGCCGACAAGCGCAAGGCGATGCAGCAGCTGCAGACGCTCCTGCTCGGCGCGTTGGAGGCACGCGGTCGAGTGCTCGTGAAGCTCAACGTCGACGAGGCGAACCTGGGTGCGGTCATCGCCTTGTTGCCCGCGCTGAAGTCGCCGACGGTGTCGAAGCTCTACGGCGAGGATGGTTACGCGGTCGAGACCGTGGTTGCCAAGAGCGACATCAACATCTTGATCCCGGCGCTCAAGGATCACGGCGCGACGGGAATCCTCGAGCTGCCGATCTCCAAGATCGTGCAGTGAAACGATGAAGATGCACGGAACGGTCGAACGCTTCGACCACGCGAGCGGCTTGGGTGAGGTCGTCGGCGCCGACGGTGCGGCCTACCCGTTCCATTGCACGGTGATCGCCGGCGGCACCCGCACCATCGCGGTCGGCGCCCGGGTGGAGTTCGACGTGATCCCCGGCCACCTCGGTCGCTGGGAAGCGGCCGCGCTCACCGAGGTCACCGCCGCGCCGGCCAGGTGACCCCGACCGTCCCGGAGACGCGATTCGTCGTCATCCGCCACGGCGGCACCGTCGGTGCGAGCTTCGTCGCGCTCGGTCAGCTCCCGATCCGGTCCGGCGTCGCGCTCAGCCTTCGCCGGCGTCGGCGATCTCGACGAACAGCATCTGGACCTGGCGGAGTGCGTCGCGCAGCATGTCCTCACCCTCGCCCAGCCGATCGGTCAGGCCGTCGACGAGCGCGGCCAGGGCGTCGATCGCGAGCCCCGCGGCCGCGAGATTCGGCTCGGGCCGCCGGCCCTGCTCGTCGGGCGGGGTGACCACACCCAGATGGACGAGGGCGAGCTGCCAGATGCCGATGGCATGGTTGACGATCACGTCCGCGACCGGCGTGGATGCGAGCCGGTCGTGGAGCTCGCGCACCGCGGCCAGCTCCTCGGCGGTCGGCGGCGGCTCGGCTCCTGGCGGTGCGGAACCCGCTCCGAGGACGGCCCCGAGGTCGGGGATGCCGTCGGTGGGCGCGGGGTCGTCCGCCGGTTCGCCGCTGCCTGGTGTCCAAAGTCCGCTCACGCTCGACTATCCTCCCGCGTCGACAATCGAGGGAAGTGGGACGCTACCCAAAAGGAAGCGTCCCCACCCGACTGGCCCGGCCTCACCGCCGGGACCACGCCGGGTCCGTTGTAGGAGCCGAACGACGTTCGGCGCGACGGTGGACGCTTCCTGAAGCTCCGCCGTCGCTTGCGCGAGGGCGGCCCTACGACACGAGGTGATGCCGCACTGGCCACAGACGACGCCCGCATCAACGATCGCATTCGCGCTCGCCAAGTCCGCCTCATCGGCGCCGACGGCTCGCAGCTGGGAGTGAGAACACTTCCGGACGCGCTCGGCATCGCCCGTGAGTCCGGCCTCGACCTCGTCGAGGTCGCGGCCAATGCCGACCCGCCGGTCTGCAAGATCATGGACTACGGCAAGTACAAGTACGAGCAAGACCAGCGGCGCAAAGAATCGCGAAAACGGGCGTCCAATGTCGTCATCAAGGAGATGAAGTTCCGTCCGAAGATCGACTCGCACGACTACGACACCAAGATGAAGCACGTCGAGCGCTTCCTCGAAGAGGGGTCGAAGGTCAAGCTGACGATCATGTTCCGGGGCCGCGAGATGGCCCACCCGGAGCTCGGGCGCAGGATTCTCGAAAAAGTTGCCGAGCGCGTCGCCGAGATCGCGATCGTCGAATCTGCTCCCAAGCAGGACGGTCGCAACATGGTGATGGTGCTCAATCCAATTCGTAAGCCGAAGACCAAACCGGCCGCCCAGGCCGCGAACGTCTGAACGATCGACAGGAAATCCGATGCCGAAGATGAAGACGCACCGCGGCGCGGCCAAGCGCTTCAAGATCACGGGGACCGGCAAGATCCTGCGCCGAAAGGCGTACCGGGACCACCTCCTCGAGCACAAGCCGTCGAGCCGTACGCGCCGTCTCGGTCGTGAGGCCGAAGTCGTCGGCGGCGACAAGAAGCGCGTCAAGCGCATGCTGGGGAGGTAGTCCGATGGCCCGGGTAAAGCGTTCGGTCAACGGCCGTAAGCACCGTCGTGCGATTCTCGAAGAGGCGCAGGGTTACACCGGCGCGCGGAGCCGTCATTTCCGCAAGGCGAACGAACAGGTCATGCACTCGCTCCGCTACGCCTACCGCGACCGGCGGGCGCGCAAGGGCGAGTTCCGCCGCCTCTGGATCGTCCGGATCAACGCGGCGTGCCGCGAGCACGACATGTCGTACTCGCGCTTCATGGCCGGGTTGAAGGCGGCCGAGATCGACGTCGACCGCAAGATGCTCGCAGACCTCGCCGTACGCGAGCCGGCGGCATTCTCCGCGCTGGTCGAGACCGCTCGCGGTGCCCTCGACGCCGCCTGAGCAATTCGCGACCAAGGCGGAGATCAAGCGCCTGAAGTCCCTGCTGCGCGAGCGGCGGGCGCGCGACAACGAGCGGGTCTTCGTGTGCGAAGGCCCGCGCGTCATCGCGGCCGCGCTCGACCACGGCGTCGAGCTCCTCGAGTGCTACGTGGGCGTCGACGCGACCCCGGAGATGCTGGCCGTCGCCGAGCGGGTGGCGGCGACGGGCGTACGGATGCGCGGGCTCGACACCTATGCCGGCGCGCGGGTCGGCGACACGGTCAACCCCCAACCGGTGTTCGCGCTGGCGGCAATGCACCGAGTCGGCTCGGAAGGGCTGGCCGGCACCGACCTCGCACTGGTGGCAACGCAGCTCGGCGATCCCGGCAACGCCGGCACCCTCATACGGAGCGCGGCGGCTGCCGGCGCCCAGGCAATCGTCCTCGGGCGGGGATCGGTCGATGCCTACAATCCCAAGGTCGTTCGCGCCTCCGCCGGCGCGTGTTTCGCAGTCCGCATCGTGGAGGGCAGGGCCGCAGTGGAGATCCTCGAAGCGCTCGGCGCCCAGGGCGTGGCCTGCCTCGGCGCGACTGCTTCGGGCGGACTCGCGCCCGAGCGCTTCGACCTGCGTGCCCCCACCGCGTTCGTGGTCGGCAACGAGACGCAGGGCCTCGACGCGACCTTGCCGCTTGCCGGATTGGTGACGCTGCCGATGCAGGCGGGTGAATCGCTCAACGTGGCCATGGCCGGCACCGCGTTGCTCTTCGAGGCGGCGCGCCAGCGCCGGGCGGTCGCGCCGTGACCACCGCGGCCGACCTCGTCGCCCGCGCCGAAGCGGTCGCGCACGAAGGTGCCGAGGCGTTCGCGGCGGCCGCGTCGCTCGACGAGTTGACCGACGCCGAGCGGCGCTATCTCGGCAAGGCGTCGGCCTTGAACGAGGTGCGCGAAGGGATCAAGAGTGTCGCCGGCTCCGAGCGGGCGCTCGTCGGTAAGACGCTGTCGAGCGCGCGGGCCGATCTCGAAGCCGCGCACGGGCGGCGCCTCCAGGAGCTTGCCACGGCGGCCGCCGCCGACTCCGCGACCCGCGACCGGCTCGACCTGACGCTCGGGCCGCGTGAGTACGCGCGCGGTCACATGCACCCGGTCACCCGGGTCTGGCGTCAGCTCGAAGACGTCTTCGTCGGTCTCGGGTACAAGGTCGCCGAGGGTCCCGAGGTCGAGCTCGACTGGTACAACTTCGAGGCCCTCAACTTCCCGCCCGGTCATCCCGCGCCGCGATGCAGGACACGCTCTACGTACGGCTCGGCGAGCGTGAGAGCGTCATGTTGCGCACGCACACGTCGCCCGTGCAGGTGCGCACGATGGAAGCGCAACGACCGCCGATCTACGTCGTGGCCCCGGGTCGCGCGTTCCGGCGCGACACCCTCGACGCGCGGCACTCGCCCGTGTTCCACCAGATCGAAGGCCTCGCGGTCGACGAGAACATCACCCTCGGCGATCTCCTGGGCACCATCGAGGCGTTCATCCACGCGCTGTTCGGCACCGACATCAAGGCTCGCTTCCTCCCGTCGTTCTTCCCGTTCACCGAACCATCGGTCGAGTTCGCGATGTCATGCGTCTTCTGCCGCGGCGCGGGGTGCACAGTGTGTTCGCGCACCGGATGGATCGAGCTCGGCGGCGCGGGCATGGTCGACCCGAACGTCTTCACCGCCGTCGGCATCGATCCCGAGGTGTACACCGGATTCGCGTTCGGCTTCGGCATCGACCGCCTGGTCCAGCTCCTGTACGACGTCGACCACATCAAGAACCTGTGGGATGGCGACGTGCGTTTCGCCCGCCAGTTCTGAGGACCGGTCTTGCGCGCTCCGCTGTCATGGATTCGTGAGTTCACGCCGCTCGACGCCGGCGCGGTCGAAGCCGTCGCCGACGCGCTGAACCAGCTCGGGCTCGAGGTCGAAGCGATCGACCAGCCGGGACGCGACGTGAACGGCGTGGTCGTCGCCCGCATCCTCGACGTGGTTCCGCACCCCGATGCCGATCGGATCCGGCTGGCCGACGTCGACTACGGCGACGGTCAGATCCGCGTGGTCTGCGGAGCTCCGAACATCGAGGCTGGGATGGTCGTGCCGTTCGCGGCGTGTCGGCGCGGTGCTCCCCGGCGACTTCAGGATCGAGCGCCGCAAGATCCGCGGGGTCGTGTCGGAAGGAATGTTGTGCTCGGCGCGCGAGCTCGGTCTCGGCGACGACCACGCCGGCATCCTCGCGCTTGCGGCCGACGCTCCGCTCGGTACCGACGTGCGCGAGGTGCTCGGTCTCGACGACGTCGTGTTCGACCTGTCGATCACGCCGAACCGTCCCGACGCGATGGGTATCGAGGGCATCGCCCGCGAGCTCGCGGCGCATTTCGATCTGCCCTTCCAACTCGACGCGCACGAGATCGCACCGATCGTCGACCAGGTCGCCGGTGCGCACGTTGTCGTGGAGGCGCCGGATCGCTGCCCGCGGTTCGTGGCGCTCGCGGCGCGCGTCACGATGGGGGAGTCGCCCGACTGGATGAAGCGGCGCCTGACGCTCGCGGGTATGCGGCCGATCAGCAACGTGGTCGACGTGACGAACTACGTGATGCTCGAGCGGTGCCGGCCGTTGCATGCCTTCGACCTCGAGCGGCTCGCGGGCGCGGCATCGTCGTCCGGCTCGCAGCCGACGGCGAGAAGATGACGACGCTCGACGGGGTCGAGCGCACGTTGACCGGCGCCGACCTGTTGATCTGCGACGCCGAGCGCGTGGCCCAGGGAATCGCCGGGATCATGGGTGGTGCCGCCGCCGAAGTGTCCGATGCCACCACCGAGATCCTCCTCGAGTCGGCGTACTTCGAGGCGAGCGGCATCGCGCTGACGTCGAAGCGGCTCGGACTGCGTTCCGAGGCGAGCGCGCGTTTCGAGCGGGGCGTCGATCCCAACAACACGGCCACGGGCACGGCGCGGGCGATGGAGCTGCTGGCGCAGGTGGCGGGCGCGGTTCCGGCTCCGGGCGCGATCGATTTCTATCCCCGGCCCATCGAACGTGAACGCATCACCGTCCGTACCGAGCGGGTCAACAAACTGCTCGGAACGTCGTTGTCCGCGGCCGACCTCACCGGGTACCTCACGCCGCTCGGGATTTCGGTGCAGGGCACCGAGGCTTCCGTCCCGACCTTCCGGCCCGACCTCGCCCGCGAGATCGACCTCGTCGAAGAAGTCGCGCGCCGGGTCGGGCTCGACCGGATCACCCGCAGCGTCCCGTCGAGTCCGGAGAAGGTCGGCGCGCCTGAGCCCGCGCCAACGCGACCTCCGCACCGTCACCGACGTACTCATCGGCGCGGGTTACGACGAGGTCTTCACGCTCCCGCTGCTCGCGCCGGCCGATCTCGGCGAACGCGGGGCTGGCCCCCGAGGTCGTGATCGAAGTCGAGAACCCTTTGCGTTCGGAGGAGTCGATCCTACGGCCCGCGTTGCTGGCGGGATTGCTGCGGGCGGTCGCGTACAACGCCGCGCACGGCTCACCCGACGTCGCCTTGTTCGAGAGCGGTACGGTCTTCGCGCCGCCGCTCGAGGGTGAAGCACTGCCGGACGAGCGCCGAGCGGTCGCGTTCGTCCGGGCCCACCACGCGCGGCGGGCGCCGCACGAGCCCGACCGCGCCGTCGACGTCTATGACGCGATCGCGGCCCTCGACGCGCTGGTGCAGGAGCTCCGCGTCGCAGGTCTCACGCTGGAGGCGGCCGCCATCGACGGGTTCCACCCGACCCGGGCGGCTCGGGTCGTCGTCGACGGGATTCCCGTCGGGCACGTCGGCGAGGTCGCGGCCGGTGTCGTCGACGCGCTGGCGCTGGTCGCGCCGGTGGTCGCGTGCGAGATCGACGTCGAGGCGCTGCTCGCCGGCACCCGTACCGACCGTCTCGCCCGACCCGTGTCGCGCTTCCCGGCGTCGTCGGTCGATCTCGCGTTCGTCGTGGCCGACACCGTTCCCGCCGCCGCACTCGAAGCGACCTTGACCTCGGCGGCCGGCGCGCTCCTCGAGCACGTCGCGTTGTTCGACGTGTTCCGCTCCGAGGCGTTGGGCCCGGGCCGGGTCAGCCTCGCGTTCGCCTTGCGGTTCCGCGCCCTCGACCGCACGCTCACCGACGAAGAGGTGAGCGCCGTGCGCCAGTCGTGCATCGACGCCGTCGCGACGGCTCACGGTGCCGAGCTGCGTAGCTGAGCACGAACGGCGCGGTCCTGTTCACGCATCGGATCCGCGTCCGCTACGCGGAGATCGACGGACAGGGCGTGGTCTTCAACGCACACTGGTTGACCTACTTCGACGACTCCTGCACCCGGTTCATGGAGACGCTCGGATTCGGCCGCGAGTTCTGGACGGTCGAATTCGACGTGATGCTCGTGCGCGCCGTGTTGGAGTGGAAGGGCTCGGCCCGATTCGACGACTGGGTCGAGATCGACGTCGCGCCCGTCCGGCTCGGGACGAAGTCGTTCGATCTCCGATACCGGGCCAGCGTCGACGGCCGGGAGGCCTGCACCGCGACGATCACCTATGTCGCCGTCGAGCCGGGCCGGAACACCTCGATCGTCATTCCCGAACGAGTCCGCGTTGCGCTCGCCGCGCGCGAGCTCACGTCGTGATCGAGGTCGAGCGCCGAGCCCGCCCGACGACCGCGATGTGTGCCGCCGTCGTGTCCGCGACCTCGAACGTCGCGTCGTCGCCTTGCACCTCGACGCGCGCGTCGACCGTGTCGCCGGCCAGCACGATACCGACGAACCGCATCTCGATCTCGCCGTGCGCGAGGAACTCCTCGCCCCACGCGTCGAGCAGCAAACCGTACGCGGGCCCCGCGGCCTGCACTCCCTGCGCGACCAGCCCCGGGAGCTGCAGGCCCGCCGAGAGTGTGGGGTCGGAGTGGATAGTTCCCGCGCCGCGAGTACGCGCGCGCACGAGATCCTCGCTGATGGTGAGCGAACGGGTCGAGCGTGCACTCACGCCGACGCCCCCAGTGTTGCCGCCGGTGTGAAGGACACTTCGGACGTCCACACGGGTTCGCCGGGTGCGTCGGCGGTCGCGACCGTCGTCTCGACGTCGACGTAGGTCCGGCCGCGCTTGTCGTAGCGCTGTGTCACCCGTCCCGTCGTCACCAGCTCCGTGCCCGCGTCGACCCGCCGGTGGCAGCGCAGGATCTGGCGGGTCTGGATCATCGCGTCGGCACACACCTGCCCGAAGCACAACACGGTGAGGTTCGCGACGATCGGCGGGTAGAGGGCCCCGGCCTCGAGGGCGGGGTGTCGCACGCCGGCGGCCTGCCAGTAGCGCTCGTTCGCGGCCCGGGAGATGCGTCAGGCGCAGCGGGCCGAGCGGTGTTCCGGGTGACATCTCGGAAAAGGTCTTCATCTGCTTATGCACCCATGTGTATTATATGCGCTATGGCGTATCGCGCGGCCGTCGTCGGCGCATCAGGGTATACGGGGGTCGAGGCCCTCCGGCTGCTGCACGGCCATCCCGAGATCGAGGTCGTACACGTCACCGCGGCCTCGAACGCGGGGGCCAGGGTCGCCGACATCTACCCGTCGCTCGCACCCGCCTACGGCGACGCCGTGCTCGCGCCGCTCGACCCCGCCGACCTGCGCGGGCTCGATCTCGTGTTCTGCATGCTCCCGCACGGCGCGAGTCAGGATTTCCTGCCCGGCCTCGTCGACGACGTGACGCACGTGATCGATCTCGGCGCCGACTTCCGCCTCCCGGCCGACGTCTACTCGCGCTGGTACGGCGAGGCGCATCGCGCGCCCGAGCTCGTCGGTCGGTTCGCGTACGGGATGGTCGAGCTCTACCGCGACGATCTGGCGACGCACGCGCACGTCGCCGCGCCGGGTTGCTATCCCACCGCGGTGAGCCTGGCGTGCGCTCCGCTCCTCGCGCTGGGTCTCGTCGAACCGCGCGTCATCGCCGACGCGGTCTCGGGCGTCTCAGGCGCGGGCCGCGGCTTGAAGACGTCGAGCCTGTTCTCGGAGGCGAACGAGAACGTCTCCGCGTACGGACTGCTCACGCACCGCCACACCGCCGAGATGGAACAGGCGCTGTCGAAGGTCGCGCGCCGTTCCGTCGACGTGTTGTTCACGCCGCATCTGGTGCCCACGACACGCGGCATCCTCGCCACCTGCTACGCGCGACCGCAGGTCGAAGGGTTGTCGACGGCGCGTCTCCTCGAGAACTACCGCGATTTCTACGCCGGCGACCCGTGCGTGGTGGTGGTCGACGAACCGTCGGGAACCAAGGCGACCTACGGTGCGAACGTCCTGCACGTCACGGTTCGTTTCGACGAACGCACCGACACCGTCATCGCGATCGCCGCGGAAGACAACCTCGTGAAAGGCGCCTCCGGCCAGATGATCCAGGCTGCGAACGTCCTCCTCGGACTGCCCGAGACCACCGGACTCCCGCTCCTCGGGATCCAGCCGTGACCTCGGGCGTCACCGCCGTCCCCGGATTCGTCGCGGGCGGCATCGCCTGTGGGATCAAGCCGTCGGGCGATCCCGATCTCGCGTTGGTCGCCACCGACGACCCCGCGGGCGCCACCGCGGCCGGCGTGTTCACCACCAACCTCGCCCAGGCCGCGCCGGTCCAGGTGTCGCGCCGCCACCTCGGCAACGGGCGCGCGTCGGCGGTCGTGTTGAGCTCGGGGAATGCGAATGCCGCCACCGGTGCTCCGGGCCGACGCGACGCGACCCGTATGTGCGAGCTCGCCGGCCAGGGTCTCGGTCGCGCCGTCGACGACGTGTTGGTGTGTTCGACCGGCCTCATCGGCATCCCGATGCCCATGGACGCGCTCGCGGTCGGGATCCCGAAGGTGTGTGGTGATCTCTCGGCCGATGGGGGAGGACGGGCCGCGCGGGCGATCATGACGACCGACACGAAGGTGAAAGAAGCGGTCGCGCACGCCGGCGCCGCGACCGTCGGCGGGATGGCGAAGGGCGCGGCGATGCTGTCGCCGGCGATGGCGACGATGCTCGCCGTGCTCACCACCGACGCCGAGGTCGATCACGAGACCCTGCAGCGCGCGCTCGCGCGGGCGGTGAGTGAGTCGTTCGACTGTCTCTCCGTTGACGGGTGCCGCTCCACCAACGACACGGTCGTCGTCCTGGCCAACGGCCGAGCCGGCGCGGTCGATCCCTTCGCGCTCACCTCGGCGCTCTCGGAAGTATGTGGATCCCTGGCCGAACAGATGGCGCGCGACGCGGAGGGCGCGACCAAATTCGTGCGGGTCCGCGTCGTCGGGCGCGCGGAACGCCGCCGAGGCCCATGTCGCCGCGCGGGCTGTCGCGAACAGCCAGCTCGTGCAGTGTTCGCTGAACGGCAACGATCCCTACTGGGGGCGCGTGCTCTCCGAACTGGGTGCGAGCGGTGCGCACCTCGATCCGGAGGCCGTCGACATCTCCTACAACGGCATCACCGTGTGCCGCGATGGCATCGCGTGCGCGCACGACGAGACCGCCGTGACGCGGGCGCTCGCGCAGACCGACATCGAGATCCGCTGTGACTTACGGCTCGAGCACGGTGAGGCGACCATCCTCACCACTGATCTCTCCCACGCGTACATCGACGAGAATCGGCGCACGTCGTGAACGCGATGAGCGAGTTCGCCGCACGGGTGAAGGACGCGGGGGAGAAGGCGCACATCCTGGCCGAGGCCCTTCCGTACATCCGCGAGTTTTCCGGCAAGACCGTGGTGATCAAGTACGGCGGCCACGCGATGGAAAACGCCGAGCTCGCCGAGTTGTTCGCCGCCGATGTGGTGCTCATGCGGCTCGTGGGGATGAATCCGGTCGTCGTACACGGCGGAGGGCCCCAGATCACCGAGCTGATGCGGCGCCTGGGCAAGGAGCCCGAGTTCGTCGACGGCCGGCGCGTCACCGACGCGGAGACGGTCGACATCGTGCGCATGGCCCTCGTCGGCAAGGTCAACCGCGAGATCGTCGCCATGGTGAACCGTCTCGGCTCCTACGCCGTGGGTATGTCGGGAGAAGACGCCGGCCTCATCCGGGTCGACCAGCGCGATCCTCTGCTCGGCTTCGTCGGCGACGTGCGCTCGATCGATCCCACAATGGTGCTGCGCCTGTTGCGCGAGGAGCTGATACCCGTCATCGCAACCATCGGCGTCGACGACGAAGGCCAGGCGTACAACATCAACGCCGACACGGTCGCGGGCGCGGTCGCCGAGTCGCTCGGGGCGGAGAAGCTCGTCTATCTCACCGATGTCGCCGGCGTGTACGGCGACTGGCCCGACCAGGCGTCGCTGATCTCGCGCATCGACGTGGGTGACCTCGAGCAGCTGATCCTCGACGGCAAGGTATCGGAGGGCATGATCCCCAAGCTCGAGTCGTGCGTCGCCGCCTTGCGCTACGGGGTGCGCAGCGCCCACATCCTCGACGGACGTCTCCCGCACGCGTTGTTGCTCGAATTCTTCACCCGGGAGGGCGTTGGAACCATGGTGCACCCATGAGCACGCTGGCCGAGTTGCAGCAGCTCGATGCCGAGAACGTCATGCAAACGTACGGCCGCATTCCCGTTGCCTTCGTGCGGGGCGAGGGGACGACGCTCTGGGACAGCGAGGGCAAGGAGTATCTCGACTTCCTCACGGGCCTGGCGGTGACGTCGTTGGGCCACGCGCATCCCGAGGTCGCCGACGCGATCGCCGAGCAGGCTCGCACGCTGTTGCACGTGTCGAATCTCTACTACAACGACGTGCAGCCGAAGGTCGCACAGCGGCTGAACGCGCTGCTGGGCGGCGACGGACGCGTGTTCTTTTGCAACTCGGGCGCGGAGGCGAACGAGTGCGCGATCAAGTTGGCGCGCCGCCACGGCCAACGTAACGGCGGTCCCGGCCGATTTCACGTGATCAGCGCGTACAGCTCCTTCCACGGGCGCACCCTCGCCACGCTCGCGGCGACGGGCCAGCCGCAGAAGCAAGAGATCTTCCAGCCGCTACCGGAGGGATTTCGCCAGGTCGCGTTCGACGACGTCGACGCCCTCGCCGCCGCGATGGACGACCGCGTCGCCGCGGTGCTGCTCGAGCCGGTGCAGGGCGAGGGTGGTGTGAATCCCGCGTCGGCCGAATACCTCCACGCCGTGCGCCGGCTGTGCGACGAGCGCGAGGCGCTGTTGATCATCGACGAGGTCCAGACCGGCCTCGGCCGGACCGGAAGATGGTTCGGGTTCGAGCACTCCGGTGTGCGGCCCGACGTCGTGACGATGGCCAAGGCGCTCGGCAACGGAGTCCCCATCGGCGCGTGCTGGGCGCGAGCCGACGTGGCGGCCGCGTTCGCGCCCGGCGACCACGCAACGACGTTCGGGGGACAACCACTTGCGGCGCGCGCCGCCCTGGCCGTGCTCGACGTGATGGAGCGCGAACGCGTACCGCAACGGGCCGCTCGCGCCGGCACGCGCCTGGTCGAGTCGCTGGCCAAGCTCGACGGCGTCGCCGAGGTACGCGGCGCCGGCCTCCTGATCGCCGCCGAGCTCGCGCCGCCGATCGACGCCCGCGTCGTCGCGCAGAGGTGTCTCGACCACGGTCTCGTCGTCAACGCGGTCACGCCCACCGCGCTGCGGTTCGCGCCGCCCCTGCTCGTCTCCGACGCCGAGATCGACTCGGCCGTCGCCCGGGTCGCGGAGGCGTTGCGATGACGAGTCACTTTCTCGAGGTCGACGATCTCGATCCGGTCCGGCTCCGCCGCGTTCTCGACCACGCGATCGCCTGGAAGATCGAGCCGGGCGCGATCCCGCCCGTGCTCGCGGGCCGCGGTGTGGCGGCGCTGTTCCAGAAGCCCTCGGCCCGTACGCGCATCTCCATCGAGATGGCGGTCGCGACGCTGGGCGGCCACCCGATCTACATCCGCGACGAAGAGGTTCATCTCGACACACGCGAGTCGGTCGAGGACGTGGCGCGCACGATGGCTTCGATGTGTGCGGTGATCGCGGCGCGGGTGTTCGATCATCACACGCTCGAGCGCATGGTTGCGGTGGTCGACGTGCCGATTGTCAACCTGCTGTCCGATGCCGCGCATCCGTGTCAGGCGCTCGCGGATCTGCTGACGGTGCGCGAACACTTCGGCGACCTCGAAGGCCGGCGCATCGCCTTCGTCGGTGACGGCAACAACGTGGCGGCGTCGCTCGCCTACGCGGCCGCGCTGTCCGGGGTCGAGCTCGCGGTGGCGTCGCCCGAGGGATACGAGCTCGATGTGCACGTCGTCGACCGGGTCCGGAATCTCGGCGGCAGCGTCGAGCTCTCCAACGACCCTTACGACGCGGTGCGCGGCGCCGACGTGGTGTACACGGATGTGTGGACCTCGATGGGTCAGGAGGACGAGCGCGAGCAACGACTGCGCGCGTTCAAGGGCTGGACCGTCGATGCCGCGCTCATGCAGGCCGCGCACGACACCGCGGTCTTTATGCACTGCCTCCCCGCGCACCGGGGCGAGGAGGTCTCGTCCGAAGTTCTGGAAGGTCGGCAGTCGGTCGTCTGGCAGCAGGCGGGGAACCGCATGCACTCGGCGCGGGCCCTGCTCGTCGACGTGCTCGGGGAGTCGCGCTGATGTCGACGCTCGGCAAGCCGCAACGCCAACACCGCATCCTGCGGATGCTCGAGGACCAGCCGATCTCGAGCCAGGCCCAACTCGTGCAGATGCTCGAAGCCGAGGGCATCGTCGCGACCCAGGCCACCGTGAGCCGCGATCTCGAAGACATCGGTGCGGTGAAGGTCCGAATTCCCGGCGGCACGATGGCGTACGCGATCCCCGAGTACACGCGCGAGCGTGCACCCTCCGACGACCATTTGAAGCGGCTGATGAGCGAGTTCGTCGTGGAGGTCGCGCACAGCGCGAACCTTGTGGTGCTCCGTACGCCACCGGGCAGTGCGCATGTCGTAGCGTCCGCGCTCGACCGGGCCGCGCTCGCATCGGTGCTGGGGACGATCGCGGGTGACGACACGGTGGTCGTCGTCTGCAACGAATCCGTCGGCGGCGCCGCCGTTGCGACCGAGCTGGCCGATCTCGTGGGTCTTTGATCAAGGGAGAGTCATAGTGGCGAAGCGAGTCGTGCTCGCGTATTCGGGAGGACTCGACACATCCATCGCGGTGCGGTGGATGCGCGAGGAATGGGGCGTCGAGGTGATCGCGTGCGCGGTCGATGTCGGTCAGCTCGCGCCGGGCGAAGAAGCGTTGATCCGCGAGCGCGCGGCGGCCGCGGGCGCGGTCGAGACGGAGATCATCGACGCGCGAGAAGAGTACGCACGGGGGTTCCTCGTTCCCGCGCTGCGTGCGAACGCGCTCTACGAGGGCAAGTACCCGTTGGTCTCGGCACTCTCACGTCCGGTGATCGTCGAGCACCTCGTCGCGTCGGCCCGCCGCCACGGCGCCGACGCGGTCGGCCATGGCTGTACCGGCAAGGGCAACGACCAGGTGCGGTTCGAGGTGTCGTCTCGCATCCTCGCGCCTGATCTCGACGTGATGGCACCGGTGCGGGTCTGGGGTCTCACCCGGGCCGACTGCATCGAGCTCGCCGACAAGTGGGACATCCCGATCTCGGCGTCGAAGGAGAAGCTCTACTCGATCGACGAGAACATGTGGGGCCGCGCGATCGAGTGCGGGGTCCTCGAGAACCCGTGGGCCTCGGCACCCGAGGAGCCCTTCACGTTGACGCGCAACGCGAAGGACGCGCCCTCCGAACCGACCGAGATCGTCGTCGCGTTCGACAAAGGTGTCCCCGTCTCGTTGAACGGCAAGGCGACCGGGCTCGTCGAGCTGATCGAGACGTTGGGCACAGCCGTCGGTGACTACGGCTGGGGCCGTATCGACATGGTCGAGAACCGTCGCGTCGGCATCAAGAGCCGCGAGGTCTACGAGTGCCCGGCGTCGCTCGCGCTCATCCTCGCCCACAAGGATCTCGAAGGCATCACGCTCGAACGTGACCTGGCGCGGGAAAAGCAGCGGCTCGAGATCCGCGTCGCCGAGCTCATCTACGACGGCATGTGGCACGCGCCGTTGATGCGCGCGCTCGAGGCGTTCGTCGACTCGACGCAGGAGCACGTGACGGGGGAGGTGCGGCTGCGGCTCGAACCCGGTCGTTGCGACGCGGTCGGCCGGCGCGCGCCCCGCGGGCTCTACGACCACGACCTCGCCACCTACGACGCCGACGATGCGTTTCGCCACCAGGACTCCGAGGGGTTCGTGCGGTTGTGGGGCCTGTCGGCCGAGACGTGGTCGCGCCGCCAGGGGCCGGGAGCTTCATGAGCGACGACGACGACGACGCCGCCGCCGCGAGCGGCCGGCCGCTCTGGCACGGTCGCTTCGGCGAGGGTCCCGCCGACGAGCTGCTCGCGTTCACGGTCAGCCTCCCGTTCGACCGGCGCCTCGCGGACGACGACCTCACCGGCTCGCGCGCCCACGTGCAGATGCTGGCGCGGGTGGGCTTGCTGACCGATGACGAGCGAGCGATCGTCATCGCGGCGCTCGACCGGGTCGAAGCGGAGCTCGGCGACGGCACGTTCACGTTCGCGCCCACCGACGAGGACATCCACACCGCGATCGAACGGCGGGTCACCGAGATCGCGGGTACGGCCGGAGCAAAGCTGCACACCGGGCGCAGCCGAAACGACCAGATCGCGCTCGACATGCGCCTCTACCTCCGGCGAGAAGGCCGCGCGGTCGCGACGCGCATCCACGATTTGCAGCGGGTGCTCGTGCAGCGCGCGGGTGAGTCCGCCGAGATCGCGCTGCCCGGGTACACCCACTTGCAGCGCGCCCAGCCCGTCCTGCTCGCGCACCATCTCCTCGCGCACTTCTGGGCGTTGGCTCGCGACGTCGACCGTTGGCGCGACTGTCTCGACCGCGCCGACGTGTCGCCGCTGGGCGCGGGCGCCCTGGCCGGGTCGAGCCTCCCGCTCGATCCCGCGTCGGTCGCGAGCGCGCTCGGGTTCGCCCGACCGTTCGAGAACTCCCTCGACGCCGTCTCCGACCGCGACTTCGTCGCCGAGGCCCTCTTCGTAGCCGCGCTCACCCAGGTGCACCTGTCGCGCCTCGGTGAGGAGGTCGTGTTGTGGTCGACCGACGAGTTCGGCTTCATGCACCTCGCCGACGCGTACGCGACCGGTTCGTCGATGCTGCCGCAGAAGAAGAACCCGGACATCGCCGAGTTGGCCCGCGGCAAAGCCGGGCGGCTGATCGGCGACCTCACCGGATTCCTGGCGACGCTCAAATCACTGCCCCTCGCGTACAACCGCGACCTGCAAGAGGACAAGGAGCCTTTGTTCGACGCGCTCGACACGTGCACGTTGTCGTTGAGCGCGTTGACGGGATTGATGGCGACGGCGACGTTCGTCGACACGGCGATGATCGCCGGTGCCGACAGCCCGTTCAACGCCGCGACCGACATCGCCGAGCACCTCGTCCGCGGGGGGACGCCGTTTCGGGAGGCGCACGCGATCGTCGGCGCCGTCGTCCGCCAGTCGCTCGAACGGGGCGTGCCGCTCGACGAGCTCGTGTCGAACGATCCGCGGCTCGGTCCCGACTACCTCGTGTTCCTCGAGCCGGGGAGTGCGGTGCGCCGGCGCACGACGCCGGGCGGGGCCGGGCCCGAGCCGCTCGCCCTGCAGTTCGAGCAGGCCCGCGAGCGAATGGATCGCCAGCAGACGTGGCTCACACCCGTCCGCTGACGCGCCGGTTCTTCGATCGCGACTCGCTCGAGGTCGCGCCCGAGCTGCTCAACAAGGTTCTCATCGGGAACGGCGTTTCCGCTCGGCTCGTCGAGGTCGAGGCGTACCGCGCCGACGACGATCCGGGGAGCCATGCATACCGCCGGCGCACGCCGCGCATCGCGTCGATGTTCGCGGCGCCCGGAACGCTGTACGTGTATTTCAGCTACGGCAATCACTGGTGCATGAACGCGGTGTGCGGACCGGGCGAGCGGCCGAGCGCCGTGCTCCTGCGCGCCGCCGCGCCGCTCGCCGGATTGGAGTTGATGCGGGAGCGCCGCGTGAAGGCGCCCCGCGATCGCGATCTCGCCGCCGGTCCCGGCCGTCTCGGCCAGGCTTTCGGCGCCGAACGGTCGCTCGACGGCACCAGCGTGTTGCTCGGTCCGCTGCGCCTCGTCGACGACGGCACGCCACCCCCCGCGCGCCCGGTGTTTCCATCCGCATCGGCCTCGCGCCGGGCAAGGGCGAAGACCTGCCCTACCGCTTCTACGTGCCCGGCGACGCGCACATCAGCCGCCCCCCGCGCTAACCCCAAACCCCCAACAGTTGGCAGGATTTCCGGCCCGTGGAGCCGGTTTCCCTGCCAACAGTTGGTGGATATTCGGGTCCGTGGAGCCGGTTTCCCTGCCAACAGGGCCCGTGGTCTACGGGAAGCGGGCGCGGATCCAGTCGGCCACGATGTTCATCGCTTCGGGGCGGTGGCCTTCGAGGTAGTGGGGTGCGCCGTTGATCTCCACGAACGTGACGTCGTCGGACCCCGCGTTGTCCGCGATCTCGCGGGCCTGGCGAATGCGGATCTCCGTGTCGGCGGTCGGGTGCACGACGAGAACCGGCACGTGCACGTCGGGCATCGTCGTCGCGAGCCGAGCCTTCGACGACAGGGCCGACCATGTCGACAGCCATCCCCGCGACGTCATCGTCCGAGCGAGACCGCCCCAGCCGAAATTCGCGTCGAACGGGTCGGGGAAGGCGAACAGTGAGCCGAGCGGCCGGTCGTCGGGGTCGATGCTCAAGTCGAGGTAGGTGGGATTGGCGAGCGTGCGGTAGATCGTGAAGTACTCGAGGTGCACCGCGCGTTTGCGCAGCCGTCGCCACTCGTCGCCACCGCGCTCGACATCGTGCAGCGCGACTCGGGCCGCCCGCGACGAATCGAGCTGGTCGCGCGCCCGTGCATCGATCCGGGCGACGCGTTCGCGTTGCGCGGCCCGATAGCGCGCCAGCCACTCCGGCTCGTAGGAGCACTGCTCCGGCCACGGGCGCCAGCCGTTCGCGGGGTCGTACATGTCGAGCTCGGCCACGACCGAAGACGGATCGTGCTCATCGGCGACCGACGGATCGATCGACTGCAACATGAACTCGCCCTCGCCGGGGTGTGCAGCCACGCCGACCCACGCGTCGCCACAGCCGTGCTCGGTGTGGGCGAGGGCCGAGAGTGACCCGCCGCCACTGTTCCCGAACAACACGACCGCGTCCGCGCCTCGTCCCCGGACCCAGTCGACTGCGGCCGCGACGTCGTGTGCGGCCAGCTCGTGCAGGCAATCGGTGTCGTTGTTGAGGTAGCGCGTGGCGAACCCGAACACTCCGAAGCCGGCGGCCGCGAGCAACGGGCACGCGTAGTGGACCGAGAAGTCGGCCCGGGGATGTGTGAGCACCACCGCGGTGTGCCACGGCCGGCCCGCCGGGGGAGTCCAGAACAAGCCGCGCACCAGCCCGCCGTCGTCGGTGACGATGCGCACCGGCTCGCGGGCGAATGTCGACACCCGGGTCGTCGGCGGCGAGGGGCCAGAACCCGAGGCCGGAGGGACGCGGGTCACCACGGAAGGGATCGCTCATGACCGGATAGGTTGGCCGACCGTGCCGCGTTTGACGAGTCGAAGCCGCGCCGTGCGTGACAAGGTCGTCGTGGTCACGGGCGCCGCGAGCGGAATGGGACGCGCGATCGCGCACCTCTTTGCCGGCGAAGGCGCTCAGGTCGCGGTTACCGACCGTGCCGCGGCGGGCGTTGATGTGGTCGTCGCCGAGATCGCCCATGCCGGGGGTGTGGCCGCGGGCTGGGCACTCGACGTGGCCGACGCCGGCGCGATCGTCCGGGTCGTCGACGAGGTTGCCGCGCGACTCGGGCCGATCGACATTCTCGTCAACGACGCCGGCGTCAGCATCCCGGTCGAGATCTCCGCCGCCGATTTCGAGCGGCGTGGGAATCCACGCTCGCGGTCAATCTCACCGCGCAGGCGCGGACGATCCGCGCCTGCCTGCCGTACCTCCGGCGCGAGGGAACCGGCCGCGTCGTGAACATCGCGTCGACCGAAGGCCTGGGCGCCACGCCCTTCCTCAGTCCGTACACCGTCAGCAAGCATGGAGTCATCGGGATCACCCGCGCACTGGCGGTCGAGCTCGGGCCGCAAGGCGTGAACGTGAACTGCGTTTGCCCCGGACCGATCAACACGGCGATGACGGCGGTCATCCCCGACGACGCGAAAGAGAAGTTCGCTCGCCGCCGCGTCCCGCTGAAGCGCTACGGCGATCCCGAGGAGGTCGCAGAGTTGGTGTTGTTCTTGGCGTCGCCTGCGGCTTCGTACGTCAACGGCGCGATCATTCCCGTCGACGGCGGGCTCTCCTGCAAGTTCGGATAGCGCACGACGCTCGGCACGGCCCTCCCCGATCGGACAGTATTCGGGCGATGACCGAGGCTCGTCGATTCCACCACCGCCGGCTTCCGGATCGTTCCGCTCTGCTCGCCGGGCGCGAACCGAGGGGCCCGGTGGCGTGGCAATCCGATCGGCTTCAGCTGTGGTTCAACAACACCGACACCGAGTGGCACGATCAGGGACTTCACGCTCATCGGGAGAGCGACGAGATCTTCGTGGTGCTGGAAGGGACGGTCGTGGTCGAGGTCGACGGCGACCGCATCACGATCAGCGCCCGGTGAGTTCTGCTGTTTTCCGCAAGGACTCCGGCACAGCGTGACGCACGCCCCGGACCCCGTAATCGTCCTCGATCGGACAATCTGCGCACGCGCTGACGACTCACACATTTCCTTCGGGAGGATCAGTTGTCGACCGTTGGGCAGCGTCGTATGATTTCGATCTGATGTCGTCCCGCTTGCGCTTGCCCGTGCTGATCATCGTCGCCGTCGGCGTCGTCTTCGCGGTGGTGGGGGTCGTTTACCTGGTCACCCCCGCGGCCGACTTGCCATCGTGGCTACCCGGTCATTTACCGACTCGCACTTTGCGCAACGGCCACGTCATTCATCCGAACGCGCATATCGGTCGCGGAATTGCGATGTTGATCGCCGCCGTTGGAGCGTTCGCAGCCGGGTGGTGGCTCGCCTTCCGGTACAAGCCGGCCGCGCAAACGGAGCCGGCCCCGCAAACGGAGCCGGCCGCCTGACGAGCGCCAGCTCGTAGCGCCGCAGCGAGCGGCGAACTCGCCGGATTGCACGCGGGCGACAAGGCGTCGGTGGATGCCCGTGATCGCGCCCGGGCGTGGTCGCGCACCCGCGACCCGAGCCGCTCTCCGGTCGCGTTCGGAGATCGGCAGGTACGCGCTTCGCCGCGCTCGGCGACGCAAGTCACGGCAGAATCGCAACGCTCGTCCGAAGAGAATCGCAACGCTGGCCCGAAGCCGACTACCGTCAGATCCCGAGCCTCGAGATTGCGACGGTCGCCGGAGATCGATCCATCCGCGAGCGTGCCGACCAACACCTGACGATCTGCGTCGCAACGTATCGGCGCCCGCTGGGTCTGGCGCGTCTCCTGAAGGCCATCGGCAAGTTGGAGATCCCCGACGGCTGGAGATTCGACGTCGTCGTGGTCGATAACGACCCGGCTGGTTCGGCACGAACGGTCGTCGAGGACTTCGCCGATCTGGGCGTGGGCTACTTCGTCGAAACTGCACGCGGCATTCCTCAGGTGCGCAACCGAGCAATGCGCGAGGCGAACAAGGCGGGCTGGGTCGGTTTCCTCGATGACGACGAGTGGCCCGAGCCGAGTTGGGGGCGACGCTTGGTCGAGGTGCAGCGGCAGTCGGGTGCCGACGTGGTGATCGGCCCGTCGGTGCCGGTCTTCGAGCAGGAGCCACCGGCGTGGATACGCGAAGGCCGATTCTTCGAGCGTGAGCGATTCGCAACCGGAACCGAAATCGAAGGTTGGCAGGCGCGGACGAGTGGCGTGATGATTCGACGCTCGTCGTTCGAGTACCTCGGACCACGACCGTTCGACGAGCGCCACCCCTTGGCGGGAGGATCCGACGTTCGCTTCTTCAAGGAACTGAAACGACACGGAGCGAAGATCGTCTGGGTCGACGACGCCGTGGTGAAGGAGCTCGTTCCGGCGACGCGCTGCGAACACGCGTTGGCTGCTCCGAAGATGGTTTCGCATCGGCAATATGCGCAGCGTCACGCTGCTCTTGGAATCGCCAAGCCTCGCGCGACGAGCAAAACGCGTGGCCCGCGGGTTCGTCGACATCGGAATCGGGCTCTCGCATGCAGCGGCCGGACGAAGCCGCGCCGAGCGCATGCAAGGTGTCGCGCGCTCTGCGCTCGGCGTGGGACTCGCGGTCGGAGCAGTCGGCGTGCGCTACAACGAATATTCCGTCACCCACGGCCGGTAAGGCGGCACTCCCACCGCTCTCGATCGCCACGTGTACGCGCAGACCGGCCGCGCCGGTCGCCGCTCCCGTGGCTGGGTCAGCGGTCGTCGAGTCCGAGCTCGGCGCGGGTTTCGGCCGTTGTGTTCACGTGCGGGAACGGGTGGGCGGGCGCGTCGATTCCGAGCGCGGCGCAGATCGGTCCCCAGCCGTCACCGGTGCGCCATTCGACCAATCGGTCGGACGGCGCAGTCGTACGCACCCGGTCGTTGTAGGCGAGGTAGGCAGCCTTGGCGGCGCTCTCGTCCCGCCACTGCGACGCGAAGGCGGCCATCATCCCGCGACCCATACCGGTCCAGCCGTCGTCGGGAGCGTCCGGCTCGTGGTAGGTCGCCAGTGCGGGGAAGATCGTGTTCGACGCGCTCGTCCACCAAGCATCCACGTCTCGTACCGACAACAAGATCATGGCATCGGGAAACGCGACACTGAGCTCGCGCCAAAAGGGTGCTGCAGGCCAATCGACGGTCGCTCGGTAGTCGGCGAAGAAGGTTCGCCAGTCCGGGAGGCGCCCCGCATACGCGTCGGCCCATACGTTGGGATCGTCGGGTCGTTCTCTCACCTCGAACATGTGATAGCAGGGTCCACCGAGGAGTTCTTCCAGCGCCCGCTTCAGCGAAGCTGTACCCGTGCGGCCCAGCCCCGCACCGATCACTTGCAGACCCACGGGACCTCCCTCACTGCCGGTCTGTACACGACTCCGGGTGAGAGTAATCGTGCCGATCGGGCGACACCGGACGCCGGCGCGGGCCACCGACGGCGCCGGCGTCGATGATCGGCCGGTCGAACGGCGCGCGGCCCCGCCGACGCCGTTTGTTACCGTCCCGGTCGTGGACGTCGAGCGGCAACTGCGCATCCTGACCGCCAACGCTGTCGACGTCATCTCCGCTGCGGAGCTGCGCACCAAGATCGAACGCGGCAAGCCGCTGCGGGTGAAGCTCGGGATCGATCCGACCGCCTCGGACATTCACCTCGGCTTCGCGGTGGTGCTCCGCCGCCTGCGGATGTTCCAGGACTGCGGCCACAAGGCCGTGCTCATCATCGGCGACTTCACCGCCATGTTGGGCGACCCGTCGGGCAAGTCGGTGACCCGCCCCCAGCTCTCCAAGGAACAGGTCGACCGGTACGCCGAGAGTTACGTCGAACAAGTCGGCGCGATCCTCGACATGGACCCGGAACGCATCGAGATCCGCCGCAACTCCGACTGGCTCGCGCCGCTCGACATGCCCGCGGTGCTGCGGCTGACCTCGCAGGTCACGGTCGCCCGCATGCTGGAGCGCGACGACTTCGCCAAGCGCTACGAGTCGGGCGTCCCCATCTCCTTGATGGAGTTCCTGTACCCGCTGCTCCAGGGGATGGACTCGGTCGAAGTGCGCGCCGACGTCGAGCTCGGTGGCACCGACCAGCTCTTCAACCTGCTCATGGGCCGCCAACTGCAGCAGCGGGCCGGCCAGGAGCCGCAGGTCGTGCTGACGACACCGTTGCTCGTCGGGCTCGACGGCGAGCAGAAGATGTCGAAGTCGCTCGGCAATTACGTGGGGATCAACGAGCCTGCCGGCGAGCAGTTCGGCAAGATCATGAGGATCCCCGACCCGCTCCTGCCGATGTACTTCGCCCACGCCACCGCGTGGCCGCCGGAAGAAATCGAGAAAGTGACCAAAGACCTCGCGTCGGGCGAGCTGCACCCCAACGCGGCGAAACGTCGAGTGGGCCGGACGGTGGCCGACCTCTTCCACGGCGCGGGCGCGGGCCAGTTGGCCGAGGCCGAGTTCGACCGGGTCCACAAGGAGGGTTCCGCGCCGACCGAGATGGCCGAGTTCACGTTGGCATCAGGCACGCTGTGGGCGGATGCCCTGGTCACGACGGGTCTCTCCGAGTCGAAACGCGCCGCCCGCCGGGCGCTCGACGACGCCGAGGGCCCGGTGAAGTGCGACGGGAACGTCGTGCACGGCGACGGCGCCGTGCCCGACGGAGCGCACGTGGTGCGAAACGGCAAACGAAAGTGGGCGCGAGTGGTGGTGGGGTGAGCCCGCTCGTGTAGAGTGCCCCCTGGCCGGACGAGACAAGTGCGGCAGGTGTTGCGTCTGTTTGACATGCGCATCGGCCGCATGTAGTCTCGTCAGTCGCCCCGCACGCCGGTTTGCCACTCCAACGTGGCCCGGAACGGCGGAGCCGGTTGACACCAACACTCGAATCGGCAGGTCGTTCGCGGCCTCGGATCGGGTGCGTGTCGCTTCGACATCGATTCGCCCATGACCTCGGTCAGGACGCGTCCGTCGGGGAATCGCTTCTTGAAAACAGAGCAGTGAACGCCAAAAGCCAGTGATGCCAACGTGCGTCCGACCTCGGTCGGACAATCGGAGGCTCATGTCAATTCCGTGTCTGCACGACCTTCGGGTCGGCAGGCACACAAGTTGCCCCTCGGTCATAGTGTGATCGATGGGCAGCTCTCCGATCGAAGGCCGGCTCGACCCCCCAACGTGGGACGAGTGCAGGTCGAGATCTTGATGGAGAGTTTGATCCTGGCTCAGGACGAACGCTGGCGGCGCGCCTAACACATGCAAGTCGAGCGAGAACCAGGGCTTGCCCTGGGGACAGCGGCGAACGGGTGCGTAACACGTGAGCAACCTGCCCCAAAGACCGGGACAACCCGAGGAAACTCGGACTAATACCGGATGCCCTCACCGGGTCGCATGGTCTGGTGAGGAAATGGATTCCGCTTTGGGATGGGCTCGCGGTCTATCAGCTTGTTGGTGGGGTAACGGCCTACCAAGGCGACGACGGATAGCTGGTCTGAGAGGACGATCAGCCACACTGGGACTGAGACACGGCCCAGACTCCTACGGGAGGCAGCAGTGGGGAATCTTGCGCAATGGGGGAAACCCTGACGCAGCGACGCCGCGTGCGGGATGAAGGCCTTCGGGTTGTAAACCGCTTTCAGCAGGGACGAAATTGACGGTACCTGCAGAAGAAGGCCCGGCCAACTACGTGCCAGCAGCCGCGGTAATACGTAGGGGCCTAGCGTTGTCCGGAATTATTGGGCGTAAAGAGCTCGTAGGCGGTTCGGCAAGTCGGATGTGAAATCTCCACGCTTAACGTGGAGGGGCCATTCGAAACTGCTGTGACTCGAGTCCGGTAGGGGAGTGTGGAATTCCCGGTGTAGCGGTGAAATGCGCAGATATCGGGAGGAACACCAGTAGCGAAGGCGGCACTCTGGGCCGGTACTGACGCTGAGGAGCGAAAGCGTGGGGAGCGAACAGGATTAGATACCCTGGTAGTCCACGCCGTAAACGTTGGGCACTAGGTGTGGGACTCTATCGACGGGTTCCGTGCCGTAGCTAACGCATTAAGTGCCCCGCCTGGGGAGTACGGCCGCAAGGCTAAAACTCAAAGGAATTGACGGGGGCCCGCACAAGCGGCGGAGCGTGTGGCTTAATTCGATGCAACGCGAAGAACCTTACCTGGGCTTGACATGTACGGTAAAGCGGGTGAAAGCCCGTGTGCTTCGGCGCCGTACACAGGTGGTGCATGGCTGTCGTCAGCTCGTGTCGTGAGATGTTGGGTTAAGTCCCGCAACGAGCGCAACCCCTGTCCTATGTTGCCAGCGGGTAATGCCGGGGACTCGTAGGAGACCGCCGGTGCCAAACCGGAGGAAGGTGGGGACGAAGTCAAGTCATCATGCCCCTTACGTCCAGGGCTGCACACGCGCTACAATGGCCGGTACAAAGGGCTGCGAACTCGCGAGGGTGAGCGAATCCCAAAAAACCGGTCTCAGTTCGGATCGCAGTCTGCAACTCGACTGCGTGAAGTCGGAGTCGCTAGTAATCGCAGATCAGCACGCTGCGGTGAATACGTTCCCGGGCCTTGTACACACCGCCCGTCACACCACGAAAGTCGGCAACACCCGAAGCCAGTGGCCCAACCCGCAAGGGAGGGAGCTGTCGAAGGTGGGGTTGGCGATTGGGGTGAAGTCGTAACAAGGTAGCCGTACCGGAAGGTGCGGCTGGATCACCTCCTTTCTAAGGAACAACACTGCCTCGGTCCCGGACGAATGTTCCGGGAGTGCCGAGCGTGTTCCCACGTCGATCATTGGTTACTCGGCTCGTCGGATGCATCTCGACCTCGGCGCACCAGCCAGTCACTCTTCGGAGTGGCCGGGCCGTCGCCGACACCACCGAGATTCCATCGAGTCGGGTGTTCACTGCTCTGTTTTGAGGAAGCGGTCATATCCGCAACCTCTCCCAGGCAGAACGGGCGTCAGACGTTCGTGGTCGAGCCCACACCTCGGTGTGGAGTTCCCGCGATCGTGACGTACCGCAGCCTCGAAACCCTGCACGGTTTCGGCGCGATCCTTGAGAACTGCATAGCGAGCACGAGCGTCTTGAAAGAAGTGGCTCCTTGCTCTTTTCTCCCGAGAAGAGTCGAGGAGTGTGCGATTTCAAGTTACAAAGAGCCAACGGTGGATGCCTTGGCGCCAGGTGCCGATGAAGGACGTGGGTGGCTGCGAAAAGCCACGGGGAGCTGTCTACCAAGCTTTGATCCGTGGATATCCGAATGGGGAAACCCGGCTGGGGTAATGCCCAGTCACTCCTGCCTGAATATATAGGGCAGCGAGAGGGAACCGGGGGAATTGAAACATCTCAGTACCCCGAGGAAAAGAAAACAACCGTGACTCCCTGAGTAGCGGCGAGCGAAACGGGAAGAGCCTAAACCGCTGCAGTGGTACAGCCTGCCGGCGATGCTGCAGCGGGGTCGTGGGACCCACTAGGAGACTCGGCAGAATCTCCAGAGAGTTACCAAGTTGATTGTTAGTGGAAGCGGTCTGGAAAGCCGCGCCGCAGACGGTAATAGCCCCGTACACGAAAACAATCAACCTCTCAGTGGTGCTCCCGAGTAACGCCGGATCCGGGAAAGCCGGCGTGAATCTGCGAGGACCACCTCGTAAGGCTAAGTACAAACTGGCGACCGATAGCGCACGAGTACCGTGAGGGAAGGGTGAAAAGAACCCCGGGAGGGGAGTGAAATAGAACCTGAAACCGTTGGCTTACAAGCAGTCAGAGCGTCGTCATAGACTTCGGTCTATGGCCGTGATGGCGTGCCTTTTGAAGAATGAGCCGGCGAGTTACGGTATGTGGCGAGGTTAACCCGAGAGGGGGAGCCGGAGCGAAAGCGAGTCTGAATAGGGCGTATAGTCGCATGCTGTAGACCCGAAGCCGAGTGATCTATCCATGGGCAGGCTGAAGCGAAGGTAAGACTTCGTGGAGGGCCGAACCCACCAAGGTTGAAAACTTGGGGGATGACCTGTGGATAGGGGTGAAAGGCCAAGCAAACTCGGTGATAGCTGGTTCTCCCCGAAATGCATTTAGGTGCAGCGTCGCGTGTTCAGTACCGGAGGTAGAGCACTGGATGGCCTAGGGGGCCTACAAGCTTACTGAAGTCAGCCAAACTCCGAATGCCGGTACTCCAGAACGCGGCAGTGAGACCATGGGGGATAAGCTTCATGGTCGAGAGGGAAACAGCCCAGAACGCCAGCTAAGGCCCCAAATTCTGTGCTCAGTGGCAAAGGATGTGAGATTGCCTGGACAGCCAGGAGGTTGGCTTAGAAGCAGCCACCCTTGAAAGAGTGCGTAATAGCTCACTGGTCGAGTGATCTCGCGCCGACAATGTAACGGGGCTCAAGCACAGAGCCGAAGCTGCGTCATATGCGCTTTTGCGTAGATGGGTAGGGGAGCGTCGATCTCTGCTGTGAAGCGGCCGTGTGAACGGTCGTGGAGCGTGGTCGAGTGCGAATGCCGGCATGAGTAGCGAAAGAGGGGGGAGGAACCCCTCCGCCGAATGCCCAAGGGTTCCTGGGGAAGGCTCATCCGCCCAGGGTTAGTCGGGAGCTAAGGCGAGGCCGAGAGGCGTAGTCGATGCACAACTGGTTGATATTCCAGTACCACCATGTCCGCGCCCAACCCTATTTGGAGTGCTAAGGGGCTGCCTTCGGGCGAACCGACCCCTCCTTTGACGGGTAGCAATGGGGTGACGCAGGAAGGTAGCTCAACCCGGGCGTTGGTTGTCCCGGGGTAAGCATGTAGGGGGTCCGATAGGCAAATCCGTCGGGCATTAACTCCGAGATGCGATGCCGAGCCGTTTTAGGCGAAGTGAGTGATCCTACGCTGTCGAGAAAAACCTCTAGCGAGTTGACATGGTGCCCGTACCCCAAACCGACGCAGGTGGGCAAGTAGAGAATACTAAGGCGATCGGGAGAACTCTGGTTAAGGAACTCGGCAAACTGCCCCCGTAACTTCGGAAGAAGGGGGGCCTCAGTAGGGTGAAGGACTTCGCGTCCGGAGCTCGAGGAGGCCGCAGAGACCAGGGCCAAGCGACTGTTTACTAAAAACACAGGTGCGTGCTAAGTCGTAAGACGATGTATACGCACTGACGCCTGCCCGGTGCCGGAAGGTTACGGGGAAGGGTTAGTTCCTTCGGGAGCGAAGCTCTGAACCTAAGCCCCGGTAAACGGCGGCCGTAACTATAACGGTCCTAAGGTAGCGAAATTCCTTGTCGGGTAAGTTCCGACCTGCACGAATGGCGTAACGACTTGGCTACTGTCTCAACCAGAGACCCGGCGAAATTGCACGACGAGTAAAGATGCTCGTTTCCCGCGGAAGGACGGAAAGACCCCGTGGACCTTTACTACAACTTGGTATTGGGTTTCGGTATTTGTTGTGTAGGATAGGTGGGAGTCTGGGAAGCTGGGGCGTCAGCCTCGGTGGAGACAACGTTGAAATACCACCCTGCAGATATTGGAGCTCTAACTTAGGTCCGTCATCCGGATCGAGGACAGTGACAGGTGGGTAGTTTGACTGGGGCGGTCGCCTCCTAAAGTGTAACGGAGGCGCCCAAAGGTTCCCTCAGCCTGGTTGGCCATCAGGCGTCGAGTGCAAAGACACAAGGGAGCTTGACTGCGAGACCAACAAGTCGAGCAGGTGCGAAAGCAGGGCTTAGTGACCCGGCCATGGCATGTGGAAGCGTGGTCGATCAACGGATAAAAGGTACCCCGGGGATAACAGGCTTATCTTGCCCAAGAGTCCACATCGACGGCAAGGTTTGGCACCTCGATGTCGGCTCGTCGCATCCTGGGGCTGAAGCAGGTCCCAAGGGTTGGGCTGTTCGCCCATTAAAGCGGTACGCGAGCTGGGTTTAGAACGTCGCGAGACAGTTCGGTCCCTATCCTCCGTGGGCGTAAGAGACTTGAGGAGAGCTGTCCCTAGTACGAGAGGACCGGGACGGACGCAGCTCTCGTGTGCCAGTTGTTTCGCCAGAAGCATGGCTGGTTTGCGACCTGCGGAAGAGATAAGCGCTGAAAGCATCTAAGCGCGAAACTCGCTTCGAGATGAGGTCTCTCACTGCATAAGCAGGTAAGGCCCCTGGTAGACGACCAGGTTGATAGGCCGGAAGTGTACGCACGGCAACGTGTTCAGCTGACCGGTACTAATCGGCCGAGGGCTTGATCGCATTCTTTCTCAAACGTTCGTGCTCGCTATGGAGTTCTTGTGGTTGCGCCGAGAACTGACATTTGAACCCGGTGACCATGGCGGCGGGGACACACCCGTTCCCATTCCGAACACGGCAGTTAAGACCGCCCGCGCCGATGGTACTTGGAGGTAATCCTCCTGGGAGAGTAGGTCGTCGCCGGGTTTTTTCGCTAAGACGAAGACGCCCGCCCATTGTGGCGGGCGTCTTCGCGTACGCTGCATGTCCCCCACGGAAGCGAATCCCACAGTGAACGAACGCAAACCGCGCCGTCCGAGTGATGGCCCCAAGCGCGCCTCCAACGCGCGGCGCCTCGACCGATCGGCGAGGCAGCGGACGGGCCGCGAGCGGTCGGGACGGGGCACCGCGCAAGAGCCGCAGCGACGGTTCGCCGTTGCGAGGGTCCGGCAGCGGCGCACCGTCGGCGCGCGGGGCTTCGGCGCGGGGTGCTTCGGCGCGGGGTGCTTCGCGCGGGGTGCTTCGGCGCGGGGTGCTTCGGCGCGGGTGCTTGGCGGCGCGCGGTGCCCGAGGTTCCGGGGCGCCCAAGCGTGAGGCGCGGCGCGACGGGGAGCCGAAGCGAGAGTTGCGCAGTGATGGATCGCCGCGACGCGCGCCGCGGGGCGCCGCCGGATCGAATCGGAACTCGAGTGCGGCGGCCCGGCCGGCCCGCGCGCTGCGCCGTGACGGCCCGCAAAAGCGGGTCGGGAGCGGAGCGCCGGCGAAGCGCACCGGGCGCGGGGGCGACGACCGCAAGCGCACCTCACGCAACAGTGACGATCGCAATCCAACGCACAGCGGTATCGACTACCCGACCCAGAAGTTCCGGCGGAAGAACGAGGAGCCGGCGCCGGCCCCGGCGAGCTCGCGGTCGTCGTTGCGCAAGGTTCGCCGGCCGACCTCGGATCCGGCACCGCGCCCGACGCGGCAGCGCAAGGCTCGCACGACGGCGCCGACCCGCCGGCGCAAGCTCCGCAAGACCGAGGCCGGCGACGAGCTGTCCCGTATCGCCGGGCGCGGCGCCCGTCACGCCCAGATCGAGCTGTCCCGGGCGGCGGAGGCGTTCACGGCCGGGCGCGAGCGCGACGCGGCCCGTGTTCTCCGTCCGCTGCGAGACGCCTATCCCGACGCGAGCGCAGTGCGCGAGTTGCTCGGCCTCTGTCAGTACCGGCTCGGTCAATACGCAGCTGCAACGAAGGAGCTCGAGGCGTTCGTCGAGCTGACCAACTCCGTCGAACAACACCCCGTGCTGATGGACTGCGCGCGGGCGCTCGGCAAGCACCGCCGGGTCGAGGAGTTGTGGGAGGAGCTGGCCGCGGCGTCGCCTTCGGGCGCCCTCGTCACCGAAGGACGCATCGTCTTCGCCGGCTCGCTGGCCGATCAGGGTCGCCTCGGCGAGGCGATCGCGACACTCGACCGGCGCGGTGGCCAACCGAGTCGCGTGCAGGAGCATCACGTGCGGGCTTGGTACGCGCTGGGGGATCTCTACGAGCGCGCCGGCGACCTCCCGAGGGCACGCGAGCTGTTCTTGCGCATTCGCGCGCACGACGCAGGTTTCGCCGACGCCGCGGAACGGCTCGCCACGTTGGGCTGAACACCCGCAGCGTGCGTTGGCGGCGCACCCTCCGCGTAACGTGCGCGTTGCTTCCCCGCGCGCTTCCCCGTCCGTGCGTTCGGCCTGCTGGTGCGCAGGGCCGTCGCGTCCTGGACCGGGGAGTGCCCCATGGAAGCAGCATCCTTCAACGTCGCCGTCGTGCGCGGCGCGTGCTCGAGCCCACCGGAAGTGCGCGTACTGGCGTCGGCCCAGCGGGTGGCACAGCTCCAGGTCACGACCCGGGTCGACGGCCGGGCCATCTCCGTGCCGGTATCGGTGACCGACCCACCGGCGTGGTTGGAGACTCTCGTGACCGGCGACGAGGTCGTGGTGCTGGGCGCGGTCCGGCGGCGGTTCTTCCGGGCCGGGGGGAGTACGGCTTCGCGGGTGGAGATCGAGGCCGAGGTGGTCTGCCGAGCGCGCGACCGGCGGCGATCGAAACGGCTGCGCCGGCGGATCGAGGAACTGCTCGAGGCGGCGGCTTCGTGACCGCCACCGAGATGGATCGAGGTGGCTCGAGATGGCCGACGAGTCGGGCGGCCGGTCGGCGCGCCGAGTGGAATCGTCCGCCCAACACCGGGCTGCGTCTACCGCGACGGTACAGTGACGACGCGCGCGGCCGATGAACACGCGTGGGCGTCTCCCCGATGGCGTGGTGTCGCTCGTGACGCTCAGGTACTGAGAAAGCTGGTGGTCAACGGTGACCGTAGAGGCGACCTCGGCCCGCGGAGTGGAAGCACTCGGCGACGTCGTGATCAGGTTCGCAGGAGACTCGGGCGACGGCATGCAGCTCGTCGGCGACCGATTCACGGAGTTGTCGGCGGTGTTCGGGAACGACCTGGCGACGCAGCCCGATTTCCCGGCCGAGATCCGCGCGCCCGCCGGAACCATCGCCGGAGTCTCCGCCTTCCAGGTCCACATCTCGGATCACGACATCGTGACCCCGGGCGACACACCGAACGTCCTCGTCGCGATGAACCCCGCGGCGTTGAAGGCCAACATCCGCGATCTCTCGCCGGGCACGACCCTGCTCGTGAACGTCGACACGTTCGATCAGCGCAATCTCGACAAGGCGGGTTACGAGCAGAACCCGCTGCTCGACGACTCGCTCGCCGCGTTCCGCGTGTACGAGGTGCCGATGACCTCGATCACGGTCGAGGCCACCAAGCCGCTCGGCGTGAAGCCGCGTGACGCCGAACGCTCGAAGAACTTCTTCGCGCTCGGTCTCATCTGCTGGATGTACACCCGGCCGACGGATCCGCTCGTCGATTGGATCAAGAAGCGTTTCGCGAATCGCCCGGCGGTGTTCGAGGCGAACGTGGCGGCATTTCGTGCCGGCTACAACTTCGGCGAGACGGCCGAGCTCTTCGATCACGCGTACGAGGTCAAGCCCGCGGCCCTCGCACCTGGCGAGTACCGCCAGATCACGGGCAACGTGGCGCTGTCGTACGGACTCGTCGCCGCCGCCCAGGCCGCGAAGCTGCCGCTGTTCTACGCGTCGTACCCGATCACGCCCGCGTCCGACATCCTGCACGAGCTCTCGAAGTTGAAGAACTTCGGTGTGAAGACCCTCCAGGCCGAGGACGAGATCTCGGCGGCCGGTATCGCCATCGGCGCGGCCTTCGCGGGCAACCTCGCCATCACGGGGACGAGCGGGCCCGGCGTCGACTTGAAGTCGGAGGCGCTCGGACTCGCGGTGAGTCTCGAGTTGCCGATGGTCATCGTCGACGTGCAGCGCGGCGGTCCGTCGACCGGATTGCCGACGAAGACCGAACAGGCCGACCTCATGCTCGCGATGTATGGGCGTCACGGCGAGGCGCCGATGCCGATCGTCGCCGCGAGCTCGCCCAGTGATTGCTTCGCCGCGGCCTTCGAAGCAGTGCGTCTCGCGGTCAAGTACCGCACACCGGTGATGCTGCTGACCGACGGATACATCGGAAACGGCGCGGAACCGTGGATCCTGCCCGACGTCGATGCGCTCCCCGACATCTCGGTTCTTTTCGCGACCGAGCCGAACCACGGCGACGAATTTTGGCCGTACCTGCGTGATCCCGACACGCTCGCCCGACCGTGGGCGATCCCGGGCACGCCCGGGCTCATGCATCGCATCGGTGGCATCGAAAAGGAAGACGGCACCGGCAACATCAGCTACGACCCGGCCAACCACGACAAGATGACCCGCCTCCGGGCCGCGAAGATCGCCGGAATCGCGAACGACATCCCCCTCACCGATCTCGATGACCCGGGAGATGCCGACCTCTTGTTGCTGTCGTGGGGCGGGACGTGGGGCGCGACCACCGAAGCGACGCGTCGCGTCCGGGCGCACGGCAAGAAGATCGCGCACGCGCATCTTCGGCACATGAACCCGTTCCCCCGGGACCTCGGCGACATCCTGCACCGCTACTCGCAGGTGCTCGTGCCCGAGCTGAACCTCGGGCAACTCTCGAAGTTGGTGCGCGCCGAGTTCCTCGTCGACGCCCAGAGCTACACCCGCGTCGCCGGCGTTCCGTTCCGGGCGGCGGAGCTCGAAAAGAAGATCCTGGAGATGATGCAGTCGTGAGCGAAGGCACTGAGAGCTCGAGCGCGGGAAACGGTGGCGGCGTGAAGCTCGCCCGCAAGGACTTCCAGTCGGACCAAGAGGTGCGCTGGTGCCCGGGCTGCGGCGACTACGGCATCCTCACCGCTATCCAGCTCCTGTTCCCCGAGATCGGGGTCCGGCCCGAGAACCTTGTCTTCGTCTCCGGCATCGGCTGCGCGGCGCGGCTGCCGTATTACATGAACACGTACGGCGTGCACAGCATCCACGGCCGTGCGCCCGCGATCGCGACCGGCGTCGCCCTCGCTCGGCCCGACCTCGACGTGTGGGTCATCGGCGGCGACGGCGACATGCTCTCGATCGGCGGCAACCACCTCATCCACGCCCTGCGCCGCAACGTGAACCTCAAGATCTTGATGTTCAACAACCAGATCTACGGCCTCACCAAGGGCCAGTACTCGCCGACGAGCGAGGTCGGCAAGATCACGAAGTCCACGCCGTTCGGCTCGCTGGACCATCCCTTCAACCCGGTTTCCATCGCGCTCGGTGCGGAGGCGAGCTTCGTCGCCCGCACTCACGACATGGACCGCAAGCACATGACGGAGATGTTCCGCCGGGCCCACGAGCACCAGGGCGCGGCGTTCGTCGAGGTGTACCAGAACTGCAACGTCTTCAACGACGGCGCGTTCGACACCATCCTCAACAAGGATGCACGCACCGACATGCTCATCGACTTGAAGCACGGCGAACCGGTGCGCTTCGGCGCCAACGGTGAGCACGGCGTCGTGTTGAACGAGTTCGGCGAGGCCAAGATCGTCGAGGTCGCCGACGTGGGCGTGGAAAAGCTCGTCGTGCACGACGAGACCCGCCCCGACCCGTCGCTGGCGTTCGCGCTCTCGCGCCTGGCCGAGCACCCCGAGACGCCGACTCCGGTGGGCGTGTTCCGGGCAGTCGACCGGGCGGCATACGGGGTGTCGATGCAACAGCAGCTGGTCGAATCGCTCGAGCGTTCGGGCCCCGGCGATCTCGCCGCGCTGTTGCGCTCCGCGCCGACTTGGACGATCAGCTGACCCGAAAGGGTGCCGGCCCTTCAGTCGAGGGTTCTGAACACCATCCCGGTGCGCGGCTTGGGCCAAAAGAACGTCGTCTTCTGGGGCATGCGCACGCGGTCGAGCGCGGCGGCGCGCGTCCCGGCCACCGACACGGGCGAGCACAGGATGGCCGCGCTCGCGGCGCCCTTGTCGACCAGCGCGGCAACGCCGTGGGCGTCGTGGCGGTACTGCCATGACGCGTCCGCGAGGCGCGGCACGACGAGGGCCTCGATGACCGCGGCGTCGGTCGCAGCGACCGCCGGGTGCTCGCCTTCGAGCGCGGCGGCACGGGCGCCGGCATTGGGAACCGCGAGTGCGAGGCCACGCTCGTCGACGAGCCCGAGGCCCGCCTGTGCGCGCATCGCCGCGGTCAGCTCGTCGACGCCCTCGGGTGTGTTCGCACCGGCGTCGCGCACGTCGAACGCATCCGCGAGCCGGGCCCGGATGTCGACGCCGGCCGGCGTATCGACGAGCCGGTGGATGGGCTCGATGCACAGCTCGTCGTCGACGAGCTCAACGACGAAGGCCATGATCGCGGCCGCGCCGCCGGGGGCGACGCCTTCGACGCGCAGCTCGTTGCGATAGTTGAGCGCGGTCTCGAAGCGGTGATGGCCGTCGGCCAACACCAGCGGCGCGCCGGCGACGACATCGTGGATTGCGGCGATGGTCTTCGGGTCATCGATGGCGGCGAGCTCGTGGAGGACGCCGTCGGCATCGACGCACTCGGCCAACGGCTCGGCACCGGCGAGCAACGCGGTGAGGCCGGACCCGAGGGTCAGGCCCCAGATCGGATCGACATTCACACGCATCGCGCGGAGGAGCGCCAGACGGTCGGATTTCGCCTTCGGAAGCGTGCGCTCGTGAGGGAGCACGTCGTCGTCGCCGCTCTCCGGCAGCGTCAGCGCGCCGAGCACCCCCCGCGTGTGGCGGCGCGCCCCCTGCGGATCGGTGAACTCCATGCGGTAGGCGTAGAAGCGCGGTACCGCGTCGCGCACCAGCACACCCTCGGCGCACCAGCCCGTGAATGTCCGGGCGGCGCGCTCGTAGCGATCGCCTTCGGTCGCGACGTCGCGCGGCAAGATGAGGCGGATCGAATTGTGCTCGTGAGTGGCCTCGAGCGTGGCACGCTGGTCGTCGTCGATCACGTCGTAGGGTGGAGCTACGAGCGCTGCGAGCTCGGCGGACGCGTCCTGATACCGCACTCCGGAAAAGGGCGAGAAGTCGGCCACGTTGGCGCTCCGGGTTCCGGGGATGCTTCGGGAATGCGATCCGGTTGTACCACAGGCAACCCCCGGAACCGCCAAGGAGGCGAACCGCATGACAGCATCAGGCCACTACGACGCATACACCGCCTTTTCCGAAGGCATGCGCCTTCTCTCCGACGGCAACGTCCACGCGGCGGTGATCGCGTTGGAGCAGGCTCGCGAGCTCGAGCCGGCCAAGGGCTCGATACGCGAGGCGCTGGCGCGCGCCTACTTCCGCACGGGCCGGTTCGCGGCCGCCGAGCGGGAGTTCAACGCGACGCTCGCCATCGAGCCCGTCAACGACTACGCCCAGTTCGGCGTCGGGATGTGCCGGCTGCGCGCCGGTGACCGGGCCCGGGCCCGGGGCCACCTCCGGCTCGCAACGGTGATGCGGCCCGACAACGCCGACTACCGGGCCGCGCTCGACCAGGTCACAGCGACCTCCCCGGTGACGGCAGTCGAGCCGGAGTCGCCGGAGCCGGACCGGGCGTGAGGAGCATGGGCGGATCAGACCGTCCGGTCGTGTGCTGCGACCTGGACGGCGTGGTGTGGCGCGGCGAGAACCCCATCAAGGGTTCGGCCGCGGCCGTCACCGCGATGCGCTCCGCCGGTCTGCGCGTGGCATTCCTGACGAACAACTCCAGCGGACGTGTGCAAGACAACCTCGCCCGGCTGGCCGCCGCGGGGGTCGCCGCCGACCCGGACGATCTCGTCACGAGCGCGCAGGCGGCGGCCGCACTGCTCGCGCCCGACCACACCCGGGGCACCCGCGTGCTCGCGTCCGCGGGACCGGGCGTGATCGAGGCGCTCGAAGCGGAGGGTTTCCAGGTGGTCGACGAGGTCGTTGCCGACCTGGGTGCGGTCGTGGTCGGTTGGCACCGCACCTTCGACTTCGAGCGGCTGCGACGCGCGGCCGACGGCGTGCGGTCGGGCGCCCGCTTCGTCGCAACCAATCTCGACCCGACCTATCCGGCCGCGGACGGGTTGTTGCCGGGCGCCGGTTCGATCGTCGCCGCGGTCGCGACCGCGGGCGGGCGGAGCCCCGAGGTCGCGGGCAAGCCCGAGGCCGCGATGGCCGGGCTCGTGCGCGCCCGCTACCGCAACCCGGTCGTGATGATCGGCGATCGGCCGTCGACCGACGGCGCCTTCGCGGCGGCGCTCGGCGTGCCGTTCGCGCTCGTGTTGTCAGGCGTTGCCGGCAGCGCCGGGGAGGAGTCGGTCCCCGATCCGGCGCCGCCCTTCGTCGCCCGCGATCTCGCCGAGCTCGCGCCGCACCTTGTCGCCGCGTTCGCCCCGTAGCCGCCGGGCCTTCGGGATCTCAGGCGTCGAGCGGAGCGCCGGGACCGTGGCGGGGGAGGCCCGCGGTTCGCTCCAACACGTACGCGACGATCACGCCGAAGACGAATCCTCCGATGTGTGCGAGCGTCGCGATCCCGCTCGAGGACTGCGTGAGGAACTGGATCACGAACCACAGCCCGAGCATGACGATCGCCGGGAGGCGCAACGGGAAGAAGATGAACACGATCGGGACAAGGGTGAGCACTCGCGCCTTCGGGAACCACACGATGTAGGCGCCCATGATCACCGCGATCGCGCCGGACGCCCCGAGGAACGGTGACGTGGAGTCGAGATTGCCCAGGATGTGCACGGCGGACGCGACGATCCCGCCGACGAGATAGAGCGCCCCGAACCAGAACGGTCCCAGCTGATCCTCGACGTTGTTGCCGAAGATCCACAAGAAGAGCATGTTGCCGAGCACGTGCAGGATCGAGCCGTGCAGGAACATCGAGAACAAGACCGCGAGCCAGACGTTCTTGGACGGGAACGCGGTCTGGGGTGCCGAGATCCCCGACGCCCCGACGGCACACGATCCGGCGGGGATGACGGCGGTGTCGGGCACGATGACCACGGGCTTGCCGGTGTGGATCTCGCATGGCACGCCCGCCCACCGGTACTCGAAGAGCGTCTCGGCCGCGGATTGCTTGGGCATCTGGATGGCGAAGTAGATCCCGATGTTGACGACGATGAGCAGGATCGTGACGATCGCCCGGCGAGCGGTCGGGTTATCGTCTCGGATCGGGATCACGCCGGGACCCTACCGACGGGCCGGGCCGGTTCTCGCGGCCGATTGGCGCCCCCAGGCCGTAGGCTGGTTGACCGACCGCCCGTTGTGCGCGCCCGGCGCGCCCGCCTTGGAGAGGCCCCGATCATGCCTCCGAAGATCCCGACCATTCCGCAGAGCTCCGACTGGAAGCGCGTGCTCGAGACCGGCATGCAGTTCACCGAGCTGCGGCGGTCGCAGGCGCGGGCGATCGTCAATGATCTCGTCGCCCAGGGGCATCTCGCGCGCGAGCAGATGGGCGCGGCCGTCGACGAGGTGGTCGAGATGAGCCGTCGGCGCAGCGAAGATCTCCGCAAAGTCGTGCAGCACGAGGTCCAGCGCCAACTGGGCGTGCTGGGTCTGGCGACGAAAGCCGATCTCAACGCGCTCGAGCGCCGCCTGACGCGCGCGAACCGCGAAGCGACCAAGAAGAAGAAGGCCGGTCCGGCGAAGAAGTCTTCGTCGTCGAAGAAGGCGGCGCCCAAGGCGGCGCCCAAGGCAGGCTGAAGGCGGCGTGCGGCGGCGGCTCGACGTCGAGCTCGTGCGGCGCGGCCTCGTGCCCAGTCGCACCCGGGCCGTGGAGGCGATCGACGCGGGCCGCGTGCTCGTCGGCGGCGCGCCCGCGTCGACGGCCGCCCGCCAGGTCGACGGCGCCGAAGCGATCGCGCTCCTCGCCGAGGAGGGTCCCACCTACGTCTCGCGCGGCGGGCACAAGCTGGCCGGCGGCCTCGACGCGTTCGGGACCTCGGTGGCGGGTCGTTGGGCGGTCGACGTCGGTGCCTCGACGGGGGGCTTCACCGACTGCCTGCTGCAGCGCGGGGCCGAGCACGTCTACGCGATCGATGTCGGGCGTTCGCAGCTCGCGTGGTCGCTGCGTCAGGACCGGCGGGTGACGGTGATGGAACGGACGAACGTTCGCAGCGTCGAGCCCGGAGCCCTCGACCCGCGCCCCGATCTGTGCGTGGCCGACCTGTCGTTCATCTCGTTGCGCACGGTCGCGCCGAGCCTGCTCGCGCTGACGACCGAAGCGGCCGACTTCGTGTTGCTGGTGAAGCCGCAGTACGAGGCGGGACGCGCGCGCGTCGGTCGGCGAGGCATCGTGCGCGACCCCCAGGTGCACGCGGCGGTGCTGCGCGAGGTCGTGGCCGGTCTCGACGAGTGCGGACTCGGCGTCGGCGCGGTCGTGCCCTCGCCGCTTCGCGGCGCCGACGGCAACGTGGAGTTCCTCGTGCACGCGAGGCGGGGGCGGGCGACCGTGGCCGTCGGTGCGCTCGACGACGCCGTGCGCCGAACCGAGGACGCGTCATGACCAGCTCGTCGGTCTCCGTCTCGTCGACCCGTTGTGTGGGCATCGTGCCTCACCGCGACCGGCCGGTCGCGCACGAGCTCGCGCAACGTAGCGCGGCTTGGCTCGTCGGACACGGGGTGGAGGTCCGGGTACCGGCTGCGCTCGCGTCCGGTACGGGGCTCGAGGCGTACGCCACCAGCCTCGGCGATTTCGCGCCCGGACTCGACCTCGCGATCTCGCTCGGCGGCGACGGGACGATGTTGCACGCGGTGGAGTTGGTCTACCCGACTCCCGCACCGCTGCTCGGCGTGAACGTCGGCATGCTCGGCTATCTGAGCGAACTCGAGCCCGACGATCTGGAGGCCTGGCTGCCGCGCCTGCTAGCGGGGGAGTTCGAGGTCTCGGAGCGCACGATGCTCGCCGTCGACGTGCAGTCGAGCGGCACCGTCAACGGAAGTTGGTACGCCCTGAACGAGACGGTGGTCGAAAAGCTGCGGTCGGGCCACCTCATCTACCTCGACGTCTCGATCAACGGGACCTCGTTCACCTCCTATGCCGCCGACGGCCTGATCGTCGCCACGCCCACCGGGAGCACCGCGTACTCGTTCTCGGCCGGCGGTCCGATCGTCTCGCCCGATCTTCGTTGCAGCGTGCTCACGCCGATCTCGCCGCACATGCTGTTCGGCCGGTCGCTCGTGCTGGCCGAGCACGAAGAGGTGTCGTTCGTCGTGCGCAAGGAGCGCAATGTCGCGCTCACGATCGACGGTCGCGAGCTCGGCGAGCTGTGCTCGGGCGACACGGTCCGGTGCCGGGTCGCCAAGGAGCCGTTGCGCCTCGTCAGCGTTCGTCCCCGCGACTTCCACCAGATCCTCAAGACCAAGTTCTCCCTTCCGGATCGGTAATCGGGATGTTGTTGGAGCTGCGAGTCGAGAACCTCGGCATCATCGCCGAGCTGCAGGTGATACTCGGTGCGGGTCTCACCGTCATCACGGGTGAGACCGGCGCGGGCAAAACCTTGATCGTCGACGCGCTCGACCTGCTCGGTGGTGGGAGGGCCGATCCCCAGCTCGTTCGGGAAGGCGCGCCGCACGCGCGGGTCGAGGGTCGCTTCGACGACGGCGACGAGGAGGTCGTGCTGGCGCGCGTCATACCGGCCGAGGGACGCTCGCGCGGCTACATCAACGGGCAGCTTGCCACCGTGTCGGAGTTGGCCGAATGCGGTCGGCGCCTGGTCGACCTGCACGGCCAGCATGCGCACCAGTCGCTGATCGCGCCCGCCGAACAGCGCGCGCTGCTCGACCGATTCGCGGGCTCGAAGGCCCAGGCCGCGCTGGCGGCGTTGCGCGCGGCGCGGCTCGCCGCGGCGAGCTCGGCGAGCAGCTCGGCGCGCTCGGGGGTGACGAGCGCTCGCGGGCGCGCGAAGTGGATCTGCTCCGGTACCAGGTCGACGAGATCGGCGCCGCGGGGATCGTCGACGGCGGCGAGGACGACCGGCTCCTCGCGGAAGCCGAATTGCTCGCCGACGCCGAAGCCCATCGTGAAGCGCTCGCGGGCGCGTACCGGGAGCTGGACGGCTCGGCCGAGGACGCGCTCGGCGCCGCGGTCGCCGCGCTGGCGGGGCGCGTGCCGTTCGAAGCGCTCGCGGCGCGCTTGCGACTCCTGCAAGCCGAGGTGCAAGAGGCGGCGCACGACCTGCGCACGACCGAGGAATCGGTCGTCGCCGATCCACAACGGCTGCAGGAGGTGCAGACCCGCCGCGCCCTGCTCGCGGAGTTGAAGCGAAAGTACGGCCCGACGCTCGCCGATGTCGTCGAGTACGCCGACGCGACGCGTGCGCGCCTCGAGGAGCTCGAACAGCACGATGCTCGCACTGCGGGGCTCGAAGCCGCGCGCCGCGACGCGCTGGCCGCGGTCGAACGGGCCGCGCGGGCGCTGACCAAGGCGCGGCGCGCGGCTGCGCCCGGGCTCGCGAGTGCCGTGACGGAGCACCTGCGTGGCCTCGCGCTCCCGGCCGCCACGTTCACGATCGACATCGAAACGCCGGCCGGCGAACCGGAGTCCATCGGCGACGACGGGGCCGACGACGTCACCTTCTTGCTCGCACCCAATCCGGGCGAGCCTGCCCGCCCGTTGGCCAAGGCCGCGTCGGGGGGCGAGCTGTCGCGCTCGATGTTGGCCTTGCGGCTCGTGCTCTCGGAGGCGCCGCCCACACTGATCTTCGACGAGGTCGACGCCGGGATCGGCGGCGAGGCCGGCGCCGCGGTCGGGCGGGCGCTCGCGACCCTCGGCGGGCATCACCAGGTGCTGTGCGTGACCCACCTTCCGCAAGTGGCGGCGTTCGCCGACGCGCACGTGCTCGTGGCCAAGGACGAGGTCGACGGCCGGACGGTCGCGGGGGCTTCGCTCCTCCTCGACGATGCACGCGTCAACGAGATCTCGCGCATGCTGGCCGGGGTCGGAGGCTCGGCGCACGCGCGCCGCCACGCCCGCGAGCTCGTCGACCAGTCGGGTGAGCTCCGTCTCGCGGCCCGCGTCGCGACCGGCGCCAAGCGATCCCGGCAGTGAGCGGCGCACGATGAAGGTGTTCCGCCGGCGATCCCGGCGTCGCCGGTCGTCGCTGCGGGTCGTGGGCATCGCGCGCGTCGGTCCCCGCACCAAGGATCTGGCGACGAGGATCGGCAAGGGCGACATCGCGGTGATCGACCATCGCGACCTCGACCGCATCGCGGCCGAGAGCCTGCTCGCCGCGGGCGTCGCCGGGATCGTGAACGCCGACCACTCGATCTCGGGGCGCTACCCCAACGGCGGTCCCGAGCGCGTCGTGGCCGCGCACGTTCCGCTGCTCGACGCGGTGGGGGGTGCGGTGATGCACGACGTCCACGACGGCGAGATCGTCGAGATCCGCGACGGCGCGCTCTGGCGTGAGGGTGAGAAGGTCGCGACGGGGGAGCTGCTCAGCGCAGCCGAGATCGACCAGCGCATGGAAGAGGCTCGCCTGCGCATCGGTACCGAGCTGCGGTCGTTCGCCCGCAACACGCTCACCTACATCGACAACGAAGCCGAGCAGACCTTCGAACCGCTCGACCTACCGCCGCTGAAGACAAAGATCCGCGGTCGACAGGCGTTGGTGGTGGTACGCGGCCTCGACTATCAGCACGATCTGCGGGCCCTGCGCGCGTACGTACGCGAGTACCGGCCCGTGCTCATCGCCGTCGACGGCGGCGCCGACGCGCTGATCGACGACGGCCGAACGCCGGACATCATCATCGGCGATTTCGATTCCCTCTCACCCGTCGCGCTGCACTGCGGCGCCGAGCTGATCCACCACGTCCATCCCGACGGCCGCGCGCCCGGGCTCGAACGGCTGCAGGCCGCGGGGGTGCACTTCGAGCAATTCGTCACCGAGGGAACAAGTGAGGACGCGGCGCTGCTCCTCGCGTTCGAAGCGGGCGCGGATCTCATCGTGGCAGTGGGTACGCACGCGACGATGGTCGAGTTCCTCGACAAGGGCCGCCGCGGCATGGCGTCGACGTTCCTCACGCGCCTGCGATTGGGCCCGATCCTCGTCGACGCCAAGGGTGTGAGCCGGCTGTATCAAGGCCGGGTGCGCCACCGCGACATGGTGCTGCTGGTCATCTCCGCGGTCGCGGCGATGGTAGCGATGGTCTATGCGTCGCACTCGCTGCGGGTGTTCCTCGACGGGTTCCGCCTGATGTTCGACGACAGCTGGTCGCGGGTGCGGGGCTGGTTCTGACGATGATCAACTTCCGGTTCCATCTCGTCTCGCTCATCGCGGTCTTCCTCGCGATGGGACTCGGCATCCTCGTGGGCTCGACCGTCGTCGACCAGGTGATCGTCGATCGTCTCGATCGGGAGATCCGCAGCGTCTCGCACGAGTCGAGTCAGCTGAAGAGCGACAACAGCGCGCTGAACGACCAGGTGTCGAAGCTCAACGATTTCTTGCGCAAGTCGGCGGCCTATGCGATACAGCAGCGACTGGCCGCGGTGCCCGTCGCGATCATCGCGGAGAAGGGTGTCGACGCCGGTGCGGTGAGCGCGGTGCTCGTCTCGGCGCGCGCGGCCGGGGCCAACGTTCCCGGAGTCCTGTGGCTCGACGACAAGTGGCGACTCGACTCGACCAACGATCTCCGAGCGCTGCAGACCGCGCTTCACCTGCCCGCCGCCAACGTCGCCACGACGCGCACCGCGGCCCTGCGAGATCTCGCGGCCCGGCTGGCCGAACCACCGACGACCGCGGCCCGCCGGGCGCGCGACGTGGTCGAACCCCTGCGTTCGGCCGGGTTCCTCGACTTCAGCGACGGCAAGAAGTCGGACCTCAGTGCGTTCCCGACCGTGACGAGCGCGCCACGCGTCCTCGTGTTGACCGGCACCGAGAGTCATCTCGGTGCCACCGACACGATGGTCGATCTGATACAGGCGTTGCTCCGGGCGAAGCTGCCGACGGTGCTCGGCGAGATCTACTCCGACAAGACCACGCCCGCCGGGGTGACACCCAAACGCGGAGCGGCACTCGATCCCGTGCGCGGTGACCCGGCGCTCGCCAAGAAGGTGACCACCTTCGACGACGCCGAACTCGCGCAGGGTGCGCTCACCGCGATCATTTCCCTCGAGCAGATCGCGCCGCCCGGGGAGACGGTCGGCCATTACGGCTACGGCGAGGGTGCGACCGAGGCCCTGCCGCCGCTGCCGTCGTGAGCATCCTGGTCGGGTTCGTCGTCGGCGTGCTGACGGTCCGGCTGCTGGTCGGGCTGGCCCCGGATCTGTTGCGCACGCCTGCGCTCGAACGCCCGAACCATCGCGGGCGGACCGTTTCGACCGGGGCCGGGGTGCTGGCAGTGCTCGCCGTGTTGCTCATCGAGGCCGGGCGCGCGTTGTTCGGCGCGTTCGGGGTAGGAGACGCGCCGACCGGCACCGCCCGGATCTTGGTGGTGTCCGCGTGCATCGGATTCGGACTGCTCGGGCTCTTCGACGATCTCGCCGGCACCCAATCCGATCACGGTTTTCGCGGTCATCTCGGCGCGCTCGCTCGCGGTCGCGTCACCACCGGACTCGTGAAGACGGTGGGCGGCGGCGCGCTGGCGATCGTGCTCGTCAACGCGAGTCGCGGGTCGGCCGCGGGGTCGGGTGCGGGTTCGGGCGCGCGGTTGGTCGCCGACGCGCTCTTGGTCGCGCTCGCGGCCAACCTGACGAATCTCTTCGATCGCGCGCCCGGACGCGCGATCAAAGTGGGGCTGCTCGCGTGGATCCCACTCGCGCTCTTCGCGCGGCGACAGCGTCGGGGTCGCGATCGCTCCGGTTGCCGGCGTGTTCGCCGGACTGCTCGGCGACGACCTTCGCGAGCGGGTGATGCTCGGCGACGCGGGCGCGAACGTCATCGGAGCAGTCTTCGGTCTCGCGGTCGTCCTCGACTGCACGTCTACGACCCGGACGGTGGTGCTCGCGGTGCTCGTCGGACTCACGATCGCCAGCGAACTGACGTCGTTCAGCCGGGTGATCGAACGGGTGGCGGTGCTGCGCCGCCTCGACGGGCTCGGCCGCGGAGCGTGAAGACGGGCGCCCCCACGTTGCGCCGGGGGCCGGGGAACGGCGCCGCGCTGATCACCGAAAATGTCACAGGCGGGTGCTACCGTCGCCGAGGCGGTGTCGGGCGTCTTCCGAAGGGGCATGTGCGTTGGCCAAGCACGTCTTCGTGACCGGTGGTGTTGCATCGAGCCTCGGAAAGGGGCTCACGGCGTCGTCCCTCGGGCGGTTGCTGAAGAGTCGGGGCCTGAAGGTCACGATGCAAAAGCTCGACCCCTACATCAACGTCGATCCCGGCACGATGAATCCCTTCCAGCACGGCGAGGTGTTCGTCACCGACGACAAGGGCGAGACCGATCTCGATCTCGGGCACTACGAACGCTTCGTCGACGTCCCGTTGACGCGCCGCTCCAACGCCACGACCGGATCGATCTACCAGTCGGTGCTCGCCAAGGAGCGCAAGGGCGAATACCTCGGTGAGACGGTGCAGGTGATCCCGCACATCACCAACGAGATCAAACAGCGCATCCTCGCCCTCGCGAGCGACGACGTCGACGTCGTGATCACCGAGGTCGGCGGCACGGTCGGCGACATCGAGATCCTGCCCTTCCTCGAAGCCATCCGGCAGTTCCGAAAAGATGTCGGGCGAGAGAACGTCTTTTACGTCCACGTCACGCTCGTCCCCTACATCGGGCCCTCGGGTGAGCAAAAAACCAAGCCCACCCAGCACTCCGTCACGGAGCTGCGCGGTCGGGGAATCCAGCCCGACGCGATCGTGTGCCGGAGCGACCGCCCGATCTCGAAGCGGCTCAAGGAGAAGATCTCCGCGCTGTGTGACGTGCCCGAAGCGGGGATCGTCACGGCCGTCGACGCGGAGATCCTCTACGAGATCCCGCTCGTCCTTCACGACGAGGGCTTCGACAGCTACGTGTGCAAGATGCTGCACCTCGACCAGCACGAGGCCGACCTCACCGAGTGGACCGCGCTGGTCGACCGGGTGCGTGCGGCCACCGACGACGTGCACATCGGGCTCGTGGGCAAGTACATCAACCTGCCCGACGCGTACCTCTCGGTCGTCGAGGCGTTGAAGCACGGCGGCTACGCCTGCGGCGCCAACGTCATCATCGACTGGATCGCCGCCGACGACGCCGAGGGTCTGCTCGCCGACCAACGGCTGCACGACCTCGACGGCATCGTCGTCCCCGGCGGGTTCGGCATGCGGGGCATCCCGGGCAAGATCGAGGCCGCGGGGTACGCCCGTCAAAACGGCATCCCCTTCCTCGGCCTCTGCCTCGGCCTGCACTGCGCGGTCATCGAGTTCGCCCGCGACGTGTGCCTGCTCGAGAACGCCAACAGCTCCGAGTTCGATCCGAGCACACCGCATCCCGTGATCGACCTGATGGACGAGCAAAAGGCCGTCGTCGACATGGGCGGCACCATGCGCCTCGGCGCGTACCCGGCGAAGCTGCTCGCCGGGAGCGTGGTGCGTGACATCTACGGCGAAGAGGTCGTGTACGAACGCCACCGCCACCGCTACGAGCTCAACAACCGCTACCGCCAGATCTTCGAAGAGCACGGGATGGTGCTCTCGGGCACGTCGCCCGACGAACTGCTCGTCGAGTTCATCGAGCTGCCGAAGGCGATGCATCCGTTCTTCGTCGCCACGCAGGCACACCCGGAGTTCAAGAGTCGCCCGAACCGGCCCCACCCGCTTTTCGCGGCGTTCGTGAGCTCGGCCCTGGAACGGGCCGACGGTCGGTTGCCCCGGCTCCCCATCTCCGAGACGGCGCCCGCGCTCGGCACATGAGGTGACGGCCCGGCCCAACCCGGCGGGCAACTGATGGCCGACGAGTTGGCGAAACTGCTCGCGGAGCACGACGACTGGCTCGTCGTCGAGCGCGGGCTGGCCGTGAACTCGCTGGCGGCGTACCGGCGCGATCTCCGGCGCTACGAGCGGTTCCTGCGCGCGCAGGGTGCCACGGATCCGGCGAAGATCGGCGAGGACGTCGTCCACGCGTACGTGCGCCATTTGGAAACCCTCACCGACGACGACGGGCACCGCATGCTCGCGGCTTCGTCGGTCGCGCGCGCCGTCGTCTCGGTCCGGTCGTTCCACCGGTTCTGCGCGCGTGAGGGTTTCGTCGAGCGCGATCCGAGCGAGGAGGTCGGCGCGCCACCGGTACCGGCGGGCATCCCGAAAGCGCTCGACGAGGACGAGGTCGTCTCGGTCCTGCACGCGGTTACGGGCGACGACCCGTTGGCGCAACGCGACCGCGCGCTGCTCGAGCTCCTCTACGGCACCGGGATCCGCATCAGCGAGGCGGTCGGTCTCGATCTCGACGACCTCGATCTCGAAGCGGGCACCTTGCGCGTCCTGGGCAAGGGATCGAAGGAGCGCGTCGTGCCGGTCGGTCGGGGGCGCGGATCGCGCTCGAGACGTACCTGCGCGTCGGCCGTCTCGACGTTGCGTCCCTCGCGGGTCCGGCGCGCGGCCGACGGCGACGCGGTGTTCCTGAACGCCCGGGGCGGGCGACTCTCCCGGCAATCGTGCTGGACGATCGTGCGTCGCGCCGGTGAGCGCGGCGGACTCGGTTCGCACCTGTCCCCGCACGTTCTGCGGCATTCCTGTGCCACCCACATGCTCGATCACGGAGCCGACCTGCGGGTCGTGCAGGAGCTGTTGGGCCACGCGAGCATCTCGACCACGCAGGTGTACACGAAGGTGTCACCCGAGCGGTTGCGGGCGGCGTACGACGCCGCGCATCCGCGCGCGCACACGGCCACCGAACGCACCCAAAAGGCACGGACCGCCCGGCGATGAGCGCTGATCGCGGGGGTAGGCTGAGCCCATGGTCGAGACGTCGCACGCCACCCGGCGGGCTCAGCTCACCGCTGAGCACGAGCGGGTCAGCGGTGAGCTCCGAGCGATAGGCGTCGATCGCGGCTCGTACGACGACGGGTTCGCCGACTCCGGTCAGGTCACCGCCGAACGAGGCGAGGTCGACGCGCTGTCGGGGTCGCTTCGGGAGACCTTGTTGGAAATCGACGCCGCGCTCGCCAAGTTGGACGCCGGAACCTACGGGCAGTGCGAGTCGTGCGGGGAAGACATCGCCGACGACCGGCTCGAAGCCATGCCGGCCGCTCGCTTGTGCATCGCATGCGCCTCGAAGCGCCGCTGAACCGCGCCGATTCGTGCATGTCGACAGCGTCACCGTCATCTTCTTCGCCGCGCTGATCGCCGCCATCATCTTGCACGAGATCAGTCACGGCGTCGTCGCGAACCTCCTCGGTGACGACACCGCGAAACGGGCCGGTCGGCTCACCCTCAATCCGGTCCCACACGTCGATCCGTTCGGCTCGATCGTGTTGCCCGTGCTCGGTGCGCTCACCCACGTGCCGGTCATCGGGTGGGCGAAGCCCGTACCCGTGAACCCGTCGCAGCTGCGGGGCGGCCGCCGCGACATGCTGTTGGTCTCGCTCGCGGGACCGGGCACCAACTTCGCGCTGGCCGCGCTGGCGGCGCTCGCCGCCCGTTCGCAGTTCCACAGCAGCGGCGCCACCTTGATCGTGATCGCCGACCTCCCGTTGCGCGTGCTGGTCCCGCTGTTGTTCGCCGAGGTCAACTTGTTCCTCGGTGTCTTCAACTTCTTGCCGATCCCACCGCTCGACGGCGCGGCGCTGGTCGAGCGCGTCCTGCCCCGCGGGTGGCTCCCCGGGTGGTACCGCTTCCGTCCCTACGGGATCTTGGTGCTGTTCTTGTTGGTCTTCAGCACGCACTTCACGACCAGCTTGTTCCAACCGTTCCTCGATCGCCTGTACCGGTTCGTCCTGCGATGACCCGGGCGGGCCATCTCGTTCGGCGCTTCGTCGGCTCGCTGCGCGCCCGCCCGCTCTCGGAGGCCGATCTCGAGCTCGTCCGGGACGTGCTCCGGCCCGAGGAGCTGGCGTGCTGGGAAGGGCTCGGGCGCGCCGATCGGGCCGAATCGGTCGCCACGGCCCGAGCGGCGCTCGTTGCGCTCGGGCCGGGCGCCGACCCGAGATGGATCGCGGCTGCACTCGTCCACGACGTGGGGAAGGCCGAGACGACGTTGGGAGTGCTCGGCCGGTCGGCGGCGACGGTGTCGGCGACGATCGGGGGGGAGCGCCGGGCCCGCACCTGGGCGGGTCGGTTCGGCCGCTATGTGAACCACGACGAGCTGGGTGCGGAGCGCCTGCGCCGAGCCGGCGCCCGCCCCGAAGCGGCGGCGTGGGCCGCCGCGCACCACCGACCGGCGCTCTGGGCCGCGAGCGGCATCCCACCCGAAATCTGTCGGATCCTGGCCCGCGCCGACGGAGAACCCTTTCGGCGGTGAACTCGGGCGGCGAACGCGCCGATACACCGCAGGTGCGGTACTCGTCACCCGACTCGTCGTATTTCGTGAAGCTCGGTGCCGACCAGCACGTGCCTGCTCCCGACGGGCGCGCCGGGTTGGGATCGGTCGGCACGCCCAAGCATCGCCACCGGCGCCGTGAGGGCCGCGGGCGCCGCGTCCTCATCGTGTTGGTGGTCCTCGGCCTCGGCAGCTGGACGTACTGGGCGGCGCACCGTCCGGGCGGCGTGTCCGCCACGGTGAGCGGTTGGGTCTCCAAGGTGCGCGGCGACGTCGCCAACGTGAGCACCGACCCGGACCTCGCGACCGCCCGTCGGTTCTTCACCGGTCAGTACGCGGCGACCGGCCAGTATCCCAAGCTGGGCGAAGCCGACCTCACCGCCGCGGGCGTCGGGGTCGGGGTGACCGTGGAGTGGTGCGGTCCGCAGGCTGTGGTGATCCAGGGTGGTTCCGGCGGCGGAACGGTGAGCCGGCTCCTGTTGGCGGGTCATGATCTCGGCACCCTCAACAACCGCTACGACTGCCCGGCCGACCTCAACAATCCGTTGCCTTGGAAGAAGTGACCGAGACGGTCACGGCCGCGGCAGCAGCCCCGCGGCCCGGGCGGCGCGAGCGAGCACCGGTTCGGCCAACGCTTCGGCGGCCTCGGCGCCCGCGCCCAGGCGCCGATCGATCTCGCCGGGATCGGCGGCGAGCTCCGCAAAGCGTTCCTGGACGGGTCGCAGGAACTCGACGACGGCTTCGGCAACAGCAACCTTGAACGCGCCGTACTGGCGGCCCTCGAAGGTGCGCTCGACCTCGCCGATGGTGGCACCCGTGACCGCGCCGTAGATCTCGATGAGGTTGGAGACGCCCGGCTTGTCGTCTCGGTCGTGGCGGATCTCGGAGCCCGAGTCGGTGACGGCCGACTTGATCTTCTTGTCGATCGTCTTCGGCGGGTCGAGCACGAGGATCGTCCCCTGCGGTGAATCCTCGGACTTCGACATCTTGCGCTCGGGGTGCTGGAGGTCCATCACGCGGGCGCCGACGGCCGGGAACGTGGCCTTCGGGACCACGAACGTGTCGCCGAAACGACCGTTGAACCGGATGGCGATGTCGCGTGCGAGCTCGACGTGTTGGCGCTGGTCGTCGCCGACGGGGACCTCGGCGGTGTCGTACAACAAGATGTCGGAGACCATCAGGACCGGGTAGTCGAAGAGGCCGACGCTGACCGATTCGATGCCGGCCTCGCCCTGCTTGACGCTCTTGTCCTTGAACTGGGTCATCCGGCGCAGCTCACCGAACGAGGCGACGCAGTTGAGGATCCAGGTGAGCTCGGCGTGGGCCCGGACGTGGCTCTGCACGAACAGGAGCGAGCGGGATTCGTCGAGGCCGGCCGCCGCGAGCAGCGTGGCCAGTTGTCGGGTCGATGCCTGGAGCTCGGCCGGCTCCCACGGCACCGTCATGGCGTGGAGATCGACGACACAGAAGATCGTGTGGTGATCGCGGGCGGGCTGGGAGCCGGCGGAGGGCTGACTGTCGACCCAGCGCCGGACGGCGCCCAGGTAGTTGCCGAGATGCATCTCGCCAGTCGGTTTGATCCCGGAAAAGACCCGCGCCATGGCCGGTCACGTTACCGGCCACCCAGTGCGGGCCCGGGTTGTTTGCCCCTCGGCCGCCTCGGTGGTTCGGGCCGGCGGTTCGAGCAGGTGGCCGCGTCGTAACACATGCCTGTGATTCGGCGCGGGTACGCTGGAGCCGTGCCGTACGAGGTCTCGACGCCGGTTTTCGAAGGGCCGTTCGACCTCCTCTTGCACCTGATCCTGAAAGAAGAGGTCGACCTCTGGGAGATCTCGCTCGCGCACATCGTCGACGTGTTCTGCGCCGAGGTGGAGCACATGGAGCGCGTCGACCTCGACGTCGCCACCGAGTTCCTGCTGATCGCGGCGACCCTCGTCGAGCTCAAGGCCCGCCGGCTCCTCCCGGGACGCGAAGACGTCGATCTCGACGAGGAATTGATGCGGTTCGAAGAGCGCGACCTCCTGCTCGCGCGGCTGCTCGAGTGCAAGACCTTCCAGGACGCGGCCCAGGTGATGAGCGCCCGGCTGCAGAGCGCGAGCCGTTCGGTCGCTCGCACCGCCGGACCCGAGGAGCCGTTCCGTTCGCTGGCGCCCGACCCGCTGGAGCGGGTCGCGTTGGAAGCGTTGCTCGCAGCGGCGCGCAAGGGCCTCGCGCCGAAGATCGTCGAAGAGGTCCAGACGACGCACATCGCTCCGATCCGCGCGAGCGTGCGCGACGCGATCGAGACGGTGCTCGCACTGCTGCCCGAGCGCGGCGCGGTGCAGTTCCGTGAGCTCACCTACGGTGTGACCGAAAAGCTCGAGGTCATCGTGCGGTTCCTCGCCGTGCTCGAGCTGTACAAGCAAGGCGTCGTCGACCTCGACCAGGTCGAGAGCTTCGGCGATCTGACCGTGCGCGCCCTCGGTGCGGGCGAGCGGGTCGCCCTCGACCTGGCGTCGCTCGAGGAGTGGGGTGACGAGCCGCGTGCCGGGGCCACGCCGGCCGAGCCGATCGTCGACATCGAAGGCGGGAGCGACGTGGACATCGACATCGACGTCGACATCGATGTCGACTCCCGGGTCGAGGAGCAGGTGTGAGCGACCAGGACGTGTCGGTGGACATCGAAGCGCGCCGGGCGGTCGAGGCCATCGTCCTCGCGGCGACGGAACCGGTGCATCCCACGGTTATGGCACAGTTGCTCGAGGTCTCCGTCGAGGTGATCGAGGAGCTGTGCACGCAGCTCGCGGCCGAGTACGAAGCCGAAGGGCGCGGGTTCCAGCTCGCCCGTGTGGCCGGTGGATTCCGGTTCCAGACCCACCCCGACGCGTACGCGTACGTCGAGCGGTTCGTGCTCGACGGTCAGACCGCCCGGTTGTCGGGCCCCGCGCTCGAGACGCTCGCGATCATTGCCTACAAGCAGCCCGTCTCGCGCGCCCAGCTCGGCGCGATCCGCGGCGTGAACGTCGACGCGACGCTGAAGACGTTGGTGGCGCGCGGGTATGTCGACGAGATCGGCCACGACCCGTCGCCCGGGAACCCGTCGATGTTCGCGACGTCGCGTCTGTTCCTCGAACGGCTCGGGCTGAACTCGCTCGCGGACCTCCCGCCGCTCGCCGACTTCGTGCCGGAGTCGTCGGTGGTCGAAGCGCTCGAGCGCGGGCTGCTGCTGTCGTCCGTCGAGGTCACGGCCCCGGAGGACGGCGACGATGGCGAGAGCGGTGATGGCGGCGACGCGGCGGTCGAGGTCGACGTAACCGGCGAGCAATAGCCCTCGTGCTCGGAGAAGGCGAGCGGCTGCAAAAGGTGCTCGCGCGAGCAGGGTTGGGCTCGCGGCGCACGAACGAGCTGTTGATCGCCGACGGTCGCATCACCGTGAACGGCGAGGTCGCGGTGCTCGGCCGGCGCGTGGATCCGCACACGGATCGGATCGCGCTCGACGGCGTTCCCGTGGTGGTGGATTCGACGCTCGTGCACTGGTTGCTGAACAAGCCCGCGGGGTACGTGACGACGGCGGCCGACACGCACGGGCGCCCGACGGTGCTCGATCTGGTACCGCCGGAGCCTCGGGTGTTCCCCGTCGGCCGTCTCGACCTCGACACCGAGGGCCTTTTGGTCCTCACCAACGACGGCGACCTTGCCCAGCTGCTCACCCATCCCCGTCACGGCGTGGAGAAGGAGTACTTCGTCGAGGTCGAGGGCAAGCCGACGCCGGCCGAGCTCCGCCGCCTGCGCGAGGGCGTCGAGCTCGACGACGGACCGACCCGGGCCGCGCAGGCGAAGATCCTCCAGGAGTCGCCGACCGGCACCACCGCGCTCGCGATCGTGGTGAAGGAGGGCCGCAAACGGATGGTGCGGCGGATGTGCAGTGCCGTCGGCCATCCCGTGGTGCGGCTGGCGCGTACCCGGATCGGGCCCCTGCGGGATCCGCACCTCGCACCGGGCACGTGGCGGACGTTGGAGCGGTCCGAGGTGCGGGCGCTGTACGCCGCGGCCCTCGGCAGTGCCGACGAGGCGTCCGAGTAACGTTGCCTCCCGTGAGATTGCTGGCCCTGCGCGGTGCGACGACGTTCGCCGAGGACACGAAGGCGGAGATCGACGCCAAGACGCAAGCTCTGGTCCGGGCGATGCTCGAGCGGAATTCGATCGCGCACGACGACCTCGTGAGCATCATCTTCACCGCGACCGACGACCTGACCGCCGAGTTCCCGGCCACCGCGGCCCGGGCGCTCGGTCTCGGCGACGTACCGCTGCTCTGCGCTCGCGAGCTCGGAATCGCGCACGGCATGAAGCAGACGATCCGCGTGATGATGCATTTCTACGGCGAGCAGAAGCGCGGCGAGCTGCACCACGTGTATCTCGAGGGTGCGCGCTCCCTCCGCGACGATCTTCCCGAGTAGTCGTGCGCATCGCAGTCATCGGGACGGGCCTCATCGGCGGCTCGATCGGGCTCGCGCTCGCCGAGCTCGGCCACGACGTGGTCGGCTTCGATCGCGACCGCGACCGGCTCGAACGGGCCCTCTCGGTGGGTGCGGTCGGAGCCGTTGCCGACGATCTGGTCGCGGCCGCCGCGGGCGCCGACGTCGCGTTCGTCGCGTTGCCCGTCGGGGCGATCGCCGACGCGGTCGTGGCGCTCCTCGAAGCCGGTGTGCACGTGGTCACCGACGTCGGTTCGGTGAAGGGAACGGTGGTCGCCGAGGTCGGGCGCCGCTGTCCGCAGTACGCGGCGCGCTTCGTCGGCGGTCATCCCATGGCCGGTTCCGAACAAGAGGGCATCGACGGGGCGCGGTCGGATCTCTTCGTCGGCGCGGCGTGGGTCGTCACGCCGACGCCCGCGACGGCCGAAGACGCGTACACCACACTCAACGGGCTCCTGCGCGACCTGCGCGCCGAAGTCGTGGCGGTGACACCCGAAGACCACGACGTGCTCGTCTCGTTCGTCAGTCATGTTCCCCAGCTGGCCGCTTCGACCCTCATGGACGTCGCCACGACGCACGAAGCCCAACACCGTGCGCTCCTACGGCTCGCGGCGGGCGGATTCCGTGACATGACGCGCATCGCCGCGAGCCAGTCGGCGATTTGGCTCGACGTGCTCACGTCGAATCGCGACGCCGTGCTCGGCGCGCTCGACGCGTACCTCGCCGGGCTCCAGCACGCCCGCGATCTCGTCGCGGCGGGAGACCGCGACGCGCTGAAGGTGTTGCTCGACCGGGCCCGGGCCGCGCGCCGCAACCTGCCGATGGGGATCGCGATGGCGACGAAGCTCGTGGAGATGCGTGTCGTGGTTCCGGACACGCCCGGCGTGCTCGCCGAGGTCACGACGCTCGCGGGCCGGTTGGGCGTGAACGTGGCCGACCTCGAAATTGCGCACTCGAAAGAGGGTGGTGAGGGCGTGCTGGTGCTCATCATCGCGGCCGACGACGCCGACGCGTTCGAGGCGGGCGTGCGCGCGCTGGGCTACCGCACCGGGCGAACGGAGCTCGAGTGACGGGCGAGCAGGGCGATCAACGCGCGTTCGGCGGGGGCCGGCCCCTGCGAGGGACGTTGCGCGTACCCGGCGACAAGTCGATCTCGCACCGGGCGCTCATCTTCGCCGCGCTGGCCGACGGCCCGAGCACGATCACGAACCTCGCGACGGGCGCCGACGTGCGGGCCACCGCGCGCGTCCTGAGCCAACTCGGTGTCGATGTGGCCGTCGACGATGCAACGGTCGCGGTGCAAGGCACGGGGATAGCGGGCTGGCGGGAAGCCAGCGAGGTGCTCGACTGCGAGAACAGCGGCACGACGATGCGGTTGCTCGCCGGCGTGTTGTCGTCGCGGCCGTTCCTGTCGGTGCTGAGTGGTGACGCGTCATTGCGTTCGCGCCCGATGGGCCGGATCGTCGAGCCCCTGCGGGCGATGGGTGCGCACCTCGACGGTCGCGACTCCGCAACGCGTGCGCCTCTCGTCGTGCGCGGCGGCGCGCTGCGGGGCCGACGTTTCGAGCTGCCGGTCGCCGAGCGCGCAGGTGAAGACTGCGATCCTCCTCGCGGGTCTCCACGCCGACGGCGAGACCGAGGTCGTTTCGCCCGCGCTCAGCCGCGATCACACCGAACGGATGTTGAGCGCGCTCGGCGCGCCGGTCACGATCGCCGGGCTGTCCGTGCGGGCCGTGCGCGGCGCGCCGCGGCCGTTCGACCTCGACGTTCCCGGTGACCCGTCGTCGGCCGCGTTCTTCGCGGTCGCGGCGGCCGTGACGCCGGGATCCGACATCGTGATCGAGTCGGTGTCGTGCAACCCGACCCGGGTCGGCTTCGTCGCAGTGCTCGAGCGGATGGGCGCCGAGATCTCGCTCGCGCCGACCGGCGAGGCGTGCGGTGAGCCGGTCGGCGACCTGCGCGTCAAGGCCTCCGCGCTGCACGCGACGACGATTGCCGGTGCCGAGATCCCCAACGTCATCGACGAGATCCCCGCGCTCGCGATCGCGGCCGCGTTCGCCGATGGTGTCACCGACATACGCGACGCGGCCGAGCTCGTGGTGAAGGAGAGCAACCGGATCAGCACCCTGCACGAGGAGCTGGGCAAGCTCGGCGTCGGGGTGGAAGGCCGTCCCGACGGCTTGGTCGTGCGGGGTGGGCGAGCGGGGGCGAGCGCGTTCAGCAGTCACGGCGATCACCGCATCGCCATGGCGATGGCGGTCGCCGCCAACGCGCTGCCCGCGGATTCGGTCGTGCACGGCTGGGAGGCCGTTGCCTCGTCGTACCCGGAGTTCGCCCGTGATCTCGCCCGGCTGACCGGGGCGGACGAGCGATGACGATCGTGATCGCCATCGACGGGCCCTCGGGTTCGGGCAAGTCGACCGTGGCTCGCGGGGTCGCCCGCGAGCTCGGTCTCGGTGTGCTCGACACGGGCGCGATGTACCGGGCGGTGACGCTGGCCGTGCTCGAAGCCGACGTGGACCTCGACGACGCCGGCGCCTGCGGAGCCGTGGCGCGCGCGAGCGCGATCGCCGTGGACGACGCCGTGACGCGCCTGGATGGCCGCGACGTGAGCGCGGAAATCCGCGGTCCGCTCGTGACCGGCGCGGTATCGACGGTCTCGGCCCATTCCGAGGTCCGCGAGATCCTCGTCGCCTATCAGCGGAAGTGGGTGGCCCGCCATGGTGGGGGCGTGGTCGAGGGACGAGACATCGGCACGGTGGTGTTCCCCGACGCAACGGTGAAGGTGTATCTGGATGCGAGCGACGACGAGCGCGCCCGCCGGCGTCAGCGCGACGAGATCGCCGCGGCGCGCACGGTCGCGGTCGACGTGGTGAAGGCGGCGCTCGACCGGCGCGACGCGATCGACTCGGGACGCGCGACGTCGCCGCTGCGCGCGGCCGACGACGCGGTCGTGATCGATACGACCGATCTCGACGTCGCTACGATCGTCCGCGACGTCGTCGACCGCGCCCGAGCGGCGGAGGCCCACTGATGCTCTGGTACGACACGGTCCGCCTCATCGTTGCCGGCGGTCCGTCCGTCGTGTACCGGATGCAGATCGAGCATCGCGACCGGCTTCCCGCCACCGGCGGGTACGTGCTCGCGCCGTCGCATCGCTCGATGATGGACATCCCGTTCACCGCGTGGCTCTCGCCCCGGCCGCTCCGCTATATGGGCAAGGCCTCGCTCTTCGAGATCCCCGTGGCCCGGTCGTTCTTCCGGAGTCTCGGCGGCTTCGCGGTGGCGCGCGACGGCACCGATCGCAAGGCCCTGCGCGACGCGATGGCAATGCTGCGCGCCGGCGACGTGCTCCTCGTCTATCCCGAAGGGACGCGCCAACACGGCCCGAAGATCGAGGCGCTGCAGCCGGGCGCGGCGTACCTGGCCCTGCGCGCCGGTGTACCGATCGTCCCCGTCGGCCTGGCGGGGACCGAGGAGATCCTGCGGGGTCACGGATCGAAGCTGCCGCGCTGGGGGAAGGTCGTGGCAGTGGTGGGGGAGCCCCTCGCCACCGAGCCGCGCGCCGGGGGCGTCGTGCCGCGTGAGCAGGTCGAGGCGCTGACCGCCCGCCTGCACGACGCCATGCAGGCAGTGTTCGACGAGGCGAACGAGCTGCGCAACCGCCGCTGACGCGTGCGCGGTCAGTCGCCGAATGCGGCGAGGACCTTCGACGCGTCGAGCGTGCGGTCGTCGGCGAACGGCCCGCCCGCGGCGCGTACCGCGGTGACGTCGCCGCCGAGCACGAGCGCGGCCACGACGTCGAGGGCGGGGATGAGCTCGCGCAGCTCGCGCGGCGGTGGGAAGTACTCGTCTTCGTCGGTGACGCGCACGGCATCGACGCCGTCGCGAGGCGCCAGTCGGGCGATCACCGACTCGACCAGCTCCTCGGGCGCGCTCGCGCCCGCGGTGACGCCGACGACGCGCGCGCCGTGCAGCACGTCGTCGCCGAGCTCGTCCGGACCGTCGACGCGCAACACGATCGGGCATCCCGCCTCGCGCGCGACTTTCGTGAGCGCGATCGTGTTCGAGGAGTTCGCGCTGCCGATCACCACCACGGCGTCGGCGCGCTTGGCGATGTCGATGAGCGCGTCCTGGCGATTGGTCGTGGCGAAGCAGAGGTCGTTGCGCGAGGCGGTCCATACCTCGGGGAATCGCTCACGCGTGCGCTCGACGACCCCGGCCCATTCGTTCTGCGCGAGCGTGGTCTGTGCGAGTACCGCGACGCGGCTGGGATCGGTCACGCGTGCGGCCGCGGCGTCGAGATCGGCGTCGCGCTCGACGAGCTGTATCGATCCCGGCGCGACCGCGAGGGTGCCGACGGCTTCGTCGTGGCCGGCGTGACCGACGTAGAGGATCGTGAACCCCTTCCGGGCGCGCACCTTGGCTTCGTGGTGCACCTTGGTGACGAGCGGGCAGACCGCGTTCACGACGTAGCGGTTGTTGGCTCGGGCGGTCTCGACCACGTCGGGGGCGCTGCCGTGCGCCGAGAGCATGAGGGGTGCACCGGCGGGAACCAGGTCGACGTCATCGACGAAGATCACGCCCTGCTCGCGGAACCGGTCGACGACGAGCCGGTTGTGCACGATCTCGTGGTAGCAGTACACGGGCGGCTCGAAGACCCGAACCATCCACGCCAGCGCCTTGATCGCCATCTCCACGCCGGCACAAAAGCCCCGTGGTTCGGCGAGCAGGACCTTTTCGACGGGCACGGAACGAGGGTAGTGCCGCCGACCCCGTATCCTGGCTCCATGCCCGCAGCTCGCGTTGATGTCGTCGCGCCCGGATCTCCGGCCGCGCGCGGCGGGCGTCGTGGTGGGCGACGAGGTGCTCGCGGTCAACGGCGAAGTGGTGCGCGACGTGATTGCCTACCAGCTCCAGGTCGACGGCGCGCACGTGGAGCTCGACCTCCGCCGGGGCGGGATGGAACGGGTCGTGCAGGTCGACAAGGCCGAAGGCGCGCCCCTCGGGATCGAGCTGACGAGTGCCGTGTTCGACCGGGTTCGCACGTGTGACAACCACTGCCCGTTCTGCTTCATCCATCAGCTGCCCAAGGGCATGCGCAAGAGTCTGTACCTGAAGGACGACGACTACCGGTTGTCGTTTCTCTACGGAAACTTCACCACGCTGACGCGGTTCACCGAGGCCGATCTGGAACGGGTCGTGAGTGAACGTCTCGGTCCGCTGTACGTGAGCATCCACACGACCGACCCCGACGTGCGCACGCGCCTGTTGCGCAATCGGCGCGGTGCGACGAGCCTGCGGTGGCTCGAGCTGCTCCTCGACGCGGGTATCGAGGTGCACGGCCAGGTCGTGGTGTGCCCCGGCATCAACGACGGCGCGGTCCTCGACGACACGCTGCTCGGAGTGCTCGACCGGTTCCCGCGCCTGGCGACTATCGGTGTCGTCCCGCTGGGCGTCAGCGCGCACAATCGTGAAGTGGAGATGCGCGAGCACACCCCGGCCGAGGCGCGGGCCGTCGTCGACATCGCCGAGCGCTGGCAGGCGCGCTATCTCGACACGCTCGGCCGTCGTCTGGTGTACGTGGCGGACGAGTACTACCTCCTCGCCCGGCGCCCATTCCCGGCGCTCTGCGACTACGACGACTGCGCGCAGCACGAGAACGGGATCGGCATGGCCCGGACCTTCGAAGCCGAGGTGCGCGCCGCGCTCGCGGGCGACGACGTGGCCGGCGCCGGCCCGCGCTCGGGCTTCTTCGCCTGGGTCGACGGCGCGCCCGCCGACGGCTACCGCGCCCCCCGCAATCCCCCCCAACAGATGGCAGGATTTCAGGCCCCGGGAGCGCGAAATCCTGCCAACAGTTGGAGTGTCTTGATCACGGGGGAGCTGGGCGCGGCGGTGCTGGAGCCGCTGCTCGCCGAACTGCCGGGCCGGGTGCGGCTGCTCCCGGTCAAGAACGCGTTCTTCGGCGGCAATATCGGCGTGACCGGTCTGCTCACGGGCGAAGACGTCGCCGCCGCGCTCGTGGGCCAGCCCGAGCACGACCGTTACCTGCTGCCCGACGTCGCGCTGTCGCGCGGCCGGTTCCTCGACGGCAGCACCGCGGCTGCGCTGCCGCGCACGGTCGAGATCGTGGGTACCGACGGCGGCGCGCTGGTGAACGCGTTGCGCCGCCCGGCGCGCATTTCGGTGTCGGCGTCATGAACACCGACCTCCCCGTCGTCGCGGTCGTGGGACGCCCGAACGTGGGCAAGTCGACGCTCGTGAACCGCATCGTGGGCCGGCGCGCCGCGATCGTGGAAGAGCGTCCCGGCGTCACGCGCGACCGGCGCGAGCTCGCGGCGGAGTGGATCGGCCGCAGTTTCCGCATCGTCGACACCGGCGGGTGGCTGGCCGAAGGCGACGCCGGTCTCACCGGCGAGGAGTCGGCGCTCGCGCTGAAGGTGAGCGCGCAGGCGGCCGAGGCCGTCCGCAGCGCCGACGTGGTGCTCTTCGTCGTCGACGTCACGACGGGGATCACCGAAGAGGACGCGCAGGTCGCCCGGCTGTTGAAGCAGGCGAAGATTCCGGTCCTCGTCGTCGTGAACAAGGTCGACGACCAACGCCGCGAGGCCGACATCTGGGAGTTCCAGCGCCTCGGCCTGGGCGAGCCGATGCCCGTCTCCGCGATCCACGGACGGCTGTCGGGCGAGCTGCTCGACGCGCTCGTCGCGCGCCTGCCCGGGGCCTCGGCGAGCAATGCCGACGACGAGGCGCGCGCCGAAGCCGAGGCGATCGACGACGGCATCTTCAACATCGCGATCGTCGGGCGGCCGAACGTCGGGAAATCGACGCTCTTCAACCGGCTCGTCGGCGAGGACCGTGCAGTCGTGCACGACATGCCGGGCACGACCCGCGACGCGATCGACACGGTGGTCCAGACCGAGGACGGGCCGCTGCGCTTCGTCGACACCGCGGGCCTGCGGCGCAAGAGCCGCATCGACGAGCCTACGGAGTACTACAGCCTCGTGCGCGCGCTGGAGGCGATCGACCGCGCCGACGCCGCGCTGCTCGTCATCGACGCCTCCGAAGGTGTGACCCACCAGGACCAGCGCCTCGCCGAACGCATCGACGCCGCGGGCACCGCCGTGGTCATCATCTGCAACAAGTGGGATCTGCTCGATGCGGAGGAGCGCGAGAAGGTGCGGCGTTCGGTCGCCGACATGCTGGGATTCTTGAGCTACGCGCCGATGATCCCGATCTCCGCGCTCAGCGGGCGGCGGGTACATCAGCTGTTGCCGGCGCTCCGCGAAGCCCAGGCTGCGTACCACCAGCGCATCCCCACCGCCCAGCTGAACCGGGTGCTGCGCGACGCGCAGAACGCCCACCCCGCGCCGGTCGTCAAGAAGCACCGGCCGCGGATTCTGTACGCCACCCAAGGCGCGACTGATCCGCCCACGTTCACCCTGTTCGCCAGCCGGCCGCTGTCGGCGCAGTACCTGCGCTACCTCGAACGCAAGCTGCGGGAGTCGTTCGACCTCGGACCGACGCCGATCAAGCTGCGCGTCCGGGCCCGCACCGACTGAGACCGGCCCCGCCCGGGTTCGGGCACGGGCAAGCCGGGTTCGGGCAAGCTGGTTCGGGCAAGCTTGTTCGGGCAAGCCAGGTTCGGGCAGGGACGCCGAGGCACGTAACGTGGTTGGCATGTCCTCCTGGCCGGCGCGCGTCGACGTTCGTGAGGTCGGGCCGCGCGACGGGTTGCAGAACGAGGACCCGGTGCCGGTCGCCCAGCGGGTGCGCCTGATCGACGCGCTCTCGGCCACCGGGTTGCGGTTCATCGAGGCCGCGTCGTTCGTCTCGCCCACGGCGATCCCGCCCATGGCCGGCGCCGCCGAGGTGATGGCGAACATCGAACGCCGCCCCGGGGTGGTGTTCTCGGCGCTGGTTCCCAACCCGAAGGGGGCGGAGCTGGCGACGGCGGCCGGCGCCGACGAGCTCGAGCTCGTCGTGAGCGCGAGCGAGACGCACAACCGCAAGAACGTGCGCCGATCGGTGGCGGACTCACTCGTCGGTGCGCGCGACGTTGTGGAGATCGGGCACGGCGCGAACATCGCGGTCGAGGCGATCGTGTCGACCGCGTTCGGCTGTCCCTACGAAGGCGATGTCGCGCCCGAGCGCGTGGCGCAGATCGCCGGTCACCTGGTCGACGCGGGCGCCGACCGCCTCTCGTTCGGCGACACCACCGGTATGGCCACGCCCCGGCGGGTCGACGACCTGGTCGACGCGCTCGAGCGGGCCGGTATCACAGGCGACCGGATCGGATTGCACTTCCACAACACGCGCGGCACCGCGCTCGCCAACGTGGTCGCGGCGCTCGCTCGCGGAGTGACGCGCTACGACGCATCGATCGGCGGTCTGGGCGGGTGCCCGTACGCGCCGGGCGCGTCGGGCAACGCGGTGACGGAGGATCTGGTGCACATGCTCGACGACATGGAGATCGAGACCGGGATCGACCTCGACGCGTTGGTCTCGTGCGCGCAGCTCGCGGAGGAGATCGTCGGGCGCGAGCTCCCGAGCGCGCTGCTCCACGCGGTGCGCGCACCCGGCGGTACGAGTCGTGAGCGATGCGGAGCGCGTGCGCGAGCTCGACGAACGCGCACGTCGGGGCAACCTGGCCAAGGAGGGGGAGAAGCTCGCTCGGCAGAGCAAGCTCTTCGTGCGGGACCGGCTTGCACTCCTGCTCGACGCCGATTCGTTCGCCGAGGACGCGCTGCTCGCCAACGCGTTGGCCGGTGATCTGCCGGCCGACGGTGTCGTCACCGGGGTCGGCCGCGTCGGCGGGCGGCCGGTATGCGTGATGGCGAACGACTCCACGGTGAAGGCCGGTTCGTGGGGTGCGCGCACTGTCGAGAAGATCGTACGCATCACCGAGTACGCGCTGCAGTCATGAACTGCCGGTCGTGTACCTGGTCGACTCCGCCGGTGCGCGCATCACCGACCAGGTCGAGCTGTTCCCCGGCCGCCGGGGCGCGGGCCGGATCTTCGCCAATCAGGTGCGCCTGTCGGGCAAGGTCCCGCAGGTGTGTTGCCTCTTCGGACCGTCCGCCGCGGGTGGCGCCTACATTCCCGCGTTCTGCGACGTGGTGTTCATGGTGGAAGGCAACGCCTCGATGTACCTCGGCTCGCCCCGCATGGCCGAAGTCGTGATCGGCGAGCACGTGTCGCTCGACGAGATGGGCGGAGCGCGCATGCACGCAACCGTGAGCGGCTGCGGCGACAACCTGTGCACCTCCGACGCCGACGCGATCACCCAGGCCCGACGCTTCTTGTCCTACCTGCCGACGAACTGGTCGCAGGCCCCGCCGCTCGCCGCGCCCGTCGAGCCCGTCGGCGATGCGCGGCCGATTGCCGACACCGTCCCGGTCGAGGAGCGTCGCGCGTACGACATGCACAAGGTGCTCGACGCGCTGGTCGACGAAGACTCGTTCTTCGAGCTGAAGCCGTTGTGGGCGCGGGAACTGATCGTGGGGTTCGCCCGGCTCGAAGGCAAGCCCGTGGGGATTCTCGCGAACAACCCCAAGCACCTCGGGGGAGTGCTGTTCGTGGATTCCGCCGACAAGGCCGCGCGCTTCATCTGGTTGTGCGACGCGTTCAACGTGCCGCTCGTGTTCCTGGCCGATGTTCCCGGGTTCATGATCGGTTCCGCCGTCGAGCGGGCCGGCATCATCCGCCACGGTGCGAAGATGATCACGGCGGTCGCGCAGGCGACCGTCCCGAAGTTCTCGGTCATCGTGCGCAAGGCCTATGGCGCGGGCCTCTACGCGATGTGCGGGCCCGCGTTCGACCCCGACGCGTGCCTTGCGCTTCCGACCGCGCAGATCGCGGTGATGGGTCCCGATCCCGCGGTGAACGCCGTGTTCTACAACCGCATTCACGCGATCGAAGACGCCGAGGAACGGGCCGTGTTCGTTGCCGAGCGGCGAGCCGAATACGAAGAGGACGTCGATCTCGTGCACCTCGCGGCGGAGCTCGTCGTCGACGCGGTGGTGCAACCCGAGGACCTGCGCGGCGAGCTCGTCCGGCGCCTGGACTTGGCTGGGAGCCGGGTACGCGAAGAAGTGGCCAAGCGGCACGGGGTCCCGCCGGTCTAGGGCGATACACTCTCCCGCTCGCGGGCTGTAGCGCAGTTCGGTTAGACGCGCTTGACTGGGGGTCAAGAGGTCGCGGGTTCGAATCCCGCCAGCCCGACTCATATGACCTGGTCAACGGCCCAGGCGCTGCCGGCGGTCGGCACTACCTAAGGATTTACCTAAGGGGCGCAGTGTCGGGACGACGGTGCTGGACGACAAGGTATTCGCTTGGGTTCATTGCTGGGGAGGCGGACCTCGTTCGGGCGGTGTGGTGCTCATACCTGGGAATAGCGCGGAGCGAGGGCCGAACGCGACAAGAAAGTTGGCGTGAAGTCCGAAATCTCCGGTGGCGTCTGAGGCGCCTTGCTCTCGAAGCGCCGGATGCGCCGCAGCGGTTCAGGATTCGGCGCGCATCACGTAGCCGTAGGCACGGATGCTCGTGATCGTCAGACCGATCGGGACGAGACGCCGCCGGAGGCGCGACACGTGTACCCGGAGGGTGTCTTCGCTTCCACCTTCGTGCCACGCCGCCGCGATGAGCTCATGCTCGGCGACCGCGTTCCCGAAGTTCTCGATCAGCGGTGTCGCGATCTGCTGTTCGGCCGGAGAAAGGATCACGACCGTGCCATTCCGAGTCAGCTGCCCGTGGGCATCGAGCATCGGCCGGGACGGATGATGTGCAGCGCGACCGGCGAGCGAGACGAGCCGTGCCCGTAGGTCGGCGTCTTCAGCTGGTAGCCGAAGCCAATCTTCGAGGCAGCTGTCGCCCGTCGGCGGGTCGATTCCGCACTCAACAAGCCACAGCCGGGGAATCCCATCGCGCTCAAGTCGTGCGCGCTCGGGCTCCTGATCGGGCCAGCTGACCACGACGACGTCGCGACTCACGCTTTCGCAAACGAGCTTCGCGGTCGGTTTGGTCAACATGCGATTGTTGATACCGGACTGCGACCCCCGTGTAACAGAGTTCTGACGCGTTCTTAGCGCGGCCTGGGTAATCTCTACGCCGTCGATACGCCGTTCCGGTTGGTTCTCCGTCCTTCGTTGCACCGACGTATCGTGCCGGCGCATGTTGACCATCTACGGCGTGATCGTCATCACCTTCATGATGATTATGTACTCCCTCGAACGCCGGGGCGTGCACTTCGTTCTCGCGTTCGCGATCGGCTGCGTGCTCTCGAGTTCATACGGATTCTTGAGCGGAGCGTGGCCGTTCGGCCTGGTTGAGGCGATCTGGTCGTTGATCGCACTCCGGCGCTACCTGGATGTCCGGCGGGCGCGACCGGCCGCGTGAGTCGGTTCCGCGCAAGGACGCCGTACAACTTTGCATCTCCGCGTAGGAACCGCGTCAAAGCCGGATGTAACGACCCGTCCCCGGCGATATTCATGGTGACGTACCCGAGCACTCGAGGTGCACCATGTACGCAGAACGACACTCGCCCCCGACCTGCCTGCACGAAGGAACGCCGGTCGAGGTCGCGACCCATTTCACCGGTAGCTGGACGCATGGCTTCGAGGTTGCGGCGCTGCACCGCAACGCGTGCCAGGTGCGCCGCATCTCGGACGGCGCGGTCCTGCCGGTCGACTTCGACTACGCGGATGTCAGGACGCATGTCGATGCCGTCGACATTCGGCCAGTCCGGCCTCCGGTGGCCGAGTTGATCTCTCGCTTCGAGCGTGCGACTCGCCCGTGTGAGATCGCGGCGATCGCCGACCAGCTCGGTAGTGCCGGCGAACACTGTGCGGTCCGGCCCCTCCTCGCCCGTTTGGGTGAGCGGTGGGTGCAAACGCAACCTGATCTGGCAGACGTTATCTGCACCGCGCTCGTCGCTCTCGACGTCATGTGCGCACGCGGCGAGTGCAACTTCGCAATTCGGCCCCGCCATGTCCTCGAGCCCGATGTCGTTGACACGATCACGCAGTTGGGCCCGGCGGTTCCGATGCGATACCTGATCGCGCGGCAGGCCTAGCGATGAGCGAATTCCTGCTCGGTTGCACGCTCGGCTTCCTGTTCGTCGGTTGCATCGCGTTCCCGTTCGTGGCGCCGTGGCGGATTCGGGTGCGATACCTCGTCGCCGCGCAAGTGGCCGATCCCGTGTTCGGGGTCGGACCCCCGCGCGACGTCACATTGCGCGAGGTGCACCTGTCGCGCGTCGACGCTGAGGGAGGCCACGTCGACCTTGTCGTCGAGGAAGTTGGTGCGACTCCCGCGTCGCGGCGGCGCGCGCTGAGCCGCGACGAGTCGCGCGCCTGCCGACATCGGAAAGCTCGACGGCTGGTCAACGACGGACGAACTGCTGCTCATGGTCGTCGACGAATGCGGTGACATTCACCTGTATGGGCCCGAGGGTGCGGTCACTCATCTCAATCGGGCCGAGGAGAAGACGAGATGAACGAGACCACTGTTGTGCGAGCTCTCGTCGGTGCGGACCGGCCCTTCGGTCCCCGGGTGGGGACGACGGGGGAGCGTCATCCGTACCACCGGCCGGATTCGCCGACGATCGGTCCGCGCGGCGAGCTCACCTTCCGCGACCACACCGTGTTTCTCTCGGAACGTAACGCGATGTTGGCAAGCGTGCTCGTGTACCACTTCGACGAGGAAGTCGCTGACGTCGAGCTTCTCGATCGCGTCTGGCCCGAGGGAACGACGCGCTGGACGCTGCTACATCACCTGCACAAGCTCCAGCGCCGCCTCGCTCGACTGGGTCTGAGCATCGTCGAGGTCTCCGAGCGATCGCACGCACTCCGTCCCGTCAGTGGGGTGTGAGTCGAACGAGCGTGGACGGCGCGTCGGCGAACCACGGCCGACTAGCGGAGGTAGACGTGATCACGACAGAGAATCGCCCTCCAAGCACGGCGGCGGTGCCGTGCAGTGTTTGGTTCGGTCCGGTCGTCTCGGTTCCCGAGGAGCGCGAGTTCATCGAATTGCTTGTCTCGCGGCACGGTGTCGGCGTGTGCTGTTGGCCGCGGGACGCCGCACGAATCGAACATCTTGCTGCCGCCGGAGTTCCGCGATTACTCCTCGTTCGAGCCGACGCAGCACCACCCGCGCCGTGTCCTCACCAAGCGTGCGTCTGCAGAACCGCGTCGAAGGAAGAGATCCACGAAGCGCTCGTCGCGCTGGCGAACGCCCCGGACCGGTGACGTCTGCACCTCCTATGCGTTGGCCGTCGGAACCCGAGGAGCACCCACGTACTCGGGTCGCTCGGGTACCGGGGAGTTGTACCAGCTGCCGAAACTCCGACGGCGGTGCTTCCCGGACCCCGACGAACGCAACGTCGAGTTCATTCAAGCGACAGTGTCGGACCGGCGAAAGACGTGCTGACGCGAAAGAGACGTCGATCGTGATCTCTTGGCAGTGTTCTGACGCGCGACCGTTCATGCGCTCACGCGCCGATCGTTGCGAGGTCGACACGCGGTCCTCGGGACGCCGCACGCTGAGTCTCAATGGGCGGTGCGGTTTCGGGACGAATCGTGAGTTCGCGGTCGCTCCTGTTCTCGAAGCGCAACCCGAGGCCCGGTAACGTCAAGAAGTAGCGCGGCCGACAAGGACTGGGCTCGAGCTTGCGTCGAATCTGGGCGAAGTAGACGCGCAGGTACTGAGTCTGCGACTCAAAAGCCGGCCCCCAAACCTCGCGCAGCAGCGACTCACGACTCACGACCCGCCCCGCGTTTCGAACGAGAATCTCGACCAGACGCCACTCGGTTGGCGTGAGCGGCACGTCTCCATTCGCGGTCGTAACGCGCTTCGCGGCGAGATCGATGTTGAAATCAGCCGTCTCAACGTGACGATCTTCTTCGAGGTTTCGCGAACGTCGCAGGACCGCGCGTAATCGTGCGAGTAGCTCACCCATGCTCAGGGGCTTCGTGACGTAATCGTCGGTACCGGCGTCGAGTGCGGCGATCTTGGCAAGCTCCGAGTCCACCTTCGACATCACGATGATCGGTACGGCCGACCAGCCTCGGATGCCTGCGATGATGTCGAGGCCGTCCATGTCGCTCAGGTCGGTGTCCAGAAGAACCGCGTCGAAGTGAAACCGACCGGCCAGTGCGAGACCCTCACGACCGGCGGTCGCGCTGCGCGCTTCGTACCCGCGCGCACGGAGGTTGATGCACAACGCGCCGCGCCATGGCTTTGTCGCGGTCGATGACGAGAATCTCGGTCATAGGTATCAGCCCCGTTCGCCCGACGATCCCCGCCGGTACGCTAACTGCGCTCGGGCCATTTGACTGGGATCGCGCCGCGCGAGAAAGAGGCGAAGTACCGTCGGGTCCGGGACCGAAGCCCGTGATCGTGTCCTCATGACGAGCGACGTGGCCTATCGCCCAGAGGAATCGCTCGACTCGGATAGCCTGCTAACGGTGCGCCGGGAAGTCTGGTCGGCAGATTGGCCGACCTATCCCGAGGTTCCGCAGTGACTGAGACCCATACGGCTCGCCGACACACGCTGCGAGCCGCGTCAGACTGGCGCCGGGAAGCTTTGCGGACGAGCCTGTGGGTGATCTCGACCGCTGAGATCCTCGCCGCGGCAGCGCTCTTCCTAGCGACCTATGCGCTCGACCGCGCCGCGTACAACGGCAGTCTCACGCTGCCGGCATGGGTGAACAACGGTTCCGCCGACGCCGCACGCCAGATCCTGACGGCACTCGCCGCGGCGATCATCACGGTCGTCGGGCTCGTGTTCTCGATTGTGATCGTCGCGCTCACGCTCGCGTCGACCCAGTTCGGGCCGCGGATGCTCCGGAACTTCATTCGCGATCGAGGAGTGCAATTCACACTCGGCACGTTCGTCGCTTCGTTCTTCTTCGCGATCCTCACGCTCGGTTCCGTGTCCCACGGCCCGCACGGCGACTTCGTCCCTCACCTATCGATCACGGCCACGCTTGCACTGACGCTCGTCGACTTGGCCGTGCTCGTGTACTTCATCCATCACGTCGCCATTTCTATTCAACTTCCCGAGGTAATCGCCGGGATCGCACGCGACCTGTCCAACGCGATCGCTGCGGAGTTTGCGGCCGACGATGGCGAGCGGCGGGCGTCGCTCGCGTCGGCGGGCACGCTGCCCGAACGGCTCGAGGTCGATGGCGCGCCGATCCCTGCGACCCGCAGCGGCTATCTGCAGTTCGTGCGCTATTCGACGCTTGTCGACATCGCGACCGACGCGGACGCCGTTATCCAGCTGCTCTATCGTCCTGGTCACTTCGTGGTGCAGGGGCTTCCTCTCGCTCGGGTGTGGCCGGCCTCCGCGGAGCCTGCGATTGCGCGTGAGCTCGACCGAACCCATGTCACCGGCGCACATCGCACGCTGCGACAAGACCTCGCCTTCGCGATCGATCAGCTCGTCGAGATTGCCATTCGGGCTCTTTCGCCGGCGGTCAACGACACATTCACCGCGCTGACGTGCATCGACTGGTTGAGCGACGGCCTTTGCCAGATCACTGCCGCCTGGCACTCTCGACGTGTGTACTTCGACGAAACGGGCAAGGTGCGGCTCATCGCCACCGAGCCGAGCTACGAGCGATTCGTCGACCGTGCGTTCGACAAAATCCGACAGGCTGGCCGAGGGGTGCCCGCCGTCATGATCCGCCAGCTGGATGCGTTGACGAGGATCGCGGAATACACGACGACCACCGAGCAGCGCGACATCCTGCTCCGTCAGGCGGACATGATCCTGCGATCGAACGAGGAGACTGTTTCCGAGCCCATGGATCGCACGGACGTGCAGCGGCGCTACGACGCGCTGGTGAGCCTGGCGCGGGAGCGAGGCGCTGCGTCCGGCGTCGACGGCAAACGCGGCCCAGTCGAGTGACCGCGGGGAGCGAACCCGGTGTCTCCGCCATGTCCGGGATCAGGTCAGTGGACGAGCAGCACGTTTACGTCGCGCTCGGTGCACGAGCCGGTTCGACACCGAACCGAGGAGAAGCTCCTGAACGGTCGACCAACCGCTTCGTCCGACGACGACGAAGCTCGCATCGGATTCGTGCGCGATGTCGCGCAGCACGTGCGAGGGTTCGCCATCGCGCGACTCGATGACCAGGGCACGTCACCGCCTTCGAGCACGCCTTCCGCGGTCTCGCGGACGAACTGGTCGGCCTCGTCGAGGAGGTCGGAGAACTCCGCCTCCGGGACGTGTTTCGGCGCCCACAGCGACGGCACATACCGAGCGTGAGCAACGACGAGTCGTGCGTTAGCGAGATCCTCGCTGAGCCGCGCCGCGAACCTCAGCGCGCGAATGCTCGGCTCGGAACCGTCGACTCCAACGACGATCGTGTGCATCGAGTGCCCTCTCGCGGTGGCGCGTCAATTCGGCGTCAGGACGCGCATGGTTCGCGTCAAGATAATCAGATTGGCGTCACGGACTCGTATAGTGATTTTGGCGAGCCGGGAAGTCTGGTCGGCACTTGACGAACGTCAGGAGCTGACATCATGCGCGGCAAGCTACGCATCTATTTGGGCCCGGCCCCCGGTGTAGGCAAGACCTACGCGATGCTCGACGAGGGTTGGCGGCGGCGGGCCCGTGGTGCCGATGTCGTCATCGGGCTCGTCGTCACGCACGACCGACCGAAGACGATCGCGCAGATCCGCGACCTCGAGGTCGTGCCGCCGCGGCGCGTCGAGTATCGCGGTCGCGGTCTGGGAAGAGGTCGACGTCGACGCGATCATCGCCCGTCGTCCGCAGACCGTGCTCGTCGACGAGCTCGCGCACAGCAACGTGCCGGGATCGGCCAACGAGAAGCGCTGGCAGGACATCGAGCAGCTGCTCGCGGCGGGCATCGAAGTGATCTCGACCGTGAACATCCAACACCTCGAGAGCGTGAACGACGTCGTCAATCGCATCACCGGCGTGATCCAGCGCGAGACGGTGCCCGACGCGGTAGTGCGGCGTGCCGATCAGATCGAGCTCGTCGACATGAGCCCGGAGGCGCTCCAGCGCCGGATGGCTCACGGCAACATCTACGCGCCCGAGAAGGTCGACGCTGCCCTCGGCAACTACTTCCGGGTCGGAAACCTCGGTGCGTTGCGCGAGCTCGCGCTTCTGTGGGTCGCGGATCGTGTCGAGGACTCGCTGCAGGCCTACATGGGTCAACACGGCATCGCCGGCCCGTGGGAGACACGGGAACGCGTCATGGTGGCGCTGACCGGCGCACCCGGAAACGACCAGGTGATCCGCCGCGCCGCGCGCATGGCGCGGCGCACGCAGGGCGACCTTCTCGGTGTGCACGTCGTCAGCGACGACGGCCTGAAGCGCGAGATGTCGGACCTGCTCGCGCGGCATCGAGCGTTGCTCGAGGAGCTCGGCGGGAGCTACCACTCGGTCGTGGGTGCGGACGTGCCCGCAACGCTTGTCGGGTTCGCCGCGGCGCGGCGCGTGACCCAGCTCGTGCTCGGCACCAGCCGGCGCTCGCGCTGGACCGAGCTGACCCGGGGCTCGGTGGTCAACCGTGTCGTTCGCGCGTCGCGCGAGATCGACGTGCACGTGATCTCGACCGAGGAAGACGACGCCGCGGTCGGGCCGGTCGCTTCCCGAGAGTTCCCATCCACTTCGTGCACCCGCGCGATCGGCTCGTCACCGCATTCGCAGTGGCGGCGGCGGCGGTGGTCGTCGTTACCGCGCTCGTCGCGCACTTCTCGGCCCTCGAGCCGCACCATCCGGGTGCAGTCACGTCGAGCGCCGGCCTCCTCTTGTTCCTCGGCGTCGTCGTGGTCGTCGCCGCCATCGGCGGTCGTCTCCCGGCGCTGGTTACCGCGATCGCCGCGATCTTCGTCGTCGACTGGTACCTCATCCCGCCGTACCGGTCGCTCGCGATGGCGCGCGGCTCCGACGCGGTGTACGTCGTCGCGTTCCTGGCCTCGGCCGCGGTGATCGCGGCGGTCGTCGAGCATGCTGCTCAACGCCGCGTCGAAGCGCTCCGCGCGCGCGACGAAGCCGATGTCGTGATGGCGCTCGCCGATCGGCTCGCGCGGCCGAACCCTCCGCAGGCGGTGGTGGAGGAGATCCACAGCGCGCTCGACCGCAGCGCGGTGGCGCTGCTCTGGCCGCACGACGACGAGTGGATCGTCGAGGCGAGCACGGGCGCCCCCGCGATCACCAACCCCGACGACGGTGAGCGCTACGACTTGCGCGACGGCCACGTGCTCGTGATGACCGGCCCCGCCCTCCCGGTGGATGCGCACCGACTGGTCGCGACGTTGCTCTCGTACCTCGAAGCCGTCAGCGCGATACATCGCCTCGAGCTGGAAGCCAACGCGGCGGGAGATCTTTCGCGTACCAACGACCTGCGGAACGCGTTGCTCGCGGCGGTGAGCCACGACCTGCGCACACCGCTGGCGTCGATCAAGGCGCAGGCGAGCGGTTGGTTGGAGCCGGACGTGACCTGGTCGTACGCCGATACGCACGAGTTCATGGCCGCCATCGACGCCGAGGCCGACCGGCTCCACGCTCTCGTCGAGAACCTGCTCGACATGAGCCGGTTGCAAGCGGGCGTGCTCCATCTCGACACGCGAACGGTCGGGCTCGACGAGATCGTGCCGGCCGCGCTGGCGAGCCTCGGCGACCGGGCCCGAAATGTCGTCGTCGACGTACCCGAATCACTGCCGCGGGTCGAGGTCGACGCCGCACTGGTCGAGCGGGCGGTCGCGAACATCGTCGACAACGCGGTTCGGCACTCGACCGCCGACCGGCCGGTTCGCATCGAAGCCGGTGCGGTGGGCGGACGCATCGATCTCCGGATCGTCGATCGCGGCTGCGGGATACCCGTCGTCCAGCGGGATCGGCTGTTCCAACCGTTCCAGCGGCTCGGTGACACCGACACGACCACGGGCGTCGGTTTGGGATTGGCCGTCTCGAAGGGATTCGTCGAAGCAGTGCGCGGCGACATCTTGGTGGAGGACACGCCGGGCGGTGGCATCACGATGGTGCTCAGCCTTCCTATCGCATTGCCGGTACTGGAGCGTGAGTCATGAGTTGCATCTTGGTAGTCGACGACGAGCGTCCGATGCTCCGTGCCCTCGGTGCGCACCTGCGCGCACGGGGCTACGAGGTCGATCTCGTCGAGAGCGGTGAGGCCGCGCTCTCGCGAGCGGCGACGAGCGTGCACGACGCGGCCATCGTCGATCTGGGGCTGCCCGGCATCGACGGTATCGAGGTGGTGCACGGGTTGCGCGGCTGGACATCCATCCCGATCATCGTGCTGTCGGCTCGCGACCAGGAATCGATGAAGATCCTGGCGTTCGATGCCGGCGCCGACGACTACGTGACCAAGCCGTTCAGCATGCGCGAGTTGCTCGCGCGCCTGCACGCCGCGCTCCGGCGGGCAAAGCCCGGCGACGAACTGTTGCCGGTCGTCGAGACCGACGCGTTCCGTATCGATCTCGGCATGAAGCGCGCCGCGAACGCGGCCGGCGACGAGATCCGCCTCACACCCACCCAGTGGCACCTCGTCGAGATCCTCGTGCGCAATCCCGACCGCCTCGTGAGCCAGCGCAAGTTGTTGGAGGAGGTGTGGGGTCCGAGCTACGTCAACCAGACGAACTACTTGCGCCAGTTCATGGCGCAGCTTCGCCAGAAGTTCGAGCCCGACCCCACCCGCCCGCGGTACTTCCTCACCGAGCCGGGCATGGGCGTGCGCTTCGTGCCGAAGCCCGAGTTCGACGACGACCTCGTCAGTGAGTCGACCGGCCATCGAGCGCCAGGTTGAGCTCGAGGACGTTGACACCGGGCTCGCCCATGAACCCGAGTCCGCGCCCATCGGTGTGCTTCGCGACGAGTGCGAGCACCTGATCGACCGGCATGTGGCGAACGCGGGCTACCCGGGGAGCTTGTAGCCGCGCGTTCGCCACACTGATGTCGGGGTCGAGCCCGGAGAACGACGCCGTCACCGCGTCGACCGGAACCTTCACGCTCGCGGCCAGCCCGTTCTCGGCGCGAAACGCGAGCACCCTCTGCGGCACGGTGTTCGGGTTGCACGCGTAGGTGCCGTCCTTGTTCTTCTCGTACACGGGGTTGCCGTTCTTGTCGGTGACGTCGTTGCCGTCCTTGTCGGTGGCCTGCACCGGGACACACCTCGGATCGGTCGGGGTTGCGTACGGGTTCGTCGTGCTGTCGAGGTTGACTCCCGGGACGTTGCCGATGAGGTTCGGGTTCGAAGGACCCTGGTTCGATGCCGCGCTCGCGCCGCGTCGTAGCCGTTGCCGTCGTAGCCCACCCCGGCCTTCGACGGGCGGGGCTGGAAGTACTTCGCGCTCGTGAAGTCCTCGGCGATCAGCTTCGATCCCACGACCTGCCCGTTGACCTTGATCAACGAGCCTTCGGCCTGGTTCTTGAACCCGACCTGACCGATCGCGTACACGGCGAGCGGGTAGATCAACCCGAGCAGCACCGTGAGCGCGACGAACATGATGACCGAGGTGAGAATTTGACGGCGCACTACACGGCTCCTTCGCTACGCACTTCGTTGCTTCGCTGCATCCGCACCATTAGTGGACTCCCAGACCTGATACGACGAGGTCGATCAGCTTGATGGCTATGAACGGAGCGATGACCCCACCGACTCCGTAGATCAGCAGGTTGCGGCGGAGGATCGAGGCGGCGTTCATCGCCCGGAACTTGACCCCGCGCAGTGCGAGAGGGATGAGGGCGACGATGACGATCGCGTTGAAGATGACCGCGCTCAGGATCGCCGAGTGCGGGTTGGCGAGATGCATGATGTTGAGGGAGTTCAACTCGGGGAAGACGCCGACGAACATCGCGGGGATGATCGCGAAGTACTTCGCCACGTCGTTCGCGATCGAGAACGTCGTGAGCGATCCTCGGGTGATCAGCATTTGCTTGCCGATCTCGACGATGTCCATGAGCTTCGTCGGATCGGAGTCGAGGTCGACCATGTTGCCGGCCTCTTTGGCGGCCTGAGTTCCCGTGTTCATGGCGACGCCGACGTCGGCCTGCGCGAGCGCGGGCGCGTCGTTCGTGCCGTCGCCCGTCATGGCGACCAGCGACCCGCCGAACTGCTCGGCGCGGATGCGCGCGAGCTTGTCCTCCGGCGTCGCTTCGGCCATGAAGTCGTCGACGCCGGCTTCCTTCGCGATCGCGGCCGCGGTCAGCGGGTTGTCGCCGGTGATCATCACCGTGCGGATGCCGATCGCACGCATCTCCGCGAAGCGCTCGGCGATGCCGGTCTTCACGGTGTCCTTGAGGTGGACGACCCCGAGCACGTGGGTGCCCTCGGCCACGACGAGCGGCGTGCCGCCGCCCTGCGCGATGCCCTCGACGATGCCGGCGAGGTCGCCCGGAACGTGGCCGTTCCGTTCCTCTACCCAGCGCACGACCGAGTCGGCCGCGCCCTTACGGATCGAACGGTTGTGCCACTCGATCCCGCTCATGCGGGTCTGTGCGGTGAACGCGACGAGTTCCGCCTCGTCGATGTTCTCCGGCTCGAGCGAGTAGCGATTCTCCGCGAGCGTCACGATCGAACGCCCCTCGGGCGTCTCGTCCGCCAAGCTGGAGAGCAACGCGACCGACGCGAGCGTGCGCTCGTCGACACCGCCGACCGGGAGGAATGCGGCGGCCATCCGGTTGCCGTAGGTGATGGTTCCCGTCTTGTCGAGCAGCAGTGTCGCGACGTCGCCGGCGGCTTCGACCGCCCGGCCCGACATCGCGAGTACATTGCGTTGCACCAACCGGTCCATTCCCGCGATCCCGATCGCGGAGAGCAACGCACCGATTGTCGTCGGGATGAGGCAAACCAACAACGCGACGAGGACGGTGATCGCCTGCTCTCCGCTCGAGTACCTCGCGAATGGTTGGATCGTCGCGGTCGCCAGCATCAAGACGATGCTCAGCCCCGCCAGCAGGATGTTCAGCGCGATCTCGTTCGGCGTCTTCTGGCGGTTGGCGCCCTCGACCAGTGCGATCATGCGGTCGATGAAGCTCTCGCCCGGCTCGGCGAGGATCTTCACGACGATCCGGTCCGACAGAACACGGGTGCCGCCGGTGACCGCGGAACGATCGCCGCCGGATTCGCGGATCACCGGTGCCGACTCGCCGGTGATCGCCGACTCGTCGACCGACGCGATGCCTTCGATCACGTCGCCGTCGCCGGGAATGAGCTCGCCGGCGACGACCACGACGAGATCTCCGACGTGGAGCTCCGAGGATTGCCGCTCGACGGTCGATCCGTCGCTGAGCAACACGTGCGCCACGGTCTCCGAACGGGTCTTGCGGAGCGTGTCGGCCTGCGCCTTGCCCCGGCCTTCGGCCACGGCCTCCGCGAAGTTCGCGAAGAGCACCGTGAACCACAACCAGACCGCGACGAGGCCCGTGAACACGCTGTCGGCCGCCGAGGCGGTCGGGAGGTCGCGCACGAACAGGTACGTCGTGAGCAGGCTCCCGATGAACACGACGAACATCACCGGGTTCCGCACCTCGGTACGGGGGTGGAGCTTCTTGACCGAGTCGAGCATCGCGCGGCGCACGATCTGCGGGCTCAACGAGCGCGCCGCGCTTCGACGCGCTCTTCCCGGGTTCGTGCATCGACGATGTGTCGGGTGATTCGGGGTTGAGATCGGTGACAGTCACTGGACTCCTACAGCTTCAAGTGCTCGACGATGGGCCCGAGCGAGAGCACGGGGAAGTACGTGAGCCCGACGAGGATCAGGATCACGGCGAACAGCAGGCCGGCGAACAGTGGGCCGTGCGTCGGGAACGTTCCGGCCGAGGCCGGGGCCGGCTGCTTGCGCGCGGAGCCGCCCGCGATCGCGAGTACCGGCACGATCAGCACGTACCGGCCGACGAGGATCGAAAACGCCAGGGTCAGCTCGTACCAGTGCGACGTCACGGTGATGCCCGGGAACGCCGAGCCGTTGCCGTTGGCCGCGGATGCGTAGGAATAGAGGATCTCCGACAGGCCGTGCGGCCCCGTGTTGCCGAGCTGGCTGACGGCGGTGGAAAGGATCGCGGCGATCCCGGCCAGCACCAACGTCACGGTCGGTACCGCGAGGACGTAGAGCGTGGCGAGCTTGACGTCGGGGGCGCGGATCTTCTTGCCCATGTACTCGGGCGTCCGCCCGACCATGAGCCCGGCGATGAACACCGAGATGAGCGCCAGGATCAAGCACGCCGTAGAGGCCCGATCCGATGCCGCCCGGGCCGTACTCGCCGAGCAGGATGTTCGTGAGCACGATGCCGCCGCCGAGCGGTGTCCACGAATCATGAGATGAGTTGACGGAGCCGGTCGTCGTGCTGGTCGAGTTGGACCCGTGCATCGCGCTGGCCGCGGCGCCGAAGCGCACCTCCTTTCCTTCGAGGTTGCCGCCGGGATTGGTGGCCGTTGCGGTCTGCGATGCGCCCGCGGCGGTGAGCTGCGGGTTCCCGTGGGTCTCGAGGAGCTGCGTTCCGAGCATCGGCAACGCCCAGAACGCGAGCATCACTGCGAAGACGGCCCAGCCTTGGCGCTTGTCGCCGACCATCTTCCCGAACGTGTACGTGAGCCCGAAGCCGATGAGGGCGGCGAAGTACATCTGCAGGAAGTTCGTGAGGCCGTTCGGGTTCTCGAACGGGTGGCCGGAGTTGGCGTTGTAGAAGCCGCCGCCATTGGTTCCGAGCTCCTTGATCGCCTCTTGCGAGGCGACGGGACCGCCGGGCACGACCGCGGAACCGGTGGGTTGCCCGCTCGAGTCCTTGGCTTGCACGAGTGCCGAGTCCACCGGCTTGTACGGCGTGTTGCCGTGGAAGTTGTCGATCACGCCCTGGCTCAAGAAGACAACGGCAAGGATCAGCGACAGCGGGAGGAGGATGCGGACACTGCTCCGCACGAGGTCGACCCAGAAGCTGCCGATCGTGTTCGAACGCCGGCGGGCGAGACCGCGGATGAGCGCGACCGCAACCGTGAGGCCGATCGCGGCCGACAGGAAGTTCTCGACGCCGAGCACCGCCATCTGCGTGAGGTGCGAGACCGTCACCTCGGGTACGTAGCTCTGCCAGTCGGTATTCGTGACGAAGCTCACCGATGTGTTGAGGGCCATGAACGGCGGCACGGCGGTGACGTGCGTGGGATTGATCGGGAGGTAGTCCTGGATGCGCTGGACGAAGTACACCGCGAGGATGGCCACCGCGTTGAACGAGAGCAGGGAGATCGTGTACGTCTTCCAGCGCTGCTCGCCCTTCCCGTCGATGCCGCAGACGCGGTAGATCAGTCGCTCGATCGGACCGAACACACGGTCACCCGGGGCGCGCCCGTTGCTGTACACCTTCGCCATGTAGGCGCCCGCGATCGGCGTGCTGACGATGAGCAACGCAGCCAGAGCGATGAACTGAATCCACTCGGACGCGCGCATTACAGCTTCTCCGGAAAGACGAGGGCGAAGAACAGGAAGATCACCAAGCCGACCGCGAGCACCATTGCGGTCAAGTTGTCGGCGCCGGACGCCGCGAGCACGGGTGTCACGCCGCTACCGCCTCGTCCGCCGGGCCCGGCGTCTCGCTCGGGCTTTCGTCAGCCATGGCCTGTTCGTCGGGCCCCAGGATCCGGTCGCACGCGTGCGCATAGGCCACACACAATGCGAAGAAGCCCACGACGAACGCGACGCTGATGAGGTCGTACACAGTTGCTCCTCTCGCCGCACCGAGCGGCTCGTGTGAGAAGCGTTGTACGGATATTGCGCCCCGCCGCCAACCCTCTTGACGCGGATGAGACGCGCATAGGTCACCGATGTGACGTCGGTTGCACGCCCTTTTCGCGTTTGTTTCCGACGTGTTTCCGGCCTCGCGCAGTGGCCGGGCCCTTCATGACGTATGGGCCGCGTCAACACGGGCCGATTCGCGTCACGGACGCGTCAAACGGAGTGCCTTTGCCGGGTGCCTGGGCGCATTCTGAATCGGCACGCCCGAGGTGCGGGCGTTGATTACGCGGGAGGACCCGTGCACAACGATTTCGCGTTCATCGCGCTGACAATCGTGTTCTTCGTGCTCGCCGGACTGCTGACAGTCGCGTGCGATCGCATCATCGGACCCGACCCCGTCGAGGAGTCGCTCGAGGGCGAGGTCGCCGAGAAGCAGGTCGCGGCATGAGTACCCAGGCGCAGGCCGTAAGCGCGGGCGCGTGGTGCCCGTGCATTGGAGATGCAGCGCTGGAGGTCGCAGCCGCATGAGTACCCAGGCGCAGGCCGTAAGCGCGGGCGCGTGGTGCCCGTGCATTGGAGATGCAGCGCTGGAGGTCGCAGCCGCATGAGTACCCAGGCGCAGGCCGTAAGCGCGGGCGCGTGGTGCCCGTGCATTGGAGATGCAGCGCTGGAGGTCGCAGCCGCATGAGTACCCAGGCGCAGGCCGTAAGCGCGGGCGCGTGGTGCCCGTGCATTGGAGATGCAGCGCTGGAGGTCGCAGCCGCATGAGTTACGACAACACGCTCGGTCTCATCCTCGCCGTCGCCCTGACCGCGTACCTCGTGTACGCCCTCGTGTTCCCGGAGAAGCTGTAATGACAACCGCAGGCTGGATCCAACTCTTGGTCTTCCTCGGCCTCATCTTCGTCTTCACGCCGATTCTCGGCGGCTACATGGCGAAGGTGTGGGCGGGAGGCAAGGCGCCCGGCGACCGGGTCTTCGGCCCGATCGAGCGACTGACCTACCGCGTCTGCGGGATCGATCCCGAGAGCGAGCAGCGATGGACGACGTACACGTTCTCGCTGCTCGCCTTCAGCGCGGTCTCGTTGCTGTTCGTCTACGGGTTCCAGCGCCTGCAGTCGCACCTGCCGTTCAACCCGGACCATCTGGCGGCGGTGCACCCCGATCTCGCGTGGAACACCGCGGCCAGCTTCATCACCAACACGAACTGGCAGAGCTACGGCGGCGAGTCGACGATGAGCCACCTCACGCAGATGGCCGGGCTCGCGGTCCAGAACTTCGCGTCTGCTGCCGCCGGCCTCGCGGTAATGGTGGCGCTCATCCGTGGATTGACGCGCCGCAAGGGCCGCACGATCGGCAACTTCTGGGTCGACCTCATCCGCACGACGCTGCGAATCCTCGTGCCGATCGCGTTCGTTGCGGCCATCGTGCTCGCGAGCCAGGGCGTGATCCAGAACTTCCACGCGTCGACAACGGTCACGACGGTCGCGGGTGGGACGCAAACGATTCCGGGCGGCCCGGTCGCCAGCCAGCTCGCGATCAAGCAGCTCGGTACGAACGGTGGCGGATTCTTCAACACGAACTCCGCGCACCCGTTCGAGAGCCCCAACGGTCTCACGAACATGATCGAGATGTTCTTCATCATCATGATCCCGTTCGCGGCGACGTACGCGCTCGGTCTCCTGGTCAAGAGCAAGCGGTTCGGCTGGGTGATCTTCGGATCGATGTTCCTGTTGATGACGCTGTCGATCGGCGTGGCGGTCGGTTCGGAATCGCACGGCAACGTGCAGTTGAACCGGGCTGGCGTTACGCAAACCGTGAGCGCCGCGCAACCGGGCGGCAACATGGAGGGCAAGGAGGTCCGCTTCGGTCCATCGGCCTCGGGTACGTGGGCCGGCGCGACGACCGGTTCGTCGAACGGTTCGGTGAACTCGTTCCACGACAGCTTCACGCCGATCGGTGGTCTCGTACCGCTGACGAACCTGCTCCTGGGCGAAGTCACGCCGGGCGGACTCGGCGTCGGCCTCACCGGGATGCTTGTGCTCGCGTTACTGACGATCTTCATCGCCGGCTTGATGGTCGGCCGAACGCCGGAGTTCCTCGGCAAGAAGATCCAGGCGGCCGAGATGAAGATGGTGGTGCTGCACATCCTGTTCGCGCCGGTCGCCATCCTCGGCTTCGCGGCCGCGTCCGTCGTGATGAGGTCCGCGGTGAGCTCGATCTACAACCCGGGCGCGCATGGTCTGTCGGAGGTCGTGTACTCGTTTGCGTCGTCGGCAGGCAACAACGGCTCGGCCTTCGGCGGCATCACGACGAACACCAATTGGTACAACACGACGATGGGCATCACGATGCTCGTCGGGCGATTCTTCTTGATCATCCCGATGCTCGCGATCGCGGGCTCGCTGGTGCGCAAGCAGGCGATCCCCGCGACGGCCGGCACGTTCCGCACCGACACGCCGTTGTTCGGTGGACTGCTCACGGCAATCGTCGTGATCGTCGCCGGTTTGACCTTCTTCCCCGTGCTGGCGCTCGGCCCCATCGTCGAGCACCTCGTCGGCCACTTCTAAGGAGTAGGTGACGTGACCATGTCTGAAGTTCCTTCGGGTCTGAAGACGCTCGAACCCCACGGGCCGGAAACGGATCCGCACCACTCGAAGCGTCGCGGCAAGGCACTGTTCGAGCCGGCGATCGTGCGGCGCGCGCTTCTCGACAGCTTCGTGAAGCTCGACCCGCGCTTGCAGGCCAAGAACCCGGTGATGTTCATCGTCGAGGTCGGCAGTGTCCTCACGACGTTCCTGTTCTTCCGCGACCTCGGCCGCGTCGGCTCGGCGACGAACTGGTTCGCCGGACTCGTTGCCGCCTGGCTCTGGTTCACGGTGTTGTTCGCGAACTTCGCCGAAGCGATGGCTGAAGGCAGAGGCAAAGCGCAGGCCGAAGCGCTGCGCAAGACACGCGCCGAGACCATCGCATACGTGCGGCAGCCCGACGGCAGCCTTGCCGAGACGCCCTCGAACAAGCTGCAGGTCGGTGATCTGTGCGTCGTGCGCCCCGGTCAGGTGATTCCGGGCGACGGCGACGTCGTCGAGGGCATCGCGTCGGTCGACGAGTCGGCGATCACGGGTGAATCCGCGCCCGTGATCCGCGAATCCGGCGGCGATCGCTCCGCGGTGACCGGCGGCACGCGCGTGTTGTCGGACGAGATCGTCGTGAAGATCACGTCGAAGCCCGGCGAGACGTTCCTCGATCGAATGATCGCGCTCGTCGAAGGCGCGGAACGACAGAAGACACCGAACGAGATCGCGCTCAACATCCTGCTGGCCGGACTTGACGATCATCTTCATGCTCGCGGTCGTCACCCTCCAGCCCTTTGCGATCTACTCCAACGCGCAGCAGTCGATTGTCGTGCTCGTCGGTTGTTGGTATGTCTCATCCCGACCACGATCGGCGCGTTGCTCTCTGCGATCGGCATTGCCGGCATGGATCGGTTGGTTCAACACAACGTGTTGGCGATGAGCGGCCGTGCCGTCGAAGCCGCGGGCGACTGCTCGACGCTCTTGTTGGACAAGACCGGAACGATCACGATCGGCAACCGCGAAGCCGTCGAGTTCCTGCCCGTCTCGGGTGTCGACGAAGCGACGCTGGCAGAGGCTGCGCAGCTCTCGAGCCTCGCCGACGAGACCCCCGAAGGTCGGTCGATCGTGGTGCTCGCCAGGGATCGGTTCGGGTTGCTCGAGCACGAGCTCGGCGACGCCGTACTCGTGCCGTTCACCGCACAGACTCGTATGTCGGGCATCGACATCGCGGGCCGGGTCGTTCGCAAAGGCGCGGCCGACTCGGTCCAGCGGTGGGTCGCCGAGGAAGGGGGTGCCGTCCCGGAGACGCTGGAGCCGCTCGTCGAGCGCATCGCGCGAGGTGGCGGAACGCCGCTCGTCGTGGCCGAGAACGGTCGCATCCTGGGCGTGATCCACCTCAAGGACATCGTCAAGGAAGGCATCGCGGCCCGGTTCGAGGAGCTGCGCCGGATGGGCATTCGCACGGTGATGATCACCGGCGACAATCCGCTCACCGCGGCCGCGATCGCCAAGGAAGCCGGCGTCGACGACTTCCTGGCCGAGGCGACACCCGAAGACAAGCTGGCCTATATCCGCAAGGAGCAGCAGGGCGGCTTCCTCGTCGCCATGACCGGTGACGGCACGAATGACGCGCCCGCACTTGCACAGGCCGACGTCGGCGTCGCGATGAACACCGGCACCCAGGCCGCCAAAGAGGCCGGCAACATGGTCGACCTCGACTCGAACCCGACGAAGCTCATCGAGGTCGTCGAAATCGGCAAGCAGCTCCTCATCACGCGTGGCGTCGCTCACGACGTTCTCGGTCGCGAACGACGTCGCCAAGTACTTCGCCATCATCCCCGCGATGTTCATGGGTGTGTTCCCGCCGTTGCGGACCCTCAACATCATGAAGCTCGACAACCCGCACTCGGCGATCCTGAGTGCGGTCATCTTCAACGCCGATCATCATCGTCTTGCTCATCCCGCTCGCACTGCGCGGCGTGAAGTTCCGGGCGATGTCGGCCAGCGCCGTGCTGCGCCGCAACCTCACTGATCTACGGCGTCGGCGGCATCATCGCCCCGTTCGTCGGAATCAAGCTCATCGACCTCATAGTCAGCGCGCTCGGAGTCCACTGATGATTCGTCGCCAGCTCCTCACCGCCCTCATCGTCATGGTCGTCATGACCGTCACGCTCGGGCTTCGTCTACCCGCTGGTCGTGACCGGGATCTCCCAGGTCGCGTTCCACAGCAAGGCCAACGACTCGCTCGTGAAGGTCAACGGCAAGGTCGTGGGTTCGTCGCTGCTCGGTCAGAACTTCACCGACAAGGACGGCAACCCGCTTGCCGCAGTACTTCCAGCCGCGCCCGTCGGCGGCCGGTACGACGGTTACGACGCGAGCTCGAGCAGTGCCTCGAACCTCGGGCCGTCGAACCCGAACCTCATCGGCAACATCCCGGGCGTCAGCATCACCGACCAAGACGAACATCTACGCGACGCCGAGCCGATCCGTACTGCGTTCCGGTACAGGCGACCGACAAGGATGGGAACGACATCACCGACAAGGCCGGAAACCCGGTGTACGAGAAGAACAAGGACGGCTCGTACGTCTGCGACCCGAACACGGTGCCCGAGCGGGCGTTGGCGTACCGGGCGTTCAACAACCTGGCCGCCAACACGAAGGTGCCCGTCGACGCGGTGACCGCGTCGGCCTCGGGTCTCGACCCCGACATCTCGATCGCCAACGCCGACATGCAGGCACAACGCGTTGCGACTGCTCGACACCTCCCGCTCGCAACGGTCATGACGCAGATCAAGGCGCACACCGACGGCCGCTCCCTCGGATTCCTCGGCGAGAAAGCGGTGAACGTGCTCGAGCTCAACCTCGGGCTCGACAAGCTCGCAGGCTGACGAGAGAAGGCCGCGACGAATGGACACGGTGCTGATCCTCGATGCCGACCGCGCCTCGCGGAGAAGGACTATCTCCGCGATCCGCTACGGCGGTTTCAAGGCGGAGAGCGCCCGCAACCTGCAGGAAGCGTGCCGGCTGGTCCGGCGCCACCGGTACATCGCCCTTGTCGTCGATCCGGGTCGTCGGAGTGGATTCGTCACTCCCCGTCGAAGAGCTCCGCGCCCGGACCGACGCACCGATCGTCGTCG